>NZ_CP191481.1:0-3507973 GCF_050507325.1 Janibacter zhangyanbonis
GTCGACTTCGGCGAGGTGTGGCGCACGACCCTCGACACCCTGGACGCC
Organism: Janibacter zhangyanbonis; assembly: GCF_050507325.1. Classification (NCBI taxonomy): domain Bacteria; kingdom Bacillati; phylum Actinomycetota; class Actinomycetes; order Micrococcales; family Intrasporangiaceae; genus Janibacter; species Janibacter zhangyanbonis. Next base: position 49 of record NZ_CP191481.1, read on the forward strand.
GACGGAGTCCCCGTCACCCGACGCGCCTTCCTGAGCATGGCCCGCCTCGTCGGCCTGCTCGACGACACCGCGCTCATCGCCGTCCCCGACGACTTCTCGAAGAACTTCGTCGAGCAGCGACTGCGCATGCACGTCACCCAGGCCCTCTCGGAGCAGCTCGGTCGCGAGGTCCGTCTGGCCGTGACCGTCGACCCTGATCTCGCCGACGGCGAGCCGCTGCCACCGACCCAGGGACTCGCCGGCGACGAGCCGGCCCTCCCTTCGAGCGAGGCGACGCAGCAGCCGACGCCCCAAGGACTGTCCTCGACGCTCCCCGTGGAGGGTCGTGACGACGGGCTCGTCGACGAGGACCCGGAGCCGGCGCCGGTGCGTGCCCGCCGTAGCCGACCCGAGCCCGAGCAGGTCGAGCTGACCCGGCTCAACCCCAAGTACACCTTCGACACCTTCGTCATCGGCGCGAGCAACCGCTTCGCCAATGCCGCGGCCGTCGCGGTCGCCGAGGCCCCCGCCAAGGCCTACAACCCGCTCTTCATCTACGGGGAGTCCGGGCTGGGCAAGACCCACCTGCTCCACGCCATCGGCCACTACGCGCGCAGTCTCTACCCGCACGTCAAGGTGCGCTACGTGAACTCCGAGGAGTTCACCAACGACTTCATCAACAGCATCCGCGACGACAAGGCGGCCAACTTCCAGCGCCGCTACCGCGACGTCGACGTGCTGCTCATCGACGACATCCAGTTCCTCCAGGGCAAGATGCAGACGCAGGAGGAGTTCTTCCACACCTTCAACACGCTGCACAACGCCAACAAGCAGGTCGTCATCACCTCGGACGTCGCGCCGAAGCTGCTCTCCGGCTTCGAGGAGCGCATGCGCAGCCGCTTCGAGTGGGGTCTGCTCACCGACGTGCAGCCGCCGGACCTCGAGACCCGCATCGCGATCCTGCGCAAGAAGGCGATCCAGGAGAAGCTCTCCGTCCCGGCCGACGTGCTCGAGTTCATCGCCAGCCGGATCAGCACCAACATCCGTGAGCTCGAGGGCGCCCTCATCCGCGTCACGGCCTTCGCGAGCCTCAACCGCCAGGCCGTCGACATCGGCCTCGCGCAGATCGTGCTCAAGGACCTCATCCCCAACGAGCAGTCGAGCGAGATCTCGAGCGCGACGATCATGGCGCAGACGGCTGACTACTTCTCGCTGACGATCGAGGACCTGCAGAGCGCATCGCGCACGCGCAAGCTGACGACGGCCCGTCAGATCGCGATGTACCTGTGCCGAGAGCTGACCGAGATGTCGCTGCCGCGCATCGGCGAGCAGTTCGGCGGCCGCGACCACACGACGGTCATGCACGCCGAGCGCAAGATCCGTGAGCTCATGGGCGAGCGCCGCGCGATCTACAACCAGGTCACCGAGCTGACCAACCGGATCAAGCAGCAGGCCGGCTGACCCTCCCTTCGCCCTCCTCCCCCGCGATCGTCGTGTATCACGCTATCTAGCGAAGAACACATATCGCCGGATATCCACGCATCGGGACGTTGTCCACAGGCTTCTCCCCACCTGTGTGTGCCCTCGCGACCACTCCGTGACCTACCCGCGGGTACCTGTCCGGGACCTCCGTCGTCCACAGATCCACAGGCTGTGGACACTCCTGTGGGTACCACCGGCTCCCGGTATGCCGGGCAACACGCCCGAGCTCGTCCACAGCCACCCGGTGCGTCGCCCACACCGAGCCCGCAGCGGGGAGCACCTCGCCCTTCCGAGCACCCGACGGGCACGCGACCTCCCCCGACAATTCACATTCGGACGGCCCGGGCTGCGGACGAGGCTGTGGATGACGTGTGCACGCCCAGGACGGCCTTGGGATTCGCTGACGCCGTCCACACCCACCCGCAGTGCGTCGACACTCTGTCCACGCCGTCGTCCACACCCGGATCCCGCGCCGTTGGCGGGCTGGAGGCAGTTGTCCACGATGTCCACACCGCCTAAGACAATGATGAGTCCTCTCTCCATCCATTCCCTCCCCCACGCATGGCTGCTGCCCTGGCTGTGGACTGCGAACCACGGGTGAATGACAAGAAGCGACCTCGGTTCCCAGGAGCGCCCTCGACCACGTAATGTCAGGAACCCATGCGCGGCTACGTGCGTGGATCCGTGTCATTCCCATGACCTCGCGCTCGAGCGCGTCGAAGGGTAGGTCTGTCGTGAAGTTCCGCGTCGAGCGCGATGTGCTGGCCGAGGCGGTCACCTGGGTGGCCCGTGGCCTGCCGAACCGTCCGCCGGTTCCCGTCCTGGCCGGTGTCCTCGTCGAGGCCTCCGACGAGGGGACGATCACCCTCTCGACCTTCGACTACGAGGTCTCCGCGCGCATCACCGTGGCCGCCGAGGTGGCCGAGGCGGGCACGGTCCTCGTCCTGGGCCGGCTGCTCGCCGACATCTCGCGCAACCTACCCGGCAAGCCGGTCGACGTCGCGACCGAGGGCTCGAAGGTCCAGGTCACCTGCGGCAGCTCGCGCTTCGCCCTGCTGCAGATGCCGGCCGACGAGTACCCGACGCTGCCGACCTCCCCGGAGGGCAGCGGGAGTATCGACGGCACGCTCTTCACCCAGGCCGTGCAGCAGGTCCAGATCGCCGCCGACCGTGGCGACACGCTGCCGATCCTCACCGGTGTGCGCGTCGAGATCGAGGGCGAGCGGGTGACGCTGCTGGCGACCGACCGCTACCGCCTCGCGATGCGCGAGCTGACGTGGAGCCCGAACTCCTCCGATGCCAGCCACGTCGCGCTCATCCCCGCCCGCACCCTGTCGGACACCGCCAAGGCCCTCGGCGCCTCCGGGTCGGTCGAGGTCTCCCTCGGCGCGGCCGCCGGCGGCTCGGGCCTCGTCGGCTTCGAGGCCGGTCAGCGGCACACGACGAGCCGCCTCCTCGACGGCGAGTACCCCAAGGTCTCGAAGATCTTCCCCACCGCGAGCGAGACCGAGGCGGTCGTCGACACCGAGGTGCTCACCGAGGCCGTCAAGCGCGTCGCCCTGGTCACCGAGCGCAACACCCCGGTGCGGCTGCGCTTCACCGACGGACAGGTGACCATCGAGGCCGGTGCCGGTGACGACGCCCAGGCGTCCGAGGCCGTCGAGGCCAAGGTCGACGGTCCGGACATCGAGGTCGCCTTCAACCCCGGCTACCTCCTCGACGGGCTCGGCGTGCTCGGCACGACCTTCACCCGCCTGTCCTTCACCGCTCCCCTGAAGCCGGCGATGATCACCGGCCAGGACAGCCAGGAGGGCGAGATCGACACCACCTACCGCTACGTCCTGCAGCCGGTGCGCCTCGCCGGCTGAACCCCCCTTCGCCCCGGTCGTGGGGTGACCCCGTCAGGAAGGCACTGTCATGCAGCTCGGTCTCATCGGCCTCGGCAAGATGGGTGGCAACATGCGCGAGCGGGTCCGCCGCGCCGGCCACGAGGTCGTCGGCTACGACACCAACCCCGAGGTCTCCGACGTCGAGAGCGTGCAGGCGATGGTCGACGCGCTCGCCGCGCCGCGGGTCGTGTGGGTCATGGTGCCGGCGGGTGAGATCACCCGCACGGTCATCGCCGACCTCGCCGATCGCCTCGAGCCCGGTGACCTCGTCGTCGACGGTGGCAACTCGCGCTTCAGCGACGACCAGCCCAATGCCGACCTGCTCGGCGCGAAGGGGGTCGGGTACCTCGACTGCGGCGTCTCCGGTGGCATCTGGGGCCTGGACAACGGCTACGGCCTCATGGTCGGCGGCGACGCGCAGCACGTCGAGCAGGCGATGCCGATCTTCGACGCGCTGCGGCCGGAGGGCCCCCGCGACGAGGGCTTCGTCCACGCCGGCGACGTCGGCGCCGGGCACTACGTGAAGATGGTCCACAACGGCATCGAGTACGGCCTGATGCACGCCTATGCCGAGGGCTACGAGCTGCTCGAGAAGAAGGACATCGTCACCGACGTGCCGGGCGCCTTCAAGGCGTGGAGCCGCGGCACGGTCGTGCGCTCCTGGCTGCTCGACCTCATGGTCAAGGCCCTGGAGGAGAACCCGACGCTCGAGGACGTCAGCGACTACACCGCCGACTCCGGCGAGGGCCGCTGGACCGTCGAGGAGGGCATCGCCAACTCCGTGCCGATGCCGGTCATCTCCGCCTCGCTCTTCGCGCGCTTCGCCTCCCGGCAGCAGACGAGCCCGACGATGCAGGCCGTGGCCGCGCTGCGCGGGCAGTTCGGCGGGCACCAGGTCATGACCGTGGCCGAGGGTGATGACCTGCGAGCCGAGGCGGCGAAGGGAGTCGCCTCCCCCGCGGCGAGCCACGCCCAGGAGGAGAAGAAGATCGAGCGGCCGACCTCGCCGGGCCGGGCGCCCGAGGGCGACGCCGCAGAGGCTGGCCCGACGAGCGGGTCGGGCTCGACCGAGTGACGTGTACGTCCGCCACCTGAGCATCGGCGACTTCCGCAGCTATCCGACCGCCGAGCTGGCCCTCGAGCCGGGGGTGACGACCCTCGTCGGGCTCAACGGCCAGGGCAAGACCAACCTCGTGGAGGCGATCGGCTACGTCGCCTCGCTCTCGAGCCACCGGGTCGCGACCGACCAGCCGCTCGTGCGCTTCGGCGCCGACCGGGCGATCGTCCGCTGCGCCGTCGTGCGCGACGAGCGGGAGAGCCTCGTCGAGCTCGAGATCACCCCGGGTCGGGCCAACCGCGCGAAGCTCAACCGCTCCGCGCTCACCCGCACCCGCGACGTGCTCGGCACCCTGCGCACGGTGCTCTTCGCCCCCGAGGACCTCGCCCTCATCAAGGGCGACCCGGGCGAGCGGCGCCGCTTCCTCGACGACCTGCTCGTCCAGCGGCAGCCGCGCTGGTCGGGGGTGCGCTCCGACTACGACAAGATCCTCAAGCAGCGCGGGGCCCTGCTGAAGTCCGCCGCCACCCTCCTCGGCGGCCGGCGAGGTCGGGGCCGGCGCAGCGCGGCGGCACCGGAGGGCGTCGACCTGAAGGCCGCCGCGGAGGACGCCGTGCGCACCCTCGACATCTGGGACGAGCACCTCGCGACGGTCGGCAGCCAGCTGCTCTACGCCCGGCTGCGGCTGCTGCGAGACCTCGTGCCCCACCTGCAGGAGGCCTACCGCGAGGTCAGTGCGAACCAGTCGGAGGCGACGGCGGTCTACCGCAGCTCGCTCCACGACGAGGCGGCCGAGGCGATCGCCGGCGGCGCGGTGCCGGAGCCTGACGAGCTGCGTCAGATGCTCCTCGACACGTTGGCGCAGCGGCGCGACCAGGAGATCGAGCGTGGGGTCAACCTCGTGGGCCCGCACCGCGACGACCTCGTGCTGGGCCTAGGGCCGATGCCGGCGAAGGGCTATGCCTCGCACGGCGAATCGTGGTCCTTCGCGCTCGGGCTGCGCCTGGCGGCCTACCACCTGCTGCGCCACGACCTCGGTGACGACCCGGTCCTCGTCCTCGACGACGTCTTCGCGGAGCTCGACAGCGGCCGCCGGGAGCGGCTCGCGGCGATGATCGCCGACTGCGAGCAGGTGCTCATCACCGCAGCGGTGCCCGAGGACGTGCCGGAGTCGATGGCCGGACGCCGCTACTCCGTCACGCTCGGCGAGGTGTCCGGCCCATGAGCGAAGGGGAGGTCCCGCCCCCTTCGTCAAGAGATGGCGGGGACGAGACGCAGCCCTCGACGGCTCCGGCCGAGGAGGAGCAGGACGCGGCGGCCGCCGCCCTGGCCCGCGCCCGCGCGGTCGCGGCGACGAAGGGACTGCGCCCCGGCATGAAGCCGCGGCCCAAGCGGAAGTGGCAGCCCCGGGGCGTGCTCGCCGGCACCGGTCGCGACCCGATGACCGTCGGCGAGCAGGTGGAGCGGCTCGTCGGCGACCGCGGGTGGCAGGTCGACGTCGCCGCCGGCTCGGTCATGGGGCGCTGGCCGGAGATCGTCGGCCGGCAGGTGGCCGAGCACTGCGAGCCGGTGAGCTTCGAGGCGGGGGTGCTCTCGGTGCGGGCGGACTCGACGGCCTGGGCGACGCAGATCCGGCTGCTGTCGAGCTCGCTGCTCGGAAGCATCGCCGAGGCCGTCGGTCCCGATGTCGTGCACGAGCTGCGGGTCCACGGGCCGAGCGCCCCGTCGTGGTCGCGGGGGCCGCGGCGCACGAGTGACGGTCGGGGGCCGCGCGACACCTACGGGTAGCGCACACTGGGCACATGGGGATCCTGCAGACCGACGCGCTGGTGCTCGACCAGGTGCGCTCCTTCATGAGCAATGACTTCGGCATCCACGACCTCGCCGGTGCGCCGATCGGGCGCATCGTCACCGAGGGTGGCATGGGCTCGCGGCTGCTCATGGGCAACCGCCAGCTGGCGATCGTCGACACCGACGGGACCCTGCTCGTGCGGGTCGTCGACCCGCCGGGCATCGGCCTCGACCGCTACGAGGTGCACGACGCGCAGGGCCAGGTCATCGCGCGGGTGGTCAAGGAGTTCACCTTCTTCAAGAAGGCACTGCGCATCGAGCTCGCGACCGGCCCGCAGCTGCGGCTCGAGGGCTCGATGTGGGACCGGGAGTTCCAGGTGACCGGCCCCGGCGGCCTGGCCGCGACCGCGAGCCGCCACTGGCCGGGCGTCGCGCAGGCCTTCCTCGGCAGGGAGCGCTACGTCCTCGGCTTCGTCCCGCAGGTGCCCGTGCCGGAAAAGCTCGGCACCATCGGTGCCGTCATCGCGCTCGACCTGATCCGGGCCAAGGAGCGCAACAACGGCTGACGTGGGGACCACCCTTCGCCCGCGGCCAGCGTTCCGCGAAGGGGAACGCCCGCTCCCTTCGTCCGTGGCGTCGACCACAGTGTGTGGACCGGGTCGCCGACGACCCGGTGACCACGAAGGAGTGCCCGATGGCGACGATCATCGTGCAGCCGTCGGGCACGCAGATCCACGTCGAGCCCGGCGAGACGCTGCTCTCCGGCCTGCACAAGGCCGGTTATGCCTACACGGTGGGTTGCCGCCGTGGCGGCTGCGGAATCTGCAAGGTGGATGTCGTCGACGGCGACTTCTCCTACAACCGACCCGTGGCCGACTCGGTCGTCTCCGAGGACGAGCGCACCGACGGCACCTGCTTGAGCTGCCGCGCGGTCGCCGACGAGGACCTGGTCATCGAGATGCGAGACGCGTCCCTGCGGCTCGTCAACCCCCTGCTCGGCAAGATCAACGCGGCGCTCTGCGACCGCGAGCGGTCTGCGGGCACCCCACTGGAGGAGCAGTAGACATGGGCATCATGCGGATGGGTTACGCCCACGTGCGTGTCACCGACATGACCGAGGCGAAGAACCACTATGCCTCGACGATGGGTCTCTACGAGACCCTCGAGGACACCTCCCCGGAGGGCAACAAGCGCGTCTTCTACAAGGGCTGGGACGAGTGGGACCACCACTCGGTCGTCCTCGAGGAGGGGGGCGTCGGCGTCGTCAAGTACGGCTGGAAGGTCGAGCACGAGGCCGACATCGACGACGTCGAGGCCAAGGCCAGGGCCTTCGGCCTGACCGTCGAGCGCATGTCGAAGGGGGACAACCCGGAGATCGGCGACGGCATCCGCTTCGTCACGCCGAGCGAGCACGTCTTCGAGGTCTACCACCAGGCGACCGCGATCGGCACCGAGGTGGGCACGCACAACCCCGAGGTCTTCCCCCGCCACCTCGTCGGTATCGGCGCCCCGGCCCTCGACCACTCCCTCATCACGACCGAGGACGTGGGCACGATGGAGCGGATGCTCTCCGACGTCTTCGGCTTCTACGCCACCGAGCGCGTGCAGACCAGCCTCGACGACGACCACGAGTGCGTCGGCACGTGGATGACCTCCAACAACCAGATCCACCAGCTCGCGGTCATCGGCGGCCCCCAGGGCAAGCTGCACCACTTCGCCTTCCGCCTCGAGGACTGGAACAGCGTGGGGCGCGCGGCCGACCTGATGACGATGGACGACGTGCCGATCGACATCGGCCCGACCCGCCACGGCATCACCCGCGGGCAGACCGTGTACTTCTTCGACCCCAGCGGCAACCGCAACGAGGTCTTCTCCGGCGGGTACCTCGCCTTCGCCGACCGCCCGACGAACGTGTGGACCGTCGACCAGCTCGGCAAGGGGATCTTCTACCACGACCGCGAGCTCAACGAACGCTTCACCACCGTGCTCACCTGAGGATGGGCGAGCACATCCGCGGCAGCGCCGTCTTGACCCTCGAGGGGGCCGAGGCGGCGCTCGCCGCTGCTCTGGCGCACGCCCGCGAGCACGACCTGCGGATGAACGTCGCCGTCGTCGACCCCGGCGGGACGCTGCTCGCCTTCGCCCGCATGGACGGCGCCTTCGCCGCCTCTGGCGAGATCGCGATCGACAAGGCGCGGACCGTCGTCCGCTTCGGCGGGGCACCGACCTCCGGCCTCTACGAGGCGCTCGCCGGCGAGGACGCGGTGATCCGCGGTATCGGCAACCGGCCCGGGGTGGCCGCCTTCGGCGGCGGGGTCCCGGTACGCGTCGACGGCGAGCTCGTCGGTGCGGTCGGCGCCTCCGGCGGCTCGGCAGGAGAGGACGAGCAGGTGGCCGCGGCCGGAGCGGTGGCGATCACCGGGACCTAGCCTCGGGGCGTCAGGCAGCCCGGGCCAGGGTCTGGCTCGGCAGTTCCCCGAAGCGCTCCCGGTAGGCCGCGGCGAATCGCCCGAGGTGGGTGATGCCCCACGAGTGGGCGACCTCGGTCACCGTCCCCCCGCGCCCGTGGACGAGGTCGTCGTGGATGCGGTCGAGCCGCAGGTCGTGCAGATGGGCGAAGGGTGTCGTGCCCAGGTGCTCGCGGAATGCCTGCTGGAGCCGGCGCACGCTGACGCCGGCGATCTCGGCGAGGTCGACCGGGGTCCAGGGACGCGTCGGGTCGGCTTCCATCGCCTCGACGACGCGGTGGACGGGGCGGGGACGCAGCGCGTTGCGAGCGGTGGGTTCGTCCGGGACCGCGGCCAGGAGCAGCCCCGTGACGAGCATGCTCGCCACGGAGTCGGCGACCTGGGGGTCGCGGTAGAGGACGCCGCCGCAGTCGCGGGCGTTGTCGAAGGTCGTGCGCGCCATCCGGAACCACGCAGCCCCCGCCGGGGTGCGCAGGTCGATGTCGGTCGGCAACCGCACGTCCTTGCGGGCGAAGACCCGCTCGGTCTCACGGTGCAGGTGCGCGCTGTCGATGCGCAGGCCGAGGACGACGAGGTCAGGAGCCCAGGCCGGCATGTGTGCGGGGGTGTCGGCCGGGAAGGCCGTGGCCCGACCGGGTGCGGCGTCGTAGTTCATGCTGCCGATGCGGGAGGCGAGGTGACCGCTCAGCGGGATGTTGACCGCCACGGCACCGGGGTGGTCTGAGTCGATCCCCACGGTCGCGCCGAACTTGATGCGGGCCAGCCGGCAGGTGTCGAGGTCGACGACCTCGATGCGCGAGGCAGCAGCCCCGGGCACGGCCTTGGGGTGCATCGCGTGCGGGAAATAGGCATTGGACAGGGCGTCGTGCACCCCCTCCCAGTCCTCGAACCGGGGTGCCGACTGCAGAAGGTGCCTCATCGCACTCCTCTCGCGATCATCCGTGATCGTTTGATGATGACCCGCCAGGGCGACGGGGCCGGTGGCGTTCCGCAGCGGGGAACGACGATGTGCTGACGGGTGCCTGCGCCGAGCGGACAGCGACTGCGCTCATCGGATCGTGGCGGGCGCCACACCCGGCCTACGTTGCCTCCACGACAGACCACGCCGGGGTGGTGGGGCGGACCTCGCTCCTCGTCCCCGGATCACCGAGGAGAGGTGCCATGACGCCCTTCATGACGCGCGTCGCCGAGCTCGTCGGCACGCCCCATCAACACCTGGGCCCGCTGTCCCAGGGGCCGACCACCGTGCCGAAGACCCGGATCAGCGAGCGGGTGGCGACCGGGACCGGCGCCGACCGGCACGTCGCCCTGCGGTCGCTCGCCGAGCAGTACGTCTGCGAGGCGAATGCCGTCCTCGGGTCCGAGCGCGAGCATCTCGGCCTCGTCGACGAGACCCTCCCGAACGAGCTGGCGTTCACCGTGACCTTCGGTGACGCCGGTGCCCGGTGCTCCACGACCTTCGCCGACGGCCGAGCGGTCGGTCGTCTCGTCGGCACCTTCGACGAAGGGGGTGACGAGCGTGAGCTCGACGGTCCCGACGCCCTGCCGGATCTGCTCGTCCGGCTCCTGGAGACCGCCCCGACGCAGGCGATGCGCACCGCGCAGCCGAGCTGACCCCCCTTCGCCAGTCCATCAGACCAAGGAGAACGTCCAGTGCAGTACGAGCTCAAGACCCAGGTCATCGAACCCCAGCGGCAGACCTTCACCCACATCGCGAAGCGCTATGGCGACAAGCCCGCCTCGCGCTACACCGAGGGCAGCATCGACGTGCAGCCCAAGGAGCACTTCCAGTACCGCCCGACGTGGGACCCGACGCGGGAGATCTTCGACGACTCCTACAGCGTCTTCCGGCTGACCGATCCCTACAGCTACCTCGACCCGCGGCAGTACTACTACGCCCCCTACGTCACCGCCCGCTCCGGCCACCACGAGGCCTTTGCGACCTCGCTCGAGTACATCGAGGCACGTGGGTTGCTCGAGCGTCTGCCCGACGGCTGGCGCAGCGTCCTCACCGAGCTCGTGCTGCCGCTGCGGCACCTCGAGAGCGCCGGCCAGCTGATCCTCTGCGGGATGGCCCGCTTCGGCTGGGGCGGGACGGTGACCCAGGCGGCTGCCTACTCGGCCTTCGACCGGGTCGGCAACGCTCAGGTCCTCAGCCGGGTCGGCATCGCCCTCGGCGGCGGCACGGCGGACCTGCTCGCCGAGGCCAAGGAGCACTGGCTGCAGGACGCGCCCCTGCAGGGGCTGCGCCGGATGGCCGAGGAGACCATCGTCGAGACCGACTGGGGTCTGGCGCTCTTGCGTCTCGACGCCGTCGACCGGCTCGTGTACGACCTGCTGTACCAGCACCTCGATGACCAGGCCGTCGTCAGCGGTGCGCCGGCCTACTCGCTCGTCGCGCAGCACATGGCGAGCTGGTTCGCCGACAACCGCAGGTGGATCGACGCGCTGTACACGGCCTGGCGCGAGGACCCCGAGCTCGGTGCGACCAATGCTGCCCTCCTCGCGGAGCACGGTGCGGCCGCCGTCGACACGGCGCTCGAGGTCGTCACCCCCTTCGCCGCCCGCATCGACGAGCTGCTCGGCGGTAGCTCGGCCGTCGACCGGATCACCACGACCGCCGCCGAGGTGCGCACTGCGCACACCGGCGCGGCCGCCTGAGAGGAGAGCGCCATGCAGGAGCAGACCACGGCAGACGATCCGCAGACGAAGGGTGTCCGCGACGTCGGCGTCGTCATCCAGGAGTCGGAGAACAACCGGCCCGTCATCGAGGCCATCGAGGCCGACAACCCCGGGTGCAGCGTGATGCACACCCCCGGACTCGTCCGCATCACCGCCCCGGGCCGCATCGTGGTCACCCAGGAGACCGTCGAGGAGAAGCTCGGCCGGGAGTGGGAGACGCACGAGTTCCAGATGGCGATCGTCAGCTACTTCGGCAACATCCAGGAGTGGGACGACGACGAGATCGTCATCGCCTGGGACCACTGAGACAGACAGACAGACCAACCGACCGCATCAGGTCTCGAGGCTCGGGCGCCCGGCGCCCTCACACCTCGACCACCGTTGACCACAGGAGAGACCCACGATGACACTTGCACCGGAGAAGAAGACGAAGAGGGCCAAGAAGCTGTCGATGAAGGCCCGCTACGAGGCCCTCACCCGCGGCCTCGACTGGGAGCCGTCCTACGTCGATAAGGACGAGATGTTCCCGCACCTCGACTACGAGGGCATCAAGATCCACGACTGGGCGGCCTGGGAGGACCCCTTCCGCCTGACGATCGACGCCTACTGCAAGTACCAGGCCGAAAAGGACAAGCGCCTCTACGCCGTCCTCGACGGCTTCGCGCAGGGGCAGGGCCACCTCGGCCTGACCGATGCGAGCTACCTCAACGCGATGAAGATCTTCATCCAGGGCGTCACCCCGCTCGAGTACGGCGCCCACCGGCACTTCGCCTACCTGGCGCGGCACTTCGCCGGACCCGGCCCGCGGTTTGCGGCACTGTGCCAGTCGATCGACGAGATCCGTCACATGCAGACCGAGATCCACACCCTGTCCAACTACAACAAGTACTACTCGGGCCTGCACAACTGGCCGGAGCAGTACGACCGGGTCTGGTACCTGTCGGTGCCCAAGAGCTTCATGGAGGACGCACTGTCCTGCGGGCCCTTCGAGTTCCTCATCGCGATCGGCTTCTCCTTCGAGTACCTGCTGACCAACCTGCTCTTCGTGCCCTTCATGTCCGGGTCGTCCTTCAACGGCGACCTGCCGACGATGACCTTCGGCTTCTCGGCGCAGTCCGACGAGTCGCGGCACATGACCCTGGGCCTCGAGGCGATCAAGTTCCTCCTCGAGCAGGACGAGGCCAACGTCCCGATCGTCCAGGGCTGGATCGACAAGTGGTTCTGGCGCTCCTACCGCGTCACCGCACTCGTCGCCCAGATGCTCGACTACATGCTCCCGCGCAAGGTCATGAGCTGGAAGGAGTCCTTCGAGCTGTACTTCGAGGAGCAGATGCTCGGTGGCCTCTTCGAGGACCTCGCCTTCTACGGCATCACGCCTCCGCGCCACGTCGAGGACGCCATCAAGGAGAAGGACATCCTCTCCCACCAGGTGTACTGGACCCTCTACCAGTTCTCCTTCGCGGCCGCCTTCACGACGAGCGTTCCGAGCGACGAGCACATGGACTGGCTCTCGCAGGCCTACCCCGACACCTTCGACACCCACTACCGACCGCTCTGGGAGAAGGAGAAGAAGAACATCGAGGCCGGCGGACGGCATTTCGCGCCGGGCCTGCCCCAGCTGTGCCAGGTCTGCCAGGTGCCGATGCTCTTCACCGAGCCCGGCGACGCGACCACCTTCGCCCAGCGCGAGTCCGAGTTCGAGGGCGAGATCTACCACACCTGCTCCAACGGCTGCCAGTGGATCTTCGAGCGCGAGCCGGAGAAGTACCGCCAGGCCTGGTTGCCCGTGCACCAGATCTACCAGGGCAACTGCGGGGGTCCGACCGTGCCGGAGGTGCTCGAGTGGTACGGCCTGCAGGACGGCGACGCCGGTGAGTACATCGGATCGCGCGACCACCGCAACTGGCAGGCCTGGCACGACGAGGCCGCAGCCGACACCGCCACCCCCGACGACACGAAGGCAGGTGCCTGACATGGCGCTCAAGAGCATGGGTGCGTACGACTTCCCCTCCCGCTCCCGGCAGGAGCTCTACGGCGACGACCAGCTCGTCTCCGTGTGGTTCCAGGACACGATGTGGTTCGCCGCCCCGGCGATGTTCCGGGCACCGAGGGCGATGACCTGGGCCGACTTCCGGGACCAGATGTTCGTGCCCTTCGCCGAGGAGGACCCCGACTACGACCCCGCTGCTCCCCGCACGTGGACGCTGCACGGCGCCCCCTTCGAGCCGCGTGACGACCAGACGCTCGCCGAGCTCGGCGTCCGTCACAAGGACGTCATCGGCACCCGCGTGGCCGCCTGAGGTGGAGACGACGATTCCCTGAGGCGCTCCTGCGTCGCGCTGCGGGAACCGTCGTCTCCTGCACCTCCCGCACAAGCCGTCAGCTCCCCCCTTCGTCCCGCTCGAGGAGAGACCCATGACCACCTACACGATCACCGTCGAACCCGTCGGCCGCGAGGTCGAGTGCGACGAGGACCAGACGATCCTCGACGCCTGCCTGCGGGCGGGGGTGTGGCTGCCGCACAGCTGCACCCACGGCACCTGCGCGACCTGCAAGGTCGACAAACTCGACGGCGAGGTGGACCTGGGCGAGGCGAGCTCCTTCGCCCTCATGGACTTCGAGCGGGACGAGGGCAAGCTGCTCACCTGCTGCGCGAAGCCCCGCGAGGACGTGACGATCGAGGCCGACCTCGACGTCGACGAGGACATGGAGGTGCACCCGGTCGAGGACTACACGGGCACCGTCGTCGTCCTCGAGGACATCGCGCAGGACACCAAGAGGCTCGTCGTCGAGCTCGATCGCGAGATCGGCTTCAACGCGGGCCAGTACATGAAGTTCACCGTGCCCGGCGCCGACGGGGTCGAGCCGTGCGACCGCACCTGGTCGATCGGCTCGCCCCCCGGCGAGAGCTCCCGGCTGGAGTTCCACATCCGCAACGTGCCCGGCGGGCGCGGGACGGACGGCTGGGTCTTCTCCACCCTGGCGACGGGGGACGAGGTCCGGTTGTCGGGGCCCTACGGACGCTTCGTGCTCAAGACCGGCGACGACAAGCACGCGATCCTCGTCGGTGGCGGCACGGGCGTCGCTCCGCTGAAGTCGATGGTCCGGCACGCCCTCGAGGCAGGCGAGTACGAGGGCGACCTCACCCTCTACGCCGGTGGACGCACCCGCGCGCACCTCTACGACGTCGACGTCTTCCGGGCGCTCGCCGACGAGTACGACGAGTTCACCTACCGGCCCTGCCTGTCCGACGAGACCCCCGAGCAGGTCGAGGCCGACGGCGAGGACCCGGACGACTACGCCTTCGGCATGGTCACCGACGTCATCGAGGCCGACCACGCGAAGCTCTCCGGCTGCCGCGGCTACCTCTGCGGCCCGCCGCCGATGGTCGACGCGGCCCTGAAGACCCTGATGAGCCGGCGTCTCTTCCCCCGGGACATCTACCGCGAGGACTTCTTCGACGAGTCGGACAAGAACTCCACGGGCCTGAAGAGCCCGCTCATCAAGCGCTGACCGCGCGCGACGAGGGTGCGATCGCGATGGGACTAGAGGCCGGCGTCCCGCAGCTGCCGCGAGATGGCGAAGGCCGCGGTGCGCACCGCCACGCCCAGGCGCTGCAGGTCCATGCGCTGGGTCGGGCCGGTCACCGAGAGCGCCGCGCGGATCTTCTTGTCCGCGCCGAAGACCGGGGCGGCGACGCACGAGACGCCGACGTGCGACTCCTCGTGGTCGTAGGAGGTGCCCTCGGTGCGGATGTCCTGGAGGTTGCGGGCCAGCGCTCCCGGGGTGACGAGCGTGCGCGGCGTCATCGCGGGCAGGCCGGCCTCGACCCGCTCCGTGAGGACGGCCCGCGGCGAGTAGGCGAGCATCGCCTTGCCCACCCCGGTGGCATGGGCCGGCAGCCGGCCACCGACCTGGGAGGACAGCCGCGGTCCCTTGCCCCGGACGATCTCGATGTAGACGACGTCGACCCCGTCGAGGGTGGCCAGGTGCACCTGGCGCTCGGTCGCCTGGTGCAGGTCGACCATGAGCGGCCGGGCGACCTGGCTGAGCGTGCGCGGCAGCGGGACGCTCGAGCCGATCTCGAAGAGCCGTACGCCGAGGTCGATCCGGCCGTCGGGTCTGCGCTCGAGGAGGCGCTCGTCGACGAGCTGTCCGACGAGGCGGTGCACGCTCCCCTTCGCCAGGCCGGTGCGGGCCGCGAGCTCGCTGATGCCGAGCGGGGTGTCGGCCCCTTCGAGGGCCCCGAGGACGGCCGCGACCCGCCCGACGACGGAGATCGGCGGGTCGTTCGACTCAGCGGAACGCATTCCTTGATCATGCCCGACACCCGGGCCCACAGTGAAGCACCGAACCGAAGGAGTGGACGACGATGACCACCGCGACGCACGATCCCCAGACCGAGGCCGACGCTTGGTGCACGTCGACGCCCA
Organism: Janibacter zhangyanbonis; assembly: GCF_050507325.1. Lineage (NCBI taxonomy): Bacteria > Bacillati > Actinomycetota > Actinomycetes > Micrococcales > Intrasporangiaceae > Janibacter > Janibacter zhangyanbonis. Next base: position 15,830 of record NZ_CP191481.1, read on the forward strand.
AGCGGGCCATGGGTGGCGGACTGCGCTCGGTCGGGACCGCGCTCGATGTGCTCGAGTGCTTTGCCGTCGACTCCGCCCTGGGCGTCTCCGACGTCGCGCGCCGCCTCGGCGTCGCGAAGTCGACCGCCCACCGCGTGCTCACCACCCTCGCGAGCCGCGGTTTCATCGAGCAGGACAGCCAGGGGCTCTACCGGCTCGGGCTGCACCTCTACGACCTCGGGATGCTCTCCCACGCCCGCAACGGTCTGCGCCATGCAGCCTTGCCTGTCATGCAGGCCGTCGCCGAGCAGACCAGGCACACAGTCAACCTGGGCGTGCCCGACGGAGGCGACGTCGTTTTCATCGAGCGCATCGAGTCCGTCGACGGCGTGCGCATCCTCGGGCACAGCGGGCGGCGGCAGGCAGCCCACTGCGTCAGCTCGGGCCTGGCCATCGCGGCCTTCAACCCCGACGTCGACCGCGCCCGTCGCGAGGCCGGCTTCCCGCCCCGCACCCGCGGCACCGTGCGTCGGGTCGAGGAGTGGGAGGAGGCGCTCGGCGAGGTCCGCCAGCGCGGCTATGCCGTGCTGCATTCCGGCTCCTTCGCGGGGGCCAGCTCGGTCGCCGTCCCGATCCGCTCCCAGGGGCGTGCCGTCGGCTCCCTGTCGGTCTTCGGCCCGACACCGCTCATCGAGGCGGACGTGCGGCGGGTCGTCCCGCTGCTCACCGCCGCCGCCAACCGCATCGCCCGGCAGTACCCGGCGTAGCGGGATCTCGAGGCTCGCACCGGAGGTTTCGAGGCTCGCAAGCTCGCACCTCAACCCCCGGGCCACCGGGCGAAGGGGGGGCCCCCTTCGCCCTCCACCAGCCCACGTTCCCGTGCCGGGAACGACCCGACCGACCCACGAAGGACGGACCTAGCGTGACCACCATGACCGACTCCACGACCCGCACGCGGGCGGCGCAGATCCTCCTCGAGGCCTACGCCACGGGGACCCCCGTCGCACCGCTCACCGAGCAGTTCGACGGCCTGACCGTCGAGGACGCCTACGCGATCCAGCTCGAGCAGGTGCGCAGCTGGACCGACGCGGGGCGGCGCATCATCGGCCACAAGGTCGGTCTGACCTCGCTGGCGATGCAGAAGCAGCTCGGCGTCGACCAGCCCGACTTCGGGCACCTCACCGACGACTTCGCGCACCTCGAGCACGAGCCGATCGCCCTCGACACCTACCTGCAGCCGCGGGTGGAGCCGGAGATCGCCTTCGTCCTGCGCAAGCCGCTCACCGGCCCCGGGGTCACCCTCACCCAGGCGATCGACGCCGTCGACTACGTGCTGCCGGCCCTCGAGGTCGTCGACAGCCGGGTCGCGGACTGGAAGATCACGCTCGCCGACACCATCGCCGACAACGCCAGCTCCGGTGGCTTCGTCCTCGGCAGCACGCCGACCCGCCTCACCGACGTCGACCTGCGCCTGACCGGGTGCGTGTTCACCCGCAACAGCCAGGTCGTCGGCACCGGTGCCGGCGGAGCCGTCCTCGGCTCCCCCATCAACAGCCTCGTCTGGCTGGCCAACACCGTCGGTGCGCTCGGCACGACGCTCGAGGCCGGCCACGTCATCCTCCCCGGGTCCGTCACCTCGATGGTCCCCGTGGCACCCGGCGACGTCTTCACCGCGACCTTCGGTGGTCTCGGCAGCGTCACGGCGTGCTTCGCCGCGAAGTGAAAGGTGAACCCATGACCACCCGCACCAAGGGAACCGCCGCCATCGTCGGCCCCGGCAACATCGGGACCGATCTGATGTTCAAGCTCATGCGCCGCTCCGAGGTCCTCGAGCCCCGCTACATGGTGGGCGTCGACCCGAGCAGCGATGGCCTGCGCCGGGCGAAGACGCTCGGCCTCGAGGCCAGCCACGAGGGCGTCGACTGGCTCCTCGCCCAGGACGAGCTGCCCGATGTCGTCTTCGAGTGCACCTCGGCCAAGGCCCACGAGGCGAATGCGCCGAAGTACGCCGAGGCCGGCATCCTCGCCGTGGACCTCACCCCGGCCGCCGTGGGCCCCTACCTCTGCCCCCCGGTCAACCTCGACTTCAACCTCGACGCGACCAACGTCAACATGATCACCTGCGGTGGTCAGGCGACGACGCCCATCGTCGCGGCCGTCTCCTCGGTCGTCGACGTGCCCTACGCCGAGATCGTCGCGTCGATCTCGAGCAAGTCGGCCGGCCCCGGCACCCGCGCCAACATCGACGAGTTCACCGAGACGACGAGCGAGGCGCTCGAGGTCGTCGGTGGCGCCAGGAGCGGCAAGGCGATCATCATCCTCAACCCCGTCGAGCCGCCGCTGATGATGCGCAACACCGTCTTCTGCGCGATCCCCCAAGAGGCCGCCGAGGCCGGGGCGCTCAACGACAAGGTGCAGGAGTCGATCGCCGCGATGGTCGAGCGCGTCCAGGAGTACGTGCCCGGCTACCACCTGCGCGCCGAGCCGCAGTTCGACCACGCCCGCGACCTGTGGCAGGGCATGGCCCGCGTCACCGTCCCGATCGAGGTCAAGGGCCGCGGCGACTACCTGCCGGAGTACGCCGGCAACCTCGACATCATCACCTCCGCCGCCGCCCGCGTCGGCGACATGATGGTGGCCCACCGCCTGGGGGTCGACTCCGGCTGGGTCGCCAGCGACACCGACAGCACGACCGGCCAGGAGGCGACGGCATGAGCACCGAGATGACCCACCCGATCCCAGAATTCTCCGGTGACGTCGACGTGCGGATCACCGACACGACCCTGCGCGACGGTTCGCACGCGATGTCGCACCAGTTCACCGAGGAGCAGGTCCGCACGACGGTCCGCGCCCTCGACGACGCCGGTGTCCAGGTCATCGAGGTGACCCACGGCGACGGGCTCGGCGGCTCCTCCTTCAACTACGGCTTCTCCGCCGTCGACGAGATGTCGCTCATCAAGGCGGCCGTGGCCGAGGCCCAGCAGGCGAAGATCGCCGTGCTCATGCTCCCCGGCCTCGGCACGGTCGAGAAGCTCCACGAGGCGCACCAGATGGGCGCCCAGATCGCCCGCATCGCGACCCACTGCACCGAGGCGGACGTCTCGATCCAGCACTTCGGTGCGGCCCGTGATCTCGGCATGGAGACCGTCGGCTTCCTCATGCTCAGCCACATGATCCCGCCGGAGGAGCTGGCGAAGCAGGCCCGGATCATGGTCGACGCCGGCTGCCAGTGCGTCTACGTCGTCGACAGCGCCGGCGCCCTCATCCTCGAGGACGTCTCCGACCGCGTCTCGGCGATCATCGCCGAGGTCGGCCAGGACGCCCAGGTCGGCTACCACGGCCACCAGAACATGTCCTTCGGCGTCGCCAACTCGGTGCTCGCCCACCGGGCCGGCGCCCGCCAGATCGACGGCTCGCTGTGCGCCCTCGGTGCCGGTGCGGGCAACTCGCCGACCGAGGTTCTCGCCACCTCCTTCGAGCGCCTGGGCATCAAGACCGGCATCGACGTCGGCGGTGTCCTCGGTGCGGCCGAGGACGTCGTCAAGCCCTTCATCCGCCGGATGCCGATCATGGACCGCTCCTCGATCACCCAGGGCTACGCGGGCGTCTACAGCTCCTTCCTGCTCCACGCCGAGCGCGCGGCCGAGCGCTATGGCGTCCCGGCCCACGAGATCCTCATGAAGGTCGGCGAGTACGGCTACGTCGGCGGCCAGGAGGACATGATCATCGACGTCGCGCTCGAGCTGCGCGACCAGCAGCAGCGCGCCGGCGCGACGGTGGGTGCCTGATGGCCGCCTGGGACGTCGAGTCCGTCGCCACCGAGCTGCTCGCCTGCGAGGACGAGCGCCGCGACCGCACGAAGTTCACCGACGAGTGGCCCGAGCTCGACGTGGCCACCGGCTACGAGATCCAGGACCTCACCCTCCAGCGGCGCCTCGACCGGGGTGAGAAGGTCGTCGGCATCAAGCTCGGCCTCACCTCGCGGGCCAAGCAGCAGCGCATGGGGGTGGACACCCCCTTCGTCGCCTGGCTCACCGACGCCATGGTGCTGCCGGCCGGTGACCCGGTCCCCCAGGACCAGCTCATCCACCCGCGGATCGAGCCGGAGCTCGTCTTCGTCATGGGTGAGCGGCTCGAGGGCCCCGGCGTCACCGCTGCCCAGGCGATGGCGGCCGTCGACCACGTCCTCGGCGGGGCCGAGATCATCGACAGCCGCTACCGCGACTTCAAGTTCGCCGCCGGTGACGTCATCGCCGACAACGCGAGCTCCGGCGCCTTCGTCACCGGGCCGGTGGCCCTCCCGCCGAGCGAGCTCGACCTCTTCCTCGAGGCAGTCCTCGTCGAGGTCGACGGGCAGGTCGTCGACTCGGCGACCGGTGCCGCCGTGCAGGGACATCCCGGCGAGGCGCTCGCCCTCGCGGCCAACGACCTCGCCACGCGGGGCCACGCGATCGAGCCCGGCTGGATCGTCCTCACCGGCGGCATGACCGACGCCTACTTCGCGACGCCGGGCAGCTCGATCTCGTGCCACTTCACCAACCTCGGCTCGGTCCGGATCCACGGGGGCGAGTGACGTGCCCGTCGTGCAAGTGACCCTGACCCAGGGGCGCAGCCCCGAGACGATCCGCTCGATGATCTCCGCGGTGACCCAGGCGCTCGCCGACACCGGCGTCGCGCCGAAGGAGAACGTGCGCGTGCTCGTCACCGAGATCCCCACCGAGCACTTCGCCGCAGGCGACGTGACGATCGCCGAGCGCAAGGCAGCCCAGACGGCCGCAACGGGTGACCCCGCGGCGGCTCCCACCACCCCACCGCAGGAGACACCGTGAGCACCCAGTTCTTCGGCCACATCATCGACAACGAAGAGGTCGAGTCCATCTCGGGCGAGCGCTTCGACGTGTGGAACCCGTGGACGCAGGAGGTCTTCGCGCAGGCCGCCGAGGGCGGCGCCGAGGACGCCGAGCGCGCCATCGCCAGCGCCCGCAAGGCCTTCGACGAGGGTCCGTGGCCGCGGATGACCCATCCCGAGCGGGCCGCCGCGATCCACAAGCTCGCCGACCTCATGGAGGAGCGGGCCGACGAGCTGGCGACGCTCGACTCGACGAACATGGCCAAGCCCTTTGCCCAGGCCAAGCACGACGTCGGCCGGTCCGTGGCCAACTTCCGTTTCTTCGCCGACCACCAGCGCGACCACACGGGCGAGGTCTACCCGATGCCGTCGGGGCACCACACCTACAGCGAGTTCGGTCCCGCCGGGGTCGTCGCGGCGATCTCGCCGTGGAACTTCCCGCTGATGATGGCGACGTGGAAGATCGCCCCGGCGATCGCTTGGGGCAACACGTGCATCATCAAGCCGAGCGAGGACACGCCGGCGTCGGTGACCCTGCTCGGGCGCCTCGCCGTCGAGGCGGGCTTCCCGCCGGGCGTGCTCAACGTGCTCAACGGCCACGGCGCCCCCGCGGGCTCGACCCTGACCGCCGACGACCGGGTCGACCGGGTGACCTTCACCGGGTCGTCCGTCACGGGCAAGGCGGTCATGGCCTCGGCCTCGACCCACCTCGCCCCGGTCTCGCTCGAGCTCGGCGGCAAGGGCGCCAACATCGTCTTCGACGACGCCGACATCGACAACGCCGTGTACTGGGCGGTCGAGGCGATCTTCCGCAACTCCGGCCAGATCTGCCTCGCCGGCTCGCGCCTGTACGTCCAGTCGGGCATCTACGACGAGTTCATGGAGCGTTTCGTCGCCGCGGCCGAGGCGCTGACGATCGGTGACCCCTTCGACCCGGAGGTGGCGTTCTCCTCGCTCGCGAGCAAGAAGCACTTCGACAAGGTGTCGGGCTATCTCGAGGACGTCGAGGAGCAGGGCGGCACGGTCCTCACCGGCGGCGTGGACGAGGGGGGCCGCTGGCTGGTCAGGCCGACGATCCTCACCGACCTGCCCCTGGACTCCCGCCAGTACTGCGAGGAGATCTTCGGCCCGGTGTGCGTCGTCAACCGCTTCGAGACCGAGGCCGAGGCGATCCACCTGGCCAATGACACCCGCTACGGGCTCAACGCGATGCTCTTCACCGAGAACCTCTCGCGGGCGCACCGCGTCTCCTCACACCTGCGGGCCGGAACGGTGTGGGTCAACTGCTTCTTCATCCGCGACCTGCGCACCCCCTTCGGTGGGGTCGGTGACTCGGGTGTCGGCCGGGAGGGTGGCAACTTCAGCCGCGAGTTCTTCACCGAGCCCAAGGCGGTCGTCATGCAGATCGACCGCACCGTCGAGGGCGCCTCCTGACAGCCCGAAGGGGGGTCCACGTCACCTCGTCGATTGGCGGACCCCCCGGGTTGTTATGGCATCGTGAGATGTCGCTCTTGATCCAGAGGGCGGCTCTATGCCTTCGAGGAGAGCAACCATGAGCGGACCGGAGAACCCGCGAGGCGGCGACGCCTTCGACGACTTCTTCGGCGACCCGACGCCGTCCGGTCGGATGGGTCCGTTGCCCACCGAGCCCGGCGCGTCCCCCTCCGCCGAGGACCAGCCGACGCAGGACGTCGATCTCGCCCGCCGCGCCGAGCAGCCCACCCAGGCCGCCCAGCCGCTGCCGGCCATCGAGCCGGAGCCGACGCCGCAGGGCGCCGTGCCCGAGGACTGGTGGGACCCCGAGCCGGTCACCACCCCCTCCGCCCCCGCAGCCGCCGCCGGCGGCACCTGGCAGACCGTCCCGGCCCAGCAGCCGAGCCCCTACCACGACGAGCCCCGGCGCTCGGGCCGCAGCACCTCCCCGCTCGCCCTCGTCGCCCTCCTCGTCGGCGGCGTGCTCCTCGGTGGCCTGTGCGTCGGTGGCACCGTCATGGCGATGGGTGGTGGCGACGACGAGCCGACCGCGCAGACGACGGTCACCCAGACCTCATCCCCCGACACGACCCAGCCGTCGTCGACCTCGAGCGAGGAGTCGAGCACCACGAGCTCGACGAAGCCGAAGACCAAGAGCTCGACGAAGGCCAAGCCCACCCGCTCCAACGTCGCCCCTGCCGGCGTCAAGCAGTGCGCCGGGCCCTCCGGTGGCGCCGCGGTCGGTGCGGGCTCGACCGTGACGAGCTGCGAGTTCGCCACCGCCGTGCGCGATGCCTACCTCGCGGCCGCTCCCGACGGCGGCAAGGCGACGGTGCGGGTCACCAGCCCGGTGACCGACAAGGCCTACACGATGCGCTGCACCGGCGCGGCCGTCACCCGCTGCACCGGTGGCAACGACGCCGTCGTCGTCATCTACTGACGTGACCCGTCGCCTCCCGGCGGTCGCGCTCGTGGGTGCCGCGGTGCTCGCGATGCCCGCCTGCGCCGGCGGCACGGCCCCGGCCGACCCCACATCGTCGGCGACGCGGAGCAGCAGCACGCACCCGGCCGCGCACCGCACGACGGCCACCCGCCCGGCGTCGAGCTCGGCGGAGCGGGCCCTCGACCGGGCGGTCGACAAGGTCGCCGCGGCGCACCCCGACGCGCAGCTGGCGCTCGCGCATGCCCCCGTCGGCGGCGGCCGGGTGCACGAGCACGGTGATGACCGGGATCTCGTCGCCTGGTCGACGATCAAGGTGCCGCTGGCCCTCGCCGTCATCCGCTCGGGGCAGGGCGAGGCCGCCACCGCGGACATCGACGCCGCCCTCACCGCCTCCGACAACGACGCGGCCGAGTCCCTGTGGGAGCGCCTCGGCTCCGGCGAGGCGGCCGCCTCCGCCGTCGAGACCCAGCTCGAGCGCGGCGGCGACAGCCGCACCCGGGTCCCGCCCGAGGTCACCGTGGCGGGCTACTCCCCCTTCGGCCAGGCGCACTGGCGACTGCGTGACCAGACCCGGTTCGCCTCGCAGCTGCCCTGCCTCGCCGGCTCCGACACGGTGACCGATGCGATGGACCGGGTCGTCGACGGCCAGCGCTGGGGCCTGGGCACGGTCGACGGCGCCCGCTTCAAGGGCGGCTGGGGCTCCACGCCCGAGGGCTACGTCGTGCGCCAGCTCGGCGTCGTGCCCGGGGCGAAGGGGGACGTCGCCGTCGCGCTGCAGGTGCGCACCGGCACCCACGAGCAGGGCACGGCGATCGCCGACGAGCTCGCGGAGGCCTTCGCCGACCACCTCCGCCGCCTGCCCTCCGGCCGCTGCCCCTGACCCCGCCCCTGGCCCCGCTCCCCCAACTCCGCAAAACCCTGGGGTCTTGCGAAGTTCGACTCCGACAACCCTGCACGACCCTAGGGTCTTGCGACGTTCGGGAGGGGCGCTGAGAGCGCCCGGGGGGCCGGTGCGCGTACCGGGAGTCGCGCGGCGGCCCGACCGGCGACGAGAGACGCCGCCACGGGCGCCGCAGATGCGTCGTCGGGGGCGATCGCGAGGTAGGATCGGGGGGTTGAGGCCGCGGTGCCAGCCCCCACGGGGCGAGCCCGCGGCGACCCATGCACCGCCCTCGAGGAGCACCGTGGCAGACGAGCAGTCTCCCCAGACCCAGCCGACGACGCCGGACACCGGCTCTCCCGAGTACGACGCGAGTGCCATCACCGTCCTCGAGGGTCTCGAGGCGGTCCGCAAGCGGCCCGGCATGTACATCGGTTCGACCGGTGAGCGCGGCCTGCACCACCTCGTCTGGGAGATCGTCGACAACTCCGTCGACGAGGCGATGGCCGGCTACGCCGACACCATCGACGTCACCCTCATGGAGGACGGCGCGGTCCGGGTCAAGGACAACGGCCGCGGCATCCCCACCGACATCCACGAGGCCGAGGGCGTCTCCGCCGTCGAGCTCGTGCTCACCCAGCTGCACGCCGGCGGCAAGTTCGGCGGCGGCGGCTACAAGGTCTCCGGTGGCCTCCACGGCGTCGGCTCCTCCGTGGTCAACGCCCTGTCGACCCGCCTCGACGTCTGCGTGCGGCAGAAGGGCCACGCCCACCGCATGTCCTTCGAGGGCGGTGTGCCGACCGGCCCCCTTCGCCAGGAGGAGGAGACCGACGCGACCGGCACGACGATCACCTTCTGGGCCAGCCCCGAGATCTTCGAGACGACGACCTACGACTACGAGACGATCCGGGCCCGCTTCCAGCAGATGGCCTTCCTCAACAAGGGCCTGACGATCAACCTCGTCGACGAGCGCGTCGAGGAGCCCACCGAGGAGGAGCAGGCCGAGGACCTCGACCACGTCGACGACGACATCACCGACGTCGTCGACTCCGAGGAGGGGGCGCCGAAGAAGGCGCGCAAGGTCTCCTACCGCTACGACAACGGCATCGTCGACTACGTCACCCACCTCGTCGGGTCCAAGAAGGCCGAGCCGGTCACCCAGGAGATCATCGCGATCGAGACCGAGGACACCGCCCGCGAGCTCTCCCTCGAGCTGGCGATGCAGTGGACGACGGCCTACAGCGAGTCGGTCCACACCTATGCCAACGCGATCAACACGCACGAGGGCGGCACCCACGAGGAGGGCTTCCGTGCGGCGCTGACGAAGCTCATCAACGACTTCGCCCGCAAGCAGGGGCTGCTCAAGGACAAGGACGACAACCTCACCGGCGACGACATCCGCGAGGGCCTGACGGCCGTCGTCTCGGTCAAGCTGGGCGAGCCGCAGTTCGAGGGCCAGACGAAGACCAAGCTCGGCAACTCCGAGGTCAAGGGCTTCGTCCAGCGGGCGATGACCGACGAGTTCGGCCACTGGCTCGAGGCCCACCCCAACGACGGCAAGGACATCGTCCGCAAGGCCGTGCAGGCCGCCGCGGCCCGGATGGCCGCCCGCAAGGCGCGTGAGGCGACCCGCCGCAAGGGTCTGCTCGAGTCCGGCGGGCTGCCGGGCAAGCTCTCCGACTGCCAGAGCAAGGACCCGACGGTCTCCGAGGTCTTCATCGTCGAGGGTGACTCCGCCGGCGGCTCGGCCAAGGCGGGCCGCAACCCCGAGAACCAGGCGATCCTGCCGATCCGCGGCAAGATCCTCAACGTCGAGAAGGCCCGGATCGACAAGATCCTCGCCAACAACGAGGTCCAGGCCCTGATCTCCGCCTTCGGCACGGGCATCGGCGAGGACTTCGACCTGAGCAAGGCGCGCTACCACAAGATCGTGCTCATGGCCGATGCCGACGTCGACGGCATGCACATCCGCACCCTGCTGCTCACGCTCCTCTTCCGCTTCATGAAGCCGCTCATCGAGGCCGGCTACGTCTACCTCGCCCAGCCGCCGCTCTACCGGCTCAAGTGGTCCAACCACGACCACGAGTTCGCCTTCAGCGACCGCGAGCGCGACGCGATGATCGCCGAGGGCCAGTCGAAGGGCTGGCGCCTGCCCAAGGACAACCCCGTCCAGCGCTACAAGGGTCTGGGCGAGATGAACTACCAGGAGCTGTGGGAGACGACGATGGACCCCGACACCCGGGTCCTGCTCCAGGTGACGCTCGACGACGCCGCCGCGGCCGACGAGATCTTCGCCGTCCTCATGGGCGAGGACGTCGAGTCCCGCCGCAGCTTCATCCAGAAGAACGCACGCGACGTGCGCTTCCTCGACATCTGACGCGACCACGCGCCGAGCCAGCCTTCGCCCCCCCTTCGGCACGACCCCGAGGTGACCTGACCACATGACCGACACCCCCACCACGCCCGAGACCGACCGGACCGAGCCGGTCGACCTCAACGCGGAGATGCAGCGCAGCTACATCGAGTACGCGATGAGCGTCATCGTCTCCCGCGCGCTGCCTGACGTGCGCGACGGCCTCAAGCCGGTGCACCGCCGCATCGTCTACGCGATGTACGACGGCGGCTACCGCCCTGACCGCGGCTACAACAAGTGCTCGCGCGTCGTCGGCGACGTCATGGGTCAGTACCACCCGCACGGTGACTCCGCGATCTACGACGCGATGGTCCGCCTCGTGCAGCCGTGGTCGCTGCGCTACCCGCTGATCGACGGTCAGGGCAACTTCGGCTCCGCCGGCAACGACGGTGCCGCCGCCCCGCGGTACACCGAGTGCAAGATGGCGCCGCTGTCGATGGAGCTCGTGCGCGACATCGACCAGGAGACGGTCGACTTCGTCCCCAACTACGACGGCAAGACGCTGCAGCCCGACGTGCTGCCGGCGCGCTTCCCCAACCTGCTCGCCAACGGCTCCGCCGGCATCGCCGTCGGCATGGCCACGCAGATCCCGCCGCACAACCTGCGCGAGGTCGCCGACGCCGCCCAGTGGATGCTCGAGCACCCCGAGGCCCCCCGCGAGGAGGCGCTCGAGGCGGTCATGGGCCTGATCAAGGGCCCCGACTTCCCCACCGGCGCGCTCATCATGGGCAACCGTGGCATCGACGAGGCCTACCGCACCGGCCGTGGCTCGATCATCATGCGGGCCGTCGTCGAGGTCGAGGAGATCCAGGGCCGCACCTGCCTCGTCGTCACCGAGCTGCCCTACCAGGTCAACCCCGACGCGCTCGCGCAGAAGATCGCGGAGATGACCAAGGAGGGTCGCCTGTCGGGCATCGCCGACATCCGCGACGAGTCCTCCGGCCGCACCGGCCAGCGCCTCGTCATCGTGCTCAAGCGCGATGCGGTGGCCAAGGTCGTGCTCAACAACCTCTACAAGCACACCCAGCTGCAGACGACCTTCGGCGCCAACATGCTCGCCCTCGTCGACGGCGTGCCGCGGACCCTGCCGATCTCGGCCTTCATCCGCTATTGGGTCGAGCACCAGATCGACGTCATCGTGCGCCGCACCGAGTACCGGCTGCGCAAGGACGAGGCCGCGATCCACATCCTGCGCGGCTATCTCAAGGCCCTCGACATGCTCGACGAGGTCATCGCGCTCATCCGCCGCTCCCCGACGGTCGACGAGGCCCGCGAAGGGCTGATCGAGCTGCTCGACATCGACGAGCTGCAGGCGATGGCGATCCTCAACCTCCAGCTGCGCCGCCTGGCGGCCCTGGAGCGGCAGAAGATCATCGACGAGCACGACGAGATCGAAGCCCGGATCGTCGACTACAAGGACATCCTCGCCCGCCCGGAGCGGCAGCGGCAGATCGTCTCCGACGAGCTCGCCGAGATCGTCGACCGCTACGGCGACGACCGGCGCACGCGGATCCTGCCCTACGACGGCGACGTCGCGATGGAGGACCTCATCCCGCAGGAGGACGTCGTCGTGACGATCACCCGCGGTGGCTACGCCAAGCGCACCCGGGTCGACGAGTACCGCGCCCAGAAGCGCGGCGGCAAGGGCGTGCGCGGGGCCTCCCTGCGCGGCGAGGACGTCGTGCGCAACTTCTTCACGACGACCTCGCACCACTGGCTGCTCTTCTTCACCAACCTCGGCCGGGTCTACCGGGTCAAGGCCTACGAGCTGCCCGAGGCGGCGCGCGACGGCAAGGGCCAGCACGTGGCCAACCTGCTCGCCTTCCAGCCCGACGAGCAGATCGCCGCGGTCTACGCGATCGAGGACTACGAGGCGGCCCCCTACCTCGTGCTCGCGACGAAGCGCGGCCTGGTGAAGAAGACCCGCCTGACCGAGTACGACTCCCCCCGCAGCGGCGGCCTCATCGCGATCAAGCTGCGCGAGGACGACGAGCTCATCGGCGTCGGCCTCGTCGGGCCGGAGGACGACCTGCTGCTCGTCTCGCGCAATGCGCAGTCGGTGCGCTTCCACGCGAGCGACGACATCATCCGACCGATGGGCCGCTCGACGAGCGGTGTCACCGGCATGAAGTTCCGCGGCGACGACTCGCTGCTGGCGCTCAACGTCATCGAGGACGGCACCGACCCCGACGTCTTCGTCGTCTTCGAGAACGGCGTCGCCAAGCGGACCGCGGCCTCCCAGTGGACGGCCAAGGGTCGCGCCGGACTGGGCGTCACGGCCGCCAACTCCGGCAAGGGCGGCCAGCTCGTCGGGGCGCTCGTCGTCGACGAGACCGACGAGGTCATGGTCGTGATGGAGAAGGGCAACATCGTCCGGTCGGCCGTCTCGGAGGTCAACCGCACGAGCCGCAACACCATGGGCGTCAGCTTCGCGACGCCGCGCAAGGGTGACTCGATCGTCGCCGTCGCCCGCAACGTCGACCGTGGCGAAGAAACGGATGCCGAGGGTGACGATGTAGCGTCGGACCCTGACGCACCCGTCGAGGACTCGGCGGGGACCGCCCAGCAGGGGGATGCCCCCGGAGGTGACCAGGAGTGAGCACGACAGGAGACACCACGGCCGTCCGCACGGCCGCGGGGCCGTCCCAGGCGACCCGACGCACCGCGTCGGCCGGAGCCTCACGACCTGCGCCGCGAGGTGGCCGCCGGGTCAAGCTCATGGTCTCGCGGGTCGACCCCTTCTCCGTGATGAAGGTCGGCTTCCTCGTCTCGGTGGCCATGGGCATCGCCTTGGTCGTCATGACCGGCGTCATGTGGGCCCTGCTGTCCGCGATGGGCGTCTTCGACTCGATCAACGAGCTCGCCGGCCAGATCATCGGTGACGGCTCGGGCGAGACCTTCGACGTCATGGACTTCCTCGGCTTCGGCCGCGTGCTGTCCCTGTCGATCGTCATCGCGGTCATCGACGTCTTCCTGCTGACGGCCGTCGCGACCCTCGGCGCCTTCCTCTACAACATCGTCGCCAGCCTCGTCGGCGGCGTGCACATGACGCTGACCGACGACTGATCCGCGCACCGACCGCCGTTTTGGTGTCGGCGGGAAGTGTGGGGTAATCTCGGGCGTCGCGCCACGGAGAGATCCACGGCGCACACGGGCCCATAGCTCAGGCGGTTAGAGCGCTTCGCTGATAACGAAGAGGTCGGAGGTTCAAGTCCTCCTGGGCCCACCACTGACGGTGAGGAGATCTCCATGAAGAAGGTCCTCGTACTCGTCGCGGCAGCAGCCGGTGCGGTGTACGCCCGGCGCAAGGTCGAGCTGCATCGTTCTGACAAGGACCTGCACGCGGCCACCAGCCGGATGTCCCGCACTCCCCAGCCTGCTGAGGGCGGCGTCTGGGCCGCGGCCACCGACCGTCCCACCTGATCCACCAGCCCTCGGGGGCGTGGCGCAATTGGTAGCGCATCTGCTTTGCAAGCAGAGGGTTGTCGGTTCGAGTCCGATCGCCTCCACCGAGAGCGAAGGGGGGTGCACCGCCTGGCGGTGCACCCCCCTTCGTCATGCCTGGGGTCGGTACTTCCTCGGCAGCTTGGCCACGATCGCCTCGTAGGAGTCGTCGACGGCCTCGAGCAGCTCGTCGAGGGGGATCGCGCCGCCGATCATCAGCGTGTTCCAGCCGTTGCGGCCGATGTAGGCCATGACCGCGGCGTCGTCGGGGTAGCGGGCGAGCCACTCGTCGGCCTCCTCGCGGGTGCTGCCCGCCTTGACACCCACGCCGCTCTCCCCGAGGAAGGCGAAGATCTTGCCCCGCTCGCCGGGGCCGACCTTGGCGACGAGGTCGCCCTCCCAGGGCTCGTCGGGCCAGGCGCCCGGCAGGACAGGGCGTGCTCACGGATGGCGTCGGCGCTCATGGGGTCAGCGTGGCAGGTCTCGAGGCTCGCTGGCGCTCGCACCGCGACCAGCGTTGGGTGGCCCGGCGCTCGCAGCTCACCCAGCGGGGGCGGCGGGGGCCTGCGAGCAGTCGCCGATGGCGGTGGCGAAGGCCTCGAGGTGCTCGAGGAAGCGCTCCTGCTCGGCCGCCGGCACGGCGGCGATGCCGTGGCCGTAGACCCGCAGCAGGCGCTCCATGTCGGCGAGGAAGCGGTCGCGGCCCTGCTCGCTCATGGTGATGACATAGGTCGGCGAGTCCTGCGGGCGGGAGCGCTCGACGACCCCGGACTCGAGGGCGGCATGGACCTGCCGGTTGATCGTCGACTGCTCGAGGTCGAGCTCCTCGGCGATCTGGCGAAGGGAGCGCGGCTGCCCGTCGCGCAGCAGCCAGAGCAGGCGCCCCTCGGCGACCTTGAGCTGCTGGGTCACCTCGACGTGGCGCCGTGCCCGCTCCCACCTGGCCGAGACCTTGATCGCCGTCCAGGCGGGGCCGTCGGTGGGCGTGAGCGAGGTCTCCGCGAAACCGGCTTGGGCTGTCGACTCCATGATGTGTAGAGTACACATCGCCTGCTTGTGTAGGTTACATAACCCCTCGGACAAGGACCCTTCCCCATGTCAGCTTCGTCGCCGGCCGTCGCGCCCGCGCCGTCCCGCTTCTCACCGGTCGTCGTCATCGTCGTCCTGTGCCTCGGCAGCTTCAGCGGCGCGCTCATGCAGTCGCTCGTCATCCCGATCCAGGCCGAGCTGCCCAAGCTGCTCGGGACCGACGCGGGTTCTGCCTCCTGGGCCGTCACCGCGACCCTGCTCGCCGCTGCTGTGACCATGCCGGTCACCGGGCGCCTGGCCGACATGTTCGGCAAGAAGAAGGTCATGGTCGCCTCCGCCGCGCTCCTCGCGGTCGGCTCGGCGGTCGCTGCCCTCGGTGACACGCTGACGCCCTTCCTCGTCGGGCGCGTCCTGCAGGGCATGGCCATGGGCTACATCCCGGTCGCGATCAGCATGGTCCGCGAGGTCGCGCCGGTCGACAAGCGTGCCGGGGCCGTCGCCGCGGTCAGCGCGACGATGGGTGTCGGTGGCGCCATCGGCCTGCCGCTCGCCGCGTGGATCGCCCAGGACTTCTCCTGGCACGGCCTCTTCTGGTTTTCCTCCGGCCTCGCGCTCGTCGTCCTGGTCGCCACGCTCGTCGTCGTCCCCCACGTGCACGACGCGCACCCGGCCCACCTCGACGTCGTCGGCATCATCGGCCTCGCCGTCGGTCTCTGCTCGGCGCTCATCGGCATCAGCAAGGGCTCGGAGTGGGGCTGGGACTCCGGCCGCACCGCGGGCAGCATCGCCGGTGGCGTCGTGGTCCTCCTCGCGTGGGGCTGGTACGAGCTGCGCCACCGCGACCCGCTCGTCGACCTGCGCACGACCGCGCGCCGCCCGGTCCTCTTCACCAACCTCGCGGCCGTGCTCATCGGCTTCGGCATGATGGCCCAGGCCATCGTCGTGCCCCAGCTGCTCGAGATGCCCGAGGCCACCGGCTACGGCCTCGGCCAGACGATCCTCGAGGCCGGCCTGTGGATGGCACCCGGCGGTCTGATGATGCTCGTCTTCGCGCCGGTCTCCAGCCGGATGATCACGACCCTCGGCGCACGCATCACCCTCGCCGTCGGTGCGACCGTCGTCGGCCTGGGCTACCTCGTCGCACTCTTCCTCATGAGCGCCCCCTGGCAGCTCATGGTCGCCAGCCTCGTCGCCAGTGCGGGCGTGGGCATCGGCTACGCCGCGATGCCCACCCTCATCCTCGACAACGTCCCCGAGGCCGAGGCCGGCTCCAGCGTCGGGGTCAACGGCCTCATGCGCTCGGTCGGCACGACGATCGCCGGCGCGGTCATGGCGGCGATCCTCACCAGCCGCACGATCACCCTCGGCGGCCACGTCATCCCCGACGAGTCGGCCTTCAAGGTCTGCTTCGTCGTCGGTGCCGGGGCGGCGCTCGCGGGCGCCCTCGTCTGCCTGCTCATCCCGCGCCACCGGGCCCGGGCGGCCACCACCGAGCCGGAGCCGGTGGCGAGCGGGGTCTGATCTCGAGACGCTCGTTCCTCGCTCCTCGATCAGCGGGGGGATAGACGCTCTGTCCTCGCTCCCCGATCAGCGGGCGGCCTGGGGCCGGGGTCCGGATGCAACCGGACCCCGGCCCCACGCGTCTGCTCAGGTGGACGCGGCCCAACCGTGACCGCGCCGGTGATCAAAGGGGACACCATGCGTACGACCACACACTTGCTGGGCGCGGCCGCGGCCGTAGCTCTCATCGCCGGGACCGCGAGCGCGGCACCCGCAGCCACCCGCGCTGGGGGAGGGATCTTCTGGGCCGCACCGACCTGCGAGGTCGCGGTGCACAATGCCTCGGACGACCCCGTCGACGTCCTGCTCATGACGGACCAGAACCTCCACTCGGGGGTCGTCCTGCGCGACAACCAGCCACCGCTCGCCCTCTACGACGGCCTCTACGAGAAGTCGATGCTCCTCGGTCGCGTCGCCAAGATGCCCGACCCGCCGGAGTCGGGAACGGTCCAGGTGCCAGCGGGCGCAACCGCGTCCTTCGCGACCGGGTGCACCTCGGAGCAGATGCAGGGCCTGGGGCCCACCGTCATCGCGAGCGACCCGGAGTCGGGTGAGTTCCTGCGCCTGTGGAGCAACACCTACTGGCCGGGTCACACCCACGACAGCACGGGCAACGTGCTGCTCACCTACGGCGGCTGACGCAGGACGAAGGGGGGTGTTCCGCACAGCGGAGCACCCCCCTTTGGCATGGCGTCGACGGGCCTACGGTGCCGACATGACCGATGTGCAGACCGCCAATCCCGAAATCGCCTCCACGATCGACGTCGCCGGCGTGGCCACCAACTACCACGACGTCGGCGAGGGCGACCCCGTCCTGCTCATCCACGGCTCCGGGCCGGGCGTGAGCGCGTGGGCCAACTGGCGCGGCGTGCTGCCGGCCCTGTCGCAGCAGCACCGGGTCATCGCCCCCGACGTGCTCGGCTTCGGCTACACGGAGCGGCCCGAGGGCGTCACCTATGACATGGCGACGTGGACCCAGCACCTCGTCGGGTTGCTCGACGCCCTGGGTCTGGAGCGGGTCTCGGTCGTCGGCAACAGCTTCGGCGGGGCGCTCGCGCTCAACATCGCGACGCACCACCCCGAGCGGGTCGACAAGCTCGTCCTCATGGGCGCGGCGGGTGTGCCCTTCGAGATCACCGAGGGCCTGGACAAGGTGTGGGGCTTCGAGCCGTCGCTGCCCAACATGATCGAGCTCATGGACGTCTTCGCGTACGACAAGTCGCTGCTCACCGAGGACCTGGCCCAGCTGCGGCTCGACGCGGCGACTCGGCCGGGGGTCCACGAGGCCTTCAGCGCGATGTTCCCCGCCCCGCGGCAGCGTTGGGTCGAGGCGTTGGCCGTGCCCGACGCCGACATCCGCGCTCTCACGCAGCCCGCGCTGATCCTCCACGGCCGCGACGACGAGGTGATCCCACTGAGCACCTCGATGCGACTGCACGAGCTCATCGACGACTCGCAGCTGCACGTCTTCGGCCGGTGCGGTCACTGGGTGCAGATCGAGCACGCGGAGGGCTTCGCGCGGCTCGTCGGGGACTTCCTGGCCTGAGGGGACCTGGGTCTCGAGGCTCGGCCGCGGGCGGCCTCACACCGCCCACGCGGAACGTGGGACCCAGACCAACGGGTGATGGCATGACGAAGGGGGTCGGTTCCGCTGGTGCGGAACCGACCCCCTTCGGTGTGGTCAGGCCTTGCGGTCCTCGTCGACCGGCAGGTCGCCACCGAGGTTGTGCGGCGTGACGTCGCTGCCCTCGGAGGTCTCCGTCGTCGACGGGACGGCCGAGTTGTCCGCCCAGTCGCGCGCGGAGCTCCACGCGTCGGTGCCCTCGACCTCGGCCTCGTCCTGGGCGCGGGCCTCGGGGGTGTCCTCGACCGGGGCGGCCGGGGCGGCCAGCGGGTCCTCGTCGATCGCGGCCGGGGCGGCGAGCGGGTCGGTCGTGGTGGGTGCGTCCGGGGTGTCGGCGGCCTCGCTCACGGCGGGGGCCGCGGCAGCGCCGGCACCGGCGGCGGCCGGGGTGGCGAGCGTCGAGGCGCGACCCGAGGCGGGGGCCTTGTAGGGGTCGCCGGCCGGCACGGCCCACGGGTCCTTCTTCGGGCCCTGCTTCTGCTTCGCGACGACGGCCGCGATGCCACCGGCGACGAGGGCGAGGAGCAGGAGCTTGAGGCCGCGACGCTTCTTGCGCGGCTTCTCCCCCTTCGCGGCGGCGAGGGCCAGCTGCGGGTCGCGCTCGTCACGCAGCGCGGCGACGACCTCGGGGGCGCGGACGGCGGCCTCGTCGGCAGCCTTGCGGCCCGCGACGGCGCCGGCGGCAGCCAGGCCGCTCGCGGTCTGGACGACCTTGGGCAGCACCTCGTCGACGAGGGTGTCGCGCACGTCCTGCACGTCCTTGCCGGCCTGCTCACCCTTCTTGCGGGCCTGCTTCTGGGCCGAGCGGACCTGCTTGCGCGCCTGCTTGCGGCCCTTCTTGGCGTCCTTGGCGGCCTGCTTCTTGGCCTCCTCGGCCTGCTCCTTGAGGTCGGCGGCCCTGCTCGCGGCACCCTCGCGGGTCGCGGCGGCCTGCTCCGAGGCGGCGGCCTTGAGCTCCTGGGCCCGCTCGCTGCCGTGCTCGGTGTGCTCGGCGACCTTGTCGATGATCTCGTGCACCTTGAGCGATGCTGCCTCGGCGGTCTCGTGGGCCTTGACTCGCCCGTCCTCGACCTTGCTGTTCTTCTGGAACACACTTCCTCCTGCGCCGATGGGGTACTCCCCCATCCTGCACCGGATCGTCGGCCGATGAAACCGATAGGGGCGAGGGGCCCGCCACGTCCTCCCTTCGCCCGCGGTCGTTAGCATGGACGCCATGAAGGCGATCCTGCACACCAACCACGGCGACATCTCCATCGAGCTGTTCCCCAACCAGGCCCCCAAGACCGTCGACAACTTCGTCGGCCTCGCCACGGGCGAGAAGGAGTACCAGGACGACGCGGGTCGCACCAACCCGACGAAGTTCTACGACGGCCTCGACTTCCACCGGGTCATCTCCGGCTTCATGATCCAGGGCGGCTGCCCGCTGGGTCAGGGCGTCGGCGGCCCCGGCTACACCTTCGACGACGAGATCCACCCCGACCTGACCTTCTCGAAGCCCTACCTGCTCGCCATGGCCAACGCCGGCAAGCAGATGGGCCGCGGGACCAACGGCTCGCAGTTCTTCATCACCGTCGGCGAGACCCCGTGGCTCAACGGCAAGCACACGATCTTCGGCGAGGTGGCCGACGGCCCGAGCCGCGAGGTCGTCGACAAGATCGCCGGCGTCCAGACCGGCGCGATGGACAAGCCGGTCGAGCCGGTGACCATCGAGTCCGTCGAGATCGTCCAGGACTGATCTCGTGTCGCTGCCGCCGTCCGGCTGGGGCGGATCGTCCACGGACGGCGGCACCGGCGCCTCCCCGGAGGCGCCGACGTGCCCCCGGCACCCCGACCAGATCTCCTACATCCGCTGCCAGCGGTGCCACCGACCGGTGTGCCCGCAGTGCCAGCGCAGCGCGGCCGTCGGCGTCCAGTGCGTCGACTGCGTCCGTGAGGGGTCGAAGGGGGAGCGCCCCCAGCGCACCGTCTTCGGCGGGCGCGCCACGACCGGCACCGACCGCCCCTGGCTGACGATCTCGATCATCGCCGTCTGCGTCGTCGTGTGGATCGGCGAGCTGCTCTCGCCCCGGGTCTTCAGCGAGGTGGCCTTCGCCCCCGCCCTCGGCACGAGCGAGCCGTGGCGGCTGCTGACCTCGGCCTTCGCCCACAGCCCCAACCAGCCGATGCACATCCTCTTCAACATGCTCGCGCTGTGGCTCGTCGGCGGCTACCTCGAGCGGATGCTCGGCTGGGCCCGCTATCTCGCGATCTACCTCGTCACCGCGCTCGCCGGCTCGGTGACCTGGCTGCTCTTCCAGCCGGTCGACCCGGCCGACCCCAATGCCTACGTGCCGATCGTCGGGGCCTCCGGCGCCGTCTTCGGCCTCTTCGCGGCGGTCATCGTGCTCAACCGTCACCTCGGCCGCGACAGCTCGTCGATGATCGCGACGATCGCGATCAACGCCGTCATCGGCTTCCTCGTCCCCAACGTCGCCTGGCAGGCCCATCTCGGCGGGCTCGTCGCCGGCGCGCTCCTCGCGGCGGTCATCGCCCTCTCCCGCAGCCGCCGTCAGCCCGGCCTGGCCTGGGTGGGGATCGTCGCCGTCCTCGCGGTCGTCGTCGTGCTGGGCGTCGCGCGCTATGCCCTCTCCCCGACCGGCTTCGAGGCCCCCTTCGGCTGATCCGGCCCTGTGGACAGGCGAGTTACACGCGTGTCATTTGTCCCCAGATGTGAAAAAGCCTGTGGACAACTCGAGTTGTCCACAGGCTCTGTGGGGAATCGTCCCCACGGTGGGTGGGCGCAGCCGCCCGACCGGCTCAGCGCCAGCGTGTCGTCATCGCGAAGCCGGCGAGGATGAAGGCGAAGCCCGCACCGAGGTTCCACCGGCCCCAGGACTCCACGGGGTACTGCTCCTGGGTGATGTAGAAGGTCACGACCCACACGAGGCCGATGAGCATGAGGCCGAGCATGACGGGGACGAACCAGCTGGGGTTGCCCACCCGCTGCGCCTTGACCTTGTGCCGCGAGCCGCTGCGCGTCTCGGCCTCGGCCGCCGCCGCACGCTTGCTCGGGTCGCCGGAGCGCGAGGCGCTCTTGGCGGACTTCTTCGCGGTCGTCTCGGCCGACGAGGTGGCCTCGTCGGTCGTCTCCTGCGCGTCGTCGGCGGGCTTCGCCACTGGGTGCTCCTCGGGTCTGCGGACGTCGTGGCCTAGCGTAGATGCCGAGCACCGCACGACCGACCGAAGGGGGTGCCTCCGTGCCGGACCTGGACCCGGCCCACGCCGCAGCGGCACTGCGCTCGCGCGTGCGCACCTGGCTGACCCACCGACCGAGCCGGTGGTCGGCACTCGTGCCCGTCATCGCCATGGCCGCCGGCCTGCTCTTCGCGACGTCGAGCACGACGGCCCGCGGCACCGACCTGCGCAGCGAGGCGACCGACCTGCCCGACGTCATCCGTGAGCGCACCATCGACAACGAGCGCTCTGCCTCCCGCGTGCGGTCGCTGCGCACCGAGGTCGACGACCTCACCAAGCAGGCCGCCCCCGGCAGCTCCCGGCTGCGGTCCATCGACAAGCAGAGCCGGGCCAGCGCCCGCACGGCCGGCACCACGGCCGTCGAGGGTCCGTCGGTGACCGTCACCCTCGACGACGCGCACCTCAAGGCGAGCGAGGTCCCCGAGGGCTTCACCGTCGACGACGTCGTCGTCCACCAGCAGGACGTGCAGGGCGTGGTCAACGCCCTGTGGCGCGGTGGGGCCGAGGCGATGCAGATCATGGACCAGCGCGTCGTCTCGACGAGCGCGGTGCGCTGCGTCGGCAACACGCTCATCCTCCAGGGGCGGGTCTACTCGCCGCCCTTCACGATCACCGCGATCGGCGACCCGGAGGACCTGCGCTCGGAGCTCGACAGCGACCCCTCGGTGAGCATCTACAAGCAGTACGTCGACGCGGTCGGCCTGGGCTACGAGGTCCAGCAGTCCGACGAGACCGAGCTGCCCCCCTTCGACGGGCGTACGACCCTGGAGCACGCCCGCCCGCTGACGTCGGCGCGGTGAGGGCCCATACTGTGCCGGTGAGCCGCATCCTCGTCGTCGACAACTACGACAGCTTCGTCTTCACCATCGTCGGGTACCTCCAGCAGCTGGGTGCCGAGACGACGGTCGTGCGCAACGACGCCGTCTCGGCGGCCGACGGGGCCGACTTCGACGGCGTGCTCATCTCGCCCGGGCCGGGCACCCCCGAGGAGGCCGGTGTCTCGACCGCGATGATCGAGGCCTGCGCCGAGCGGGCCCAGCCGATGCTCGGCGTCTGCCTCGGCCACCAGGCCCTCGGGATCGTGCTCGGCGCGACCGTCGGCCGGGCCCCCGAGCTGCTCCACGGCAAGACGAGCCGGGTGCTGCACGACCAGACCGGCGTCCTCGCCGGCCTCGCCTCGCCCTTCACCGCGACGCGCTACCACTCGCTGACGATCGACCCGGCGACCGTGCCCGACACCCTTGTGCCCAACGGGCACACCGAGTCCGGCGTCATCATGGCCGCCCACCACCGCGACCTGCCGCTGCACGGCGTGCAGTTCCACCCCGAGTCCGTCCTCACCGAGGGCGGCCACCGGATCCTCGCCAACTGGCTGGAGATGACCGGTGACACCGGTGCCGTCGCGCGCAGCGCCGGCATGTCGCCCCTGGTGCGCGATGTCGAGGGCGTGGCCCGGGCCGTCGCCGCCGGCTGACGGGCGAAGGGGGGAGATGAGCGAGCCGACCGTCGGCCCGCTGGACCGAATCCAGCGCCGCCACCCCGTCCTGGGCTTCCCGATCGCGGTCGTCTACAAGTTCTTCGACGACTTCGGCGGCTACCTGTGCGCGCTGCTCACCTACTACGGGTTCCTCTCCCTCTTCCCCGGGCTGCTCCTGCTCTCGACGGTCGTCGGCATCGTCCTGCAGGGCCAGCCGGAATGGCAGGAGCGGATCCTCGACTCGGCCCTGTCGGAGTTCCCGATCGTCGGTGACGAGCTGCGCACGACGGGCACCATCGGTGGTGGCCCGGTCGGTCTGCTCGTCGGTGGTCTCGCCGCGCTCTACGGTGGCCTCGGTGTGGGGCAGGCGCTGCAGTACGCGAGCAACACCGCGTGGATGGTCCCGCGCAACAGCCGGCCCAACCCCTTCGCCAGCCGCGGCCGTGGCCTGCTCCTGCTCCTCGTCGCCGGGCTGACGATCGTCGTCACCACCGGCCTGACGACCTATCTCCAGCAGCTCGTCTCCGGGGGCTACACCGGCTGGGCGATCACCATCGCCTCGGTGCTGCTCAACACGCTCGTCATCGCCGTCATCTTCATCATCGCGACGAGTCGGCCGCTCGACCTCACCGACGTGCTGCCGGGCGCCCTGCTCGCGGCGCTGTCGTGGCAGGGGATGCAGGCGGTCGGCGCGGTCTACGTCAGCACCGTCATCGAGCGGGCGAGCAACCTCAACTCCGTCTTCGCCATCGTCCTGGGTCTGCTCGTCTTCCTCTACACGATGTCGGTCGCCATCATGCTCTGCGTCGAGGTCAACGTCGTGCGCAAGGAGCACCTGTGGCCGCGGGCGCTGCTCACGCCCTTCACCGACCAGGTCGTGCTGACGAGCGCCGACCAGCGGGCCTATGCCCGGCACGCCGAGGCGCAGCGGCTCAAGGGGTTCCAGCGCATCGATGTCTTCTTCGACGAGTCCCGCGGGCGCGGGGACGACTGATCCCGCCGACAGGGGGCAACCCTGCACGACCCTAGGGTTGTGCAGGGTTCTCGCCCGCCACGAGGGCACACCCGAGGGCCGACGGGATCAGCGGCTGCGCTCGCGGGGTCGAGGGACGACTACGGGCTCGAGGGGGACTGGGTCGTGCGGTCCGACCCGGGGGTGCGGGTCGAGCTGGGCGACGGGCTGAGCGTGCCCGACGGCGAGGTCGAGGTCGACGACGGCTCCGAGCTGCTCGGGCTGTCGCTGCTCGTCGGGGAGTCGCTCGAGGACTCGCTCGTCGAGGTGTCCGTCGGCGTCTCGGTGACGGTCGCGGTCGTCGTCTGGTTGGGCTCGCGCGCCACGACGAAGGTGACCGTGCGTCCCTGACGGACCTTGCCCGCGTCGGGATCCTGGCTCAGGATCGTGCCCGGCTCCTCGCTGGAGATCTCGGACTCGACGCTGACCTCGAGGCCGAGCGCGAAGATCTCGTTGCGCACGTCGTCGATCTGCTGGCCGGTGTAGTCCTTGAGCTGCACGTCGCCGCTCGCGACGACGACGTCCACACTGCTCCCCTTCGCCACCGGCTCGGCGACGCCGGGGTTGGTGCTGATGACGTGGTTGGCCGCCTGGTCGGGGCTGTCCTCCTCGGTGACGGTGCCGAGCGTGAGGCCCTGGGCCTCGAGGGCGGACTTGGCCTCGCTGCGGCTCATGCCGATGATGCTCGGCACCCCGACCTCTCCGGGGCCGTTGGAGACCTCGATGACGACGGTGTCCCCGGACGGGACGCTCGCTCCCTTGCCGGGGTCCTGCGCGACGACCTCGCCCATCGGCGCGTCGTCCGCGACCTTCTCGACATCGGGCCGCAGGCCAACCTTGGTCAGCTCCGAGCGGGCGACGGCCTCGTCCTTGCCGACGAGGTCGGGCACGCTCACCTGCACGACCTCCTCGCCCTGGCTGGCGCTCCACGCGTACCACCCGAGCAGGGCGAGCGGGATGAGCAGGAGGGCAGCGAAGACCCAGCCCAGGCCGGAGCGGCGGCGCCGTGGTCCGGCCAGGGGCATCGATGCGGTGTCGGGGTCGGCCGCCAGCGGCGCGGCGGCGCTGGGCGCGGTGACCGGCAGGGTCGTCGTCGCGGCCTCGAGCCGCTCGGTGGCAACCGGGCTGATCGGCATGCCGCCGCGGTATGCCCCGAGGTCCTCGGCCATCGTCCGGGCGTCGGGGTAGCGCTCGTCGCGGTCCTTGGTCAGCGCGTGGTGGGTGATCGCGTCCAGCTCCGCCGGGACGTCGGGGTTGACCGACGAAGGGAGCGGGATGTCGGCGTTGACGTGCTGGTAGGTCAGCGAGATGGGCTCGCCGGTGTAGGGCGTGCGCCCGGTGAGCAGCTCGAAGAGCAGGCAGCCGGAGGAGTAGACGTCGCTGCGCTTGTCGACCGTCTCGCCGCGCGCCTGCTCGGGCGAGATGTACTGCGCGGTGCCGATGACCGCCTGGGTCTGGGTCATCGTGGCCTGGGTGTCGGCGATGGCCCGGGCGATCCCGAAGTCCATGACCTTGACGCTGCCGTCGTCGGTGACCATGACGTTGCCGGGCTTGATGTCGCGGTGGACGATGCCCATGTCGTGGCTGTAGTCGAGGGCCTCGAGGACCTGCTGGACGATGCGGGCGGCGTCGGCGGGGTCGAGGTAGCCGTGCTCGGACTCGTTGAGCAGCTCGCGCAGCGTGCGGCCGTCGACGTACTCCATGACGATGTAGGGGATGTCGAGGGTCGCGCCACCGGCCTCGGTGATGCGGTCCTCGCCGGAGTCGTAGACGGCGACGATCGAGCGGTGGTTGAGGCCGGCGACCGACTGCGCCTCGCGGCGGAAGCGGCCGAGGAAGGCGGCGTCGCGGGCGTGGTCGGTGCGCAGGATCTTGATCGCGACCGGACGGCCGAGTCGGGCGTCGTGGCCCAGGTGGACCTCGGCCATGCCGCCGCGCCCGATGAGCTCGCCGACCTCGTAGCGGCCGCCGAGCAGACGCGGTGTCGAGGTGCTCATGCTGTCCCCCTGGACGTGCGGGTGGTGTGGGTGCTGGGGTGGTGGGTCACTCGAGCGCCGCCTTCATCACGGCCGCGCTGATCGGTCCGGCGACCGATCCGCCGTAGGCCTCGTTGCCGGCCCGGCCGCCGTCCTCGACGACGACCGCCACGGCGATCTTCGGGTTGTCGGCCGGGGCGAATCCGGTGAACCACGCGTGCGGCGCGGCGCCGTCGGCGTGCTCGGCGGTGCCGGTCTTGCCGGCGACGCTGTAGCCGGGGACGGCGGCCTGGGTGCCCGTGCCGCGCTCGACGACGAGCTTCATCATGTCGGTGAGCTCGTCGGCCGTCTCGGGTTCCATGGCCTTGGACAGCTGCTCGGGCTTGGTCTCGCTGATCTCCGACAGGTCGGAGCCGAGCACCGACTGGACGAGGTGCGGGGTCATGACGACGCCGTCGTTGGCGACCGCCGCGCTCACCATGGCGACCTGCAGCGGGGTGACGCGCACGTCGTACTGGCCGATGCCGACCTGGGCCTCCTGCGGCGGGTTCATCTCGTCGGGGAGCGTCGACGGCGTGACCTTCATCGGGATGTCGAGGTCCTCGCCGAAGCCGAACTTGCTCGCCTGCTCCCGCATCGCGTCGCCGCCGAGCTCCATGCCGAGCCAGCCGAAGGCGGTGTTGCACGAGTCCTGCATGGCGACCGCGAGGGTCACCATGTCGTTGGGCCCGCAGGCGCCGGCGTGCGAGTTGGGCAGGTTGGTCGTGGTCTGCGGCAGGTCGAGCTCGGCCGGGCCCGGGATCTCGGAGTCCTTGGACCACTGGCCGTCCTCGATGGCGGCCGCGGCCGTGACGATCTTGAAGACCGAGCCCGGCGGGTAGAGGTTGCCGGAGATCGCGCGGTTGACCAGGGGGCGGCCCGGGTCGGAGTTGAGCGAGTCCCAGGCCTTCTTCTCCGTCGCCGGCGAGTGGCTCACCAGGGGCGTCGGGTCGAAGTCGGGGTGCGAGACCATCGCGAGGATCTCGCCGGTGCGCGGGTCGAGGGCGACGACGGCGCCGCGCTGGTCACCGAGGGCCTCGTCCGCGGCGCGCTGCACCTGGGGGTTGATGGTCAGCTCGACACTCGCCCCCTTCGGCGTGCGGCCGGCGATCGTGCCCGTGAGCCGGTCGTAGAAGAGCTTGTCGTCGCGGCCGGAGAGCAGGCCGTCGGAGGCGGACTCGACGCCGCCACCGGGGCCGTAGGTGAAGGAGTTCCATCCCGTGACGTGCGAGTAGAGCCGCGGGTCGCTGTAGGTGCGCTGCCACTGCAGGTCGTCCTGCGTCGGCGACGACGAGGCGATGGCACGACCGCCGAGGAGGATCTGGCCGCGCTCGCGGGCATAGCTCTCGAGCTGCGTGCGGCGGTTGCCCGGGCGGTCGTTGATGTCCTGGCTGCCGAGAACCTGGATCCACGTGCTCGCGCCGAGCAGGAGGACGAACATCAGCGCGACGAGCATCGACAGGCGGCGGATGGGCTGGTTCATCGCGTCTTCACCACCTGCGTCGGGGCGTCCATCGAGGCCGGGTCGAACTCCGGCTCCGGCCGGCGGGCGTGGTCGCTGATCCGCAGCAGGATCGCGATGAGCGTCCAGTTGGTCAGCAGCGAGGACCCGCCGTAGGCGACGAAGGGGAGGGTGAGACCGGTGAGCGGGATGACCCGGGTGACGCCGCCGATGACGACGAAGACCTGGATGGCCAGGACGAAGGTCAGTCCGCTCGCGAGCAGCTTGCCGAAGCCGTCGCGCAGGCCGATGGCCGAGCGCAGGCCGCGCTCGACGAGCAGCGCGTAGAGCAGGATCAGCGCGAAGACGCCGATGAGGCCGAGCTCCTCGGCGAGGCTGGTGAAGATGAAGTCCGACTCGGGCAGCGGGGTCAGCCACGGCCGGCCGCGGCCCAGGCCGGTGCCGGAGATGCCGCCGGCGGCCATGCCCATGATCCCGGTGCCGAGCTGGCCGCACTGCTCCATGCCGGCCTCGGAGAAGGTGTCGGTCCAGCACAGGATGCGGGTCTGCACGTGCCCGGCGAACTGGTAGACGACGACCGCACCGACGGCGGCGAGGCCCAGGCCGAGGACGATCCACGAGGTGCGCTCGGTCGCGATGTAGAGCATGGCGACGAAGAGCCCGAAGATCAGCAACGTCGTGCCGAAGTCGTTTTCCAGCACGAGGACGAGCGCGGCGGCGAGCCAGGCGATGACGAGCGGGCCGAGGTCGCGGCCGCGGGGGAAGGTGATGCCGAGGAACTTGCGCCCGGCGAGGGCGAGCATGTCGCGGGTCTGCACGAGATAGCCGGCGAAGAAGATCGCGAGCAGGATCTTGGCGACCTCGGCCGGCTGGAAGGTGAAGGCGCCGAGCTTGATCCAGATCTTCGCGCCGTAGACCGAGTGGCCGAGGGGCGTGAGCGGCAGCGCGATGAAGATCAGCGCGAAGAGCCCCGCGGTGTAGGTGTAGCGCCGCAGCGCGCGATGGTCGCGCAGCAGGACGAGCACGACGAGGGCGATGCCGACGCCCAAGCCGGTCCAGATGAGCTGGCGAAGGGCGAGCCCGCTGGAGAAGTCGCGCCCGGCCGCGAGGTCGAGCCGGTGGATCATCACCAGTCCGATGCCGTTGAGCAGGGTGACGATCGGCAGGATGATCGGGTCGGCGAAGGAGGCCCGCCAGCGCAGGACGAGGTGCACGGCGAGGGCGATCGCCGCGAGGATGCCGGTGTGGCCGAGCAGGTCCGGGGGGATCTCGCCGGACTCGGCGACCGAGACGTTGATGTAGGCGAGGATGACCACGCCGATGGCGAGCGCCGTGAGCAGCAGCTCGACATTGCGCCCGCGGGCGGGGGTGATCGTCGTGATGGCCCGGCTCATCGTCCGCACGGCTCCCCGGTGGCCCGCAGCTGACCGCACTTCTTCGCGGCGGTGCGCAGGCTGTCGACCCGCTCGTCGGCGGCGGAGCGCGAGCCGACGGAGATCGTCGCCTCGACCTCGTCGCGGTAGAAGGAGGGCAGCTCGGACAGCTCGATGTCGGTCTGGTCGACCGCCGAGTGCAGCGAGATCGGCCCGAGGTCCTGGGCGACGCCGCGGTAGACGGTGACGTGCCCGTCCTGGGCGCCGACGTAGTACTGCGTCTGGGTCCACGCATAGCCGGCGTAGCCGACGGCACCGACGAGCAGCAGGGCGACGAGCAGCCCGCCGAGGCGGCGGGCCCAGCGGCCCCGGCGGCCGGTGTGCTCCTCGTCGAGCTCGACGGTCTCGTCCTCGTCGTCGGTCCGGGTCAGCGCGGCGGCGCGGGCGGCGGGGGAGGTGTCGACCCGCTTGCGCGGGCGGCGCAGGGCGGCGGAGCCGACGACCTGCGGCTGGGTCGAGGGAGCGGTGCCCGACTCGACGACGTCGGCGACGACGACGGTGACGTTGTCGGGGGCGCCGGCGCGCAGCGCGAGCGAGACGAGGTCGTCCGCGGCCTGGCCGGGCGGGGTGCCGCCGGTGAGGATCTCCTCGATGGTGTCGATGGCGACGAAGCCGGAGAGGCCGTCGGAGCACAGCAGGTAGCGGTCGCCGAGGTGGGCCTCGCGGGCACCGAGGTCGGGCTCGTCGTCGTCGGCGCCGGTGAGCACGCGGGTGACGACGGAGCGCTGCGGGTGGGTGCTCGCCTCCTCCTCGGTGATCCGGCCCTCGTCGATGAGGGTCTGGACGAAGGAGTGGTCCTTGGTGATCTGCGACAGCCGGCCGTCGCGCAGCAGATAGGCGCGCGAGTCGCCGATGTGGGCGAGGATCAGCTTGTTGCGGGCCCGCATGATCGCGGTGACCGTCGTGCCCATGCCCTCGAGCTCGGCGTTGTCCGCATAGGTGCGCGCGATCTCGCCGTTGGCGCGGGTGATCGCCCGGCCGAGCTGGGTCGAGGCCTCGGCGGCGGTGAGCGAGTCGTGGTCGATCTCGACGAGCTCGGTGATGACGGTCGCGGAGGCGAGGTCGCCGCCGGCGTGCCCGCCCATGCCGTCGGCGACGACGAGGAGGTGCGGCCCGGCATAGCCCGAGTCCTGGTTGTCCTTGCGGACGAGCCCGACGTCGGACCTTGCGGCGAAGAGGAAGGTCAGCGCCATCGGCTAGTTCCTCAGCTCGATGACCGTGCGGCCGATCCGGATCGAGGTGCCGGTCTCGACCGGCACGGGGTCACCGACGCGGTACTGGCCGAGGAAGGTGCCGTTGGTCGAGCCGAGGTCCTCGACGTACCAGCCGTCCTCGCCGCGGATGATCCGGGCGTGCCGGCCGGAGGCGAACTCGTCGTCGAGGACGAGGGCGCACTCGGGGTTGCGGCCGATGAGCACGCCGGACTCGCGCAGCGGCAGGGAGGTGCCGGTGAGCGGCCCCGTCGTGAGGACGAGGTGGGTCGGGGTGCGGGGGTTGCGCGGGGGGCGTGGGGTCTCGGCGACGGGGGCGGCCCCCTTCGCTCCTCGCCGTCCGGCCTTCTTGGGCGGGGCCGGGCGCCGGTTGACGACGCGGGTGCCGAAGAGGTCGGTGCGCAGCACCGAGGCGACGGACAGCACGAAGA
Source organism: Janibacter zhangyanbonis (assembly GCF_050507325.1). Lineage (NCBI taxonomy): Bacteria > Bacillati > Actinomycetota > Actinomycetes > Micrococcales > Intrasporangiaceae > Janibacter > Janibacter zhangyanbonis. The sequence goes on from NZ_CP191481.1 coordinate 46,299, forward strand.
CCCACAGGAGCACGAGCAGGCCGAGGCGCAGCACGGTGACCGTCAACTCGCTCACGTCCGGGACTCCTGTCGGGTGTGTGGTGGGGCCGGCTCAGCGGCCGACGTGGAAGGTGGCGTGCGTGCGCCCGACGGTGATCGAGTCACCGTCGGTGAGCCGCACCGCGTCGGTCGGTTCGCCGTTGACGAAGGTGCCATTGGTCGAGCCGAGGTCGCGCAGGTGGGTCACGAGGTGCGGGCCGTCGTGGGTGACGCGCACCTCGCAGTGCCGCCGCGAGATCCCGGGGTCGTCGAGGACGACGTCGGCGGTCTCGTCGCGGCCGAGCACGGTCATTGCGGAGATCAGCGGGTAGCGCTCGCCGTCGATCTCGAGCCACGGCCGGTCGTGGACGGACCGGGTCGGGGCCTGGCGCGGCGGCTCGGGGCGGTGCACCGACGTCGGCTGGTCCTCCTCGCGGCGGGGCGAAGGGGGGCGAGGCACCGTCCGCTCGGGCGCCGCGGCGGGCGCGGCGGCGACGGCGTGGTGGTCGTGGTCGTCGGGCTCGTCGTCGCCGTGGGCGTCGTCGAGGTCCCAGCCGCCGGAGTACTCGTCGTAGGCGTCGTCGTCGCCGGACTGCTGGTCGGCGTAGACGCGGGCCTGGTCGGCGCGCTCGACGCGCTGCCGGGCGGTGGCCGGGCGGACGCGGAAGACGCCGGTCTCGAGCTCCTCGTCCTCGTCGAAGAGGACCTGCAGCGGGCCGCCGGGCTGGTAGCGCTGCGAGTCGGCGTGCTCCTGGGCGGCGGCGACGAGCTCGTCCTCGAGCTCCTCGTCGAACTCGGTGAGCCGCTCGTAGTCGCTCGGCGCGAGCTCGATGGTGAAGAGGTTGGGCACGATCGTGCGGCCGCGGCCGAGCATCGTGGCGCGGTCGTCCATCGCGCGGCGCAGGGCGGACGCGAGCTCCAGCGGCTGGACCTCGGCGCGGAAGGCGCGCGCGAAGACGCCGTTGACGGTGCGCTCGAGCTTGCGCTCCATGCGTTCGAAGAGGCTCACGCGCTCCTCCCTTCGGGCAGACGTCATCACGGTCACAGGTGCGGCGAGCCTAACGTCTGACTCTGGGCGATGCCTGTACCCCTCGCCGCGACAACGGAAACGGGCCGCGCAGCGTGCGCGGCCCGTCTCCGTTTCGTGTTCAGTGCAGGCGCAGCGCCCTCGGCCGGAGGGCGTGGCGAAGGGAGTGCCCGCGGCGCGACCGACGGGTCGGCTCGGGGCGCGCGGGGGTGCGGGTCTCGTCCTGGGCGATCGCCTGGAGCTCGGCGGTCAGGCGGACGTCGTCACGGTCGGCGGGGGCGGTCGGGTCGAAGGGGAAGCGGAAGCGGCTCATGCCTCCACGGTCCTCCGCGCAACCGTTGGGGACAAGCGAAGATTATCGACGGATCGTTCGGTGCGGGCGTATGGTGGGCAGATGCTCGACGTCAACCGCCTCAGGGTCTTCCGCGCCGTCGTCGCCAGCGGCTCCGTGCAGGCCGCCGCCCGCCATCTCGGCTACACGCCGTCGACGATCAGCCAGCACATCACCGCGCTGCAGCGCGAGACCGGGCTGACCCTCTTCGAAAAGGCTGGTCGCGGCATCGTGCCGACCGCCACGGGCCGGCTGCTCGCCACCGAGTCCGAGGAGCTCATGGGCAACCTCGCCCGGCTCACCGGGATGGTCGCCGACCTGCGCTCGGGGCACACCGGGGGCCTCGAGATCGCGTCCTTCAGCTCGGCGGCGCAGGAGTGGGTGCCCGGGGTCGTACGCCGGCTGCGCGAGGAGTACCCCGGGCTGGTCATCGACCTCGCGCTCAACGAGTCGGCCGTGCAGCAGCAGGGACTGCGTGCCGACATCGACATCCGGGTCGAGGACCCCGAGGCCGAGGTGCCGGAGACGCCCGGCCGCTGCCGCCGGGTGCTCGCGGAGGAGACCTATGTCTGCGTCGTGCCGCGCGACCACGCGCTCGCCGGGCGGGCCGAGATCGGCCTCGTCGACCTCGACGGCGAGGCCTGGATCCGTGACGACCGCGTCGAGAGCATGTGCACCCAGATCATCAACCGGGCCGCGGCCGCCTCGGGCGTGGCCCCCAACTACGTCGCCCGCTCTGACGACCACCACACGGCGATGGCCTTCGTCGCCGCGGGCGTCGGTGTGTGCGTGCTGCCGCGCCTGGCCGGGCTCGCCGCCCCGGCGGGCACGGTCGTCCTCGACGTGCGCGAGCCCGCCCCCCGCCGCCGGATCGTCGCCCTCCTACGTGACTCCGCCGAAGGCAGCCCCGCCGCCCAGCGCGCCATCGGGCTGCTGCTCGAGGCGGCCCGCGGGGTCGACGAGGCCGACGCCGCCTGACCCCTCGCATGTGCTGAAGTACGTGCCACATCAGCGGTGACCGGACGGGGTCGGGGCACCTTTGGCGGCTGTCCGGGTGACTACGGCCCTGAGTCGTCCTCTGGATCGCGCCCGAGCGGCGGGTGATGCATAGGACGAGTCAGGACCGTAGTGCCTGCACCGACCTTTCGCCGCTGCCAACGACGGCCCGGGTCGAGGTATTGGCGACTCGATAGGCGGACGCCGATTACCTCCACCGACCGCACCGCCGTCGGCCGCGCCGCCACCCCGCACCGCCGGGCGCCGTCAACGCCCGCCGGGGGCGAGTGTCTGCGCCCAGGCGCGGTCGAGCAGGCCTGAGGCTTCGTGTGCCGCGTCCGCGAGCGAGCGGTGGATGACGTCGCCGTCAGCGGTGACGAGCCGGGTGAGTCCGGGCACCGCTTCGCTGGGCGGGCCGAAGGCGTAGACCGCGTCGAGCACCCGCGCTGGGGCGAGGTCGGCGGCGTCGAGGTCCTCGACGAGGACCGGCTCCCCGTCCCGGCTCACCCGGGTGCGCGACACCAGGGCTCCCGGGCGCTCGCCGTGGCGACCGAGGACGAGCGTCTCCCGCAGGAGCGCGGTGCCCGACCCGACGAGCTCGAGGTCCAGGCGCCGCTCGACCCGCGAGCCCTGGGCCGAGACCCAGGGCAGAGCATCGTGGACCAGCGACGCGTCGTCGCCGACTCCGAGGCGAACCTGCCATCGGGCCTCACCGCCGCGCATGTCGTAGGCGACCGTGCCGGCCGTCTCGACGAGGTGCAGCTGCACCCCGTCGTCGACCCGGACGTCGAGGGCGACGTCGTCGCCGGCGAGCAGCAGCGCTCGCTCGGGCACGAGCGCCAGCCGCAGCCGGGCGCCCGTGGCCCCCAGGGTCACCACGCGCAGCACCCCTCCGCCGCTGCTGACGACCGCCCGGCCCGCCCGCAGCGAGACCTCGACGCGGGTCGCCTCAGTGCGCGTGCGCACTGCCGGCTAGGTCGTGCGCGAGCGGCTCCCCGCCGCCGTGGCCGTGCGCCCCGTCACCGTGGGTGTGCGGCTCCTCGCCGGGGCCGTGGCTGTGCGGCGCCATCGGCCCGGGGTCCTGGGGCGTCAACGTGCCGGCCCGGTAGTCCGCCACCTGCTCCAGCACCCAGGCCCGCAGCCGGGCCACGGACGCGGGGTCGGTGCGGGAGAGCGCGATGACCTCGCCGCCGTCGCGCGCGGCGGTCGCGTCGGCGTGCATCCGGTCGACGTCCACCCCGACGTGCGGCCCGAGGTCGGTCTTGTTGACGACGAGCAGGTCGGCCCGCTCGATGCCGGGACCGCCCTTGCGCGCGACGTCCCCGCCGCCGGCGACGTCGATGACGAAGATCTGCGCCCCGACGAGCGCGGGGGAGAAGGTCGCGGTGAGGTTGTCGCCGCCCGACTCGACGAGCACGAGGTCGAGCGGGCCGTGGTCGGCCTCGAGCGCGTCGCACGCCAGGGCGTTGGCCGTGACGTCGTCGCGGATCGCGGTGTGCGGGCACGCGCCGGTCTCGACGGCCCGTACCCGGGCGGGGTCGAGCACGCCGGCGGCCCGGATCATCCGCGCGTCCTCGTCCGTGTAGATGTCGTTGGTGACGACCCCGATCTCGAGCTCGGCGGCGAGCTCCCGGCAGATCATCATGATCAGCGAGCTCTTGCCGGTGCCGACGGGGCCGGCGATCCCGAGTCGCAGGGCGGGGTGGGTGTGGTCAGGCACGGAAGAGCCTCCTGGTCGCGGTCGTGTGGGTCTCTGCACAGGTCTCGATCGCCGGCGCGCTGCCGGCGGGGATGTCGTCGGGGTCGGTGAGGTGGGCGGTGGCGGCGACGAGCGCCTCACCCGCGGGGAAGGCCGCCAGCGTCCACGCCGCCACCTCGAGCGGGTCGCCGGGCGCGAGCTTCAGCGTCGCCGACGTGATCGTCTGGATCGTGTCGTGCGCGACGACCCGGGCGAGGGCGTCCGGGGCGACGCCGGCGTGCGCCGCGATGACCCCGAGCGCCACCGGCCCGGGGGACGAAGGGGGGATCCCGGCCCCCGGCCACAGGCGTCCGGCGAGGCGGGTGAGGGCTGCCCCGACGATCGCGGCGTCCTCCCGCATGGCGGCGCTCGGCGTCCGGGCCGCCCAGGCGCGCAGCACCGGCCGCAGGTCGTGCCCGGCGAGGGCGAGCGCGCGGGCGACGACCGCGGTGCCCGCGTCGGTGCGGGCGATGGTCTGCAGCTGCAGGTCGATGAAGCCTGGGATGTCGGTCAGCCCCGCGGCCAGCGCCGGCTCGAGCGACCCGGAGCGGGCGTGCCCGCCGATGGGTAGGCGGGCGTCCGCCAGGAGCAGTGCGACGAGGCCTCCCGTCGAGTTGTCGGTCGTCATCGTCGGCTCAGAACATCGAGTACAGGCGCCCGAGGGGCACCGACGCGACGGGGGCAGGCACGACGCGCTCGCCCTCGATGGTGATGGCGAAGGTCTCGGGGTCGACGACGATGTCGGGCAGCGCGTCGTTGTTGACCATCTGCGCTTTGCCGACCGCCCGGGTGTCGGTGACCGCGGCGAGCCGGCGGCGCAGCCCGAGCCGCTCGGCGAGGCCGTCGTCGAGCGCGGCCGGGCTGACGAAGGACACGGCGTGGTCGGCACCGTCCCCGCCGACGAGCGTCGGGCGCATGAGCACCGGCTGCGGCGTGGGGATCGACGCGTTGGCATCCCCGAGCGCCCCGACGACGAGCATCCCCGCCTTGAGCACCACCTGGGGGCGGATCCCGAAGAATCGCGGGTCCCACAGGACGAGGTCGGCGAGCTTGCCCGGCTCGACCGACCCGACCTCGTGGCCGATGCCGTGCGCGATCGCGGGGTTGATCGTGTACTTCGCCACGTAGCGGCGGGCCCGTTCGTTGTCCGCGGGCAGGCTCTCGCCGAGCCGGCCGAAGCGGGCCTTCATCGCGTGCGCGACCTGCCAGGTGCGGCAGACGACCTCGCCGATGCGGCCCATCGCCTGCGCGTCGGACGAGGTGATCGACATGGCCCCGAGGTCGTGGAGCAGGTCCTCGGCGGCGATCGTGCTCTCCCGGATCCGCGACTCGGCGAAGGCGAGGTCCTCCGGCACGCGGGGGTTGAGGTGGTGGCAGACCATGAGCATGTCGAGGTGCTCGGCGACGGTGTTGACCGTGTGCGGGAGCGTGGGGTTCGTCGACCCGGGGATGACGTGCGGCTGCCCCGCGACGGTGATGATGTCGGGCGCGTGCCCGCCGCCGGCGCCCTCGGCGTGGAAGGCGTGGATCGATCGGTCACCGATCGCCTGCAGCGTCGAGTCGACGTAGCCGGCCTCGTTGAGCGAGTCCGAGTGGAGGGCGACCTGCAGCCCGTGCTCGTCCGCGGCGCGCAGCGCTGCGTCGATGGCCGCGGGGGTCGAGCCCCAGTCCTCGTGGACCTTGTAGGCGGCGGCTCCCCCCTTCGCCTGCTCGGTCAGACCGGCGGCGGAGACGGTGTTGCCCTTGCCCATGAGCAGGACGTTGACCGGCAGCGGGTCGAGGGCGCGGTGGACCGCGGCCAGGTGCCACGGGCCGGGGGTGACGGTCGTGGCCTTCGATCCCTCGGAGGGGCCGGTGCCGCCGCCACCGATCGTCGTGATGCCGGTGGCGAGGGCCTCGTGGACCTGGGAGCGGGAGAGCAGGTGGACGTGCACGTCGACGGCGCCGGCGGTGAGGATCCTGCCCTCGCCCGCGATGACGTCGGTCGAGGGCCCGATGACGAGCTGGGGGTGCACGCCGTCGGCGATGTCGGGGTTGCCGGCGCGGCCGATGGCGACGATCCGCCCGTCGCGGATGCCGACGTCGCCGCGCACGACGCCCCAGTGGTCGAGGACGATCGCGTTGGTGATCACGGTGTCGAGCGCGCCCTCGGCGCGGGAGAGGGTCGACTGGGCCATGGACTCGCGGATCGACTTGCCGCCCCCGAAGATGGCTTCCTCCCCGCCGACGGTGCGGTCGTCCTCGACCTCGATCCACAGGTCGGTGTCGCCGAGCCGGACCTGGTCGCCGGTCGTCGGGCCGTAGAGCGCGGCGTAGGCGGCGCGGGACATGCGCGCCATCAGAGCCCGCCCCCGATCTGGATGCCGGGGACGCGACGCCGCCCGCGCAGGGCGACGGCGTCGACCTCGCGGCTCACGCCGGGCTCGAAGCGCTGCGACGTCCCCGACGGGATGTCGAGGCGAAACCCGACGAGCGCCTCTCGGTCGAAGGACAGCGCGGCGTTGACCTGCGGGAGGTGGACGTGCGAGCCGATCTGGACCGGACGGTCGCCGGTGTTGACGATGACGACGCGGCGTCGCTCGTCGTCGGTGCGGTCGCCGTTGAGCACGACGTCGCCGGCGCCGACGCGGATCGCTCCGGGGCCCTCGGTGGTCGGGGTGGCCATGGTGCTCCTCAGCTGATCGGGTGGTGGAGGGTGACGAGCTTGCGCCCGTCGTCAAAGGTCGCCTCGATCTGCACATCGGTGACCATCGCCGGCACCTCGGGCATGACGTCGTCGGCGGTGAGCACGTGGCGGCCGGTCTCCATGAGCTCGGCGACGCCCGCGCCCTCGCGGGCGCGCTCGATGACCCAGGTGCTCAGCAGCGCGACCGCCTCGGGGTGGTTGAGCCGCACCCCGCGGGCCAGGCGGTCGCGGGCGACCATGCCCGCGGTGGCGAGCAGCAGCTTGTCGACGTCGGCGGGGGTCAGGTGCACGTCACACCGCCATGAGCGCGCGGACGTCGGCCCCGGCCTCGGCGCCGCCGGCGCCCTCGCCGACGACCCGGCCGGACTCGAGCACGTAGTAGCGCTCGGCTGTGCGCAGGGCGAAGCCGATGTGCTGCTCGACGAGCAGCACCCCGAGGTCGCCGCGGCCGGTGAGGTCGGTGATGACCCGCTCGATCTCGGCGACGACATTGGGCTGGATGCCCTCCGTCGGCTCGTCGAGGATGAGGAGCGAAGGGCGGGTGAGGAGCGTCCTCGCGATGGACAGCTGCTGGCGCTGGCCTCCCGAGAGCAGTCCCGCCGGGCGCTGGAGCAGCCCGGTGAGCGCGGGGAAGGTGTCGAGCACCTCGTCGATCGCGGCCCGGTCCTTGCCGGCGACGAGCAGCAGGTTGTCCCACGTCGACATGTCGGGGAAGCTCAGCTGCCCCTGCGGGACGTAGCCCAGGCCGCGGCGGACCCGCTCGTTGGGCCGGGAGCCGGTGACGTCCTCGCCGTCGATGAGCACCCGGCCGCCGCTCGTCGGCAGCAGGCCCATCGCGGCCCGCAGGAGGGTCGTCTTGCCGGCGCCGTTGTGCCCCATGACGGCGACGCAGCCGCCGGTGGGGACGGTGAGCGAGACGTCGTGGAGGACGGTCGTGCGGCCGTAGCCGGCGACGACCTCGTCGAGCTGCAGCATCAGGCTGCTCCTTCCGTGGTCTGGCCGAGGTAGACGCGCTGCACCTCGGGGTTGGCCCTGATCATGTCCATCGAGCCGCTGGCGAGGACGCGGCCGGCGTGCAGCACGGTGACGCCGTCGGCGAAGCGGCGCACGAAGTCCATGTCGTGCTCGACGACGACGATCGTGCGCTCGTGCCCGATGCGTCGCAGGAGCTCGCCGGTCTCCTCGCGCTCCTCGGCGCTCATGCCGGCGACCGGCTCGTCGAGGAGCATCACCGAGGCGTCCTGGACGAGGAGCATGCCGATCTCGAGCCACTGCTTCTGCCCGTGACTCAGCACGCCGGCGGGGTGGTCGAGAAGGTGGGTGAGCCCGATGGTCTCCGCGGCCGCGGAGACCTCGGCAGGCACCTCCCGCCGCGCCCGCAGCTGGCTCCACCGCGAGCGGTGGCGCACGCCGGCGATGTCGAGGTTCTGCAGCACGCTCAGCTCCTCGAAGACGGTGGCGGTCTGGAAGGTGCGGCCGACGCCCAGCGCGGCGATGCGGTGCGACGGCTTGCCGAGGAGGTTGACCCCGCCGTGGGTGGCGACGCCCTGGCCCGGGGCGAGGCCGGTGAGGGCGTCGATGATCGTCGTCTTCCCGGCGCCGTTGGGCCCGACGAGGAAGTGGACCTGGCCCTGCAGCAGCGTCAGGTCGACCCCGTCGACGGCGACGAAGTCGCCGAAGGCGACGCGCAGGCCGCGGACCTCGAGGTAGTCGTCGGTGCGGGTGGGGGTGGTGGTCATCGGGCGGGCACCTCGGTCGTGTCGTCGCTGGGTCGGTGTGGTCCGGCGGTGGCCGCGGCGACCCGAGGACCGGGGGCGGTGGCCCCCCTTCGTCGGAGGGCATCGCGACCCCGCATGACGAGGTCGGCGAGACCACCGGGCAGCAGGAGCAGGACGACGACGAAGAGCGCGCCCTGGAAGTAGGTCCACGACCCGGCGAAGCTCTCCGACAGCGTCGTCTCGGCGTAGCCGACGGCGATGGCGCCGAGGGCGGGGCCGAAGAGCGAGGCGCGGCCACCGAGGGCGACCCCGGACAGCAGGCCGATGGAGGCCACGACGCCGACGTCGTCCGGCGAGATGATGCCGACGGTCGGAACGAAGAGCGCCCCGGCGACGCTCGCGAGGACCGCCGCGATGACGTAGGCGACGAGCTTGGTCATCGCGGGGTTCTGCCCGAGGAAGCGGACGCGCTCCTCGCCGTCCCGCGCCGCGACGAGCAGCTCGCCGAAGCGGCTGCGGTTGAGGTGCGCGACGAGCGCCAGGGCGAGGACGAGCACCCCGGCGGTGACGAGGTAGATCATCTGCTTGTTCGCCGGGTCGTGCAGGGAGTAGCCGAAGAAGCCCTGGAAGTTGTTCAGCCCGTTGAGCCCACCCGTCGTCGTGACCTGCCCGACGAGCAGGATGGCGAAGGCCGCCGTGAGCGCCTGCGACAGGATCGCGAAGTACGCCCCACGGATCCGGCGGGTGAAGATCGCCAGGCCGAGCAGGGCCGCGAGCAGCGCCGGCACGAGCACGATCGCGACGAGGGTGAACCCGCCGGAGCGGAAGGGCTCCCACCAGCCGGGCACCTGCCCGTCGGAGTACAGCTGCATGAAGTCCGGGACCCCGCCGGGGCCGGCGTCGGCGAGCTTGAGGTGCATCGCCATCGCGTAGCCGCCGAGGCCGAAGTACAGCCCCTGGCCGAGGACGAGCATCCCGCCCCGGCCCCACGCGAGACCGATGCCGACCGCGGCGATGGCGTAGCAGAGGTACTTCGCGAGCAGGCCGAGGCGGAAGGTGCTGAGCACGGCCGGCGCGACGAGGAGCAGGACGAGCGCGAGGGCGGCGATCCCGATCCACGGGCCCAGCCCGGACCGGCCGGCGTCGCGCTTGCGTGCGGTGGGGGAGGTCATGCGAGGCTCCTCGTCTTCACGGTGAAGATGCCCTGGGGGCGGATCTGGAGGAAGGCGACGATCGCGACGAGGACGAGGACCTTGGCCATCGACCCGCTCGTGAGCGACTCGAGGACGGACTGCCCGAGCCCGACGCCGAGGGCGGCGAGGATCGTGCCCTTGATCTGGCCGATGCCACCGACGACGACGACGAGGAAGGCCTCGACGATGTACGTCGACCCGATCGTCGGCCCGGTCGACCCGAGCAGCGTCAGGGCGACCCCGGCGACCCCGGCGAGCCCGGAGCCGATGAAGAAGGTCGTCTGGTCGATGCGGCGGGTCGAGATGCCGACGCTCTCGGCGAGGTCGCGGTTGGCGACGGTCGCCCGGATGCGCCGGCCGAGGGCGGTGCGGCGCAGCACGAGCCACACCCCGGCGACGCAGACGACCGACAGGACGATGATGAAGAGCCGGGTGATCGGGAACCCGTAGCCGAGGATGTCGACGCTGCCGTCGAGCCACCCCGGCGAGGGCACCTCCTTGGCCGGCGCGCCGAAGATGTCGCGCGCCAGCTGCTGGAGGATGAGCCCGATGCCGAAGGTCACGAGGAGCGTGTCAAGCGGCCGGTGGTACATCCAGCGGATGATCGTGGCCTCGAGCAGCACCCCGAGGAGCCCACCGACGACGAAGCCGAGCGGGAGCGCGACGACCAGGCTCAGGCCGGAGCCGCCGAGGATGCTCGTCGTGACGAAGGCCGTGTAGGCGCCGGCCATGATGAACTCGCCGTGCGCCATGTTGATGACGCCCATCTGGCCGAAGGTGAGCGTCAGGCCGATGGCGATGAGCAGCAGCACGGCGCCCGTGGAGAGCCCCGTGAAGACTTGGGCGACGATGGCGTCCATGCTCAGTCGTTGGCCTTCCACCACGAGTAGTCCTCGAGGTACGGGTCCGGCTCGATCGGCTCCTTGGACGACCACACCGACTCGATGAGCCCGTCGTCGCGGACCTGCCCGATGTGCGCGGTCTTGGCGATGTGGTGGTTGTCGCCGTTGACGGTGACCGTGCCCTCCGGCGCGTCATAGGTGACGCCGTCGGCGGCGGCCTGGACCTTGGGGACGTCGAAGCTGCCGGCCTTCTCCACCATCGCCTTCCACAGGTGGAGCGAGGTGTACGCGGCCTCCATAGGGTCGGAGGTCACTGCCTTGGCGCCGTTGGCCTTCTTGAAGTCGGCGACGAAGGTGCTGTTCTCCTTCGAGCGGAGGGTCTGGTAATAGTTCCACGCCGTGTACTGGCCCTTGAGGTTGGCCACGCCGACGCCCGGCACCTCCTCCTCGGCGATGGAGACGGACAGCACCGGCATCTCCTGGGCGGTGAGGCCCTTGCCCTTGTACTCCTTGAAGAAGGCGACGTTGGAGTCACCGTTGAGCGTGTTGAAGACGGCGTCGGCGTCGGCGGCCTTCACCTTGTCGACGACGCTGCCGAAGCTCGTCGAGCCGAGCGGCTGGTACTGCTCGCCCTTGACCTCGATGCCGTTGGCCGCGGCGTAGGCCTTGATGATCTTGTTGGCCGTGCGGGGGAAGACGTAGTCGGAGCCGACGAGGTAGATGCTCTTGATCTTCTTCTCGTCCTTGAGCCAGTCGAGGGCGGGCACGATCTGCTGGTTGGTCGTGGCGCCGGTGTAGAAGATGTTGTCCGAGCTCTCGAGACCCTCGTACTGCACAGGGTAGAAGAGCAGCGCGTCGTTGCCCTCGAAGACGGGGAGCATCGCCTTGCGCGAGCTGGAGGTCCAGCCGCCGAAGACCGCTGCGACACAGTCCTGCTGGATGAGCTTGGTTGCCTTCTCCGCGAAGACGGTCGGCTCGGAGGCGCCGTCCTCGGACACGACGGATAGCTGCTTGCCGAGGACACCGCCGTCGGCGTTGATCTCGTCGGCGGCCATCTTGAGCGACTTGTTGACGGTCGTCTCGCTGATCGCCATGGTCCCGGAGAGCGAGTTGAGGAAGCCCACCTTGATCTCGTCGCCGCTGGTGTCGACGCAGGAGTCGGCCGCGGCGGCGGTGCCCTCGCCGGTCTTGGCGCCGCAGGCGGCGGTGGCGAGGAGCAGGAGGGCGGTGGAGCTGGCGGCGACGGTGCGTCGCGTGATGGAGCGTGCCACGGGGTGCCTTTCGGTCCGTGCCGCCCGGGGGTCGGGTCGGCGGGGGATCGGCCCACGCGGGCGACGCTGCCCCCGGTCGGCGCCCGCGTGTGGGGCGCCCTCTGCCGAACTCGACGGACTGTGGCCGCGGTGTGTTTCGTCACTGTTTCGCGTCGGTCGCTGAGGCGTTTCATCTCCGGACCACCCCGACGGGGCGCGGGTTCACACCCTTCGACCGTCTGAATCGAGAGCCGCCGGTCTCGGCATCCGGACATGGACGGACCCGCGTCCTCTGCAGGACGCGGGTCCGAGATCGTGACTAAGGGGGGTCAGGCCACCTTCGAGCCCATCCGCTCGCGGGCTCGGTGGCCGCGCCGGGTGACCTCGACGGTGTCGGTGGCGGCGCCCAGTCCGACGTCAGCGCCGTTGCCGTAGAGCGTCTCGATGCCGGCGGCGGGCACGGCAAGGGTCTCGTGCCAGATGCCGACGGCGCCGGGCTGCTTGCGGCCGACGGCGTTGTAGGCCTTCCAGGCCGGCAGGTGCCGCGCGTCGGGGTTGGCGGCGTAGTCGTAGAGGTGCTCGGTGCTGCACCAGTACTGCACGACCTAGGGTCCCTTGCGGCCCATGAGGGTCGTCGCGCCGAGGAAGCCGAGGTCCTCGCCCTCGCCCCGCTCGGCGGCTCGTCGAGAATGCTCGAACTCGGAGATTATCCGCGGCATCGCGACGAAGACCGGCCACCACAGGTCGACGCGGTGCGGCTTGGCGATGGTCATGCCGATGTTGAAGACGACGACGTCGTCCTCGAGGGCGTGCGTGCGGTGCTCCATGATTCGACTCCTTGATGGGACCCGGTGATCGACGACCTCGACGAGGCCTGGGTCGCCTGCGACGCCGCGGGGCTCGGGGTCGACGAGACCCGCATGAGCGCCTACGCGGAAGGGGTCCTGCGCGTGGCCCGGGTCGACGTCGACTCCGTCCCGCAGGACCCCGCCGGTGCGGTGCGGCAGGTGGTGCTCGGGACCGTCCTCGTCGACCGGGTGCTCGCCCTCCTTCGCCGGCTGGCCCAGCAGCACCTCAGCGTGAGTGAGCAGGGCTGACCGGGACCCCGCGCCCCGCCGCTTTGGGGATTGGCCGGGTCATGGGGCACAATGAGACGGCTCGTGCGCCGGAAGGCGCTGGGCACACTCTTTGCGCGAGTGGCGGAACGGCAGACGCGCTGGCTTCAGGTGCCAGTGTCCGAAAGGGCGTGGGGGTTCAAATCCCCCCTCGCGCACAGATCCGAAGGGCGTCGCACCAGCTGGTGCGACGCCCTTCGTCGTGCTCGGGCGGGGATGCTCCTATGGATGTCAAGCGGCCATGGTGAGCGTCTGGTTGTCGGTTGCTGTCTTGGTGATGACGTAGAACATTTCTCGGGCGATGAGGCGTTTGAGGCAGCGGATGACGTCCTCTTGGACAGTCCTTCGGCAGTGCGCATGTAGGCCTGGGTGCGCGGGTCCCAGCGCAGGCGGCAGAGAACGATCCGGTACAGCGCAGCGTTTGCTTGCCGGTCGCCGCCGCGGTTGAGGCGGTGGCGGTGGGTCTTGCCGGACGAGGCGGGGATCGGCGCGACGCCGCACAGCATCGTGATGGGTGCCTGCTGGCACAGGCTCCTATGAGGTCACACATCCTCGTCCGGTGAGTGCACACGAGTCCCGCAGCGGAACGACCGACAGATCCCGATGAAGACCCGAAGTCAGTCAGGCGCCGAGTCAGGACGACCGCTGCGGGACTCGCCTACACCATCATCACTGTCAGGCGCCGACGACCTCGCCGTTGCGCGGGAGCCGACCGCCGAAGGTCATCGGCACCGCCTGCGCCGCTTCGACGGGCAGCCGGTCGATCGCCTGCACGTGCACGTGCGGCTCGGTGCTGTTGCCCGAGTTGCCGCAGCGGGCCACGTGCTGGCCGGTGACCACCGGTTCGCCGACCGCCACCGCCACGCTGTCGCGCTGGAGGTGGCACATGACGACCACGCCGCCGTCGCAGCGGATCATCACGTGGTTGCCGGCGAGGGCGGGCCAGCCGGCGGCCGCCCGCCGGCCCTGGGTCAGGGCATAACCGAGCGACGGCAGCCCCCGGTATGCCGCGTGGTCGGGCTCGCCGTCGTGGTCAGCGACGACCTCGCCGGCCACGGGCGCGACGATCGCCCGGCCGAAGCCCGGGAAGTCCTCCGGCGCCTGCGGCCGCAGCAGGCTCGCCCACGTGATCGGCGCGGTCCGTTGGTCCCTGCCCACGGGGACGAAGTCGATGGCGTTGGCCGACGCGAAGCGGGTCGTGCCGTGGCTCGGCACCCGGTCGGCCGGGCTGTTGCGCACGATCCACTCCCCGGCGAAGGGGAGGGCGAGCTCGATCGACATCGTGACCGGCTCCCTTCGCGTCGTGTCGTGTCGGAGCACCCCCCCGTGCTCGCCTAGGGTCCCAGCATGAGCGCACCTCCAACCGCACCGCGACCGTCCTCGGGGGCGCGCGGTGCCGTGCCCTACCTGCTCATCGGGCTCGGCGCGCTTCTGGGGTGCTGCGGTCTGGGGGTCGTCGCCTACGGCGGGCTCGGCGCCGTCATGGTCGACCAGGCGAGCGAGGACCCGTGGGTCGTGTGGTCGCTCGTCCTCGGTCTCGCCGCCAGCGTGATCGCCCTCGTGGCTCTCGTCATCGGCATCGTGATGCTCCTGCGGCGCCCCCGCGGCTGATGAGGGTCAGGACGCGAGGCTCAGCCGCTGCGGCCGAGCAGCGCCTGCAGCGCCGCGTGCGCGCCGGTCCCGTCACGCACCTCGGAGAAGGCGCTCTGCGACGCCAGCAGGTCGTCGGCATCCGGGTGCTGCGAGCGCCCGAGGACGAAGGTCGTCGTCCCGTCCTGCCCGGGCCTGACCTGCATGGTCGCCACGTGCTGCGGCAGGAAGGTGTTGACGACGAGGGCGCCGCTGCCGTCGCGCTGGGCGATGAGCGCGCGTCGGTCGGTGACGGCGCGGACCGCGACGAAGGCGGGCTGCCTGTCGCCGGTCGGGTGTGGGTTCGTCGCTGCCTGGTGGGCGCGACGCATCATGGCGGACCGCCGCAGCAGGCCGGTGAGCACGACGAGCCCGAAGAGGACGACGACGCCGACCGCGACCAGGCCCGCGGTCCTGCTGATCGACCCGACGACGCTCCACATGCCATAGGAGCAGAAGCCGAAGACGATGACGAGGAAGGCCACCGATCCCAGCATCAGCTGGCTGCTCCACCGGTCGACGAGCACCCGCAGCCGGCCCGCCTCCCGCCAGGTCACCCGCTCGCCGGGGTGGACGACCTCGGCGAGCAGCTGCTCGTGGTGCGGTCCCATGGGTGATGGGGAGAGCGTGACGGGCGAAGGGGAGGTCGCACCCTTCGCCTCGACGATCGCCCGCTCGGCCTCTCGTGACTCGTCGGCGGTGAGGTCGAGGAAGCCGACCGGACGGTGGCCGGACATGTCCGACCCGCGCGATCTCTGCGTCGTGAGCACGCGCCAGTAGAGCTGCGCGGGACCACGGCTCGGCACCCGGCGGGTCAGCTGAGGCAGGTCGGCGAGCGCCACCTCCTCGGCGACGCGCGCCCGCCCGTCGGGCCGGTCGACCTCCACCGCACGCCGGTCGGTGACGACGGAGGCGACCGGCGGGGTGCCGAGCACGGCGCGACGCACCGGCCGGACGAGCACCACCGCGAGGACGATCCCGACGACGGCGCCGCCCACCCCGTAGGTCGAGGCTGCGGCCACCGGGTCCGGCGAGCCGGCGTCCGGCCCCGCCGCCACGAAGGCCATCGTCACCATGCCGCCCACGAGGGCGCCCACGATGCCGAGGAAGACCACGGCACCGAAGAGGTCAGCGGCACGGGGCGCGCGTCGCCCGCGCTGCGCCAGCCACAGCACCCGCTCGTCGTCGGCCAGGCCCGCTATGCGCACCCCGGACCCCCTGCTGCCGTCCCCTGCGGTCATGTTCTCGACCGTAACGGGCGAAGGGGGGCGCCGCGCCCGGCGCGCAGGCCCCGCCTCAGACCGCGACGCCCACGGCGGTGAGCAGCTCCCGCAGTGCCGCGCCGATCTCCCGCTGCTGGCCGATCTCACGACCGACGATCGACTGGACCCCACCCTGGTAGGTCCCGTCGACCTTGCCCGGGGCGCCGACGTAGAGCGTGCGCCCGGCCATGAGCGACTGGCTGGCCGGATGTCCCTCGACGGCCGGACGCGAGGCGGCGAGCTCGGCGAGCTGCTGCTCGCTGAAGGGTGCGCCCGAGGCGCTGCCGACCCCGGCGAGGACGTGCTTGCCGCCGTCGACCTCGAGGGTGACGTGACCGACGGTCTTGCTCGCCTTGGCGCGGATCGCCTGAGCCGGCGCGTCGAAGAAGACGCCGCCCTGGCCGACGAGCCACACCCGGCCCGGGAGGACGCCGAGGATCGTCGGCTCGGACTTCGAGGTCATCATCCGCGGGTAGCGGTAGATGCCCATGAGGATCGGTGGCACCGGTGTCTGCTCCATGCTCCACCTTTATCGCGCCGACCGCGGGCGCGCTACCGGGGGTCAGCCGCGCACGGGCCGGTAGGTCATGTGCGTGACGAGCGGCGTGGCCCGGACCGAGACCCGCTCGAGGGTCTGCGGCGGCACCCCGTCGAAGATCCGTTCGCCGGCCCCGAGGATGCTCGACGTGACGTGCAGCCGCAGCTCGTCGAGCAGGCCGGCGGCGAGGAACTGGTTGACCGTGCTCGCCCCTCCGGCGACGGAGATGTTGCGCTCGCCGGCCGCGGCCCGGGCGCGCTCCAGCGCGGCCTCGATGCCTTCGGTGACGAAGTGGAAGGTCGTGCCGCCCTGCATCTCGATCGGCTCGTGGGCGAAGTGCGTCAGCACGAAGACCGGCCCGTGGTACGGCGGCTCGTCGCCCCACCACCCCCGCCAGTCACAGTCCCACTCGCCGCGGACCGGGCCGAACATGTTGCGGCCCATGATCGTCGCGCCCGAATCGACGATCGCGTCGACCTCCGCCCGGTTGTCCTCGTAACCCTCGAACATCCAGGCGTGGAGCGCGCCCTCCTCGATCTC
Source organism: Janibacter zhangyanbonis (assembly GCF_050507325.1). Taxonomy (NCBI): domain Bacteria; kingdom Bacillati; phylum Actinomycetota; class Actinomycetes; order Micrococcales; family Intrasporangiaceae; genus Janibacter; species Janibacter zhangyanbonis. The sequence goes on from NZ_CP191481.1 coordinate 63,182, forward strand.
GCCCATGGGCGAGGCCTCGCTCTGCCGCGGCCCCGCGGCGAAGCCGTCGGCGGAGACGGCGATGTCGGAGTACACGATGCCCACGGCGGGGCCCCTTCGTCAGATGAACTCGAGCGGGTCGAACTCGTCGATCTCGATGACCCGCACCCGCGGCAGCCGGCTCTTGAAGGCCGACACGTCGTACTCGAGGTCGAAGAACTCCACGCCGTCGACCTGCCGCAGGCCGTTGGCCATGAACTCGCCGAAGCCGACGACGCCGAGCCGCCGCCCTTCGTCCTGGGCCAGCGCCTCCATCTGCGGGGTGAAGTCGTTGTCGTGGCTGACGAGCATGACGTCGGCGTCACGCTCGAGGAGGGCCTCGGCGGTGCGCTGGATCGCGATGTCGACGACCTTGCCCTCGCCGCGCAGCGGCACCGGCCGGTAGCCCATGGCGAGCAGCGCCTGCACGAAGGAGGCCGGCAGCTCACCCGCGACGGCGAGGAAGAAGAGCCCCTTGACCGGCTGGTCCCACACCGCCTCGGTGTAGTCGAGCAGCGTGTTCCACCGCGGACGCTCCTGCGGCTCGGGCCGGCGCCCGAGGACGGAGACCCCGAGCGTGGCGTCGATGTTTTCCCCGTCGACGAGGAGGTAGGTGGTGCGATCGGCCATGATCGGACCCTACTGTGAGAGGGGCCGGCACGTCGCCGGCGCCAGGATGACGAAGGGGAGTGACCGCTCGTGTGCATGCCGGTCCGGTGCCAGCAGTGCGGCAAGACGACGTGGAGCGGCTGCGGTGAGCACGTGGCCCAGGTCCGGGCGCAGGTACCCGCCGACCAGTGGTGCCAGTGCCCGGAGAACGCCGACCCCAACGCCTGACGCCCTTCGCCCCTGACCTCCAACCCTGCAAAACCCTAGGGTCCTGCAGGGTTCACGCGACGCAACTGCGCAAAACCCTAGGGTTTTGCAGAGTTGGGTGACGGTCAGCGGAGGGTGATGCGGACCTCGGGGGGCGGGCCCTCGGCGCCGGAGAGGTCCCAGAGCCGGCCGAGGGCCGGCTGGAGCAGCCAGGTGCCGAGCTGGCGGACGAGCACGCGGACCGCCTGCTCGGTGACGGGGGCGCGACTCGCGCCGATGCCGTGGTCGCGCAGGGTCTGGGTCTGCACGACCTGCTCGTCGAGGAGCTTGCGCACGAGGCGCCCGTCGCCGGCGCCCGGGGTGACGACGACGCGGCGCAGGTAGTCGACGGCGTGGGGGTTGGCCAGGAACATCGCGTGGATCGCCGCGTCGCGCCCCGCGACGACCTCGTCGACCGGGCCGTCGAGCGGCACCGACCCGAGGGCGTCGCGGAAGAGCGCGACGACCGCGTCCTCGACCGCCTCCTGCAGCCCGTCCTTGCTGCCGAAGTAGTGCCCGACGAGGCCGGGGGCGACCCCGGCGGAGCGGGCGACCTCGCGCAGACTCGTCGCGGCGACGCCCCGCTCGGCGAAGAGCGCCAGTGCCGCGGCCCGGATGCGGGTGCTGGTGTCGCCGGCGGCGCCTTCACGTGAACCCACGGGGACCTCCCTTCGGTGTGACGGTGAACAAGTCGACCCACCATTGCACATGTGTTCAACGGCTGCGTAGGGTGCGAGGCGAACCCCAGCAGTGACCCGCGAAGGAGCCGGCCCATGCCCGAGCAGCCCCAGGCGATCATCTACGACGCCGTCCGCACGCCCCGAGGGAAGGGCAAGTCCTCCGGCTCCCTCCACGAGGTCAAGCCGATCGACCTGACCGTCGGTCTCCTGCAGGCGATCCGGGAGCGCAACCCCGGCCTCGACGCCGCGCAGGTCGACGACCTCGTCATGGGCATCGTCTCGCCGGTCGGCGACCAGGGCGCGGTCCTGCCGCGCATCGCCGCGCTCAAGGCCGGCTACCCCGAGCCGGTGGCGGGCGTGCAGCTCAACCGCTTCTGCGGCTCCGGCCTCGAGGCGGTCAACCAGGTCGCGGCGCGGGTGCGCTCCGGCTTCGAGGACCTGCTCATCGCCGGTGGCGTCGAGTCGATGTCGCGCGTGCCGATGGGCAGCGACGGCGGCGCGTGGGCGATGGACCCGCGCACCGCGCTCGAGACCGACTTCGTCCCGCAGGGCATCAGCGCCGACCTCATCGCGACGATCGAGGGCTACGACCGCGCCGAGGTCGACCGCTTCGCCGCGCAGTCCCACGCCCGTGCGGCGGCTGCCTGGGAGGGCGGCTACTTCGACAAGAGCGTCATCCCGGTCAAGGACGCCAGCGGCATCACGATCCTCGACCGCGACGAGACGATCCGCCCCGGGACGACCGCCGAGTCGCTCGGCGGCCTGCGTCCCTCCTTCGCCGCGATGGGCGAGCAGGGCGGCTTCGACTTCGTCGCCACCGAGAAGTACCCGCACGTCGACGCGATCAACCACGTCCACCACGCCGGCAACTCCTCGGGCATCGTCGACGGCGCCGCGCTGCTGCTCGTCGGCAACGAGCGCGTCGGCCAGCAGATGGGCCTGACCCCCCGCGCCCGCATCGTCTCCACCGCGGTCATCGGCTCCGAGCCGACGATCATGCTCACCGGCCCCGCCCCGTCGTGCCGCAAGGCCCTCGACCGGGTCGGCATGAAGGCCAGCGACATCGACCTCGTCGAGATCAACGAGGCCTTCGCCGCCGTCGCCCTCAAGCTCATGCGCGACATGGGCTGGAGCGAGGAGCAGACCAACGTCAACGGCGGTGCGATCGCCATGGGCCACCCGCTCGGCGCCACCGGCGCGATGATCCTCGGCACCCTCGTCGACGAGCTGGAGCGCCGCGACCTCGAGCGCGGCATCGCCACCCTCTGCATCGGCGGCGGCATGGGTGTCGCCACGATCGTCGAGCGCGTCTGACCCCCCTTCGTCACGGACAGGAAGCACGAGAAGCCATGAGCGACAACATGATCCGCTACGAGCGCGACGACGAGGGCATCGTCACGCTGACGATGGACGACCCCGGCGCGGGCGCCAACACGATGAACGACACCTATGTCCGGGCGATGGGTGAGACCGTCGACCGCCTCGAGGCCGAGCGCGACGAGATCACCGGCGTCGTCCTCGCCTCCGCCAAGAAGACCTTCTTCGCCGGCGGCAACCTCACCGACCTGCAGTCGGTCACCGCCGAGACCGCCGGTGAGTTCTTCACCGGCATCGAGGGCATCAAGTCGCAGCTGCGTCGCCTCGAGCAGCTCGGCAAGCCGGTCGTCGCCGCGATCAACGGCGCCGCGCTCGGCGGAGGCCTCGAGCTCGCGCTCGCGACCCACCACCGCATCGCCGTCGACGACCCGAAGGTCAAGCTCGGCCTGCCCGAGGTCACCCTCGGTCTGCTGCCGGGTGGCGGCGGCGTGACCCGCCTCGTGCGGATGCTCGGCATCCAGGAGGCCCTCATGGGCTGGCTGCTGCAGGGCCAGCAGTACGCGCCGGCGCAGGCTCACGCGAAGGGAGTGGTCGACCAGCTCGTCGCCACCCGCGAGGAGCTCGTGCCGGCCGCGAAGGCCTGGATCCGCGAGCACCAGGACGACGAGACCGCGGCCGTGAAGCCCTGGGACGCCAAGGGCTACAAGATCCCGGGCGGCACCCCGTCGGTCCCGAAGTTCGCCGCGAACCTCCCCGCCTTCCCCGCCAACCTGCGCAAGACGCTCAAGGGTGCCCCGACGAAGTCGCCCCGCGCGATCCTCGCCGCGGCCGTCGAGGGCTCGCAGGTCGACTTCGACACCGCGAGCCGGATCGAGTCGCGCTACATCACCGAGCTCGCGGCGGGCCGCGAGTCGACCGCGATGATCCAGGCCTTCTTCTTCGACCTGCAGGCGATCAACAGCGGCAAGCTGCGCCCCGAGGGCGTCGAGCGCCGTCAGGTCGGCAAGGTCGGGGTCCTCGGCGCCGGGATGATGGGCGCCGGCATCGCCTACTCCGCCGCCATGTCGGGCATCGAGGTCGTCCTCAAGGACGTCTCGATCGAGGGCGCGCAGAAGGGCAAGAGCTACACCGAGAAGCTGCTCGCCAAGCGCGTGGAGCGCGGCAAGATGGACCAGGCCAAGGCCGACGCCGTGCTCGCCCGTATTACGCCGACCGCGGACGTCAACGACCTCGCCGGTGTCGACGCGGTCATCGAGGCGGTCTTCGAGGACTACGACCTCAAGAAGCAGGTCTTCTCCGAGGTCGAAGCAGTCGTCGGGCCGGACACGCTTCTGTGCTCCAACACCTCGACCCTGCCGATCACCTCGCTGCAGGAGTTCTCCAGCCGGCCGAAGGACTTCATCGGCCTGCACTTCTTCTCCCCGGTGGACAAGATGCAGCTCGTCGAGATCATCCGCGGCGAGCAGACCTCCGACGAGGCGACCGCCCGCGCGATCGACATCGTCCAGCAGATCCGCAAGATCCCGGTCGTCGTCGGTGACGGGCGCGGCTTCTACACCAGCCGGGTCTTCGGCACGCTGATCCTCGAGGGCGCCGTGGCGGTTGCCGAGGGCATCGACCCGATGGTCGTCGAGCGGGCCGCGACAACGGCGGGCTTCCCCGCGCCGCCGCTGGCGATGCTCGACGAGGTCTCGCTGACTCTCACCCAGCACATCCGCGCCGAGGCCGACAAGGCCGCGGCCGCGGAGGGCAAGACCCTGCCCAAGGGCCCGGGCGAGGAGCTCATCGACACGATGGTCGCGGAGGGCCGCAAGGGCCGCGCCGCCGGCGCCGGCATGTACGACTACCCGGCTGACGGGCCCAAGGTTCTGTGGCCCGGGCTGCGCGAGCGCTTCGCGAAGGGGACGCAGGTCCCCCTTCGTGATCTGCAGGACCGCTACCTCTTCATCATGGCGCTGGAGACCGCGGGCTGCTTCGAGGACGGCGTGCTCACCGACACCGAGTCGGCCAACATCGGTGGCATCTTCGGCATCGGCTTCCCGCCGCACACCGGTGGGCCGGCGACCTTCATGACGAACTACGAGGGCGGCCTGGCCGGCTTCGTGGCCCGTGCGGACGAGCTCGCCGACACCTACGGCGAGCGGTTCCGTCCGTCGGAGTGGCTGCGCGGCCGCGTCGCTGCCGGCACCCTCGTCGACAAGGCCTGACGTGAGCGGCCCCCTGACCGGCGTCCGCGTCGTCTCGATCGCCATCAACCTGCCCGGGCCGGCCGCCGTCGCGCGGCTGGCCGGGCAGGGGGCGAGCGTCGTGACGGTCCTGCCCCCGGGTGGTGACCCGATGGAGCAGTTCGCGAGGGACTACTACGACGAGCTGCACGTCGGTCAGGAGGTGCGTCGGGTCAACCTGAAGTCCGACGCCGGTCGGGCCGAGGTCGACGAGCTCCTCTCTGCCGCAGACGTCTTCGTCACGAGCTCGCGGCCGTCGGCGCTGAGCCGGCTCGGGCTCGACTTCGACTCCGTGCACGCGCGGCACCCGCAGGTCTGCCAGGTCGACATCGTCGGCCACCCCGGTGACGAGGCGGAGACCCCCGGTCACGACCTCACCTATCAGGCCGTGACCGGACTGCTCGGCGAAGGGAGCATGCCCGCCACCCTCGTCGTCGACCTCGCCGGGTCGGAGCGGGCGGCGGCGGAGGCCGCGGCCGCGCTCGTGGCCCGGTCGCGGACGGGTGAGGGCGTGCGCCGCGAGGTGGCCCTGTCCGACGTGTCCGAGACGATCGCCGGGCCGCGACGTCACGGGCTCACCGCGCCGGGCGCCCTGCTTGGCGGCGGCCTGCCGGTCTATGCCGTCTACGACACCGCCGACCGACCGGTCGCGCTCGCCGCGCTCGAGCCGCACTTCACCGCTCGGGTCGTCGAGGCCCTCGGCCTCACCCCCGAGGAGCTGACCCGCGAGCGGCTGGCGACGATCTTCGCCACCCGCACGGCCGACGAGTGGGCCTCCTGGGCGGCGGAGCACGACGTGCCGCTCGCCCCCCTTCGCTCCAGCTGACCGACCCCGACCCGAAGGCAACGATGCCCGAGATCCTCATGCCCCAGCCCTATGTCTCCCCGTGGATGCAGGACGAGGTGGCCGACGTGCTCACCCTCGCCCGCACCTTCTTCGAGCGGGAGGTGACGCCGCACGCGGAGCGCTTCGCCGAGCAGCACCAGGTGGACAAGGAGACCTGGCTGGCAGCGGGTGCTGCGGGCCTGCTCTGCATCTCGGTCCCGCAGGAGTACGGCGGCGGTGGCGGCAGCTTCGCCCACGAGGCGGCCGTGATGTGGGAGCAGGGGAGGGCCGGCGATGACGCCTTCGGCTACTCCGTGCACTCGTCGATCGTCGCGCACTACCTGCTCGCCTACGGGTCCGAGGAGCAGAAGCAGAAGTGGCTGCCCAAGATGGCCTCCGGAGAGCTCGTCGGCGCCATCGCGATGACCGAGCCGGGCACCGGGTCGGACCTGCAAGCCGTCAAGACCACGGCCCGGCGCGAGGGCGACCACTACGTCATCAATGGGTCGAAGACCTTCATCACCAACTCCTCGCACGCCGGTCTCGTCGTGGTGGTCGCGCGCACGGGCGGCGAGGGGGCACAAGGGATCTCGCTCATCGTGGCCGAGGTCGACGGTCTCGAGGGCTTCGAGCGAGGGCGGGTGCTGCAGAAGGTCGGCCAGCACGGGCAGGACACCCGTGAGCTGGCCTTCACCGACATGCGGGTGCCCGTGGCCAATCTGCTCGGCGAGGAGGAGGGGCAGGGCTTCTACCAGCTGATGATGCAGCTGCCGCAGGAGCGGCTGGCGATCGCCGTCGGCGCGGTGGCCTCCGCCGAGCTCGCCGTGGACCTCGCGGTCGCCTACACCAAGGAGCGCACCGCCTTCGGCAAGCCGATCAGCGCCTTCCAGAACACGCGCTTCACCCTCGCCGAGGTCTCGACCGACGTCATGGCGGCGCGCACCTTCCTCGACCACTGCGTCGCCCTGCACATCGACGGCAAGCTCGACGCCGCGACCGCCTCGCGGGCGAAGTACTGGACGACCGACGTCCAGTGCGAGGTCATCGACCGGTGCCTGCAGCTCTTCGGCGGCTACGGCTACATGCTCGAGTACCCCATCGCCCGCCTCTACGCCGGCGCGCGCGTGCAGAAGATCTACGGCGGCACCAACGAGATCATGAAGGAGCTCATCTCGCGCACCCTGTGAGGCCGGTGAGCCGCCGCTGCTGGCGGGTCGAGGTATCCGGGTCCGCCTATTCGGTCGTGGGCACCTCGGCTCGGCCGGCGGGAGCGGCCTCAGCGAGCGAAGGGCGGCGACGCTCGGCGCGCAGGGCCGGCAGCAGGCACCAGACGCCCCCGAGGCCGAAGGCTCCGGAGACAGCCATGGCGACCGACGTCGACGTCGCGTCGGCGAGCAGGCCGACGAGTGGCATGGCCACCGAGAAGGCGCCGAAGCCGCACATCGAGGCCAGCGACAGCACGGTGGCCCGGTTCTTCGCGCTGGCCTCGCGGTGCAGCAGCGTGTTGTAGGCGGGGCCCTGCACCCCGTGGCCGGTGTAGGCCAGCAGGTGGGCGACGACCAGCCCGACCGGGCCGACGGCCAGAGCGAGGGTCACGCTGAGCAGGCTGTGGGCCACGCGGCCGACGATGGCCGCACGGGCCACGCCCCAGCGCGCCGAGAGCCACCCGGAGATCCGCGCACCGAGGGCGAAGACCGCCCAGGCTCCGGCGGCGAGCGGCCCCATGATGACGCCCGCGTGGTCCTCGCCGCCGAGCAGCTCGGCCATGCGCACCGGGGTGAGGTTTTCCATCCCGATCATCGCCGTGGACCAGAAGCACTCGAGCAGCACGAGCCCCCGCAGCACGGGGTTGTCCCGGACGAGCGCCAGCCCGGAGGCGATGACGCCCGGGGTCTCCTTGGCCGAGGCCACGGCCCGTGACCAGCCGGTCGAGTCCAGGTGGACGACCGGCTCACGCAGGAGGACGACGACGGCCACGAGGTGCACCACCGAGAGGACGGCGCAGATGAGGACCGGCAGCCACAGCGCCGAGTGGGAGGAGACCGGGTGCCAGGCGACGAGCCCGCCGGAGACGACCGAGCTGGCGGCCATGCCGAGCCCGACGACGGTCCCGGCGCGCGAGAGGTCTTGGTCGACGTCGGCCCCGGGCTCGGTCCGGTGCACGGTGTCGACGTACCAGGCCTCCAGAGGCCCCGAGTCCAGCGCGCGGAAGATCCCCATGAGCACGGCGACCACGACGAAGCCGGCGAAGGAGTCGGCCAGGAGGAAGGCGAAGAGCGAGGCGACATTGGCCAGGGCCGCCGCGATGAGCACCGGTCGTCGTCCGAGCGCGTCGGCGAAGCCCGAGGTCGGCAGCTCGAGCGCGAGGACCACGAAGCCGATGACGGACATGGCGGTCAGCGTCTGCGGCAGGGTGAGGCCCCGCTCGAGCATCCACAGCACGAGGATCCCGACGACGAAGCCGATCGGCAGCCAGCGGGTCGTCGTCAGGGTGAGGAAGACTCGGCGGGCGGCGGTGGGGGAGAGGGGCTCGGTCATCGGGACTCCCATGGGGTGTCGTCGGGGAAGCTCGCCACGATGACGGAGTAGCGGCGCTGGTCGGGCGGGAGGTCCCCCGGGGTCGGGGGGAACTCCGCCAGCACCTCCCACAGCAGCTGCTCGAAGCGGGACTGGATCACGGCCGCCTGCTCGACGGTCACCGGCACCTGCAGGTCGCTCACCGAGGTGAGCGGACGCCACTGGTCGCTCTCGCTGCTCCGCCGCGCGGCGGATGCCTGCATCCGGGCCGCGGAGTGCGTCACCGCGAGCTGGTGGAAGGCGTCGGTGGCATCCCTCCCTTCGTCCGTCGTGACATCGTCGTCGCGGACGGAGGTCGTCATCGTGCTCGCCCGCCACCACCGCTCGCGGTTGTTGCCGAGGTCGCTCGCCTCCTCGACGAAGCCGTGCTCCGCCAGCTGCCGCAGGTGATAGCTCGTCGCGCCCGAGTTGAGGCCGAGGCGGCGGGCGACCTGGCTGGCCGTCGCCGGCCCGAGCGTGCGGAGCAGACCGAGGATGCGCATGCGCACCGGGTGGGTCAGCGCCCGCAGCTGGGTGACGTCGGGGGTGACGGGGTCCATGAGAGGCATCGTAGACCGCAAAGGTTTGTTTGCAAAGAAATGCTTGCGTCCCTCCGAGACGCTTGCTGCGCAAGCTCCTCAGGGACCGGGAGGGCGGGGAGAGGTGTTCGCGTGCTCGTCAGGCGGTGTTCTCCCTTCGGCCCTAGCGTCGGGCGCATGACGCCACGCATCCGCACGGCCGGCGCGCTCGCCGGAGCCGCTGCCCTCGCCCTGACCCTGGCCGCCCCGGCCACCGCCGCCCGCCCCGGGCCCGAGGAGGTGCGCTTCGCGACCTTCAACGCCTCGCTCAACCGGGCCACCGAGGGGCAGCTCGAGCGGGACCTGTCGACGGGTGACAACGAGCAGGCGCGCAATGTCGCCGAGACGATCCAGCGGGTCGACCCCGATGTCGTGCTGGTCAACGAGTTCGACTACTCCCGCAAGGCCGCTCGCCTCTTCCGCGACAACTACCTGGCCGTCGGCCAGCGCGGCGCCGACCCCGTGGACTACCCCTACCACTACATCGCGCCGAGCAACACGGGCGTGCCGAGCGGGCACGACCTCAACAACGACGGGACCGTCGGCGGGGGCGACGACGCCTACGGCTTCGGGCTCTTCCCCGGGCAGTACGGCATGGTCGTCTACAGCAAGTACCCGATCGACACCGCCAAGGTGCGCACCTTCCAGCTGCAGAAGTGGCAGGACATGCCCGGCAACCGCATACCCACCGACTGGTACTCGCCCGCCGAGCAGGCCGACCTGCGGCTGAGCAGCAAGAGCCACTGGGACCTGCCGATCCGCATCGGCACCCGGACCGTCCACTTCCTCACGAGCCACCCGACGCCGCCCACCTTCGACGGGCCCGAGGACCGCAACGGGCGGCGCAATGCCGACGAGATCCGCTTCTGGGCCGACTACGTCTCCGGCGGCAGGGACGCGCGGTGGATCCGGGACGACGAAGGGGGTCGAGGTGGCCTCTCGCAGGGCGCGAGCTTCGTCATCGCGGGCGACCAGAACGCCGACCCCGACGACGGCGACAGCACCGACGACGCGATCCACCAGCTGCTCGACCACCCGCGGGTCAACACCTCGGTGACCCCCACGAGCGACGGTGCCGTCGAGGCGAGCGAGCAGCAGGGCGGGATCAACGACGAGCACGTCGGCGACCCGGCCCAGGACACGGCCGACTTCGCCGAGCCGCCGGGCAACATCCGCGCCGACTACGTGCTGCCGAGCCGCGACCTGCCGATCCGGGATGCCGGCGTCTTCTGGCCGACGAGCGACAGCCCGCTCTACCGCCTGACCGGCACCTACCCCTTCCCGACGAGCGACCACCGGATGGTGTGGGTCGACACGAAGTTCGCCCGGGGGCACGGCCGGGGCTGACCAGCCGGGGCTGCCCTCCCCTTCGCACGAACTGTGGCTGGCTACACCTCGGGTGGTCAGCCACAGCACGTGCCGTGGCTGACGCTCGCAGGTGTAGCCAGCCACAGTTTGTTGGGGCGGGGGGACGGGCGCGTTAGTGTCGCCACATGTCCGCAGCGGCCAGCGCAGAGACCTCCTCAGGCCTGATCGACGACTACCGCGATGTCGTCACGAGCAGCGACGGCGTCGACGAGCTCGTGACGCTCGAGGGGGTTCGTGAGGCCTCCGAGCCGCTCGCCGACCAGGTCGGCGGGGCCGGGCTGACGGCGCTGCTCGCGGCCCGAGCTGCGGCCCGGCGCTTCGTCGCCGACGACGGCATCACCTACGGCGCGAGCATCACCCCCGACGAGGACGCGGCCGCCGAGGGCCGGCAGATCCCGACCGAGCCGCGCGAGTGGGAGCTCGACCCGCTGCCGCTGACGTTTGGCGCCGGCGAGTGGAGCACCCTCGAGCAGGGCGTGCGCCAGCGGGCCGCACTCCTCGACGCCGTGCTCACCGACCTCACCGGCGAGCAGCGACTGGTGCGCGACGGCGTCGTCCCCGGGGCGGCGGTCTACGGCCACGACGGCTGGCTGCCGCAGGCCGACGGGATCCAGCTGCCCGGCCCTCGCCAGCTCGTCATGCCCGCGATGGACCTCGCCCGGGACCGCAACGGCACCTGGCGCGTCTTCGCCGACCGCACCCAGGCCCCGAGCGGCGCCGGCTACGCGATGGCCAACCGTCGGATCATCGCGCGCGTCCTGCCCGACCTGCACCGCCAGGTCGACCTCGCCCGGCTGCGCGGTTTCTTCTTCCAGGTGCAGAAGGCGCTCGTCGCCGCCGCCCCGCAGACCGACGACGTCCCGCGCGTCGTCATCCTCACCCCCGGCGCCCTGAGCGCCTCGGCCTTCGACGAGGCGCTGCAGTCCACCGTGCTCGGTGTGCCCGTCGTCGAGTCCGAGGACCTCGTCAGCCGCGACGGGCGGATCTGGATGCGCACGACCTCCGGGCTGACCCCGGTCGACGTCATCATGCGCCGCGTCGAGGGCGATGCCATTGACCAGCTCGACCTGCGCGGCGACTCGCGCCTCGGCCTGCCCGGCCTCGTCGAGGCCGCCCGGCTGGGCAATGTCTCGGTCGTCAACCCGATCTCCTCGGGCGTCCTCGAAAACCCTGCGCTCATCCCCTATCTGCCGCAGATCTGCCGCCAGGTCCTCGGCGAGGACCTGCTCCTCGCCTCCACGCAGACCTGGTGGGCCGGCGACCCGACCCACCTGAGCCACATCGTCACCCAGCTGGGCAGCCTCGTCGTCAAGCCGGCCTCCCGCAGCGGCGCGACCAACTCGATCTTCGGCTGGCAGCTGAGCGCTCAGGAGCGCGACGACCTCGCGATGCGCATTCAGGCGGAGCCGTGGCGCTGGACCGCGCAGGACCCCCTGACGATGTCGACCGCCCCGGTCGTCACCGCCGGCGGCCTCGAGCCGCGCCATGTCGTGCTGCGCACCTTCGCCGTCGCCGACGAGGAGGACTACGCCGTCATGCCCGGCGGCCTCGGCCGCGTCTCGGTGCGGGCCGACTCCGGCGAGATCTCGAGCCTCACCGGCGCGATGAGCAAGGACGTGTGGGTCCGCGTCGACAGCGAGACCCCGCGGACCGAGGGCGAGGTCCTCCCCGTCTCCAGCCTGCTCGAGGGCACGAGCGCGGCCGGCTATGCCGCACCGGCCCCCCGTGTCGCCGCCGACCTCTACTGGATGGGCCGCTACGCCGAGCGCGCCGAAGCGGCCGCCCGTCTGCTGCGCGTCGCCGACAACCTCGTCGACGACCACGCCGCCCGCCCCGGCACGACCGGCCACGCCGCGATGCTCGCGATCCTCGGGGCGGTCACCGAGGTCATGGCCGTGCGCCCGGGGTTCATCGGCGAGGAGGCGCAGGAGCGCCGGGCGGATCCGCTGCCGCACCTGCGCGAGCTGACGCTCGACCCGCGGATCGTCGGGTCGGTTGCCTATGCCACCCACCGCGCCGTCATCGCCGCCCAGGCCGTGCGCGAGAGCCTGTCGCTCGACACCTGGCTGGTCATGTCGCGCCTCGAGCGGACCCTGCAGCACGCCGTCCCCCAGGACGACCTGCAGGAGCTGCTCATGGAGACGATCGAAGGCCTGCTCGCGCTCGCGGGCATCGGCGTCGAGTCCCTCATCCGCGACCCGGCCTGGGCCTTCGCCGACGCCGGCAAGCGCGTCGAGCGGGCCCAGCAGACGATCCGGCTGCTCGCCTCGGTCATCGCCGTCGAGCGCACCCCCGTCGTCGAGGGCACGACCACCGAGGCAGCCCTCCTCGCCGCCGAGTCGGTCATCACCTATCGCCGTCGGCTCACCGCGGGCCTCGGCGGGATGTCGGCGCTGCAGGCCGCCCTCGACCTGCTCCTGCGGGACCGGACCAACCCGCGTTCGGTCGCCTTCCAGGTCGACCGGCTCGTCGAGGGGCTCGAGCTCATCGACGACGAGGCCGCGCTGCCGCAGGCGCGGGCCATCGTCGACCAGATCGCCGGGCTCGACCTCGATGCGCTCTTCGCCGACAACCGCACGCCCCTCGTGCGCACCCTGACCCGGCTCGGCACCGACCTGCGCGAGACGCACCGGTCCATCGACCGGGCCTACTTCCAGCGCAAGTCCCCGGGCCGCAACGTCCAGTGGGTGCAGTGGAACGGCGGGGAGGAGACCTGGTGAGCACCGACGAGCAGCCTCCTGTCGACCAGTCCAGCCCCGACGTCGTCAAGCCGAAGGGGGAGTCGGCCGTCCCCGAGCGGCCGCCGGCTCCTGAGCCGGTCGCCACCGGCGACCCCACGGTCCCCGTGATCAAGCCGGAGCACCACACCCTTCGTCAGTACGAGGTGCGCCACCGCACGACCTACACCTACGAGGAGTACGTCACCGACTCCTTCGGTCGGGCGCTGCTGCGCCCCAGGGAGACCGAGCAGCAGCGCGTCCTCGAGCACACCGTCGAGATCACGCCCGAGCCGCACATCCTCACCGAGCACGTCGACCACTTCGGCAACCACTCGAGCTTCTACGAGGTGCGCACGCCGCACACGGTGCTCGACGTGCACAAGGTGAGCCTCATGGAGATCGAGTGGCCGGCGCCCGACATGGACCGGCTCAACCGGTGGACCGTCGCCGAGGCGGCCGAGCTCATCGCCGCCGGTGACGGCCTCGACCGGGCCGAGGCGGCGCAGTACCTGCTGCCCTCCGCGCTCGTCGAGATCGCGCCCGAGGTCGTCGCCTACTCGGCCGGCATCCTGCCGCCGGACCGGCCCCTCGGCGAGGCGCTCGTCGCCCTCTACGCCGACATCTACCGCGACTTCCGCTATGCCAAGGGCACGACGAGCGTCAAGACGACGCTGCCCGAGCTGCTCGCCCAGCGCGAAGGCGTCTGCCAGGACTTCGCCCACCTCGCCGTCGGGTGCCTGCGCGCCGTCGGCATCCCCGGCCGCTACGTCTCGGGCTACATCGAGACCCGACCGGCGCCGGGCAAGGTCAAGCTCCAGGGCTCCGACGCCTCGCACGCGTGGGTCGCGGCGATGACGCCCGACGGCGACTGGGTCGACCTCGACCCGACGAACAACCACTTCGCCGACTCGCGCTACATCGTCACGGGGTGGGGCCGCGACTTCCGCGACGTCTCGCCGCTCAAGGGCGTGATCTTCGGCGAAGGGGGTGGCTCCAGCCTCAAGGTCGGCGTCGACGTCATCCCCCAGGACGGCTCCGACCCGCGGGCCGACACCCCCGCCCAGTAATCTGACGCCCATGTCCACGACCGCCTTCGTCCTCGGCGGAGGCGGTGTCCTCGGAGCGACCCAGGTCGGCATGCTGCGCGCGCTCCTCGCCGCGGGCATCACCCCCGACCTGGTCGTCGGCACGAGCATCGGCTCGGTCAACGGCGCCTTCGTCGCCGCCGACCCCACCGCCGACGGCGTGGCCCGGCTCGAGGAGCTGTGGCGCGACGTCGTCCGCTCGGGCGAGATGAGCGAGAGCCCGGTCCGTCAGGCCGCGCGCTTCGCGCGCCACGGCACCCACGTCATGCGACGCGGGCTGATCCCCGGGCTCGTCGAGCGCCACCTCGGGGTCGACCTCATCGAGGACCTGTCGGTGCCCTTCCAGTGCGTCGCCGCCGAGATCGAGAGCTCGGCGTCCCGGTGGTTCACCGCCGGGCCGATCGCGTCGGCGGTCGCGGCGAGCTGTGCGGTGCCGGGTCTCTTCGCGCCGGTCGAGATCGACGGGGCGCACTACTACGACGGCGGGCTCGTCCACTCGATCCCGGTCGGGCGGGCGATCGCCTTGGGCGCCACCGAGATCCACGTGCTGCAGGTCGGCCGGGTCGAGCAGCTGCTCTCCGCGCCGACCAACCCGCTCGACGTCGGTCTCGTGGCCTTCGAGATCGCGCGGCGGCACCGCTTCGTCGAGGAGATCGCCGAGGTGCCCGACTCGGTGCGCCTGCACGTGCTGCCGAGCGGGACCGACAAGGCGCCGACGACCTCGGTGCCACTCGGCCGCGGGACGGTGGCCAAGGTCGAGGACCGGATGGCGCGCGCCTTCGACGCGACGAACGCCTACCTCGACGGGACCACGCGATGAGGATCAGTGCCCTCCCTTCGCTCGGGGCGCCGCCGCTGTGGCTGCGGATCGTCCTGCAGGCGATCTACCCGCTCTTCGGCATCGTCATGTCGCTGCTCTTCTGCATCTTCGCGCCCTTCCTGCTCCTGCTGTGGCCGTGGGACCGGCACCTGGCGCTGCTGCGCTGCCTCTTCCTCACCGTCTACGTCATGTGGGAGGACATCGGTCTCGTCGTCGAGTGCTGGTACCTGCGGCTGCGCTCGCCGCGCGGCACGAGCCCGACGTGGGACGCCGACCACCTCGCGCTCATCCAGCGGGCGCTCAACAACGTGCTCTACACGGCCAAGAAGGTCGTCGGCTTCCACATCGAGATCGAGGGTGAGATGACCGTGGGACGCCCCGGCCACCCGCTCGTCGTCATCTCCCGGCACGCCGGCCCCGCCGACTCGCTCGCCATCGCCTGGCTGCTCGCGGGCACGGCCGGGCGGATCCCGCGGATCGTCCTCGCCGACGCGATGCTCTGGGACCCGGGCATCGCCATGGTGCTGCAGCGGCTGGACTCCTACTTCGTGCCGTCGCGCTCCGGTGCCGGCGACGACCGGACGAAGGGGGTCGCCACCCTCGCCTCGACCCTCTCGGCCAAGGACGCGATGCTCATCTTCCCCGAGGGGCGCAACTGGACCCGCGAGCGTCACGAGGACCAGGTGCGCAAGCTGCGCGAGCAGGGTGAGGCCGACCGGCTGGCGACCGCCGTGGCGCGGCCCTGGGTGCTCGAGGCGCGCTCCCGCGGCGTCGCGTCGATGCGCCAGCACGCGCCGGACGCCGACGTCATGGTCATCTCGCACACCGGGCTCGACATGATCTCCGGGCCGGGCGCCGTGATCCGCGCCGTGCCCTTCCGCAACCGGCTGCTCATCCGCGGCCGCACCTATCGCAGCGAGGACGTGCCGACCGACGGCGACGAGGTCGCCGAGTGGCTCGACGCGCGGTGGGGCGAGGTCAACCACTGGGTCGATACGCGCATCAGCGGACGCGAGCACCTGTGAGGCCGTGGTTCCCGCCGACGGTGAGCTCGGTGGCGGTGGCCGCCGCGGCCGAGGCGGACAACCGGGTGCACCGGTGGCCGCTCACGCCCCGGATCACCCGCTGGCTGCGGACGAAGGGGGCCGACGCCCGCCTCGCGGGCTTCGAGACCGATCGTGCGGCCCTGGGCGTGGACGTCGCCCCGGACGCCCGCGGCGACCTGGTGATGACGGTCGCCGGGGCACTGGCCGGGGCGCCGGACACAACTCTGCAAAACCCTAGGGTTTTGCAGAGTTGGGAGGGCGAGGCCGGGCGGGCGGAGGCGTGGGTGCTGTGGGTGCACGGGGGCGGCTTCTGCTGGGGGTCGGGACGTGACGGGACCGGGCTGCGGCTGGCCGCCGGGCTCGGGCGTCCGGTCGTCTCGGTCGAGTACCCGCTCGCGCCGGAGGCGCGCTTCCCGGTGGCGATCGAGCACTGCCTGGCCGCCTACGAGGCCGGGGGGCGCGAGCGCGGGCCGCGGGTGCTGCTCGGCGGGGTCTCCGCCGGGGCAAACCTCGCCCTCGGTGTGCTGCAACGGATCCGGGAGCGGCGTGCGGCAGGTGACGACCTGCCGCTGCCCCTCGGGGTGGTGGGGCTGACCCCCTTCGGCGATCTGGCGGGGGAGGGTGACTCCTATCGCGTCAACGAAGGCCGTGACGCCTACCTGCGGTGGCGCGGGCAGCAGGAGCGCTTCGCGCGGGCCTACGCCGGGCGGGCCGACCTGCGAGACCCGCTCGTCTCGCCGGTGCACGCGGACTGGTCGGGCGAAGCGCTGCCGCCGGCGATCTTCACGACGGGCACGCGCGACCTCTTCCTCTCGGACACCGCGCGGATCCACACCGCGTGGCGGGCCGCCGGTGGCGCGGCCGACCTCGTGCTCGCCGAAGGGCTCTGGCACTCCTACCTCTCCGACGCGCGGCTGCCGGAATCGGCCGCGCTCATGGCCCGGCTGCTCGACTGGTGCGAGGAGCTGCTGGCGCGGACGTAGGCGCTCACGGCCGGGCGGGCCCGTGGTCGCTGGGCACCCTTGGGGGCCGTGCGATGCGCTACGCCGCTGCTCCGTGCTCTGAGCACGCGGGATGGCCACGCACGCATGTGGGGCTGGCCGATGCGCTACGTCGTTGCTCCGTACCCTGGGCACGCGGGTGGCTCGTCGTACGGAGCAGTGGCGTAGGGGGTGGAGGCCGGGCGTGATGCTCCCGCCGACCGGCTGGTTCGTCGTACGGAGCAACGGCGTATGCGCGCGCAGCCGGGGCGACCTCCCCGCGTCAGCCCGTCAGCCCCCCAGCCGGCGCAGCCGGTCGAGCCATTGCCGCGCGGCGACGAAGGCCGCGTCGCTCGTGATCGGGTCGACCGAGATCGGGGTGTCGGCGGCCGCGGGGTAGGACCCGAGGAAGCGGACGTCGGCGCACACCCGGTGCAGGCTCATCAGCGCGGCCCCGACCCGTTCGTCCTGCACGTGCCCCTCGAGGTCGATCGAGAAGCAGTAGGAGCCCATCGACTCCTTCGTGGGCCGGGACTCCAGCCGGGTCATGTTGATGCCCCGCACGGCGAACTGCTCGAGCAGCTCGAGCAGGCCGCCGGCCCGGTCGCTGCGCTGGTAGAGCACGACGGTCGTCTTGTCGCGCCCGGTCGGCGCCGGCAGCCAGTCGGGCCGGGAGACGATCACGAAGCGGGTCACCGCATTGGTCATGTCGCCGATGTCGTGGGCGAGCACCTCGAGCCCGAAGTGCTCCGCCGCGATCGGCGCGCACACGGCGACCTCGTAGCCGAGGTCGTCGGGGTGCTCGGCGAGGTCCTTGGCCGCCGACGCGGTCGACAGCGTCGGCACGTAGATCGCCTGCGCCGCCGTGCGGCCGGCCCACCCGCGCACCTGCGCCCAGGCATGGCTGTGGGTGCCGATGGCCCGGGCCGCGGCCAGGCTCGTGCCGGGTCGACCGCACGCGACGAAGGTGATCGGCACGAGCACCTCGCCCACGACGACAAGCGGGTCGCCCGAGGCGAGGGCGTCGAGGGTGGCTGAGACACCCCCTTCGACGCTGTTTTCGATCGGCACGACCGCCGCGTCGACGTCACCGGAGCGCAGCGCCTCGAGCGCCGCGTCGACCGACCCGAGCGGCACCTGCTCGTGCTCCGCGGCGCCGACCCACGACAGCAGCGCCTGCTGGGTGAAGGTGCCCTCGGGACCGAGGTAGGCGTAGCGGGTCATGTCTCCTCCTGGATGGACGAAGGGGGTCAGGCGTCCGGTGACCCGGTGCGGGCCGCGGCGAGCGCCTGGCGCTCCTCGGGGGTGAGGGTGGCATCGGCATCGCCACCGACGACCCCCTTGGCATAGGTCCGCGACTCGCCGCGCCCGTGGATGCTGCTCACGACGAGACCGTCGCCGGCGTCGTCGATGATCGCTGCGGAAAAGCTCAGCCGCCCGCCCATGTCGCCGAAGGCGTCGTAGCGCACGACGGCCACATGCCGCAGGGCCTGCGCGATGTCGTGACGAAGGGAGGCGAGGTCACCTTCACCGACCGGCGACCGGTGCTCGAGCTCGGCGATCCGCGCCGCGAGCCGCCGGGATGCGGCGAGCGCGACGGCGGCGACCGCCAGCGCGACGACCAGCCCGCACAGCAGGGCGATCTCGACGGCGGTCATGCCGTCACCCTAGGCGCTGGCTCGGGTGCCGTGGCCGGCATCTCACGGTCCGTGCGCCGGACCGCCCACGCGAGCAGCGTGAGCACGACGACGCCGCCGATGACATTGCCCTCGACGAGCAGGTCGCCGACCCACGCGGGCTGGCGCAGCTCGCGCTTCCACAGCACGCCCCAGAAGGGCATCGTGCAGACGAACCACGCGACGACGACGGCCGCGGCCCCGACCCGCGGCCAGTCCGGGCGTCGCCAGCGGGCGACCGTCGGGCCGAGGATGGCCGGGACGACCACCATGATCCAGTGCAGGTGGTGCACCCACGAGACGGGCGAGAGCAGGAAGCCGGCGAGCCCGACCGCCGCCGCCTCGGCCACCCAGTCGCCCTGTCGGTGAGCGCGGCGGGCGACCCAGAAGACGACGACGCCCATGACGAGCAGCCACGGTGCCCAGGCGAGGAGCAGCTCGGGCCCGTCGGCGATCCCGCGGCGCAGCAGGGTCGCGCGGAAGGACTGGTTGGCCGAGCCGTCGTTGGGCCCCAGCCGGGTCGGGTCCGACAGCGCCCCGCCCCAGAAGGCGAAGGAGGCCTGCGGCAGGACGAACCACGCGGCGAGCGAGACGAAGGTCGCGGTGCCGACCGCCCAGCCGGCCTCGCGCCAGCGCCTGTTGAGCAGGTAGTGGATGACGAAGACTCCGGGGGTCAGCTTGATCGCCATCGCGAGGCCGACGAGCACGCCCGGCGGGACCGTCATGAGCCACCGCTGCCGGGGGCGCTGCAGGTCGAGCAGGCAGGCGAGGACGAGGAAGGCGTTGACCTGTGCGAAGCGGATCCCGTCGCCGACCGGCTGGGTCCACAGGAAGCCCGCGGCGACGACCCCGACGAGCACCGGCGCCCACACCCCGACCCGCTCGCGCAGCCGGTACCAGGCGAACCACACGATCGCGACGTCGGCGAGGAGCTGGGCGATGGTCCAGCCCCACGCCGCGACCGCGAAGGGGACGAGCGCGAGCGGCACCGAGAGGAAGGCCGCGATGGGCGGGTAGGTGAAGGGCAGCAGCTGCGGCGGCTGGGTCATCTGCGCGTAGATGTCGCGCCCCTGGAGGATCGACAGGCCGCCCTCGCGGTAGACCTGCACGTCGACCTGCCACTGGTCCTGGGGGAAGAAGACGAGGAACTTCGCCACGGGCCAGGCCGCGATGAGCACGAAGAGCACGACCCCGAGGAGGAGGTGGGGGCGGCTCAGGCGGCGCATGCGGCCATTGTGTCCGACCGCCACGCGCCCACGGCGCAGGTCGTCCGGGTCGGCGCCGCCGGTCACTACGGTGGGTCCATGGTCAGCGGCTCGCACCTTCGTCGTCGGGGTGCGCTCGCCCTCCTGCTGGCCGTGCTCGTCCTCGTCGGCCTCGCCGCGGGGCCGGTGGGGGCGCACTCCCTTCGTCAAGAGAGCGAGCGAGACGTGAGCGGGGTGGAGGCCGGGGCGCGCGATGTCATCGTCATCGGGGCGCCCGGCCTGTCGTGGAAGGACGTGACCGAGGACAAGGCGCCGGCGATCACGAGCTTCGCCGAGGGTGCGGCCGTCGCCAACCTCAACGTCCGCTCGACGTACTTCACCTCCTGCCCGACCGACGGCTGGCTCGGCCTGTCCGCGGGCACCCGAGCCGCCGAGCCCCGCGACGTCACCCGCGGCGAGCTGCGGGCCGACCCCCGCGCGCTGCCGCACTGCTCGTCGCTGCCGACGCTGCCCGACCCCGGCCCCGAGCTCATGGCCGTGGAGATGGACCACGGCTACTGGCAGGACCTGGCGAAGGGGGTGGCCGCGCAGGGCTTCGACGCACGGATCGGCACCCTCGCCTCGACCGTCCACGAGGCCGGTGGGTGCATCGACGGCAGCGGTGCCGGTGCCGTCCTCGCGATGGCCGACCGCGACGGCGTCGTGCGGTCCGGTGATCCGGGGGTCAACGAGACCTGCGCGATCACCCTCGTCGGTGCGCCGGCCATCTCGGTCCCCGACGACGGCGCCGTGCGCACCCGTCAGGTCGAGGCCGTCGACGACGTCGTCGCCGACGTCGTCGCCGGGGCGCACTCCGACACGGTCGTCGTCCTCGCCGGCCTGTCCGACGACGGCGGGCAGCCGGGGCTGCGGGTGCTCGCGATGGGCGGCGCCGGCATCCCCTCCGGCTGGCTGCACTCCGACTCGACGACCCGCGACGAGATGGGGCAGGTCGCCGACGTCACCCACACGGCGCTCGCGACGGCCGGCTTCACCCCGCCTCCGGGGCTCGCCGGGCGGCAGCTCGTGCCGGTCGACGACGAGGCCCCCTTCGCCGACCGGCTCGCGACGCTCGTCGACGACGACGCCCAGCTGCAGGAGGCCGACCGGGTCATCCCGCCCTTCTTCCGCGGTTTCGGTTTCGGTCTCGTCGGCCTGCTCGCGCTCGCCCTCGTCCTGCTGCGCGTCGGGCCCCGCCGCTGGCGACCGGTCGTGCCCCGTGCCGCCGGTCTCGTCGGGCTCGCCGCGATGGCCGTGCCGGCCTCCACCTATCTGCTGACGACGACCCGCTGGTTCGACTCCGACCACCCGATGGGCGCCTTCGTGCTGCGCCTGGCGGTCATCGACCTGGCGCTCGTCGCGCTCACCCTCGCCGCCGTCCTCGCGGTGCTCCGCCGGGTCCGGCCCCGATGGCTCGCCGAGGGTCCGGCCGTCGCGCTCGTCGGGGTCGCCGTGCTCTCCGCCGTCACGTGGCTGCTGCTCGCCGGCGACCTGCTCGTCGGCCGCGGACGGATGACGATGCTCTCCGTCCTCGGTCTGCTGCCGCTGGACGGCGGCCGCTTCCACGGCTTCGGCAACGTCCCCTTCGCGATCTTCGTCGCCGCGGCCTTCCTCCTCATGGCCGCGCTGGTCGCCCCAACTCTGCACGACCCCAGGGTTATGCAGAGTTCGTCCGACCGAACCTTGCAAAACCCTAGGGTCCTGCAGAGTTCGGGGCGGGCACCTGCTGCCGAGGCGGCCCCCGTCGGCACGAAGGGGGCCCGCCGCACCGCCGCGCTCGTCGTCGCCGTCGTGGGCGGGGCGACCTTCGTCGTCGACGCCTGGCTCGGGGCCGACGGCGGCGGGGCGCTCGCGCTCATCCCGTCGGTCGGCTACCTCGTGCTCGCGGTCGCGGGCGTGCGGCTCACCTGGACGCGGGTCGTCGGGATCGGTGTGGTGACGGGCGTCGGCTTCCTCGCGATGGCCGGTGCGGACTGGCTGCGGCCCGAGGAGCAGCGCACCCATCTCGGCCGCTTCTTCCAGAGCCTGCTCGACGGCGACGCGTGGGGGATCCTCGTGCGCAAGCTCGAGACCAATGTCGACCTGCTGCTCGGTCCGGAGCGCACGGCGCTGCTCGTGCCGGTCGTGCTCGTCGCCGTCATCTGGGTGCTCGCGCGGCCGAGCAGTGCTGCGGGACAACGGGTCCAACCCCTGCTAACCACCTATCCCGGGCTGCGTGTCGGCCTCATCGGACTCGTCGTCGCGCTCACCGTGGGATTCGTGCTCAACGACTCGGGCACGGCGATCCCGGCCGCCGCGGCGCTCGTCCTCGCGCCGGCGCTGCTCGTCCTGTGGGCCGGAGCCGGCGGCTCCCCGGACGAGCGGGTGGAGGTATCCGCGACCGACTGACCGAGCTCCCGGTCGCGCGGGTGGAGGTATCCGTGACCGCCTATGCGGTCGCTGCCACCTCGACCCGACGCTGGTCGGCCCGTCGCCACAGCCCCCAGATCGCGACCCAGACCGCCAGCGTCGCCAGCGGCGAGGCGACGAAGCGGAAGCCCAGCGTCACCATCTCGACGTCGTCGGGCAGCCGCACCCGGCCGGGGACGTAGGCGAGGGCGAGGACGAGCGAGCGACCCACGAGCAGCAGCAGGAGCGGAGCCAGTCGGCGCCACGCCTCGCGCCCGACGAGACCGACGAGCACGGCGGTCGCGAGCCACTGCGGCAGCTCGTACCAGGGCAGCACGTAGCCGGCGCCGAGCGAGTAGGCCGTCGTGAGGACGAAGAGCGCCCGCACCGCGACGACCTCGGTGAGTCCCTCGGTGATCCGCCAGAGGGCGATCGCGAGCAGCACGCAGCCGAAGGCGGCGACCCAGGTCGTCATCGTGCGGGCGAGGGGTTCGCTCGTCGCGAGGTCGATCAGCGTGTAGACCGCCCGCCACGGCATGGCATAGGAGATGCCCCCGCCCGCCTCGGCGATCCGCCCGAGCGCGTGCGTCCCGACGAGGGCGTGGGCCGGGACGAGCACGAGCAGGGTCCCGACGACGAGCGGCGCCGCTCCCGCCCGCGGCGCTCCCCGCCCCCCGCGCCGCGAGAGCAGCCCCCACAGCAGAGCGAGGCCGACGACGCCGGCGGTCAGCTTCGTGCTTGCCGCGAGCCCGGTGGCCAGGCCCGCGAGGAGCGGCCGGCCGGCCAGGCCCAGCCCGAGCGCTGCCGCCATCGCGCAGACCGCGAGCGTGTCGACGTGCGCGCCGAGAACGCCGGCCCCGAGGACGAGGACATTGGTCGTCCACCACCGGTCGACGGTCGGCCGCGGCGTGCCGAGCCGCACGAGCAGCTCGCGGGTGCCGAGCCAAGCCGCGACGACGAGCACCTGCCAGACCCACACGACCTGTCGGGCGAGGTCATCGCCGACCCACGCCGCGAGCCCCATGAGCCACGTGCCGACCGGGCCGTAGACGCTCGTCGCCTCGCGCCACGGGTCCTGCACGAGGCGCACGACCGGGTCGGCCCCGCCCCGCCAGTCCGCCGGCACGACGGACCACGGGTCGCCGCCCTCGACGAGGATCCGCCCGTAGGCGGCGTAGTTCGTGTGGTCGGCGGTGCCGAAGGGCGCCGTCAGCAGCACGAGCACCGCGAGCAGCCCGACGTGCCACCACCGCAGGCGAAGGGGGCTCGGCCGCCGCACGTGCCGCCACAGCGAGGCCGCGCCGAGGAGGTAGCCGGTGGCCTGCAGCGCGACGACGGTCCAGCCGCCGAGCCGCCACGGGAGCGAAGGGGGTGCCCAGCCCCGGTCCCCGAGCGGCGGGAGGGCGAGCGAGGTGCCGCTCGCACCGACGAGGAGCAGCAGCCCGATGCCGGCGACGAGCAGCCCGACCCCGAGCTGGTCGACCTCCCCTTCGTCCTCGTGACTCACGACAGGAAGCGTCGGGCCAGCAGTGCCGTCGACACGTCGCGCAGCTGCATGGCCCGGTGCACGCGGCCCTTGATGTCGTTGCCCGTGCGGCGGTGGGTCAGCTCGACGGGGACCTCGACGACCCGGCGCCCGGCGCGCAGCACGTCGACGAGCATCGCCGCCTCGACGCCCCAGCCGCTCGCGAGCGGCGTCGCGTCGGCGAAGGTCTCGCGGGTCATGGCCCGCATGCCGTTGAGCGGCTGCTCGACGACCCGCCCGGTCATCGCCTCGATCTGGGCGCGAGCGAGCCGGACGACCCGGCCCGAGCCGAGCGACGAGGCGCTGCGGGGGATGTTGGCCACCGTGAGGTCCGCCGACCCGATGAGCACGGGCAGCAGGAGCGGCTCGAGGTTGGCCGCCGACCCCGCCAGGTCGGCGTCGGCGAAGAGCAGCACGTGCTCCGGTCCACCGGTGCGCTGCTCGTGCTCGACGAGCCGGGCCACCCCGGTCTCGAGGGCGGCCGCCTTGCCGCGGTTGGCGGGATGGCGCGCGACGACGGCACCCGCGTCGGCCGCCACGGCGGCGGTCGCATCGGTCGAGCCGTCGTCGACGACGACCACGACGTCGACGTCGGCGAGGGAGAGCAGCGCGGTGACCGTCGCGGCGACCCGCTCGGCCTCGTCCTTGGCCGGGACGATCGCGGCCACCCTCGCCGACATGGTCAGCGCAGGGTCACCTGCCGCGAGAGCAGACCGGACCGGGCCCGGCGCTCCTCGGCAGTCAGCTCGTCGGTGGAGGCGGCGGCCGCGGCGTAGCGGCCGGCGAAGTCGGCGACCGCACTCTCGTGCTCCGACGGGTCGGAGTCGGGCGCGACCTCCCAGACGGGGACGATCAGGCCACCGGCGCGGAAGGCGCCGAGGAGGCGACGCTCCTCGTCGAGGTGAGCCTCCCCCTTCGCCTGGAGCCGGGCCATCGCGGTCGTCGCGGACTCCTCGTCGTCGGCGAGGACGTGCCGGATGTAGGTGCGTTCGCCGATGCGGCACCAGTAGGTGCTCGGGGTGCCGGCGATCGCGACGGTCGGGACGACGGACTCGTTGGCGCGCTCGAGGGAGGCGGCGGCCTCGCCGCTCACCTCCTGGCCCTCGACCCAGAAGTCGAAGCCCTCGTGCACCGTGATGTCGAAGGGGGCGGACAGGTCGAGCAGGTCCTGCAGCCGCGGGGTCTCGGCGGTCGTGCGGGGCAGCTGCGAGATCGGGGCGCCCGGCTCGGCGGCGAGGGCGGTGAGCAGCGCCTGCGCGAGGTCGCGGCTCGGGTCGCCGCTGCTCGACCCGGACTGGCTGGCGATGAGGACGCTGCCGTCCTGGCGGCGCAGTGCGGGCCATGCCATCGGCAGCACGCTCGCGAGGGTCACCGTCTCCGGGGAGCCCTCGGGCACCGCGTCGGCCTTGAGCGTCAGGGTCGCCGTGGCCGCCGGGAGGATCTCGTAGGCGGCCACCCAGTCGGGCTCGCCCGGCAGCCCCTCGAAGGGGCGTGCGACGTATGGCGCGGGGGCGACCTTGGTCTTGCCCTGCGCGTCCTTCTTGCGACGTGAAGCCTTACCCATGGCGGTCAGCGTAGGCGGTGCCGGGCCCGGGAGTTGGGTCGCACCGCCGGGGCAGGGACAATGTCGGGGCCAGCGACCGCGATGAAGGGATCGTCAGACCATGGGCCAGCCACACGACGGCGCCACGAGCGCACCGACGCTCGACTCCTTCGGGGGCGAGATCGGCCGGGGGCAGGCCCGCACGATCCGGGCCCGCTGGGAGCTGCAGACCGTCACCCGGGTGCGCGAGGCGATCGCGCTCGACCTCGCCGCCCGCGAGGTCAGCGAGCAGGTCATCGGCGAGGCCGAGCTCGTCGTCACCGAGCTCGTCACCAACTCGCTGCGGCACGCCTCGCCCCTGGGCGACCGCACGGTGCGCATCCACTGGAAGGCCCGCGGCGACAACGTCGAGGTCGAGGTGAGCGACGGCGGCGCGGAGACCGAGCCGGCCCCGGCACCCCGCCAGATGTGGGCCACCTCCGGCCGCGGCCTGCGGATCGTGCGCAGCATCGCCCACGAGTGGGGCGTGCAGCGCGACGACAAGCAGACGACCGTCTGGGCCGCGCTCGGCGGGCCCTCGCGGCGCCGCGTCGGTCCGTAGGGTGGGCGCATGAGCTACGCGATGCCGCCCCAGCAGCCCACGAAGCGCGGGACCCCGTGGGTCCTCGTGACCGGTCTGGTCATCCTCCTCATCTCCTTCGTGCTGTGCGGCATCGGCGGCTTTGCCGTCTTGGGGCAGAGCCAGGACCTCGCCGACGAGCCGATGCAGACCGGCGCCTTCACCGTCACCCTCGAGGAGGGTGAGTCGGTGGCCGTCTGGTCGGAGACGGAGTCCGCCTCGTGCACCGTGACCGGTCCCGCGGGCGCGGTGACCGACTCGGGCTCCGGCGACCAGACGGTGACAGCCGGCGGCAAGACGCTGCACCGGGTCATGGCGATCGACGCCGACCAGGCCGGCAGCCACACGATCACGTGCACCGCCCCCTTCGTCGTCGGCGACAACCTGTCCGTCGGCAGCATCGTCCTGGCCTCCATCGGTGGCGCGCTGTGCTGCATCGCGGTCGTCGTCACCGTCGTCGGGCTCGTCCTCTGGCTGCGTCGCCGCCGCGCCTGACCGATGACGAAGGGGGACACCCCCCCGAAATTCGGTGGCGGCCCCGGCCCGCGCGGTGCGACCGTGACGGGGATGGACGAGACCACTTCTGCAGCACCGACGCTCGCCGCTCTCGGCTGGGACGAGGCGACCGCCGCGGCCTTCGACGAGGCCGTGACGGGCTCTCCCTTCGACCTCGTGGCGGGGCGCGTCGGCCGGGTCGACCGCGGCCGGGTCACGGTGCACACGACCGACGGGGCCGTGCCCGCGCTCGTGCGGCTGCCCGCCGGCAGCACGCTCGAGGAGGCGCCGACCACGGGTGACTGGGTCGGTCTCGAGCGGCGCCCCGACGGTGACGTCGTGCGGCTGGTCCTCCCGCGGCGGACCGCGATCGTGCGCAAGGTCGCCGGTGAGCGCTCCGACGCCCAGGTCATGGCGGCGAACCTCGACCTCGTGCTCGTGGCGGTGCCCTTCGAGACCCGGGTCAACCTCTCGACGATCGAGCGCTATCTGGTCGTCGCGTGGGAGTCCGGCGCCCAGCCGCTCGTCGTGCTCACCAAGTCCGACCTCGCCTACGACCCCGACACGACCCGCGCCGAGGTCGAGGCGAGCGCGCCGGGGGTCGACGTCCACGTCGTCTCCGCAGAGACCGGCGAGGGCATCGACGTCCTCGCCGCCGCGCTCGCCGGCGGCACGACCGCCCTCGTCGGCCAGTCCGGCGCCGGCAAGTCGACGCTCGTCAACACCCTTGCGGGGCAAGAGGTCCAGGTCGTCTCGGGCACGCGGCAGGACGGCAAGGGGCGGCACACGACGACCGCCCGCGAGCTCGTCGTCCTCGCCGGCGGCGGGGTCCTCGTCGACACCCCCGGCCTGCGCTCGATCGGGCTGCACGACGACGGCGAGGGGGTGGCGCTGACCTTCCCCGACGTCGAGGAGCTCGTCGCGTCGTGCCGTTTTGCCGACTGCGGCCACGACACCGAGCCCGGTTGCGCGGTGCGCGCCGCGCTCGACTCCGGCGAGCTCGACGAGCGGCGCTGGCACAGCTGGGGCAAGCTCCAGCGCGAGGCCGAGTGGATGGCGATGCGCACCGACCCAGCGGCCCGGTCAGCGGCCCGCAAGCGGTGGGCGGCGATCGGGAAGTCGGGCAAGGCGCAGGCGGCCCTCAAGCGGGGGCTCGACCCCTTCGCCTGAGCCGCGGGCTACCAGGGGTGGACGAGGTCGGCCAGGTCGTGGCCGAAGCGCGCGGCGCTGCCGGGGCCGAGGTGCAGGCCGGTGACGGCGACGGTCACGACGACCACGAGCATGCCGAGGGCGGCGAGGCGGGCGGTGCGCCGTTCGTCGGCGGCGTCGCCATGGCCGGCCGGGTCGCGCAGCGACAGCCAGGTCGTCAGGGCGAGGGCCACGCCGGCCTGGACGAGCGCGATCTGCAGCATGCCGGCCGACAGCGCGCGGAAGGGCGAGACGAGCGGTAGCGCCACCTCGAGGACGACGACGGCCGCTGCCACCGCGAGGGACTGGAGCAGCCGGCGGCGCGGGGCGCTCGCCGGCCGGGCGGCCAGGTGCATGCGGTCGAGGGCCACGGCGAGCAGCACCCACTCGACGGCGAGGACGGCGACCCCGAGCGGCGGGCTGAGCATGCCGACGCGCACCGTCGGCCACAGCGTGAAGGTCGCCAGCACCATGACGACGATCCCGACGACCGTGCCGTGCCACATCGGGGACAGCCGGGCGGGGAAGGTCGTCGGCTGCGTCGAGCGTGAGCGCAGGCAGGCGATCAGCCCCGCGGCGAGCGCGAGGCCGGCGGCGGCCATGCCGCCCCAGTGGGCGAGGACCCGGTGGCCGGCCGCGACCTCGCAGCCGGGTTCGGCGCACGAGCCGGCGTGCTCGGGATAGGAGGCGGTCGCCGACCAGCCGACCGCGACCAGGGCGAGGAGGGCCACCGCGACCAGCGCCCACGGCCAGTGGCGAAGGGGGGAGCCTCCCCCCTTCGTCGCGGGCCGGGCCGCATCGGCCGGGGCCGCCTGACGGGTCGCCGACGGGCTGGTCACGGGTTCATCCTCACCCACGGGTCCGACAGCGCTGCGGCGACTCGCCCGGGGGAGTCACCGGGCCCGTCGTTGCCCCCGGACCAGTCGGAGGAACAGCCAGAGCACCCCGGCCATCAGCAGCACCGGGGGTAGCACGACGAACCAGAAGGCGAAGGTCCCCTAGGAGGGCACGAAGATCCGCAGGAACCAGGGGTAGTCGGTCTCGACGACCTCCTGGCGGCGATAGGTGGCGTCGGTCGCCGATCGGGTGAAGGTCATGTCCGTGGTGACCTCCTCCGGGCGCACGTAGGTGTCGAACCGTGTGACGAAAGGGGTCTCGCGGGTCAGCTCGGCCAGCGTGGAGCCGGCCGGCACGTCGCCCGCGCGCAGCGGACCGGCGAAGGCGACGCCCGGCTCGATCTCGCCGAAGTCGACGTCGGTCCGGTGCTCGGTCAACGTGTAGACGCGCAGCGTGCTGACCGAGGCCGCGGTGGCCTGCATCCGCATCGGGTAGACGATCTCGCGGGAGGGGAAGGTCGCCCGGATCGGCTGCAGCTCGCCGTCGAGGGCGTGCGGCGAGTCGGGCCCGGCGGTGAGCTTGATGGCGGCGATGACCCAGCCCTCGCGCAGGTAGGGGCGGGTGGCCGCGACGACCTCGTCGCGGACGTCGTAGCCGTGCTCGTCGAGCCACCGGGTCAGGGGCGCGGTCGACGTCGAGGTGAGCTGGGTGGCGGTGAAGGGCCCGAGCTCACCCTCCTCGAGGACGTGGACGCCCGGTGGCTGGCTCGCTCCGGCACCGTCGCCGGCCGCGCCCCCGATCACGGGGAGCTGCAGGCCACGCAGCACCCGCCGCTCGACGATGTCGGGCGCGGTGGCGCGCTCGAGCTGCCCCAGGGTGTCGACGTCGGCGACGTCGAGCTCGGCCTGGGCCGGCAGCGGCAGGATGAGCGCCACGTCCTGCGCCGAGGTGAACATGTCGAAGCTCAGCAGGATGTCCTCGGTCTCGCCGTCGTGGCGCACGACCGCGGACTCCTCGTTGACCGAGACGCTCTCGCCCGTGGGGGCGCCGACGCCACCGCACGCGCAGGCGCTCGCGGGCGCCACCATGCCGACCGACAGCACGAGTGTCGCGAGCAGCGCGACCGCAGCGGCCCGACGGCCGGTCCTCGAGATGGTCACGTCATCCCCCTTCGTCCCTCGTCAGTGTGGTCCACCGCAGCGGCGGGACGAAGGGGGAGGACTCCCCGGTGATCGGGTCAGAGCACGTCGTGCCCGGGGTGGCCGCCCTGGGCCATGGCCTCGGCGATCTCGAGGGCGGGGCGGACCTTCGGCGTCTTGGGGATGACGCCGAGGCGGCCGGCCTGGAAGTCCTCGAAGGCGGTGACGAGCTCGTCACGGGTGTTCATGACGAAGGGGCCGTAGGCGGCGACGGGCTCGCGGATCGGGCGCCCGCCGAGCAGAACGACCTCGAGCGAGGGGCTGCGCGAGTCCTGGCTGTCGTCGGCGGTGATCTCGAGGGCGCCTCCGGCGCCGAAGACCGCCAGCTGGCCCTCCCGGATCGGGCGACGGTCGGGTCCGACGGTGCCGCGCCCGGAGAGGACGTAGGCCAGGCCGTTGAAGTCCTCGCGCCACGGGATGTGCAGGCGCGCACCCGGGGCGATCGTCGTGTGGATCATCGAGATCGGCGTCGTCGTGATGCCCGGGCCCTCGTGGCCGTCGAGCTCGCCGGCGATGACCCGCAGCAGCGCGCCGCCGTCGTGGCTGGAGAGCAGGCCGACCTGACCGGAGCGGATGTCCTGGTAGCGCGGGTCGGCCATCTTCTGGTGGCTGGGCAGGTTGACCCACAGCTGCAGGCCGTGGAAGACGCCGCCGCTGACGACGAGCTCCTCCGGCGGGGCCTCGATGTGCAGCAGGCCGGAGCCGGCGGTCATCCACTGGGTGTCGCCGTCGGTGATCAGGCCGCCACCGCCGTGGGTGTCCTCATGGGCGAAGGTGCCGTCGATGATGTAGGTGACGGTCTCGAAGCCGCGGTGCGGGTGCCAGCTGGTGCCGCGGGCCTCGCCGGGCTGGTACTCGACCTCGCCCATCTGGTCCATGTGGATGAAGGGGTCCAGGCGCGCCATGTCGACGCCGGCGAAGGCGCGGCGGACCGGGAAGCCCTCGCCCTCGAAGCCCTTGGGCGCGGTGCTCACCGAGAGCACCGGGCGGGAGACCGCGTCGGGCACCGGCTGGGTGACGCGCGGGAGGGTGAGGATGTTGTCGACGGTCACGGCGGGCATCTGGTGCTCCTTCGGTTGGTGGTCACCTGGGTCAACAGTAGTTGAAAATCAAACATTCCGGGAGGTCGCCTAGTCTCGGGCCCGTGCCTCCCCGCTCGCCCCTGCCGCCGCGCCATGGACTCGGTGCGGCCTGGGTGCGCACGCCCGACCACGACCATGGTCGGCCGCGCCCCTGGTCGACGATGGGGCACTGGTTGCGCGACACCTCGCCCGAGCGGGTCGACGTCGACGGGATGCTCGCCGACGCGCGCTTCGTCTACGACGACGGGTCGGTGCTGCTGGCCGAGGACCCGTACCGGCCGCACACCTTCGTGTGGTTCCACCGCGACCTGCGCGAGGAGCCGGAGGTGCCCGGCGAGATCACCGTCCTGCACCGCGACGAGCGGCTCGTCGTCGTCGACAAGCCGCCCTTCCTCTCGACGATCCCGCGGGGGCGGCACGTCATGCAGAGCGTCACCGTGCGGCTGCGTGACGAGCTCGGGCTGCCGGAGCTCACCCCGCTGCACCGCCTGGATCGGGTGACCTCGGGGGTGCTGCTGCTCGCGACGGAGCGGAGGTGGCGTGGCGCCTACCAGACGCTCTTCGAGCACCGGCGGGTCCGCAAGACCTACCTCGCGCTCGCGCCCCGGCGCGCGGACCTGACCTTCCCGCTCACCGTGCGCAACCACATCGCCAAGACGCGTGGCGTCTGGCAGGCGCAGGTCGTGCCCGGCGCCCCGGTCAACGCGATCACCGACATCGAGGTCGAGGCGGAGGTCGGCTCGGAGGGCGGAGGCCTCGCGGTCTACCGGCTGACGCCGCGCACCGGGCGCACCCACCAGCTGCGCCTGCACCTCCACGGCCTGGGCATCCCGATCGTCGGCGACCCGCTCTACCCCGAGGTGCTCGACGTGTCGGTCGACGACTTCTCGAACCCGCTGCAGCTGCTCGCCAGCACCCTCGAGCTGGAGGACCCCGTCGACGGGCGCACGCGGCGCTTCGTCAGCGGTCGGACCCTGCCGATCGCCCCGCCAGCCTGAGCCTGGCTGTACCCGCGGCTGCATACGCCGTTGCTCCGTACTCCGAGCAGCCGCTCCCGCCCCGGGTCGGCCGCGGCGAGGGGACTGGCGGCACTGCAGGTCTCCCGGCCCCATATGCCGCTGCTCCGTACCCCGGGTCGGCCCAGAGTACGGAGCAACGGCGTATGCAGCTGGATCGGTCCCGGATGGCCCCCGGCCGGCGTGCTCGCAGTACGGAGCAACGGCGTAGGGGCCGGGATCGGTCCCCGATCCCCAGTTTTCCGGGGGCGAGGCGCCGGGACCCGGCCCCTGCGCCCCGGCCGGGACTCAGCCCCGGCGCGCCCCGGCCAGGTCGGACTCGGCCGAGTCGGACCCGACCGACCCGGTACCGGCGGCAGCGCCCCCTTCGCCCGAGGTGCGGGGGTCGCTCTCACCGGACTCCGACGCATAGGCGTCGAGCACCTGCTGGCCGGCGTCCTCGACCGGGTGGTCGTCGTTGGACTCGCGCAGCGGGTTGTTGGGGATGAAGAGCGTCGCGACGAAGACGACCGCGAGGATCGGGAGGCCGAGTGCGAAGGCATCGGTCAGCTTGTCGGCCAGGCCCCAGCGGACGGCGTCGGCGACGGCCGGGGGCAGCTTCGCCAGGGCGCTCGGGTCGAGCACCGCACCGGCGTCCATGTGACCGCCGGCCTGCGCGGGCATGCCGCCGGGCAGGTGCGAGGCGATCTTCTCCTGCAGACCGCTCGACATGACCGCACCGAAGATCGCGATGCCGACGGTCGATCCGACGTTGCGGAAGAACTGGGTCGACGCGGTGGCGACACCCATGTCGGCGCGGGCGACGGCGTTCTGCACGACGAGCGTGTACTGCTGCATCGCCATGCCCAGACCGACGCCGAGGACGACCATCGCCTCGGTGAGCTGCAGGCTCGTGGCGTTGTGGTCGAGGCGGGTGAGCAGGAAGACGCCGACCGCCATGATCGCGATGCCGGTGAGCATGAAGGGCAGGTACCGGCCGGTGCGGGTGATGAGCATCCCGGTGACGATGCCGCAGATGATGAAGCCGAGCATGAGCGGCATGAGGATCAGGCCGGAGTTCGTCGCGTTGACGCCGATGACGCCCTGGGCGAAGACCGGGATGTAGATGATCGCGCCGAACATGACGATCGCGACGCCGAAGGCGGAGACCAGGCTCAGGCTGATCGTGCGGTTGGCGAAGAGGCGCAGCGGCAGCACCGGCTCGACGGCCTTGCGCTCGACGAGGACGAAGGCGGTGAGCAGGACGGCGCTCAGGACGAAGAGGCTGATCGACTCGGTGGAGCCCCAGGCCCAGCTCGACCCGCCGAAGGACACGGCGAGCAGCAGCGCGACGAGACCGGTCGAGAGGGTGCTGATGCCGAGGTAGTCGATCGGCGCCTTGCGCGGGGTGTGCGGCACGTGGAGGAATCGCGCGATGAAGACGAGCGCGATCAGGCCCACGGGCAGCGACACGAAGAAGAGCCAGCGCCAGCCGAGGTGGTCGGTGATGACGCCACCGAGGAGCGGGCCGGCGACCGAGGTCACGCCGAAGACCGCGCCCATGAGGCCCTGGTACTTGCCGCGCTGCCGCGGCGGGATGATGTCGCCGATGATCGTCTGCGACAACGGCATCAGGGTGCCCATGCCGAGGCCCTGCACGGCACGGCCGGCGACGAGCATCCAGAAGCTCTGCGAGAAGCCGGCGATGATCGAGCCGATCATGAAGACGACGATGCCGCCGAGGTAGAA
This sequence comes from Janibacter zhangyanbonis, assembly GCF_050507325.1. Taxonomy (NCBI): domain Bacteria; kingdom Bacillati; phylum Actinomycetota; class Actinomycetes; order Micrococcales; family Intrasporangiaceae; genus Janibacter; species Janibacter zhangyanbonis. The sequence continues at coordinate 96,796 of NZ_CP191481.1, forward strand.
GGCGCGACGGCCGTAGAGGTCGGAGAACTTGCCGACGATCGGGACGGTGACGGCCGAGACGAGCATGGCCGCGGTGGCGACCCAGCTGTAGTGGTCCATGCCGCCGAGCTCGGAGACGATCCGGGGCAGGGCGGGGCCGACGATGGTCTGGCTGACGGAGGCGACGAGCATGCCGAGCATGAGGCCGGCGAAGACGCGCTTGTTCTCCGTACTCATCTTGTAAGGGGCGGATGCCGTGGTGGTGCTCAAGAGGCGGTCCTTCCGGAGGTCTGGAGGGGCGAAGGGGGGTGCGTCGCCGACTGCGCGTCGGCGGCAAGATCTGCGGCGAGCCGGGTGAGGAGACGGTCGAGGTCGACGAGGTCCTCTTCCGGCCAGTCGGCGAGCATCCGGCCGAGGAGGCCGGTGCGGGCGCTGCGCTCGTCGAGGAGCGTCTGGAGGCCGTCCCCGCTCAGGCGCACCGTGGAGGCGCGCCCGTCACTGGGGTCGGGCAGGCGTTCGAGGAGCCCGTGCGTCTCGAGGTGGCTCACCCGTCGGCTGATCGTCGACAGGTCGTGGCCGAGGGATTCGGCGAGCTTGGAGATGCGGATCCCGGCCTCGGTGGGGCAGTGCGCCAGCGTGCCGAGGAGGGCGTAGTCGGTGCGGCTCATGGCCTGGGGGTCGAGCGCCTGACGGCGGGCGATCATCTTCGAGAAGAGCCCGAAGACCTGACCCAGCGTCTCCTGCAGGTGAACTGCGACGGTGGGGTTGGTTGCGTGCATACGTCAACTATATACCTGCGTGCCGCAAGCATCCAAATCAACGTCGGTCGAGGTGTTGGGTCCCGGGCGGCCGGTGGGCTGGAACTATGCAGGACCCTAGGGTTTTGCGGAGTTCGTCGGGGCGGTGCACCGGGGTGGGACGGCCTACCTGGCGAAGGGGGGACGGTCAGCCCTGCTCGATGAGCAGGGTCGGGGTGCCCAGGGCCCGGTCGCGGACGGTTGCCACGCGGGTGCCGGGCTTGCGGCCGGTGCGCACCTCGGAGACCTCGACGCCGCTGGTGACGAGGCGCGCGCGGGTGGCCTCGATGTCGGTGGACCGCCAGGCCAGGCCGCCGAAGGAGTCGGGGTCGCCCGTCGGCTCGATCGGCGCGGCGACCTCGACCACCGCGTCGCCGCAGCGGAAGAAGAGCCCGCGGAAGCCGTGCTCGGTCAGGCGCCGGTCCAGCCGGAGGTCGAGGCCGACGCGCGCGCCGAGGTCGGCGGCGACCCGCTCGGCGTCGCCGGCGCGCACGACGACGTGGTCGAGGACGACGTCCGTGCTCCCTTCGCCCTCGACGAAGGTGGCGAGCCGCCAGGTCAGCCCGCCGACGTCGAAGCCGCTGGCGTCCCCGACGAGGCCGCGCCGCTGGAGCAGCCGCTCGGTCGCCGTGACGTCGTCGACGCCGAGGGTGACGGCGGCCAGGCCGCCCTCTCCCGACTGGATCTCGATCTCGCGGTCGAGCGTGCCGAGTCGCCGCCACGCGTCCTGCGTGGCGGCGACGTCGGGGCTGGCGATGGTCAGGCCGGTGATCCTCACCCCGCCATCATGGCGTGGCCGGCTCCGGGGCGCTCCACGGCTGGGCGAAGGGAGTCGCCGGCCGGCCCGTGTCGGCGAGGATCAGCTCGAGCGACGTCGCCCCGTCGATCTGCTCGCGGATGATGTCGGCGTGACCCGCGTGGCGGGCGAGCTCCTCGATGAAGTGGACGATCGAGTAGCGCATCTTGACGTCGGAGCTCGTCATCAGCCCGTACCAGGGGGCCGGCGGGACGCTCGAGTCGGCATCGGCGTCGAGCGAGCGGATCCACTCGACGACCGCGACCCGGCGCCGGTCGAAGGTCGCGATCGTCTCGGCGAGGGTCTCGTCGGCGCGCAGGGCGAAGGTGTCCATGAAGGCCGCATATGCGTCCTCGGTGATCTCGCCGCCCTCCTCGACGCGCGCCTCCTTCTCGTCCGGCGCGGCGATGACATAGCTCGTGTGCTTGATGATCCCGCCGATCGACAGCGCCGATCGGGTCGGGGTGAGGCGCGCCTGCTCCTCGGTGAGGCCGTGGGCGCTGGCGCGCAGACCCTCGAGCTGCTGGTCGACGTACTCCGCGAGGCCCGTGGCCTCGTCGTGGACGGCCGGGTTGTACATGTCGGGCTCCTTGCGGTCGTGGTCTCGGTGCTCGTGCCGCGAAGGGAGGGACCTCCCTTCGCCTGGAGCCCACTGTCCACGGCATTGCGGACAGTTCCTGTCACCGATCCGAGGATGATGGTGGACATGGCCGAGACGACCGAACGTGCGCTGCGACTGCTCGGGCTCTTCGAGACCCGGTCGGTGTGGACCGGGCCCGAGCTCGTCGAGCTGCTCGGAGTGACCACCCGGACCCTGCGGCGGGACGTCGAGCGGCTGCGCGAGCTGGGATATCCCGTCGAGGCGACGCCCGGGGTGGGTGGTGGTTACCGGCTCGGCAGCGGCGGGCGGATGCCGCCGCTGCTCCTCGAGGAGGACGAGGTCGTGGCCGTGACGGTGGCGCTTCGCGTGGGGGCACAAGGGATCTCGGCGATCGGTGAGCCCGCCGTGCGGGCCCTGACGCAGCTCGACCAGGTGATGCCGCCGCGGCTGCGCGGCGAGGTGGCGGCGCTCGCCGACGCCACCGCCCTGCTGCCCGGCGCGACCGACGACGTCGACACCGGCGTGCTCGTCGTCCTCGCCCACGCGGTGCGTGACCAGGTGCGGGTGCGCTTCGGCTACACCGGGCGCGGCGGGGAGATGACCGACCGTGACGTCGAGCCCTATCGCCTCGTCGCGACGGGTCGCCGCTGGTACCTGCTCGCGTGGGACGGGCGAAGGGAGGACTGGCGCACCTTCCGCCTCGACCGGATGGCGGGGGTGCGGGCGTCGACCTTCCGCTTCCGCCCGCGGCCGGCGCCCGACGCCGTCGAGCACGTGCGGCGGGCGGTCACCCGTGCCGGCTACGCCCACCGGGTGCGGGTGCGCCTGACCGCCGACGCCGAGGCGGTGCGCCGCCGGGTGCCCGCCGCCTACGGCGTCGCGACGCAGGTGCGCCCCGGTGTCACCGACCTCGAGTCGAGCGCCGACGACCTCGCGAGCCTCGCCCGCCACCTGACCCTCGCCGCCTTCGACCTCGGCGCCACGATGGAGGTGCTCGACCCGCCAGAGCTGGGAGTGGCGATCGACGAGTTCGTCGCCGGGGTGAAGAGGGTTGTTTCAGTGCGCGGCTGAGGCGACGGGATAGGCGATGAGCACGAAGCGCATGATCCGGCCAGCGATGACACTCAGCGCGAAGATGCGTAGAGACGCCTGCGACATCGCTGCCGCGACGGCGACCACGAGCAGCGGGGGGAAGCCGGAGATCGCGCTCACGAAGACCACCGCCCCACCGACGACGGGGCGGTCGAGCTGCGCGATGAGGATCTTGGCCCACCGGGCGACCTTCGCGCCGAGGCGCGACGGGGTGGTGGTGCGGGCTGACCGCTTGTGCAGGTGTCGGGAGGTCCAGGCACTGCCACGGCGAACACCGAGGAAGAGGACGATCTTGCCGACGCCTTGACCGAGACCGATGACGACGACCGAGGGGAGCCAGGTGCGGTCGACGGCCGCGGCGCCGACGGAGATCGCCTCGGCGTTGACGATCGGGACGAGCGCCGAGAGCACTCCCAGAGCGAAGAACGCACCGAGCTCGAGACTGCCAGCCAGTCCGCTCATCGTGCCTGTGTCGACTGTCGCGGCCAGACCACCGTGAGGAGCCTATGGGTGCTGAAGAGCTTGACGCCTAGGAGGGCCAGCGCAATGAGCGCCGCGACCTCGAACTGCCCCGCGACGGCGGCGATCACGACGAGCGAGGTGTTGAGGGCCTTCGCCGGGGGCGACCAGTTGAGGTCGTAGATCCGCTGATCGACGCGGTGGAAGTAGTTGGGACTGATGACGCCCAGCGGCAGGAAGGCCAGGGACAGCATCATGTCCACGACGCAGAACTGGAGCAGGAAGATCGCCAGCGGCAAAGAGGCCGCGGGCTCCAGGTGGATGAAGGCCGCTGCTGCCAAGGTCGTGCACGCTCGATCGCACACGATGTCGAGCACGGCGCCGACCACGGTCTCCTGCTGGAGACGACGAGCGAACCATCCATCGGCGATGTCGCCGATCCAGTACACGAGGTAGGCAGCCACCAGCCAGGCCCACGAGTTCTCGTGGATGGCCACGATCGACAACGGGACGCTGATCCCCGTGCGCAGGAGAGTGATGCCGTTCGCGACCGTGCGCGTGCTGGCACGGGCAAGCCTCGAGTCTGGCGGCGAATGAAGGTCTGCCCCCACGCCGCTACGTCGATCTTCCGTCATGAACCCCCGCCTGCCCTAGCTCCCCTGACGAGAGCGTGAAAGCGGGCTCCGTCAGCACCGTGCTCCGCGTGCCAGTCGGAGTATAGGCGGTCGATGGATCGCCTGAGTGCCACATGGACTCGGCTCTTCCGTTTGCATGAAGTGTCGGCTGTGAGGAGTTCTATTTCGCCTTTGGTTGTTTCCTTGAGGCTCCTCGAACCAGTCAAGTATTCATCGATCGAAGCAGAGAGTCCGTCGAATACCTCGACCGGAGAATGCACCGCTGTGTGCCCCTTGGACGTCATGCACTCCGAGTAGCGGGTGACAGCATTTTTCGCCTTCGTGAGTGAGAGTTCTACGAGCCCGTTCTCGTGGGGTACCGACTGCTTCAGCTTATGGAACTCGCCAGGGTCGATACCGTAGGTGTCGCGAATCGATTGGCCCGCGCAGCCTTGAATCGGAATGGACAGGACTCCCCCTCCAGGCTGTTTGAACTCGAGCTCCTCACCGGAGCCGTAGGCCGCCTTTCTGTACTTTTCTGCGCTGGCTGGAGTCGTCGACCCTCTGCTTCGAGGGTTTTTCTGGGGCCAGTCTGTGGATGTTCTCCACTTCAACAGGCGAAGTTGACGGCCGACGGACGGTGAAAGGTTTACTTTGGTCGCGCGTGCGTACTTGCTCGGCAGTTCGAGCCTCTGGTTGGAATCGCCGGAGCCCTCTGGCGTCTCGATGGTTACGCCAGCTGCCGACATGCAGCGTCGGAAGTTCGCGTCCTCGTAGGCCTCCCCGCGGGCGGCGTCTTTCCAGATGATCGCAAGTTCTTGCCGGTCCAAGGGCTGAATCTTGCGCCTGTTTTCGGCAGGATCCAAGGCGCTCTGGGCGCCCTCTGAGGTGCACCCCGCAATCGCTAGGAGGAGTGAAAGCGTCGCAGCTGCCCTTCTAGCCAAGGCAAGGAGCCTGCGCGGCCGCGGACGAAGCAGTCATCCACTGGTGACTCTCCCCGTCATTGTCCTTGTTGTCCGGGAGAGTGAGTCGTGCCCCGCGCTTGAGGCAATAGTGCGGGTCGTTGTACCAGCCACCGTCGTACACCAAGACGGCGAGGCCGGAGGTACCATTGTTGTAGGCGGTGTCATCATTGTTTGCCAGGGTGTTATTCCACACTCGAGCGTTGGTGTCGCTGCCCCACCAGTCACCTGTGGCGTACCCGCCAGTCCACACGCAGAAGTTTCCGCTCGGGCAATCGGAGTAACTCGCGGTATCCGCGCTGCTGGCCACAGCTGGCGTGATCGTAAGGGCTGCTGCAACACAGATCGTCGTTGTGATTCGCTTCATCTGATACTCCCCGTTGAGTGAGTCGAACCTGTTCGTCAACCTTGCCACTCGGGGGCGGGGGGGGTAATTATTTGCCCAGAACTGGGTAAAGAATTCTTAAGGGAGATGCGTCGTCGTCTCCTTGGTCGCCGAGGCTAGGCGTGGCAGCCCACAACATGACGATTTCACGCGCGCTACTGGACGGTGGAGGCGTCCTCGACGCGGCGCTTGAGGGTCTTCGAGGGAGAGGGCTCGGTCGACGCCATCGACGACTTCACCAACCGCCTGGCCACCACCCACCAGACTGTATTGCCGTAGGGCAATGCGAGGTCACGCCCCTTGACCCGGCGAGCAGGTGACGCGCAGGGCGAAAGGGGATGACGGCGCACATCAAGCCGAAGTCAGAGACGAAAACCGCAACACGACTGCGAGTCGAAGGACTTCGGCGGGCGCCGTCGTCCCCCTTCGTCCGGAGCCGAAGGAGGAGCCGGAGGAGGAGACGGGTCTCGAGGGCCTCGCTGGCGCTCGGCCACCCCGACCAGCGGGGGTCAGAGCATCCTGCGGACGACGGAGAGCGGCAGCACCTTCATCGCGGAGCCGACGGCGACCCAGGGCTTCGCGGGGACGAGCGCCTTGGCCTTGCGGCCCTCGATGGCGACGACCATCGCGCGCACGCCGGTCTCCGTGTCGACCATGAACTTCGTGCGCTGCTCGACCTTCTCGTTCATCTCCGAGCGGATGTAGCCCGGGTAGAGGACGGTGACGTCGATGTCGAGCTCGGGCTTGCCGATCATCTCGCTGCGGATGCCCTCGCCGAGCGAGGCGAGGAAGGCCTTGGAGGCGCCATAGGTCGTCATCGACTTCGGCATGCCGCGCAGCGCGGTGACCGAGGCGATGAGCACGAGGTGGCCGGCCTTCTGCTCGCGGAAGATCGCCATCGCGGCCTCGGTCTGGATCGCGGCGCCGAGCACATTGGTCTCGATGGTCTCGCGGTTGGCGTAGTGGCTGCCCTTGCCATAGGGCGCGCCCTTGCCCAGTCCGGCGTTGACGACGACCCGGTCGAGGCGACCGAAGTCCCCCTTCGCCCGGTCGAAGACGGCGGTGACGGCGTCGTCGTCGGTGACGTCGAGGGCATAGGTCTCGACGCGGCGGTCGGGGTGGGCGGCGAGGATCTGCGCCTTGAGCTCGTCGAGCCGGTCGGTGCGCCGCGCGGTCAGGGCCAGGTCGTGGCCGAGCGCGGCGAACTGGCGGGCCATCTCGGCGCCGAGGCCGGAGCTGGCGCCGGTGATGAGGGTCGTGAAGGTCATGGGGACTCCTGGGTGTGGGGCGAAGGGGGGATCAGCCGATGAGGGTGCGGCAGCGGGCGTCGAGATAGGTGACCATCGGCCCGAAGGCCGCGAAGCGCGGGTTCGTCGTGGCGCCGGAGACGTAGCGGGCATAGATCTGCTGGGCGATGCCCGCGAGGCGGAAGAGGCCGAAGACCTCGTAGAAGGCCCACTCCCGAGCGCTCACCTCGAGTCCCCGTGCGGCGCAGTAGCGCTCGACGATCTCGGCGCGGGTGAGCATGCCCGGCAGGTGCGTCGGCTGCAGGCGAAGGGAGCGCATCGTCGCGTCGTCGTCGGCCTGGGCCCAGTAGGCCAGGGCCCCGCCGAGGTCCATGAGCGGGTCGCCGACGGTCGCCAGCTCCCAGTCGAGGACACCGACGACCTGCGTCGGGTCGGCGGCGTCAAGGACGAGGTTGTCGAGGCGGAAGTCGTTGTGGATCAAGGCATGCGGCCGATCGGCCGGCTCGTGCTGCGCCAGCCAGGCCATGACGTCCTCGAAGTCCGGGACGTCGTCGGTCGCGGCTGCGCGGTAGCGGGAGGACCACCCTTCGACCTGGCGGTGGACGTAGCCGTCGCCGCGGTCGAGGGCCGCGAGCTGGGGCACGGCGGTGACGTCGACCTCGTGCAGCTCGACGAGCGTCGCCAGAGCGGCCTCGCACAGGGTGGTCGCCTGCTCGGGGGTGAGGGTGACGCCGTCGGGCAGGTCGCGGCCGACGATCGTGCCCTCGAGCTTGTCCATGACGTAGAAGTCGCTGCCGAGGACCTCGGGGTCCGTGCAGAGCCCGACCATCCGCGGCACGTGGGGGAAGACGGGGTGCAGCGCCGCCTGCAGGTCGTGCTCGCGGTGCATGTTGTGCGCGCTGCCGCCGAGGGCCCCATGGGGCGGGCGCCGCAGCACGAGCGCCCTTGTGGGCCAACGCAGCTCGTAGGTGAGGTTGGACGCGCCGGAGTCGAACTGGCGCACCTGCGGCTCGCCCTCGAGCGCCCGGACGACCTCGGGGTCGCCGTGCTCGCGCAGCCACGCGCTCACCTGCGCCACGTCGAAGGCGTCCTCTTCGCGGACCGCTCCGGCACTCATCGCCGCTCCTGTGCTGAACCCGGGTTCATGTCGCCCGACCCTACCTGCCCGGCCCACCCGCTCCCTGAGGAGTTTGCGCAGCAAGCGTCTCGAAGGGAGGTGCCGGGCCCTTCGAGACGCTGCGGCCGCGGGCTGCCTTGCTCCTCAGGGACGGGGGGGCGGCTGCGCACCAAGCGGACGGCAAGGAGGGTTGGCGCAGCGTCAAGCCGAAGTCGAGAACGACAACGCGACCACGCGAGGACGAAGGACTTCGGCAGCGCGCCGGCCCTCGTGGCCGGGAGCGCCCGGAGGTGGGTGTCGTCCCCCTTCGTCCGGAGGCGGGCAGAGGATTGACTGGTTCGGACCACCCAGTTCACGGGCGTATCGTGTCCGGCGTTTTTGACCACCACCAGAAGGGTCACCATGACCACCGCCGCGACACCGCCGGCCGAACGCACCTTCCTCGGTCACCCCCGAGGGCTCGCCACGCTCTTCAACATCGAGCTGTGGGAGCGCTTCTCGTACTACGGGATGCGGGCGATCCTGCTCTACTACATCGTCGACACGGCGGCGAACGGCGGGCTCGGGCTCGACCAGTCGCTCGGTGAGGCGGTCGTCGCGACCTACGGTGCCGCGGTCTACCTGCTCTCGGTCGTCGGCGGGTGGCTGGCCGACCGGGTCATCGGCGCCCAGCGCAGCGTCTTCGTCGGTGGCGTCATCATCATGGCCGGGCACGTGAGCCTCGCCGTCCCCTCGCCGGCGACGTCCTGGCTCGGCATCGCGCTCGTCGCCCTGGGTACCGGTCTGCTCAAGCCCAATGTCTCGGCGATGGTCGGCCACCTCTACGAGGAGCGTGACGCGCGCAAGGACTCGGCCTTCACGATCTTCTACATGTCGATCAACATCGGCAGCTTCTTCTCCCCCTTCGTCGTCGCCTTCCTGCGCGACCAGTGGGGCTACCACGCGGGCTTCCTCGCCGCCGCCGTCGGCATGCTCTTCGCGCTGATCGCCTACGTCGTCGGCCGTCGCACGCTGGCGCCCGAGTCCAACCTCGTGCCCAACCCGCTGCAGCCCCGCGACCGGGCGCGCGTCCCGCTCCTGGCCGGTGGCCTCGTCGCGCTCGTCGTCGTCCTGCTCCTGGCGACCCGCGCGCTGCGAGGCGCCTGGGCCGACGCGGTCATCGACACGATCTCGATCCTGTCGGTCGTCGCGTCGGTGTCCTACTTCGTCGTCATGTTCCGCAGCAAGCAGGTCACGCCCCGCGAGCGGACCCACCTGGCCGCCTACCTGCCGATGTGGGTCGGCGCGGTGCTCTTCTGGATGATCTTCGAGCAGGCGGCGTCCAAGATGGCGGCCTACGCGGCCAACCGGACCGACCTCGACTCGCTGGGGTTCCACTTCTCCGAGGAGTGGTTCCAGTCGATCAACCCGGTCTCGATCATGCTGCTCGCGCCGCTCTTCGGCCTGCTGTGGATGCGCCGGGCCGGTCGCTTCCCGTCGACGCCGATGAAGTTCGCCCTCGGTGTCACCCTCGCCGGCCTGTCCTTCGTGCTGCTGTCGGCGGCCTCGGCCGCCTTCCCCGGCGCGACCTCCCCGGTGTGGGTGCTCGTCGGCGTCTTCGTCATCCAGACCCTCGGTGAGCTCTGCCTCTCGCCGGTGGGCCTGTCGGCGACGACCTCGCTCGCGCCCAAGGCCTTCACGAGCCAGGCGATGGCGCTGTGGTTCCTCGCCGTCGCCACCGGCCAGTCGCTCGCCGCGCAGCTCATCCGCGCGATGGAGGGGCTGCCCGACGGCACCTTCTTCATCACCCTGGGCGTCATGGCGGTCGTCGTCGGCGTCGTCCTCGCGGCCCTGTCGCCGTGGGTGCACGCGCGCATGAAGGACGCCGAGCCCGAGCACGCCTGACCCGGGTCACCACCGCCGGGTCGATGTATCTGGGTGCGCTGGAGCTCACCCGAATACATCGACTCGCGGGCGCCGGTGCTCAGCCCGCGACGCGGATCGCCAGCGCGTGCGGCTCGCACCGCACCCGCAGCCGCCGGGCGGGCCCGGCGACGTCGCCGTCGAGCTGCACGTGCAGCGGCTGCTCGCTGACGACCTCGACCTCGCGCGAGGCCCGCGTCGCCAGCCCGGCCACGTCACCGGGGAGGCGGAAGACCCCCTTCGCCGCGACGCCGAGCCACTGCCCGGGACGCCGCACGGTCACCTCGAGCACGTCGAAGAGCCCGTCGTCGACGAGACCGCCCGGCGCGATCCGCACGCCGGCCCGCACCCGCTCGCAGTTGGCCGCGAGCACGCTCCACACCCGCAGGTGCTCGGGCTCGCCGCCGTCATGGCGCACCGTCACGGGCACCGGCCGCCGCAGCGCCGTGACCGCCGCCGGCGCGACATAGGCAGGCCAGCCGATGCGGTCCTTGAGCCGCGGGTTGGCCGCCGCCACCGTCGCCGCGTCGTGGCCCATCCCCGCCAGCACGACGAAGGGGAGGTCCGCCGCCTCGTCGTCGACCTGCGCGAGACCCAGGTCCACGGGACGGGCGCGGCCGGTGAGAGCCACCTCGACGGCCGCCTCGACCGTGCGCGGCATCTCGAGGTTGTGGGCGAGGAGGTTGGCCGTGCCGATCGGCACGATGCCCAGCTCGACGCCGGTGCCGCCGAGGGCGTGCGCGACGTGCCGGACCGTGCCGTCACCGCCTGCCGCGACGACGAGCTCGGCCCCCGCCTCGACCGCTGCGGCGGCCTGCCCGTGCCCGCAGTCCTCGCGGGTCGTCAGGTGGACGTCGGGGTCGGGCCAGCCGGCGGCCTGCGCCGTGGCGACGACACCTTCGAGGGCGCGCTCCCATCCCCCCTTCGAAGGATTGAGGACGAGCCCGATCCTCATGGCGCGGCCCTCACACCGTCCGGGAGTCGTCGAAGACGACGATCGTGCCGCCGTAGCTGGCGACCCACACGCGCTTCTTGGTGGGCTCGTAGGTGATGCCGATGGGCAGCGCGTCGGTCTTCTCGGTCTGCACGACCTCGAAGTCCTTGGTGCGGATCTTGCTCACCGTGCTGCTGCCGTAGTTGCCGACGTAGATCGCACCGCCGTCCGGGCTCATCGTCATCGAGCGCGGCTGGTTGCCGACCTGCACCTCGCGCAGGGTCTTGCCGGTCGTGGCATCCACCTCGCTCACGGTACCCGCGCCGTTGTTGGAGACGTAGAGCTTCGAGCCGTCGGGGGAGACGAGCAGGTGGCGCGGGCCGTCACCGGTCGCGGCGAAGTCGCTGACCTCGCCCGACTCGAGGTCGACCTTGACCGTCTTGTCCGAGCCCATGACCGCGACGAAGGCGGTCTTGTCGTCCGGGGTGATGGCGATGCCGCGGGGGTGCTTGCCGTCGATGGGGATCGTCGTGACGACCTTCCCCTTCGCCGTGTCGACGACGTCGAGGTCCATGGAGCACCAGTTGGTGACGAGCACCTTCTTGCCGTCGTGGGTCGCGGCGACGTACTTGGGCACGGCGCCGACCTGGATGACGTCCTTGATCTCGTGGGTCGCCGTGTCGATCTTGTAGAGATAGCTGTCGGAGATGCCCTCCGGCCCGGTGCACGCGTCGGCACCCTCGGGGGAGAAGCCCTGGCCGTACATCGCGTAGTTGCTCACCCACGCGGTCTTGCCGTCGGGGCTGAAGGCCATCTCGACCGGGGCGCCCTTGCTCGTGCCGGGGTGACCCTTGATGCCGAAGTCGGCGAGGTCGACCCCGTCGGGGATGGTCTCCTCGATGGCGCCGTCGGGGGTGAGGGCGGTGACCGAGTGGCTGTACATCATGTTCTGCGCGAAGACGTGGCCCGTGCGCGAGGCGACGACCGACTTCGGGGTCATCGGGCCCGAGATCCGCTGGATCCGCACCATCGACGAGTCCGCCGGGGCGGCCTCGGCACCCTGCTTCTTCGCCGGGCGGACCTTGGGCGCCGCCTTCTCGACCTTCGCCGGCTCGGCCCGCTTGGCGGGGGCGGCGCTCGTCGCTGCGGGTGCCGCCTTGGGGTCGGCCGCGGCCTCGTCCTCGCCGCCGAAGAGCTTCGCCAGGCAGACGACGAGCACGATGAGCACGACGATGGCCACGACCGTCGCGATGCGACGGCGCTGCACGTAGACCGGGTCGTTGTTGATCTTCACGGGCACCTCTGCAGGTCGGAGTTGCCCAGCAACCTAGGGGCGCAGCGGGTCGACGGGTCGGAGGCGCACCGGACCTGACCAAACCGCTCCCCAAAGGCGGACGAAGGGGGAGACCTTCGGCCGATGTGGCGGTCCCGGGCGTCGTCGTCATGGGAGGGACGCAGGTCTACGAGATGGTCATCGACGGTCGCCGGCACCGGGTCGAGACCTCCGTCGGCGACGGGTGGAAGAACTCCGCGACGTGGTGGGTCGACGACGAGGAGCTGGCGACCGCGACGTCGGCCGCGGCCGACAACCTCTACCTCGTCGCGGACGAGGAGCACGCGCTCGCCGACGAGGTCGGGGCCGTGCGCGCTCGCTTCACCACGCTGAGCAAGCCGGTGCGGGCGACGTGGTTCGAGGGAGAGCGCTCGGTGGCCGAGGCCAAGGCCCAGGTCGGGGTCGGCGGGCTCGACCTCGTGCCCGAGCCGGGGTCCCCGGCCGCGGTGCGCGAGGAGCGGATGCGGGCCCGGCCCCGCCTCTACGCCGCCCGGCACGTCGCGGCCGGGGTGGGCAAGGTCGTCATCCCGATCCTGCTCGCCGCGCTCGCGGCGCGCTTCGTCGTGTCGATCCCGTGGCCCGACTGGGACCTGCCGTCGATCCCGATGCCGGACCTCGACCTGCCGACCATCCCGTGGCCCTCGATCGACCTGCCGTCGATCCCGTGGCCGGACTGGAGCGCGCCGGGGTGGCTCGTGTGGGTCCTCGACCACCTGAAGTACATCCTCCCGATCCTCGCCGGGCTGCTCCTCGCCCGGGCGGAGATCATGCGGCGGCAGCACCAGGACGCCGAGCGTGAGCGGAGGGCCGCAGGGGTGCCCTCCGCTCACGACTCGGGCCGGGAGTCAGTGCATCGGGACGTCGCGGCGGCGAAAGCCGACGATCCCGAGGACGACGAGGACCAGCCCGCCGACGCCCGCGACGAGGGTGCCGGTGACGTCCGGCGCGTCGGCGGGCACGTTGCCGACGAGACCGAAGGGCGCCCACTCGACGAGCCATGACGGCAGCTGCAGGCCGGGGCCCATGTAGCCGATGACGGCCGCGATGCCGAAGACCACCCACGCCCCGGCCTGGAGCCGGGGGCGCCAGCCGAAGAGCGCGAGCGAGATGCCGCCGAGCAGGAGCATGACCGGCAGGTGCTGCAGCGCGGCCCGCAGCAGGGTGGTCACCCATGACGAGTCGCCCAGTGCCGCAGCTGTGCTCAGCGCGAGGGCGAGGGCTCCCGCGCCGCCGACGAGCAGCGTGCCGACGGCGATGACGGTCAGGTGCGGGGCCAGCCAGGCGGTGCGGCTGCGGGCCTCGCTCAACTGCAGCTCGAGGCGCCCGGAGGTCTCCTCGCGTCGCAGCGACCCGAGCGACTGCAGGACGTAGCCGCCGACGAGGATCGACAGCAGCAGGACGAACATCGCGGCCATCGGCTCGACGATGCCGCTCTCGCCGCCGGCGATCCACACCTCGAGGTCGGGGTTGCCCGTGATCGCGTCGATGACGGTCTGCATGAGCGAGCCGTAGGTGCCCATGAGCACGGCGACGAGCACCGCCCACCCGAGCGTCGTGCCGCGGTGCTCGCGGACGGCCAGGCCGAAGGGAGCGACGAGCGCTGCGCTCGCCCGGCGCGGCCCGGTCCGCGCCGGCACGAGCGAGCCGCCGACGTCGCGGCGGGTCGACAGCCACAGGGCGAGGGCGAGGAGCAGGGCGGTGGTGCCCAGGCTCAGGGCGAAGGGGAGCGCTCGCGTCTCCCCGAAGGCCGCCACCTTGTCGTACCAACCGAGCGGCGTGGCCCACAGGGCCGGGCCCTCGTCGATGGCCGCGGCGCCGCGGACGAGGTAGGCGGCGAGGGCCACCGCGAGGCTGGCGGCCCACACGCTGCGCTGGTGGCCGAAGGCCTGGGCGAGCACGGCGCTCACCCCGACGAAGACCGCTCCGAGCGTGGCGAGCGCCGCGCCGTACGCGATCGACCCGCTCGTCTGCGCGCCGGCGGCGACGAAGGCGAGCGCCGTGAGGGCCCCCAGTCCGACGAGGGCCGCGAGGGCGACGACGACCGCTGCGACGAGCGGGGCCTGACGGCCGACCCGCGAGGCGAGCAGCAGCTCGAGGCGCCCGGCCTCCTCCTCGCGGCGGGTGCCGCGGACGGTGAGGGCGATCGCGAGCAGCGGGATGCCGAAGGCGACGACGAAGCCGAGCTCGTTGACGAGCACGCCGCCGAGGGTGTCGGTGCCGGCGACCGCGCCGTTGAGCACCCTCATGCCGGGGCCGGCGGTCGTCTCGGCGTAGGAGCGCAGCTTGTCCGGGGTGTCGTAGAGGCCGGTGATCGACGTCGTCGTCAGCAGCACGATCGCGGTCAGGCCGAGGACCCAGCCGACGACGGCCTTCCACCCGGTGCGCCACTGCACCCGCAGGCTCGTCCCGACCCCCGCCATGCTGAGCGCACTCATCGCTGCTCACCCGCACCCTCGCTGGCTGAGGTGCGAGCGCCAGCGAGCCTCGAAGCCGGCTCACCCCGGTACTGCTCGAGGAAGAGGTCGTCCAGGCTCGGCGGCTCGATCGTCAACGTGTGCACGCCGGCGGCGTGCAGCCGGCCGACGACCTCGGCGATGTCCTGGGCCTCGACGTGGCAGCGCGTCTCGACGCGGCCGTCGACCTCCCCTTCGTCCAGGGCGGTGACCCCCGCGACCCCGGTGAGCCCGGGGGGGACATCGGTGACCGCGTGGACCCGGCTGCTCGTGCTGCGGCGCAGGTCGGCGAGGGTTCCGGTGGTGACGGTGCGGCCGGCGCGGATGATGCTCACCCGGTCGGCGAGGGCCTCGACCTCGCCGAGGATGTGGCTCGAGAGCAGCACCGTCGTGCCCTCGGCGACGCGCTCGCGGACGCACTCCTGGAAGACCTGCTCCATGAGCGGGTCGAGGCCGGAGGTCGGTTCGTCGAGGAGGAGCAGGTCGACGTCGGCGGCGAGGGCGGAGATGAGCGAGACCTTCTGCTTGTTGCCGGTGCTGTAGTCGCGGGTGCGCTTGCGGGTGTCGAGGTCGAAGCGCTCGACGAGGTCACGGCGCCGCCTGTCGTCGAGCCCGCCGTGCGCCCGCCCGAGGACGTCGATGCACTGGCCGCCGGTCAGGCCGGGCCAGAGGGTGACGCCGGCGGGGACGTAGGCCAGGCGACGGTGCAGCGCGACGGCATCGCGCCACGGGTCGCCGCCGAGCACGGTGATCCGGCCGGCGTCGGCGCGGGTCAGGCCGAGCAGGACCCGGATCGTCGTCGACTTGCCGGCGCCGTTGGGCCCGAGGAAGCCATGGACCTCGCCGGCCCCGACGTGCAGGTCGAGACCGTCGAGGGCGTGGGTGCTGCCATAGGTCTTGTGCAGGCCTTCGGCATGGATGACGGCGTCGTTCATGCGGACTCCTCGGACGAAGGGGGTGGGGTCCCGATGTCGCCGTCTGCGGCTGTATCGGGTGTGGGCAAGATTGCCGCATAGAAGCGCATCGCCTCGTCGCCCCAGCGGGCGAGACCCTCGCCGCGCAGCGGGTCGACGCCGAGGATCTGGCGCCAGTGGTCGGCGAGGAAGAGGGTGCCGAGGTCGGAGGACATCGCCAGCGCCGCACGCATCTCGGGGTCGGGGCCGGCGACGAGCTTGCCGGCGGCGTCCCAGATGCGGAAGACCTCGACGGTGCGCCGGTGCCAGGCGGTGAGCAGCTCGGTGGCGAGCGGGTCGCCGCCCATGAGCAGGCGGCGCAGGTAGGGGATGATCGGCGACCGCTCCGGCAGTGCCTGCTGGAGCATCTCGCCGATGGAGGCCCACTGGGCGGCCTGCATGTCCTCGGCGAGGTCGGTGTCGGTCGACAGGTCGAAGAGCTCGTCCATCCAGGCCCGCACGTGCTCGACGACCGCCTCGCGCAGACCGGCCTTCGACCCGAAGTGGTGGACCACGAGCGCCGGCGACACCTCGGCCCGCTCGGCGATCTGCCGCATCGTCACGGCGTCCTCGCCGCGCTCGGCGAAGAGCTCGAGGGCGGCATCGCGCACCCGCGCCCGCCCGGTCCGATCGTCGACTGAACTCATGTTCAGCAGGCTAAACCTGCGTTCAGTCCCCGGTCAAGACTTCGCATTTCCCAACGGCAATGCTCACTCCACGCTGCATTGCCGTTGGGCAATGCGCACTCCTGGTCGCATTTCCTTAAGGTCGTGCGCCCCCGGGGTCGAAGGGGCCGCATTTCCTTAAGGTCGTGCCCATGGCCCTCGTCCACGGACTCCTCCTTGCGGCCGGCGCCGGTCGTCGGATGGGCCGGCCCAAGGCTCTCGTCACCGATCCCGACGGCACCTCCTGGCTGGCCCGGGCGGTGTCCGTCCTGGACGAAGGGGGTTGTGCCGCAACGCTCGTCGTACTCGGGGCGAGCGGGGAGCGGGCGGAGCTGGACCTGCCGCACACCGCGTGGACGCACTGCCCGGACTGGGCGAAGGGGGTGGGTCACTCCCTTCGCCATGGCTTGCGTGTGCTGGGCGAGGGTGAGGCCGACGCCGCCCTGGTCCACCTCGTCGACCTGCCGGACGTCACCGCTGCCGTGGCGCGGCGGTTGCTCGGGGAAGAGGTGGGCGCGGGCTCCCTTCGCCGGGCGGTGTACTCCGGCAGGCCGGGGCATCCGGTGCTCATCGGCCGCGACCACTGGGCGCCGCTCGTCGCCGAGCTCGACGGGGACCGTGGGGCCGCGGACTACCTGCGGCGGCACGACGCCGAGACCGTCGAGTGCGCCGACCTCGCGACCGGGCAGGACGTGGACCGGCCTCAGGAGTGAGGGTGGTGGATCGGGCCGCCCCGGTCCGACAGGCGCGAGCCGGCGCCGCCCCAGCGCAGCGAGATGATCTCGGCGGCGATCGACACGGCCGTCTCCTCGGGGGTGCGGGCGCCGAGGTCGAGGCCGATGGGGGAGCTGAGCCGCGCGATCTCCTCGTCGGTGATGCCGACCTCGCGGAGCTGCGCCAGGCGCTGGTCGTGGGTGCGGCGCGAACCCATCGCGCCGACGTAGGCGACCCGCTCGAGGCGGAGGGCGACCTCGAGGAGGGGGGTGTCGAACTTCGGGTCGTGGGTGAGGACGGTGAGGACCGTGCGCGCGTCGATGCGACCGGCCTCGGCCTCCTCGCGCAGGTACTCGTGCGGCCAGCGCACGACGACCTCGTGGGCCCCTGGCAGCCGCTCCGCGGTGGCGAAGGTGGGCCGGGCATCGCACACGGTGACCCGGTAGCCGAGCAGTCGCCCTTGGTCGGCCATCGCCGAGGCGAAGTCGATCGCGCCGAAGACGATGAGCCGCGGCGGCGGTGCGAAGGCCTCGACGAAGACGCGCATGCCCTCGCCGCGACGTTCGCCGTCGGGCCCGTAGGTGAGGACCTCGGACAGGCCCTGGGCGAGCAGCCCCCGGGCGTCGTCGGTCAGCGCCGCGACCTGTCGGGTGCTCATCCGTTGGTCGAGGTGGGAGGCCGCCCGCGGCCGACCCTCGAGACCCTCCGGCCGCACGACGAGCCGCCGGCCGACGAGGGCGGGGTCCGGGTGCTCGATGACCGTCGCGACGGCGACCGGTCGGCCCGAGCGGATGTCGGCGACGACCTCCGGCAGTTCCGGGAAGGTCGTGGCGGACACCGGCTGGACGAAGAGCTCGAGCTGACCGCCGCAGGTCAGGCCCACCTCGAGGGCGTTGCCGTCGCTCACCCCGTAGCGGGTGAGGACCGGGCTCCCTTCGGCCGCGACCTCGCGGGCCAGCTCGTAGACGGCCCCCTCGACGCAGCCGCCCGAGACCGACCCGACGGCGCGGTCCTCGTCGACGAGCATCGTCGCGCCGGGCGGGCGCGGGGCGGAGTGCCAGGTGCCGGTGAGCGTCGCCAGGCCCACGGACCGACCGGCGTGCCAGGCAGTCTCGAGGTCGTCGAGGACGTCGTGCACGGGCACTCCTTCGGTCGGCGATGACGCCTGCGCAGCCTAGGCCGGTGGGCCCGGCCCCGCCTCCCGACGACGCATGGCGGGACTGTCAGCCCTCGGGCGTAGCGTCCTTCCCATGACGACCCAGGCGGGCCAGGCGCCCGTGCTCAGCGACGACGAGTTCCCCGACAACCCGTGGCCGGCGCTGTGGGCCCTCGTCGTCGGCTTCTTCATGATCCTCGTCGACGTCTCGATCGTCTCGATCGCGACGCCGGCTCTCATGGAGTCCTTCGACACGGGCATCGAGCCGGTGCTGTGGGTGACGATCGCCTACCTGCTCGCCTACGCCGTGCCCCTGCTCATCACCGGCCGCTTCGGCGACCGCTTCGGACCCAAGCGGCTCTACCTCGCCGGGCTGGCGATCTTCACCCTCGCCTCGCTCGCCTGCGGGCTCGCCCCGACGATCGGCTGGCTCATCGGCGCTCGCGTCGTCCAGGGCCTCGGCGCCTCGATGATGACCCCGCAGACGATGGCCGTCATCACCCGCACCTTCCCGCCCGCGCGGCGTGGCTCCGCGATGGCGCTGTGGGGCGCGACCGCCGGCGTCGCCTTCCTCGTCGGCCCGCTGCTCGGCGGCCTGCTCCTCGACTCGGCGGGCTGGGAGTGGATCTTCTTCATCAACGTGCCCGTCGGCATCATCGGCTTCGTCGCCGCGGCCCGGCTCGTGCCGCGGCTGCAGCAGCACGCGCACCAGATGGACTGGGTCGGCGTGGGCCTGTCGGCCATCGGCCTCTTCCTCGTGATCTTCGGACTGCAGGAGGGCGAAGGCCACGACTGGGGCCAGATCGTCGGGCCACTCACCGTCCCGATGCTCATCGGCGCCGGGGTGCTCGTGCTCGTCGGCTTCGTCGTGTGGCAGGCGCGCGGGCCGGCCGAGCCGCTCGTGCCGCTCGGGCTCTTCCGCGACCGCAACTTCTCGCTGTCCAACCTCGCGATCACCACGATGGGCCTGTCGGTGACGGCGATGATGTTCCCCCTGCTCGTGTGGCTGCAGAGCGTGCGCGGCTACACGCCGACCGAGGCCGCGCTCCTCATGGCGCCGCAGGCCATTGCGTCGATCGCCCTCGCCCGCCCGGTCGGTCAGCTCGTCGACCGCATCCACCCGCGGGTGCTGCCGACGCTCGGCTTGGGCGGCTTCGCCGTGACGCTCTTCGTTCTCTCGCGTCTGATGACCCCCGACTCGTCGATCGTCGCGGTGTGCGTCGCGATGACCTTCATCGGTGTCACGGGGGCGTGCATCTGGGGTCCGCTCGCGACGACGGCCAACCGCAACCTGCCGATCCACCTCGCCGGCGCCGGCTCGGGCATCTACAACACGACCCGCCAGGTCGGCTCGGTCATCGGGTCGGCGGCCATCGCGGCGCTGATGTCGGCCCGCATCGCCTCCCACCTCGGTCCGCAGGCGGCCGAGCGCTTCGGCTCGGGCGAAGGGAGCGCCGCCGCCGGTCCCGCAGCCCTGCCCCCGCAGGTCGCCGAGGCCCTGTCGTCCGCCTTCGCCGAGTCGCTGCTCATGCCCGCCGCGGTCCTCGCGGCCGGCGCCCTCGCCGCCCTGGCGCTGGAGCAGATGCGCCACCAGCGGGGCTGACCCCCTTCGTTGGGTTGATGTATCCGGGTGGGCTGGGACCCACCCTCATACATCGACTCGCGTGGTCGAGGTCGGGGCCACCGTTGGGTTGATGTACCTCGGTGCGCTGGGACTCACCCGGATACATCGACTCGCGCGCCCCGCCGCTCACCCGAGGTCGGCGACCGCGGCCTCCCACGCGGCGGCCAGCGCCTCCAGATCGGCGCGGTGGTCGCGGATCCGGCAGCCCAGACGGTTGGGCTTGACCTCGATGCCCTCGGCCGCCCACTCGACGAAGGCCGCCTGCCGTAGGTGCGAGGGTAGGTCGCCCGACGCATTGGTCACCCGCCACCACGTGACGTTGCCGCCGTAGACGCGCGTGATGGCGCCGACCTGACGCGGGCCGGTGCCGACGAGGGCGGCGAGGTCGCCGTAGGAGACGACCCGGCCCCGGGGCACGAGCTCGACCGCCCGCAGCACCCGCTCGACGAGGACGTCGTCCACGACTGCTCCCGTCCTCTACCCCGCGCCTACTTCTCCGCGATCGTCACGCTCTCGATGGTGTGCACCTTGGCCGGGGCGCCGTCGCCGGCGGACCCGTCGGCCTCGATCTTCTCGACCGCATCCATCCCCTTCGTCACCTTGCCGAAGAGGCTGTAGCTCGGCGGCAGCTGCACGCCCGCGTCGCCGGTGATGATGAAGAACTGCGAGCCGTTGGTGTTCGCGCCGGCATTGGCCATGGCGACCGACCCGATCTCGTAGTCGCCCTGCTGCGGCAGCTCGTCGTCGAACTCGTAGCCGGGCCCGCCGCTGCCGTCGCCCGACGGGTCGCCGCCCTGCGCCATGAAGTCCTTGATGACCCGGTGGAAGGTCAGCCCGTCGTAGTACTTGTAGCGCGCGAGCACGACGAAGTTGTTGACCGTCTTGGGCGCCTGCTTCGCGTCGAGCTCGATCGTCACCTCACCGGCGTCGGTGGTCATCGTCGCGGTGTAGGTCTTCGCCTCGTCGATGCACATCGGCGGCGCCTGCTCGAAGCTCGTGGCCCGCACCTCGGCGCCGCCCTCCGGCGGGCACTCGGTCTCGCCGCTGACCGCCGTGGTCTCGGCGCCGGACGCCCCGCCGGCCCCGGACCCGTCCCCGGACCCGTCGTCGGAGCCGCACCCGGCGAGGGCGAGCACGGCGGAGGCGGCAAGGGCGGCGGCGCGTCGGGTCATGGGCGGGAGTCTAGGAGCGCACGGAGCATGATGAGGGACATGATCGCCATCACCGACCTGCTCGGCACGACCCATCCGATCATCAGCGCCCCCATGGCCGGCGTCGCCGGCGGCCGCCTCGCGCACGCCGTCTCCGCGGCGGGCGGGCTCGGCATGATCGGCGCCCGCGGCACCTCGTCGCCGGAGTGGATCGCCGAGCAGGCGGCGATCGCGGGAGAGGGGGCCACCCCCTTCGGCATCGGGCTCATGGCGTGGGTGCCGCAGCTCGACGAGCAGATCGACGCGATCACCTCGCTCGCCGGCCTCTCGCGGCCCAAGCTCGTGTCGGTCTCCTTCGGCGACCTCGTCGAGCCCGTCGGCCGCCTGCACGAGTGGGGTCTGCTCGTCGCCTGCCAGGTCGGCAACGCGGCCGATCTCGAGCAGGCGATCGAGGCGCGCGCCGATGTCGTCGTCGCCCGCGGTGGCGAAGGGGGCGGACACGGGCGTGACGAGGTGGCCACCGACGACCTGCTCGCGATGGCCCTGGCCGCGACCGACCGTCCGGTGCTCGCCGCGGGCGGCATCTCAACCGCCGCCGACGTCGCTCGCGTCATGGGTGCCGGAGCGGCCGGGGTGTGGTGCGGCACCCCCTTCCTCACCTGCGTCGAGGCCGACAACTCGCCGGCGGCGCGGGCCGCGCTCGTCGCCGCCGACGCCACCCGCTACTCGCGTGTGCACGACGTCGCGCAGGACCTCGCGTGGCCGCGGGAGTTCGGCGGACGGGCGGTGGACACCCCCTTCGTCCAGCGGTGGGCCGGTGACGAGGACGCGATGACCGACGCCGCCCGCGCCGAGCACGCCGACGGCCGGGAGCGGGGCGACGCCGGCTACACCCCGCTCTACGCCGGGGTGGGCGTCGACCGCCTCACCTCCGAGACCGACGCGGCGAGCGTCGTGCGGTCGCTCGTGGACGGCATTTGATCTGACGTGAGCGCCGTCACAGGATGAGGGCATGAGCGACGAGACCACCGCGGGTGTGCACTTCCCGGCCGACGACCAGGGCAAGCGGTCGACGACCACCACGACGAAGGGGGTCCTCGCGGACTCGGTCCGTGGTGTCGACCCTGCGCTCGCCGAGCGCATCGACGGCGCCCGGGAGTGGCGCACCGACTACGTCGACCTCGTCCACGACGTCACCGCCGCCAGCGCCCGCTCGGCCGAGGCCGCCAGCCGGATCGCCGCCGACGGGCTCGCCTCGATGCGCCGCCGGATGGTCCTCGTCGACGAGGCCGGCAGCGAGGTGCCGCTCGAGCAGGCGCACGCGGGGATGCCCGCCGGGGCGGCCCCCTTCGGCACCGAGAGCGTGCGCGGCACGGCGGAGCCGGTCACCGAGCTGCGCGTCCCCGTCGGCGATCGCGAGCTCGCCGGCGAGGAGCTGCGCGGTCAGCTCGGCGCCTGGGTCGACGCCGGCCTCGTCGAGCCCTCCTTCGCCGAGGCGGTCGGGGAGGTCATCGACCACCCGGAGTGGCTCGCGCTGCCCGGCCACCGCGCGCTGCTCGTCGGGGCCGGCGCGGAGATGGGGCCGCTCGAGACGCTGCTGTCGTGGGGTGCCGACGTGCTCGCCATCGACCTGCCGCGCAGCCGCGCCTGGCGCTACAAGAAGGGTCTGGCGAGCCGCGGTGCCGGCACCCTGACCTTCCCCGTCGACGCCGCCGGCGACTCCGGCGCCGACGTCGTCCACCAGCCCGGGCAGGTCCTCGAGTGGGTCCGCCGGGTGCGCGGCGACGAGCCGCTCGCCGTCGGCATGCACGCCTACGCCGACTCGGGTGTGCACGTGCGGGTGAGCGCCGCGATGGACCTGCTCATGGGCGAGCTCACCGACGACGACGCGCGGACCGCGCTCGCCTGGCTGGCGACGCCGACCGATGCCTTTGTCGTGCCGCCGGAGGTCGTCGAGGAGTCCCGGCGCCGTTGGGCCGCACGGGGATTCGCGCTCAAGGGGGTGCAGGCGCCGGCCCGCGCGCTGGGCCGCGGGCGGCTCTTCGCGCCGGCCTACCGCGACGCCCGCGCGGGGGAGTCCGGCATCGCCGACGTCCTCGTGCCGCAGCAGGGGCCCAACTACGCGGTGGCCAAGCGGCTGCAGCGCTGGCGGGGCGTCGCCGCCGAGGGAGCCGGCCAGACCGTCTCCTTCAACGTCGCGCCCGCGACGTGGACCCGCTCGGTGACGAAGAACCCCGTGCTCGGCGCGGCCTACGGCGGCGCGCACCACTTCGGGGTCGAGGTCTTCCGCCCCGAGACGGTGCGGCCCCTCATGGCGGCGCTGCTCGTGCGCGACCTCGTGCGGGAGACCCCGCAGCGCGCGCACCCGGAGGAGCTCTTCAGCGAGGCGGCGGCCCACGGTGGTCTGTGGCGCGTGGGCTACGAGCCCAAGACCGCGCTCGGCGTCGCCGCCGTGGCCGGCCTGCCCGGCTCCCTTCGGCGGCGGCTGCGGGGCTGAGCGCAGCCGCCAGCCGGACGAAGGGAGGTCAGCTCCCGTCGTGCCCGCGCAGCAGCTGGCTGAAGTCGGTCACCGGGCCCAGCGGGCCGCTCGCCTCGTCACCCGTGGGTGCGAAGCCGGCGACTCCGGTGCGCTCGGCGACGACCAGGGCCGCGAGCTCGCCCGCGGCACGGTGCACGCGGCGCTCGAGGTCGGCGTCGCCACCGAAGTCCTCGGTCGCGGCGAAGACCGCGGTCGGCACGACGACCGCGCGCAGGTAGGCGAAGAGCGGGCGCATCGCGTGCTCGAGCACGAGGCTGTGCCGGGGCGTGCCCGCGGTGGCCGCGACGAGCACCGGCCTGCCGATGAGCGCGTCCTTGTCGAGCAGGTCGACGAAGGTCTTGAAGAGGCCGGAGTAGCTCGCGGTGAAGACGGGCGTCACGGCGATCAGGCCGTCGGCGGCGTCGACCTTGGCCTTGACGGCCTCCAGGCCCGGCGTCGGCCGGTTGCCCGAGACCATCGTCTGGGCCATCTCGACGGCCAGCTCGCGCAGCTCGACGAACTCGACGTCGACCGACTCGCCGCGCCCGCCCACGGCGGCGCGGGTGGCGTCGGCGAGCTGGTCAGCGAGCAGCCGGGTGCTCGAGGGCGACGAGAGCCCAGCGGTGATGACGACGACGGACCTGCTCATCGGGTGGCGACCTCCTCGCGCTGCGCCGCCGCCTCCTGCTCGGCGATGGCGACCGGGCTGGTGACGACCTTACGGTGCGGGCTGTCGGGGCCCTCGGCCACCAGCGACGCGTGGGTCGGCGGCTCGCTCGGCACGCCCTCGGGACGACGTGCCTCGAACTCCCTTCGCAGCACCGGCACGACCTCGCGGCCGAGGATCTCCACCTGCTCGAGGGCCATCTCGATCGGCAGGCCGGCGTGGTCCATGAGGAAGAGCTGACGCTGGTAGTCACCCACGTGGTCGGCGAAGGAGAGGGTGCGCTCGATGACCATCTCGGGGGTGCCCACGGTCAGCGGCGTCTGCCGGGTGAAGTCCTCCATCGACGGCCCGTGCCCGTAGACCGGCGCGTTGTCGAAGTAGGGCCGGAAGATCCGCTTGGCCTCGGCCTCGGTGTCGGCCATGAAGGCCTGCCCGCCGAGCCCGACGATTGCCTGGCTGGCGGCGCCGTGGCCGTAGTGCTCGAAGCGCTGGCGGTAGAGGCCGACCATCTGGGCGGTGTGCTCGATGTTCCAGAAGATGTTGTTGTGGAAGAACCCGTCGCCGTAGAAGGCGGCCTGCTCGGCGATCTCGGTGGACCGGATCGAGCCGTGCCAGACGAAGGGGGCGACGCCGTCCAGTGGCGCAGGGGTGGAGGTGAAGCCCTGCAGCGGCGTGCGGAACTGGCCCTTCCAGGTGACGTTCTGCTCGCGCCACAGCCGGCGGAGCAGGTGGTAGTTCTCGATCGCCAGCGGGATGCCCTGGCGGATGTCCTTGCCGAACCACGGGTAGACCGGGCCGGTGTTGCCGCGGCCCATCATCAGGTCGACGCGCCCGCCCGACAGGTGCTGGAGGAAGGCGTAGTCCTCGGCGATGCGCACCGGGTCGGTCGTCGTGATGAGCGTCGTCGCGGTCGAGAGCTTGAGGCGCTCGGTCTTGGCCGCGATGTAGGCGAGGTGGGTCGTCGGCGCGGAGGGGACGAAGGGCGGGTTGTGGTGCTCACCCGTGGCGAAGACGTCGAGCCCGACCTCCTCGGCCTTGAGCGCGATCCGGGTCATCGCGTGGATCCGCTCGCCCTCGCTCGGCGTGCGACCGGTCGTGGGGTCCATCGTCACGTCGCCGACGGAGAAGAGTCCGAACTGCATTGCCACTCCAAGTTTGTTGAATCGTCAACTAGTCCAACGGCAGCGGGCTGGCGATGCATTCCCGTAGGCCTCGAGATTCTCGGGTGACCCGAGAAACTGCCCCTTCGCAAGGGTTTGAAACCCTTGCGAAGGGGCAGTTTCTCTTGCTCAGTTGCCGTCCAGGCCCTCGGTCAGTCCCGTTCGAGCAGGGCCGCGACCTCGTGGGTCAGCTCCTCGGCGGCCTCGATCTCGACCCGCCGGCTGGAGACGGACTCGATGTTGAAGCCGAAGGGGATGCCGAGGTAGCGGCAGAAGTCGGTGAGCTCGCGGGCGGCGTTGAGCGCGTGCTGGCGGGACCACTTCAGCGGGTCGTCGGCATGGACGATCTCGTTGCGCACCCAACTGGGCACCCGCACGCCGAGCCACTCGAGGAAGCTCAGCGTCTTGTCCGACCCGCACAGCGACAGCGTGAAGATCAGCGGCGCCGGGTCGAGCTCGTCCTCGACGACGGCATAGCGGTAGTCGGAGGCGAGGTTCTTGGCCGCGCCGATGTCGTAGACGATCTGGCTGATGAAGAAGCCGGCACCCGCGTGCTGCTTGCGCAGCAGGCGCTCGTGCTCGTCACCGCGGCCCGAGTGGCGCTCGGGGATCGTCACGCCGCCGAGCGGCAGGCTCGGCCGCACCTCGCGGTGCAACTCCAGCGCGCGCGGCAGGGTCGTGCTCACCTCGGCGTCGCTGCTCGAGCTGCCGACGAAGACCGTCAGGACGTTGTCCGGCGCGGCCCGCAGCCAGGTGGCGAGCTCCTCCTCGCGGTACTTGCCGACGGCCCGGTAGACGATCGCCGGCCGGTCCCAGCGCGCGAGCTGGCGGTCGAGGTAGTCGCCCGGGTCGAGCATCGAGGCGAAGGGGAAGGGGCGGGGGGTCGCGTTGCGGTCGGCCTCGTCGGTGATGTCGTAGAGGACGAGGGCGTCGACGGGCAGGGCCTCGACGCGGGCGAGGGTCCGCGCGGCGATCTCGCTGATCCGCTCGGGGGCGGTCTCGGCGCGGGGAGGGGTGATGCCGAAGAGCAGGACCTCGCGCGGGTTGCGCACCGCGGCGGGGAAGTCGCCGGGGGAGGGGGTCTTGGATTCCTCCGGAGGGAGCTCGCTCATGCGGGCACCGTAACCGCCCACCGGCCACTGGCTAGGCTCGGCCCGACACCCGGACACCATCCCCCTTCGAGGAGAGCACCGTGCAGATCACCGACACCGCCGCCATCGTCACCGGAGGAGCCTCGGGCCTCGGCGCGGCGACCGCCGCAGCGCTCGCCGCGGGCGGCGCGCGCGTCTTCGCCTTCGACCTGCCGGCCGCCATCGAGGGTGCCCCGCAGGTCGACGGCATCGAGTACGTCGCCGTCGACGTCACCGACCCCGAGCAGGTCCAGGCCGCGGTCGACACCGCCGCCGGCGCCGGCGTCCCGCTGCGCACCGTGGTCAACTGCGCCGGCATCGGCCCGTCGATGCGCATCCTCGGCAAGAAGGGCCCGCACGACCTCGGCCTCTACGCCAAGATCATCCAGGTCAACCTCGTCGGCTCCTTCAACGTGCTGACCCTCGCCGCCGAGAAGATCTCCCAGACCGAGGCCCTCGAGCACGGCGCCCGCGGCGTCATCATCAACACCGCCTCGATCGCCGCCTACGACGGCCAGGTCGGCCAGGCCGCCTACTCCTCGAGCAAGGGCGGCATCGTCGGCCTCACCCTCCCCGCCGCCCGCGACCTCGCGCAGCACGGCATCCGCGTCATGACCATCGCCCCCGGCATCGTCGAGACCCCGATGCTCGCGACCGTCAGCGAGGAGTTCCGCGAGGGCCTGGCGAAGGGAGTTCCCTTCCCGCAGCGCCTCGCCCGCCCCGATGAGTACGCCCAGCTGGCTCTGGCGATCGTCGACCACGACTACCTCAACGGCGAGGTCATCCGCATGGACGGGTCGCTGCGCATGGCTCCTCGCTGAGTTCGCGCTTCGGTCTCTGAGGGGCGCGCCCCGCGCCCGTCTCGAAGGGTCCGTTCGCGGGCGCAGGGCTGGGGGTGGCCCTAAGGAAAAAGTCCCGACTCCTGTCGCAGACGCCTCACCGGGCGCAGCAGGGTCGGGACTTTCCCATGAGTCGGGCCGACCCCCACCCTGCGCCCGCTCCCATCTGCCCCGGTCCCTGAGGAGGGCGCCCCGCGCCCGTCTCGAAGGGGCCGGTCAGGCGGGGTCGGTGACGTCGGCGACCTGGGCGTCGAGGTGGGCGAGCATGGCGTCGGCGTCGAGGGTGGCGGCGACGCCGTGGGCGCCGGCGCCGATCGAGACGGTGCGGCCGGCGACGGTCTCGTCGGCGATGACCGGCAGGGCCCGCAGCGAGCCGAAGGGGGTGATCGTCCCCCGCTCGTAGCCGGTCACCTCGCGGGCGATCTCCTTGTCCGGCAACGAGATCCGGTTGACCGACAGCAGCGCCCGCAGCTTGGGCCAGGAGATCTGGCGGTCGCCGGGGACGAGGACGAAGAGGTGGTCACCCTCCCCCCTTCGCACGACCAGGGTCTTGATGATGTCGCGCGGCTCGACCCCGCGGGCCGCGGCCGCCTCCTCGAGGGAGCGGACCATGCCGTGCCGGGTGATCGTGTACTCGATGCCGCTGTCGGTCAGGGCTCGTGCCGCTCGGGTGCCGCCCTCCATGGTCAGCAGCCTACGGCCGCCCGAGTCGCGCTCTCAGGCGCTGGCTCAGCTCGACGTCGTGCTGGAGCCGGCTGAGCTCGGCGGCGCGAGCAGCCACTCCCTGCGTCCGCAAGTGCTCCGCCAGGTACTCCCAGTGGGCCTGCGCCATGTCGTCAGCCGTGAGGTCTTCGTCGGGCTCGTCCGGGCCGACCACGGTCACAGCCGTCTCGGCGATCTCCTCGACGGTCGTGTGCTGCCAGAGGTCGTCGGGGCCCTGGGTGGTCCAGCCACGGTCGGCGAGCAGGACCCGCCGGGTGCCGTCGTCGAGGACGGCCAGGTGGAGCGCGGACACGGACATCGACCGGGGGCCGTTGGCGCCACCGTCGAGGTCGACGACGGTCAGCAAGCGCGTCACGGAGTCCATGACGGTTCATCCTGCCAGCACGCACACATCACATGACGTTATGAATACCCAAACGCAGGCTTATGATTGGACGCATGGCCTTCTTCACCTTCCCCAACCCGGTCAACGACAAGGCGGCGCGCACGGTCGCCACCGGTGTCGTCGCGATCAGCGCGCTGACGCTCGTGAGCGGCTGGTGGTGGCTGCTCGTGCCGCTCGCGCTGGGCTTCCTCGGCCGGGTCCTCGCCGGGCCCCGGCTCAGCCCGCTCGGCTGGCTGGCGATGCGGGTCGTCGCGCCGCGACTCGGCGAGCCGGTACTCACCCCGGGCCCGCCGAAGCGCTTCGCCCAGGGCATCGGCCTGGCCTTCTCGACGACCGCAGCTGTGCTCGCCCTCGGCCTCGGCCTGCACACCGCCGCGGGGATCGTGCTCGGCGTGCTCGTCGTCTTCGCGACCCTCGAGGCGGCGCTCGGCTTCTGCGCCGGCTGCTGGGCCTTCGGTCACCTCATGCGCCTGGGCGTCATCCCCGAGGAGACCTGCGAGGCCTGCGCCGACATCACCCGTCGCCGCCCGGCGGTCGAGGAGCCGGTGACGACGGCCTGAGTCGCCGGCCCCACCTCATTCGAAGAAGAAGCGCCCGGTCGACCGGGCGCTTCTTCTTCGACTCAGGGCGTGCTGCCCCCGGCGGCTCTCAGCGACCGAGGAAGGCGTCGAAGAGCGCCTGCGTCTCGGGCAGTGCGGCCCGGGCGCGGATCGTCTCCGCCTCGTCCTGACCGCTCTCCTCACGAGAGCGAAGGGAGCCAGCCCGCAGCAGTCGTCGGGTCTGGCCGTAGGCGCCGGCCGGTCCGGCGGCCCAGGTGGCCGCGAGCTCACGGGCCCGGGTGAGCGGGTCGGCGGCGACCTCGGCGACCAGGCCCTGGTCCCGGGCCTCGTCGGCCGACAGCGGCTGGTCGCGCAGCGCGAAGGCAAGCGCCCGCTGCCGGCCCATCGCCAGGGGCAGCAGGGTCGAGGTGCCGCAGTCGGGGTTGAGTCCGATCTTCGGGTAGGCGACGACGAACTTCGTGCCTTCGGCCGCGATGACGACGTCCCCGGAGAGCATGATGCCCAGCCCGGCGCCGGCGACGGCCCCGTGGACGGCGACGGCCACCGGCTTGGCGAGCGCCTCGAGCGCGGCCACGGCCGCGTCCCCGGCGACGGCGAGCTCGTAGAGGTCACCTGCGGTGTCCTGCGAGTCGGCGAAGGAGGCGATGTCGCCGCCCCCGCAGAAGCGCTTGCCGGCACCGCTGAGGACGACGGCGCGCACCCCTTCGTCCTCGGCGGCACGCTCGGCGGCCTCGCGCAGGGCCACACCCAGCGCCAGGTCGAGGGCATTGGCCGACTCCGGCCGGTTGAGCTCGATGTGGGCGACACCGTCGGCGACGGTGTACTCGACGACCGCCATCAGATCCGCCGGAACATCGCGGCGAGCGCCTGGCCGCCCCCGATGCACATCGTGACGATGCCGAGCTCGAGGTCGCGGCGGACCATGTCCTTGGCCAGGCGCAGGGTGAGGATCGCGCCGGTCGCGCCGACCGGGTGACCCAGGGCGATGGCGCCGCCATAGGGGTTGACCCGCGCGGGGTCGAGCTCGGTGTCGCGGATGACGGCGACGGCCTGCGAGGCGAAGGCCTCGTTGAGCTCGATGGAGCCGATGTCCGAAGGGGAGGTCCCCGTCTTCTCGAAGAGCGCGCGCAGGGCATGGGTCGGCGCGTAGCCCATGAGCTCCGGCTCCATCGCGGCGGTGGCGACGGCCTCGAGGCTGACGAGACCGGTGAGGCCGCGCTCGGCGACGGCGGACTCGCGGCCGAGGACGACCGAGGCGGCGCCGTCGTTGATGCCCGAGGCATTGCCTGCCGTGACCGTGCCGTCCTTGGCGAAGGCCGGGCGCAGCTTGGCCAGGGTCTCGAGCGTGGTGTCGGGCTTGGGGTGCTCGTCCTTGTCGGCGGTGAAGGGCTTGCGGCCCCCGACCTCGAAGGGAGTGATCTCCTCGGCGAAGGCGGCCTGCGCCTCGGGGGTCGCGGCGCGGCGCTGCGACTCGAGGGCGAACTCGTCCTGCTCCTCGCGCGAGACGCCGTACTTCTTCGCGACGTTCTCCGCCGTGACGCCCATGTGGATGTCGTGGAAGGGGTCGGTGAGCATGAGGACGGTGCCGTCCTGCAGCTGGCGGTTGCCGAGCTTGTAGCCGCTGCGGGCACCGAAGTCGTAGAAGGGCATCCGAGTCATCGACTCGTCGCCGCCGGCGAGGGTGAAGTCGAGGTCGTTCCACCGCATCTCCATCGCGGCGGACCAGATCGCCTGCAGGCCCGAGCCGCACAGGCGGTTGACCGTGTAGGCCGGGACATTGGTCGGCAGGCCGGCGGTCACGGCGACGCGACGCGCGTTGTAGGCGTCGGGGCCGACCTGGCCGATGCAGCCCATGACGACCTCGGAGATGTCCTCACCGGCGACGCCGGCACGCTGCAGCGCCACCCGACTGGCCTCGGCGCCGAGCTCGAAGCCCGGGGTGTCCTTGAACATCCCGCCGAAGCTTCCGGTCGGGGTACGGGCGCCGTCGACGACGACGATCTTCTCGGTGCTCATCAGCTGCTCCGTGGTCGGTGGGTGCGTTCGGGGGTCAGCATCCCACCACCTCCTCGTAGTCCCTGAGTGGGTCCCACGTTCCGCGTGGGCGGTCGCCCAGCGACCGTCTCGAAGGGCGGTCGTAGCCTGTCCGCATGGCACTTCGCAGCGCAGAGAGCGTCCAGACCGCACCCGTCGCCGTCCTCGGGCTGATCGGCGGCTACCTCACCGCCCGCGAGAGCGGCATCCGTCCGCTCGGCGGCGTCGTCCTCGGCGCCGCGGGCCTCTTCGCCGGCCGCAGCTGGCTGGCGAAGACCGACCCGGCGACGACCGCCGCGCTGTCGGCGATCTACCTCGGCGGCTTCGGCGCCTCCCACCCGCTGGCGAAGAAGGTCGGCGCCTGGCCCGCCGTCCTCGGCGTCGCCGCCGCCTCGGCTGCCGCGTCCTACGCCCTGTCCGACCGGCGCTGACCGTGGCCACGGCTCCCATCGCCCTCACCGGGGCGACCGGCCGCATCGGGGGCCGCGTGGCTGCCCGCCTCGCGACGAAGGGGGTCCCCCTCCGCCTCCTCGTCCGCGACCCCGACCGGGCACCGGACCTGCCGGGTGCGACGCCGGTCGTCGCTCCCTTCGGCGATGGTGATGCGGTCCGCGAGGCCCTCACGGGGGTCGAGACGGCCTTCATGGTCTCCGCCTCGGAGGCGGCCGACCGGGTGCAGCAGCACCTGACCTTCGTCGAGGCGGCCGCGGCCGCCGGGGTGCGGCACCTGGTCTACCTGTCCTTCCAGGGGGCGAGCCGGGAGTCGACCTTCACCTTCGCCCGCGACCACGCGGTGACCGAGGAGGCGATCCGGGCGTCGGGGATGGCGTGGACCTTCCTGCGGGACGGCTTCTACGCCGACTTCATGCCCGGGCTCGTCGGTGACGACGGGATCATC
Organism: Janibacter zhangyanbonis; assembly: GCF_050507325.1. Taxonomy (NCBI): domain Bacteria; kingdom Bacillati; phylum Actinomycetota; class Actinomycetes; order Micrococcales; family Intrasporangiaceae; genus Janibacter; species Janibacter zhangyanbonis. The sequence goes on from NZ_CP191481.1 coordinate 128,644, forward strand.
CGCGGCCCGGGAGGTGACGGTCGGGTCGCCGTCGTCGCCCAGGACGACATCGCCGACGCTGCGGCCGCTGTGCTCCTCGACCCGGCATCGCACACGGGCCGCACCTACACGCTGACGGGGCCAGCAGCCTTGTCCTACAGCGAGATCGCGACGATCGTCGGCGAGGCGAGCGGTCGCGAGGTGAGCTATGTCGACGAGACGCTCGACGAGGCTCGCGCGTCACGGGCGCCTTACGGCGCTCCCGACTGGGAGGTCGCCGGCTGGATCTCGACCTACACCGCGGTCGCGGTCGGCGAGCACGCGGAGGTGACGGGTGACGTCGAGGCGCTCACCGGGCACCCGGCGACGTCGCTGCGCGAGGTGCTCGGCCGCGCTGGCTGAGGTGCGACGCAGGAGCCTCGAAGCCCCCCAGGCTCAGGCCCCGTAGGGAACCACCAGGTCGGTGCGCAGGGTGCTCGGGTCCATGTCGGGCGAGGGCTCGGTGACGTAGACCTCCCAGAAGGGCAGCCCCGGCTGACGACCGTCGGCGGCGACCCGCTGCATGAGATCGCCCCACGCCCCGCCGAGCCCGTCGTAGCCGCCGAGGTGCGAGATCGTCGCGACCTCGGCCGCCGGCAGCTGTGACGGGACGAAGGTGATGCCGCCCGCCTCGAGCTCCCCGTCGAGCGGCGCGGCCACGGGCATGCCGACCTCGAAGGTCATCGTCGCGCCCGGCATGCGGTGGTGCAGCGAGAAGGCCGGGCCGGCGATCTCGATGCCTTGCTCGGCGAGGGCCGGCACGAGGGCGCTGAAGGTCTCGTCGAAGATCGCCGGCATCCCGTCGGGCGCGACGTCCTTGGCCAGACGGACGACGGTCGGCACGTGCGGGCTCGACAGATAGGTGACGTCGGTGTGCGGCGGGGCGAAGTAGCTCGGCTGGCTCATGGGTCCCTCCTCGGGCTGCGGTTGTTGATCATGCCCACGGCTACCCAGGCGGCCGCGACGAGCACGCCGCCGCCGACCGGGTACCAGCGCGGCACCTCGTCGAAGAAGGCGAAGCCGAGGCCGAAGGCCATGGTGATGATGACCGCGATGATCGCGGGTGTGCGTGTCCCCATGCGGCGAGTCTGCCGGGGGCCGGGGGCGCTGTCCATGACCGGAAGGTCGGATCAGACCCCTACGAGCGACTCGAAGCGCTCACGGGTCAGGTAGACCATGCGAGCGTCCTTGTCGCCGACGCGCACCCGCTCGCCGAGCTCGAAGCCGATCTGCTGCGCGCGGAGGAGGACCGCGCGGTTGGAGGCGTCCGGCTCGCCGACGAGTCGCTGCACCGCGGGGTCGGCGAAGAGCCACCGGTAGATCCCCACGCCGACCGTCGCCGCGTCCTCGCCCGGGGCGACGAAGACGTGCGCACCCACGTCCCCCGGCTGCACGTCGTAGGCCTCGGCGACCGGGTCGTGCTCGGGCTCGTAGGTCTGCACCAGCGCCACCGGCCGCCCTTCGCTCTCGCCGATCCACGCCCAGTGCGCCTCGAGGGAGTCGACGAAGGCGTAGATGTCGCGCACCTCCTCGACGCTCTTGTCGCCCATGCCCCAGAAGCGTCCCCGTGGCTGCGTCACCCACGAGTGGATCAAGGCCGCGTCCTCCTCGGGGCGAAGGGGGCGGAAGGTCAGGTCGGTCATGTCGTCTCCTCGTCGTCGGTCAGGGTGTGCAGGTCGCCCGCACGCCAGGCGTCGTGCTGGTCATGGGCGTGCGGCGAGTCGGCCGGACCGTCGGCGCCGAGCGGCACGACCCACGAGCTCGGGCCGCCGAGCGACCACACGAGTCGGGCGGCCGGCCCTCGCCAGCACAGGTCGGTCAGGCCGGGCGCGGCGGCGGTGGCCAGCACGCAGTCCCCGTCACCGCCGAGCGGCCCGCTGGGTGGCGTGGCGGTGTGCTCCGCCCGGACGAAGGGGGCGATGTGCCGCTCTCCCCAGGTGCGGTCATCGGCGGGTGCCTGGGCGACCCGCACGAGGGCCTGCACGGCGATCTCGTCGAGGGGCAGGTCCCAGTCACACCCGACGTGGACGATCCGCTCGATGCCGGCGCCGACCCGGGCGACCGGGTCCACCCAGGGCGCGAAGAGCGCTGCGAGACCGGCGGGTTCGTGGATCGGGGCGAGTCGCGGGTGGGCCGCGACGGCGAGGACGAGCTCGGTGCGCCAGGCCGCGAAGAGGGCCGCGTCGTGGCTGCCTGCGTCCATGTGGCCGTCCCACGCGAGCAGCCGCTGGCGAAGCTCCTCGGCGGGGCCGGTGGCCGCGACCCCGCCGAGGAGAGTCTGGAAGGTCGGCCAGGAGCCGAGCCGGGTGTCGGTCTGGATCGTCGCGAGCCCCGCGACGTCCCAGTCCTCGCGCTCGCCGAGGAGCGCGGTGATCCGCTGCGCGCGGTGCGGCGCGGCGAACTCCTCGCCGAGCGCCGCGACCGAGTCCCGCCGGTCGTTGGCGTGCACGACGACCTCGCCGTCGGCGAGGTCGCGGCGTGCCGACGGCGCCGCCACCGTCCCCACCTGGCTGCCCTGACTCCGCATTTCCTCAAGGAGATGCGAACCCCCGGCGGTGACCAGGCGGCCGGCGACGCGCTCGCGGACCCGGCCGTCGGCGCCGGCGATGACGACGGCGTTGACCGGCTCGACCCAGCCGTCGAGGGCCGTGTCGACGTCGTCGACCGTCCGCGCCAGGAGCAGTCGGCGCATCGTGGCCAGCCCGATGTCGCCGTCGACGCCCGCGGGCGAGATCGGGTGGGGGACAACGAGGTCCGCGTCGGGGGCGATCTGCTGGTAGTCCGCCATCGCGTGCGTGACCGCCCAGGCGACCGAGCCGGCGTGACCGAAGTGCGGCACCCCCGGGACACCCGCGAAGGCGAGCCCGGACACGTCGATGTCGGGGGTGGTCAGCCTCACCTGCTGGTAGATGCCGGGCGCCTCGAGCACGCGGTGCGGGTCGGCGGCGATCATCGGTGCGCCCGTGTCGGTGCGTGACCCGGTGAGCGCCCAGGCATTGCTGCCGCCGAGCGGCACGCCCTCGTGGCTCAGCAGGTCGAGGGCGTCCTCGCCGAGCTGCGCGCGGACGTGCCGGCGCCACAGCAGGTGCCCGAAGTTGCCCATGAGCACGTGCTGGACGAGGAAGACTCCGGCCGGCGACCACCGCTCCCACCGCTCCGGCTGCGTGCCGGTGGCGGCGAACTCCGGTGCGCGGGAACCCCCTTCGTCAAGGCCGTCGTTGACGCCGGCGACGTAGGCGTCCACCCAGGCGAGCGTCACGTCGTCGAGACCCTCGACCGCGGCCCGGGCGATGCCGGCCAGGTCGGCGCGGGTCGCGAAGTCGTCCCAGTCGGACGGCCCGAGCAGCGTCGCCGAGGTCGCCTCGGACCGCCGCCGCTCGACCTCGATCTGCCAGGCCCGGTCGATCGCCGCCGAGCGCCCCTGCGCATAGGCGAGGTCGTCGAGCGTGGCCCCCCAGCAGAGCGGGATGCCGTGGGCATCCCGCTCCACCCGCCAGTGTCGGCTCACTCGGCCACGCCCCCTTCGCCGGCGCCGGAACTCTGCAAAACCCTAGGGTCTTGCAGAGTTCCGCCGCCGGCACTCTGCAAAACCCTAGGGTCCTGCAGGGTTGGGGGCAGGAGCTCAGGGTTGTGCGCAGCGTGGAGGGGGTTGGCGAGGTCGCCGACCCGGATGAGCGAGCCCTCGGGGTCGGTGAGGTCGACCATCTGCAGGGTGTTGCGCAGCTGCAGCCGGTTGAGGCAGGAGTGCTCGAAGCTCTCCCGCAGCAGGTCCAGCCGCGCGGCCCGCGGGTGGTCGGCCGCGTGCGCGGCGATGCACTCGGCGACGAGCGCCCAGAAGTCCTCACCGGTGAGCATCTCGTCGTCGGCGAGGATCTCGGCGACGAAGCGCAGCACGCCGTCGAGCACGTCGGTGAGCACCGACAGCGACTGCACCTGCGGGTCGAGGACGTGCCGGATGCGCTCGACCTCGGGCGGCAGCTCGCGGTCGGACATGACGACGACCTCCTCGCCGATGTCCTTCATGAAGACGCCGGTGGGCACGTGGTCCTCGAGCACGAGGATGAGGTTCTCCCCGTGCGGCATGAAGGCCAGGTCGTGCACGCCGAGGCAGTGGACGACCGGTCGCAGGTAGGCGCGCAGCATCCGCCGCACCCACTCGCCGGCCCCGATCGGGCTTGCTGCGATGAGCTCGGTGATGAGCGCGGCGCCGTCGGCGTCGCGGTGCAGCAGCCCGGTGAGGGACTGGAGCCGTTGTCCCGCAGCGAGCTTCGGCACCGGCGACTCGCGCCACAGCGCGGCGACCATCTTGGTGTGCGGGTTGGGCACCCCGAGGCGGTGGTAGGCGTCGCCGGTGTAGCCGATCGCCGCGATCTCGCGCAGCACGCGGAACCCGCAGTCGGCGAGCTCCGGGTCACCGGCGACGACGTCGGCCACCCAGTCGTTGATCGCCGGCGTCGCCTCCATGTACTTCGGCGAGAGCCCGCGCAGGAAGCCCATGTTCTGGATCGCCAGCGCCGTCTTGACGTAGTGCCGCTCGGGACGGTCGGTGTTGAAGAAGGTCCGGATCGACTGCTGCGCGAGGTAGCGGTCCCGCGTGTGGCCGAGGTGAACGACATCGCGTCGGGCCACGTCCGCGGCGAAGGTCACCGCGAGCTTGTGGTCCCACTGCCACGGGTGGACCGGCATGAGCAGGTAGTCCGCGGGGTCGAGCCCCAGCGTCTCCAGGCGAAGGGAGAACCCCTCACGGTCCGCAGGGTCGAGCTCGCCGGCGTAGAGGTCCTCCTCCGTCAGACCCTCGGCCAGCGAGAGGTGGGCGACGGTGCGGCGCACTGCGATCCACTCCAGCCGCACGTCGGCGCCGGCCTCGGGGGAGTAGGCCGCGTGGTCGGTGGCGGAGAAGCCGATCCGCCCGTTGTTGGCGATGAAGGCGGGGTGGCCCTCGGTCATCGCGGACTCGATCGTCTGGAAGTCGGCGCCGACGAGGTCGCGGCTCGTGTGCCGCGCGTGGTGCCACTTGTGCGCCAGGCTCGCCAGCGTGCCGCTCAGCTCCTCGAGATAGGTCGAGCGCAGGTGCTCGGGGATGCCGAGGACCTCGTGCAGGTCGGAGACGACGCCGAGGGCGTCGACCTCGGTGGCCTGGCCGTCGACGGTGCGCTCGATGCTCGCCGGGTCGACCCGCCAGTGCTCGAGGGCGTGCCGGGTCGCGGCGAAGGTGTAGGTCGCCGCCCCCGCCGCGATCGTCCACCGCCCGTCGGCGGTCGGCTCGGGCGCGAGCACCCGCTCGTGGGTCAGCTCGCCGATCGCCTTGGCCGCGATGTGCCGGTGGGCCCGCGCCATGACCTCGGGCTCGAGGTGCGCGACGTCGGGGGAGGGGAGCGCCCCCCTTCGTCCCTCGAGCTCGCTGCCGGCGAAGGCCGCGAGCGTGCAGAAGCTCAGCAGGGCCTCCTTGTCCGACAAGGTGATCCGGCGGTCGACGACGAAGCCGGCGGCGGCGTTCTTGGCGTGGATCGCGTGGTTGCGCACGTCCGGCTCGACGACCACCTCGGTGACCGAGGGGTCGCGGAAGCAGAAGTGCATCACCGCGCGGAAGACCTGCGAGGTCATCCCGTGCACCGGGGTCTCCGTCGGCGCGACGAGCACGTGCATGCCGAGCTGTCCGGGCTCGACGCGGTAGTGCGCCGCGAGCACCGAGTGGCCGGGGTCGTAGGTCTCGGTGAGGAAGGTCGGGACGCCGTCGACCCGCCCGAGCCACGCGTCATGGTGCGGGTCGGCGTCGATCTCGTCGAAGGCCGCCCGCGACTGCTCGGGGGTGAAGCCCTGCATGCCCCAGAAGGCGGACCGCGGGTGCGTCACCCACGCGTGCAGCAGCTCGATGTGCTCGGCGGGCACGACCGGCTCGATCGTCACCCGCCCGACCGGCGTGATCATCGCGAAGTCGCTCATCGGGACATCACCGCCTCGAGGCCACGAGAAACCACCGGCGACTCGATCTCCCCGACACCGAAGTGCTGGAAGGCGATGCGCTCCTCGACCGGGTAGACCTCACGGCCCGTGATCGCGTTGATGATCACGGAGTTGCGGTAGGCGCCCATGCCCAGGTCGGGGGCGAGGACGGAGTGGGTGTGCTCCTCGGCGTTCTGCACGAAGATCCTTCCGTCGAGGTCGACGCTGTAGTCGACCCCTGTGTCGTAGCGGTCGCGGGCGTCGCGCCGGATCCGGTCGGCGACGGGCGCGAGGAAGTGCGGGGTGCGGGGGCGGTAGCCGGTGGCGAGCACGAGTCCCTCGGTCGTCACCTCGACGGCGGCGTCCTGCTCCTCGTGGTGCACGCCGAGCGTGTAGCGGCCATTGGTCTCGTCCCAGCTCGCCTCTCGCACTTCGCTGTTCGTCAGCAGGGTGGTGGGGACGGGCGCGCCGGTCTCGACGCGGATCCGGTAGAGCGTGTCGTAGATCTGGTCGACGAGGTCGCCGCTGATCCCCTTGTAGAGGTTGCGCTGCTCGCGCAGCAGCACGTCGCGCCGTTCCATCGGCAGCTCGCGGAAGTAGCGCGCGTACTCCGGCGAGGTCATCTCGAGCGTGAGCTTCGTGTACTCCATGGGGAAGAACCGCGGCGAGCGGGTGATCCACGTCAGGTGGTAGCCGTGCTCCTGCACGCCCTCGAGCAGGTCGAGGTAGATCTCGGCGGCGGACTGCCCGCTGCCGACGACGGTCACGGATGCGTTGTCCTGCACGGCCGCTCGGTGCTCGAGGTAGTGGCCGGAGTGCGTCACCGGCCCGCCGAGGCCCTCCGCGACGGGCGGCACGGTCGGCGCGGTCCCGATGCCGAGCACGACATGACGAGCGCGAAGGGAGGTGACCGTCCCGTCCCCGAGGCGGGCCGTGACGACGTAGGTGCCATCGGCCTCGCGCTCGACGGCGGTCACCTCGTGGCCCCACCGGACGGTGTCGAGCTGGTCGGCGACCCACCGGCAGTACTGGTCGTACTCCGCGCGCAGGGGGTAGAAGCTCTCCCGGATGTAGAAGGGGTAGAGCCGCCCGATCTGCTTGAGGTGGTTGAGGAAGCCGAAGCGGCTCGTCGGGTCGGCCATCGTCACCAGGTCGGCCATGAAGGGCACCTGGATCGTCGCGCCCTCGAGCATCATCCCCGGGTGCCATGAGAACTCGTCCCGCGCCTCGAGGAAGACCCCGTCGACGTCGGGCAGGTCGTGCGTCAGCGCAGCCAGCCCGAGGTTGAAGGGCCCCAGCCCGATCCCGACGACGTCGTGGATGCGCCCGCTCATCGGGCCATCTCCACTCCCGCTCCCTGAGGAGCTTGCGAAGCAAGCGTCTCGAAGGGTGCATCCAGGCTCAGCTCGTCCATCGCGTCCTCGGCGAGCAGCGCCTCACCCGTCGCGGCGATCGTCTCGATGATCCCGCGCAGGTGGGCGAGCGAGGTCTGCGGGTTGAGCAGGGTGAACTTCAGCCACGCCCGACCGTCGATCGTCGTGCCGGCGACCATGACCGACCCGTCGTCGAGGAGCGCGTGCCGGATGCGGGGGTTGAGCGAGTCCGCGTCGGTGACACCGACCCCCTTCGGCCGGTAGCGCATGAGGACCGTGCTGAGCACGGGCTCGACGGCGACCTCGAAGCGCTCGTCGTCGCGTAGCACCTCCCACACCTGGTGGGCGCGGTCGATGACCTCGTCGAACATCTCGCCGACGGCGTCGGCGCCGGTGACCCGCAGCGTGAGCCATAGCTTGAGCGCGTCGAAGCGCCGGGTGGTCTGCAGCGACTTGTCCACCTGGTTGGGCGTCACGGCCGTCCGCGGGTTGAGGTAGTCGGCGTGGTGGGTGACGTGGGCCAGGGTCGCGCCGTCGCGCACGATGATCGCGCTCGAGCTCACCGGCTGGAAGAAGGTCTTGTGGAAGTCGACGGTCACCGAGTCGGCCCGCTCGATGCCCTCGAGCAGGTGACGACGACGAAGGGAGGTCAGCAGGCCACCTCCGTAGGCGGCGTCGACGTGCAGCCAGGCGCCGTGGTCGGCCGCGAGGTCGGCGATGGCCGCGACCGGGTCGATGACCCCGAGGTCGGTCGTGCCGGCGGTCGCGACGACGGCCATCGCCGTCTCGCCCCGCTCCCGGATGCCGTCGAGCTCGGCGGCGAGGGCGGCGGTGCTCATGCCACCGGTCTCGTCGGTGGGCACGGCGATGACCGCGCTCGGGTGCAGGCCCATGATCCGGGCGGCCTTGATGACGCTGAAGTGGCTGTGCTCGGTGGCGAGCACGCGCAGTCGCGACTGCACTCCCTCGCCGTGGCGGCGCACGGCCTCGCCCCGGGCGAGGAGCAGGCCCTGGAGGTTGGACTGGGTCCCGCCGCTGGTGAAGACGCCGTCGGCGGTCCCGCCGAAGCCGATGCGCCCGGCGGTCCAGCGGATCAGGCGCTGCTCGACGAGGGTGCCGCCGGCGCTCTGGTCCCAGGTGTCGACCGAGGTGTTGACCGCCGAGATGATCCCCTCGGCGAGGACCGCCGGCAGGGCGACGGGGCAGTTGAGGTGGGCGACGTAGCTGGGGTGGTGAAACCAGATGGCGTCGCGCAGATAGATGTCGGTGACCTCGGCCAGCGCGGCGTCGAGGTCGGCCGCGGGGCGGTCGAGGTCGACGGCGTCGACCGCGGGGGCGAGGTCGGCCACGGTCGCACCGGTCGACGGGGCGTCGGCGGCCAGGTGCTGGGCGACGAGCCGGGTCACGCGCGCCATGCCGTCGACGTAGTCGTCGGTGGTCTCGTGCGTCAGGAGGTGGGGGTTCACCGAGCGTGCTCCTAAAAGTAAGGGATACCTAACTTAGGTAGTGCTGGCCTAACATAACTGCCGTGCGCCGACCTCGCTCATCGAGATCGCGACGCTGCGCATCACCGCTGATGCGCGATGACTCCTACCCGGGCGCCTGCCCACGAGCGCGAGGAAGACCCCGTGACGACCACTGCCCCGACTGCCACTGCAGACGCCAAGACCCTTGGCGCAGAGCGGTTCCGGCTCATCACCGCGCTCTACTTCACCCAGTACCTCGGTGTGGGCTTCCTCACGATCGGGCTCGTCGCGATCCTTCGCGACGGGGGCACCTCGCTCGCCACGCTCGGTCTGATCCAGACGATCGGGCTCATCTGGCCGCTGAAGTTCCTCTGGGCCCCGCTCGTCGACCGCTACGGCAGCCGCCGCTTCGGCCACTACCGCTCGTGGCTCGTCCCGCTCCAGCTGGGGCTGGTCATCACGCTCCTGGCGCTCACCCCCTTCGTCACGCCGGCCGACCACCTCGGCCCGGTCATCGCGATCTGCTCGCTCTTCGTCCTCTTCTCCGCCACCCAGGACATCGCCGCCGACGCGCTCACCGTGCGGCTGCTCGGCGACGGCGACCGTGGGCTGGGCAACGGCATCCAGGTGGGCGGCAACTACCTCGGCAGCGTCGTCGGCGGTGGCCTGGCGGTCGTCGTCTACGACCAGTGGGGCTGGGTCCCGGCGATCCTGCTGCTCGCCCTGCTCACGGCCACGGCCCTGGGCGTCGTCATCGGCTTCCGCGAGCCGGAGCGGGAGGTGCTCGTGCGTCGTGCCGGGCTGCGGGAGCTGCTCACCGTCTTCGGCCAGCCCGGGTGCCGCAGCTGGGTGCTCGTCGTCGTGCCGCTCTACTACATCGGCGCCGCCGTGGGCTACGCGATCGTCTCGCCGGCCCTCGTCGACGCCGGGTGGTCGCTGACGAAGATCGGCTTCGTCTCGGGCGCGATCGCCTCGGCCCCAGCGGTGCTCGCCGCACTGGGTGCCGGAGCCCTGATCACCCGCTGGGGTCGTCGTCGGGTGCTCGTCCTCGGTGGTGCGCTGCTCGCCGTGGCGACCCTCGGCCTGCTCCCTCTGGCCCTCGGCGAGACCTCGACCGTGTGGACGACCGTGGCCCTGTGCGCCTTCATGGCCGCCTACGCCGTGGCCAATGTCGTCGTCTACACGATCAACATGGACTTCGCCCGGCCCGACTCGGCCGGCACCGACTTCACGACGCTGACCTCCTTCGCGCTCGCGATCTCCTTCGTCGCGGCGGCCGTGGCGCTCACCGCCGCCGCGTGGATCGGCTACGAAGGCGTCCTCGTCGCCTCGATCGTCCTCGTGCTGCTCGGCACCGCCCTCGGCCTGCGCCACCAGCGCCGCCACGGCGTCACCGCCTGAGGTCGGCCCCTCCCCGAGGCTGCATTGCCCAACGGCAATGCAGCTTCCCGCCCCTCTGGTCCGCATTTCCTTAAGGAAATGCGGCCTCCTGCGCCCTGAGTTCGCATTTCCTTAAGGAAATGCGAGCCCGGGCCGGTCAGGGGTGGTGACGCCAGGCGGCGGTCGTCGTCGCGACGACGACGGCGCCGCTGGGCTCGGTGGCCATGGCGGCGAGCCGGCCGGGCAGCTCGGTGGTCGCCAGGTCCTCGGCCCCCGGTGTCGTCCACACGACCCGCGTCGTCCCGTCCCGATCGTCGGCAGCGCCGCCCGCGGGCTCGCTGTGCGCGACGGTGTCGACCTCACCGGCGGCCACCCGGATCACCGGGGCGGAGGAGTGCACCACGTCGGACAGCACCGTCCGCGCCCGCCCCGGCACCACCCGACCGTCCGCGAGGTCGACCCGCCACAGTGCGACGTCCTCGTCGCTGCTGCCGGCGACGACGCAGTGGTCGTCGGCGCAGTCGACCGCCGTCGGACGTTGCGTGCCGGCCCCGGTCGAAGGGAGCGACACCTCGCGCCACGGACCGGCCGGGTCGGCAGCGGTCCACAGGACCGCCTCGTCGCGGATGCGCTCGCCGAGCACGGTCACCCAGCCCACGGCGACCAAGCCCCCGTCGGGCAGGTCGGTCACCGCGCCGGGGGAGGGCTGTCGGTCGGCGGTCGCAGCCAGGCCGCTGCCGGGCCGCGCCGCCCGGGTCCACCGGTCGCCGTGCCGCGTCCACACCGCCACGTCGAGACCGTGCCGGCCCGGGTCGACCCAGCTGCCGAGGATCACCGGGCCGGCCTGCGCGGCAGCGGTGCCGGCGATGCCGCCGGCGTCCCACCCGCCGAAGGTCTCGAAGGTCTGCGGCTGCTCGACCACCTCGTCGAGGTCGCCGCTCCACACGGTCCAGCGCACGTTGCCGTGCGCGCCGGCGCGGTGCCCGCCGAGGGCGACGACCTCCCCTTCGTGCTCGCTGACGGAGAGCAGCTCCGCCTCCCGTCCGGCCCACTCCCAGCGCGTGTCCATCGCGACCGGCCGACTGCTGCCGTCCGGGCCGACGACCGTGAGCGAAGCCCGCTCCCGGGCGCCCTCGTCGTAGCGGCCGACGAGCAGCCCGTCATCGATCCCGGTCAGGGTCACCACCCGCCCCGGACCGGGGAGGTCGACCGGCTGCCACCGGCCGGCCTCCGCCGCGGGGCTCGTGCACGCGACGAGGGTCAGCGCGGTCGCCGCGACGAGACCTGCGACCCACGGGCGCACGGGATCACAGCTCGCGCAGGTAGCAGAGCATGCGGTGGTCGGCGCCCGGGTGGACGTTGAAGAACCCGTGCCGCTCGTAGAAGCGGCGGGTGTCCACGTCGATCTCGTCGACGTTGATGTGCAGCTCGGCGGCTCCCTTCGCCACGATGCGCTCGACCGCGGTGGTGAGCAGGACCGTGCCGATGCCCTGGTCGCGCAGCTCCGGCACGACGTAGAGCTCCTCGAGCTGGCCGAGCAGCCCGTCGTAGTAGGGCGTCGGGCGCAGCGTGAGGTACGCGAAGCCCGTTGTCGCAGCGCCCTCCTCGGCCAGCAGCACGAGCACGTCGTCGCGGGTCAGCAGGTGCTCGAAGCGCCCGGCGAAGTCTGCGGCGCTCGGTGTCGTCTCCTCGTCGAACTCGACGTTGAAGTCGTGGAGCAGCCGCCCGACGACGTGGGCATCGGGCGGACCGGCGGGGCGGACGGTCGCTGCCATCCACCCAGTGTGGCGCCTCCGGCCCGCCCCGTGCGGTCAGATGATCCGGCGCCCCTCGTCCTTGGCGGCGCGCCACTCCTTGTAGAAGGCGACGCAGATGACGCCGAGGATCACGGCCACGATGGCCGGCCAGACGAGGATGTAGAGGGTCAGTGCGGTGATCGACATGGTGGTCCTTCCGGGTCAGGCGCGAGCGGGCTCGAGGTCGGGGTCGTCGTCGCCGGCGGGCTGGGCGTCCGCCGCCTCGTCGTCGGTGAAGTCACCGGTCCGCCGCGAGATGAGGGCGAAGTCGAAGGGCTCCTCGCGGGAGGCCAGCGACATGACGACGCAGACGATCGTCGAGACGGCATAGGCGGTGAGCGAGCCGGACAGCGCCGGGTACTGCGAGATCACCCCGATGGCGAAGGGGGCGACCCCCACCGCGAAGACGGCACCGAGGGCCATGCCCACCCGGGCACCGAAGAAGCCGAAGGCCATCAGACCGATGACGATGCCGGCGCCGACGATGCCGACGACGTCGATGACGAGGTCGAGCGCCCCGGACTGCGGCAGCCAGCCGAAGCGCACCGGGAGGAAGACCGCGAAGGCGACGAGGACGGAGACGGTGAAGGCGGCGTTGGTGACCTTCGACCAGTAGAAGGAGGCGATGACGGGGAAGACGAGGCAGCCCCACATCGCGCCGACGAAGACGAGCAGGTCGAGGATGTTGAGCTCGAGGGCGGCGAAGAGCACCGCCGCCACCGTGGCGACGACCATCGTCAGGCGCCCGATGAGCAGCATCGTCGCGGGGTTGATCGTCCCCTGACGGCGGGCGCGGTCGCCGTAGATGTCGGTCATGACGATCGACGAGAGCGCAGCCAGGTCGGAGTCGGCCGTCGAGGACAGCGACCCGATGATCATGACGAAGAAGACGACGATGAGCGGGGTCGCGAGGTGGCTCGCGGCCATCTGCGGCAGCAGGTTGTTGGGGTCGCCGCCGGCCGGGTCGATGCCGGCGTAGAGGGCGAGCACGCCCATCATGCCGACGCCGATGATCGTCGCTCCGTAGCCGATCGTCGCGGTGACGAAGGTCGGCTTGATGAGGTCCTCGCGCACGGCGAAGAGTCGCTGGGCGATCGTCTGGTTGCCGATGGCGTAGGCGAGGACGGCCGCGATGTAGGGCGCGCCCTGGCCGAGGAAGGCCTCGGAGGAGAAGAAGCTCGACTGGTGGGCGGTGAGGTTGCCGGCGCCCTCGCGCAGCAGGTCCGGCCCGCCGAGGACGAAGAAGAAGGCGGGGACGAGGACGACAACGGCCAGGAGCATGGCGACGACCTGGGCGAAGTCGGTGAGCACCGAGGCGCGGAAGCCCGACCAGATCGTGTACATGAGCACGCCGGCCGCGATCATCAGCACGCCCTGGATGAAGCTCATCGGCGAGAGCATCGCGATGAGCGCACCGCCGGCGATGAAGTTGGACATCAGCGAGATGACGCTGCCGAGGACGTTGGAGATCGCGAGCATCAGCTGGCTCGAGCGGCCGTGCCGCGCCCGCATGGCCTCGGCGAGGGTGTGCGCGTGGGGGGCGACCGCCCGGATCCGCCGGCCGAAGGGGTAGATGAAGAGGATCATCAGCGCGCCCCAGAGCCCGTAGTGGATCGGCCCGGAGATGCCGTAGGTGTAGCCGGAGGTGACGGAGGCATACATCGACGAGGCCCAGATCCACGTCGCGGTCATCGTGGCCGCGGAGATGCCGAAGCCGATGTTGTGCCCGGCCGTCATGTACTCGTCGGCATTTTCCTCACCGCGGCTGATCTTCACCGACATGACCATGGTCAGGCCGTAGAAGAGGACGAGCAGCAGCACGATCGTGGCGATCCCCAGGGGTGGGTGGCGTCGACATGCCTTCCTTCCGATGTGGTGTTGTGCGTGGCGTTGAGCGGAAGGCAACTCGCAGGCCAACGAAGGGCTAATGGAGGCAATCACGCCCAAACCACCCCAGAAGCCCATGAGGTCAACGAAAGGTCAGGGTGCGGACGGGGTCCTCGTTGTGGCCGATCTCACCGGTTCGGGGCCCTAACCTGCGCTCATGACGACTCCGCAGCCCGCCCCCGGTCGTGCCCGCCAGGACGCGATCTACCGACCCGGTGCGCTCGGCATCGCGCCCACCGTCCCGACGGACGTCGCCGAGCTCGAGCGTCGCGCACGAGCAGCGTTGAGCCGCAAGGCCTGGGCCTACATCGCGGGTGGAGCCGGGGGCGGTGCGACGATGCGCGCCAACCGCGCCGCCTTCGACCGCTGGCAGGTCGTGCCGCGGATGCTGCACGCGACGACGACGCGCGACCTGACGACGACGGTCCTGGGCACCGAGCTCGCCGCCCCGCTGCTGCTCGCGCCCGTCGGTGCCGCCGGGCTGGTCACCGACGACGCCGACCTGCTCATCGCGCAGGGGGCGCACACCAGCGGCGTGCCCTACGTCTTCTCCTGCCAGGGCTGCTCGCCGATGGAGGAGACGGCGCAGGCGATGGCCGGCACCCCCTTCTGGTACCAGCTCTACTGGTCGACCGACGAGGACCTCGTCGACTCGATGATCGGCCGCGCCGAGGCGGCCGGGGCGCAGGCGCTCGTCGTCACCCTCGACACGACCATGCTCGGCTGGCGCACCGCCGACCTCGACCTGGGGTCCCTCCCCTTCGCCCGGGGGCAGGGCATCGCCCAGTACACGTCCGACCCCCGCTTCATGCAGCTGGTCCGCGAACGGCTCGCCGACACGGCGCGCGCCGCGCAGTCGCTCGGGATCGACCCGCGCAAGCCGCTGCAGGCGGCCCGTGCGGCGAAGGGAGGAGTCGGCACCCTGCTCTCGATGAGCCGCGAGCACCCCGGCGGCGTCCGCGACAACCTGCGCTCGCCGGAGCCGCGGGCGGCGGTCGAGACCTTCCTCGACATCTACTCCAACCCCGCGCTCTCGTGGGAGCACATCGCGACCCTGCGGGAGCGCACCCGCCTGCCCGTGGTGCTCAAGGGGATCCTCCACGAGGACGACGCGCGGCGGGCCTTCGACGCCGGTGTCGACGCCGTCGTCGTCTCCAACCACGGTGGGCGACAGGTCGATCGGTCGATCGCGGCCCTCGACGCGCTGGTCCGCGTGCGCGACGCGGTCGGGCCCGAGCCGACGGTGCTCATGGACAGCGGGGTGCGCTCCGGGGCGGACCTCTTCGTCGCGCTCGCCCTCGGCGCCGACGCCTGCCTGCTCGGCCGCCCGCACGTCTACGGCCTCGCGATCGACGGCGCCGCCGGGGTCAGCGCGGTCATCGACAACGTGCTCGCCGAGCTCGACCTGACCATGGGTCTCGTCGGGGCCGCCACCATCGCCGACATCACCCGGGAGCTGCTCGTCGAGGCGTGAGGGGAGTCCTCCCCCGCGTCGCTGCTTGCCGCGGTGCGCCACATGCGATGGGGTGGGGCCCATGAGTCAGCCTCCGTACCCGCCCGACCAGCCGTCGACCCCGCCCGGATCCGGTGGCCAGCCGCCCTACGGGGGCTCCCAGCCGCAGGGCGGCCAGCCCTACGGGTCGCCGTCGCCCTACGGCAACCAGCCCGGCCAGCCGAGCCAGCAGCCCTACGGCAGCCAGCCGAGCCAGCCCTACGGCACGCCGCCGGGGGCGGGCGCACCGCCGCCGCCCGGTGCCGGCGGTGCGCCGGCCTACGGCGGTGGCAGCATGCCGCCCCAGTTCGGCGGGATGCAGCCGCCGTACAGCCCGATCGACGCGCTGACCTACGGCTGGCAGCTCTTCACGAAGAACGTCGGCCCCTTCATGATCATCACCGCCGTCATGCTCGTCATCAGCGCGGCGATCAGCTTCGGCACCAACCTCGCGACGACCGGAAGCCTCCTCGGCACCGGCAGCACCATCGACCCGGTGACCGGCCTGCCGGAGAACTACCTGCTCCACCAGCTGATCTCGCTGATGACGAGCTTCGTCTCCGGCATCATCAGCTGGGTGCTCGGCCTGGCGCTGGTGCGCGGTGCGCTCGACGTCGTCGACACCGGACGCACCGACCTGGGGGCGATGTTCACCCGCATCCCGTGGGGTCAGGCGATCATCGCGGGCATCATCGTCATGATCGTGACCTTCGTCGGCACCCTCATGTGCATCCTGCCGGGCATCGTCGCGGCCTACCTGCTCTACTACACCAACATGGCCGTCCTCGACGGCGAGTCGGGTGTCGACGGCATCGTGGCGAGCTTCAGCTTCACGACGAAGAACGTCGGCCCGACGCTGCTGCTGGCGCTGCTCGCCATCCTCATCATCATCGTCTCGCTGTGCACCCTCGGCCTGGCGCTGCTCATCACCGTCCCGGTGCTGTCCATCGCGGCGGCCTACACGTGGCGGGTGCTGCAGGGCCGTCCGGTCACCCCGGCCCCGGCCTGACCCGCACCACACCTGCCGAAGGGGAGGTCCTGCGCTCGGCGCGGGACCTCCCCTTCGTCATGGGCCTGGTCCGGCGACGCTGTCGGCCGGACCTGTCAGGGTGAGGCCATGACCGATGTGTGGGACCTCGTCCACGCCGAGCGCCGGGCGCTCGCCGACGACCTCGAGCAGCTGACCGACGAGCAGTGGCGCACGGCCTCGCTCTGCGACGGGTGGAGCGTGCACGACGTCGCGGCGCACCTCGTCGCCAACGCGCTCGCCACCCCCTTCGGCCTCGTGCGGGGGATGGTGCGGGCTCGGGGCAACTTCGAGCGGATGACCCAGGAGGGCGTCGACCGGCACCGCGGGGCGACGCCCCGCGAGACGCTGCGCCGACTGCGTGAGGTGGCCGGTCGGCGGACCGGGCCGCCCACCCGGCTCGCCCCGCTCGAGAGCCGCCTCGTCGAGGAGGTCGTCCACGGCGAGGACATCCGGCGACCAGTCGGCATCGGGCACGACTACGCCCCCGAGGCGGTCGAGGGCGCGCTGCGCTACCAGGCGCGCACGCCCGCCGCCGTCGGCGGAGGTCGCGAGACCGTCGCGCGGGTGACGCTGCGGGCCACCGACCTCGACCTCACCCTCGGCGACGGACCCGAGGTGCGCGGGCCAGCCCTCGCCCTGCTGCTCGTGATCGCGGGGCGCGACGTGGCGATGGCGGATCTCGACGGCCCGGGGGTCGGCCTGCTCGAGGCGTGACCGACCCCGAGGAGGTCACCGCCCGTCGGCGATGATCTTCGCGATGTTGCGCTCGGCGAGCGCGGTGATCGTCAGCGAGGGGTTGGCCGTGCCGGTGCTGCCGGGGATGCCGGCACCGTCCATGACGTAGAGCCCGGGGTGGCCCTTGATCCGGCCGTAGGCGTCGGACGCCCGGCCGATGACGGCTCCGCCGAGCGGGTGCGCCGTGAAGCTCGTCCCGACGTCGGGCACGCCGAGGACGGGCACACCCACCCCGACGCCCGCGGCCTCGGCGACCTTGTTCTGCATCTCGCGCAGCGCCTCCTCGGACGCCTTGTTGCCGTCCTCCGGCCAGTCGACGATGACGTCGTCCTTCGCCGCGCTGTGGACGAACCTCGCGCGCTGCGGGTCCATGACCATGCCGAGCGAGCCGAGGATGCCGGCGTTGACCTGGACGCCGAGGGTGTACCAGTTCTCCATCCGGGCCGGCAGGTCGAGGCCCCTGTCGAGGATGGTCGACGCGGAGGGTGACCCCTGCGCCAGGCCCTTGGACAGCGAGATGAACTGCACCATGGCGGCGTCGCCGTTCGTGCCGAAGCCCTCGCCGACGGAGTCGTCGAGGCGCGGCAGGGTGCCCTCGGACCGGGCGCGGACGAGCAGCTCGGAGGTGCCGATGCTGCCGGCGCCGAGGACCAGCCGGTCGCAGGTGACCGTCCTGGACTCGAGGACATCGCCCGTGGGGTCGACGACGCGCAGGTCGACGGTGTAGCGGCCTCTGGCGTCCTGGCCGATGCGGTCGACGACGTGCCAGTGGTGCACGGTCACCCTGCCGGTGGCCTCGGCCTGCGGCAGGTAGTTGAGGGTCAGGTCCCACTTCGCGCCGTTGGCATTGCCGTAGTTGCTCTCGCCGATGGTGGCCGAGCGCCGCGAGCGGCCCTGCAGCTCGGCCCGCACGACGTCCCAGTCCCAGATGCCGTCGAGGGGGTCGGGGGTGTAGCCGGCCGCGCGAACGTTGGCGTCCCAGCGCCGGGAGTGGCCGAAGGGCGCGCTGTCGTAGATCTCCCGCGGCATCGGGGAGGCCCGGAGCATCCTGCGGGCCCTGGGGTACCAGGTGCGGTGCATCTCGGTCTGGCTCACCGTGTCCCCGAAGAGGTGCTCGAAGTACTCCTTCGGCGGCTCGAGGAGCACGCCGGTGAAGACGATCGAGCCGCCACCGACGGCCGCGCCTCGCCACACCCGCAGGTGCTCGTAGGTCGTGTCGTCGAGCACGCCGCCGAAGCGGTCGACCGGCTGCGGGATGCCGGCGAGGTTGGTGAAGGAGTGCTTGTGCCAGATGCCGCGACCGTCGAGCACCATGTCGCCGGGGTGGATGCGTCGCCACGGGTCCCGGGGCCAGCGGGAGCCGCGCTCGAGCATCGCGACGGTGGCGCCGGCCCGGCCGAGGCGAAGGGCGGCGACGCTGCCTCCGAAGCCGGTCCCGATGACGATGACGTCGGTGTGCGAGGCGATCTTCTTCGGTGCGCGGAAGACCTCGGGGACGGCGAGCCGGTGCTTGGCGTGGGCGAGCCGTTCGGTGGGCAGCGTGTCGTCGGTGCCTGGTGGCGTCGGGCTGGCGTGGGCGTTCGTGGCCGGCAGCGCGGTGAGTGCGGTGGCGGCGCCCGCCCCGGCGATGACGGCGCGGCGCGTGGGCTGTGCGGACATGGGGCTCCTCCTCGACGGAGTGCCACCCCGGGGCGCACCGCCATTGGTGTTCCGATGGCGAGAACCTACTCGCGGGTAGGGATCGTGCAGCGGGAAGCCTCACAGCGAGATGCCAGCGCGGCGTGCTGAGGTGTCGCCGTGCGCCGCCTCCCCGCCCTCCTCCTGCTGGCCGTCGTCGTGGCGAGCGGGCTTGCCCTGCAAGGGTTTCGTGACCTGCCGTGGACCGATGCGGCCGGCAGCATCCTCTACGCGATGGCGGCGGTCTTCTCCCTTCGCCTGGTGTGGCCGGGGCGAAGGGGGCCGCGTCCGCTCGTCGTCGCCGGGGTGGCCCTGGTGCTGTGCGTCCTCGTCGAGCTCGCCCAGCTGACCGGGCTGCCGGCGCGGGTGCCGGGGCTGCGGCTCCTCCTCGGGACGACGTTCGCCCCGGTCGACCTCCTCTGGTACGCGGTGGGCGCACTGGGAGGTGCCGGGGCGATGGTGCTGGTGGGACGTCTTCGTCCCTGAGGGGAGGCCGGGTCGGCTCAGTCCTCCGGCAGGGCCGCGAAGGTCTGCTTCATCTCGTTGTACCAACCGAGCGCCTTGCGGGGGCGGCGCCAGCGCTTCTTCATCTCGTCGCGGGCGGGCTGGTGCGCGGCGTCGCCGGCCTTCTCCATCGCCTTGAGGTGCTGGTCCTGGGCGTTGATGACGTCGTCGTGCGTCTCGCCTCGGTGAGCGAGGTCGCAGGGGCCACCGAGCTGCTGGCAGGTCATGGTCTTCATCGGGTGATCCTCTCGTGGTGGTCTCGTGGTGGTGACGATCGGGGACGTGCGGATGTGACCGGTGGGCCTCAGGAGGAGCGTCGGGTGTCCTCGCGCCGGGTGACACGCTCGAGCACCTCGGGCTCGGCGCGGAAGGTGACGCCCTGCACGACGCCGTCCACGACGTCGAAGTCGAAGAGCACCCTGGCCTCGCCACGGTGGAACCACGCGGCGCCGGGGCGCTCGTCGACGATCACGGCGAGGGCTGCGTGGGCGCTGCCGTTGAAGAACTCGGCGATCTCCCGCTGCCCGTCGACCCGCTCGGGCGTGCCGCTCGCGACGGCGGCGGCGTCGGCGGTGATCGTGGCGTCCGGTGCGAGCAGCCGCAGCAGGGAGTCGAAGTCGCCCTCGCGCGCGGCCGCCATGAAGGCGTCGACGACCGCCCAGTCCGCCCTGTCCGCCGCTGCCCCCGATCCCGGTGGTCTGGGTCCCACGTCCCGCGTGGGCGGTGCGACGAAGGAGCCTCGAGACCCGGAGCCCCGCCCCCGCACCTTCCCCCGCGCCCGCGAGGCGAGCTTGCGCGCCGCGACGGGTGTCGTGTCGAGGATCGCGCCGATGGTCGCGAAGTCGAAGCCGAAGCTGTCGTGCAGCACGAAGGCGACCCGCTCACCCGGCGTGAGGCGGTCGATGACGGCCTGCAGCGCGACCCCGACGGTGTCGGCCAGGACGACGTCGTCGGCGATGTCGGGAGCCGTGATGGTCGGCTCGATCTCGCTGTGCGGCACCGGAGTTCGTGACTTGAGCCGGTCGAGGCACAGGCGGGTGGTCACCGTCGTGAGCCAGGCGGGCAGCGACTCGATGTCGGTGTCCGTGCCGTGCAGTCGCAGCCATGCCTGCTGCACGACGTCCTCGGCCTCGGCGTGGTCGCCGAGGATGCGCGTCGCCAGGCCGACGAGCCGTGGGCGCTCCGCCTCGAAGTCCTCTGCCTGCTGTGCCGGGTCCATGACCGCTCCTCTCGGGTCGATGCTGTCACCGATCTGACGACACCGGCACCACGGATGTGACCGGGCCCGTCACGCCGGGCCCGGATAGCCTGACCGGATGCGTCTGAAGCCCGGCCGCCCGGACCTCGCCACCTACGCCTCACGCCTCGACGTCCCGGTCGCCGGGGAGGGTGCGCTGGCGGTGACCTTCATGGGTGTCTCGACGCTGCTCGTCCAGGACGGTGAGTCCGCCGTGATGACCGATGGGTTCTTCTCCCGGCCCGGTCTGCTCCAGGTGGGTCTGGGCAAGGTCGCGCCGTCCGTCGAGCGCATCGATGCCGCCCTGGACCGAGCCCTCGGCGATGCGGGCCTCGACGGGCTGGACGCGGTCGTCCCCGTCCACACGCACTACGACCACGCCCTCGACTCCGCCGTCGTCGCCGAGCGCACGGGTGCCCTGCTCGTCGGCGGCGAGTCGACGGCCAACCTGGGCGTCGGCGGAGGTCTCGACCGGGAGCGCATCCGGGTCATCGCCTCCGGCGACTCCGTGGAGTGCGGTGCCTTCTCCCTGACCTTCGTCGCATCGAGCCACTGCCCGCCGGATCGGTACCCGGGCGACATCGACGCCCCGGTGACCCCACCGGCCAGGGTCGGTGCCTATCGCTGCGGTGAGGCGTGGTCGATCCTGCTCACCCACCGCAGCGGCCGGACCGCCCTGCTGCAGGGGAGTGCCGGCCACGTGCCAAGCTCGCTCGTCGGCCACGTCGCAGAGGTCGCCTACCTGGGTGTGGGGCAGCTCGGGGTGCAGTCCCAGGAGTACATCGAGGCCTACTGGGAGCACACGGTCCGCGCCGTGGGGGCCCGCCGGGTCGTGCTGACGCACTGGGACGACTTCTTCCGTCCGCTCGACCGACCGCTGCGCGCCCTGCCCTACGCGGGTGATGACGTGGACGTCACGATGAGCGTCCTCGGGCGCCTCGCCGACGAGGACGGCGTCGCCCTCCACCTGCCGCGGCTGTGGCGGCTCGAGGACCCCTGGGCGGGCCTCGGCGGCTGACGTCGCACGGGCCAGTTGTCCACAAGCTCGCGGCGAAGTTCCTTGAATTCACAGGGCTCAGAGGGTTCCCCAGGCCTCACGTCGAACGTATGATCGAAGCATGTCAGAGGCGACGCAGTGGGGGGATCTGGGGCTCGTGTCGGGCCTGCGGGACTCGGTGCGCGCCCTGACGATCGCCGCCCTCGAGATGCCGGATCTGTGGCAGGCGCCCGAGGAGGAGCTGGCCGACGGGCTGGCCGCGATCGGTCGGGCCCGGGCGGTGCTCGAGGCGGCCGAGGTGGCCCTCGTGCGCGAGGGCATCTCGCGGGGTGTGCCGCAGCGGCAGTCGTGGTCGGACACCGACTGGGTCGGGGTCAGCGAGGGCCGGTCGGCGCCGCGGCCGGCGGTGCGTCATGTGGCGTCCGTGGTGCGGGTGGCCAGGGCGGGTCTGCGGGCCGGCTCCGCGCTCGTCGACCCCACGCACGACGACGAAGGGGGCGGCGCCCCCCTTCGCCCGGAGGCACCCGAGCAGGTGGCTGGGGAGTCGGAGCCGGGAGCAGGGGAGTGGGGTGAGCGGCCGCCGCCGGCCGGCCTCGCCGGGGTGCTCGCCGACCTCGAGGGTGGCCAGCTGCCGCTCGGCAAGGCCGATCAGCTGGTGCGCTTCCACGACGGGGTGCGGCGGGTCGCCGACCCGGAGCTCCTGGAGGCGGACCTGGGGGTCCTGCTCGATGCAGCGCGTGACGAGGTCGTGCGCACCGGCCCGGGTGGGCGGATCTCGGCTCGGGTCCCGGGGCTCGACGAGCGCGGGCTGGCGACGGCGATCACGCAGACGACGCGGATGCTGCGTCCGGCCAAGGACCTCGCGGCGGATGACGAGCGGGCCAGGTCGGCGCGGTCGTTGACGAGTCACACCGATGCCAGCGGGCTGACGCGCTACAAGCTCGTGCTCGACGCCGAGGGCGCGGCGATCGTCGACGCGGCGGTGGCGGGGTTGTCGAAGCCGGTCAAGGGCCCCGACGGTGAGCGTGACCCGCGGCCCCCGGCGCGGCGCCGCGCCGATGCCCTGGTGACGGTCGTGGGTCGTGGGGTGTCCAGCCCGGGTGAGGTGGGCACGAGCGACAAGGCGCAGGTCATGGTGACGATCTCGATGACCTCGTTGCTGACGGCCACGGACGGGACCTGCGGGGTGTGCGGGTCCCGCCGACCGGGTGGCGCCTTCGGGCCGACCGGCATGCCCTTCAGCGACACGCATCCCTTCGGTCACCGCGCGGATCTCGGCGGCTGTGGCGACGCACCCGGCTCGAAGGGGGTCGGGCTGGGTGCCGGAGGAGTCGCCGGTGGCGGTCACGCCGGCGGGGTCACGGCCTCGGGCGCGGTGCTGTCCCCGGCGAGCGTGCGCAAGCTGGCCTGCGAGGCAGGGGTCATCCCGGTGATGCTCGGCAGTGACGGCGAGCCGCTCGAGCTGGGCCGCGCCACGCGGTTCTTCACCCCCGGGCAGAAGCGGTTGCTGTGGTTGCGGGACGGTGGCTGCACCTTCCCGGGGTGCACGATGCCCGCGCACTGGACCGACGCGCACCACGTGCAGTACTGGTCGCTGGGTGGGCGCACGGACATCGGCAATGCGGCGCTGCTGTGCGAGCGGCACCACACCCGAGTGCACCAGCAGGAGCTGACCTGCACGATCCGTGACGACGGGGTGACCTGGCACCTGTAGCCACCCCGCCCCGCGCCCGACCCCGGCCCGGGTCGGGCGCCTCCGCACGCCCCGCGTCCGAGTTCAACAGCCAGGGACGTCGCATTTTCCTTGAGGTCGTGCGAAGTCGGGGGAGGGGCGTCGCATTTCCTCAAGGTCGTGCGGCCCGCAGCCGGAGAGGAGCGCCCAACTCTGCAAGACCCTAGGGTCTTGCAGAGTTGTGCGCCCGGACTTGCCCGGCTACGCCCTTCGCTCGCAGGTGATGACCTGCACGCCGCTGGCGAGGCCGACGACGTCGACGGTCTCGAAGAGCGTGGGGGCGAAGCCTCCGTCGAAGAGCGGGACCCCAGAGCCGATGACCGAGGGGTTGAGCTTGATGACGAGCCGGTCGATCTCCGGCAGCTGGGCGTGGGCGAGGCGGCCGCCGCCGACGAGCCAGATGCCCAGACCGTCTTCGGCCTTGAGCTCGCGCACCCGGGCGAGCGGGTCATCGGAGACGACCTCGACAGCCGCCGCGGGCGCGGACCCGAGCGTCGTCGACACGACGAGGTGCCGCAGGTGCGGGTAGGAATCGTCGATGCCGGCCGCGAGCCCGATCTCGTAGGAGCGCCGTCCCTCGATCACCGTGTCGAAGACCCGGCCCGGCTCGGTCAGACCCATCGCCTCGCGGGCCGGTCCGGGCAGCGTCTCCGGGTAGTGGGTCGCGATGAACTCGACGAGGTCCGGCGTGACCGCCATGAAGTCCTCGCCGCTCGGGTCGCCGCCGTCCGGCCCCGCGATGAAGCCGTCGAGCGTCGCCGCGACGTAGTAGGTGAGTGTGCGCATGGTGCCCCTTCCGTCAGGCGGCACGCTACGGGCCGAAGGGGGGTGTGTCGCAGCGAATTTCGCCCCGCCTCAGCGCGACGGGTCGATGATCGTCATTCCCGCGACGCTCGCCGTGTCGAAGCCCGGCAGCAGCGCCGCGGCCTCCTCGAGACCGATGACCCGCTCCACGAGGCGCTGCGGAGCGAGGTCGCCGGACTCGATGAGCGCGAGCATCCCCGGGTAGTCGACGGCGGCCATGCCATGGCTGCCGAGCACGTCGATCTCCGACCCGATGACCCGCGCCATCGGCACGCGCGGGTGACCGTCGACAGGCGGCAGCAGGCCGACCTGGACGTGCCGACCGCGTCGCCGCAGGCTGAGCAGCGCTGTGGCACAGGTCTGCTCGCTCCCCACGGCGTCGACGGCGACGTGTGCCCCGCCGTCGGTCAGCTCCATGAGCGTGGCCTCGACGTCCGTGGGCTCCACGGCCGTGGCCGCGTCGTCCGCACCGCCCACGCCGCCAGCGAGCACGGTGTGCACCGCGCCGAGCTCGGCCGCCACGGCCAGCGCCGCCGGTTTGCGGTCCACCGCGATGACCCGGGCGCCGAGCGCCCGGGCGATCATCACCGCGCTCAGCCCGACGCCGCCGGCGCCGACGACGGTGACCCATTCCCCCTTCGTCAGGCGGGCCCGGGCGACGAGGGCGCGATAGGCGGTGGCGAAGCGGCACCCCAGGCTCGCCGCGGTCGCGAAGTCCACCGACTCGGGGAGAGCCACGAGGTTGGTGTCGGCAGCGTGCAGCACCACCTGCTCGGCGAAGGACCCCCAGTGCGTGAAGCCGGGCTGCTCCTGGTCGGGGCAGACCTGCGCCTCGCCGGCCGCGCACCACGAGCACCGTCCGCAGCCGCAGACGAAGGGCACGGTCACCCGGTCGCCGACCCGCCACCGCTGCACGCCGGCACCGACCGCGCTCACGACCCCCGCGAGCTCGTGGCCCGGCACGTGCGGCCAGGTGATCCCGTCGTCGTGGCCGGCCCAGGCGTGCCAGTCGCTGCGGCAGAGCCCGGTCGCCCGCACGTCGACGACCACCCCACCGTCAGGGGCGAAGGGGGCCGACACCTCCCTGACCTCGGGCTGGGCTCGGACCTCATCGATGACCACGGCGCGCACGGCGCCATCGTGTCAGGCCGATGCTGCTGTCCGGGTTCGAAGGAATCTGATCACTGGAGGAGGACCTCACGGGGATTCTGATCACTTCGTGATCGAGCATTCTGACCATGGGCGTGCCTGTTGGAGTTGACCGGAGGGCGACGTCGACCTCTGCTGCGAGGGTGTCCACCATCCTCATGCAGGCGAGTTATCGCCGTCTGGCGTGGCCCAAATCTTCGTCGACAAGTGGTTCGGGTGGTCACGAAAGGCTGGGCCCCTCTGGTGTTTCCGCCGGTTCGCGCTCGTTTAGGGTCTTCGAGGCAAGCTCTTGGTTCGCGAGGATCTGGATGCCGGGAAGATCAGTGAGAGAATCCCAACCGGCTCCGACGATGGGATTACGTGGTGCCGTCTCCAAGAGGTCCTCAATCGCTGCCTGTACGCGCGGCGGTCGTGGAGCCATGGGTGGGCGCGCGAAGATCCTGTCCCGTAGTCGTTCGCCGAGGTCTGTACGCCTGGCCAGTGCGGCAGTCAGGAGTTCGACGTCGTTGGACGTGGCGTCGGCGATGGGGAGCACCTCGGAGATCAGGTGGTCCTCAGACAGAGTCTCGATGACGTAGTGGGGCTCGAGGGTGACGACAAGCCCGATGAACGGGCGATCGCGAGGGATATGGGTGAAGTTCGGGTGACGAGTGCGGATGAGATTGGTCGTGGTCTCGAGCTGCTCCCTGGCCTTCTCGATCTTCTTCATGGCGGTTGAGGAGTCCCCCTGTCGCGCATCCAGGTCGGGTCGTCCGCTTTTGCACTCGACGAGCATCACGCACTCTGCCGTGACGACGATATAGTCGCAGCTCTTCCTGCTGTCTTTGCCGTAGGTGATCTCGCGGTGGACCTGCGCGTGCGTGAGAAGGTCCAACTGTGCGCCGATGTAATTCTCGAAGGCATCTCCGAGCGCCTGGCCGAAGGTCTTACCGAAGACGTCGAGACCGAGGTAGTAGAGGCCGGTGGGAGTGAGTTGGCCCATCAGGAAGTGTGGCGCGGGACCAACCAGGTCCTCCCCGACGTCGAGAAGGGGCCGTCTCTCCAGGGGGCTTTGGGACCACTTCGGAGATGGCTGGAACACATTTGCCCGGGCCTCTGCCTGGGCGTCGGGGACAGACTGGGCGAAACGCCGCGTGATGACGGACCTCACCTGATCCGCGCTGAGCGGGGAGAAGAGCGGTGCGACGTGGGGAGCGGTCAGGGTCGCCCACCCGATGGCGCCGTTGTTGCTGCCGAGGGCCACGAGCATGATCCAACCGATTCGCCAGTAGTCGACAAGCGTGACGCCGAGGTGACTCTGCCAGTCCGCCGGCGTCGGTCCGTTGACCACTTGAGGCAGGTAGTCCGCTGTCAGGGCGTGCAGGCGACCGAAGGCCTCCGGCCCCATGCTCTGGGCAGGATATTGCTCGTGGGCCATCCGGGCGAGAATCGCGCTCACGTCGAGGTTGCCCTCAACCACTTCGGGTTCGGGGAGGTCAATGTAGGCGCTGCAGAGGACCTCGAGGCTTGGGATCCTGCGCGGCCACGAGCGGTCGTCCGTGCCGTGCTGCAGCGCAACTCGCGCGATCCCGGCGATGGTGAACTCCTGGACGACGCCGAGGGACTCGTCCGTCGAATATCGCCGGTTAGCGGCTTCCCACGCACGACCGGAGAGCTCACGCAGCAGCGGGGTTAGCGGGTACCTACGGATCTCACTGGCGAAAGTGGTGTAGTTGCGCGCGAAGGGGGGCCGGCGGCGCTCACGTCGTTCACGGTCCATCGGGATACCTCGTCGCCCTACTCGCTTTGTGATGCACGAATCCTCCCCTTCGTTGTCAGGCGCTACTCCATCTCTGCCGGCCGGTCGTCGCTCTAGTGCGGCCCACCCAGGCACCGTAGGTGCCTCCGGGAACTGGGGTGGCGTGGTTGTGGGGGTGACTGGATCACATCAAGAGTAGGGGTCCTGGCCGAAGCCGTTCTGCTGACTCAACCGAGCGAAGTGAAGAGCAAGGACTGCCGATAGGAGGACACTCTCATCACTCGTGAGGACGTCGTCCTTCGAGGCTGGGATCACCACCGCGGCCAATGCTGTTGTTGCGGTCCCTGCTTCCTCGGCGGCGACCTGCGACTCCAGGGTGCGAAGCGCTTCAGCGGCGGCGCTGTTCGTCAGACCGTTTGCCGTCCCTGTCGGCTGTGGTCGGCCTTCGTCAGACGTGCTGGGTGAGACGGGGGTCAAGCCCCGGGTAGTGGTGTAGCGCCTGCGTGTTCCTTCTGGTGGTTCAGGCGGTCAATGCGGGCAGGTTGTCGCCTCCGATCTCGGGGTCGAGGGCGGGCACGATGTTGACGCGGCATCTGGCGAGGACGTCGAGGCCGAGGTAGCGCCGTCCTTCGGCCCATTCGTCGGTTTGTTCGGCCAGGACGGCTCCGACCAGGCGCACGATCGCGGCGCGGTTGGGGAAGATTCCAACGGAGTCGGTGCGGCGTCGGATTTCGCGGTTGAGGCGTTCGGCGGGGTTGTTCGACCAGATCTGGGTCCACACGTCTTTGGGGAAAGCGGTGAAGGCCAGGATGTCCGCTCGGGCGGCGTCGAGGTGTTCGTGGACGTCGGGAAAGCTTGCCGTCGACGTAGTCCAGCAGCCGGTCGAACTGCGCCTGCACGGCGTCCTTGTCGGGCTGGTCGTACACCGAGTGCAACATCGCTTTCACGGCCGGCCACATCGACTTGGGTGTGACGCTCATGAGGTTCGCGCTGTAGTGGGTGCGGCAGCGTTGCCAGGCCGCGCCGGGCAGGTTCGCCGCGATGGCCTCGACCAAGCCCTTGTGGGCGTCGCTGGTCACGAGCCGGACGCCGGTCAGGCCGCGTGCAGTGAGGTCGGCGAAGAACTCGTTCCACGCCGCTCCGGTTTCCGAGGTCGCCACGCGCAGTCCGAGGACTTCGCGGTGGCCATCGCCGTTGACGCCGACCGCGACCAGCGCGACGGCGTTGATCACGCGTCCGCCCTCGCGGACCTTCATCGTGAGCGCGTCCGCGGCGACGAACGTGAACGGTCCTGCCTCGGCCAAGGGGCGGTGGCGGAACTCGTCGACGATCTGGTCGAGGTCAGCGCCATGCGACTGACTTGGGACTTGCTCAGGGAGTCGATCCCCAAGGTCTTGACGAGCTTGTCCATGCGGCGGGTGGACACGCCGGCGAGGTAGCAGTCGGCCACGACAGTGATCAACGCGGACTCCGCGCGTTTGCGGCGTTCGAGGAGCCATTCGGGGAAGTAACTGCCGGTGCGCAGCTTCGGGACGGCGACGTCGACGGTGCCGACGCGAGTGTCGAGGTCGCGGTGGCGGTAGCCGTTGCGCTGCGCCGACCGACCTGGGGTGGGCCGGCCGTACTCCGCGCCGATCACCGCATCGGCGTCCGCGGACAACAGGGCGTTGATCATGGTCTGCAGCAGCGATCGCATCATGTCCGGTGATGCTTCGGACAGGGCTTCACCCAGGAGGCCTGCAGGGTCGACAATGTGTGGTGCGGTCATCGTGATGACTCCGTTCGAGAGTGCTGTGAGACGTTCGCTCGAAGGATCACGCGGTGGCCGCGCCTATGTCCATCACGGTGATGAACTCGGCAACCGCGCTACACCACTATCGGGGACTCAACTGACGGGGATCGAAGCTTGAGCGTAGATGGCATTGTCAGCGCGTTCTGCGCCCTCTAGAACTCTCGCCACCTCAACTGCGGTGCGTTCTGGGGCTGTGATGAGGCGGCCAATGGCAGGGATTAGTTCAGGGACGCTAGCCGCGTCCCGCTCGGCTGCTCGCCTCAGGATCCAGCCGGCCTCGCCCGGCTCGAGTAGGGCGGCTACACGCGCCCACGTAGCTCCCAGGGTGGGCGGAGGGCTCTCATGCAGGAGCTCGGTGATGGTGGCCGAACGAAGTTCGTGGAGGCCGCGCCAGGCTCCCTGGTCCTCAACAATGATGTGCTCGTCGCGGAGTATGGCAAGGGCATCGCCGACTGGCGCCTCATCGCCTGGAGGGGCTAGAGCTGCTGCTAGGCGGTTGGAGTCAAGGGAGAGTCCGAGCGCATGGGCAGCTGTAAGTAGCCGCGCCGCGTCTCGCTGCAACCGCCGATCCGGGCGAGCGAGATCGGCTACTTGAGTGCTGAGGACTTGGCGCAGCCGCTGACCCGTTGTGAGGACAGCCAAGAATTCCATCAGTAGTCCCTCGCTCTCGGCAAGGGCCTCTTGCACATCCATACGCAGAGATATCCCCATGTCCTGTGCACGTGATCCAATCTCTCTCGCCGTGGCAAGGTCGAGGTGGGGTTGGACGACTCGGGTTGCACCAACCAGCAAGCTTGGATGGAAGTCCTCTGCTCGAGCAGCACCCAGCAGATAAGTGTGCTGGGTTTCTCGCAGCCGTTTAGCAGCGTCGGGCCAAGCCGCGGTTGCGGGCCGGCCGAGATCGTCGGCGACTACGAGTACTGGACTATGTTCCCTCGGGCGCATGAGACGTACGTGACGACTCAGCGAAACCGCATCGTTCTCGGTCGCCACCCGACGAACTCTCAGGACCCGTGACGAGGGAACCAAGTCGCGGGCAGCCCGCCAGAGGAGGACCGACTTGCCAGAACCGGACGGGCCAAGAATCAGCACGCTGTGCTCGTCGCGCAGGCCCTCTGCACAAGCGACGAGTTCGATGGGGCGGATGACATCAAGGTTGGCCGCCACGTGGCCAGGCTGGCCGTCCATGCCGAGATAGAACGTTCGGGCCGGGACGGCGTCGGGTGCAAGGAAGTCGGCGGGTTCACAGACGCCCGCTTGCTGGGCTCGGTCAAGTCCGTGCGTGTCGACGGCATCTTGGACGCTGGAGACAACCTGATCTACGTCGGTCGTCCGGAGCCGGCGTGCTGCCTGGGGCTTACTGTGGCGCTGAGCTGCCGAAGCATCTGCGATCAGCTCGGTCAGCCTGCCCACAGTAAGTCCACACACGGTGGCGGGGCGTCCTGTCGACTGTGCCAGGAGTCGTTCACTCAGTTCTCTCACGCGGTACGGCAGTTGAACCACGTGGGCCCGCGACACGATGCTTTTGGCCTCGCCACCGCTATATTTGAGGTCGATTAGCGCATTGACGACGTTTTCGACGCCCTGAGTCTGCTGACTGGAAAGTACGTCAAACCAGCCAGTGAAAGAGAGGCCAGACCCCAAGGTCCCGTCGGTGACCAGGGTGATCTCGGAACCTCTCCCACTTGCTTCCGCATGGGCTAGAGCCATGGCAACCTCAGCCGCAGCAAGACGCCCTTGGCCGGCTCTGACCTCCTTCATCTGCACGAATGTCTGGGCGCCGTTCGCGTGCTCGCAGTCGGCATCCTCATAGCCCTCTGGAGTGATACAGACGAAGGGCAGCTCACCAGCGTGGCCGGCGACCAGCATGTACACGCATACTGAATCGCCCCGGCGTGTCCGGAGGCTCCGTTCCTTGGGAAGGATGGAGTCATGTCAGGGAGTACATCGAAGAGGTATCCGGCCGAGCTGCGTGAGCGGGCGGTACGGATGGTCGCCGAGGTCCGGGCCGAGCACGAGTCGGAGTGGGCCGCGATGAGCCGGGTCGCCGAGCTGCTGGGGGTGGGCACACCGGAAACGGTGCGCAAGTGGTGTCGCCAGGCGCAGGTGGACGCCGGCCAGCGCCCGGGGGTCACGTCCGAGGAGTCGGCAGAGCTGAAGCGGCTGAAGCGGGAGAACGCCGAGCTCAAACGCGCGAACGCGATCCTCAAGAGCGCGTCGGCTTTTTTCGCGGCCGAACTCGACCGGCCACAGCGCTGATCGTGCGCTACATCGACGAGCACGTCGGTGAGCAGCACGAGGACGCCGACGGGCAGGGTCTGCGATGGGGTGTCGAGTCGATCTGCGCCGCGCTCACCGAGCTCGGCTGCAAGATCGCCCCCGCGACCTACTACGAGCACCGAGGCCGCCAGCCGAGCGCCCAGCAGGTGCGCGACGAGGAGCTGAAGCCGATGATCGAGCAGGTCCACGCGGCCAATTACGGCGTCTACGGCGCACGGAAGGTGTGGCTGACGCTCAACCGTCAGCGGGCAGCCGACGCAGCGCCGATCGCGCGCTGCACCGTCGAGCGGCTCATGGGCGAGCTTGGGCTGGCAGGCGCGGTGCGCGGGAAGGTCAAGCGCACCACGATCAGCGACCCGAAGGCCCCGAAACCGCTTGACTTGGTCGATCGCAACTTCGAGCCGTTGGCGCCGGACCGGCTGTGGGTGGCCGACTTCACGTACTGCTCGACGTGGTCGGGCTGGTGTTACACCGCCTTCGTCATCGACGCCTACGCCCGGCGGATCCTGGGCTGGTCGGTGTCGACCACGATGACCAGCCAGCTCGTCCTGGACGCAGTCGAGCAGGCCATCTGGACCCGCGGCCGCGAAGATCGTGGCGGTGACCTGACCGGCCTGATCGCCCACCACGACCACGGCGCGCAGTACATGTCCGTGGCCTACTCCGAACGGCTCGACACCGCGGGAATCAAGCCCTCGACCGGCCTCGTCGGCTCGTCGCACGACAACGCGCTGGCCGAGTCGATCATCGGGCTCTACAAGACCGAGCTGGTCAAGCGACAGCGGCCGTGGAAGGGCTTCGACGACCTCGAGATCGCCACCGCCGAGTGGGTCGACTGGTACAACTGTGAGACTGCTCAGGCGTCCGCTGGCCAGGGTCTGACCCCTGGTTACAACTGACTCGTCCATGGACGGTGTCCTTCGAGTGGACCTGTCGGCCCTGAGCCAGCGGATGCGTCCCGGTGATCAGACCGGCCGGGCAGTGACCTGATAGAAGCCTGATCTGACCAGGTCTCGTCACAGTTCTGTCCCGCTCCGGCCGGTCCGTTCGCTGTCCCGCACCGATCAGTGGAGGCCAGCAGTGAGCATCATGACGAATCCGACCCCATCACGTCCACGCCACAACGAGGCACGGCGCCTCATCGTCGGCGTCGACACACACAAGGACTTCCACGTCGCGGCAGCCCTTGATGATCGCGGTGCTCTGCTCGAGATCGCTCGCTTCACCGCCACACGGGCCGGATACACCAGCCTCGCGCTGTGGGCCGAGGGCCTGCGCCGACAGGTCACTGGACAGCCTGCTGACACGGACCTCACGTACGCCATCGAAGGCACCAGTTCGTATGGGGCCGGACTGGTCGCGGCCCTGCGGTCCTCGGGCGTCACGATCCATGAAGTCGCCCGCCCCAACCGGCGAGACCGTCGCCTGCGCGGCAAGACGGACGCCTTCGACGCCGAGAACGCCGCACGAGCCGTGCTCGCGGGGACCGCCACAGGAACCGCGAAAACCGCGGACGGTCACGTCGAGATGATCCGCGTGATCAAGTGCGCCAAGCACACCGCCGTCAAGGCGCGAGCGGCCACCATGATCAGCCTGCGCCATCTGATCGTCACCGCCCCCGCCGACCTGCGCGAGCAGCTCGAGCCGCTGACCAAGATGGCCCTGCTACGACGCTGCGCCGCACTTCGCCCTGGCGAGGTCCACGACCCCACCGTCGCAACGAAGTACGCGCTGCGCGCGATGGCCCGCCGCTGGCTCCACCTCAGCGAGGAGATCGCCGAGCACGAAGCACACCTGGACCGGTTGACCACCGCGACAGCTCCCCAGCTCCGCGAGGGTTGCGGCATCGGTCCCGACGCGGCCGCCGAGCTGCTCACCGTCATCGGCGACAACTTTGCCAGGGTTACCAGCGAAGCCGCCCTGGCCAAGCTGTGCGGCGTCAACCCCATCCCTGCCTCCTCCGGCCGGACCAATCGTCACCGACTCAATAGGGGCGGACACCGGCAGGCCAACGCGGCCCTCTACCGCATCGTCATCGTCCGCATGCGGCTGGACGAGCGCACCAAGGCCTACGTAGCCAGGCGGATGGCCGAGGGCAAGACCAAGTCCGAGATCATCAGATGCCTCAAACGACACCTCATCCGGGAAATCTGGCGCAACACGCGACACCTACGACAGCAGGCGCCAACCGCGCGAGCCGCGGTCCAGTCCGCCGCTTGACTGATATAGAAGCGTCCACCGCCGACCCCACGAGTACTGCGACGACCTCACCCCAGTGCAGGCCGAGCAGGCTCACTACGCTCACCACCAGGCCCCAGAAACCGCTGGAGTCTCAAACTAGAAGGTCTCCGGACACACCGGGGCGGTTCATACGTCGACCTGCCACGTCACGCCCGCGACGTTGCGTGAGCCCTGTCGGAGGTCGTCCCAGAGATTCTGTGGGTCCATGGCGCGCCGACGATCAAGCGTCGTTTGAGTGGCTGCTCCGTTCGGTTGTTCTTTGCGCGCAGGACGCCGCGGGGTCCTCGACCGAGTCTGACCTGAGGGTGCCCCTCGCTTCCGCTTTGGAGCCACGGCTTGCCCCCCAAGGTTGGTGTCCGGCCTTCTTCCGACTATCTGGTGCCATTCAACTCGCTTTTGGGGGTCCAGTGGCTCCTCGCGAACGACATTTGTCAGGTAGCCGGTCGAGCGCTACTCAGTCTGGGATGCCTGGTCGGCTTCAGTCGACCGCCGGTCGCTTAAGAGGGAGCGCGAGACTCGCCCTACTGCGTCGAGGTAGTCGCCGAACTGCGCAGTTGACTCCAGGTGCCACCACAGGCGCCGTAGTGGGACCTGTCTTGTCCCGGGCCAGCTCAGGTGGTCACAGGCCTCTTTGAGGGTGCCTCCGGTGCTCAGCATGAACGCGGCTTGCGCAGCGGCGATCTGGACGTCTCGGGTGGACAGCCAGGGCGTGAAGTCGGTCAGAGCCGGTACAACCAGATGCTCGGGGAGCATGCGGGGGAGAGCGGTCATCGCGGCGACTCTGGTTCGCGGAGTCACGAGGGGCCGGTGCTCGCTGGGGATACGGATGTCGCGCGCCCATGGGTCGAGGAAGTGGCCCGGCTCATTGACGTAACGCGTCAGGTCCGACCGAAGACCGAAAGGACTCGTCGCACCGAACTTCTGCAGGATGTGGTTGAGGTAGGCGCCCTTGTGCTTGTCACGGATCAAGTCATTGAGGCTCTCGGGCCATTCGTCGATCGGAGTTTCGACGGCGATGAAGGCGTCGGGCAGGAGGCTGGCCATGAAGCTGGGCTGCCAGACATCAGTCGGCTCGAGCGTGGCGGAGCCTCGTCGGCTTGCGAGGACAGCGGTGGCCGCCAGTAGTTCGGTGAAGCCGTCCCGGACGGATACCCGGTGGAAGGACCGCCTGCCCGCGAGGATGTCCTCGAGGTCGGCTTGGGTGTCGATCAGGTCTTCCCACTCGGGCGGGGTGGCGTTGTCGGGCTCGCCCTTGGCGCAGGGGCGCAGCAGCGCTTCGTGCTTCAGGCATGCGGTCACCCAGGGGTAGCGCCAGATGAGCACGTCGACGTCCGGCCGCTCCCGGTCACAGAGAGGGCACCAGCGCCTCCACCGAGGGTGTGCGATCCACCCGACACGGCCTACATCAGAGGCGCGCGCAGTACCGAAGACAGGATCGAAGACTGTGGTGGCTCCCTTGTCGAGGCTGACGGTGATGCCTTGGTGGGCGGCCATCTGCATGGCCAGGACTTCGGGCCCGGTGAGGTTGAGCCGTTGAGCTGTGGCCTCTGCGACAGGCCGGGTCATGGAGATTCCGGACGTGCAGGCGGTGCGGCCGCGATGTAGCCGATTGGCCCAGCGGCGACTGATGGGCTCGACGAGGGTGGCTGGGTGGCACTGGTACTCGTCGGCGGTGCGTTCGAGGTACGCGGGCCAGGCCTCCCCTTCGAAGGGGGCGACGCGCAGGGCGAGGGGTGTGACGTTCTCGTTCAGGTCGGGGGTCATGGAAGCGCCTCCGATGTGCAGGGGCACCACGTGGCGGTGGGGTCGGCGTTGCGGCACAGGGGTGACTGCGCCCTTCTGAGGGAGCAGGTGCCGAACTCTTCGGTGATGTCCGGTCTGCGGTGCCAAGTGGCCCGAGCGGTCTGGTGGGGGAGCAGGTCAGCAGTGCTCTGGGCGGCGTTGAGCAGGTCGTCTTTCAGGTGGTGGAACCTCGCCGAGAAGCAGTAGCGCGTCCAGTTGCGGGCTTTGTCCGGCGGGATGCCCAGCGTGGCCCCGGCGTCGGCCCACGTGGTGCCCTCGTGCATGCGGACGAGGATCATCGCGAGGACCGCACGGATGATGAGTTGATCGGGGCGCGTGCTCGTCCGCCACTCCGCTGGAAGAGCGCAGGGCCACGCCAGTTGCGGTACATCGTCGGGAGTCCAACCGAGCAGCGGCAGCGTCTGTCGGTCACGTGCTCGTTGTCGGCCCAGACGAATGTGGGCCCTTCCCACGCGAGCGAGGGCGGCAGTCGTCACGGGGGTCAGGGCAGCAGCCGGGCGCGTGGCTCGAGCGAAGGTGTCTCGGTGGGGATTGCGGATGCCGGCGGCACGACACCACTCGAGGAGCTCGTTCGCTGCCTGTTCGACCGATTCGGCGACGACAAGGGGCGCGGCGTCGGTGACGAGCTGGTGAACGTCCAGCGCGTCGCGTGGTGGGGCTGTCCAGCGGTGGTTTCGCAGCACGGGGTTGGCGCGGCTGCGTCCGAGCGAGATGGAGATGCCGATGGCGGCCTGCCACGCCCTCAGCGTCTGCAGACTGCTCTGTCGCCTGCCTGCGACGACGCCGGTCTGCGAGGCGATGGTCGTGCGGAAGTTCCTCGTTGACGCGCTTGCGTCGGGAGGACAATGCCGCACGTCCCCTTCGGCAAGGTCGGCCCCGCAGGTTCCGGAGCCGAGGGGGAGGTCGCAGAAGCGGGAACCGATCCGAGTCTCTGTACGCGAGGGTGCTGTGGCGTTGAGGCCGTTGTACCGGCCGATGACCCGTTCGCACCGGGGGCATTGGTGCTCCAGCCAGCACCCGTGAAGGGTGCAGGTGGTGATCCACGGGATGCGCCACTCCAGGCGCCAGACGCCGTCGGTTCGTAGGCAGGCAGGGCAGTAGCGTCCGCCGGCGAGGAAGACCCACCCTTGGTTCGTCACTCGCTGGGTCGCGGCCATCCGATGTCGCTGAAGGACTTCCAGTCCGGACAGGTCGAACGCAGACTGGTCGAGGCTGGCCAACTGCATCTGCAGGACCTGCGCCGCTTCAAGGTTAAGAACCTCGGCGGTCGCCGAGGCGGTCTGCGCGTCGAGCAGGACACCGTGGTATCCCGGCCACCGGCCGCCACACCGAAGTCCGACGCGGTCGGCCAACGTGGAGACGGTCGCGTCGTAGTGGGCTGCTGTGCGGGTGAGGTATCCGTGCCACGCCTCGTCCGGGTGCGGGGCGACACGCAGAGGTAGCGGGGTCATGCCTTGACCTCCGTGGACAGGCTCGCCCGTGCGGGGTCGATCTCCGAGTAGGTCGCCGTCAGTGCCTTGTGGTCGAGGGTGGCCTCGTTCGCGACGGCGTAGTTCGCTGCCGAGGTCACCCACCTGATCGCGAGGCCAGGGCGCCCCAGAGACCCTTCAACCAGCGCGCGGAGCGCTCCTCGCCTCAGGCTGAACTGGTTCGCGCCCCCAGGTAGGGCCAGGTGGTCCTTGAGCTCCCGCAGGAGTCGTTCCCATCCCGTCGTGCACCGACCGTCTGGGGTCTTCCAGTCGCCACACATGACCCAGTCGTGAGCAGACAGACGCACCTGTTCGCCGGCGGTGCCTTGGAAGATGCCGTCTCGCTTGAGGTCGGCCCCGATGATGACGGCGGGAACAGGGATGCCCGTGATCAGGCTCTTCAGGCCGGTGGCCAGCGCTGTTGAGTCCTTTGAACCTGCGCCGAGCATGCCGTGGACGTCGTCGACGATGTACCCCTGGAACCCGACCTTTGGCGTCATGTGGCGGATGGCGGAGACGCAGTCGGCCAGCGACGGACGCTTCGAATCCACGAGCGCTCCGACGCTCTGAGCCAGAGATCGAGCTACGCCAGCGGCGCCCGTCTGGCGACGTACTTCGGCGTAGGCCCACGGTCTCGGGTGCACGCACGTGGGGTGCGGCGGTGGTCCAGTCTGTGCCCTCGCGGTTTGCTTCAGAGCGACGGACAGCGCGGCGAAGGTCTTCCCGGCCAGGGGCGAACCATCGATGATGACGACGTCGCGGCCACCCAACGGAGCGCGACGGCTGCGGTGTTGCGCTCGGACAATGGCGTTCTCGACGTCAATCGTGTCGTCCGTGACGAGCGGGCCGATGCCGAGGTTCCATGCCACGAACGTCTCGAGAGGCTCGCCGGCGTGGGGTTTCGTGCGGTGCTGCAGCCACTCGATGTGCGCCGGCCAAGTCGAGGGGTCGTCGGCGTTGAAGGTGCTCACGAGGCCTCCTCGCGGCCGAGGAAGGCGCTGTCGGGGGAGTAGTCGTCGAGGTTGTCGAGGTCGATCTCCTCGTCGTGGTCGGCCAAGTCGGCGTCGAGGACGGCGTCGCTGTCGGCCGTGATTCGGACGACTTCGCCTCGGAGGGCCTCGCGGTCGTCGGCGCCGCCGAAGGCGAGCTCGCGGAACTCGGGGCTGGCGTCGGCGAGGTCGTGCGCGTAGTCATGGGCGCGGCTGGCCTCGAGGGCCAGGATGCGGGCCTCGTTGCGCTCGGTGAACTTCTCGGGCGCCCAGCGGTTGACGAACTCGGCGCTGGCGCTGGTGAGGTCTGTGGCGCTCAGGGGACGGGAGTGGCCACGGATGAGTTGCTTGCGGATGGCGGTGTCGAAACTGTCGCTGCAGGGCATGAGAGCCTCCGGTGACTCGCCAGCTCGTGGAATGCACAGCCACTCCCCGGTGATGGGGTGGCGCGCGTACACCCGGCTGACGTCCCAGCGGTCGTAGAAGACCAGGAGGGGCGTGGCTGGCGTGCCGACCCCACGTGCGAGGTGCTGACGAAGGGAGACCAACGTTGCGTTGTTGTAGACGCGCCCGTTGATGTTGACCCCGTAGGGCTGGACCAGGCACTTCTTCGACGACAGCAACTGGATGAGCCGGTAGGGGTCGGTCGGTACGGTGACCTCGCCTCCTGATTCGAGGTAGGCCTCGAAGACACCAGCTGGGCACAGTGGCGTCTGGGAGTCGTGGAGGTCGGCGAGTCCCTGGTGTTCGCGCCAGTGGTAGATCTCCAGCACGTACTCCCACAGGGCATCGCGTAGGTCCTGAACTGTCAGTGTGGCGAGGTCCTCGACGCCCTTGGGGTGGTTGTTGACGTTGGCGCCCTTGTACGCGGTCAAGAGGGACTGGACCTCGCGCCAACCGTTGTGGAGGGACTCGACCACTCCCTTCGCATGGGCAGCTCGGGGTGGGCAGAAGATCACGTCCACGTCGATGCGGGCGCAGGCGGACATCAAGTGTTCCGAGTCGAACTCGCGCCCGTGATCGACAACGATCGCGCTGGGGATGAGCGCCGGTTTCGTTCCCAAGATGTCGGGGTGGTTCGAGTCGCCCGGCTCACCGGGGTCGTGATTGATGGCGATCAGGCGAGGCATCCCGTGGTGGTGGATGAGTTCGTAGGGGTAGCCGGATCGGGTCACGGTTGGTCGGCCGATGTCCCACAGAAGCATGGTCACGTCCCGGGTCGTCGCTGATCCGGTGATGACCCGAAGGGCGAGGACGCAGCGGGTGAAGACGTCGATGGCGGTGAGGATCGTCGAGCGGATCCAGCCGAGTCGGGGGTCGAAGACGTGGATGTTGGTGGTCGTTGCGTCGATCTGGACGATCTCACCGGGTCGAGAGACGAGCCGTCGGCCGTAGACGACGTCGGGCTTCAGCGCCACGCGTTCTCGGCCTTTGGCCTCGTGATGGAGGTCGAGGGACCGGGAGAGTTCGCCGATGATGATGCGCAGCTTGTAGTCGGTCAGCTCCTGGCCGACACCAGCCTGAGCCAGAGCTGCCTTGCCGAGCACCAGGAGTGCCTTGTTGCTCGTGCGGGCTCGACCGGGTTGCGCGTGGAGGAACTCGGTCAGCACCGCGATCACCTCTTCGTCGGCACCAGCCAATCGATGCTTGCGGGTCTTCTTGTTGCCGTGGATCAGCGCTTCGATTCCGTTGAGGTCGACGGCGTCGAGTTGGCGTCGAAGTTGCGGGACCGAGGTGGCGGACTCGCCCCGTGCTTTTAGCTCTTCGGACTTCGCCCTCCATCGTTCGCCCTTGTTGTGCACCAGCGGGTCGTAGGTGGGCGAGAGCACGCCCCGCGCGCGGTCTGCCTCCGGGGTGCCGTGGCGGCTGCCGGTGGCAGCCTGCTTCAGGTCGCGGTAGCGAGTCTCGATCCGCTTGCGCTCCTCGTCGGGGAGCTCAGCCAACAGCGGTGACTGGAACTCGGCCTCGGTCTCGGTGTCGGGTGTCGCCGGTTCCGGGTCCGCGATGGCCGCGAACAAGGAAGCGATGGGGACCCGTTGGAGACCGGACCCGTTGTCGATCAGGACTTCCAGCCTTTCGGTGGACCCACGCTCGTAACTGACGATGCGGGCGGTCTTCTTTTCGTACGTGACGAGGGTTCCCGGCGCGACCTTGCGCAGGCGCGCTGGTGTGGAGTCGCTCGAGGCGGCTGGTTCGGGCTGATCGTTCACAGACTGATGAGGCATGGGTTGCTCCTGGTCGAGAGGGGGCGGCGGCGGACGACCGCGTCGGGTGTGAGTGCTCGGGCGAGGTCGATGAAGAGGTGGCGAGTGGCGACGAGGTGCCAGACCGCGGCGTAGTTGGGCGACGCGCCGGCGCCCAAGGTCTGGGCTGCTTGCAGCACCTGTTGGGTGGCGGGCATCCCCTTCACCGCGGCCCGCCACGTGGGGGTTGATGGCGTGGCGTGGCGGTGTGAGTAGACGAGTGAGACATTGCGTTGGTGCTGAGGCGAGAGCTCGTCGCGCAGTTCGTAGCGCCAGCCCATGGCGCGCGCTGTTGCTTGGGCGAGCAGGAAGATCGCCACGGCCTCGGGCGTCTCGAGCCGCTTCCGGCGGGTGACGTCCACCAACGTGGTACGTCCGTCGACCGTCAGATGGAAGGCGTCCGGGACATGGGTGCGCACGCCCGAAGGGAAGGCCCACGCCAGCCGCAGGGGCTGCGTAGCCATCTGGACGACCGCGTGCCGCATGAGCAGCTCGCGATAGTGCTCCTGCTCGTTCCTCGATTCGAACCAACCGGCGTGCGCCTCGTGCGCCTGCGAGGGGAGTGCCATGCGCCCGATGTAGTTGCGCATCCCCTTATAGGACACCGGCCGGCGCACTTCCAGAAGGGAGTCCGGAGTCAAAGCCGCGGCCTCGTCGAGGGACAGGTCCTCGACCCGACTGGCGTCCATCACGCCGGACCGCCGGCGGACAGTCACCCGCGTCAGTCGGACCACGTCATCGAGACGGTCACCGTCAGCTGCCAGCCGGACCTCGGCCCAGTTAGCCGACGGGCCTTGGACCCGAGGCAGGTAGTCGACTCGGCTGCCCAGCCGGTGTGACGCCTTCGTCACGGTCGTCACGAGCTCCCACCGCCTCTAGAGGGGCCGATTGGTGCTGTTGACAGGTACTTGCGGGGTCGCCAAACTGGCATGCGTAGACCTCCAAGGGTCGAAGTTCTGGATTGAAGGGCGCGAACCTCATTCGCGCTTCGATGCGTCAGCCGGGTTGCAGCCCGGCTTTTCGCATGTCTGGGGGTGTTGGGCTCCAGACGCTTCGCCCGGAGGCGGCTACATGGCGTCACCTCGACCCATGCCTCGACGCCATACGTCAGCCACCACGCGGCTGACGGTGACGTTGTCCCGGTCAGCGACCGAGTCGATGTCCGCGGCGACGTCGCGGGGGAGGCGGACCTCGACCCGCACGGTGGGCGCGGAGGATTCTGGTGAGATCCGGGGACGCCCGCGACGAGCAGCGAGCGTGGGTCGGTGAACTGGATGTTCGGGCAAGGGAAATCTCCTCTCGCGAGCGTGTTTGGCCCGGTCGCGCTGGTCAGGCGCACACGCGTTGGCTAGCCGCGCGGAGGGTTGGTAAGTCCCTTGGCTGTATATGGGTGGTTGGTGCACCCCAGCGACCATTCAGTTGTTGTCGGTCTCTTGGAGATCAGTGGATGACGCGCGAAACGTTACCGGTGATCGACCGACGCGCAAGGCCTGCGACCCGACCACCCAGCAACGACATCGCGACCCTTGTGGCGGGCTTCGTACTGCGAAAGGGTGTGCGCGGGAGGTGCCAGTGAACCGAGGACGACCAGGGACGTGCGGGGTCTACTCGAACATCTACCCCCAGACGCGATGCGTCTTGGACGGCCGACATCGGGGGGCGCACCTCGACGAGGACGACGCCGAGTTCTTCCACGCAGTCAGGAGCCCGTGGCACGACGTGACTGGCATGACCGAGCCCAGGCGTAGAACGACGGACGTGTCGCGCCTTGACCTTCCAGAAGGGGTTGTGGCCGAGTTGGCAACTCCACGTGAGCATTTCGTTCACACGCACGCTGTCCCGGTCAATCGGGCGTGGTGGGACGCCGCACTCCGAGAGTTTGGACTGCCGGGCGGGCCCGTGGTTCCTGACGGCGAGGGGACGCTTTCACGCGGTTCTGTATTCAAGCTCGGAGGAGCTGTGGGCGAGGCGACCTCCGACGATGACGTCCTGTCCTTCTTGTGGCACGTTCTCGCCTGGGGCGCGCGAGGTCGCAACAACCGTCGCCGGCTGCGGTCCGTCGCCGAACTCATGCCCGAGGCCGCAGACCTGCTGCGCCAAGCGTGCATCGCGGCCCGCGAGAGCCCGGTCGCGGGATACGAGGTCCTCCGGCCGAAGGGCAGGAGCAACGCCATCCCCTGGCTGGGGCCGGCCTTCTTGACCAAGGTGCTCTACTTCGCCGGTGGCGGGGCGAGTG
Organism: Janibacter zhangyanbonis; assembly: GCF_050507325.1. Lineage (NCBI taxonomy): Bacteria > Bacillati > Actinomycetota > Actinomycetes > Micrococcales > Intrasporangiaceae > Janibacter > Janibacter zhangyanbonis. The sequence continues at coordinate 170,655 of NZ_CP191481.1, forward strand.
GTCACCGTGCGCTCATTCTTGATGACCGCGTGGCCGGCGCCCTGATCTATCACGGGTGGTGGTCGCTGAGAACGGGTGGCAACTGGCCGACCCACACGTACGAGCGGTACTGCGACCTGCTCACGTGGTGGGCTGCGGAAGCCAGCGAACAGGTCGGCCGCGAAGTTGCGGGCGATGAGCTGGAACTCTGGCTCTTCCGCCAAGGGGCGAACAGCGCGTAGTGGTGGACGTGCGGCTACCTACGCAGGCCCGGGTTCCGTCTCCCGGTGGACAGGAGCCCCTGCGGCTGCCTGGAGCTCTTGGGGCCACAGGCCCGCACTTTGGTGGTACTGGGTTGCTTCGGGTGACTCTGCGAACTCCAGGAGGGCGCCGACCTTTGTGCGCAGCACGTCGCGTACTTCGACGGGGGTTGCGAAGAAGAACTCGCGACGCAAGTTGACCTGGTTCATCCGCAGTGCGGCGAACTCCTTGTGGAGCTCATTCTCGAGCGTGACGGCGTCGTCAGAGAAGTAGATCGCGTGCACGTCGAAGGGGAACGGGACTGAGGCGTCTCCGAGTTCACGAACGCGGTCCATGGGGTCGAGTCGCCGCGTCATGCCGATCTTGACCACGTTGGGCCCGAAAGTGCCCACGTTGCTGATGACGTAGACGTACCCCGCTCGGATGTTGGCAGCGCGGAAGTCGTTCTGTTCGATGGCCTCGTCGATCTGAGCAACACGCTTCTCAAGTTCGGCGATGTCCTCGGCGGAGCCGTTCTCCCGCAGACGCTGTAGGGAGTTCTCGTAGTGGCTGCGTTCCTTGTCGAGTCGCTCTCGCTCTGCCGCCAGCTCTTGTTCGGCGCGCCGTTCCTCACGCAGTCGTTCGCGCTCTTCTCGGGCTGCTTCTCGTTCCTCTTGCACTTTGAACAGGTAGTCCGACGTCAGCTCAAGTTCCTCGACTCGGAGAGCGTGGTACGCGGGCGAGACGGCTAGTTCCATCATGGCCCCGAGCCGCGCGACGGTGTCCATGCAGCGGTCGAGCCGTTGGAGGGCGGACTGGATCGACCCCGCCCGCAGGGAACGTACGCAGGAGTCGGCTTCTGCGTTGTAGGCCCGAAACATCAGTTTGCTGAAGTCGCGAGTCATCTTCCTGCCCTGGGCGAGAGAGTTGTTGTACGCGAATCGATCAGACGAGTCGATCGCGCGTCGCTCTCGAACGGTGTCCTTGATCCGGTCGCGCAGTGACTTGAGGCGTTCCTTGTACTCGTCGGCGTTCTCGAGCGGGTGGTGATACTCGTAGATGCCCACCTGTTGAAGCAGCAGGGCGTCATCCAGCTCAACCAGATCCCGCCGTCGTTGCGCGATCTGCTCCTCGAGGTCGTGCAGGTCACTCGCGGAGCCGCCGCCGGAGGGGAAGTCGCTGCGGTGGGCAGGCTCCTCCTGCGGCGGGGCCGCGGCCGATCCGCCAGCCAGATCGGAGGTGTCGGAAGCGAGGTGGTCGTCGTCGACCGAGGTTGTCGGCTCCACCATGCCGAGTTCGCCGTCGCCACTCGACTCAGCAGCTTCGACGTCGTCCACGACTTCTTCATCGATGTCCGGGGTCTCCTCGACGTCCACGTCGAGGTCCTCGTCCGAGAGCGGTTCCGGCTGGCTTACAGCATCATGGGCATCGACTGACCCGGTAGGCGTGTCGCGGTCCTGTTCCTGGGCTGCGACCCAGAACTGCCAGCCGGCCGGAGCCGGTGGCCATGACGGGTCTGGCTGCCAGTCGGGGCCGGGCCGCCACCCCTCCGGGGGAGAAGGCCACTCTGGTGGAGGGTTGAAGATCCAGTCCGTCATCCGCGCACACCGTCGGGCACGGAGATGGCTGCCAACGAATGAGCGTTCTTCGACAGCACCGCGTTCAAGTGCTTGAGAGTCTCCACGGGAGTGACTCGCGCGAGGTTGATCTCCTCGAAGTCTTCGCGACGCACGGCTGCTGCGATCAGCGGTGTCCGAGTCTCCAGGCCGGTTGCTTGGTCGACGTGGTCGACGCCAGCTACTAGAGCCACGTAGTCGATATGACCTGTTCGGTCGGCCTCCCACAACTCATGCAGCGTGCGCAGCGTGATCGAGTAGATCAGGTTCGCGTAGCGCTCACGTTGCTCCTTGACCGGCAGGGCCGTCTCGTCGATTTCACCGCGGGCCTTGACGTACTTGAAGGCACGCGTGGTCGGCAGATCGTCCGGCGCTGGGAGTTGCAGCGAGATCGAGAGTTCCCGGTTCTGCTGCTCGTAGGTGAAGTCGGCGTGAGGTTCGAACTCCTTGGGATACACGGAGCTCTCGAAGACGATCGAGCAGTACTCCTCCACGGCAGACGCCTCACCTCGGCTGTAGCGCGCGATGAGGTCGTCGAGCTCGGAGTTCTGTCGGTCTACCTCCTGTTGGCGCAGCTCACACTCCTTGTCGTAGCGGGCGCGGTCACGCTCCAGAGCTGCCTTTCGCTCGTCCTCCGCTGCCTGGTGCAGTTGCAGCTGCTCTAACTGCTTGGTCGGGAGCTGCGCTGTCTCCGCCTGCCATTCCATCCAGCGTCGCTCGAAGTCCGCCCGCGACGCGTGCCACCGTTCCTGGTACTTCTTCTGACCGAACACGCCCGCCAGACCTGCCGGCTTAGCTGGGGGTTCGAAGACGGGCTCCGGCGGGGCTTGGAGCGGCGCCGGCTGAGGAGCCGGTGCGGCGAACTCGGACTCGAAGGCCGGGTGCTCAGCGACCTGGCGGAACTCATCGAGGTCCACGTGGTCGTCCACCGCGAGGGTGTCCGCCAGAACTCGGTCGAACTCCTCCGAAGCCACGATGAGCTGTGCGTTGCCCCAGGCGACGTAAGCCAGCATTGCCTCGTCGTGCAGGCGTTTCGCTTCCCGCTCCGCCTGCGCGCGTTCACGACCCATCAGAGCGTTGATGCCGGTTACGGCGTCAATCGCGTCCTGCTTGGCGTCGTCTGCCGCCACCTCTAGGTCTGCCGCGTCCTGAACGGAGGCCCAACTGTCCTTGTCCGCCTCGGCCCTCTCCAACGCCGCTGCGTGGCGCTTGGCGGCGAGCGACCCCCGATTTGGCTCTGACATCAGCACATCCCCTCCTGGTTCGAGCTCCCCCGATGAGTCTAGGGAACGTCCCGGTTATAGGTCTTTATAGATCGCTCGATCTATAAAGATCTATGACCGGGCGGTGGCTACGGCGCCCGAGAGCGACGACCGTTGGGTGAACCATAGGCGGAGGGGCCGACAGCCCGGGACGCGTCGCCCCTCTGCTCAATTTCCTCGTTCAGAATGATCAAAATCCTCGTTCACGAGCGCGTTTTGATCACGTTGATCATTCTCCTCGTTCAAAACGGGCCGAATGATCAGAATCGGTAGTTCCCGGACAGCTGCGGCGGTTGGTCAGGTCTGCTCGCGCAGGTACCGCCCGAAGTGCGGCACGGTGAAGGCGATCCGGCCGCGTTCGGCGGAGTAGATCAGGCCCTTCTTCAGCAGGGCGTCGCGGGCGGGGGAGAGCGACTGGGGCTTCTTGCCGAGCGAGGTGGCCACGGCCGAGGTGAGGACGGACTCGATGTCGTCGAGGCTCTCCTCCCCCTTCGCCGCGATCTCGGCAGCGACATCGGCCATCGCCTTGAGGTACTCGCGCTCACCGGGGGTCGCGCGCTCGTAGCGCGAGCCGAAGAAGCCGACGGCCAGCTCGGACTCGGCCTCGGGGGAGGCGACGCGCACGTCCTCGGCGCGGATCGGCGACTGCGGTGCCTGGTCCCACACCGCCTTGCCGTAGGCCTGGATGAAGTAGGGGTAACCGCCGGTCGCGTAGTAGAGCGCGTCGAGCGCGGCCTGCTCGTACTCCGCGAGCTCGTCGGCGGCCGGCGCGGTGAGCGCCCGATCGGCCTCCTCGCGGGCGAGTCGGTCGATGCGCTGGTAGCGGAAGAGCCGCTCGCTGTAGGACTTGCTCGCCGACAGCACGGACGGCAGGTGCGGCAGGCCGGCGCCGACGACGATGAGCGGCAGACCCGTCTGGCTCATCTCGTGGCAGGCCGCGCAGATCGCCGAGATGTCCTCGGGGCCGAGGTCCTGCATCTCGTCGATGAAGACCGCGACGCCGCGGCCCAGGTCCGCCGCCAGCCCGCCGACGTCGGTGAAGAGCTCGACGAGGTCGATCTCGATGTCACCGGAGTCGGCGCGCCCCTTGATGGCCGGCGCGTCGATGCCGGGGTTCCACACCTCGCGCAGCTTGGTGCCGGGCTTGGCGTCCCGCTGGGCGAAGGACTTGATGACGCCCAGGACGTGCTCGACCTCCTCGGCCTGCGTGTGGCCGAGCTCGCGGACCGCCTGGTGCAGCGCGCTGGCGAGCGGCCGGCGCAGCCCCTGGTCGGGGCGAGCCTCGAGCTTGCCGGTGCCCCACTTCGCGCGGACGGCGGCGGAGCGCAGCTGGTTGAGCAGCACGGTCTTGCCGACCCCGCGCAGCCCGGTGAGCACGAGGGAGCGCTCCGGCTTGCCGGCGACGATCCGCTTGAGCACGACGTCGAAGCGCGTCAGCTGCTCGTCGCGACCGGCGAGCTCGGGCGGGCGCTGGCCGGCGCCGGGGGCATAGGGGTTGGTGATCGGGTCCACGATGTGACCGTATCCGGCTGTCTAGGCGAAGGGGGATATCTCGCCAGATTCGATGATCGGCGCGTCGCCCCCTTCGTCCGATCGTGACGTCTACGCCCGTCTAGGCCGTCGCCGATATGGACCGATCCATGAGCATCGTCGCGGCGGTGAGACACTGCTCACATGCCCGCAGCAACCCCTTCGTCGTACTCCATCACCATCCGCCTGCACACCTCGCCGGACTACGCGGTCGTCGGTCGCATCGCGACCGCCATCGCCGAGCAGGGCGGCATCGTCACCGCCGTCGACATCGCCGACTCGCGCCACGACCGGCTCGTCGTCGACGCGACCTGCTCCGGCTTCGACGTCAACCACACCGACGACCTCGTCGAGGCCGTCGAGGCGATCGACGGGGTCAAGGTGCACAAGGTCTCCGACCGCACCTTCCTGCTCCACCTCGGCGGCAAGATCGCGGTGAAGTCCAAGGTCGCGCTCAAGACCCGCGACGACCTGTCGATGGCCTACACCCCGGGCGTCGGCCGCGTCTCGTCGGCGATCGCCAAGCACCCCGAGGACGCCCGCCGCCTGACGGTCAAGGGCAACAGCGTCGCCGTCGTCACCGACGGCTCGGCCGTCCTCGGCCTGGGCAACATCGGGCCCGAGGCCGCGATGCCGGTCATGGAGGGCAAGGCGGCGCTGTTCAAGCAGTTCGCCGACATCGACGCCTGGCCGATCTGCCTGGCCTCGCAGGACACCGAGGAGATCATCCGCGCTGTCGAGATGATCGCGCCCGGCTTCGGGGGCATCAACCTCGAGGACATCGCGGCCCCGCGCTGCTTCGAGATCGAGCGCCGGCTGCGCGAGAGCCTCGACATCCCGGTCTTCCACGACGACCAGCACGGCACCGCGATCGTCGTGCTCGCCGCCCTGCGCAATGCGCTGCGCGTCGTCGACAAGTGGCTCGAAGAGGTGCGCATCGTCGTCTCCGGTGGTGGTGCCGCCGGCTCGGCGATCGTCACCCTGCTGCTCGCCGCCGGCGCCAAGGACGTCGTCGTCTACGACCGCGAGGGACTGCTCTCCTCCGACGACGAGTCCCTGACCGGCGCCAAGCGCGAGCTCGCCGAGCGGACGAACCCGCGCAAGGTCCGCGGTGACCTCGCCGACGGGCTGCAGGGCGCGGACGTCTTCATCGGTGTCTCGGCGCCCAACCTGCTCAAGGCCGAGTGGATCCGCGACAACATGGCCGACGACGCGATCGTCTTCGCCCTGGCCAACCCCGACCCGGAGATCGACCCGGCCGAGGCCGCGAAGTACGCCAAGGTCGTCGCCTCCGGCCGCAGCGACTACCCCAACCAGATCAACAACGTGCTCGCCTTCCCGGGCGTCTTCCGCGGGCTGCTCGACGCCCACGCCGAGGACGTGTCGATCGAGATGCTCATCCGCGCCGCCGACGCGATCGCGGCGGTGGTCAAGGACGAGGAGATCAACCCCTCCTACATCATCCCGAGCGTCTTCCACCCCGACGTCGCCGACACCGTGGCCGTCGCCATCGCCGGCGAGGGCAAGACCTCGGCCGGCGCCACCGGCCCCATCAAGGTCGGCTCGCGCTCCACCGCCGCCCCCGTCGACGAGACCGGCACGCTGCCCCAGGTCCGCTGACCATCAGCGCAGGACGAAGGGGGATGTCGGCGCACATCAAGCCGAAGTCCGTCGGACCGACGTGACAGCGTCGACCGACGAAGGGACTTCGGCGGGCGCCGGCGTCCCCCTTCGTCCGGAGCGGGGAGAGGCGCCGGCGTCCCCTTCGTCCGGAGCGGGAGTACTGAGCACGAGTCCGCGGGTGGCACCCTTGACCACGTGAAGCCTCCCCGCACCTATCGCAAGGACACCTCGGCAGCCCCTCGCGGCTACTCCTCCTGGGAGGCGGCCGGGCTGCTGTGGCTCGCGGAGGCGCAGGAGCAGGGCGGCGCCCGCATCGCGCAGCTGCAGGACGTCGACCTCGACCACATCGACCTGCTGCAGTACGACGCGGGTCCGTCGACGAACCTCCATGCCGACGGGCTCGGGGTGGCGCTCGCGGCGACGCACGCGGCGGGGGCGCCGGCCTTCGGGGCGCCGCCCGCGCGGTGGACGAGCCACGGTTTCGTCGGCCCGGCCGACTCCCCGCTGCCGATGCCGCTGCAGCCCACCGAGCGCTGGGGCGAGTTCTTCGGCGAGCAGCGCATCCGCCACATGCTGCAGCTCGGCCGCGCGCAGGGCCTGTGGGAGGACGACAGCGCCCTCTTCGAACGGGTTGCCGACCGTCTCGTGTCCGGCGAGTTCGACGACGGTCGGCCGCCAGCCCGCCTCCACGGCGACCTCTGGGCGGGCAACATCATCTGGACCCGCGAGGGGCCCGTCCTCATCGACCCGGCCGCGCACGGCGGTCACGCCGAGACCGACCTGGCGATGCTGCTGCTCTTCACCGCGCCGCACATCGCCCGCATCATCGCGGCCTACGACGAGGCCGCCCCGCTCGCCGACGGCTGGCAGGAGCGGGTCGGCCTGCACCAGCTCTTCCCGGTCATGGTCCACGCCGTCGTCTTCGGCGGCGACTACGTGCGCCAAAGCGTGGAGATGGCCCGGGCCTACGCCTGACCGGACCTGACGAAGGGGGGGATGACCCCCCCTTCGTCTCGGGGGAGATCGGGGCAGACCCGGACGTCTCGGATCCCTAGGTTGGATGCCGTGACCACCCAGACCATCACCCCGCCCCTCGAGCGGCTGTCCCTCCCGCGGCGTTGGCTCGCCGGCTGGGGGAGCGTGCTGCTCCTCCTGACGAGCACCGTGACGTCGATCGGCGCGATGCTGCTCGTCACCCTCGTGCTCGTCGCCGTCGCGCTCATCACCGCCGGCGGCGTCGGGATCCTGCTGCTCGTGCCGCTCGTGTGGCTCTGCGGCGTCCTCGGGCACGCGGAGCGGCACCGGATCATCGCGCTGACCGGGCGTCAGGTGCACCCGCCGGCGCGGCGGGCGCAGCCGCTGTGGCGGCGGCTCTTCTTCGACGTGCACTCGTGGCGCAGCACCGCGTACTTCGCGCTGCACGCGCTGTGGGGCAGCTTCATGGGCTGGCTCACGCTGGCGGTCCTCACCCAGGCGCTCCTGCTGCTCTTCGTGCCGCTGCTCGGCAGCCGCCTGCCCGACAGCGGGATCTCGGTCTTCGGGTGGATCCCCGTCGACGGGGTCATCGGCCTGGCCAGCGCCTGGACCATCGCGCTCGTCACCCTCGTCGTCATGCCGCTGGTCGCCCACGGGCTCACCTCGGTCGACGTCATGCTCGCCCGCTGGCTCCTCGGGCGCGACGAGCGCAAGGTCGTCGAGCACCTCACCGCCCGCGTCGACACCCTCAGCGAGTCGCGCCGCGAGGCCGTCGACTCCGTCGAGGCCGAGCGTCGCCGCATCGAGCGCGACCTGCACGACGGGCCGCAGCAGCGGATGGTCGCGATCGCGATGACCCTCGGCATGGCCAAGGAGGCGATCGACCGCGACCCCGCGGCGGCCGCCGAGCTCGTCGACGAGGCACACCGCAGCGCCAAGGAGGCCATCGTCGAGATGCGCCACGTCGCCCGCGGCATCGTGCCGCCGATCCTCGCCGACCGCGGTCTCGAGGCGGCGTTGCCCGCCCTGGCCGCCCGCGCCGCCGTGCCCACCTCCGTCGAGGTGCACGAGGTCGGCCGGGTCGACCCGACGACCGAGGCGATCGCCTACTTCGTCGTCAGCGAGGCCCTGACCAATGTCGCGAAGCACTCCCGCGCCGAGCACGCCCGCGTCGTCGTGACGAAGGACGAGCAGCACGTCGTCGCCACGGTCACCGACGACGGCCGCGGCGGTGCCGACCCCTCCCGCGGCACCGGCCTGACCGGCCTGCGGCAGCGCGTGAGCGCCGTCGACGGCACCCTCGAGGTCACCTCCCCGACCGGGGGACCGACCACCCTGACCGCAACCCTCCCCCTTCGCCCCGGACGGAGCCTGTGATGACCGAGCCGACCATGACCCAGACCGACGAGACCCCCGCGACCCGCGTGGTCCTCGCCGAGGACTCGGTCCTGCTGCGCGACGGCATCGTGCGCCTGCTGACCTCGGCCGGCTTCGACGTGGCGGCCGCGTGCCCCGACGCCGAGACCTTCGTCGCCGCCGTCGACGAGCACGGGCCCGACCTCGTCGTCGTCGACGTGCGGATGCCCCCGACCTTCACCTCCGAGGGGATCGTCGCGGCGCTCGCGGTGCGCGACAAGCACCCCGAGACCGCCGTCATGGTCCTGTCGCAGTACGTCGAGGAGCAGTACGCCACCGAGCTCGTCGCGGCGAGGTCGAAGGGGGTCGGGTACCTCCTCAAGGACCGCGTCGCCGACACGAGCGACTTCATCGGCGCGCTGCGCGACGTCGCCGCCGGCGGCACGGTGCTCGACCCCGAGGTCGTCACCCAGCTGCTCACGCGGGCCCGGCACGCCGACCCGCTGGCCGCGCTCACGCCGCGCGAGCGGGACGTCCTCGGGCTCATGGCCCAGGGCCGGACCAACTCCGCGATCGGCAAGGAGCTCCACATCTCCGACGGGGCCGTGGAGAAGCACGTGACCTCGATCTTCACCAAGCTCGACCTGCCGCCGGCAGAGGGTGACCACCGCCGGGTGCTCGCCGTCCTGCGCTGGCTCGACCAGGAGGACTGAGACGATGACGACCACCCCGCTGCCGCCCCGACCGGGCGAGCCCACCGACCCCGAGCTGCGCGATCGCTATCGCACCGACGCCTCGCGCGAGCGTGAGGCGCGTCGGGCCGAGACGGTCCGCCTCGCGGCGGAGCCGCGCCCCTCGCGCACTCCCGTCGGCCCGATCCGGGTCCTCGCGCTGCTCGTCGCCGTCGTGCTGGTCGTCGTGGCAGGTCTGAGCCTCGTCGGCCCGATGCTCAAGCAGTCGGCCACCTCCGACCAGCGCATCACCGCCGCCGGCTCCCTCGAGATCAACGCCCAGGTCGGTGACGTCCGGGTGCGCGCGGCCGAGCCCGGCGAGACGCCGCACGTGACGACGACGCGCACCTGGGGGCTGTGGGAGCCGCGCACCAGCGTGCGCACGAGCGGCGACACCACGCGGCTGTCCTCGTCGTGCACCGGGCCGGCGATCGGCACGGTCTGCGAGGTCGACTGGCTCGTCGTCGTGCCGGCCGACACCGAGGTCGACATCGAGCAGGGCGTCGGCGCGGTGAGCGTGGAGGGCATGACCCGCGACGTGGACGTCGAGGTCGGCGTCGGTGACGTGACCGTCGCCGAGGCCGAGGGCGAGCACCTGAGCGTCGACATCGGCGTCGGGGCGCTCGACTACGAGGCCGTCGAGCCGCCCCGGACGGTCGAGGCGAGCGTCGGCGTCGGCGAGCTGGTGGTGCGGGTGCCCGACACCGTGGGCTACCGGGTCGCGACCTCCAGCGGCTCCACCGAGGTCGCCAACTCCATCGGCAGCGACCCGTCCGCGAGCCGCCGGATCACGCTGGACAACGGCGTCGGGGCGATCAGGGTCGACCCGAGCTGAGCCTGCGCCCCGCGCAGCCGAGCGCTGCCCCCAACTCCGCAAGACCCTGGGGTCTTGCGGAGTTGGGCGCGCAGGACCTTGGGGTCCTGGTGCAGGTGCAGGTGCAGGGGCGCGGCCCGGATCAGCCCTCGACGAGCAGGACGACCAGGTTGCGCGGGCCGTGGACGCCCTCGACCCGCTGCAGCTCGATGTCGCTCGTGGCGCTCGGCCCGCTGATCCAGGTCAGCGGCCGGGCGTCACCGGCGTCGGGCCGCAGCCGGGCCACCGCATCGGGCACGTCCTGCACGACCTGGTCCGCGCGCACGACGCACACGTGGGTGTCGGGCACGAGGGTGAGCGCCCGCCGGCCCTGGTCCGCGCGGTGGTCGAGCACGATCGTGCCGGTGACCGCGATGCCCAGGGCCGCCGCGGTGACGACGCCGTCCGTGGCGTCGAGGTCCGCGTGCGTGCGGGTCTGCGTCTCACGTCGCACCTCGGCGACCTCGGCCACGGCGTCGACCCACGTGGGCTCCAGGCCCTCGGGGACGACGACGCTGCCGCAGCCGCGCTCGCGCAGGGCGGCCGTGATGGCCACGGCCACCCCGTCGGGGCCGACCCGGACGACGTCGGCCCGGTAGTCCTCGACCGTCTCGACGAACTGCGTCAGCCCGTCTGCGCCGACCGCACCGCTGCCGGTCAGCGGCTCGCGGGGGGTCGCGCCGGCCGACGTGGTGACGTCGGTGGTCGCGTCGCGGACCCGGCGCAGAATCTCCTCGCGTGCACTCATCGGTCATCGCCTCTCTCGCGAGCCCACCACTGGCGGAAGCTCTCGGTGGGTGGGGTGGGGACGTCGCGCGCACTGGTCCACGCGCCGAGGCCGGGCAGTGATCGGATCGTCCGGTCGCCGACGACCCGGCCGACGAGGCTCGAGGCCCGCTGGGCGCCGGCGAGCCGCTTGGGGTCGGAGAGCACCCACGCCGCGGCCTTCATGGCCGCGCTCTCGGCGGCGTGGCCCTCCTCGGTGACCCGCCCGCGCAGCTCGACGAGCAGCTCGGGGATGTTGATCCGCACCGGGCACGCGTCGAAGCAGGCGCCGCACAGGCTCGAGGCATAGGGCAGCGACTGGTCGACCGCGCTGCTGGTGCCGCGCAGCTGCGGGTTGAGCACCGCGCCGATCGGACCCGGGTAGACGGAGCCGTAGGCGTGGCCGCCGGTGCGCTCGTAGACCGGGCAGACGTTGAGGCAGGCCGAGCAGCGGATGCAGCGCAGCGCCTCACGGCCGACGGTGTCGGCGAGGACGTGGCTGCGACCGTTGTCGAGGAGGATCACGTGCACGTCCTGCGGGCCGTCGCCGTCATGGGCGCCGGTCCACATCGTCGTGTAGGGGTTCATCCGCTCGCCGGTGCTCGACCGGGGGAGGAGCTGCATCATCGGCGCGAGGTCGTCCCACGTCGGCAGGACCTTTTCGATGCCCACGACGGAGATGAGCGTCTCGGGCAGGGTCAGGCACATCCGGCCGTTGCCCTCGGACTCGACGACGACGAGGGTGCCGGTGTCGGCGATGGCGAAGTTGGCGCCGGAGATGCCGACCCTGGCCCGCAGGAACTTCTCGCGCAGGTGCAGGCGCGCGGCCTCCGCCAGGCGTGCCGGGTCCTCGGTGAGGTCGTCAGGGGCGGGGCGGCCCACCTTGGCCATCTCGCGGAGGAAGATCTCACGGATCTCGTTGCGGTTGCGGTGGATCGCGGGGACGAGGATGTGGCTGGGGCGGTCGTGCCCGAGCTGGACGATGAGCTCGGCGAGGTCGGTCTCCCACGCGTGGACGCCGGCCTCCTCGAGGGCCTCGTTGAGCTCGATCTCCTGGGTCGCCATCGACTTGACCTTGACGACCTCGTCGACCTCCTTGGCCCGCGCGATCTCCAGCGCGATGCGGTTGGCCTCGACGGCGTCACGCGCCCAGTGGACCGTGGCCCCCTGCGCGACGAGCGACTCCTCGAGCTGCTCGAGGTAGTCGGCGAGGTGGGTCAGCGCCTCGTCCTTGGCGTCCGCGCCGGCAACCCTCAGGGCCTCCCACTCGGGGAGCTCGTCGACGACCGCGGCCCGCTTGTCGCGGATCGTGTGGGTCGCGTGGCGCAGGTTCTTGCGCTGCTGGGTGTTGTCGAGCGCCTCACGGGCGGCCTCGGGGAAGGCCGGCATGCCGATGAAGGTGGACGACGTCTGCTGGACCGGTCCGCCTCGTGCCTGCGTGCTCATGCGGGGTCCTCCTCGGTGCTGGCCAGGATCTCCGCCAGGTGCATCTGCCGGACCCCCGACCGCTGCCGGTCGAGCATCCCGCCGATGTGGGCCAGGCAGGAGTTGTCGCTCGCGACGACGACCTCGGCGTCGGTCGAGCGGATGTTGCGGCACTTGTCGGCGCCCATCGCGACGGAGACGTCCGCGTTCTTCACCGCAAAGGTCCCGCCGAAGCCGCAGCACTCCGTGTCGCCAGGCAGGTCGACGAGCTCGAGCCCGCGGACCGCGCGCAGCAGCTGCAGCGGCTTGTCGCCGACCCGCAGCATGCGCAGCGAGTGGCAGGTCGGGTGGTAGGTGACCCGGTGGGGGAAGTGCGCCCCGACATCGGTCACGCCGAGCACGTCGACGAGGAACTCGGACAGCTCGTGGACCCTGGGCGTCACCTCCTGCACCCGGCCGAGCAGCCGCTCCTCACCGGCCTGCCGGGCGATCGTCGCGTGCTGCTCGCGCACCGAGCCGACGCACGAGCCCGACGGCGCCACGACGGCGTCGTAGCCCTCGAAGACGTCGGCGAAGCGCTGCACCATCGGCACGGCGTTGCGGCCGTAGCCGGTGTTGGTGAGCACCTGGCCGCAGCAGGCCTGCTCCATGGGGAACTCGACCCGGACCCCGAGCCGCTCGAGCAGGCGCACGGTCGCCTTGGGCGTGCCCGGCCACATCGTGTCGTTGAAGCACGTGGCGAAGAGGGCGACCTTGAGGTCGGTGCGGGCCGGCGCGGTCACGGGAGCATCCACGACAGGACTGTCGACTGCAGGCCGACGATGAGGCACATGACGACGATGAGTCCGATGCTCCAGGGGAGCACCTTGCGCAGGATGGCGGACTCCTGGCCGACGAGACCGACGGCCGTGGCCGCGATCGTGAGGTTCTGCGGGCTGATCATCTTGCCGACGACTCCTCCGGAGGTGTTGGCCGCGACGAGCAGGGTCGGGTCGATCCCCGCCCGCTCGGCGGCGCTCTGCTGCAGGGTGGCGAAGAGCGCGTTGGCGCTCGTGTCCGAGCCGGTGACCGCCGTGCCGAGCCACCCGAGCAAGGGGCTGAGGAAGGCGAAGGCGGTTCCGGTCCCGGCGATCCAGGCGCCGATGGTGATCGTCTGCCCGGAGAGGTTCATGACGTAGGCGAGGGCGAGGACCGAGGCGACGGTGACGAAGGCCCAGCGCATCTTCACCGCGGTCTCCTTCATCTCGGCGGCCAGGCCGGAGAAGCCGATCCCGTAGGCCAGGGCCACGACGACGGCGCAGGCGAGGAGCATGGTGCCGGGGGAGGAGAGCCAGGAGAAGGAGTAGGTCGCCGAGGCGTTGACGCTGCCGTCGTGGGTGAGCACCTCACCGGCCAGTCCGGGCCAGGGGATCTTGACGTTGGTCCCCGTGAGCCAGGTGTCGACGGCCGGCACGAGCTTGGCGATCGAGAAGACGGCGACGACGAGGACGTAGGGGAACATCGCCCAGGCGATGCGGCGCGGCGTGAGGGCGCGGGCCTGGGAGTCGAGCTCCTCGGGCGTGATCTGGTAGGCGTCGGCCGACCCGCCGCCGGTCGTAGGGCCGTCGGCCCCGGCGAGCGCGAACTGCTGCTCCCGCTCGACCTGGAGCGACTCGGTGGCCTCGTCACCGCCGGTCGGCTGCCAGGTCCGCAGGAAGGCGACGGCGACGGCGAGCGAGACGAGGGAGGCGATGATGTCGGTCATCTCGACCGAGATCCACGTCGCCGAGACCCACTGGGTGATGGCGAAGGCGAGGCCGATGACGACGGCGGCCGGCCAGGTCTGGCGGACCCCCCTTCGCCCGTCGACCATGAAGACGAGGAGCAGCGGTACGAAGATGGCGATGATCGGTGCCTGGTGGCCGACGTAGGCACCGATCTCCTCGTAGGGGATGCCGGTGAGGTTGCCGGCGGTGAGGATCGGGATGGCGATGGCCCCGAAGGCGACGGGGGCGGTGTTGGCCAGCAGCACGACCGTGGCGGCGCGAAGGGGGGCGAAGCCCACCGCCATGAGCATGACGCCGGTGATGGCCACGGGGGCGCCGAAGCCGGCGAGGGCCTCGAGGAGCGCGCCGAAGCAGAAGGCGATGATGATCGCCTGGATCCGCGGGTCGTCGGAGATGAGCCGGAAGGTCGCGCGCAGGTCCTCGAAGTGACCCGAGCGCACCGTGACCTCGTAGAGGACGATCGCGGTGAAGACGATCCACATGATGGGGAAGAGGCCGAAGACGGCGCCCTCGGTCGCCGCGAGCGCGGCGAGGTGGGCTGGCATCCCGAAGAAGACGACCGCCACGAGGATCGCGACCGCCACGGCGGTCAGGCCGGCCCAGTGCGCCTTCCACTTCAGCAGGCCGAGGGTGACGAAGATCGTCACCAGCGGCACGAGGGCCACGAGGGCTGAGACGGTGAGGCTGTCGAGCACCGGAGCGATCTCCGGTGTGAAGTCCATCGGTACGGCGGTGGGGGTCATCGGGGCTCCGGGTGCACGTCGTCGGGCGGGAGGATCGACGTAATGGTCGGACCATTGCGTCGAGGATCGACCGTAGACCCGGTGAGGCCATCCCGTCAATGGTCGGACCAAAAGAACCGATAATGGTCCGACCACTTCTCCCGGCCGCCGCGAGGCCGTGCCATCCTGTGCTCGTGATCGAAGATCCCAGCCCCGCGAGGCCCGGAGCGGGCCTCAAGGCCTACGAGGTCGTGCTCGCGTGGGTCGACGAGCGCATCCTCGACGGTCGGCTGCGGGTCGGCGACACCCTGCCGGCGGAGCGCGAGCTGGCCCGGATGCTCGACGTGGGTCGTGCTGCGGTCCGCGAGGCGGTACGCACGCTCGAGGCCCAGGGGGTCGTGCGTTCGTCGGTCGGGGCCGGTGGCGCCGGCGGGACGATGATCACCGCGGTGCCCAGCGGCGCCCTCGCCCGTCTGCTGCGCCTGCACGTGGCGCTCGCCAACTTCCCGCTGCCCGACGTGCTCGAGGTGCGGGTGGCTCTCGAGACGGTGAGCGTGCGCCTCGCCGCGGCCCACGCGACACCGGAGCAACTGGCCGAGATGACCCGGCTGCTCGACCTCATGGAGACCCCGGGGATCGACCGGGAGCGGTTCAACGACCACGACACCGCCTTCCACGTCGCGCTCGCCGAGGCCGCGGGCAACCAGCTGGCTCGCGACGTCACCGCAGCCATCCGTGAGTCGATGCGGCTGCCGATCCTCGACGCCTTCCGCACCGTCGGCGACTGGGACGAGGTCGCCGACAAGCTGCGGGCGGACCACCGGCGGATCCACGCGGCGATCGCGGCCGGCGACGGTGATCTCGCGGCGGCGGCCACGGAGGAGCACATCCGCTCGGCATGGCGGCTGATCACCACCGACTGACGGCTACTTGAGGAACTTGCTCGTCCGCCGGTCGGCGAGGGGCTTGCCGCCGGTCTGACAGGTGGCGCAGTACTGCAGCGACCGGTCGGCGAAGCTCACCTCGCGCACGACGTCACCGCACACGGGGCAGGCCTCGCCAGTGCGTCCGTGGACCCGCATCCCGGCCCGCTTGGCGTCCTTGAGTTCCTTCGCCGGCTTGCCCGAGGCAGCCGCGACGGCGTCGGTCAGGGTCGAGCGCAGGGCCTGGTAGAGCGTGTCCACCTGCTCGTCGGTCAGGGTCGACGCCTTGGCGAAGGGAGACAGCCTTGCCACGTGCAGGACCTCGTCGGAGTAGGCATTGCCCACCCCCGCGATGACCGACTGGTCGCGCAGCACGCCCTTGATCTGGGCGGAGCGGCCGGCGAGCAGCTCGCCGAAGGCCTCGCGGGTGAAGTCGTCGGCGAGCGGGTCGGGTCCCAAGCTCGCGATGCCCGGCACGGCCTGCACGTCGCGCACGAGGTAGGCGGCGAGGCTCTTCTTCGTGCCGGCCTCGGTGACGTCGAAGCCCGAGCCGTCGACGAGCCGCACCCGCAGCGCGATGGGTGACTTGCCGGGCCGCAGCACGGTGCGCGGCAACTCCTCGGACCAGCGGACCCAGCCGGCGCGGGCGAGGTGCAGCACGAGGTGGATGCCGTCGCAGTCGATGTCGATCCACTTGCCGTGGCGGGTCACCCCGTCGACGGGCGCGCCGGCGAGGGCCTGCGGTGGCGGGTCGAAGGTCTTGAGCACGGAGAAGGACGCGAGCTCCAGCGACTCGACCGCCAGCCCGGCCATCCGCTCGCCGAGGAAGTCGACGAGCCCTTGGACCTCCGGCAGTTCAGGCACCGGTCCGCTCCGTCCCGAGGGCCTCGCGCATCTGCTCGAGCATCGTCCAGCCGTCGTTGGCTCGGCAGATCGGCAGCTCGACGCCGACGTGCTGCTCGAAGTCGTCGGTCGAGATCGGGGTGAAGTGGCTGAGCAGCTGCTCCGTCGTCGACAGCACACGGATCCCGATGGCGCGCACCCGCTCGGGCAGCTGCTCGGCGAACTCGCCGTAGAGGCTCGGGTCGTGCTGGCCGTCGTCGCCGATGAGCACCCAGCGCACCTCGGGCAGCTCCCGCCCGAGCCGGTGCAGCGCGGCGCGCTTGTGGTCCTGCCCGGAGCGGAACCAGCCGGTGTTCGTCGGCCCCCAGTCGGTCATGAGCATCGGTCCGAGCGGGTAGCCGGCGCGGCGCAGGAAGCGGGTGAGGGCGGGCACGAGGTTCCACGCGCCGGTCGAGACGTAGACGATCGGCGCGCCCGGGTGCTCGGCGAGCAGCTCGCGGTACATCGTCGCCATGCCGGGGACGGCACGGCGCGTGCCCTCGTGGCGGAAGAAGGTGTTCCACGCGGCGATCATCGGCCGCGGCATCGTCGTCGTGATGATCGTGTCGTCGATGTCGGAGACGATGCCGAAGGTCTCGCCCGGCGCGACGACGAAGACCGCCGCCGTCGTGTCGGCGGCGCGTGGCGAGGAGATGCTCAGGTCGTGCCAGCCGGGCTCGAGCCCGTGGTCCGTGATCGTCAGGTCGAGCAGCCCGGAGCGATCGACCCGGGTGCGGAACTCGCGCTCGCCGATCGTCACGGTGACCGGCTCACCCGCCGCCGGGGTGGTGAAGAAGACGCGCCACCCCCTTCGCTCGTTGTCGGCGGTGCGCAGCTCAAGCCACGTGGCGCGGGCGTCGGCGGCGGCCGGGGCGTAGGGGCGCCGGGTCATGAGGACCCGGCCGAGGACGCGGATGCGGTCGGTGCTGCCGTAGCCGGTGTGGGCGAGCACGCGGGTGCCCCAACCCCGGCGGCGCATGGCGCCGGCCACCTGGCGGTTCCAGGCGTCCTCGAAGATCGCGGCTGCGTGCGGTCGCGGCATGGGCCCGAGCCTAGTGGTCGGTCGGCGGCGATCGTCGCCGCACCGGGGCCTCTCTGGCAGAGTGACGCCCGGCGAAGGGAGTGCACGCGGTGGCTGTGCAGGTGGCGGGGGACGAGGTGGTGGACCTCGTGACGATGGGGTGCGCGTGGACCCTCGACCTGTCGGCGCTGCCCGCGGCTGCCGCCGCCGAGATGCGCGCCCGCTGGGGGCGCTGCGCCGAGCTCGCGGCCGACCCGACGACCTTGCTCCTCGACGACGAGCCGCAGATGCTGCGCGTCGGGCTGGCCGGCGACGGGACGGGAGCCACGGTCGTCGCCAGTGACCTCGAGCGCCTGCCCTATGTCCTCTCGCGGGAGATCACCCGGCTGGGCCTGACCCGGCTGCGCGGCCGCGTGACCCTCCTGCACGCCGCGGCGCTCGCCGACCCCGACGGCCGCGCGGTCGTGCTCGTCGCCCCCTCCGGAGGGGGCAAGTCGACGGCGACCTCGGTGCTCGGCCAGCGGCTCGGCTATGTCACCGACGAGTCGGTCGTGCTGCGCGGCGACGGGCGGATCGCGCCGCACCCGAAGCCCCCTTCGCTCGTCATCGACCCTGCCGACCCGTGGCACAAGGCCGAGCCGTCGCCGGACGAGTCGGGTCTGGGCCCGACCCCGCCTGCGCCGCGGATCGCCGCCCTGCTCACCCTCGCCCGCGATTCCGCGGTGACCTCTTCGCGGATCGAGCCGGTCGGGCTCGTCGACCAGCTGCTCGCCGTAATCCCGGAGACCTCGTCGACGTGGTGGCTCGACGACGGCCTCGACCGCCTCGCCCGCGCCGTGACGGCCGGCGGCGCCCCCGCCCGCCTCGTCTACGCCGAGGTCGCCACCTGCCACGAGCTCGTCGCCGAGCACCTGGCGCAGGCCGCTCCCGTCGAGCCGACCTGGGAGCACCTGCCCCCGCGCCCGCAGGAGCGCCTGCCCCGCGACGAGGTGCCTCCGACCGCCCCCAGAACGTCGCAGGACCCTAGGGTTTTGCGAAGTTCGGACGACAGAACTTCGCAAAACCCTAGGGTTTTGCGCAGTTCGGACGACGGGGAGTCCCCGGCGCCCCGGGATATGGAGTTGCCCCGGGACCTGGAGCCGGAGGGGGCGGCCAGGGTCGTCAGGGCGCCGTGGTCGGACGCCATCGCCTGCGACGGCGAGGTGCTCGTGCTCGCCGGGGCACGCCCCCTTCGCCTGGCCGGTCCGGGGGCCGTGGTCTGGCGGGCTGCGCGCGAACCGGTCACCGTCGCCGAGCTCACCGCCACCGTCGTCGCGGAACTCGGGGAGCATCCCGAGGCAGACCGGATCGTGGGCGAGGCGGTCGCCGAACTGATCGACCACGGGGCACTGCGGCGGGTCGCCTCACCCGCCCCGTGACGTCCGGGTCACGCAAAAAAATCCCCGGCCTCGCACGAGGATGAAGCTCCTGCGAGGCCGGGGAAGGTCCTGCTGAGTGGTCAGTCGACCTTCAGCTCGCCCATCTCGTCCCAGCCGCTGCCCTCGACGGTGCGGCTGATGACGCGCGGGGTCTCGGTGATCGCCGGGCGCATCGACTCCATGGCCGCCGCGAAGTGGTCGCTGCCGACGTGGGCCTCGGCGGCGTCGTCCTGGAAGGCCTCGACGAGCACCCACTCGTCCTTGGTCTCCAGGCTCCTCGACCACTCGAAGAAGATGTTGCCCGGCTCGGCGCGCGTGGCCCGGGTGAACTCGTCCACGATCTCCGGCCACCGCTCGGTGTACTCGGGCTTGGTGCGGAACTTCACGACGATGAGGATCATGACTCCACTGTAGTCTCCGGGCGCGTCAGCCCCGGACGAAGGGAGCAACCCGGTCCTTGGGCCGGCCGATGATCGCCCGGTCGCCCTTGACGACCACCGGGCGCTGCATGAGGCGCGGGTGCTCGACGAGGACGGCGACGACCTGGTCGACCGTCGCGACGTCGGCGTCGGTCAGGTCCTGGTCCTTGAAGAAGGAGTCGCGGCGCACGAGGTCGGTCGGCTCGTCCTCGAGCTTGCCGATGAGCTCGCGCAGCGCGGCCTCGTCGAGGGGCTGCTTGAGGTACTGGTGCACCTCGGCATCCACCCCGGCGCCCTCGATCGTCTCGACGGCGGCGCGGGAGGTCGAGCACTTCGGGTTGTGCAGCACGGTGACATCGCTCATGGGGTCAACCTAGACGGCCGGGACGACAGCCCGCTCGGGCATGCGGTTGAGGGCGATGCCGAAGGCGAAGCCGAAGATGTTCATGACGATCGAGTAGACGGCGGCGGGGATGGCGATCTCGGTGCTGCCCATGACGCTCAGGGCGAGGGTCATCGCGAGCGTCGTGTTGTGGATGCCGACCTCGAAGGCGGTGGCCACGCCCTGCGGACGGCTCAGCCGCAGCAGTCGGGCGACGACATAGCCCAGCGTGAGGGAGAGGCCGCACAGCAGCGCGACGACCACGCCTGCGGACTGCGCGTAGTCGACGACGTTGTCCCGCTCGGCGACGATCGCGCCGATGGCGACGAGCACGAGGAAGACGATGGCGAAGATGCGGATCGGTCGCTCAGCGCGCTCCGCGATCGTGGGCCGCGCCGAGCGGATCCACATGCCGATGGCGACCGGGACGAGCACGACGGCGACGACGCTGGCGAACTTGCCGAGCTGCACACCCACCCCTTCGCTGCCCGCGTCGAAGTGGTTGACCGCCCACCCCGTGATGAGGGGGAGGGTGACGATGCACAGGATCGAGTTGAGCGCCGTCAGCGTGATGTTGAGCGCGACGTCGCCGCGGAAGAGGTAGCTGAACATGCCGGCCGTCGTCCCGCCCGGGGCCGCGGCCAGGAGCATGACACCGACGGCGAGCAGCGGGTCGAGGTCGAAGAGCCGGATGAGCCCGTAGGCGAGCACGGGCAGGAAGAGCATCTGCAGCCCCAAGGCCACGACGACCGCTCGCGGGGCCTCCCGCACCCGGGTGAAGTCGGCCCGGGTGAGCGACAGCCCGAGTCCGAGCATGACGATGCCGATGGCGATGGGGAGCCCGATGGTCAGGGCCGGCGACTGGTCCATGACGAGAGGTTACCCGTCAGTAGTCGTAGTCCACCACCACTGCCGCGTGGTCGCTCACCCGCTCCGGTCCGCTGGCCGGCCGGTCGGTGCCGGCAGCGACCGCGCGCTTCGCCAGGTCGGGGGTGGCCAGGTGGTAGTCGATCCGCCAGCCGGTGTCGCGGTCAAAGGCGCCGCCCATCCACGACCACCAGGACATCGGGCCGGTCGTGTCGGGGTGCATGCGCCGCACGACGTCGACGAGGGTGCGCGGCGAGACGATCGAGTCGAACCACTCGCGCTCCTCGGGCAGGAATCCCTCGGACTTCTGGTTGGCGCGCCAGTTGGTGACGTCGAGCTGCGTGTGCGCGACGTTGAGGTCGCCGAGCAGGAGGAACTCGCGCCCCGCCGCCCGTGCCGACTTGCGGGAGCGGTCGAGCTGACGGGCGAAGGAGGCGAGGAAGCCCATCTTGCGCTCGTACTTCGCCCCGCCGTCCGGGGCCTCGCGCCCGCCGGGCTTCTGCAGGTGGGCCGGCAGCCCTCCCTTCGGCAGGTACAAAGAGGCCACGGTGAGGGGCTGGTCGGAGAGGTCCACCTCGACGTAGCGCCCCTCGGAGGCGAAGGGGGACAACCCGCGCGCCATCGTGCCCGGCGGGGACGGCTCGGTGTGCAGGTGCTCCTCGCCGGGTGCACGCATGAGGACCTCGCCGTCCCAGGTGCGCACCGCCGCGGGGCGGGTGCGGGTGAGCACGGCGACGCCGTTGCGGCCGGCGATCTGGCCCGGCTCGTAGGTCAGGTGGTGGTCACCGAAGACGCCAGGGGGCAGCTGCGCGGGCGGGCAGCGCACCTCCTGGAGCGCGACGACATCGGGCTCGCGCTCGGCGAGCCATGCCTCGAAGCCTCGGCGCTGCGCCGCCCGGATGCCGTTGACGTTGAAGGTGGCGACGCGCAGGGTCACTGCGGGATCGCGGCCAGGTCTTCGGGGGTCGGCTGCGCGATGGTGGCGCCGTGGTCGGTGTGCTTGGTCAGCCACTTCTTGACGTAGGGGCAGACCGGCACGACGGTCAGGTCCTCCTCGCGGGTGGCCCGCACGGCCTCCTCGACGACGATGCCGGCCAGGCCCTGCCCGCCGAACTCCTCGCCGACCTCGGTGTGGAAGAAAACTCGGCGACCGTCGTGGTCGACGAACTGGGTGAAGCCGGCGACGACGCCGTCGGAGCTCACCTCGAAGCGGTCGGGTCCGGTCTCTTGGCTCACGGAAGCGCTCATGGCGCCAAGCCTCGCACGTGACAGGGACAACCCTCGGACAGCCCGGCAGCCCCGAACCCGCGGCGGTTAACGTGAGGCGACCCCACCCCCTTCGAAGGAGATCGGCTGTGACCACCCAGGCCCTGCACCCCAACTTCCAGGGGCACTTCGACGAGGTGATCGCGCGCAACCCCGGTGAGCGCGAGTTCCACCAGGCCGTCTACGAGGTCATGCAGTCGCTGTCGCCGATCGCCGGCCGCGTCGACGAGTACGCGCAGTGGTCGATCCTCAAGCGGATGTGCGAGCCGGAGCGGCAGATCATCTTCCGCGTGCCGTGGACCACGGACTCCGGGGACGTCGAGATCAACCGAGGCTTCCGCGTCGAGTTCAACTCCGCGCTCGGCCCCTACAAGGGCGGCCTGCGCTTCCACCCGAGCGTCAACCTGTCGATCATCAAGTTCCTCGGCTTCGAGCAGGTCTTCAAGAACTCGCTGACCGGCATGCCGATCGGTGGCGGCAAGGGTGGCTCCGACTTCGACCCCAAGGGCAAGTCCGACGCCGAGATCATGCGCTTCTGCCAGTCCTTCATGACCGAGCTCTACCGCCACATCGGCGAGTACACGGACGTGCCGGCGGGTGACATCGGCGTCGGCGGGCGCGAGCTGGGCTACCTCTTCGGCCAGTACAAGCGCATCACCAACAGTTGGGAGGCCGGCGTCCTCACCGGCAAGGGCCTGTCGTGGGGTGGCTCGCAGGTGCGCACCGAGGCGACCGGCTACGGCACCGTCTTCTTCGCCCAGGAGATGCTCAAGGCGAAGGGGGAGTCCTTCGACGGCAAGCGGGTCGTCGTCTCGGGCTCCGGCAATGTGGCGATCTACGCCGTGGAGAAGGTCCACCAGCTCGGCGGCACCGTCGTCGCCGTCTCCGACTCGGGCGGCTACGTCGTCGACGAGTCCGGCATCGACCTGGCCCTGCTGCAGGAGGTCAAGGAGGTGCAGCGTGGTCGCCTCACCGACTACGCCGAGGCGAAGGGAGGGTCCGCCCGCCACATCGCCGACGGCACCATCTGGGACGTGCCCTGCGACGTCGCCCTGCCCTGCGCCACGCAGAACGAGCTCTCCGAGGAGCACGCCCGCACCCTCGTGAAGAACGGTGTCCGGCTCGTCGCCGAGGGCGCCAACATGCCGTGCGTGCCGGAGGCGATCGAGGTCTTCCGCGACGCCGGCACGCTCTACGCGCCGGGCAAGGCCTCCAACGCCGGTGGCGTGGCCACCTCCGCGCTCGAGATGCAGCAGAACGCGAGCCGCGACTCGTGGGGCTTCGAGGAGACCGAGCTGCGCCTCGAGGAGATCATGCGCGACATCCACGCCAACTGCCTCGAGACCGCCGAGGAGTTCGACGTCCCGGGTGACTACGTCGCCGGCGCCAACCTCGCCGGCTACATCAAGGTCGCCGACGCCATGGTCGCCCAGGGCGTCATCTGACCCCCGCTCCTCCACCACCTCGACCACAAACTGTGGCTGGCCACACCTCGAGTGGTCAGCCACAGCTCGTGGTGCAGCCGGCGATACGAGCTGTGGCTGGCTGTTCGCGCATGGACGGGCTTGCGGCTCATGTGCACCCGCAGCAGTCACAGCAGTCATGGTCCTCGAGGTGCACCAGCTCGAAGGGGGTCCCGAGACACAGTCGGACCATCCCCGCGGCATGGATGCTCGTGCAGATCTCGAAGCCCCCGCTCTCGTGGAGGCGCAGCAGTTCCGTCGCCGTGAGCATGGCACTCGCCTCGAGCGGGCTGAGCTCGGGTGAGTAGAGGCGGGCGCGCAGTTTCGTGAGCTCGGCGGTGTGGTCAGGGCGCTGGGTGTGTCGGGTCATTCCGCCACCCTGAGCTGCGCCGAAGGGGGTGTCAGCTCCCGCCGTCGGGTCGTAGCTGACCTGCAGCTTCCAAACTCAGCCAGCCGTATCCGAAGACGTGGGCCGACAGGACATCGACCTCTCGCCGTGGCGTGCCGAAGAAGGCTCCGATCCGGTTCAGGACGCGCGGGTAGGGCTTCTCCCGGCCCCCGCCGGTCCGGGTCCAATTGGAGTTGGGCACGACGAGGAAGAGGTGCTGCACGTCCTGCGCGATGTGCGCCTTCCACATGTCCTTGAGGTCGTGGTTGTTGTTGAGAGTGCCACCACGCTCGACCTCGGCCATGACCCCGCGACCGGGTGACAGTGAGTAGACGAAATCGGGCCGGGCGTGAGTGACGATCCCATCCTGCCGAGTGAGCACGACCTCCTGCGCGAAGCCCAACTCGTCCGTGAGGATCTCCGCGACAATGTCCTGGATGTCCTTGCTCGGCGCATTGACGACGTGCGCCTGATTGATGGCGGCCTCGCGCTCGGCGAGCTCGTCGCGCAGGTGGTCGGCGAGCATGGCGACGGCCTCGACCTCACGACGCTCGTCGTCGTCCAAGCTGCTGCGCGCGAAGGAGCGCATCTCGATCGGCATGTCCGCAGCTTGGCAGCTGCCGACGACACCCACGGTCGGGCGCCACCCCCTTCGCCGCTACACTCGACGAAGCAGCCGTTCAGTTCTGCAGCGAGCTGCTTCTCCTTTTGCAACGATGCCATCGCGCCGCGAGCGTCCCCTGCCCAGCAGCAGGCATGACCCGCGCCGGGCAGAACCGAAGCATCATGACTCCGTCTGGAGCACCCTTTTTCGTGACGACCACGACCTTCGCCGACCTCGGCGTGCCCACCTCCCTGACCTCCGTCCTGGAGCAGCAGGGCATCACCACCCCGACCCCGATCCAGGCGGCCACGCTGCCGGACTCCCTCGCCGGCCGTGACGTGCTCGGCCGCGGGCGCACGGGCTCGGGCAAGACCTACGCCTTCCTCCTGCCGCTCGTCGCCCGCCTCGTCGAGTCGGGCACGCGCCGCCAGGCCAAGCGCCCCCGCGCGCTGATCCTCGCCCCGACCCGCGAGCTCGCGATCCAGATCGAGGACTCCCTCACCCCGCTCGCGCAGGCCGTGGGCCTGCGCAGCCGCACCGTCTTCGGCGGCGTCGGCCAGAACCCCCAGGTCAAGGCCATCGCCGCCGGCGTCGACGTCGTCGTTGCCTGCCCGGGCCGCCTCGAGGACCTCATGGGCCAGGGTCACGTCGACCTGTCGGCCATCGAGGTGACGATCCTCGATGAGGCCGACCACATGGCCGACCTCGGCTTCCTCCCGGGCGTCAAGCGCATCCTCGACAAGACCCCGCGCGGCAGCCAGCGGATGCTCTTCTCCGCGACCCTCGACGGCGCGATCAACCAGATCGTCAAGCGCTACCTCGAGCAGCCGGTGACCCACGAGGCCGACTCGGCCCAGTCGCCCGTCGCGAAGATGACCCACCACGTCCTGCACATCAGCAGCAACGACCACCTGCCGGTCCTCACCGACCTCGTGGCCGCGCCGGGCCGCAAGGTCGTCTTCACCCGCACCAAGCACCGCGCCAAGAAGATGGCCCGCCAGCTCAACGCCGCCGGTGTCCCCGCGGTCGAGCTGCACGGCAACCTCAGCCAGAACGCGCGCACCCGCACGATGGAGGCCTTCCACTCGGGCACCGCGCAGACCCTCGTCGCCACCGACATCGCCGCCCGCGGCATCCACGTCGACGACGTCTCGCTCGTCATCCACGCCGACCCGCCGGTCGAGCACAAGGCCTACCTCCACCGCTCCGGTCGCACCGCGCGCGCCGGCGCCGAGGGCACGGTCGTCACGCTCATGACCGACGATCAGGTCCGCGACGTCCGCGACCTCACCCGCAAGGCCGGCATCAAGCCGACGACCACCCGCGTCGGCGTCGGCCACGAGCTCCTCGCCGAGCTCGCCCCGGGCGAGCGCACCTTCCCCGGTCCCTTCGTCGTCGAGGCTCCTGCCCAGCAGGGCAACGGCCGGGCGAAGGGAGGTAACCGCGGCGGTGGTCGAGGTGGCCAGGGTGGCCGAGGCGGTCAGGGCGGCCGCAGCTCGCAGGGCCGTGGCGCCTCCGGCGGCCAGGCATCCGGCCGCGGCGAGCGCGGCGGCGCCGGGCGCAACCGCAACGGCGGCGGTCAGGGCGGTGGCTCCGGCCGCGGCCAGGGCGGCCAGTCGCGCAGCGGTGGCAGCCAGGGCAACGGCGGCGGTCAGCGTCGCGGGGGCCAGGGCGGCAACCGCCAGGGTGCCTCGCGCGGCGGCAGCGTCGTCGCCTTCTCCTCGAGCAGCTCCGGTCGCAGCGGCCGCCGCTGACGGGAGCTTCCTCCCTTCGTCGGCCTGATCGGTCGCGAGTCAAAGACACCCCGCGTCTCCACGGACGCGGGGTGTCTTTGTCCCACGGCGGCTCGGCCGCAGATCGCGCGCGGCTCCCTAGCCGAAGACCGCGACCGTCTGCCGGCTGATCGCGACGAGCCGCCCGTCCGGGTGCCAGACGCGGGCGTCGGTGTGCCCGTAGCCGCCACCGGCGATATCGGTGCGCACGGCGTAGGGCCAGTGCGCGTCGGGCTCAGCCGTGACGTCGTCGACGATCTCGAGGGTCCACGTCATGCTGCTGCCCGGCTTGAGCTCCGACAGCATCTGCACGATCGCCGGGGGCCAGCAGTCGACGAGCGTGACGAAGTGCCGGATGTCGAAGGTCGGCGGCGCCTGCCGGAAGCGCATCCACCCGTCCATGTGCGAGGTGCTCGCGCCGGAGTAGGGGAAGCCGCCGTCGGCCAGCCGCATGTCGAGGTGCTGGAAGAAGTCGGGCGTCATGCCGGCGATGTGGGGGAAGGGCTCGATCGTCTCGGGCGCCGCCATCTGCGGTGCCTCGGCGGTCGGCGCCACGCTGATCGCCGACTCGCGCGGCGTGCCGAAGGCACCGAGCGCGACCGCCACGGGAGCGCCCTCCTGCCGCAGGGTCGCCAGGACCTGGGTGGCGCTCTTGCCCGACCGCAGCACCTCGACCTCGGCCTGCGCCGCACCCGGCGCCACCGGCGCGACGAAGTTGACCGTCAGGCTGCGCAGTGATGCCGCCTGCGGCACGTGCGGCAGCATCGCCGAGACGAGCAGCCCGCCGACGAGCCCGCCGAAGGTCGCGCGGCCCTGCCCCCAGCCCTCCTCGACGTGGACGTCGCCGGTCGCGGCCTGGTCGAGCATCTCCTGCAGATCCATGCGGTCAGCATAGGAAGGGGAGGCCTCCCCATCGCAGCCGGCCTGCCGCCTCCGTAGGGTCGGTGGCACAGGGCTGCACAGGGCGACGGCCCGGCGACGAAGGGGAGGACATGGCACCGGTCAGCGAAGGCGCCGACACCACGCGACTCGACCAGATCGCGGGTGGTCTGCGCGCCAACGCCCATGCGACCCGCACCGTGGGGGTGACCGGCAGCCAGCTCGTGACCGTCCTCGCGGAGTCGTGGATGGGCCCGGACATGGAGCACTTCGCCGCCGAGTGGAGCGCGGCCCGGCCCAGGATCGACGCCGCCGCCGACATGCTCAGCCGCCTCGAGCAGGAGCTGCAGCGCCAGGCCGCCGACCAGGAGCGGACGAGCAGCCGCTCGGGTGGCGGAGGCGGCTCGGGCTCGGGCGGTCCGGGGCCCAGCAGCGCCGCGACCGACGGCTCTCCCGAGCCGCACCGTGACGGCGACGGTCCCATGGAGCGCCCGGGCAGCGTGTTCGACCGGATGCGAGGCGTTCTCGAGAGCGTGGGGCTGTGGGGCGAGGACCCCGTGACGGAGGTCCCCGAGGACAAGCGACCCGACGACCCCGGCGTCGACGGCGTCACCCTCCCCGCGGGAGCCGACCCCGACGACCCCCTGGTCCAGGAGCTGATGGCCTCGCCGCGTGGCCGCGAGACCCTCCAGTGGATGACGGACAACGACGTCACGCTGGCGCCGGCCGAGGGCTCGGGCACCTACTACGACCCCGAGAGCAACACGATGTACATCGCGAGCTCGGCGGACGGCTCGTCGGCGATCCACGAGGCGAGCCACGCCCAGTGGGACGCCGAGGGCACTCGTGCGGACGCGACCAAGGTGTCGCAGGAGGACTACGTCCGGAGTCAGATCGACAACGAGGTCGACGCCACGACGGAGGGCATCTACTACGACAAGGAGATGCGCATGCGTGGCTACCCGATCGAGCGGTCCACCACCGAGGTCAACTACGACACGGCTTACACCGAGGCGATCGACGCGGGCAAGACACCCGAGGAGGCCGACGCCGCGGGGCGCGAGCGGGTGCGTGAGATGTTCGTGGCGGGCGAGGACGGCGCCGTCGAGTTCGAGACCTCGACCACCGGTGAGGGCTACGAGGAGTACTACGCCGACCAGTGGCAGGACGTCCGCGAGGACGCCGGCGAGGGCGGCTGATCGTCGTCAGCCCTGCTGCCGCAGGATCGCCCGGTACCCCTCGCGATAGGTCGGGTACCGCAGCTCCACA
Organism: Janibacter zhangyanbonis; assembly: GCF_050507325.1. NCBI lineage: Bacteria > Bacillati > Actinomycetota > Actinomycetes > Micrococcales > Intrasporangiaceae > Janibacter > Janibacter zhangyanbonis. The sequence continues at coordinate 199,051 of NZ_CP191481.1, forward strand.
CCCGTCGCCCGCAGGCGCGCGTTGAGCAGGCGCCGGCCCGTCGGCTCGAGCATCCCGGTGGGCTCGGGCCGCGGGACCCCCAGCTCGTCGGCCACGAGGTCGCGCACGTCGCCGGCGAGCGCCGGCTCGTCGTCGGTGCCGACGTAGAGGTCTGCCGGGTCCGCGGCCATCGTCAGCAGGTGGGTGATCACGGCGGCGGCGTCCTCGCGGTGGATCCGGTTGGTCCAGCGCCCGGGGTCGGGGTTGTCGCCGGCCTGCACCCGCTGCACGAGCCGGCTGCCGGGCCGCCCGTAGAGACCGCTGAGGCGCAGCACCGTGCCGTGGGGGAGGGCCGCGTGCAAGAGCGCCTCCGACTCGAGGAGGATCTGCGGCCGATCCGCCTGTGGCGCAACGGCTGTCGTCTCGTCGAGATCTCCCTCGAGGTCGCCGTAGACGCTCGTCGACGACACGAGCACTGCCCGCCGAGGAGTGCCGCCTCGCAGCACCGCATCCAGGCCACGCCGCACCGCCTCGACATAGGTCGTGCGATAGCCAGCAGGATCGCGCCGGTCCGGGGTCATCGTGATGACGAGCAGGTCCGCCGGCAGGTCGGGCACGTCGCCGGCCACCAGGTCAGCGGCCACGCCCCGGATGTGCGGCGGCAGGGCCGCGACGGTGCGACGCACCCCGGTGACGTCCACCCCCTTCGCATGTAGCGCGGTGCCGACGCGGATCCCGAGATCACCGCATCCCAGCAGCACAGCGCGAAGGGGGGAGCTGTCCAGTCCGTCCGTGGTCACGGCCCGATCCTCGCACCCTAGGGTGAGGCCATGACGCGACCTGACCCGCTCGACCTCTGGGAGCAGGCCTCCCAGGACCTCCTCGCCGTCCTGCGCGACCTCGGCGACGACGACTGGGACCGGCCGGCGCTGCCGGGCTGGACCGTCCAGGACGTGCTCGCCCACCTCGCGCACCTCGAGTCGGAGGCCGCCGGCATGCCGCAGCCCGAGGGTGGGGAGATCGACGTCGAGTCCCGGGCCAACCAGCCGATGCCGACCGACCTCACGCACGTCGGGGTCGAGGCCCGTCGGGGGCGTTCTGCCGCAGAGCTGCTCAACGAGTTCGAGACCGCGTGCGCGCGTCGCCGTGGGGTCTTCGCCGGGCTCGACCTCACCGACCCGTCGCAGCCGGCGCCCGGCATCGTCGGCGCGCTCGGGTGGGACCTGGCGACGCTGCTGCGCAACCGCCCGATCGACCTGTGGGTGCACGAGCAGGACATCCGCCGGGCGACGGGCCGCCCCCTGACGACGACCGGGGTCGGGGCCGTGCACGTCGCCGGCATCATGACCCGCGCCTTCCCCGTAGCCCTGCGCCGGCTGCCCGTCGGCACGGCCGTCGTCGCCGAGATCTCCGGCCCGCAGGGCCGGGTGCTCGCCGCCCGGGTCGGCGACGACGGGAGGGCTGCTCCCTTCGACCCGAGCGAAGGGAGCGACGTCACCCTCGCGATGGACGACGCCACGTGGCTGCTGCTCACCGGCGGCCGGATCGACCCGGAGCAGGCGGACGTGCAGGTCACCGGCGACGAGGGCATCGCGCAGGTCGTCCTCGGGCGGCTCAACGTCACGCCCTGACCGGGCGTAGCGTGAGCCGCATGGAGTACCGATACCTCGGCAAGAGTGGTCTCAAGATCAGCGAGATCGCCTACGGCAACTGGCTCACCCACGGCTCGCAGGTCGAGGCCGACGCCGCGACCGCCTGCGTGCGGGCGGCGCTCGACCACGGCATCTCGACCTTCGACACGGCCGACGTCTACGCCAACACCAAGGCGGAGAGCGTCCTCGGCGAGGCGCTCAAGGGCGAGCGGCGTGAGTCGCTCGAGATCCTCACCAAGGTCTACTGGCCGACCGGCCCTGGCGGGCACAACGACTCCGGCCTGTCCGCGAAGCACATCCGCGAGTCGATCGACGGCTCGCTGCGCCGGCTGCAGACCGACTACGTCGACCTCTACCAGGCGCACCGCTTCGACACCGAGACGCCGCTCGAGGAGACGATGCAGGCCTTCGCCGACGTCGTGCGGCAGGGCAAGGCGCTCTACATCGGCGTCAGCGAGTGGACTGCCGAGCAGATCCGCGAGGGCCACCGCCTGGCGAGCGAGCTCGGCATCCGCCTCATCTCGAGCCAGCCGCAGTACTCGATGATCTGGCGGGTCATCGAGGGCGAGGTCGTCCCGACCTGCGAGGAGCTCGGCCTCTCGCAGATCGTGTGGAGCCCGGTCGCCCAGGGCATCCTCACCGGCAAGTACCAGCCCGGTCAGCCCCTGCCCGAAGGGAGCCGCGCCGCCCACGAGGAGGTCGGCGGCTCCATCTCCGGCCGGGTCCAGGACGATGCCTTGCTCACCGCGGTCCAGGGGCTGCGGCCGATCGCCGACGAGGTCGGCCTGTCGATGGCCCAGCTCGCCGTCGCGTGGGTGCTGCAGAACCGCAACGTCGCCGCGGCCATCATCGGCGCCTCCCGCCCGGAGCAGGTGGAGGAAAACGTCGCCGCGTCCGGCGTTACGCTCGAGCCGCAGGTCCTGGCGCAGATCGATGCCGTCCTCGGCGAGCACGTCGAGCGCGACGCCGGCCTGACCGAGGCCAACGCGCCCAAGCGTCGCCCGAGCTGACCGCGGGGGCGGCCGGGCTCACCCCTGCCCGGCCGCCCACTCCCGCACCCGCGCCGCCGACTCCTCGTCGGACAGGTCCTCGACGCGGGTCATGACGGCCCAGCGCAGCCCGTGCGGGTCGCGGATCGAGGCGAAGCGGTCGCCGGAGACGAAGTCGGCGAGCGGCTCCCGGATCGTCGCGCCCGCGGCCTGCGCCTCGGCGACCACGGCGTCGACGTCGGGCACGTAGAGCGCGATCGAGGAGCAGACGACGTCGTCCTCGTGGGGTGCGACGAGACCGAAGTCCGGCATCGGGTCGGAGATCTGCAGCCGGCCCCGCCCGAAGTCGAGCGTCGCGTGCGCGACGAGCGTCCCTCCCTTCCCGTCCGGCATGTGCGTCACGTCGACCGTGCGCGCGCCGAAGACCCGCGCGTACCACGCGATCGCGCCCTGCGCATCCTGCACGGTGTGGAAGGGGGTCAGGCTGGTGAACCCGTGCGGCACGCCGTGGTCGGTGTGCTGGCCGGTCGCTGCGGTGGTGGTGTCCATGGGCACGACGCTAGGCAGCCCGAGGGCGGGACGCTTGAAGATCTGCGCCAACCTCGTGGGTGCCCCTACGCTCGGCCCGTGAGCGAGGCGATCCTGCGCAAGGGCCAGCTGCGTCCGGACGCCCGGGCGCCGGTCTCCCGGATCCTCCCGACGGCGGAAGGAGAGCCCCTCGCGCGGTGGTTCTGGTTGCCGGAGTGGGACCTGCCGGAGGGGGCGGTGCACGAGGCGCTGACGCTGCCCTTCCCTGCGTGCCAGCTCGTCGTCGAGGCCGATGCGGTGCGGGTGTACGGCCCGGTCTCCCGGGCCTGGCGGCGCGACCTCACCGGGCGCGGCTGGGTCGTGGGCGCCCTGCTGCGTCCGGGGGCGGCCCATGCGCTCGTCGGCGACGTGGGCACGCTGCGGGACCGCGACACCGAGACGAAGGGGGCGACCCGCCTCCACGCGGACGTCACCCGGGTCATGGACGGCCCGGGCGACGCGGACGAACGGCACACCGCCGCAGCGCGGCTGCTCGAGGTCTGGCTCGCCACGCAGGTGGGGGCGGCGGTGGCCGCGGATCCCGACGCGGTCCCGGCCCGACGTCTCGTCGAGCTGGCCGACAGCGACCCCTCCCTGCTGCGGGTCGACGACCTCGCCGCGCGACTGGGTGCGTCCGTGCGCACCGTGCAGCGCTTGGCGAGCACGCACGTCGGGATGAGCCCGGGGGAGATCATCCGTCGCCGCCGGCTGCAGGAGGCGGCCGAGCGCGTCCGTGAGGAGCCTGGAGCCGACCTGTCGACGATCGCCGCGGACCTCGGCTACGCCGACCACGCCCACCTCACACGCGAGTTCGGCAGGATGCTCGGCTTCACCCCGACCGGGTACCGCGCCGGGGGCACTGAGTCACACTGACTCATTGTCCGGACCGCTGGGTCGCGGCACAGCCCGGCCCGGGAATGGCCAGTCGAAGAAGGAGCGCGACATCCAGGTCGCGGATCTTCTTCGACTCGCGGAGGGGGTGAGGTTCCTCGTCATCGTCGGGGCCTGTCCACGGAGCGCCGACGCGACTACCGTTGGTGCATGGAGCCCCTCTCGATCCTGCGCTCGCCGCCCGTCGTCGGGCTGGCCTCGCTCGCGGCCCAACGCCTGCTGAGCCGCGGGGCGTCCACGTCACCGGCCACCTCGCTCCTCGGAGCGGCGGTCGCCGCGGTCGGCCTGGGGGTCGCTGCCGCCGGCATCCGGGAGATCCGCGCCGCGGGCACGACCCTCGATCCGACCCGTCCGGCCGACGCGAGCAAGGTCGTGCGCCAGGGCATCTATCGCTACTCCCGCAACCCGATCTACCTCGGTGACGCCCTGCTGCTCGCCGGCTACGCGATCCACCGCCGCGACCTGCTCGCCATCCTGCCGGTGGCCGGGTTCGTCGGGGTCATCGACACCTTCCAGGTCTCGGCCGAGGAGGAGGCGCTGCGCGACCGATTCGGCTCGACCTACGGCGACTACGTGGCGAGCGTGCGGCGCTGGTTGTGACCCGCGCGGGACCGGCCCGCGCCCGTGCAGGACCGCGCCCAGGCCGGCTCACGCCAGTTGCTCACGCCAGCTGCTGCCCGGAGGTCGCCCGGGTGACCCGGTCGTGCAGGTCGACGAGCACGGACGCGTCTCCGTCCGGGGCGGGGCCGGTCACCGACAGCAGCTCGCACACGGCACGGCGGGCGCATGCCCGCTCGTAGTCCCTGAGCCACCTCTCCGCGGTCCGCTCGGCGCCACCGAGGTACGGCCAGCCCACGTGGATCCTCGGCATGCCGACCCGGTGGGGCTTCGGCGTCAGCCGGGCCCGGGAGGTCTGGTGCAGTCCGCACAGCCGCACGTAGAGGTCGTCCGAGCCGAGGTCGACGAGGGTCGTCAGGTCGGGAGGCCCGCTCGCCAGGCCGGTGATGATGACCCGCAGGCCGGCTGCGGTTCGATAGGTGCGCACCCCGAGGTCGGGGTGCCTCGCCGCCCACCGGGCGATGCGCTCGAGCGCGGGCCCGGGGTCGGGCTCCACGGTGCGAAACAGCTTGCGCTGCGGAGCCGGCAGGTCGACGTCGGCCACGAGCAGCACATCGGTGTTGAGCACCTCGACGCCCATCCGGTTGCGCGTCACGGCCCCGATCAGTGCACCGTCGGCGCCGCGCACCTCGTGGAGGACCTCCTCGCGCAGGGGCGTGCGGGGGTAGTAGTCGAAGCCGGCCCGCCCGCGCGTCAGCTGGTCGACGGCCGCGGCGAGCCGGTGCTGCGCGCGCACGGCCGCGTCGGCGGCCGACTCGAGCGACCACCCCCAGATGCGCAGGGGGAAGTGCCGCCCCTCGTGCTCGACCTCGGTGCTCGCGAGCTGCCAGTGCTGGGGGAGGGGCCGCATGCGCCCGAGTCTGCCGGACGTCAGCCCGGCTGGCCGGCCAACCCGGCCCGGCCCAGCCACGGGCCGGTGAGCTCGGCGACCGACTGGGTGAGCGCCTGTTGCAGCAGCGGGCCGAAGGTCACCCGGCGCACCCCCGCGTCGCGCAGCTCCTGCAGGGATCCCGAGGGGGCGCCGTCGACGGGGTGGGCGGTGACGTTGAGCGGCAGCGAGGTCGCCCCCATGAGGGTGGCGAGGGTGGCGGCGTCGGGGATCTTCACCGGGTAGACGCAGCGAGCGCCGGTCTCCTCGCACGCCCGGATGCGGGTGATCGCTTCGGCGACCGGGTCGGGGAAGCGGTCGGTGCCGTGGAGCAGCGCGTCGGTGCGCGCGTTGATGACGAGCTCGACGTCGGCCTCGTCGGCGGCCTGGCGGAGCGCCCCGATGTAGTCGGCGTGCTCGGCGACCTCGCGCACCCGGTCCTGAGAGTGCACGGTGTCCTCGACGTTGATGCCCACCGCACCGGCGTCGAGGACCCGCTCGACGAGCTCTGCGGCCGGGGTGTCGTAGCCGGACTCGACGTCGGCGCTCACCGGCACGCGCACGGCCGAGCAGATCCGACGGATGCCGTCGAGCGCGTCGTCCAGGGTCATGCCCTCGCCGTCCTGCTGCCCGCGCGAGTCGGCGAGCGGGTGGCTGCCGATGGTCAGGGCGGGGAAGCCCGCGTCGACGACCGCACGCGCGGACCACACGTCCCAGACGGTGGGCAGGACGAGGGTCTCGTCGGTGTGGTGCAGGCGGAGGAGGTCGCTGGCCAGGCTCTTGAGATCGCTCATGGCTCCACCCTCCCAACTGGCGAAGGGGGCGACAAGGCCTCAGCCGATCAGGCCGGCGTCCCGGGCGAGCGAGACGGCCTCGCCGCGCGTCGCGGCGCCCGGCTCGGCACGGAGCACCCGAGGCGGGCCCCGACATCGGTCAGGTGCGCTGTCGGGTGCCTCAGATCCGCGGGTCCCGTGTGTCGACACGAGTGGAGCGGGTAGTCAGCCGGCGAAGACCGCCCCGAGAGCACAAGGAGCGCACGATGAGCGAGACCGAGATCGAGACCGTCGCCAAGATCATGCGGGAGACGAGGATCGCCGTCCTCACCCACGTCGAGGACGGACGTCTGGTGTCGGTGCCGATGGGCACCCAGGACCTCGACGACCCGGGCACCATCCACTTCATCACCGAGGCCGACACCGACAAGGTGCGGGCGATCACGACCCACCCCGAGGTCAACATCGCGTACGCCACGGACGACGGCTGGGTGAGCGTCAGCGGCACGGCCCGTCGCAACGACGACCGGGAGCTGCTCGGGCGGCTGTGGGACGCGTCGGCCGGTGCCTTCATGGAGGGCGGCCCCGATGACCCGAACAGCACCCTGATCACGGTCACGGCCGACACCGCGCGCTACTGGACCTCGCCCGGCACCGTGGCGACGGTCGTCCAGATGGCCAAGGGACTCGTCAGCGACGGGCGGCCCGACCTCGGCGACACCGGCACCGTCAGCCTCTGAGCGACGCCGCGTCCCCCGACGTGTCGCGCCGCCCCCACCCGGGGCCACGACGCTCGCTCGTCGGGGGAAGCGCGTAGCGTGGAACCCGTCCGAAGCTCCACTTCCCCGGTGCCCGACGGTGGTCGTCAACCTCCGTCGCATGGAGGACAGCATGACCACGATCTCACCCCGACCAGATCTCGCCGCGTTGACCGAGCGGTTCCTCGCCGTCAGGGCACGGACCGACCGGCTCACCCGGGACCTCGGTCCCGAGGACCAGACGCCGCAGTCGATGACCGAGGCCAGCCCGACGAAGTGGCACCGAGCCCACACCACGTGGTTCTTCGAGGAGTTCGTCCTCGGCGCCGACCCTGCCTACCAACCGCGCGACCCCGCCTTCCGCTACCTCTTCAACAGCTACTACGAGGCCGTGGGGGAGCGTCACCCCCGCGCCGCGCGCGGACACGTGACCCGCCCGGGCGTCGCCGAGGTCGCGGCCTACCGCCAGGACGTCGAGGAGCAGCTCGTCGCCCGGCTCGAGGACGGGACCCTCGACGAGGCGCTGCTCGACCTCGTCGAGCTCGGCTGCCACCACGAGGAGCAGCACCAGGAGCTGCTCCTCATGGACCTCAAGCACCTCCTCTCGGGCAATGTCCTCCAACCGGTCTACGTCGAGCGGGCGCTCGACCCCGACCCCGCGGCCGACCCGGTCCCGCAGCGCTGGACGCACGTGCCCGGTGGGGTCACGCACATCGGAGACGACGGCAGCGGCTTCGCCTTCGACAACGAGCGCCCGCGTCACCGGGTGTGGCTCGACGACGTCGAGGTCGGCACCCGCCAGGTGACCAACGCCGAGTGGGTCCGGTTCATCGACGACGGCGGCTACGCCCGCCCCGACCTGTGGCTCTCCGACGGGTGGGCGACCCTGCAGGCCACGGGGTGGGACGCGCCCGGCTACTGGCGCCGGGACGACGACCACGGCTGGACGACCTTCACCCTGTCGGGACGCCGTCCGGTGGTGGCCGCCGAGCCGGTGTGCCACATCTCCTTCTTCGAGGCCGATGCCTTCGCCCGGTGGGCGGGCCACCGCCTGCCCACCGAGCAGGAGTGGGAGGCCCGCGCCGTGAGCGGTCACCAGACGCACGGCGGTCTGCTCGACCCCGAGCGCTGCCACCCCGGGCCCGCGGCCGAGGTCACCTTCGGCGACGTCTGGGAGTGGACGGCGAGTGCGTACCTGCCGTACCCGGGATTCGAGACGGCCCCGGGCGCCGTGGGCGAGTACAACGGCAAGTTCATGAACGACCAGCACGTCCTGCGGGGCGCCTCAGCGGTCACCCCGCCGGACCACCCGCGCACGACCTATCGCAACTTCTTCCCCGCCGCGTCCCGGTGGGCCTTCTCCGGACTGCGACTCGCCCGGTGAGCCGCGCCGAGCTCGAGGCCGACCTGCGCTCCGGCCTCTGGTCGCAGCCGGCGACCCTGCCGCCACGCTGGTTCTACGACGAGCGGGGCTCCCGCCTCTTCGACGAGATCACCACCCTGCCCGAGTACTACCCGACGCGTGCCGAGCGGGAGATCCTCTCCGACCGAAGCGGCGAGATCATCGCGCTGAGCGGCGCGCGCAGCCTCCACGAGCTGGGGGCGGGCACGGCGACCAAGACCCGTGAGCTGCTCGACGCCCTCACCGCGCAGGGGCGGTCCGCGCTCTACGCGCCCCTCGACATCAGCAAGGAGGTCCTCCTCGAAGCCGCCGACCGTCTGCGCACGGACTACCCGGCCCTGAGGGTGGAGCCGGCGGTCGCCGACTTCCACCACCTGCCACCGCTGTCGGGGGAGCCGGGCGAACGCCTGCTCGTCTTCCTCGGCGGCACGATCGGCAACTTCGAGGAGGACGAGCGCTCCGGGTTCCTCGACATGGTGCACGCGGCCCTCGCCCCGGGCGACCACCTGCTCCTCGGCGCCGACCTCGTCAAGGACCCGGACCGGCTCGTCGCGGCCTACGACGACGGGGCAGGAGTGACCGCGCGCTTCAACCTCAACCTCGTCGACGTCATCACCCGCACCACGCCCGTCACGGGCCTGTCCCGCGACGACCTCGTCCACGAGGCCGCGTGGGACGACCGCGCCTCGCGCATCGAGATGCGGCTGCGTGCGGTGCGTGACATCACGGCCGACTTCACCGGGATCGGTCGCACGTGGCGCCTGGCGAAGGGGGAGCACCTGCGGACCGAGATCTCGCGCAAGTTCGACCTCGGCCTGCTCCGTGACGAGCTGACCGAGCACGGCTTCGAGCCGGTGACGAGCTGGACCGACGCGGCGGACGACTTCTCGCTGACCCTCGCCCGGGTCGCCGGCCGTGACGACGGCACGCCGTGACCCGCACCCTCCTCGAGCGCTTCCACGGGCGCATCCTCGGGGCGGGCAGCAGCAGCGGGCTGCGGCTGGTGGTCGGCGACTGGTGGGACTCGCCCCTCGGGGCCTTCACCGATGTCATGGTCGCGACGCCTGACGACCGTCGGGTCCTGCTGGCGCCGGACGACGAGGTCGCTCAGTACGTCGCCGCCACGTACTCCTTCGACGAGGTCCGGGTCGGCCCGGTTGCCCTGCAGGTCGACGATGACGTGTGGCGCCTCGACGCAGGCCCGTTGCGGTGCACGATCGGTCTGGGAGGGCGCACGGCCCTCGGCCTGGTCCTGCGAACCGTGCCCGAGCGGGTGGGGCGCAGCCGCGCCTTCGCGCATCTCGCCGACCCCATCGCGCGGCGGCTGCTTCCGGGGGTGCGCACCGTCGGCAGCGCCGGCGGTGGGCGGCGCGAGTACTACGGGGCGCACGACCAGCGGCAGGTGACGTCGCTGTCCGGCACCTGGTCGGGCCAGTCCATCGGCGGCCTCACCCCGGTCACGCCGCCGCCACGATTCGGCTTCAGCTCCACGCCCGCGTCACCCAGCCTGACGCGGGTGACGACGACCGTCGAGCGAGGCGTCGACGCGGACTGACGAGCGCAGTCGGGGCAGCGTGATGCCCGACCCGGCGAGCAGCTCGCCTCAGGTCGCCTCGTCGTAGCGCGCCAGGGCCTCGAGCCGCTCCTCCGCGTGGTCGACGATCCGCTCCGGGTAGTCGTGCGCGTACCCGTCGTCGTGCTTCCACGGCTCGTGCGCTGCGGCGCCCTCGAGATGGGCCAGCTCCGGCACCCACCGGCGCACGTACGCACCGTCGGGGTCGAAGCGCTTGCCCTGCGTGACGGGGTTGAAGACACGGAAGTACGGGGACGCGTCCGTGCCGGTGCCGGCGACCCACTGCCAGCCGTGGTTGTTGGACGCGAGGTCCCCGTCGACGAGGTGCTCGAGGAAGTGCCGCGCGCCGACGGGCCACCACACGTGCAGGTCCTTGGTGAGGAAGCTCGCCGTGGCCATCCGCACCCGGTTGTGCATCCATCCCTCGCCGAGCAGCTGGCGCATGCCGGCATCGACGATCGGGTAACCGGTGCGCCCCTCGCGCCACGCCTCGATGGCGTCCTGCGGTTCGTCGTAGCGAAGGGGGAGCGGCCGCAGGTCCTGCCACGCGGAGTCCGGGTTGGCCCAGAGCACGTCGGCGTAGAACTCCCGCCAGGCGAGCTCCGTGCGGTAGCTCTCGGCACCCGCGCCGCGCTCCCCGCGCAGGTCGTGCAGCAGCTGGCGGGGGTGGACGACCCCGAGGTGCAGGTCCGCGGACATCCGCGAGGTGCCCTCGACCGCCGGGAGGTCGCGATCGTGGTCGTAGTCGGCCAGCGCCTCGTCGCGGAAGCGCACCCAGCGCCGCCGGGCGGCGTCCTCGCCCGCGGTCGGCAGGTCGATCGGGCACTCGCGGGCCGCCTTGTCGAGCATCGCCTCGACCCGGCCGTCGGTGTCGGCCTCGATCCACTCGACCCCACGCGGCGCACTCGTCGGCTCGTCCCAGCCGTGCTCGCGCCACGCGGTGGCGAAGGGGGTGAAGACCTTGAAGGGGGTGCCTCCCTTCGTCCGCACCGTGCCGGGGTCGACGGCAAAGGGCGAGCCGGTGGCCACACCCTCGACGCCGATCTCGCGCAGCGCGGCGACGACACGACGATCGCGCTCGACGCCGCCGGGCTCGTTCTCCCGGCTGACGTGGACCGAGGTGGCCCCGACCTCGCGGGCGACGCGCGGCACGACCTCGGCCGGGTCGCCGAGCCGAATCACGAGGCGACCGTCGAGGGAGGCGTCAAGTGCTCGCAGGGTGGCGGCCAGCCACGCGGTCTTCGCCGCACCGGCCGGCCCCCACATCGTCGGGTCGATGACGAAGAGGGGGAGCACCGCGCCGCGTGATGCGGCTTCCCGCAGGGCTGGGTGGTCGCGCAGGCGCAGGTCCCGGCGGAACCACATGAGTGAGGGCGCCATCAGAGACGGACGAGCATCTTGCCCATGTTGGCACCGTCGAGCAGGTCCATGAAGGCCTGCGGGGCGGCGTCGAGACCGTCGCGGAAGGTCTCGTCCGAACGCAGCCGCCCCTCGGCGAGCCACTGGGGCGCCCGGGAGTGGTACTCGGCGACGAGCTCGGGGTACTGACCGACGACGAAGCCGCGCAGGGTCAGCCCCTTGCCGATGGCGAGGGCCAGGTTGCGGGGTGCGGAGGGCGGCTCGGTCGAGTTGTACTGCGAGATCGCCCCGCACATCGCGACCCGACCGAAGGTCGACAGCGCGCCGATCGCGGCCTCGAGGTGCTCGCCGCCGACGTTGTCGAAGTAGACGTCGATGCCGTCGGGCGCGACCGAGGCCAGCCCCTCGGCGACGGGACCGTCGCGGTAGCTGAAGGCCGCGTCGTAGCCCAGCTCGACCACGCGGGCGACCTTGTCGGCCGAGCCGGCGGAGCCGACGACCCGGCCGGCGCCCAGCGCCTTGGCGATCTGGCCGGCGGCCTGCCCGACGGCGCCGGCCGCGCCGGAGACGAAGACGGTGTCACCCTCGCGCATGCCGGCCACGGCGGTCAGCCCGACGTAGGCCGTCAGGCCGGTGAGGCCGAGGACGCCGAGATAGGTCGAGGCGGGCGCGGCGTCGGTGTCGACGACCCGCACGGACTTCGCCGGGAGCACCGCGTGCTCGCGCCAGCCGAGGCCGTGCAGCACGTGCTGGCCCACGGCGACGTCGTCGGAGCGGGAGGCTATGACCTCGCCGACGGCGCCGCCGTCGAGCGGGGCGTCGATCTCGAAGGGGGCGACGTAGGACTTCACGTCGTTCATCCGACCGCGCATGTAGGGGTCGACCGACATGACGACATTGCGCACGAGCACCTGGCCGTCGGCGAGCGGCGGCAACTCAACGGTCTCGAGGCGGAAGTTGTCGGCCGTCGGCGCGCCCTGCGGGCGCGAGGCGAGGACGATCTGTCGGGTGGTCGTGGGGATCTGGGTCATCGGCGATCAGTCCTGCGTGACCGTGACGGTGACGTCGATGTTGCCGCGCGTCGCGTTGGAGTAGGGGCAGACCTGGTGTGCCTGGTCCGCGAGCTGCTGGGCGGCCTCGGCGTCGAGGTGGGGCAGGGTGACCTCGAGCTCGACGGCCAGCTGGTAGCCGCCGCCCTCCTTGGGGCCGATGTGCACGCGCGAGCCGACGGCGGAGTCGGCGACGTCGACCTTGCCGGCGCGGGCCACGGCCTGCAGCGCCGAGTGGAAACACGCGGCGTAGCCGACGGCGAAGAGCTGCTCGGGGTTGGTCCCCTCGCCCGACCCGCCCATCTCCTGGGGGATCGCGAGGTCGAGGTCGAGGCGGCCGTCGCTGGTGCGGCCGTGCCCGTCGCGGCCGGCACCGGTGGCGAGGGCCTCTGCGGTGTAGAGAGTCTTCATCGTCATGCTCCTTGGGTGGGGGTGGGGTCGCCGACGGATGCGCAGAACCTCTGGGCCAGGCGACGCAGGGTCGCCAGCTCCTCGGGCTCCATGTCGACGGCGTCGTACAGGCGGCGCTGGATCGCCGCGACCTGCGTCTCGAGGTCCCGACCGGCGGTGGTCAGGTGGATCGTCACGCGGCGGGCGTCCTCCCCTTCGCGACGGCGCTCGACGAGACCGCTCGCCGACATGCGCTTGAGAAGGGGGGAGAGCGTCCCGCTGTCGAGGTGCAGCGCCTCGCCGAGCTCGGTGACGGTGCGGCCGTCGCGCTCCCACAGGGCGAGGAGGGTGACGTACTGGGTGTACGTCAGCCCGATCTCGGCGAGGCCGTCGCGGTAGGCCGCGGTCGCCGAGCGCGACGCCGAGTAGAGGGCGAAGCAGATCTGCTGGTCGAGCTGGTGGTCCGTCTGCACCTCTGAAGCATTGCACGCAATTGGTTTGCGCGCAATCTATTCGGGCGGATCGAGGTGTTCAGCGCGCGATCGGCACCGGCAGGCCGGCGAGCTCGACGCCGGTCCGCTCGGTCACCGCGCCGTCCGGCGCCACGGTCACCTCGTGGAGCACGAGGTCGCCGTCGGTGACCGACCACAGCCGCACCTGCCAGGGCCCGTCACCCGCGACCCGGGGCGGCTCGGCGAGCGCGCGCACCTGCTCCCTCGCCTCGTCGACCTGCTGCCGGGCGTCCGCCCCGGTGGCGGGGCGGAGGCGCAGGTCATCGGCAGAGGTCAGGAGCTGCCACCCCTTCGCCATGTCACGGGTGGCATCGGCCCGCGCGGTCGCCAGCTCGAGCGCCTCGTCGGCGGAGCCCACCCGGGTGCCGTCGATCTGCGCCCAGCGCTCGGGATGGCCGCTCAGCACGACGACCCGGCCGTCGTCGGCGACGGCGACGAACCACCGCGCCGGGTGCGAGGGGCCGCGCCAGAGGACGTCGAGGAGCCGCCACCCGCGCAGCGCCGCCACGGGCACGGGCCGCAGACGGGTCCTGGCGTCGGAGACGACCGACGCGAGCATCGGCTCGTCCGTCGTCGTCGAGATGGTCGCGATGTCGGTCATGAGTTGTCCTCGTCCCACTGCTCGCCGTAGTAGTCCATGTAGGTCTCGTCGCCGTCGCCCGTCGACGGGGAGTAGTAGCCGCTCTCGAAGAGCTCGCGGATCGCGGCGCGCCCGGCGGCGTCGGCCTCCTCGGGGCTCGCGCCGGCGGCGACGGCCTCGTCGTGGGCCACGAGGTAGTTGGTGATGTGCTGTTCGTCGACCGACAGCGCGCTCTCGCCGTCGGTCGCCTGGTAGTAGTAGGCCTCCTGGGCCATCGCCTCGACCTCGCCGTCGATCTTCGCCGTGACGTACTCGTCGCGGGTGACCTCGGTGGTCTCGACGGTCAGTCCTTCGACGTCCGAGCGGGCGTGACTCGCCTCGTGGATGAGCGACCACTCGTCGGCCGTGGAGCCGAGGACGATGACGTCGGTGCCGGGGTTGTAGTAGGTGCCGCCGTTGCCTCCCACGACGACCTCGATGCCCTCGTCGGCGAGCCACTGCAGCAGCTCGCGGCCCTGCTCCGTCTGCATCAGCTCGGGCACGCCGGGGTCGTCCGGGTCGAGCCCCTCGGGCAGCTCGGCGCCGGGGGAGCGGCCGATCTTGGTCAGGCCGTGTCCCGGCTTGGTGTCCGTGTCGCCGTCCCCGGCGGCGGGCTCGGGGCTCACGCCCGGGGCGAAGGGGGCGCCCCCCGGCCTTGTCGTGCTCACCTCGTCCTGGTCCCCGGCCTGTCGCCGCAGGTCGCCGGCGAAGCCGTCGAGCCGGCTGGCGAGGTCGTCGACGACCCGGCTGGCGCCGGCCCAGCCGTGCGCGAAGTGCTCGACGTCGGGGCCCTGCCAGGCGTCGCCGAGCACCGTCAGCAGCCGGCTGCCCGTGGTGCCGACGTCGCGCACGTCGTCGGCGCACCGCCCGAGCTGGGCGGCGATCTCGTGCAGGCGCGCGGTGTCAGCGCCGTGGGTCACCGGACTCATGGTCGGAGCCTAGGGAATCCGCCGCGCTGACGGCAGGGGGAGCGCTCCCCACGCCGTCCGGCCCCCGAACTTCGCAAAACCCTAGGGTCTTGCGAAGTTCCCCCGGCCCACTCCGCAGGACCCTAGGGTTTTGCAGAGTTCGAAGGGGAGATCGGCGCCGGCTGCCGGCGGGCTCCCCGGGGCTCAGGCCTGGTCGTCGGGAGCGCCCACGGTCTCCTGCACCGGGCCCTCCGCCGTGATCTCGACGACCGGCTCACCGTCGACCGGAGGCATGCCCGGGTCGACCGCCTCGGTCGGCGGGGCGGCGAACTCGTCCTCGGTGCCCGGCTGCCGGTCCGTGCCGGGGAAGCGGCGCAGGTCGAGCGTCACGGGGAAATCGGTGACGGCCGGGCCGAAGCCCGTCATCGGGTCGGGCAGTGCCGCCAGGTCGACCGGGCCGGGGGTGTGACCACTCGCGACGAAGCGCGCCGCCCGGCGCGACTCCGCGGACGCGGCGTTGACCGGGAAGGTGTCGTAGGCGACGCCGCCCGGGTGGGTCACGTGGTAGGTGAAGCCACCGAGCGAGCGGCCGGTCCACCGGTCGACGAGGTCGAAGACGAGCGGACCGTGGACCCCGATCGTCGGGTGCAGCGCCGACGGCGGCGCCCAGGCGCGGTAGCGGACGCCACCGACGAAGGCGCCGGAGCTCCCCTTCGCCCCGACGGGACCGCCCCAGCCCTGCTCGGCGACGGGGACCATGGGCACGGGCACGCCGTTGCACGTGACGACGTGCCGGCCCTCGACGAGGCCGACGGCGCGGACCTGGACCTTTTCGACCGAGGAGTCGACGTAGCGGGCGGTGCCGAACTGGCTGACCTCCTCGCCGAGGACGTGCCACGGCTCGATCGCGGTGCGCAGCTCGAGCTCGACGCCGGCGATCGTCGTGTCCCCCAGCCGCGGGAAGCGGAACTCGAGGAAGGCGTCGAACCACGCCGGGTCGATGCGCCCGGCCCCGGCCCGCTCCAGGTAGCGGTTGACGTCGTCGAGGACGTCGCGCAGGTCGGCGGCGACGAAGGCCGGCAGCAGGTAGCGGTCGTGCAGCCGGGTGCCCCAGTGCACGAGCGGCCCCGTGTAGGGCTCCGCCCAGAAGCGGGCGACGAGCGCGCGCACGAGCAGCGCCTGCAGCAGCGCCATCCGCGGGTGCGGCGGCATCTCGAAGCCCCGCATCTCGAGCAGCCCGAGCCGCCCGCGCTCGGAGCCGGGCGCGAAGAGCTTGTCGATGCAGAACTCCGACCGGTGCGTGTTGCCCGTGATGTCGGTGAGCAGGTGGCGCAGCAGCCGGTCGGCGAGCCACGGGCGCGTGTCGCGCTTGGGCCGCAAGGTCTCGTCGAGCGGCTCGGTGACGTCGGACTCGACGTGCTCCATCGCGATGACGTGGTCGAGCTGCGCGAAGGCGATCTCGAGCTCGTAGAGCGTGTCGGCGCGGCCCTCGTCGACGCGCGGCGCCTGCGAGGTCGGGCCGATGAAGCGCCCGGAGAAGAGATAGCTCAGGGCCGGGTGGTGCTGCCAGTAGGTGACGAGCGAGCGCAGCAGGTCGGGTCGACGCAGCAGCGGGCTGTCGGCGGCCGTCGGTCCGCCGAGCGTCAGGTGGTTGCCGCCGCCGGTGCCGGTGTGCGCGCCGTCGAGGTCGAACTTCTCCGTCGACAGGTGGATCTGGCGCGCGTGCTCGTAGAGGCCCTCGGTCTGCTCGACGAGCTCGGCCCACGAGGCGGTCGGCGCGACGTTGACCTCGATGACGCCGGGGTCGGGCGTCACCGACATCGTGCGGACCCGGTCGTCGCCCGGCAGCGGGTAGCCCTCGAGGACGACCGCGTGGCCGGTCTCGACCGCGGCGCCCTCGACGGCGCCGACGAGCTCGAGGGCGTCCTCGAGGTGCGACACCGGCGGCAGGAAGACGAAGAGGTGCCCGTCGCGGTGCTGCACGGCCAGGGCGGTGCGCGGCGACTCGTCGATCGGCAGCACCCGGGCGGGTGCGGCATCGCTGGCCGGCAGCGTCGTCGGGTCGAGGGCGGGCAGCGCTCCGCGCGGGTCGAAGGGGGACCGCTCCGGCTGGTCGGGGCCCTCCGTCCAGGCGATCGAGGACAACGGCAGCCGCAGACCGGCGGGCGAGTCGCCGGGCACGAGGGCGAGGAAGCCGCGGCGGGTGCGCCACGTCGTCGTCGCCCAGCCCTCGCCGTCGGGGGCGGGGAAGACCGGCAGCACCCAGGCGGCCGGGGTGTCGAGGTCGACCTGCTCGTCGACCCGCGCGACGACGGCCGCGCGGTGCTCGGCGTCGGCGGCGTCCTCGCTGTCGGGGGCGACGTCCCCGGCGGAGGGGCCGTCGCCGTGGGGCAGGCGGGCCTCGGTGACGACCTGCTGCAGCGGGTCCTCGACGGCGGCGACGAGCTGCTCGGGCGGGATGCCTAGCCGCCGGGCGATGCCGAGCGCGAGGTCGCGGGCGGCGCCCGCGGCCTCCGGCGAGCCGGACTCCGCGCGCGCCTCGCCCCAGGGGTCGTCGAGCAGCTCCTGCGCGCGCCACAGCGGCTCGCCGTCGGTGCGCTCGCTCAGGCCGATCTGCCAGCGGGGGAGCGGTTCGCCGGGGTACCACTTGCCCTGGCCGTGGTGGCGCAGGGTGCCGGGCCCGGAGAGGCGCCGGGCGAGGGCCATGGCGAGCTCGCGCTTCTCCTCCCCGTCGGCGGCGGTGTGCCACTGCGGGTCCTTGGTCCCGCCGGCCGCGACGAAGGTCGGCTCGCCACCCATCGTCAGGCGCACGTCGCCCTCGACGAGCAGCCGGTCGACAGCCTCGCCGAGCTCGGTGATCCGGTCCCACTGCTCCTGGCTCACCGGCTTGGTGACGCGTGGGTCCTCGGCAAACCGGGTCACCGTGTTGCTGAAGTCGAAGCTCACCTGCGTCGGGGCGGTCGCGCCGCTGATCGGTGCGGCGGAGGCCGGGTGCGGGGTGCACGAGAGCGGGATGTGCCCCTCGCCGCAGAGCAGGCCGGAGGTCGCGTCGAGGCCGATCCAGCCGGCGCCGGGGACGTAGACCTCGGCCCAGGCGTGCAGGTCGGTGAAGTCCTGCGCCGGGCCGTTGAGGCTGTCGTCGCCGACGGCGCTGAGGTCGGCGGTCAGCTGCACGAGGTAGCCGGAGACGAAGCGGGCGGCGAGGCCGAGCTGCCGCAGCGCGGAGACGAGCAGCCAGGCGGAGTCGCGGCAGGAGCCGATGCCCCGCTCGAGGGTGTGCTGCGGGGTCTGCACGCCGGCCTCGAGACGCACCGTGTAGTCGACGCTCTCGCGCACGGCGCGGTTGAGGCCGACGATGAAGTCGACGATCGGGGTGCCTTCGCCGACCTGCGCGTCGCGCGGCCCGGTGAGCAGGCCGGGCAGCACCTGCTCGAGCCACGCGCTCACCTCGGGGGCCGGGCCGCTGCCCTCCGCGCCGTCGTCGACGGGGCGCAGGTAGGGCGCGAGGTCCTCGCGCAGCTGCTCCGGGTAGGCGAAGGGGAAGGTCGCGGCCCAGTCCTCGACGAAGAAGTCGAAGGGGTTGATGACCGTCATGTCGGCGGTGAGGTCGACGGTGATCTCGAGGCGGGAGACCTTGTCGGGGAAGACGACTCGGGCCAGCCAGTTGCCGAAGGGGTCCTGCTGCCAGTTGAGGAAGTGCTCGGGCGGGTCGATGCGCAGCGAGTAGCTCGGGATCGGCGTCCGCGAGTGCGGCGCCGGCCGCAGCCGGATCGTGTGCGGGTAGACGTGGACGGGCTCGGCGAACTCGTAGGCCGTGCGGTGCTCGAGGGCCACTCGGATGGTCACCCTCACCACTCTAGGCACGCCGAGGGTGCCTGGGCGGGGACTACCGGGCGAGTCTCGAGATGATGTCCTCCGCGTGGCGCTCGAGGGTGGTCATGTCGCTCGCCTCGTCCGTGCTCGTCTGGGTGAGCGTGATGAGGCTGTGCCCGACGCGGACGACGAGGTAGTCGGCGTAGATGCGCGTCTGCCGCCCGCCGATCTCCCCGAAGGTCGTGATCCGCACCGCGAAGGTCTGGTCGCCGAGCGTCGCGGTGGTCCGCGGCTCGGCGAGCAGCCGCAGGTCGATCGGCCCGGCCTCGTCCCGCCCGGTGAGCGAGAAGGAGTCGCACCCGGCGAGGGCGGCCCCGGCCTGGTCGAGCAGGGTCGCGCCGACCGGGCGCGAGTGCGACTCGATCCGCACGTTGTGCGCCTGGAGCCCGGTGCCCTTGCCCTGGGTCCACCCGCGGGTGACCGCGACGGTCCGCGACCGCTTGAGGTTGGTGGCGTACCAGCCGAGGCGCAGCACGTCGATGCAGGGCTTCGGGTCGGTCTTGCGGTACTGCGCGCTCGGCTCGGGCCCGGGCTTCGCGCTGCGCGGCAGCCCGGCGAGGGCGGCCTCGGCCTGGGCCTCGTCGAGCTGTCGGCCGGCTCGCTCGAGGCGCGGGTCGGTCGTCGGCGACGAGGTGACCGGCTCGGGCGTGGGCACCGGCGTCGGGGCGGTGGCCGAGGGCGAGGAGGCGAAGGGGAGGTCCCCGCACCCCGTGAGGAGCAGGAGCGAGGTGGCCAGGCAGGTGAGCCCGCGCGCCACCCGGCGCGCGGTCACGGCTCGAGCCCGTCGACGGCCGCGCGGGCGGCGGACTCGGTGACCTCGGTGTCGGGCGTGGTGCCGTAGGCGCCGTTGGCGACCGAGACGGTGTTGTGCCCGACCTTGACGACGACGTAGTCCATCGACAGCGTCTCGAAGGTCTGCCGGGCGGTCAGGCGGTAGGCGATGGTCCGGTCGCCGAGCGTGGGGAAGGTCAGCGGCGTCGCCTCGTAGGTCGTCCAGTTGCCCGTGTCGGTCTGCTTCACCTCGAAGCTCGAGCAGTCGCTGACCCGCGCCCCCGCCTCGTCGAAGAGGCCCGTCGGGTAGGGGTCGCCGAAGGAGTAGAGCCACATCCCCAGGTGGCGGCGCGTCCCGGGCGGCGCGGGGTTGTCGGCGCGACGGAAGTTGGCCTGCACCCGCGCCTTCTCGGTCCGGCGCACCTCGTCCCAGCCGGGACCCTTCTGGATCAGGGCGGCGCAGCTCGAGGGCTCGACCTCGTCGGCCTGCGTCTCGAAGATCGTCGCGACCTCGTCGTCGACCCAGCCCGACCCGAGGTCACCGGCCGACGGCAGGGCGGCGCGCAGACCCCCTTCGTCCATGACCCGACCGGCCCCGGTGACCGTGCCGGGGTCCTCGTCCGCCGCCGACGACGCGGACGTCGATGAGGTCGACGGGGAGCCGCTGCTCGACACGGTGACCGTCTCGGTCGCCGTGCTGCCGACACCGGGGACCAGGCCGCACCCGGGCAGGAGCGCCACGGCGGCGGCGAGGGCCAGCCCCCGGGCCCGGGTCACAGCGCCTCGAGCTCGGCGACCGTCGCGCCCACGAGCTGCTCGACGGCCTCGCTGCGATAGGTCGAGGCCTCGCCGGCGCTCTGCACGACGTGGACCCGGTTGTTGCCGAGGGAGGCGCTCGCGACCTGCACGACGCCCCCGCCGAAGGGATCGCCCTCGGTGGTGTTCTGCACCCGGATGGACCACGTGCGGTCGCCGGCGGGCTGGAGCGAGACGGGGTCGAGCTTCCAGTCGGTCGTGCCGTAGCGGTCGATGATCTTGAAGGTCGAGCACCGGCTCAGGGCCTGGCCGGCGTCGTCGAAGAGTGCCTCGGGCACCGGCTCGTCGTAGCTGGTGACCTTGACCGACAGGACACCGCGGCCGTTCTCGCCGACATAGGACTTCTCCGCGCTCGCGACCTTGTGCTCCTCGAGGTCGTCGGCCGTCGTGCCCTGCAGGCGCACGTCGTCGCAGACCGCGGGATAGGTCGTCGAGTCGGGGTCGGGTCCCTCGGACTCCGAGGTGTCGAGGGTGAATCCCGAGGGCGGCTGGTCGTCCGCGGGCAGCACCGACCGCAGCTGCTCCTCGGTGAGCTGGCCGCGCCCGCCGGCCTCGGCCGTCGTCGAGCTCGACGGGGTGTCGCGGCCGAGGGTCGGCACGCACCCCGCGGTCAGGGCCAGAGCGGCGATGCCCACGACGGCCGGGGTCGTGGCGGCCCGGCGGGGCGCGCGGACGCTCACTTCAGGTCCTCGAGGACGCCCTGGGCATAGGTCTCGAGGATCTCCTCGTTGTTGGCGCGGAACCCGGTGAGCATGCGCACGTTGACGAGGTTGTGGCCGCTGCGCACCCACAGGTAGTCGATGGCCAGGTCGCTGTCGCGGTTGCCGATGCGCACGGCGAAGCTGCGGTCGCCGAGGGCCGGCGTGGTGATGTGCGTCGCCGTCCACGTGCCCTTGCTGGCGCCCGGCTCGGTCGCGGAGGTGAAGTCCGAGCAGGTGGCCAGGGCGGCGCCGGCCTCGTCGAAGAAGCGCGTGGGGAAGGCCTCGTCGTAGGTCCACAGGGCGATCGAGATGCTCGGCGGCGGCGTGCCGCCGGCCTTGCGGGTGTAGCGCACGCCGGCGCCCTCGCTGCGGTGCTCCTCGCGCCAGTCGCGGACGTCCGGCGCGTCGAGGTAGACCGCGAGGCACTCCGTCGGGTCGGCGACCCGCTTGCTGTGGACGGCGGCGTCGAAGCCTCCGGGGTCCTTGACGAAGCCCTTGGGCGCCTCGTCGGTCGACGGCAGCGCGGCCTTGATCTGCCGCGGGGTGAGCTCCTGCTGCTCGGGCGCGTCAGCGGTCTCGGCCTCCCGGGTGCTCGTGACGGTCACCGTCGACGGCTCGGCCGGGGGCGGCGCGTCGTCACCCCCGCACGCGGCGAGGGTGAGGGCCGTGATCACGGCGAGGGCGAAGGGGGCGGCGCGGCGCGTCGTCATGTGGCCTTCTTCAGGTCGTCGAGGACGCCCTGCGCGTACCTCGTCATCAGCTTGCCGTCGTAGCTCTTCTCGCGGCTGAGCACCAGGACGGTGATGACATTGTGCCCGCTGCGCACGTAGAGCCGGTCGACGGAGTGGTCGAACTCCCGGCTGCGGATCCGCACGCCGAAGGTGCGGTCGCCGAGCTGCGGGACGGTGATCGCGGTGGCCCCGTCCTTGCTCTCGCCGACGCTGCGCGACTGGGTGTACGAGTCGCAGCCGGTGACCTCCTCGCCCGCGTCGTCGTAGAGGGAGAGCGGGTAGGGCTCGTCGAAGGACTGGACGTAGGTCGCGATGATCAGCCCGCCGTCGGCCTGGTTCTGGCTGAAGCGCGCCTGCTCGTGGACCGTGCGGTGGTCGTCGGTGAAGGTCCGGGCCTCGGGACTGTCGAAGAGGATGCTCGCGCACCCGGGCGGGTCGTAGGTCGACTTGTGGTTGCCGAAGGTCGAGGTGTCGACGTGCCAGGTCTTGTCCGGCATGTCGGCGAGGGTCGGCAGGGCCTTGCGGGCCGTCGCCTTGTCGATCTCCTGCTGCTCCGGCAGGTCGAGGGCCTCGCCGACCTCGGTGGTCACGGTCACCGTGCCGGGGTCCGGGGGCGGGGTCGACTCGTCGCCGCACCCGGCGAGAGGCAGGATGGCCGCGACGGCGAAGGCGGCCGCGAGACGACGGTGGTGTGTGGCGAGCATCGCCGTCAGCATCCCACGCAGGGGCCGCTCCGGCGCGCCCGGCGCGGGCCGCGGACCGTATCCTCGGGGCGAGACGACCCCGGGAGGGACCAGTGGAGCAGATCTCCAGGCGCACGCTGCTCGCCGCGATCGGCACGGTCGGCACGACCGCCGTCGCCGGCTGCGCGGACGACTCCGAGCCCGTCGACATCGCCTCGACGTACCGCGTCGGCGGGGACGGTGGCTCGGGGAGCGACACCGGGAGTGGCTCCGGCTCCCCCTCCGACAGCGCGAGCCCCACCGACTCCGCCCTCCAGACGGTGGAGCTCGACCCCCCGGACTCCCTGCGCGGCCGCTGGGCGGCCATCGCGGCGGTGTGGACGGCGGCCGAGGTCTCCGACGACGGGTCCGGCCCCCGCGCCACGAACGGCGACTGGGAGTACTCGATGGAGCTCGGCGAGTGGGCGCACCTGCTGCGCTACAGCGATGGTCGGGCGCTCCTCGTCGGCCAGTCCAACCCCGACCTGATCCGCTCCGTGGCCGACGAGAAGAAGATGCGCAAGGCGCTCACCGCGGGGGCCCCGAGGTGGTGGAACGACTTCGACGAGCTGCTGCCGAGCAATGCCTCGGTCGGCTTCGTCCTGGGGTGGGACCGCAAGCGCTGGCAGCGGGTCTCGGGCGTGCCCAGCGAGGGCGGCTTCGACAAGATGACCTTCTACCCCCGCGACGACGACACGACGATCGAGTGGCTGCTCCTGTGGGGGCAGGAGGGCGAGAGCGACCACTCCAGCGCGCTGCGCTCCGCCGCCTCGGCCGTCATCAAGGCGGGCACCCGGGTCAACATGTCGCAGCTGCAGCGGCTCGGCCCCGGCATGCAGGCCGACCAGCTCAAGGACGCCGTCGCGGCCGCGAAGGCCTTCGAGGGCAAGGGCCGCCGCCGCTGAACCGAGCCCGCCCGCGGAGGTGGGGACCCCCCCTTCGTCAGGCGTGCGGCTGCCAGGTGCAGACGCAGGCGAGGTTGCCGTCGGCGTCCGCCAGCACCCACCACGCCGGGGCGTACTCCTCGGTGACGAGCCGGCCGCCGGCCGCGACGACCGCGTCGACGCGGGCCCGTGCCTCGTCGTGGGGGACGTAGACGTCGATGTGCAGGCGGCCGCGGTCGTCGCGGGGCTCGCTCGTCTGGAACCAGATGGTCGGCATCTGGCCGTCGGGCGAAGGGAGCGTGTCCGGGTCCCCCTTCGCCGGCTCGTGGCCGGTCAGGGCGGTCCAGAAGGGCCGGATCCGGTCCGCGTCGGCCGTGTCGATGCCGACGGTCAGCGAGGCGCCGACCTCGGGCTGCGGGCTCGCACCGCGGTCGGAGGCGATCCGGCTGATCTCGCCGGCGAGCGAGATGTCGCGGTCGGTGATGCCGCCGGCGTCGTGGCTGACGAGCGCCAGCCCGACCCAGCCCCACCGCAGGTCGATGTCGGGGTGGTGGTCGGCCTCCTCGGCGACCTTGGCGATCTCGTTGACGAGGGCGAGGGACTCCTCGAAGCCCTTGGTGCGCAAGCGGGTTCGCAACATGCCGTTGACCTCGCGCCAGTCGCGTGGCGCCCGGTCGGCGACCTGGGAGCTGGTCAGGGTCTGCAGGGCGTCGTCGCTCATGTGACCCACGTTAGGCCCTCGAGGTGTTCCCGGCAGGCCCCCGCGTGGATAGCCTCGCGAGCATGACGGCCGCCGCATTCTTCGACCTCGACCGCACCCTGCTGCCCAAGGCCTCCGGCCCGGCGCTGTCGGCCGCCATGCGCGACACCGGCGTGGTCTCCGCACGGATGCCGGGGGAGGCGCTGCTCTTCGGCTACTTCAACCTCCTCGGTGAGTCCCTCGGCTCGATCGCGCTCGCCCGTCAGGCGGTGCTCGTGGCCAAGGGCAAGCCCGCCGACGCCTTCGACGAGGCGGCCCAGCTGGCCGCCGACGTCCTCGAGCCGATGGTCGGACCCTTCGCCCGCATGCTCATCGAGGAGCACCACGAGGCCGGGCGCCTCGTCGTGCTCGCGACGACCACCCCCGAGCACCTCGTCCTGCCCCTCGCCGAGCGGCTCGGCATCGACTACGTCATCGCCACCCGCTACGAGGTCGGCGACGACGGCTGCTTCACCGGGCGCAACGACGGGCACTTCGTGTGGTCGATGGGCAAGGTGGCAGCGGTGCGCGACTTCGCCGAGGAGGAGGGCATCGACCTCGACGCGTCCTTCGCCTACTCCGACTCGATCTACGACGCACCGCTGCTGCGGGCCGTCGGCAACCCCGGTGCGGTCAACCCCGACCCGCGGCTGCACGCCCTGGCCGTCGCCGCGCGCTGGCCGGTGCTGCACTTCGACACCTCGCCCGGGGTGATGAAGCTGCCGGTCATCGGCATGGAGCTGCAGCGCGCCATCGCCCTCCTCTCGCGGCCCGAGGTCTTCCCCTACGCGAAGTTCACCGTCCGCGGCGCGGAGAACATCCCAGCCGACGGGCCGGCGATCCTCGTCGGCAACCACCGCTCCTACTTCGATCTCGTCGCGATGGCGGTCGCCTTCCGCCGCACCCCGCGCTCGGCGCGCTTCCTCGGCAAGAAGGAGCTCTTCGACGTGCCCGGTCTGGGGACGATCTTCCGCGCCGGCGGCGGCATCAGCGTCGACCGTCGGCAGGACGACCCCGACAGCCCCGACGCCTTCGCCTCCGCCGTGCGGGCCCTCCGCGGCGGCGAGCTCGTCGCGATGATGCCCGAGGGGACGATCCCGCGGGGCATCCACTTCTTCGAGCCGGGCATGCGCGGCTTCCCGGGCGCCGCCCGCCTGGCCCACCTCACCGAGGTGCCGGTCATCCCCTTCGCCATCACGGGGACCGAGAAGGTCTGGCCGCGCAGCTCCAGGGTGCCGCGGATGCTCACCAACCCGTTGACCCGGCCCGAGGTGACGGTGACCTTCGGCGAGCCGGTCGACCTGAAGTACCGGTCGGTGCCGCGCGACATGGAACGGATCCTCGAGGCGATCACCGAGATGCTGCCCGACGACGTCCGCGAGCCGGCCCGACCGACCCTCGCCGAGATGGCCCTGACCTATCCCGACGGCATCGTGCCCGACGAGGACCGCTGGTACGCCGTCGACGGTGGCACCGACTCGCACGTCGAGTACGGCGAGTAGTCCGGCCTCAGTCGCCGGAGGCCTCGATATCGTCCATGGCCTCCTGGGCCTCGGAGACGATGCGGCGCATCGCCTCCTCGGCGCTGTCGGGGCAGCCCTCGGCGATCGCCGCGGCGACCTCGACGTGCCAGTCGATGGCCCCTTGCTCGGGGATCTCCGGCATGAGGTCGTGCTCGGTGCGGCCGGTGAGCGCCTCGGCGACGAAGGGGGCGAAGCCGGCCAGCAGCGCATTGCCGGACGCCTCGAGGAGGGTGCGGTGGAAGTCGATGTCGTGACCGAGGTAGGTGAGCAGGTCCCCCTTCGGCCCGGTCTCGGCCATGCCCGCCGCCGCGGCCTGGAGGCGCTCGGCCTGCTCGGGGGTCGCGCGCTGCGCGGCGAGGCGGGCGGCCTGGGGCTCGACGCCGCGGCGCAGCTCGCTCACCTCGCGCAGCTGCGCCAGGCGCTGGGGGCCGGCGAGGCGCCAGTGGATGATGACCGGGCTGAGGGCCTCCCACTGCGACTCCGGCTGGATGGTCACGCCGACGCGGCGGCGTGAGGTGGCCACCCCGATCGACTCGAGCACCTTGATGACCTCGCGCACGACCGTGCGGGAGACGCCGTAGCGACCCTCGATCTGCTCCATGGAGAAGACGTCACCGGCGGCCAGCCGCCCCGAGGTCAGGTCGTCCCCGATGGCGGTCAGGACGGTGTGGTGCAGGCCCCCCGACGCACTCGTCATGCCGCGGATTGTCGCAGACGCGATGGGGCACCTCCAAAGAAAAGGATGACGATTGGTTGCACAATAAGCATACGTTTGGGAGGGTGTCCGGCGGGCGACCGCCCTGACATCACCCACCGGAGGACAACGATGTTTCTCGTCGAGGACGCCGTGCCCGAGCCCGCCTACGGCTCCGGGCCCCTGCTCGCCATCGCCGCGGCCGCCGTCGCGCTGCTGCTCCTGCTCATCATCCGCTTCAGGGTCCACGCCTTCGTGGCCCTCGTGCTCGTCAGCTTCCTCACCGCCCTCGCGACGAAGATCGCCCCCGCCGACGTCGTCACGGTGATGACCGACGGCTTCGGCTCCACGCTCGCCTCGGTGGCCCTGCTCGTCGGTCTCGGCGCGATGATCGGCCGCCTGCTCGAGGTGACCGGCGGCGCCCAGGTCCTCGCGGACACCCTCATCGCCCGCTTCGGCGAGGACCGGGCTCCCTTCGCCCTGGGTGTGGCCTCGCTGCTCTTCGGCTTCCCGATCTTCTTCGACGCCGGCCTGGTCGTCATGCTGCCGATCATCTTCAGCGTCGCCCGCCGCTTCGGCGGCTCGGTGCTGCGCTACGCCTTCCCCGCCGCGGGTGCCTTCGCCGTCATGCACGCCTTCGTCCCGCCGCACCCGGGCCCGGTCGCCGCGGCCGACCTCGTGAGCGCCGACATCGGCCTGCTCCTCGTCTTCGGCCTGCTGATCGGGCTGCCGACGTGGTACCTCGCGTCCTACCTCTACGGCCTGTGGGCCGGCAGCCGCTTCATGGTCGACGTGCCCGACCTGCTCTCAGGTGGTCACGTCCCCGAGGCGAAGGGGGACGACGCCCGCCGGCCGTCCTTCGGCCTGGTCCTCGCGGTGCTGCTCCTGCCGATGCTGCTGATCTTCGTCGACACCGGGCTCAACACCCTGGCGACTCAGGGCGTCGTCGACGGTGACGCCGTGTGGGTCAACGCGCTGCGGATCATCGGCAAGACCCCCATCGCCCTGCTCATCACCACGCTCGTCGCCATGGTCGCGCTGGGCTGGCGCCGCCGCTCGCGCGCCGACGTCGAGACGATCATGAACGACGCGCTCGCCCCGGTCTGCGCGATCATCCTCATCACCGGCGCCGGCGGCATGTTCGGCGGGGTGCTGCGGGCCAGCGGCATCGGTCAGGCACTCGCCGAGACGCTCGAGTCCACCGGGCTGCCGGTCATCGTCGCCGCCTTCGTCGTCTCCGCGGCGCTGCGCGTCGCCCAGGGCAGCGCCACGGTCGCCCTGACGACCGCCGCCGGGCTCATGGCGCCGACGATCGAGGCCTCCTCGGGTCTGAGCTCGATCGACCTCGTGCTCATCGTCATCGCCATCGCGGGTGGCGCCACCGTCCTGTCGCACGTCAACGACTCCGGCTTCTGGCTCGTCGGCCGCTTCCTCGGCATGGACGAGAAGACGACGCTCAAGACGTGGACCGTCATGGAGACCCTCATCGGCGGCATCGGCTTCGTCTTCGCCTTCGCGCTGAGCCTGGTGCTGTGAGATGACCGTGCACGTCATCGCGATGGGCGTCTCGGGCAGCGGCAAGAGCACCGTCGCCCAGGGCGTCGTCGAGCGGACCGGCTGGGTCTTCGCCGAGGCCGACGCCTTCCACCCGCAGGCCAACATCGACAAGATGTCGCAGGGCATCCCGCTCGACGACGAGGACCGCTGGCCCTGGCTGCACGACCTCGCCGCGTGGATGGCCGAGCACGCCGCCCGCGGCGAGGACACGGTCATCACCTGCTCGGCGCTCAAGCGGGTCTACCGCGACGTGCTGCGCGCCGACGTCGCCGCCCTCGGGGCAGGGCACCGGGTGGTCTTCGCCCACCTCGACGGGTCGGCCGCGGTCATCGCCGACCGGCTCGAGGGACGGCAGGGTCACTTCATGCCCGCCTCGCTCCTGCAGTCCCAGATCGACACCCTCGAGGACCTCGAGCCCGACGAGGACGGGGTCGTGCTCGACCTCACCGCAGCACCCGAGGTGCTCGTCGACCGGGTCATGGCGAGCGTGGCGCCGGGGCGCTGACCCCCCTTCGTCGCCGCTCGACAAGAGAAAAACCCCCTTCGCAAGGGTTTCAAACCCTTGCGAAGGGGGTGTTTCTCGGGTCACCCGGAAATCGAGGTACGGGTGGGGCGGGCCCCGGTCGAGACCTCGCTCAGATGCTCGCGACCCTCACGATGAGCGCCTGCTGGTCGACGGTCACGAGCAGGCGCGTGGCCTCGCCGATGACGTCGCCGTCCACCTGCACGGGGTGCGGCTCGTCGACCCGGGCGGTGTAGACCGAGCCGGAGGTGCGAATGAGTTCGGTCCCGTCCTTCTCGGAGCGGCCGAGGACACGCACGGCGACCGAGCCCCACCCGATGATCGTCTTCGGGGCGACGATGACGCCGTCGAGGCGACCGTCGTCGATCCGGGCGCTCGGGATCAGCTGGATGCCGCCGGTGAGGGTGCCGCAGTTGCCGAAGAGGATCGTGCGGGCTCGCACCGGCTCCTGCGCCTTGCCGTCGATGGTCCACCGGACGCGGAATCGCTTGATGAAGATGCTGCGGAAGCCGGTGACGAAGTAGGCCGTCCACCCGACCTTGGCCTTGAGCTCCTCGCTCGTGTTGCCCATGATCGCCGCGTCGAACCCCATGCCCGCCATGACGAGGAAGGGGTGCCGCTCCACCGGCGGTCCCTCGACCGGCTCCTCGGCCTGACCGGAGTCCTCGGTCGCGGCCTCCTCGGCCGGGTCGAGCTCGATCCACGCGACGTCGATCGCCTTGTTGCGGCCGCTGTAGGCGACCCGCAGGGCCTCGGTGAGGTCGGCGCCGAAGGGGATGTCGAGGTTGCGGGCGAGCAGGTTGCCGGTGCCGCGCGGCAGCAGGCCCATCGGGGTGCGGGTGCCGGCGAGGGCGACCGCGACGGCGCGGATCGTGCCGTCACCACCGAGCGGGCAGACGACGTCGACGCCGGCCTCGAGGGCCTCACGGGCCTGCCCGGTGCCCGGGTCCTCGATCATCGTCTCGATGAAGAGCGGCTCCTCCCACCCGAGCGAGACGCTCGCGGCGGTCAGCTCGGCGCGGGTCGCGGCGACGTCGTCGAACTTCGTCGGGTTGATGATGATGCCCGCGCGACGAGGCGCCGGGGCGCTCCCTTCGTCCCGCCGGAAGCGGTGACGGTCCGGCCGGGACCGGCCGTGACGGGGGGCCGCGGCACCCGGGCCACGGAGCACCAGGGCGACGACGACGGCGACGAGCGCGAGCGAGATGGCGATGACGATCGCCAGGAGAGTCCAGTCCGACACGGCCGTGACGCTACCCCAGCGAGGGGCCTGCGCCCCGGTCGTCACGCCGGTGGCGGGCGGCGCCGGCGCGTGGCGCGGATATCCTGCCTGTCGTGATCGACCTCAAGACCCTGCGCGACCAGCCCGATGCCGTCCGAGCGAGCCAGCGTGCCCGCGGCGAGGACGAGTCGCTCGTCGACGCCGTCATCGCCGCCGACGAGCAGCGCCGCAGCGCCATCGGTGCCTTCGAGACGGCCCGCGCCGAGCAGAAGGCGGCGAGCAAGGAGCTCGGCCCCGTGATGGGTCGGCTCAAGAAGGCCGAGAAGGCCGGCGAGGACGTCACCGAGCTCGAGGCCGAGGCCGCCGCGCTGCGCGACAAGGGCGCCGCGATGTCGGCCCGGGTCAAGGAGCTCGAGGCCGCGGCCGAGGAGGCGAAGGGGGCGCTCGACGCCTCGATCCGTCGCATCGGAAATGTCATCCAGGAGGGTGTCCCCGCTGGCGGCGAGGACGACTTCGTCGTCCTCGAGGAGGTCGGCACCCCCCGTGACTTCGCCGCGGAGGGCTTCGAGCCGAAGGACCACCTCGAGCTCGGCGAGCTGCTCGGTGCCATCGACATGGAGCGCGGGGCCAAGGTGAGCGGCAGCCGCTTCTACTACCTGCGCGGCGCCGGCGCCCGGCTCGAGATCGCCCTCATGGCGCTCGCCCAGCAGATCGCCGCCGAGGAGGGCTTCACGCCGCTCGTCGTCCCGACGCTCGTGCGCCCCGAGACGATGGCCGGCACCGGCTACCTCGACGCGCACGACGACGTCTACCACCTGCCCGCCGACGACCTCTACCTCACGGGCACCTCCGAGGTCGCGCTCGCCGGCTACCACGCCGACGAGATCCTCGACCTCTCCGACGGGCCGATCCGCTACGTGTCGACGTCGACCTGCTACCGGCGTGAGGCGGGCAGCTATGGCAAGGACACGCGCGGCATCTTCCGCGTCCACCAGTTCCAGAAGACCGAGATGTTCGTCTTCTGCCGCCCCGAGGACGCCCAGGCCCAGCACGAGGAGCTGCTGCGCATCGAGCGCCGCATCCTCGAGGCCCTCGAGCTGCCCTACCGGGTCATCGACGTCGCCGCCGGCGACCTCGGGGGGCCGGCGAGCCGCAAGTACGACTGCGAGGCGTGGGTCCCGACCCAGGGCAAGTACCGCGAGCTGACGTCGACGAGCAACTGCACCACCTTCCAGGCGCGCCGCCTGAACATCCGTGAGCGCAATGCCGAGGGCGGCGGCACCCGCACGGTGGCCACGCTCAACGGCACCGCCATCACGAGCACCCGCCCGATCGTCGCGATCCTCGAGAACCACCAGCAGGCCGACGGCTCGATCCGCGTCCCCGCGGCCCTGCAGCCGTATCTCGGGACCGAGGTCATCAGCCCCCGCTGACGGTGACCGGCCAGTTCGCCCCGACGAAGGGGGCCCGACCCACGGCGTGCAGGTCGGCGGGCTACGTTGGACTCGTCCCCCCGACGACGGAGGAGCACGAGTGATCCAGCCTGCGCGGCGCGATGCGGTCAGCGCGCCCGCCCCGGTGGGGCGTGCCCGCCTCGTCGCCTCGATCACCGCCCGTGTCCTCGACGGCCAGGCCGTCGCGGTCCACGGGCCGCGCGGGATGGGCCGATCGACGGTCCTCGACCTCGTGACCGCGGGCCTGCCGCACGCGATCACCGTGCGGCTGCAGCGGCTCGGCACCCCCGGCCACGGCGCCGCGCTCATCGCCGGTGCCTTCCCCGCAGAGACCCTCGACGAGCTGCCCGAGCGGATGCGCAGCGGGCTGCTCGACCCGGGCTCCCTGCCCACGGGCGACCCGACGGTGCTCCTCGGTGATGCGCTCACCGAGCTGCTCACGACCCAGGCGGGTCGGGCCCCCTTCGTCCTCGTCATCGACGACGGGCAGCACCTCGACCCGCTCACCCTCACCGCGCTGCGCACCGCCGCCTCCCGCTCGTTGGGACCCGGCGCGGTCGGCATCCTGATCGGCGTCGGGCCGCCGGAGGTGTCGGCGGACACGGGCTTCGTCCCCAGCCTCGTCGCCGCCCGCGAGGTCGAGCTGCTGCACCTCGACCTGCAGCCGCTCGCCGGCGCCGACACCGTCGAGATGCTCACTGCTGCAGGCGTGCCCACCGACACCGCGCTGTGGGCGCACCGTGAGTCGGGGGGCAACCCCGGGCTGGCCCACGACATCGCCCGGGCCGTCGACGGGCTCCCGCCGGCCGAGGCCATGCGGGCCGTGCACTCCCTCGTGCGGCAGGAGGCACTCGCCCTCTCCGAGCCGGTGCGGACCACGCTGCGGCGGGTCGCCGCGATGCACCAGCCGACGACGGCGGTGCTCACCCGGCTCGGCGGCGACCAGGCGGTCGCCAGCCTGCGCACCGCCCGGGCACTGGCCCTGCTCGTCAGCGAGGACGAGTACGTGCGGCTGACGCCCACCGCCCTGGGCGACGTGCTGCTCGAGTCCATCGACAGCGACGAGCTCGTCGGACTGCACCGGGAGCTCGCCGCGCACGCCGACAGCGACGCGCTGGCCCGCTATCACCTGGCCCTCGCCGGTGACACGGCGACCACGCCGGTGGACCTCGCCGCGGCGGCCGCCGAGACCGCCGCTCGAGGCGAGCACGACCTCGCCGCGCACCTCTACCTCCTCGCTGCGGACGCCGGCACCGCCGAGCGCGACGAGTGGATCACCTGTTGTCTCGAAAATGCCGTCATCGGCAAGGAGACGCGCGTGCTGCAGCGCGCGATCGAGGGCGCGGCCGGGCTCGCCGAGCCCGGTCACCGGGTGCGTGCCGACCTCGCACTCGTCGAGCTCGGCGACGTCTCGCCCGACGAGGTGCTCGTCACCGCGCTGCAGGCGGCTCGCGAGCACCCCGACCTGCAGGCCCGTGTGCTGCTCCAGCGCGCCCGTCTGCTGCTCGGCACCCACGACCTGCGCACCGCGCTCGACCTCGCCCGCCGCTCCGTCGAGCTCGCCGAGCGTGCCGGCCGCCCCGACATCGAGGTCGAGGCGCTGACCGTCGCCGCGTCGGTCACCCGCACCCTCGGCGACGGTGGCTCGCGCGCGCTCATCGACGCCGCAGCCGGGCTGGCCGGCCCGCCGCGCCCCGGTCAGGTGCACACCTCCGCGCGGTACATCGCCGCGCGCTTCGCGCTGCACGACGACGACCTCCGCCGGGCCCGGGCGGAGTTCGTCGACATGCTCGCCGGGGTCGGCCCCGACGCCGGCTACGACACCGTCCACGTGCTGCGCAGCCTCGTCGAGATCGTCGCCCGGCAGGGGCGTGGCCGCGAGGCGCTCGAGCTCGCCGGGCGCGCGACGCGTGCGGCGACGCACTTCGACACACCGGTCGCGACGACCTGGTACATCGAGGCGATGGCCGAGTCGGTCGGCGGGACCTTCGAGCGGACGGCGGTCGTCAGCGGCCGCGGGGTCGAGCTCGCCCGTGAGCAGGAGGACGAGCGCTACCTGCGCCGCCAGCTGGCCCACCTCGGTCTGGCGCGGCTGCACCTCGACGAGCTCGACGATGCCGTCGCCGCCTACCGCGAGCTGCGCTCGATCGACGAGGCGAGCGGGATCCGCGACGTCACCTCGCTGCGGTGGCACACCGACGGGGTCATGGCCTTCGCCCTCGTCGGCGAGGTCGACGAGGCCGCCGACCTGCTCGCCCGGGTGCGAGAGGAGATCGATGCCGGGCGCGGTGCGCCGGGTGTCGTCATCGCCGCAGACCGGGCCGAGGCGGAGATCGCGGCGGCACGCGGCGACCTCGATCTCGCCCGGCGTCTGGCGACCCGGTCCGCGACGGCCGCCGCCGAGCGACGTCTGCCGATCGAGCAGGCCAGATCGCTCGTCACCCTCGCCCATGTCGAGCGCCGGGCACGCCGCACCGGTCGCAGCCGCGAGGCCGCCGCCCGGGCGCGTGAGGTCCTGCGTCCCCTGCACGCCCACCCGTGGGCGGCCTGGGTGCAGGAGCGCTTCCCCGAGGGGGCGGCGCTGCACACGCTCGAGCCGGAGGAGCCCGAGGGCGGCGACGCGCAGACCCTGCTCGCCTCGCTCACGCTCACCGAGCAGCAGGTCGCCGGGCTCGTCGCCGACGGTGCGAGCAACCGCGAGATCGCCCAGCGACTGCACCTGAGCGTCAAGACCGTCGAGGGCACACTCACCCGCGTCTACCGCAAGTCGGGGCTGCGCTCGCGCACCCAGCTGGCCGCGCTCGTCCTCGGCCACGGCCCCCGATGACCACCCACACGTCGGGGGCGAGCGGGTCGAGGTATCCGCGACCGTCTATCTGGTCGGTGGTACCTCGATCCGGGTGGCGGATCTGGGGGCTCGGCTCCCTCAGTCGGTCGTGCGGGCGTTGAAGGCCCGCAGGGCCAGTGGCGCGATGACGAGCGTGATGCCCACCGACCAGATGATTGTCGCCAGCTCGGGATGCTGCAGCGGCCACGGGGCGTCGGCGCGCAGCGGCTGTCCCGCGACGCCCCAGTTGTCACGCATCGCCTGGCTGAGCGCCGAGATGGGGTTCCACTCGGCGACGGTGCGCAGCCAGCTCGGCATGACGTCGGTCCGCGCGAAGGCATTGGACAGGAAGGTGATCGGGAATATCGTCGTGAACATCAGACCGTTGACCGCTTCGACCGATCGCATCGCCGACCCGACGAGGATCCCGATCCAGATCATCGCGAAGCCGAAGAGCAGGAGCAGCCCGTAGCCGATGAGCGCGTTGACCACGCCTTCGTGCAGGCGCCACCCGATGAAGAGCCCGGTGACCGACATGACCGCGACGCCGATGCTCGAGTGGATGAGCGCGGCGATGCTGCGCGAGATGAGGATCGACGAGCGACGGATCGGCAGCGACCGCAGCCGGTCGACCATGCCCTTGCCGATGTCGGTGTTGAGCCCGATGGCGACGATGAAGGCGCTGAAGGCGATGGTCTGCGCCATGATCCCGGG
This sequence comes from Janibacter zhangyanbonis, assembly GCF_050507325.1. Lineage (NCBI taxonomy): Bacteria > Bacillati > Actinomycetota > Actinomycetes > Micrococcales > Intrasporangiaceae > Janibacter > Janibacter zhangyanbonis. The sequence goes on from NZ_CP191481.1 coordinate 233,709, forward strand.
CAGCAGCCAGGGCTTGTAGTCGACCCCGGGGATCTGGATCGAGCCCCCGAAGACATAGGCGAAGAGCAGGACGAACATCACGGGCTGGATCGTCACGTCGGTGAGCATCTCGGGCTGTCGCTTGATGTGCGTGAGGTTGCGCCGCACGAGGGTGGTGATCTGGCGGACCCGGCCGGCACCGGCCGGTGTCGGGCTCGCGTGCACGTCGATGGAGCCGGTGTCGCTCTGGGCGGTCATGCCGGTGTCTCCTGGTTGGTGGACTCCTCGGCGGCATGGCCGGTGAGGGAGAGGAAGACGTCGTCGAGGCTCGGGCGCTGCATGCCCAGGTCGTCGACGTCGATGTCGGCGGCGTCGAGGGCGCCGGCGATGCGAGTGAGGTCGGCGACGCCGGCGCCGGGGGCGGTCAGCCGGCGGGCGTCGGCGTCGACGTGGACCTCGCCGACGGCCTCACGGACGAGCTCGGCGGCACGAGCCACCTCGTCGTGGCGGGAGACGGTGACAACGAGGCTCGTGGCACCGGACTGGTCCTTGAGCTCGAGCGGGGTGCCCTGGGCGATGATCCGCCCGTGGTCGATGACGCAGATGCGGTCGGCGAGCTGGTCGGCCTCGTCGAGGTACTGGGTCGTGAGGAGCAGCGTCGTGCCGTCGCGCACGAGGTCGCGCAGCACCTCCCACAGCTCGACCCGGCTGCGCGGGTCGAGGCCGGTCGTCGGCTCGTCGAGGAAGAGCACGGACGGGTGGGCGATGAGGCTCACGGCCAGGTCGATCCGTCGGCGCATGCCGCCGGAGTAGTCCTTGACCACCTTGTTGCCCGCCTCGGCGAGCGAAAACCGCTCGAGCAGGTCGTCGGCCCGACGGCGGACCTCGCGGCCGGGCAGGCCGTAGAGGTCGCCGATCAGCCGCAGATTTTCCCTCCCCGTCAGCAGGTCGTCGACTGTGGCGGACTGCGCCGTCAGGCCCATGCTCGCGCGCACCGCCTCGGGATCGGCGACGACGTCGTGCCCGGCGACCCGCGCGGTGCCCCGCGTCGGGGTGGCGAGCGTGGTCATCATGCGCACGGTCGTCGTCTTGCCGGCGCCGTTGGGCCCCAGGAGGCCGAAGACAGTGCCCTGGGGGACTTTGAAGCTCACGTCGTCGACGGCCACGAAGTCACCGAAGGTCTTCACCAGGCCGGAGGCCTCGATCACGGGTGCGGTCATGTCGGTCCACGCTAGGGGGTGGCACCGACAGTGGACAGCGGATTTCCCTTCGCCTACTCCAGGGTCTCGACGTCGATGTGGTCGTCGGGGTCGTGGCTGCGGCGCACCGAGCGCCGCCACATCCACGCGACGACCCCGAGGACGGCGAGGACGATGAGGACGTAGACGACCTTGCTGATCGGGTCCATGTACTGCTCGACGAGGTGGTAGCGGTCGCCGAGCTGGAAGCCGATCCACACGAAGAGGGAGTTCCAGATGAGCGAGCCGGCGGTCGTGTAGCCGAGGAACTTCGCCACCGGCATGCGGTCGATGCCGGCGGGGATCGAGATGATGCTGCGGATCCCGGGGACGAAGCGGCCGAGGAAGACGGCCTTGGGCCCGTGCTTGGTGAACCACGCGTCGGCCTTGTCGATGTCGGCGACGTCGACGAGCGGCATCCGGTGCGCGATGACCTTGAGCCGGTCGATCCCGAGCGCCGCGCCGATGCCGTAGAGCAACAGCGCACCGGCGACCGATCCGAACGTCGCCCAGAGCACCGCCTCGACGATCGAGTAGCGGCCCTGTGCGGCGGTGAAGCCGGCGAGCGGCAGGATCACCTCGCTGGGGATCGGCGGGAAGACGTTCTCGAGGAAGATGCCCAGCGCGATGCCGGGCCCCCCGATCCGGTCCATGAGGTCGAGGACCCACTCGACGATGGTGTTCATGCGGCCCTTCCGCGGAGGTGACGTCTACGGTGGGGGCCCGTGAGCACCCCGGATGATCATGCCAAGGCTAGGGGCGGACCCTCCGCGTCGCCTGTGAGCCACGGCGTCGGTCCGTGGGTGGGCGAGTGGCCTGACGACCCGCACCTCGACCCCGAGCTGCTCCGCGACGGCGACCGGCGCAATGTCGAGGACCGTTACCGCTACTGGTCCCACGAGGCGATCACCGCTGACCTGGCGACCCGGCGGCACGCCTTCCACATCGCCATCGAGAACTGGGAGCACGACTTCAACATCGGTTCGGTCGTGCGCACGGCCAACGCCATGGGGGCCGCGGCCTTCCACATCGTCGGCAAGAGGCGGTGGAACCGTCGCGGTGCCATGGTCACCGACCGCTACCAGATGGAGCACCACCATCCGTCCGTCGCGGACTTCGCGCAGTGGGCGGCGACGGCGGGCGAAGGGGGGAGGCCCCTTCGCATCATCGGCATCGACAACGTGCCGGGCTCGGTCCCGATCGAGACCTTCGACCTGCCCCGCGACTGCGTCCTCGTCCTCGGCCAGGAGGGCCCGGGGATCTCGCCGGAGATGCTCGAGGTGTGCGAGGTCGTGCTCGAGATCACGCAGTTCGGCTCGACCCGCTCGATCAACGCCGGCGCGGCCGCGGCGATCGCGATGCACGCCTGGGTGCGGCGGCACCACTTCGGTCAGGTGCCGTCGACCAGTCAGGCGCCGCTGTCGGCTCAGCCCTGACGGGTGAGGTCGACGTCGCCGCGACCGTCGGAGAGCTCGCGCTCCATCCGCTCGAACTCCGCCTGGATCTCCGGGTCGGTCGACGGCTTGGCCAGCGAGACGACGACGGCGACGAGCAGGTTGAGCGCGAAGCCCGGGACGATCTCGTACATCCGGTCGCTCAGGCTGTCGATGTTGCCCCAGACGAAGACGGTGACCGCGCCGACGACCATGCCGGCGAGGGCGCCGGTCGCGGTGAGGCGACGCCAGTAGAGCGCGAGCAGGACGATCGGGCCGAAGGCCGCACCGAAGCCGGCCCACGCGAAGGCGACGAGCTCGAGGATCGCCGAGCTCGGGTCGAGCGCGAGCACCAGACCGACGAGCGCGACGACGAGGACGCCGACCCGCCCGTAGAGGAGCAGCGCCTTGTCCGACGCCTTGCGGCCGGTGAGGTTGACGAGGTCCTCCACGAGGGCGGAGGAGCACACGACGAGCTGGCTCGACATCGTCGACATGATCGCGGCGAGCACGGCCGCGAGGACGAAGCCCGCGACGAGCGGGTGGAAGAAGACCTGCGCCAGGAGCAGGAAAACGGTCTCGGGGTCGTCGATCTGCTTGGCCGGGTCGGGGCCGTTGAAGTAGGCGACGCCGATGAGCGCGGTCGTGATCGCGCCGAGGGCGGTGATGATCATCCACGTCGTGCTGACGATGCGGCCGTAGTGCGCGTCGGCGGAGGTGCGCAGGGCCATGAAGCGCACGATGATGTGCGGCTGGCCGAAGTAGCCCAGGCCCCACGCGGCCGTGGAGAAGATGCCCAGCGCGAGCAGGGCGGCGCCGTCGTCGCCGGCGAAGAGGTTGAAGGCGTCGGGGTTGACCGCCGTGACCCCGTCGACGATGTCGCCCGGCGAGCCCATCTTGACGACGGCGACGATCGGCACCGCGACGAGCGCGGCGAACATCAGCAAGCCCTGGGCGACGTCGGTGAGCGTCGCGCCGAGGAAGCCGCCGAAGAGCGTGTAGACGAGCGTGACCGCGGCGACGAGCAGCACGCCGTGCAGGTACTCCCAGCCGAAGGAGCTCTCGAAGAACTTGCCGGCGGCGACCATGCCGGAGGAGACGTAGAAGGTGAAGAAGGCGAGGATGACCAGCGCGGCGACGATGCGCAGCAGGTTGTTCCGGTCACGCAGCCGGCGCCCGAAGAAGCTCGGGATGGTGATCGAGTCGCCCGCGATCTCGGTGTAGGCGCGCAGGCGGGGCGCGACGAACTTCCAGTTGAGCCAGGCGCCGACCGTCAGGCCGATGGCGATCCACGACTCGATGAGGCCGGAGGCGTAGATGGCGCCGGGCAGGCCCATGAGCAGCCAGCCGGACATGTCGGCGGCGTTGGCGGACAGCGCCGCGACGGCCGGGTGCAGCCCGCGCTCGGCGAGCATGTAGCCGTCGATGTTGCGAGTGCGGGTGTAGGCGTAGTAGCCGATCGCGAGCATCGCGGCGAAGTACACGCCGATGGCGATGAGCTGATAAGTCGTCTCCGACACGGGAGTCCTCTCTGGAAGGTGTGGCCGGGAGACAGTACACCCGGACGTGGCCCGTATCACAGTGCGACCATGACCGCATGACGTCTCCCTTCGCCCCCTCCACCCGGTCCGCGGTCGCCCCCTTCGAGGTCATGGACGTCCTGGCCACCGTCGCCCGGATGCGCGCGGAGGGTCGCGAGGTCATCTCGCTGTGCGCCGGCGAGCCGAGCCAGGGTGCGCCCGGTCCGGTCCACGAGGCCGCGGCGGCGATCCATGCCGAAGGGAGGTCCCTGGGCTACACGCCCGCGCTCGGCACCGCGGCGCTGCGGTCGGCCATCGCCGGCCACTACCGGCGGTGGTACGACCTCGACGTCGACCCCACCGAGGTGGCGGTGACGACCGGCAGCTCCGGTGGCTTCGTCCTGTCCTTCCTCGCGGCCTTCGACCACGGCGACCGGGTCGCGCTGGCCCGGCCCGGCTACCCGGCCTACCGCAACATCCTCGCCGGGCTCGGCTGCGAGGTCGTCGACATCGAGACCGGGCCCGCGGAGCGCTACCAGCCGACCGTCGCCCAGCTCGAGGCGGCGCACGCGCGGGCCCCGCTCGCCGGGCTCGTCCTCGCCTCGCCGGCCAACCCCACGGGCACGATGGTCGACCGTGGTGAGCTCACGGCGATCGCCGCTTGGTGCAGCGCCCACGGCGTGCGTCTGGTGAGCGACGAGATCTACCACGGCGTCACCTACGGCACCGGCCCCGACGCGAAGGGGGTCAGCGCCCGCGAGGTCGACGAGCACGCGATCGTCGTCTCCTCCTTCAGCAAGTACTGGGGCATGACCGGGTGGCGCCTCGGCTGGCTCCTCGTGCCGCAGGACCTGCGGGCCGCGGTCGACGCGCTCGCGGGCAACATCGCGCTCTGCCCGCCGGCGGCTGCCCAGGAGGCGGCGGTGGCGGCCTTCTCGGAGGAGTCCTACCGGCAGTGCGAGGCGGCGCTCGTCGACTTCGGCCGGGCCCGCGAGGTGCTGCTCGACCGGGTGCCCGAGCTCGGGTGGGGCGCCGCGGCGCCCGCCGACGGGGCCTTCTACTACTGGGCCGACCTGGGGGAGCAGCTCGCGGGCTTCGCCGATGCGCGGGAGTACGCGTCGGCGCTGCTCGAGGCGACCGGTGTGGCCGTGACGCCGGGTGGTGACTTCGACCCGGTCGAGGGGTCGCACTGCGTGCGGCTGTCGCTCGCCGCGGGGCCGGAGGCCATCGCCGAGGCGCTCGACCGGATCATCGCCTGGCAGGACGCGCGATGACCCTCCTCGAGGTCTTCCACGAGCAGATCCGGCTCGCCGGGCGCGAGGACGAGCCGCGCCCCGGGCTGGTCATCGACACCGACGGCCCGGTGCGACGCACCTGGACGCGAGACCCGGGTGGCTTCGCCATGGTCGAGTGCCCGGCCGGCTTGGGGGAGGCCCCCGACCACTGGATCGACCGCCAGGTCGAGTTCTTCCGCGGGCGGGGGCAGGAGCTCGAGTGGAAGACCTACGACGACGACGAGCCCGCCGACCTGCTCGACCGCCTGCGGCACAAGGGCTTCGAGATCGGTGACGACGAGGCGCTCGTCCTGGGACGCGTCGCGGACCTCGTCCACCCCGCCTCGCCAACCCTGCAGGACCCTAAGGTCTTGCAGAGTTCCAGGCCCGCAACTTCGCAAGACCCCAGGGTCTTGCAGAGTTCTGGGCAGGGGCGCGGCGGCGCGAAGGGGGTCCACCTGCGGCGGGTGGAGGTGGACGACGATGCCGCCTTCGCCGGCATCGAGGCCCTCATGGAGGTCGTCTGGGGGCGGCGCGACGGGCACACCGCCCGGCTGCGCGAGGAGCTGCGGGCCGCGCCCGAGGGGCTCGACGTGCTCGTCGCCGAGCTGGACGGGCAGATCGTCTCCGCCGCCTGGGTGCGCTACTCGCCGGGCACCGACTTCTGCTCCTTCTGGGGCGGGTCGACCCATCCCGACGCCCGCGGTCGCGGGGTCTACCGCGCACTCGTCGCGGAGCGGGCCCGCCTGGCCGCGGCGCGGGGCTTCCCCTTCGTCCGGGTGGACTGCTCCCCGGAGTCGCTGCCGATCCTCACCCGGCTCGGGCTGCAGCGGGTCGCGACGACCGTGCCGGCCACGCTGCCCGTCGTGAGGTGACCCGCGGGTACGACGACCACGTCTCACGCCGACATGCCCTGGGACCCCGGGATGACGGGTGTGGCCGGGCAGTCGCCCGGCGACTGATATCCGTACCCGCGCGTAACGTCCACGGTGCGTGGTCGGGCGCAGGACGATCTGCGAGGATCGGCGCCAAGACCACCGATCACCGCGCCAGGAGGCCTCACGCCATGCCCATCGCCACTCCCGACGTCTATCGCGACATGCTCGACCGCGCGAAGGCCGGGTCCTTCGCCTACCCGGCGATCAACGTCACCTCCAGCCAGACGCTCAACGCCGCCATCCGCGGCTTCGCCGAGGCCGGCAGCGACGGCATCGTCCAGGTCTCGACCGGCGGCGCCGAGTACCTCTCCGGCCCCACGATCAAGGACATGGTGACCGGCTCCCTCGCGCTGGCCGCCTACGCCGAGCAGGTCGCGAAGAACTACGACGTCAACATCGCGCTGCACACCGACCACTGCCCCAAGGACAAGCTCGACGGCTTCGTCCGCCCGCTGCTCGCGGCGAGCAAGGAGCGCCGGGACGCCACCGGCCTGCCGATCTTCCAGTCGCACATGTGGGACGGCTCGGCCGTGCCGCTCGACGAGAACCTCACCATCGCGCAGGAGCTGCTCGAGCTGAGTGCGGCCGCCGACATCATCCTCGAGGTGGAGATCGGCGTCGTCGGTGGCGAGGAGGACGGTGTTGCCAACGAGATCAACGACCAGCTCTACACGACCCCCGAGGACGCGCTCGCGACCGTCGAGGCGCTCGGCCTCGGCGAGAAGGGCCGCTACATGACGGCCCTGACCTTCGGCAACGTCCACGGCGTCTACAAGCCGGGCAACGTCAAGCTGCGCCCCGAGATCCTCAAGCAGTGCCAGGACGCGATCGTCGCGAAGTACGGCAAGGACCACGGTGAGCGCCCGCTCGACCTCGTCTTCCACGGCGGCTCGGGCTCGACCGCGCAGGAGATCAGCGACGCCGTCGACTTCGGCGTCGTGAAGATGAACGTCGACACCGACACCCAGTACGCCTTCACCCGCCCGGTCGCCGGATTCATGCTCGAGAACTACTCCGGCGTGCTCAAGATCGACGGCGAGGTCGGCAACAAGAAGCAGTACGACCCGCGTGCGTGGGGCAAGGAGGCGGAGGCGTCGATGGCCGCGCGCATCGTCGAGGCCTGCGAGAACCTCCGCTCGGCCGGGACGTCGGTGAAGGCCTGATGGTGGACAACCTGCTCGGCATCCCCGAGACGAAGCTGCCCGAGGACCCGGCGACCGCGCGGATCGAGGCCGGTGAGGACGCCGCGAAGGTGGCGGCGGACCTCCCTTCGTCCTCCCTGCCGTGGGCGGTGCTCGCCGAGGCCGCCCTCGACGGTGGCCGCTCCATCGAGGGCTATGCCTACGCCCGCACCGGCTACCACCGCGGGCTCGACGCGCTGCGGCGCTCCGGGTGGAAGGGCCAGGGGCCGGTGCCGTGGGCGCACGTGCCCAACCGTGGCTTCCTGAGGGCGCTCGCGGCACTGTCGCAGGCCGCCGGCGAGATCGGCGAGAGCGACGAGGAGGCGCGCTGCCGCACCTTCCTCACCGACTCCTCGCTCGAGGCAGCGCGGGCGCTGCTCGGCTGAGCTTCGGTCCTGAGGAGGTCACGCAGCGACCGTCTCGAAGGGAACACCTGAAGGGCGTCACGACCACTGGTCGTGACGCCCTACGTCGTCGGTCCGGTGTCCCTGCCCGGAAGTCTGCTGGTGCTGTGCGGCCCTGCCTTACCACAGCAAGGCGGGGAGCGCCGCTCGAAGTCCCCTGATCCCAACGCGGCGCCCCCGCAGGACTGATTGTGCCCCACGTTCACCCCGAAAAACGGCACGAGGAGGCCAGTGGCACTAACATGCCATGCATGTCCGGACATGACCCTGTCGACGACGAACCGCTGCGTCGGCTGGAGCAGTACCTCGCCTCCGACACCCTGCGCGTCGAGCGGGCCCGGGACCAGCTCGCCGACATCGGCGACGCCCTGATGACGCTGCGCGCCCGGATGCACAACATCGACCTCGGTGACGACCCCGGCGTCCAGGTGCTCACGCAGGAGATGGCCGCCCCGATGATCGACCGGGTCGCCGGCCACGTCGACCGCACCGACAACGTCATCCTCTCGACCGACACCGGCGCCGGTCAGCAGGAGGCGAACTCGCGCCACGAGCGCGACCGTGCCGTCGAGGGGCAGCGCCAACGTGCCCTCGTGCACCCCGGGGTCCTCGAGACCGAGCTCGCCCGGGCCGAGCTCGCCGCCAAGCGCGGCTCCGGCCAGGAGCAGCGGGTCTCCGACCTCGTCGCGACGGAGTTCCTCGTCCTCGGCGACGAGGCCGTCGTGACGCTGGCCGAGTGGGGCGACCCGCACGCGCCCTACGTCTTCATCCGCAACCCCGCGCTCGTCCAGTGCTTCGCCGGCTGGTTCGAGCTCATGTGGGCGGTCTCCCCGGAGATCGAGGTGCCCGAAGGGAGCGCCGACGACGCTCTCATCCGCATGCTGGCCCTCGGGGCCAAGGACGAGATGATCGCGCGCACCCTGCACGTCGGGCTGCGGACCGTGCGCCGCCGGGTGGCCGCCCTCATGGACCGCTACGGCGTGAGCACGCGCTTCCAGCTCGGGGTCGCGCTGGAGCGCGACGGTCGGCTCGGGGCGGCGCCTCGGTAGAGTGTGCTCGTCAGCAGCCGCGGGGCCGCCCCGCGGCTGATGTGTTGTCGAGACCCGCTCCCGTCACGGGGTGGGCGAGGAGGACCGATGCCGGCGATCGTGCTGATCGGGGCCCAGTGGGGCGACGAGGGCAAGGGCAAGGCGACTGACCTCATGGGCAACGACGTGGACTACGTCGTGAAGTTCAACGGGGGCAACAACGCGGGCCACACCGTCGTCATCGAGGGCGAGAAGTACGCCCTCCACCTGCTGCCCTCGGGCATCCTCACCCCGAGCGTCGTGCCGGTCATCGGCAACGGCGTCGTCATCGACCTCGAGGTCCTCTTCCAGGAGCTCGACGGGCTCGAGGCGCGCGGTGTCGACACCTCGAAGCTGCTCGTGAGCGCCAACGCGCACATCATCGCGCCCTACAACCGCACGCTCGACAAGGTCACCGAGCGCTTCCTCGGCAAGCGCAAGATCGGCACGACCGGTCGCGGCATCGGTCCGACCTACGCCGACAAGATGAACCGCGTCGGCGTCCGGGTGCAGGACATCTTCGACGAGGGGATCCTGCGGCAGAAGGTCGAGGCCGCGCTCGACGTCAAGAACCAGATCCTCGCGAAGATCTACAACACCCGGGCCGCGGACGCCGAGGCCGTCGTCGCCGAGCTGCTCTCCTACGCCGACCGGCTGCGCCCGATGGTCGCCGACACCAGCCTCGAGCTGGAGAAGGCGCTCGACGCCGGCAAGAACGTCCTGCTCGAGGCCGGCCAGGCGACCCTGCTCGACGTCGACCACGGCACCTACCCCTTCGTCACCTCGTCGTCGGCGACCGCCGGTGGCGCGTGCACCGGCTCGGGCATCCCGCCGACCCGCGTCGGCCGGGTCATCGCGATCCTCAAGGCCTACTCGACCCGCGTCGGCGAGGGGCCCTTCCCGACCGAGCTCTTCGACGACGACGGCGAGTTCCTGCGCAAGACCGGCCACGAGTACGGCACGACGACCGGCCGCCCGCGCCGCACCGGCTGGCTCGACGCCGTCGTCGGCCGCTACGCGACCCGGATCAACGGCGTCACCGACTTCGTCGTCACCAAGCTCGACGTGCTCACCGGGCTCGAGCGGGTGCCGATCTGCGTCGCCTACGAGATCGACGGCGAGCGGGTCGAGGAGATGCCGGTCAACCAGTCCGACGTCCACCACGCCACCCCGGTCTACGAGTACCTCGACGGCTGGTGGGAGGACATCACCCACTGCCGCACCTTCGAGGAGCTGCCGGCCAATGCCCAGGCCTACGTGCTGCGCGCCGAGGAGCTCATCGGCGCCCGAGTCTCGGCGATCGGTGTCGGGCCGGGCCGCGAGGAGATCATCCAGCGCCACCCCCTCCTCGACGCCTGACGTCCCATCCGGTCCCTGAGGAGGGAGGCCGCCCGCGGCCGATCGTCTCGAAGGGCCGTCGAAAAGGCGTTGCCTTCACCCCCTTCGTGCTGGAAGGTGGGCACACGGGGTCGCAGCCGCGGTCCCGGCCGCCGACGAAGGGAGGTCCCATGAGCAACCACGAGAGCGCTCCTGAGGACGTGAAGGCGAAGTTCCGGGAAGCGCTGGAGAAGAAGCAGTCGCACGGCGGAGCGAATGTCTCGCCCGACGGCTCGCACGGCAAGGTCGAGGACGCGCACCGCGCCGAGACCAGTGCGACCCAGCAGATGTTCCGCCGCAAGAGCGGCTGACCACTCACTCCACACGGACGGCCCCGGGGCACCTGCTGCCCCGGGGCCGTTCCGCGTGTGACGAAGGGGGTCAGTCCAGCGGGCGCAGCACCGTCATCCGGTGCGCCGCGCGGGTGAGCACGACGTAGAGCACGCGCGCGCCGCCGGGGGCTTCGCGCACGATGGCGTCGGGGTCGACGACGAGGGTCGCGTCCCACTCCAGGCCCTTCGTCGACAGCGGGTCGATGACGACGACCCGGCCGTCGTGGGTGCCGTCGAGCGGCAGCACGGCCTCGGCGTGACGCTGTGGCGTGATGACCGCGATCGACCCGTCGACCTCCTCGGCCAGGTGCGAGAGCGCCTCTGCCGCAACGGTCGCCACGTCGGGGCGCGAGGTGGCGAGGGCGTCGCCGAAGGTGACGTCCTGCGGCCGCACGCCCGTCTCGCGGACGGCGTCGGGGATGTCGGCGTCGGGCACGACGGGCAGGATGACGTCGCGTGCGTAGTCGAAGATCTCCTGCGCGTTGCGGTAGTTCGTCGTCATGTGGAAGGCCTGGCGCGGCTGGGTGCCGTAGGCCTCCTCGCGAGCGCGGTCGGCCTCGGCGACATCGGGCCACGACGCCTGGGCCACGTCGCCGACGACGGTCCACGAGGCGCGGCGGCCGCGCCGGCCGATCATCCGCCACTGCATCGGCGAGAGGTCCTGGGCCTCGTCGACGAGGACGTGGGCGTAGTCGCTGTAGCGACCGACGGTGCCGTGGAGCAGCCGCTCGCGGGCCGTCGTCGGGCTGAGCGTCTGGGTGACCTCGGGCTCGCGGATCGCCGAGCCCATGGCCTGCAGCTCGGCGACGCCGTCGAGCTCCTCGATCTCGTAGAAGGAGCGCTCCTCCGGGGCGGCCTCCTCGACCTGGCCGAGGCGTACCGAGAGCTCGTCGACGAGGGCGACGTCGGAGACGGTCCACGTGCCGAGCTCGAGGGTCTCGCGGGCGGCGTGGGCGAGGGCGGCGGCGTCGCCCTGGCTGAGGACGGATCGGGTGACCTCGTAGGCCAGCTCGGTGTCCTCGAGCCACAGCAGTGCCTCGCGGGGGTCGACCTGCGGCCACCAGGCGGCGACGAAGTCGTCGACGGCGATGGACTCGTCGAAGGCGTCGAGGAACTCGTCGCGGTCTCCCTCGCGCACCTGTCGCCAAGCGGCCTCGGCGAGCAGCTGGCGCACGTGCTTGGTCGCCTGGTTGCGCGTGCGGTCGCGCAGCGCACGCCGGCGGATGTCGGTGAGCTCGCGCTCGTCGAGGTGGACGGGCAGGCCGCCGACCATGACGCGCAGGCTCGTCGGGGCGCCCGGGACGGGCAGCGCGGCGAGCCGGTTGAGCACGGTGCGCATCTGCAACGAGCCCTTGATCGCGGCGACCTCGGGCGACTCGTGCCGCACCGCCGTGATGACGTCGACGACGTCGCCGAGGGAGCGCAGCGTCACGGAGTCCTCGCCGAGCGAAGGGAGCACCCGCTCGATGTAGGCGGTGTAGGCCGCGGAGGGTCCGATGACGAGGATGCCGCCGGACTCGTAGCGGCGTCGGTTGGCGTAGAGCAGGTAGGCGGCACGGTGCAGGGCGACGACCGTCTTGCCGGTGCCGGGGCCGCCGCTGATCTCGGTGATGCCGCGGTCGCTCGCGCGGATCGCCTCGTCCTGGTGGGTCTGGATCGTCGCGACGATGTCGCGCATCTGCTGGCCGCGGCTGCGGGTCAGGGCCGCGAGGAGCGCGCCGTCGCCGACGACGACCAGGTCCTCGGGTGCCTCCGGGACCATGAGGTCGTCCTCGACCCCGACGACCTGCTCGCCGCGGCAGCGCAGCACGCGCCGGCGGATGACGCCCTGGTTGTCGCCCGGCGTCGCGCGGTAGAAGGGAGAGGCGGCAGGGGCGCGCCAGTCGATGACGAGGGGCTCGTAGTCGTCGTCGCGCACGCCGAGACGGCCGATGTAGCGCACCTCACGGTCCGACTGGTCTGCTCCCTCGGCAGCGTGGTCGAGGTCGAGCCGACCGAAGACCAGCCCCTCGTGCTGGTGCTCGAGGCTGGCCATGCGGCGCGCGGCGTTGAAGACGAGGGCATCGCGCTCGAAGAGGCCGGACATCTCCTCGTCGCGGACGTCGCCGGTGCGGTCGGTGCGACCGCGCGACATGCCGTCGACGGCCACGAGATCAGCGCGTTTGCCAGCCTTGGCGAGCTCGGTGTGGACGCGGTCGAGATGCTGCTGCTCGATGGCGATCTCGGCGGCGACGGCATCGACGTGGGTGTCGGTCACAGGGCCTCGTGCTCCCCTTCGGCTGGACAGGAGGACCGAGTCTAGTTGCTCGCGACGATGCCCTGATGACGCGGGTCGTGGGGGTCTGCGGAGGGGGCCGTCGCACGAACTGGTCCGCTCCATCTTGATTTCACCCTCAACAAGGTGTCAGTATCAGTTGGTCGGCCACGGTCGACGGTCGCGCGGTCGGTGTCCCCCCTGATGTCTGGACCCGCGACCTTGGGGCGCAGCTCACGGCAGATACCCCCTGCCTGCCGCGAGCTGCGCCCCCCTTTGCGTTCTGCGACCTCTCGCCCGTCGGTCGACGGGAGGGCCCGCGCCCGTCTCGAAGGGCCGTAGGCTCGCCCCCGTGAAGGTTCTCGTCATCGGCTCCGGCGCCCGCGAGCACGCCCTCGTCCGCGCCCTCACCCTCGACCCGACGGTCTCGGCCGTCATCGCCGCCCCCGGCAACCCGGGCACGGAGGCGATCGCGCTCACCGAGCCCGTCGCCGCGGAGGACCCGCAGGCCGTCGTCGAGCTGGCCCGACGCCACGAGGTGGACCTCGTCGTCGTCGGTCCCGAGGCGCCGCTCGTCGCGGGCGTCGCCGACGCCGTGCGCGAGGCCGGCATCAGCTGCTTCGGCCCGAGTGCCGAGGCCGCGCGCCTCGAGGGCAGCAAGGCCTACGCCAAGGAGGTCATGGCCGCCGCCGACGTGCCGACCGCGATGGCGCACGTGTGCACGACGCCGGAGCACCTCGCGGAGGCGCTCGACGCCTTCGGCGCTCCCTTCGTCGTCAAGGACGACGGGCTGGCAGCAGGCAAGGGCGTCGTCGTCACCGAGGACCGGGATGCCGCCATGGCGCACGGTCTGGCCTGCCTGGCGAAGGGGGACGATGGTCGCGTCGTCATCGAGGAGTTCCTCGACGGGCCCGAGGCGAGCCTCTTCTGCATCTGCGACGGCGAGCGGGTCGTGCCGCTCGACCTCGCCCAGGACTTCAAGCGCGTCTTCGACGGCGACGAGGGCCCCAACACCGGCGGCATGGGCGCCTACAGCCCGCTGACCTGGGCCCCCGAGGGGCTCGTCGACGACGTCGTCGCACGGGTCGCCCAGCCGGTCGTCGACGAGATGGCGCGACGGGGCACCCCCTTCGTCGGCGTGCTCTACGTCGGGCTGGCCCTCACCTCCCGTGGCCCGCGGGTCATCGAGTTCAACGTGCGCTTCGGCGACCCCGAGACCCAGTCGGTGCTCGCCCGGCTCGAGTCGCCGCTGGCGGTGCTGCTCGCCGCAGCCGCCGAGGGCCGGCTCGACGAGCACGACCCGCTGCGCTGGCGCCCGGAGTCGGCGGTGACCGTCGTCGTCGCGGCCGAGGGCTACCCGGCCAAGCCGGTCACGGGCACGCCGATCGGTGGCCTCGACGCGATCGCCGACGGCGAGCTCGCCGAGCACGTGCACGTGCTGCACGCCGGCACGACGACGAACGACGGTCAGCTCGTCTCCTCGGGTGGGCGGGTCCTGTCGGTCGTCGCCCTCGGCGACGACCTCGCCCGGGCTCGCCAGCGGGCCTACGCGGCCGTCGACCTCGTCGAGCTCGACGGCGGCCATCACCGCACCGACATCGCCCTGCGCGCCGCCCGCGGCGAGATCCGCGCCTGACCCCAAACTCTGCACAACCCTAGGGTTGTGCAGAGTTGTCGGCCCTGAACCCTGCAGAACCCTGGGGTTGTGCAGGGTTCAGGCGGCGACGTCCTTGCGGGGGCGCCCGCGCACCCGCTTGCGGGGGATGACGGTGCCCTCGTGAAGGATCTCGCCGCCCCACACGCCCCACGGCTCGCGGCGCTCGAGCGCGCCCTGCAGGCACATCGTCCGCAGCGGGCAGTCGGCGCACAGCGACTTGGCGTACTCCAGGCCCTCAGGTGTCTCGGCGAACCACAGCTCGGGCGACATGGTCTGGCACGGCGGGGTCGTCTGTGTCATGCGTCCACCCTCCAACCTCAAGTTCACGTGAGGTCAAACCGCTAGCCTCGGGGCATGGACACGCGCGACCTGCTGACCATCGGGGAGACCGCGGCCCGGGCTGGCGTGAGCGTCCCGACGCTGCGCTTCTACGAGACCAAGGGGCTGGTCCACGCCACCCGCACCCCGGGCAACCAGCGGCGCTACGCGCGGCACACGCTGCGCCGGCTCGCCCTCGTGCGCGCGGCCCAGCGCTTCGGCCTGTCCCTCGACGAGATCCGCGAGGCGCTGGACTCCCTTCCGGCGCAACGGCCCCCGACCGCGCGTGACTGGCAGCGCCTCTCGCGCCGCTGGCACGATGCGCTGCAGGCGCGCATCGACGCCCTCGTCGAGCTGCGTGACACGACGAGCGGGTGCATCGGCTGCGGTTGCCTGTCGACGTCGAGCTGCCCGATCTACAACCCCGGCGACGAGCGCGGCAGCGAGGGGCCGGGCGCCCGCCGCTGGCCGGCCGGACTCCGCGACGAGGGTTGACCCCCCTTCGCCCGTCCGTGGTGGGAGCATGGCCGCATGACAGGGGAGCCCGGGACCACGACCGCCACGACCGCCGCACAGCGCGCCGAGGACCGGACCGAAGGGGGCGGAGGTCGCCTCGTCGCCTGGCTGGTCACCCCCTTCGCCGCCGTGGTGCCGTGGCTCCTGATGGTGGGTGGGGCACTGCTCGTCGTCGCGGCCCTGCTGTGGGCGGTGCTCACCGCCTGGTCGTCGTCCGGGACGACCGTGGCCGGTCTGGCCACCCTCGCCGCCGGTCTCTTCGTGGCGACCAGGGCCGGCGCGAGCCTCGTCGCCGAGGTGGGGCGCGAGGGGCCGGTCACGCTGCAGACCCCGCTCTACAGCGTGGCCAACGAGACCGTCCTGCTGCCGCTGGGGGCCGTGCTCCTCGCGGCCGGGCTCGGCGCCGCCGGTGCCCGCCGGCTGGCCCGCCGCCGGCGCTGACCCAACCGATCGCGGGCTCGACGCATCTGGATGGGTGACCGGGATCGTCCCGGTCGGTGCGAAGGGGAGTGACGTGAGGTCTTCGAGCGAAGCCGACTTCCGGGAGTTCGCCGCATCGGCGATGCCCCGGCTGCGGCGGGTGGCGCTCGGCATCAGCCGGGACCCGCACGCCGCCGACGACCTCGTCCAGACGACGATGGAAAAGCTCTATGTCGCCTGGCCCAAGGTCGCCCGCGCCACGTCTCCCTACGCCTACGCGCGGCAGACCCTCGTGCGTTCGTTGCTCGCCGAGCGCCGCCGGCTGAGCTGGGGGCGCGAGGTCGTCGCCGACGACGTCGACGGCGGCAGCGTCGACCCCGGTGAGGCCACCGACGCCCGGCTCGTCGTCCACGACGCCCTCGCTGCGCTCACCGCCCGCCAGCGCGCGTGCGTCGTCCTGCGTCACCTCGAGGGCCTGTCGGTCGCCGAGACCGCGCGGGCGATCGGGTGCAGCGAGGGCACGGTCAAGAGCACGACGAGCGATGCGCTCGCCCGCATGCGCACCCACCTGGACGACCCCGCGCCCCGCGCGGCGGAGAGGAGCGCGTCATGAGCACGACCGAGGATCAGCGGCTCGTCGAGGCGGCCGTGGCCGCGCGGGAGTCGGAGGGGGCCGGGTGGCCGGGGTCCGTCGACGACGTCGTCGCCGGTGGCCGTCGCCGCGTGCGCCGCCGCAGGGCAGCGGTTCTCGTGCCCGCGCTGGGCCTGACCCTCGTCGCCAGCGGCCTCGCCGCGACCCTGACGGGTGGCCGGGGTGAGGTCCAGCCCGCGCCGCCGGTGTCGACGAGCGCGTCGTCGTCCTCGACGCCGACGACCTCGCCCACCGCGAGCACGACCACCTCGCCCACGGCCAGCGCGACGTCGACCCCCTTCGCCGGATGGGACGGCTGCACCCTGCGACCGGAGACCTGCGACGGCACGGTGGTCGCGGGCTGGTTCGCCGACCACGTCGCCGCGCTGCGCGCCACCGGCGACCTGGCCTTCGAGGACGCGGCGTCGACGAGCTCGCTCGAGGGGTTCCCCGCCGGCACGCGGTGGTTCACGACGGCGCACATGGAGTCGATCGTCGACACCGACCAGCCGATCGACCAGATCGTCTTCCCGCCCCAGGTCGACGTCTACGTCACGGCTCGGGGCTCGGGCAACTACTTCTGGGAGCCGCGGCCCGCCAGCGACCCGGGGCCAGCGGAGAGGAAGGTGCGCTCGGTCGAGGTCCGGCCGGGACTTGAGGCCAGGGTGGTCGACGGGCAGGGGCAGGACACCTGGGCCGTGCCCGAGGGGGAGGGGCACGGTGCCGTCTACGTGCTCGTCCAGGAGAAGCCGGGCAGCGACGGGCGCGTCTTCACCGACGACGCCGTGGTCGACCTGCTCCGGCTGCTCCTCGAGGACCCCGAGGTGACCGGAGGCTGAGGCGAGCGGCGGCTCCCTTCGTCCTGCTGCGAGGATGTGCGCCATGACGACTGACGGCCACCTCGAGCTGCCCGGCTACGCCCACGTCTACTCCGGCAAGGTGCGCGACCTCTACGCGCCGGTCGGCGCCGACGGGCAGCCGCGCCAGGACCAGTTGCTGCTCGTCGCGAGCGACCGGATGTCGGCCTACGACTTCGTCCTCGACACCCCGATCCCCGACAAGGGCGCGGTGCTCACGCAGATGTCGCTCTGGTGGTTCGACCAGCTCGCCGACCTCGTGCCGCACCACGTCATCTCGACCGACGTCCCCGCGGCCGTCGCCGGCCGGGCGGTGCTCGTCGAGCGCCTCGAGATGCTGCCCGTCGAGTGCGTCGCCCGCGCCTACCTCACCGGCGGCGGGCTGGGGGAGTACCAGTCAACCGGCGCCGTCAGCGGCATCGAGCTGCCGGCCGGCCTCGTCGACGGCTCGCCCCTGCCGGAGCCGATCTTCACCCCCTCGACCAAGGCGCCCGTCGGCGAGCACGACGAGCCGATCCCGTACTCCGGCGTCGTGGCCGAGATCGGCGAGGACCTCGCCGCGCGCGTGCGCGACCTCACCGTGCGGATCCTGCAGCGCGGCAACGAGATCGCCACCGAGCGCGGCATCATCCTCGCGGACACGAAGGTCGAGTTCGGCATGCGCGGCGACGAGATCGTCCTCGCCGACGAGGTGCTCACACCGGACTCGTCCCGCTTCTGGCCCGCTGACGAGTGGCAGCCGGGCCGGCAGCAGCCGAGCTTCGACAAGCAATATGTCCGCGACTGGCTGACCTCGCCGGCGAGCGGCTGGGACAAGAGCTCGGGCGAGGCGCCCCCTTCGCTCCCGGAGGACGTCGTCGCGCAGACCCGGGCGAAGTATGTCGAGGCCTACGAGCGGCTGACCGGGCAGACCTTCTCGGCCTGACGCGCGTCGCAGGTCCGGTCAGGCGCCGGCCTGGAGCCGCAGCCCCGCGAGGATGAGGTCGAGGCCGGCGAGGAACTGCTCGCGGTCGTCGTGGCCGGCGTCGGCACGACCATCGCCGCCCTCGTCACGACCCGCCTGCCCGCCGGGGCCTGGAGCGAGAGTCTCGTCGCCTCCTTCTTCCACGGCGAGCGGATCACCTATGCGGTCCTCGCGGTCGTCGTCGTCGGCGCCGTCGCCGCCCTCGGCGCCAGCTCCCTGACCGACTCGCGCTCCACCGAGGAGCCGCACTGAGCCGGCCGCACTGAACCGGCCGCACTGAGCCGGCCACGCTGAACCGGATCACGGATGTGCCGAGGGGCGAAGGGGGGAGTCCCCCTTCGCCCCTCGGGTCCTCGAAGCGGCCGCGGGCGGCCTCCTCAGGCAGCGAGCGTCAGCGCACGACGGTCGGTGCCGGGAAGCCCTGGCCGCGGGCGGCCTTGGGCAGGGACTTCGTGGCGAGCAGCTGCTGCACCGTCTCCTCTACGGGCTCCTCGGTGGCAGGGAAGGGCTCGGACTCCGCCGGGCAGGTGGCATCGCTCGACGGTGAGGCGCCGGAGACGAGGTAGCGGTCGACGCGCGTCGTGACGCACTGGGAGACGCCGTAGGCCGTGTGGCCCCACGAGTCGCTCGAGATCAGCCGCGAGCGGCCGAGCGTGTTGCGGGTCTGGACCGCGCCGTCGTAGTTGGTGGCCGGGTCCCAGTAGTTGCCGACGATGAGCACGCCCTTGGGCGAGACCTTGTCGTAGGGGCCGACGTAGGCGTCCTCGTCCTGGCCGGTGAAGGAGTCGCCGGCGCACCCGGCGCTGCCCCAGAGCCACAGCGGGCCGAAGCCAGGGGCCTTGGTCTCCTGCTGCTTGGCGTAGGCCGGGTAGTCGGCGATCTTCGTCGTCTCGCGGCTGTCGGTGCAGGTCACGGAGAGGAAGGCGTCGAGCGAGTTGTCGTAGGCGAAGGCGCGCCGGGGTGCCTGGTCGGCCTGCTTGATCGCCGTGATGGTGCGCTGGTCGACCTGGTGGCCACCGGCGCGACGTGCCGCGGCACCCTGGGACTGGCCGATCATCCACTCGATGTCGCTGAGCATGAAGTCGACGAGCATCGGCGCCTCCGGGTCGTAGAGGCCCGACAGCACCGTGCCGACGAGGTCGGCATAGGTGAGGGTCATCTCCTCGCCGGTGTAGGGGTCGGTGATGACGGCCGGCTCCTTCTTCAGGGACGCGGTCATCGCGGCGTACTTCTTCTTCGGGTCGCCGCCGGTGGCGAAGGAGCACCGGTCGGGGCCGGCCTTGCCGCACTCGGTGAGGATCTTGTCGAGCGCCTTGTGAGCACCGACGCCAGAGCGCAACCGACGCTCGAGGGGGAGGCTCTGGTTCCACGCGGTGCCCGACCAGGACGTCGGGCTCAGGGTGCCGTCGATGACGATGCTGCGGAAGTTGCCGGGGAACATATTGGCGTAGGTGGTGCCGAGGTGGCTGCCGTAGGAGAAGCCGAGGTAGCTCAGCGGTCCGTCGCCGATCGCGCGCCGGACCATCTCCATGTCGCGGGCGACCTCGGCGGTCGACATCGACGTCGCGAGTGCATTGGTGGAGCAGGCCCGGGAGATCTTCTTCATCCCCTGGATCCAGCGCTGCTCCTGGGTCCAGCCGACGGGGAAGGCGCTGCTCACCTTGCTGAAGACGGTGTCCTGGTCCTCGACGGGCAGGCACTGCACGTGGTCGCTGAAGCCGACGCCGCGGGGGTCGACGCCGACGACGTCGAACTTCGCGCGGACCTCCGGCGAGAGCCACTGGTCGGCGAAGTAGGCCATCTCGGTCGACGAGCCGCCGGGGCCGCCGGGGTTGACGAAGAGCGTCCCGATCCGCTTGCCCGTGGCGGGCAGGCGCAGGACGGCGACATTGGTCTTCGTGCCCGCTGGCTTGTCGTAGTCGAGCGGCACCTTGGCGTTGGCGCAGCGGGCTCCGCCGTAGCAGCTGAACCACGACAGGCGCGGCGTGGCGACCTTGTTGAGCTTGCTGTTCTCGCTGGGCTTCCACGCGGTGGCGGTGGTGTCGGCCTGCGCCGTGGTCGGTGCCGCGGTGGCGGTGGTCGTGAGTCCCAGTCCGAGGGCGGCGGTGGCGCCGAGCGCGAGCGCTCGCAGTCTCAAGCTGTGCATGTGTCATCCCCTGTGTCCCGGCACCGAGTGCGCCGGCTGCGATCAATCTAGGGGTGAGGTGCATCACTTGCCCGGCAAGGTCGCCCGGGGTGTTTCACGGACCGACGAAGGGGGATGACGCGGCGCCCCTGCGCGGGCAGACTGCCCGCATGTCGACGACGACCGAGATGGCCACCGCCCGCGCCAACGGACTCGGGGAGGTGTTGCGCCGCAGCGCTGCTCGCCACCGGGACAAGGTCGCGATCATCGACGGCGAGGTCCGCTGGACCTATCGCGAGCTCGACGCGATCGTCACCTCGGTGGCCGCCGGCCTCGCCGCGCGCGGCGTGGCGAAGGGGGACCGCGTCGCCCTGCTCAGCCGCAACAGCGCCGACTTCGCCGCGATCGCCTGGGGCGCGGCACGGCTCGGCGCGATCCTCGTGCCGATCAACTTCATGCTCACCGCCGACGAGGTCGGCTACATCCTCCGCGACAGCGAGCCGGTCGCGGTGGTGACCCAGTCGGAGTTCGTCGCCACCGCCGACGAGGCGATCGCCGCGAGCGGGCTCGAGATCGGGACCCGGGTGGTGACCGGCGACGGGAGTGGCGGGTGGACCCCCTTCGCCGACCTGCGGGCCACCGACGCGACCGGTTGGGAGCCGCCGACCGTCGCCGACGACGACCCGATCCGCCTGATGTACACCTCCGGCACCGAGTCCCGGCCGAAGGGGGCGCTGCTCACCTCCCGCGCGCTGCAGGCCGAGTACCTCAGCGCGATCGTCGACGGCGGCATGAGCGGGGACGACATCGACCTGCACACACTGCCGCTGTACCACTGCGCCCAGCTCGACTGCTTCCTCGGGCCGGACATCATGCTCGGCGCGACGAGCATCATCCTGCCGGCGCCCGACCCGGCGACCGTGCTCGCCACCATCGCCGAGCACGGGGTGACGAAGTACTTCGCGCCACCGACCGTGTGGATCTCGCTGCTGCGGCACGCCGACTTCGACGGCACCGACCTGAGCAGCCTGCGCAAGGGCTACTACGGGGCGTCCCCGATGCCGGTGGAGATCCTCAAGGAGATCCAGCAGCGGCTGCCCGACGTCGACCTGTGGAACTTCTACGGCCAGACCGAGCTCGCCCCCGTCGCGACGATCCTGCCGCCGCACGAGCAGCTCTCCCACGCCGGCTCCGCAGGCCGCCCGGTGCTCATGGTCGAGACCCGGCTCGTCGACGACGACGGCAACGAGGTGCCCGTCGGCGAGGTCGGCGAGGTGGTCCACCGCAGCCCGCAGATCGCGGCGGGCTACTGGCGCAACGCGGACAAGACCGCCGAAGCCTTTGCCGGTGGCTGGTTCCACTCCGGTGACCTGGCGATCGCGGACGACGAAGGGCGGATCACGATCGTCGACCGCAAGAAGGACATGATCAAGAGCGGTGGCGAAAATGTCGCCTCCCGCGAGGTCGAGGAGGCGATCTACGCCCACCCCGACGTCGCCGAGGTCGCGGTCTTCGCCCTGCCGGACGCGAAGTGGGTCGAGGCGGTCACCGCGACGGTCGTGGCGAAGGAGGGGTCGGGCCTGACCGTCGAGTCCGTCCAGGAGCACTGCGCCAAGGTCCTCGCGACGTACAAGCGGCCCAAGCGGATCGAGATCCTCACCGAGCTGCCCAAGAACCCGAGCGGCAAGATCCTCAAGCGCGAGCTGCGGGAGCGCTTCAGCTGATGGTGCGCCGCTCGGGCTAGTCCTCCTCACGCGAAGGGTGGTTGCGCGCGATCTCCCGGTCGGTGAGCACGATGTGCACCGCGAGCGCGACGGCCGCCAGCACGGCGACGGTGAAGAAGACCATAGCGATCGCCGGGAAACCGAGGATGCGCGCGTCGGTCTCGACGCGCATCATCATCGCCGCGCCGATGATCGTTGCCGCGATGATCAGGCCGAGGGTCAGCCGGTTGGCGACCCGCTGGAGCACGAGGTGCAGCCGCTGCTCGTCGATGGCGTCGACCCGCACCCGCATCTCGCCGCGGGCGAGGGTGTCCAGGATCCGGTTGGCCCGCTTGGGCAGCTGCGCGGTGAACTCCTTGGTCTCGATGGCTGCCGTGAGCAGCCCTCCGGGCGAGACCTTGAGCGACGAGGCGAAGATGTCGGACACGTTGTCCCGGATCGCGTCCGCGGGGGAGAAGTCAGGGTCGAGGTGGATGGTCGTCTGGTCGAGGTTGAGCAGCGCCTTGCCGATCATCGCCATCTCCGCCGGTGGTCGCAGGCCGTGGACCCCCGAGAGGCGCGACAGCTCGACGAGCAGTCGGCCGGCCTGCACATCGGAGCCGCTGGCCACCGCCTCGCTCACGAGGTGCGCCACGTCGTCGCGGAAGGCCGCGGCGTCGTGGTCCTCGAGAGGGTGGCCCATGTCCGCCAGGATGGCTGCGGCCTCCTCGCCCTCACCATCGTTGATCGCGAGCAGGAGCTTGGTGACGTGCGTCTGCACCCGCTGGGGCACCGTCGCGACCATCCCGAGGTCCAGCAGGGCCAGGCGCCCGTCGTCGGTGACGAGCAGGTTGCCCGGGTGCGGGTCGGCGTGGAGGACCCCGTCGTCGAGGATCATCCGCAGATAGCAGTGGAAGAGCTGCTCCACGAGCGGGCGGGCGTCGAGGTCGATGAGCGCCAGAGGCCCGAGGTCGGTGACCTTGCGGCCCTCGATGTGCTCCATCGTCAGCACCCGGGTCGTCGTCAGCTGCATCACCGGCTCCGGCACGACGAGCCGGTCGTGCTCGGCGGTCAGCTCGATGAAGCGCAGCAGGTTGCGCGCCTCGCGGCGGTAGTCGAGCTCGTCGACGAGCGAGCGGCGGAACTGGCGCAGCAGCTGGTTGAGACCGTAGGAGCGACCGATGCTCGTGTGCTTGTCCGCCAGGCCGGTGACGGTGTCCAGGGCGTCCATGTCGCCGCGGACCGCCTCGCGCACGTCGGGACGCTGCACCTTGACGACGACGTCCCTCCCGGAGCGGGTCGTCGCCCGGTGGACCTGGCCGAGCGAGGCCGCCGCGAGCGGC
Organism: Janibacter zhangyanbonis; assembly: GCF_050507325.1. Classification (NCBI taxonomy): domain Bacteria; kingdom Bacillati; phylum Actinomycetota; class Actinomycetes; order Micrococcales; family Intrasporangiaceae; genus Janibacter; species Janibacter zhangyanbonis. The sequence goes on from NZ_CP191481.1 coordinate 257,240, forward strand.
TCCTCGTCGAAGAACGCGAAGAGGTCCTTGATCCGCGCCCCGAGCTCCTCCTCGACGATCTCGCGGACCTGCTCGAAGGGGAAGGGCTCCACCGAGTCCTGCAGCCGGGTCAGGGCCTGGGTGTAGGCCGGCGGCAGCAGGTCGAAGCGCGTGGAGAGCAGCTGGCCGAGCTTGATGTACGTGGGCCCCATCGCCTCGAGGTCCGCGGCGAAGGCCTTCGCCCCCTTCGTCGCCCCGTCCGGCAGGTCCTCGTCGGCGCCGAGATCGTCCTGCTGCGCTCCGGCGAGCAGGTCACCCCGGCCGTGACGCAGGAGGAGTCGCACGAGGTCGGAGTACCGGCTGCTGCTCATGGGTCCATCCTGCCCAACTAGACTCGCCGCGGACGCACCCCCTTCGCACCAGGAGATTCCCCGTGGGACGCATCGTCGTCGACGTCATGCTCAAGCCCGAGATCCTCGACCCCCAGGGCCAGGCGGTCCGGGGGGCGCTGCCCCGGCTGGGGATCGACCAGTTCACCGACGTGCGGCAGGGCAAGCGCTTCGTGCTGTCCGTCGACGGCGACGTGACCGAGGCGCACCTGGCGTCGGCCCGCGAGGCCGCCGAGACCCTCCTGTCCAATCCCGTCATCGAGGACGTCGTGAGCGTCCACGAGCTCACGAGCGACGAGCCGGAGCAGGCGCCGATCACCGGGGCCGGCGCGTGAAGATCGGCGTCGTCACCTTCCCCGGCAGCCTCGACGACTCCGACGCCCGCCGCGCCGTGACCCTCTGCGGCGGCGAGGCCGTCGCCCTGTGGCACGGCGACGCGGACCTGCACGGCGTCGATGCCGTCGTCATCCCCGGCGGCTTCTCCTACGGCGACTACCTGCGCGCCGGGGCCATCGCCCGCTTCGCCCCGGTCATGGGCGAGGTCATCACCGCGGCGAAGGGAGGGATGCCGGTCCTCGGGATCTGCAACGGCTTCCAAATCCTCACCGAGTCGCACCTGCTCCCCGGGTCGATGATCCAGAACGACCACCGCAAGTTCCTGTGCAAGGACCAGGTCCTGCGCGTCGAGTCGACCTCGACGGCGTGGACCTCCGGATTCGAGGCCGGCCAGGAGATCAGCATCGTGCTGAAGAACCAGGACGGCCAGTTCGTCGCCGACGAGGCCACCCTCGACCGGCTCGAAGGGGAGGGACAGGTCGCCTTCCGCTACGTCGGCGGCAACCCCAACGGCTCCTCCCGCGACATCGCCGGCATCACCAACGAGCGCGGCAACGTCGTCGGCCTCATGCCCCACCCCGAGCACGCCGTCGAGGAGGGCTTCGGCCCGAGCCTCGACGGCCGCACCTTCTTCACGTCCGTCCTCGAGCAGGTGGTGTCCGCGTGACCGTCAGCAACCTCGACACCGTGACCGTCGCGCAGGGCAGCCCCGACACCGAGCAGCCGTGGGCCGAGCTCGGGCTCAAGGCCGACGAGTACGAGCGCATCCGCGAGATCCTCGACCGTCGCCCGACGAGCGCCGAGCTGGCGATGTACTCGGTCATGTGGTCCGAGCACTGCAGCTACAAGTCCTCGAAGGTCCACCTCAAGCGCTTCGGTGACCTGCCGGCCGAGACCCCGCTCGGCAAGACCCTCGCCGGCATCGGGGAGAACGCGGGTGTCATCGACATCGGTCAGGGCTGGGCGGTGACCTTCAAGGTCGAGTCCCACAACCACCCGAGCTATGTCGAGCCCTACCAGGGTGCCGCGACCGGCATCGGTGGCATCGTCCGCGACATCATGGCGATGGGCGCCCGCCCGATCGCGGTGATGGACCCCCTTCGCTTCGGTGCCATCGACCACCCCGACACCGCCCGCGTCCTGCCCGGCGTCGTCAAGGGCATCGGCGGCTACGGCAACTCCCTCGGGCTGCCCAATGTCGGCGGCGAGATCGTCTTCGACGACTGCTACCAGGGCAACCCGCTCGTCAACGCGCTGTGCGTCGGCTCCCTTCGTCACGAGGACCTGCACCTCGCCAACGCGTCGGGCACCGGCAACAAGATCGTCCTCTTCGGCGCCAAGACCGGCGGCGACGGCATCGGCGGTGTGTCCGTCCTGGCCTCCGAGACCTTCGAGGAGGGTGGCCCCGCCAAGCGGCCCGCCGTCCAGGTCGGCGACCCCTTCGCCGAGAAGGTGCTCATCGAGTGCTGCCTCGACCTCTACGCCGCGGGCGTCGTCGAGGGCATCCAGGACCTCGGCGGAGCCGGGCTGTCCTGCGCGACCTCCGAGCTCGCGTCCGCCGGTGACGGCGGCATGCAGATCGAGCTCGACAAGGTGCCGCTGCGCGACTCCACCCTCCGCGCAGAGGAGATCCTCATGTCGGAGTCGCAGGAGCGCATGATGGCCGTCGTCGCGCCCGACAAGCTCGACGCCTTCCTCGCGACCACCGGCCGCTGGGACGTCGAGGCCGCCGTCCTCGGCGAGGTCACCGACGGCGACCGGCTCGTCATCACGTGGCACGGCGAGACGATCGTCGACGTGCCGCCGCGTTCCGTCGCCCACGACGGGCCCGTCTACGAGCGTCCGATCGCCCGGCCCGAGTGGATCGACGCGGTCCAGGCCGACGCGAGCTCCTCCCTTCCCCGTCCCGCGGACCTGGGCGCCGACCTGCTCGCGCTGCTCGCCTCGCCCAACATCTGCGACAAGTCGTGGGTCACCGACCAGTACGACCGCTACGTCCTGGGCAACACCAAGCGGGCCATGCCGCACGACTCCGGCGTCATCCGCGTCGACGAGGAGTCCGGCCTGGGCGTCGCCGTCTCGACGGACTGCAACGGCCGCTTCGGCCGGCTCGATCCCTATGCCGGGGCCCAGCTCGCGCTCGCCGAGTCCTACCGCAATGTCGCGACCTCCGGCGCCCTGCCGCTCGCCGTCACCGACTGCCTCAACTTCGGCTCGCCGGAGGACTCGGGCGTCATGTGGCAGTTCCAGCAGGCCATCGGCGGGCTCTTCGACGCCTGCCTCGAGCTCGGCATCCCGGTGACCGGCGGCAACGTCTCCTTCTACAACCAGACCGGCGAGACGGCGATCCACCCGACGCCCGTCGTCGGCGTCCTCGGGGTCATCGACGACGTCGCCACCTCGGTCGCCTCCGGTTTCGCTGCCCCCGGTGAGGTCGTGCTGCTCCTCGGCGCGACCCGGGACGAGCTCGACGGCGGCGAGTGGGCGCACGCCCTGCACGGTCACCTGGGCGGGCAGCCGCCGCGGGTCGACCTCGCCGCGGAGAAGGCGCTCGCATCCTTCTTCGTCGACGCCGCCCGCCGCGGTGCCCTGGCCAGCTCGCACGACCTGTCCGACGGCGGCCTGGCCGTGGCGCTGGCCGAGTCGGTGCTCACCGGCGGCACGGGTGCCTCGGTCGACCTGACCCCGGTGCTCGAGCGTGACGGCATCGACGCCTTCACCGCGCTGTACTCCGAGTCGACGGCTCGTGCCCTCGTCACGGTCCGCTCCGAGGCCGACGTGGCCACGGTCGTCGGCATCGCCGAGACGCACGGCGTGCCCGTCGCCCGCCTCGGTGTCACCGACGGTGACCGGCTCAAGGTCAAGGACGCCCTCGACCTCGGCCTCGACGAGATGCGCACCGCCCACACCGGGACGATGGCCCGCTACTTCGGCTGAGCCCCTCCCACCGCACCAGCAAGCTGTGGCCGATCACCTCCGGGTGGTCGGCCACAGCTCGTGGGCGCGGGGTCTCGTGGCGAAGGGGGGCGCAGCCTCAGCGACCCCGGGCCAGCCGGTCCACGCCGAGGCTGACGACGAGCGCCGCCGCCGCCATGGCGGCGCCGACCCACAGCGGTGAGGTGTAGCCCAGGCCCGCGGCGATCGTCAGGCCACCGAGCCAGGCGCCGATGGCATTGCCGACGTTGAAGGCCGCGATGTTGGCGCCCGACGCGAGGGTCTGGGCATCGCCCGCCCAGGACATGACCCGGGTCTGCAGCGGCGGGACGGTGGCGAAGCCGAAGCCGCCCATGAGCACCAGCGCGACGACGGCCAACCAGGGCGAGCTCGCGACGAGCGCGAAGCCCACCATGACGAGTGTCAGCGCCGCGAGGGTCCCGACGAGAGTCCGGGACACCGACCGGTCGGCCGCCCGGCCGCCGAGGGTGTTGCCGACGAAGAGGCCACCGCCGAAGAGGATGAGCAGCCACGGCACCGTCGCCGACGCGAAGCCGGAGACGTCGGTGAGCAGGAAGGCGATGTAGGTGAAGGCACCGAACATCCCGCCGAAGCCGAGCACGGTCATGAGCAGGGAGAGCCACACCTGGGGCTCGCGGAAGGCGGCCACCTCGTGCCGGAGCGAGGCGCTCCCTTCGCCCTGACCAGCGCCGCGCGGCACGAGCGTGGCGATGGCGACGAAGGCGAGGACGCCGATCGCGGTGATCGCCCAGAAGGTCGAGCGCCAGCCGAGCTGCTGACCCAGCAGGGTGCCGAGCGGCACGCCGAGGACGTTGGCCGCGGTCAGGCCGGTGAACATCACCGCGATGGCGGCCGAGCGTCGCGCCGGAGCCACGAGCGAGGCGGCGACGACCGAGCCGATGCCGAAGAAAGCGCCGTGGCACAGGGCCGCGACGACCCGGCCGACGAGCATCGCCTCGTAGCTGCCGGCGACAGCCGAGAGGGTGTTGCCGGCGATGAAGAGCGTCATCAGGCCGAGGAGGACGCGCTTGCGGTCCAGCCGGGTGACGGCCGCGGTGAGCACGATCGCGCCGACGGCGACGGACAGCGCGTAGCCGGAGATGAGCCAGCCCGCGGTCGCTTCGTCGACGCGGAAGTCGGCTGCGACCTCCGGCAGCAGGCCGGCGATGACGAACTCCGTCAGGCCGATGCCGAAGCCGCCCGCGGCCAGGGCGACGAGCCCGGCCGGCACCCGTCGGGTCGAAGGGGGCGTCGCCCCGGTCGTCGGGTCGGCCTCGGCCGTCGATGCGTCCTGCGCCGATAGAGCGCGTGTGCAAGTAGTGGTCATGGAGAGGGAAACTAGTTGCACACGCGGGTTGTTGCAAGTCGACTGCTAATCTTGGGCCATGGGAATCGCTGATGACGCCGTCGAGATCCGCGCCCGCGGCTGGCGCACCCTCGCCGCGCTCCACGGTCACATCGAGGCCGTCCTCGAGCGTGAGCTCCAGGGCGAGCACGGCCTGTCCGTCGTGGAGTTCACCGTCCTCGACGCACTCAGCCGGCAGGAGGGCTGGCACATGCGCATGTCCCAGCTCGCTCGTGCCGCCGCCCTGTCGAGCAGCGCGACGACCCGCCTGGTCAACCGGCTCGAGGACCGCGGCCTGCTCACCCGGATCATCTGCGCCGACGACCGGCGCGGCATCTACACCGAGCTGACCCCCGCGGGGCGTGAGCTCCTCGAGACTGCCCGCCCTACCCACCACGAGGTGCTCGAGCGGGCACTCGACGAGGCTCGCGAGCAGCCCGAGCTCGCCCCCCTCGTCGACGCCCTGCACGCCCTCGAGGTCGTCCCGACCCATGCCTGAGGCCCCCTGGCTCGTCATCTTCGACTGCGACGGGGTGCTCGTCGACAGCGAGCGCCTCAACGTACGCACGTGGACCGGCATGATGCGCGACGCCGGCGTCGACTTCACCGAGGCCGATGCCGTCGAGACCTTCGTCGGCAAGGCCTACAAGGACAACCGGGTCACCCTCACCGAGCTGACCGGCGCCGTGCCGGATCCCGAGTGGGAGCGCGCTTGGCGGGCCGAGTTCGCCCGCAGTCAGGAGGAGCTGGAGCCGGTCCCGGGTGCTGCCGAGGCGGTGGCTGCGGTCCGCGAGCTGGGCCTGCAGGTGTGCGTCGCCTCGGGCTCGCTCCGTGCGGCCATCGGCGCGAAGCTCGCGCGCACCGGGCTGGAGGGACTCTTCCCCGAGTCCGCGCGCTTCAGCGCCGAGCAGGTCGAGCGCGGCAAGCCGGCACCCGACGTCTTCCTCCTCGCCGCCGAGTCCATGGGCTTCGCCCCCGACCGGTGCGTCGTCGTCGAGGACAGTCGCGCGGGCGTCGAGGCGGCCGTCGCCGCCGACATGCCGGCGGTCGGCTACCACAGCGACATGACCCCGGCCGGCTGGCTCGACGAGGCGACCGCGGTCATCACCGACATGACCGACCTGCCCTCGGTCGTCTCCCGGATCACCGGCGCGGGCTGAGGGTCAGCGCACCCGCCAGGCTCCCGGATCGGGAGCCGTCGGCGCAGGCCGCGAGTCGGCGTCGGTCAGCGCGCGGCCGCCGGCCGTGCGCCGGGCCAGTTCGTTCGCGCCGAGCACCCCCGAGGGGAAGGGCCAGCGCCCCACCTGCCGCCGGATCTCGTCGAGGTCGAGCGGGCGGTGCGCGGCGGCGAGCACGGCATTGCCGTAGCGGCGCCCCTTGATGACGTCGCGCATCGCGACGAGGGCCAGAGAGCCGTTGGGGGAGAAGGCCGCTCGCAGTCCGGCAAGGACATCGGCGAGATGCCGCCAGCCCGGCTCGTCGGGGGAGTTCATGACGAGCACGCCGTCGGGCCGCAGGACCCGCGCCACGTGCCCGAAGAACTCGACCGTCTGCAGGTCCGCCGGGACCCTCCCTTCGTCGAAGGCGTCGACGACGACTGCATGGGCCGAGGCGTCCTTGAGCGCCTCGAGACCGGGTCGGCCGAGCTGGGGCCGCACGCGGATCCGGTGCCCGCGGGGCAGCGGTAGCTGCTCGCGGACGGCCGTGGTGAGCGCCTCGTCGGGCTCGAGGACGATCTGCGGCGAGCCCGGCCGGGTCGCGTGCACCCAGCGCGGCAGGCTCAGCCCGGCCCCGCCGACGTGGGTCACGCCGAGCGGCTCCGGCGCGGGGTGGACGGCGTCGAGCACGGCCGCCATGTGCTGCACGTACTCGAAGACGAGGTGCTCGGGGTCGTCGACGTCGACGTGGCTCTGCGGGTGCCCGTCGCGCATCACCGTCACACCGCCGTGCTCATCCGGCACGAACTCGACCTCCGCCATGGGGCAACCCTCACACAGGTGCCGCTTCGGTCGTCGAGGTGGCCGAGCCCTCGCGAGGCCCTCGAGACGCGAAGGGGGCCACGCACCGACCGGTGCGTGACCCCCTTCGGGTCGTGCGTCAGGCGCTGGTCACCGGACCAGGCCGGTCGCCCGCCCCTTGCCCTGGCCCGGGTGCTCGCCGGTGCGGCCCTTGCCCTGGCCGGGGTGCTCGTCGGTGTTGCCGCGGCCGTGGCCCTTGCCCGTGCCGGGACCCGTGCCCTTGCCGTTGCCGTCGCCGTGACCACCGCCGGTCTCGGCAGCGGTCACCGTGACGGGGAAGCTCGCCGTCGTGCCGCCCGGGGCGGCGACGAGGCGGACCGTGCTGTCGCCGGTGACGCCCGCGGGGGCGGTGAAGCTGATGTCCGCGGTGCCGTTGCGGGTCGGGACGCCGTCGACGAGACCGGCCGTGACCGGGAAGGTGCCGACGGAGGTCTCGCCGACGAAGACCTCGACCTCGGTGGTCGTCGGGGCGCCCTTGGAGGTCATGTCGAAGCCGGAGGCGGTGAAGGAGACCTGCTCGCCCTCGGTCAGCTCGCTCGGCTGACCGCTGATCGCGACGGCCTGCTTGCGGTAGTCGGGCTCGACGACGTCGCGGGCACCGAAGTAGTTGATGAAGGCGTCGGTGTCGATGAGACCCGAGTCCTTGCGGTCGGTGCCCTCGCCGAGGACGGTGAAGTTGTCACCGCCGCTGATGAGGAAGGAGCCGGAGGCGATCGTGTAGGTCGCGGCCTCGTCCACGGGCGCACCGTCGACCATGACCGAGGTGATGTGGCTGCCCTTCGCCGCGTCCGGGTCGAAGGTGTAGGTGACGTTGTCGGACAGGCCGAGCTTGAGGAAGGGCCGCGACTCACCCTCCGGCTGCCACTGCTGCTCGAGCAGGGTGCGCAGCTGGGCGCCGGTGATGTCGACCGTCATCAGCGTGTTGGCGAAGGGGTTGATCGACGCGGCCTCCGCGTAGGTCACCTCGCCGGGGGCCTCGGCGGCCGTCGGGGCGTACATGAGGTCCGAGCGCAGACCGCCGGGGTTCATGATGCCGATGTCGGCGCCGCTGCGGCCGGGCTGGTTGAGCGCGTCGAGCCAGATGTCGGCGGTGAGGTTGCCGAGGGTGGACTCGCGCTGACGGTCGTCGCGGCCGCCGGCGGCGCTGAAGGCGGTCGTGATGTCGCTCGAGACCTTGCCGACGACCTGCTTGCCGACCTCGGCGGCCTCGCTGACGGCGGTGTCGACGATCGCGGCGGCCTCGACGTAGGCCGGGTCGGCGGCGCAGTCCGCGGTCGGGGCGCTCACCTTGAGGTTCGTCGCCGAGTACTGCGTGACCTTGCGCGTCTGCGGGTCGAAGCCGAGCTGCACCTGGCCGAGCGGGTTGCCGTAGGAGCCGGACTGGATGATCGGGCGGGTGCCGCCACCGGGGGCGGGGGCGTCCCAGGCATAGGTGCGGTGGGTGTGCGCGGTGAAGATCGCGTCGACCTCGCCGGCCGTGTCGTTGACGATGTCGGCGAAGGCGCCGCCCGCCGCGACCTGCTCGTCGAGGGTGCTCGTGTCGTCGCCGGTGGTCGCGCCCTCGTGGTACTCGGCGACGACGATGTCGGCCTCGCCGTTGGTCGCGTCGCCGTCCTTGAGCTGGCCCGCGACGCGGTTGACCGCGGCGACCGGGTCGCCGAAGTCGACGCCCGTGATGCCGGCGGGGGAGACGAGCGAGGCGGTCTGCTCGGTGACCGCGCCGACGACGCCGACCTTGAGACCCGAGACCTCGATGATCGTGTACTCGTCGAGGGCGGGCGACGTCGTGCCGCGCTCGTAGACGTTGGCCCCCAGCAGGTCGAAGTCCGCCGCCTGGGAGACCCGCCCGGTGAGGTCGGACATGCCCTGGTCGAACTCGTGGTTGCCCACGGCGCTCGCCTTGAGCCCCAGCGCGTTGAGGAACTGGATCGTCGGCAGGTCCTGCTGCGACGAGGAGGTGAAGGGGGAGGCCCCGATGTTGTCGCCGGCAGACAGCAGCGCCGTCGAGTCCTCGCCGAGCGCCGCGCGCGTCGAGACGACGGTGCACGCGAGGGACTTGCCGAGCGTGCCCTTGTTGTCGGCGTCGATGCGACCGTGGAAGTCGTTGAAGTTCAGCAGGTTGACCGTGGTCAGGACGGGGTCGATCGATCCGGGCTGGACCGGGTCGGCGGCGTGGGCGGTGCCGGCCGTGGCGACGAGTGCGGCGACCGCACCCGCTCCGACGAGCAGCGACGCGCCCCTCTTCTTCAGGGACATGTGGGTTCCTCCGGGACAAACAGGGGTGTGTGACGTGCCCGACACCGGGCGCATCGCACCCGATCGTGCCCTACCGGGGAGACGGGCGCAGGACGAAGGGGGGAGGTTTCCTGACGGTCGGGTGAACCTCTGGTGGTGGGAGACTGACGCCGTGGCCGGACGACGACGCATTCCCGTGGACGAAGGGTGGGCCGCGCTGCACGCGTGGTCCGCCAGCGACGACCGCTCGGCGGTCGACCGGGCGACGGTGGCGACCGCGGTGCGGCACACGGTCGCCGAGCTCGCCGACGTGGCCCCCGGCCGCAGCGTCGAGGTGCGGGTGCCTCCCTTCGCCGCGGCGCAGTGCGTCGAGGGGCCGGTGCACACCCGCGGCACCCCGCCGGCGGTCGTCGAGACCGACCCGCAGACCTGGCTGGAGCTGGCCGTCGGTGACCTCGCGTGGGCCGACGGCGTCGCCTCGGGCCGGGTGCGGGTGAGCGGTCAGCGGACCGACCTGTCCGCCCACCTCCCGCTCACCGCATCTCCCTGAGGTCGTGCGCCTCCGGTTCGCATTTCCTCAAGGTCGTGCGGACCGAAGGGAGCTGAGCAGCTCCTCGGCGACCTCGAGCACCCGCACGCTCTCGGCGAGGGGCATGACCGGCGACTCGGTCTCGCCGGCGGTGACCCGCACGGCCACCTCCGTGGCCTCGTGCCGCAGGCCGCGGTGCTTCTCGATCGGGTCACCCGCCATCGTGTCGAGGACGACGCCGTCGGCGCCGACCAGTCGCATCGTCGTCGGGGTGTAGAACTGCGTCTCGAGCTCGAGGCGGGCCCACGTGCCGTTGACCGAGGCGGTAGTCGGCGACGAGACGGACATGTCGGTGGCGCACGAGGCGACCGCTCCGCCCGGGCCCTGGACGACGAAGGCGACCCGACGGTCGACGCCACGGTCGGTGAGCGACCCCAGCCCGGCCGCCGAGCTGATCCCGCCGAGGACGAGCGAGGCGAAGGAGAGCGGGTAGATCCCCAGGTCGAGCATCGCGCCGCCCGCGAGGTCCGGGCTCGCCAGCCGCTCGGGGCCGTCGGGCCACAGCTGGATCGAGTGGTCGGCGAGCACCGTGCTCACCTCGCCGAGCATCCGGGCGTCAAGCACCTGACGCAGGACGTCGATGTGGGGGAGGAAGCGGGTCCACATCGCCTCCATGCAGAAGACACCGGCCTCGCGGGCTGCGGCGGCGATCTGCGCGGCCTCGTCGGCCGTGGGGGCCAGAGGCTTCTCGACGAGCACGTGCTTGCCGGCGCGGATCGCGAGGAGCGCGTGCTCGAGGTGCTCGCTGTGCGGGCTGGCGACGTGGACGACGTCGACCTCCGGGTCGGCGACGAGGTCGGCATAGCTGCCGTGGGCCCGCGCGCCGGGGACGTGCTCGCCGACGAAGGCCTGCGCGCGCTGCGTGTCCCGCGAGCCGACCGCGACGACCTGCTGGGCGGTGCCGCGCAGCGAGATCGCCATCTGCCCGGCGATCCACCCGGCACCGAGCAGGCCCCACCGCAGACCGGGCGCGGCCGCCGGGTCGGGGGTGCGCGGCGCAGGGAGCTTCATCCCGGGGACATCGGCATGCGGGCGCTGGCTGCTCATGGATCCAACCTACGATGGAGGCGTGAGTGCGCAGCGTCCCCGGAGCAACCCCAAGCCCGTCCCCTTCATCGTGACGGGGGCGATCATCGGCCTGGTCGTCTTCGGCGTCGTCAGCATGCTCGGCCCCGACCGCAACGCCGGCTTCAACATCGACTACGACCCGGGCGCCGCCCTCGGCTTCATGAGCGTGCTCGGCCTGTGCGTCGGTGGCTTCGTCGGCGCGGTCGTCGTCGCCCTGCTCACCTATCGCAAGTAGTCCTCAGGCCCGCGCCAACGCCACCGCCGAGACGAGCGGTGCGAGGGTGACGGCGAGGATGAAGGCCCGCTCGCTCACCCCGAAGGTCCGCGACCGCAGCGGCCGCACGACCAGCGAGACGACGAGGCACACGAGCGCGACCGCGGCGACGTGGTCGAGCAGGGCCAGGCCGGGCGGCGCCGCCCCCGTGAGCCGGACGAGCAGGTCCCCGGTCGGTCCGATCGTCGAGTAGGCGATGGTGAACCACGCGACCGCCAGCACCATGTGCAGCCGGCCGAGCGGCGTCGTCTCGGCGCCCGGGCCGTCGGTCGGCACGTGCGGCATCGTCGCGAGCACCGCGGCCAGTGCCAGCAGCCAGAGCCCGAGCGGCACGCTGCGGGCGGGGGCCGGCACGGTCAGCGCGGCCAGACCCAGCACGGCCCAGGCGGCGGCCGCGGCCCGCGACGCCGCCGTGGCGAGGCGCCGCGTCGCCGGTGACGTCGAGCGCGCGTAGTCGCTCACCGCGTGCCGAAGGGGGTCGATCCCCCCGGGCCGCAGGTGCAGCAGCGCGAAGAGACCGAGTCGGCAGACGAAGAGTGCGGCGGCGGCGGCGAGGGCGAGGGGCGTGGTCACGGCTCGACGCTAGAGTTTCAAGCGGCTTGAAGGTCAAGTCCTCGAGAGCCGGGAGCTGGCATGCGCATCGGAGAGCTCGCCCGCCGCACGGGCCTGGCGCCGTCGGCGATCCGCTACTACGAGGAGCGCGACATGTTCAGCCCCGGGCAGGTGCGGCGCCTGCCCAACGGCTACCGCGACTACACGCCCGAGGCCGAGCAGCGTCTGGCCCTCGTCCTCGCCGGTCGGGCCGCGGGCTTCGGCCTCGACGACATGCGCACCCGGATGCAGCACTGGTCGACCATGAGCGACGCGGAGCGGTCCGACATCCTGCGGGACCAGCTCGAGGTCCTCGATGCGCGCATCGGTGAGCTGGATCGCAGCCGTCGCGAGATCGCCGCCGTGCTGGGCGTGCTCAGCACCCGGCTGGGGGGCTGAGCGGCGCGGGCCGTGTGGGAGACTGGACCTCGTGCCACGCGGAGACGGAAACCTGTCCCACGACCTGCTCCCCGGCGAGAAGGGACCGCAGGATGCTTGCGGTGTCTTCGGCGTCTGGGCGCCGGGTGAGGACGTCGCCAAGCTGACCTACTACGGGCTCTACGCCCTGCAGCACCGCGGGCAGGAGTCCGCGGGCATCGCCACGAGCAACGGCCAGCAGATCCTCGTCTACAAGGACATGGGGCTGGTTTCCCAGGTCTTCGACGAGCGGAGCCTGTCCACCCTTCGCGGTCACATCGCCGTCGGCCACTGCCGCTACTCCACGACCGGCGGGTCCACGTGGGAAAATGCGCAGCCCACCCTCGGCGGCCACGACGCCGGCACGGTCGCGCTCGCGCACAACGGCAACCTCATCAACTCCGCCGAGCTGCTCGAGCTCGTCGAGTCGCGCTCCGAGACCCCCGAGGTCGACGGCACCTGGCGGGGCCTGTCGAAGGGCGAGCTGCGCCGCGGCAACACGACGGACACCGCCCTCGTGACCGCGCTCCTGGCCGGCGAGCAGGACCGCTCCCTCGAGGAGGCGGCGATGGAGCTGCTGCCCCAGCTGAGCGGCGCCTTCTGCTTCGTCTTCATGAACGAGGACACCCTCTACGCCGCCCGCGACCCGCAGGGCCTGCGCCCGCTCGTCATCGGCCGGCTCGAGCGCGGCTGGGTCGTCGCCTCCGAGACGGCGGCGCTCGACATCGTCGGCGCCTCCTTCGTCCGCGAGGTCGAGCCCGGAGAGCTCGTCGCCATCGACGAGGACGGCCTGCGCACCCGCAGCTTCGCCGAGCCGACGCGCAAGGGCTGCGTCTTCGAGTACGTCTACCTGGCCCGCCCCGACACGACGATCAACGGGCGCACGGTCCACGAGGCCCGGGTCGAGATGGGCCGCGCCCTGGCCCGCGAGCACCCGGTCGAGGCCGACCTGGTCATCGCGACGCCCGAGTCGGGAACCCCGGCCGCCATCGGCTACGCCCAGGAGTCGGGCATCCCCTTCGGGCAGGGCCTGGTCAAGAACGCCTACGTCGGCCGCACCTTCATCCAGCCGAGCCAGACGATCCGCCAGCTCGGCATCCGGCTCAAGCTCAACCCCCTGCACCACGTCATCAAGGGCCGGCGGCTGGTCATCGTCGACGACTCGATCGTGCGCGGCAACACCCAGCGGGCCGTCGTGCGGATGCTGCGCGAGGCCGGCGCCGCCGAGGTGCACGTGCGCATCTCCTCGCCACCGATCAAGTGGCCCTGCTTCTTCGGCATCGACTTCGCCACCCGGGCCGAGCTCATCGCGACCGGCCTCGGTGTCGACGAGATCTGCACCTCGCTGGGCGCCGACTCGCTCGGCTATATCAGCGAGGACGGCATGATCGCGGCGACCGAGCAGTCGCGCGACGAGCTGTGCACGGCCTGCTTCTCCGGGACCTACCCGATGGAGCTGCCGAGCGAGGACCGTCTCGGCAAGTCGCTGCTCGAGCTGGAGTTCACCCCGACCGAGGAAGCGGTACGACGCCCGTGACGACCCCCGAGACCACCCCGTCGCAGACCCCGATCACCTACGCCGACGCCGGCGTCGACGTCGAGGCCGGTGACAAGGCCGTCGACCTGATGAAGGAGTCGGTCCGCCGCGCCACCCGCCCCGAGGTCCTCGGCGGCCTCGGCGGCTTCGCCGGGATGTTCGACGCGAGCGCCCTGCAGGGCATGCGCCGACCCGTGCTCGCGACCTCCACCGACGGTGTCGGCACCAAGGTCGCCATCGCCCAGGCGATGGACCGGCACGACACGATCGGTCAGGACCTCGTCGGCATGGTCGTCGACGACATCGTCGTCTGCGGCGCCGAGCCGCTCTTCATGACCGACTACATCGCCACCGGCCGCGTCGTGCCCGAGCGCATCGCCGCGATCGTCGGCGGCATCGCGCGGGGCTGCGAGCTCGCGGGCGTCGCCCTCGTCGGCGGCGAGACCGCCGAGCACCCCGGCCTGCTCGACCCCGACGAGTACGACGTCGCCGGTGCCGCGACGGGTGTCGTCGAGCACGACGAGGTCCTCGGTCCCGACCGGGTGGCCGCGGGCGACGTCGTCGTCGCGCTGGCCTCCTCGGGCCTGCACTCCAACGGCTACTCGCTGGTGCGCCGCGTCATCGCCGCCGCCGGCTGGCAGCTCGACCGTCACGTCGACGAGCTCGGCCGCGCCCTCGGCGACGAGCTGCTCGAGCCGACCCGTATCTACTCGCGGGCCCTGCTCGACCTCGTGCGCGCCGACGACGTCGACGTGCACGCCCTCAGCCACGTCACCGGCGGTGGCCTCGCGGCCAACCTCGCCCGGGTGCTCCCGCAGGGCACCATCGCCCGCGTCGATCGCGCCTCGTGGACCCCGCCGCCGATCTTCTCCCTCGTCGGGGAGCTCGGTGCCGTCCCTCGGGCCGACCTCGAGCGGACCCTCAACATGGGCATCGGCTTTGTCGCGGCCCTGCCGCAGGCCAGCGTGGATGCGGCCATCGCCCGCTCCCGGGCCGCCGGCATCGACGCCTGGGTCCTCGGCGAGGTCGCCGACGCCGCCACGACCGAGCCGGTGGCCGGCGTCGAGGTCGTCCAGGGGGCGAAGGGAGTGCACGGCGGGGCCGTGCAGGTCGTCGGGGAGCACGCCTGACACCCGCGGTACGGGTCCTCGTGGCCGACGCCGACGAGCGTCGCCGCCAGGCCCTCGTCGCCGTCCTGGCCGCAGAGCCGGACCTCGACCTGCTCACCCCTGCCGCGACGGTCCACGAGATCGCCTCGACGCCCGACGTCGACGTCGTCGTGCTGCTCGGGGACCTCGGGCATGCGCAGGGCCCGGTCGGTCTGCTGCGTGGTGTGCGGGCGCCCGAGCGGCCCGCGTGGGTGGTCCTCACCGAGGAGACCCACCTCGCCGACGAGGTCATCACCGCAGGAGCGCACGGCTGCCTCGCGGAGTCGAGCACGCCGGTGCAGATCGGTGCCGCGCTGCGGGCTGCCGCCCGGGGTGACGTCGCCGAGCTCGACCAGCCGACGACCGGCCCGCTCGTGCAGCGGGTGCGGCGCGAGGCGCCGCCGCTGACGGAGCGGGAGGTCGAGGTGCTGCGGCTCGTCGACGCGGGCCTGGGCAACCAGGAGATCGCCGAGCGGCTCTACCTCAGCCTCTCGAGCGTGAAGTCACACCTGTCCCACACGTACGGTCGTCTCGGGGTGCGGCGCCGTGAGGCGGCTGCCGCGGAGGCGCGTCGTCAGGGGTTGATCTGACCCCGGAGCGTCACCGCTCGGGGGTGCTCCAGGCGTCGTAGTCGTCGTCATCCGCCTCGTCGACGTCGTCGCGCGTGGCGCGTCGCGTCGGCTGGTTGGACTGACCGTGAAGTTCCGCCTCCAGCGCTCGCAGGTCGGTGTCCGGCGAGTAGTACTTCAGCTCGCGGGCAACCTTGGTCTGCTTCGCCTTCGCTCGGCCGCGCCCCATGGCGTGACCCCCTCATTACGCTAGTGCGGGTCGGCGCTGATCCTCCCGCCGCCCCGTGGGGACGGCAGAACTACCAGAGCGGACCCGGATCTGTGTGGTTTCTCGTGAGGTCAACGGTACATGGTCCACGGCTGTTCCGTCCCATCGGTCCAGCGCGGCGAGACGTAGGATCGGCCCGGACGGCACGACGACAGGAGCTGACGTGAGCGGGACCACCGCGGGGACCCCCCTTCGCGCCCTCGTCGTCACCGTCGTGCACCACCCGCAGGACTCCCGGATCCGCCATCGCGAGATCTCCGCGCTGCTCGCGGCGGGCTGGCAGGTCACCTATCTCGCCCCCTTCGTCGCCCACGACCTGGCCGTGCCCGCACCGGCCGACGGCCTGACCTGCCGAGACCTGCCCCGCGCCGCCGGCCGGGACCGGTTGACCGCGGCCCGGGCCGCCCGCACGGCCGTGCGACGGCTCGCTCCCGACCACGACGTCGTCCTCGTCCACGACCCCGAGCTCGTGCCCGCCCTCGCCGGGCTGGGGCTGCGCCACCTCGTCTGGGACGTCCACGAGGACCCCGCCGGCGCCCTCGTCGTCAAGGACTGGCTGCCGGCCCCCCTGCGGCGTCCCGTGGCCGCCGCCTGGCGCGGCGCCGAGCGACTCGTCGAGCGCCGGCACCCGCTGCTGCTCGCCGAGCACGCCTACGCGGGGCGCTTCCGCCGCGAGCACACCGTCGTGCCCAATGCCGTCGTCGTGCCCGAGACGGTCCCTCCGGCCGGGGGCGCGCGCCTGGTGCACGTCGGCAACCTGACGACCGCCCGTGGCAGCGAGGCGATGGTCGAGGTGGCGCGGCGGGCGCATGCCGGGTCCGACGGGGCGATCACGCTCGAGGTCGTCGGCCCGGCCCGTGACGAGGCCTCGCGGGCGGCGATGGAGGCCGGGGTCGCCGAGGGGATCGTCGTGTGGCACGGCTTCCAGCCCGCCGAGCGGGCGATGGCGACCATCGACGGCGCCCTCGCCGGGCTCGCGCTGCTGCGCGACCTGCCCAACTACCGCGGCTCGATGCCGACAAAGGTCGTCGAGTACCTCGCCCACGGCGTCCCTGCCGTCACGACGCCCCTGCCGCTGGCCCGCGAGCTCGTCGAGGAGTCCGGGGGAGGTCTCGTCGTGCCCTTCGAGGACGTGCAGGCGGCCGCCGATGCCGTGCTTCGCCTGTGGCGGACGCCGGAGGAGGCCGCGGCGAAGGGGCGCCGCGGTCGTGAGCTCGTGCGCGAGCGCTACGACTGGGCGAAGGGAGGCGCCGCCTTCGTCGCGGCCCTCACCGAGGTCGCCGCCGCCCGCTCCCCCCGGCGCTGACGCGGGGCCTGCGCCGCGGGTCGATGTGCGCGGGTGCGTCCCAGCGCACCGTCGTACATCGACCCGGCGTGGGAGTCAGGCCTCGGAGGACGACGCGGGGACGAGCTCGCCGAGCTCGGCCCGCAGGGCAGGGGAGAGCCCGTCGATCGTGCCGGCGAGGCCGATCTCGGTCGGGGCGAGGCGCTCGAGGGTGCGCCTGACCGCCGCCGGGACCCGGTCGCTGCGCAGGAGCAGCAGCGGGCTGCCGGTGTGCGCCGCGGCGACGACCGCGCTGAGCGTCTCGACCCCCGTCGTGTGTGCCGAGACGAGGACCGTGCCACCGGTCGGCGCGTCGGCGTAGAGGCCCGCGGCGAGGGCCATCGGGCCCTCGGTCGGCCCGAAGGTCACCTCGGCGCCGGTCGCCTCCTGCAGGCGCTGGACGACGTCGAGCGACCAGTCCTCCTCGTTGCCGTCGAGCATGAGTCGCTCGGGCGCGAGGTCGGCGAGGGCACTCACGAGCTCGTCGGGCACGTGGGTCTCCTCGCACACGACGACCGCCCGACCGCTCTCGGCGGCCATCTGCGAGATCGCGGGGGCGCGGCCACCGCTCGCCGGGAGGGTCACGTGGACGACCTCTCGGTCGCGCGGCGGGAAGTCGCGCAGCAGCCGGGCCGAGGTGATGGCGGGGTCGTCCTCGCCGATGCGCTCGACCGGCCGGCCGAGCATGTCCTCGAGACGGTCGGCCGTCGACGCCGCGACGAGGTCCTCGCCACCGACGACGACGACGCGCTGCGGGTCGAGCCGGCGCATCTCGTCACGGGTGGCCGAGGGCACCGAGCCGGGGCGTACCCACAGCAGCGGCCAGCCCAGCCGTGCCGCGATCGGCGCGACGACGCGGGCCGTGGCGACCTTGTGCACGCTGACGACGAAGGCGCCGTCGACGCCGGGCTCCCAGGTGTGCCGGGTGAGCGAGGTGGCGACGTCGACCCGCGAGTCGCCACCGAACCGCCGGGTGCCCGGCACCTCGGGCTCCGTCGGGGTGGCCGCCCGCTTCTTGGCGCGCTTGGGCAGGGTCTCCTCGTAGAGCGGCAGGACCTCCTCGGTCGGGCCGTCGGCGATGAGCCGACCCTGGTCCATCCACAGCACGCGGTCGCAGATCTGCCGGATGTTGCCGTTGGAGTGCGAGACGAGGAAGACCGTGCCGGCCTGCTCGCGGATCGCCGCGATCCGCTCGGCGCTCTTGGCGCGGAAGTCGGCGTCACCGGTCGCGAGCGCCTCGTCGATCATCAGCACGTCAGGGGCCGCCGCGGTCGAGATCGCGAAGCGCAGCCGCGCGCCCATGCCGGAGGAGTAGGTGCTCATCGGCAGGTAGACCGCGTCGCCGATGCCGGAGAACTCGACGATGTCGTCGAAGCGCTCGCGGATCTCGTCGCGGGTCAGGCCGAGCGCCTGGGCGCCGACGTAGATGTTGCGCTCGCCGCTCAGCTTGCTCATGAGGACGGCATTGACCCCCAGCAGCGAGGGCTCACCGGCCACCCACAGGCGGCCGGACGACGGGGGGATCAGCCCGGCGACCGCACGCAGCAGCGTGGACTTGCCGGAGCCGTTGCGGCCGATGATGCCGATGGACTCGCCGTGCCGGGCGACGAAGCTGACGTCCTTGACCGCGTGCACCTCGCGCACCCGCGGCTCACGGCGCCCGACGAGGTCCTTGAGCGAGCGCGACTCGCCCTGCCCGGAGGGGCTGCCCATGCGGCCACCGCCGTAGACGGCGTACTTGACGTCGAGGTGGCTGACGACGACCGTCGGGTCGCCGATCGTCACCTGCTCGGGTGCCTGCTCAGCCACGGCCGTACCTCGCCTCGTCGCGCCAGAAGACGAGCAGCCCGATGACGGGCAGGGCGATCGCCCAGGCGGCCATCATCAGCCAGTCACGCGCGATGATGCTCTCGTCTCCGAGCAGCGACTGCCGGCCGATGTTGAGCATGAGCGCGAAGGGCTGGTAGATCAGGACGTTGCCGACGGCGTCCGGCAGGTTCTGCGCGTAGTGCACGACGGGGAAGAAGACGCCCGACACGTAGCGCAGCAGCCGCACGACGACCGGGATGAGGTTGCCCAGGTCGCGCGAGGCGTTGACCAGCCGCGCGGCCATCATGGCCAGGCCCGACAGGGCCAGGGCCTGCATGACCACGGCGACGGGGAAGAGGAGCCACTCCCACGTCGGCCGCTCCCCGGTGAAGAGCATGAGCGCGAGGATCAGCCCGAGCGCGGGCAGCAGCGCGATGAGCTCGGTGAGGGTGATCGAGATCGGCAGGATCGCCCGGGGGAAGTGCAGCGCCCGCACGATCGACAGGTTGCCCGTGATCGCCTTGGCGCCGCGGGTGACGACCGTCGACGTGAAGGAGAACATCACGACGCCGATCGCGAGGAAGCCGACGAAGTTGTCGACCCCCCGGCTCGTCTTGAGCAGCAGACCGAAGATCGCGTAGTAGCTCAGGATCAGGAAGAGCGGGTTGAGCACCGCCCAGACCTGACCGAGGTGGTTGTCCTCGTTCTTCGCGTACGACTGCGCCGACGACAGGGTCCAGACGAAGGACCGCCGCCGCCAGATGTCCGCGACGTACTGGCGCAGCGGCGGACGCTCGCTGAGCGTCCGCAGCCCGTGCCTGGCCGCGAGCTCCGCGGCCTCGTCGGTGGAGAGAGCCGGGGGGAGGGGGGCCCGCGAGGGGGCCTCCGTCACAGGCGCTCGACCTTGTCGCTGTCGGCCGCCACGCCGCGGGTGTCGAAGAAGCGCTGGGCCTTGCTCGCCAGGTCCTCGACGTCGAAGGACTTGTGGTTCTGGACGAGGACCGTCAGGTCCGCGGCGGCCACGGCGGCGTCGAGGTCGTCGGCGCGGGTCGCCTCGGGCACAGCCTTCCAGTCCTCGACCTTGGCGTCGAAGTACTGGACGCTCGCCCCCTTCGCGATCAGCTGCTGGGCCAGCGGGACCGCCGGCGACTCGCGCTGGTCGGCGATGTCGGGCTTGTAGGTGACACCGAGGAGCAGGACGGTCGAACCGCGCAGCGACTTGCTGTCCTCGTTGAGGATGTTCTGCGCCCGCTGCACGACGTAGGCCGGCATCGTCGAGTTGATCTCCTGGGCCAGCTCGACGAAGCGGAAGGGGTAGCCCAGCTTGGCGCGCACGTTGTACGACAGGTAGTTGGGGTCGATCGGGATGCAGTGACCGCCGACGCCGGGGCCGGGGTAGAAGGCCTGGAAGCCGAAGGGCTTGGTCTTGGCCGCCGCGATGACGTCCCACAGGTCGATGTCGAGGTCGTGGCAGAAGCGCGCCATCTCGTTGACCAGGGCGATGTTGATGTGGCGGTAGGTGTTCTCGAGCAGCTTGGCCGTCTCGGCCTCGCGGGTGCCCTTGGCGCGCACGACGGTGTCGACGAACTGGCCGTAGAAGGCCGCGGCCGCGTCACCGCAGGCCGGGGTGTGGCCGCCGACGACCTTGGGGGTGTTCTTGGCGCCGAACTGCTCGTTGCCCGGGTCGATGCGCTCGGGGGAGAAGGCGAGGAAGAAGTCCTTGCCGGCGACGAGGCCGCCGGCCTCGAGGACCGGGCGCACGACCTCGTCGGTCGTGCCCGGGTAGGTCGTCGACTCGAGGATGATCGTCTGACCGGGCTGCACGTGCTCGCTGATCGTCTTGACCGCGGAGTTGATCGGGCCGAGGTCGGGGCCGCCGTCCTCCGAGAGGGGGGTCGGCACGCAGATGACGATGGTCTTGACCTCGTCGAGGCGGGCCGGGTCGGTGGTCGCCTCGAAGCCGGCGTCGATCATCGCGCGGATGTCGTCGTCCGAGAGGTCGTCGATGTGGGAGACGCCCGAGTTCAGCGCGTCGACGACGCCCTGGTTGATGTCGAAGCCGAGGACCTTGACCCCGACCTTGGAGGCCTCCTGGGCCAGGGGAAGTCCGACATATCCCTGGCCGATGATCGCGACGTCCGCCACTGTGCATCCTTCTCGTTGTCGTGCTCCCCGGGGTTCCAGGGGGCAACCGGGTCTCCGGTGGCTGGCGCGATCATACCGGCCGGCCCTGTCGGGACGATGACCATCGCCGCCATACAGTGGGCCGCATGTCGCAGCGCCTCCCTGTCCTGCTCGTGACGAGCAACGGCGTGGGGATGGGCCACCTCACCCGGCAGCTCACCGTCGCGCTCAGCGCGCCGGACACGCTCGACCCCGTCCTGATGTCCCTCTCGGGGGCCCTGCCGACGGTCCGCACCGCCGTCGCGGCCGGACGCCTGCCGGAGCTGGCCGGGGTGCGCACGGAGTACTGCCCCAGCCGCAAGAGCGGATGGCTGCCGAAGGGGGGTCCCTCCCGGCGGCTGCGAGAGCTGCACCCCGCCTACGGTTGGGAGCCGTACTTCGCCGACCGGCTGCGGGCGCTCGTCGCCGAGACCGGCGCCCGCCTCGTCCTCTTCGACGGCGTCGTCCCCTATGCCGGGCTGCGGGCCGCCCGCGAGCAGCTGGCGGGCACCCCCTTCGTCTGGATGCGGCGGGGGATGTGGCGTGCCGGCGTCGGCGACGAGTGGCTCGCCCACGCCGGGATCTTCGACCTCGTCGTCGAGCCGGGGGACTTCGCCGCGGCCGGTGACCGCGGGCCGACCGCCGCCCGCGACGACGCGACCCGGGTGGCTCCGATCTCGATCGCCGACGCGATCGAGCGGCACGACCGCGCGCAGGCGCGGGCCGCGCTCGGGCTCGACCCCGACCGGCCGGCGCTGCTGCTCACCCCCGGCACCGGTGCCCTCGAGGACGTCGCGAGCCCTGTGCGGGTGGCGCTCGACGTGCTGCGCAGCACCGCTCCCGAGTGGCAGGTCGCCGTGACGAGCCCGGCCCTGGCCCGCCACGGGATCGGGAGCGAAGGCGAGGACGTGCACCTGCTCACCGACACCTATCCGCTCGCGCGCTCGCTCGCGGCCTTCGACGGGGCGGTGAGCGCCGCGGGCTACAACTCCGTGCACGAGCTGCTCGGCGCGAGGATCCCGACCGTCCTCGTCCCCGGCCAGTCGCTGGGCACCGACGACCAGCCCGGCCGTGCGGCGACGCTCGCCGCTGCGGGCGCCTGCCTGAGCGTCGACCCCGGTGACGCCGAGGGGATGCGGGCGGCTGTGACCCGCCTGCTCGACCCGGCTGCGGCGGCCGAGCTGCGGGATGCCTGTGCGCAGCTGCCGGCGACGACGGGCGGGGCCGAGACGGCCCGGCTGCTCGTCGACCTCGCCGCTACCGCGCCCGTGCCGGCCGGTCTGGCCGCCGGTGCCCCGTGGGGGCCGCCGGCGTGGCGCCGGGCGCTGCCCGACCCGCGCACGCGGGTGGAGGTCGTGGGCGAGCGCGTCGGCGCGGGAGCCAGCGCGACTGCGCGGGGCCGCCGCCCGCTCCGGATCACCGAGGACCTGCCCGCGCACCGGGTGGGCGACGAGCCGGTCGAGCACCTCGTCGAGGGGGCGTCGGCGGACTACCGCGCGGCTCGCGCCGACATCCTGCGCTGGATCTACCGCCCCGGCCGCTGAACTCTGCAAAACCCTAGGGTCTTGCAAGGTTGGCCGCCCTGAACTCTGCAAAACCCTAGGGTTTTGCAGAGTTGGGGCCGGGCTAGCGGCCCGGGCGCTGACGCAGCCGGACGGCCTCGCGGCGCACCCGACCGGCGCGGCGCCGGGCGAGCCCGAGGAGGACGGCCGGCGTGCTGTGCGCCCGCCCGACCGCGCGGGCGTCGGGTGCTGAACCGATGCCGACGACCGCGCCGTCGACCCAGACCCGCCACCGCCCGGCGGCCGGGTCGTGGAGCGCGGTCGGCCCGTCGAGGTGGACCGCGCCGGAGGCCTCGGCGAGGCGGCGGTCGAGACCGGGGGCGTCGGCGACGAGCTCGTCGATCTCGACGCCGTGCCGCATCGCGGCCACGAGCAGCTCGGTCCGCGCGAGGTAGCAGGGGCCCGCGTCGCTGTGCACCCGCACGAGCCGGCGGTGCGGGCGGTGCAGCACGCGCAGCAGCCGCTCGGGCGCACCCTCGAGCAGCTGCGCGCCCGACCGGTGGACGAGCACGGCCTCGGCCGAGCCGATCGCCTCCTCGAGGCGGTCGGCGGCATCGGGGGCGTCGGCGTCGACGACGGCGCACGACGGGGGGTGAGCGGGCATGCCAGCAGGATAGTGACGACTAGCGTGGGGGCCATGACGACGCACGCGAGCGCCCCCGCCGCCGGGGACACCCCCGTCGGCCGGGTGCCCGGGCCCGACAGCGACCGGCGCGCGCACCTCGACCTGGCCCAGAGCGGCTGGACCCTCACCAGCCCGTGGCGTCGCCCCCTTCGAGGGACGTGGGAGCGACCCGAGGCGCTCGCCGACGGCCTCGCCCGGCTCGACCACGTGCACGCCCTGACCGTCGACGCGGAGCCCGCCGGCCCCTCGCCCGACGCGGCGACGACCGCGGCCCTCGCCGACTTCGTCACCCGGGCGATCGCCCGCGGGACCTTCGTCGTGGGCGACCTGCCCGCCGTCGTGGCCCGCCGCGTCCACGCCGTCGTGCCCGGCGCCGCGCACGGACGGCCGGGGGACCTCGGCTTCGACGTCGCGTCGGTCCGCCAGCGCCGGCAGGTGCTCGCCCCGCTCGCCGACCACGCGCTCGCCCCGAGCACCTCGGTGCTGCTCGCCACCCGCCGGCCGCACCTGCTCGGCGCGATCGGCGCGATGATCCGGGCCCAGACGCTGCCGCCCGCCGAGGTCGTCGTCGCGGTCCACGGCGGCGACCCCGACGACCTGCCGACGCCCGACCTCGGCGACATCGCCGTCACCGTCGTCGCCGCGCCGGGGGACCGCAGCCTCGGCCACGCCTTGCAGCTGGCCGCCGACGCCGCGAGCGGGCAGCTGCTGACGAAGATGGACGACGACGACCACTACGGGCCCGACCACCTGCTCGACCTGGCCATCGCGCGCCGGGTCTCCGGGGCGCCCGTCGTCGGCAAGAGCAGCACCGTCGTGCACGTCGAGGCCCTCGACACCACCGTGCGCCGCGTCATCGGCACCCCCGAGTCGGCGGTGCACCGGGTGGCCGGCGGCACGATCCTCGTCGGGGCCGACGAGCTGCGTGACCTCGGCGGCTGGGCCGACGTCCCCCGCGCCGTCGACAGCGCCCTCATGCGGGCGGCCACCGCCGCCGGCGCGATGATCTACCGCCCCCACGACATCGGCTACGTCTACGTGCGGCACGCCGGCGACGGTCACACGTGGTCCGCCGACGCGGGGCACTTCCTCGCCAATGCCCGCGAGCAGTGGCTCGGGCTGCTGCGCCACCCCGACTTCGGGACCTGAGCGAAGGGGGGCGCGCCCCCTTCGCCCGGCCACGGCGTGTGGATCATGGGCCGTCCACCGGCCCGTGACACACTGACTGGCTGTAATCCCCCCGAGAGCGAAGGGCTGACATGGCTCCCCTTGTTGTGCACGTCACCGGTGCGCGCCCCAACTTCCCCAAGGCCGCCCCGGTCCTCGAGGCCCTGGCCGCCTACGACGTCGAGCAGCTGCTCGTGCACACGGGTCAGCACTACGACGACAAGATGTCGGACGTCTTCTTCCGCCAGCTCGGCATCCCGAAGCCCGACGTCAACCTCGGTGTCGGCTCCGGCGCGCACGGCGCGCAGACGGCCAAGGTGATGATCGCCCTCGAGGAGCTCTTCACCGAGCGCCGCCCCGACCTCGTCGTCGTCTACGGCGACGTCAACTCGACGGTCGCCGCGGCCCTCGTCGCGAGCAAGCTCGGCATCACCTTCGCCCACGTCGAGGCGGGCCTGCGCTCCTTCGACATGACGATGCCGGAGGAGATCAACCGGCTCGTCACCGACAAGCTCTCGGACCTGCTCCTCACGACGAGCACCGACGCCATCGGCCACCTCGGCAACGAGGGCACCGACCCCGACAAGATCCACTTCGTCGGCAACCCGATGATCGACACCCTCCTGAAGAACAAGCCCCGCTTCGACGCCGACGCGGTGCGCCAGGAGGTCGGCATCGAGGGCGACTACATCGTCGCCACGCTCCACCGCCCGGGCAATGTCGACGACCCGGAGGACGTCAAGGCGCTCGTCGCCGCGATGCACGCCGTCGCCGACCAGGCGCAGGTCGTCATCCCGCTGCACCCGCGCGGGCGCGCCCGCCTCGAGGAGGCCGGCTTCCTCGACCACCCGGGCATGCGCGTCATCGACCCGCTCGGCTACATCGAGTTCATGGGCCTGGTCCGCGGTGCGGCCGCGGTCGTCACCGACTCCGGCGGCGTGCAGGAGGAGACGACGATCCTCGGCGTCCCGTGCCTCACCCTGCGCCCCAACACCGAGCGCCCGGTGACGATCACCCACGGCACCAACCAGCTCGTCACCCGCGAGACCCTCTCCGAGCGGGTCTCCGAGGTCCTCGCGACCGGCCCGCTCCAGGAGTGGGACACCCCGCCGCTGTGGGACGGCCACGCCGGCGAGCGGATCGCCAAGGTCCTCGCCAGCTCGGTGGGGGCGACCCGACGGGGCGACGCGTGACCGCTGGGACCGGGGACACCTCCCTGCAGTCGGAGGTCACCGAGGCAGAGGCCGGGGCCAAGGAGGCCGCGGCCGAGGCGCACCACGGGGCGAAGGGGAAGAAGAACCTCCGTGGCGACATCGAGGGCCTGCGGGCCGTCGCCGTCGGCACCGTCCTGATCTACCACGTCGGCATCCCCTTCCTGCCCGGCGGCTTCGTCGGCGTCGACATCTTCTTCGTCATCTCCGGCTTCCTCATCACCTCGCTGCTGCTGCGCGAGACGGTGAAGACCGGCACGATCTCGATCGCCGACTTCTACGCCCGCCGGGCCCGGCGGCTCCTGCCGGCCGCCTCGGTCGTGCTCATCGTCACGGCCCTGCTCGGCTGGGCGCTGCTGCCCGGACCGGACCGGCTCAACCTCGGCGCCGACGTCATCGCCGCGACCTTCTACGTCATCAACTGGGCGTTGGCCCTGAGGTCGGTCGACTACCTCGCGGAGGACGCCGCACCCTCGGCGCTGCAGCACTACTGGTCGCTGTCGGTCGAGGAGCAGTTCTACGTCGTCTGGCCGCTCATCATCATCGTCGGCCTCATGGTGGCGCGCCGGACCCGGATGCGGCCCAAGCCGCTGCTCTTCGGTGTGCTCGCCGTCATCGCCGCGGCCTCGCTCGTCTACTCGGTGCTGCACACCAAGAGCGACCCGGCGACGGCCTACTTCTACACGACGACCCGGGTGTGGGAGCTCGCCATCGGCGCGCTCCTGGCCTTCCTCGTCCTGCGGCTGACGCGACTGCCCCGCCTGGCGGCCGAGCTGCTCGCGGGCGCCGGCCTGCTGCTCGTGCTGTGGTCGGCCTTCTTCCTCACCTCCAAGACCCCGTGGCCGAGCGCGTGGGCGCTCGCCCCGACGGTCGGCGCGGCGCTGATCATCGCGGCCGGCTGCGCCACCCAGGCCACCGCCACCGCGCGGCTGCTCAGCCTCAAGCCGATGGTGTGGATCGGCGGCATCTCCTATGCGATCTACCTGTGGCACTGGCCGCTCATCACCATCGCCAAGACCGCCTGGCCCGAGGTGCGCATCCGCCACCTCGTGCTCATCGGCATCGTCTCGGTCGTCCTCGCCTGGCTGACCAAGCACCTCGTCGAGGACCCGGTGCGCTTCCACCCCGGCCTGAGCGCCAAGGCATCGCGGGGCCTGCTCTTCGGCCTGGCGTCGATGATCGTCACCGCGCTCGTCGGCACCGCCGTGTGGGCCACCGTGCCGAAGCTCGACGAGGACGCCAAGGTGCCCGGGGCGACCGCCCTGGTCGCCGACCCGTCGAGCGACGTGTGGAAGGTCCGCGAGGACGCGAGCAAGGTCTTCGCGAGCTCGGGCACGACGACGCCGGACCCGGCCGTCGCGCCCGAGGACGTGCCCCGCTACTACGACGACGACTGCCAGGTGCAGCCCGGCGACGCCGATGTCGACACCTCGTGCGTCTACGGCAAGACCGACGGCGACCAGACGATCGCCATGCTCGGCGACTCCAAGATGGGCCAGTGGTTCCCGGCCGTCGAGGCGATCGCCCACGACGAGGGCTGGCGCGTCGAGCTCTACCTCAAGTCCGCGTGCTCCTTCACCTACGACGGTGCCCGCAGCGACTGCGAGGAGTTCGGCCGCAATGCCAACAAGCACTTCGACGAGGAGGGCGCACCCGACGTCGCGCTCGTCTCCGGTGGTGCCGGCAGCTCGCCCTCCCTGCGCAAGGGCATGACCGAGGCCATCTCGGAGCTCAAGGCCAAGGGCACCAAGGTGGTCGTCCTCTCCGACAGCCCCCGCCCGGGCAAGGAGCAGGTCTACACCTGCGTCGAGGAGCACCCCGACGACTTCTCCACGTGCGCCTTCCCGGCGGACGAGGACAACGGTCGCAAGGGCCGCGGCACCAAGGCGCTGCAGGAGTCGGCCACCGCCGCCGACGTCCCCTTCGTCGACCTCAACGAGTGGATCTGCCCGCCCGGCAAGGAGTGCCCGCCGGTCATCGGCGACTCGCTCGTCTACCGCCAGGGCAGCCACGTGACGGCGACCTACATCCGCACCCTGACGCCCATGCTCTACCGGGCGCTGGCGGCGGAGGACCTCACGTCGAAGAACTCCGACGAGATCTCCGTCAAGGACATCCCCTAGCAGCACCAGCACGACGAAGGGGGGCGCTCACCGCGAGGTGAGCGCCCCCCTTCGTCATGGGCGCAGCGGTCAGCCGAGGAGGCGGTGGTAGGCCTCGTCGGCGATCTTGGTGACGTCGCTCCAGTCCCGCTCGGCGAGGACCCACTCGCGGGCCTGGCGGCCCATCCGCTCGCGCAGCTGCGGGTCGTCGAGATAGCGGGCGATCTGCCGGGCGAAGTCCTGCGAGCTGCCCTTCTCGAAGACCAGGCCGCGCTCGTCGGGCTTGACGATCTCGGTCAGGGCGGCGACGGAGCTCGAGATGCACGCCTTGCCCATGGCCATCGACTCGAAGGGCTTGATCGGGCTGATCAGCTCGCACACCGGCAGCGGCAGGCGCGGGAAGGGCGTGATCTGGAAGATCGACAGGTAGCGCGCGACCTCCTCGTGCGGCACGCGGCCGGTGAAGGTCACGACGTCGAGGACGTCGAGCTCGCGGGCCATCCGGTGCAGCTGACCTTCGAAGTGCCCGTCGCCGACGACGATGACCGCGAAGTCGTCGCGGGTCTTCTTCAGCTCCGCGGCGGCGAGCAGCAGCAGGTCGAGGCCCTCGTAGTCGACGAGGCCGCCGGCGTAGCCGATGACCGTCTTGCCCCGCAGGCCGAGCTCGTCGATGAGCGCCTCGTCGGGCTGCCGGGGCTCGAACTGCGCCGTGTGGACGCCGTTGGGCAGCACGGCGATCCGGTCCGCGGGGCCGCCGCGACGGATCATCTCCTCGCGCAGCGCCTCGGTGATGACGAAGGTGAGGTCGGCGTTCTGGACGATGTGCAGCTCGAGCCCGGTCATGTAGCGGTAGGCGTCGGTGCGGCCGAACTCGGGATTGCGCGAGATCTTCATCAGGTCCTCGAGACCGCGCATCTCGTAGACGAAGGGGATGCCCAGCCGGCGAGCGGCACGCAGGCCGGCGAGGCCGTTGTTCTGGAAGCTGCTCGCGTGGATCAGGCCGGCGCGGTGGTCGCGGGCGACCTCCTCGAGGCGCTCGGCGAAGCGCTCGATGTAGCCGGCCATCGGGGTGGTCCGGTACTCGCGCTCGCCCGGCTCGAGCAGGCGGCGGTAGGTCATCGTGTCGACGACGTCGAAGGGCTCGACCTCGCGCTTGTCGCCCTGGCCCCAGAAGTCGTAGGGGAAGCCGAGGCGGGTCGCGGCGAGCATGTCCCAGCCCAGGCCCTGCAGGCCGGTGAGGATGCCGTGGCTGCGGGTCGCGTAGCCGCCGGAGCGGTGCGGGAGCGACTGCGCGAGCACGGAGAGCACGGCGCGCGGGTTGGGCTCGTAGGAGCGCTCCTGCGCCTCGTCGACGGGCCAGCCGGTGGCGCCGATGTGGATCTGGTCGGAGACCTGCGCGTGGGTCTCGCGCGCCTTCTTGTGGCCGAGCTCGATGAGGCGGCCGGAGATGACCTGCGCGGTGTCGAGCCACCCGGCGCGCGCGGCCCGCTGGGCCAGCGAGTGCGAGGTCTTGTTGGGCACGACGGTGATCGTCTCGAGGTCGGCCTCGCGGTAGAGCTCGCGCAGCTCGTCCCAGCCCTTGAGCTTGCCGAGGGCGCGGGTCGCGGAGCGGAAGCCGGCCTTGCCGGTGCGCCCGACCTCGAGCGCGGTGGCCCGCTGGGCGTCCTCGTCGCCGGCGGCGCGGATCTGCGTCTCGGTGCGGATGAGGTCGAGGGAGTGGGTCGTGTGGTTGACCCGCCAGGTGTCGACGTTGGCGATGAAGGCCTCGGCCTGGGCGACGTCGCGCGAGGTGTACCAGCCGAGGAGGCGCTCGGCGTCCTTGGTCGTGCGGGGCGTCGTGCTCTCGGCGAGGTCGTTGACCCGCCGGAGCAGGTCCTTGTGGTTGGCCCGCGTGGCGACGGCCATGGCCAGGCCGAGGGCCTCGGCGTCGGGGTTGCGCTCCAGGGTGGCCCAGGCCTCCTGGACGGCCTCGTCGATCGCGCCGAGCGACATGTGCGACCACGCGCGCAGACCGTGGCCGGTCGCGCCGAGTGCCGACTCGGGCACCCGGGAGAGCAGTCGCAGTCCCTGGTCGAAGGCCCGGGCGTCGAGGATGAGCAGGCGCGCCTGGGCGAAGATGGCGCGCTTGCCGACCGAGCCGCCCTGGTTGGGCAGGGTCGCCAGCGGGTCGAGGCGCACCCGCCGCACGACGGCGCGGGCGGCGCGCTTGCCCTGGGCGCGGGCGGCGTTCTTGTCGATGGGGGCCAATGGGGGTCCTTGTCGTCGTCGGGGCGTGGGGGACGCCGGGGTCAGAGGCTCACGTGGGTCGTGGGGTCACCGTAGAAGAGCAGTCGGCCGGTGGCGGTGAGGAAGGTCGAGTCGGTGACCGTCCAGGTGTGGGCGTGCCGGTCGTCGCCGCGGACCGACACGTAGTTGTAGCGGTCGCCGGAGTAGACGCGCACGCCCTGCTCCATCGAGCGGTCGAGGATGTCGGAGTCGACGGCGCGCGGGATGTCGCTGAAGCGCACGTCGCGGGCCACGTCGCCGGCGAAGAGCATCGAGCCGCCCTGGATGCGCCGCTCGTAGCGGTGCTCGGAGTCGGGGTAGCGCAGGACGACCGCGCCCGTGGAGCGCAGCCACACGTAGTGCGCCCACTTCCCGACGATGCCGGCGTCGGTGTAGGAGAAGGCGGCGAGCAGGTCCGACAGGTAGCGCGGGCCGTAGAAGTTGTCGTCGTCCATCTTGGCGATGTACTGCCCGCCGGAGGCGTCGACGCCGAGGTTCATGCACGCACCGAGGGTGAGCGAGGCGTCGGCGTGGACGATCTGCAGCTCCTGCACCCCGGCGGCGGTGGCGCGGCGGCGCAGCTCGTCGTCGTCGGTCTCGAGGCCGTGCAGGACGAGCACGAGCTCGACAGCGGGGTGGTCCTGCCGGCCGAGGTTGGCGAAGACGTTGTCGAGCTCGTGGGTGCGGTTGGTCGGCACGACGGCCGAGATCGTCGCGGGGGTGAGGGCGGGCACGTCCCGACCGGCGGCCGCGGCGATCGCGCGGGCCCGGTGGGCGCCGGTGTGGCCGGCGAGGACGGCGCGCTGCAGGCGCAGCCCCTCGCGGGCGACGAGCTCCTCCTGGTTGACCCGGGCCACGAGCTCGCTGCGCAGCGACTTGCCGTCCTCGACGCGGGGCACGAGGGCCTCGATCTCGGCGGGCAGGTCGGCGTGCTCGGTGGTGCCGACGACGGGCGTCTGCGCCATCGCCGCGTCGAGCGTCGTCCAGGCCGCGGCGGGCGAGGTCGCCGAGAGGTCGAGCAGGACCCGGGCGTCACCGACGGCGACGTCGTCACCGGTCCGGTCGGTGAGCGCCGGGGGGAGGGTGACGAGCGAGGACTTGCCGGGGCGGCGGACGAGGCGGGTGTCCCCCTTCGCCATCGGCTTGAGCGCATCGGCCACGAGACGAAGGGAGGAGTCGTCACCGAGGCGGGAGAGGCCGTCGACGACGGCGAGGACGCCGGAGCGGCGGGTGGTTGTCGCGTCCTCGCGCGCCGGGCCGAGGGCGCGGGGCTGGGCGGCCGGGGCCCAGTCGTGGACCTCGCGGCCGGTGGCGGCCAGGGCCTCGCGGGCGGTGGCCGAGGAGCTGCCGACGGTGTCGACCTGCTCGGCCCACGCGCCGGGGAGGGTGTCGTCGGTGACCCACAGGGCGGTCGGGACGCCGGCCTCGCGCGCGGCGGTGAGCACCTCGGTCAGCGCGCTGCCGTCGCCCCAGCCGGGGACGGTGCCGTCGACGCCCTCGAGGAGGACGAGGTCGGCGCCCTCGAGGGCCGGCTGCCAGCTGCGGCGGTCGAGCTGACGCTGCTGCCACTCCGGCGCGAGCAGGGCGCTCAGGCGCGGCCCGGCGGCGACGGCGACGGTGAGGTCGAGGGCGGGGACCGGGGAGTGGACGGCCGTGACGGTCCGCTCGGGCGCCAGCGGCTCGGCGGGAGCGGGCGCCGTGGCGGTCGGGGCGGCCGGCTCGGGAGTCGGCTCGGAGGTCGGCTCCTGGGGCGCGTCGGCGGGCTCGGCCGGGGCAGCCGGGGCGGGCTGCAGCTCGGTCACCGCGGCGCGGGCTGCCCGTCGCAGCCGGTGGGTGAAGGCAGGGGTCTTCGACGGTCGGCTCACGAGCGGTCAGTCTTCCATGTCGGTACCGGGAACGCCGAAGGGCGCCACCGTGTCGGTGGCGCCCTTCGGACGAGGCTCTGGTGGCCAGGGGCGGGGTCGAACCGCCGACCTTCCGATTTTCAGTCGGACGCTCGTACCAACTGAGCTACCTGGCCGAGCCGGTCCGAACCGGACCAGCGAGCGACCCTGACGGGACTCGAACCCGCGACCTCCGCCGTGACAGGGCGGCGCGCTAACCAACTGCGCTACAGGGCCTTGGTGTGCAAGGCACGTGCACGATACATCTGTGCGTGACTCCGCAAAACCCTAGGGTCTTGCGAGGTTGTATCCCCAACGGGATTCGAACCCGTGCTACCGCCGTGAAAGGGCGGGGTCCTAGGCCGCTAGACGATGGGGACCCGTCTCCGAAGACCCCTCGCTACGCAGCAGGCAGCACCCGAATCCGTCGAGGACTCGGAAAGCATACGCAGACACATCCCGGATCGCCAAAACGAGTCAGGCGGGGGCCGCCCAGGCCCGCACCCGCTCCGCGTCCCACGTCGTGATGATGCGGTCCAGCGGGACCCCGAGACGCTCCGCGCGCTCGGCGCCGTAGGCCTTCATCTCCAGCTGTCCAGGGGCGTGCGCGTCGGAGTCGACGGCGAAGAGGCAGCCGATCTCGAGGGCGAGCTCGACGAGCTCGTCCGGGGGGTCGCAGCGCTCGGGGCGGGAGTTGATCTCCACGGCGACGTCGTGCTCGGCGCAGGCCTCGAAGACGGCGCGGGCGTCGAAGTCGCTCTGCGGCCGCGTGCCGCGCGATCCGGTGACGAGCCGACCGGTGCAGTGGCCGAGCACGTTGACCCGGGGGTTGCTCACGGCCGCGACCATGCGCCGGGTCATCGAGCCCTTGGCCATCTTGAGCTTCGAGTGGACGGAGGCGGTGACGAGGTCGAGCCGGCCGAGCATCTCGGGTGTCTGGTCGAGCTCGCCGTCGTCGAGGATGTCGACCTCGATGCCCGACATGACGGTGAAGGCGTCGCCGAGGGAGTCGTCGATCGCCGCGAGCAGCTGCAGCTGCTGGCCGAGGCGCTGCGGTGACAGGCCGCCCGCGATCCGCAGCCGCGGGGAGTGGTCGGTGAGCACCATCCACTCCTGACCCAGCTCGACGGCGGTGAGCACCATCTCGTCGATCGGGCTGCCGCCGTCGGACCAGTCGGAGTGCAGGTGGCAGTCGCCGATGATCGCGGCGGCGTAGTCCTCGCCGCCCTCGACGAGCGGGCCGCCGTGCTCCTCCTGCTGGCGAACGAGGTAGTCGGGCAGCTCGCCGCGCACGGCCTGCTCGATGACGCCCGCGGTCGAGCTGCCGATGCCCTTGAGCTCGGTGATGGTGCCGTCCTCGACCCGCTGGCGGACCTCCCCTTCGTCGAGCTCGCGCAGGACCGCCACGGCCCCGCGGAAGGCCTCGACCCGCCGGCTGTGCTGCCGGGAGCGCTCGAGGAGGAAGCCGACGCGGCGCAGCGCCTCGACGGGGTCGACGGGCGCCTGCAGCGGCTCGAGGGATCTCACGACATCACCAGGAGGTGTGCAGCGGTCGACCCTCGGCGAAGCCCGCCGTCGACTGGAGGCCGACGAGCGCGCGCTCGCGGAACTCCTCGAGCGAGGTGGCGCCCGCATAGGTGCACGAGCTGCGCACGCCGCCGATGATCTCGTCGATGACGTCCTCGACGCCGGGGCCGGCCGGGTCGATGTACATCCGCGAGTTGGAGATGCCCTCCTCGAAGAGGCCCTTGCGGGCACGGTCGAAGGGGGAGTCGCTCGCCGTGCGGTTCTGCACCGCCCGCGCGGAGGCCATGCCGAAGGACTCCTTGTAGCTGCGCCCGTCGGGGTCGGTGACGAGGTCTCCGGGGGACTCGAGGGTCCCGGCGAACCACGAGCCGATCATGACGTTGCTCGCTCCGGCGGCCAGCGCGAGGGCGACGTCGCGCGGGTGGCGGACCCCGCCGTCGGCCCACACGTGCTTGCCGAGCTCACGGGCGGCGGCCGCGCACTCGAGCACCGCGGAGAACTGCGGGCGGCCCACGGCGGTCATCATCCGGGTCGTGCACATCGCGCCCGGGCCGACGCCGACCTTGACGATGTCGGCGCCCGCCTCGATGAGCTCGCGGGTCCCGTCGGCCGAGACGATGTTGCCCGCGACGACCGGGACCTGCGGGTCGAGGGCGCGGACGGCGGCCAGGGCGTCGAGCATCTTGGCCTGGTGCCCGTGGGCGGTGTCGACGACGAGGGCGTCGGCGCCGGCGTCGAGCAGGGCAGCGGCCTTGCCGCCGACGTCGCCGTTGATGCCGACCGCTGCGGCGATCCGCAGCCGGCCCTGTGCGTCGACGGCGGGGGAGTACATGCTCGCGCGCACGGCGCCCTTGCGCGTCTGGATGCCGACGAGGCGGCCGTCGGCGTCGACGACCGGGGCCACGCGGCGACGGGACCGGTGCAGCTGCTCGTAGGCGGCGCGCGGGTCGGCGTCGGCCGGCAGGGTCATCGGGTCGGGCGACATGACGTCGCGGACCTGGGTGAAGCGGTCGACCCGGTCGAGGTCGCGCTCGGTGACGACGCCGACGGGGCGGCCGTCCTCGACGACGATGCCGGCGCCGTGGGCCCGCTTGCTGATGAGGGCCAGCGCCTCCCCGGCGGTCGCGCTCGGCTCGAGCGTGATCGGGGTGTCGTGGACGAGGTCGCGGCTCTTGACGAAGGAGATGACGTCGGCGACGACGTCGACGGGGATGTCCTGGGGGATGACCGTCAGGCCGCCGCGGCGGGCGGTCGTCTCGGCCATGCGGCGGCCGGCGATGGCGGTCATGTTGGCGACGACGAGCGGGATCGTCGTCCCGGTCCCGTCGGTGGTCGTCAGGTCGACCTCGTGGCGGCTGGCGATCTCGCTGCGCCGCGGCACCATGAAGACGTCGTCGTAGGTCAGGTCGAACTGGGGCGTCAAGCCGTTGAGGAACTCCACGGGAGTCCAGTGTAAGGCGCTCGATGGGACATCATCGGGGCGTGAGCTTCCTCCAGGAGTCCCCGGCCGACGAGCGGCGCCGAGCGGGTCTGCGCCGCATGCGCACCGTCGCCACCGGCCTGCTCGTCCTCGCCGCCGTCGTCTTCGTCGCCACCCTGCGCCTCGACCACGACGGGGTGTGGGGCTTCGTCAACACGGCCGCCGAGGCGGCCATGGTCGGTGCACTCGCCGACTGGTTCGCCGTGACGGCGCTCTTCCGCCACCCGCTCGGGGTGCCGGTGCCGCACACCGCGCTCGTCAAGAAGCGCAAGGACGAGCTGGGGCGCAGCCTGCAGGAGTTCGTGACCGAGAACTTCCTCACCGAGGAGATCGCCCGCGACCGGCTCGCCGCCGCGCACGTCGCCGAGCGCGTGGGCACCTGGCTCGGCGAGTCGGCGCACCGCGAGCGGGTGCTCACCGAGGTCACCCGCGGCGGCGCCCGGGCCCTCGAGCGGGTCGCCGACGACGACGTCCACGACTTCCTCGAGCAGCTGCTCCTGCCGCGGCTGGCCCAGGAGCCGATCAGCCCGATCCTCGGCTCCCTCCTCGAGGGGGTCGTCGAGGGCGGCAACCACACCGGCCTCGTCGACCTCGGCCTCGACGAGGTGCGGCGCTGGCTCGACGACAACCCCGACCTCTTCAAGCAGGTCGTCGGCGACCGCGCCCCGTGGTGGACCCCCGAGTGGGTCGACGACAAGGTCATCGACTGGACCTATCGCCAGGCGCTCGGGTGGCTCGCCGAGATGCGCGCCGACGTGCGTCACCCGGCGCGCACCGCCCTCGACGACCTGCTCCGGCGTCTCGCGGCCGACCTGCAGCACGACCCCGACGTCATGGCGAGCGCCGAGTCGCTCAAGGAGCGCCTGCTCGCGCACCCGCAGGTGCCGACGAGCGCGGTCGCGGTGTGGCAGTCGCTGCGCGCCTCGCTCCTGGGCGCGATGGCCGACCGGGACTCCTACTTCTGGGCACGCGGCGACGAGCTGCTCACGCACCTCGGTGACCACCTCGCGCACGACACGGCGTGGCAGGAGCGTCTGGAGCAGCACCTGGGCGAGATCGTCGCCTTCTTCGTCAACACCTACGGCGACGAGCTCGCCGAGGTCATCTCGGTGACCGTCGAGCGGTGGGACGCCGACGAGGCGAGCGAGCGGATCGAGCTCTTCGTCGGGCGCGACCTGCAGTTCATCCGCATCAACGGCACCGTCGTCGGCGCGCTCGCCGGCCTGGCGATCCACACGGTCGCGGTCCTCATCGCCTGACCTCCCCGCAGCCGAGTTGATGTGTCTCGGTGCGCTGGGGCTCACCCTCATACATCGACCCGTCGCTCAGCGCAGCGGGTCGAAGGGGGTCAGCTCCGCCGCCGGGCGACCGGTGACCATCGCCTCCGCGAGCAGGCGTCCCGTGGCCGGGCCGAGGGTGATGCCCCACATGCCGTGGCCGCCGGCGACGCTCACCCGCGGCGAGCTCGTCACGCCGATGAGCGGCAGCCCGTCGGAGGTGCACGGGCGCGAGCCGACCCACTCGTCCTGCCGGTCGTCGAGGTCGACGCCGGTGAGGTAGGGGCGGGCCGCGTCGACGATCGCGGTGATCCGCCGGGGGTCGAGGGCGGCCTCGGGCTTGCGGAACTCCATCATCCCGGCGACCCGGAGCCGGTCGCCGAGGGGCGTGCAGGCCACGCGCTGCGCGGGCAGGTAGACCGGGCCCTGCGGGGTGTGGTCGATCGGCACGCTGAAGCTGTAGCCGCGGCCCGCCTGGACGTGCATCTTCACGCCGAAGGGGCGGGCCAGGTGGTCCAGCCAGGTGCCCGTGGCGACGACGACCCGGTCGAAGCGCTCGTCGCCGCCACCACGGACGGCGAGACGCACCCCCTTCGTCTCGTCGGTGATGCCGGTGACCTCGCTGCCCTCGCGGATCTTGCCGCCGCGCGCCCGGACCGAGTCGGCGAGCGCTGCGACGTACTCGCCGGGGTTGAGGTAGCGCTGGCCGAGCAGCCGGATGCCGGCCCCGATCCGGTCGGAGAAGGTCGGCTCGGCGGCCCGGACCTCGTCGCCGCTCAGCTCCTCGAAGCCGACGTCCTGCCCGGAGGCGGCGATGTGCTCCAGCTCGGTGAGCAGGAACTCGGTCTGCTCCTTGGTCTCGTAGCCGGCGATGAACGAACGGGCCTCTCGCGCAGGGGCGCTCACGCCGCCGGCGGCGAGGTCGTCGAAGGCGCTGATCGCGTGACCGTTGATCGGCACGAGGGCGCGCATCGACAGGCTCCAGCGGCGCATCGTGCTGTTGCGGGTGAAGGCCGCGAGGAAGCGCAGCAGCCGCGGGTCGGCCGTCACCGGCACGTAGACCGGGGATGCGGGGGAGATGACCGCCTTGATCCCGTAGGAGAGGACGGCCGGGTCGGGCAGCGGCGTCGAGATGCCGGGGGTGATCCAGCCGGCATTGCCCCACGAGGAGCCGGCGGCGACGCCGTCACGGTCGAGCACCTCGACCTCGACGCCGTGCTCCTGCAGGAACCATGCGGTGGACAGTCCGACCATGCCGGCGCCGATGACGGCGACCTTCTTCGGCGCGGGATCCAGGGTGCTCATCGCGTCCTCTCGTGCTCGGCCTGCAGGGTCTCCGCAGGCATCAGGCCACTGTGCCCCAGATCACGTGCGCGGGCAAAGTCCCCCGAGATGCCGGGCCTCCC
Organism: Janibacter zhangyanbonis; assembly: GCF_050507325.1. Classification (NCBI taxonomy): domain Bacteria; kingdom Bacillati; phylum Actinomycetota; class Actinomycetes; order Micrococcales; family Intrasporangiaceae; genus Janibacter; species Janibacter zhangyanbonis. The sequence continues at coordinate 294,759 of NZ_CP191481.1, forward strand.
GACGTCGCCCGGCCACTCGTTGACAGGTCCGCAACCCTCGCCTAGTGTGCGGGGCCAGAGTTGAATCTGAACCCAGATTCACAAGTTCTCAACGAGGAGAAGCTCGATGGCCGCTGCATTGTCGACGCGTACGACCCGCCTGTTCGCCGTGACCGCCAGTGGGGTGCTCGTCGCAGCCCTCGCCGCATGCGGAGGCTCCGGGAGCGGGGGCTCCGGAGACGGGGACACGATCACCATCGGCTACTCGGCCGGGATCAGCGGAGGCGCCGCGGAGTACGGCCTCAACGTCCAGAACGGCCTGCAGATGGCCATCGACCAGCTCAACGACGAGGGCGTCGAGGTCGACGGCAAGAAGTACACGGTCAAGCTCGAGAGCCTCGACGACCAGTACCAGCCCGGCACCACGGGGACGAATGCCCAGCGCCTCGTCCAGAAGGACGGCGCGGTCGTCGTCTTCGTCCCGCACGCCGGCGGGATCAAGGCGGCCCAGGAGCTCAACTCCGGCCGCAGCGAGTTCCTCATCGGCGCCTACAGCTCCGACCCGGCGATCGTCGAGAGCGACAACCCGCTCACCGTGATGATCCCGCCGTCCTTCACCAGCTACATCCAGCCCTTCATCGAGCACGTCGACACCAAGGGCAAGGGCAAGCTCGGCCTCCTCGCGACCTCCAGCGAGTTCGGCCAGGAGTGGACCACGCACATGACGAAGGCGTGGAAGGACGCCGGCGGCACCGTGCAGGCCAACAACAACATCAACTACGGCACGGTCTCCGACTTCGCCGGCCCGGTCGCCAAGACCCTCTCCGGCAAGCCGGACGTCATCATGGTCGGCGGGCCCTCCCAGCCGACCGCCCTGATCATCGAAGAGGCCCGCAAGCAGGGCTTCGACGGCTCCTTCATGATCCTCGACCAGGCGAAGTACGAGGAGATGGAGGAGTTCACCGACCCCGACAACCTCGACAACTCCGTCGGCATCGCGCCGCTCACCGAGTTCGACGGGACCGAGAAGTTCATCGCCGACTACCAGAAGAAGTTCGACTCGAAGAAGCCGGTCAACGCCGACATCGCCCTCAACTACCAGGCGTTGCCGATCTTCATCAAGGCCATGGAGCTGTCGGGGAGCGTCGACGACCCCAAGGCGATCCGCGAGGCGATGGCCGAGGCCGTCGAGGAGGTCGACCCCAAGTACCAGGTCGCCTTCGCGCCCAACCGGATCACCGACTCCGGGCACCTCGTCGCCGACGACCTCAAGGCCGCCCAGCGCACCGAGGACGGGACGTACGAGTCCTTCGAGATCGAGCAGCCGAAGGAATGAGGTCGGGACCGCAGGCACCGCGCCGGCACAGGGGTCTGACATGACGCTCTTCCTGCAGCAGCTGATCAACGGTCTCGCTCTCGGTGGCATCTACTGCCTCGCCGCCGTCGGCCTGACCCTCGTCTTCGGGGTCCTGGGCTTCCCCAACCTCGCCCACGGCGCCATCTACATGCTCGGCGGCTACGTGACCTACTCGATGATGGTCGACGTCGGTCTGCCCTATGTCGCGGCGATCGTGTGCGCGGCGCTCGTCCTGGCCGTCATCGGGGTCATCTTCGAGCGGCTCGTCTTCCACCCGCTGCGCACGGCCCCGCACACGCACCACATGATCGCCACGGTCGGGGTGATGTTCTTCGTCATCTCCGTCGTGCAGGAGGTGTGGGGCACCGGATTCCTGCGGATGGAGTCGCCCTTCAGCGGTCGGGTGGGGCTCCTCGGGGCGGAGATCTCGGCCCAGCGGGTGCTGATCATCGTCACGGCCGTCGTCGTGCTCCTGGCCCTGACGTGGTTCCTCAAGCGCTCGGTCCACGGCCAGGCGATCGAGGCCGTCGAGCAGGACCGCACCGGTGCCGCGCTCGTCGGCATCAACCCCGGCGTGGTCTCGATGGTCACCTTCGCGGTGTCCTTCGCCCTCGTCGCCATCTCGGCCGGCCTGGTCGCCCCGATCCAGCTGCTCTCGCCGGGGATGGGGGAGTCGCTCAACCTCATCGTCTTCGCGATCATCATCCTCGGCGGCCTCGGCTCCCTGCCCGGCGCGATCCTCGGCGGCTTCCTCATCGCCCTCGCCGAGGTCATGGCCTCGACCTACATCTCGGTCGGCGCGGGTGAGGCGGCGATCTTCGTCGTCCTCATGGGCGTGCTGGCTCTCAAGCCGACAGGACTCTTCGGGACGGTGGCCCAGCGATGACGACCTCCTTCAACCTGCGACTCCTCGGCGTCGGGATCGTCGCCCTCGCACTGGTGGTGACCCCCTTCGTCCTGAGCGAACAGCCCTATCTGGTGCGCATCGTCACCACGGCCCTCATCTACGCCATCGCGGCCTACGGGATGAACATCATCCTCGGGCTCACCGGCCAGCTGTCGCTGGCCCACGGCGCCTTCTTCGGGATCGGGGCCTATGTCGTCGGCCTGCTGACGACGGACCGCGACTGGAGCTTCTGGGCCAGCTTCGCCCTCGCGATCCTCGTGACCACGGCCCTCGGCTACGTCTCCGGGCTCATCGCGTTGCGGACCCAGGGGTCCTACTTCGCGATCTTCACGATGGCGCTCGGCTTCCTCGTCTTCATCGTCATCACGCGCTGGGAGAGCGTGACCCACGCGCACTCCGGGGTGAGCGGCGTGAAGTTCCCCGAGAACATCGGGCCGATCGACTTCACCCAGGAGACGACGATGTACTTCTTCGTCCTCGTCGTGCTCGCGCTCGCGATCTACACCACCCACGCCCTGCTCACCTCGCCCGCGGGACGCTCGCTCGTCGCGATCCGCACCTCCGAGGACCTCGCGAAGTCCATCGGTGTCAACGTCGCGGTGAGCAAGCAGCTCGCCTTCACGGCCTCGGCCGGCATCGCCGGGCTGGCGGGCGGGCTCTTCGCCTCCTTCACCGGATTCATCGGGCCGGACTCCGCGGCGATCGACCTGACCTTCCAGTTCCTGCTCTTCCTGCTCATCGGCGGGATGGGGACGGTCATGGGGCCGCTCGTCGGCAGCCTGCTCGTCGCCTTCCTCTTCGAGATGCTGCAGGACCTGGAGTCCTACCGCTTCATCGTCCTCGGGCCGATCATCGTGCTCCTCGTGATCTTCGCGCCCAAGGGGATCGTCGGCTACCTCAACGCGCTGCTCTCCCGGCGCCGCTCCCGCCCACCGACGGACCCGACCGCCACCGACGCGGCCGACCACCGTGACGTCGTCGAGGAGGTGCACTGATGCTGCTGCAGGTGCGTGATCTCAGCAAGCGCTTCGGCGGTCTCGACGCCGTCAAGGACGTCAGCTTCGACGTGCCCGAGGGGCAGGTCACCGCGATCATCGGCCCCAACGGCGCCGGCAAGTCGACCCTCTTCAACCTCCTCGCGGGCTTCTACCGCCCGACGTCGGGGTCGGTGACCTTCGACGGCACGGACATCACCGGGATGAAGCCGCACCAGACCGTGCGCCAGGGCATCGCTCGGACCTTCCAGACGACGCACCTCTTCGACGGGGCGAGCGTGCTCGACAACGTCCTGGCCGCCTGCGTCGTGCGGACCCGCTCGACCGCCCTCGACGCCGTGCTGCGCACCCCGCGACACCGCCGCGACGAGCGCAAGAGCCTGGAGAAGGCGATGCGGGTGCTCGACTTCGTCGGCGCCGCGCACCTGCGCGACGAGATCGCGACGACCCTCCCGCAGGAGACCCAGAAGCGGGTCTCGCTCGCGCTCGCGCTGGCCACCGAACCCCGGCTGCTCCTGCTCGACGAACCGGCCGCGGGCACGACCGACGAGGAGACGGAGGGCTTCGGCGAGCTCATCCGGCGGGTCGTCGCCGACGGGACGACGGTGTGCCTCGTCGAGCACAAGATGTCGATGATCATGAACCTCGCCGACCAGATCGTCGTCCTCGACCACGGGCAGCGGATCGCGCTCGGGACGCCCGAGCAGATCCGGACCGACCCGCTCGTCATCGAGGCCTATCTCGGCGCGGGCGCAGACCAGCAGGGAGCGACGCCATGATGACCATCTCCGGCCTGGGGGCCGGTTACGACGCGGTCGACGTCCTCCACTCGGTCGACATCACGGCCGCCGCCGGCGAGCTCACCGTGATCCTCGGGGCCAACGGGTCGGGCAAGTCGACGCTCTTCCGCGCCGTGAGCGGCGTGATCCGCGCCCGGTCCGGCACGGTGGAGTTCGACGGCGCCGACGTGACGCGGGCGAGCACCGCGTCCATCGTGCGTCGCGGGCTGGCCCACTGCCCGGAGGGGCGCCACCTCTTCCCCCGGATGTCGGTCGAGAAGAACCTCGTCCTCGGTGCCTACGTCGGTCGGCGCGACAAGGCTCGCACGCGCGAGCTCCTCGACCGGACCTTCCAGCTCTTCCCGATCCTCAAGGACAAGGCCGGGCAGAGTGCGGGGTCGCTGTCCGGTGGCCAGCAGCAGATGGTCGCCATCGGGCGCGCGCTCATGTCCGACCCCAAGATGCTCATCCTCGACGAGCCGTCGATGGGTCTGGCCCCGCTGGTGACCCAGCAGGTCTTCGACGCCATCGTCGACATCAACCGGGAGGGGATCGGCGTCGTGCTGGCGGAGCAGAATGCCCGCTCCGCGCTGCGGATCGCGTCCTTCGGCTACGTGCTCGCGGAGGGGCGGGTGGTCCTCTCCGGCCCGGCCGCGCAGCTGGCCGACGACCCGGCGGTGCAGAGCGCCTACCTCGGCGTCTGACGGGGCGAAGGGGGTCGACCGACCGTCGTCGTCGGCCAACTACGCTGTGCCTGCCGGGCCTCTAGCTCAACCGGTCAGAGCTGCGGACTTTTAATCCGTAGGTTGTGGGTTCGAGTCCCACGGGGCCCACTCGCCAGCACACCAGGAGCGCCCCATGACCGCACCCGTCGCCCTCGTCTCCCGGGCCATGGGGCTGCCCCGCTCATGACCGATGCCCTCCTGCTCGACGTGCTCCTCGTGCTCGCGCTCGTCCTCTACGCCGCCGGGATGTGGCGCGCCGGGATCGTCGCCGGGGCGCTGGCCATTGCCGGCCTGCTCGGTGGCGGGCTGCTCGCCCTCTGGGGGCTGCCGCTCGTGCTCGACCGCTGGCAGCCTGCGGCGGGCGACCCGACGGTCCGGGTGCTCGTCGTCATCATCGGCTCCTTCATCAGTGCGGTGGTCGGCCAGCAGCTCGGGACCGCCCTCGGGGCCCGCTGGCGCTCTCGCCTGAGCAGCCGCCCGGCACGCCTCGTCGACTCGCTCCTGGGTGCGGTGGGCGCCGTCGTCGTCGGTGCCGGGCTCGTCTGGCTCGGCGCCGGGGCGGTCGTCGGCAGCCTCCAGTCCACCCCGCGGGCGGTCGCCGACTCACGGGTCCTGCAGGGCATCGACGGGGTGATGCCGGCCAGCGCCGAGCAGGTCATCAGCGGTGCCTACCGCTCGCTCGACAGCGGCTTCCCCCGGGTCTTCGCCGGCGTGCAGCCCGAGCGCATCCGCCCGGTCGAGGCCCCCGAGCCGGGCACGACCCGGGGCCGCGGCATCGCGGCCGCCGGGCAGTCGGTCGTCAAGGTCATGGGCGGGGCCTGCGGCGGCACCCAGACCGGCAGCGGCTGGGTCGTCGCCGACCAGCGGATCGTCACCAACGCGCACGTCGTCGCCGGGGTCGACCACCCCGTCGTCCAGGTGGGCGGCACCGGCCGCACCCACGCCGCCACGACCGTCGCCTTCGACCCGCTGCGCGACGTCGCGGTCCTCGCCGTGCCCGACCTCACCGCGCCCGCCCTGCCCACCGGCGACCGGCAGGCCCACGGTGACGACGTCGTCGTCGCGGGATTTCCCCTCGGCGGGCCCTACGACCTCGAGGCCGGCCGGGTTCGCGACGTCCTGCAGGCCCGCGGCGCAGGCATCGACGGCACGCTCGGTGTCACCCGCGACATCTACTCGATCAACGCGCGGGTCCAGCAGGGCAACTCGGGCGGCCCGCTCCTCTCGCCGACGGGCCAGGTCGTGGGCACCGTCTTCGCGAAGTCGCCCTCCGACGAGACCACCGGCTACGTCCTCACCCTCGAGGAGACCCGCCCGGTCGTCGAGGACGGCCTGCGGGCGAGCGCCGAGGTCGGGACGGGTGAGTGCGTGCGCTGAGGCAGCGCTTCGAGACGGTCGCTGCGCGACCTCCTCAGCGACCGGGAGGGGTCAGCGCACCGCGCGGTCGGCGTTGACGACGCCCTCGCCGAAGATGCCGTTGTCCGCCGTCGTGCCGACGCAGCGGACGCTCCCTTCGTCATCGGGGCAGGGGATCTCGGTGGCGCTCTCGCCGAGCTGCCGCGCCACGTCGTCGGGCGCCATCCGGTCGCCGTGGGCGCTGATGATCAGCGCGGCGACCCCGGCGGCGTGGGGCGAGGCCATCGAGGTGCCCTGGTTCCACACGTAGAGCCCGCACTCCCCGTCCGGGTCGGGGTCGTTGCCAGCGATCGACTCGGGACAGCTGCGCACGACCATCTCGGTGCCGGTCTCGGTGACCCGGCCCTCGTCGTCGACGAAGCCCTCGGCCGTGACGACCGAGCGCGACGCGGCGGAGAGGATGCCGCCGCGACCCGAGCTCTCCTCGCCGCCGGGTGCGGCGACGTCGACGAGACCGTCGTCGGGGTGCGAGGTCCAGTTGCTGAAGGTCGAGCGCACATTGCCCTCGTCGACGGAGGCGACGGCGATGACGTGCTCGCCGGACAGCGGCAGGCGCTCGCAGGTCTTCGGGTCGACGCGGCGGGTGCGGGTGTCGCCGCCGTAGTTGGGGCTCGAGGTGTCGCGGCTCGGGGCGCCCATGTCCGCGCCGTCGTTGCCCGCGGAGGTCACGAGCGTCACTCCCTGCTCGTGCGCACGGTCGAGCGAGCGGTGCACGAGCTCGAGCATGACGTCCTGGAAGGCCACCTGCTCCGGGGTGTCGCCCGGCGCGCCGCCCTCGCAGGCGTAGAGCCACGGGTCGACGTAGAAGCTCATGTTGACGACGTCGAGCCGCTGGTCGGCGGCATGGGTCAGCGCGTTGACCACCGGCCCGAGGAAGAAGAGCCCGCCGTCCTGCCCGGCCCGCAGGTCGACGAGGGTCACGTCGGGGGCGACGCCGGTGACACCGAGGTCGTTGGCCGCGGCGGCGATCGTGCCGGCGACGTGCGTGCCGTGCCCGCCGTCGTCCTCGCCGACCGGGTCGACGCAGCTCTCGTGCTCGCACTCGCCGTCGATGTCGGCGATGTCGCTGACGACGAAGTTCTGGGACAGCCCGGCGTCGAGCCGCGGCGCGAGGTCGGGGTGGGTCTTGTCGATGCCGGTGTCGATGACGCCGACGCGCACCTCGGGGCGACCCGTCGTCACCTCGTGCGCGCCCCGGGCGTTGACCGCCTCCATGCCCCAGAGCCAGCCGTCGAAGGGGTCACCGCCCTCCGGTGCCTGAGGGGGCGAAGGGAGGTCCGCTGCGGGAGTCGTGTCGCCGGGGTCGGGCTCGGCCGGGGGCTCCGGCGACCAGGAGGCGGCGCGGTCGGTGACGGCATCGGTGACGCCGTCGACCCCCTTCGCCCGCTCGGCCACGTCGGTGTCGTCGGTCCGCAGGGTCACCATGCCCACGGCGGTGTTGACCGAGGTGAGGGGCAGGCCGTCGGCCTCGAGCTCGTCGGCGACGCGCTGGGTCTCGCCCGGGTCGTCGACGAGGACGACCCAGTCGCGCCCCGTGCGCGGCGGGTCGAAGGTCTCGATGCTCGACCTCGCGGGCTTCGACGTCGGCGCCTGAGAGGTCGACGACGACGTGCTCGTGCTGGCCCCGTCGTCCCCCTCGAGGAGCGAGCACCCGCTCGCGACGAGCGTCAGCGCGACGAGCGCACCCCAGGTCCTGCGTCCGCGCATGGTGTCCCCTCTGTCCGTGCGGTGTGCCCCGAGTCGGTGTGTCCTGAGTCTAGGAGGCGAAGGGGGTCACAGCTCGCGGACCACCCGGGCCGGGTTGCCGACGGCCACGACCCCCGCGGGGATGTCGCGGGTGACGACCGCGCCCGCCCCGATGACCGAGTCGTCGCCGATCGTCACGCCCGGGCAGACGATGACGCCGCCGCCGAGCCAGACGTTGTCGCCGATGGTGATGGGCTCGCCCGCCTCGACCTTGTCCCGTCGTGGGCCGGGCTCGAGCGGGTGGGTGGCGGTGAGCAGCTGCACCTGCGGTCCGATCTGGCAGTCCTCGCCGATGCGGATCGGCGTGACGTCGAGCGCGGTGAGCCCGTAGTTGACGAAGGTGCGCGCCCCGATGCTCAGGTGGGCGCCGTAGTCGAGGTAGAGGGGCGGGCGGATCTCGACGTCCTCGCCGAGCTCGCCGACGAGCTCGGCGAGCAGGGCCCGTGGGTCCTCGCCGTCGGCGTCGAGGGTGGCCCGGTGGTAGCGGTCCTGCAGGTCGCGGGCCCGAGCGCTCGCCGCCGCGAGCTCCGGGTCGCTCGCGTCGTAGGGGTCTCCGGCGAGCATCCGCTCGCGCTGGGTCCTCGTGTCCTCGCTCATGCCACGACCATAGGGAGATGCGGTGGTGGTGGGGGCCGGGTGTGCCGGAGGGAGGGCGAAGGGGGTCGCGGCCGCCGGTGTCGTAGGCTCGGTGGCGAGTCAGACGCACACCAGTGCAGAGGGAACCCGGTGCGAGTCCGGGACTGTCGCGCAGCGGTGAGGGTGACTGGCGGGGTACGACGCCACTGGGCAACCAGCCCGGGAAGGCACCCCGTCGGGACGACCCCGAGTCCGAAGACCTGCTGACTCGCCTCATCCGACCGGGCCTCGCGATCAGGCCCCCGATGCACCTGGAGACCTCGGTGTCCCACGACCGTCCCGGTGGACGACGCGTCCCCACCGTCCCGCTGCTCGTCACGCTCGTCGTGGCGACGGTGGTGAGCGCGGTCGTCTCGCTCGCCTTCGGTTCGGAGCCGCTCAGCGTCTCGGGCGTCGTCGACGTGCTGCGCGCACGCCTCGCCGGCGGCCGGGGGAGCGACCCGACCTACGACACCATCGTGTGGGAGCTGCGCGCGCCGCGGGTCGTCATGGCCGTCGTCGTCGGGGCGGGGCTGTCGATCGCCGGGGCGTGCATGCAGACACTCGTGCGCAACCCGCTCGCCGACCCCTATCTGCTCGGGGTCTCGTCGGGCGCCGGGGTCGGCGCCACCCTCGTCATCGTGCTCGGGGTCCTCAGCGGCCTGGGCGTGTGGGCGCTGTCGGCGGGAGCCCTCGGTGGTGCCCTGCTCGCGACGGCGCTCGTCTTCGGGATCTCGATGGCGCAGGGCGGGATCACCCCCCTTCGCCTCGTGCTGACGGGCGTCGTGATGTCCGCCGCCTTCTCGTCCATCTCGAGCTTCCTCGTCTTCTTCAGCGCCGACCCGCGGGCGACCCAGTCGGTGCTCTTCTGGCTTCTCGGCAGCCTGTCGGGCTCGGTGTGGGAGCAGATCCTGCCGTCGGTGCTCGTCGTCGTACTGGCCACCGTCCTGCTCGTCGCGCTGCACTCCTGGCTCGACGCGCTCGCCGCCGGCGCCGAGGTGGCGTCGGCGCTCGGTGTGCCGGTGCGGGGGCTGCGGATCGCCCTCTTCGTCCTCGTGTCGGTCCTCGTCGGCGTGCTCGTCGCGGTCTCCGGAGGCATCGGCTTCGTCGGCCTCGTCGTCCCGCACCTCGCCCGGATCCTCGTCGGCGCCCGCCACCGCGTCGTCCTGCCCGTCGCCGCGGTCGGGGGAGCGCTCTTCATGCTGTGGGTCGACGTCGCGGCCCGCACCATCGTGGCCCCGCAGGAGATCCCGCTGAGCGTCGTCACGGGTCTCGTGGGGGCGCCGGTCTTCCTCCTGCTGCTCGGCAGGCGGCACTACACCTATGCAGGAGGCGGCGAATGAGTCACCTGAGCTGCCACGGCCTCGCCGCCGCGATCGGCGGGCACACCATCGTCTCGGGCGTGGACCTCGACGTGCCGCACGGGTCGATGCTCGCGGTCGTCGGGCGCAACGGCAGCGGCAAGTCGACGCTGCTGCGGGCCCTCACCGGCCTGCGGCCGCCCGCGGCCGGGACCGTGCTCGTCGACGGCACCGACCTCGCGAGCCTCACCCCGCGCCAGCGGGCGACCCGCCTGGCCCACGTCGGGCAGGAGGACGGCCCGCCGGAGGACCTGCTCGTCGGCGAGATGGTCGCCATGGGTCGGATCCCGCACCGGCCGCCGTGGGCCTTCGACGCGAAGGGGGAGCGTTCCCTCGTCCTCGCGGCGCTCGAGCACGTCGACCTCGTCGACAAGGTCGACCACCCGTGCCAGCACCTGTCCGGCGGAGAGCGGCGGCGGGCCATGCTCGCGCGCGGCATCGCCCAGGGCGCCGGCCTGCTCGTCCTCGACGAGCCGACCAACCACCTCGACGTGCACCACCAGATCCAGCTCCTCGAGACGGTCCGGGCCCTCGGCTGCACCGTCGTCGCCGCCGTGCACGACCTGCAGCTCGCGGCCGCCCACTTCGACGCCGTGGCCGTCCTCCACGACGGCCGGCTGCACGGCGTCGGGCACCCCGCCGACGTGCTCACCCCCGAGGTCCTGCGCGAGGTCTTCGACGTCGAGGCACGGCACCTCACCGACCCGGCCACCGGCCGGGTCCACCTCGTCGTGGGCGCAGGAGCGCCCGCACCCGCCCACCGGAAGGCCCACGCATGACCTCCCTTCGCCCTGCCCGGGCCACCGCCGCGGTCCTCGCGGTCGGACTGCTCGCCGCCTGCGGTGGTGGGAGCAGCGCGGACGCACCCTCTGCCGGGGGCCAGGTGACGATCACCAACTGCGGCCAGGAGGCGACCTTCCCCTCGCCGGCGGAGCGGATGTACGTCGGTGGCGACGGCAACCTGCTCGCGATGGTGCTGGCCCTGGGTGCCGAGGACCAGGTGGCCGGCGTGAGCGGTCTGAGCGACACCCGGCAGGCCCTGTCCACCGCCTACGGCGCCGACGTCGTCGACGCCCTCCCGGTGGCGACGAAGGACTACCCGACGATGGAAAACGTCATCGCGCAGCGACCGGACGTCATGCTCGCCGGCTGGAACTACGGCTACACCGAGGAGAAGAAGCTCACCCCGGACCTCCTCGAGGACCGGGGCATCTCGGGCTACGTGCTCTCCGAGAGCTGCCGCCAGGCCGACGGCAAGCGCGGGACGATGCCGCCGTGGAAGGCCATGGCGGCCGACATCGACAACCTCGGTCGGATCACCGGTCACGAGGACCGGGCCACCGAGGTCAACGACGACATCGCCCGGCGGCGCGCCGCGCTCGAGGAGGCACCCCAGGCGACGAAGCCCCCGACGGTCTTCGTCTTCGACTCCGGCACGAAGCAGATCTTCACCTCCGGTTCCTTCGGCGCGCCGCAGGCGATCATCGAGGCGGCGGGGGCGAAGAACGCGACCGCCGACGTCAAGGACACGTGGACCGAGGTCTCGTGGGAGCAGCTCGTCTCCTCGGAACCCGACTTCTTCGCCTTCGTCGACTACGAGGGGCAGAGCTTCGAGGACAAGGTCAAGGTCCTCGAGAGCAACCCCGCGACGAAGAACCTGCCGGCCGTCAAGGAGAAGCGCTTCCTCAACCTGCCGATCCCGGCGTGGACGAGCAGCCCGCTCAACATCAACTCGGCCGAGCAGCTGCGCGTGGCCCTCGAGGAGCACGACCTCGTGCCCGCCAGCGACATCGAGCCCGAGCACGACCTCGAGCCGTGACGGCCGGGGCCGCCGGGGCCGCCGGGCCGGGTGGGTGGGCCTGCGCCGCCCCGGTGGCTAGGGTGCGTGGTGTGGGAGTCACGTACGAAGCATCCGACCGCCTTGCCCGCATCGTCCTCGACCGGCCCGAAGCCGGTAACGCGCTCGACCTCGAGATGGCCCGCGCCCTGCGCGAGGCGGTCGAGCGGGCGCTCGGGGACCCCTATGTCGACATCCTGACGCTGACGGCCAACGGCGCGGACTTCTGCGTCGGGTCCGACACCTCCGCGGCGGAGCAGGCCGAGGACCCGACGACCGCGGTCTTCGAGCTCGCGGCCGCCCTCGAGGAGCTCTTCTCGCTGCTCAACAACTCGAGCAAGCTCGTGCTCGTCGGCGTCCAGGGGCTGGCCGCCGGCTCCGGCCTGGGCCTCGTGCTCGCGGGCGACCTCGCCTTCTGCGCCGGCGACACGACCTTCCGCGTGCCGCCCAAGGGCGGCACCGGCGCGCCCGACCCCGGCCTCGCGTGGCTCCTGCCGCGGGCCATCGGCCAGCAGCGTGCCCTCTCCTTCGGCCTCGGTGGCCGCACCCTCGACGCGGCGACCGCCGACGACTGGGGCATCGCCGAGCTCGCCCCTGACGGCGATGTCGCGGTCGCGCTCCAGGACGCGGCGTCCAACCTCGGTGGCAAGCACCTGTGGGCCAACTCCGAGATGCGTCGCCTGCTCCACGCATCGTGGGAGACCTCGCGCACCGAGCTCTCGCAGTCGGAGGCCGTGACCCTCGTGCGCGCCCTGCTCAACCGCAACCGGTCATGAGCATGAGCGAGCCGGGCCGCCCCCGCCGGCCGCTGCACTTCGGTCCCGACGCCATGGAGGCGCACGGCGGGACCCTGCCCGACCCCGCCGAGACCGCTGCGGCCGCCCACGCCGCGGCGCAGACCGTCGTCGAGGCGGGCCGGGGGTCGGCCTCGCCGGAGACGACCGCCAGGCTCGTGCGGCTCGTCGAGGACCTCGGCATCGACACCCTCGCCCAGCTGTGGGCAGATCGGCCCGCGCGCAGCCTCCCCGGCGCGCTGTGGCGGGTCTACGTCCTGCGCGCCTGGATCCAGCGCTCGCCGGAGGTCGCCGCCCGCGAGTACGGCGCGGGCATGGCCGTCGCGCACGTCAACCACGCGATCGCCGGCGTCGTCGACCCGCCGGGCGCCGACGAGGTGCGCGACCTGTCCGACCGGATCCTCGGGGGAGTCTTCGACGGGGACCTCGCGGTCGCCCTCGAGCGGGCAGCCGCCTTCTGCCGGGTCGTGGCGACCGGGCGCGCCCATCTCGACGACGGCGACGTCGAGGCCGCCGCGGCCATGGTCGGCACCGCCGAAGACCTCGAGGCCAGTGCCCGGCTCTGGCGGGCCGGCGCGTTGGACTGACCCGGTCGGGGCCTCCGTCAGGCCCCGTCGGCCGCGCTGCAACACGGTCGCGAGCCCCCCCGCGGGAATGCGGTGACCTTCGTCGCGGTTACGCTGGGTCGGTGCGCCGGGTCGCGGTAGCCCCGGGTCCCAAAATTCGCCGCCACGAGCGGCCGTGCGCCGTGAGGCGCTCCCGACCCGGCGCATCCCCACCGGATGGTGGTGAACTCCCGATGACACACAGGCGGCCGGACGGTTCTAGGCTGTGCACGACAACCGCAGGTTCCCCCCCTGATCCGGAGACCCACCCCGTGGCCTTCTTCCGACCGTCGTCCGCTCGCGACGACGCCTTCTTCCAGCTCCTCGCCGCCAGCGCTCGCCATGCCGTGACCGCAGCCGAGCTGCTCACCCAGCTCCTCGCAGCGCCTCCCGAGGAGCGCGCTGGCCTCCTGCCCCGCCTCAAGGAGGTCGAGCACGAGGCCGACGAGGCGACCCACGCGATCATCCACAAGGTCAACTCCAGCTTCGTCACCCCCTTCGACCACGGCGACATCCTCGAGCTCGCCGGTGCGCTCGACGACTGCACCGACATCCTCGAGTCCGTGGGCCAGCACATCGTGCTCTACCGCATGGACGGCCTGATGGAGGGCATCGCCCGCCAGATGGTCGTCATCGTGCGGATGGCCGAGCTGACCGCCGACGCGATGCCGCGCCTGGCGAGCATGAAGGCCATGCCTGAGTACTGGGTGGAGATCAACCGCCTGGAGAACGAGGGCGACCAGATCTACCGCGCGCTGCTCGGTGACCTCTTCGACGGTCGCGTGAGCGACCCGATCGAGCTCATCAAGCACAAGGACGTCATCGAGCGCCTCGAGCACGCCGCCGACGCCTTCGAGCAGGTGGCGCACCGCGTCGAGAGCATCGCCATCAAGGAGTCCTGACCCCCGTGGAGTTCCTCCCCGTGGCCGTCGTCACCCTGCTGGCGATGGGCTTCAACTACACCAACGGCTTCCACGACGCGGCCAATGCGATCGCGACGTCGGTGTCGACCCGCGCGCTCACGCCGCGGGCGGCGCTCGCCATGGCGGCCGTGGCCAACCTCGCCGGCGCCTTCTTCGGCGCCAAGGTCGCCGAGACCGTGGGCAAGGGCATCATCGAGGCGCCCGGCGGGCACCTCGGTCTCGTCCTGTGCGCGGCGGCGCTCCTCGGCGCCATCGTGTGGAACCTGATCACCTGGTGGTTCGGCCTGCCCTCCTCGTCCTCGCACGCCCTCATCGGCGGGCTCGGCGGTGCGGCCCTGGCGGCCGGCGCCACGGTCAAGTGGGCCGGCATCCTCGAGAAGGTCGTCATCCCGATGGTCCTCTCGCCGGTCGTCGGCATCGTCGTCGGCTTCCTCGTGATGAAGCTGATCCTGCGGATCTTCCGCGATGCCAACCCCGGCCGCACCAAGCGCGGCTTCCGCATGGCGCAGACCGCCTCCGCGGCCGCCATGGCCTTCGGTCACGGCATGCAGGACGCCGCCAAGACCGCCGGCGTCGTCGTCCTCGCGCTCACCGTCTCGGGCTACCAGTCGTCGGCCGACCACCACATCCCGCTGTGGGTCCTCGTCATGTCGGCCGTCGTCATCTCGATGGGCACCTACTCGGGCGGCTGGCGGATCATGCGCACCCTCGGTCGCGGCATCATCCACCTCGACCCGCCCCAGGGCTTCGCCGCCGAGGTCACGGCCGCGTCGATCCTCTACGTCGCGACGATGCTCAAGGCGCCGATCTCGACGACGCACGCGATCACCGCGGCGATCATGGGCGTGGGGTCCACCCGCTCGCTCAAGGCCGTGCGGTGGGGCGTGGCGAAAAACATCGTCGGCGCGTGGATCTTCACCTTCCCCGGCGCGGGACTGTCCGCGGTGCTCTTCATGCTGGTGCTCCGCCCGCTCACCGGCGTCTGACCGCACTCTCCCGGCACGACGAAGGCCGGCGGATCCCCCCCCTGTCGGATCCGCCGGCCTCGCCGTTGTCCCCTTCGCCTCCCCGACGAAGGGGAGGTCACTCACCCGAAGCGGCCGGAGATGTAGTCCTCGGTCGCCTTCTCGCGCGGGTTGTTGAAGATCGTCTGGGTGTCGTCGAACTCCACGAGCTGGCCCGGCTTGCCGGTCCCCTCGATGTTGAAGAAGCCCGTCTTGTCGCTGCAGCGGGCGGCCTGCTGCATGTTGTGCGTGACGATGACGATCGTGTAGTCGTCCTTGAGCTCGGCAATGAGGTCCTCGACCGCGAGGGTCGAGATCGGGTCGAGCGCCGAGCACGGCTCGTCCATGAGGACGACCTCGGGCTTGACCGCGATCGTGCGGGCGATGCACAGACGCTGCTGCTGGCCACCCGAGAGGCCCGAGCCGGGCTTGTCGAGGCGGTCCTTGACCTCGTTCCACAGGTTGGCGCCGCGCAGGCTGGTCTCGACGAGCTCGTCGGCGTCGGCCTTCTTGATCTTCCTGTTGTTGAGCTTGACCCCGGCGAGGACGTTTTCCTTGATGGACATCGTCGGGAAGGGGTTGGGCCTCTGGAAGACCATGCCGACCTTGCGGCGGACACCCACCGGGTCGACGCCCTTGCCGTAGAGGTCCTCGCCGTCGATGACGATCGAGCCCTTGACGTGGGCGCCGGGGATGACCTCGTGCATGCGGTTGATCGACCGGAGGAAGGTCGACTTGCCGCAGCCCGAGGGGCCGATGAGTGCCGTCACCGAGCGGGGCTCGATGGTGACGTTGACATCCTTCACGGCGAGGAAGTCCCCGTAGTAGATGTCGAGGTTCTGGACGTCGATGCGCTTGGACACGTCAGCGATTCCTTGTCTGTCTGCGGTCAGCGACCGGTCTTGGGGGCGAAGAACTTGGAGATGAGTCGCGCGATGATGTTCAGCGCCATGACGATGACGATGAGGACGAGCACCGCGGACCAGGCCCGGTCGATGTAGGGCTGCTTGTCCACGCCCGGGTTCATGATCTGGTAGTAGGCGAAGACCGGGAGGGTCGCCATCGGGTCCTTGAACATGTTCGGGTTGAGCGACGTGCTCAGACCTGCGGTGACGAGCAGCGGCGCCGTCTCACCGATGATGCGCGCGATCGCGAGGGTGACACCGGTCGCGATGCCGGCGACCGCGGTCGGCAGGACGACCTTGACGATCGTCAGCCACTTCGGCACGCCGAGGGCATAGCTCGCCTCGCGCAGCTCGTTGGGCACGAGGCGGAGCATCTCGTCGGTGTTGCGCACGACGACCGGGATCATGAGGATCGTCAGCGCCGCGACACCGACGATGCCCGACTTGTAGCCCGGCTCGACGAAGATGCTGAAGAGCGAGAAGGCGAAGAGGCCGGCGACGATCGACGGGATGCCCGTCATGACGTCGACGAAGAAGGTCAGTGCCCGCGACAGCCGGTTGCCGTTGCCGTACTCGACGAGGTAGATCGCGGCCATGATGCCGATCGGGACGGCGATGACCGTCGTGAAGAGGGTGATCATGAGCGTGCCCTGCAGGGCGTGCGCGATACCGCCGCCCTCGCCGACGACGCCTCGCATGGACACCGTGAAGAACTCCGCGTCCAGGCGCTTGGTGCCCTTGCTCAGCACGTCGATGACGAGCGAGACGAGCGGGATGAGCGCGAGGAGGAAGAAGGTCGTCACGACGCCGGTCACGAGGCGGTCGGTCGCGTGCCGGGACCCCTCGGTGACGCGGCTGACCACGTAGATCGCGAGGCAGTAGACGATCGCGGAGAGGAGCACCCACGGCAGGACCGAGAACCCGCCGAGGAGGAGGACGACGGCCAGACCGACGAGCGCGGACCCGCCGAGGACGCCCCAGCGGGCGGTCTGCGAGAGGCTGCCGGCAGCGGCGGTGTCGCCGCCGACGCCCTGGCCCGGGTCGTGGGGGGTGCCCCCGGTGGGGATGGAGACGTTGGTCATCAGTTGGCTCCCGAGAACTCGGCCCGGCGGGAGACGATCCAGCGGGCGGCCATGTTGACGAGCAGGGTGACGAAGAAGAGCACGAGGCCGGCGGCGACGAGCGTGTTGGCCGCGACGCCGGAGCTCTCCGGCAGGTTGAGCGCGATGTCGGCGGCGATCGTCGAGCTGCTGTTGTCGGAGAGCAGCTCGATCGAGTAGGGCAGACCGGGCGAGAGGATGAGCGCGACGGCCATGGTCTCGCCGAGCGCGCGGCCCAGGCCGAGCATGGTGCCGGAGACGATGCCGGACTTGCCGAAGGGGATGACCGCCTGCTGGATCATCTCCCAGCGGGTGGCGCCGAGGGCCAGCGAGGCCTCCTCGTGCAGGCGCGGGGTCTGGAGGAAGACCTCGCGGTTCACGGCCGTCATGATCGGCAGGATCATGATGCCCAGGACGATGCCGATGACGAGCATCGTCTTGCCGGTCACCGACGCGTCACCGGCGAAGAAGGGGATCCAGCCGAGGTGCTCGTTGAGCCAGTTGCCGACCGGCTTGGAGCCGGGGCCGACGACGGACAGACCCCAGAAGCCGAAGACGATCGAGGGGATCGCGGCCAGCAGGTCGACGAGGTAGCCGAGGGCCTGGGCCAGCTTGCGCGGGGCGTAGTGGCTGATGAAGAGCGCGATGCCGATCGACAGCGGCACGGCGATGATGAGCGCGATGACCGCCGCGAGGACGGTGCCGAAGAGCAGCGGACCGATGTAGGTGACGAGGCCTTCGCCGCCGCGGACCTCGCTCGGGTCGGCCGTGACGGCCGGCCATGCCTGCAGGAACAGGAAGATGGCCACGAGGACGAGGGCGACGAGGATGAAGACCCCCGAGGTCGTCGACAGGCCGCTGAAGACCTTGTCGCCGAGCCGGCGGACACCCTTCCGGGGGGACGGGGCGGAGGAAGCGGTACTCACGTGACTCTCCGGGAGCAGCAGGGGCAGGGGCGCGGCGAAGGCCCGGGCGGCGTGACGCACACCGCCCGGGCCCTCACCAGGAGGCGATCAGGATCAGCTGATCTTCTCGACAGCGGCGGTGTTCTTCTTGACCCACTCGGCCGG
Source organism: Janibacter zhangyanbonis (assembly GCF_050507325.1). Taxonomy (NCBI): domain Bacteria; kingdom Bacillati; phylum Actinomycetota; class Actinomycetes; order Micrococcales; family Intrasporangiaceae; genus Janibacter; species Janibacter zhangyanbonis. The sequence goes on from NZ_CP191481.1 coordinate 312,877, forward strand.
GAGCTCGGCGGAGCCGGCGGCCTCGGCGGAGGCCTTCTGGCCCTCCTCGCCGGTGACGTAGTTGAGCCAGGCCTTGACGACCTTCGCCTTCGCGGCGTCGTCGTACTTGAGGCAGCCGACCTGGTAGGAGACGAGGACGTTGGGGTACACGCCGGCCTCCTCGGTGTCCTTGGCGACGTCGACCGCGAGGTCGGTCTCGGACTCGCTCTTGGCCTTGGAGGCGTCGAGGATCTTGGCGGCGGACTCGGCGGTGGGCTCGACGTACTCGTCGCCGACACCGAGCGCGACGGTCTTCAGCTCGCCGACCTGCGAGAGGTCCGCGTAACCGATGGTGCCGTCACCCTTGCCGATCGCGTCGACGACACCCGAGGTGCCCTTGGCAGCGGTGCCGCCCTTGACCGGCCAGGCGTCCTCGGCCTCGTGGGTCCAGGACTTCTCGGCGGCCTTGCCCAGGTAGTCGGAGAAGTTCTTCGAGGTGCCCGAGTCGTCCGAGCGGTGGACCGTGGTGATCTTCGTCGACGGGAGGTCGGCGTCCGGGTTGTCGGCCTTGATCTTCGGGTCGTTCCAGGTCTTGATCTTGCCGTCGAAGATCTCGGCGACCGTGGCCGGCTTCAGCTGCAGCTTGTCGACGCCCTCGAGGTTGTAGGCGATGGCGATCGGGGAGACGTAGACCGGGATCTGGACGATGTCGCCACCGCAGACCTTCTTGGCCTTGTCGAGCTCCTCCTCCTCGAAGGCGGAGTCGGTACCGGCGAAGTCGACCGCACCGGCGGCGAACTGCTCACGGCCGGCGCCGGAGCCCTGCGGGTCGTAGTTGACCGTCGCGCCGCCGTTGGCGGTCTCGAAGTCGGCCTTCCACTTCTCGACGGCGGCCTGCTGGGAGCTGGCACCCATGCCCTTGATCGAGCCGGAGACGGACTCGCCGCCGTCGCCAGAGGCGCCGGAGCCGGAGTCCGACTCGCCGCAGGCGGCCATCGTGAAGGTCAGGGCGAGGGCAGCGGTGGCGGTCAGGGCCTTGCGGCTGCGGGTGGAACGAATCACGTCTGTCAAACCTCTCTACAGGGGTTGGCCACGTGAATCGCGACGGCAGCCCGTCGCGACCGCCGTGGTCGTACGCATCGAAGGTAGGGACGCATGGTGACCTGCCGGGTCGCGATCGGTGAACAGTCGGTGAATCACGGCTGCACAGTGCGTGGTCGGGTCGCGCCCCGGCCGTGGGCGATGTAACGCGCGCGGCAGCGCCGCTCGCGTGGAGTCAGCCGCGGTCGCGCGGGTGGTGCCTCTCGGCGGCGACGATCCGGGCGGCGTCGCCGGTGCCGACGACGTGGACGAGGAGCACCTCTCCCTTCGCCAGGCCGCCGGAGAGCGCGTCCTCGATGACCGAGCGGCCGACGAGCCCGGGCGCGAGCGAGGGGTCGGCGCGCTCGAGGAGCAGCGCCAGGAGGTCGGGCAGGACGGGGCCGTGGCTGCACAGGGCGGCGGGCACGCCGCGCTCGAGCAGGCGCCCGAGGTGGTGTCGCGCCTTGCCCGGGTCGGCGGCATGGCCCTCCTCCGACAGGCCCGGCTTGAGCCGCAGTCGCTCGCCGCTGGCCGTCGCGTAGGGGGCGAGCGTGTCGCTGGCGCGGGTCGAGGGGCTGCTCACGAGGCGCTCGATGCCGTAGCCGGCGAGCAGGGGCACGAGGTCGGCGGCCTGCTCGCGGCCCCGGTCGTCGAGGGGCCGCAGCCAGTCGTCGTCGGTCCACGTCGCGCGGGGCTGCGCCTTGGCGTGGCGCACGACGGCGAGGGGCCAGGTCGACAGGGTGCCCCGGGAGTCGGCGGCCATGAGGGCCTCGACCTGGGCGACGTCGTGCGCATAGCTGAGCCGGGAGAGGGCCTCGCCGGCCTCGAGCCAGGCGACCTCGTCGACCTCGTGGACGAGGCCGCCGTCACCGCCGGTCACCTCCGCCGCCCAGTAGCGCACCTCCTTGACCGCCGGCCCCGACTTCGACGCGACGGTGTAGGTCGTCGTCGGCAGCGGGTGGCCGAGCCGCACGCGCAGCCCGGTCTCCTCGAGGGTCTCGCGGGCCGCGGCGACGGGGAAGGTCTCGCCGGGGTCGAGCTTGCCCTTCGCCCACGACCAGTCGTCGTAGCGGGGGCGGTGGACGAGAGCGATCTGCAGGCGCCCCCGACGACGTCTCCATGGTAGGGTGCCCGCGGCCAGGACGGTGGCCATGCTCAGCGCCGGGCCTTGCGGCGGCGCTTGGCGTGCATCGCGATGAGCGCGGCCTGGATGTCGGGCAGCGGCTCACCGTCGGGGTTCTGGTGCACCCGGGTCCAGCGGCCGTCGCCGTCGAGGTTCCAGTGGGCGTAGTCGCCCGACATGCCGCGCTCGACGAGGTCGAAGACCTGCTCGACGTGGCGCGGCTCCTTGATCCGCACGAGGGCCTCGACGCGTCGGTCGAGGTTGCGGTGCATGAGGTCGGCCGAGCCGATCCACGCCTGGCGGTCCGCGCCGGTCCCGAAGAGGAAGATGCGCGAGTGCTCGAGGAAGCGCCCGAGGACCGAGTGCACCCGGATCGTCTCGCTCAGCCCGGGCACGCCGGGCCGCAGGGCGCAGATGCCGCGGACCCACACGTCGACCTGCACCCCGGCCTGGCTGGCCCGGTAGAGCGCGTCGATCGTCTGCTCGTCGACGAGCGAGTTGACCTTGACCGCGACGTAGCCATCGCCCGTCCTGGCCTGGCGCGCCGCCTGCTCCTCGATCCGCTCGACGAGCCCGTCGCGGATGTGCCGGGGTGCGACGAGCAGCCGCTTGAACTTGCTGCGCGGCGCGACGCCCGAGAGCTGGTTGAAGAGCCGGGTGAGGTCCTCGCCGACCTCGGGGTCGGAGGTGAGCAGCCCCATGTCCTCGTAGAGACGAGCGGTCTTGGGGTTGTAGTTGCCGGTGCCGACGTGGCAGTAGCGCTTCACCCCGTCGGGCTCCTGCCGCACGACGAGGGCGAGCTTGCAGTGGGTCTTGAGGCCGACGATGCCGTAGACGACGTGCACGCCCGCGTGCTCGAGCTTGCGGGCCCACTCGATGTTGTTCTGCTCGTCGAAGCGCGCCTTGATCTCGACGACCGCGAGCACCTGCTTGCCCGCCTCGGCGGCGTCGATGAGCGCGTCGACGATCGGGCTGTCACCGCTGGTGCGGTAGAGCGTCTGCTTGATCGCGAGCACGTGCGGGTCGGCCGCCGCCTGCTCGATGAAGGCCTGCACGGAGGTGGAGAAGGAGTCGTAGGGGTGCTGCAGCAGCACGTCCTGCCGGGCGATGCGGCCGATGAGGTTGGCGGCCTTCGATGACTCGGCGGGCGCCAGGTCGGCATTGGTCCGGGCCACGAAGGGAGGGAAGTGCAGGTCGGTCCGGTCGATGTCGGCGATCTCGTTGAGCCCGCGCAGGTCGAGCGGGGCGGGCAGCCGGTAGACCTCGTCGTCGCTGACGCCGAGCTCGCGGCTGAGCAGCTCCATGACGTGGTCGTCGAGGTCCTCCTCCACCTCCAGCCGCACCGGCGGGCCGAAGCGCCGCCGGATCAGCTCCTTCTCCAGCGCGGCGAGGAGGTTCTCGGCGTCGTCCTCCTCGACCTCGAGGTCCTCGTTGCGGGTGACCCGGAAGGAGTAGTGCTCGTGCACCTCCATGCCGGGGAAGAGGTGGTGCAGGTGCGCGGCGATGACGTCCTCGAGCGGGACGAAGCGCGCCTCGAAGAGGTCGGAGGTCACCGAGGCCTGCGCGCGACGCACCTTGAGGAAGCGGGGGAGCGAGGGCGGCATCTTGATCCTCGCGAAGTGCTCCTTGCCCGTCTTGGGGTTGATGAGGATGACGGCGAGGTTGAGCGAGAGCCCCGAGATGTAGGGGAAGGGGTGGGCCGGGTCGACGGCCAGCGGCGTGAGCACGGGGTAGATCTGGTCGCGGAAGAGCTCGCTGAGCCGCTCCTGCTCGGACTCCTCGACCTCGCTCCACCGCACGATGCTGATGCCCTCCTCGGCGAGGGCGGGGCGCACGCTCTCGTCGAAGATGCGGGTCTGCATGTGGGTCAGGTCGTGCGCGATGCGGGCGATCTGCTCGAGCACCTCGCGCGGCTCGAGCCCGGAGGGGCTGCGCACCGCGATGCCGGTGGCGATGCGCCGCTTGAGGCCGGCGACCCGGACCATGAAGAACTCGTCGAGGTTGCTCGTGAAGATCGCGAGGAAACGCGCCCGCTCGAGCAGGGGGACGCTCTCGTCGGCCGCGAGCTGCAGGACCCGCTCGTTGAACTGCAGCCAGCTGATCTCGCGGTCGAGGAAGCGGTCGACCGGCAGGTCGGTGGCGGGCGCCGCGTCCTCGGGACGGCTGCGCACGAAGCGGCCGTTGGCCGCGCGGGGCCGCAGCTCGGGGGTGGCGTCGGGGGCCGAGGAGGTGATCGAGACGTCGCTGGTCGGGGCCGCGCCCGGTCGGCGAGCCGGGACCGACGGTCGGGGTGCTGGGGCGGAGGCGTCCGACATGGCGCTCATCCTTGCACCGAGGGGTGAACCTCGTGTGAATACATCACGTGGAGGGCCTTGCGGGTGAAGCCGGCCCGCTCGTAGGTCGCCAGCGCCGGCGTGTTGTCGCCCTCGACGTAGAGCTCGACCTCGCGCACGCCCCGACGGGCCAGGTGCGCCAGGCCGAGGCCGGTGAGCGGGCCGGCGAGCCCGCGACCCTGGCAGTCGGGGTGGACGCCGACGACGTAGACCTCGCCGACGTCGCCGCCGGGCGGGTCGATCTTCGTCCAGTGGAAGCCGACGAGCCGGCTGGGGTCGTCGTCCTCGAGCAGGATGACCCCCTCGGGGTCGAACCACGGCTGGGCCATCCGCTCCTCGAGCCCGGCCCGGTCGAGGGCGCCCTGCTCGGGGTGGTGGACGAAGGCCGCGGCGTTGACCTCGAGCAGCGCGGTCTCGTCGGTGCCGGGGACGAAGGTCCGGTGCCGCACGCCGTCGGGGAGGCCGGGGTCGGTCTCGTCGCCCTCGCGCACGTCGCGGGAGAGGACGAGCAGCTCACGGACCACCTGCAGGCCGAGCCGGGAGGCCAGGGCGCGGGCGGCCGGCAGGTCGCCGTGGGCCCACGGCCGGGCGTCCGGGCGCTCCTGCAGGACACGCTCGAGCAGGCGGGTGCCGACCCCCTTCGCCCGGGAGTCGGGGTGCACGAAGAGCTCGACGGACCCGTCCTCGGCGACGGCTGCGTAGCCGGCGAGGTCGTCGCCGTCGGTCGCGACGTGGTGGGTGCCGGGGCGCGGCAGGGCGAGCTCGAAGGCCTCGCTGAGCGGCGCGACGCCGTCGGCGGAGGCCGCGTCGAGGGCACCGGCGGCCACCCGGTCCACCAGGGCGTCCGGCAGCAGGTCGAAGGGAGTGATGGTCACGGTCACAGGGACACCGCCTCGGTGTCGGCCTCGTCGTCATGGGCGGGTACGAACCGGTAGCCGACATTGCGGATCGTGCCGATGAGCTGCTCGTGCTCGCTGCCGAGCTTGGCCCGCAGGCGACGCACGTGCACGTCGACGGTGCGGGTGCCGCCGTAGTAGTCGTAGCCCCAGACCTCCTGGAGCAGCTGGGCCCGGGTGAAGACGCGGCCGGGGTGCTGGGCGAGGTGCTTGAGCAGCTCGAACTCCTTGTACGTCAGGTCGAGCAGGCGCTCGCCGAGCCGGGCGGAGTAGCTGCCCTCGTCGATCGTCAGGTCCCCGGCGACGATCCGCTCGTCGGCCTCGTCCTCGACCGCGTCGCTGCGGGTCATCACCAGCCGCAGCCGGGCCTCGACCTCGGCGGGGCCGGCATGCTCGAGGAGGATGTCCTCGACCGCCCACTCGGCGTTGACCGCGGTCAGGCCGCCCTCGGTGAGGATCGCGATGACCGGCGCGGAGGTGCCGGTGGCGCGGATGACGCGGCACAGCGAGCGGGCCTGGACGAGCGCGGTGCGCGCGTCGACGAGGACGACGTCGACGGCGGGCGCGTCGATGATCGCCGATGCCTCGGCGGGCAGCGTGCGCACCTGGTGCCCGAGCAGCCCCAAGGCCGGCAGGACCTCGGCGCTCGGCGCCAGGTCGTCCGTGAGGAGCAGGAGTCGGGCCATCGCGACCCAGAATATGCGGGCCGGCCGCTACCCTCGCGTGGTGACCACGCCAGTACCCGCCGAGCCAGAGACCCGAGCGGCCCGCCGTGCCCTGCGCGCGAGTGCGGGGGAGGTCGCCGACCCCCAGGCCCCGCCGCCCCGGTCACGCCCGGTCGTCGCCGCGGCCACGGTCGTCACCGCCCTGCTCGTCGCCGGGTCGGCGGCCTCGGGCGAGCGCATCCTCGAGCTGCTCGCCGTGGTCGCCGCGGGCCTGGTCGTCGCGATCGGCTGGCCCTCGCTCGTCGGGTCCCGCACCCCCGTCGGCACGACCGCCGTCCTCGCCGTGACCTCGCTCGCCCTCGGTGCCGCCCTGGTGCTGCAGGACGAGGAGCCCTATCTCGAGCACGTGCCCGCGGCGATGGCCCTGGGCATCGTCGCCATGTGCCTGCACCCGCTGCTGCAGGCGCCGGCCCGGGGGCAGCTGGCCCGCTCGATGGCCGGCACCTCCCTCGGCATCCTGCTCATCGGCGGTGGGGGGCTGCTCACGAGCACCGTCTACGCCGACAACCACGGGCCGGTCGTCATCGTCGGCATCGGTCTGGCCGTCGCCGCCCTCGTCGACCTCGTCCTCGAGCGTCCGGCGACGAGCGCGTGGATGATCCCGGCCGCGATGGGTGTCGGCGGGCTCGCCGGTCTGGTCGCGCACCTCGTGCTCTCGGGGTCGCTGTCGGCGTGGTCGGCGCTGCTCGGGGTCATCGGTGCGGGCACCGCGGTCGCGCTGCGCCGCGCGCTGTCGCAGCAGCGGGCGATCGACACCGTGGCCGGTGCGCTCGCCGCCGGCGCGGCCTCCGTGCTCGTCGCCGGGCCGCTCGTGCACCTCGTCGCCCGCCTGCCCCTGGCCTGACCGCCGGCGCGCTCCCGGCCCGGCGTCCGCCCTACGATGGGCGGGTGTTCACCCTCGACCCCACGATCCACCCGGACATCGCCCCCCTCGCCTGGCTCGTCGGCCGCTGGGAGGGAGCCGGTGTCGTCGGCTACCCGACGATCGAGTCGGCCAACTTCGGCCAGGAGCTCGTCGTCACCCATGACGAGCGGCCCTTCCTGCGCTGGGAGAGCACGACCTGGATCCTCGACGACGCCGGCAACAAGGTCCGCCCCTCCGGCACCGAGCTCGGCTTCTGGCGTGCCGGTGGCGAAGGGGAGGCGGAGCTCCTCCTCGCCCACCCCACGGGCATCGTCGAGATGTACTACGGCACCGTCGAGCCGGGCCGGATCGAGCTGCAGACCGACGGCATCATCCGCAGCCCGCAGGCCAAGGAGTACTCGTCGGCCAAGCGCATGTACGGCCTCGTGAAGTCCAACCTCATGTGGGTCATGGACATGACCGCCGCCGGTCAGCCGATGAGCAGCCACGTCTCCGCGGAGCTCAAGCGCGTCGACGGCTGACCGCCCCCGCCGCGCAGCGCCCCAAGGTTTTGCAGGGTTGGCGGCCCGGAACGTCGCAAAACCCTAGGGTTTTGCAGGGTCCAGGGGGGTGCGAAGGGGGCGGGGTCGGGTCACTCCTCGTAGCCCGCCATGTCGTCGGTGCGCAGGGCATCGCTCAGCCGGGACATGCCCTGCTCGTCGAGGATGTCGATCGACCCGCCGTCGGGCGCGGTGCCGTAGCCGCTGAAGGGCGCGGTGACGAAGTGGATGTTGCCGCCGCGCACGCCGCGCAGCTTGATCGCCTCGCTGCGGATCTTGCCCGTCGTCAGCGAGTTGTCGACGATCGTGTTCTTGGTGCCGGCCTCGATGACGTTGCCGAGACGGCTGGGGTTGAGCAGCACGCCGGGGGTGAGGGTCTTCGTCATGATCCCCTTGAGCCAGGCCTGCTGGCGCTGACCGCGGGAGATGTCGCCCTCGGCGAGGGTCTTGCGCTCGCGGACGTACTCCAGCGCCTGCTCGCCGTCGAGGTCGTGGGTACCCGCGGGGTACTTGGGGCTCGCCTGGGCGTTGTTGACCTGCACGCCCCCGAGCGCGTCGGTGAGCTGCTTGAAGCCCTCGAAATCGGTCTTGGCGACGTGGTCGACCTTGACGCCGACGAGGTCCTGGATGGTCTGCACGAGCAGCGGCGACTGGCCGAAGGCGTAGGCGGCGTTGATCTTGTTCTTGCCGTGCCCGGGAATCGGCACGTAGAGGTCACGGGGGAAGTGGATGATCCACACGTCGCCGTGGTCCTCGTCGACGTGGACGAGCTGGATGACGTCGGCCCGGCTGGCGGTCTCGCCCGGCCGGGCGTCGGAGCCGATGAGCAGGTAGTTGGTCCCTGCGTCGGTCACGAGCTGCTCGCCCTCGCGCCACTCGGTCTGGTTCTGTGCCTCCCCGAGGAGGTCCTCGTGCGCGAGGTTGCGGTCGACCTTGCTGCTGATGAACCACGCGTACCCGCCGATGCCGATCACGAGGAGCAGCAGGAAGGCGAGGACGGAGACGGCGAGCCGTCGCCCCCACCCCATGCGGTGGCGGCCTGAGCGGCGAGTCGTGGTCTCGCCAGCGGTGTCGTCGTCGAACTCCTCGAGCATGCGGTCATCGTACGGGGCGAGTTCGGCAGCCGGCTGGGAGACGTAGATTGGGCTGCATGAGTGCCTCGCCCCTGCTGCAGACCGCCGGTGCCGTGCCCGGCGACGGGATCGACTCCGGGGTCGCCGCGCACTACGGCGACCCGCTGCGCGAGCAGCGGTTGCTCGCGGAGGGGCTCGGGGTCGTCGACCTCTCGCACCGCGGGGTCGTCACGGTCACCGGCCCCGACCGGCTGTCGTGGCTGCACTCCCTCACCTCGCAGCAGCTCGTCGACCTGCCGCCGCGCACCTCGGCCGAGTCGCTCGTTCTCTCGCCCAAGGGTCACGTCGAGCACGCCCTGCACGTCGTCGACGATGGCGAGACGACCTGGTTGACCGTCGAGCCGGGCACGGCGCCCGCGCTCGCGGCGTGGCTCGACTCCATGCGCTTCATGCTGCGGGTCGAGGTGGCCGACGTCAGCGACGACTACGCGGTGCTCGGCGAGAGCGTCGACCGCGAGGGCGCGGAGGGCGAGCCGCCGACCTGGCTCGACCCGTGGCCGCGCGTCGTCGGCGACACCGCCACCTACGGTCCCCCGGCCGAGGAGCACCCGGCCCGCGACCGACGCTGGCGCGAGGTCATCGTTCCGGCGGCGGACCTCCCTTCGGCCGTCGGCGACCGTGAGCTCGTCGGCACGTGGGCCGCCGAGGCCCTGCGCATCGCCGCCTGGCGCCCGCGCCTCGGCGCCGAGACCGACCACCGGACGATCGCCCACGAGCTCGACTGGCTGCGCACCGCGGTCCACTTGCACAAGGGCTGCTACCGCGGGCAGGAGACGATCGCCCGGGTGCACAACCTCGGTCGCCCGCCGCGCCGACTGGCCTTCCTCCACCTCGACGGGTCCGGCCACACCCTGCCCGAGGTCGGGGCCGAGGTGCTCCTCGGCGACAAGGTCGTCGGCCGCATCACCTCCCGTGCTCGGCACCACGAGGACGGTCCCATCGCCCTCGCCGTGCTCAAGCGCAACACCGACGACGCCGCCGACCTGCTCGTCGCCCCCGACGTCGCGGCGGCGCAGACGGGGATCGTCCCGCGCTGACGGCGCTGCGCCCGGAGGTGACTCCGCTCACCAACCGCTGCCTACGGCTTGCACATGCTAACTACGGCAAGCACAATGGGGCCATGTCGAAGAATCCGCTGGAGGGCCTGCCGAGCCACCTCGGCAACTCCCTGGGCGACTACCTGCGTGAGCAGCGCGTCCTGGCCAAGCTCTCCGTGCGGCAGCTGTCGGCGCTGGCCGGGATCTCCAACCCCTATCTCTCCCAGATCGAGCGGGGGGTCAAGCGGCCGAGCGCCGACATCCTCCAGCAGATCGCCAGGGGCCTGTCCATCTCGGCCGAGACCCTCTACGTCCAGGCGGGTCTGCTCGACCCCAAGGACGCGGCCGCGGAGGCCGGGGCCACGACCCGGGCCGCCATCCGCACCGACCCCGCGCTGACCGCACGTCAGCGTCAGACCCTGCTCGAGATCTACGAGTCCTTCGTCGGCGCGGAGCCCGCGACGTCGCAGGACACGGCCGAGCCGTCGCGCCCGACCCCTCGGGCACGGGCGACGCGCAAGGCGGCCAAGCAGGCGAAGGGGGCCGTACCGGCCTCCGGGGGCACGGCCACGAAGAAGGCCGCCACGAAGAAGGCCAGCACAGCGAAGGTCGCCAAGAGCACGGCCAGCACCACCAAGGCCGGCACCAAGAAGAAGGCCGCCGGCACGGCGGCCAGCACGAAGGGCTCGACGTCGTCGTCGGGCTCGAAGACCGCGGCCCCGGCCGCCAAGCGCGCACCGCGCGGGTCGCAGTCCTCGTCTCGCTCGACTACCACCAGGAGAACCTCATGAGCGTCACCACCACCGTCAAGAAGGTCGTCACCGACCAGACCTACGCCACCATCGGCGCCACCGACCTGACCGTCGAGACCTTCCGCGGCTACACCTCGCAGATCGCCGCCCTGCGCGCCGAGCTCGAGCCGAAGAAGGTCCAGGCCCGCGTCAAGGCCGCCCCGGCCGACGCGCAGGCCCACTACGCCGACCTCACCAAGCGCGGCGAGGCCCTCGTGACCCGCATCAAGAAGCAGAAGGCCACCCAGGACCTCGTGGGCCAGGCCGAGGCGACCGTCGCCCTCGGCAAGGGTGTCGTCACCACGGTCAAGAAGGCCGTCGCCGACGTCGAGCGCTCCGCCAAGGCCACGCTGACCATCGGTCGCAAGGAGGCCGTCAAGGCTGCCGAGGCCGTCAAGGACTCCGTGGACGTCGACGTCAAGGTCGACACCGCCAAGGCGAAGAAGGCCGTCTCCACCTCCGCCAAGCGCACCACCACGGCGGCCAAGCGCACCAACACCACCGCCAAGAAGGCTGCGACCCGCACCCGCACCGCCACCAAGTCGACCGCGACCGCCGCCAAGAAGACGGCCGCCAAGACCACCCAGGCCGCCGAGAAGGCTGCCGAGAAGGTCGGCGACTGAAGGGATCCGGCTCCGGCTCCGTCCGCGGAGCAGCCGACGCTGTGGTGATCGACGGTGCCTGAGGTGCGAGGAACGAGCCTCGAAGGCTAGCCTCCGGCAGGTGACCGCACCGGCCCCCGACACCACAGCCCTCGACGACGCCCCCGTGCTGGTCCACGTGACCCGCGGGGGCTTCGTCGAGTCCGCCCACCGCGCGACGCTCGTCGCGACCGACGGCGACGGGGGGACCCCCCTTCGTCACGGTCGGGTCGACGACCCCGTGCTGCCACGCTCCTCGCTCAAGCCGGTCCAGGCGCTCGCGATGGTCCGCCTCGGTCTCGACCTGCCGTCCCACCTGCTCGCGCTCGTCTGCTCGAGCCACTCCGGCGAGGCCGTCCACCGCGAGGCGGTCGCCGAGATCCTCGCGACCGCCGACCTGGGGCTCGACGCGCTGCGCACGACCCCCTCGCTGCCGCTCGGCGAGCTCGAGCACGCCCGCTGGCTCGCCGCCGGCGAGGCGCCGACGCCGGTCGCCATGGACTGCTCCGGCAAGCACGCCGGCATGCTCGTCACCTGCGTGCTCCAGGGCTGGCCCACCGAGACCTACCTCGACCCCGAGCACCCCCTGCAGGTCGCGATCCGCGAGACCGTCGCCGAGGTCGTCGGCCCGGTGACCCACACGACCGTCGACGGCTGCGGCGCACCGCTCTTCGCCGTGCCGCTGTCCGGTCTGGCGGCGGCCTTCGGCTCCCTCGCCGGGGCCGACGCCACGACGGACGAAGGGAGGGTCGCCGCGGCCATGCGCACCGCGCCGGAGATGGTCGGCGGCACCGGCCGCGACGTCACCGCCTTCATGCGGGCCGTGCCGGGGCTCATCGCCAAGGACGGGGCCGAGTCGGTGTACGCCGCCGGCCTCGACGACGGGCGCGGCATCGCGATCAAGGTGGCCGACGGGGCCCCGGTCGCCCGGGCCCGGCAGGGCCTGCTCGCCCACGCCCTCATGGCTCTGGGCGCCGACACCCCGGCCCTGCGCGAGCTCGCCGACCAGCCCGTCCTCGGCCACGGCCGACCGGTCGGCGCCGTCGAGGTGCTCGACCTGACGACCTCGTGAGGACCGTCCTGCAGCGGGTCGCCTCCGCCCGGGTGCTCGTCGACGACGAGGTCGTCGGCGAGATCGGCCCGGGCCTGCTCGCCCTCGTCGGCGTCACCCACGACGACGGCCCCGACGAGGTCGCGACGACGGTGCGCAAGATCGCCGAGCTGCGGATCATGGCCGACGAGACCTCGGTGGCCGACAGCGGGGGAGGGGTGCTCGTCGTCAGCCAGTTCACCCTCCACGCCGACGTGCGCAAGGGCCGCCGACCGTCGTGGAATGCCGCCGCCCCCGGACCCGTCGCCGAGCCGCTCGTCGACGCGGTGGCCGAGGGCCTGCGCGAGCGCGGGGTCGAGGTCGCGACCGGTCGCTTCGGCGCCGACATGCAGATCGACCTGCGCGCCGACGGTCCGGTGACCATCGTCGTCGACGTGCCCGCCTAGGCTGGCGGTGTGCAGATCTTCTCGAGCATCCAGGCGACGATCGTCCTCGTCCTGAGCCTCCTCGCGCTCGGTGCCGAGGTCTTCGCGCTCGTCCACGCGGTGCGGCAGCGGCCCGATGCCTTCACGGCGACGGGCAAGCAGTCCAAGACCTTCTGGGTCGCCGCACTCGCGATCGCGACGCTCATGGGTGTCGCCGCGGTCGGCGGTGTCGGGCTGCTGGCGATCATCGGCATCGTCGTCGCGGGCGTCTACCTCGCCGACGTGCGTCCGGCGATCGACGAGATCCTCGGTCGCCGTCGGTGAGTCGGGCACAATGACCACGGACCGCACCACGAGCCAGGGGGACCCGTCGTGACCGACCTGCCGGACCCACGCCCGGACGTCTTCGTCTCGGAGCGCCCGTGGGGGCGCTTCGAGCAGCTGACGCTCAACGAACCGACGACGGTCAAGATCATCACCGTCGCCCCGGGGCACCGCCTCTCGCTGCAGACCCACGCGCTGCGGGCCGAGCTGTGGCAGGTGCTCGACGGGCCGATCGACGTCACGGTCGGTGACGAGACCTGGTCGGCGCAGCCCGGCGAGCGGATCTGGGTCGAGCGGGGGGCCGTGCACCGCATGGGCAACTCCACGCAGCAGCCGGGCCGGGTCCTCGAGATCGGCTACGGCGAGTTCGACGAGGACGACATCGTGCGCCTCGAGGACGACTACCAGCGCTGAGCCAGCGGGCCCCCGCGGGGCGCGACGAGCGACCACGGCACGGTGAGCTCCCCGAGGCGCCAGCGCGCCGCACCCCCGAGCACCGGCACCTGTCGGGCGATGTCGCCCCAGGCGGCTACGGCCTGCTGCCGGGCCCCGTAGGGGGCGAAGGGGGAGGAGCGTCGCCACGCGTCGTCGACGAGCAGGAGCAGCTCGTGCACCGGCTCGCCGGGGACGTTGCGGTGGATCAGCGCCTTGGGCAGGCGCTCGGCGACGACCGACGGTGGTCGGGCCGGGCCGAGGTCGCGCAGCCGCCACGACAGGGTGAGGGTGCGCGGACCCTCGGCGTCGAGCGTCACCCAGCTGCCGAGCCGACCGAGCTCGTCGCACGTGCCCTCGACGAGGATCCCGAGCGGGTCGAGCCGGTCGACCATGGTGCGCCAGGGCCCCTCGACCTCGGTCTCGTCGTACTGCCGCAGCACATTGAAGGCCCGCAGGACCCGCACCTGCGCATCGCCCGGCAGCGGCACCTCGAAGCCCCCGAGCGCGAAGTCGACCCCGGGCCCCGCCCATGCCTGTGCCGTCGCCACCCGCTCCGGGTCGATCTCCAGGCCGGTGACGTGCGCGTCGGGCCGCAGCGTGCGCACCCGCTGCGCCCACTCGGCCGTCGTGACGCCGCTCGCCCCGTGGCCGAGGTCGACGAGGTGCGGCGGGCCCCCCTTCGTCAGGACGTCGCGGTGGGTCGCCAGCAGCCACCGGTCGCAGCGACGCAGGCGGTTGGGGTTGGTCGTGCCTCGGGTGATGTTGCCGAGGGGTCTCTGGCTGGGCACCCCGGCAGCGTAGGCGCTGTGCGGAACTACGCTGGTGCACGTGTGGCGTGCCGACCGACGGGTGAGCTGGAGCATGGTCTCCCTCGTGGCCTCCCTCTGCGGTGCGCTCCTGCTCGCCGCGGTCATCTGGGTGCCGCCGGCGCTCGGCCGTGACTCCGGCCTGCGGCCGGTGCAGCCGGGCCTGCTCGTCGTGGCCCCCGAGGCGGGCGGCGTCGTGACCCTCGGCGAGGGCCGCGCGGTCCAGCTCGACGACACCGGGCTGCGGGTCACCTCGCGGGGCAACACCCTGTTTCGCACGGTGCGCGGCGGCTCGCCGCTGTCGGCCCTCCTCGGCGACGTCGAAGGACGCGGCGAGGGGCGCAGCGAGCAGATCACCCACACGCTGAGCGACCTCGAGGTCGACCGCCTGTCGATCCGCGACGGCGAGGTCACCTGGTCGGGCCGGCTCACCGGCGACGACCGCAGCCTGCCGGTCACCCTCACCGTGCGTCTCGAGGGCGTGCGCATCACCCTCACCGCCACGGCGAAGGGGGCGGATGCCGTCGTCGTGCACTCGCACCAGGAGCTGGCGACCCGCGGTCGTCAGCCGGGGCTGCCGGAGCGCCTGCTGCGCAAGCGGGCGTGGTGGGTCGGCCCCGGGGCGGCGCCCGTCGCGGACGCCTACTCGACGCAGCTCGGCACGACGATCGGGATCGGTCCGCGAGGGACCGCCCGCGGCGTCGACCTGCGTCGGATGGGTCACACCGACCTGCACGTGTGGTCGCCGTCGGCGACAGTGGCCATGACCAGCTATCGGAGGACGGTGGAGGAGTGACGCAGCAACGCATCCGGCGGGTGGCGATGGTCTCGGTCCACACCTCGCCCCTGGCCCAGCCCGGCACGGGCGATGCCGGGGGGCTCAACGTCTACGTCGTCGAGTCGGCCCGCGAGCTGGCCGCGCGGGGCGTCGAGGTCGAGATCTTCACCCGCCGCACCGCCGCCGACCTGCCCGACGTCGTCGAGATGTTCGCCGGCGTGACCGTGCGGCACGTCGACGCCGGGCCCTACGAGGGCCTGGCCAAGGAGGACCTGCCGGGGCAGCTGTGCGCCTTCGCCGCAGGTATCATGCGCGAGATCGCGCGGGTACCCCAGGGGCACTACGACGTCGCCCACTCGCACTACTGGCTCTCCGGCCAGGTCGGCTGGCTCGTCGCCGAGCGCTGGCAGGTGCCCCTCGTGCACACGATGCACACGATGGCGCGGGTGAAGAACCGCCAGCTCGCCGACGACGACGTGCCCGAGCCGCCCGGCCGGGAGATCGGCGAGGACCAGGTGGTCGACATCGCCGACCGGCTCGTCGCCAACACCGACCGCGAGGCGAGCGAGCTCGTCGACTACTACGGCGCCGACCCGGACAAGGTGGTCGTCGTGCCCCCCGGGGTCGACCTCGAGACCTTCGTCCCCGGCGACCGTGGTGAGGCCCGGGCCTCGCTCGGGCTCGCCGACGATGCCGTCGTCCTGCTCTTCGTCGGTCGGATCCAGCCGCTCAAGGCGCCCGACGTGCTCGTGCGCGCCGCCGCGGAGCTGCTCGAGCGCCGACCCGAGCTGCGCGAGCGGCTCGTCGTCGCGGTCGTCGGAGGCGCGTCCGGCCGCGGGCTCGCGGCGCCCGACCGGCTCGAGCGGCTCGGCGAGGAGCTGGGCGTATCCGACGTGCTCCACCTGGCCCCGCCGGTGAGCCGTGCCGGGCTGGCGCAGTGGTACCGCGCCGCCGACGTCGTCACGGTGCCCTCCCACACCGAGTCCTTCGGCCTCGTCGCCGTCGAGGCGCAGGCCTCGGGCGCGGTCGTCCTCGCCGCCGATGTCGGCGGGCTGCCGACGGCCGTCGGTGACGCCGGTGTCCTCGTGCCCGGCCACGACCCGAGCGTGTGGGCCGACGAGCTGCTCGCCGTCCTCGACGACCCCGACCGGGCGAGCGACCTGAGGCGCCGAGCGCGCGCGCACGCCGAGGGATTCGGCTGGGCGGTGACCGTCGACCGGCTCCTCGAGGTCTACGCCGATGCCGTCGCCGAGCGCGAGTCGCTCTCCGCCGAGACCCCGACCGACGAGCCCCTGGAGGTGGCCCGATGACCGAGCAGCCCGAGCACGCACCCACCCCCGACGCCGAGGCCCAGCGGGCCGGCGACGTCGTGACCCGCGTCGTGACCGACGCCGGGCTCGAGCACGAGGCCGGTGCCCGTGACGGCGAGCTCGTCGTCACCCTGCCGGGGGAGAAGAAGCTCAAGACCGTCGTCTCCCTCGTCGTCGGCGAGCGGGCCCTGTCCGTCTCGGCCTTCGTCATCCGCAACGCGGACGAGAACCACGCGCAGTTCTACCGCCACCTGCTCCGGCGCAACCTGCGCATGCCCCTGCTCGCCTACTCGATCGACGCCTCCGGCGACGTTTACGTGGGCGGGCGGATCCCCCTTCGCGCGGTGACCGAGGAGGTCGTCGACCAGGTGCTCGGCGTCGTGCTCGAGGCCGCCGACGGACCCTTCAACGAGCTGCTGCTCCTCGGCTTCCGCAGCTCGATGCAGAAGGAGTGGGACTGGCGCGTCTCGCGCGGCGAGTCGCTGCGCAACCTCGAGGCCTTCCGCTCCGTCCTCGAGCGGACGGACGGGTCCGCGCCGGAGTGACCGGCGTCGATACGCTGGCCCCATGTCGACTCTGATCCTGCTGCGCCACGGCCGTTCCGACTGGAACGAGAAGAACCTCTTCACCGGATGGGTCGACGTCGACCTCATCGACAGGGGCCGCGAGGAGGCCGTCCGCGGCGGCCAGCTCATCAAGGAGTCCGGTCTGCTGCCGGACGTCGTGCACACCTCGGTGCTCCGCCGGGCGATCACCACCGCCAACCTCGCCCTCGACGCGGCCGACCGCCACTGGATCCCGGTGCGTCGCGACTGGCGGCTCAACGAGCGCCACTACGGCGCCCTGCAGGGCCTCGACAAGGCCGCGACGCGGGACAAGTACGGCGACGAGCAGTTCATGCTCTGGCGGCGCAGCTTCGACACCCCGCCGCCGGCCATCGAGCCCGACGACGAGTTCGCCCAGACCGACGACCCGCGCTACGCCGACCTGCCCGAGGTCCCGCGCACCGAGTGCCTCAAGGACGTCATCGCCCGCCTCATGCCCTACTGGGAGGGGCCGATCCGCGAGGACCTCGCCGCCGGCCGCACCGTCCTCGTCACGGCCCACGGCAACTCCCTGCGGGCCCTGGTCAAGCACCTCGACGGCATCAGCGACGAGGACATCGCCGGGCTCAACATCCCGACCGGCATGCCCTTGGTCTACGACCTCGGCGAGGACTTCATGCCGACCCGCCCGGGCGAGTACCTCGACCCCGAGGCCGCGGCCGCGGAGGCCGCTGCGGTCGCCAACCAGGGTCGCTGACCGCCGGACGACAGCGAGAGGGCCCGCCGACGTGCAGTCGGCGGGCCCTCTCGTGTGCTCGGCAGGCGAAGGGGGTCAGTCCCGCTCCGCCTCCTCCGCGAGGTCGATGGCGCCCGGGTCGCCGGTGACGAGGAAGCCGACCCGACGGGCGACGGTGACCGCGTGGTCGCCGAAGCGCTCGTAGTAGCGGCTCAGCAGGGCGACGTCGACGGCGCTCGTCGTGCCGTGTTGCCACGCGCCCTCGGCGAGCCGGGTGAACATCTCGCGGTGGTGCGTGTCGAGCTCGTCGTCGGTGGTCTCGATGTCCTTGGCCTGGGTGAGGTCCTGGGTGCGGATGACCTGCCCGACGCGGGCGACGAGGTCCTCGGCAATGCCGCCCATCTCGGCGAAGGTCGCGGCGATCTCGTCGGGGACGGCGTGCTCGGGGTAGCGCATGCGCGCGACCTGGGCGACGTGGCGCGCGAGGTCGCCCATGCGCTCGAGGTCGCTGGACATGCGCATCGAGGCGACGACCGTGCGCAGATCGCTGGCGACCGGGGCCTGCCGCGCGAGCAGGTCGACGGAGCGCGCGTCGAGGTCGTTGCGCCGGGCGTCGATGTCCTGGTCGGACTCGATGACGCGCTCGGCGAGCTGGACGTCGGCCTCGAGCAGCGCGCGGGTGGAGTCGCGGATCGCGGTGCTGACGAGCTCGGAGAGGGAGACGAGGTCGTCGGCGATGGCCTCGAGCTCGTCGTGGAAGACCTGGCGCATGGCGCCCCCTTCGATGGGTGTGGGCAGTGTCGCTGGTGTGCCTGTCTACGCGGGACGGGTGAACGTCGTCGGGCGCGCAGGTGAACATCGCGGGCGCGCTCGCCGGTGGTCGCGGCCCGGTCCCAGCATGCCCCACCGGAGAAGTACTCTCGGTGACGTGGAGCCAACGACCGCGGCAATTCTCGGGGGTGCTGCCGGCCTGCTCATCGCCTTCCTCGTGTGGGCTGCGATCACGATGAGCGACCGGGAGCGTGCCGTGGACCCCGCGCCCGAGCCCGAGGTGCCGAAGGGGGTCGGTGACGTCCTCGCCGTGCTGCGCTCCTCCGGCGTCGTCCTCGACCACGAGGGCCGCGTCCTGTCGAGCTCGCCCGCCGCGGTCACCTACGGCCTCGTGCGCCACGGCCGGCTCGTCGAGCCGGCGATCCAGGCGATGGTCGACAAGGTCGCCCGCCACGGCGTCATCGAGGAGCAGGAGCTGGAGCTGCGCCGCCCGGGCATGAGCACGACCAACTATGTCTCCGCCCGTGTCGCCCCGCTCGGGGCACGCCACCTGCTGCTGCTCGTCGACGACCAGTCCCAGGGTCGCCGCGTCGAGGAGACCCGCCGCGACTTCGTGGCCAATGTCAGCCACGAGCTCAAGACGCCGGTCGGCGGCATCTCGTTGCTCGCCGAGGCCGTCATGGATGCCAAGGACGACCCCGAGGCGGTCGACCGCTTCGCCCGCCGCATGCAGGGCGAGGCGACCCGGCTGTCGAGCCTCATCCGCGAGATCGTCGAGCTCTCCCGGCTGCAGGGCACGCCGGTGCTGCAGGACCCGCCGCTCGTCGACGTCGAGGACGTCGTCGCGCTCGCCCTCGAGCACCTGCGCATCGAGGCCGAGGCCAAGGACATGACCCTGACGGACAAGGTCGCCGAGGACCTCTACGTGCGCGGTGACCAGGACATGCTCGTCACCGCCGTGCGCAACCTCGTCGGCAATGCCATCTCCTACTCCGACGCCGGCACGGCCGTCGGGGTGGGGGCGCGACTGCACGGCGACACGATCGAGATCGCCGTCACCGACCAGGGGCCGGGCATCCCCGAGCCGGAGCAGGCGCGCATCTTCGAGCGCTTCTACCGCATGGATGCCGCGCGCTCGCGAGCCACCGGTGGCACCGGCCTCGGCCTGTCGATCGTCAAGCACATCTGCGCCAACCACGGGGGAGACGTGCGCGTGTGGAGCGACGGGTCGCAGGGCTCGACCTTCACGATCCGCCTGCCCGCCGCCCCAGAGACGCTCGACGCCCACGGCGTCGACGTGCAGCTCGCCCACGGCGACGACGCCCCCGACGCGGCCTCCCCTGCCGCCGAGACCCCTTCCCCCACCCTCACAAAGGAGCCCCGCTGATGACACGCATCCTCGTGGTCGAGGACGAGGTGTCCTTCTCGGACCCCCTGTCGTACCTGCTGCGCAAGGAGGGGTACGACGTCGAGGTCGCCGAGACAGGTCCGGACGCCATCACGGCCTTCGACTCCGACGGCGCCGACCTCGTGCTGCTCGACCTCATGCTGCCGGGCCTGTCGGGCATCGACGTCTGCCGCTCGATCCGGCAGAAGTCCAACGTGCCGGTCATCATGCTCACCGCCAAGGACGGCGAGATCGACAAGGTCGTGGGCCTCGAGATCGGCGCCGACGACTACGTGACCAAGCCCTACAGCTCGCGCGAGCTGCTCGCCCGGATCAAGGCCGTGCTGCGACGCAACAACGAGCCCGAGGAGCTGCTGCCCGCCACCATCGAGGGCGGACCCGTGCGCATGGACGTCGACCGGCACGTCGTGGCCGTCGACGGCACCCAGGTGCAGCTGCCGCTCAAGGAGTTCGAGCTGCTCGAGATGCTCCTGCGCAATGTCGGGCGGGTGCTCACCCGCGTGCAGCTCATCGACCGCGTGTGGGGCAGCGACTACGTCGGCGACACCAAGACGCTCGACGTCCACATCAAGCGGCTGCGGGCCAAGATCGAGCCCGACCCGGCCAAGCCGGTGCACATCGTCACCGTCCGCGGACTGGGCTACAAGTTCGAGGCCTGACCTCCCCTTCGGTCATGACCACGAGAGGCCGGCACCCGATGGGGTGCCGGCCTCTCGTCGTGCGAAGGGGGAGTGCTCAGTGGCCCTCGGACTCCGACTCGCTCTCGCTGTGGGTCTCGGAGGGGGTGGGGGTCCAGCCCTCGGGGGCGTCGGTCTCGTAGTAGCCCTCGGGGTCGAGGACCGGGACGCTGACCGGGGTGGCGGAGCCGCCGGTGCTGATCTCGACGTCGGTCATCTCGCCCGGGCCGGCCTTGACGGACTTCAGCGTCAGCTCGGCCTTGTCCTTGCCGCCGAGGGTGACCGCCTGGTGGGCCGGGATCTTGGCCTGCACCTTGCTGCTGCCAGCCGTGACGGTGAAGGTCATGTCCTTGCCGGTCTCGTTCTCCACGGCGCCGGTGACGACCGCGTCGCCGCCCGCCTCGCCGCTGACGAGCGCGAGGTTGCGCACGTGGGCGCCCTCGACGTCGACGGCCACTCCATCGGTGATCGACTGGGTCTTCGCCGTCTGGAAGGGGGAGTTGACCGAGCAGCCGGCGGTGCCGGCGGCGAGCAGGGCCGCCAGGGCCACGACAGGGGTGCGGGTGAGGAGGTTGCGCTTCACGGGGCACAGCCTAGCGGGGGCGTGCGCGTGGGATGCGCCGGGCCACGGCTCGTGCTCTCCACGCGCGCGCGAAGGGGCATTGTGGCGGGGCTGACGGCTGTGCGACCCACGACACGCCGTGATAATCTGGAGGTCGCGAAAGGGGAAATCTCCACATGGTTTTCAAGGTCGGCGAGACGGTCGTGTACCCCCACCACGGGGCTGCTCTGATCGAAGAGATCAAGATTCGAAAGATCAAGGGCGAGGACAAGCAGTACCTCAAGCTCAAGGTGGCCCAGGGTGACCTGACCATCGAGGTGCCCGCCGAGAACTGCGACCTCGTGGGTGTCCGCGACGTCGTGGGCAAGGAGGGGCTGGACCGCGTCTTCGAGGTGCTGCGCACCCCGCACGCGGAGGAGCCGACCAACTGGTCGCGCCGCTACAAGGCCAACCTCGAGAAGCTGGCCTCCGGCGATGTCATCAAGGTGGCCGAGGTCGTGCGCGACCTGTGGCGCCGCGAGAAGGACCGCGGCCTCTCGGCCGGCGAGAAGCGCATGCTGGCCAAGGCCCGCCAGATCCTCGTCTCCGAGCTCGCGCTCGCCGAGAAGACGGACGAGGACAAGGCCGAGGTCATCCTCGACGAGGTCCTCGCGTCCTGAACGACTCACTGCTGACGCAGTCCGACGCCCACACCGATCACGGTGTGGGCGTCGTCGTCGTGGCCGCCGGGTCCGGCACCCGGCTCGGGGCCGACCGGCCCAAGGCCTTCGTCGAGATCGAGGGCGTGACGATCCTCGAGCGTGCGGTCTCCGGGGTGCTGCAGGCTCCCGTCGACGAGCTCGTCGTCGTCGTGCCCGAGAGCCTCGTCGCGGAGGCGACCGAGCTGGTCGACCCCCTGCGTCCGAAGGGGGTCGACGTCACCGTCGTCGCCGGCGGCGCCGAGCGCACCGACTCGGTCGCGGCCGGCCTCGCCGCACTCGGTGAGGACGTCGACGTCGTGCTCGTCCACGACGCGGCCCGCTGCCTGACTCCCGTCGCCGTTTTCGAGCGGGTGCTCGCCGCCCTGACCGCGGGTGCCGCCGGTGCGATCCCCGGGGTGCCCGTCGTCGACACGATCAAGGTCGTCGACGCCGCGGGCGTCATCACGGCCACCCCGCTGCGCGAGTCGCTGCGCGCGGTGCAGACACCACAGGGCTTCGACCGGGCGGTGCTCGTCGCCGCCCACGCCTCCGGCGCCGTCGCGACCGACGACGCGGCGCTCGTCGAGGCCCTCGGCCACGACGTCGTCGTCGTCGAGGGCGACCTGCTCGCGATGAAGATCACGACCGTCGACGACCTCGCCCGCGCCGAGCGCCTGCTCGCCACCGCCGACTGACCCCGCCTGCTCCCCCCCCAACTCTGCAAAACCCTAGGGTTTTGCAGAGTTGTGTGCGCAAGACCCTAGGGTTTTGCAGGGTTGGGGGCGGCCAGGTGGGCGCGGACGGCCAGGGCCGCGGCGCGGCCGGCGCGGTTGCCGCCGATCGTGCTCGCCGAGGGCCCGTAGCCGACGAGCTGCACGCGGGGGTCGCGGGCCGCGGTCACCGAGGTCTGCACGTCCCGTGATCCCGGCAGCAGGGCGATGCCGCCCTCCGCACTACGCAGACCCAGCGGCGCGAGGTGGCGCAACGCGGGGCGAAACCCGGTGGCCCACAGGATCGCGTCGAAGCGCTCGGTGCTGCCGTCGGCCCAGCGCACCCCGTCGCGCTCGATCCGCTCGAACATCGGCCGGCGGCGCTCGTAGACCCCGGTCCGCGCCGCGGCCATCTCCTGGGGGCGCAGCGAGAGCCCGGTGACGGAGACGACGCTCGCCGGGGGTCTCCCTTCGCGCACCCGCTGCTCGACCATCTCGATTGCTGCCCGGCCGGAGAACTCCGTCGTCCACACCGGCGGCCGGCGCGTCACCCACTGCACGTGCGCGATCGTCGCGAGCTCGCCGATGAACTGGACGGCCGAGGCGCCGCCCCCGACGACGAGCACGCGCATGCCGCGAAAGTGCTCGCGCCCCGGGTAGGCGACGGTGTGCCACTGCTCCCCGGCGAAGTCGCGCTGCCCGGGGTAGGTGGGGACGAAGGGGTGGGTCCACGTGCCCGTCGCGTTGACGAGCGTGCGCGTCGTCCACGTGCCGGCGTCGGCGTGCACGACGAGCAGACCGTCGTCGTCGGTGACCCGCTCGACGCGGACCGGGCGCAGCACGGGCAGGTCGTGCGACTGCTCGTAGTCGTCGAACCAGCAGGCGATGACCTCGTTGGCCCGCTCGGTGCTCTCGCCGGGCGCGGGCGCATCGGGCAGGTCGGCGACGCCGTGCACGTCGGCCATCGTCAGCGAGTCCCACCGGTGCTGCCAGGCGCCGCCGGCGTGCTCGTTGGCGTCGAGCACGACGTGGTCGATGCCGAGCCGGCGCAGGTGGTGGCTCGCCGAGAGCCCGGCCTGACCGGCACCGATGACGAGGGAGTCGAAGGGGGTCACGCTGCGTCCAACGCAGGTGCGGCCGCGGTTGATCCCGGCTGCGAGACTGTCGCCATGAGTGCACACGAGGTCGCCCGGCTGCCGCGCACCGGGATCGGTGTCGACGTCCACGCCTTCGCCGCGCCCGACTCCGGGCGCGAGCTGTGGGTCGGCGGGCTGCTGTGGCCCGGCGAGGTCGGTCTCGAGGGGCACTCCGACGCCGACGTCGCCTGCCATGCGGCGTGCGACGCGCTCTTCGCCGCGGCCGGCATCGGTGACCTCGGCCAGCACTTCGGCACCGGGCGCCCCGAGCTCGAGGGCGCCTCTGGCGCAAGGCTGCTGGCCGAGGCCGCGCGTCTGGTGCGCGAGGCGGGCTTCGAGATCGGCAACATCGCGGTGCAGGTCATCGGCACCCGGCCCAAGATCGGCACCCGTCGTGACGAGGCGCAGCAGGCGATGTCCGCTGCCTGCGGAGCGCCGGTCAGCCTCAGCGGCACGACGACCGACGGGCTCGGGCTCACCGGTCGGGGCGAGGGTGCGGCTGCGATCGCGACCGCCCTCGTCGTCGCGGTCGCCTAGATGTACTCGGCCGTCAGGTTGTTGACGCCCGCGCTCAGCCCAGGCGCGCGGCGAAGGCCTCGGTCACCGGACGCCACGCGGCCTCGATGGCCGGCTGCGCCTGCTCGACGGCGGCCAGGGCTGCGGGCACGTCGATGCCCTCGACCTCGGGCGCCCCGGCGTCGGAGGCCGCCCAGGCCGTGACGATGTCGAGGTCGGCCTCGGGGTGGCCCTGGACGCCCCAGACGGTCGGGGCGAGCCGGGCGACGAGCAGGTCGCCGCGCTCGTTGTCGGCGAGGGCGACCGCGCCCTCGGGCAGCCGGGTGACGATGTCGTCGTTCCACTGCGGCACGGGCGCGCCCGCCGCCGCAGCGAGCACGGCGTCGTCGGCGAGTTGGTCGGTGCTGCCGACGGTGAGCACGCCGATGGTCCTGCCACCGGGGTTGCGCCCGACCTCGCCGCCGAGCGCGACGGCCGCGAGCTGGTGGCCCAGGCAGATGCCCAGTGCGGGGGTGCCCCCCTTCGCCGCGGTGCTGATGAGGTCACGCACGGCCGGCAGCCACGGGGCCACCTCGTCGTCGCGGCAGCCCATCTGGCCACCGAGCACGAGCAGGCCGTCGTGCCCGGAGAGGTCGGCAGGCAGCGCCTCGCCGGCGTAGGGCCGGCGCACGTCGAGCTCGACCCCGGCGTCCCGAAGCCATGTCCCGACCCGGCCCGGCGGGCAGGTCGTCTGGTGCTGGACGACGAGCAGGCTCATCGCGACGTGCCCGGCGTGCCGCGACGGCCCGAGACGGCGCCGGCGCCGAGGAGCGCCAGGCCCACGACGTTGAGCACGAGGGTGGGCAGCGAGACGATCCAGTAGGCGCGGTAGAAGCCGTCGAGCTGGTAGAGCATGAAGGTGCCCACGACGCTCACGGCCTGCGCGGCGAGGAGCGCGGCGACGCCGCCGACGACGAGCTTCCACCACATCCCCTCGTCACGACGCAGCAGCGCCCACCCGCCGATGACGAGTGCCGTGATGGCCAACGGAGCGGCCCATCCCACCTGCGTGATCAGTTGACGGAAGGCGACGTCGAGTCCCATGGGCCGACCCTATGTCGCGGTCGTCACGTGATGGGCCAAGATGGGAGCGTGAGAGCCGGGCCACCGGTCTCCGCCAAGCGAAGGAGTTGCACCGTGCCGCAGACCGTCAAGGCAGTCATCGCTCGTTCGAAGGGAGGCGATGTCGAGCTCGTCGACATCGTCGTGCCCGACCCGGGCCCGGGTGAGGCCGTCGTCAAGGTCCAGTCGTGCGGGGTGTGCCACACCGACCTGCACTACCGCGAGGGTGGGATCAACGACGAGTTCCCCTTCCTCCTCGGCCACGAGGCCGCGGGTGTCGTCGAGGCTGTCGGCGAGGGGGTCACCGAGGTGGCGCCCGGTGATTTCGTCATCCTCAACTGGCGGGCGGTGTGCGGTCAGTGCCGCGCGTGCCGGAAGGGCAAGCCGCAGTACTGCTTCGACACGCACAACGCGACCCAGAAGATGACCATCGCCGAGACCGGCGAGGAGTTGACCCCCGCGCTGGGTATCGGCGCCTTCGCCGAGAAGACCCTCGTCGCTGCGGGGCAGTGCACCAAGGTCGACGGGGACGCCGACGCGGCGGCCGTGGGCCTGCTGGGCTGCGGTGTGATGGCCGGCTTCGGTGCCGCGGTCAACACCGGTGAGGTCACTCGTGGTGAGTCGATTGCGGTCATCGGGTGCGGTGGTGTCGGTGATGCGGCGATCGCCGGCGCGAAGGTTGCGGGTGCGACGACGATCATCGCGGTGGACATGGATCCGCGGAAGCTGGAGATCGCCAAGGGCTTCGGTGCCACGCACACCGTGGATGCGAGCGCCGAGGACACGGTCGAGCGCATCCGTGAGCTGACCGGCGGCTTCGGCGCCGACGTGGTCGTCGAGGCGGTCGGCCTGCCGCAGACCTACGAGCAGGCCTTCTACGCGCGCGACCTGGCCGGTCGGGTCGTCCTCGTCGGCGTCCCGACCCCGGACAAGGAGGTCACCCTCCCGATGATCGAGATCTTCGGCCGAGGTGGTGCCCTCAAGTCGAGCTGGTACGGCGACTGCCTGCCCAGCCGTGACTTCCCGATGCTCGTCGACCTCTACCGCCAGGGGCGCTTCGACCTCGACGCCTTCGTCACCGAGCGGATCGGTCTGGGCGACATCGAGTCGGCCTTCGACAAGATGCACTCCGGTGATGTGCTGCGCTCGGTGGTGGTCCTGTGACCGCGCGCATCGACAAGGTCGTCACCTCGGGGAGCTTCGAGCTCGACGGCGGCTCGTGGGAGGTCGACAACAACGTCTGGCTCGTCGGCGACGACGCCGAGGTGATCGTCATCGACGCCGGGCACGAGGCCGCCCCGATCCTCGAGGCGGTCGGTGACCGCACCCTCAAGGCGATCGTCAGCACCCACGCCCACAACGACCACGTCAACGCCGCGGCGCAGGTCGCCGAGGCGACGGGCGCGCCGATCCTGCTGCACCCCGACGAAGCACCGCTGTGGCGGATGACCTACCCGGACCGTGCTCCCGACGGCGCGCTCGCGCACGGCCAGGTCATCACCGTCGCCGGCACCGACCTCACGGTGCTGCACACTCCCGGCCACGCACCGGGCGCCTGCTGCCTGCACGCCCCCGAGCTCGGGGTCGTCTTCTCCGGTGACACCCTCTTCCAGGGCGGCCCCGGCGCGACGGGGCGGTCGTACTCCGACTTCCCGACGATCGTGGAGTCCATCCGCAACAAGCTGCTGACCCTCCCTTCGGACACCGTCGTGCACACCGGCCACGGCGACGACACGACGATCGGCGCCGAGGCGCCCCACGTGCAGGAGTGGCTCGACCGGGGGCACTGAGCCGCAGGGTCAGGCCGCGAGTGCCGGGAAGCAGACCGTCACGAGCATCGCCATCTCGACGATGGCGAAGGGGGCACCCAGCCATCGGACCACTGCGGCCTGGCTCTCGTCGGCCCCCGCGCGGGCGAGGGTCTCCTTGTCGGGGGCCAGGCCGGACCGGCTCGGCAGGACGTTGGCGACGACCGGGCCGAGCGGCACGAGGATCGCCACGAGCAGGCCGCCCAGCGGCCACGTCCGGTACGTCGTCTCCTCGCGGACGGCGAGCACGACGAGCCCGCTCATCAGGAGGATCGTGATGAGGACGCCGTGCAGCAGGAGCACCCGCGCGGCCGTGCGCCACGCGCCCGAGCCCGGGCGAAACCACAGCCGCGTGAGCTGACGCCCGAAGGCGATGCCCACGCCGAGGGACCAGAGGCCGAGGAGCACGGCGAGGGTCACGGCCGCCCACGACGGCATCTGGGTCGTCACGAGGCCAAGGTAACCACCTGCGCCCGTTAGCCTTGGGCCCGTGACCCTGCAGCTCTTCGACACCGCCACGCGCGAGCAGCGCGACTTCGTCCCCGTGACCCCCGGTCGGGTGGGGATGTACATCTGTGGGCTCACGACCCAGGGTGCGCCGCACATCGGTCACCTGCGCTTCGCCGTCGCCTTCGATGTGCTGCGCCGCTGGCTCGTGCGCGGTCACGGCTACGACGTGACCCTCGTGCGCAATGTGACGGACATCGACGACAAGATCCTGCGCAAGGCCGCCGACACCGACGAGGAGTGGTGGGCGCTCAGCTATCGCAACGAGCGCTACACGAGCGAGGCGCTCGAGCTGCTCGGCGTGCTGCCGGCGACCTACGAGCCGCGGGCGACCGGGCACGTCCCCGAGATGGTCGAGCTGATCGACCTGCTCGTCGATCGCGGCCACGCCTACCCGGCGGCCGACGGCAGCGGCGACGTCTACTTCGACGTCAAGAGCTGGGCCGACTACGGCGAGCTGAGCCACCAGGGGCTCGACGACATGGTCGCGGCCGAGGACGCCGACCCGCGGGGCAAGCGCGACCCGCGCGACTTCGCGCTGTGGAAGGGCCGCAAGGCCGAGGAGCCGGCCACGGCGAACTGGCCGACCCCCTACGGCGAGGGGCGCCCCGGCTGGCACCTCGAGTGCTCGGCGATGGCCCGCAAGTACCTCGGCGACACCTTCGACATCCACGGCGGCGGCATCGACCTGCGCTTCCCTCACCACGAGAACGAGCAGGCCCAGTCGCGTGCCGCCGGGCTCGACTTCGCCCACTACTGGCTGCACAACGGCTGGGTGACGGTCAAGGGGGAGAAGATGGGCAAGTCCCTCGGCAACGCCCTCGAGGTCCAGCAGCTCGTGCAGGAGCACGACCCGCTGACCGTCCGCTACTTCCTCACCGCGGCGCACTACCGCTCGATGATCGAGTACCACCCCGGCTCCCTCGAGGAGGCGGGCGCGGCGGTCGAGCGCATCGCCGGTTTCCTGCGGCGGGCCCTGCCCAGCCAGACGGTCGTCGAGGCCGACCCGGCCGTCGAGCTGCCCGCCGACTTCGCCGCGTCGATGGACGACGACCTCGGCGTCGCCGGCGCGCTCGCGGTGATCCACGAGGCCGTCCGTGCCGGCAACACAGCCCTCGACGAAGGGGGTCGGGACGAGGCCGCGGAGATCGCCGCCACCGTCGTCGCGATGACCGACGTCCTGGGCATCAACCCCCTGTCGGCGACGTGGGGCGGTGCCGGTGGCAGCCGCGAGGAGGAGCTCACCGACGCCCTCGACGCCCTCGTCCAGCTGCAGGTCGAGGCGCGCGCCAAGGCGCGTGCGGCCCGTGACTACGACACCGCCGACCAGATCCGCGACGCACTCACCGCCGCGGGCATCACCATCGAGGACACCCCGGGCGGCGCCCGGTGGAGCCTCGGCAAGAAGGAGCACTGATGGCCGGCAACAGCCAGCGACGTGGCGCCGTGCGCCGCAGCGGGTCGAAGAAGGGCGCCCAGGTCGGCTCCGGCGGTCAGCGCCGCCGCGGCCTCGAGGGCAAGGGCCCGACGCCCAAGGCGAGCGACCGCCCCAACCACAAGGCCTACAAGATGTCGAAGGCCGCCGACAAGCGCGCCTCCGGCCGCCCGGGCCCGACGCGCAAGAAGTCCGGCTCCACCGAGGTCGTCGCGGGCCGCAACTCCGTGCTCGAGGCGCTGCGCACCGACGTGCCGGTGTCGACGATGTACGTCGCGAGCCGCATCGACAGCGACGACCGGGTCAAGGAGGCGCTCACCCTCGCCGCCGAGGCGGGCATCCCGATCATGGAGACGCCCCGCACCGAGCTCGACCGGATCACCGACGGCGCGGTCCACCAGGGCATGGCGCTGCAGGTGCCGCCCTACGACTACGCGCACCCCAAGGACCTCGTCGACTCGCAGATCCCGGGCACGCCGCTCATCGTCGCCCTCGACGGCATCACCGACCCGCGCAACCTCGGCGCGATCGTCCGCTCGACGGCGGCCTTCGGCGGCCACGGCGTCGTCGTGCCGTCCCGCCGCAGCGCGGGCATGACCGCCTCGGCGTGGAAGACCTCGGCCGGCGCGGCCGCCCGCGTCCCCGTCGCCCAGGCGGCCAACCTCGTGCGGGCGCTCGAGGACTACCGCAAGGCGGGCTTCTTCGTCGTCGGCCTCGACATGGACGGCGACGTCGAGCTGCCCGGCCTCGAGCTGGCGACCTCGCCGCTCGTCGTCGTCGTGGGCTCGGAGGGCAAGGGCCTCTCGCGCCTGGTTCGCGAGACCTGCGACCAGATCGTCTCGATCCCGATGAGCAGCAGCGTCGAGTCGCTCAACGCCGGCCTCGCCGCGGGCGTGACCCTCTACGAGATCGCCCGCCTGCGCACGGCCGCCCGCTGACCTGACCCGCCCCCTGCGCTCTCGGCTCCGGGGGTGCGGCTGCTCGCGGGAGCCCGCTGGCCACTGCTCGACAGGACAAACACCCCCTTCGCAAGGGTTTGGAACTCATGCGAAGGGGGTGATTTCCGGGTCACCCGGAAATCATGGGGCTGGTGTGGCGAGCGCCGTCAGGACTTGTCGACGTGCACGACGTGCGTGTGGCCGGCGATGTCGGCGAGCGTGCGGTCGTCGTGGTCGACGAGCATCCAGATCCAGCTGATGATGCCGGCGAACTGGTGGACCAGCTCGCGCAGCGCCGCCGGCCCGAGCCGCGGCACCGCGCCGGTCTCGGCATCGACGATGCGCAGGCCGGTGAGCCGCTTGCCCAGGCTCTGCCCGGTGCGGGTCACCCGCCACACCCGGTTGTAGGCGAGCATCGCCAGGGCCGTGACGACCGACAGCATCATGAGGACGACGCCGAGGGTGACCAGGGCGGTTGACCCGGTGCCCGGCACGCTGCAGCCGTTGGTGCCGTAGAGCGTGCAGTACTCCCGCTCGGGCAGGCCCTGCACGAAGCAGATGATGCCGATGACGAGCGGCACGAGCCCGGCGAGGGAGACGAGCAGGCTGTCGACGATGCCCGGCAGGATCCGGTCGCCGAAGCTCGCGCTGCGGCCGAAGCGCTGCTCCACCCAGGCGCGCGAC
Source organism: Janibacter zhangyanbonis (assembly GCF_050507325.1). Taxonomy (NCBI): domain Bacteria; kingdom Bacillati; phylum Actinomycetota; class Actinomycetes; order Micrococcales; family Intrasporangiaceae; genus Janibacter; species Janibacter zhangyanbonis. The sequence goes on from NZ_CP191481.1 coordinate 343,362, forward strand.
CCCGGCCGCATCGGGTCGCTCCCCGTGACGAAGGGAGGGCCCGCGGGCTGCTGCAACGGGTCGGGCACGGTCATCTCGTCTCCCCCGGGTCGACGACGGGCAGCATCTGGGTGTCGGCACCCAGGACGGACTGCTCGTCGGGCTTGCTCGGCAGGACCTCTCGCAGATAGGCGGCGATGGCGTCCTCGATGGGCACATCGTGCCCCAGCCGCTCGGCCATGTACCACCGGTGCTCGAGGATCTCGTGGAAGATCTCGGCGGGCTCGAGCTTCGCCCGCAGCTCCGGCGGGATCCGCCGGGTCGTCGGCTCGTAGACGCGGGTCAGCCAGTCGTGGGCGACGAGCGACTCGTCGTCATTCTGCCGGTCCAGGGCGGCGCGGTAGGAGTCGAGGTCGTTGAGCAGGCGGCGGGCCTGGTTCTCCTCCACGTCGAGGCCGGTGAGGCGCAGCAGGCGCCGGCTGTGGTGGCCGGCGTCGACGACCTTGGGCTCGATGCGCAGGTGGGTGCCGTCGAGGTCGGTCGTGATGGCCAGCTCGTCGACGTCGAAGCCCAGGGCGTTGAGCCGGCGGATCCGCTCGTCGACCCGCCACCGCTCGCCCGCGTCGAACCACTCGTCGCCGGTGAGCTCCTGCCACAGCCCGCGGTAGCGCTCGATGATGTCCTCGGCGATGGCGAGCGGGTCGAGCCCCTCGGGGAGGTAGCCGGCGGCGGCCAGGTCCATCATCTCGCCGGCGATGTTGGTCTCGGCGAGATCGAGGTCGTGCTCGCGCTGCCCGGTGCTCAGCCGGTCGTGCAGCTCACCGGTCTCGGCGTCGACGAGATAGGCGGCGAAGGCGCCCGCGTCGCGGCGGAAGAGCGTGTTGGACAGCGACACGTCACCCCAGAAGAAGCCGGCGAGGTGCATCCGGGCGAGCAGCGCGGCGAGGGCGTCGGCGAGGCGGACGGCGGTGTCCTCGCGCAGGTTCTGGCTGAAGACGATCCGGTAGGGCAGGGAGAACTGCAGGTGCCGGGTGACGAGGCAGGCGTCGAGCGGCTCCCCGTGGGCGTCGGTGCGCCCGGAGACGACCGCGAGCGGCTCGACGCACGGCAGGTCGAGGCGGCGCAGCTGCCGCAGCAGCCGGTACTCGTTGCGGGCGAGGTCGGCCTTGATCTCCTTGACCGCGACGATCCCGCCGGACAGCCGCGCGAAGCGCACGACGTGCCGCGAGATGCCGCGCGGCAGCGCGGCGAGCCGCTCGGCGGGCCAGTCCTCGAGCGGCACCGACCACGGCAGGTCGAGCAGGGCCGGGTCGGGCCGGGCGGCTGAGATGTCGAGGGGCACGGGTCCTCCCTTTCGCGGGTCCGGGTGGGCCCATCCGCCCAGTGTGGCGCAGCCGCCTCAGCGAAGGGAGGCAAGCGTCGCGAGGATCTCGGGCACGGCCGTGGCGTCGTCGACCCGGGCACTCGCGGCGGTCTCGCCGGCCCCGACCTTGATCCCGAGGTCACCCTCCCCGAGCACGGCGAAGGCGTGCTCGTCGGTGACGTCGTCGCCGAGGTAGACGGTCGCGTCGACCCCGAGCGCGCTCGCGAGCTCGCGCAAGGCGGTGCCCTTGTCGGCCCGCAGCACGCTCAGCTCGTGCACGCCCTTGCCGGCCAGGTGGGTGACACCGGGGGCGGCGGCGGCCTCGTCGGCGATCGCGGCAGCCGTAGGCAGCACGTCGTCGGGCAGGCCCCGGGTGTGCAGCACGACCGCAGCAGGCTTGTGCTCCAGGCGGATGCGCGGCTCGCTGGCCGCGACGGCGGCCTCGACGGCCCCGCGTAGTGCGGCGATCGCGGCCGCGGTGCCCTCGGGCAGGTCGCCGCCCCGGCTCGACTGGGCGCCGTGGCTGCCGATGCGGGTCACGGTCGACCCGGCGAGCCCGGTCAGCTCGTCGAGGGTCGCCAGGTCGCGCCCGGAGACGACGGCCGACCACGTCGCCGGGGCGGCCGCCAGCGCGGTGAGCGCCTCGAGTGTGCCCGGCTGGGCCCGGGAGTCCATCGGGTCGACGACGAAGGGAGCGAGCACCCCGTCGAAGTCCGTGGCGACGAGCAGCCGCGGTGCGGCCGCGACCGCGGCCAGGGCCGTGGTGAGCTCCTGCGGCAGGGGCACGTCAGGCCCCCTTCGTGCCGGGCTTGTGCGGTGCCGTCTCGAGGTTGGTGAGGAAACGGTCGGCCCACCGCTGCACGTCGTTGTCGGCGACGCGGCGGCGCAGCGCCCGCATGAGGCGACGCCGCTCCTTGTCGTCGGTGCGCAGGGCCCGCAGGATCGTCTGCTTGAGCCCCTCGATGTCGTGGGGGTTGCAGACGAAGGACTGGTGCAGCTCGTGCCACGCGCCGGTGAACTCGCTGAGCACGAGGGCCCCGCCGTTGTCGTGGCGGCAGGTGACGTACTCCTTGGCGACGAGGTTCATCCCGTCGCGCAGCGGGGTCACGAGCATGACGTCGGCCGCCTGGAAGAGCGCCGCCATCTCCTCGCGCGGATAGCTCTGGTGCAGGTAGTGCACGGCCGGGGCGCCGAGCGCGCCGTAGGTGCCGTTGATCCGGCCGACGGTCGTCTCGACCTCGGTCCGCAGCCGCTTGTAGGCCTCGACCCGCTCGCGGCTCGGGGTCGCGACCTGGACGAAGGTGACCTCCGGAGGCCGCAGCGTGCCCTGCGCGAGCAGCTCCTCGTAGGCCTTGAGCCGGTGGCGGATCCCCTTCGTGTAGTCAAGCCGGTCGACGCCGAGCATGACGATGTCGGGGTTGCCGAGCGAGGTGCGGATCTGCCGCGCCCGCTCCTGCACGGGCTCGCTGCGGGCGAGCTCCTCAAGGCCGGAGGCGTCGATGCTGATCGGCACGGCGGAGGCGCGCACGACCCGCTCGGTACCGTCCGCGTCGCGCGTGGTCACCGTGTCGCCGCGGGTGGCGCGGCCGTCGAGCCGGCGGGCGGCGCGCAGGAAGTTCTGCGCGTCGGCGACCCGCTGGAAGCCGAGGTAGTCGGCGCCGAGCAGCCCCTCGATGATCTGCGAGCGCCACGGCAGCTGGGCGAAGAGCTCCACGGGCGGGAAGGGGATGTGGTTGAACCACCCGATCCGCACGTCGGGCCGCATTCTGCGCACGAGCGCCGGCACGAGCTGCAGCTGGTAGTCGTGGATCCAGACCTTCGCCCCGGGTGCGGCGACCTCGCACACCGCCGCGGCGAAGCGCTCGTTGACCCGCTCGTAGGCCTGCCACCACTCGCGGTGGAAGTGCGCCGGGACGATGACGTCGTGGTAGATCGGCCAGAGCGTGTCGTTGCTGAAGCCCTCGTAGTAGGTCTCGAGCTCGTCGGCGGACACGGGCACGGGGTGCAGCCACATGCCGGCCTCGGCGAAGGGAGCGGGAGCCTCGCCGGGCTCGCCGGCCCAGCCGACCCAGGCCCCGTCGCGACCGCGCATCACCGAGTCCATCGCGGTGACCAGGCCGCCGGGGGAGCGGTGCCACTCCTCGCTCCCGTCGGCGGTGAGGACCCGGTCCACGGGCAGGCGGTTGGCGGCGATGACGAGGTCGTACGTGCGCTGGGTCGTCACGGGGGTGCACCTCCGGGGCTCGATGTCCCCACCCTATGTGCCCGCGCTCGACCTTCCCTCGGCGGTCCCGGGCCACTACCGTCGGTACATGAAGATCTCGGACGTACTGCGCAGCAAGGGCACCGACGTCGTCACCGTCGCGCCCGATGCCACGGTCGGTGAGCTCCTCGCCCTGCTCGCCGAGCACCGCATCGGTGCGGTCGTGGTCTCCACGGGCGAAGGGAGTGTCGACGGCATCGTCTCGGAGCGAGATGTCGTGCGTCGCCTCCACAGCGACGGTGTCGGCGTCCTCGAGGGCCCGGTGAGCGCGATCATGACCGCCGAGGTGCACACCTGCGACGAGCACGCCGACGTGCGTGACCTGGCGGGCGAGATGACCGACCGGCGCATCCGGCACGTGCCCGTCGTGCGTGACGGGCAGCTCGTCGCCATCGTGAGCATCGGCGACATCGTCAAGCAGCGCATCCGCGACCTCGCGGCCGAGCGCGACCAGCTCGAGGCCTACATCACCCAGTGACGGCGGCGCCACAGGCCGCGCTCAGGAGGTGCTCCGTGATCTCACAAGGTCGGCCTTCTACGCTGATCCCATGACGACAGAGCTCATCGGGGACGACCCCGCCCCGGACGAGCGCGGCCACGTCAGCGTCGCGGACTTCGACACGATCGGTCCCTACCGCGTGCTCCAGCAGCTCGGGCAGGGCGGGATGGGCATCGTCCACCTCGCGCTCGACGCCCGTGGGCGCGCGGTGGCGGTCAAGGTGCTGCGCACGCACGTCGCCCACGACGACGACGCCCGCGCCCGCCTCGCCCGCGAGGTCGACACGCTGGCGCGGGTGCGCTCGCAGCGCATCGCGCCGGTCTTCGACGCCGACCTCGAGGCCGACCAGCCCTACATCGTCACCCGTTACGTCCCCGGCCCGAGCCTCGAGCAGCACGTCCGCGAGGAGGGCCCGCTCGACGCCGAGTCGCTGCTGCGCCTGGCCCGCGGCCTGGCCGAGGCGCTGCGCGCCATCCACGAGGTCGGCGTCATCCACCGCGACCTCAAGCCGGGAAACGTCCTCATGCTCGACGGCGACCCGGTCGTCATCGACTTCGGCATCGCGCACGTCGCCGACACCTCGCGCATGACGATGACCGGCCTCGTCATGGGCACGCCCGGCTACCTCTCGCCCGAGCTCGTCGAGGGCGGCGACGTCACCCCGGCGACCGACTGGTGGGGCTGGGCGGCGACGCTCGTCTTCGCCGCGACCGGCCGCTCTCCCTTCGGCCGTGGCGGCATGGAGGCGGTCCTCGCCCGCGTGTGCCGCGGCGACGCCGACCTGCACGAGGTCGACCCCGAGCTCGCACCGCTGCTCTACGCGGCGCTCACCCCCGACCCGCAGCTGCGCCCGGACGCCGACGAGGTGCTCATCGCCCTCGAGGCCTGGGCGCGCGGCCGGCCGGTGACCGACGTGCTCCCGCAGCGCACCCGCGCCCTGCAGGCCGACGCGACCCGCACGCTGCCGCCGGTCGCGGCCGCCGGCGCAGCAGGCGCTGCCGCGGGCGCCGCCGGTGCGGCTGCCGGCCGTGCGCCCGCGCCGCAGCGCGCCGAGCCCCCGGCACCGTGGGGGAGCGGTGACTGGACCGACCCCCGGCCGGCCCCCGCACCCGACCCCACGCCCGCCCCGGTGGCCCAGCCCGACCGCGGCGGCTGGGGCATGCTGCCCGGGCAGGAGCGTGCCCCGTGGCCCGGTGCCGGTGCACCCGCGGCCGGAGCGCTCGATCGCCCCGGCGACCCGCGCATCGGCAAGCCGCGCCGCAGCGACGTGCTCGCCGCCCTGCTCGCGGCCGCGGTCGCGATGGCGACGGCCGTCCCCTTCGTCGGTCTGGCCCTGGCCGTCCTGTGGTCCTGGCTCGCTCGCACCGTCGACCGGTCGATGACCGCGACGGTGCGCCGCCGGCACCAGGCCGGTCGTCGACGCAGCGACGGGGTCGTCGCCGCGATGGCCTCGCCATGGCACCTCGTCACGGCCGCGCTCGCGACCGTCGTCACCTCCCTGCTGCCGGTCGCCGTCGGCGCCGCCGGACTGCTCGCCGCGGCCCTCGCGCAGAGCGCCGTCGACGGGCTCGGCGTGCGGCTGTCCGCGCCCGTCCCGCTCGCCGTCGGCTCCCTGCTCGCGCTGCTCGTCGCCTGGTGGGGCCCCGGTGGCCCGAGCCTGCGTCGCGGCAGCCGCTCGCTCGTGCGCGGCGTGACCGGCCCGTCGGCGCTGCGCGTCCTCGTCCTCGGCGTGTTCGTCGTCTTCGCCGTCGGCGTGCTCGGCGCACTCGCCGCCGGGGCGCTCGACGTCTCGTGGTGGCCCGACGTCTCCTCGCCCCTGCCCGGCCCGGAGCAGCTGCCCGGACGATGACCAGCAGCACCCCGCCCCCTCCGCGGCCCACTCCCCGGCCGCGGCGCCGACCCGGCCCGACGCCCGAGGAGCTGACGACGACCGGGTCGATCCCGCAGCGTCCGCAGCCCAAGCCGCGGCGCCGCCCGACCCTGCGCGGCGAGCAGCCGACCGAGACGATCCCGCTGCGCGGCTCCCTGCGCGGCACGCCCTACCGCGACCCCCGCGTCACCCGCGCTGTCGCCGAGGAGCAGGCCGCCGCCCACGCGATGGACCTCGCCCTGCGGGTCGCCGAGATCATGCTGCGCTCGGGCTCGTCGGCCGCCGGTGTCGAGGCCGCGACGATCGCCGTCGGCGTGGCCGCCGGCCTCGAGGACCTCGACGTCGACCTGACGATGCAGTCGATGCACATGCAGTGCCGCACGCCCTCCGGGCAGACGATCAGCCGGCTGCGCGTCGTGCGCCAGCCGCGCCTCGACTTCGCCCGGCTGGCGATGGTCCACGCGCTCGTCGACGACCTCGTCTCGGGCGACATCGACCTCGAGCAGGCCGACTCCCAGCTGCGCGAGATCAGCCGCACCCCGCGGATGTGGTCGCGCTGGTTCGTCACGCTCGCCGAGGGTGGCGTCGCCGCCGGTGTCGCGATCATCCTCGGCGCGGGCAACTTCGCCGTCCTCGTCGCGCTGCTCGCCGCCTGCGTGACCATCGGGCTCGCCTCGCTCGTCGACCGGCTCAACCTGCCCGACTTCTACCTCGGCGCCCTCGGCGGGGCGGTCGCGACGTTCGTCGCCTTCCTCGCCTACGTCCTCGGCACGTGGTCCGTCGTGCCGATCTCACCGTCGGACTTCGCCTTCATCGTCGCCGGCGGCATCGTCGCCCTGCTGCCCTCGCGCACCCTCATCTCGGCGATGGAGGACGTGCTCTCCGGGTTCCCCGTGACCGGGTCGGCGCGCATCTTCGCCGTCATGCTGCACACCTTCGGCCTCATCGTCGGTGTGGCCGGCGGCCTGGGCATGAGCCTGCAGGTGGGCGAGCTGCTCGGCATCGGTCTGCAGCCGCCGCCGATCGACAAGCTGGCGTGGGCCTCGGCAGCGGTCCCCATGGTTGTCGCCGGAGCGGTGCTCATCGGGCTCGCCGGTGCGGTCACCCTCCAGGGCAGCCGCCGGATGCTCGTGCCCGCGTCGCTGCTCTGCGCCGTCGGCGTGGCCGTCGCCGCGGTGATCACGCAGGCCGGCCTCGGACGGGTCACCGCGACGGGCATCGCCGCCGTCGTCATCGGCTTCGCCGCCCGGGTCATCGCGCTGCGCATGGACGCGCCGGCCCTGACGATCGCCGTGCCCGCGACCTTCGGCCTCTTCCCCGGACTGGGCATCTTCGTCGGTCTGTACCACATGACCAGCCCCACGACATCGAGCGGCGGGGACACGACGCAGGGTCTCTTCAGCGTCCTCGGGGCGCTCGGCGTCATCATGGCGATCGCCACCGGGACCACCCTCGGGGACCGGCTGGCGGCCCCCTTCGACGCCCCTGTGGCACAACGGCGCCGGGCCGCTGTCGAGCAGGAGGGCGCGGGTCGCGAGGACGAGGGCTGGGAGATCGTCTGACCCGTCGGGCGGTCGCCGACCTGGTGTGGCCTTGACCATGTCCTGACGAAATCCGGGCGGATCGTTTGACTCGCTAGATCACGAACAGGTAACGTCGCCGCCGTCCGTGACAAAGCCAGATCCCCTGGCCCGCTTCGACCACGAAGCCCCTGAACTCCGTGGAAGGAACCACACCCCCATGTTCTACAGCCCCAAGCACGCCCAGACGAAGCAGTCCTCGCCCGCTCGCCGCCGCATCGCCGGCGTCGCCGTGGCCGGTGCGACCGCCACCGTGGGCACCATCGCGTCCGCCCAGGGCGCCTCCGCTGCCACCACCTCCTCCGTCTGGGACGCCGTCGCCCAGTGCGAGAGCGGTGGCAACTGGTCCATCAACACCGGCAACGGCTTCTACGGTGGCCTGCAGTTCACCACCCAGACCTGGAACGGCTTCGGTGGCGGCAAGTACGCCCCGAACGCCCACCAGGCCACCAAGGCGCAGCAGATCGAGATCGCCCAGAAGGTCCTCGCGACCCAGGGCCCCGGCGCCTGGCCCGTCTGCTCGCAGAAGGCCGGCCTGACCCAGGCCAACGGCGGCGCCGCCGTCGCCTCCACCCCGGAGCCCGCCCCGGCCCCGGCCCCGGCCCCGGCCCCGGCCCCGGCCCCGAAGCCGGCCCCGGCCCCGGCCCCGAAGCCGGCCCAGCAGACCGAGCAGCAGGCGCCGCAGACCGCGTCGCGCTCCGAGGTCCGCACCCCGGCCGCCACCGGCGCCGGTCTGGCCGTCGACGGCATCCGCGGCCCGAAGACCAACGCCGCCATCGAGAAGTGGGTTGGCGCCCAGCAGGACGGCACCCTCTCCGTCGACGACATCAAGGCCCTCCAGGGCGAGGTCGGCACGGCGCAGGACGGCATCATCGGCCCGAAGACCACCGGTGCGCTGCAGTCGGTCGTCGGCGCCACGCAGGACGGCATCTGGGGTCCCAAGACCACCGCTGCCCTCCAGACCTACCTCAACGGTCGCTGATCGCAGCAGGCTGACGGGCCGAGCTGATCGGCCCGACTCCTCCGCACGAAGGGGAGGGGAGACCACTGGTCTCCCCTCCCCTTCGTCATGCCCGGACGGTGGGCGAAGGGGGCGTGGAGGCCGTGACGGAAGGTGTCCGAGGGCCCTGAGTTACAGGTCTGTATTTACGTTGCAGGTGTTGTCTGTGTGACTGGAGTGTCCTTAGCGTCTCTCTCGGACCTGCGCGGGGACCCCTGCCGCGCTCCGTCGAAAGAGGATCTTCATGTTCAGCACCAACGACTTCCCCGACCAGCCCGTCGGGCGCCGTGGCCGTCGTCTGCGGATGGCCGGTGGCGCCGTCGCGGCCGGCGCGCTCGTCGCCGGCGGCTTCGTCGTCGCCTCCAATGCCGGCGCGTCCGACACGGTCTGGGACCGCGTCGCGATGTGCGAGTCGTCCGGCAACTGGTCGATCAACACCGGCAACGGCTTCTACGGCGGCCTGCAGTTCACCTTCCAGACCTGGAAGGGCTTCGGTGGGCAGAAGTACGCCTACACGGCCAACCGGGCGACCAAGGCGCAGCAGATCGAGATCGCGCAGGAGGTGCTCAAGGTCCAGGGCCCCGGCGCCTGGCCCGTGTGCTCCCAGCGCGCCGGCCTGACGGTCGCCAACGGCCTGGCCGTCGACCCCTACGGCACCGGTGAGCGCCCCTCGCGCGACACCACGCGTCCGCCCGTGACGTCGACCGGCGGCAAGCTCGTCGTCGACGGCATCCAGGGCCCGCGCACCAACGCCGGCATCGAGAAGTGGGGCGGCCGCCCGATGAACGGCTACCTCGACTCCGGTGACAAGCGCGCCCTCCAGGCCCGCGTCGGCACCGCGCAGGACGGCGTCATCGGCCCGATGACCACCCGCGCGCTGCAGCGCAAGGTCGGCGCCGACGTCGACGGCAAGTGGGGCCCGCAGACCACCTCGCGCCTGCAGAGCTGGCTCAACAACAACGTGCTCTGATCGCACGACCGGCTCGGTGACGACCGGGGCCGCGGGCTACGATGCCGCGGTCCCGGTCGTCGCACGTCCGGGCCCGCTGGCGTGGCGCAATTGGTAGCGCACCTGTCTTGTAAACAGGTGGTTGAGGGTTCGAGTCCCTTCGCCAGCTCCACGGTGCCAGCGCGTCGTCCTGCAGTTCGTGGCGCGGCCTGATCTGAGGCCCCGGAGATCCAACGGTTCTGCTGGCGCGGAGAGGCGAACTGCAGGGCGACACGCGGTCGGGCTCAGCCTCGCTCTGCCAGCCAGGCGTCGATCGACTCCTTGAGCGGGGTCTCCTGGTCGCCCACGAGGACCGTGCCGGCGTCACCCGCCGACGAGGTGGGGGTGACCCCCTTCGTCTCGCCGTCGGCACCGATGATCACGTCGACCTCGCCGCGGTCCACGGCAGAGGCCAGGGCGTCGAGCTCGCCGACCTGCCAGCTCGGGTGCGCCCCGATGGAGTCGGCGTAGTCGCTGATGAGGTCGGCGGCCGGGCCGGTGACCTCGCCACCCTCGGTGGGAACGGTCCGGGGCGGGTTGTCGACGACGCCGACGGTGAGGATGCCTGTGCTCTCGGCACGCGACAGCGCGGACCCGGGGTCGGAGCACGCGGCCAGCAGCAGCGGCAGCACCAGGGTCGCCAGGAGTCGTCGCATGGCCCCCATCTTGCCTGCATACGATGAGCGACATGCGCCCGTCGACCCGTGAGTGGCTGTCGGCGCGCAGCCACGTCCACACGGACTTCGACGCCGCCTCCCTCGTCGCCGACCTCGGGGCGAAGGGGGAGTCCGTCGCCGTGGTGGTCCCGGCCCGCAACGAGGCCGCCACCGTCGGCGATGTCGTGACCGGTCTGCGGCGCGAGCTCGTCGAGGCGGTCCCGCTCGTCTCCGAGCTCATCGTCATCGACTCCGACTCGACCGACGACACCGCGAGCATCGCGGCCGACGCCGGCGCGACGGTCCACCGCGCCGCGGACATCGCGCCCCACCTCGGCACCCACCAGGGCAAGGGCGAGGCGCTGTGGAAGTCGCTCTTCGTCACCACCGCCGACCTGCTCGTCTTCGTCGACGCCGACCTCACCGAGTGGGGTCCCCACTTCGTCACGGGCCTCGTCGGCGCCCTGACCGCCGACCCGGCGACGATGCTCGTCAAGGGCTGGTACGACCGCGTCATGGACGTGCCCGGCCGCGCCCCGAGCACCGAGGGCGGGCGCGTCACCGAGCTCGTCGCCCGCCCGGTCCTCGACCTCTGGTGGCCCGACCTCGCCGGCGTCGTCCAACCGCTCGCCGGGGAGTGGGCGGCCCGCCGCTCGCTCATGGAGCGCCTGACCGTCCCGACCGGCTACGGCGTCGAGATCGCCTCGCTCCTCGACACCCACACCCGCCACGGCCTCGACGCGATCGCCCAGGTCGACCTCGGCGCTCGCGCCCACCGCCACCAGAAGGACCACGACCTCGCCGTCATGGCCGCCGAGCTCCTCGCCGTCGTCCACGCCCGCCGCCACGGCGAGCCGGTCGACGTCGCCGTGGCGAGCGAGGAGCTCGAGCAGTTCACCCGCGACGGCGGCTGGCGGACCCGGGCGGTCCCCCTTCGCCAGCGGCCACCGGCGATCACCCAGCCCGGCTACCCCGCAGGAGCCCGATGAGACTCGGCCGTCACCCCTTCGCCGACGACGCGATGCTCGTCATGGCGATCGTCAACCGCACCCCCGACTCCTTCTACGACAAGGGCGCGACCTTCGCCGAGGACAAGGCGATGGAGCGCGTCGACCTCGTCGTCGAGCAGGGCGCCGACATCGTCGACATCGGTGGGGTCAAGGCCGCGCCCGGCGGTGACGTCGACGTCGCCGAGGAGATCGACCGGGTCGCCGGGCTCGTCGCCCGCGTCCGCGAGGCCCACCCGCAACTGGTGATCTCGGTCGACACGTGGCGGGCCGAGGTGGGCGAAGCCGTCTGTGCCGCAGGCGCGGACGTGCTCAACGACGCCTGGGGCGGAGCCGACCCGGGCCTCGTGGACGTCGCCGCTGCGCACGACGCCGCCATCATCTGCACGCACACCGGCGGGGTCGAGCCCCGCACCCGGCCCTTCCGCACCGGCTTCGAGCGGGACGTCGTCGCAGACGTCATCGAGGGGGTCCTCGGCTACGCCGAGCGGGCGGTGGCCGCCGGCGTCGCCCGCGAGTCGGTCGTCATCGACCCGGCGCACGACTTCGGCAAGAACACCCACCACACCCTCGAGGTCACCCGCCGCCTCGACGAGATGGTCGAGACCGGCTGGCCCGTGCTGGTGTCGTTGTCCAACAAGGACTTCGTCGGCGAGACCCTCGATCGCCCGGTCGACGAGCGCCTCATCGGCACGCTCGCGACGACCGCCGTCTCCGCGTGGCTCGGCGCGCGGATCTACCGCGTCCACGAGGTCGCCGAGACCCGCCAGGTCCTCGACATGGTCGCCACCCTGCGCGGCGAACGCCCTCCGGCCCGCACGATCCGGGGGCTGGCATGATCCGCGCCGCCGTTGTCGTCCCGGCCGCCCCCGCCCTGCTGCCCGGCATCGGCGGCACCGCCGATCCGCTGGCTGACGTACGCGAGCGGGCTGCCGCACTCGTCGCCGCCACGGCAGGGACGAAGGGGGCCGACCGTCTCGTCGTCGTGGGGTCGGGCCCGGCCACTCGCGTGTGGCTCGGCGACGCGCCCTCGGGCGCAGCCCGCTTCACCACCGGCCGCGTTCTCGACGGGGCGCTGCCCACCGACCTCGAGATCGGGCGCCTGCTCGCCCCCTCCACAGGGGGCGAGGTCGTCCTCCAGTCGGTCGCCGCCGACGCGACGCCGCAGGAGTGCGCGAGCCTCGGCCACGAGCTGGCAGCCGACCTGCCCGCCGTGCTGCTCGTCGTCGCCGACGGCCCCGCGACGCTCACCGAGAAGGCGCCGGGTCACCTGCAGCCGGACGCCGCTCCCTTCGCCGCGGAGCTGAGCAGGGCTGTGGCGCAGGCGGACTCGGCTGCGCTCGCCGCCCTCGACCCGGCCGTCTGCGACCGGCTCTGGATGCGCGGTCGACCGGCCCTGCAGGTGCTCGCCGCCGCGACCGACGGTCTGGCCGGCGAGCTCGTCGCGGACGAGGCCCCCTTCGGCGTGCAGTACCTGCTCGCCCGCTGGGCCTGAGGGGTCACAGGGGCTGGCCGGTGTCGCAGTCGATGTAGGTGAAGGTCTTGCCGCCCGGCGCATAACTGCGGCAGGGCGCAGCGTTGTTGGGCCGGGGCTTGGGCGCAGAGGTCGTCGGCGGGGGCGCGCTCGTCGTCTGCGGCGTCGGTGTGGGCGCGGGTGGCGGGGCAACAGGGGTGGGCGTCGTCGTCGGAGCGGGTGGGGGCGCCGGCGTCGTCGGTGCCGACGGCTGCGGGGCACTCGTCGTCGGCCGGGGCGCGGGCTTGGGCTTCGGCGTGGGGGAGGGCGAGGGCTGCGAGGTCGGGCTCGGCTTCGAGGTGGCCTTGGGCTTGGGGGCGACCCTCTGGTTCTGCGTGGCCTTGGGCTTCGGCGTGTGGCGCGCGACGATCTTGCTGAGGCGGCTGATGGTGCGGGCGCGCTCGGTCGTGCCCATCAGGCGTGAGCCGAAGCTGTCCGGGTCGCGCAGGATGGCCCGCAGGGCCACAGCCTCCTTGTAGGCCGCCGCCCGGTCGCCGTCCTCGACGGCTTGGTCGACCCGCTCGCTGCGGGCGGCGACGGTGCAGCCGTGCGCCGGGTCGAAGAGCCCGATCTCATTGCTCGAGGCCTGCTCGTGCGCCGCATCCACCGCCGCGCGATAGCGGAAGTTGGGCGCGATGTGCATCGGCACGGCGAGGCCGAGGCGCACGAGGTCGGCGTTGACGAAGCCGCGCCCGTCGTGGACGCCGCGCAGCTCACGGTCGTAGCGGTCCCGGCTGTCCTCGTCACGGGAGAGCTTGACCTCGCTGCCGACGGGCAGCCGCTCCCGCAGGTAGTCCGTGGCCTCCTCGGCAAGGCACTCGGAGTCGGCGCCCTGACGCCCCACCTCCGGGGTGTCGATGTTGAGCAGGCGGACCCGGTGGACGCTGCCGGAGTAGCGCACGTCCAATGTGTCGCCGTCGACGATCTTCACCACCTCGGCGACACGGTCGTCCGGCTGGCGGACCGCGGCGGCGACAGTGAGGCCGCCGGCGGCGACGAATGAGGCGGAGAGGGCGGCGGTGACCACGGCCGCAGTGCTGGGCATGGCTGCACCTTAGAGCCGAGACGCCATACCCGGTAGGGGTGTTTCTTTCCGGCGTGACACGGTGCCCCCCGACTCCGGCTGGGGGAGGGGTCACACCTCGAGCTTGAAGCCCTCGTGCGTCGCGACGTAGCCGAGCCGCTCGTAGAAGCGGTGCGCCTCGGGGCGCCGCTTGTCGCTCGTCAGCTGCACAAGGGTCACCCCGCGGGCGCGCGCCTGGTCGTGGGCCCACTCCATGAGGGCACCGCCGAGGCCGCTGCCGCGGGTGCTCGAGTGGACCCGCACGCCCTCGACGATCATCCGCATCGCGCCGCCGCGGCTCAGGCCGGGGACGAAGGTCAGCTGCAGCGTGCCGACCGGCACGTCCTGCTCGTCGCGCACGATCGCGAGCAGCTGCTGCGGGTCGGCGTCGACCGCGTCGAAGGCCGCGAGATCGGGGGTCAGGTCCGTGCCCTCGCGGCCGGCGCCGATGACGTCGTCGCGCAGCAGCGCCGCGATGTCGGCGACGTCCTCGCGGGTGGCGCGGGTGACGACGTCGGCCGTCGCGGTGGTGATGCGGTCCATGGGTCTCCTCGGCGGTGCCGTCAGTGGCGGCGCGAGACGATCTCGACGACCTGCATGGCGCGGTCGGGCCCCGCGCCCAGCGCCTTGGCCCGGGCGAGGTACTCGCGGGCGGCGTCCTCGAGCAGCGACGTCGCGGCCGCGCTCGCGGAGCTCGGCCGGTCGGCCACCCGGGTGCCGCCCCCGCGCCGGGTGACGACGAGCCCGGCGGACTCGAGCTCCCGATAGGCGCGCGCGACCGTGCCGGTCGCCAGGCCGAGGTCACCGGCGAGCTGGCGCACGGACGGCAGGCGCTCGCCCGTGACGAGCTGGCCGGTCTCGATGAGCAGGGTCAGCTGGCGGCGCACCTGCTCGAAGGGGGGAGTCGGGTCGACGAGGTCGATCGTCACGACGTCGCTCACAGCGGCACCCCCACGGGCGAGCGGTCGGAGCTGCCCGGAGGCGGCGCCTGACCCGGCCGCAGGCGCGGCCCAGTGCACAGCGCGGCGAAGGTCCCGATCGCAGCCACCGCCGACACGAGCGCACCTGCGCCGAAGGTGAGCTGGAGGGCTCGCGTCGAAGAGGTCGTGCAGCTGCCGCCGGAGTGCGCAGCGGTCATGAGCAGCAGCAGCGGCACGAGGGTCGCCCAGCACACGAGCGCGACGGCGAGCAGCACCGACCGCGTCGACCAGCGCCGCACGGCGTCGTCGACGTCGGCCCCCTCGGCCCCCTGGGCGGGGCGGGCGGCGATCGTGCGGCAGGTGACCGCGGCGGCCACCAGGCCGACGAGCAGGGCGGCGGCGATCGGGATGGCGTAGTAGCTGCCGGGCCACGGGGTGCGGATCGTCGTGACGTCCCCGCACACCGTCGTCAGCGCGCGCCCGGCCCGGCCGAGGTCGTCAGGCGAGCCCATGACCGTGCCGACGACGAGGGTCGTGGCGAGCGCGGCGACCGCGATCGTCGCGAGGGCGAGCGGGCCGGCGCCGATGTGGTCGCGCACCCGTCGGGGTCGGGCCAGCGCGGTGCGGGTGAGGGTCGTCTGCCGCGGGCTGCGCAGCTCGCCGACGCACATGACCAGGATCAGGGCCATGCCGCCGACCGCCGGTGCGAGGGCGGCGACCCGCCCCAGCGAGACGCCGGCCAGGGCGAAGAGCGCGACCGTCGTGACCAGCGCGAGGACGACGGCCCAGGCGAACCACCGGGTCGAGCGGCGGTGCAGGTACACCACGGCCGCGTGCTCCGGTGCCGTGAGCGGGGTGCGCGAGCGGGCGAGCAGCCACACGAGGAGCGCGACGGCGAGCACCGCCAGGAGGACGAAGGGGAGGACGAGCACGCTGGCCATGGCCGGCTCCTTGTGTCAGGTGAGTGTGACAAGACGAGAGTCCTCCTCCCTTCGCCTTGTGTCAAGTGCATGTGACAAGTCGTCGTGCGCCGACCCGTGGACGCGATTGCCTGCATGGCGCACGGATTCGTATCATCTATCCAGTGACCGGTCCCCGACAGTTGCACTCCATCGGCCGACGACGCGCCTACGCCATCTGGGGTGCCGCCCTGGCGGTCTACGTCCTCGCGGTCTTCCACCGCACCTCGCTCGGCGTCGCGGGCCTGCTCGCCGCCGACCGGTTCGGGATCAACGCCAGCCAGCTCGCGACCTTCACCGTCCTCCAGCTCGCGGTCTACGCGGCGATGCAGGTGCCGGTCGGGGTGGCGCTCGACCGCTTCGGCTCGCGCGCCCTGATCATCAGCGGGCTCGTGTGCATGACCATCGGGCAGCTGTGGTTCGCCGTCGCCGACAGCTTCGCCATGGGCCTGGGGGCCCGCGCCCTCGTCGGCGCCGGCGACGCGATGGTCTTCACCGCCGTCCTGCGGCTCGTCGCGGTGTGGTTCCTCGTGCGACAGGCGCCGGTCATCACCCAGATCACCGGCATGATCGGCCAGATGGGCGCCGTCGCCGCGGCGGTGCCGCTGAGCGCCGCCCTGCACGACCTCGGCTGGACCCGCACCTATGCGCTCGCCGCCTCGCTCGGCGTCATCCTCCTGCTCAGCGCCTTCGCGATCATCAAGGACTCGCCCTACGAGCGCGGCGAGGTCGAGCGGATCAAGCTGCGCGCCCTGCGGCACAGCCTCACCGAGGTCTGGCGCGACCCCGGCACCCGGCTCGGGCTGTCGGTCCACTTCACCTCGCAGTTCGCCCCGACGGTCTTCACCCTGCTGTGGGGGTACCCCTTCCTCGTGTCGGGGCAGGGCCTGTCGCCGACGACCGCCTCGACGCTGCTCACCCTGATGACCTTCGTCGCGCTCGTCGCCGGCCCGACGATCGGCCGCTGGACCGGACGCAACCCCTACTACCGCTCGGTCGTCGCCCTCGGTGTCGTCGGCGCCATCGCGATCGTCTGGGCGGTCGTCCTTGCCCTGCCCGACCGTGCGCCGCTGTGGCTGCTCGTCGTGCTCGTCGCCGTCACCGCGGTGGGCGGCCCCGGGTCGATGATCGCCTTCGACCTCGCCCGCACCTTCCACCGCAACGACCGCCTCGGGCGTGCCTCCGGCGTGGTCAACATGGGCGGTTTCATCGCCTCGCTCGTGACGATGGCGCTCATCGGTCTCGTCCTCGACCGGCTGGCTCCCAGCGGCCCCGACACCTACACCCTCGACGACTTCCGCATCGCGATGAGCGTGCAGTTCCTGCTGTGGGGCTTCGGCGCGGCGATGATCCTGCGCTACCGCCGGTTGAGCCTGCGGCGGGTCGCCGACGCCGGCGCGATGGAGGCCCTGCGTCGGGGTGAGGCGCTGCTCCCGGGCATCTCCCGGGACCACGAGGACTGACGGACGAAGGGGGTCAGAGCCCGGCGAGCAGCTGGCGCGAGATGACCAGCCGCTGGATCTGGTTGGTCCCCTCGAAGATCTGGGTCACCTTCGCCTCGCGGAAGTAGCGCTCGACGGGGAAGTCCTGGGTGAAGCCGGCGCCGCCGAGGACCTGGATCGCCTCGGTCGTCACCCGCATCGCCGCGTCGGTCGCGACGAGCTTGGCCACCGCCGCCTCCTTGCCGAAGGCCCGCCCGGCGTCGCGCAGCCGCGCCGCGTGCAGGTAGGTCGCCCGGGCGCTCGTCACGGCGGCCTCCATGTCGGCGAGGAGGAAGGCCAGGCCCTGGTTGCTCGCGATGGTCCGGCCGAACTGCTCGCGCTCGCTCGCGTAGCGGGCCGCGACGTCGAGGGCCGCCTGCCCCAGACCCGTCGCCACCGCGGCGATGCCCAGGCGTCCGGCGTCGAGCCCGGCGAGCGCCATCGGCACCCCGCGCCCGAGCTCGCCGACCTGGCGGTCACCGCTCACCGGCACGTCCTCGAAGATCACCTCGCGCACGGTGTCGCCGTGCAGGCCCATCTTCTTCTCGGGGGTGCCGAAGGACAGCCCCTCGGCATCGGCCGGCACGACGAAGCAGCTGACCCCGCGGCCGCCGTCGTCGCTCGTGCGGGCGAAGGTCGTGTAGTAGTCGGCGTGACCGGCGTGCGAGATCCACGCCTTGCGCCCGCGGATGCGCCAGTCGTCGCCGTCGGGGGTCGCCCGCGTCGTCATCGCGCCGATGTCGGAGCCGGCGAGCGGCTCCGAGAGGGCATAGGCGCCGAGGGTCTCGCCGGAGAGCATGTCGGGCAGCAGGGCCTGCTGCTGTTCCGGAGTGCCGTAGGTGTGCACGGCATAGGCCGTCAGCGAGTGGACCGAGACGCCGACCGCGACCGCAGCCCAGGCCGAGGCGATCTCCTCGACGACCTGCAGGTAGACCTCGTAGGGCTGTCCACCGCCACCGAGCTCCTCGGGATAGGGCAGCGAGAGCAACCCCGCCCGCCCGAGTGTGCGGAAGACCTCCCGCGGGAAGAGCTCCTCCGTCGCCGCGCGCGCCTCGACCTCGTCCACCTGCGGTCGCAGGGTCTTGTCGCAGATCGCCCGGGTGAGCTCGATGAGATCGTCACCGATGTCCGTGGGCATGAGCCTCGTTGCTGCCATGGGCATCACTGTAGGTGCGGCATCGCTGCCGGCGCCCCTCCGGTGGGCCACCTACGGTGGAGGGGTGAGACCTCCCTTCGCCCGCACCGCAGCGACGACGACCGCCATCGCGCTGGCCCTGGCCGCCTGCTCCGCCGACGAGACCTCGAGCCCCACCTCGTCGTCGTCCACCTCCTCTGCCGCGACGTCCTCGCAGCCGACGACGTCGTCGAGCAGCACCACCGCCCCGGCACCTCGCGTCACCGGTGCCCCGGCCTCGCTGACCGCGGCGGTCGCGAAGAAGTACGGCAGGAGCCCGCTGCGCGGCAAGGCCTCGCTCGGCACCTGGCGCGGCGCGAAGGTCGCGGTGGTCACCGCCGGCGACGACGCGACCTTCGCCGTGCGGCCCAAGGGCCGGCAGGGGTGGAAGGTCGTCGGCGGCTGGTGGCCCAGCCTCGGTGCGACCCGCGGCAAGGCCGACGTCGGGGGCAGCCGTCACGTCCTCGTCATCGGCTCCGACGCCCGCGAGGGTCAGGACGTGGAGCACTCGCGGGCCGACGCGATCCAGCTCCTCGGGGTCGACGGGGTCGGCGGCGCCGGCCTCATGGGCTTCGCCCGCGACCTGTGGGTGCCGATCCCCGGCCACGGCGAGGGCAAGCTCAACTCCTCGATGGTCTTCGCCGGCCCGAGCGGGCAGACGGAGTCGGTGAGCAGCGTGAGCGGCATCGACGCCGACGGCTACGTCGTCACCGGCTTCGACGGCTTCAAGGCCATCGTCGACGACCTCGGCGGGCTGAACTTCATGGCGCCGAAGGCGATGGACTCGCACCTGAGCGGTGGCCAGGTCAAGAAGGGCTACAACCACCTCGACGGCATGGAGGCCCTCGCCTGGTCGCGCGAGCGCAAGACCCTGCCCGGTGGCGACTTCGACCGCTCGCGCAACCAGGGCCTGCTCCTGGCCTCGGCGGCGATCCAGGCGCGCCTGCGCGGGCCGGGCGCCCTGCCCGAGGCGCTCACGGTCATCGACGAGCACGCGAGCAGCAACCTCTCGGCGGAGGAGATGCTCCTCTTCACCGCGGCCTTCTTCCGGGTCAACCCCACGCAGGTCGGGCACGCCGTGGCGAAGGGGCCGACGGGCATGCAGTCGGGCCAGTCGATCGTGCGTCTCGACGAGGACTCCCGGCGGGCCTTCCGCGACTTCCGCGACGGTCGCCTCAGCTGATCGGCGCGGCGTGCGCCGGGTGCACCCGCACCTGCGTCGCCTTGAGCGAGACCCACACCGGGTCGCCCGGCCGCAGCGGCACGTCGGTCAGGGCGGCGGGCGTGACCTCCGCTCCCATGACGAAGGGGGAGTCCAGCCGGACCCGCACGCGGCCGGCGTGGGTCTCCACCCGCGCGACCCGGCCACGCCAGACATTGCGCGGCGACCCCTCGGGCCGGGTGCGGTGCAGC
The DNA here is from genome assembly GCF_050507325.1 of Janibacter zhangyanbonis. NCBI lineage: Bacteria > Bacillati > Actinomycetota > Actinomycetes > Micrococcales > Intrasporangiaceae > Janibacter > Janibacter zhangyanbonis. The sequence goes on from NZ_CP191481.1 coordinate 363,090, forward strand.
GAGAGCGCGTCGGGGGCGAAGGACACCCAGCAGTCACCCGTGAGGTCGTGCGGTCCGGTCGCGATCTCGACCGGGGCGCCCGTCTCCTCGTGGGCCACGGCCCCGCCGCCGGCGACCGCCCGGGCGCGCACGAGGTTGACCCCGGCGAGCCCGGCGGTGAATCCGCTGCGCGGACGCGCCAGGACCTCGCGCACCGGGCCGTGCTCGACCGGGTCGCCGAGCACCGTGAGCGTGTCCCGCGGTCCGTCGCACACGGTGAGCACGTCGAGCACGTCGTGGGTGACGAGCACGACGACGAGGTCGGTGCGCTCGTGCGTGACATCGGCGAGGACGGCGCGCATCGCCGGGGTCGCCTCGACGTCGAGGGCGGCGAGCGGCTCGTCGAGCAGCAGGGCCGCCGGCTCGGCGGCCAGGGCGCGGGCCAGGGCGACGCGGGCGGCCTGTCCGCCGGAGAGCTGGCTCGGGCGACGGTCGGCGAAGGGGGTCATGCCGACGACGTCGAGCCAGTGGTCGGCGGCCACCCGGGCCTCACGGCGGCCGCGGCCGAGGCTGCGCGGGCCGAAGGCGACGTTGTCGCGCACGCCGAGGTGGGGGAAGAGCTGCCCGGCCTGGCTGAGCAGCACGACCCGGCGCCGGTGCGGGGGCAACGCGTCGAGCACCCGGCCGTCGAGGACGACCCGGCTCTCGTCCGCCCGAGCCAGACCGGCGACGACCGACAGCAGCGAGGACTTGCCGGCGCCGTTGGGCCCGGCGACGGCATGCCGACCCGGCGGCAGCTCGAGGTCGACGTCGAGCCCGCGCTGCGCCCACCGGGCGCGCACCTGCAGACTCATCGCGCCCCCTTCGTCGTCCGGGCGTAGACCGCACCGACGATGACGGTGGCGAGCACGACGAGGACGAGCGACAGCGCGATCGCCGCGTCCTGGTCGGTCTCGCGCTGCAGGTAGATCTCGAGCGGCAGGGTGCGGGTGCGGCCCTGGGCCGACCCGGCGAAGGTCAGCGTCGCGCCGAACTCGCCGAGGGCACGGGCGAAGGCGAGGACGGACCCCGATAACAGGCCGGGACCGACGAGCGGCAGGGTGACTCGGGTGAGGCGCCGCCACGGGCTGGCCCCGAGGGTCGCGGCCGCCTCCTCCTGCCGGGGGTCGAGGCCGCGGACGGCACCTTCGAGCGAGAGGACGAGGAAGGGGAGGGCGACGAAGGTCTGCGCGAGGACGACAGCGGTCGTCGTGTAGGAGATCGTGATGCCGGCGGCGACGAGGTGCTCGCCGAGGAGCCCGCGGCGACCGAAGGTCGTCAGCAGTGCGAGGCCGCCGACGACCGGGGGCAGGACGAGCGGGACGAGCACGAGGGCCCGCAGCACGGACTGGCCGGGCCAGCGGCCCCGGGCGAGCAGGATCGCCAGCGGCGCCCCGAGGAGCAGGCACAGCGCGGTGGCGGCCAGTGCGGTGCGGAGCGAGAGCAGCAGGGCGTCGACGGACGCGTCGGAGGTCAGCAGCGGCCAGAGCCGGCCGGGGTCGACGGAGGCGAGCAGCCCGAGCAGCGGGACGACGACGACGAGGACGGCTCCCGCCGCGGGAACCCACAGCCAGCCAGGTGGCCTCACGGGGCGCCGAAGCCCTTGTCCTGCAGGACCTTCTGCCCCTCCGGGCCGAGGACGTAGTCGACGAAGTCGGCGGCGACGTCGGGGGAGGCCGCATCCGTGAGTGCGCCGATCGGGTAGCGGTTGACGACCTTGTCCGCCCCCTTCGTCTGCACCGCCTCGACGTCGTCGCCCGCGCCGGTGGCGTCGGTGACGTAGACGAGCCCGGCGTCGGCCTCGCCGGTGCTCACCTTGGTGAGCACGTCGGTGACCTTCGACTCCTCGCTCGCCGGGTCGAGGGTGACGTCCTGCTGCTCGGTGAGCGTCTTCGTCGCGGCACCGCAGGGCACCTGCTCGGCGCAGACGACGACCGCGAGGTCCGGGTCGGCGAGGTCCTCCAGGCCGGTGATCTGCTTCGGGTTGCCCGGCTCGGTGACGATGGTCAGCACATTGGTCGCGAAGACCTGCGGGTCGTCGACGGCGTCCTTGACCTTGTCCATGTTGGCCTCGTCGGCGGAGGCGAAGACGTCGAGCTGCGCGCCGCCCTCGATCTGCGTCGCGAGGTCGGAGGAGCCGGCGAACTGGAGGTCCACGGTAACCCCCTCGTGGGTCGCCTCGAAGTCCGTGGCGATCTCCTCGAAGGCATCGGTCAGCGAGGCGGCAGCGGCGACGTGCAGGGTCGTCTCGCCGTCGTCCGACGCGTCGGAGGCGTCGGAGCCGCAGGCGGCGAGGGCCAGGGCGAGCACGGCGACGGACGAGGTGGCGGCGAGGCGGCGGATCACGAGGGGGTCCCGGGGGTGGCGATGACGACATTGGTCGACTTGATCGAGGCGACCGCGACGACGCCCGGCTCGAGGCCCAGCTCGTCGGCGGCCTCGCGCGACATGAGCGAGACGATGCGGAAGGGCCCGGCCTGCAGGCTCACCTGCGCCATGACGCCGTCGCGCAGGACCTCGGTGACGATGCCGCGCATGCGGTTGCGCGCGGACTCGTCGCGCACCGTGCCGATGGCCGGTGGTTGCGCGATCTCCTGGGCGAGGCGGGCCAGGTCGGTCCCGTCGACGAGGGTGACGCCGTCCCCCTTCGTCGCCGCGAGGCGCCCACCGTCGATCCAGCGCCGGACCGTGTCGGAGGAGACGGCGAGCAGCTCGGCCGCCTCGGACACCCGCATCTGCGTCATGAGGGGGACGATATCAGCGCATCTGCGGCTCAAACGCTGCAAGACCCTAGGGTCTTGCAGGGTTCGGCACGGTCAGTCGGTGGGCAGGTCCTGCGGGCCGAAGGGGGTCGGCTCGCCGATCTTCGCCGTCACCGAGTCGCCGGAGGAGCGGCCGGTCAGGCGACGCTGCACCCACGGGCCGGCGTAGCCGACCGCCCACCTGGCCTGCTCGGCACGCCGCTGCGCGGCCGGGACCGGGGGCGCCGCGGGCAGCCGCTCGTCCCAGCCCTCCCGGGCGCCGAGGCCGAGCGCCGCGAGGGCTGCCTGGGTGAGCCGCTTGTGCCCCTCGGTGCTCGGGTGGATGCGGTCCTCGCCCCACATGCGCGCATCGCGCATCGACTGCATGCCCCACAGGCCGAGGACGTGCGCGCCGTGCCGGGAGGCGATCGTGTAGAGGTTGGCCGTGTGCACCGCGTGCCGGGTGCGCAGCGCGGAGAAGAGGCCGGCGCCCCGCGGGTCGGTCGGCGTCGCGAGCAGCACGTCGGCGCCGGTGGCGCGGATCCGCTCGACGGCCGACTCGAGCCGCCCGGCGATGTCGTCGAGGTCGACCCGCGGCCGCAGGATGTCGTTGCCGCCGCCGACGATCGACACGAGGTCGGGGGCCATCGTCAGCGCCTGCTCGAGCTGGCGGCCGACGACGTCGTCGAGCTTGCGCCCGCGGATCGCGAGGTTGGCGTAGTGCAGCTCCTCGCCGCCGGTGCGGCCGGCGAGCTCGGCCGCGAGCCGGTCGGCCCAGCCGAGGAAGCGGCCCTCGTGCCGGGGGTCGACGTCGACCATGCCCTCGGTGAAGGAGTCGCCGATCGCGACGTAGCGGCGCCAGGGGTGCTCGGCGGGGGTGGTCGGGTCGGTCACGGCAGGCTCCAGTCGATCGGATCGGCGCCCTGGCGGGTGAGCAGCTCGTTGGTCCGGCTGAAGGGCCGGGAGCCGAAGAACCCGTGGCGGGCGGACAGGGGAGAGGGATGGGCGCTCTCGATGCGCGGCACCTCGCCGAGCGCGGGGGCGAGGTTGCGGGCCTGACGGCCCCAGAGGATCGCGACGAGCGGACCGCCGCGGGCGGCGAGGACCTCGATGGCGCGGTCGGTGACGGCCTCCCAGCCGCGGCCTTGGTGGCTCGCCGGCGCTCCGGGCCGGACGGTGAGGCAGCGGTTGAGCAGCATGACGCCCTGTCGGGCCCACGGGCTCAGGTCGCCATTGCTCGGCTGGGGCAGGCCGAGGTCGTCGACGAGCTCACGGTGGATGTTGGTCAGCGAGCGCGGCAGCGGCCGCACGTCGGGCGCGACGGCGAAGGAGAGCCCGATCGCGTGCCCGGGCGTCGGGTAGGGGTCCTGGCCGACGACGAGGACGCGCACCTCCTCGAGCGGGATGGTGAAGGCGCGCAGCACGTGCTCGCCCGCGGGCAGGTAGCCGTGGCCCTGCGCGACCTCCTCGCGCAGGTAGTCGCCCAGCGCGGCGATCGTCGGAGCCACCGGCTCGAGGGCCTGTGCCCACGAGGGGTGGACGAGCTCGGTCAGCGGTCGCGTGGGCACGCCCCCAACGTACGACGATCCCCCCGGCGCAGGGGTGCCGGGGGGATCGTCGCGGTGCGAAGGGGGATCAGCAGGTGGCGGTCGTCGGCGGCAGGGGCGCGCCGGCGAGGTCGTGCAGCTCGATGCGCACGGCGTGCTCGATGAGCGGCGCAAGGAACTCGGGGTGCGCGTTGGTCGGCTCGATGCGCTCTCGTGCCGAGGCGACCATGGCCTCGATGCGTTCGCAGGCCACCTGGGGGTAGCGCACGCACAGGTCCGTCGCGATGTGGGCGACGGCGTGATCGACGTTGATCGTGAACATGTGGGCCTCCTGGTGGGCCGGGTGAACCATGCGGTCTGCTTTGGTGAACACAAGGTTAACAGAAGGTGGACGAACGACGGGAGCCGGTGTCGGGCCTACAGTTCACGCGTGCACGGATTCGCTGACGACAACATGTCCCTCGCCGAGCTGGCGCAGACGGTCCTCGACTACTCGCGCGAGCGGCTCGAGCTCGACCCGGTGCCGCTCGACCGCACCCTGACGCCGGCCGAGCTGCAGGAGCAGGCGGGGCAGACGATCACCAGCGAGGGCATCGGCGGCCAGCAGGCGATGGACCTCTTCACCGAGGTGCTCGCGCCGGCCTGCCTGTCGGTCGACCATCCGCGCTACCTGTCCTTCATCCCGTGCGCCCCCACCGAGGCGGCCGCGATGTTCGACCTCGTCGTCGGCGCCAGCTCGATCTACGCCGGCTCGTGGCTCGAGGGCTCGGGTGCGGTCTATGCCGAGAACCAGGCGCTGCGCTGGATCGCCGACCTCGTCGGTCTCCCCGAGTCGGCCGGCGGGGTCTTCGTGCCCGGCGGCACGATCGGCAACCTCTCGGCCCTCGTCGCCGCCCGGACCGAGGCGCGCCGCACGGCCGCGCCGGGGCAGCGGCCCTTCCGCGTGGCGACGACCCACGGTGCGCACTCCTCGATCCAGTCGGCCTGCGACGTGATGGACGCCGAGCTGAGCGCCGTGGAGCCCGACGAGCGCGGCCGGCTCACGGGGGAGCGACTGCGCGAGGTGCTCCTGGCCAACGGCCCCGAGACCTACTTCGCCGTCGTCGCGACCGCCGGCACGACGAACTTCGGCATCGTCGACGACCTCGAGTCGGTGGCGCAGGTCTGCCGCGAGCTCGGCATCTGGCTGCACGTCGACGGTGCCTACGGCGGCGCCGGTCTCGCGGCGCCCTCGGTGCGCCACCTCTACGCGGGCATCGAGCACTGCGACAGCTTCATCGTCGACCCGCACAAGTGGCTCTTCGCCCCCTTCGACTGCTGCGCGCTCATCTACCGCAACCCCGCGGCGGCCCGCAATGCCCACACCCAGCACGCCGGTTATCTCGACGTGCTCACCGAGGCCACCGACTGGAACCCCACCGACTACTCCGTCGGCCTGACCCGCCGGGCCCGGGGGCTGCCCTTCTGGTTCTCCCTCGCCACCCACGGGACGCAGGCCTACAGCGACTCGGTGGAGCAGACGCTGTCGGTCGCCGCCTTCGCCGAGGCCGAGATCGCCCGCCGCGACGACCTCGAGCTCGTCGGCGAGCGATTCCTGTCCGTCGTCGTCTTCCGGCGTCGCGGCTGGACGACCGCCGACTACCAGGCGTGGTCCGACCGCATGCTCGACGAGGAGTTCGCCTTCGTCGTGCCGACCAACCACGACGGCGAGACCCTCGCACGATTTGCCGTCGTCAACCCGCAGACGACGACGGAGGACATCGTCGCGATCCTCGACTCCATGCGCTGAGGATCGCGACGAGGTGTCTCACTCCTCGAAGCCGGCGTTGCCCCGACAGGTGTAGCGCGGCGCCTCGGCGGCCAGAGCGTCCTTGAGTCCGAAGGCGACGAACTGGCCGTAGCTCTGCGTGCCGTGGCCGAGGAAGTCGTCGTCGAAGCCGGGCGGGTTGCCCTCGATCTCGTCGGGGGTGTCGAGCCCGGAGAAGGCGCAGATCGAGCGCGCCTTGTGCTCCGTGATCGGCGTCGGCTTGCCGTTGCCGGTGACCTCGCCGGCGGATGCGGCGCTCGCGCTGCCGACGAGCAGCCCGGCTGCCATGACGCAGCCGATGATCGTCCTCTTCATGGTGCTTCCTTCCCGCAGGGATGGCGCTCGGGCCCCCGCTCCCGGGCTGGCGACCCCGTTGTCGCCACCGCAAAAATTTACTCTTCCCTGACCATTGGGGTTCGGCCGTGCGCCGAGCGGTCCATCCTGTGACGGATGGGGCGAAGGGGGCGTGAGTGACCCCCTTCGTCCGGCCTGTCCAGCCGACACGCCGGGAGGAATGACAGGCGTGTGATTACGCCGGTACAGTGCGACGCGTGAACCTCGCAGACCAGACCGCCGCGCCGACCCCCTCGGTCCCGCTCTCGGACCGCGACCGCGAGATCCTCGCCTTCGAGCGCCAGTGGTGGAAGTACGCCGGCTCCAAGGAGCAGGCGATCAAGGAGCTCTTCGACATGAGCTCCACGCGCTACTACCAGGTGCTCAACGCGCTCATCAACAACCCCGCGGCGCTCTCCGAGGACCCGATGCTCATCAAGCGGCTGCGCCGACTGCGCGACCAGCGCCAGCGCACCCGCAGCGCCCGCCGCCTCGGCTTCGAGGTCTGAGCGCCCGCCCCAGATCACAGATCGGTCTCGGATTCAGGTCCGGGCCAACCGGAGCCGCCCCGGCCACGTCTGACTCCACGAGAGGGACGCCGAGGGCGGCTCCGGTGCGCAGGGGGTACCGGAGCCGCCCTCGGGCGTGCGGGCGATCAGACGCTCGTCGCGGTCCACCGGCCGATGCGCGTGCCGCCACCGACATCGAGCGGGCGCCCCTCGAGGCGCCCGTAGCCCCAGGCTGCGGCGTCACGCACCTCGACCGACTGGTCCCTGCCGTCGGTGATGATGATCTGGCGGTCTCCGGAGGCGACGAGCCGGACCTCCAGGTCGAGCGGCACCCGCGCCCAGGCGCCGGCCGTCACGGTCGTGTCGACGACGGCGATGTGCCCGTTGGACCCCACCCGCGTCCCGGCCGGGTCGAAGGTGACCGGCAGGTCGAGGCGCGGGGTGCACCGCCCGGAGGTCCACGTCGGCGTCACCGTGGCACCGCGGGGGCAGTACCAGGAGCGCAGCCGACCCCTCTGGCCGTCGACGCTCTCGACGAGCTGCAGGCGGTGCCGGTTGCCCGGCACTCGGTCGATGGCTCCGGGCGCCACGGCGGTCAGGCGGACGAGGTCGCCAGTCGTCGTGGTCGCGGCTCCTGCCGCCGGTGCGCTGGTCAGGGCGGCAGCCAGGGTCAGTGCCGTCGTGGCGACGGACGCGGCGATGCGGGTCATGGCGTCTCCTCGGGGAGGCGGCCGCCCGACGCGGCCGCTCACCGCTTGGACGGGCGAAGGGGGCGTCCGGTTCCGTCGTCGCGCTGAGGCAACCCGCGACGGGCCGTGTGCGTCGGTGGAGGTGAGGGCCCGTCGCAGGGGCGGGCCCGTTACCACGCGACCTATCTGGGCAAGGCCGCCGGACTGCGGGGCAATGTCCACGAGATGTCGCTCGAGAGCGAGGGCGTCATCAACTACGTGCACAGCTACTTCTGCCCCGCGGGTCAGGACCCGAGGTACACCTCCGGCTGCACGCTGCGTGACCAGCGGATGATCCTGCCCGAGAAGAGCCCGCTGACCTTCCGCGTCAGCTCGACCGGGCTCTCGGCGAAGGTCGTCGGACGGGCTCGGGCCGTCAACCTGGACTCGCACGTCACCCGCGACCTCGCCGTGGACCTCACGCTCAAGGGGTCGCCGTGGACCGGCGTCAACCACGGCATCACGCGTGCCGACGGCACCTTCGCCGGGGTCTCCCGCGACATCGAGCCCGGGGGCTTCATCACCCTCCGGTGACCGTGGTGGTCAGCGGGTCGCCTCGATCCGGTGGATGAAGGAGTCCTCGCGGGTGTTCCAGCGGACCTTCGCCCCGTCGACGCGCCCGCTGACGGTCGCGTGCGTCTGGCGTAGCCGGGTGCCGCCGACCCACTCTCCGGTCCAGGCCCGGCCATCGGCACGCAGGACCAGGTCGGAGGGGAAGGTGCGGCCGGCGCCCTCGAGCGGTCCGTCGACGACGGCCGAGCGCATCGTCGAGCTCACCCGGTAGTCGCTGCGGTCGTGGTCGAGGTAGACCGTGCTGCGGAAGACGCAGCGCGACGAGACCCACCGCGTGTTGACCGTCGCCCCGCTCGGGCAGAAGTAGGAGACGATCTTGCGCTTGCCCCGCGGCCACTGGACGCCCTCGGCGTCGGTCTCGAAGATCAGCCGGTGCTGGTTGCCGCGGACCTGGCTCATCGGGCCGTCGAGCATGACCTGCACGTCGACGTGCTCCTCGATGACGTCGCCGTCGGCCGAGGTCGTCGCCTCGGCGCTCGCGCCTGCAAGCGTCAGGCCGATGGCGGCGGCCAGGGTCGGGATGGTGAGGGTGGCTGTGCGTCGCATGGTGAACCCCTTCGTCGATGAGGAGTCGTCGGTGTGACGAGCCTCACAGCGTAGGACGCGTGGGGCGCCTCGACGGTTGCGTGCAGTCGCTCAGGTGCGCGGGTGCAGCCCCTCGAAGCCGGCGCGCATCTGCCCGTCGGCGTCGGAGCCGACCGGGTCGTCGAGGTCGGCGACGAAGACGGCGACGAGCGCGCGGGCGGGGTTGTCGCCCGCCTCGGTGAGCAGGCCCTGCCAGGCGGCGAGGTTGGGGTGCTCGACCTCGGCGCACGCCTGCGCCGGCGCGAGCCCGTCGACAGCGGCCTGCAGCTGCTCGGCCGAGACGTCGAGCGTGGCCGTGCTGCCGTCGTGGCGCAGCACCGATGCGAGCACGACGGCGGCCAGGCCGTGGCTGCCCCCGGGGAGGTTGACGTGGGGGAACTGCACCTCCGGGTCGCTGCTCGCCGGCGTGATGCCGACGGCCCAGGCAACCGGCGGGGTCCAGCCGTCGATGCGCTCGGCGAGGTGGGCCTTGATCGCGGCGAGGCCGGTGGGCGTGCTCCAGTCGAGATCGCTCATGGCTCCACTGTGCCAAGCCGTCGGGGGCGAAGGGGAGGATCGTTTGCACTCGCAGGGGGAGAGTGCCAATAATGGGCCTTAGCACTCTCCTCGTGAGAGTGACAGTCCTGACCGGTCAGGTGAGGGGCGCGATCGCACGGTGACGTGAGCCGGGTGGTCGCACTCCGTCCGTCGCGGGCACCCCCGGTCGCACCCTTCGATTCGCGTGGAGGAACCACCCGAATGGCAAAGCTCATTGCTTTTGACGAGGAGGCCCGTCGCGGCCTCGAGCGGGGCATGAACACCCTCGCCGACGCCGTCAAGGTCACCCTCGGCCCCAAGGGCCGCAATGTCGTCCTGGAGAAGAAGTGGGGCGCCCCCACGATCACCAACGACGGCGTGTCCATCGCCAAGGAGATCGAGCTCGACGACCCCTACGAGAAGATCGGGGCCGAGCTCGTCAAGGAGGTCGCCAAGAAGACCGACGACGTCGCCGGTGACGGCACGACGACGGCGACCGTCCTCGCCCAGGCACTCGTGCGCGAGGGCCTGCGCAATGTCGCGGCCGGCGCCAACCCGATGGCCCTCAAGCGCGGTATTGAGGCCGCCGTCGCTGCAGTTTCCAGCGAGCTGCTCGCGATGGCCAAGGAGATCGAGACCAAGGAGCAGATCGCTGCCACGGCCTCCATCTCCGCCGCTGACCAGGAGATCGGCGCCAAGATCGCCGAGGCCATGGACAAGGTCGGCAAGGAAGGCGTCATCACCGTCGAGGAGAGCAACACCTTCGGGCTCGAGCTCGAGCTCACCGAGGGCATGCGCTTCGACAAGGGCTACATCTCCGGCTACTTCGTCACCGACACCGAGCGCATGGAGACCGTGCTCGAGGACCCCTACGTCCTCATCGCCAACTCCAAGATCGGCTCGATCAAGGACCTCCTGCCCGTCCTCGAGAAGGTCATGCAGGCCGGCAAGCCGCTGCTGATCATCGCCGAGGACCTCGAGGGCGAGGCCCTGTCGACGCTCGTCGTCAACAAGCTCAAGGGCACCTTCAAGTCCGTCGCCGTCAAGGCCCCGGGCTTCGGTGACCGCCGCAAGGCCATGCTGGCCGACATCGCCATCCTCACCGGTGGCCAGGTCATCTCCGAGGAGGTCGGCCTCTCCCTCGAGACCGCCGAGCTCGACCTGCTCGGCCGCGCTCGCAAGGTCGTCGTCACCAAGGACGAGACGACCATCGTCGAGGGCGCGGGCGACCAGGACCAGATCGCCGGCCGCGTCAACCAGATCAAGGCCGAGATCGAGAACTCCGACTCGGACTACGACCGCGAGAAGCTCCAGGAGCGCCTCGCCAAGCTCGCCGGCGGCGTCGCCGTCATCCGCGCGGGTGCGGCCACCGAGGTCGAGCTCAAGGAGCGCAAGCACCGCATCGAGGACGCCGTGCGCAATGCCAAGGCTGCCGTCGAGGAGGGCATCGTCGCCGGTGGTGGCGTCGCGCTCCTGCAGGCGACCAAGGCCGCCTTCGACAAGCTCTCGCTCGAGGGCGACGAGGCGACCGGTGCCAACATCGTGCGCGTCGCCGCGGGTGCGCCGCTCAAGCAGATCGCGGCCAACGCAGGCCTCAACGGCGGCGTCGTCACCGAGAAGGTCGAGAACCTGCCCGCGGGCGAGGGCCTCAACGCCGCGACCGGTGAGTACGTCGACATGATCGCCCAGGGCATCATCGACCCGGCCAAGGTCACGCGCAGCGCGCTGCAGAACGCCGCCTCCATCGCGGCGCTCTTCCTCACCACCGAGGCCGTCGTCGCCGACAAGCCGGAGAAGGCCGCCCCGGCCATGCCCGGTGGCGACGACATGGGTGGCATGGGCGGCATGGGCTTCTGAGCCCGCCCCCGCACCACCTGCACCACGCGCGAAGGGCGGTTCCCCGGTCACCGGGGGGCCGCCCTTCGGCGTGCTCACAGGTGGACGGGAGAAGATGGCCGGCGATGACCAGCACCAGCCCCCTCGTCCTCGGTCCCCTCCTGCGCTTCGTCGGTGAGCACGACGCCTCCGTCTGGGTGGAGACCGCCGCTCCCGCGCGGGTGACCGTCGCGGCCGACGGCCGCGCGTGGCACGCCGCGAGCTTCGTCGTCGAGGGCCACCACTACGCCCTCGTCCTGCTCGACGGCCTCGAGCCCGGCCGCACCTATGACTACACGGTGAGCGTCGACGACGAGCAGGTGTGGCCGCCGGCCGGCTCCGACCTGCCGCCATCGAGCATCGCGACGCTCGATCACGCGCGTCCGACGCTGCTCGCCTTCGGCTCCTGCCGCACGAGCGTCCCGCACGACGCGGAGCACCACGCGAGCCACGGGGTCGACGCGCTGCGCACCTTCGCCCTGTCCCTGGCGAAGGGGGAGTCCCACCGACCCGACGTCCTCGCCCTCCTCGGCGACCAGGTCTACGCCGACGAGACGAGCCCGGAGATGCACGACTTCATCGCCTCGCGGCGCGACATCGAGGAGCCGCCCGGCGAGGAGATCAAGGACTACGCGGAGTACGCGCACCTCTACCAGCTGGCGTGGAGCGACCCGGCGATCCGGTGGATCCTCTCGGTCGTGCCGAGCGCGATGATCTTCGACGACCACGACATCCGCGACGACTGGAACACCTCGTGGTCGTGGCACCAGGAGATCAGCCGGACCCCGTGGTGGCACGAGCGCCTCGTCGCCGGCCTGACGAGCTACTGGGTGCACCAGCACATCGGCAACCTCGCGCCGGAGGAGCTGGCGCAGGACGAGATCTGGGCCCGGCTCGATGGTGCCGGACCGGGCGAGGTCGACCTGACCGCCCCCCTTCGTGCCCTCGCGGAGCGGGTCGACCGGCAGCCGGAGACCTACCGCTGGAGCTACACCCGGGCCCTCGGCGGCTCGCGGCTGATCATGCTCGACTCCCGCGCCGCGCGGGTCCTCGAGCCGGAGCGCCGCTCGATGCTCGACGACGACGAGCTCGCGTGGCTCGACCAGCAGATGACCGGCGACGTCGACCACCTCTTCGTCGGCACCTCGCTGCCCTTCCTCCTGCCGCCCGGTCTCCACGATGCCGAGGCGATCAGCGAGTCCTTCGCCGGACCGGACCGGTCGCAGCCGGTGCACCGCGCGACCGAGGCCCTGCGCCAGGTCGTCGACCTCGAGCACTGGGGTGCCTTCCAGTCCGGCTTCACCGAGGTCTTCGACCTCGTCATGTCGGTCGCCCGCGGCGAGCGCGGCACCGCGCCCGGCACGATCACCTTCCTCTCCGGCGACGTCCACCACTCCTACGTCGCCGAGGTGAGCGACCCGGCGAGCCACGGCGCGCGCAGCCGCATCGTGCAGGCGGTGTGCAGCCCGATCCGCAACCCCATGCCCCGCGCGCTGCGCGTGCTCATGTCGCAGATGGCCAAGGGGCTCGTCCGCCCGATGCGCTGGCTCGCGGCCCGGACCGACGGCGTGCCCGAGCTGCGCTACCCGTGGGAGCTCACCGAGGGACCGTGGTTCGACAACAACCTCGCGATGGCCCAGGTGCAGGACGGTCGGCTGACGATGCGCTGGGTCACCGGTGACGTCGTCGACGGCGACGACGCCCACCCGCGCCTGCGGGTGGTCTCCACCGTCGAGATCTGAGGCGGGCCCGCGCCCGGCACCGGGGGGATACCCCAGTGACCGGTCGCCGAGCCCGACCCTAGATTGGTCCGCGGACATCCACGACGGACGAGAGCAGGGGACATGGGCACGCAGGTTGCCGCCAGCACGCACGACCTTCGCAAGGTCTACGGCAAGGGAGAGGCGCAGGTCGCTGCGCTCGACGGGATCGACCTCGACATCGGGGCCGGGCAGTTCACGGCGATCATGGGGCCCTCCGGCTCCGGCAAGTCGACGCTCATGCACTGCCTCGCGGGTCTCGACGCGGTGAGCGGCGGGCGTGCCCTCATCGGCGACACCGACATCACCCGGCTCAAGGAGAAGGACCTCACGCGGCTGCGCCGCGACCGGATCGGCTTCATCTTCCAGGCCTTCAACCTCGTGCCGACGCTGACCGCGGAGGAGAACATCCTCCTGCCGCTCGCCATCGCCGGCCGCAAGGCCGACCCGCAGTGGTTCGACCTCGTCATCGAGACGGTCGGCCTGCGCAACCGGCTCGGCCACCGGCCCAACGAGCTCTCCGGCGGTCAGCAGCAGCGCGTCGCGTGCGCCCGCGCCCTGGTGTCGAAGCCCGAGATCATCTTCGCCGACGAGCCGACCGGCAACCTCGACTCCACCTCGGGTGCCGAGGTGCTCGGCTTCCTGCGGCGCAGCGTCGACGACTTCGACCAGACGATCGTCATGGTGACGCACGACCCGGTCGCCGCGAGCCACACCGACCGGGTGCTCTTCCTCGCCGACGGTCGCATCGTCGACGAGCTGTGGGAGCCGGAGCGCGAGACCGTCCTCGAGCGCATGGTCGCGCTGAGCGCCGGGGCCCACTGATGCTCAAGGCCACCTTCAAGAGTCTGCTGGCGCGCAAGGGGCGCCTGCTGATGAGCGCCATGGCGATCGTCCTCGGGACGGCCTTCGTCGCCGGGTCGCTCATCTTCACCGACACTCTCGGTCGCACCTTCGTCGGGATCATGGACGGCACCGTCGGTGACGTCGTCGTCCAGCCCGAGCAAACCGACGACTACGGCGGCTCCGGCGGCGGCCGGGTCACGGCTGCCGACGTCGAGAAGTTCGCCCAGCTGCCCGGTGCCGAGCGCGCCGACGGCTCGGTCGACGCGATCGGCGTCTTCGTCGTGGGCAAGAACGGCAAGGTCGTCGGCGGCCAGGGTGCCCCGGCGCTGTCCTTCAACTACTCCGAAGCGCCCAACCAGCTCGGCAAGAACCCCATCGTCATCGACGACGGCCGGGCCCCCGAGCGCGACGGCGAGGTCATGGTCGACACCGCGACCGCGGAGCGGGCCGGCTACGAGGTCGGCGACGACATCTCCCTCGTCACCACCGGTGACACCCCTGAGATCAAGGCCGAGCTCGTCGGCACGATGACCTTCGGCGAAGGGGGAATGGCCGGCGCCTCGGTCGTCATCTTCGACACGAAGACCATGCAGAAGTACTTCATGGACGGCAAGGACGAGTACTCCTCCGTGTGGGTCACGGCGAAGGACGGCGTGAGCCAGCAGGAGCTGCTCACCCAGGCCGAGCCGCTCGTCCCCGAGGGCTACAAGGGCTGGACCGGCAAGGGCCTCGCGGAGGAGAACCAGAACGACGTGCAGCAGGCGCTCGGGTTCATCACGACCTTCCTGCTCGTCTTCGCCGGGATCGCGCTCTTCGTCGGCTCCTTCCTCATCATCAACACCTTCAGCATCATCGTCGCGCAGCGCGGTCGAGAGCTGGCGCTGCTGCGCGCCATCGGCGCCTCGAAGCGTCAGGTCGTGCGCTCGGTACTCCTCGAGGCCTTCCTCATCGGGGTCGTCGGCGCCACCCTCGGGCTCCTGCTCGGCGTCGTGCTCGCCATGGGCATCAAGGCCCTCTTCGCGACGATCGGCCTCGACCTGTCGGGCAGCGGGCTCGTCTTCGCGCCGCGCACGGTCATCGCCGCCTATGTCGTCGGCATCCTCGTCACGATGGTCGCCGCGTGGGTGCCCGCCCGACGCGCCGGCTCCGTCCCGCCGGTCGCGGCGATGCGCGACTCCATCGACACCGGCATCGGCCACCACCCGGTCCGCCGGGGCCTTGAGGTGGGGGTGCTCGTCCTGGGCGTCGTCGCCTTCCTCTACGGGCTCTTCGTCGCCGACAGCCGCGAGCTGTGGTGGATCGGTGGCGGCATCGTCGGCCTCGTCCTCGGCACGGCCTTCCTCGCTCCCTTCGTCGGTCGGCCGGTGATCGCGGGCCTGGGCGGGGTCTACCGCGCGGTCTTCGGGAGCGTCGGCCGGATGGCGGAGCAGAACTCCGTGCGCAACCCCGGCCGCACCGCCGCCACCGCGTCCGCGCTGATGATCGGTATGACGCTGGTGGCCCTCATGGGGGTCGTCGCGTCGAGCACGACGGCGAGCGTCGACAAGCAGATCGAGGAGACCTTCCGGGCCGACTACATCCTCAGCAATGCCGTCGGGCAACCCTTCTCCTCGACGGTCGCCGACCGGGTGGCGAAGGTCGACGGGGTCCGCGAGGTCTCGCCGGTCCGCTTCAGCAGCGCCCAGGTCGACGGGGGGCAGCTCTACGTGACGGCGATCGACCCGCGCAGCTTCGCCGACGTCGAGCAGATCGAGCCGACGAGCGGCACCGCCGACCTCGACGAGGACTCCGTCATGCTCTCGACGAAGCACGAGGGTGGCCGCTCCGTCGGCGACACCGTCGAGGTGACGATGGGCTCGAGCACCAAGGAGCTGACGGTCGTCGGCTTCTACGACGAGATCCAGGCCATCGGCTCGCCCGAGGTCCTCATGTCCGTCGACACCGTCGAGGCCATGAACGGCTCCGCCGCGGACAACTGGGCCTTCATCTTCCTCGACTCCGGGGCGGACAAGGCACAGGTCGAGTCCGACATCGAGCAGATCGTCGACAAGCAGCCGCTCGTGACGCTCAAGGACCAGGCCGGCTATGCCGACGAGCAGCGGGCGAGCATCAACCAGCTGCTCTACCTGATCTACGCCCTCCTCGGGCTGGCGATCGTCATCGCGGTGCTCGGCATCGTCAACACCCTCGGCCTGTCGGTCATGGAGCGCACCCGCGAGGTCGGGCTGCTGCGTGCCGTCGGCCTCTCCCGCCGCCAGCTGCGGCGGATGATCACGCTCGAGTCGGTGACGATCGCCCTGCTCGGCGCCCTCCTGGGCATCGTCCTCGGGGTCATCGCGGGGGTCGCGATCCAGCGGGCTCTCGTCGACGACGGCATCACCGAGCTGGCGATCCCGTGGGTGCAGATGCTCGTCTTCGTCGGCCTCGCCGGCATCATCGGGGTGCTCGCCGCGCTGCTGCCGGCCCGCCGGGCCTCGCGGATGGACATCCTGCGGGCGATCAGCACGGAGTGACCACGGGCGAAGGGGGCGGCACCCGGCGACGGGTGCCGCCCCCTTCGTCGTGGTGCGGGGTGTCGCGACGGTCAGCGGCCGGGGCGCATCGTGCTCTTGACCGAGCTCTCGGTGTCGTCGTATGTGCGGCCCGCCTCGCCGAGGACCCGACCGATCTCGTCGAGGCTGTCCTTGACCGTGCGCTGCGTGGCCCGCCAGTCGTTGATGAGGTCCTGGAAGGACGAGGAGGCCTCGCCCTGCCACTCGTTCTGCAGCGAGATCAGCCGGCTCATCATGCTCGCGACGGTCGTCTCGACGTCCTCGGAGATCCGGGAGACGTCGGACGCGCTGCTCGCGACCTGTGCGGTGTCGACGGTGAAGCTGGCCATGGTGGTTCCCCTTCTGGTTGCGGTCACCGGGCCCCTCGCCCGGATGTCCTTCAGACCGTAGGCGGGATGGGCGTCGGCGCCGTGGGGTTATCCACAGGCCCCGGCGGCGGGCCGGGCGGGGTCCGGTCGGTTCCCTCGCGGCGCGAGCGCTCGAGGGCCTGGGCATAGCCGGCGCCCATGCCGAGCAGCAGCAGGCCGGCGACGATGAAGGAGACGACCCGGGCGAGGCCGCCGAGGAAGGCGAGGTCGAAGAGCAGCAGCTTGACCACGCTCGCGGCGGCGAGC
The DNA here is from genome assembly GCF_050507325.1 of Janibacter zhangyanbonis. NCBI lineage: Bacteria > Bacillati > Actinomycetota > Actinomycetes > Micrococcales > Intrasporangiaceae > Janibacter > Janibacter zhangyanbonis. Next base: position 380,094 of record NZ_CP191481.1, read on the forward strand.
GTCAGCCCGGCGGGGACGGCGATCGTCGAGCCGCGCAGCCCCCGCAGGAGCAGCAGCGCGGCCGCGGCCATCCAGACGACGGTGGCGCCGGCCTGGCCTGCGGTGAAGCCGCCGCGCGGGTCGTCGAGCAGCTGGCCGAGGAGGACACCGCTGACGACGACCGCGCCGCCGGTGGACACCACGGCCAGGGCGAGCAGCGCCCGCGAGAGCACCGGAGCCGTCGCCGGGATGATCCGGTCGCTGGCCCGGGCGGTCACGACGAGCAGGGCCACGAGCAGCACCGCCGTCACGAGGTGGCGGGGCCCGACGTCGCCCGCCTGGCTGCGCAGGACGACATAGGGCAGGAGGGCGAGCGACCCGAGGAGGGCGATGACGCCCAGCCCCCACGCGACGAGCAGCACCGACCGCTGCCGCAGCACGAGGGCCGCGACGGCCCAGACGAGGGCCACGCCGACGATCGCGACGATCGCGAGGCTGCCGCCGTCGACGGCGCGCGGGGCCGCGGTCAGCGACGTGACGCCGGCGGCCGCGAGCGCGATCTCGGGCACCCGGTGCTGGAGTGCGGTGCCCTCGCGGTGGACGACGAGGCCGGCGGCGAGCAGCAGCAGGCAGGTGGCGACGACGAGGAGTGCGGTGCCGACCCAGCGGTCAGGTGCGGCGACGCCGGCGCTCCACACCGGCATGACCCCGACGGGCACGAGGGCGCCGAGCTGCAGCGGGAGCCGCTCGCTGCGGGTCCCGGCGACGGTCGTGCCGACGACGAGGACGGCGAGGCCGAGCGCGAGGACGACCGGCACGGCCGTGCGCTCCTGGGCCAGCGCGAGGGCGGCGAGGAAGAGACCGGTCGGCACGACCCGGGCCAGCTCGAGGGCCCACCACCGGCGACCGACCTGGGCCGGCCAGGTCGCGATGGTGAGGACGAGGAGGAAGGCCCCGGTGAGCCGGGCGTGCTCGAGGCCGACGAAGGGAGCCATGAGGGCCACCCCGAGCACGGCGACGACGGCGAGCAGCTGGCTGTCCCAGGCCCGGGCGAGCAGCACGCCGCCGAGCGCGATGAGGCCGGCGATGACCATGCCCCCGGCGAGCGGCACCCAGTCGTAGATGCGGGTGACGGCGAGGACGTCGAGGTAGGCGGTCGCGATGCCGGTCGCGGCGAGGCCGAGGGCACCGACGGTGCCGGCCTCGCGGCGGCGCACGAGCGCGGCGGCGCCCACGAGGCCCATGGCGAGCAGAGCGCCGCTCGTCACCCGGGCGACCGGGCCGAAGAAGCCCATCTGGATGGCCAGGGCGAGCAGGAAGGCGACGCCGATGAGGGTGATCGTCGCGCCGACGACGGCGAGGATCTTGGCGACGACGCCGTCGCGCTGCCACCACGGCTCTGCGGGAGGCAGCGGTCGGGCCGGCGGAGGCACAGCGGCCGGGGCGTACGCCGGCGCGTGGGCCGGCGGCGGAGGCGTGACCAGGCCGGCGGGGGCGGTCGGCACGGGGGAGGGCTGCGGGTCGGCCGTCGCTGCGGCCGGCGTCGGGGGAGCGGCGGGCTCCGCGACGGGGGTCCACTGCGCCGGGGAGGCCTCGGTCTCGAGGCGGGCGCGGAGCGTGGCCAGCTCGTTGCCCACGGTGTACATGCGCGACATCGCGTCCGCGAAGTCGTCCTCGATCGCGCGCACCCGCTCGAGGACCGGGTCTCCAGACATGCTCATGCCCCCAGTGTCCTGCTGCCAGGACACCGGGGGCATGAGTTCGGCTACTCAGCGCCGCCTTCAGACGCCACACCCGAAGGCGGGGGTAGCACCCCTGTGGGAGCCGGAGGAAGTCGGTGCCTGCGTCGGGGGAGGAGACGAACGAGCGACCGTTGCTTCCCTTTTCCTGTGCTCCTGAGACCATCCTGCGACACCGGCTTGGGACGGCGCTGGCATCGACCTGTGAGTCTGCTGGGCACGGCTCCCGCAGGTCACCCCTGGGACGCGGGAGCCGTCCCGAGGGTGGCCTCGATCGTCTGCTCCTTGCCGTCGCGCATCACGGCGAGCGAGACCTGGGTGCCGATGCGGTGCGAGTGGATGATGCCGACGAGCGACTCGGCCGAGGTGACGGGGGAGTCGTCGACGCCCACGACGAGGTCGCCCGCCTCCAGACCCGCGTCGGCGGCCGGGCTGCCGTCGGAGACCGAGCGGATCTGCGCACCCGCGCGGGTCGCCGACCCGAGGGTGGCCGTGCCGTCGGTCGGCGTCACGCCGAGGAAGGCGTGCTCCGCGGAGCCGTCCTCGATGAGCTGCTGGGCGATCCACGTGGCCTCGTCGACGGGGATGGCGAAGCCGATGCCGATGCTGCCCGACTGGCCGCTGCTGCTGCCGAGGCTCGCGATGGAGGAGTTGATGCCGACGAGCCGGCCGGCCGCGTCGACGAGCGCGCCGCCGGAGTTGCCGGGGTTGACCGCGGCCGAGGTCTGGATGGCCGAGGTGACGACCGGGCTCGACTGCTGCTGCTGGGCGAAGGGGTCCTGCTGCTCGCTCTCGGAGGAGCTCGTCGTCACCGGGCGGTCGAGGGCGCTGACGATGCCCGTCGTCACGGTGCCCGAGAGGCCGAGCGGGTTGCCCACGGCCATGACCGGGTCGCCGACCTCGAGACCGGCCGAGGAGCCGACGGTGATGGGGGTCAGGTCGCTCGGCGGGTTCTTCAGGGTGACGACCGCGAGGTCGGTGGATGCGTCCTCGCCGGCGATCGTGGCCGCATAGCTGTTGCCGTCGGCCAGGGTGACGGTGATCGTCGGGTTGCTGCCCGCGCCGCTGACGACGTGGTGGTTGGTGAGGATGTGCCCCTTGGTGTCGAGGACGACGCCCGAGCCCTCGCCGCCGGAGCCGTTGCCCTCGACGGTGATCGACACGACGCTCGGCGAGACGGCCGCGGTCACGGCATTCCAGTCCGGGTTGGTCTTCGACGCGCTGCTCACGGGCACGACGCTCGCGGCCGAGGAGCCGTCGGTGGTGCTCGTCGAGGTGCCAGCGGACGCGGCCGAGGCGTCACCGGCGTCGGTCAGCGACATGACACCCCACGTGCCGCCGCTGGCGAGGGCGGCCGTGAGCACGGCGACCGCGGTGAGCTCGCCGAGCCGGCGACCGCGGTGCCGCGGCATGCGCGGCGGCGGGGGCGCGGACAGGGCGCTGGCGTAGGAGGTGGTCGGCACGGGTCCGGCCGCCCCCCGCTGAGGGTGCTGCGGCGGCAGTGGCGCGGTGGGCTGGTCCATCGTGGGGCTCCTTCTCGAGGCTGTGCTCCCACTCTCGTCCGCGCACTTCGGACCGCCCTTGGTCCCACCTGTCAGTCTCCTGTGCGCCCAGCGCCCGGGGTCGCGCTAGACGCGTGCGGGCCGGACCGGGGTCGCACCGGGCAGCTCGACGTGGAAGGTCGCGCCGCCTCCCGGCGTCTCGCGGACGTCGACGTCGCCCTGGTGCTGGCCGACGATCGCGGCGACGATCGCCAGCCCGAGACCGCTGCCGCCGCGGGCGCGCGAGCGGGCCTTGTCGACGCGGAAGAACCGCTCGAAGACCCGCGCGGCCGCCTCGGGGTCGATGCCGGCGCCGTGGTCACGCACCTCGATGACCGCCCGGTCGCCGACCTGCCCGGTGCGCACCTCGACCGCGACGTCGTCGGCGGTGTGCATGAGGGCATTGCCGATGAGGTTGCTGAGCACCTGCCGCAGGCGGCCGTCGTCACCCCGCACGACGACCGGCCGCAGCTCGCCGTCGAGACCGACGAGCTGGATCCGGCGGTGCGGCGCGCGGGCGCGCGCGTCGTGGACGGTCTCGGCGCACAGGACGACGAGGTCGACGTCGGAGAGCTCGAGCGGCCGCTGGTCGTCGAGGCGGGCGAGCAGCAGCAGGTCGTCGACGAGCCCGGTCATGCGTGAGGCCTCGCCCTCGATCCGGTCCATGGCCTGGGTCGTCGCCTCGGGCCCCTGCACCGCGCCCTGGCGGTAGAGCTCGGCGTAGCCGCGGACCGTCGCCAGCGGGGTGCGCAGCTCGTGGCTCGCGTCGGCGACGAACTGGCGCATCTTGGTCTCCGACGCCTCCTGGACGGCGAAGCTGCGCTCGACCTGCCCGAGCATGGAGTTGAGCGAGTCGCTGAGGCTCGCGACCTCGTCGTGGCTGTGCCGCACCGGCACGCGTCGGGTGAGGTCGCCGGCGGCGATGGCCGCGGCGGTGTCCTCGATGCGACGAAGGGGGCGGAAGGCCCGGCGGGTGGCGAACCAGCCGAGGACGCCGCAGGTGACGAGTGCACCGAGGCCGACGGCGAGGGTCACGGCGACGTAGCGGCCGATGATCTTGTTGACGCCCGACAGCGGCATACCGATCGCGAAGGTCGAGCCGTTGGTGTAGCGGCCGGCGATGAAGCGCCACTTGGCGGTGCCGTCGACCGAAGTCACCGTGAAGGGCTCCTGGGTCAGCACGCGCACGTCGTCGGCGTGCAGGACCGGCACGTCGGGCCGGGAGGTCTCGCCGGTGGGGAAGCGGTAGCGCCACGGGCCCCCGTCGCCGGGCTGGCGCACGAAGTAGAGGTTGGTCGGGCTGCCGTCGCTGTCGCTGTAGATGTCGGTCGGGTCGTCGGTGCCGTAGTAGGAGGCCTCGTCCTCGGCGATCGGGATCGCGACCGTGCGCAGCTGCTCGTCGACATTGGCCTCGAGGTCGCGCTGCAGCAGCCAGGCCATGGCGGTCGAGGTCGCGACGAGGGCCGCGAGCAGCAGGGCGAGCAGGATGACGATCAGCCGCCAGGTGAGCGGCATCGCCTCGAGCTTGCGGACGACGGGTGCGGTGACCCGCTCCATGCTCATGCGGGGCTCACTCGGGAGGCAGGCGCAGCACGTAGCCGAAGCCGCGCTTGGTGTGGATCAGGGAGGGCAGGCCCGCGGTGTCGATCTTGCGCCGCAGGTAGGAGATGTAGGACTCGACGATGCCCATCTCGCCGCGGAAGTCGTAGTCCCACACGTGGTCGAGGATCTGCGCCTTGGACAGCACGCGGTTGGGGTTGAGCATGAGGTAGCGCAGCAGCTTGAACTCCGTCGGCGAGACGTCGATGACGCGGCCGGCGCGGCGCACCTCGTGGGCGTCGTCGTCGAGCTCGAGGTCGGCGAAGCTGAGCACCGACTCGCTCGAGGGCACGTCCTGGGTGCGGCGCAGGATCACCCGGATGCGGGCGATGACCTCCTCGAGCGAGAAGGGCTTGGTGACGTAGTCGTCGCCGCCGACGGTCAGGCCCTTGAGCTTGTCGTCGAGGGAGTCGCGTGCGGTGAGGAAGAGGATCGGCTGGTGCCGCTCGGAGGCCCGCAGCTGCGCGGCGACCTCGAAGCCGTCGGTGTCGGGCAGCATGACGTCGAGGACGATGAGGTCGGGCTCCATGCGGTGGACCGCGTCGAGTGCGCTCGCCCCGTCACCCGCCACCTCGACCTCGAAGCCGGCGAAGCGCAGCGACGTGGCGAGCAGCTCGCGGATGTTGGGCTCGTCCTCGACGACCAGCAGGTGGGGGACGTCGACGGAGGTGGTGGGAGTGCTCACCCATCGAGTGTGCGCCCGTTGTCTGGGTGTCTGCTGAACGGGCGCTGGGCGCGCTGTGGTCACGGAGTGACAACGAAGGGGGCGGGAACCCCCCTTCGCGCTGATGATTTGGTCGGGTGGAGGGACTCGGAGGACCGGGACCGGCTCGGGGAAGAGCCTCCGAGGGGAGGAAACCTGTGCGCCACACCAAGACCCTGGCCGGAACGGCCGCGCTGACCCTCGCCCTGACCCTCGCGGCCTGCGGCGACTCCGAGTCGGACAGCTCGTCGGGGGACAAGCTGTCGGAGCTCAAGGACAAGGGGACGATCACCGTCGCCTTCGCCGGCGAGGAGCCCTACTCCTTCGAGAAGGACGGCGAGCTCACGGGAGCGACGATCGCCCTCCACAAGAAGATCTTCAAGGACATGGGGATCGAGGAGGTCAAGGGCGTCAAGACCGAGTGGAATGCCCTCATCCCCGGGCTCAAGGCCGGGCGCTACGACGCCATCTCGGCGGGCATGTCGATCCTGCCGGACCGCTGCAAGGAGGCCTCCTTCGGCGACCCGGAGATCCTCTACACGACGGCGCTCATGGTGCCCGAGGGCAACCCGAAGAACCTCAAGAACCTCGACGACGTCAAGAAGTCCGGCGCCAAGCTCGCGACGATGAGCGGCGCCATCGAGACCGACTACGCCAAGTCGCTCGACATCGAGGCCACCCAGGTCAAGACTCCCCAGGACGGCATGGACGCGGTCGCGCGCGGCAGCAGCGACGTCTTCGCGCTCACCGGGATCTCGCTGCGGACCATGGACGAGAACAACCCCGATGTGAAGGTCGAGGTCACCGACTCCTTCGTCGCCGTCGTCGACGGCAAGGAGCAGGTCGGTGCCGGTGCGACCGTCTTCAAGAAGGGTGACGACACCCTGCGCGACGCCTACAACAAGGAGCTCGCCAAGATCACCGGTGACGAGAAGGCCTACACGGACGTCATCGGTGAGTTCGGCTTCACCGACGCCGAGCGGCCCAAGGGCGACCTGACGACCGAGCAGCTCTGCAAGGGCGAGCTGCCGGACGCCAAGTGACCGATCATCTCGACACGCTCCGGGATGCCCTGCCGAGACTGGGCGAGGGCGTGCTCGTCACGCTCCAGCTCACGCTCGGCGGGGCCCTGGTGGCCTTCGTCGTCTCGGTCGCCCTCGGCCTGCTGAGCATCAGCCCCGTCGCGCCCCTGCGGTGGCTCGCGACGATCATCGTGGAGTTCTTCCGCGGGACCTCGCTCGTCGTCCAGCTCTTCTGGCTCTACTACGTCATGCCGCTCTTCGGCGTCAGCTGGGATGCCGTGCTCACCGGCGTCATCGCGCTGGGGCTCAACTACGGCGCCTACGGGGCCGAGATCGTGCGCGGCTCGATCAATGCCGTCGACCGCGGCCAGTGGGAGGGCGCCAAGGCCCTCAACATGTCGCCGCTGACCCGGATGCGACGGATCATCTGGCCGCAGGCCTGGGTGCTCATGCTCTCGGGCTACAACAACCTGCTTGTCATGCTCATCAAGGGCACGGCCGTGGCCCTCTTCATCGGGCTGCAGGACCTCGCCTACGAGATCGACCAGCTGCGCATCAACACGACGACGGTCTTCGCCTACGGCATCGGCCTGGTCATCTACTACCTCTTCGCGCTCGTCTTCTCCTCCGGGCTGAGGCAGCTGGAGAAGCGGGCGCGCCGGCGGCTCGGCCTGCCCGCTCGGAGCGCCCACGCCGGAGCGGGGGTGGCGCTGTGATGATGCCCGCCATCACCTTCGAGGAGTTCTGGAGCTGGGAGGCCGCGCGCGAGCTGGCCCCCGAGATCATCGAGGCCTTCTTCACGGCCACCCTGCTCATCACCGTCGTCGGCACGGCCGTCGCCGTCGTCGTGGGCCTGCTCCTGGCCGTCATCACCCAGGTCGCGCCGGCGATCCTGTCGCGCCCCGTGCGCTGGGTCATGGACGTCATCAGGATGACGCCGCTCATCGTCCAGCTGGTCTTCGCGAAGTTCCTCGTGCCCGTGGACTGGGACATGCTCTGGGTCGGGACCGTGGTCATCGGCATCCACTACGCGACCTACATGGCCGAGTCCTTCATCGCCGGCATCCGCTCGGTCGACGCCGGCCAGTGGGAGGCGGCCCGCGCGCTCAGCCTCCCGCAGGGGCGCACGTGGCGGGACATCGTCCTCCCGCAGGCGCTGCGGTCGACGCTCCCGGCGCTCGGCAACTGGGCCATCTCGATGTTCAAGGACACCCCGTACCTCTTCGCGATCTCCGTGCTCGAGATGGTCACCGTCGCCCAGCAGGCCGGTGGCAACACCTTCCGCTACAACGAGGTCTTCACCATCGCGGGCCTGATCTTCCTCGTCGCCAGCCTGGTCACCGCGGTGGCCGTGCGCAGATTGGAAAAAGCTCTTGTCTACTGACCCGACCGGGGGGACGCCCCCTTCGTCCACCCCCGTCATCCGCTTCGAGGACGTCGAGAAGTCCTTCGGGGACCACACGGTGCTGTCGGACCTGCACTTCGACGTCGCGCAGGGCGAGCGGGTGACGCTCATCGGCCCGAGCGGCTCGGGCAAGACGACGATCCTGCGGCTCGTCATGACGCTCGAGGAGCTCACCGGCGGCTACATCTGGATCGACGGCAAGCCGCTGACCCACGACCGCCGCGACGGCAAGCGGGTCCGCCTGCGGGAGAAGGAGGTTGCCCAGACCCGCAAGAAGATCGGCATGGTCTTCCAGCACTTCAACCTCTTCCCCAACATGTCGGTCATCGACAACGTCACCGAGGCGCCCGTGCACGTCCTCGGCCGGAGCAAGGAGGAGGCCCGTGAGCGCGGGCTGGCGCTGCTCGACCAGGTGGGGCTGAAGGACCGCGCCGACGAGCACCCCAGCCGCCTCTCCGGCGGTCAGAAGCAGCGCGTCGCGATCGCCCGGGCCCTGGCGATGGACCCCAAGATCCTGCTGCTCGACGAGGTGACCTCGGCCCTCGACCCGGAGCTCGTCGGCGACGTGCTCGGTGTGCTGCGCGATGTCGCGGACTCGACCGACATCTCGATGCTCATCGTCACCCACGAGATGCAGTTCGCCCGCGACGTCTCGCACAAGGTGATGATGTTCGACCACGGCCAGATCCTCGAGCAGGGGACACCCGACGCGATCCTCAGCAACCCCGAGCACGAGCGGACGAAGCGCTTCCTGACGTCGATCCTGTGACGGTCTACAGGTCGTCGGCGTCGACGATGCGATAGGCGTAGCCCTGCTCGGCGAGGAAGCGCTGCCGGTGGGCGGCGAACTCCGCGTCGACGGTGTCGCGGGTGACGACGGTGTAGAAGTGCGCGGTGCGGCCGTCCCCCTTCGGCCGCAGGACGCGACCGAGACGCTGGGCCTCCTCCTGCCGCGAGCCGAAGGTGCCGCTCACCTGGATGGCGACGGTCGCCTCGGGCAGGTCGACGGAGAAGTTGGCGACCTTGGAGACCACGAGCAGGCTGGAGCGGCCCTCGCGGAAGTCGGCGAAGAGCTCCTGGCGCTCCTTGACCGAGGTCTCACCGGTGATGAGGTCGGCGTCGAGCTGCTCGGCGAGCTCGTGCAGCTGGTCGAGGTACTGGCCGATGACGAGGGTCGGCTCGCCGCGGTGCTGCTCGACGAGCGAGCGGACGACGGGCAGCTTGACCGGTGAGCACGACGAGAGCCGGTAGCGGTCGTCGGGCTCGGCCGTCGCATAGGCCATCCGCTCGGAGTCGCTGAGCGTCACCCGGACCTCGACGCAGTCGGCGGGCGCGATGTAGCCCTGCGCCTCGATGTCCTTCCACGGTGCGTCGAAGCGCTTGGGGCCGATGAGCGAGAAGACGTCGGCCTCGCGGCCGTCCTCGCGGACGAGGGTGGCCGTCAGACCGAGCCGGCGGCGGGCCTGCAGGTCGGCGGTCATCCGGAAGATCGGCGCCGGCAGCAGGTGGACCTCGTCGTAGACGATCAGGCCCCAGTCGCGGGCGTCGAGCAGGTCGAGGTGCGGGTAGACGCCCTTGCGCTTGAGCGTGAGCACCTGGTAGGTCGCGATGGTGACCGGGCGGATCTCCTTGCGCGCCCCGGAGTACTCGCCGATCTCGTCCTCGGTGAGCGAGGTGCGCTCGAGCAGCTCCTGCTTCCACTGCCGGGCACTGACGGTGTTGGTCACGAGGATGAGCGTCGTGGCGCTCGCGGCGGCCATCGCGCCGGCCCCGACGAGGGTCTTGCCCGCGCCGCACGGCAGGACGACGACGCCGGAGCCGCCGTCCCAGAAGCCGTCGACCGCCTGCTGCTGGTAGGGCCGCAGGGTCCAGCCGTCCTCGGTGAGGTCGATGGGGTGGGCCTCGCCGTCGACGTAGCCGGCCCGGTCGTCGGCGGGCCAGCCGACCTTGAGCAGCTCCTGCTTGAGCGTGCCCCGCTCGGAGGGGTGGACGACGACCTCGTCGGGGGAGAGCTGTGCGCCGAGCAGCGGCTTGATCTTCTTGTGCCGCATGACCTCGGTGAGCACGGCCCGGTCGGTGGCGCGCAGGACGAGCTGCTCACCATCCTTTTCCAGCACGAGGCGGCCGTAGCGGTCCATCGTCTCGGCGACGTCGACGAGCAGCGCCTGCGGCACCGGGTAGCGCGAGTGGGTGAGCAGGGCGTCGACGACCTGCTCGGCGTCGTGGCCCGCGGCGCGGGCATTCCACAGGCCGAGCGGGGTGACCCGGTAGGTGTGGATGTGCTCCGGGGCGCGCTCGAGCTCGGCGAAGGGGGCGATGGCCCGGCGGGCGTCGGCGGCCCGCTCGTGGTCGACCTCGAGCAGCAGGGTCTTGTCGCTCTGGACGATCAGCGCACCGTCGGGGGCGGCCCCCACCTCAGGCCTCCGACAGGGCGATGGCGACGACCAGGGCGATCACGCCGAGGATGTGGACGGCGGTGGTCGCCGCGAAGCAGATCCAGCCGTAGCGGGTCATCCGGTCGGCCTCGTCGGGCTCCGACGAGTTCTTCGTCAGCGCGATGATGCCGAGCGTGAGCGAGGGGATGCCGATGATGCAGCAGTAGACGCTCATCGTCGCCAGCGCCGACAGGATCACCAGGACGATCGGCGAGGCCGGCACCGGGCGCACGGGCGTCGCGTAGGCATAGGGCGGCGGGGCGCCCGCTCCGGGCGGGGCCGCCATCGGCAGCTGCGTCGTCGGCGGCTGCTGGGGCTGCTGCTGCGGGTAGGGCAGGGGCGGCTGCGAGGTCTCGGGCTGGTTGCCCGGGACATAGGGGTCGCTCGAGTACGGGTCGGCGGAGTAGGGGTCCGGCCGCTCGTCCGGGTACGGGGTGTTGCTCATGCCTCTGGTGTCCTCCCGGGTTGGTGCAGCAGCCGGGTCCACGGTACGTGATGGGCCATGATGGGCCGCATGAGTCGTGCACTGCCGCAGACCGAGCCCGCCGCCGACCTGCCCCGTCGGGTGACGATCTACGAGGTCGGTCCGCGCGACGGCCTGCAGAACGAGAAGGCAAGCGTCCCGACCGAGGTCAAGGCGCAGTTCGTGCGCCGGCTCGCCGCCGCCGGCCTGCAGACGATCGAGACGACCTCCTTCGTCTCGCCCCGCTGGGTGCCGCAGCTGGCCGACGCGACCGAGCTGCTCGCCGACCTCGACGAGGTGGGGCGCGGCCCCCTTCGCCCCGTGCTCGTGCCCAACGAACGCGGTCTCGACCGTGCCCTCGAGTCCGGGGTCGGGGCGGTCGCGATCTTCGGCAGCGCGACGGAGACCTTCGCCCAGAAGAACCTCGGGCGCTCGCGGGCGGAGTCGGTCGAGATGTTCGCCCCCGTGGTGCGGCGCGCGCAGGACGCGGGGCTGTGGGTGCGGGCCTATGTCTCGATGTGCTTCGGCGACCCGTGGGAGGGGCCGGTGCCGGTGGACCAGGTGGCCGACGCCTGTGCCGAGCTCATGGACCTCGGCTGCGACCAGCTCTCCGTCGGCGACACGATCGGCACCGGCACGACCGGCCACGTCGAGGCGCTGCTCGCCGCCCTCGACCGGCGGGGCATCGGGATGGACCGGATCGGCGTGCACTTCCACGACACCTACGGGCAGGCCCTGGCCAACACGCTGACCGCGCTGCGTGCCGGCGTGAGCGTCGTCGACGCCTCGACCGGTGGTCTCGGCGGCTGCCCCTATGCCAAGTCGGCCACGGGCAACCTCGCGACCGAGGACCTCGTGTGGATGCTCGACGGCGCCGGAGTGGAGACGGGTGTCGACCTCGACGCCCTCGTCGAGACGAGCGTGTGGATGGCGCAGCAGCTCGGCAAGCCCTCGCCCTCGCGCGTGGTCAAGGCGCTCTCCGGCGCCTGACCGGCGGGGGAGCAGCAGGCCAGCGGCGAAGGGGGCGGGGCTCAGCCGTCGATGACGACGCCGGTGATCCGGTGCAGCGAGTAGACCTGTGGGACCCCGTCGACCTCGCCGACGACCCGGCCGCCCTCGACGGACGCCGGGTGGAAGAGCACCCGGCGGGTCGCGCCGACCGCGTCGGTCACCCCGACCCAGACCGGCAGCCGGTCGGCGGCCGCCTCGCGCAGCAGCGCCGAGCTGCTCGCCGGGTCGAGTGCGGGGATGCTCGGCCCGTCGGTCGTCGCGGTGGTCCGCTGGGCGGCGGCACGCGCCTCGCCCGCGCGCAGCCGCTCGAGCACGTCGACCGCGGGTTCGGGGCGCACCTCGACGGCGGGGCGCGCGGTGCGGGGCGTGATCCGGGAGCCGGTCGCCGGGCTGCTCACGACGCCGCCCGACCCTTCGAGCGCCGGAGCGGCGCCGATCTCGCGCAGCGCCTCGAGGAGGGTCGACGGACCCGCGGGGGAGACGAGGACGGTCGGTGCGAGCTGGCGCAGCTGCAGGTGGCCGAGGTCGCGGTGGCCGAGCAGCGCCTCGAGGTGCGTCGGGTCGTCGCTGCGCAGATAGCTGCCGGCGCTCCCGACGCGCAGCTGGCCGTGGCGCCGGGCGACGTCGCGCACGAGGTAGTCGAGGGGCTGGGGCACGGGCGTCGCGCTGAAGCGGGCGAGCGACTCGAGCAGGTCGTCGGCGGTCCAGCCCGCGTCGAGGGCCCCGCGCAGCGCGGTCTCGGTGAACCGGTGCACGCTCGCGCCGCCCCGGGACTCCAGGACCGAGCTGCGCCGCAGCACGGCGGCGAGCTCCGGCACCGGGGTGCCCGGCACGACCGCCGTGAGGTCGGCCTGGAGGAGCAGCTGGTCGACGGGGTCGGGGACGAGCTCGGCGAGCCGGTCGGTCGCCGCGGCCTCGTCGCTCAGCAGCAGCCGGCCGAAGGAGCCGAGGGCGCCGCGGCCGGTGACCCCGAGCGTCTCGCCCTCGCGCAGCAGGGCGGCGATCACCTCGTCGGCCTGGTGCGGCATGCGGCGCGGGCGGCGCTCGTGGAGCAGGCGCACGACGGTGGCCGTGTCGGGAGCGCTGCCGGCGGGGAGCGCGGCGAGGATCTCGAGCACCTCGTGGCGCAGCGCCCGCACCGGCGGCCAGACCATGCCCTCGGACAGGGCGTTGACCCGCCCGCCGTCCTCGGGCGCGGGCACGACCGTCGCCCGCAGCGAGTGCAGCCACGGCAGGGCGAGCGCGCTCCAGCGCCGGGCGGGTGGCAGGGCGCGCCAGTCGTCGACGCGGGTCGTCAGGCGCCAGGTCGGGTCGAGGGCGTGGTCGTCGGCGAGCAGGGCCGCGCCGAGGGCGAGCTCGAGCAGGAGCGTCGTGCCGGTCTCGTCGAGGTCGATGCGGGTGGCGAGGGTGCGCAGGTCGCGCACGGCCAGGCCGCCGCTGCGCAGGACGCGCGGACGCAGGTCGTCGGCGTGGTCGAGCAGCTCGTCGACGAGGGCGACGAGCTCGGTGGCCGAGGCCGTCGCGGCGCGGTCGACGTCGTCGGGGTCGTAGGTCGGCGGGGGCGTGACCTCGCCGACGGGCTCTGCCCGCAGCCGGCCACCGCGGACGGCCAGCCCCACCTCGCGCGGCACGACGACGTGGTCGCCGTCGGGGGCGGCGAGCAGACCGGCGTCGACGAGCTCGGCGACGGCCCGCCCGGTGCGCCCGTCGGGGTCGCCGGGGACGGTGGCGGTGGGGCCGTGGGCGGTGATGTGCGCGAGCACCTGGGTCTGCTCGACGGTGAGGTCGGCGAGCGTCGCCGGCAGGTCGAGCGGCAGGGCGTGGCCGAGGGTGGCGGCGCTCGGGCCGAGCCCCGCGGGGTGCGGGCCCAGCACGTCGGTGACGGTGCGTACCAGGGCCGGCCCGTCGGGCGAGCGCCACAGCAGGGCCGCGGTCGTCAGGTCGTCGACGAGGGTGGCGGCCTCCTGCTCGTCCACCCCGACGAAGGGGGCGATCGTCGCGGGGTCCGTGGAGCCGGCGATCGCGCATGCCTGCAGGGCGGTGAGGTGCGGCAGGTCGAGGTGGTCGACGGCGCGGGCGGTGCTCGCCCGGGTGCTCGCCCGGGCGGCGAGGGCCGTGAGGTCGGCGGGCTGCGGTCGGGCGAGGTCCGGGCGGAGGTCGAGCAGTGCCGTCAGCTCCGCGTCGGAGCGCTGACGGATGTCCTCGGCGAGGGAACGCACCGACCCACGGTATGTCAGCGGACGGGCTGCTCGTCCGTCGCGGTCACGGCCAGGCCGTTGACGGTCGGGCTGATGATCCGCTCCAGCCGCAGGAAGAGCCAGGCCGTGAGGACGAGCCCCGCGACGACGACGAGGACGAAGGTCGTCGACAGGTCGCGCTCGAGGAGCACCCCGGCGACGAGCGGTCCGAGCACCCCGCCGGCCATGAAGGCCGTGGACTGCGCGGCGTTGACCCGCCCGCGCAGGTGGTCGGGCGCCATGTCGTTGGTGATCGCGGGCAGCGTCGGCTGCAGCAGGGTCTCGCCGAGGCCGAAGAGGGTGAGGAAGGCGACGACGAGCACGGCGGCCGCCAGACTGCCCGGGAGCTGGCCGCTCAGCCCGAGGGCCAGCCACGCGAGGGCCCAGATGCCGAGCATGACGAGGCCGACGCGCGTGCGCCGGTGGCCCTCGATGCGCTGGAGCACCCAGAACTGCAGCAGGACGATCACGGCGGTGTTGGCGGCGAAGGCCAGCCCCACGACCGACGTGCTCACCTGCGCCACCCCGTGCGCGAAGGCCGGGATGCCGGCCTCGAGCTGGCCGTAGCCGACGAAGCTCGTGACGAGCGCCAGCAGCAGCACCCAGCGCATGCCGGGCAGGCGCAGGACCGTCGCGTAGCTCGCCGTCGCGGAGTCGTCGTCGGGGCGCTCGGCCCGTGCGTGCACATGGCGAAGGGGGCCGAGCAGCCAGATGCCGGGGATGAGGACGAGCACGGCGTCGACGAGGAAGATCGTCTCGAAGGTCACCGGCCGGGTGACGTCGACGAAGGCCCCGGCGATGAGCCCGCCGGCGCCGATGCCGAGGTTGAGCAGGGCGAAGTTGACCCCGAAGTACCGCTGCCGCAGGGGTCCTCGCACCAGGGCGGAGATGAAGGTGTTGGACGCCGACCAGCCGATGCTCTGCGACAGCCCCATGAGGACCGCGCCGAGGACCGCGATCGGCAGGCTCGTGGCGAAGGCCAGCGCGACGGCGCCGAGGCTCTGGCAGACGCCGGCGACGATGAGCATCCACCGGGCGCCGAGGCGGTCGGTGAGGGCGCCGAGGGGCGCCGCGGCGAGGGCGGCCACCAGCGCGAGCAGCGCCATGATCGAGCCCGCGGTGTCGAGGGAGAAGCCCCGCACCTCGTGCAGGTAGATCACGGTGAAGGGCAGGGTCATACCCCGCCCGAGGTGCTGGAGCGCGACCGTGGAGAGGAGGAACCTCCCTTCGCGCGGAAGTGCCCGCCAGAACCCGGACACGCCCGGCCCGATCTCGTGGGCGGGGACGTCCTGGGGCAGCGTGGTCACGAGGGACCATGCTGCCCCAGCCCACCGACAGCCGACCACCGGGTTTTCGGCGCTTCGGGTTAGCCTTGACGGTGGTGCACGGACCCGTGCGCCCACACATCCCCGGTAACGAGCAAGAGGTGCACGGTGCCCACTGGCAAGGTCAAGTGGTACGACGCGGAGAAGGGCTTCGGCTTCATCTCCGGCGACGACGGCGCGGACATCTTCCTCCACGCCAATGCCCTGCCCGAGGGCACGACGACCCTCAAGGGCGGCACGCGCGTCGACTACGGCGTCGTCGAGGGCCGCCGCGGCTCCCAGGCGATGGGTGTCACGGTGCTCGACGCCCCGCCGAGCGTCGCCTCCAACCTGCGCCAGCGCGACCGCAAGCCCGCAGAGGACATGGCCGCCATCGTCGAGGACGTCATCAAGCTGCTCGACGGCGTCGGCAACGGCCTGCGCCGCGGCCGCTACCCCGAGCGCGCCCAGGGCGCCAAGGTCGCCCAGGTGCTGCGTCGCATCGCCGACGACCTGGAGGGCTGAGATGACCGAGAGCGCCACCAAGCCGCGCGCCAAGGCGCGGCCCAAGGCCGACGCCGTCCTCGCGGCCGCGGTCGAGCCGGCCCGTCGCGAGCTCCACGAGGCGACGCAGGGGGAGGGCGTCGGCGAGCACGTCGGCTTCACCCTCGACGGGGAGCGCCTCGGCACGCACTGGTTCGCCGCGACCCTGCCCGGCTACAGCGGGTGGAACTGGGCGGTCACCGTCACCCGCGCCCCGCGCTCGAAGACGGCGACGGTCTGCGAGTCGCAGCTGCTGCCCGGCGACGACGCGATCCTCTCCCCGGAGTGGCTGCCGTGGGCCGAGCGCCTCGCCCCCGGCGACGTGGGCCCCGGTGACGTCACCCCCAAGATCGATGACGACCCCAACCTCGTGGCCGGATTCGAGGCCACCGGCGAGGAGGACGTCGACGCCGTCGCGCTCTGGGAGCTCGGCCTGGGCCGTCCGCGCGTGCTGTCCGCCGAGGGCCGCGACGCGGCCGCCCAGCGCTGGTACGACGGCGCGCACGGACCGACCGCCGAGGTCGCCGTCAAGGCGCCCGGTCGCTGCTCGGGCTGCGGCTACTTCATCCCGATGACCGGCGAGCTGCGCCGCGTCTTCGGCGTCTGCGCCAACGAGTGGAGCCCGAGCGACGGTGGCGTCGTGAGCCGCGACCACGGCTGCGGCGCGCACTCCGAGGTCGACATGGAGGCCCCCGAGCCGGAAAAGATCGGGACCCCCATCCTCGACGACGAGGTCATCGAGACCCTCTGACCGCAGGGTCGAGCGATGGTGGACAGACCCGGCGCAGCGTGTGACACTTTGATCGAGAAGCGTTCAATTCGATGAGTGCTGAGGTGCCCGTGGCTGCTATTGACCCGCTCCCGCTCGGCGACCTGCCCGACCCCCTTCGCCGTGAGATCGATGGACGACTCGCGGCGGGTACGTTGAGCACCTCCTTGCCGGTCCAGATCTGGGGCCGGCGCCCCGAGGCAGCCACCGCGTGGGTCCAGCTCCTCGGAGCCCTCCAGGAGCAGGCCCTACTCGAGTCGCGGTTGCGCGAGCTGGTGCGTCTGCGCATCGCGTCCTTCACCCAGTGTCGGACGTGTCAGGCGGCTCGCAAGAGTGATGCCGTCACCGAGGAGGACATCGCCTGCCTCGCCCCGGACGACGACCGCTTCTCTGCCCGGGAGCAGGCCGCCCTCGCGTATGCCGACGACTTCGTCAACGACTGGTTCGCCATCGACGACGACACGTACGGGGCGCTGGGCAGGCACTTCACGACCGACGAGGTCGTCGAGCTGCAGATGTTCTGCGCGATGATGCTCGCTGGTGGTCGTCTCGCCCTCGTGCAGCGCGCCTGGGCCGAGGACTCCGATCCGGCCGGCGAGCGGGTCAGCCGGGAGTGAGATCGAGGGGCCCGTCCGAGACGGTCGCCCCGACGACGCCTAGGTCGACGCCGAGCTCGTCGGCGACGGCCCGGGCCATCCGTACATCCTTGGTCAGGTAGGGCGTGACTGTCGCAAACATGGTCTCGGCGTCCGGGTAGGCGCCCAGCTTGGTGATGAAGGCGCTGGACCCGCTGCTCGCCGCGACGGCCTCGAGCAGCGTGGCCCGGTCGAGGTCCAGGGCGTCGCAGATCCGGAGGACGCGAGCGGTGAGTTGTGCGTGGGCCGCGAAGAGCAGGTTGTTGACCAGCTTGACGGACAGAGCTGATCCACGGGGCCCGGTGCGGACCACCGTGCTGGCGTAGGCGCGGACGAAGGGGGTGATCCGGTCCTGCGCGGTGGGGTCACCGCCGATCATGATCGTCAGGCGTCCGGCGAGCACGTCCTTGCTGGTGCCGCTGAAGGGGGCGTCGATGACGTCCACGCCTCGGGCGCTCGCTGCCTCCGCCAGCTCGGCCAGCGTCGAGGGGAGCCCGGTCGTATGACTGGCCAGCAGCCCGCCACGGGGCATGGCGGCGATCGCGCCGTCCGGTCCCAGGCAGACCTCGCGGAGCTGGGAGTCGTCGTAGAGGCACACGAGGACGACCGAGCGCCCGGTGACGGCCCGGGCGACCGAGTCGTGGATCACGGCGCCTGCGGCGGCCAGGTCGTCGCGCACATCGGGGCGCCGGGCGTGGACATGGACCTCGACCCCGTCGGCGAGCAGTCTGCGGACCATCGGGCCGCCGATCTGGCCGGTGCCGATGAAGGCGATGGGTGGACGCTCGTCGGCGGCCGAGGCGTGGTCAAGCGAGCGCATCGACGAGCCCCCAGTGCAGGGCGGTGCGTGCGTCGACGGGCTCGCCGGACAGGGCGAGCCACGCGGTGCGATGACGACCGATCCGGCGCGGGAGGCTGACCGTGCCGCCGGCGCCGGGGACCAACCCCATGCTCAGCTCGGGGAGTCTCATGGTGGTTCCGGGGTCGGCGATGACGTGCCCGGCGAAGGCCGCGAGCTCGATGCCGGCCCCGATGCAGGCGCCGTGGATGCGGACGGTCAGTCGCCGGGCGATGCGGTGCGCGCTGGCGCCCGGGTGCCGGGTGGCCCGGACGGCGACCGAGGTTGCCGGGTCACCGACCTGCCCGAACTCACTGAGGTCGCCGCCTGCGCAGAAACTCGCCCCGCGTCCGCTCAGCTCGACACGAAGTGCCGGGTCCAACTCGGCCAGGCCCAGGGCCTCGACGAGGGCATCACGCAGTGCCGTGTCCACCGCATTGTGCACGCGCGGCCGGTTGAGCTCGACGCGCAGCACATCGCCGGCGCGGCTCAGGAGCACGGGTTCGTCGGCCACATGGTGCTCGGCGTGAGTGGCAGCGCGCCACGTCGCGAAGGCGGCGCTGCCCAACAGCGCGGCATAGGTGGCTGCCTCGGCGGCGATCGCCACGGGAACCTCGAGGGCTGGGGTGGCCCGGAGGAGGCGCACGAGCGCCAGGGCGGCCAGCGGTTGGGCCTTCACGGCATCGGCGCAGGCGCTCGGATCGGAGCTCACCCACGGCGACGGGGGGTCGGGGTGGGTGGTGACGCAGGCGTCGGCCATGTCGACGAGCCAAGGTGGGGCGACGAAGGGGTCGCCGACCGCGAGCACCGGAGCGGCCACCTCGCGCAGCACGGATCTGGGCGACCCGGCGGCGGGGGCCGCCACGGCTGCTGCGTCCGCTGCATCGATGATGACGGGGGAGCCTGTGTGCAGCACGCTCAGCGATTCGCGTACCGCCGCAGCGCCGGGAGCCACGAGCGATGAGACATCGAAGCGATCCACGTCGCTCACACTACGGTGAGATCATGCACGCCACACCCGATGCGAGGACACCGTCGGAGGATGGCCGCGCGTGGGCCAGGTCCGGTGCGATGAGCCTCACCGGTCATGCCGGCCGTGCCCCCCTCTGCCCGCCGACACGCGCGGCCACACTCGTCGACGAGCTCGCGGCCCCCTTCGGCCTCGACTCCGGGTTGCTCTCGGAACGGGCCGCGCTCACCGGCTGTGGGCGTGACGGTCGCGTGACGCTCGGGGGTGCCGGGCGTCTGTTGCGGGCACGAGACGGATGGGTCGCGCTGTCGCTGCCACGTCCGGAGGACGTCGAGCTCATCCCGGCCCTGCTCGGTCACGAGGCACCCGACGCCGACGAGCCATGGTCTGTCGTGGAGTCCGCGATCGCCTCCCGTCCGGGCGCAGTGGTCGTCGCGCGGGCTCGGCTGCTCGGGCTGGCCGCGGCGGTCGTCGGAGGCGCGCGAGCCCACCCCGCACCGTCGTGGTGGCCCACGGCGAAGGGGAGCGCGCGAGATCTCGACGGGGCGGTCGTCGTCGACCTCTCGGCGCTCTGGGCCGGCCCGCTGTGCGGGGCGCTCCTCCTACGTGCCGGAGCACGGGTGATCAAGGTCGAGTCGTCGCCCCGGCCGGATGGCGCGCGGCGTGGCAACTCCGACTTCTACGACCTGCTCAACGTGGGCAAGGAGTCGGTCGCGCTGGACCTCACAACGACGGCAGGACGTGCTGACCTCGGACTCCTGGTCGCTCGGGCCGATGTCGTCATCACCGCAGCACGGTCGCGAGCCATCGCCGGCCTCGGGTTGGACCCGGGGGCCATGACGGCCCGCAACCAAGCCTGGGTGGCGATCACCGCGCGAGGGCAGCGAGATGACTCGGTGGGCTTCGGCGACGACGTCGCGGCAGGGGCCGGGTTGGTCGCATGGGACGAGGCGGGAGAGCCCTGCTTTGCCGGTGATGCCATCGCCGACCCGCTTTGCGGGGTGGTTGCCGCCGCAGCGGTCCTGCAGGGCGCCGCAGGCGTCGTCGACATCTCGATGGAGCAGGTCGCCTCCCTCGTGGTGGCCGAGCCGGGTGCGAGGGCCGCCGTTGCCCGGCGCTGCCCGCAGGGGGGAGCGTCGGTGGAGCAGTGGTGCCTCGGCGACGAGCCGGTGGCCCGGCCGCGCCTTCGAAGGGCGGCCGGCAGCGCTGCCACGCTCGGTGCGGACACCTCGCACGTGCTGGCCCGGGTCGCGCGATGAGCGTCGACCGCACCCTGCGCAACGCGTCGATCTCCGGTCGTCTCCGTGACCTCCACATCGTGGGGGGACTCCTGGCGGACCGCGGTGCGGCGGGTGCAGCCGAGGTGGATCTCGAGGGCGCGCGGCTGATCCCCGGCTTGCACGACCACCACATCCACCTGGCGGCCGCCGCCGCGGCCGTCGACTCGGTGTCCTTGACTCCCGATGAGCTGGTCGCCGGGGGTGGGCTGGGCGCGCTGCTCAGGGCGGCGCGACAGCGTCAGCCCGAGGGATGGCTGAGGGGTATCGGTTATGACCTCAACCAGTCGGGATGGCTCGACCGCCGTGACCTGGACGAGGTCGCGGTCGGACCGGTGCGGATCCAGGACCGCACCGGCAGCAGGTGGGTGCTCGACTCGACCGGGCTCGCGGAGGTGCTGGGGGACAGAGCTGATGGATCACCGCAGCCTGACGGGGTGGAGCGCGACGCAGCAGGACGACCCACGGGTCATCTCGTCCGCCTGGACGCGTGGATGCGAGAGCGTCTCCCCCCGCACCAGCCGGACTGGCTGCGGCTCGGACAGCGGCTGGCGGCCCATGGTGTCACGTCGGTCACTGACGCTGGGCACCTCAACGACCTCGCCGCGTTGGCGATGCTCGCGAGCGCTCCTCTGCCGCAGCGGATCTGGGCGATGACGAAGGGGTCGGTCACAGCCTTCGCCATGCCGGAGCCAACCGGTCGGGTCGTCGTGGACGCCGTCAAGATCGTGCTCGACGACGACGCCCTGCCGCGCCTCGACGTGCTCGCTCAGCAGGTCGAGGCGGCACATGCCGTCGATCGCGGCGTCGCCGTGCACTGCGTCACCGACGTCCAGCTGGCGCTGGCTCTCAGCGCGGGGCTGGGCCCGGGCGATCGGGTCGAGCACGCCAACGTCGTTCCCGAGGGTTATGCCGAGCTGATCGCCCGGGCCGGGGTCGCGGTGTGCGTCCAGCCCGGGTTGATCGCCACGCGCGGTGATCGCTACCTCGACGAGGTGGAACCCGATCGTCACCACGAGCTCTTCCGGCTTCGCTCTCTCGCCGCCGCGGGCGTCCCCCTCCTCGGTGGGAGCGATGCGCCCCTGGGCCCGATCAGCCCGTGGCGCGGCATCGAGGCGGCGACGACCCGGCGGACCGGGAGCGGGGCAGTGCTCGGCGCCGACGAGGGCCTGGGCCCGGTGACCGCCGCGAAGATGTACCAGCGCAGCGCCGGTCGTGGTTGGCCGGTCAGGGTCCTGGCCCCGGGAGACCCGGCGGACCTGCTCGTCCTGGGTGACGACGCCCCCTCCGGCCCGGAGGTCGTGGCGACCCTCGTCGAAGGGGTCGTCGTCCACGGCTCGCTGTGAGCACCCGAGGGAGTGGTCCCCGGGCGAGTCGGGCTACTCGCCGAAGAACTCGCGCTCGTTGACGTGGTCACGCTGTGCCTGCCCGTGTCGCTCCACGCCATCCCGCAGCTGCTGGATGCGCTCTCGCAGCGCGGTGGCCTGCTCGGAGTCCTCGCCGTGGTTGGCGATCACCGCGGTCAGCTCCTGCCCGTCCAGGGCGATCTGGTCCCGCAAGCGGTCCGTGGCGATCGAGTAGGTGAGCAGGTCGTGGTCGTCCTCGTCGGGTGCCGAGGGAGCGCCGGCCGCCTGGGCCGTCCCGTCGAGGTCGTCAGGGGCTTCGAAGATTTCGAGGTTGTCGGTCATCGGCCAGTCCTTTGTCGGTCGGGTTGGTCTCCGCAATGAACATGATATACGATAAGTGTACTATTAATCTATCGAGGAGGATGGACGTGCCGCTCCAGGACAACATGCAGATCGTCTCCGTCGACGACCACGTGATCGAGCACCCGCGGGTGTGGGCTGATCGCCTCCCGGAGCGGTACCAGGCTTCCGGTCCGCAGATCATCACCACGGCGGAGGGCAACCACACCTGGAAGTACGAGGGTCAGCTCTTCCCCTACATCGGCATCAACGCGGTCGCGGGCCGTGAGCCCAAGGACTTCGGCGCCGAGCCGGTCCGCTACGAGGACATGATCCCCGGTTGCTACGAGCCCAAGGCCCGCATCGAGGACATGGACATCGACGGCGTCCAGGCCGCGCTCAGCTTCCCGTCCTTCCCGGGCTTCGGCGGCGGCGTCTTCCACCGCGCCAAGGACAAGGAGCTCGCCGAGCTCTGCATCAAGGCGTGGAACGACTGGCAGGTCGACGAGTGGTGCGCATACGCGCCCGACCGGCTCATCCCCATGGCGCTGCTCCCGGTGTGGGACGTCGACGCTGCGGTCAAGGAGGTCGAGCGCATGGCCGCCAAGGGCGCCAGGACGATCTCGTTCCCCGACAACCCGATCCCGCTCGGCCTGCCGGGCTTCACCAACGACTACTGGACGCCGTTGTGGGACGTCTGCGAGGAGACCGAGATGCCGGTCAGCCTCCACTTCGGATCCGGCGGCTTCGTCCCGGGGTTCCCCTTCAGCGTGGCGACCGGCACCATGGGCCGCTCTGCGGAGGCCATGGCCGAGTCGCCCGTGCCCTACGCGATCCCGACGGCGCTCTTCGCGAGCAACCTCATGTGGTCCTCGGTCGAGCTGCTCTTCTCCGGCCAGCTGCAGAAGCACCCCAAGCTGCAGTTCATCCTCGCCGAGGGTGGTATCGGCTGGTTCCCCTACATCCTCGAGCGCGCCGACTACACGTGGGAGCGGCACCGCTGGTACCAGAACATCGACAAGGCGGCCAAGCCGTCCGAGCTCTTCCAGAAGCACTTCTGGGGGTGCTTCATCGACGACGTGCACGGTCTGGCCAACCTCGGTGACGGCTACATCAGTGCCGACCGGGTGATGCTCGAGGTCGACTACCCGCACTCCGACTCCAACTGGCCCAACAGCCGCAAGCGCGCCGCCGAGATCCTCGCGGACGTCTCCGACGAGGACTGCCACAAGATCACCGAGCTCAACGCGCGCAAGATCCTGCGCTTCGATCGCTGAGCACTCGCGTCCGACCGGGATGAAGGGCGGGTAGCGTGCGAGTTGCGCCGGGGCGCCGCGCGCTCTTCATCACCTTGGTCATGCTGTCGGCGTCGACGGCGCTCATCAGCAGTCTCGGCGCCCCGCTCGTCACGGCCGTCGCACTCCAGGAGCAGGTGCCCCTGGTCTGGGCCCAGTGGGTGCAGACCGCGCCTCTGCTCGTCGGCGCCGTCATCTCACCGATCGTCGGTCGACTGGGCGGTGGGACACGCAGGCGCCCGGTGCTGCTGGCCTGCTTGGGCCTGGTTGCGCTCGGCTGCCTGCTCTCCGCACTGCCGCTCGGGTTCGTCGGGCTGGTCGTGGGGCGGGTCCTCCAGGGATTTGGCATCGGCGTCCTCCCCCTGGCGATGGCTGCGGCTCGGGATGCGGCCCCGCCGGAGCGCCTGCCCCAGCTCCTGGGGGTGCTGTCCGTCAGCAACCTGACGTTCGCCGGGCTCGGGTATCCGACGACCTCCCTCATCGCGACCCTCTGGGGGGTGCGGGGTGCCTTCTGGTTCGGTCTTGTGCTCACCGCGGTCGCCCTGGTCCTCGCCGTACGCACGCTGCCAGCGAGCTCCCACCCGGACCAGCGGGTCGACTGGTTGGACGGCGTCGTCCTGGCATCGGGCACGCTCGCGCTCATGCTGGCCATCAGCCAGGCGTCTCGCTGGGGCTGGACCTCCGCCCCCTTCGTCGTCCTGGCGCTAGCGGGCCTTGCGCTGCTCGGGCTGTGGGCCGTCAGGGCCTGGGGTCTGCCGGACCCGATGGTCGATCTGCAGCAGGCGGTGCGCAGGGGTGCCCTCGGTGCCAACCTCGTGGCACTGCTCGTCGGTGCGGGCGTCTACGTCCTCATCACGCTCATGGTCCAGCTGGTCCAAGCGCCGCGGGAGTCCGGTGGACTGGCGAGCTCGCCGCTCTTCGCCGGCCTCATGCTGGTGCCCTACGCCATCTGTGGTTTCGGGGGCAACCGGGTGGCCCGTCGGATCGCCGACAGGTGGGGGCCAGAGCGGGTGCTGCCGCTGGGATCGCTCGCCTACCTGGGTGCGATCCTGGTCTTCGCCGTCGACCGGGACGGTTGGGTGCAGATCGCGGTGGCGATGGGGATCGCGGGCCTCGGGGCAGGGGGGACCTTCGCGATGATCCCTGTGGTCGTCGTCCGGCACGTCCCCGCACACGACACCAGCAGCGCGTTGAGCGCCAACCAGGTGGTCCGGTTCTTCGGGTTCGCTGCCGGCAGCGCGCTGGCGGCCACGGTCCTCGATGCCCTCTCGCCGGGCGAGACCCTCGCTCCGCACGCTTTCACCATGGCGGCGCTGGTCGGTGCGGGGCTGGCGCTCGCCTCGGCCGTCTGCGCCGTGATCA
Source organism: Janibacter zhangyanbonis (assembly GCF_050507325.1). Classification (NCBI taxonomy): domain Bacteria; kingdom Bacillati; phylum Actinomycetota; class Actinomycetes; order Micrococcales; family Intrasporangiaceae; genus Janibacter; species Janibacter zhangyanbonis. The sequence continues at coordinate 404,906 of NZ_CP191481.1, forward strand.
CCCTGCCGCGCCGCAGCCCCGACCCCGGTATGGGGGTCAGCGCGCAGCCAGGGCCATCACTTGACACTGCGTGAGCATCGGCGCCAAGGCTCGGGCGCACTCGTCGAGCAGCTCGGTGAGTGACTCGGATCCGTCCAGGGCGGCCCAGTAGGACATCGTCGTCGAGCGAGCGGTGATCGTCACGGCTCCCGCCAGTTGGATCGGTTGCACCGCTGGGTCGACCCCGATCATCCGGCCGAAGAGGTCGCACAGGGTCTGCACGTCCTCCTCACGGCCGCGGGCCATCGCCGTCCGCAGGCCTGCGTCGAGGTGGATCGTCTTGAGGCGGGTGAGCAGGCTGACGTCGTAGCTCTCGACCGCGGCGGCGTACCTCGAGAAGAGGCTGGCCACCGCCCGTGGCATGTCGTAGGAGACATCGATCCGGTCCACGAGGGAGCCGTAACGCTCGGGTGAGAGCCAGCGCCTGGTGATCACGTCGTCCTTGCCGGAGAAGTGGCGATAGAAGGTGGCGACCGAGATGCCCGCTCCCGCAGCGATGTCCTCGACCGTCACCTCGTCATACCCGCGCTCGTTGACGAGCTGCCAGGCCGTGGCGTGGACGTTGTGGCGCAGGCGTGTCCGGTTCTGCTCGCGGCGGCCGGGGGCCGCGCCCGCCGGCGTTCCCGCGCTCTCGACCGCAGGCGCCGCGTTCGGGGTGGCCGTCGCTGGCTGCACCATCAGACCGAGTGCAGCCAGCGACGGCTGCGGCGGTCGGAGTCCGACGGGCGATGAGTGGCACAGGCGTCGCCCCCACCGGCGACAGCGGCGACCGGCACGGCCTGGATGCGGTGTCGGCGGCACCGACCCTCGCACGAGAGCGTCGGGTGGCTCTCGAACCACTCCATGACCTCTCCCTCGTCCCAGGTGACGGCGCGGCGCCCCGCGACCGGGGCAGGTGCGACCGCGCGCGCCCTCGGGCCAACGGTCACCCGGCAGCCCGCCGCCGCGTCCTGGATGGTCCGCCAGTCACCGAGCGACATCCCGACGACAGTGGCGCAGTGCCGGGCGGGGACGAGATGTCCGGTGTTGCGGCGGGAGGGCGCGCCGTAGCGCAGCCAGGTCGACATGGTGCGCCGGTCGCTGCCCACCAGCCGCGTGAGCTGTGCCGACGTCATGCCCCGGTTGGTGGCGAGGCAGTGGCAGGTGACCCGCTGCAGCAATCGGACCTCGCTCACCGAGGGCTGGTCCGCGGCCGGCATCAATTCGACCTGGGCGACGAGCTCGAGCAGCGAGACGCCGCACACCGAGGTCCACGCCGCGGCGAGGCGCTCGGCCCCGAGGTTCGACGCCAGGACCTCCTCGGCTGCGACGGCGCCCTCGGCATAGACCTCGCCGGACGAGGTGGTGGACGAGGTCGCCCGCAGCCAGCCGGCCATCGTCGTCGAGTCGAAGACCTGGTCGGCGGGTGAGCTGGAGAGCCGGGAACCGTGGGGCTGGTCGTCGGGCAGATCGGCCCGGGCCACGACGGCCACCAGGACCGCGAGGAGCGTCCGGGCATCATGGCGACCCCCGAAGATCTGGTCCGCCCTGGCCATCGCCATCGCCGAGCGGGTCTCGGCGGCCTGCCAGTAGCTGGCGTCGGCGGGCAGGGCTGCGCGATCCGCCGCCGCGACGCGCGCCTGGTGCAAGAGCTCGGCCAGGGCCGAGTCGCCCTGACGGGTCAGGTGAGGGCGCCGGGGGAGTGGGCGAACGATCATGTGCTGTTTCCTAGCCAGGCGCAATTTTGAGAGGCGCCTCTCACTTCGATGGGAGATGGCCATTGTGTGGTGCGCAGCACGTCGCGTCAAGGGCCGCGAGACGGACGGTCGGATTCCTGCGGGTCCATTGACTTGGATTGAGCAGTCTGCGCAGAATATGTCTTACATGTACGGGGTGGGCGTCGCGACGACGGGGTCGCGGCCGTCGCCGCCCGGCAAAGGAGCCAGCGTGGGACTGCTTGATGGGAAGGTTGCGCTCGTCACGGGCGCCGCAGGGGTGATCGGTGCCGACAGCGCCCGAGCCCTGGCCGAGGAGGGCGCCCGCGTGGTGCTGACCGATGTCAACAGCGAGGGCCTCGAGGTTGCGACGGCCGCCCTCGTCACCGCGGGTCACGAGGTCTTGGGGCAGGTCTGCGACCTGACGGACGAGGCGAGCATCGAGGCGCTGGTCGCGGCGGCCGTATCGGCCTTCGGCAGCGTCGACATCCTCGACAACAACGCCGGCGCCACCCACCTCTCGGGTCAGGACTCCGACTTGCTGAGCATCTCGCCGGAGCTCTGGGCCCAGTCGACGGCGATCAACCTGACCGGACCCATGCTCATGTGCCGCAACGTCATCCCGCTGATGATCGAGCGCGGCGGTGGCGCCATCGTCAACATCTCCTCGGGTCAGTCCCTCGGTGGCGATGACCGCAACACCGCCTACGCCGCGGGCAAGGGGGGACTCAACTCGCTGACCCGCCACCTGGCCGTCCAGTACGGACCCAAGGGCGTGCGCGTCAACGCCATCGCGCCCGGCCTGATCGTCAGCGAGGAGAACCAAGCGAAGTTCCCCGGCGCCTACCGCGACATGTTCGTCGGCAACCTCTCGGTGCAGCGCCTCGGGAAGCCCGAGGACATCTCCAACGCCGTCGTCTTCCTCGCCTCCGACCGTTCGTCCTACATCAACGGCCAGATCCTCTCGATCGACGGCGGGTTCTCGACCCAGCTCGGTTATGTCGGGTCGAGCCGCCAGCTGAACCTCGCCGCCATCAACACCAAAGGATGATTGCTGATGACCACTGACACCGCGACAGCCACCCACGAGGAGCGTCAGCCGACGGCGGCCGACCTCATGGTGGAGATCAGTGAGGCCTTCGGAGCCACCTCCGTCGAGACCCCCTACCCGACCTTCGCCAAGTACCGCGAGACCCAGCCCGTGATGAAGGGGGATGTGCTCGCCGAGTTCGGCACCCCTTCCATGGCAGCGGGATTCAACGGCGAGCGCGAGGTGTACTCGATCTTCAAGTTCGAGGACTGCCTCACCGCGCTCAAGGACTTCGAGTCGTTCGGCAGCGAGGCGGTGGCCGCAGCCTTCCGCCCGCTCATGGGCAACGTGATGACGGGCCTCGACGGTGAGGAGCACTCTCGCCTGCGCAAACTCTTCATGCCGGGGCTCGGTCGCGAGAACTTCGAGCTGTGGGGCGACACGATCGTGACGCCCGTCATCAACAAGATGGTTGGCGAGCTCAAGGCGAAGGGGGACCGCCTCAATCTCACCGAGTTTGCAGTCGACTTCCCCGTCCGCATCGTGTACGAGATCATCGGCTTCCACGGTGAGGGCGACGCGTCCTTCGACGACTTCCAGACCAAGGCGTTGACGATCCTCCTCGGCTTCGGCAGCACCGACCCCAACAAGCGCGAGCAAGCCAAGATCAACCAGGGCCGGGCCATCGCGGCGGTCAAGGCGCTCTACGACGACATCCTTCCGGTGGTCCAACGCCGTCGTGCGGAGGGTGCCACCGGCAACAACCTCATCTCGCACCTGCTGCGCACCGAGGTCGACGGGGAGCGGCTGACCGACGACGAGGTCGTGGTCTTCACGCGCTCGCTGCTCCCGGCTGCCGCCGAGACGACGACGCGAAGCTTCGGCAACGCACTCGTGCTGCTCCTGACCAGGCCCGATCTGCTCGCCGAGGTCAAGGCCGACCGCAGCCTCGTGCCCAAGGCGATCACGGAGGCGACCCGATTCGAGCCCGTCTCGATCACGGCGGCCCGGACCGCATCTAGGGACGTCGAGATCCGTGGCGTCAAGATCCCCGAGGGGTCGGGGGTCACGATCGTCAAGGGTGCCGGGCTGCGCGACCCCGACGCCTGGCCTGACCCGGACACCTACGACATCCACCGCCGGATGAACAAGCCCAACATCGCCTTCGGATTCGGGCCGCACACCTGCCTGGGTATGAACCTCGCCAAGCTCGAGATGTCGACTGCGCTCAACGTGCTGCTCGACGAGCTCCCGAACCTGCGAGCCGACGAGGATGCCGAGCCGATGATGATCCGTGGCGCCCACATGCGTCAGCCCACCTCTGTCCCCGTCCGCTGGGGCTGACCCACTTCTTCCCCCGATCTGATCCGCAGTACGAGACCAAGGAGTAGCCATGACCATCGATGACCGGCCCAGGACTGACGTCGGGCCGATCTTGTCCGACGGGACGCCACTCGCAGACCTCTTCGACCTCGACAAGCACGAGGTGTCGATGCGGCTGCTCAAGGACCCAGAGGTGTACCGCCTCGAGCTGAGTCGACTCTTCGGCAAGGCATGGACCGTCCTCGCCCACGAGACCGAGATCCCCAACGCCTTCGACTACGTGGCTCGCCACATCGGCGCCGACCCGGTCATCGTCACCCGCTCGCGGAGTGGGGACGTCAACGTCGTCCTCAACATCTGCACCCACCGCGGCATGCAGGTCTGTCGCGGCGAGGCCGGCAACGAGAAGCAGTTCAAGTGCCCATACCACGGCTGGAGCTTCAGCGAGCAGGGCAAGTTCATGGGCTCCCCCGTCGCTCGGGAGAACATGCACGGTGCCTTCCGTTCCAAGGAGGAGCTGGCACTGCCCAAGGCACGGGTCGAGCTGTACGCCGGCTTCGTGTTCGCCACTTGGGACGAGGACGCGCCGTCCCTCGACGACTATCTCGGCGAGATCAAGTTCTACCAGGACCTCATGTTCGACCGCACCGAGTCGGGTCTGGAGGTGCTCGGCCCGCCGCAGCGCTTCGTCATCCCGGCGAACTGGAAGTGCCCGGGCGAGCAGCACGCCGGTGACGGCTACCACGCGATGACCCTGCACCGTTCGATCAACGAGCTGGCGGCCTCCGAGGCCGACGACTCTTCAATGTACGGCATCGACGTCAGCGCCAACGGTCACGGCCTGCGACTGATCGACCGGCGCAAGGGCAAGTGGAAGGACAACCGTGAGGCCGTGCTCGCGGCCCAGACGCTGCCTCCCTTCGAGAAGCTCAAGTCGATCATGCTCCCTCCGGGAATGACGCCGGAGATGGCTGAGAAGCTCGACAAGAAGCTGTCCGAGGCGCAGATGAAGGTCTTGGCGGACTACCCGCCGAGCGTCGGTGGCCTCTTCCCCAACATGGGGACCTTCTGCTTCGAGTTCCCTACCCCGATGGGCATGGCTGCGATCATCTCGTGGCACGCCTTCGTGCCGCGCGGCCCGGGCAAGTTCGAGTTCATCAACTGGTTCCTGGTCGAGAAGGACGCGCCCGAGGACTTCAAGGACCTCATGCGTCGTGCCTCCACGCTCGGTCTCGGCACCACCGGTTTCGTCGAGACCGACGACGCCGACACGTGGCCGCTGATGACCGAGTCTGCTGAGGGCTTCATGGGTGAGCAGCAGAAGATCAGGTACGGCGCGCTCTGCGGCGAGGACCAGCCCCTCGACGGCTACTGGGACGAGGGTGAGTTCCCCGGTGGCGGTCACCTCTACCCGGGCTTCACCAAGGATGACGCGCAGTGGAACTGGTGGCTGCGGTACCGCGACTTCATGCTCGGTGACCCGTGGGGTCCCGAGGCCCACCACTGAGACGAAGGAGAACCGACATGACTGACACTTCTGTGGCGGTGGCCAAAGGCGGAGCCGAGTCCAAGATCCACGAGCACCTCGCTCACGGTGGGCGCATCGGCTCGGCTGACGAGCGTTACCACCACGTGGTCGACTTCCTCCACGACGAGGCCAACCTGCTTGACGAGTACCGCAGCGTCGAGTGGCTCAAGCTCCTCGCGGAGGACATCACCTACCGCGTGCCTGTCCGGGTCTCGCGGATGCGCGACGATCCGTTGCCGCAGTTCGCGACGAACATGTTCCACTACGACGAGAACCACGTGACGCTCACGATGAAGGTTCTGCGACTGGCCACCACGGCCAGCCCGTGGTGCGAGAACCCGCCGTCGCGCTCACGGCGACTCATCACCAATGTGCGTGTCTTCGAAGGTGTGGAGCCCGACGAGTACTACGTGGTCAGCTCCATGCTGATGACCCGCAACCGGCACTCCGAGTCGGTCCCGCTGATCATCTCGGGGGAGCGTCGGGACCTGCTGCGACGCGAGGACGACGGTTATCTCATCGCCCACCGGGAGTTCCTCATGGACCAGACGACGCTCGGGTACCCCAACCTGACCGTCATCTTCTGAGGGGAAGGGCACACATGCACGTGCACGGGACTGCCTTTGGTCTCGCGAGCGACGCCGAGGAGGGCATCGTCGACACCGTCGCTGCCCTCCTCGGGCACGTCGGGAGCGAGACCGATGGCGTACGCCACGTCCAGGTCGGCCCGAACCCGAGCAAGCTGGCGGATGGCCGCGACCACGGCGTCGTGGTGCTCATGGACGACGAGAGCGTGCTCGAGCCCTATCGCGCTCATCCTCGTCACCCCGAAGCAGGCGCGCTGCTGCGCGCCAATGTCGAGCGTGGCGTGGGCATCGACACCGGGCCGATGTACACCTCGGAGTCCACCGCCACCGACAGACCGCGGGTTCACATCACGCTCTTCGAGCCCGACCAGACGGTCGGCCCCGAGGTGCTCGAGGAGGTCGACACGCACCTGAGGGCTGCGGTCGACGACTGCCCGGGCGTCCTCGGTGTCTACGTCGGCCGGAACCGCACCAGGCACTCCCCGCCGGTCAGCGAGTGCGTCGTCATCGTCACCGACGGCGACCAGGGCTTCGAGGAGTTCCAGCAGCACCCGCAACGCGCACGGATCGCCGAGCTCATGACCGCGGTCGTCCGCCAGCCGATCGGTCTGGACCTCGGGCAGCCGTAAGTCGCGCCCGCCCGGGAAAGACGCGAGCAGGGCTGCAACCCCACTGGGGTTGCAGCCCTGCTCGCGTGGTCGGGGCGCTCAGGCGGTCATGGTCGGCAGGGCCAGCAGCTCGGGCATGTCCTCGGCGAGGTGACAGGCGACCTTGTGCTGGTCCGCGACCGTCAGCAGCGGCGGCTCCTCTGTGGCGCAGATGTCCTGGGCGTGCCGGCACCGCGTTCGGAAGCGACACCCGCTCGGTGGGTCCAAGGGCGACGGGGCCTCGCCGTATAGCTCCAAGGGGAGGACAGGGAGCGTCGGATCAGGTTCGGGGACCGCCTCGAGCAAGGCGGACGTGTAGGGGTGGTACGGCTGGGCGAACAAGGCGTCGACCGTCGTCTCCTCGACCACCTTGCCCAGGTACATGACGGCGACGCGGTCGCAGACGTTGCGCACCACCGCAAGGTCGTGCGAGATGAACACCATGGTGAGGCCGCGGCGCTCCTTGAGGTCGTGCAGCAGGTTGAGGACCTGGGCCTGCACCGAGACGTCGAGCGCGGAGACCGCCTCGTCGCAGACGAGCAGCTCGGGCTCGAGCGCCAGTGCGCGCGCGATGGCGATGCGCTGGCACTGCCCGCCGGAGAACTCGCTCGGGTAGCGGTCCTTGACCTCGTCGGGCTCGAGCCCGACCTCCGACAAGAGGGCGTCCAGCCACTCCTCGGTCACGGGACGACCCCATACCGTCATGCCCTCGGCGACGATGTCGCGGACCTTCCGGTGCGGGTTCAGCGACGAGACCGGGTCCTGGAAGATCATCTGGAGGTGTGGCCGCAGACGCCGTAGTTCCTTGGGCCGTAGTCCCACCAACGAGGTCCCATCGAACTCGATCATCCCGGACGTCGGTGTCCGCAGCATCACCATGGCCCGAGCGGTGGTCGACTTGCCGCATCCCGATTCCCCGACGATCCCCAGGGTCTCGCCACGATGCACCTCGAGGCTGACGCCCGAGACCGCGTGGACCGTCCGCCCTCCTGCGGCAGGGAACTCGACGACCAGGTCCTGGACGCTGAGCAGGCCCTGTGGGGCATCTTCTGCGGTGGTGGTCACGATGACACCTCTTCCTCGGGCACGGACAGCCCGGCTGCGGTCGTCCCGGCGGCACGGTTGCTGGCGAGCGCGGCCTCGCCATGCGCCGTACCTCGGGGGAAGAAGCAGGCGTAGGCGTGATCCGGCGAGCTGTCGTCCGTTGTGAGATCGGGCTCGATCCGGAGGCACTTGGGCTGTGCCGATGCGCAGCGATCGGCGAACCTGCAGCCCTGGGTGGGGCCGGCCGAGCGGACCTGGCGGCCGGGGATGGCCACCAGGCGGGTGTGCGGAGCGTCGGCGAGCCGAGGCATCGAACGCATCAGCCCGACCGTGTAGGGGTGACGCGGGGTGCGGAAGAGGTCCGCGGTCGGAGCCGTCTCGACCACCCGCCCCGAGTACATGACCGCGACCCGGTCGGTACGGGAGGCGGCGACCCCGAGGTTGTGCGTGATGAGCAGCATCGACATGCCACCCCGGCCCATGTCGGTGAGGACATCGAGGATCTGTCGTTGGATGGTCACGTCGAGGGCGGTGGTCGGCTCGTCCGCGATGAGAAGTCTCGGGCCGCAGATGAGAGCGGCAGCGATGCAGATCCGCTGCCGCATGCCCCCGGACATCTCGAAGGGGTAGGCGCGCAGGCGCGCCTCGGCATCAGGGATTCCCACGCGCCGCATCATCTCGAGCGTGGCCTCTCGGACCGCCTGGCGATCCTTCGAGCCGTGAAAGCGCAGGCCCTCGCTGATCTGCCGACCGACGCGGACGACGGGGTTCAGCGCCGTCATCGGGTCCTGGAAGACCATCGAGACGTCGGCGCCCAAGAGCTTGCGACGCCGGTTCGGGTCCAGCCCGAGGAGCTCGGTCCCCCCGAAGTCGATCTGCCCGGTCGTGCGGGCGGTCCTCGGGAGCAGCCCCATCACTGCCCGGGCAGCGACGGACTTGCCCGAACCCGACTCGCCGACGATGCTCAGCCTCTCGCCCGTCCTGATCTGCAGACTGATCCCGTCGACGGCCCGGAGGGGGCCGTGCCCGGTGTCGAACTCGACCGAGAGGTCCTTGACGTCGAGGAGGAGGTCGCGCGGTGGGTCGCCGGACCCGCAGAGCGGCTCGGGGCGTTCGTTGTCGACGATCTGGCTCACAGGGCTGCCGCCTTCTTGTCGGTGAGGCGACGGGCGTGGTCGCCGATCACGTTGATGGACAGCACGGTCAGGAAGAGCGCAATGGCTGGGACGAAGGTCAGCCACGGGCTGGAGGACAGCATCGGCCGTCCGCTCGCGATCATGCCGCCCCAGCTGGGACGTGGCGCGGGGATCCCCAGACCGAGGAAGCTCAGCGACCCCTCGGCCACGATGAGCCCAGCCAGGACGAGCACCCCGTAGGAGAGGACGGGCAGCACGACGTTGGGGAGCACTTCGCGCAGCAGGACCCGCCGCGGGCTGCTGCCCAGGAGCCGGGCTGCATCGACGAACTCCCGCTTGGACAGTGACAGGGTGTTGGCACGCACCAGACGAGCGAAGCCGGGGACGCTGAGCAGGCTCAGGGCCAGGGTCAGGGTCAAGAAGCTCTGGCTCTGGATCGCTGTGATGGCCAGGAGCAGCACGAGCGGTGGGAAAGCCAACATGCTGTCGAGCAGCAGGCCGATGACCTTGTCCGGCCAGCCGCGAAGGTACCCCGCGAGGACCCCGAGCAGGCCACCGACGAGTGCGGCCGCCGTGACGGCGACCAACCCCACCGCCAAGGAGACCCGGGCTCCGAAGATGACACGGGAGAGCACGCTCCGGCCGAGCTGGTCGGTGCCCAGGAACTCGGGCCAGGTGAGGCCGGGTGGGGTCCGGGGGGTGCCGATCCGCTGCTCGTACGACGCGAGCGGGAGTAGGTCGGCCAGCAGTGCGGCGCCGATCATCACGGTGATCCAGGCGAGGGCGACCCACAGGAGGGCCGATGACAGGATGCCCCTCCTCATGCGCCGACGGGCGCTCGTTCCGTCAGCCGGTGGCGCGATCGGCTCCGGGAGCGCCTCGGTGGATGTGCTCATCGGGCGGCCGCCTCTCGGACTCGCGGGTCCAACAACCCATAACCCACATCCACCAGTCGGTTGATGAGCACGTAGGCCACGGCCATGAAGAGCACGACCCCCTGGACGACGAGCAGATCTCGGCTCAGGACCGAGTTGACGAGCAGCTGACCCAGACCCGGCAGGGCGAAGAGGACCTCGATGACCACGGCCCCGCTCAGCAGCCTTCCCACGGAGAGCCCGAAGAGCGTGAGCACCGAGAACGACGAAGGCCGCAGGGCATGCCGCAGCAAGATGTACCCGGTCGGCAGACCGCGGGCCCTGGCGTTGAGGATGTAGTCCTCACGAAGGACCGTGATCATGTCCGATCGCAGCACGCGGTAGAACATGGCAGCCTCGGTCAGGGCCAATGTGATCGCCGGGAGGACCACCCGCTGAAGGTTGTCCCCCAGCCCCTCGGACAGTGGTGCCCACCCGGTCGGCGGGACGAGGTCTGCCTTGATGGCGAAGATGAAGATCAAGAAGACACCGGTGAGGAACGGCGGCGAGGCGATGAACCCCGAGGTCAGCGTGTTCATCACCCGGTCCACCACACCCTCAGGTCGGTAGGCAGCCAGGATGGCGACGGGGATCGCGATCAGGGCGGCCAGCATGATGGCCAGGAGGGTCAGCTCGGCGGTGACGGGAAGTCGGTCCAGCACGACGGAGGTCACCGACTCGCCGGTTCGCAGCGAGTTGCCGAGATCGCCCTGGGCGGCATGCGAGGCCCAGGCGACGTACCTCACCGCCAACGGGTCATCGAGCCGTAACTCCTGGTGCAACGCAGCGACCTGCTCGGGAGTCGCCGTCTCGCCCAGCAGTGCGACCGCGGGGTCCCCGGGGACGAGGTCCAGCAGCAACGAGGTTGCGAAGCTGACGATGACGATGACCAGGAGCAGCCGCAGCACTGCCCGGCCTGCTGTGTGTGCGAAGCGCATGGGATGCCCTCGGTGGGCTCAGTTCCCCACGCTCGCCCGGTCAAGGGCAGGGATGCCGTCCGAGAACCACTGGGGCACGATGACCCCTTCGTTGAGGACATCCATCCCGTTGACACGAGCGGTGATCATCTCGGCGTGGTCCTTGATGAGCTGCTCCTGGACCTTCGCGTACCCCTTGCGCTGCTCGTCGAGGTCTGTGCTGGCCTCGATCTCGGCCAGGGCCTTGTCGACGACTTCGGACGAGTACTTGCCGAAGTTCCGGCTCCCGCCGGTACGGAACTCATCGTGGAACTGGGGTGCGGGTGTGACGACCTGAATGCCCAGGGTCGAGGCGACGAAGTTGCCGGAGAACGCGTTGCCCACCTGGGTGGGGCCGGCCAGCTGCTCGACCTTGACCTTGACCCCCTTGAGCTGCTGGAAGGTCTGCTGGAGGTACTCGGCCGGACCCGGCTGTTGAGTCTGGATCGAGAAGGAGACGGAGCCCTTGTCCTTGGTGTACTCGTCGATGAGCCGCTGGGCCTTCGCCAAGTCCGGCTCGGGGAACGTCACCTCGGGGGTGAAGTAGGGCGAGCCCTCGGCGAAGTAGTTGGTGGGCGTCGTGGCGTTGCCACCGAAGACCGTCTCGTTGTAGTCCTTGTGATCGAAGGTGAGCCACAGGGCCTCGCGAACCCGCGCGTCGTCGAAGGGAGCCTTCTGGAAGTTCATGATGAAGGTCGTCCCGCCGCTGACGTCGACGACGTGCACGGTGGCGCCGTTGGTCTTGAGGTCGGCTGCGGTCTGGGGGTTGGTGATGCGAGCGATCATGTCGGAGCCCGAGGTCACCGTGTCGGCCCGCTGCTGCTCATCCGGCACGCTGCGGATGGTGAGGTGTTCGAGCTTGGGGGCGCCGGCGTAGTAGTCAGGGTTCGGCTTGTACTCGACGGCATCATTGCGCCGCCAGCTCTCGAAGATGAACGGGCCGGCGCCGACCGGGGAGCCGGCGAACTCCTTGCCCTTGTCCTTGAGCGCCTTGGGTGAGCCGATGAAGGTCAGGCCGCCGGCGACTAGGGACGGCCACTGGGCCAGGGGCTCCTTGAGGGTGATCTCGAGCGTGGTCGCGTCGCTAGCCTTCATCGACTTGATGCGTCCGGCGATGGAGGCTTGGACCGATCCCAGCTTGGGGTCGGTGTGGCGCTCCCAGTTGTACTTGACGGCTTCGGCGTCGAAGGGGGTGCCGTCGGTGAACTTGACCCCGTCCTTGAGCTTGAGGGTCCAGGTGGCCAGGTCGGTGGTCGACTCGAGCGAGTCGGCGATGCCCGGGACGACCTCGCCCTTCTCGGAGTCCACGCCGAGCAGCATCCCGAAGACGGCGTAGCCACGCCCACCGTGGCCGCTGCCTGCCGTGACCTGCAGATTTGCCGGGTCCAGGCCGACCGGCTCCGGGCCGGTGACGTAGGTGAGCGTCCCGCCGGTCGCGCCGCCGTCCTTGGCGGCACCCGTGCTGCCCGTCTGGTCGTCGCCGCCGCAGGCGCCCAGGGCCAGGGGAGTGCTGAGCGCAATCGCAGCAAGGATCGAGCGTCGGGTCAGGTTAGTCACGTGGTACCTCTCGTCGGCCCGCTGTCGAATCGGCAGCGTGTGTAGGTTGCAGGCAACTATTGCAAATAGTGCACTTACTGTCTAGTGCGTATCAGCGAAAAATGGCGAAGGGCCGCAACCCTCTCGGGTCTCGGCCATTCGCCGTGCGGTGAGCCCCACGCGGGTTGATCAGCCGGTCCTTGCTGACGAGGTCAGCGGGGCCGGGCGTACGAGCGCATGTGGTCGGCGAACTCCTGCGGTGTCTGACCCAGCTGCTCGGCCATGTCGGCGGAGTCGTAGTACTCGCGCCAGCTGGTGACCAGGCCACGGTCGTCGAACTCGAAGACCCCGCAGACCCGGACGACGACTTCGCGACCGTCACTACGCAGCGTCACCCGGTCGACCCGCTCGGTGAAGACGAAGCGGTCGTCCGACGCGAGCGCGATGATGTCGCAGCGACACTCCGTGTAGAAGTCGTACTGTCGCTCCAGCTCGGTGCGGATCGCGGCGCGGCCCCGTACGGGTGCGCGAAGGGGGAGGAGTGGCACGTAGCGCGCGTCCTCCGCCAGCAGCCCGTCGGTGAGCACGGCGAAGTCGGGGTCGGACACGTGCAGGGCGTCCAGGAAGCCTCGCACCATCTTCTCGTGGTGTTCAGTCATGGGTTCCATCCCAGGGCGATGGGCACGACACGGCGGCCGGTCATCCGCCCAGTGCGCCTAGGTCGGCGGGACGCGAGTCGTAGCCGGGCATGTGCAGCCCGCCGTCGACGTGGATCAGCTCGCCGGTCACGAAGCGCGACATCTCGGAGGCGAGGAAGACGACGACCGGGGCGATGTCGAGCTCGGGGTCACCATTGCGGCCCAGGGGTTTGCGTGCTGCAGAGGCCTTGGCGAAGCCGGGGTGCTCCGCGGCCAGGGCTTGGAAGTGGGTACCCATGGCGGCCGGGGCGATCGAGTTGACTCGGATCCCGAAGCGGCCCCACTCGTGGGCCGAGCTGCGGGTCAGCCCGAGGAGGGCCGACTTGGTCACGACGTAGTCGGAGTTGAGCCAGGCGGCGGTCTCCACGTCGATCGAGTAGAAGTTGACGACCGCGCCGCCACCGCGCTCGGCCATGATCGGCCGAGCTGCCTGCATGCCCCACCATGCAGCCCACAGGCCGGCGTGCAGGGTGCCGTCGAGCATGTCATCGGTCTTGTGCTCGAGGAGCACACGTGGCGAGAGCGTGAAGGCGTTGTTGACCAGGATGTCCAGACCGCCGAATGTGTCGACGGCGGCCTGGACGGCGGCCAGGACCTGCTCCTTCTCTCGCACGTCGGTGCGGATGACGTGGAGGGAGTCGTTGCCCGCGTAGTCGTCGCGGAGCGTGCTGCAGCGCTCCTCGTCGTACTCCGCCACGACGACGTTTGCGCCCTCGGCGAGGAATCGCGTGACGATGCCACGGCCGATGCCTGCACCGCCCCCGGTGATGAGGGCGATCTTGTCTGCGAGCAGTCCGGTGCGGGTCATTTCGCCGCCAGCCCAGCGTCGATGTGGCCGAACTCCGTGACACCTATGTCGAACGCGGCCCGCATGCCCGGTCGGTCGCGCACGTCGTTGACGGTGGGGTGCATCCTGCGGCCGGTCTGCTCGACGAGGCGCTTGGTCTCGTCGAGGTCCTCCCTGGTGCCCAGGTGGTAGGGGAAATCGGCGATGTCGGCGCAGATGTCGATGCCGACGATGTCGGCACCCTCCTGCGCGGGCCGCACCGCGTGCGAGCGGCCCTGACCGCGGCCGGCGCCGGTGATGAAGACGACGCGACCATCCATTCTGCCCATGAGACATCCTATTCAAAGAGGCTCGTACCCGCGACGTTGCGGACCCCTGAAATGTACATACAAGACAATTCATGTTCAATAGGTGTAGTCCGTTGTACGGTTCCATCACCGGGCCGCTGGACCCTGAGGCCCTGCCGTGCACAAAGGAGTGTCAATGGGCATCGAGCCGCAGAAGATGCTGATCGACGGCGAACTCGCCGCCGCCGCGGGCGGACGCGAGTACGACAACATCAATCCCGCCACCGAAGAGGTCCTGGGTCAGGCGCCGGATGCAGGCGCAGACGACGTTGAGCGCGCGATCGCCGCGGCCCGCCGTGCCTTCGACGAAGGGAGGTGGGCGAGCGACCCCGAGTTCCGCGCCCGCTGCCTGACGCAGCTGCAGGAAAAGTTGCGGGAGAAGGCCGACGTCATCCGAGAGGCCCACACGGCAGAGGTTGGCATGCCGGTCGGGCTCGCCCATGCCGTCGGCGTGGACCCGCCCATCGAGTGGCTCGGCTACTGGCCTGAGCTGATGAAGTCCTATGAGTGGGAGTACGACCGACCCCCGGTGGAGTTCATGGGCGCGCTGTCCAAGCGCGTCGTCCGGCGGGAGCCGGGCGGCGTCGTCGCGGGGATCACCCCGTGGAACTACGCCTTCCAGCTCAACCTCGCCAAGCTCGGCGCGCCGCTCGCGGCAGGCTGCACCGTGGTTCTCAAGGGTGCGCCCGACACACCGTGGAGCGCGACCCACCTCGCGCAGGCCATCGTCGAGACCGACATCCCGGCCGGGGTCGTCAACATCATCACGACCCAGGACAACTCGGTGGCCGAGATCTTGACGACGCATGCCGAGGTCGACCACGTCACCTTCACCGGCTCGACGCAGACGGGCCGGCTCATCATGCGCAACGGGGCCGAGACGATCAAGAAGTCTCCCTCGAGCTCGGTGGCAAGAGCGCGGCGATCGTCCTCGACGACGCCGACCTCGCCAGCGTCATCCCCGCGGCGGCCGGCATCGCGTGCATGCACTCGGGCCAGGGCTGCGCCTTGATGACCCGGCTGCTGGTGCCCAGATCGCTGATGGGGGCGGCGTCCGAGATCGTCAAGGCCGTGTACGCGCAGTTCCCCTACGGCGACCCCAACGACCCGGCCAACATGATGGGCCCGCTCATCAACCAGCGTCAGCTCGACCGGGTGCTCGGGTACATGGCGAAGGGGAAGACCGAGGCCGACCTGCTCATCGGTGGTGGGCGCGCGGAGCAGTTCGACAAGGGCTACTACGCCCAGCCGACCGCCTTCGCCGATGTCAGCAACGACAGCACGATCGCGCGCGAGGAGATCTTCGGCCCGGTGCTCTCCCTCATCGGGTACGACGACGACGACGATGCGGTCCGGATCGCCAACGCCTCGCCCTACGGACTCTCCGGCTCGGTCTTCAGCGCCGACCTCGAGCGTGGCATCGCAATTGCACAGCGCGTCCGGACCGGCTCGATCGGGGTCAACGGTGGCAACTTCACCGCCCCCGACACGCCCTACGGCGGCTACAAGCAGAGCGGCATCGGTCGCGAGTACGGAGTCGAGGGCCTGGAGGACTTCCTCGAGACCAAGGCGATGGGTCTCCCCGTCTGACGGTGGGGAGTCATCCGAGGGGGTCAGCCGGCAGCGGCTGACCCCCTCGTCGTGCCGCCCTGGGTGGCCGTCGGGTCGGCAGCTGACCAGAGCCGCATGAAAATCGCCTCGACCTCGGCCGCCGACGATGTGGGGATGAGGAAGGAGGAGGTGACGAGCCGGTAGAGCAGCTCGGCGACGTCCTCCGCCGACAGGGCCCCGCGGCGTCGGCTCTTGGGGATGGCCGGGCGGAGGTAGCCGGCGATGCTGGCGATGACCCCGTCGGCCTCCTTGTGGAGGAAGTCGAGCGACGCCTTGGGCTCGTACTCGAAGAGCACCTTCATGTGGGGGAAGACCCTCGGGAAGTCGAGCATGGTGTGCAGCATCACCTCAACCCGGTCAGCGGGATCGGGCCGCGCGGCTATAGCCGCGTCGAACAGCGCGCGGTTGACCTCGAGGATCTTGGCGTTGACGGCCTGCAGCACCTCTTCGCGGTTGGCGAAGTAGCGGTAGAGGGTCCCGCGCGAGACACCGGACTCGCGACAGATGTCCGTCATCGACAGCCCACTTCCATGACGCGCGAGCGCGCGCATGGCACCGTCCAAGATGGTGTCGGTCGTGTCGGACGAGGAGTGGCTGCTCATGAGTGGCAGCCTAAGAGAGTCAGCCGGCCAGAGTGCGACGGACCGCAGGCGCGTCGCTGATGATGCCAGCCATCGTGTCCTGGAGGAGGGCCGATCGGCTCGTGTCGGAGGCCGGGGCGAGCAGGCAGACGGACACCGCGCTGTGCACCATCAGCTCGACGAGACCACGCTCGGTGACGCTCCCGTCGCGCACCGCTGACGCCTGCTCCAGCGCAGGGTGCAGGCAATCGAGAAAGAAGTCGACGGTGCTGGCGAGGTGATGACCGAGCCGCTCCAGCACCATGCCTGGCTCGGTCTGGACCAGCAGCTCGAGCGCCGGGAATTTCGACCAATGGGCCGACATCGCCGTGAAGACGACCTCGACACGGTGCTCGAGTGCAGGATCGGCCGAGATCGCCTCCGTCACGTGCTCGCGCATGCTCGAGTCGAGGCGGGTCTCGATGGCGTCGAGTACCTCTTCGCGGCTGGCGAAGTAACGGTAGAGCGTGCCGCGGGAGACTCCCGACTCGGCACACACATCGGTCATCGAGAACTTCTGCTGACCGCGACGTGCGAGCGAGGTCAGCGCACCGTCGACGATGCGTGTCCAAGTCTGGGTGCCGGTGTTAAGTGTCACGAAAAGGACAATATCATCAACATGTGTCACACGCGTGACCACAGGAAGGGCGACCTCCCCACCCGAAGCCACCTACCGTTCCCCGGGGGCGGCGCCCCAGGTGTTGGCCAGGCTGCCCAGGCCCTCGATCCGCAGCTCGACCCGCGAGCCGCGAGGGGGGTACTTGCCGAGCTCCAGTCCGCATCCGCCGCCGACGGTGCCGGTGCCGATGACGTCGCCCACCCGCAGGGTCTCGCGCTGACTGATGTGGGCGACGATCTCCTCGACGGGGAAGTGGATGGTCGTCGTCGAGCCGCTGCTCCACTCCTCGTCGTCGACGAAGGCCTGCATCGTGTGATGCACGTGCGGGTCCCACTCGTCGGGCGTGACGAGCGCCGGGCCGAAGAGATTGGACCCGTCGAAGTCCTTCGACTTGGCCGGCCCGAGCCCCACAGACATCTCACGGAACTGCACGTCCCGGACAGAGACGTCGTTGAAGATCAGGTAGCCCGCGATGTGATCGAGCGCCTGCTCGGGGCTGAGGTCGCGGCCCGACCGGCCGATGACCGCGGCGTACTCGAGCTCGAAGTCACATTTCTCCGAGTCGTCGGGGACCGGCACGACCGTGTCCGGTCCGAGGACGGCGAAGGGGTTGCCCTTGTAATAGGTGGGGAAGTCGTACCAGCGCTTGGGGACGCTGCCGCGGGAGGCCGCGGCAACGTGCTGCTCGTAGGCGGAGCAGTCGCGGATGCTGGCGGGCCTGGGGAGGGGGGCGAGTAGTCGGACGGAGTCCAGCGCGTGGACGAGTGTGCCGCCCTGCTCGTCGGTCCTGCCGACCTCGGTCGGCAGTTCGTCGAGCACTCGGTGGAGGGCGTCCTGCCCCACCTCGAGGTTGGCCAGGAGTGCGATCAGGTCAGCGGGAACGAGCGCGTCCGCGATGGCTGTACCGCGTCGTCTCCCCACGCGATCGGCGTAGTACTGCCGAGCCGCCAGGTTGACGTCGATCACGCTGCCCGACGCGCCGAGGACGCCGACCCGCTCGATGGGGCCGACCGGGCTGGAGGCCTCGAAGGTCACGTATCGCATGGGTAGTCCTCTCGTCACGACGGTTCGCGCCCCACCATAGTCAGATTGCACAGTCTTGACGAGAAGTGTCTCGTGTGCATAAATGGGACCAGCCCATCCCGGCTCCTAGGAGGACCCGAACATGCTCATCGATCTGCACGCGCACCAGCTCACCAAAGACCTGTTCAACCAGCACGACCATTGGGGCCCGTTCTGGGACAACGGCTTGCGGATCGGTGACTGGAAGCTTGGCACCAAGCGTCAGACCGCCGCGACGCTCGACGAGATGCTCGAGCGCTGGCAGCCGGAGCCCCGGCTGGCCGCGATCGACGCCGCTGGCATCGACAAGATGATCCTCTCGATGCCCCTGCACATGGTCGGCTACCACTACGAGACCGACTTCGCCGTCCGCTACGCCGAGACCGCCAACAACTCGATGGCCGAGTTCTGCTCGCACAACCCTGACCGCTTCTACTTCTGGGCGCACGCGGCGCTTCAGGACCCGGTGGCAGCAGCGAAGGAGCTCGAGCGCTCGGTGACCGAGCTCGGTGCCCAGGGTCTGATGATGGGCGGTCGCAACTTCGGCGGTCGCGAGGTCAACGACCCGGCGTTCCGCCCGCTGTGGGAGAAGGTGTCCGAGCTCGACTGCATGATCTTCGTGCACGGCTACAACCAGTCGGTGACGTGGGGCAAGAACGCCTGCGACGACCCCTTCGACACCACCTCGATCGTCGGCATGAACAGCGACGAGACGCTCTTCTACTGGAACCTGACCAACGGCGGGGTGCTCGATGACTTCCCCGACCTCAAGGTCCTCATCACCCACGGTGGTGGCTTCGTGCCGTTCCAGCTGGGCCGTTTCAACCTCACCAACAAGACGATGGCCCCGGACAGCAAGAACAAGAAGGACCTCATCGAGTACAACTCGAACTTCTTCTACGACCTGGACATCCACAGCCCGCACATGCGTCGCGCGATCATCGAGGAGGTCGGCGTCGAGCAGGTTCTCTACGGCGACAACTTCTCCGGTGCCGACGTGCACGAGGGCGACCTCACGGACGGCCTCGGCCTCTCCGAGGCAGACCGCGAGAAGATCCGCTACCGCACGGCTCTGCCCATGCTCAAGCTGCCCGAGTCGGGTATGAACCCGGACCATCTCAGGAAGCCGATCGACCTCAGCACGACGGTCGATTCCGCCATCGCCGCCGGCTGAACGTCTCCCCGACTGCATAACCACGAAGGACTCGTCCATGGACATCATCGCGCTCGCATACATCGGCTTGGAGTCGACCAATCTCGACGAGTGGTCCCGCTACGCCCCCGAGGTATTGGGGATGCAGGTGCGGCCCCACGATGGCGACGCGCTCCTCCTGCGGATGGACGAGCGGCACCACCGCATCGCCATCCGGCCGGGTGAGGCCGAGCGTCTCAGCTATGTCGGCTGGGAGCTGCGCGACCGCCCGGCCTTCGAGGACGCCCTGCGCATCCTCGATGCCGAGGGCCTGTCGTACACGGTCGGGGACGAGGAGCTGTGCGCCGAGCGGGGTGTGCACGCCGTGGCGTACCTCGACGGACCGGACCGGATCCGGCACGAGCTCTTCTACGGGCAGGCCTTCGCCTCGCACTCCTTCGTCCCGGGGCGGGCCCACTCGGGCTTCGTCGCGGGCGAAGGGGGCTTCGGCCACGTGGTCCTCACCGTTCCCGAGTGGAGCGACGAGCTGAACCACTTCGTCGAGGACGTCCTCGGCTTCCGCTGGTTCGGGTCGGGTGGTGACATCGGCAAGCGCCGGTTCTACCGGCCCAAGCGCAACTTCCGCACCCACGCGATCGGGTACTCGATCGTGCCCGGCCTCGCCGGCCTGCAGCACGTCGGCATCGAGGTCGAGAACCTCGACGACGTCGGAGTTGCCTACGACCTCGTGCAGGAGCGCGGGTACCCGCTCATGGCGACCCTCGGTCGGCACACCCAGGACCCCGTGATCTCCTTCTACTCCTTCACCCCCTCCGGGTTCCCGCTGGAGTACATCCAGGGCGGCATCGAGGACAGCGAGGCCCACCCCTTCGTCGAGGGCAAGCCCGAGCATCTCTCGGTGTGGGGGCACAAGTTCAACCCCGACGCGCCCAAGCCCGCGACCATGTACGCCCTCGAGTCGCAGGATGCTCCTGCCTGAGGTGGACCCATGACAGCTGCAGCGCTCGATGCCCTGGTCATCGCCGTACGGGCAGATGTGCCGGTGCTCGTCTGGGGCAGCCCGGGCACGGGCAAGACGTCGGCCGTGGTCGACCTCGCCAGGGCTGCGGGCTGGGCCCACGAGGTCGTGGTCGGGGCGATCCGTGAACCCACGGACTTCTCCGGGCTGCCCGTCATCGTCGGCGAGCACGTGCAGTTCGCCCCACCACGCTGGGCCCGCCGGCTCGTCGATGCCGGTGAGGGGCTCCTCTTCCTCGACGAGCTGACCACCGCACCCCCCGCCGTACAGGCGGCGATGCTCCGCGTCGTCCTCGAGCGCGAGGTCGGCGACCTGGCGCTTCCGCCGGGCGTGCGGATCGTCGCTGCTGCCAACCCTCCCGAAGAGGCAGCGGACGGGTGGGACCTGTCCGCCCCGATGGCCAACCGCTTCGTCCACCTCGACTGGCCGGTCAGCGCCGAGTCGGTCGCAGCAGGCCTGACCGAAGGCTTCCCCACGCCCGCGACCTTGCTGTCGCGCGCCCGACCCGACCAGGCGCACCTGCTGCGAGCCCGCGCCGTGGTCGCGGCCTTCCTCCGGGTGCGCCCTGCCCTCGTGCTCCGGCTGCCCGAGAGCGCCGAGGAGGTGGGCCGCTCCTGGCCGAGCCCGCGGACGTGGGAGATGACGGCGCGCCTGCTCGCCGAGTGCGACTCCGCGGCCGCCTCCGACGAGGTCCGATCCCTCCTCGTGCGTGGGACGGTCGGCGAGGGCCCCGGCTCCGAGTTCTTGTCCTGGCTGCGCCACCTCGATCTGCCCGACCCGGCGCAGGTGCTCGCCGACCCCGACTCCTTCGAGATCCCCACGCGGGGCGACCGCGCCTACGCGGCCCTGGCCGCGGTCGCGAGCTACGCCGTGGCAGCCGACGACGCCGACCTGTGGGCCCGGGCCTGGCAGGTCGTCGCGAGGGCGGCAGAGGTCGCTCCCGACACCGCCGTGCTCGTCGCCCGACTCCTCGCGGGCAGACGCCCGAAGGGGGCGAAGCTCCCTGCCCAGGTGGACGCGCTCAGCGGGCTGCTGGCCCGCGCCGACCTCGACGCGGAGTGAGTGGCCGTGCAGGAGCGGCCGCGCCTCGAGGGTGAGCTCCTCGAGCGGTGGGCCGCCGGCCGGCTGCTCGCGGTGCAGGAGGCGCCCTACCTCGCGAGCGCGCTGCTCGCCCTTCGTCCCGTGCTCGTCGAGGTGCCGGGCTCGCAGGCCGGCCCGGACGGACCGCTGGCCGGCTATCCCGTCGACGCCGGATGGCGTGTCCACATCGACCCGGTGCGCCTGGCCGTCACTGCACCCCGTGAGCTCGCCTACTGGCTGCTCCACCAGGTGACCCATCTCATCCGCGACCACCCGGCCAGGGGGGTCAGGGCGGCGGGTGCGCGGGGAGGCCCTCCCACAGGAGCGGCGGCCGCACGCAGCGAGCCGGCACGGCGATGGGCCGTCGCCGCGGACCTCGAGGTCAACGACGACCTGCCCGACTCCCTTCGCCCTGAGCGTGACCTGCGGGCCGGGCGGCTCGGCCTGCGCGAGGGGTTGCTCGCCGAGGACTACTGGGACCGGCTCGAAGGGGTGTCGCTGACCGGGGTGCGGGACTGCGGCGGTGGTGCGACCGGCCAGCCGATGGGTGGCGCAGGTGCACAGGCAGCCATCGGGACCCAGGAGTCGCGGCTGCTGCGCGAGGAGACGGCCCGCAGGGTGTCCCGGTGGGCGAGAGCGCACGACGACGTGCCCGGAGGCTGGACCCGCTGGGCCCGGGAGAACCTGGAGCCGGTCGTGGACTGGCGCAGGGAGTTGCGGGTACAGGTGCGCAAGGGCGTCGGGTCAGCGGCGGGCCGGGTCGACCACACCTATCGACGACGCTCACGCAGGGACGGCGTCGTGCCTGGCGTGATCCTGCCCGGCAGTCACCGGCCCGAGGCGGTCATGGCCGTCATCATCGACACCTCGCAGAGCATGTCGCAGGCCCACCTCGACCGGGCGGTGGCCGAGATCGACGGGGTGATCCGCGAGGCAGGGGTCGCCCGCCGCGGGGTGAGCGTGCTCTGCTGCGACTCGGCGGCCTTCGATGCCGGCCGGGTGATGCTCGCGAAGGAGATCCGGCTCCTTGGCGGTGGCGGGACCGACATGCGCGAGGGGCTGGGCGCAGCCGCACGGTTGCGGCCGCGACCGGATGTGGTCGTGGTGCTCACGGACGGGTGGACGGAGTGGCCTGAAAGACCGCCCAGAGGCTGCCGGGTCGTCGTCGCACTGGTCGATGGCGAGGTGCGACCGCCACACTGGGCGCAGGTGGTCGACATCGACCTCTCTGACCTCGCGGAAGGGTGAGTGTCTCGTGTGGGTGACTGGGCCTGACCAGATCATGGGCTTCCTCGGCGGAACTGCCGGGCCGGAGTGGGTGCGGGTCGGTGTCGACGCGGTGTCGGCGCAGTTGTGGACGATTCTGGGGGTCCCACCGGACCTGGCCAGCCGGCTGCAGCGCGATGGCGTCAAGCCCGGCGAGGTCATCGACGAGTGGTGGCGTGCCGGAGTGCCACTCCCGGAGGTGGCCGCCTGGTTGGCTGCTGGCCTCACCTGTGACGAGGCGCTCGAGCAACGCGCCGACGGCGTGGGCCCCGAGCAGGCGCGGGCCTTCGGTGCGCTGCGCGACCTGCCGGGTATCGACGACATCTAGCAGGACCGGACCCGGGGCGTCGGCGACGGGGCGAAGTTTGGTCGGAACTGGGTATACAGAAATAACACATAGTGTTACGGTTGACCGAACACACATCGTCGTTCAGGAAGGTGGTGGAGCAGTCATGCCCAGTGTCGTCATCAAGCCCGGTGCTCGTCTGCGCAGTTCCGTCTCAGAGGTCGAGGTCGTCATCGTGCGGGCCGGCTCCGGCACCGAGGCCGCGGCGCTCACCTGCGGCGGCCAACCGTTGCTCGACATCGACTCCGCGCCAGGCCGTGGTGGCTCGGGCGCGGAGGTCCTCCTCGGCAAGCGCTATGTGGACGAGGACTCCGGCATCGAGCTGCTCTGCACCAAGGGTGGCGCTGGCCCGTTGGCGCTGGCCGGCCGCGAGCTGACCGTCAAGGGCGCCAAAACCCTGCCCTCCTCGGACTGAGCCATGAACCTCGACCTCCTGCTCGACATGGCGGTGTCCGGCGACCCCGACCGGGTCCTCGTCGGCCGGCGCGGCGACGGACTGACCGCTGCCGACCTGCAGCGGCGCGCGGCCAACGGCGCCGCCGTGCTGCGTTCCAAGGGTGCGGCCCACGTGGTCTACATCGCGGTGATCGATGCGGCCTTCCCCACGGCGCTCTTTGCCGCGAGCCGGGCGGGAGTCCCGCTCGTCCCGCTCAACTACCGCCTCGCTCGCGAGCAGCTGGTCGACCTCATCGGCCAGAACGCCCCGGCCTACGTCATCGCAGACCAGGACCTGCTCGACCAGCTCGCGGTCGACCCCGAGATGTCGACGACTCCGGCGGGGTGGCTCGAGCTCACCAACGAGGAGCAGGCGGGCGCCGACGACTCCCTCCCGGGGGACCCAGACGACATCGCCCTGCTCCTCTACACGAGCGGCACCACGGCGGCGCCCAAGGCTGCAGTGCTCCGCCACAAGCACCTCACCGCGTACGTCCTGACGACCATCGAGTTCGGCGCCGCCGACCCCGGTGACTGCAGCCTGGTGAGTGTCCCGCCCTACCACATCGCGGGTGTGGCCAACACGATCACCAACATCTACGCAGGTCGCCGGGTGGTCCACCTCAGCCGCTTCACACCCGAGGGGTGGATCGACACGGTGAGGGACGAGGGTGTGACCCAGGCCCTCGTCGTGCCGACGATGCTCGCGCGGGTCGTGGAGAAGCTCGACGACACCGGCGCCACGCACGGTCCGGCCCTGCGCTCGATCGCCTACGGCGGTGCCCCCATGCCCAGGCGCATCATCGAGCGGGCTCTCGACCTCTTCCCTGACACCAACTTCGTCAACGCCTACGGCCTGACCGAGACCTCGTCGACGATCGCCGTCCTGGGTCCCGAGGACCACCGCGAGGCGGTCGCCAGCGGTGACCCGGCGGTGCGGGCCCGGCTCGACTCGGTGGGCCGCCCGGTCCCCGGCATCGAGGTGGAGGTCCGCGACGACGACGGCACGGCCCTGCCCGCGGGCCGGGCCGGAAACCTCTTCGTCCGGGGTGACCAGGTCTCGGGCGAGTACCGCGGTCGCACCACCGAGCAGACCGACGGCTGGTTCGCCACCCGCGACCTGGCCTACGTCGACGACGCCGGCTTCCTCTTCGTCAAGGGTCGGGCCGACGACACGATCATCAGGGGTGGTGAGAACATCGCGCCAGCCGAGATCGAGGCCGCGCTCGAGCAGCACCCCGCGGTCTCCGAGGTGGCCGTCGTCGGCCTTCCCGACGAGGAGTGGGGCCAGCGCATCGCCGCGGTCGTCGTCCTGCGCCCGGGCCGCGAGGCCAGCGCTGACGAGCTAAGAGACTTCGCCCGTGGCCGGCTGCGTGGCTCGAAGACCCCGGACGTCATCGAGCTGGTGACGGAGCTGCCCCGCACCGATACCGGCAAGCTCCTGCGGCGCTCGCTCGTCACTGACCTCACCCGATCCAGCACCACCACGGAATCAGCAAAGATGGAGGCAACACCATGACGACAAAGGTCACCCTCGACATGGAGAAGTGCTGCGGCTACGGCATCTGTGCCGAGATCTGCCCGTCAGTCTTCAAGCTCGACGACCAAGGTTTTGTCTACGTCGACTCCGACGTCGTGCCCGAGGGCGAGGTGGATGCCGCCCAGGAGGCGGCTGATGCCTGCCCGGAGCTCGTGATCGCCCTGCACGCGTCGTGAGTCCCTCCATTGCGGTCATTGTCGACGCGGTCCGCTCCCCGATGGGCCGCGGACGCCGAGCGAAGGGCGATCGACCCGGTGGAGCGTTGTCCTCGCTGCACGCGGTCGACCTGCTCGCCCAGGTCCTGCGCGGTCTCGTCGAACGCACCGGGATCGACGCCGGGCTCGTCGACGACGTCCTGATCGGCTGCGTCAGCCAGGCGGGGGAGCAGGCCTTCACCCCTGGCCGGTTGGCGTGGCTCGGTGCAGGTCTCCCGGAGCACGTCCCGTCCGTGACCCTCGATCGCCGGTGCGGATCGGGTCAGCAGGCCGTCGAGTTCGCGGTCCACGGGGTCATGGCAGGGGCCTACGACATCACCGTCGCTGGTGGTGTCGAGTCGATGAGTCGCGTGCCCATGGGCTCGGCCCGAATGGGTGTCGACGTCTTCGGGCAAGGCATCGCCGAGCGCTACGCCCCGGGCCTGGTCGGCCAAGGAGTCTCGGCCGAGCTGGTCGCGGCCCGGTTCGGGCTCACCCGCGAGCTCATGGACGAGTACGCGGCTCGATCCCACGAGCGCGCGGCCGCCGCTCACGGCGCCATGGCCTCCGAGATCCTGCCCATCACGGTCCCGGGTGAGGGTGAGGGCGCGGTCGGTGCGACCGTCACCGAGGACGAGACCATCAGGCACGGCACGACCGCCGGCTCCCTCGGCGGTCTCAAGCCTGCCTTCGAGGACGCGGAGGTCCACGCCCGCTACCCGGAGATCAGCTGGTCGGTCACCGCCGGCAACTCGTCGCAGATCACCGACGGAGCAGCAGCACTGCTCGTCATGAGCGAGACCAAGGCTGCCGAGCTCGGTCTGCGTCCCCGGGCCCGGGTCCTGTCGACGGCCGTCGTCGGCTCCGACCCGATCTCGATGCTCACCGGGCCCATCCCCGCGACCAAGAAGGCGCTGGAGCGGGCGGGTCTGACGATCGACGACATCGACCACTTCGAGGTCAACGAGGCCTTCGCCAGCGTCCCCCTGGCCTGGCAGCGGTACTTCCAGGTCGACGACGCGCGGCTCAACCCCTTCGGCGGGGCCATCGCGCTCGGCCACCCGCTCGGCGCCTCCGGCGCCCGGCTGCTGACGACCATGCTCACGTCCCTCGAGACCTCCGGCGGCCGCTACGGGCTGCAGACGATGTGCGAGAACGGCGGGATGGCCAACGCGCTCGTCGTCGAGCGTCTCTGAGTCGGCGTCCCGAGCATTCCCCCCTTCGACCCTGGAGGTCCGGTGCACCGCACCCTGTTCGACAGTGACCACGAGGACTTCCGCAGCATGGTCCGGCGCTTCTTCGCCGACCGGGCGGTCCCCCGCTACGACAAATGGATGGAGGAGGGGCACCCCGACCGCGAGTTCTGGCTCGAGGCCGGGGCGCTGGGTCTGCTCGGTGTCCAGATTCCCGAGGAGCACGGGGGCGGCGGCGAGTCGTCCTTCCTCTACAACGTCATCCTCACCGAGGAGGCCCAGCACGCTGGTCTGGCGCTCGGTGGAGTGCGGGTGCACACCGACATCTGCATGCCCTACTTCCTGGAGCTGGCGACGCCCGAGCAGCAGGCGCGCTGGCTGCCGAAGCTCGCCACCGGCGAGGCGATCAGCGCCCTCGCGATGAGCGAGCCTGGAGCCGGGTCGGACGTCAAGGCGATGTCGACCCGCGCGGTTCGCGACGGCGACCACTACGTCGTCAACGGCTCCAAGACCTTCATCACCAACGGGTTGATGGCCGATCTGGTCATCCTCGCCGTCAAGACCGACCCCGAGGCCGGGCGCAAGGGCATCTCCCTGCTCGTCGTCGAGACCGACACCCCAGGCTTCGAACGGGGTCGTCGCCTCGACAAGATCGGGTTGAAGTCCCAGGACCTCGCCGAGCTCAGTTTCAGCGACATGCGCGTGCCGGTGGCCAACCTCCTCGGCGAGGAGGGCGCCGGCTTCGACTATCTGACCCGCAACCTCGCCCAGGAGCGGTTGTCAATCGCTGTCAACAGCCAGGCGGCCGCGGCGCGCGCCGTGGAGACCACGGTCGAGTACGTCACGCAGCGACAGGCCTTCGGCACCACCGTCGGCTCCTTCCAGAACACCAAGTTCGAGCTGGCCGCGTGCGCCACGGATGTCGAAGCCGGGCAGTCTCTCCTCGACAGGGCTTTGCTTGCGCACGAGAAGGGGGAGCTGACGCCCGCCGACGCAGCCAAGGTCAAGCTCTTCTGCACCGAGCTCCAGGGTCGCGTGGTCGACCGCTGCCTGCAGCTCCACGGCGGCTACGGCTACATCCTCGAGTACCCCATCGCCAGGGCCTATGCCGATGCGCGGGTCACCCGGATCTACGCGGGTTCCAGCGAGATCATGAAGACGATCATCGCCAAGGACATCGGTCTCTGAGGGGTCTCGACCTGCCCGTTCCTTGATCAGATGAGACATTTTCAATACTATTAGTTCTGTTCAATCAATCAACGTCGGGAGCCACGTGTACACGCTCATGCAGGGAGTCAAGGTCGTGGAGGTGGCCTCGTGGACCTTTGTGCCCGCGGCGGGTGCCGTCCTCGCGGACTGGGGCGCCGATGTCATCAAGGTCGAGCACCCCGACCGAGGCGACCCCCAGCGTGGCCTGATCAGCTCCGGCATCGTTCCCGGCCTGACCGCCAGCGCCGACCACCTCGTCGAGCTGCCCAACCGTGGCAAGCGGAGCGTGGGCATCGACATCAAGACGCCCGAGGGTCGCGCGGTCCTCGACGACCTCATCCGCGAGGCGGATGTCTTCCTCACCAACTTCCTCCCGGCCACGGTCGCCAAGCTCCGGCTCGACGTCGACGACATCCGCGCCATCAACCCGTCGATCATCTACGCCCGTGGCACCGGCCAAGGAGTGCGCGGTCCGGAAGCCTCGCGTGGCGGCTATGACGGGGCGTCCTACTTCTCCCGCGGCGGGGTCTATGACTCGCTCATGCAGCCGGGCGCCCAGATGCTGCCCGAGCAACCGTCGGCCTTCGGCGACATCATGGGTGGCCTGACGATCGCCGGGGGGATCGCGGCTGCGCTCTACCAGCGCGCGACGACCGGCCGGCCCGAGACCGTCGACGTCTCCCTGCTCAACATCGCCATGTGGAATGTCGCGCCCAATGTCGTGGCCTCCAAGCTCCTTGAGGGCGTCGACGTCCCCGTCTACGGACCCGACGACCGACCGAACCCCATCGCCCGCAACGCGTACCAGACCAAGGATGGTCGCTGGATCGCCCTGGTGATGCTCGAGTCGGACCGCTTCTGGCCCGACTTCTGCACGCACATCGGCCGCCCCGACCTCATCGACGACCCGCGCTTCGTCGACGCGACGGCCCGCAAGACCAACAACCGTGAGTGCATCAGGATCCTGCGCGAGCAGTTCGCGACGGCCGACATGGCGCAGTGGCGAGAGCGGCTGGCGACGATGAAGGGGGTCTGGGCGCCGGTGCAGACCCCGCTCGAGACCCACGACGACGTCCAGGTCTCGGCCAACGGCTACCTGCGCACGGTGACGACCAATACCGGCCACGAGTTCGCGACAGTCGCGAGCCCGGTCCAGTTCGGCGGCGAGCCGACGGACCTGGGGCCGGCTCCAGACCTCGGGCAGCACACCGAGGAGGTCCTGCTCGAGCTCGGCAAGACGTGGGAGGACCTGATCACCCTCAAGGAGGGGGGCCACATCTCCTAGTCGCTGGTCTGATCGGACAGCACAGTGGCCCCGGCGCTCAGGCGTCCGGGGCCACTTCTGTGCGGTGCCGCAGCGTCAGGGACGCGGCGGGGTGTGGGTGACGATCTCGACGAGCGCGCCGTCGAGATCCTCGGGGTCGATGCGCAGCAGGTCGCCGTCGACGGAGTCCAGCCCGCTGATGCGCTGGTAGCGGGTGCCGCGGGCATCGAGGTCAGCGGCCTTGGCGTCGAGGTCGATCGTCGAGAGCCGGATGTAGTAGGGGCCCGGCCCCCAGTTGTGCAGGAAGAGGCCCTCCTCGGTGTCCCACCGGGTCGGCTCGATGAGGTCGAGGCTCGCGCTGTGGCCCAGGGCGAAGGTCATCCGGGCGCGTCGCAGGCCCTCGTCCTCGAAGGTCTCGATGGTCTCGGGGGGCCAGTCGAGGTTGGTGCGTAGCCGCTCCAGGACGTCATCGAGGTCGCGGACCAGGAACCCGCGCGCGACGACCCGGACGAGGTCGCTGGGTGCGGGGTCGCGAGGCTCCGGCGCCGGCGTCTGGAAGACGGCGTCGGGCATCTGCAAGGGCTCCAGGCCCATGATCTCGATGCACAGCCCGCCGTCAACCTCGGGTGTGTAGCGCGGGTCCTCGGGGAGGCAGCCGACCCACAGCCGGTCGAAGGGCATTTCCGGGGTGCGTCGAGCCAGGCGGAAGGGGACCCGACGCTCGTGCAGGCGCTGGGTCACCCCCTTCAAGTCGTCGGTGATGAGCACCGTGGCGTGCGTCTTGATCGGTCGGTTGGTGCCCTGCAGTTCCTCGATGGAGTGCAGGTAGATCGGGAACATCGGGTCGCCCGGGTTGTCCGCATCGAGGTGCCCCTGTGGCTCGACGCGAGTGGGTGCCACGGCGAGCGACTTGTGGGTCCGCAGGAAATGGGCCACGTAGGGGTGGCCGGGGAAGGCCTGGCGCCAGTTGGGGTGTCCGGTGATGCCCACCTTGTCCACCAGCAGCTGGGCCATCCGATCGGCGTCGGCGACCATGAGGTCGCCGGAGAGCAGCATGGTGAACATCAGGCAGTGCCTCCGGTGCTCGACGTGCGTTGGCCGATGGTGTTGCGTTGCGTACCGAGCCTCTCGATGGTTGCCTCGACGACATCGCCGGGCTGGAGGTAGCGGCCGTCTTCGTGACCGACACCCTCAGGGGTCCCGGTGAAGACGACGTCGCCGGCACGAAGGGGGGTGCGTGCGTCGGCCCAGGCGATGAGCATGTCCACGCCGAAGGACATCTCGCTCGTGCGAGCCGACTGGCGCGTCTCGCCATTGACCGAGAGGGTCAGCTCGAGGTCCGGTGTGCCGTCGCCGAGCTCGTCACGAGTAACGATCCATGGTCCGAGCGGCGCGGACCGGTAGGCGCTCTTGGCGGTGAACATGTCCATGCCCGTCACCGACCCGCCGAACTGGTGGTCGCGGAGGGAGGTGTCGTTGCCGACCGTGTATCCGAGGATGCTGCGCTCGGGGTCACCCGGATGGAGCGTGTCACCGACGATCATGACGAGCTCGACCTCGAAGTCGAAACCCTCCGAGATCTCGGGGTAGACGATCTCATCCTCGGGTCCGACGAGGGCATCGAAGTGCTTCCAGAAGCCGGCCGGTTTGTCATGGGACTGCACTCCGAGGCCGGTGACGTGCTTGGCGTAGGTGGCGCCGAGGCAGATGACCTTGGCGGTCTCTTCGACCGGCGCCAGGATCGCCAGCCCGTCGAGTGGTCGCTGCGCCCCCGAGCGGGTGAGGGTGCCGGGCCCGTCGGCGCACACGAGCGGGCCCCAGGACCCGATCGAGCCTTCGACCGGATCGACTGTGCGGGCCTCGAGGTCGACGACCGCCCAGAAGGGGTCACCGCCGTCGCTGAACCGTCCGATCTTCATGCGTTCTCCTTCTGTGCGGCGGCCTCGTCGGCCAGCTCGGTGAGATCGAGTTCGGGATCGGTGAGGTGCTCGAGCGAGACGGCCAGGCCGTCGTGCATGATGCGCCGCACCGCGCGGACATCGTCGGTGCGGTTGTAGGCGACGCAACCCCGCAGGATCCCGTTGCGCACGAGCACGGCCGAGAAGTTCCACTCGTCGACGTCGCCGCGCAGATAGACCTTGTCCAGCGGCTCGGGCACGCCGGTGATCTGGATGGTGACCTCGTACTGGTCGGACCAGACCCAGGGCACCTCGAGGAACTCCTCGTTGCCTCCGCACATGTTCTTGGCGGCGACCTTGGCCTGGTGCTGCGCGTTCTGCCAGTGCTCGACCCTGCGCCGCTCACCGATGAGCGGGTGGGGGAGGTTGGCGACGTCGCCGATCGCGAAGATGTCAGGGTCGATGGTCCGGCACTGACCGTCCACGACGATCCCGTTGCTGACCTCGAGCCCGGCCTGCAGCCCGATGTCGTCGTTGGGCACCATGCCGACGCCGATGACGATCACGTCGGCGGGGTAGCGGCTGCCGTCGGCGGCATGCGCGACGAGGCCGTCGGGGCCGTGCTCGAAGTCGGTGATCGCGACGCTGGTGCGGAAGTCGACCCCCTTGTCCCGGTGCATCCTCATGTACAGCTGCCCGAGCATCTGCGGCATCATCCGCTGCAGCGGCAGCTCGAGGCCCTCGAGCACCGTCACGGTGCAACCCATCTGCACCGCGCTGGCCGCGACCTCGGCGCCGATGAACCCGCCGCCGACCACGACGACGCGCGCCCCGGGCTTGAGCCGCTCGCTGATCGCAAGGGAGTCCTCGACGGTGCGCAGGGTGAAGATGCCGGGGACGCCGTCGGTGCCGGGCATCCGACGAGCGTCACCGCCAGTGGCGATGAGCAACTTGTCGTAGACGAGCTCCTGGCCGTCGGCGAGGTGGACCGTCCTGGTGTCGCGATCGATGTGCTCGGCGGCAACCCCCGTGATGAGCTCGATGTCCTTCTTGTCGTACCAGTCCTTGGGGCGCAGGGCAGTCCGCTCCGGGCTCTCCTGGCCGCGCAGCACACCCTTGCTCAGGGGTGGCTTCGAGTAGGGCGGTCGGTTCTCTTCGCAGACCACCACGATGCGCCCCGTGAAACCTTCGGTGCGCAGGGCCAGAGCGGCGGTGCCGCCTCCGACGCCTCCGCCGATCACCACGAATGTCTCGGTCACGGGTCCTCCAAGGGGCGGGCTTTCAATGATACGGCTAGGTCAGATAGTGTCATATCCGTACGGTGTTGGGAATAGCAGCCAGACAATGCGTCGGTCCGTCGTGACCGGGATGGAGGGCCCATGCGGGTCGCAGTGATCGGGGCCGGGACCATGGGTAGCGGGATTGCCCAGCTGACGGCGATGACAGGGCACGAGACGGCGCTCGTCGATCTCGACGAGCGCCAGCTCGAGCGGGCACTCTCGGGCATCGCCCAGAGTCTGGAACGCTTCGTGCGCAAGGAGAAGATCGACGCGGACGAGTCGGCGGCCGTCCGGGCGCGGCTGACGACCACCACCCAGCTGGCCGAAGGGGTCGCCGGCGCCGATGTCGTCATCGAGTCGGTCATCGAGGTCCTCGACGTCAAGCAGGCGGTGTTCAGGCAGGTCGTCGAGCACGCTCCGGTCGACGCGCTGCTCGGGACCAACACGAGCCAGCTGTCGATCACGAGCATCGGTGCGGCCATCCCGAAGGATGCCCACCGGCTCGTCGGCATGCACTTCTTCAACCCACCCGTCATGATGCAACTCGTCGAGCTGGTGGCCGGCCTGGAGTCGAGCGAGGAGGCCATCCAGCGGGCGGTCGACTTCGGCGAGGCGCTCGGCAAGGAGACGGTGGTCTGCCGCAAGGACTCCCCGGGGTTCCTCACCTCGCGCATCTCGGCGCTGGTCCGGTTGGAGTGCCTGCGCATGCTGGAGGAGGGGGTGGCCAGCCCGGGTGACATCGACAAGGCACTGCGGGTCGGCTTCAACTGGCCGATGGGCCCGCTCGAGCTCGGTGATTTCAACGGGCTCGACACCTACCTGCACATTCTCGGCTCCCTCGAGGACACCCTCGGGGACCGCTTCAAGCCGACGGTGACCCTGCGCAACCTCGTCGCCGCCGGCCGGCTGGGCCGCAAGACCGGGCACGGGATCTACGCCTATGACGAGTCCGGCAAGAAGGTCGAGGACTCGGGCAGCTCCGATCACTCGGGGAGCATCCGGTGACCCAGCTCGACGAGCGCTCCGCTCCCTCCGTGCCTGACTCCGCGGCCGGTGGATACCAGTTGTCCGACCGGTACGAGGCAGGGGCCCGACCGGTGCTCCTGACGGGCGTCCAGGCGGTGGCTCGATTCCTCGTCGAGCAGCACGCCCGTGACGCCGCCGCCGGTGCCCGGACGGCCAGCCTCGTCTCCGGCTACCAGGGCAGCCCCCTCGCCGGTCTCGACAAGACGCTGGCCGGCGTCAAGGCGCTGCGTGACAAGCACGGCATGCATCTCGAGCCGGGCCTGAACGAAGAGCTGGGCGCCACCGCGGTCTGGGGCAGCCAGCTCGAGCTGCCCGGTGAGACGCGCAAGGTCGACGGGGTGGTCGGGGTCTGGTACGGCAAAGGGCCAGGGGTCGACCGCAGCGGTGACGTCCTGCGTCACGCCAACATGTACGGCGCCCACCCGCGTGGCGGTGCTGTGGTCCTCGCCGGCGACGACCCGGGGTCGAAGTCGTCGACCGTCCCGTGCGTCTCCGAGCGGTCACTGGCTGCCATGGGTATCCCCGTCCTGTACCCGCGCAATGCCGCAGAGGTCATCTCGATGGGCCTGCACGCCGTGGCGCTCTCGCGCGTGTCGGGGTGCTGGGTCGCTCTCAAGATCGTGTCCGACGTCGCCGACGGACTCTTCACCGTCGACGCCGACTTCGCTGCCCAGCGGATCGTCCTCCCCGAGATCGAGTGGGAGGGCAAGCCCTGGCGCTACGAGCAGCTCGCCATGCTCTCGCCGACCGACAGCCTCAAGGCCGAGGCGGCGCTCGTGGGCCCGCGTACCGCGATGGTTGAGGCGTATGCGGCCGCCAACGAGCTCGACGTCGTCGAGGTCGAGGCACCCGGTGCCACGCTCGGCATCGCGGCCACCGGCGCGCAGTTCGACACCGTCCGGCAGGCACTGCTCGACCTCGGTCTGGACGACGCCGCGCTGAGCGACGCCGGCATCCGGCTCTACCGGATCGGCATGCCGTACCCGCTCGGCCGGTCGCGGCTCACCGCCTTCGCCGAGGGTCTCGACGAGATCCTCGTGGTCGAGGAGAAGACTCCCTTCGTCGAGTCGCAGGTCCGCGACCTCCTCTACGGCAGCGCGCAGCAGCCTCGGGTCCTCGGCAAGGCCGACGGGGCCGGGACGCCCCTAGTCCCGGCGACCGGCAGCCTGACGGCCGACCGGCTCGTCCCGGCGTTGCGACAGTGGCTCGACGGGCGCGTCGGCCTGCGTGAGCCGGCCGCGCCTGCCCGTCGCTCCCGGATCGACCTGTCGATCACCCCCGTGGGCAGCGCCCAGCGGATCCCCTACTTCTGCAGCGGCTGTCCGCACAACCGGTCGACGGTGCTGCCCGAGGGGTCCATCGGCGGCGGTGGCATCGGCTGCCACACGATGGTGACGATGGCACCCCGCGAGAGTGCACAGGTCACCGGCATCACCCAGATGGGCGGCGAGGGCGTGCAGTGGCTCGGCCAGGCGCCCTTCTCCGACATCGACCACATCTTCCAGAACGTCGGCGACGGGACGTACTTCCACTCCGGCCAGCTGGCGCTGCAGGCCTGTGTCGCCGCCGGGGTCAACATCACCTACAAGATCCTCTACAACCAGGTCGTCGCGATGACCGGGGCACAGGACGCGCCGGGTGGTCTCGGCGTGCCCGAGCTGACCACGAAACTCGCCGCCGAAGGCGTGGGGCGCATCATCGTGTGTGCGGACGAGCCCGAGAAGTACGGTCGCAACGCCGGTTTCGCGCCCGGGGTCACGGTCTGGCACCGCGATCGCATCGACGACGCGCAGCGCGAGCTGCGCGAGGTGCAGGGTGTCAGCGTCCTCATCTACGACCAGCAGTGCGCGGCCGAGGCCCGCCGCCTGCGCAAGCGCGGCAAGGTCGAGGTGCGCCCCATGCGGGTCGTCATCAACGAGGCCGTGTGCGAGGGCTGCGGGGACTGCGGCGTCAAGAGCAACTGCCTCTCGGTGCAGCCGGTCGACACCGAACTGGGGCGCAAGACCCGCATCGACCAGACCAGCTGCAACACCGACTACAGCTGCCTCGACGGTGACTGCCCGTCGTTCATGACGGTCATGACCGACCCGGGGGTGAGGCTGTCCACGGCCGTGCCGGCCACACTCCCGAGCATCCCGAGCCCGCAGCGGCCGACGATCGACGGGACCTTCGACGTCTTCCTCGCCGGGATCGGCGGCACCGGCATCGTCACGGTCAACGCCCTCCTCGCGACGGCAGCCCTCGTCGACGGGCTGCACTGCTCGGGTCTCGACCAGACCGGTCTGTCACAGAAGGCCGGCCCGGTGACGAGTCATCTGCGGCTCGCGCCTGCCGGTGCTGCGCCGGCGAACAACCGGATGAGCGAGGGCCGGGCCGATGCGATGCTCGCCTTCGACCTCATGGTCGCCGGTGAGGCGAAGAACACCGCTCTGCTGGGCCGGGACCGCTCGACGGTGATCGCCTCGACGAGCCCGACCCCCACGGGCGAGATGGTCTACGACCCGTCGGTCACCTACCCCGACGAGCAGGGTCTCCTCGCCCCCCTTCGCTCTGCGGCGCGCTCCGTGCACACCGTCGACATGCTGGCGGCGACGACGGCGCTGCTCGGCTCGGTCGAGGCGGCCAACCTGCTCCTCGTCGGTGCCGCCGTCCAAGCGGGCGCCCTGCCGCTCTCGGTGGCGGCGCTCGAGCAAGCCATCGCGCTCAACGGCGTGGCCGTCGAGGCCAACCTCGCTGCCTTCAGGTGGGGACGGGTCAGTGTCGCCGACCCGGTGGCCTTCGGCGCCGCGACCCGGGCCCAGGTGGTCGAGGCGCCGGTGCCGGACGGCTCGCGCTTCCTCGCCGGGCTGTCCATGGCCGGGGAGACGCGGCGGCTGGCCGACGTCCGTGCAGCCGGCATGGATGCCCACTCCGGAGCCGGTGCCGCCCTCGGCTACGCCCGGTTGGTCGAGCGTGCCTGGGTGGCCGAGCAGTCACTGGCCCCGGGCAACGACGACGCGGCCCATGCCTTCAGTGAGTCAGTGGCTCGCGGCGCTCACCGGCTCGGCGCCTACAAGGACGAGTACGAGGTCGCTCGCCTGCTGACCGACCCCGACCTCGAGGCGCAGACGCTGGGACAGGTACCGGGCGCGGCCCGGCCGACCTATCGGCTGCACCCACCGATGCTGCGATCCGCCGGGATGAGCAAGAAGATCTCGATCCCGCTGGCAGGCCGGCCGGCGCTGGTCGCGCTCGCCAAGGCCAAGCGACTGCGTGGCACCGCGCTCGACCCCTTCGGTCGGGCCCACGTGCGCCGCCTCGAGCGGGCCCTGCTCGCCGACTACGTCGCGACCGTGGCACGCCTGGCCGACGGGCTCGATGCCTCGGGCTACGACACCGCGGTCGCCGTCGCCGAGACGGCCGAGATCGTGCGTGGCTACGAGGGCGTCAAGCTCGGCAACGTGGCGCAATACGTGCAGGCTCGTGCCGAGCTCGGCCACCCGGTCTCGGCCGAGGTCGCAGGCCTGCTCTGAGGGTCGGCCGACCGACCGACTGATCGGGCCCACCCGGCGTGCAGGACGTGCACGCCGGGTGGGCCCGATCAGTCGTGTGGGCGGCAGGGCCGACCCGTGTCTCAGCGACCCTGATAGACGCCCTCGCGCCGCTCGCCGAAGGCAGCAACCGCCTCGGTGTAGTCCTCCAGCGCCGTGACGACGCCGAAGTGCGAGGAGACCATGTCGTAGTGCGTGCGCAGGTCGACGCTCTCGGCCGAGCGGACGAGGCGCTTGATCATCGCGACCTGGACCGGGGGAGCGGCCGCGATCTTCTCCGCGAGGTCGTAGGTCCGCTCGAGGACGACCTCGTCGTCATGGACCTGGTTGACCAGCCCGAGGCGTAAGGCCTCGTCTGCCCCGACCGCGTCGCCGGTGAGCAACAGCTCCATCGCCTTGGCCGTGCCGACGAGTCGGGGGAGCAGCCACGCACCGCCGTCACCGGGTACGAGGCCGACCTTGATGTAACCCTCGATGAGCTTGATCGAGCGGCCGGCGACGCGCATGTCGCACAGCAGCCCCATGTCCATGCCGGCACCGACCGCAGCGCCGCGCATGCAGGCGATGACCGGCTTGTCGAGGTCGGCGAGTGCCGTGGCCACCCGGTGAACGCGCCCGGTCAGCATCTCCTTGCGGCCCAACGGGGTGGCCTCGACCTCGGCCAGCGCAGAGAGGTCGACGCCCGAGCAGAACGAGTCACCCGCGCCGGTGACGACGACGGCTCGGACGCGGTCGTCGGCGCCGGACTCGCGCAGCGCGTCGGTCCACTCGTCGACCATCGTCAAGGTGAAGGCGTTCTTGCGCTCGGGGCGGTTGAGGGTGATCGTCGCGATGTGCTCGCTGACGTCGTACACGAGGTCGTCGCTCATGGTGTGTCTACTCCTGTCAGCAGTGGCCAGAGGCCAGCACCGGTCGCGGTGACGGCTCGGTCGGCGATGAGCTCGGCCCAGCGGGACTGGCTGCCCCACTCCGAGCGCCAGGACCACAGTCGGGTCGTCGCATGCCGAAGGGGGTGCTCCTGGGTGACCCCCATCGCCCCGTGGACCTGGTGGGCGATGGTGGCAGCGGTCGTGCTGGCCTCGGCCGTGCGCACTGCCGCGAGCGCGACGGCGAGCTCGCTCGCCGGAGTGCCGAACCCCTCTGTCGCGACCCGTCGCACGGCAGCCTCGACGACTGCGGACGCAGCAGCGGTCTCGGCGACGAGGGTGGCGAGCTGCTGCTGCACCGCCTGGAAGGCGCCGATCGGTCGACCGAACTGCACTCGCTCGCCTGCGTACCGCAGGCTCAGCTCCTGGGTACGCCGCAGGGCGCCTGCGGCCAGTGCGGCACGAGAGAGCGCGCCGCGCAGCTCGAGCTCGGTGCGTGCGGTGTCGGGCACGGGGGAGAGGTGCGGCAGCCGGAGGTCGATCGTGATCTGGTCGCGCCGCTCACCCGCGAGGTTGTGTCCGGGAACGACGCTCACGCCCTCGACCTGCGTGCCGACGCCGAGCTCGGGAAGCTGGACGACCCCGAGACCGTCGGGGGTCTGGGCCAGCGCCACGACGATGGTCGCGACGCCGTCGTCGGGGAGCACGGGGACGCGGTCCACGGTGCCGGTGACATGCCAGGCGTCGCCCTCGCGCTCGGCCCGCACGTCACTCGGCCCGGTGCTCACCGGGCCGTCCGGCTGGTCGAGGCCGGCGAGCTCGAGGAGCCATCCACCGAGCAGCGAGGTCTCGGCCAGCGGGCCCGGGGCGGTGTGCTCCCCGATGACGCGCAGGACGTCGGTGGCAGCCACCAGGTCGGCACCCGAACCACCGCGCTCCTCGTCGAGGCCGAGCCTGGTGACGCCGACCGCGTCGAGCGCAGCCCACACGCGGGCGGCCGTCGACGCATCGTCGACGGACTCGGTCGGAGAGGCGTCGGCGAGCACCTCGTGCACCATCGCCGTCAGGTCGCGCAGGTCGGCTGCGGTCAGTGCCTCGGTGCTCATCGGACTCCCATCCCTCGGGCCACGACCCCGCGCAGGATCTCGTTGGTCCCACCACGGATCGTGAAGCCGGGTGTGTGCAGCACGGCCTGAGCGAGCAGGCGGCGGGTGGGGTCGTCGGAGTCGAGGTCGGGCTCGACGTCGAGGAGCGAGTCGGCCAGGGCCACGACCTCGCCCTCGAAACGGGTCCCCAGGTCCTTGACCAGGGCGGCCGGCACATCTTGGGCGACACCCGACGAGAGCGAGGCGGCGACGTCGAGCGACATGGCGCGCAGCGTCGCGAGGCGGGCGAGCAGGAGCCCGAGCTCACGCCGTCCGGCGCGGTCGGCGCGCTGGGCCAGTGCGTCGACGAGGACGGCGATGAGGGGATAGGTGGAGAGGAAACGCTCCGGGCCGCTGCGTTCGAAGGCGAGCTCCGACGTCACCTGGTGCCACCCCTGGCCGACCTCGCCGAGCACCATCGAGTCGGGCACGAAGACCTCGTCCAGGACGACCTCGTTGAAGTGGTGCTCACCGGTGAGCAGGTGGATCGGGCGGATCGTCACGCCGGTGGAGTCGAGCGGGACGATGAGCTGGGAGAGTCCGGCATGCCGGTGGGAGGTGTCGAGGGGAGCCGTGCGGACCAGGGCGAAGAAGGCGTGCGCGTGGTGCGCACCGCTGGTCCAGACCTTCGTGCCCGTGACCAGCCAGCCCCCGTCGGTGCGGATGCCCTTCGTCCGGACGGAGGCGAGGTCGGAGCCGGAGTCGGGCTCGCTCATCCCGATGCCGAAGTAGACCTCCCCGCGCGCGATGCCCGGGAGGTACATCCGGCGCTGCTCCTCGGTGCCGAAGCGCAGCAGCGAGGGACCGATCTGGCGGTCCGCGATCCAGTGCGCCGCGACCGGCGCCGCGGCGGCGAGAAGCTCCTCGGTGACGGCGAAGCGCTCGAGGGCGCTCCTGCCGTGGCCGCCGTACTCGGCCGGCAGGGTCATGCCGAGCCAGCCGCGCTCGCCGAGCCGACGGCTGAAGTCCTCGTCCCAGCCGGCGAGCCAGGCGTCGGCGATGGGCGCGAAGCGTCCCGCAGCGCGCTCCTCGTCGACGAAGGCGCGGACCTCGAGGCGAAGGGGGTCGGTGGCCGCGAGCGCTTCGCTCACGGCCGGTTCGCGCAGCGCGGTCATCGTCCCTCCCACATAGGGAGGCGCTTCTCGGCGAAGGCCCGAGCGCCCTCCCGGGCGTCGCGCGAGGCGCGGACAGGGGCGGTGATCGTCTCCTGGTGGGCGAGGGCGGCGGCGTTGTCGAGGGTGCGGGTCTCGGTGACGATCTGCTTGGTCGCGGCGACAGCGAGCGGGGCGTTGGCCGCGATCGCTCGAGCCAGCTCGAGTGCCGTGTCCCGGACCTGCTCGGCCGGGACGAGAGCGTTGACCATCCCGAGCTCGTGGGCACGCGCTGCGGGGAGCGGCTCGCCGGTGAGCAGCATCTGCAGGGCGAGGTGGTGTGGGAGCCGCTGGGCGAGCCGGACCGCTCCGCCACCAGCGGCGACCAGGCCGCGCTTGACCTCGGGCACGCCGAAGGTGGTCCCCTCGGCGGCGACGATCAGGTCGCAGGCGAGAGCGATCTCGAAGCCTCCGCCGAGGACATGTCCCATGACGCCGGCGACGACGGGTTTGGTCGGCGGGCGGCCGACGATGCCGAGGCCGCCGCGCGAGGCGGAGATCGGGCGCTCGCCCGTCTCGGCGAAGGCCTTGAGGTCCATGCCGGCGCAGAAGGTGCTGCCGGAACCTGTCAGCACGGCAGCGCGCAGCTCGGGGTCGCCGTCGAGCTCGTCGAGGGCCGCAGCGAGGGCATCGGCGGTCGGGAGGTCGATCGCGTTGCGCCGGTGCGGCCGGTTGAGGGTGATGACGAGGACGGGGCCCTCGCGCTCTGTCAGCAGGTACTCGTCCACCGAACTTACTATACAGAAAGAGTTACTTCTGTTCAATCGATCGTTGGACGGCCCGGTGACGGCTATGACCCGCTCGGGGCAGGCGGTCGCAGGCCGACGTCAGGCGTACATCAGCCCGCCGTCGGTGAGTACCATCGCGCCGGTCATCATCGCGGACGCGTCGGAGAGCAGGAACGAGACGACCTCGGCCACCTGCTCGGGCGTGCCGAGCTTGCCCGTCGGGACCATCTCGCTCCAGTGGGCCTGCATGTCGGCGCCGTAGGCTGCCAGCCCCTCGGTCAGGACCGTGCCCGGGCAGACGGCGTTGACCCGGATGTCGCGACGGGCGTACTGCAGGGCGACATTCTTGGTCAGACCCACGACGCCGTGCTTGGCCGCGGTGTACCCGGCCATGCCGGGGGCGTTCTTGGTGCCGGCGTTGGAGGCCATGTTGACGATCGGCCCGCCGCCGGTCGTGAGCATCGCTGCGATCTCGGCGCGCAGGCAGAGGAAGGTGCCACGCAGGTCGACGGCGATGACGCGGTCGAAGTCCTCGACCGCCAGCTCGTGGAGGTCGGAGGGAGCGTGGGCGATGCCGGCGTTGTTGACGGCCATGTCGAGGCTGCCGTAGGTGCTGACGGCGAGGTCGACCATCGCCTGCACGTCGGTCGGGTCCGAGACGTCGCAGCGGATCGCGACGGCCTCACCGCCCCCGGCCGTGATGGTGTCGACGGTGGTCCGGGCGGCTGCCTCGTCGACGTCCGCGACGACGACCTGGGCGCCGCGCCGGGCGAGCAGGACCGAGGTGGCCCGACCGATGCCCGAGCCGCCGCCGGTGATGACGACGCTGCGATCGGTGAAGAGGGTGCTGCCCTCGAGGGCTGCTGGTTGGTTCATGAGCGGTCTCCGTCCGGGTCGAAGATCACGCCGACCTCGCAATCTTCGAAAAAGGGGCTTGTCGTGGTCGGTCTGGTGCGGTACACATTGGGCACTAACGACACTAGATGTCTGATGTGTAATGAGCAATAGCCGGGCAACGAGGCCCGACGACCGGGCGGAGCACCGTGACGCAACACCTGACCTTCCTCATGCTGGGACTGGGCAACGGCTCGGTATTCGCCGCGCTGGCGCTGGCTCTCGTCCTGACCTATCGCAGCTCGGGCGTCGTCAACTTCGCGACGGGCAGCATCGCGCTCGTCACGGCCTACGTCTACGCACTGCTCCGACAGGGTGAGCTGCTCAACCTCATCCCGGGCATGGACAACACGATCTCGATCGGCGAGCCCTGGGGCCTGGTGCCCGCGGCCCTCGCGGCGGTCGTCGTGGCCGGTCTCATCGGCCTGGGTCTGCACCTGGTCGTCTTCCGCCCCCTTCGGCACGCCCCCCCGGTGGCCAAGGCTGTGGCCTCGCTCGGTGTCTCGCTGCTGATCACCTCGCTCATCGCTGCCCGGATGGGCACGCAGGCGGTCAACGTCACGGCGATCTTCCCCACGGGTGCATGGCGCTTCGGCGATGCCAACATCCCCAAGGACCGCGTCTACCTCGCCGGGACGGTCCTGGTCGTCGGGCTGCTCATCGCAGCCGGGTACCGGTACACCCGTTTGGGCCGCGCGACGAGCGCCGTCGCCGAGAGCGAGAAGGGCGCCTACGTCAGCGGCATCTCGCCGACGAACATCTCCGCCTACAACTGGGTGATCAGCTCGGCTGTCGCCGGACTCGGTGGCATCCTCATCTCGCCGATCGTGCCGCTGATCCCGGTGTCCTACACCCTCTTCATCGTCCCCGCGCTCGCGGCGGCCATCATGGGCGGCTTCGCCAGCATCCTCGTGGCCCTCTTCGCCGGCTTCCTCATCGGCATGCTGCAGTCCGAGGTGCAGTTCCTCGCGGGGTCTCACGACTGGCTGCCCAGCAGCGGGATGCCCGAGCTCGTGCCGCTCGTGCTGATCCTGGTCGTCCTCGTCCTGCGAGCCAAGCCCCTGCCGGGCCGCGGCGCCATCATCACCGCGACGCTCGGGCGGGCCCCTCGACCGCGGAGCCTGCTCATCCCCACCATCATCCCGACCGCCGCCGTCCTCGTCGGCCTGGTCGCCTTCTCCGGGGACTGGCGCAGCGGACTCATCTCGACCCTGATCTACGGCGTCATCGCGCTGTCGAGCGTCGTCGTCACTGGCTACGCAGGGCAGGTCTCCCTCGCCCAGCTCCCCCTCGCGGGGGTGGCCGCCTTCCTCCTCGCGCCCCTGACCGCTGACTGGGGGGTCCCCTTCCCGATCGCGCCGGTCGTGGCCGCGATCGGCGCGATGGTCGTCGGCGTGGTCATCGGCCTGCCGGCCCTGCGCATCCGCGGTCTGACCGTCGCCGTCGTCACCTTTGCCCTGGCCGGCGCGCTCGAGGCCCTGTGGTTCCGCAACGTCGACATCGTCGGCGAGGGCCTCAGGGTCGAGAACCCCACGCTCTTCGGGATCGACTTCGGGGTCGGTGCCGGTGACGCCTTCCCCCGGGCCACCTTCGGTCTGCTCTGCCTCGTGGTGCTCATCGCGGTGGCGATCAGTGTCGCCAAGCTGCGCACCAGCCGGCTGGGCTCGCAGATGCTCGCCGTCCGAGCCAACGAGCGCTCGGCAGCCGCGGCCGGGGTCAACGTGGTGCGGACCAAGATCATCGCCTTCGCGATCGGTTCCTTCATCGCCGGACTCGGCGGGGCCCTGCTCTCCTACAAGCTCGGTTCGGTGACGTACGACCCCTTCTCGGCGATCGTCGGCCTGGCCTTCTTCGGCACTGTCTACCTGGCCGGGATCACCTCGGTCAGCGGTGGCCTCTTCGCGGGCGTCATCGCGACCTTCGGGCTCATGTACGTCCTCCTGACCAATGTCTTCACCACCGGCCACTGGTACGAGGTCGTTGCTGCGGTCCTGCTCATCGTCACCGTCATCACCAATCCCGAGGGCATCATCAGCCATCCGCAGGGCGTCATCGAGCGCTGGCGTGAGCGTCGAGCAGGCACCGACCCGCTGGCCGACACCGGCGCTGCCGGGATCGCGCGCACGACCGACCTCGAGGTCGACACCGAGCTGGCCAACGCTGATGCCGTGGCGCGGGAGGTCGGTCCCGATCTGCTCACCGTGCGTGGACTCACCATCCGGTACGGCGGCGTCACCGCCGTCAGCGAGGTCGACCTCGAGGTCCGCGAGGGCGAGATCGTCGGACTCATCGGGCCCAACGGCGCGGGCAAGACGACGGCCATCGACGCGATCAGCGGTTTCGCGACCGCAGAGGGCGCCGTCCGACTGGGCGACACCGATCTGTCCGGCCTCAAGCCCCACCGGCGAGTGGCCCAGGGCCTGGGCCGTACCTTCCAGGCGATCGAGCTCTACGAGGACCTCAGCGTCCGCGAGAACGTCATCGTCGGGCTCACCGCGCGTGCCGCCCACGAAGCCGACCAGGACCCCGTCGAGGAGACGCTCGCGCTGCTCGGTCTGGGCGCCGTGGCGGACCGCCCGGCCGGCTCGCTCTCGCAGGGACAGCGCCAGCTGGTCTCCATCGCCCGGGCGATCATCGGACGACCCAAGGTGCTCCTCCTCGACGAACCCGCTGCCGGGCTCGACAGCACGGAGAGCCTCTGGCTCGGGGAGCGGCTGCGCGGCATCCGCGACAGCGGCATCACGATC
Source organism: Janibacter zhangyanbonis (assembly GCF_050507325.1). Classification (NCBI taxonomy): domain Bacteria; kingdom Bacillati; phylum Actinomycetota; class Actinomycetes; order Micrococcales; family Intrasporangiaceae; genus Janibacter; species Janibacter zhangyanbonis. Next base: position 449,047 of record NZ_CP191481.1, read on the forward strand.
CTCATGGTCGAGCACGACATGGGCCTGGTGCTCAGCCTGTGCGATCGGATCCACGTCCTCAACTTCGGCGAGCTCATCGCCTCTGGTACCCCCCGTGAGATCCGGGTCAACCAGCAGGTCTCGCAGGCCTATCTCGGTACCTCCCACGAGATGGTGGTGGCCTGATGCAGGGCGCACTCAGCACACGTCCCGTCCTCGAGACCCGGGGTCTCGGTGCCGGCTACGGCGCCATCTCGGTGATCCGCAGCCTTGACCTCAGCGTCGAACCCGGCACCGTGCTCGGCATCCTCGGACCCAACGGGTCGGGGAAGACGACCCTGATGCTCACCCTCGCGGGTCTGCTGCGGCACCAGGGTGGCGAGGTCCTCCTCGACGGCGAGGCCCTGCCGTCGGGTCGGGCGTCGGTCACCAACCGCGCCGGGGTGGTCCTCGTGCCGGACGACCGCGCCCTCTTCACCGGCTTGACCGTCCGGCAGAACATCGACATCGCTCGCCGCAAGGGCGGCATGTCGTGGGACGAGGTCGGTGACATGTTCCCCGCGCTCGCCGATCGGGCCAACCAGCGCGCCGGGTCCCTCTCCGGTGGCGAGCAGCAGATGCTCGCCGTGGCCCGCGGTCTGGTCCAGAAGCCCAAGGTCCTGCTCATCGACGAGATGAGCATGGGGCTGGCCCCCGTCATCGTCGAGGGCCTGCTGCCCGTCGTCCGCCGGATCGCCGACGAGGCCGGCGTGGTCGTCGTCCTCGTCGAGCAGCACGTCCAGCTCGCCCTCGAGGTCGCCGACCAGGCGCTCGTCCTCGTCCACGGCGATGCCGTCCTGCGGGGTGCGGCGGCCGGTCTGGCCGCCGACCCCTCAGCACTGGAGGCCGCCTACCTCGGCGACTCCCCGAAGAGTCCCCCCGCTGCCGGGCCGCCGGCCGATGCAGCACCACCAGAAAGTAGGACATCCCCATGAAGTCAAAGGCACTGCGGCGCACGCGCGTCGTCGTCCCCCTGACGGTCGCGGCCTTGACCCTCATCACAGCCTGCGGTGATGGCGGTTCGTCGACCTCGTCGTCGGTCGACAGCAAGGCTGCGTCCGACGCACTCGGCGCGGAGAACAAGGCCAGTGGCGACCCGATCAAGATCGGCTACGTCGAGACCGGCCAGACGGCCGCCATCGACACGACCAACGAGGACAAGACGGCGGCAGCCGTCCTCAAGTACGCCAACGACCACCTCGGTGGTGTCGGTGGGCGTCCGGCCGAGCTCGTCGTCTGCGAGACCAAGGGCACGCCTGCCGGCGCCCAGGAGTGCGGCAGCAAGTTCGTCCGCGAGGACGTGGTCGCCGTCGTGTCCAGCTCGGTCGGTGAGCCGGGACCCCTCATCAAGCAGCTGAACTCGGCCAAGATCCCCTTCACCGCCAACCTCGCGGCCAACGAGGCGGCGCTCAAGGGTGAGGACGTCTTCATCTTCGGCAACCCCCTGTCGGTCTTCGCGACCCCGGCGCAGTACGGCAAGGAGAAGGGGGCCACCAACGCGGCCCTCGTCGTCATCGACGTGCCCGGCAGCGCTGGTCCGGCCAAGACCCTGGCCCCGTTGCTCTTCGGCAACGCAGGAGCCAAGACCGACCCGGTCCTCATCGCCCCGGGCACGGCTGACATGACGCCGCAGATCCAGGCGGCCCTCAACAAGAAGCCGGACATCTGGTACGTCCTGGGTGACCCGAACTTCTGCTCGAGCGCGGCCAAGGCCTTCCAGACGCTGAACGTCACCGAGAACATCCTCATGGACGGTCGCTGCATCGGTGAGGACCCGGCGGCGGCGCTGCCCGGCATCGACAAGATGAAGTTCGTCACCGGCTTCACCACGGACCCGAAGGACGAGGACTACATCCTGCTCCGGGCCATCCTCGACAAGTACGCCGACGGCCTCGAGACCGACGTCTACGCCGCGACCGCGTTCCAGGGCACGCTCAGCCTGATCACCGGGATCAACGCCGGGAAGCCGGCCGAGGTCACCGCGGAGAACGTGACCAAGGCACTGCGCGAGGCTCCGGCCACGAACTACCCGCTCAGCGCCGGCACGACCTTCCAGTGCAACGGCAAGCAGGTGCCCAAGGCCATCTCGCCCAACATCTGCTCGACCGGTGGCCTGATCGCCTCGGCTGACGCCGACGGGACCTTGAAGGACTTCAAGGCCGTCGACGCCAAGGATCTCTACGTCATGCCGAAGAAGTAAGGCCTGCACGATCGAGGAGCGCACCATGGACAGGCCCCCGCACGAGTCGAACTTGTGCGGGGGCTGCCGCGCGGCCGGACGATGCCGCCTCGGACTGAGGACCTGGGAGATCTCGGACGAAGGGGTCGTGGTCCGGGGGGCCTGCCCCGCCACGTGGACCGGTGGTCCTTCCATCGCCCATGGCGGGTGGACGGCTGCAGCCTTCGACGACGTCGTCGGGCGGACCGTCCGGGCCACCGGGGTGCGTTCGGTGACGGCTCACCTGGGGGTCGACTTCGTCCTCCCCGTCCCGGTCGAGAACGAGCTCGTGATCCGGGCCCGGATCACCGGCGCCGAGGGCCGCCGCCGCTTCGTCGAGGCAGTCCTCGAGCTCGCCGGCACCGGTGAAGTGCTGGCCCGGGCCGACGCCACCATGGTCGTCGTCGACGACCGCCACTACGACCGACACCGCGCCCACATGGACGAGCGGGCTGCAGGCGAACGAGGAGAAGCACCACATGCACGTTGACCTCACCGGATCACGGATCATCGTCACGGGCGGCGCTCGTGGCATCGGGGAGTCCCTGGTGCGGGTCCTGTGCGCCGAGGGCGCGCTCGTCGCGGTGCTCGACGTGCTCGATGACGCCGGGCAGGCAGTCGCGGGGTCGGCCACCGCTGCGGGCCCGGGACGAGCCGTCTACCACTCCTGCGATGTCACCTCCCGGAGCTCCGTGACAGAGGTCTTCGCCGCGGTGGCCGCAGACTTCGGTGGCCTCGACTCGCTGGTCCACGGTGCGGGGGTCGAGACGCGAACCCCGGCCGAAGAGCTCACGGACGCCGAGTGGGATCATGTGGTCGACGTGAGCCTGCGCGGCGCCTTCCTCACCAACCAGGCGGCCTTCCTCCTTCTGCAGGCCGGCGGCGGCCGCATCCTCAACGTCGCCTCCGGCGCCGGGCTCGACCCCTTCCCCGGCGCAGCCCACTACTCGGCCGCCAAGGCCGGTGTCGTGGCGTGGACCCGCTCGGTCGCGCACGAGTGGGGCCGGCACGGCATCACCCTCAACGCGATCGTCCCGGCCATGTGGACGCCGATGTACCAAGCGACCCGTGACCACTTCACCCCCGAGCAGCTCGCGGCGCACGACGTCTTCATGGCCGGCCGGATCCCCGTGGGGGGCAAGCTGGGCGATCCCACGACCGATCTCGCCCCCGTGATCGTCACGCTCCTCTCGGACGTCACCCACTTCGTCACCGGTCAGATCATCTGCATCGACGGCGGCCTCAGCAGTGTCCGCTGACCCCGATGTCTTCGCGCTGCGCGCCTGGCTTGATGCCCAAGGGGTCGAAGGGGGCGCGCTGACCGACGTCCGGACGCTTCGGGGCGGTACGCAGAACCAGATCGTCGCCTTCATGCGCGGCGGTCGAGCACTGGTCGTGCGACGTCAGCCGGTGCGCGAGGGGAGCGCCGGGGTGGACTCGGCTCGTCGCGAGGCGAGGGTGCTGCGTGCCCTCGCCGGCACCGATGTTCCTCACCCCCGGCTCGTCGGCGCGTGCCTGACGGCGGACGTCCTCGGCACTCCCTTCCAGGTGAGCGAGCTCGTGGAGGGCACCAGCCTCTGGGAGGCGGCCGACCCGAGCGACCGGGAGACTCGCGCGCTGCGCGCCGAGCCGAGCCGGATGCACGAGATCGGTGCCCAGATCGCGACCGGCTTCGGCGTGCTGGCCCGGCAGGACCCTCGGGCGCTCGGCCTCGACGACCTGGGCCGGGGGTCCGGCTGGGCCGCTCGGCAACCCGAGCGTTGGGACCGCGTGCTGCGGACCCAACGCGCCCAGGTGGGTCTCGCGGCGCGTCTGGAGGGGGCTGACGAGATCCACGACTGGCTCGTCGACCACGTGCCGGCAGACGATCGGCCGGGCGTCGTCCACGGGGACGCGCACCTCGGCAACGTGCTGGTCCACCGTGACGGCAGCGGCGTGAGCATCATCGACTGGGAGCTGGCCACCGTCGGTGACCCGCTCCTCGACCTGGCCGAGCTCCTCGTCACCTGGCCGACCCCCGGGTCCCCCTACGCCTGGAGGGTCCGGGACCACGGGCTGCCCGACGAGGCCGCCGTCATCGACCGGTGGCGTGCGGCCAGCGGGAGGAGCGTCGACCGGCTGCCGTGGTTCCGGGTACTCGCCGGCTACCGGCTCGCGGTGCTGCTCGAGGGCACGCACGTCCGCGCTCTCCAGGGGAAGGCTTCGCAGGAGATCGGCGCCGACCTCCACCGCCGAGCCCAGGAGCTGATGCGGAACGCCCTTTACACGTCAGCCTTCATCAACATCTCGAACGATCCCGCCGCCGACACCCCGAGGACCACGCATGTGGAGCTTTGAGACCGACCCCGACCACCAGGCCGAGCTCGACTGGGCGGCGGACTTCATCGCCACCGAGGTCGAGCCGCTCGACATGCTCTTGGGGTCCCCCTTCGATCGCTCGGACCCGGCGGTGGCAGCGCACGTCCGCAGCCTGCAGGATGTCGTGCGGGCCCGCGGTCTGTGGGCCTGCCACCTCGGACCGGAGCTGGGCGGGCAGGGCTACGGCCAGTTGCACCTGGCGCTGCTCAACGAGGTGCTCGGCGGCTCGAGCTGGGCCCCGACGATCTTCGGCTGCCAGGCCCCGGACTCCGGCAACGCCGAGATCCTGGCGCACTTCGGCACGCCGGAGCAGCAGGACCGCTATCTGCAACCCCTGCTCGACGGGGAGGTCTGCTCGACCTACGCGATGACCGAGCCGCACGCCGGCGCCGACCCGCTGCTCTTCACGACCACCGCCCGCCGAGACGGCGACGAGTGGGTGATCGACGGGGAGAAGTGGTTCGCCACCAATGCCCGCTTCGCCGCCTTCCTCATCGTCATGTGCGTCACCGACCCTGACGCGCAGGACCCGCACCGACGCACGTCGATGCTTCTCGTCCCGGCCGGGACTCCCGGGGTCGAGGTCGTCCGCAGCGTCGGGGTGGGGACCGACCGACCCGGGGAGGGGACCCACGGCTACCTGCGCTTCACGGGCGCCCGGGTCCCAGCCGATGCGCTGCTCGGCGAGGAGGGGCAGGCCTTCGTGGTCGCCCAGACCCGCCTCGGCGGTGGCCGGATCCACCATGCGATGCGCACGATCGGGCAGGTGCGTGCCGCCTTCGACATGATGCGCGAGCGGGCGGTGTCACGCTCGACACGCGCCGGGGCCCTCGGCTCGCTGCAGATGGTGCAGGAGCAGATCGCCGACAGCTGGATCGAGATCGAGCAGTTCAGGCTGCTCGTGCTGCGCACCGCCTGGCTCATCGACAAGGAGCAGGACTACCTCAAGGTGCGCAAGGAGATCGCGGCGGTCAAGGCCCTGATGCCCAAGGTCTTCAGCGATGTCGTGAGTCGGGCGATGCACCTGCACGGTGCACTCGGGGTCTCCGAGGAGATGCCTTTCATGGCGATGCTCAGCCGCGCCGAGGTGATGGCAGTCGCCGACGGGCCAACCGAGGTCCACAAGGTGACGGTGGCCAGGCAGCTGCTGCGCGGGGTAGAGCCGGACGACGGGCTCTGGCCGAGTGCGCACCTGCCCAGCCGACGAGCTGCCGCACAGGCGCGACTCGGCGCCACGCTCGAAGCGGGAGTGGTCTCGTGAGCGCGTCGACGGAGCGGTGGACCGGTCGGGTCGCAGTGGTCACCGGCGGCACGCGCGGTCTGGGTCGCGAGATCGCCACGGAACTGGCAAGGCGCGGGGCTGAGGTCGTCATCGTGGGCCGCGACGAGGCGCGGGCGGTGACCGCCGCGTCCGAGATCGCCTCTGCGACAGAGGGCCTCGTCACCGGGATGGGATGCCACGTGGGCCGCTGGGCAGAGTGCGACGCCCTGGTCGAGCGGACACGGGAGACCCACGGTCGCCTCGACGTACTGGTCAACAACGCCGGGATGTCGCCCCACTACGACGAGCTCACCGACGTGACCGAGGAGTACTTCGACAAGGTCTTCGCGGTGAACCTCAAAGGCCCCTTCCGGCTCAGCGCGCTGGCTGCCGAGCTGATGACGAAGGGGGATGGTGGCTCGATCGTCAACATCACCAGCATTGCCGCGGCGCGGCCCAGGCGAGGCCAGGTGCCCTACGCGATGGCCAAGGCAGGACTTGCCACCCTCACCCACGCGATGGCTCATGCGTGCGGCCCGCAGGTGCGGGTCAACGCCGTCATGGCCGGACCCTTCCTCACCGACGTGTCCCGTGCCTGGGACATGGAGGCCTTCGAGGCCCGGGCCCATCGAGAGATCCCACTCCAGCGAGCCGGTCGGCCCGAGGAGATCGTCGGAGCGGTCCTGTATCTCGCGGGCCCCGACTCGACCTACACCAGCGGTGCCGTCGTCAAGGTCGACGGTGGCGAGTCCTGGGCTCCGGCATGAGCACGACGTACCGCACGCTGGGGAGGTCCGGGCTGCGGGTCGCTCCCTTCGGGCTCGGGACGATGACCTTCGGCCAGCCCGGTTGGGGCTGCGACGAGGAGGTCGCCGGCCAGGTCCTCGACACGTATCTCGGATGGGGCGGCAACCTCATCGACACCGCGGACATCTACGCCGGCGGCGAGTCCGAGCGGATCATCGGGCGCTATCTGGCCGACCGCGGGGCGCGTGCTGACGTCGTCCTCGCGACGAAGTACTCCATGGGCGCACGGCCGGGCCACCCCAATGCCGGCGGCAACGGGAGAGTCGCCATGCGTCGGGCGCTCGAGGGCTCGCTCGAACGGCTGGGCACCGACCACGTCGACCTCTACCTCGTCCACGCCTGGGACGGCATCACCCCGGTCGAAGAGGTGATGCGGGCCCTCGACGAGGTCGTGAGGGCAGGCTTGGTCCGACATGTCGCGCTCTCGGACGTGCCGGCCTGGTACGCGGCCCGAGCAGCGACGATCGCCCAGTGGCGTGGTTACGAGCCGCCGGTCGCTGTCCAGCTCGAGTACTCGCTCGCCGAGCGTGGTCTCGAGCACGAGTTCCCCGGTCTCTGCCGCGAGGTCGGCCTGGGGCTGATGACGTGGGGGCCGCTCGCCAACGGCCTGCTGGCCGGTGCCTACTCCTCGGTCGCACGTGCCGAGGACCCGGAGGAGGCCGAGCTCCCGGACGGACGGATCAAGGCGACCTCCGCACGGCGCAACCCGGCGACGGACAAGCGCAACGAGCGCACCTGGGCCGTGGTCCGCGCGCTCGAGGAGCTGGCCGCCGAGGTCGGCGCGACGCCTGCGCAGGTCGCCGTCGCCTGGCTGCGGGGTCGCCCCGCGGTGACGACGGTGCTGCTCGGTGCCCGGCGTCCCGAGCAGCTGGAGCAGAACCTCAGGGCCGCTGACCTCGAGCTGCCCGCCGAGGCGCGGGCCTGGCTCGACGAGCTCAGTGCCCCTCCCCGCACCGTGCCCTACGGCTTCATGCCGTGGGCCCAGTCCCTGATGAACGCCGACCTGGAAGAAGACACCCCGTGAAGATCGCTCGATATCTGGCCGATGACGGACCCACCTGGGGCCTCGTCGAGATCGCCGCGGAGCGGGCGACCGTTCGCCCGATCCGCGGAGCCATCTCCGAGTGGGCGCCGGTCCTCGTCTCGTCCGGCTTCACCGACCTGCCGGTCGAGGACGAGGAGCTGCCGCTGGAGAGCGTGCGGCTCCTCGCACCCGTCGAGGCCTCCACCAAGGTGCTCGGCGTCGGCGCCAACTACTGGGAGCACCTGCGTCGTCTCGGCCGCACCGAGCGACCCACCCATCTCGCCTCCTTCATCAAGCCGATCAGCGCGATCGTCGGACCGGACGACGAGATCCGCTACCCCCTTCTCACCCAGGAGCTCGACTACGAGGTCGAGCTGGTCGCCGTCATGGGCACCCCGGTGACACCGATGACTGCCGACGCAGTGCCCGCGGTGCTCGGCTACACCGTCGGCAACGACATCAGTGCCCGCGACTTCCGTCACGGCGACAAGGGTCCCGATCTCGTGAGCATGAAGGCCAACGACGCGACGACACCGCTCGGGCCCTGGATCGTGACCGCCGATGAGCTCGCACCGGCCGACCAGCTCGACCTGACCATCACCTGCCGCGTGGACGGTGAGGTGCGCCAAGAGGACTCGACCTCGCAGATGCTCTGGAGGGTGCCCGAGATTCTCGACTTCTTCCGACTGCGGATCTCGCTGGCGCCCGGCGACATGGTCTTCACCGGGACGACCTGCGGCGTGGGGCTCGAGGACGGCCGCTTCCTCACCGAGGGCCAGACCGTCGAGACCGAGGTCGAGTCGATCGGCGTCCTGCGCAATGTCGTCGGCGCTCGTGGCGAACGAGGCTAGACGTGCGCGCGGCTGTCGTCACGCAGCTGGGAGGCCCCGAGGCCGTCGTGATCCAGGAGGTCGAGCGGCCATCGCTGCGTCCGGGCACGGTGCGGGTCGCTGTCTCCCACGCGGCCCTGAACTTCCCCGATCTGCTGATCATGGCCGGGCGGTACCAGGCCAAGGTCGACCCTCCCTACGTGCCCGGTTGCGAGTTCTCGGGGACGGTCCTCGAGATCGCCGAGGGGGTGAGCGAGGTCGCGCCCGGTGACACGGTCTTCGGCCTGGCGACCCACGGTGCTCTGGCCGAGGAGGTCGTCATCGACGCCTGGCGGGTCACGCCTGTGCCGACCGGCCACGACCTGGACTTGCGGACCCTCGCGGCCTTCGGCGTCACCTACACGACGGCCTACCACGCACTGCGGACCTTCGGTCGGGTGGCGCGGGGGGAGTGGGTCACGGTCCTCGGGGCAGCCGGTGGCGTCGGGCTCGCGGCAGTAGACATCGCGGGCGCGCTCGGCGCGCGCACCGTGGCCGTGGCACGCGGCCACGACCGGCTGGAGGTCTGCCGACAGTCGGGCGCCGACGTGCTCGTCGACTACTCGACGAGCGACGTGAAGCAGGCGGTGAAGGACGCCACCGGTGGGGGCGCCGACGTCGTCATCGACCCGGTGGGGGGCGACCTGGCCGAGCCGTCCCTGCGGGCGATGCGGTGGGGCGGTCGTTATGTCGTCGTCGGGTTCGCCTCCGGCGAGATCCCGAAGATCCCGCTCAACCTCGTGCTGCTCAAGGGCGTGTGGGTCGTCGGGTTCGAGAACCGCACCATCCTCGACCACCTGACCGAGGTCGCCCGGGGGCATCGTCGCGAGGTGCTCCAGCTGTTGATCGAGGAGCGGGTGCATCCGCGCATCGCCGCGGTGCACCCCCTTCGCCACGTCGTGACCGGACTCCACCAGCTCCAGGACCGCACCATCGCAGGAAAGGTCGTCATCGATGTCCGAGCACAGTGAGCACACTGGGCAGGTTGCCCTCATCACCGGTGGAGCGAGAGGTTTCGGGGCCCTTCGCCGAGGTCGTTCATCAGCGGGGAAACCATCAAGGTAGGGGCCAGCCGCTCGGCCTGATATCGCGACTCGCCAGGTGCACACGGACCGACCGTCAGCTCGCGGCGTCCTTGACCGCGGGTCGGTAGCACACCGCCATGAGCAGGCCGGCCGCGGCGATCCCGCCGACGAGCGAGACGACAGCCCAGACCGGGCCGGCGACGTCCAGACCCAGGGCGTCATCGAGCGACCAGGCGCCCGGGCCCGTGGCGGCGAGGCCGATCGCCACCATGGCGACCAACAGCGTGTACTCCCACCCGCCCTTGAAGACGAAGTACCCCTTGCCGCGGTGGTCGGTGAGCGCGGCGACGGCCATCAGGCCCACGAACGCGGTCGACGAGAGCCCGGTGAGGAGGCCGAGCGTCATGAGCACACCGGCGCCCATCTCCGTCGCCGCAGCGACTCGCGCCTGGACCGAGGGGAAGCGGAGGCCGAGGGCGCGGAACCAGCCCGTCGTCCCGTCCAGCCCTCCGCCGCCGAAGACCTTGTTCCAGCCGTGGACGATGAGCATCGGGCCGAGCGCGAGTCGCACGACGAGCAGGCCGAGGTCGAGATCCATCACAGTCCTCCGAAGAGTTGTCGGGCGTTGGTCCGCAGGATGCGGGTGAGCGCGTCAGGGGCGAGCCCGCTGTCGGCGTGGTGCGCCATGGTCTGCGCGTAGGTGGCGAAGGGGAGCATCACGGGGTAGTCGCTGCCAGCCAGCAGCCGATCAGCCCCGAAGGCCTCGGCGGCGGCGCCCAAGGCCGCAGCCGAACCGTGGGACACCGTGTCGTACCAGAAGCGGCGCGCCGTCTCGCTGGGCCGCTCGGTCAGCCCGGGCACAGTCATCGGCAGCTGGTTGTCGAGCCGGTCGAGCAGCATCGGCAGCGCACCACCGAGGTGGGGGACGATGATGTCGATGCCGGGGAAGCGCTCGGGCACGCGCGCCGTCATGAGGTGCAGCGCTGCGACGGTGTCCTCGAAGACCGTCCCCGCGGTGGGCGCCAGCCCCCAGTCCGTGACCAAGGGCGAGCGGAGCCCGTTGACGCTGGGGTGGAGGAAGAGCACGCCGCCCCGCCGGTCGAGCTCGGCGAGGACCGGCTCGAAGGCCGGGTCGGCGACCGAGCGTCCGCCCACCGAGCAGTGGATGATCACGCCGACCGCGCCGAGGGTTTCAAGCGCGTGCTCGACCTCGTCGAGCGCGGCATCGACGTGGGGGAGCGGCAGGGCGGCGAAGAAGGAGAATCGACCCGGGTGCGCGGCGACCAGCGCGGCGTGGGTGGTGTTGACCAGCCGGGCAGCACGTCGGGCCGAGTCCTGATCGGCTGCGTAGGGACCGACGGTTGGCGAGAGGACCTGGCGCGTGACACCGGCCCGGTCCATGTGCTCGAGACGGCGCTCGATGCTGCTGGGGTCTGCGCCGGCGGGAGCGGGACGCGGGAGCTCGCTCGGGGTCGACGCCGGGGGCCCCGCCTGCCCGTAGCCGGGCAGGTCGAGACCGGCCGGGCGCAGTAGCGATGAGTAGTCCGGCAGGAAGACGTGCGCGTGCACGTCGATGATCGAGCGGTCCACGTGGTCCATGCGGTCAGGCGCCGCGCTCGTCCGCCTTGCACCGGCAGGTCCCGGCTTGGTGCAGCTCGATCATGTTGCCGCTCGGGTCGTGGAGGAAGATCTGCAGCTGCTCGTCGCGCCCGATCCGCCAGTACACGGTCTCGAGGCGGTCGAGCTCGGCGCGCGCCGCGGTGATGTCCGGGACGCCGAAGGCGACGTGAGGGGTGAAGGGGTCGCGATCGGGGGTGCGGGCGTGCTCAGACACCCCTTCGAGGGCGAAGAGGTGGACCTGCGACTGGCCGACGTCCATCCAGAGCAAGGGGATACCGGGTACCTCACGTGCGCCGGGGTCGGGGTGGAGCCCGAGGACGTCACCGAAGAAGTTGCGGGTCGCCTCCTCCCTGCCGGGCGCGATACGAATCGCGTGGTGGTGCAGCTCGAGTCCGGCGAGTGCCATCGGGTCTCCTCGGGGTGTGGGGCGGAGGTGGAAAGGGAGCGGGTGCGCGTTATCGGGTGAGCAGGAGTGCGCCGCCGTGCGGGCCTCCGCCCGCTGCCGCCAGCGCGACCTCGGCGCCGTCGACCTGGCGCGCGCCGGCCTCGCCGCGCAGCTGGAGGCAGGCCTCGTAGAAGTGGCCCCACCCGTGGAGACGACCGGCGGAGAGTTGGCCGCCGCTGGTGTTGAGCGGGAGCGTGCCCGTCAGCGAGATGTTGTCGCCCCCTTCGACGAAGGCGGGAGCCTCGCCGTAGCCGCAGAAACCCAGCGACTCGAGCCACATGATCGTCAGGAAGGTGAAGCCGTCGTAGAGCTGTGCCGTGTCGACGTCGGCGGGGCGCAGGTCGGTCCGGCTCCACAGATGCCTGGCGGCGTCGGCAGCGGCCATGTCGTGCGGGTGCCGCCACTGGTCCCAGCCCGGGTCGTTGCGCATGGCCGAACCGATGGCCTCGATCCGCACGACCTTGGGGGCGTCGCCGGCGGTCTCGGCGGCAGAGACGACCGCCGCGATGCTGCCGTCGGTCGGGACATCGCAGTCGAGCAAGCAGAAGGGTTCGCTGATCATCCGCGCCGCGAGGTAGTCGTCGATGGTGATCGACTCGGTGAAGACGGCGTCGGGGTTGTCGGCGGCATAGCGGCGCTGGCTCACCGACAGCCAGCCCACCTGGTCGCGGCGGGCCCCCGTCTCATGGACGTAGCGTTGGTAGTTCATGGCGAGCCAGTTGGCTGCCGAGACCGCCCCGAAGGGGCGCTGCCACTGCAACGAGCCGGTGACCCCGCCTTGGTCGGCGCCGTTGGTGAGGACGCGCCCGCCAGTGCCCTGGGCGGTCGACTCCTCCGTGGTGCGGTAGACGAGGATGTGTCGTGCGACGCCGGCGGACACCGCCATGGCCGCCGCCATGATCGGCGTCAGCTGGGCCGGGCCCTCCTGGCACGCGAGGTGCCACTTCAGGTCGAGGTCGAGCGCCCCTTTCACCCGCCAGGGGCTGGGCCCGTTGAAGCCGGGCGCAGCCGGGTACTCACCGGGCCACGCGACGACTCCATCGATGTCGGCCATGGTGAGCCCGGCGTCGGCGACTGCGGCTCGAGCGGCCTGGACGGTGAGGTCGAGGCCGGAGCGCTCGAGCCGTCGGCCGGTGTCGGAGCGGCCGATCCCGGTGATGGCGGCGTCGTGTTCGAAGTGGTCGCGGCTCATGCCGGTGCCTTCTCGTCGGTCGTGGTGAGGGGCTCGAAGAAGGGGAGGTGGATCTCGCCGTGCTGCTCGAAGGTCACCTGCACCCGCTGGCCGATGTGCACCGACTCGGGGTCGCAGCCGACGATGCGGGTCATCAGCTGCAACCCCTCCTGCTCGTCGAGCTCGACGATCGCGATGACGTAGGGCGGCGTGATCGCGGGGAGGAAGGGCTGGCGGTTGATCGTGTAGCTGTAGACCGTGCCGAGTCCCGACACCGGCGTGGGGACCGGGGTGCAGGCGCCGTCGGGAGGGCAGTCGGGCCGTGGCGGGTGGAACCAGCGCCCGGTCTCTGCGCACCGCTGGATGCGCAGCCGGCCATCCGCGCCGGAGGTCCAGAAGAACTCGGTCTCGGGCGTGAGTCGCGGAAGGGGAGGGGCGAGCGCTGGCACCGTCATGATTCTAAGATACACTAGTGACGAATAGTGTTTTATCTGGCACAGTGGCGGCATGGTCGCGCCGCGCGGCCCCAGGGGTGAGCAGCCTCACCCGGGCAGGCGAGGAGGGCAGATGGGCAACGTTCTCGACGGGGTCCGGGTCATCGAGGTGGCGATGTGGACCTTCGTCCCCTCGGCAGGAGCGGCCCTGGCGGAGTGGGGCGCCGATGTCATCAAGGTCGAGCACCCGGTCACCGGCGATGCGCAGCGGGGGTTGGTCAACTCCAAATTCCTCCCGCAGCAGGTCGGCGGGGCCAACTACATGATGGAGGTGCCCAACCGGGGCAAGCGCTCCATCGGTCTCGACCTCGGCACGGACGAGGGGCGCTCGATCCTCTACCGGCTCTGCGAGGACGCCGACGTCTTCCTGACGAACTTCCTGCCGGATGCCCGGGCCCGCCTGGGCATCGACGTCGCCGACATCCGGGCGCACAACCCCAGGGTGATCTACGCCCGGGGTAGCGGCGCCGGGCAGCGCGGCCCGGAGGCGCACAAGGGCGGCTTCGACAGCTCGTCCTACTGGGCGCGCGGCGGTATCGGATACGCCGTCACCCCGCCCGACGCGTCCTACCCGGTGCGGATGCGCTCGGCCTTCGGCGACGTGATGGGCGGCCTGACGATCGCCGGTGGCCTGGCCGCGGCGCTCTTCCACCGCGAACGCACGGGGGAGGCCAGCGTCGTCGACGTCTCGTTGCTCAACCTCGCGATGTGGAACCTGTCGGTCGACATCGCGTCGGCGCCGCTCTTCACCGAGGAAGGGGTGCACCGCTACGACCCCGAGGCGATGATCAACCCGACGGTCGGCATGTACCCCACCCGGGACGGTCGCCACCTCAACCTCACCATGCTGCAGTCGGACCGCTACTGGGCCGAGCTCGTCGACGCGATGGGGTGCCCCGAGCTCGCCGACGACCCGCGGTTCATCGATCACGCTGCGAGAGAGCGCAACTCGGCGGCCTGCACGCAGGCGCTCAAGACCGTCTTCCTCGGCCGGACGCTCGACGAGTGGCGCGATGCGCTCGCTGCCATCGAAGGGGTCTGGTCGCCGCTCCAGACCCCTCTCGAGGTCCATGACGACCCGATGGTCGCCGCCAACGGCTACCTGTCGGTCGTCGAGACGACGAGCGGCAGGTCCTTGGCCCTCGTGGCCAACCCGGTGCAGTTCGACGAGCAGCCCGCCCAGCCGACCGGCGCGCCGGAGCACGGTCAGCACACCGAGGAGATCCTGCTCGACCACGGCTACGACTGGGACGACCTCGTCGGCCTCAAGGAGCGAGGGGTGATCACGTGAGCCGGTCGGTGCCCCCGAACGACCCCACCGCCCCCGCGTCGCGTGTCCCCCTGCGGGCCGACGCCGACGGGGACATACTGCTGAGGACCATCTACGACAAGGTCACGGCGACCGCGGGTCGGGTCCCGACCCTCTACCAGGCGCTCGGCAACGCGCCCGCCCAGCTGCAGGGGTGGATCGACGCGGCCTGGGCGCTCCGGGCACAGGCGCACAGCGACAGGGTGCTGCGCGAGCTCGCGATCCTGCGCTGCGCCTACCTCGCCCAGAGCGAGTACGTGTGGTGCAGTCATGTCCGTCTCGCCGTCGTCGAGGGGGCCAGCGAGCAGCAGGTGGCCCACATCACCGAGTGGTCGGCGCACCGGGCGGACTACCCGCCCGCGACGCAAGCGGTGCTTGCCCTGACCGACGAACTCGCCGGTCAGGGGCAGGTGGCAGAGGCGACCTGGCAGGCCGCGGCCGAGCACCTGGACCCCGAGGCCATCGTCGAGGTCGTCCTGACGCTCAGCTGGTACCTGCACGTGGCGCGCGTCGTCGACACCCTGCACATCCCACCCGAGGGCTACCACGCCCGCGTCGTCCCCCTTCCACCTCGTCCCGGCACCGGGGCCCCGGACCAGGAGAAATGAACATGCGAGCAGCAGTCCTGCAAGAGCGCGGCGGCACCCCTGTGGTCGTCGACCACGAGGAGCCGTCGGAGCAGACGGGTGCCGTCCTCATCGACGTCGACACCGCCGGGCTCGGCGGCTGGGACGTCGTCGGTGCCTATCGCGAGTCCGTCGACTTCCCCTGCGTCGTGCGGGGAGAAGGGGTGGGGCGCGACCAGGACGGACGCCGGGTCTACTTCGGCGAGCGCTCGGTCCTCCCCTTCGGCGCGCTGGCCGAGCGCACTGTCGTGCCCGTGCCCGAGGTCTGGGAGGTGCCGGACGGTGTCGACGATGCGACCGCGATCACCATGGCCATCGCCGGGACCGGTGCGCTGCTGCCCCTCGAGGCGACCAGGATCGAGGTGGGGGACCGCGTGCTCGTCGTCGGCGGCACGGGTGCGCTCGGTCGCATCGCGCTCCCGCTGGCCCGCCACTTCGGCGCGGGCCGGGTCGTGGCGGCCGCTCGGGATGCGGATGCGCTGGACGACCTCAAGTCGGCCGGCATCGCCGACGATGTCGTCACCTTGACGGGCGAGGACGATGCCGCGCGGCTGCGCGACGCGAGTGGCGGCGACGGTTTCGACGCCGTGCTCGACCTCGTCTACGGAGCGCCCCTGGAGGCGGCGATCGTCGCCACTCGCTGGGGCGCGCGCATCGTCAACGCCGGCACCCTCGCCGGCCGCCAGGTCACGCTCGGGCCGGGTGCGCTGCTCTTCCGCACCCTGACGACCATCGGCACTGGTCAGCGGACACCCGCCGAGCGCGAACAGATCTGGCACCGCCTGCTCCAGCTGTCGACCGAGGTCGACCTGTCGATGCCGACGACGCACTACGCGCTCGAGGACGCTGCGACCGCTTGGCAGGCGCAGGTGGCGAGCCCCCACGGCAAGGTCATCGTCGACATCCGCTGAGCCGGAGGCATCCCTCGCCGGCCGGGTCAGCCATCGAGGTGGGCCCGCAAGGCGACGAGGCTGCCGTCGAGCCGCCGCCACGTGTTCGGCGATCACCTCGCGGCCACCGCGCGTAGCGGAGCGCCGAGTGGGCCTGCAGCGCGCGAGGATGTGGATCGGCGCGCTGCGCGACCGCTCCGTGCAGGGGCTGTGCGACCCCGGATGTCGGACGTCGACGCGTCGTGCGACGGACGGGGTGTGCACGGCCCTGACGCTCGAGAATACGATGTGCGGCCATGAGCACCCCTGCTGCAGCACCGGCCTCGACGGAGGGCTCCGCTCTCGAGCGGTACTTCAAGATCACCGAACGCGGCTCGTCCGTCAGCCGCGAGGTCCGTGGTGGCTTCGCCACCTTCTTCACGATGGCCTACATCGTCGTGCTCAACCCCCTGATCATCGGCACCCAGGAGGACTCGACCGGAGGCTTCCTCGGTGGCGGTGACGGCCCCAACCTCGCGATGGTCGCGGCCTGCACGGCGCTCGTCGCCGGCGTCATGACGCTGCTCATGGGTGTCGTGGCCAACTACCCGCTGGCGCTCGCCGCGGGTCTGGGGCTCAACGCCTTCGTCGCCTTCGGCATCGCCAAGCTGCCGGAGATGACCTGGGCCGACGCGATGGGCCTGATCGTCCTCGAGGGCCTGATCATCCTGCTGCTCGTCCTCACCGGCTTCCGCAAGGCGGTGCTCCATGCGGTCCCGCCGCAGCTGAAGACCGCGATCAGCGTCGGCATCGGTCTCTTCATCACCGTCGTCGGCCTCGTCGACGCGGGCTTCGTCCGCAAGGCCGAAGGGGGTCCCCTGGGTGAGCTCGGCGTCGGCGGCTTCCTCGCCGGCTGGCCGCTCCTCGTCTTCGTCATCGGCCTCTTCATCATCATCACGCTGCACGTGCGCGGGGTGAAGGGCGCGATCCTCTACGGCATCCTCGGCACGACGATCCTCGCGATGGTCGTCGAGGCGGTCTTCGACATCGGCGGCCAGACCAACGAGGCCGGCGAGCTGGTCAACCCGACCGGCTGGGGCCTCAACGTCCCGAGCCTGCCGAGCTCGCTCGTCGCGACCCCGGACTTCGGCCTCCTCGGCGACTTCAACCTGCTCGGCTCCTTCGACAAGATCGGCATCGTCTCCGCGGCGCTGCTCGTCTTCACGATCCTGCTCGCCGACTTCTTCGACACGATGGGCACGATGGTCGCCGTCGGCGCCGAGGGCGACCTGCTCGACGAGGAGGGCAACCCGCCCAACAGCCAGAAGATCCTCGTCGTCGACTCGATCGCCGCGGTCGCCGGTGGCGCCGCGTCGGTCAGCTCCAACACGAGCTACATCGAGTCCGCCTCCGGTGTCGGCGAGGGCGCCCGTACGGGCCTGGCCTCCGTCGTCACGGGCGTGCTCTTCCTGCTCGCGACCTTCCTGTCGCCGCTCGTCGCGGTCGTGCCCTACGAGGCCGCGACCCCGGCCCTGGTGCTCGTCGGATTCCTGATGATGCAGCAGGTCAAGGAGATCGACTGGGACGACCTCGAGATCGCCATCCCGGCCTTCCTGACGATCATCCTCATGCCCTTCACCTACTCGATCACCGCGGGCATCGGCGCCGGCTTCGTCAGCTATGTCTTCATCAAGGTGGTGCGCGGTCGTGCCGCGACGATCCACCCGCTGATGTGGCTCGTCGCCGCGCTCTTCGTCCTCTACTTCGGCATCGACCCGATCAAGGGGATCCTCGGCGTCGAGTGACCCCCCTTCGAACCCTGCAGGACCCCAGGGTCCTGCAGGGTTCCTTTTGACCATTTAGTTAGCACAGGTAATGAGTTGTGCTAACTTGTTGTCCGGACGAAGGGAGAGCCGTGGCAGATCACGAGGTGGCCCAGCTGGGTGACGACGGGGTGAGCGCGCTCAGCGAGGACCTGCGACTGGCGTGCATGCGGATCAGCCGGCGGGTCCGCTTCGAGAGCGTCGACGTCATCGCGCCGCACCAGTTCTCCGTCCTCGCCCGGCTCGAGGACGGCCCCCTGACCCCGCGGGCCCTCGCCGACATCGAGAAGGTCTCGGCCCCGAGCATGACGCGCACCGTCGGCTGCCTCGCCGACGAGGGGCTCGTCGAGCGCCACGACGACCCGGAGGACGGGCGCCGGGTCCTCGTCGAGCTGACGGCCGACGGGCGCGAGGCCCTCACCGAGACCCGCCGCCGCCGGGACAAGTGGATGACCGAGCGGGTCGCCGAGCTGTCGGGGGCCGACCAGGCGACGCTCCAGGCCGCGACCACGATCCTGCGGGGGATCGCGGCCCGATGAGCCCGACCTTCGCCTCCCTGTCGATCCGCAACTACCGCATCTACGCCCTCGGCGCGATCATCTCCAACGTCGGCACCTGGATGGGCCGCGTCGCGCAGGACTGGGTCGTCCTCACCGAGCTGACCGACCACTCGGCGAGCGCGCTCGGCATCGTCACCGGTCTGCAGTTCCTGCCGATGCTCGTGCTCGCGCCGTGGACCGGAGCGGTGGTCGACCGCTACCCGAAGCGGGTGCTGCTCCTCATCACCCAGGCCGCGCTCGGCCTCGCCGCGCTCGCCGGCGGTCTCCTCGTCGTCACCGGCACCGCAGCGCTGTGGCACTTCTACCTGCTGGCCCTCGTCACCGGCATCGCGACCGCCTTCGACAACCCCACGCGGCAGACCTTCGTCTCCGAGATGGTGCCGCGCGAGCGGCTGAGCAATGCCGTGGCACTCAACAGCGCCTCCTTCAACCTCGGCCGGCTCATCGGCCCGGCCGTCGCGGGTCTGGTCATCGCCGGCATCGGCTCCGGGCAGGCGCTGCTCGTCAACTCGCTGTCCTTCGTCACCGTGATCATCGCGCTGCTGTCGATGCGGGCGAGCGAGCTGACCCCGGCGCCTCGGGTGACCGGCCGCGGGTCGGCGCTCGAGGGCCTGCGCTACGTGCGCGGTCGCCCCGACATCGTCCTCGTCATGGTGCTGATCTTCGTCCTGGGCACCTTCGGCATGAACTTCCAGATCACCATCGCGCTCATGGCGACCCAGGTCTTCGGAAAGGGTGCGGAGGAGTACGGCCTGCTCGGCTCGGTCATGGCGATCGGCTCGCTGAGCGCCGCGCTCCTCGCCGCCCGCCGCAGCGAGCCGCGCCTGCGGGTGCTGCTGCTCTCGCTCGTCGGCTTCACCTTCGCCGCGACCGGCGCCGCCCTCGCCCCGACCTACGCGACCTTCGCCGTCGCGCTCGCCGCGTGCGGCCTGACCGCGCTCACGGCGATGACGACGGCCAATGCCATGGTCCAGATGCGCACCGAGGCGACGATGCGTGGCCGGGTCATGGCCCTCTACATGGCGATCTTCTTCGGCGGCACGCCGCTCGGCGCCCCGATCATCGGCTGGATCGGCGACGTCCTCGGCCCGCGCTGGACGATCGGCATCGGGGCGGCCGCGGTCGGGATCACGCTCGTCGTGGTGTCGATCTGGCTCGGTCGGCACGAGAATGTCGAGGTGACCTACTCCAGCCAGCGCCGCCCGCGCGTGCGGGTGCTCTCGACCCCGACCCACGACGTCCCCGAGGCCGCCCGATGACCCCGCGGTTTCGCCGGGTCATGACCTGGCTCGTGCTCGGCTCGCTCGTCCTCGTCGCGGTCCTCTCGGCCTTCCTCTGAGCCTGCCTACGGCACGTCGCCCGGCGCCGGACGGGCATCGGCCGGCGCGTCGAGCAGCGGGCCGCACAGCGGGCCTGCGACCTCGCCCGCGCGCGGCTCGCGTTCGCGGACGTAGACGATGACCTCGCCGAGGTCGTGCTCGGCATAGGGCACCGGTCGGCAGCCCAGCCACAGGCCGAGCTCCTTGCCCTCGCGCCCGGCCCACTGCCGGTCGACGAGCAGCGCCCGCGGCGCGAGGCTGCGCGGCATGCGCGTCGTCAGGCGCTGGTCGGGCAGCGCGGTGCGGGTCGTCCACGGGTCCGCCCAGATGACGAGCGGTGCGCCGCGGCCGATCTCGCGGTCGACGAGGTGCGGTGCGAGCAGCAGCCCCGAGGTGCGGGTGGCGGCGACGTCCCGGACGTGGTCGACGGACAGGCGGGCCACGGGCGTGAGCGCGACGAGCACGGCGAGCGTCGCGGCGGCGCCCTGCCAGAGGGGACGGGTCGGGCCCCGGCGAGTGCGGCGCGGCGCGAGCCCGGCACCGGCGAGCGCGACGAACAGCGGCCACCAGGCGAACTGGTAGTGCGAGAGCTGCACGGGCGAGCTGCTCAGCGCGGCGACGAGGGCGACGAGCGTGACCGCCACGGGCGCCGTGGTCCGCGGGTGCCGCAGCACCCCGACGAGCGCCGCGAGGGTGAGCCCACCGGCCGCCAGCGGGCCGAGCGCGTCGACGAAGAGCCACCCCGACGCCCACGCCGGGGCATAGCGATAGGTCGTGCCGGCGAGCAGCACGTCGTGCCCCGCCTCGGCGTGCCCGAGCTGGAAGATCACCGGCGTCGTCATCGCCGCCAGCGCATCGCCCTCCATCGGGACGAAGGTGAAGACCCAGGCGACCGCCGCCGCCACCCCCGACCCGAGGGCGAAGGGGAGGACCCGCCGGGTGCCGAGGTCACGGGCGAGGAGCAGCGCCGCGGGCAGCAGCCCGACGAGCGCGAGGCCGCCGGTGAGCTTGGCCGCCCCGGCGAGCCCGGCCAGGGCGCCGCCGACGAGCAGCCACCGCGGGTCGCGGCCGGTCGTCGCGAGCACCCACGCGAGCAGGGCGGCGACGACGAGCGCGCAGGTGACCGCCTCGAGGGTGGCCACCCGCGCCGGGTCGAAGGGCAGCGTCCACCACAGCAGCGCGGTGCCGATCCCGGCGGCGGCGCTCCAGCGACCCGGTCGGCCGGTCCGCCACACGAGGACCGCCAGCAGCAGGCCGGTGACCCAGGCGGCGACGGCGGAGGGCAGCCGGGCGGCGACGCGGGTGTCGCCGAGGACGAGCTGGGCCACCGCCATGAGCTGCTTGACGAGCGGTGGGTGCTGCGCGTTGACCAGCCAGTCGCCGTGGAGCATGCCGACGGCGGCCTGGTGGTAGTAGAGCTCGTCGCCCGCGAGGTGCGCCGCATCGAGCCGCCAGCCGATGGTCAGGGCACCGACGACGCTCGCGGCGAGCAGGAGGAGGTGTCGGGCCCGGAGGCGAGCGGTCAGAGCCGCTCCACCACGTAGTCGATGCAGTCGAGGAGCGCCGACACGTCGTCGGGGTCGACGGCGGGGAAGGTCGCGATGCGCAGCTGGTTGCGCCCCAGCTTGCGATAGGGCTCGATGTCGACGACGCCGTTGCGCCGCAGGGTCGCCGCGACGGCGGCGGCGTCGACGGACGCGTCGAGGTCGACCGTCGTGACGACCTGGGAGCGGGCCGCGGGGTCGGTGACGAAGAGGTGCGTGTGCTCTCCCTTCGTCGCCCAGTCGTGGATCCGCGAGGAGGACTCGGCCGTGCGGGCGGTGGTGAAGTCGAGGCCGCCGGAGGCGAGCATCCAGCGCACCTGCTCGGCCATGAGGGCGAGCGTGGCGACGGCCGGGGTGTTGAGGGTCTGGTCCTTGCGCGAGTTGTCGATCGCGGCGGTCAGCGAGAGGAAGTCGGGGATCCACCGGTCGGTGGCGGCGATCTCCTCGGCCCGGGCCAGCGCCGCCGGGCTCATGATCGCGAACCAGATGCCGCCGTCGGAGGCGAAGGACTTCTGCGGGGCGAAGTAGTAGGCGTCGGTCTGCGCGATGTCGACGGGCAGTCCGCCGGCGCCGGAGGTCGCGTCGACGAGGACGAGGGCGCCGTCGTCGGCCCCCGCCGGGCGCTGCACCGGCGCCATGACCCCGGTCGAGGTCTCGTTGTGCGGCCACGCATAGGTGTCGACGCCCGCGACCGCCTCGGGGAGGCTCAGCCCGCCTGGCTCGGCCGTACGGACGTCGGGGTCGGCGACGAAGGGGGCGCGGCGGGTGACCGCGGCGAACTTGCCGGAGAACTCGCCGAAGACGCAGTGCTGGGCACGCTCGCGGACCAGGCCGAGGGCGGCGATGTCCCAGAAGGCGGTCGAGCCGCCGTTGCCGAGGACGACCTCGTAGCCGTCGGGGAGCGAGAAGAGCTCGGTCAGGCCCTCGCGCAGGTCGCGCACGAGCCCGCGAACCGGCGCCTGCCGGTGGGAGGTGCCCAGGATGTCACCGGCGATCGACTGCAGGTAGGCCAGCTGCTCCGGGCGCACCAGCGAGGGGCCGGAGCCGAAGCGGCCGTCGCGGGGCTTGCGCTCGTCGGGGATGATGATCGCGTCGCTCACGGGCCCGAGTCTGACCTACCGGGCGCGGCGGCTGCCACCCGGTCCCAGATGCCGTGCGGTCAGGGGGTCTTGGCCAGCTCCGAGCCGCTCGGCGCGGTGATCGAGACCGGCTCGCCCCACTCGGAGGCCAGAAGACGGGCGGTCGCGCCGTTGAGGGTGAACTCCATCCGGCGGATGAGGTCGTCCTCGTCGAGCCACACGTCGTAGATGACCGTCTCGGGTGCGCCCGGGGCGGGCTTCATGCCGAGCTCGCGCAACGACGTCGCGGTGTCGACGGTGGCCGTGTAGTGGGTCGTCGAGACGCCGCCGACGTCCTCGGTGCCCTTGTTGCCCGCCTTCTCCACCCCGGCGACGAAGGCGTCGAGCTGGCGGCGCATCGACAGGATCTGCACCTGGTCGATGGTCGTCTTGACGAGGGGGTTGGTCGAGCCCTCGTCGACCTTGACCCACTTCGGGGGCTGGGCGAGGTAGTACTGCCCGTCGACGAGCCGGTAGCCCAGCTGCTGCCCCGCGAGGGAGACGTCCATGTCGAGGGAGTCGGCGGACAGGTCCTGCACACCGGTCGCCGAGGCCTGCGACTGGCCGGCGATCTTGGCCGTCACGTCGATCTTGACCGTGGGGTTGGCGTCCACCGCCGCCTCGAGGCGGTCGGTGAACTCCGCGGCGTCGAAGGGGGCGCCGGTGTCGGTCGAGGTCGACGACGAGGTGCTCGAGGACTTCGTCGAGTTGGACAGGGTCGGCTCGTCGGAGTCGGCGTCGGAGCTCGTCGTGGAGCCGGAGGTCGAGCGGGGCGAGCTCGTGCTCGAGCCGCCCGGGGTGCTGTCCTTGCCGCCGCCGGGGGTCGGCGTCGAGGAGTTGGAGACGCTGTCACCCCCCGTCCCGGCGGTCGGCCCGGGGCCGCCGTCACCCCCGCACGCGGAGAGGGTGAGGGCGGCCGCGAGGGCGAGCGTCAGGGCGGGGGAGTGGCGTCGCATACGGCTCAGGCGCCGGGCAGCTGGTCGTAGCCGGCGACCTCAGTGATCGCGCGCGGGCCGTGGCCGATGTAGTTGCTGCTCGGGCGGATGAGGCGACCGGTGCGCTTCTGCTCGAGGACGTGGGCGGCCCAGCCGGCGGTGCGGGCGCAGACGAAGAGCGGGGTCATCATCTCGCCGGGGACGTCGGCGAAGTCGAGCAGGACCGCGGCCCAGTAGTCGACATTGGTCTCCATCTTGCGGTCCGGGTAGCGGTCCGCGAGCTCGGCGATCGCGGCCTTCTCCAGCTCGAGGGCGACCTCGTAGCGGGGCGCGCCCAGGCGCTTGCAGGTGTCGCGCAGGACGGCGGCGCGCGGGTCGTAGGCCCGGTAGACGCGGTGCCCGAAGCCCATGAGGCGCTCCTTGCGGTCGAGCGCGTCCTTGACGTACTTCGTCGCGTCGCCGGTGCGCTCGACGCCCTCGATCATGTGCTGGGCACGCGAGGGGGCGCCGCCGTGGAGCGGGCCGGACATCGCGCCGACGGCGCCGGAGAGGCAGGCCGCGGCGTCGGCGCCGGTCGAGGCGATGACGCGGGCGGTGAAGGTGGAGGCGTTCATCCCGTGCTCGGCGGCGGAGATGAAGTAGGCGTCGATGGCCTCGACGTGCTTCGGGTCCGGCTCGCCGCGCCAGCGGATCATGAAGCGCTCGACGATGTTCTTGCCCTCGTCGACGCGGGCCTGCGGGACCATCGCGGAGTTCTGCCCGTGCGCCGACTGGGCGATGAAGGACAGCGCCATGACCGAGGCGCGGGCCAGGTCGTCACGGACCTGGGTGTCGTCGATGTCGAGGAGCGGCTTGAAGCCCCACAGCGGCGCGAGCTGGGCCAGGGCCGACTGGACGTCGACGCGGATGTCGCCGCTGTGGACCGGCAGCGGGAAGGGCTCGGCGGGCGGCAGGCCCGGGTCGAAGCTGTCGTCGACGAGCAGGCCCCAGACCCGCCCGAAGGAGACCTTGCCGACCAGGTCGTTGATGTCGACCCCGCGATAACGCAGGTTGCCGCCGGCCTTGTCCGGCTCGGCGATCTCCGACTCGAAGGCGACGACGCCCTCCAGCCCGTGCTTGACCTCGGTGTCAGTCATCTCGGTGGCCTTCCTTCGTGCGCAAGGTGATCTCAGGGCCATTCTGCACGTTCCCGACGACAGGACGATCCCGGGGCAACCAGCCGGTAGCATGCCCGGGGCCACGCAGACGATCGACGAGGAGCTCCGGGTGGTGCGTTCACGCCTCGGGTACAGCCCGGCTCTCGACGGGGTGCGAGGGCTCTTCATGCTCTGCTTCATGGCCTACCACTTCGGGGTGGACCAGCTCGCCGGCATGTGGGTGTGCATCAACCTCTTCTTCGTCCTGTCGGCCTTTCTCATCACCCGACTGCTCGTCGAGGAGCGGGTCCAGCACGGTGACATCGACGTCTGGGCCTTCTACCGGCGCCGTGCCCGCCGGCTCCTGCCCGGGCTCTTCCTCGTCCTGACCTTCGTCCTCGTCTACGCGGTGCTGTGGGCCGACGACGCGGTCCGCCGCAAGATCGGCGGCGACGTCCTCGCCACCCTCGGCTACGTCATGAACTGGCGGCTGATCGCCGAGGGTGACCAGTACTTCGGGACGAAGGGAGGGGAGTCCCCCCTTCGTCATGCCTGGACCCTGGCGATCGAGGAGCAGTTCTACGTCCTCGTCCCCTTCGTCATCCTCGGTCTGATGCTCTGGGCCCGCACGCGCCGGCGGATGGCCCTCGTGCTGCTCGCCGGTGCCGTCGCCAGCGCGGTGTGGACCGCGGTCGTCGGCTTCCACGACGCGAGCGACTACCCCCGCGTCTACTACGGCACCGACACCCGCGCCCAGGCCCTCTTCATCGGTGCCGCCCTCGGCGTGTGGCTCGCCCCCGGGCGCAGCGGGGCGCTGCCGTCCTTCTCCCGGCCGGTCGTCGCCGTCGCCGGGGTGGTCGGCGTCGTCTCGAGCGTCTTCTCCTTCGTCGTCGTCGGGCCCTACTCGGGCTGGATGTTCAACCTCGGCGGCATGTTCTTCTTCGCGCTCGGCAGCGCGCTGCTCGTCATCGCCTGCGTCGACGAGCGGCCGAGCTGGGTGCACGCGATCTTCGGCTGGCGGCCGCTGGCCCACGCCGGCCGCCTCTCCTACGGCCTCTACCTGTGGCACTGGCCGATCTGGCTGGCCGTCGGCAACGACCGGCTCACCGACAACGCGATCATCGAGTTCGTCCTGTGTGCCGTGCTGACGATCGGCATCGCCCAGCTGTCCTACCAGTACGTCGAGCGCCCGGTCATCAAGCGCGGCGTCCGCGGCTTGCTGCCGTCGGTGCGCACCCCGGTCGTCGCGACCCTGCTGCCGGTCGTCCTGCTCGCCGGCGCCGGGCTCGCCGTCGCGAGCAGCGCCCCCACCGCACCCGCGGAGCCGACCGTCGCGGTGCCGCAGGGTCCGCCGCCGAAGATCGTCGGCGGGCAGCCCTCCTACCGCGAGGGCAAGCCCGCTCGGATCGGCGTCTTCGGCGACTCGGTGCCCTTCTTCCTCGTCGACCGCTTCCCGCAGGAGACCTTCCCCGGCGTCACCCTCGACAACTACTCCCGCGAGGGCTGCGACCTGCTCTCCGAGCCGATCAGCTGGGCCCCGGGCTTCCAGATGGGCAACGAGCCGAAGTGCACGGCCATGAAGAAGGAGTGGCCGCAGGAGTTCAAGAGCAACGGCGACGACGTCCTGCTCATCTGGGCCTCGCCGCTGCTCGCGGTACCGCACATCGTCGACGGCGAGCGGCTCTGGCTCGACGACAAGGCCTACCTCGACCTCATCCGCTCGCGCTGGGACCGGCTGCGCCGCCAGGCGCTCGACGCCGGTGCGACGCAGGTGCAGATCGTCAACGTCCCCTGCCGCAAGCCGGTCAAGGACTCCATCCCCGAGGAGTTCCGCGTCGTCTTCGACTCCAACCCCGCGATCGTCAAGGAGTACAAGGAGCCGAAGCGGATCAACCGGCTCGTCGAGCAGTGGGCCGACTCCCACGACGACGTGCAGGTCGTCGACCTGCACGGTGCCCTGTGCTCCGACGGCTACCCCGAGGAGATCGGCGGCATCAAGGTCTTCAACGACTACCTCCACTTCTCGCCCGAGGCGACCCCGATGATCTGGGAGCACGTCCTCGGCCAGGTGAGCCGCAACTACGTGCGGGCCCGGTCATGAGGGCGCTGACCGCATCCCTGAAGACGTCGACGGGGGAGCAGCGACTGGCTGCCCTCGACGGCTACCGGGGGCTCTTCGTCACCCTCGTGCTGCTCTACCACTTCGGCGCGACCTTCCTCGTCGGCGGCTGGGTGGGCATCAACCACTTCTTCGCCTTCTCCGGCTACCTGATCACCCGGCTGCTCATCTCCGAGCGGGCCCGCACCGGTGGCATCGACGTCCTGCGCTTCTACCGCCGCCGCGCCGAGCGGCTGCTGCCGGCGCTCGTCGCCGTGTGCACCGCGGTGCTCGTCGCGAGCCTCTTCGCCGGGTCGGCGAACCGCCACCGCGATGCCGGCGACGTGCTCGCCTCGCTCTTCTTCGTGCAGAACTGGCGCCTGATCAGCCAGGACGACGCCTACTTCGAGCAGGTGGGCAACCCCTCGCCGCTGCGGCACGCGTGGACCCTCGGCGTCGAGGAGCAGTTCTACCTGCTCGTGCCGCTCCTCGTGCTCGTGCTCTTCGCCGTGTGGCGCACCAGCCGCACCGCCCGCGTCGTCGCCCTCGCCGCGCTCGCTCTCGCCTCCGCCGCGTGGACCGCCCACCTCGCCCGCTCCGGCGTCGACTTCGCCCGGCTCTACTACGGCACCGACACCCGCGCGCAGGCCCTGCTCGTGGGTGCGGTCGTCGCCGCGCTCCTCGGCCGGGACCACCGCGGACGACTGGGGCGGCGCCCTTCGGCCGGGGTCACGCAGGCCATCGGTCTCGTCGGCTTCCTCGTCTCGCTCTCGGCCTTCGTCGTCGTCGGGCCGCGCAGCGAGTGGCTCTTCACGAGCGGCGGCATGCTCTTCTTCGCCGTCGGCGCCGCGATGATGGGCCTGGCCGCGACCGACCCGCGGCCGCTGCTCATCAACCGGGTCGCGAGCTGGGGGCCGGCCGTGCTCCTGGGCCAGATGACCTACGGGCTCTACCTCTACCACTGGCCGATCCACCTCTGGCTCGGCCCGCTCCTCGACCCGCTGCCCCTCGTGGTCTCGGTGCTCGCGCAGCTCGCCGTGACCGTCGGCGTCGCCTACGCGTCCTTCCGCTGGCTCGAGGTGCCGGTGCTGCAGCACGGCTTCGGCGCGCTCCTGCCGCACGCGCTGCG
This sequence comes from Janibacter zhangyanbonis, assembly GCF_050507325.1. NCBI lineage: Bacteria > Bacillati > Actinomycetota > Actinomycetes > Micrococcales > Intrasporangiaceae > Janibacter > Janibacter zhangyanbonis. The sequence goes on from NZ_CP191481.1 coordinate 476,823, forward strand.
GCCAGCACCACGCGCCCGCTCCGGCCGCGCCGCCCGCAGGGCCCGCCGCCGGGGGGCGCCGGTGTGGGCGGTCCCCGTCGCCGCCGTCGCCGTCGTGGCCGTGCTCGCGGGCTTCGTCTTCACCCGGCCGGTGAGCGAGGCCGACCTCGAGGTGCCGCCGCTCGTCGCGGCCGACGCCGACCCGGCGCCGGCGGACCCGCCGGTCGACATGGCGCTGCTCGGCGACTCGGTCGGGGTCTCGCTCGGCAAGGGCTGGCGCGCCGAGGACCACCCCGGCGTGACGATGACCAACCTCTCGCGCATCGGCTGCGACCTCGTCGACGCCCCGCTGCTCGCCGACGGCTCCCCGATGCCCGAGGACGAGTCCTGCGACGAGTGGCGCCGTGACTGGCCGCAGCAGGTCGAGGAGGCCGGCGCCACCGACCTGCTCGTCCTGCCCGGGCCGCAGCTCATCGGCGAGCACGAGGTCGACGGCCGCACGGTTGGCTCACGCTCGGACGAGCACGCCGCGCTCGTCACCGAGACCCTCGACGAGATCGAGCGGCGCGCCCACGAGGCGGGCGTGACCCACGTGCAGGTCGCGACGATGCCCTGCCGCGAGGTCGACCCGGACAAGCTCGACCCCTCGCTGCGGCAGTTCGCCGGCCCGATCTCCGACCCGGCCAATGTCGGCTGGGTCAACGACGTCGTGCGCGACTGGGCGCGCGGCGAGGGTGGGTCACGAGGGACGAAGGGGGTCGACCGGCAGGTCCTCGACCTCTGGGAGCCGCTGTGCGGCGACGGCTACCGCGAGGAGATCAAGGGCGTGCCGCTCTACTCCGACACGGTCCACTTCTCGCCCGCCGGGGCCGCCATGGTCTGGACCTGGCTGACCCCGAGGGTGGTCGAGGCGTCGCGCTCGTAGGGCGGTCGTAGTCTGGCGGCCATGAGCGCCTCGCCCGACGGGATGATCCCTCGCACACCGCCCGCGGCGGACCACGTGGACTACTCCGGGGAGGGGCTGGCCGAGACCGAGGTGCCGGGTGCCCCCTTCGCGCTGGTGACGTCGTGGATCGACGCCGCCCGGGCCCGCCAGGCCGCCCGCGGTGACGTGCCCGAGCCGCTGTCCTTCGCCGTCGCGACCGTCGACCCCGACGGGCGACCGGACGTGCGCACGGTGCTCATGCGCTTCCTCGACGGCCGCGGCCCGGGCTTCGTCACCAACCTCGACTCGACGAAGAGCCGCCAGCTGCAGGCCACCCCGGTCATCGCCGCGACGATCACCTGGCCGGCGATGTTCCGTGCCGTCCGCTTCCGCGGGCGGGCCGAGCTCGTCGCCGAGGCGGAGGTCGACGCCTACTTCGCGCAGCGCCCCCGCGGGTCGCAGCTGAGCGCGTGGGTCTCGCACCAGTCCCAGCCGATCGAGGGCCGCGAGTCGCTGGACCGGGCCTGGGCCCAGGTCGAGGAGCGCTTCGCGGGGCAGGACGTGCCGCGCCCCGACTTCTGGGGCGGCTGGCGGATCGTCTGCGACGAGGTCGAGGCGTGGGCCGGGCGCAGCGACCGGCTCCACGACCGCTTCCGCTGGACGCGCGTCGCCGACGGCGGCCTCGACGTCCCGGACGCCTGGCAGGTCGAGCGCCTCCAGCCCTGAGTGGTTACCGGTCGCCGGCCCGGGGCTGGGGGTGGCGACCGGTCGCGGGCACAGGGCTGGGGGTGGCCCTAAGGAAAAGTCCGGACCGCTCTCCCCGCATCTCGCGGAGCGCAGGAAGTCCGGACTTTCCCATGAGTCGGGCCGACCCCCACCCTGCGCCCGCTCCCTTGTCTCGTCACCCCACCCCGGGCCGGCTCCCTGTCACCCCCAGTGGTGCATGGAGGCCCGGACCACGCCGGCGACGTCCTCCTCGGTGACGGGGCGCGGGGCGGTGGCGAGCAGGCGCTGCTGCTGCATCGTGCCCGAGACGATGCCGTCGATGTCGGCCTCGCCGTAGCCGATCTCGGCCAGGCCAGAGGGCTGGCCGATGTCGCGCATGAGCCGTCGCAGCACGGCCGAGAGGCGCTCCGGCTCGGGGGCGTCGGCGTCCAGGCCCTGCGGGTCGAGCCAAGCGGCGGCGGTGAGGTGCCGCTGCGGGTCGGCCGCGTAGGTCATCGCGAAGGCCGCCGGCGCGGTCGAGGCGACCGCCATGCCGTGCGGGACCATCGCCTCGTCGACGTCGTAGTCGCACGGCCGGAAGTCGGAGCCGAGGTCGTGGACCCGACCGGCGATCGGGTAGGCGTTGGCGTGCGGCACGTGCACCCCGGCGTTGCCGAAGCCCATGCCCGCGAAGGTCGCCGCGAGCGCCATGTCGACGCGCGCCTGCTCCTGCCCGGCGACGGCCCCGCGGAAGGCGCCGGCGAGCAGCCGCATCGCCTTCTCCGCGTAGAGGTCGGAGATCGGGTTGGACCCGCAGTAGGGCACGCGCTGGTCGGCGCTCTTGTGCTCGTAGCTCGTGTAGGGCCGCGCGGTCCACGACTCGAGCGCGTGGCAGAGGATGTCCATGCCCGCCGAGGCGGTGACCCCCGCCGGCTGGGTCGCGGTCAGCTCGGGGTCGACGACGGCGAGCACGGGGCGCAGCCGTTCGTGGCTGATGCCGGTCTTGACCTTGGACGCGAGCACGTCGAGGACGCAGACGGTCGTCGACTCGGCCCCGGTGCCGGTCGTCGTCGGCACGGCGACGAGCGGCAGCACCGGCTGCTCGGGCGCGCGCCCGCCGCCGACCGGTGCGTTGACGTAGTCCATGAGCTCGCCGGGGTTGCTCAGCAGCAGGGACACCGCCTTGGCCGTGTCGATGCTCGACCCACCGCCGACGGCGACGACGACGTCGGGGCGGGGACCCCCCTTCGCCCTCTCGACGGCGGCGGCCAGCGAGGCATCGCTCGGCTCGACGGCGGCCGAGTCGTGCACCTCGGCCGTCAGGCCGGCGGCCCGCAGGGCCTCGGCGACCCGCTCGGGGTGGCCGGTCGCGGCGAGGCCGGGGTCGGTGACGACGAGGACGTGACGGCCGCCGAGCCCGGCGACGTCGTGGCCGATCTCGCGGACGGCGCCGGGGCCGAACTTCAGCCGCGGTGCGGCATAGGTGAAGACGGCCTCGGGCGTGGTGGGCGTGGGCAGGTCGGTCATGTCAGCTCTCCCGGTGGACCTTGTGCGCGGCAGCCTGCGCGCGGGGCTTGACGACCATGAGGTCGACGTTGACGTGGCGCGGCCGGGTGGCCATCCACGTGATGGCGTCGGCGATGTCCTCGGCGACGAGCGGCTCGGCGACGCCCGCGTAGACCTTGTCCGCCCGCTCCTGGTCGCCCTTGAAGCGGGTGAGCGAGAAGCCCTCGGTGTGCACCATGCCCGGCGCGATCTCGGTGACGCGCACCGGCTGGTCGACGAGCTCGAGGCGCATCGTCTCGGTCATCGTCGCGAGCGCGTGCTTGGCCGCGGTGTAGCCGGCGCCGCCCTCGTAGGAGGTGCGCCCCGCCGTCGAGCCGACGTTGACGATGATCCCCTCACCCGCGACGAGCGAAGGGAGCAGGGCCTGCACCATGCGCAGGGTGCCGATGACGTTGACCTCGTACATCGCCCGCCAGTCCTCGACGTCACCCGTGGCGACGGGGTCGAGGCCGTAGGCGCCGCCGGCGTTGTTGACGAGCACGTCGAGGCGGTCGCCGACCTCGGCCGCAAGGGCCGCGACGGAGTCCGGGTCCGTGACGTCGCAGGTGACCGCCCGGCCGTCGATCTCGGCCGCGAGCGCGGTGATCGCCTCGGTGCTGCGGGCCGCGCAGACGACCTCGTGGCCGGCGGCAGCCAGGGCCCGCGCGGTGGCCGCGCCGATCCCCCCGCTGGCTCCGGTGACGACGGCGAGGGGGCGGGTCATGAGGACTCCTGTCGTGGTGCGGGGGCGATCCAGGTGGCGGCGGCGCTCGCGAGGACGCGCTCGCCGTCGAGCAGGGCGGTGCCGGTGTGGCGCTTGCGGCCCTCGCGACCGGTCTCCCACGCGATGACGACGAGCTCGCGCCCACGAGGGACGTCGGCGGCCACCGTCGAGGTGAGGGTGCCGAGCAGGAGCGGGCCGTCGGCGAAGCCGACGGCGAAGGCGCCCGGGCAGTCGAGCGCGGCGAGCACGGGAGGCAGCCCCTCGTCGGTGATCGTCACCGGCGCGGCGAGGACGTCCTCGCGGCCGGCGACCGGCGCCGCGAAGACGCGCAGACCCCCTTCGGCCTCCGGCCCGCAGACGTAGCAGCCGGGGTAGGGGTGCCCGCTCGCGTCGAACTCGGCGGCCGCGGCCCTGGCCGCCTCGAGGGAGACCGGTGCGGGGACTGCCAGGCCGGGGGCGGTCGTGCGACGGGCCGTGCCGAGCAGGGTCTCGCCGTCGAGGAGGTGCACCGCGAGGTCGGGGCCGTCGGCGACGGTGCCGTCGACCTCCCACCGCAGTGGACTGCCGAGCGGGGTGGGAGCGCTCAGGCGTACCGTCGCCGCCGTCAGGTCCCCCTCAGCGGGGACGAGGTCGTCGAGTCGTTCGGTGAGCAGACCGCAGACCCAGCCGCCGTTGCCGGTCCCCGGCGGGCCGACGTGCAGCGGGGCAACGGTCGTCGTCTCGGCTGTGGTGTGCACCACCCCAACCTAGCGACGGTGCCCCGGGAGAGGATGAGGGGGATGAGTGCGAGCGAGACCTTCGGCTGGAGGCGCATCGCCGTACCCGCCTTCGGGCCCACCTTCCTGTCCGCCGCCGCGAGCGGAGCCGTCGTCCCGATCGCGGCCCTGCGGGCCGACGAGCTCGGCGCGAGCCTGGGCCTGGCGGCCTTCGTCGTCTCGCTCACGGGCATCGGGCAGCTCGTCGGGGTGCTGCCCGCCGGCGCCCTCGTCGCCCGCATCGGCGAGCGGGCCACCCTCGTGCGCGCCGGCCTGCTCGACATCGTCGCGCTCGCCGTCGCCGGGTGGGCCCCCTCGCTGTGGCTCATGGCGCTCGCCCTCCTCGTCTCCGGGCTGGCCTCCTCGGCCTTCTTCCTCGCCCGGCAGGGCTACATGATCGACGTCCTGCCGCAGCACCTGCTCGCCCGCGGCATGTCCCTGCTCGGCGGTGCGATGCGCGCGGGGCTGCTCCTCGGGCCGGTCGTCGGCTCGGTGGCGATCGCCCCCTTCGGCCTGCAGGGGGCCTATGGGGTGGCCGTCGTCCTCGCCGTCGGCTCCGTGGTCACCGTGCTCACCGCGCCCGACCTCACCGGTGACCATGAGCGGGCCCGGGCCGAGGACCACCACGCGAGGGTCTTCGCCGTCATCCGGCGGCACGCGCGGCTGCTGCTCACGCAGGGCATCGGCGTCACCGTCATCTCGGCCCTGCGGCAGTCGCGTCTGGTGATCCTGCCGCTGTGGGCCGTGCACATCGGCCTCGACGGCGTCGACTCCTCGCAGATCTTCGCCGCGGCCGGCGTCGCCGAGCTGCTCCTCGTCTACCCGGGCGGCTGGGTCATGGACCGGCTGGGCCGGGTCTGGGTCGTCGCGGTGCTGCTGTCGGTGGTCTCCGCGGCCTTCCTCGCCCTGCCCCTCGCGGGGACGAAGGGGGAGCTGCTCGCCGTGGCCCTCGTGATGTCCCTGGGCAACGGACTGGGGTCCGGCATCGTCATGACGCTCGGGGCGGACGCGGCACCGACCCGCGACCGGGCGCAGTTCCTCGGCGCCTGGCGGCTCATGGGCGAGGTGGGCCACGCCGGCGGATCGCTCGGGCTGAGCGCCGTCACCGCCCTCGTCTCGCTGCCGGCCGCCGCGGTCGTCCTCGGGGTCGCCGGCCTCACCGGGCTGGCGTGGACGAGCGTGTGGGTATCGCGGGCGGACCGCGCTCGCGCGGGCAAGGCATGATGGTGCCGTGAAGGATCTCATCGACACCACGGAGATGTACCTCCGCACGATCTTCGAGCTCGAGGAGGAGGACATCCCTCCCATGCGGGCCCGCATCGCCGAGCGGCTGGGCCACTCCGGCCCGACGGTCTCGCAGACGGTCGCGCGCATGGAGCGGGACGGGCTGGTCAGCCTCGGCGACGACCGGCGCCTCGTGCTCTCCGACGAGGGTCGTCTGCTCGCGACCCGGGTGATGCGCAAGCACCGGCTCGCCGAGCGACTGCTCGCCGACGTCATCGGGCTGGAGTGGGAGCACGTCCACGACGAGGCCTGCCGCTGGGAGCACGTCATGAGCGAGCGGGTCGAGCGCAAGATCCTCGCCATGCTGCCCGAGCACCGCGAGTCGCCCTACGGCACGCCGATCCCCGGCCTCGAGGAGCTGCTCGCCGGTGGTGACGAGGCGCCCGCCGACGACTACCTCGAGGGCCTGAGCAGCCTGACCGACATCGTCGACGAGGGCCTGACCGGGACCTTCCGGGTGCGCCGCATCGGCGAGCCCGCGCAGGTCGACCACGAGGCGCTCGAGCTGCTCACCGAGGCGCGGCTGCGCCCCGGCGAGATCGTGCTCGTCACCCCCGAGGAGGACCGGGTGGTCGTCGCCCGAGACGGCGCCGCCAGCGACGCCGTCTCGCTGCCGCGCGACGTCGCCATGCACGTCTTCGTCGAGCCGGCGTCCGCCTCCTGAGCGCAGTCCGTGACCGCGGTGTGACATTTTCGTGATCAGCGGGTACGGTTCCTGAGTCCGCCTCCCCTGGGCGGATCCGTCTCGCGGACGCCTTGTCCTGCCACCGCACCGACGGCTGCTGCACTTCACCGCATGGCAGGAGCGGGGGACCCACTCATGGGGCATCGCGGATGCTCCTCGGGGTGAAGTCCCACGGTACGCGGACCGCTAGGTCGGTCCGGAGCCGCGGGACCGGGCCGCACCTCTCGCCCGAACCCGACAGCTGACCTCGCAGGCGGGACAGAGGTATTCATCGTGTCTCACTCCGTCGGGCGCCACCGCGCTCCTGAGCGTTACAACCCCCTCGCCGAGATCGGCACCGTCATCAGCCAGACCGGCACCCCGCTGGCCAAGGGCTCGGCCGTCCTCGCCGCCTCCGGTGGCCTCGTCGCCGCGATCGCCATCCCCGCCCAGGCCGCCCCCGCCGTCGAGCAGGCCGACGCCACGCCCGCGGCCGCCGCCGCGCCGGCCGCCCCGGCTGCCGCCGCCGTCACGGCCCCGAGCACGACCGCCACGGCCAAGGCCACGAGCGCCGACTTCGGTCAGATCGAGGTCGAGCCCGTCGCCAAGCCGACCGGCCCGACCCCCTACCAGCTGCGCATGCGCGCCGAGCGCGAGCAGGCCCGCCAGGAGGCCGCCGCCGAGCGTCAGCGCGAGCAGGAGCAGGCCGCCGAGGCCCGCCGCGCCGAGCAGGCCCGTGAGGCCCAGGAGGAGCAGCGCTCGGAGGAGGCCGCCGCCAGCCGCTCGCAGGAGCGTCAGGCCCCCGCGACCACGCCGGCCCCGGCCAGCACCCCCGAGCCGACGCAGGCTCCCTCCGCGCCGGCCCCGACCTCCGGTGGCGTCATCGCGATCGCCAAGCAGTACATCGGCACCCCCTACGTCTACGGCGGCTCGACCCCCGCGGGCTTCGACTGCTCCGGCTTCACGCAGTACGTCTTCGCCAAGGCCGGCAAGTCCATCCCGCGCGTGACCACCGCCCAGCAGGCCGCCGCCACCCCGGTGTCCAGCCCGCAGCCCGGCGACCTGGTCTTCTTCGGCTCCCCGTCGTGGCACGTCGGCATCTACGTCGGCGACGGCATGATGATCGACTCGCCGCGCACCGGCTCGTCGATCTCGATCCGTCCGATCTTCGACGGCGTCTCCGGCTACGGCCGGGTCTGAGCGCCGACCCGACAGGGGGCGAAGGGAGCAGCCGCTCCCTTCGCCCCCTGCGTCATGTCGTCAGGACTGCTCGCGCTGCCGGTCCTGCTCCTGCATCCGTCGGTAGGCGGCGCCGAGCTCGTCGTGGTGGAGCAGGTCGTCCTCGGGGACGCCGGTGCGATAGCCGGCGCGGCCGAGCATGTGCGCGGTGACGGGCGCGGTGAGGGCCTGGGCGCCGAGGACGATGAGCAGCGTGGCGACCGAGGCCCAGGTGCGCACCGTGAGCGCCAGGCCGAGCAGGATGAGCAGCAGACCCAGGGTCTGTGGCTTGGTGGCGGCGTGCATGCGGGCGAAGAGGTCGGGCAGGCGCACCAAGCCGATCGCGCCGACGAGGGCCAGCGTGGCACCGAGGAGCAGGCTGATCGCCCCGGCGAGGTCGAGGATCTGTGCCCAGCTCACGAGGCATCGTCCTTGCGGGCCATGAAGCGGGCGACCGAGACCGACCCGACGAATCCGGTGAGGCTGAAGACGACGAGGATCGGCAGCGTCCCGGCGTCACCGCTGCGCACGATCTGCGTCGCCATGATGCCGATGACGATGACGATGACCACGTCGAGGCTCAGGGCGCGGTCGAGGTTGGTCGGACCTCGCGCGATGCGCACGAGGACCAGGCCGGCGGCGGCGAAGAGTAGCCCGAGTCCGATCGACAGGATGATGCTCATGCGACCTCCTGCGTGCAGATCGAGATCTCCTCGGGGGTGCCGATGGCCCGCACGACCCGGGTCTCGACGGCCAGGACGTCTCGTCGCAGCTCCTCCATGCCCTCCGGCGTGGTGACGTGGAAGCCGTGGACGTAGAGGACGTTGGCGCCGCGTCGGGCCTCGACGACGATCGACCCGGGCACGAGGGAGACGAGCGCGGAGACGATCGTCATGTAGAACTCCGAGTGCGTGCGCATCCGGACCTCGACGATCGAGCCACCCTGGCTGGGGCGGCGGCTCAGGGTGGCGCCGGCGATCTGGACCGCGGCGCTCACGAGGTCGACGAGGAAGCGCCCGATGAGCAGCAGGAGGCGCCACGGGTGGATCCGGCCGAAGTACTGGATCGAGGGCAGCGGGAAGATCTGCGTGACGACCGCGCCGATGATCAGGCCGTTGATGATGTTGCCCAGGGTGATGCGGTCCCAGAGCAGGACCCACACGACGGCCAGGCCGATGATCGCCCGGGGCTGGAAGCCGCCGCGCCGACGGGTCGCCGGGGTCGTGTCGATGGCGGTGTCGCTCACGGCGCCTCCTCGGGCAGGACGGCGCGGACGTAGGCATCGCTGGAGAGCATCTGCCGGGCCGCCGCGTCGGTGTAGGTGAAGAGCGGGCCGGCGAAGAGCGAGAGGCCCAGGCTGAAGGCGACGACCGCGGCGGCCGCGCCCAGCATGAGCGGCGGCATCGGCCGCTCGACCTGGGTCACCGCCGGCGGCGGGGCGATCGGGGTCGAGGGGCGCTGGGCCGCGACGGCGGCGCCGATGGCGTCGCTCAGCCGCCCGAAGCTCGGGGTGAGCGTCGGCATCTCGAAGGTCTGGTCCTGGCCCTCGACCGCGCGCGGCCGCCAGAAGGCGGCGCTCCACGTCTTGGCCACGGCGTAGAGGGTGAGCAGCGAGGTGACGACCGAGCCGACGACGAGCGTCCAAGCGATGATGCTGCCGTCCTGGGTGCCGGCCTGCAGCAGGCCGACCTTGCCGACGAAGCCGGAGAAGGGCGGGATGCCGGCGAGGTTCATCGCCGGGACGAAGAAGAGGGCGGCGAGCACCGGGGTGCTCGCGGCGAGCCCGCCGAGGCGGTCGATGACCGTCGAGCCGCCCACCCGCTCGATGAGGCCGGAGATGAGGAAGAGCGCGGTCTGCACGGTGATGTGGTGGGCGATGTAGAAGATCGCCGCCGACACCCCGGACTCGCTCGCCAGCCCGATGCCGAAGAGCATGTAGCCGATGTGGCTGACGAGGGTGAAGGAGAGCATCCGCTTGATCCCCGGCTGGGCGACTGCCCCGAGGATGCCGATGATCATCGTCAGCAGGCCGGCCCCCATGATCAGGTGGTGCAGCGGTGACTCGGGGAAGAGCAGGAACTGGGTGCGCACGATCGCGTAGACGCCGACCTTGGTGAGCAGTCCGGCGAAGACGGCCGACACGGGCACCGGCGCCGACGGGTAGGAGTCGGGCAGCCAGGCCGACATCGGGAAGACGGCTGCCTTGATGCCGAAGACGGTGAGGAGCATCAGCTGCAGCGCCAGCGAGACCGTCGGGTCGATCTCGGGCAGTCGAAGGGAGAGCTGCGCCAGGTTGACCGTGCCGGTCGCGGCGTAGACCCCGGCGATCGCCGACAGGAAGAGGAAGGAGGAGACCATCGAGACGATGACGTAGGTCGTGCCCGCCCGGATCCGGGTGCCGCTGCCGCCGAGGGTCAGCAGGACGAAGCTCGCGAAGAGCAGCATCTCGAAGCTGACGAAGAGGTTGAACAGGTCGCCGGCGAGGAAGGCATTGGACACGCCGGCCGAGAGCACGAGATAGGTCGGGAAGTAGATCGCGAGCGGCGAGTCCTCGTCGCCGTCGGCGACGCCCTGCCCGATGGCGAAGACGAGCACGACGAGGATGACGAAGGAGCTGATGAGCAGCATCAGGGCCGAGAGCCGATCGGCGACGAGCGCGATGCCCAAGGGCTCGGACCACGCCCCGAGCCACAGCGCGATGGGTCCGTCGTGGTGGGTGGACCACATGAGGGTGGCGGCGACGGCGAGGCTGGCGGCGAGCACGGCGATGCTGATGGCGACCTGCGCGCGGGGGTGGCGGCGCGCGACGAGGGTGAGGGCGGCGCCGAGCAGCGGCAGCAGCACCGGCATGGGCAGGAGGTTGGCCACGGTCATGCGGTCGCGTCCTCCTCTTCGGCCTCGGTCGTGGACTGGGTGTCGTCGTCGTAGGTGCTGGAGACCTCGTCGCGTTCGGCGAGGCGCTTGATCAGCTCGTCCTCGGCGTCGTCGGGGACGTCGTCGCTGCCGGTGATCCGCCACTGGCGGTAGGCGAGGGAGAGGACGAAGCCGACCGAGGCCAGGGCGATGACGATCGCGGTGAGCACCATCGCCTGGGGGAGCGCGTCGCTCATCTCGTCGGCCGGTCGTGCACCGACGAAGGGGGCTCCCTTCGCCGGTCCGGAGACGACGAGGTAGAGCGTGGCGACGCCGTTGGACGCCAGGACGATGCCGAGGAGCAGGCGGGTGAGCGCTCGCTCGAGGAGCAGGTAGACGCCGGTCGCGATGAGGAAGCCGGCGACGACGACGAGGCTGAGGTTGGGGGCGACGGCGTTCATGCGGTGGCCCCGTCCTCTTCGGCCTGCTTGTCGACACCCGCACCGAGCGAGCGGACGACGTCGAGCGCGAGCCCGATGACGATGAGGTAGACGCCGATGTCGAAGAACATCGCGGTGACGAGCTTGACGTGGCCCCAGACGGGGACGTCGAACTCGACGACCGCCGACTGCAGGACGGTGCCGCCGAAGGCGAGCGGCGCGAGCGCGGAGATCGCCGCGACGGCCAGACCGGCCCCGAGGACGAGACCGGCGCTCACCGGGGCGGCGCGGTCGAGCTCGGCGCGACCGCCGGCGAGGTAGCGCACGAGCAGCGCCAGACCGAGGACGAGGCCACCGGCGAAGCCACCGCCGGGCTGGTTGTGCCCGGAGAAGAGGAGGTAGAGCGAGAGCGCGATCATCACGTGGAAGACCAGCCGGGTGGCGGTCTCGAGGATGACCGAGCGGCGCTCGCGGGGGATCGACGCGGTGACCGGGCCCTGGTTGCGCCGGCGGGTCCACGAGCGCTCGACGTCCTGGGTGCGCACGAAGACCAGGCTGGCGATGCCGGTCGCGGCCGCGACGAGGACCGAGATCTCGCCGAGGGTGTCCCAGGCGCGGATGTCGATGAGGGTCACGTTGACGACATTTTGTCCGTGGCCGAAGTCGTAGGCCTGCTCGGGGAAGGCCTTGCTGATCGGCTCGTGGATGCGGGCATTGGCCGCGACGACCGTGAGGGTGGAGATCGCCGCGCCCATGGTCCCGGCGAGGGCGAGGCGCCACAGCCGGCGGCGCGAGCGGCGGCCGGAGCGGGGACGGCGGCGGAAGTCCTGCGGGAGCATGCGCAGCACGAGGACGAAGAGCACGAGGGAGAAGGTCTCGACGAGCACCTGGGTCAGGGCGAGGTCGGGCGCCCCGTGCAGGTGGAAGAGCAGCGCGAGCCCGTAGCCGGTGAGGCCGACGAACATCACCGACTGGAGGCGGTTGCGGCCGCGCACGGCGAGGATCGCCGCGGCGATGACGAAGAGCCCGACGGCCGCCTGGCTGAAGGTGTCCCACAGCCGCACCTCGGTGCCGGGCAGGGCGGTGGCGGCGACGACGCCCGGCAGGAGGATGACGACGAGGAAGATCGTGCCGAGGTAGGTCGGCAGCGAGCCGCCCTGGGCGAGGGCGGTGACCTCGACGGCGAAGCGGTCGAGGGCCTTCATGAAGCGCTGGTAGACGCGCTCGGCGTTGACCACCTCGGGCAGCGCGGCCTGGACCCGGGCGAAGGGGGCCCGCCCCACGAAGAGCAGGAGGCCGGCGACGATGGCCACGACGGTCAGCCCGAGGGCCGGGGTGAGGCCGTGCCACAGCGCGAGGTGCTCGGGCTCGGCGCCCGGCAGCGTCTCGGTGTAGGGGTGGAAGAGCTTGGTGAGCGGGTCACCGAAGAAGCCGGACGCCAGGGTCGTGAGCGACAGCAGGACCGGCGCGATGAGCAGCGCGTGGGGTGCGGCGAAGGGGGTGGGGCTCGGGGCGGCGCCGGTCGCCCCCTTCGTCGCGAAGGCACCCCAGACGAACCGCGCGGAGTAGGCGACCGTGAGCACGGACCCGGTGACGAGGCCGGCGACGGCCAGCCAGCCGGTGGTCGTCGACAGGGGGCCGTGGGCGGACTCGATGACGGCGGTGAGCGCCGACTCCTTGGCGACGAAGCCGACGAGCGGCGGCAGGCCGGCCATCGAGGCGGCGGACAGGGTCGCGGCCGCGGCGAGGACCGGTGCGGTGCGCCCGAGGCCGTGCAGCTGCGTCAGGTCGCGGGTGCCGGTCCCTTTGTCGATGATGCCGACGCTGAAGAAGAGGACCGACTTGAAGAGCGCGTGGGAGAGGACGAGGGCCAGGGCGGCCAGCCCGGCGGCCTGGGTGCCGACGCCCGCGAGGACGGTCATGAAGCCCAGCTGGCTCACCGTGCCGTAGGCGAGGAGGAGCTTGATGTCGTCCTGACGCAGGGCGCGCCAGCCACCGAGGATCATCGTCCACAGGCCGAGGACGAGCAGGAGCGGACGCCACCCGGGCACGTCCGCGAAGATCGGCTCGAGCAGCAGGACGAGGTAGATGCCGGCCTTGACCATCGAGGCTGCGTGCAGGTAGGCGCTCACCGGGGTCGGGGCGGCCATGGCGCCGGGCAGCCAGAAGTGGAAGGGCACCTGCGCCGACTTGGTGAGGGCGCCGACGAGGACGAGGAGGGCGGCCGTCGTCGTCAGGGCGCCGGCCGGGGGCGGCGAGGCGAGCATCTCGCTGATCGTGTAGCTGCTCGTCTCGCCGATGATCACCGTGCCGATGAGCATCGCCAGGCCGCCGAAGGTCGTGACGAGCAGGGCCTGGGTGGCGGAGCGGCGGTTGGCCGAGCGCACCGGGTTGTGCCCGATGAGCGTGTAGGAGAAGACCGTCGTCAGCTCCCAGAAGATGTAGAGCGCCAGGAGGTTGTCGGCGAGGACGAGGCCGAGCATGGCGCCCGCGAAGGCGGTGAAGACGCCCGTGAAGCGCCACAGGCTGGGGTCGTCGGGCTTGAAGTACCAGGCGCAGTAGAGCAGGGCGAGGGCACCGACGCCGGTGACGAGCAGCCCGAGGAGCCACTGGAGGGTGCCGAGCCGCAGTGCGAAGTCCATGCCGAGCGAGGGGACCCAGGCGATGTCCTCGACGATCGACCGGCCGGCGGTCACGTCGCCGGTCTGGGCGAGAAGCCAGGCGAAGGCCGCGGCGGGCACGAGGGCCAGGGCGAGGAAGGCGCGTCGGTTGAGGAACTTGGCGAGGCCGGGCGCAACTGCTGCCGCCGCGAAGTGCGCAAGCAGCAGCAGGGTCACGAGGGCCTCTCACGGGTCCGGGGACGGGAGTCCAGTTTAACGGCAGGTGACCGGCGCCCCGAGGCCGGGGTGCACGCGCGTCCTCGCGGTGCCGTAGGTGCCCGGCTCGGCACGTTCCCGAAGAAATCTCGGCCCACCCTCTTGAACTCTTCGAACATATGTTCGATACTGGAGGGGCGAGGGGAGGCGCCATGACACAGCAGTCGATCACCGATCAGGTCAGTGGGACCACGGTCCCGGGGCGCCTGCGCGCCGTGCTTGCCGAGGTGTCCGCCACCGGCGTCGACGGGCTGACCGAGGTCGAGCTGCTCGAGGTCGTCGCCCTCCTCGAGATGACGAAGGGGGCCGCGGCCGCCGCGCAGGCCCGCGCCACCGCGCGCTTCGTCGAGGAGCGTGACACGCGGGTGGCCGAGATGGCCGCCGCCGAGGAGATCTCCCGCCGCGAGGCCTCGCTGCGACGCCGGGCCACCCGCAGCGAGGTGGCGCTGGCGCGGCGGTGCTCGCCGGGTCAGGCCGACCGTCACGTCGGCGCCGCGCGGGCGCTCGTCCACGAGCTGCCCGGCACGATGGCCGCGCTCACCGCGGGTGAGATCAGCGAGTGGCGGGCGACGATCGTCGTCCGCGAGACGGCCTGCCTGTCGCCCGAGCACCGGCGCGAGGCCGACCGTCGGCTGGCGGGTGCGCTGCGCGACCTCGGTGACCGGGCGCTGGCTGCCGCCGCGCACCGGGCGTGCGTCGACCTCGACCAGGAGTCGGTCGTCGAGCGGCGGCGTCGGGCCGCGGCCTCGCGGCACGTGTCGGTCCGCCCGGCGCCTGACGGCATGGCCTGGCTGTCGATCCTCGGGCCGCTCGTCGACGTCGTCGGCGCCCACGTCGCGCTGCGCGCGGCCGAGCAGGCGCGGCACGTGGCGACCGGTGACCCCGAGGCCGATGCGGCCGCTGCCGCCGACGAGCGGGGTCGTGGTGCCTGGATGACCGACACGGCCCTCGAGCTGCTCTCCGGGCGGGCGCCCGGTCAGGCCCAGCCGGTCGAGATCGGGCTCGTGATGCGCGAGGGCGTGCTCCTTCCGGGCGAGCGCTCGGGCGCCAGCGCCGGCGCTGGCGGCGCCGACGACGAGGTCGAGGTGCCGGGCCACGGCGCGCTCGCCGGTGACCTCGCCCGCGAGCACGTGCTGCGACTGCTCGACGAGGGCGATGACCGAGACGGCGAGACGGCGCTCTGGCTGCGGCGACTCTGGACCACGCCCGACGGGCGCGACATCGTGGCCGTCGACTCGAGGCAGCGGCTCTTCGCCGGTCGGCTGAGGCGGCTGGTCGAGCTGCGCGACGCGACCTGCCGGGTGCCGTGGTGTGATGCGCCGGTGCGCGAGGTCGACCACGTCCGCCCGGTCGCCCGGGGCGGCGAGACCTCCGCGAGCAACGGCATGGGCGTCTGCCAGCGGCACAACCTCGACAAGGAGGCCCCCGGCTGGCGGGCCGAGGTGATCTCGACCGGGCTCGACCCGGGAGGCGGGCCGCACGAAGTGCGCCTGACGACCCCCGCTGGTGAGGTCCGCTGCCTCGCGCCACCCCTGCTCGGCCTCGGTCGTGCAGAGAGACGGCCGGTGGAGCAGCCATCGGCGCTCGAGGCCCGACTGCTGGCGCTGCTCGACGCGGCGTAGGTGCTGGGCGCCCCCGGCAAGATTCGAACTTGCGACACCTTCTTTAGGAGAGAAGTGCTCTTCCCCTGAGCTACGGAGGCCCGGCGCGGTGCGGTGAGACGACCACGCCACGGGACAGGGTACGCGTCATACTCCCTTCGGTGAGCATCCCGGCCCTGCAGCGGCGCACCGTCGCCACCCTCGCCGGGTCGCAGATCCTCGGGGGCGTGGGGGTGAGCGCCGGCGCCGCGGTCGGGGCCCTGCTCGCGGCCGACGTGTCGGGAAGCGAGACCTGGGCCGGCCTCGGCGGCACCGCCCAGACCCTGGGTGGCGCGCTCGCCGCCCTCGTCGTCGCGCGGGTCATGGCGGCGAAGGGGAGGCGCCCCGGCCTGACCACGGGGTACCTCCTGGCGATCGTCGGTGGGCTGCTCGTCGTGGCCGCGTCGGTCGTCGGCTCCTTCGTGGTGCTGCTCGTCGGGTTCCTCCTCTTCGGCGGGGCGACGGCGGCGAACTCGCAGGCGAGGTTCGCCGCGACGGACCTGGCCGACGACGCGCACCATGGCCGCCACCTGTCGGTCGTCGTCTGGGCGACGACGATCGGGGCGGTGGCCGGCCCCAACCTCACAGGTCCGGGGCAGTGGGTCGCCCGCCAGCTGCACCTGCCGGCGCTCGCCGGGCCATACGTCCTCTCCCTCGTGGGCATCGCCCTGGCCGCCCTCGTCCTCACGGCCGCGCTGCGGCCGGACCCGCTCCTGACTGCCCGCAGCCTGCAGGTCGACCACGACGAGCCGGACCCGACGGCCGGGCTCGAAGGAGAGGCGACCCGCGGCTGGGCGGTGATCCGCACCCGACCCGACGCCCTCATGGGCGTGGTCGCCATGGCGCTCGGTCACGTCGTCATGGTGTCGGTGATGATCATGACCCCGCTGCACATGCGGCACGGCCACGCCGGCCTCGAGATCATCGGTCTGGTCATCTCCCTCCACGTCGTCGGGATGTACGCCTTCTCACCACTCACCGGTTGGGCCGTCGACCGCTGGGGCTCCCGGGCGGTCATCGCGGTCGGTGCGGGGGTGCTGCTCACCGCGAGCCTGCTCGCCGCGTCGACCGCGAGCGGGCACTCCCTTCGCCTGACGGCAGCGCTCGTGCTGCTGGGGATGGGCTGGTCGTGCACCCTCATCGCCGGCTCGACCCTGCTCACCGCCGCCGTCCCGCTGCGCCAGCGGCCCGCGGCCCAGGGCCTGTCCGACGTGGCGATGGGCTTGGCCGGGGGCGGTGGGGGAGCCCTCGCCGGCGTCGTCGTCGGCTGGTGGGGCTACCCGGCGCTCGGGCTGCTCGCGGGCGGCGCGGCACTCCTGCTCGGTCTGCTGGTCCCGCTCGGGCGGCGCTTCGGTTGTTAGCGTTGGCACCGTGACTCCTCCGCCGACGACCCCTGCCCAGGCGCCGGCCGACGTGTCCCCCCTGCGCCGCGAGCTCATGGAGCTCGGCGGCCCCAACACCCTCATCTGGCCGGCCCGCGATCCGCACGTCGTCGACCTGACGACCGCTCACCCCGGCGGCGTCGCGATGCTCCTGTCCGGCCGCGACGCCCGCCTGTCCGACCTCGTCCGCGAGCCCGGGGCCCTGCTGCGCGCCCAGCGCCGGGCCACCAGCCTCACCGAGCACGTCGAGCGGATCTCCCAGGAGCACGGCGTCCACACCTGCTTCCTCGCGATGGGGGCCGCCTCGTGGCACGTGCCCGGCGAGGAGGAGCGTCCGCTGGCCTCGGTCGTCCTGCGCCGCGCGGCGCTGCGCCGGCTGCGGCCCGGGCCCGACTTCGCGCTCGACCTCGCACCCCGCGTCGAGATCAACCCCGTGCTGCTCACCTATCTGCGCCGCGCCCTGCGGCGCGACATCGACGGTGAGGCGCTGGCCGACCTCGGCCGCACGGAGGGCGGCGGATTCAACCCCACCCCCGTGCTCGAGGCGCTGCGCGAGCAGTGCGCCGACCTGCCCGAGCTCAACATCACGCAGCGGATCGTCGTCGCCGCCTTCCCCTACGGCAAGGCCGAGGCGCTGGCCGACCTGTCCCGCATCGTCGACTCCGGCCGTCTCGCCGAGGGCCCGGCGGCGGCCCTGCGCGCGGGCGAGGCGCTCCCTCCGCCCGAGGCGCCGGCCCCGAGCGTCGCCGACTCCGCCGTCCTCGACGTCACGGCCGACCAGCAGACGGTCCTCGACCGGGTCGCCGCGGGCGAGGACCTCTACGTCGACGCCCCGCCCGGCACCGGCGTCGCCCGCCTCGTCGCCTCGGTCATCGCCCAGACCGCGGGCGAACGCCGCTCCGTCCTCCTCCTCACCGAAAAGGCGGCAGCCATCGAGGCCGTCGTCGCCGAGCTGCGCCTCGCCGGCCTCGAGGACCTGCTCGTCCACGTCACCGACCCCGCGGCCGAGGTCGACCCCGCGATCGTCGCCGAGCGCTGGCCGCGGGGCCTGCCGGAGTCGGACCGGTCCTTCACCCAGCCGGGGCGACGGGCGGCGTCCGCGGCGCGGATCCTCGACGGCCACACCCACGCCATGCACCAGCCCCGCGACCCGTGGGGTGTCTCCATCGCCGACGCCCACGACGCGATCGTCGGCCTGTCGACCTGCCGGCCCGCGCCGCGCTCCCGCGTGCGCCTCTCGGGCCGCACCCTCGCCACCCTCGATGCCGCCGGCCGGGACGCCCTCGTCGCCCAGGTGGCCGGTGTCGCCGAGCGCAAGGCGTGGCGGCCCGGCCGCACCGACCAGCCGTGGGAGGGCGCCCGCCTCACCTCGGCCGCCGACGTCGACGAGGTGCTGGCCGCCCTCGAGCGGCTGCGGGGTGCCGACGGGACCCTGGCGACGCTGCGCACGACGGTGCGCGACGTCTTCGCCGACATCGCCGAGCCGCGCGCCGGCAGTCCCGCCGACCTCGGCCGCTTCCTCGCCGGCATCGAGGAGATCCGCGACACCCTCGAGGTCTTCCGGCCCGAGGTCTTCGACACCCCGCTCGACCACCTGCTCGCCGCGACGGCCGCGAAGGGCACGCCCGACCTCGAGGCCCTCGGCGGTCTCGAGCGGCGCCGTCTGCGCGGCCAGGCCAGGCGCCTGCTGCGACCCGGTCGCCCGCCGGAGGACCTGCACGCGGCGCTGCGGCTCGCGGCCGAGCAGCGGCGCACCTGGTCGCGTCTGACCGGCGGTGGCGGGCGTCCGCGCATCCCGACCGACATGGACCGTGCGCACTCGGCCTACGAGCGCGTCTACGCCGACCTCACCCACGTCTCTTCGGTGCTCGCCGACACCGAGCGCGGCGCCGACCTGCTCGACACCCCCTGGGACGAGCTCGCCGCCCGGCTCGACGCCCTCGCCAAGGACACGACCGGTGCGCGGGCCGTGCCCGGCGTCATCGACGACCTCGACGACCTGCGCGCCCGTGGCCTCGGCGAGCTTGTCGACGACCTGTCGGCCCGCCGGGTCGCCCCCGAGGCCGTGCCCGACGAGGTGCGCTTCGTCTGGTGGACCTCCGTGCTGGCCGAGGCCAGTCGCGACGAGCGCTACTCCGCGATCACCGGGGAGAGCCTCGACGAGGCGCTGCGCACCTTCGTCGAGGCCGACCGGGCGAGCCTGGGCGCCAATGCTGCTCGCACCACCACCCGCCAGCGCGAGCGGTTCCATGCCGAAGGGCGGCGCTTCCGCTCCGCAGCCCGGCAGGTGGCCGCAGCGCACGAGGGTCTCGTGTCGGGGCCGCCGTGGACGCGTGCCTTCGCGGAGTGGGGTGGGCTGCTGCGGGCGGCGGCTCCCGCCTGGGCGATGTCCCCCTTCGTCATCGGTCAGGTCCTGCCCGCGGACGAGCGGTTTGACCTCGTGATCGTCGACGACGCCTCGCGCACCAGCCTGGCGCGGACCATCTCGGGGATCGCTCGCGGTGACCAGCTGCTCGTCGTCGGTGACCACGGCCAGCTGCCGCCCGCGACGTGGACCGCCGACGCCGGGGTCTCCGCCCCGAAGCCCCCCTCGCGCTCGCTCGCCGACGTCGCCGCACGCGTGCTGCCGACCGCGAGCCTGCGCGACAGTGCCTACCCCCGCCCGCGCGTCGCCGACCTGCTCGTCGAGGGGGTGAGCGCCGGCGAGGTCGTCCATCCACCCGCGCCGAGCGTGCGCGAGACCGTGCGGCTCGTGCGCGTCGAGGGCCTCGGGGTCATCGACGAGCGCACCGGTCTCGTCGAGACCTCGACCGGCGAGGTCGAGGCCGTCGTCGAGCAGGTGCGGCGCGAACTGGTCGAGCGCCCCGGGCGCTCGCTGGGCGTCGTCACCTTCGGTCAGGCGCACGCGGAGCGCGTCGCCGAAGCGGTCGCCGAGCTGGCGTACCGCGACCCGGCCGTCGCCGAGACGATCAGGGCCCTGCCCGAGCCTCTCGTCATCAAGCCCGCCGACCGGTGGCAGCGCGAGCAACGTGATGCTGTCGTCGTCACCGTCGGCTTCGGCCGCACCCCGCAGGGGCGGGTCGTGCAGCGTCTCGGGGCGCTCAGCGGTGTCCTCGGCGGCGAGCTCGTCCTGCTCGCCGCGACCCGGGCCCGGCAGACCGCGACCTGGGTCAGCGCGCTCGGACCCGACGACCTCGCCGGCGAGCGGGGTGGGCTGCCCGGCCACCGCGCCCTGCGGACCCTGCTCACGGGCCTCGGCTCGCCGGCCCCGCAGCCCCCGGCAGACGGTGCGGAGCTGAGCCCGCTGCTGTCCGGCTTCGTCCAGCGGCTGCGCGACTCCGGACTGTCGGTGCGCACCGGCGTGGGTGTCGGCGAGCACCGCATCGACATCGCCATCGCCGACCCCCGTGACACCCAGCGACTCCTGCTCGCGGTCGACGTCGACGGCCCGGGCTATGCCGGCCTCGCCTCGACCCGGCAGCGCGACCGGATCCTCGTCGAGCGTCTCACCGACCTCGGCTGGCACCACCTGCGACTCTGGGCCGTCGACATCTTCGCCGACCCCGCGCGTCAGGAGGCGCAGGTCGCCCGGGCCGTGCGCGACGCCGTCGCCCGAGAGGAGCAGTCATGAGTGCAGCGGACGAGACACCCGAGGGAGCCGACGCGGCGGAGGAGTCGCAGCCGGCCGAGCCCCCGCAGAAGCCCCGCCCGCGCACCCGCCCCGAGCAGACCCGAGACGACACCGACCGCGGGTGGGGCGAGCGCCCCGACGAGGACGAGCACGATCGCTGGCTGCGCGAGCAGCGCCCGCCGCACTGGGAGTGACGCTGCCGAGCTGAGGGTGACGCTCTCTGCCGCCACCGCAGCCGCACACAAGAAGACCCCGGCCCGCACGGATCATCCGTGCGGGCCGGGGTCTACCCGTGTGGCGTGACTCAGGCGCGGCCGGCGCGCAGGGAGTCGCGGATCTCGCGGAGGAGCTCGACGGACTCGTCGGTGGTCTCCTCCTCGGCGGCGACGAAGCGCTCGCGCATCGCGGTGTAGGGCTTGACGACACCGAAGTAGACGACGGCGGCCATGATGATGAAGGCGACGATCGCGGTCAGCAGCGGGCCGACCGTCTTGAAGCCGAGGATCTCCATCTTGTCGAAGTTGAAGTCGGCGCCGCCCGTGAGCCGGCCGATGACCTCGAGGAGGAAGGTGGTGAACGCGGTGACGACGCTGGCGAAGGCGGTCGCGATGATCAGACCGACGGCGATCTCGACGAGATTGCCGCGCATGAGGAAGTCCTTGAAGCCCTTCATGAGGGTCTCCCTTCAACTGGGGTACAGGGGTCGCGGCGGAGCCGCTCGTCTCTTAGTGTGGACCATCGGCCCGCTGAACGCGCGGTTATGAGGCCCCGGCCGTGTCGGGCCCGCCCTCCCCGACGAGGACGAAGCCGCCCTGCGTCGGGCCGTCGACCCCCATGTGGCGCAGGATCCGGCCGATTTCGTTGTCCGACAGGGTGATTCGCGCCACGGTCTGCCCGGACGTGCTCTCCGACGTGCCGCCGAAGCGCGCCGAGCGCACGACCGGCTCCTCGCGCCCGGGCAGGTAGACCCCGACCCGGTCACCGGGGGAGAGGTGGTCGGCGGGCATCGCCAGGGGGAGCGAGAGCTCGGGGCCGGAGGGTGAGCGCGGGCTCGTCGTGGCTCCGTCGGAGGGGCGCAGGGCGTCCAGGGCCAGCTGGATCGCGAGCAGGATCGCCAGCGCGGCGAGCGCGCGGCGCAGCACGCCCAGCCGCCACGCGGCACGACGGGAGGGCCCGAAGAGAGCGGGCAGGTGCTGGGCGAGCGGGGATGCGGCCATGACCCGACGCTAGGCACGCGTCGGGTCGAAGGGAGTGGGCGTCAGCTCGCGGTGGACGACGAGGCAGCAGGCGTCGAACTTGTGGACGAGCTGTCGCTCGAGGAGCCCGAGGTGCTGGACGAGCCCGAGGAGCTCGACGACGCGGAGTCGCTCGAGGACGAGGTCTTCCGCGAGTCGTTGCGGTAGAAGCCGCCCCCCTTGAAGACGACGCCGACCGCGTTGAACTGCTTGCGCAGGTTGCCGCCGCACTCGGGGCACACGGTCAGCGCGTCGTCGCTGAAGGACTGGACGATGTCGAAGGCGTGGCCGCAGTCGGCGCAGGCGTAGGCATAGGTAGGCATATCGGCCGTTATCATACGTCGCTCCGCCACCCGGCCAGACGCCCCGACCGCGATACGGCACGGAAGCGACGCTCCGTCGCCTCGCGCACGTCGCCGGGGGTGACGACGAGCAGCCGGTCACCCGTCCACAGGCGGGTGTGCGCGTCGGGGACGAAGGTGTCGCGGTCGCGGACGACGAGCGAGACATTCGCCCCCTTCGGAAGGCGAAGCTCGTAGATCTCGACGCCGGCGAGGCGAGACCCCGGCGGGACGGCCACCTCGAGCATCTCCGCGCCGAGCTGCTCCAGGGGCACCGCCTCGACGACGACTCCGGTGGCCACGGCCGGCTCGGTGACCCGCAGGTGCCGGGCCATCCACGGCAGCAGCGGCGCCTGCACGAGGGTGAAGATCACGACGAGCATGAAGACGAGGTCGAAGACCCACTCGACGCCGGGCACGGAGTTGGTCACCGGCACGGTCGCGAGGACGACGGGCACCGCGCCGCGCAGCCCGGCCCAGGAGATGAAGGCCTGCTCGCGCCACGGGATGCCGAAGGGGGTGAGCGAGACGAGGACCGACAGCGGCCGGGCCACGAGGAGCAGGACGAGGCCGACGAGGATCGCCCGCGGCACCTCGTCGAAGAACCCCGAGGGCGTCGCGAGCAGGCCGAGCATGACGAAGAGCCCGATCTGCGCGAGCCAGCCGAGCGCCTCGGCGAATCCGGTGACCGCCTGCCGGTGGGGCAGGTGCATGTTGCCCAGGACGAGCGCCGCGAGGTAGCAGGCGATGAAGCCGGAGGCGTGGACCGTCGCGGCGGAGGCGTAGGCGAGCACGCCGATGGCGACGACCCCGAGGGAGAACAGGCCCGACGTGCCCTGCGCGAGGCGCCGCATGAGCTTGCCGCCGAGGAAGCCGAGGACGAGGCCGATCGCGGCACCGCCGGCGAGCTCGGCGACGGCGAGCAGCCCGATGGCCCACCAGGGTTCGGCATCGGCGGGGTGGGCGATCTGCAGCGACAGGGCGGTGACGAGCAGGACCACGGGGGCGTCGTTGAAGCCCGACTCGGCCTCGAGCATCCCCGACAGTCGGCGCGGCAGCGGCACGACCCGCAGCACGGAGAAGACGGCGGCGGCGTCGGTCGAGGCGAGGATCGCGCCGATGAGCAGGCTGATCTGCCAGTCGGTGTGCAGGATCTGGTGCAGCGCGACGGCGACGACCCCGACGGACACGAGCACGCCGACGGTCGACAGGGCGAGCGCGGGCGCGACGGAGCTGCGGATCGAGGACCACGTCGTCGTCAGGCCGCCCTCGACGAGGATGAGCACGAGGGCGCAGTAGCCGAGCACCTGCGCCGCCTGCTCGGAGTCGAAGGGGACACCCAGCCCCTCCTTGCCCAGCGCCAGACCCATGGCCAGGTAGAGCAGGAGCGTCGGCAGTCCCGAGTGGGAGGCCAGTCGCACGGCGGCGACGGCGACGACGAGGACGAGCGAGCCGGTGAGGAGGACGACCGAGAGCTGGCCCAGCCCGAAGCCGGCTGCCTGCTCGGTCATCGTCACGCGACCATCTCCTCTGTTGTCCGGGGTCAGTGTCTCAGGCGATGCGGGTGAGTCCGTCGGCCGTCAGCACGAGGTGGACGGGCACGTCGTGCGGGTCGGCCGGCAGGGCCTCGTCGGTGAGCTCGCCGGGATGCAGCAGGACGACGAAGGGGGCCCCCTCGGCGAGCATCGGCAGCACCCGGTCGTAGCACCCGCCGCCCTGCCCCAGGCGGGTGCCGGTGGTGTCGACGGCGAGCGCGGGGGTGAGCACGAGGTCGGCGCCGGTCGGGGTGTCGATGCCGAGGGGGGTGCGCTCGGGGTCGGCGAGGTCGCACCAGTCGAGGCGCATGTCGGGCAGCGTGATCGGCACGAGCACGCGGTGCCCGGCCGCCTGCAGGGCGGAGTTGACTGCTTCGGTCGGCGGCTCGTGGGGGAGCGACTCGTAGGACAGGACCGTCGTCGGGGTGCCGGGCCGCGTGCCGGACCGGGCTCCGGGCCAGCCCGGCGGCGGGTCCGCGAGCAGGGCGTGGGCGAGCGCCGCTCCGTCCGAGGCGAGGTCGCGGGAGGCGGCGAGCGCCCGCCGCTGAGCCCGCAGAAGGCGACGGACCTCTCCCTTCGTCCTCGCGCCTGGTGACATGGCGGCATCGTAGGGTGACCGGCATGGGAGCAGAAGGGCGTGACGCGGCCGTCGCCAAGATGGCCGGGCGCGGGGTGGACCGGCGGGCCGTGGCCGTCTTCGAGGACTACTGGCAGCAGCTCGCCGACGGTGCCCAGGGCACGATCCCCGAGGAGAGCATCGAGCCGCTCGTCGACCCGCCCGAGCTCGCCGCCATCGAGGTGAGCGACGACGAGCGCCGCGCCGCGATGGCCCAGGTCGCCGTCATCAAGCTCAACGGCGGTCTCGGCACGAGCATGGGGATGTCCGGGCCGAAGTCGGCCGTCATCGCCCGTGACGGGCTGACCTTCCTCGACATCATCGCCCGCCAGCTCATCGGGCTCGAGGAGCGCTTCGGCACCCGTCCGCCGCTCGTGCTGATGAACTCCTTCCGCACCCGCGAGGCCTCGCTCGAGATCCTCGAGCGCTACCCGCAGCTGGCGCGCCAGGACCTGCCGCTCGACTTCGTGCAGAGCATGGAGCCGAAGCTCGACGCGCAGACCCTCGCCCCGGTCTCGTGGCCCGACGACCCCGAGCTCGAGTGGTGCCCGCCCGGCCACGGCGACGTCTACGTCTCGCTCGCCGCCTCGGGCCTGCTCGACCAGATGCGCGCGGCCGGCATCCGCTATGCCTTCATCTCCAATGCCGACAACCTCGGCGCGACCTGCGACCCCGACATCGCGGCCTGGCTGATCGCCGAGGGCATCCCCTTCGCCGCGGAGGTCGCCGAGCGGACGGCCAACGACCGCAAGGGCGGCCACGTCGCGGTGCGCAAGAGCGACGGCCGGATCGTCCTGCGCGAGTCCGCGATGGTCGTCGACGGCGAGGAGGACCTCTTCCAGGACACCTCGCGGCACGGGTGGTTCAACACCAACAACCTCTGGGTCGGCCTCGACGAGCTCGACGCGCTGCTGCGCGAGCGCGACGGCGTGCTCGGGCTGCCGATCATCATCAACCGCAAGACCGTCGACCCGACGCGCGCCGACTCGACGCCGATCATCCAGATCGAGTCGGCGATGGGGACCGCGGTCGAGGCCTTCGAGGGCAGCGTCGCGCTGCGCGTGCCGCGCTCGCGGTTTCGCCCGGTCAAGACGACCAACGAGCTGCTCCTGCTGCGCAGCGACGTCTTCGAGCTCGACGAGGCGTCGCGGGTCGTCTCGCTCATCGACCGCAAGGACCCGCGGGTGAGCCTCGACGGGGCCTACAAGTTCATCGCCGACTTCGACGCGCGCTTCCCTTCGGGGGTGCCCTCGCTGCGCGAGTGCACGAGCTTCGCCGTCGAGGGTGACGTGACCTTCGGCGCCGATGTCGCGGCGGCCGGCGACGTCGAGGTCGTCGCCGCGGAGCCGGCGACGGTGGCGGACGGGACCCGGCTCGAGGGCCGAGTCACGTTGCCGCAGTGAGGCGCTCGCGAGAGGTCGTCCTCACCGGGGCCACCCCGGCAGGCGAGGGGGTCTCCCTTCGACCGGTGCGAAGGGGGGACCGCGCCGAGTTCATCGCGCTGCGGGAGCGCAATGCCGACTGGCTGCGGCCGTGGGACCCGACGGTGCCGCCGGGCGGGCCGGCGCGGCGGGACATCGCGGCGGACTTCGGTGGTTATGTGCGGGCTCTGCGGGCGGAGGCCCGCTCGGGCGGCGGGCTGAGCCTGCTGATCGTCGTCGGCGGCCGCATCGTCGGCATGGTCTCGGCGAGCAGCATCGTCGAGGGGGCGCTGCGCTCGGCGAGCATCGGCTACTGGGTCGGGCGGGAGGTCGCGGGACGCGGCATCGCGCCGACGGCGGTCGCGATGATCGCCGACCACCTCATGGACCCGCAGGGTCGCAACCTGCACCGCGTGCAGCTCGAGATCCGCCCGGAGAACGCACCGAGCCTGGTCGTCGCGACGAAGCTCGGGCTGCGCGAGGAGGGTGTGCGGCGGGCCTACCTGCACATCGACGGCGACTGGCGCGACCACCGCAGCTTCGCCGTCGTGCGCGAGGAGCTCGGTCCCGGAGGGCTCATGGCACGTCTGTCACACCAACACCATCCGTCACGTACGCGACACACCGAGTAACCTGCGCGCCGCGAAGCGTTTGCCCTCATAGCGTTGTCCTCGTGCAGCCGAGCAGCCTCATCTTCGTCCTCGTCGTGGCGATCTGGGCTGTCTACCTCCTCCAGTACTGGATCAAGCGCCGCGACCACCTCTCCACCGTGCGGTCCGTCGACCGGTTTTCCGCTGCCATGCGGGTCCTCGACGACCACCGCCTGCGACGGGAGTCGGCCGAGCCGACCCCGCGCTCCTACTCCGTCGCTCCGGTGCGCGCCGCGCGACCCGAGGTGACGGTCAAGCACGCCGAGGCCCCGCAGCGTGGTCGCCTCGCCGAGCCGGTCGTCGGTGCCCCGCGGCGGGTGCGTGGTCTGGCCCTGCTGACGATGCTCGTGCTGCTGCCCGTCGTCGCCCTCGTCGCGGCCTTCGGTCCGCTGCCCTGGTGGGTGGCGCTCGCCTGGCTCGTCGGCACCGTCGCGGCCTTCGGCTGGCTGCGCCAGGCGGTGCAGGCCGAGCGCACGGCCCGGGCTGCCGAGCGGGCTGCCGCTCGCTCGCGCGAGCGCGTCGCCGCCCGCCCCGCCGCGCCGAGCGCGCCGCGTGCCAGCGCTGCTCCGGCCGCTGCCCCCCGCTGCGCGCCCGAGCGCATCTACGACGTCGCTGCTGCCGCCCCGGCCGTCGAGCCCGAGGCCGAGGTCGCGACCCCGGTCGCCGAGGCCGAGCCGGAGCCGGGCACCTGGCAGCCGACCCCCGTGCCCCGCCCCGTCTACACGATGAAGGCCGCCGCCCACCGTCCCGAGCCGGCTCCGATGGCGGCTCCGGCCGCGCCGGCCGTGCCCGCCGACGAGGTGCCGCAGGTCATCGACGTCGAGGACGACGAGCTGCCGGCCATCGCGGGCTGGGGCTGACCCCCTTCGTCCCTCAGACGTCGTAGGGGGACTCTCCCGGGTCGAGCTCGGCCCGCTCGTCCGCCTCGGCGACGTCCTCACGGATCTCCGCCGCCTCGGCAGGTGACTCCACGAGGTCTGACGGTTCGTCGGCGTCCTCCGGCAAGGGTTCGAGGAGGTTGTGGCCGACGGCGTTGAGCACGGCCGCGGTCGGAACGGCGACGAGAGCACCGATGACGCCGCCGACGATGATGCCCGTCGCGATGGCGAGGATGACCGCGAGCGGGTGGACCCGCACGGCCCGGCCGAGGAGCAGGGGCTGGAGCACGTGCGACTCGAGCTGCTGCACCGCGACGACGACGCCGAGCATGATCAGGGCGGTGATCGGCCCCTTGGCGACGAAGGCCAGGACGACCGCGACGAAGCCGGACAGCAGCGCGCCGACGATCGGGACGAAGGACCCCACGAAGACGAGCAGCGCGATGCCGGAGGCGAAGGGGACGCCCAGCAGGAGTGCGCCCAGCCCGATGCCGAGGGCGTCGGTCGCGGCGACGAGGATCGTCGCGCGGGTGAAGGCCTTGAGCTGGTTCCACGCGATGGCACCCGAGGAGAGGACCTTGGCGCGGGCACCGCGGGGGAAGAGGCGCACGATCCACGCCCAGATGCCCGGGCCGTCGTAGAGGAAGAAGAAGAGCGAGAACATCGCGAGGAAGAAGCCGGTGAGCAGGTGGCCGACGGTCAGGCCGGCCTGGGTCGCCCGGGCGCCGACGTCCTGCTGCTGGCTGACCTTGGCCCACTGGTCGGTCAGCCAGGTCGTGATCTGGCCCTCGGTGAGGCCGAAGGTGTCGACGATCCACTGGCGCGACTGGTTCACGCCCTGGGTCACCTGCCCGACGATGTCGCCCAGCTGGGTCGTGAACTGGTTGCCGACGAAGCTGAAGAGCGCGACGAGGACCGCGAGCGTGCCGAGCACCGTGACGCCCGCGGCCAGCCCGCGAGGCAGGACGATCCGCAGGCGCTGGTAGAGCGGCTCGAGCAGAGCCGCGAGCAGCAGCGCGATGATGACCGGGAAGACGACCTCGGAGAGCTTCGAGATGAGCCACAGCAGCGCGAGGACCCCGACGCCGATGATCAGCGAGCGCCACACCCACTCCGAGGCCGCGCGGAAGGTCGGCGGCACCGTCGGCGGGGCCGACGGCGTCGGCGTCGTGGTCTGGATGACGATCTGCCGCTCCGGCGGCGGGGCCGCCGGCAGCTGGGGCAGGCGGCGGGTGATGCGGGGCAGCCGCACCCCCTTCGGGCGGCGCTGGTCGCTCATGCGGCTCCTCACAGGTCCATGGTCCGCCGACTCTAGTCGCCCGGATTGCGAGCCACGGCCACCCCGGTGTTATGGTTGCCGTCGTTCTCGGGGCTGTGGCGCAGTTGGTAGCGCGTCTCGTTCGCAATGAGAAGGTCAGGGGTTCGATTCCCCTCAGCTCCACCACCGGAGATCCCCGGCACAGCAGCGAAATCGCTGGTTCTGTGGCCGGGGTTTCTCTTTGTCATTCCGACCTCGCCTCCTGATCTGCCCCCCGGGTGCCCCCCGGCGTGGAATTGAGCCGCTCCAGCCCCGCCCGGTCAGCACCCGTGCCGAGGAAGTGCAGGTACCGGTTCGTCGTCGCGATGGACTCGTGCCCCATCCACGCTTGCACCGTCCCGGGATCGACCCCGCGACTGAGCCAGAGGCACGCAGCCGTGTGCCGCAGGTCGTGCACCCGGCGACCTCGACCGGTCGTGGACCAGTTCAAGGTGCGCAGCACTGCTGAGCGGTGCAGCTGCGACCCGCGCTCGGTGGTGAAGAGCAGGTCTCCTTGTGCCTTGCCCTCCGTCAGCCGCAGCACGATCGGTAGCACGCGGTTGGCCAGCGGCACCCGTCGTGATCGCCGGCCCTTCGTCGCTTTCACCGGCTGGCCCTCGGGCTGGGAACGGCGGACGAGGAGGCCGGGCGTGGGAACCCGCATGACGTCCTCGACCCGCATTGCCCTCGCTTCGGCCCAGCGCAGTCCCGTCCACGCCAGTAAGAGCAGCAGGTCCGCCAGATGTGGGGAGACCGTGCTCCACTCTGCATGGACCTCCTCGAGTGCCTCCTCACTGAACGGGTCCATCTCCTCGACCTCGCCGGACTGCTTGGGCACGGTGACGCCGATGACCGGGTTGGCCAGGACGAGCTTCTCCCGCACACACCAAGCGAAGAACGACGACAGACTTGCCCGATACCGCCGAACGGAGCTCTCCGCGAGACCCGCAGCAAGCAGTGCCTCGAAGGAACGCGCAACCTCCCGCCCGGAGACCGCCGACACGTGCAGCGCCAGCATGCTCGTCGGCATCAGCCGCAGCAGGTCCTGGTCCGCCCGATAGGTCTTCGCCGCGACGGTGGTCCGGCGAACTTCGAGCCACTCCACCACGAGGAGGCGGACTCGCTGACGCCCTGCGCGGGGATCAACACCGCCAGCCAAGGCTGCCCGCTCTCGAGCAAGCCATGCCTTCGCTTCGCGTTGGGTGTCGAAGACGCGGCTGGCGACATCGACCCGTCCGCTCTTCAACTTCGCCCGGAACCGGCCGTTCGGCGTCTTCTGGACGCTCATGCTGCTGCCTTCTTCAACCAGGCATCCACGTCCTCCTGCCGGTAACGCGGGATGAAGGGGGACAGCCACGTCACCCGAGGTCCCTCACCGGACTGACGCCAGCGGCGGTCAAGCCCCGGGTAGTGGTGTAGCGCCTGCGTGTTCCTTCTGGTGGTTCAGGCGGTCAATGCGGGCAGGTTGTCGCCTCCGATCTCGGGGTCGAGGGCGGGCACGATGTTGACGCGGCATCTGGCGAGGACGTCGAGGCCGAGGTAGCGCCGTCCTTCGGCCCATTCGTCGGTTTGTTCGGCCAGGACGGCTCCGACCAGGCGCACGATCGCGGCGCGGTTGGGGAAGATTCCAACGGAGTCGGTGCGGCGTCGGATTTCGCGGTTGAGGCGTTCGGCGGGGTTGTTCGACCAGATCTGGGTCCACACGTCTTTGGGGAAAGCGGTGAAGGCCAGGATGTCCGCTCGGGCGGCGTCGAGGTGTTCGTGGACGTCGGGAAGCTTGCCGTCGACGTAGTCCAGCAGCCGGTCGAACTGCGCCTGCACGGCGTCCTTGTCGGGCTGGTCGTACACCGAGTGCAACATCGCTTTCACGGCCGGCCACATCGACTTGGGTGTGACGCTCATGAGGTTCGCGCTGTAGTGGGTGCGGCAGCGTTGCCAGGCCGCGCCGGGCAGGTTCGCCGCGATGGCCTCGACCAAGCCCTTGTGGGCGTCGCTGGTCACGAGCCGGACGCCGGTCAGGCCGCGTGCAGTGAGGTCGGCGAAGAACTCGTTCCACGCCGCTCCGGTTTCCGAGGTCGCCACGCGCAGTCCGAGGACTTCGCGGTGGCCATCGCCGTTGACGCCGACCGCGACCAGCGCGACGGCGTTGATCACGCGTCCGCCCTCGCGGACCTTCATCGTGAGCGCGTCCGCGGCGACGAACGTGAACGGTCCTGCCTCGGCCAAGGGGCGGTGGCGGAACTCGTCGACGATCTGGTCGAGGTCAGCGGCCATGCGACTGACTTGGGACTTGCTCAGGGAGTCGATCCCCAAGGTCTTGACGAGCTTGTCCATGCGGCGGGTGGACACGCCGGCGAGGTAGCAGTCGCCACGACAGTGATCAACGCGGACTCCGCGCGTTTGCGGCGTTCGAGGAGCCATTCGGGGAAGTAACTGCCGGTGCGCAGCTTCGGGACGGCGACGTCGACGGTGCCGACGCGAGTGTCGAGGTCGCGGTGGCGGTAGCCGTTGCGCTGCGCCGACCGACCTGGGGTGGGCCGGCCGTACTCCGCGCCGATCACCGCATCGGCGTCCGCGGACAACAGGGCGTTGATCATGGTCTGCAGCAGCGATCGCATCATGTCCGGTGATGCTTCGGACAGGGCTTCACCCAGGAGGCCTGCAGGGTCGACAATGTGTGGTGCGGTCATCGTGATGACTCCGTTCGAGAGTGCTGTGAGACGTTCGCTCGAAGGATCACGCGGTGGCCGCGCCTATGTCCATCACGGTGATGAACTCGGCAACCGCGCTACACCACTATCGGGGACTCAACTCCAGCGGCACAACGTCGAAGGTGAGACCTGCACGGCCCGCGCCACTTCGTTGGTGGTCAACAACCGAGGCAGCGATGGCCCCTCCAGAGGTGTCGGTCTGTTCTCGCTCATGATCATTCCCCTTTCTGTACTCCATTTCGGGTCACGCGTCGTTGGGCTTTCCACAGGTCGTACTCACGGGTGCGGGCGGCGACGGCCAGGGCCATGGCTTCTTCGGTGTGGTCGCGCCAGCCGGTGCCGATGTAGGTCCAGGACCCGACGACCTGGGTGGTTTCGTCCGCGTCCTCGGCGAGCAGGCGTGCTTCGAGGTCGCAGGTGTCGATCGGAGCGCCGGTGCGGCGCGACTCCGCGGCGAGTTCTTGCCAGCGGGACCTCGCCCGACGAAGGGCGCCCAGCGTGATGGAGTATCGGCGGGACTTGGTGCCGAAGTGACCGCGAAAGCCCAAGCAGCGCACCCACTTACCCATTCGTTGGTAGTCGTGGTCGACATCGTGGAAGGTCGCGGCCCGCCCAGCCATCTCGCAGCATTCCCGTTTGAAGGCGAGGAGGTGGGGACGTCCTTGGCCGTGACCGTGCAAGCTTCCGGAGTCCTTGGTGGAGTACTTCGCGAGGTACCCGGCGACCTGGTCGGGGGTCAGTGGGCCGGTCGGGTCATCAGTGCGAGACCCTCCGCGGACGGTGCGGGCGTCGACTTGGGCGCCGAAGGCCAGCACGCGTGGGGTGTCTTCGTGGTCGACCGGGTCGGCCAGGACGGTCACGCTCGGGACGACCTTGCGCACGAGCGCAGCGAGATCGGCGCCATCCACGGAGGCGGGCGCGGGTGAACCGATCCCACCGTCTGCGGGGCCGTCGAGGCGGATCAGGGCGTGGAAGTGCACCAGTCCGCGGGTCTGGTACTCGGCGACCTTGGCGTACTGGATCGACGCATGTCGGCTCAGGCGTGAGTCTGGGACGCCCAGGCGGTGGGCGATGCCGCGACGTAGGGCGATGGTGAAGCGTCGCCACAGCTCGGGGGCGTGCCATTGCCACATCACCGCGGAGGCTGTGTCGTGGCACTCGAAGCACAGCGGGGACCCGTTGATCTGGTCGTCTGCGTCGTGGACGCGGTTGCACCAGGTGGGCCGGCCGTGGGGGCAGCGGGTGCGGTCATCTCGTCGTCGTGGCCGGCAGGGACGGCCGCGACGGTGCCCGTGGACGTGCCCGAAGGAGGGCGCGGTGAGGGTGACGAACAGCAGCGGGTTGTCGCGGACCTGCTCGGGCACGGTCTTGCCACCGCTGACGCCGGCATGGATCAACGCGTAGGTGTCGCGGGCGTAGACGCGCGAGCAGGACGGGCAGACGGAGGCGCGGCGGTTGCCGCATGGGCGGTGCAGGGTCCCGAACGGCAGCTCGCGGGTGTCGAAGGTGGAGATGACCTGACCGGTGGTGGTGTCGACGGTGGTCGAGGACCCGACCAGGCGGATGGGGTGGGCGCAGTTGCCGGTGGCGGCCAGTGCGTCGAAGAAGGCATCCATGGTGCCGTCGCGCATGCGGGAGGCGATCAGCTGCGCGGTCGCGGGGCGGGTCAGAGCCGGTAGGTCGAGTGGGGTGTCTTCGCCGTAGCCGGGGAACCGGTCTGGGCCCACGTCGGGGGAGGGCGACGCGCTGGTGGTGTGCACGGTCCCTCCCGGACGAAGGGTGTGCCGCGTGAACGGTGGTGCTGGCCTTGGGGTTCACGCGACACACCCAGACTGTGGGGGAGCGCGGCAAAGAAGTGAGGGGTCCGGACGTCGCAAGGCCGCTCAACGCCGGTCGCACCGCCGCATAGAGGGGGTGCAAGGCGCGGATCCAGTCAAGTGGTTGTAACGGCCATCTGTGATGCGAGCGCACTGGGCCCGAGGTGGGGAGCCGACCCCCAGGGACTTGTCCCGTTCAATGTGTGTGTTGATCCGCACCCACTACCTTGCCGCACCCGAGGGGCCCGCGCATCTTTCGCCGGAGGTCCCTGTGGATGACCTGACGCTCGCGCGCCGGTCTGGACCATCCAAACGAAAGAGTGGGGTACCTCTGGGTCTACTCCTGTCAGCCGGCCCGTGGCGGAGTCACGATGCCGGCTGAAAGGCCTCAGCCCTTCTCTCGTTCCTCGAGCGAACGCGCCAACTTCGCCCGGTTGATGGACCCAGCGACCATCACTGCGCCTAGGGCGAGAAGAACCACCGTCATCACGGGCCGAAACCATGACGCATCGTGAGCGAGCGTGCTCAAGGTGCAGGACAGGAGAATCAGCAGCACCACCATCCCGGACAGGAGAAGGGCGCGGCGTCGCTCGGCTGCTGTCGGCTCAGGTGGGTCGAAGGGGGAACCCATCACTTTTCTCGTTGAGTCCAGCGAAACCAGCTGAAGAACGCCACGATCAAAGTCACGATGAGTCCGGTCCCGAACAAGAACGACGCCCAGGTCGCTGCGTCACCTTCGAGCCAGAGGCCGGTCAATGGCCCGGCGATGAGACACACGATGCTGGCAATCGACCAGCGCACGTACGGCGGCATGCTCGCCACTAAAGCACATCCAGGACTGTGTCCCGGGTAGGTGGCCACGCGGACCCTGCCGACGTGCTTGCTTGGCTGCAGGGCGGGGCGGAGGACCCATGGGGAGGGGTCTACGCGGACAGCAATGAGAAGGAGGCGTTGACGGGTCTGCGGCGTGGGCTCACGCGGGAAGGGTCAGCATAGGTACGCCCTCAAATTCAGCCTGCGCTACTTTCGCCGCGTTCCTTGACGAAACCCTGATTTTTCACAGACTATTGGGCCATTCAGCTGATCCGTGCCGCCGTCCCTATGCCTGCGACCTGGGGTCCGGCGCTTGATCCACCGCCCGTGTCAAGGAGGTGTAGTGAACTTGCTCAGTTTGTGGTTCCAGCACCCCAGCGGCGACTTGTGCTGGCGTCGGGTTCTCACAGTGGCCCTCAATGTCTCGATGTTGGCTTGGGTGGGAAGTGCTATCGCCGGCTTAATTGATGGCGCTTCATACTGGTTCGTGTGGTGGGCGATTGCCGGCCTCAGTGTCGTAGCTGGGGGGTGTCCTCACCA
Source organism: Janibacter zhangyanbonis (assembly GCF_050507325.1). NCBI lineage: Bacteria > Bacillati > Actinomycetota > Actinomycetes > Micrococcales > Intrasporangiaceae > Janibacter > Janibacter zhangyanbonis. The sequence goes on from NZ_CP191481.1 coordinate 511,298, forward strand.
CTCGCAAGTTTCCGCTGAGTCGAAGGATCTTTGCGCCGGCGAGCGCTGACTCAGGAGCACCTCAGGACGTCACCAATGGTGGAAGCGATGCTTTCAAACAAATGACTGCGGCCAGCGGTAGGGCGATTGCGTAGGCGAGTCGTGGCTGGCGACTAATCGCCGCGAACCTCGACCGGGCACGGTTGACTTCTCTCTTGGCTGTGACTGGAATCTGGCTCTTCACCGATGAGTGTGGGGTCGTAGGTTGAGGCCGCCGCCGATGAGGAGCATGCGGAGGCGGTAGTTGTCGCGGTTGCGAAAGCCGCGGGCTACGCGGCGGTGGAGCTCAATGAGGCCGTTGATGGCTTCGGTGCCGCCGTTGTTGGCGCCGTTGGTGTCGAAGTAGCCGAGGAACTCGCGGCGCCAGGTGTTCAGGGTCTTGCCCAGGCGGGCGACCTCGGGGATCGGGCATGAGGCGAAGGTGTCGAGGATCTTCTCGGCGACCGCTCGCCCGGCAGCATGAGTGGCCTGGTGGTAGGCGGAGCGGACCTGCTGGGCGCACACCCAGGCGACCTCGACCTCGAGGTGGCGTTCGTCGGCAGCCCACGCCGCCTCGAGCCGGGCGCGTTGTCGCTCGGTGAGGTTCTCGGCGCCGGCGCGCAGGATGTTGCGGATCCGGTACAGCGGGTCGTTCTTGCGGCCTCGGTGGCCGTGGATCTGCTGCTGGACACGTCGGACGGACGTCGACGACGTCGTCGACGACGGCGGTGGCGAGCTTGACGACGTGGAAGGCGTCCAGGACCGAGCGGGCGTCCTCGAGCTGGTCGTCGATCGCGTTCTTGTACCCGTGGAACGGGTCCAGCGTGGCCACCTCGACCCGGGCTCGGAAGGCCTGGCCGCGCTGGTCGAGCCAGTCCTTGTACACGGCGCCGGAGCGACCCGGGACGAGGTCGAGCAGCCGGGCCCTGGTGCGCCCGCCCGCATCACGGGTCAGGTCGACCATCCCGGTCAGCTCCTTCGGGCCGCGTCCGCCGTCCTCGATCGGCTTGGTCGAGACGTGATGCCACACATGTTCATCGACCCCGAGGATCGCGACCCCCTCGAAGCGCGACACGTCGTCGGCTGCGGCCTGCAGCAGCGGCCGGATCGACTCCCACACGGTCCGCCACCCTGTCCCGAGCTGGCGCCGTACCCCGTTGACGCTGGCGTGCTCGCGGCGGATCTGCTCGATCGCCCACCGGCACGCCCGGGCCGTCAACAACCCGCGAGGCGTCGCGCGTCGCGACAGCGTCGTCCTGCTCCACGAACGAGCCGACCCCGCACGCGGGCTCCAGGCACAGCCAGCGGCGCTTGCGCCAGATGATCCGCACCGGCCGGCCAAACGCCGGCGCGTCGACCAGGCGCACCTCCACCCGTCCGTGGCCGCGGGCGATGACCCCGCAGGAGCGGCATCCCATCGGCTCCGGAGCCGACTCCACCGTCACGACCAACCGGTCGTCACCGTGCTGCTCGACAGCGATCACATGCAGCCCGGGTAGTCCGACGAGCACGTCGCAACGGTCGCAGTAGCCGCCGCGCACACGGCAGCACAACGTAGGCTCGGGCATCGTCGAGGTCCTTGCGATCAGGAGAGGTAAGAGTCCTCTGATCTTCGAGGGCCTCGACCCTTTCCACCCTTACCCCACGCCCCGGCGCGTCGCGCTCACCCCACACTCATCGGTGAAGAGCCTGGAATCTGGAGCTATCCGCAGGGGGTCAAACGCCGGTCACGGCGACATGTATGGTTCGCGCATGACGCAGGAGAGCGGGCACGCCGAGCAGGACCAGACGTCGGAATCGGCGGAGGTCGACGGGGAATTGGCGGTCGTACCGGCACCTCGGCCTGAACCGGGTCCGGCGATGCCCATCTACCCAAACATGATGTACGGCCCGCGGGAGCACCCGCAGGCCATCGCGGTGCTTGTCCTCGGGATCATCGGGGTGACTGTCGTCCCCTTCATCGCACCTGTGGCGTGGGTTATGGGCGGCTGGGTCCTTCGTCAGATTGATGCCAATCCTGGCGCCTACAGCCGTCGAGATTTTGTCGTCGTGGGCAGAATCCTCGGCATGGTGGGGACCTTGCTCATCAGCCTCATTGTGCTGCTCATCCTTTACTTCGTGCTGATCGACCCCCCGCCTGGCGCTTGAGCGAGACCAGGCGCAACGTCGCTCCCTCACACGTCTGGACGTACCGAGCTGGGCATCAGCCGAAATGGAGGGTGGCAGACCGCCCGATGGCAAAGGTGTGAGGACTTTCTCTACTGACTCAAGGCGGGCCTTCGGCCCGCGGCCGTCGCCTACGGCCGCTCCGGTGGGGACCCCCGCGCTCCGGGCTCGTTCCTCGCCCTCCGCGCACCCCCACCTGCGCGCCCTTCGTCGCCGACCGAGCACAAGGAAGGGCACCCGATGATCACCTCACCGAGTGCCCTCACCCTGCGAACCGCCGACCCGGCGCTACACCATCCGGCCTCCACGGGCGCGGCTCAAGCGGCCAGCGTTTGCACCATCCGGGACGCGCTCCGCGCCTGCGATCCACACCTGATCGCAACTCTCGGCCGCTTGCCCCGCACCCGCTCCGACCGGCTCTGCTCCGCTATCAGGTCGCCGGCTCTTCGTGCCCCCCAGGTGCCCCCCGGCGCCGCGAAGCAGGGTGTGGATGGCACGTATGCACTTCCCCCGGTGCGGTAACCCCGGGGCGTCTCGGCGGCAGCACGCCTTCGCAATGAGAAGGTCAGGGGTTCGAATCCCCTCAGCTCCACCAGCAAGGCCCCCGGCGGATCGCCGGGGGCCTTCGTCGTTCTGGGGTGCTTCGCCATGGGGTCCCCCCCCCCTGGCGGCGTCCCCCAACTCTGCAAAACCCTAGGGTCCTGCAGAGTTGCGGCTCCCCCTTCGCCAGTAGCGTCGGTCCATGGCACCCACGCCCGGCCTCGTCACCTACTCGATGAACATCTCGCTCGACGGCTACATCGTCGGGCCGGACGGCGGCTTCGACTGGTCGGAGCCGGACGAAGAGGTCTTCGCCGCCCACACCGACGAGCTGCGGGGGGTCGGCGTGCACCTGCTCGGCCGCCGGCTGCACGAGACGATGTCCTACTGGGAGACCGCCGACCAGGAGCCCGAGTCCGACTACTCCACGGTCGAGTGGGCGCGGATGTGGCGGGCGGTGCCCAAGGTCGTCTTCTCCCGCACGCTCACCGAGGTGACCGGCACCAACACCCGGCTGGCGACCCGCAGCCTTGCCGAGGAGATCGCGGCCCTGCGTGCCGAGTCCGACGAAGGGGAGATCGCTCTCGGTGGCGCAGAGCTCGCCGCGGCGGCCGCGGCCGCCGACCTCGTCGACGAGTACCGGCCCTTCGTCCTGCCGGTCGTCGTCGGGGGTGGGCGGCCCTACTGGCCCGAGGGGTTGGACCGGATCGACCTCGACCACGTGGGCAGCCGCACCTTCGGCAACGGCGTCGTCGCTTCGCGGTACCGCGTGCGGCGGTGACTCGACTCAGCCCGCGGTGAGGTCGGCGAGCGCCACGTCGGCGTCGGCCAGGTGCTCCGGATCGACCTGCCTGCCGATGAGCGCCCGCAGGTCGTCGTTGACGTCCCAGACGTTGACGTTCATCGCGGCCGTGACCACGCCGTCGCGCACCCAGAAGGCGATGAACTCGCCGCTGCTTCGGTCGCCACGGATGACGACCTCGTCGTCCGGGCCGCCGTGCCCGACGTACTCCATGCCGAGGTCGTACTGGTCGGTGAAGAAGTAGGGCACCCAGTCGTAGCCGGCGTCCTCACCCAAGAGAACCCGCCCCGCGAGCTTGCCCTGGCGGATCGCGTTGTCCCAGTGCTCGACTCGCAGCCGCTCACCGGTGACCGAGTTCCGCGCGCTGGCGACGTCGCCGACCGCGAGCACGTGCGGGTCGCTGGAGCGCAGGTGCTCGTCGACGAGCACGCCGTCGTCGACCTCGAGCCCGGCCGCCTCGGCGAGCTGCGTGTTGGGGCTGGCCCCGACACCGATGACGACGAGGTCTGCCGGGTGGAGGGTGCCGCCGGCGCGGACCCCGGTGACGTGACCGTCGCTCCCTTCGATCGACTCGACGAGCACGCCGGTGACGAGGGTGACGCCGTGGTCCTCGTGGAGCTGCCGGAAGTGCGCCCCCAGGGTCGGGCCCATCGCCGCCCGCAGCGGGACGTCGGCGTACTCGAGGACCGTGACCTCCAGGTCAGCCTGGCGGGCCGCGGCCGCCGCCTCGAGACCGATCCAGCCCGCGCCGACGACGACGAGCTGCTGCGCGGCGGCGAAGGCCTCGCGCAGGGCCGCGCTGTCGGCCATCGTGCGCAGCACGTGGACCCCGTCGAGGTCGACCCCGTCGATCGTCAGCCGGCGGGCCGAGGCGCCGGTTGCCAGCACGAGGTCCGTGTAGTCGAGGGTGACCCCGGAGGCCAGCGTGACGCGGCGCTGCTCGCGGTCGATCGCCCTCGCCGGGTCGTCGAGGTGGAGGGTGATGTCGTGCTGCGCGTACCAGTCGGCGTCGTGGACGAAGGCGCTGCTCGCGGGCTTGGCGCCGGTGAGCACCTCCTTCGACAGCGGCGGGCGCTCGTAGGGCAGCTCGCCCTCGTCGCCGACCACGGTGAGGGGGCTGGCGTAACCCCCGTCGCGCAGCGTGCCGACGACGTGCGCCGCAGCCAAGCCGGCCCCGACGACGACGATGTTGCGTTCGGTGGTGGTCGGGTCCCCAGGCGTGGCGTCCGTGGTCATGGCAGGTGTCCTTTCGCTCGCACTCCCACTGTGGCACCGCGCGGGCGCGAGCACGAGGGCCCGGCCACCCCGTCGCGGGGTGACCGGGCCGCACCGTGACCCGGTCAGGCCCTGCGGCGCCCGATCAGCGCGAGGCCCGCGCCCACGAGCGCGACGACGAGCGCCAGCCCGCCGAGCGTGCGGGCGAGGGTGTCGGAGGATGCGGGCTCGCCCCCTGCGGGCTCGCCCCCTTCGCCCTCGCTCCCTTCGTCCTGGGTGGTGGCGTGGTGGCCACCCTCCTCGGCGGCTGTGACCTCGAAGCTCGGGGCCGGGTGCTCCGGCTCCTCGCCGCCCTCCTCGGCGACGTCCGACCAGTCGGCGACCTCGCCGTCGGAGTAGGTCTGCTTCGCCGGCAGCACGAGCTCGCCGGGGGTGGGGAGCGGGCCGGCGCTGATCGCGAACTCCGCGTACTCGCCGGGCGCGATGCCGGCCGCGTCGGAGTCGGCGGTCCACGTGACCGTCCGCGGCGCCTCGCTGAGCGTGAGGTCGTTGGCGGTGACCTTCTCGGGGAGCTTCGCCGTCGTCACCTTCGCCGTCCATCCCGGGACCGGGCGGACGGAGACGGTCGCGAGCGGCCGGTCCTGGGGGAGCGTGACGACGAGCTTGGTCGTCGACGCGGTGTCCGACTCGTTGGGCACGCGGAAGGTCAGCGCCGCGTAACCGCCGGACGCCGTGGCGTCAGGGATGACGCGCACGTGGGCGGAGGCGGGCAGAGCCGTCGCGGCCGTGGCGGCGAGGGCGAGAGTCAGGGCTGCGCCGGAGCGCAGGATGGTGCGGTTCATGAGGTTGTCCTTCGGTGAGGTGTGCGGGGCCCGCCCGCGCCCTCACGGCGAGGGGCGGGTCAGGCAGGAGTGGGAGCGGGCGGCGCCGGCGGGCCGCGTCGCCCCACCCCACCGAGGACGAAGGGGGTCCGCCGCGGCTGGTCCGCGACGGCCGGGGTTGCACACGGCGCGGGGATGACGACCCGCCGCACCGTCTCCGGCAGGACCGGTCGCAGCAGGCCGGCGAGGAACCAGACCGCCTCCTCACCACGGGCGAGGACGAGGGCCAGCAGCAGTGCGGCGACGGTGTGCGCGAGGAGCATGGCCGGGCTGGTATGGGACATCTCGGTGCCGCCCGCGCACCCGAGGACCATCTCGTGGTGACCACCGCCGACCGCGCACGTCGGGTCGGGGTGCCCCGCGGAGAGCAGGGTGTGCAGGACCACCTGGGACCCGCCGAGCGTGACGGCCATCGCCGCGCGGCCGAGCCGCCACTGCGTGAGGACGAGACCGCTCCACAGCAGCAGCCCGACGATGAGCACCATCCCTCCGGCCGAAGGGAGTCCGCCGCCGGCGGCGAGGTGGGCGCCGGTGGACAGCCCGCCGGCCGCGAGCGTCCAGGCGAGGGTGCGCGCCACTCGCAGCACACCCCGGCTCGGTTCGGTCACGAGGTCACTCCGCCGCCGGAGGTCCGCTGATCATCTTGCCGTCGGTGTCGAGCGGCCACGGGTTGGCCGTGCAGTCGTCGAGACCGAGCGTCTGCTGGAGCATGACCGGCGCGCGCCACCCCGGGGCGGGGCAGCGCTCGTGCCCCAGCCCCAGCCCGTGCCCGACCTCGTGGTTGACGAGATAGGTCCGATAGGCGTCGATGTCGTCGACGTGCGGCACCCCGAGGAACCACCGGTCGAGGTTGAGCATGATGAACTCGCCTGCGCGACAAGAGGTGTAGCCATCGGTCGCGGCGCCGGCGGCACCGCACTGCTTGTCGACGGTCGCGGGCGTCGCCAGGCGGATCGTCAACTGCGCCGGCTCGTCGACGACCCGGCGGAAGCGCCACTGCCCGCCGCCGGTCCACCCGCGCGGGTGCGACAGCGCGCGGTCGATGACCCGGCCGAGGTCGCCGCTCGTCACCCGGGCGCCCTGCTCGACCTCGACGCGGTAGGTGACGAGCTGGCCGGACTCGCCGCGCACGCCGGTGCCGGCGGTCAGCCGCGTGTAGCGGCCCGTTGACCAGTACTCCGGCGCGGTGGGCGAAGGGGAGGTCTGCGGGCTCGTCGTGGCGGAGCCGGTGCCGGCGGCCTCGTCCCGGTCGGTCCCGGAGGAGCTCGTCACCGCCCCGCCCGCACCGGGAGCATCCCGGGTGGGGGCGCCCTCTGCGGTCGTCAGGCCCACGGCGACCGCGAGCACGACGAGCAGCACGAGGGCGGTCGCGGCGAGCTGTCGGCGCCGCGCCTGCACAGTGCTCGCCGGAGCCAGGGACCGAAGGGGGGACACCCCCACAGGATAGGCGCGGCCCGCGCTCAGCCGGCGTGGTCGAGCAGCCAGTCCCGCAGCCGCAGCGTCGAGAGGCAGTCGTACTCGTTGTACTGCCGCAGGTCCTCGAGCCGGGCCGCCGCCTCGAGCTCGTCGCCCGCGGCCACCGCCTCGCGGTAGCGCTGGTACTCGATGATCGAGTCGCCGCCGGCCGTCACGCCGTCGGCGTCGCGCAGCTCGTCACCCATGTAGAGCGGCTCGAGCGCCTTGATCGAGTAGGAGCGGCTGCCGACCCGCACGGCCGACTTGACCACGGCGTAGAGGTCGACGAAGACGTCGCCCTCGAGCAGCTGCGCGACCTCCGCCTCGTAGACGCCGTGCCGGGCGGCCAGGCGGGTCAGGGCGGAGCGCTCGTAGCCGGAGTAGTGGAAGACGTGCAGGCCGGGCCACCGCTGCAGCCGCTCGCGCAGCCAGTCGACGAAGCCGACGAGCGCGGCCCGCTCCTGCTCACGGTCGTGGGCCCAGAAGGGCACGAAGTCGCCGCTCGCCGTGAGCGACCCGAAGAGGTACTCCAGACCTGTGTCGGTCGCGGTCGCGCCCCGCCACATCGGGTCGCCCTCGAAGTCGAAGAAGACATCGCCCTCGCTCGGCGCCGGCAGCTGGGCGAGCAGCTCGGGGGCGAAGACCTCATAGGGCAACGGCTCCTGCGGCGTCGGCTCGATGAGCTGCAGCCCGGCCTGGCTGCGCAGCACGGCCAGCTGCTCGTCGTCGAGCCCCTCGACCGGTCGGGTCCGCTCGGCAAGTGCCGTGAGCGTCGTGACCCCGGCGTCGACGAGCCGTGCCCGGGTCGTCGCGCGCACCCCGGCGGCGAGCCCGACGTCCTCGCGCACGGCGAGCTCGGCGCGGCAGGCGTCGCAGAAGAGGCACGCCTTCCACCGCGGGTCCTCCCACACGACCGGCCCGCTCTCGGCGGCGTGCGCGTCGATGACCTCGAGGATGCGGGAGCGCACCTCGTGCAGCTCCTCGGCGAGTTCCTCGCGCGGGGTGTCGATGTGCGTCCCGTCGCCGAGGATCAGCCGGACGAAGGGGGCCAGCGGCACCCCGGCGGACTCGAGCGCCTCGGCGTAGGCGGCCACCTGCAGCTGGGCGTGCCGGTGCGCCTTGCGGGCGAGCTTGGTCTCCGCGGCGACCCAGCCCCCTTCGTCACGCAGCAGGTGGTCGGCCCGGCCACGGAAGCGCCCGCCGGCGACCGGGACCTGGTGGACCAGCCGCACAGCAGGGTCCTGCAGCACGCGCAGGACCTCGGTGGCGGACATGCGACCGGCGTCGACGACTCCGTCGCCGATCGTCGCGGTCAGCTCGTCGGTGACCTCCTGCTCGTAGTCGCGCCCGAGGTCGCCGAAGCGCTCGCGGATCGGGTCGACCTCGGCGGGAACCGCCTCACGACGACCGAGCCGCACGTCGAGCTCGACGAGCAGGCCGAACTCGCACTCGCGGCCGCGACGCAGGTCGCCCGCGGTGATGACCGCGGGCTGCGGCCGGCCGTCGAGGAGGGGGAGGTCCATGGCCTCGAGGGTACGAGCCCGCACCCACAACGTTCCCTGAGGTGCGACGGAGGAGCCTCGAAGGGTCAGACCCAGCTCGGGAACCACATGCGCCAGCGCCAGTGGTCGTAGGGGATGACCTGGGCGGTCCAGATCGGCCAGAAGAAGGCGAAGTTGGCCAGGACGAGGAGCAGGTAGGCGCCGACGACGAGGTGCCCGATGCGTCGGCGGCGGGCCGTCGCGCCCGGCGGGCCGAGCGCGAGACCGAGCATGAAGACGACCGCGAGGATCACCCAGGGCTCGAAGGCGATCGTGTAGAAGGTGAAGATCGTGCGGTGCTGCAGGAAGAACCACGGCAGCCACCCGCCGACGAAGCCCGCGAGGATCGCGCCGGCCCGCCAGTCGCGGCGGAAGGCCCAGTGCCACAGCAGGAAGAACAGGGCGGCGGTCGCGAGCCACCAGATCGAGACCGAGCCGAGCGAGGTGATCGCCTTGGAGCACTTGTCGACCTCGCAGCCGGTCATGCCGGCGGACTTCGTCTCGTAGAAGAAGGAGGTCGGCCGCGACTGGATCATCCACGACCAGGGGTTGGACATGTAGGTGTGCGGCGAGGTCAGGTGGTCGTGGAAGTCGAGGACCTGCACGTGGTACTGCCACAGCGAGCGAAGGGCGGGCGGCAGCCACTGCACGCCCTCGCCGGGGTGGTCCACGGCCCACGTGCGGTTGTAGCCCGTCTTCGTGACGAACCAGCCGGTCCACGAGGCGAGGTAGGTCGCGAGCACGACGACCGTCATCGAGATGCCGGCCCACACGCCGTCCTTGCCGATGCCGGCGACGGCCCAGTGACGGGCGCCGGCGGCGCGGCGGGCACCCATGTCCCAGAAGACGGTCATCAGGCCGAAGGCCGCGAAGAAGTAGAGCCCGGACCACTTCGTGCCGCAGGCCAGGCCGAGGGAGAGGGCGGCGAGGAGCCGCCAGGGGCGCCACCACAGCATCGGGCCGGTGCCGAAGGAGGTGCTCGGCAGCGCGGCGACCCGGTCGGCCAGGCGGGCGCGCGACCAGTCGCGGTCGACGAGCAGCGCGCCGAAGGCCGCGAGCGCGAAGAACATGAGGATCAGGTCGAGCAGGCCGGTGCGCGAGTGGACGAAGTGGTGCCCCTCGAAGGCCATGAGGAAGGCCGCGATGGTGCCGAGCCAGCTCGAGCCGAAGAGGCGACGGGCGATCCGGCCCACCATGAGGATCGAGATCGTGCCGAGGAGCGCGACGGAGAAGCGCCAGCCGAAGCTCGACGTCGAGCCGAAGACCCACTCGCCGAAGGCGATGATCCACTTGCCGACCGGCGGGTGGACGACCATGTCGCCCTCGGTGGACTTGAAGACGTCGAGGTTGCCGGCGGTGAAGAGCGGGTCGACCTTCTCCCCTTCGCCCTTCCACCGCATCTCGACGCCGTACTCGAGCATCGAGACGCCCTGCTTGACGTAGTACGTCTCGTCGAAGACCAGCTGGTGGGGGCGGCCGAGGGACCAGAAGCGCAGCACGCCACCGATCGCGGCGAAGAGGAACGGACCGAGCCAGCCCCACAGCACGTCGCTGGGGCGGAAGCCGAGCAGACGCGCGCGCAGCTGCTCCCCCCGGTCCATGGCCGCCATCGTAGGCGAGGATGGACGCATGCCACTCGTCCTCGCCGCCACGCCCATCGGAGACCCGCGCGACGCCAGCCCCCGGCTGCGAGAGGAGCTCGAGGGGGCCGACGTCCTCGCCGCCGAGGACACCCGTCGGCTGCGCCGTCTCGCCGGCGAGATCGGGGTGACGCTGCCCGAGCGGGTCGTCAGCTATCACGAGCACAACGAGGCGACGAAGACCGCCGAGCTGCTCGAGGCGGTCGTCGCGGGGGAGCGGGTCGTGCTCGTCACCGACGCCGGCATGCCCTCGGTCTCCGACCCCGGCTACCGCTTCGTGCGGGCGTGCATCGACGCCGACGAGGTCGTCACCTGCGTGCCCGGGCCGAGCGCCGTGCTCATGGCCCTGGCCGTCTCGGGGCTGCCGGTCGACCGCTTCACCTTCGAGGGATTCCTCCCGCGCAAGGGCGGCGAGCGTCGCCGGCTGCTCACCGAGGTCGCGCAGGAGCGGCGCACCATGGTCTTCTTCGAGGCGCCGCACCGCATCGCCGCCACCCTCGAGGCGATGGCCGAGATCCTCGGCCCCGACCGGCCTGCGGCGGTGTGCCGCGAGCTGACGAAGACCTACGAGGAGGTCCGCCGGGGTGGCCTGGCAGAGCTGGCCCAGTGGGCGGCCGAGGGGGTCAAGGGCGAGATCACGATCGTCGTCGGCGGCGCCGAGCGCACGACGATCTCCATGGAGGACGCGGTCGCCGAGGTGCTCGCCCGCAAGGACCGCGGCGCCCGGCTCAAGGACGTCTGCGCGGCCGTCGCCACGTCGACGGGCCACTCCAAGAAGGCGCTCTACGACGCCGTCGTCGACCACCGCAGGGAGCACTCAGACTGAGGTGGGACAATCCCGGCCATGACCGAGCCGATGCCCGACTCCGGCACCGACCTGCCCATCGACGAGGAGTCCTCCGCCCAGGCCCGCGGAGCCACGACCGAGGCCGCCGAAGGCGCCCGTGAGGCCCACGCGGAGCACGGGACCCGTCCCGGCAGCGAGCGCACCGTCGTCCACCTCCTGCGCCACGGCGAGGTCGACAACCCGCACAAGATCCTTTACGGCCGCCTGCCCGACTACCACCTCTCGCCCCTGGGCCGAGAGATGGCCGAGGTCGTCGGCGAGCACCTCGCCGACGCCGACCTGGCGCTCGTCGTCCACAGCCCGCTCGAGCGCACCGCCGAGACGGCCGCCCCGACGCTCGCCCGGCACGGCCTGACCGCCGTCGTCGACCCCCGGGTCATCGAGGCGGGCAACAAGTTCGAGGGCCGCCGATTCCGCAAGCGGCTGCTGCTCGACCCGCGCCGCTGGTGGTGGGTGCGCGACCCCACGAAGCCGACCTGGGGCGAGCACTACCGCGCCATCGGCAAGCGGATGATGGCCGCGATCGAGGACGCCCGCGACCACGCTCGCGGCCAAGAGGCGCTCGTCGTCAGCCACCAGCTGCCGATCTGGACCATCCGCAGCGTGCTCGAGCAGCGGCCGCTGTGGCACGACCCGCGGCGCCGGGAGTGCAACCTCGCCTCCCTGACCTCGGTCACCTTCGTCGGCGACGAGGTCGTCGACGTCACCTACAGCGAGCCGGCGGCGCACCTCTACGCGCACGCGGCCAAGACTCCTGGAGCCTGACCCCCTTCGATGAGACGACACCGCATCACCCGCACCCTCGTCGCGACGGCGAGCGCCCTGGCCCTTGCCGGCGGCGTCGCCGCCTGCAGCGACTCGCCGTCGGAGAAGGCGGCCAAGGAGTTCGGCACCCGCAACGGCGACGGCTCCACGCACCTCATCGCCGAGGCCGACCGGGGGAAGCCGGTGGAGCTCGCCGGCGAGACGATCGACGGCAAGACCTGGGACAGCGCGGACCAGCGCGGCAAGGTCGTCGTCGTCAACAGCTGGGCGAGCTGGTGCGGCCCGTGCGCCACGGAGGCCCCGCACCTCGTCGACGCGCAGGAGCAGACGAAGGGGGAGGACGTCGAGTTCGTCGGCATCAACTTCCGCGAGTCCTCCAAGGAGACCGGCCGGGCGCAGGCGCAGGAGTGGGGCTTCACCTGGCCCTCCGTCTACGACAAGTCCGGCCAGAGCGCCCTCGACATGCAGGGCAAGATGACCGCCACGCCGTCCACGGCCGTGCTCGACCGTGAGGGCCGCATCGCGGCCGTCGTCCTCGGTCCGGTGACCACCTCGACCCTCGTGGGACTTGTCGAGGACACCGCCGCCGAGACGGCATGAGCGGGGCCCTGGCCACGCTCCCTTCGCTCGCCGGCGGACTGAGCGATCAGGTCACCGAGGGGGCGCTGCCGCTCGCCGTCCTCGTCGCCGCCCTCGCTGGGCTCGTCTCCTTCGCCACGCCCTGCGTGCTGCCGCTCGTGCCCGGCTACCTCGGCTACGTCACCGGCCTGTCCGACGTCGCCCTCGAGGAGCGCAGCCGCGGGCGGATGGTCCTGGGGACGCTGCTCTTCATCCTCGGTTTCAGCGCCGTCTTCGTCCTCGCGTCGATGTTCGTCGCGACCGCCGGCCGGGCGCTCGTCGAGCACCGCGAGCTGCTCATGCGCATCGGCGGCGTGCTCGTCATCCTCATGGCCCTCGTCTTCCTCGGCGCCGGCTCGCAGCGGACCTTCCGCCTGCCGATCAAGCCCGCGACCGGGCTGGCCGGGGCGCCGGTGCTCGGGGCGGTCTTCGGCCTCGGCTGGGCGCCCTGCATGGGCCCGACGCTCGGCGCGGTCCTCGCCCTCAACCTCACCGGTGACGGGTCGACGACCCGCGCCGTGGTCCTCGCCGTCGCCTACTGCCTCGGCCTGGGGCTGCCCTTCCTGCTCATCGCCGCCGCCTACGAGCGGTGGGCGCCGGTCTCGGCCTGGCTGCGCCGCCGCCAGCGCGCCATCCAGGTCGTCGGCGCCGTGCTGCTCATCGCGATCGGGCTGCTCCTGCTCACCGGCGGCTGGGACGCGATCACCCAGTGGCTGCAGATCCATCTCATCAGCGACACGGAGGTGATCCTCTGATGGCCAGCTCGACCCGTCAGCGGCCCGAGGTGACCCAACCCCGGCTCGGCGCGATCGGCTACCTGCGGTGGGGCTGGCGCCAGCTGACGAGCATGCGCACCGCGCTCTTCCTGCTGCTGCTCCTGGCGATCGGCGCCGTGCCCGGCTCGGTCTTCCCCCAGCGCAGCCTCGACCCGGCGCGCACCGAGGACTGGATCGCCCGGCACGAGACCACCGGTCCGTGGCTGGACAAGCTCGGGGCCTTCGAGGTCTACAGCTCGCCGTGGTTCTCCGCGATCTACCTGCTCCTCTTCATCTCGCTCATCGGCTGCATCGTGCCGCGCACGGCGGTGCACTGGAAGTCCTTGCGCAGCAAGCCTCCCCGCGCTCCCAAGCGGCTCGCTCGGCTCGAGGCGCACGCCGACGGCGAGGTCGCCGGTGACCTCGAGCAGGTGCGCGAGGCCGCGACCCGGGTGCTGCGCAAGCGTCGTTTCCGCGTCGCCAGCCACGACGACGCCTCCGTGTCCGCGGAGAAGGGCTATGCCAAGGAGACCGGCAACCTCGTCTTCCACACCGCCCTCGTCACGCTGATCATCGGCGTCGCCGTCGGCCACCTCTGGGGCTGGAAGGCCGACGTCGTCGTCCCCGCCGGGGACTCCTTCGTCAACACCGTGACGCGCTACGACACCTTCGCCCCGGGGCCGCTCGTCGACGAGTCCTCGCTCGCCCCCTTCGGCATGAAGGTCACGAAGATGACCGCGGACTTCAACGACCGCGAGCCCGGGGCGCAGACCTTCGGCCAGCCGCGGGACTTCGAGGCGCACGTCACCGGCACGACCGCCGACGGCGAGGACTTCACCGACGTCGTCAAGGTCAACCACCCGCTGGAGATGCAGGACGCGACCGTCTTCCTCCTCGGCAACGGTTACGCCCCCGTCGTCACGGTCAAGGACGCCGACGGCAAGGTCCTCTACTCGGGGGCCACCCCCTTCCTCGCGCAGGACGGCAACTACCGCTCCACCGGCGCGATCAAGGTCGGGGCCGCGACGCCCGAGCAGTTCGGCTTCATGGGGCTCTTCCTGCCGACGGCCTACATCGACCCCGAGCAGGGGCCGGTCTCGGTCTTCCCGGACACGAAGGACCCGGCGCTCGCCCTGAGCATGTACACCGGCGACCTCTACCCCGGGGGGCGCCCGCAGTCGGTCTTCACGCTCGACACCGAGTCGATGGACAAGGTCACCAACGCCGGCGGCACCGACCAGCTGCGCATCTGGCTCACGCCCGGCGAGGGGGCCAACCTGCCCGACGACCGCGGCACGATCACCTTCGACGGGGTGGAGCGCTTCGCCGGCTTCTCCGTGCGGCACGACCCCGGCAAGGGGCTGACCCTGTGGTCGGCGCTCGCCGCGCTCGCCGGGCTCATCGCCACCCTGACCATCAAGCGCCGCCGGGTCTTCGTCCGGCTCGTCCAGGACGGCGACGTCGTGCGCGTCGACGTCGGTGGGATGAGCCGCGACGACGACGAGGGCCTGACCGACCTGGTCGCGGAGGTCCGTGACGAGCTCGTGGGACAATCGGAGGCATCATGACTGACGAGATCCTGGCCCAGTACGCCAACTACGCGCTGGCCTCGGCCGCGCTGGTGATCACCGTGGCGATGCTCTGCTACGCCCTCTACCTCGCCCAGTCGGTCCCGGTGCGCGAGCGCGCCGAGTCCACGGCGCGGGTGCCGGCCACGGTCGGTGGCGGTGCGGGCGATGACCTGACGGACGAAGGGGGCGCAGCCGCCGCTGACGAGCCGGTCGAGACCCCCGCCCGGGCCCGCAAGGCCGCCGGCATCGGTGGGTCCCTCTCGTGGCTGGGCGCGCTGCTGCTGCTCGGCTCGATCGTCCTGCGCGGGGTGGCCGTCGACCGGGTGCCGCTGGGCAACCTCTTCGAGTTCAGCATCGCCGGGTGCTTCTTCGCGATGGCCGTCTTCTGCGTCTCCGGGCTGCGCAGGGACCTGCGCTGGCTGGGCGTCTTCGTCACGGCCTTCGTCGTGCTCGTGCTCATGGTCGCCTCGACCGCCTGGTACGTCGAGGCCGACGAGCTCGTCCCCTCGCTCAAGTCCTACTGGCTGCCGATCCACGTCACCGTCGCGACCCTGTCCGTCGGCATCTTCATCGTCGGCGCGATCCTCAGCGCGCTCTACCTCATGAGCGACCGCGAGGTCGGCGGCGAGCGCTTCTGGCGCAAGCTGCCCGCGGCGCAGCAGCTCGAGAAGCTCGCGTACTCGCTGCACATCATCGGCTTCCCGCTGTGGACCTTCACCCTCATCGCCGGCGCCATCTGGGCCCGCGAGGCCTGGGGCTCCTACTGGAACTGGGACCCCAAGGAGGTGTGGACCTTCGTCATCTGGGTCGTCTACGCCGCCTACCTGCACGCCCGGGCCACGAAGAACACCTCGAGGCGCACGGCCAACTGGATCGCCCTGGCCGGCTTCGCCTGCATCGTCATCAACTACACGGTCGTGAACTTCTACTTCATCGGCCAGCACAGCTACGCGCAGTGAGGTCCCCCGCATGATCCGTTATTCGCTGCTGCGCATGCTCATCTTCTTCGGCTGCCTCGCGGCCCTGTGGCTCGTCGGCCTGCGTGAGCCCACCGAGCTGCCTTGGCTCGTCGTCATCGCCGCGATCGCGTCGATGGTCATCTCCGCGATCGTGCTCAAGCCCTTCCGCGCCGAGATGATCCGGCAGATCCAGGACCGTCAGGCCGCCAAGGCCCGCGCCCGCGCCGAGCGCAGCGACACCGACGAGGCCGTCGAGGACGGGCGGGGTACGAGCGAGCCCGAGGCGGAGGCCGAGGCGGAGGCCGAGGCCGAGGAGCCCGAGACCTTCCGCTGAGGAGTGACGCCGCGCTCGGCCCCGCGGTGGCTCGGGCCGTGGGGCCGAGATCCTCGCAGATGGCCGGGATGATCGCGTCTGGCCGGGAACCTTCCCGGCCACGCGCGCGAGCGGCGCCCGGGGATCAGCGGGCGAGCGGCGCGAAGAGCCAGATCGCCCACATCAGCTCGGCGAAGCCGGTGAGTCCGAGGGCCGGGATGAGCGCCTTGCCGGTCGCGCCGGAGCGCACGGCCTGGATGCCGGGCCAGGCGATGACCAGCCCGGCGAGGCCGATCGGGGCCCACGGGCGCCAGATCGCCATGAGCAGGGTGCACACGACCGTGACGCCGAAGAGCCCGAGGTAGAGCTGGCGGGTGCGCGCGTCGCCCAGCCGGACCGCGAGGGTCGTCTTGCCGGTCACCGAGTCGGTGGGGATGTCGCGCAGGTTGTTGGCCACGAGGATCGCGCTGGCGAGGGCGCCGACGCCGATGGCGCCGAGCACGCCGACCGGGGTGATCGAGCCGATCTGGCTGTACTGCGTGCCGAGGGTGGCGACCAGGCCGAAGAAGATGAAGACGTAGACCTCGCCGAGGCCGCGGTAGCCGTAGGGGTTGCCGCCGCCGGTGTAGCGCCAGGCCGCGAGGATCGCCAGGGCACCGATGGGGATCATGATCCACGCCTGGCTGAGCGCGACGAGCGCGAACCCGACGAAGGCGCCGATGCCGAAGAAGGTGAAGGCCATGAGCTTGACGTTGGCCGGGTCGGCGAGGCGCTGGCCGACGAGCCGCACCGGGCCGACCCGCTCCTCGTCGGTGCCGCGGATGCCGTCGCTGTAGTCGTTGGCGTAGTTGACGCCGATCTGCAGGCAGCACGAGACGATGAGGGCGAGGAGCGCGAGGCCGAGGTTGGCCCCCTTCGTCCCCTCCTCGAGGTCACGGTTGGCCGCTGCTGCGGCGGTGCCGACGATGACGGGGGCGAGTGCTGCGGGGAGGGTTCGCGGGCGGGCGCCGGCGATCCACTGCTTGAGGGTGGCCACGACCGCCGATCTTACGAGGCGCTCAGCCTCCGAGCAGACGCGCCACGGCGGAGCGGTCCGGCTTGCCGGGTCCGCGCATCGGCAGCGACTCGACGACGAGCACCCGGCGGGGGAGCGCGGCGGCCTCGAGGTGGGGCCGCAGCATCTGGCGGATCTCGGCCACCCCGGCGTCGGGGACGGGCCCGACGGGCGGGCCTCCTGGCGAGGTGACCGCGGCCAGCGCGACCGCCTGCCCCCACTGCGGGTCGGGCACGCCGACGACGACCGCCTCGGTGACGGCAGGGACGTGGGCGAGCACGGCCTCCTCGACGACGCGGGGTGCGATCTTGAGCCCGCCGGTGTTGATGACGTCGTCGGCGCGGCCGGTCACGCTCACCCGGCCGTCGCCGTCGACGGTGCCGAGGTCGCCGGTGCGAAACCAGCGCTGCCCCCCTTCGGTCCGGAAGGCGCCGGTGTCGAGACCGAGGTAGCCGTGGGCGACGACCGCGCCGCCGAGCTCGATGACGCCGTCGGCGCCGGTGCGCACGGCGACACCCTGCAGGGGCTGGCCGTTGTAGACGCACCCGCCGGCGGTCTCGGACATGCCATAGGTCGTCACGACCCGCACGCCCAGGGAGCGGGCGCGGTCGAGCAGCGCCCCGGGAGTGGCGGCCCCGCCCACGAGCACGGCGTCGAAGCGCCGCAGCGCTTCCAGGCCCATCGGGTCCTCGACGAGTCGGGTCAGCTGGGTGGGCACGAGCGAGGTGTATCGGCGCTCCGCGTGCATGCCCGCCGTGGCCTCGACGAGGGCGAAGGGGGGAGCCGACGCGTCGACGACGACCGGCGTCGTGCCGGCGGCGATGCTGCGCAGCAGCACCTGCAGGCCGGCGATGTGGTGGGGCGGCAGGGCGAGCAGCCACTGACCGGGGCCCCCGAGGCGGTGCGCGGTGGCCTCGGCGCTCGCGAGGAGGTTGGCGGCGGTGAGCAGAGAGAGCTTCGGTGTGCCGGTCGAGCCGGAGGTCGCGATGGCGACGGCGAGGTCGTCGGGCAGCTCACCCTCCGGCAGGGTCGGCGTCTCGCCGGGCGCGTGCGGGTGGATCGGCGCGGTGCCGGTCAGCGCCCGCTCGAGCGCGGGCAGCGCGTCGAGCACGGCGGGGCCGGCGGGCAGGGGGAGTGGGGTGATCGGCACCGGACTCATTCCTTCTCTCGCAGAGCGGTCTCCCAGTCGGGACCGCGGTGGAAGATCCCGAGGACGATCACGGTCAGGTCGGTCGCGCAGCCGACAACTTCGTAGGCGATGAGGGTCCGCCTCCGAAAGCTGGTGGTCTTCACCCCGGGGCGGACGTCGTCACGGTTCCTGCCCGCATCGGGAAAGGCAGGGATGCCTTCGATGTGGTCGATGATGGCCGAGATGAACTGCTGTGAGATCTCGGGACCCGCGTTGGCGGTGATCCAGTTGTCGAGATCGTCGAGCTGGCGTTGGGCTTCTGGCGTGTAGCTGATCCGCTCCGTCATGAACGGGCGGCCCACTTGCTCTCGAAGTGGGCACGCACGTCAGCGGCCGGGATCGCTCGGTCAGGGTCCGCCTTGAGCGCGTCGTAGGCCGCACCGACCTCGCGGTGCAGCCACGACGTGGTGGCCAGGCTCCAGGCGTCGTCGCCGTCGACCGACTCGAGCAGGCGCAGCGCCACCTCTCGGCGCACGTCGGGAGGCAGCGACATCCCTGCCTCGTAGAACTCCGACTCGTTCACCGACATGCATCCGAGTTTACGCCGCAGCCTCCGTCCCTTGCTGGGCCTCGTCCACAGGGTGCGCGGCGTGATCGCTGCGGGACCAGCCCTCAGAAGTACCAGGGGAAGGGCGACCAGTCCGGGTCGCGCTTCTCGAGGAACTGGTCGCGCCCCTCGACCGCCTCGTCGGTCATGTAGGCCAGACGGGTCGCCTCGCCGGCGAAGACCTGCTGGCCCATGAGCCCGTCGTCGGTGAGGTTGAAGGCGAACTTGAGCATCCGGATCGCGGTGGGCGACTTCGCCATGATCTCGCGGGCCATCTGCAGCCCCTCGACCTCGAGCTCGGCGTGCTCGACGACCGCGTTGACCGCACCCATCTCGTACATCTCCTGGCCGGTGTAGGCGCGGCCGAGGAAGAAGATCTCGCGAGCGCGCTTCTGCCCCACCATCTTTGCGAGGTAGGCGCTGCCGTAGCCGCCGTCGAAGGAGCCCACGTCGGCGTCGGTCTGCTTGAAGCGGGCGTGCTGGCTGGCGAGGGTCATGTCGCACACGACGTGGAGCGAGTGCCCACCGCCGGCGGCCCAGCCGCCGACGAGCGCGATGACGACCTTGGGCATGGTGCGGATGAGGCGCTGGACCTCGAGGATGTGCAGGCGCCCCCCTTCGGCCTTGACCCGACGCTCGTCGATGCCGGCCGCGGAGTCGTCGCCACCGGGGTCGGCGGCGTACTGGTAGCCGGAGCGGCCGCGGATGCGCTGGTCGCCGCCGGTGCAGAAGGACCAGCCCTCGGTCGTCGCGCTGCTGCCCTCGCGCGGAGTCGGGCCGTTGCCGGTGAGCAGGACGACGCCGACGTCGGGGGTGCGGCGGGCGTGGTCGAGTGTGCGGTAGAGCTCGTCGACGGTGTGCGGCCGGAAGGCGTTGAGGATCTCTGGTCGGTCGAAGGCGATGCGCACGCAGCCGACGTCCTTGGCCCGGTGGTAGGTCAGGTCGGTGAGGTCCTCGAAGCCGGGGACCACCTCCCAGGCCTGCGGGTCGAAGGTCTCGCTGACGTCGTCCAGTGCACTCACGGGGCGAGCCTAACCACCGCGAGGACGAAGGGGGCCGCCCCCGTCAGGCGACGAGGCTCGCCAGCAGGACCATCGGCAGTGAGACCACGGCCCCGAGCGAGGTGGCCAGGGTGAGCGTCTTGAGCGCGCCCTTGGTCGACAGGCCGAGCAGCGACTTGAACATCCAGAAGAAGTTGCTGTTGACGTGCAGGGCGAACATCGCGCCGGAGGCGATGGCCAGGGCGACGACGACGGGCTCGACGCCCGTCGAGGCGACGACCGGGCCGATGATGCCCGAGGCGGTGATCGCGCCGACCGAGACCGAGCCGATGGCGAAGTGCAGCAGGGCCGCGATGAACCACGCGAGCAGCACGGTGATGAGCACCGGTGCGCCGGCGTCGGCGGAGAAGAGGCCCTCGAGCGTCTTGTCGAGGCCGGTCTCGGTGATGACCGCGCCGAGCGAGCCGCCGATACCGGTGATGAGCAGGATCTCGCCGGTCGTGCGGAACCCACCCGACAGGGCGTGCTCGGTGCCGTCGGAGCCGAGCGTCGAGCGGCCGATGACGAAGGCGATGAGCAGGCCGATGAAGAGCGCGATGTTGGCGTCGCCGACGAAGGCGATGACCGCATTGCTCGCGTCGAAGAGGTCCATGAAGGCGCCGAAGGCGATGAGCACGAGCGGCACGAGGATCGGCGTCAGGCGCAGCAGCAGGGGCAGGCGCAGCGCCCGCTCCGGCACGGCATCCGGGTCGTCGAGGTCGGCGTCGGCGCTGTGGCCGGTGCCGTCGTGGCCGACCTCCCCGCGGGCGAGGTAGGCGGCGTGGCCCGGGTTGTCGGGGTGCTCCTCCTCGTCGGGGTCGACGTCGGTGCGCTCGTCCCAGAAGCGGGTCTGCAGCAGCAGGCGGAAGAGGAAGGTCGTGAGCAGGGCCGTGGCGATGCCGATCGGCGCGCCGAAGATCAGGTACTCGCCGAGCGGGAGCTTCAGCTGCCCGGCGACGGCGACCGCAGCCAGGCCCGGCACGACGAAGACGTAGCCGGCGAAGATGCCGATGCCGATCGCGCCGGCGAGCCACGGCAGGCCCTTGCGACGGTCGACGACCGGTGCCGCCTGCCGCGCCATCGGCGAGGCGAGGACGACCTGCACGTCGACGTAGATCGAGGGGAAGATCGCCGAGAGCGCCGCGGTCATCGCATAGGGCAGCTTGCGGCCGACCCGTCGCGCGATGATCTCGACGAGCGCGCGGAAGGTGCCCGTCGCCTGCAGGAGCGAGCCGATGAGCACGCCGAAGCCGATGAGCAGACCGACCTCGCCCATGATCTCGCCGAAGCCGGTCGTGATCGCCGCGACCGTGTCGGCCGGCCCCACCCCCGCCGACAGGCCGAGGAAGACCGAGGAGATGATCAGCGAGATCACCGGGTCGACCTTGAAGCGGAGGATGAGCACGATCGCCAGGGCGATCGCGACGAGCGTCAGTGCGATGTCCACGGCAGCCGACCCTACGCGTCCGTGAGCACCGTCACACCAGCAGCCCGCTCCTCGGGACTGGCGGCGCCGACCCCCTTCGCGTCTCATGGACCCATGACCGACTCACGTGTCGCCCTGGTCACCGGTGCCTCCTCGGGCATCGGCGAGGCCGCCGCCGTCGCACTCGCGGGAGCGGGGTGGACCGTCGTCGGCGCCGCCCGGCGTCTGGAGCGACTCGAGTCCCTCCGGGCGAAGGGGGTGACGCCGCACGTCGTCGACGTCAGCGACGACGAGTCGATGGTGACCCTCGTCGACGACGTCGTCGCCGAGCACGGACGCATCGACGTCCTCGTCAACAATGCCGGCTACTCGGTCTTCGGCGCGGTCGAGGACGTGCCGGTCGAGGTCGCCCGCCGCCAGCTCGAGGTCAACGTGCTGGGCCTGTCACGGATGAGTCAGCTCGTGCTGCCGCACATGCGCGCTGCCGGCTCCGGTCGGATCATCAACATCGCGTCCGTCGCCGGCCACGTCAGCGAGCCGCTCGGCGGCTGGTACCACGCGAGCAAGTACGCGGTCGAGGCCCTCAGCGACGCGATGCGGATGGAGCTGGCGCCGCACGGGGTGCGCGTCTCGATCATCGAGCCGGGGGCGATCCGCACCGAGTTCGGCGACATCGCGGCGGACTCGCTCGCGGAGTACTCCGGCTCGGGCGCCTATGCCGCGCAGGCGCGCCGGATGGCCCGGGCCCACGAGCGGATGTTCGGCGCCGACGCGGCCGAGGTCGACGTCGTCGTCGACGCGATCGTCCACGCGGCGACGGCGCGACGACCGCGCAGCCGCTACCAGGTGCCCGCGTCCGCCCGGGCGATGGTCGCGGCGACCAAGGTCGTGCCCAGCCCGGTGATGGATGCGGTGATGGGGCGCATGTTCGGCACACACCGACGCTGAGCACTGAGGCAGGCTGTCCCCCATGGCGACCACGCAGTCGACCCGGGTGCGCCGGGCAGTCCAGCGGTACGCCGCGAGCTTCGACGAGCTGCGCGGTGTCACCGACGCCTACGTCGCGCTCGTCACCCGGCTGCTCGACGACGCGGGTATCAACTACCTGACGGTCACGGGTCGGACGAAGTCGGTCGAGTCCTTCGCGGGCAAGGCCGCCCGCCGGCTGCCCGGTGGCCGGATGGCCCACCCGAAGCCGCTCACCGACATCACCGACCAGGTCGGGGTGCGGGTCGTCACCTATGTCCTCGCCGACGTCGATGCGGTAGCCCAGCTGCTCTCCTCTCAGCTCGAGGTCCACGAGGACCGCGACATGGGCCAGGAGACGGCGGCGGCCGGACGCTTCGGCTACTCCAGCCGGCACCTGCTCGTCGGGCTGGGCGAGGACCGGGACGAGCCGGGCATCCCGCCCGAGCGTCCCGCATCGGTGCAGATCCGCACCGTGCTCCAGCACGCCTGGGCCGAGTTCGAGCACGACGTGCGCTACAAGGGCTCGGTCTCGGCCGAGCACGCACCCGACTTCGACCGCCGCTTCACCCTTGCGGCCGGGCTGCTCGAGCTCGCCGACCAGCAGTTCTCCGCGATCCGTGACCGGCATCGCGACGAGCTGACCTCACCGGCCGACGGAGACGACGACGACCCGCGGATCAGCCCGACCGACCTCGCGGCCTTCCTCGCCGGGCAGTTCACGGACGCCGGCTGGTCGCGCACCGACCACTACGCGTGGATCAGCGGCCTGCTGCTCGAGCTCGGCATCAGCTCGCTGTCCGAGCTGCGCGAGGTGCTGCGTGAGGTCGACGTCCCCGCCATCGACCACCACATGGGCTACCGCTACCCGCCGGGTGCCGTGCGCCGCCTCGACGACGCCCTGCTGTCGGTCTACGGCGAGCGCTACATCGCGCTCCACGGCAACGCCCACCGGCTCGCCCTGCTGCGCGCCCGGCTGGCCCGCCTCGCGGACTAACGTCAGGGGGCATGGCCCTGCACCTGTACTCGCTGACCGTCGACGCCCGGGACCACCGGGCCTTGGCCCGCTGGTGGGCCGAGGTCCTCGGGTGGCGGATCGGCTACGAGGACGAGCACGAGTGCGAGGTGCTCCCGCCGGAGGCGAGTCCCGACCCCGTCGACGAGACCGCGACGTGGCTGGCCCGCCGCACGATGCTCAGCTTCGTCCCGGTCCCCGAGGGCAAGACGGTGAAGAACCGCCTGCACATCGACCTCGCCCCGCACGTCGACCAGGACCGTGACGCGGAGATCGAGGCGCTCCTGGCGAAGGGAGCGACCCGCGCCGCCGTCGGTCAGGACGACGACGAGGTGACGTGGACCGTGCTCGCCGACCCGGAGGGCAACGAGTTCTGCGTGCTCTCCTCCCGCGACCGGTGAGCGGCGCCGGTCCGGGCACCGTCGACGAGCTCCTCGACGGGCTGCACGTCGTCGTCCTGCCGCTGGCCACGCGGTTTCGCGGGGTGCAGGAGCGAGAGGTCGCGCTCGTGCGCGGGCCGCTCGGGTGGGGGGAGTTCGCCCCCTTCGTCGAGTACGGGTCGGCCGAGGCCGCCCGCTGGCTCGATGCGGCGATCGAGGCGGCCTGGGCCGGGTGGCCGCAGCCGCAGCGCGACGAGGTCCCTGTCAACGCGACCGTCCCGGCCGTCGCGGCGGACGAGGTCGCCGGGGTGCTCGCCCGCTACGACGGGTGCACGACGGCGAAGGTCAAGGTCGCCGAGCGCGGCCAGGCCCTCGCCGACGACCTCGACCGGGTCGCCGCGGTGCGTGACGTCATGGGGCCCGGGGCCCGCATCCGGGTCGACGCCAACGGCGGCTGGTCGCTGACCCAGGCCGCCGATGCGCTGGCCGGGCTGGCTCCCTTCGACCTCGAGTACGCGGAGCAGCCGTGCGCCGACGTGCGTGACCTCGCCCGGCTGCGCGTCGAGCTCGCCCACCAGGGCCTCGACGTGCCGGTCGCCGCCGACGAGTCGATCCGCAAGGCGCAGGACCCGCTCGAGGTCGCGCGGCTGCGGGCGGCCGACGTTGTCGTGGTCAAGGTCGCGCCCCTCGGGGGAGTGCGCTCCGCGCTGCGCATCGTCGAGGACTGCGGCCTGCCCGCGGTCGTCTCCTCGGCCATCGACTCCAGCGTCGGCCTGCGCGCCGGCGTCGCGCTCGCCGCGGCGCTGCCCGAGTTGCCGCACGCCTGCGGTCTCGGCACCGCCGCCCTGCTCACGGCCGACGTCACGAGCGACCCGCTCGTCCCCGCGGGTGGGGCCCTGGCCGTGCGGGATGTCGTCGTCGAGCCCGACCTGCTGGCGACGCACGCCGCGCCGCCGGAGCGGGTGACGTGGTGGCGTGAGCGGGTCCGGGCCGCGTGGGCGGCCCGCGCCTGAGGTTCGTCCACAGCCGCGCCGCACTGCAGTCGTCCGTCCACAGCCCGGGGCGCGCCCGGCCGCACGTCGACGGGCCGGGGTTGGCTGGCGACATGCAGATCTCGCCCCTCAACCCCGTCGACCTCACCGATGTCGCGGCCCGTCTCGAGCAGGCGGCCGGACGGATCGAGGTGTGCGCCGTGCAGGCGCGCACCGCCACGTCGACGACCTGGCGCGGCGAGGCGGCGGTGCTCCACCACGACCGGGTCGACGAGCACGCGGGCGACCTGCGCGGGCTCGCTCGTCGGCTGCGCGCGGCGGCCGGGCTGGTCCGCGATCTCGAGGCGGCCGCGCGGCGGCGGATCGACCTCGTGGGAGACGCCGACGTCACCGCCGGTGACTGGCCGATCGAGGTGATCGGCCGTGGCTGAGATCAGGGTGAGCGGTGGGGCAGCGGGTCTGTCCGTAGCACTCGACGAGCTCGAGGTCGCGGCGGACCGTCTGGGCCGGGTCGCGACCGAGGTGGGCGAGGTCGCCATCGCCGTGGGGCTCGTCGGGTTCGACCCGCGGGTGCAGCTCGCGGCGCTCACAGCGCCGCTCGAATACCTCGCCGTCGAGCGGGCGGTGCTGACCTGCGCCGGGCCCACAGGGGCAGCGGGCCTGTCGGTCGACGTCGCCGCCACCGGGGTCGCGACTCGGGCCGCGGTCCGGGCCTATCGCGAGGGCGAGCGCGTGGTCGAGGCCCTCGCCGACGGGGTGGCAACCGAGGTGGGGCGGTGGGTCGGGCGATCCGTCGCGCCGGTCGCCCTCGGGGTCGCGGTGGCTGCCGCCCCCGTGGCCGCCGTCGTGCTCTCCACCCCCGCCGGACGCGATGCGGCCGTCGCGGTCGGGCTCGGGCTGGGGCAGGAGGTCGACGAGATCCTCTTCGACCACCCGTGGCTCGTGCCAGCGGCCGCCGACGGTCTCGACGGGCTGCTCATCGGCCTCGGTGAGGGTGTGCCCGCGCTCGGGGTGCTGCTCGCCTGGCGCAGCGGCCGCGCGGGGGTGCCCTACCCGCCGCGCAACGAGGCCGACGCGCTCGGTGTCGTGCTCGCCGCGACCAGGGGCATCGCCCTCGACGAGTCGGGCCGGTCGGTCCGCGTGAGCGCGCGGCCGTCGTTCGCAGGTCGGCCGCCCGCCGGGGTTGCCGACCTCGTGTCCAACCACGGCCCCACCTCGGGCGGCTCCCGCGTGCGGGTCACCGGCATCCGCGGGCCCGACGGCAGCTGGAGCTGGGTCGTCGACGTCCCGGGGACGCAGACCTTCGACCCGCGCGCGGGCGAGAACCCCTGGGACATGACGACCAATGCGCTGCTCGTCGCCGGTCGGCGTCCGCTCGTCATGCAGGCGGTCGCGCGGGCCCTCGACGACGCCCGTCGCCGCGCTGGCGACACGAGCACCACGAGCCGGGTCATGCTCACCGGGCACAGCCAGGGCGGGCTCACGGCGGCGGCGCTCGCCGCCGACCCGACCTTCCGCTCCCGCCACCGGGTCACCCACGTCGTCACCTCGGGGGCGCCCGTCGCCTCGCTCGCCGTGCCCGAGGAGGTGAGCGTGCTCAGCCTCGAGCACGACGAGGACCTCGTGCCCGGTCTCGAGGGCGCTGACAACCCCGACCGCCGTGGCTGGGTGACCGTCGAGCGGTCCCTCGCTGACGACCTCGGGCCCGACGGTCGGGCGTCGCAGGCGCACGACAACGCGACCTACGTCGACACGGCCCGTCTCGTCGACGCGAGCGACGACCCGTCGGTGCAGGCCTGGCGAGACGGCGCCGCCCCCTTCGTCGGGTCACCGCTGGCCACGACCGTCACCGCCGACTACGACGTCGCCCGCCGGTGAGCGGTCGTCGTCGGACACGACGGGTGCCAGTGGCAGGATCGGGCGGGTGAACCCCTCGACCGCCGCCGCCCGTGTGCTGCTCGACGAGCTCGTTCGCCTCGGGGTGCGCGAGGTCGTCCTGTGCCCCGGGTCCCGGTCGGCCCCGCTGGCCTATGCCGCCCACGACCTCGAGGCGGCGGGGCGCCTGCGGCTGCACGTGCGGGTCGACGAGCGCAGCGCCGCCTTCCTCGCGCTCGGGCTGGCCAAGACCTCGCGCCGCCCCGCCGTGGTCATCACGACGAGCGGCACCGCGGTCGCCAACCTCCACCCCGCGGTCCTCGAAGCGCACCACGGCGCCGTGCCCCTGCTGCTGCTCACCGCCGACCGGCCGCCCGAGCTGCGCGGGGTCGGGGCCAACCAGGCGACCGTCCAGCCGGGCGTCTTCGGCGGTGCCGTGCGCCTGGCCCTCGAGCTCGAGACCCCCGCCGACCCCGAGCGGCAGACGCCGGCCTGGCGCACGGCAGCGGCCCGCGCCGTCGCCGCCGCGACCGGTGCGCTCACCGGCCAGGGGTGGGCCGGCCCGGTCCACCTCGACGTGCCCTTCCGCGACCCGCTCGCGCCGGACGACCACCCGTCGGGTCGAGGTACCGGCGACCGGCTATCCGGTCGGGATCACCTCGACCCGGCGCGCGCCGGGCGCCCGGGCGGCGACCCGTCGCTCGCCCTGCCCGCACCGCCCGAGGTCCTCTCCGGCGCCGCGACCCCGCTCGCGCACGACGAGCGGACTCTCGTCGTCATCGGCGAGCTGCCCACGGCGCAGCACCGGGCGGCCGCCCTCGCCTGGGCCGAGCACCACGGCGCCCCCGTGATCGCCGAGCCCGGCCCCGGCACCAGCCCGCTCGTCCTGCCGCACGGCGACCGGCTGCTCGCCGCGACGAAGTGGGTCGGGGGGCACCTCCCTTCGCGCGTCGTCGTCGTCGGCCGGCCCACCCTCGGCCGGTCCGTGCCCGCGCTCACCCGCACGCCGGGCCTGCGGGTCGAGGTCGTGACGAGCGGTGAGCCCGGCGCCGACGGCTGGGCCGACGCCGCCCACGCGGCCGCGGCAGTCCACCCCTTCGCGGCGTTGCGGACCGAGGGGGCGGGGCAGGAGCCGACCCCCTTCGCCCACGAGTGGCTTGCTGCAGGCGAGACGGTCGCCGCCGCGCTCGCCCCAACCGGTGCCACGCTCGACGGGCCCGCCGTGGCCCGGGCGGTGCACGACGCGCTCGCCGACGACAGCGCGCTCTTCCTCGGCAGCAGCAGCGTCGCCCGCGACGTGGCCCACGGCGTCGCCCGGGTGCGCGCCGACGTCGAGGTCGTCACCAGCCGCGGGCTCGCCGGCATCGACGGCTGCGTCTCCACGGCCGTCGGGCTGGCCCTCTCCCGCACGGGGCCGACGGTGGCGGTGCTCGGCGACCTGACCTTCCTCCACGACGCCAACGGCCTGCTCGTCGGGCCAGACGAACCGCGCCCCGACCTGACCCTCGTCGTCGTCGACGACGACGGGGGCAGCATCTTCGGCACGCTCGAGTACGGCGCCGACGCGCTCGCGGGACCGATGCGCCGGCTCTTCACGACACCGACGGGCACCGACATCGAGGTGCTCTGCGCCGCCCACGGGGTGCCGGCGACGACGGCGACGTCGGCGGAGCAGCTCACCGCACTCGTGGCGCGCCCGAGCGAGGGGATCCGGGTGGTGCGGGTGCCCGTCGACGGGGCCGCGCGGCGCGAGGCGGGCCGACTCGCTCGCAAGACCGTCGTGGCGACGCTGGGCGGCTGACCGTCGGTCAGCCGCCGAGGGCGGTGCGCATCGGCAGCAGCTTGGCCGCCGACTCGGCGACCTCGTCGGCCGCGACCGAGCCGGCGACGATGCCGCACCCGGCGTAGAGGCGCAGCGAGGACGCGCTCTCGTAGGCGCCGCAGCGCAGCGCGATGCCCCACTCGCCGTCACCGGAGGCGTCCATCCAGCCGACGGGTCCGGCATAGCGACCGCGATCCATCTGCTCGAGCTCGGCGATGACCCCGTCGGCGACGAGGGTCGGCGTGCCGCACACCGCGGCGCTCGGGTGCAGCGAGGCGGCGAGCGCGAGCGAGGTCGAGTCGTCGTCGACGACTCCCGCGACGTCGGTCGCCAGGTGCATGACGTTGTTGAGGTGCAGGACGAAGGGGGAGTCCGGCACGTTGATCGAGGAGGTGTGTGCCGCCAGGGCGTCGGCGACCGAGCGCACGGCGTACTCGTGCTCCTCGAGGTCCTTGCTGCTGCGGGCGAGGGAGCCGGCGAGGGCGAGGTCGTGGCTGTCGTCGCCGGTGCGGCGGATCGTGCCGGCGAGGACCCGCGAGGTGACCAGGCCCCGCTCGAGGCGCACGAGCATCTCGGGGGTGGCGCCGACGAGACCGTCGACGGCGAAGACCCACGTCGTGTCGTAGTCCTCTGCGAGACGGGCGAGGACCCACCGGGGGTCGATGCGCTGCTGCGCGGTGGCCCGCACGGAGCGGGCGAGCACGACCTTGTCGAGCTCGCCGGCGCTGATCCGGGCGACCGCCTCGTCGACCGCGGCGGCCCAGCGGTCGGCGGTGAGGTCGAGGTCGGCGAAGTCCACGGCGCCGGGGGTGCGCGGCTCGGGCTGGCGCTCGAGCGGCTGGTCGGCCGCGGGGACCGTCGCATCGGTCGTGATCGTCGTGACCCACGCGAGGGAGCCGCGCCGGCCGACGACGACCTCGGGCACGACGAGGACCGACTCGGTCTGCGAGCGCCGCGAGTAGGCCATCGAGCCGAAGGCGATCGGCCCGGTGCCCGGCTCGTCGACGTCGTCGCGCACGATCGCCTCGGCCGTGACCTGCCGCCACCACTCCTGCGCCCGGTCGAAGCGGTCGGGGCCGCTCGCCCGGAAGGTCGCGACCCGGCCCCAGCCGACGAAGCCCTCGCCCTTGCGCACCCAGGAGACGACGTCGCCCGCGTCGTCCGGCTCCGGCAGGAGGGAGAGGAGGTCCGCGACCCTGGCCGTGGGGACGGCGACGGTGCGGACGACGAGCGCGGGGTGGGGGACGCCGGTGGGGGTGGGGGCGTCGGCAGGGGAAGGCGATGACATGTCGGGCATCAGCCTACGGCGGCGGGTGCGAGGATGAGGACATGAGCCGCGCCACCCTGCAGAAGGACCCCAAGGACGTCGCCGCGATGTTCGACGAGACCGCCGCGAAGTACGACCTGATGAACGACGTGATGTCGCTGGGTCAGACGCGGCTGTGGCGGCGGGCGGTCGTGGAGGCCATCGACCCGCAGCCGGGGGAGCGCATCCTCGACATCGCCGCCGGCCCCGGCTCCTCGAGCCTGCCGCTGCGCCGCGCCGGCGCGCAGGTCGCCTCGGCCGACTTCTCCCTCGGCATGCTGCGCCAGGGGCTCGTGCAGAGCCCCGAGCTCGACTTCACCGCTGCCGACGCGACCCGGCTCCCCTTCGCCGACGCCTCCTTCGACGTCGTGACGATGTCCTTCGGCTTCCGCAACGTCGTCGAGCCCGAGGTCGCCCTGGGCGAGTTCCTCCGGGTGACCCGGCCCGGCGGGCGGTTGCTCATCTGCGAGTTCAGCCAGCCGGTCAACCGGGCCTTCCGCACGATCTACTCCGAGTACCTCATGGCGGCCTTCCCGCCGGTGGCCCGGCGGCTGAGCTCCAACCCCGACTCATACGTCTACCTCGCGGAGTCGATCCAGAGCTGGCCGGCGCAGGAGCAGCTCGCGCAGATGATCACCGGCACCGGCTGGGGCGGCGTCGAGTGGCGCAACCTGACGGGCGGGATCGTGGCTTTGCATCGGGCGAGCAAGGCCTGAGGCGCGCCGTCTCGAGGCTCCTTCGTCGCACCTCGACGACCGGTGGTGGTTGGTTAGGTCTACCTGTGTGACCGCCGAAGTTCCTGCCGGGTAGTGTCACACGCGATCGTGAATTGCTTCACAAGCAGCTGAGGAACCTTTCGTGACCAGTGCACTGCCTGCGGCCGACGGAGACCGCAGTGTCGACGTCATCGTCGTCGGAGCCGGCCCGGGTGGCAGCGCCACCGCCGCGTGGCTGGCGAAGGCCGGCAAGGACGTCGTCCTGCTGGAGAAGTCCCGCTTCCCCCGCGACAAGATCTGCGGTGACGGGCTCACCCCGCGCGCGGTGCGCCAGCTGATCAACCTCGGCGTCCCCCTGTCGGAGACCGACGGGTGGGCGCACAACAAGGGTCTGCGGATCATCGGCGGCGGCATGCGGCTTCAGCTCGACTGGCCCGACGTGACCTCCTTCCCCGGCTACGGCATGGTCCGGGCCCGCGCGGACCTCGACGAGGTCCTGGCCCGCCACGCCGCCTCCTGCGGCGCCGAGCTGCTCGAGGGGCGCAACGTCTCCGAGCCGATCCGTGACGAGTCCGGTCGGATCGTCGGCGTCGTGGCCAAGGTCGTCGACGAGCGCGGCCGGGCCACGGGCGAGACCGAGACCTATCGCGCCCCCGTCGTCGTCGCCGCGGACGGCGTCTCCTCGCGCCTGTCGGTGAAGATGGGCCGCGAGAAGCGCGAGGACCGGCCGATGGCCGTCGCCGTGCGCGCCTACTACGAGACGCCCCGCCACGACGACGAGTACCTCGAGAGCCACCTCGAGCTGTGGTCGACGACGCCCGAAGGGGGGCGCATCCTCATGCCGGGCTACGGCTGGCTCTTCGGGCTGGGGGACGGGCGCTCCAACATCGGGCTGGGTGTCCTCAACACCTCCGAGGCCTTCGGTCGCACCGACTACAAGGACGTCATGCGTCGCTGGGTCGAGACGATGCCGCCGGAGTGGGGCATCAACGAGGGCACGATCACCGGCGAGATCACCGCGGCCGCGCTGCCGATGGCCTTCAACCGCCAGCCGCTCTACGCCGACGGCCTCATGCTCGTCGGCGACGCGGGTGGCATGGTCAACCCCTTCAACGGCGAGGGCATCGACTACGCCCTCGAGGCCGGTCACGCCGCCGCCGAGGTCATCGTGCAGGCCCTCGCCCGGCCGACCGCCGCGGACCGGGAGCGGGTGCTCCAGTCCTACGTCGCCCGGATGAAGGACATGCACGGCGGCTACTTCCGGCTCGGCGCGCAGTTCGCCAAGCTCATCGGCAAGCCCGAGATCATGCGGCTGGCGACGAAGTACGGCCTGCCCCGGCAGACGCTGATGAAGTTCATGCTCAAGCTCATGGCCAACCTCCCGGAGGAGAAGGGTGGGGGTCTCGACGACCGCCTCGTCCAGCTGATGACCCGGGTGGCCCCCGATGCGTGAGGCGGTGTCGGGTGTGTCCGGCGTCACCCCTAGGATCGGGCGTGGACTGGATCACATGACGGAAGAAAGGCGGGAGCAGTGATGAACCCGTACATCCCGCTGCTCATCCTCTTCGCCATCGGTCTCGGCTTCGCGCTCGTGTCCGTGGGCACGAGCCTGGTCGTGGGCCCGGCGCGCTACAACGCCGCCAAGGCGCAGGCCTACGAGTGCGGCATCCAGCCGACGCCGCAGGCCGCCGAGGGCGGCCGCTTCCCGGTCAAGTACTACCTGACCGCGATGCTGTTCATCATCTTCGACATCGAGGCGCTCTTCCTCTACCCCTTCGCCGTCGCCTTCGACGAGCTCGGGGCCTTCACCCTCGCTGCCGTGGTGCTGTTCCTGTTCAACGCGTTCTTCATCGCGGATGCCTATGTGTGGCGCCGCGGTGGGTTCGAGTGGGACTGACGAGGACGAGGAGACGGATCAATGGGGATCGAAGAGAAGCTGCCGTCGGGCATCGCCCTCACGACGGTCGAGGCGCTGGCCGGCTACATGCGCAAGGCGTCCATCTGGCCGGCGACCTTCGGGCTGGCCTGCTGCGCCATCGAGATGATGGCCGTCGGCACGCCGCACTACGACCTGGCCCGCTTCGGCATGGAGCGCTTCGCCGCGACCCCGCGCCAGGCTGACCTGATGATCGTCGCCGGCCGGGTGAGCAACAAGATGGCCCCCGTCGTGCGTCAGGTCTACGACCAGATGGCCAACCCCAAGTGGGTCATCTCGATGGGCGTGTGCGCCAGCTCCGGCGGCATGTTCAACAACTACGCGATCGTCCAGGGCGTCGACCACATCATCCCCGTCGACATCTACCTGCCCGGCTGCCCGCCCCGCCCGGAGATGCTGCTCAACGCGATCATCGAGCTGCACCAGCAGATCCAGAGCACGCCCCTGGGTGTCAACCGCGTCGCCGCCGCCCGGGCCGCGGAGCAGGCTGCCCTCGGCGCCACCCCGACGGAGCTGCAGCCCCCGACGCACGACCACGAGGGCCTGCTCGGAAGGAACCTCCTGGCATGAGCGAGATCGACAAGCCCGCCGAGGGCGTCCACCCGGACGGCGTCGGCCTGAGCGGCACCGCCAACAAGGGCTTCCCCTCGACCCAGGGTCTGACCGGCGGCAACCAGCCGGTCGAGTACAGCAATGTCGAAGGGGAGGGCGCCGGCGAGGTCGACCCGGCGCACGCCCCCGTCGTGCGCGCCGAGCGTCGCGGCATGTTCGGCGCCCGCAACGGCCAGGACACCTCCGGCTACGGCGGGCTCAAGACGACCGTCGCCTTCCCCGGCGCGAGCGAGCGCCCCTACGGCGGCTGGTTCGACGAGGTCGTCGACCGGCTCGCCGACGCCACCGGGGGCGACCTGCTCGAGCAGGTCGTCGTCCACCGCGGCGAGCTGACCCTGCACGTCGCCCGCGAGGACCTGCCGGTCGTCATGCGCGCCCTGCGCGACCGGCCGGACCTGCGCTTCGAGATGTGCATGTCGGTCTCCGGCGTGCACTTCCCGCAGGAGAGCGGGCGCGAGCTGCACGTCGCCTACCACCTGCTCTCGATCACCCACGGTGGTCGGCGGCTGCGCGTCGAGGTCACCGCCCCCGACGCCGACCCGCACATCCCGAGCATCGTCGAGACCTAT
The DNA here is from genome assembly GCF_050507325.1 of Janibacter zhangyanbonis. Lineage (NCBI taxonomy): Bacteria > Bacillati > Actinomycetota > Actinomycetes > Micrococcales > Intrasporangiaceae > Janibacter > Janibacter zhangyanbonis. The sequence goes on from NZ_CP191481.1 coordinate 544,829, forward strand.
CCCGCGGCCGACTGGCACGAGCGCGAGACGTGGGACATGTTCGGCGTCGTCTTCGACGGGCACCCCGCGCTCACCCGCATCCTCATGCCCGACGACTGGGCCGGGCACCCGCAGCGCAAGGACTACCCGCTGGGCGGCATCCCGGTGGAGTACAAGGGCGGCACCGTCCCGCCGCCCGACGAGCGGAGGTCGTACAACTGATGGCTACGCACACGCAGGGTGGCCGGGTCCACGCGACCCCGGGCGCCGACGACCTCGCCGAGGGCCGCATCGTCAACGTCCAGGGCGGTGACTGGGACCAGGAGATGGGCGAGCTCGGGATGAACCCCGAGGAGCGCATCGTCCTCAACATGGGTCCGCAGCACCCCTCGACGCACGGCGTCCTGCGCCTCATCCTCGAGCTCGACGGCGAGACGGTCACCGAGGCCCGCGCCGGCATCGGCTACCTCCACACGGGCATCGAGAAGAACATGGAGTTCCGCACGTGGACGCAGGGGGTGACCTTCTGCACGCGCATGGACTACCTGACGCCGATGTTCCAGGAGGCCGCCTACTGCCTCGCGGTCGAGAAGGTCCTCGGCATCACCGACGACATCCCCGAGCGGGCCAGCGTGATCCGGGTGCTCATGATGGAGCTGACCCGCATCTCGAGCCACCTCATCTGCCTCGGCACGGGTGGCATGGAGATGGGCGCGACGACGATCATGACGATCAGCTTCCGCGAGCGCGAGCGGATCCTGTCGGTCATCGAGAACATCACCGGCCTGCGGATGAACAACGCCTACATCCGCCCCGGCGGCGTCGCCCAAGACCTGCCGCACGGCGCGATCGACAAGATCCGGGAGATGGTGCCGCAGGTGCGCAAGGGCATCGGCGAGCTCGAGCAGCTCCTCCTCGAGAACCCCATCCTCAAGGGCCGCACCAAGCGCGTCGGCGAGCTCTCGCTCACCGGCTGCACCGCCCTGGGCATCACCGGCCCGGTGCTGCGCTCGACCGGTCTGCCGCACGACCTGCGCAAGCTCACGCCCTACTGCGGCTACGAGAAGTACGACTTCGACGTCATCACCCGCACGGGCGCCGACGCCTACGACCGGCTCGCGATCCGCCTGGCGGAGATGCGCGAGAGCCTCAAGATCGTCGAGCAGGTGACCGACGAGCTGCAGCGCAACCCCGGCCAGGTCATGGTCGCCGACAAGCGCGTCGCGTGGCCCTCGCAGCTCGCCGTGGGCGGCGACGGCATGGGCAACAGCCTCGACCACATCCGCGAGATCATGGGCACCTCGATGGAGGCCCTGATCCACCACTTCAAGCTCGTGACCGAGGGCTTCCGGGTTCCGCCCGGCCAGGCCTACGTCGCCGTCGAGTCGCCGAAGGGCGAGCTGGGCTGCCACGTCGTGTCCGACGGCGGCACCCGCCCCTACCGGGCCCACTTCCGGGACCCGAGCTTCAACAACCTGCAGGCCGTCGCGGCCATGTGCGAAGGGGGCAACCTCGCCGACGTCATCGTCGCGGTCGCCTCCATCGACCCGGTGATGGGAGGAGTGGACCGCTGATGTCGTCCAACTTCGGAGAGCAGACCGCCTCGGGGCACCTGCACGTGCCGTCGGAGAGCAAGGAGCCCTACCCGGCGGAGGTCCTCGAGCAGCTGTCGGCCGAGGCCGAGCAGGTCGTGGCCCGCTACCCGCAGCCGCGCTCGGCGCTGCTGCCGCTGCTGCACCTCGTGCAGAGCGTCGACGGCTACGTCACCGGTCGCGGCATCGACTTCTGCGCGAGCACGCTCGGCCTGACGACGGCCGAGGTCTCGGGCGTCGCGACCTTCTACACCCAGTACAAGCGCCACCCCAACGGCGACTACACCGTCGGCGTGTGCACCAACACCCTGTGCGCGGTCATGGGCGGCGACCAGATCTGGGAGACCGTCAGCGAGCACCTGGGCATCGGTCACGACGAGACGACCGAGGACGGCACGATCACCCTCGAGCGCATCGAGTGCAATGCCGCGTGCGACTACGCCCCGGTCGTCATGACCAACTGGGAGTTCTTCGACAACCAGACCCCGGAGTCGACGGTCCGGCTCGTCGACGACCTGCGCGCCGGCACGCCGGTGCGGCCGACCCGAGGACCCGACCGCCTGTGCACCTTCAAGCAGGTCTCGCGCGTGCTCGCCGGCTTCCCCGACGGGCTCGCCGACGAGGGCATCGGGGCGGGGGAGGCCTCCCTTCGCGGTGTGGAGCTGGCCCGACGCGAGGGCTGGACGGCACCGGGCGAAGGGGGCGACGCCGACGCGGCGACGTCCACGACCGCAGCGTCGACCGAGGGCATGGCCACCGGCGAGCAGACCTCGGTCGACACCCCGGCGAATGCGCCCGACGAGCGCCCGACGAGCGAGGGCACGGAGGCTGACAAGTGACGACGCTGACCCCGATCCTCACGAAGTTCTGGGACCACCCGCAGTCGTGGACCCTCACGACCTACGAGGACAACGACGGCTACGCCGCCCTTCGTCAGGCGCTGCAGAGCGACCCGGCGGATCTCGTCCAGGCGGCCAAGGACTCCGGCCTGCGCGGCCGTGGCGGCGCCGGCTTCCCGACCGGCATGAAGTGGGGCTTCCTGCCCCCGCCCGACGGCGGGCCCCGCTATCTCGTCGTCAACGCCGACGAGTCCGAGCCGGGCACGTGCAAGGACATCCCGCTGCTCATGGCGGCGCCGCACTTCCTCGTCGAGGGGGTGGCGATCACCTCCTTCGCCATCGGCTGCAACCACGCCTTCATCTACCTGCGCGGTGAGGTCGTCCACGTCTACCGCCGCCTCATGCGCGCGGTCGAGGAGGCCTACGCGGCCGGCTACCTCGGCAAGGACATCCTCGGGACCGGCTTCGACCTCGACGTCACGGTGCACGCGGGCGCCGGCGCCTACATCTGCGGCGAGGAGACGGCCCTGCTTGACTCCCTCGAGGGCCGTCGCGGCCAGCCGCGGCTCAAGCCGCCCTTCCCGGCCGTCGCCGGCCTCTACGCGCGACCGACGGTCGTCAACAACGTCGAGTCCATCGCCTCGGTGCCGGTCATCATCCGCAAGGGCGCCGAGTGGTTCTCCGACATGGGCACGGAGAAGTCGCAGGGCTTCGGCATCTTCTCGCTCTCGGGCCACGTCAAGCGGCCGGGGCAGTACGAGGCACCGCTCGGCATCACGCTGCGCGAGCTCATCGACATGGCCGGTGGCATGCGCGACCCCAACCACCCGCTGAAGTTCTGGACGCCGGGTGGTTCGTCGACGCCGATCTTCACCCAGGAGCACCTCGACGTGCCGCTCGACTTCGAGTCGGTCGCGGCCCACGGCTCGATGCTCGGCACCCGCGCGCTGCAGATCTTCGACGACACCGTCTCGGTCGTGCGCTGCGTCAGCCGCTGGACCGACTTCTACAAGCACGAGTCGTGCGGCAAGTGCACCCCGTGCCGCGAGGGCACGTGGTGGCTCGCCCAGATCCTCGAGCGCCTCGAGCACGGTCACGGCACGCCCGAAGACATCGACAAGCTCGTCGACATCTGCGACAACATCCTCGGCCGCTCCTTCTGCGCCCTCGGTGACGGTGCGACCAGCCCGATCACGTCGGCGGTCAAGCACTTCCGGGAGGAGTTCGAGGCCGGGTGCCACACCCCGGCGAGCGAGCTCTTCCCGCCCGCCGCCTCGACGCTCTTCCATCACGAGACCGCACAGGTGACCGCATGACCGTCGCAGACACCACCGACCAGCAGGCACCCCCGGAGCTGATCAACCTCAGCATCGACGGCGTCGCCGTCGCCGTGCCCAAGGACACCCTCGTCATCCGGGCGGCCGAGGAGGCCGGGATCGAGATCCCGCGCTTCTGCGACCACCCGCTCCTCGAGCCCGTCGGCGCCTGCCGCCAGTGCCTCGTCGAGGTCGCCACGCCCGACCGCGAGGGCAACGTCAAGCCGATGCCCAAGCCGCAGGCCAGCTGCACCATGACGGTGAGCGAGGGCATGCAGGTGCGCACCCAGCACACCTCGCCGGTCGCCGACAAGGCGCAGCAGGGCGTCATGGAGCTGCTGCTCATCAACCATCCGCTCGACTGCCCGGTGTGCGACAAGGGCGGCGAGTGCCCGCTGCAGAACCAGGCGATGAGCAACGGCCGGGCCACCTCGCGCTTCGACGACGTCAAGCGCACCTATCCCAAGCCGATCAACATCTCCTCGCAGGTGCTCCTCGACCGCGAGCGCTGCGTCCTGTGCGCCCGGTGCACCCGGTTTTCCGACCAGGTCGCCGGCGACCCCTTCATCGCGCTCGTCGAGCGCGGGGCGCTGCAGCAGGTCGGCATCTACGAGGAGCAGCCCTTCGAGAGCTACTTCTCCGGCAACACCGTCCAGATCTGCCCGGTCGGCGCGCTCACCGGTGCCGCCTACCGCTTCCGCTCCCGGCCCTTCGACCTCGTCTCGAGCCCCGACGTCTGCGAGCACTGCGCCGACGGTTGCTCCCTTCGCACCGACCACCGCCGGGGCAGCGTGCTGCGCCGCATGGCCGGCAACGACCCCCAGGTCAACGAGGAGTGGAACTGCGACAAGGGCCGCTGGGCCTTCGTCTCCGCCGACCTCGGTGACCGCTTCGAGCTGCCGATGGTGCGCGACGCCGAGGGCGAGCTGCGGGTCGCCTCGTGGCAGGAGGCCCTGGCCGTCGCGGCCGACGGGCTGCGCGCCGCACAGGGTCACGGGGTGCTCGTCGGCGGCCGGGTGAGCGTCGAGGACGCCCACGCCTACGCCACCTTCGCCCGCTCGGTGCTGCGCACCGAGCACGTCGACCACCGCGCCCGGCCGCACTCGGTCGAGGAGCGCGACTTCCTGCTGCGGCACGTCGCGGGGACGACGCCGGAGACCGGCGTGACCTTCGAGGAGGTCGGCCGGGCCAGCTCGGTCCTACTCGTCGGGCTGGAGCCCGAGGAGGAGAGCCCGATCCTCTTCCTGCGGCTGCGCAAGGCGCACCGCAAGGCGGGCACGAGCGTCTTCGCCGTCGCCCCGCTGGCGACCCGCGGCCTCGACAAGCTCGGCGGCACGCTCATCCCGTCGGCGCCCGGCACTGAGACCGAGGTGCTCACGGCGCTCACGGGCGAGATCGGGCCCGGCTCCGAGGGCGACCCGCTGACCGCGGCCCACGCCGCGCTGCGCGGCGAGCGGCCGGTCGTGCTCGTCGGCGAGCGCCTGGCCACCGTGCCCGGTGCCCTCACCGCGGCTGCCCGCCTGGCGGAGGAGACCGGGGCCCGCCTGGCCTGGGTCCCGCGACGGGCGGGGGAACGCGGCGCGATCGACGCCGGCTGCCTGCCCGGCGAGGGCGGTCTCGACACCGCCGGCATCGTCGCCGCGGCCGCTTCCGGCTCGGTCGGCGGCCTCGTCGTCGGTGGCGTCGACGCCGACGACCTCGGGGTCGCAGGTGCCCGTGAGGCCTTCGAGCGCGCCTTCGTCGTCTCCCTCGAGATCCGGCCCAGCAGCGTCACCGAGCACGCCGACGTCGTGCTGCCGGTCGCCCCGCACGCCGAGCGCGAGGGCGCCTTCGTCAACTGGGAGGGTCGCGTGCGGCCCTTCGAGGCGGCGCTGTCGACCACCGCGCTGCCCGACCACCGGGTGCTGCACATGCTCGCCGACGAGATGGGCGAGTTCCTCGGCACGCGCACGACCGCCGAGGCGCGCCGCGCGCTCGAGGTCACCGCCGCGCCCCGCGCGACCGGCGAGACCCCGCAGGTGCCGCAGGCGGACCCGGCGCAGCCCGGTGAGGGCGAGCTCGTCCTCGCCACCTGGCGCCTGCTGCTCGACAAGGGCAGCCTGCAGGACGGCGAGGCCTTCCTCGCCGGCACGGCCCAGGCGCCGCGAGCGCTCGTGTCGCCGGCGACGGCGCAGTCCTTCGGCCTCGTCGAGGGTGACCTCGTCACGGTGAGCGCCGAGGACCTGCGGGTCACCGTCCCCGTCGTCATCCGCGACATGGTCGACCACGTCGTGTGGTTGCCGACCCACTCGGAGAGCTGCGACCTGCGCAGCCTCTCCGGCCGAGCCGGAGCGATCGTCTCCGTGACGAAGGGGGGTGCGGCATGACGGGCATGACCCTCCTCGCCGCCGCAGCCGACAAGCCGGTCCCGGCGGACTTCAGCGACACCCCGCTGTGGCTCTCGCTCGTCAAGGCGCTGCTGCTCTTCGTCTACCTGCTCGTGTCGGTGCTGCTCGTCATCTGGTTCGAGCGCCGCGTCATCGGTCGCATGCAGCAGCGGCCCGGCCCCAACCGCAACGGCCCCTTCGGCCTGCTGCAGACCCTTGCCGACGGCATGAAGTCGATGTTCAAGGAGGACGTGCGTCCCAAGGCCGCCGACGCCCTGATCTTCACCATCGCGCCGGTGATCTTCGCGTCGATGGCCTTCGTCGGCTTCTCGATCATGCCGCTCGGCGGGATGGTCTGGATGTTCGGTCACCACACCCCGCTGCAGCTGACCGACCTGCCGGTCGCCGCGCTGCTCGTCCTCGCCGTCGCCGGCGTCGCGGCCTACGGCATCGTCCTCGGCGGCTGGTCCGCCGGCTCGACCTACCCGCTGCTCGGTGGCCTGCGGGCGACCGCCCAGCTGATCTCCTACGAGATCGCCATGGGCCTGGCCCTCGTCGCCGTCTTCATGTACGCGGGCTCGATGAGCACGAGCGAGATCGTCGCCGCCCAGAGCGACCTCTGGTACATCGTCCCGGCGTGCGTCTCCTTCGTCATCTACGTCATCACGATGGTCGGCGAGACCAACCGTCTGCCCTTCGACCTCGCCGAGGGTGAGGGCGAGATCGTCGGTGGTTACTTCACCGAGTACTCCGGCATGCGCTTCGCGATGTTCTTCCTCGGCGAGTACATCAACATGTTCACCGTCTCGGCCCTGGCGACGACGCTCTTCCTCGGTGGCTGGCAGGCGCCTCCCGGCATCGCCGCGATCGGCGACGGCATGCTCAACACCGGCTGGTGGGGCCTGCTGTGGTTCACCGTCAAGCTCTGGCTCTTCATGTTCTTCTTCGTCTGGCTGCGCGGCACCCTGCCCCGCACCCGCTACGACCAGTTCATGCGCTTCGGCTGGAAGTTCCTCATCCCCGTCACCGTCGCGTGGGTCATCGCCGTGGCCTTCATCCGTGGCGCCGACGCCGGCTTCTTCGGCGACGGCACGGTCGGGCTGCTCGGCCGCGAGTTCCCGATCTCCTCGCTGATCATCGTCGGCGTCCTGGGCGTCCTCGTCCTCGGCTCCACGTGGATCTGGGAGACGAAGGTCGACCAGCGCGCCCGCGAGGAGGAGGCCGCCGCCGAGGTGCCCGAGGAGGTCGACCCCTGGGCCGAGGGCTACCCCGTGCCGCCGCTGCCCGGCCAGCGCCTCGTCGAGGCGCCCCGTGGTGGGACGGCCATCGACACCCGGCCGGCACCCCCTTCGACCGAGACCAGCACCCCGTCCACCTCCGAGGAGGAGCACCGTGGCTGACGACACCGCCAAGGGAGGGTTCTTCGCAGACCTCTTCGCCCCCGTGGCCGGCTTCGGCGTGACCTTCGCGACGATGTTCCGCAAGGTCGCGACCCAGGAGTACCCCGAGGTCAAGTGGCCCACCCAGCCGCGCTTCCACGGCCGCCACCAGCTCAACCGTCACCCCGACGGTCTCGAGAAGTGCGTCGGCTGCGAGCTGTGCGCCTGGGCCTGCCCGGCCGACGCGATCCTCGTCGAGGGCCGCGGCAACGACGACGATCGGGGGCTGCGTTTCAGCCCCGGCGAGCGCTACGGGCACATCTACCAGATCAACTACCTGCGCTGTATCTTCTGCGGGCTGTGCATCGAGGCCTGCCCGACCCGGGCGCTGACGATGACCAACGAGTACGAGCTCGCCGACAACAACCGCGCCGACCTGATCTTCACCAAGGAGCAGCTCCTCGCGCCGCTCCAGGAGGGGATGCTCCCCGCGCCCCACCCGATGGTCGAGGGCATGGAGGAGCGCGACTACTACCAGGGCAAGGTCGCCACGGCCACGCCCGAGCAGCGCGAGTGGGTCGAGCAGCACGCGAGCTCGGAGGAGGGCCGATGACCGGCACCGGTGAGGCCGTCGTCTTCTGGGTCCTCAGCCTCGTCGCCGTCCCCGGCGCGCTCGCCCTGCTCTTCGCCCGCAAGGCGGTGCACGCGGCCATCGGCATGGTGACGACGATGATCGTCCTGGGCGTCTTCTACCTCCTGCAGGAGGCTCCCTTCCTCGGCGTCGTGCACATCTTCGTGTACACGGGCGCGGTGATGATGCTCTTCCTCTTCGTCGTCATGCTCGTCGGCGTCGACCACTCGTCCTCGCTCGTCGAGACGATCAAGGGCCAGCGTCTGCTCACCGTGCTCGTCTCGGTCGCCGGCCTGCTGCTGCTCTTCTCCGCCATCGGCCGGGTCGTCTACGAGGGCAACCCGACGCTCGCTGAGGTCAACGCCGACCCCGGCAACGTCGAGGCCATCGCCTACCTCGTCTTCGGTCGCTACGTGTGGCTCTTCGAGGTCACCGCCGGTCTGCTCACCGTCTCCGCGCTCGGCGCCATGGTCTTCGCGCACCGCGAGCGGATCATCGCCAAGCCGACCCAGCGTGAGTGGATGGAGCGCCGCTTCCGCGAGGGCAAGCACCTCTCCGGTCTTCCGGTCCCGGGCGTCTACGCGCGGCACAACGCCGTCGACACCCCGGCCCTGCTGCCCGACGGCAGCATCTCCGAGCTCTCGCTCAACCGCGTGCTCGTCGCCCGTGACCAGGTGACGACCCCGACGCGCTACCGCCAGCTCGAGGACACCGAGACCACCACCGAGGGAGGTGAGCAGCAGTGAGCCCGATGAACTACATCTACCTCGCGACGATCCTCTTCGTGATCGGTGGCGCGACCGTCCTGCTGCGACGCAACGCGATCATCGTCTTCATGGGTGTCGAGCTCATGCTCAACGCCGCCTCGCTCGCCTTCGTCACCTTCGCCCGTATGCACGGGTCGGTCGAGGGGCAGGTCATCGCCATGTTCGTCATGGTCGTGGCCGCCGCCGAGGTCGTCGTCGGACTGGCCATCATCATGGCCGTCTTCCGTGCCCGCCGCTCGGCCTCGGTCGACGACGCCAACCTGCTGAAGCTGTAAGGAGCCACCTTGCTCACCGACATCGCCTGGCTCCTCGTGGCCCTGCCCCTCCTCGGGGCGGCGCTGCTGCTCCTCGGCGGCCGCCTCACGGACTCCTTCGGGCCGCTGCTCGCGACCGCCCTGTCCTGGGGCTCCTTCCTCGTCGGCGCCGCCATCTTCGTCTCGATGCTCGGCACCTCCGCGGAGGAGCGCTCCGGCACCGTGCAGCTGTGGGACTGGGTCCCCGCCGGCAGCATCGACGTCACCGCCGGGCTGCTCGTCGACCCGCTCTCGGTCGCCTTCGTCCTGCTCATCACCTTCGTCGGGTCGCTCATCCACGTGTACTCGCTCGGTTACATGGAGCACGACCCCGACAAGCGGCGCTTCTTCGCCTACCTCAACCTCTTCGTCGCGTCGATGCTCCTGCTCGTCCTCGCCGACTCCTACCTGCTGCTCTTCGTTGGCTGGGAGGGCGTGGGTCTGGCCTCGTGGCTGCTCATCGGCTTCTGGAACCACAACCCCGCCTACGCCACGGCGGCCAACAAGGCCTTCATCGCCAACCGCATCGGCGACGTCGGCCTGATCCTCGCGATGACGCTCATGCTCGCGACCTTCGGCACCGTCGACTTCGCAGCGGTCGACGCCGCGGTCGGCGGCGCGGGGGAGGGCGTGCTCACCGCGATCGGCCTGCTGCTCCTGCTCGGCGCCTGCGGCAAGTCGGCGCAGTTCCCCCTGCAGTCCTGGCTGGGCGACGCGATGGCGGGCCCGACCCCGGTCTCGGCCCTCATCCACGCCGCGACGATGGTGACCGCCGGTGTCTACCTCGTCGTGCGCAGCCACCACATCTTCGACGCGGCGCCGAATGCCCAGCTCGCGGTCGTGGTCGTGGGTGCGATCACCCTCGTCTACGGGGCGATCGTCGGCTGCGCCAAGGACGACATGAAGAAGGCGCTCGCCGCCTCGACGATGAGCCAGATCGGCTACATGATGCTCGCCGCCGGTCTCGGCCCGGTCGGCTACGCCTTCGCGATCTTCCACCTCGTGACGCACGGCTTCTTCAAGGCCGGCATGTTCCTCGGTGCCGGCTCGGTCATGCACGGCATGGGCGACCAGGTCGACATGCGCCGCTTCGGCGGGCTGTCGACGGTCATGAAGATCACCTGGGTGACCTTCGGCCTGGGCTGGCTCGCGATCCTCGGGGTTCCCCCCTTCGCCGGCTTCTGGAGCAAGGACAAGATCATCGAGGCCGCCTTCGTCGGCGAGGGCTGGCGGCCGTGGGTCTTCGGACTCGTCGCGCTGCTCGGCGCCGGCATCACGGCCTTCTACATGTCGCGCCTGTTCTTCATGACCTTCCACGGCAAGCGGCGCTGGACCGACGACGTCCACCCGCACGAGTCGCCCCTGACGATGACGATCCCGATGATGGTCCTCGCGGTCGGCTCGGCCCTGCTGGGTCTCGTCCTCGCGACCGTCGCCCCGATCACGACCTGGCTCGAGCCGGTCCTCGGCCACGTCGAGCACCACGAGCCGGTGCTGCCGGTGCCGGTCCTCATGGCGGGCACGCTGCTCGTCGTGGCCGTCGGCGCCGTCTGGGCCTGGCTGGTCTACGGCCGCGACGAGGTCCCCGTCGTCGCGCCGGCCGGCAGCGCGCTCACCCGGGCGGCTCGCGCCGACCTCTACCAGGACGAGCTCAACTCGACCCTGCTGCAGTGGCCCGGCATCGGGCTCACCCGGGGTCTGACCTCCTCCGACCGTGAGCTCGTCGACGGCTCCGTGCTGAGCCTGTCGCGCGCGATCGAGACGACCTCCTCCTGGCTGCGCACGGCCCAGAACGGCTACGCGCGCTCCTACGCCCTGACGATGCTCACCGGCGTCGTCGTCTTCCTCGGTGCACTGTGGGTGATCAACTGATGGACAACCTGCCCTGGCTGACCCTGCTCATGGTCGTGCCGCTCGTCGGCGCGCTCGTGGTGGCGGTCCTCCCTTCGCGCAGTGCGCAGCTCGCCCGACCCATCGCCCTCGGGGTCTCCCTGCTCACCCTCGTGCTCGGCATCGTCGCGACCGCGACGAGCTTCACCCGCGGCAGCAGCGAGCAGTTCCAGATGGTCGAGCGCCACGACTGGATCCCGCAGTTCGGCGTCAGCTACGCCCTCGGCGTCGACGGCATCTCGCTCGCCCTGATCCTCATGGCGCTCGTGCTCGTGCCGGTGTGCATCCTCGCCGCGTGGGACGACGCGCCCGAGGGCGGCGCCTGGCACAAGGGCTACTTCGCCCTGCTGCTCTCGCTCCTGCCCTTCATGATCGGGGTCTTCTCCGCGATCGACGTCTTCCTCTTCTACGTCTTCTTCGAGGCCATGCTCATCCCGGTCTACTTCCTCATCGGGATGTACGGCGGCGCCCACCGCCAGGCCGCGGCGATGAAGTTCCTCCTGTTTTCCCTCGCGGGTGGGCTGATCATGCTCGTCGGCGTCATCGCCCTCTACCTCCAGGGCCCGGGCGGGTCCGAGGGCTTCCTCGTCGAGCGGCTCACCGGCCTCGAGATCGGCGGCTCGGCCGAGCGCTGGATCTTCGTCGCCTTCTTCATCGCCTTCGCGGTCAAGGCGCCGATGTGGCCGGTGCACACCTGGCTGCCCGACGCCGCCGCGGCCTCGCGGCCCGCCGTCGCGACGCTGCTCGTCGGCGTCCTCGACAAGGTCGGCACCTACGGGATGATCCGCTTCTGCCTCCAGCTCTTCCCCGAGGCGAGCCAGTGGGCGACGCCGGTCGTCGTCACCCTCGCGGTGATCTCGATCCTCTACGGCGCGATCCTGGCGATCGGCGAGCGCGACATGATGCGCCTGATCGCCTTCACCTCGGTGAGCCACTTCGGCTTCATCGTCCTGGGCATCTTCGCCTTCACGTCCGTCTCGCAGTCGGGCGCGAACTTCTACATGGTCAACCACGGCTTCGCGACGGCCGGCCTCTTCCTCGTGGCCGGCATGCTCATCGCCCGCCGCGGCAGCCAGCGCATCGACGACTACGGCGGCTGGCAGCGCGCCACCCCGTGGCTGGCCGGCTCCTTCCTCATCGCCGGGCTCGCCACCCTGTCGCTGCCGGGTCTGTCGACCTTCGTCTCCGAGTTCCTCGTCATCGCCGGGTCCTGGTCGCGCCAGCCGGTCGCGACGGCCTTCGCGGTGTGGGGCGTCGTCCTCGCCGCGATCTACGTGCTGCTCATGTACAAGCGGATCTTCACCGGCCCGCCGCCGGTCGTCGTCGGTGACGCCGAGGCCGGGGCCGAGGCCGGAGCCGACGACCTCGCCGTCGCCGCCCGGACGCAGGAGGCCACGCCGGCCGCCGCCGAGCTGCCCTACGTGCGGGCCGACCTCGACGAGGGCGTCACCCCGGCCCGGCTGTCCGCGCCGCTGCGCGACCTCGGCTGGCGGGAGAAGGCCGTCGTGGCCCCCGTCGTCGTGGCCCTCGTCGTGCTCGGCTTCTTCCCCAAGCCGGTGCTGGACACCCTCGACCCGGCGGTCGAGCGGACCCTCCAGATCGTCGGCGTCAGCGACCCGGCCCCGTCCGTCCCCGCCGACGCCGGCTCGACCTCCGGGAGTGACCACTGATGACCCTGACCGTGCCCACGGCCTTCGAGGCCGCCGACATCAGCTACCAGGCGCTCTCGCCGATGATCGTCCTGCTCGTCGGGGCCTTCGTCGGGGTCCTCGTCGAGGCCTTCGCGCCGCGCAGCACCCGCCACCTCGCGCAGGTCGTCGTCTCGGTCGCCACGATCGTCATCGCCTTCGTCGCGCTCGTCGTCACCGGTGACTCCGCCGGGGTGACCGTCGGCGGCACCGTCGCCGTCGACGACCCGACCCGATTCATGCAGGGTGCGCTGCTCGTCCTCGGGCTGCTCGGCCTGCTCGTCATGGCCGACCGGCTCGGCGGCGACACCGCCGATGCCTTCACCCCGATGGGGGCCGCGAGCCCGGGCTCGGCGCTCGAGTCCCAGGCCGCGCGCAAGGGCTGGTCGACGACCGAGGTCTTCCCGCTCGCGCTCTTCGCCCTCGCGGGCATGCTGCTCTTCCCCGCGGCCAACGACCTGCTGACGATGTTCGTCGCGCTCGAGCTGCTGTCGCTGCCGCTCTACCTCATGTCGGGTCTGGCCCGCCGCCGACGTCTGCTCTCGCAGGAGGCGGCCCTGAAGTACTTCCTCCTCGGCGCCTTCTCGTCGGGCTTCTTCCTCTTCGGTGCGGCCCTGCTCTACGGCTACGCCGGCTCCATCGACCTGGCCCGCATCGCCGCTGCCGCGTCGACCTCGACCGGCGACCTCGAGGGGCTGCTCCTGCCGGGCGTCGTCATGGTCCTCGTCGGCCTGCTCTTCAAGGTCGGCGCCGTTCCCTTCCACTCGTGGACCCCCGACGTCTACCAGGGCGCCCCGACCCCGGTCACCGGATTCATGGCCGCGTGCACCAAGGCCGCGGCCTTCGGTGCCCTGCTGCGTCTGATCTACGTCGGCCTCGAGACCACCCGCTGGGAGTGGCGGATGGGCGTCGTCGTCATCGCCGCCCTGACGATGGTCATCGGCGCGGTGCTGTCGGTGACCCAGACCGACATCAAGCGGCTGCTCGCCTACAGCTCGATCGCCCACGCCGGCTTCATCCTCGTCGGACTGATCAGCTTCGACCGCACGGCGGTCGAGGGTGTGCTCTTCTACGTCGTCGCCTACGGCATCACGACGATCGCCGCCTTTGCGGTCGTCAACCTCGTGCGCGAGCGCGGTGCCGAGGCGACCCACCTGTCGCAGTGGGCCGGGCTCGGCCGGGCGCACCCCTACATCGCCGGGACCTTCGCGCTCTTCATGCTCGCCTTCGCCGGCATCCCGCTGACCTCCGGCTTCACGGCCAAGGTCGCCGCCTTCATCCCGGCGGTCGAGCACGGTGGGCTCTCCGGTGTCCTGCTCGTCGTCATCGGCGTGCTCATGTCGGCCGTCACCGCCTTCGTCTACATCCGCCTCATCGTGCTGATGTTCTTCACCGAGCCGGGCGGTGAGGTCACCGTCGCGGCCCCGGCTACGCTGTCCCTCGTCGTCATCGGCATCGGCGTCCTCGCGACGATCGCTCTCGGTGTCTTCCCCGGTCCGCTCCTGGAGCTGGCCCAGCAGTCCAGCGTCTTCATCCCGAGGTGACCATGACCAGCGCAACGCCCCCTGTCCTCGCTCTGCCGGAGGCCAGTGACGCGTTGAGCTCGAGGCTGGCCGAGGGGCTCGAGCGGGTCGAGGCCCTCATCGTCGAGCGCACGCGCAACGAGGACGACTTCATCACCGAGGCCAACCTCCACCTCGCCCGTGCCGGCGGCAAGCGGTTTCGTCCGGTGCTGACGATGCTCGTCGCCGAGCTCGGCGAGGGCATCACCGACGAGGTCGTCGCCGCGGCCGCCGGCGTCGAGCTGACGCACCTGGCGAGCCTCTACCACGACGACGTCATGGACGAGGCCGACCTGCGGCGAGGCGCCCCGAGCGCCAACGCGAAGTACGACAACTCGACGGCGATCCTCGTCGGCGACCTGCTCTTCGGCACCGCGTCCGACATCATCGCCGACCTCGGCGCCGACGCGGTCAAGATCCAGGCGCAGACCTTCATCCGGCTCTGCTCGGGCCAGATCCGCGACGACCGGCCCTGCCCCGAGGGCACCGACCCGCGCGAGTACTACCGCGGGGTCCTCGCCGACAAGACCGGCGTGCTCGTCGCGACCGCGGCGCGCTACGGTGCGATGTACGGCGGCTGCCCGCCGCAGGTCGTCGAGCTGGTCACGGAGTACGGCGAGCAGCTGGGCATGGCCTTCCAACTGGCCGACGACCTCATCGACATCGCCAGCGAGTCCGGCGAGACGGGCAAGACGCCGGGCACCGACCTGCGCGAGGGCAAGCGCACCCTGCCGGTGCTCAACGCACTGGCCTCCACCGACCCCGCCGATGCCGAGCTGCAGGAGCTGCTGCGCTCCGAGCTCAAGGAGCCCGAGCGGCTCGAGCGGGCGCTGGAGCTGCTGCGGGTGCACCCGGGCATGGCCGCCGCCCGCGAGGAGACCCTCGAGGTGGGCCGTCGGGCGACCGCCTCCCTCGACGCCCTGCCCGACAGCGACGCCAAGACCGCGCTCATCGCGCTCATGGACGGCGTCATCCACCGCGTCGGCTGACGCGGGCGGACCCGGCCCGGGATCGAAGGGAGGACCGGACCGGTCCTCCCTTCGTCATGTCAGACCGGCTCGACCGGCTCCAGGGACTCGCACTCGTCGGCGGGCCGCCGCCGACGCCGGGCGGAGGCGAGCGAGTCGACCGTCAGGCAGGCCAGGGCGACCCAGACGATGGCGAAGCCGATCCACCGGGCCGGCTCGAGGTGCTCGCCGAGGAGGGTCACGCTCACGACGAGCTGGAGCACCGGGGTGATGAACTGGATGAGCCCGATCGTCACGAGCGGGATGCGCCGAGCCGCCTCGGCGAAGAGCAGCAGCGGGATCGCCGTGACCACGCCCGCCGAGACGAGCAGCAGCGGGTGCCACGGGGCGTCGACGGCGAAGGTCGACTCGCCGGTCGCCGTGAGCCACCAGACGAGCCCGAGCGCCGGCGGCAGCAGGAAGATCGTTTCCGCCGACAGGGAGTGCAGGGCGGGCAGGCTCGCGCCGAGGCGCTTCTTGGTCAGGCCGTAGCCCCCGAAGGTCATGGCGAGCACGAGGGAGATCCACGGCAGCCCGCCGCCGGCGACGGTGAGGTAGAGCGCCGCGAGGGCGCCGATGCCGACGGCCACCCACTGCAGGCGCCGCAGCCGTTCGCCGAGGACGAGGACACCCAGGGCGACGGTGACGATGGGGTTGAGGAAGTAGCCGAGCGCCGCCTCGCTCGTGCGGCCGGTGCCGACGGCGTAGACGTAGACGAACCAGTTGCCGGCGATCAGGTAGGCGGCGATGCCGACGCCGAGGGCCAGCCGCCCGCGCAGGCGACGCACGAGCGCGACGAGCTCGTGCCGCAGCAGCAGGACGATCACGCACAGGGCGAAGGTCCAGATGATCCGGTGGGCGAGGATCTCCACCGAGCCGGAGGGGCGAAGGGCGTGGAAGTACAGGGGGAAGAGGCCCCAGATGCCGTAGGCGAGCCAGGCGGCGATGATGCCGCGGCCGTCGCGAGAGGGTGTCACCCGGCGAGGCTACTCCCGGGCCGGCGGGCCGCACCGACCGGTCAGGACGGCACCTCGGCGACGACGAGGAGGGCGGCGTCGCGGGGCCCGTGGTCGAGGTGGATCCGGTCGTCGCTCGTGACGAGCACGATCCGTCGGGTGCCGGCGGCGGGGCGGGCGCGGAGCGCGTCGTCGCTCGCGAGCGCCGTGCGGTCGACGACGGCGGTGCGGGTCACCTCGAGGCGCAGCTGGGTGCCGCTGGGGTAGGTGAGCACGACCCCGTCGCCGGGCCGCAGCGCCGCGAGGTCTGCGAAGACGTCGGCGGCCCCGCCGGAGCGCGCCCGGCCCGCGAGCAAGGCGGTGCCCTCGGCGCCCGGGGCCACCCGGCCCTCGCCGGTGGCCCGCACGACCCGGCCCGGGCCGGGGGCGAGGCGTCCGTCGCGCAGTGCCTGCGGGGACAGCTGCGCGGTCAGGTCGAGCGCGGGGACGTCGAGGGTCATCGCCTCCGCGCCGGTGTCGACGTCGGCGAGGCCGGCGTCTCGGGCGTCGGCGGGCTGGGGTGGGTCGCTCCGCGCCGAGGACGAAGGGGAGGCCCCGCCAGTGGTCGAGGTGGTCGCCGTGGTCGCGGTCGAGCTCGTCGACGTGCTCGCGCTGCTCGCGGAGCTCGATCCGGTCGCCGGCACCGGGTCCTCGCTCGACCCGCCGCCGCACCCACCGAGTGCCGTGCCCAGCCCCAACCCCAGCGCCAACCCCACGCCGAGGCCACGGACCACGACCGAGCCACGACGGGAGCGCATGCCGCTCACCCTGCCACGGCGAGCGAGGACGCCGTGGGCCGAGCAACCGCACGACACGGCGCAGGGCCGCCCGCGACGGATGTCGCGGACGGCCCTGCGGGTGGTGCCTCGGGCTGGGATCAGGCCTTGCCGTTGCCCTTGCCAGCGCCCTTGCCGTTGTTCTTGCCCTTGCCCTGACCGGCGCCCTTGCCGCCCTTCGCCTCGGGCCAGATCATGATGACCGAGGGGCGGGGCTGCGTGTTGCCCTGGTAGGGGAAGAGGCTCGTCGGGGCGGCGGTGGTGGCGCCGTCCGACTCGCCCGGGTGCTGGATCGCGGCGAAGACGACGCGGTCGTCCCACTCGATGAGCGGGCCGCAGCACTCGGCGTGCGCCGGCACCGAGAGGAACTGCTGCAGGTGTCCCTTGTGCGCGCCCTCGAGCGGCATGAGGTACATGCCGTCGCAGTGGCCCAGGGCGTTGCCGTCGGTGGCGACCCACAGGTTGCCGTCACCGTCGAAGGCGACGTTGTCGGGGCAGGAGATCGGGCTGACCTGCGACGTGTCGTAGCCGTTGAAGTAGGTCTGCGGGTCATTGGGGTCACCGCAGATGAGGACGAGCTTCCACGCGAAGGTCGTGCCGGTGTGGTCGCCGCCGTCCTCGGTGATCTCGAGGACCTGGCCGTGCTTGTTGTTGGCGCGCGGGTTGGCCTCGTCGACCTGCGTGGGGGTGCGGGCCGAGTTGTTGGTCAGGGCGGCGTAGACGCGGCGGTTGACCGGGTTGACCTCGACGTCCTCGGGGCGGTCCATCTTCGTCGGGCCGACCTTGTCGGCGGCGACGCGGGTGTAGACGAGGACCTCCTCGACGCTCATGCCGTCGACCTTGGACTCGCCACCGACGACGAGCGGCAGCCACTGGCCGGTGCCGTCGTGCTCGCCGTCCGCGGCGCCGTCGCCGGTGAACTTCGCGACGTAGAGGTCGCCCTCCTCGAGGAGAGTCTTGTTGTGGGCGCGGTCGCCCTCGCGGTAGGTCCGCTTCGAGACGAACTTGTACATGTAGTCGAAGCGCTCGTCGTCACCCATGTAGGCGACGACGTGGCCGTCGTCGGCGATGACGACGTTGGCGCCCTCGTGCTTGAGGCGGCCCAGCGCGGAGAGCTTGCGGGGGCGAGCGGTCGGGTCGCTCGGGTCGACCTCGATGACCCAGCCGTGGCGGTGCGCCTCGTTGGGCTCCTTCGTCAGGTCGAAGCGGGAGTCGATGCGGTCCCAGTTGTGCTGGCTCTTGCTGCCGCCGGCGAGGCCGTAGCGCTTGGCGGCCTGACCCTTGAGGTCGGCGGTCGGGGCGGCCGGCTGGGTGAAGTAGCCGTTGAAGTTCTCCTCGCCGGACAGGATCGTGCCCCACGGCGTCGTGCCCCCGGCGCAGTTGCCGAAGGTGCCCAGGGGCGTCGTGCCGGCCGGGTCGGCGGAGGTCTTGACGAGGTCGCTGCCGCGGGCCGGGCCGACGAGCTCGAAGGGGGTGGTGGCCGTGATGCGGCGGTTGAGCGGCGCGCCCTTGGTGTAGACCCACTTGCTGTTGGGGTTCTTGCGCGACATCTCCACGACGGTCATGCCGTGGGCGTTCATGGTGATCCGGACCTGGTCGTCGGTCATCGCGGCCGCGGTCGTGTAGCCGTGGAACATGAGGTTGTTGTTCGTGTACTCGTTGTTGACGACGAGCACCGCGTTGTTCGCGCCCTTGGTGCGCACGACACCGACGTAGTCGCAGTTGTAGCCCATCTGGCCGGCCTGCGCGGCGGCGGTCTGGTGGTCGAAGTCGAAGGCCGGTGCACCCTTGAGGATCGGGTCGCCCCAGGCGATGACCGGGGCCCACTGGAAGCCCTCGGGGACGACGACCTCGTCGGTGCCGGCGGGTACCGGGGAGATGGGGGTGAAGCCGAAGGGGGCCTTCTTGCCCGGGCCGGCAGCGGCGGCGGGGGTGGCCGCGCCGGTGGCGACGGTCGTCAGGCCGGCGAGGGCCGCGGCGGCGCCGCCGGCCTTGAGCACGGAGCGACGCGAGGCGGCGACGACGTCACCGAAGTAGTCGTTGTCCGAGGTGTTGGGGACCGGCTTGCTGCACGCGTCGTTGCACTTCCAGGTGCAGGTCGCGGCGGCGCGGCCGCCGTCACGGTGGCCGGTGGCCAGGGGCAGCAGGGTGCGGTCGTTGCGAGGGGGCGTCATCAGGTTCCTCCGGGAGATCCGCCCGAGCACGGGCGGGGGTGAGCAGGGGTGACGAGCCGAACCTAGGGAGGCGCGGGTCACCCCGGGCGGCATCGACGTGACGAGCAGGTGACGCCCAGTCGAACGTCGCACGTCCCCCGCGCCGGTGGTGACCAGCCGGTAGCGTCGGGCGGGTGACGAGCTTCGAGACGTGGGACCGGGCGACGAAGGGGAGGTCCGCCCCCTTCGCCGTCGTGGACCTCGATGCCTACGACGCCAATGCCGCCGACCTCGTGCGGCGGGCCGGTGGCCGCCCGATCCGGGTGGCGAGCAAGTCGATCCGGGTGCGCCACCTGCTCGAGCGGGCCCTGGCGACGCCCGGCTTCGCCGGGGTGATGGCCTACTCGCTGCCCGAGGCGCTGTGGCTCGTCGGGCACGGCGTGCGCGACGTCTTCGTCGCCTACCCGAGCGTCGACCGCGAGGCGCTCACCGCGCTCGCCGGCGACGAGCGGGCGCTGCGGGAGGTGAGCATCGCCGTCGACTCGGCCGAGCACGTCGACGCGCTGCGCCGGTGGCTGCCGCACGGCGCCCCGGTGCGGGTCGTCGTCGACGTCGACGCCTCGCTGCGGGTCGGGCCGGCCCACCTCGGGGTGCGGCGCAGCCCCCTTCGCTCCCCGCGGGCCGCCGCGGCCGTGGCGACCGCTGCGCAGCGCGCCGGGCTGCGGGTCGTCGGCCTGATGTTCTACGACGCCCAGATCGCCGGGCTGCCCGACAGCTCGCCGGCCGTGCGTCTGGTCAAGCGCCGCAGTGATGCCTCGCTGCGGCGCCGCCGCCGGGCCGCGCGAGCCGCCCTCGAGCGCGCCGTCGGCCCCCTGACGATCGTCAACGGCGGCGGCACCGGCTCGCTCGAGGTGACCGGCGCCGACCTCGCGCTCACCGAGCTGGCCGCCGGGTCGGGGCTCATCGGGCCGACCCTCTTCGACGGCTACGACGCCTTCACCCCGCAGCCCGCGGTCGGCTTCGCCCTGCCCGTCGTGCGCCGCCCGGCCCGCGACGTCGTCACCTGCTTCTCCGGTGGCTACATCGCCTCCGGCCCCGCGGGCGACTCCCGGGTACCGACCCCGGTGCACCCCGCTGGGCTCTCGCTCGTCGGGACCGAGGGTGCCGGCGAGGTGCAGACTCCGCTGCGCGGCAAGGCTGCTCGCGACCTGGCGATCGGTGACCGGGTGTGGTGGCGGCATGCCAAGGCCGGTGAGCTCGCCGAGCGCTTCACGGAGTACGTCGTCATCAGCGGGGGAGAGGTGGTCGACGTCGTGCCGACCTACCGCGGCGAAGGGAAGTGCTTCGGATGAGGTCTCGCCGACGGCACACGTGGTCCAACTGGGCCGGCAATGTCACGGACAGCGCCGAGGCGGTGGCCCCGCGCACCCCGGAGGAGGTCGCCGAGGCGGTCCGCTGCGCGGCGGGCGAAGGGCGGCGCATCCGCCCCGTCGGCAGCGGCCACTCCTTCACGGCCATCGCGCAGGCCGACGAGCTGCGGCTCGACCTGCACCACCTGTCGGGCATCGTCTCGGCCGACCGGCACACCGGGCGGGTCCGGGTGCTGGCGGGGACCCCCCTTCGCATCCTCAACCAGGCCCTCGACTGGCTCGGGCTGGCCATGCCCAACCTCGGCGACATCGACGCCCAGACCCTCGCCGGTGCGACGTCGACCGGCACCCACGGGACCGGCGCCGGGCTGCCGGGGCTCGCCGCGGGCATCGTCGGGCTGCAGCTCGTCACGCCCGACGGGCAGGAGCGGTGGGTCGACGAGAGCGACCCGGAGCTCTTCGGGGCGGCGCGGGTCGGGCTCGGCGCGCTCGGCGTCGTCACCGAGATCGAGCTCGCCTGCCTGCCCGCCTACCGGCTGCGCGCCGTGGAGTCGCCCGACGAGCTCGACGTCGTGCTGCCGCGCATCCAGGAACACTTCGACGCCCACCGGCACTTCGAGATGTACTGGTTCCCCGGCACGGGGCGGGTGCAGACCAAGGCCAACGACCTCGTGCCCGACGAGGTCGACGAGCCGCTGCCCGAGTGGCGCCGGCGGCTCGACGACGAGCTGCTCTCCAACACGGTCTTCGGCGCCGTCAACCGCGTCCTCGCCCACGCGCCGCGAGCGGTGCTGCCCTTCAACGCCGTTGCCGCCCGGGCGCTGTCGCAGCGCTCCTACACCGCGCCCTCGCACGAGGTCTTCGTCACGCCGCGGACCGTGCGCTTCGTCGAGTCGGAGTACGCCGTCCCGCGCGAGGCGGTCGCCGACGTGCTCACCGACCTGCGGGCGTGGGTCGAGCGTCGGCGCGAGCCGATCAGCTTCCCCGTCGAGGTGCGGGTAGCCGCGCCCGACGACATCTGGCTCTCGACGGGCCACGAGCGGGCCAATGCCTACGTCGCGGTGCACCAGCACGTGCGGGGCGCCGACCCGACGGCCTACTTCGCAGCCTTCGAGGAGATCGTCGCGGCCCACGCGGGGCGCCCGCACTGGGGCAAGCTGCACACCCTCGGCGCGGAGCGGCTGGCCGCGCTCTACCCGCGGCACGGTGACTTCGTCGCCCTGCGCGACCGGCTGGACCCCGACCGGATCCTCGCCAACGACTACCTGGACCGGGTCCTCGGCCCCTGAGAGCGCCCTGCCGGCGGCACAACGGGCCGCGAACGTCGCAAAAACCCTAGGGTCTTGCGACGTTCCGGACCGCAACCGTGCAAAACCCTAGGGTTTTGCGGAGTTAGGGCCACCCCGGGTGGTCCGGGGGGGTGCCCCCTACTCGACGGTCCAGGTGTCCTTGCCGTGGAGCAGCGCCTGCAGGTCGTCGTCGGTGGCCGGGCCGCCGGCGAGGTCGACCGCGGACTCGACCTGCGCGCGGGTCTGGTCGTCGTAGGTCGGACGGTCGACGGCGCGGAAGATGCCCATCGGCACGTGCGTCATCGACTCGGAGTCCAGCCGGCTGATCGAGAAGGCCTGGCTCGGGTCGGACAGGGTGACGTCGTGGACGACGACCTGGTCGGCCAGCCCCTGCTCGGAGACCTCGGCCTCCGGCACGAAGCGGACGGACCCCCCTTCGCCGCGGACCAGCAGCTCGCGCTCGCCCTCGTCACCGATGGCGACCGGCTCGCCGTCGCGCAGGTGCACCAGGCGGGCCTTCTGCTGCTCGACGTCCTTGATGAGCTCGAAGGCGCCGTCGTTGAAGATCGGGCAGTTCTGGTAGATCTCGACGATCGACGTACCGCGGTGTGCCGCAGCGGCCTTGAGCACCTCGGTGAGGTGCTTGCGGTCGGAGTCCATGGTCCGCGCGACGAAGGTGCCCTCGGCACCGAGCGCCAGCGAGATGGGGTTGAAGGGGGCGTCGACCGAGCCCATGGGGGAGGACTTGGTGACCAGACCCGGCTGCGAGGTCGGGCTGTACTGGCCCTTGGTCAGGCCGTAGATGCGGTTGTTGAAGAGCAGGATCGTCATGTTGACGTTGCGCCGCATCGCGTGGATCAGGTGGTTGCCACCGATCGACAGGGCATCGCCGTCACCGGTGACGACCCACACCGACAGGTCGGGGCGGCTCGTCGCCAGGCCGGTTGCGATCGCCGGGGCGCGCCCGTGGATCGAGTGCATCCCGTAGGTGTCGAGGTAGTAGGGGAACCGCGAGGAGCAGCCGATGCCGGAGACGAAGGTGATGTTCTCCTTGCGCAGGCCGAGCTCGGGCAGGAAGCCCTGGACGGCCGCGAGGATCGCGTAGTCACCGCAGCCGGGGCACCAGCGCACCTCCTGGTCGGAGGCGAAGTCCTTGCGGGTCTGCTTCTCGCCCTCGGGGAGGGTCGGGACGCCGGCCGTGCCGGACGCCACCGTGGGGATGCCGAGATCGATGCTCATGCCGTGACCTCCTGGAGGGCAGCGTCGATGACCTCGGCCAGGTCGGCGACCTTGAAGGGCAGACCGCGGACCGAGGTGTGGGACCGGACGTCGACGAGGTACTTCGCGCGCAGCAGCATCGCCAGCTGACCGAGGTTCATCTCGGGCACGATGACGCGCTCGTAGCGCTGGAGGACCTCGCCGGTGTTGGCCGGGAAGGGGTTGAGGTGGCGCAGGTGCGCGTGGGCGACGCTCTTGCCGGCCGCGCGCAGGCGGCGGACCGCCGCGAGGTTGGGCCCGTAGGTCGAGCCCCAGCCGAGGACGAGGACCTTGGCGTCACCGCTCGGGTCGTCGACCTCGAGGTCACCGATGGAGTCGGCGCTCTTGTCCACCTTGGCCTGGCGGGTGCGGACCATGAGGTCGTGGTTGTCGGGGTCGTAGGAGATGTTGCCGGTGACCGCGTCCTTCTCGATCCCGCCGATGCGGTGCTCGAGGCCGGGGGTGCCGGGCACCGCCCACGGCCGGGCGAGGGTCTCCTCGTCGCGGACGTAGGGGTGGAAGGTCGGGTTGCCCTTGGCGTCGGTGGCATTGGGCTCGCTGGCCAGCTCGACGGGGAAGGACGGCAGGTCGGCGACCTGCGGGACCTGCCACGGCTCGGAGCCGTTGGCCAGGTAGCCGTCGGAGAGCAGGAAGACCGGGGTGCGGTAGGTCGTCGCGATGCGCACCGCCTCCAGCGCCGCGTCGAAGCAGTCGGCCGAGGTCTGCGGCGCGACGATCGGCACCGGCGACTCACCGTTGCGACCGAACATCGCCTGCAGCAGGTCGGACTGCTCGGTCTTCGTCGGCAGACCCGTCGAGGGTCCGCCGCGCTGCACGTCGACGATGACGAGGGGCAGCTCGAGGCTCACCGCGAGGCCGATCGTCTCGGACTTCAGGGCGACGCCCGGGCCGGAGGTCGTCGTCACGCCGACCGCACCGCCGAAGGAGGCACCGAGCGCGACGCCGATGCCGGCGATCTCGTCCTCGGCCTGCACGGTCGTCACGCCGTGGCGCTTGAGACCGGAGAGGCTGTGCAGGATGTCGCTCGCCGGGGTGATCGGGTAGGAGCCGAGCACGAGCGGGCGGCCCGCGCGGTGGGCACCGGCGACGAGGCCGAGAGAGAGCGCGGTGTTGCCGGTGATGTTGCGGTAGGTGCCGGGCGGCGTCGGCGCCGCGGCGACGGTGAAGGGGACGGCGAAGTCCTCGGTCGTCTCGCCGTAGTTCCACCCGGCGCGCAGCGCGGCGAGGTTGGCGGCGAGGATGTCGGGCTTGGCGCCGAACTTCGAGGCGAGGAAGTCCTCGGTGGCCGTCGTCGGACGCGAGTACATCCACGACAGCAGGCCGAGGGCGAACATGTTCTTCGCCCGCTCCTTCTCCTTGCGGGTCAGGGTGTCGAAGTCCGCGAGCGCCTCGACGGTGATCGAGGTCAGCGGCACGGCGTGCACGTGCCACGACTCGAGGCTGTCGTCCTCGACCGGGCTGGTCGTCCAGCCGACCTTCTTGAGGTTGCGCGTCGTGAACTCGTCGGTGTTGACGATGATCGTCGCGCCGCGCGGCACGTCACCGAGGTTGGCCTTGAGCGCCGCGGGGTTCATCGCGACGAGCACGTCGGGGGCGTCGCCGGGGGTGAGGATGTCCCAGCTGGCGAAGTGCAGCTGGAAGGAGCTGACGCCGGGGATCGTGCCCTGGGGCGCGCGGATCTCGGCGGGGAAGTTGGGCAGGGTCGACAGGTCGTTGCCCAGCGCCGCGCTGTCGGCCGTGAACCGGTCGCCGGTCAGCTGCATGCCGTCGCCGGAGTCGCCGGCGAAGCGGATGATGACGCGGTCCTTGGCCTGGGTCGTCGCAGTACTGCTCATGATGGGTGGTCGTGCCCCTCGCAGGTCGGTCGTGTCGCGGGCGCTCCCCGGACATCTGTCCATGGTAGGTCCGCGACCTCCGGGCCAATCAATCGGTCACGTTATGAGATGGATAACGCGCCGTTATGCAATGAGGGTGGCCTGGGTGGCGTCGGGCAGGCGCAGCCCCAGGACCTCGCCGGTCGCGAGGCCCGTCAACCGGGGCAGGAGCAGCTCGACGACGGTCGAGGGCTGGTGGTGCATCGGCTTGGTCTCGGGGTGCGGGTGGTAGACGAGGCCCTCGACCTGCTCGTCGCCGCGAGTCACCGTGCACTCGACGAAGGAAAAAGTCTCCGGCGGGTGCACCGCGGTCCAGTCGACGTCGACGAAGGTCCACCGCGGCTCCCGCAGCACGAGCCGGTGCGGGGCGAGGTCGACGTTGACCGTCGCCATGACGAAGGGGGACAGGTCCAGTCCGCGGGCCGCGAAGTGCGGCGCCTGCAGCTCGATCGTCCCCGCGGCGAAGGGGGAGTCGCTCGCCCGGCCGGAGGCGACCCCGTGCCCGGCGACGACCACCCCCTTCGCCTGCTGGGTCACTTGACCAGCTGCGGCGTCATCGGCGGGGTCCACCACTCGCCGTTGTTGGCCTTGACCGCACCGAGCACGTGGATGACGGTCGCGACGACGATGACGAGCGGGTAGAGGATGAAGCCGACGAGCAGCAGCATGAGCACGCTCGAGGCGAGCAGCAGGATCGCGGTGATGATCTGCACGTTGAGGCTGTTGGCCGCGTGCGCCCGCACGAAGGGGCCGCGGTCCTTGTAGACGAGGTAGATGACGAGCGACCCGACGAAGCCGAGGGTGCCGGCGCTCAGCGGCAGCAGCACGGCCGGCACGAGGTGGGCGATCATGCCGAGGTTGCGCTCCTCGGTCGGTGACATCGGGGCCGGCGTGTAGCCGGGGGGCGGCGGGGTCTGGCCGGGGAAGCCCTGCTGGGGCGGGAGCTGCGGGTGCTCGCTCATGGGGTGTACCTCCTGTGGTCTCGGCACGACTCTGCCGTGGACGGGCCCGCGGGCCAATGCGGCCCGCCGCCGGACCGGTCGGGGGACATCCCCCCTTCGCCTGGTCCAGCGCGGGCCCCGGCACGACGAAGGGGGCGCCCCGGCACCGTGGATCCACGTTGCCGGGACGCCCCCGTCGGGACGGGTCCGCGGTCAGGCCGCGTCGACGTCCTCGGGCAGCACGGTCGGCGCCGGCTTGCCGGACTTGCCGCGGCTGGTCTTGCCGTTGATGTCCGCCGTCGACTGGGCGAGGGTGATCGTCGCGTGGGCGATCGCATCGCTCATCGTGTCGAGGGCCTCCATGTTGACGTTGGAGATGTCGTCAGCGGGGGTGTGGTAGTTCGGGTCGTAGATGACACCGGCCTCACCGCCGAACTTCTCGACCTCCTCGGGGGTCTTGACCCCGTCGGCGCCGGTGAAGAGACCCGACGCGGGCACGCCCGCGGCGATGAAGGCGGAGTAGTCGCTGCGACCGGAGAACTCGGTGTCGACCCACGCCTGGTTCGTGCCGTCGAAGTAGTCGGTGAAGACCTCTTCGGTGGCGGCGGAGCCGGCCGGGACCTCGACCGGGGCCTCGTAGGTCGACTCGTCGGCGTCGTAGACCCCGATGATGTGGTTGGGCGAGGCGATCATGTCGAAGTTGAGGTAGGTCGCGATGTCGTCCAGAGCGGCCGGGTCATTTTCCTGCAGGTCGGCCACGTAGTGGTCGGAGCCGAGCAGGCCGAGCTCCTCGGCGCCCCACCAGGCGAAGCGCACCTTGTTGTTGAGCTTGTTGACCTTGCCCAGCTGGACCGCGGTCTCGAGGATGCCGGCGCTGCCGGAACCGTTGTCGTTGATGCCGGGGCCGTCGCCGACGCTGTCGAGGTGCGCGCCGAGCATGACGACGTTGTCGTCGCGCCCGCTCGTGGTCTCCGCGATGACGTTGAAGGTCTCGCGCTCCTCCATCGTCTTGGTCAGCACGAGCTTCATCGTCACCGGGCCGGCGGCCATCTTGGCGAGGAGGTTCTGGCCCTCCTCCTGGGTGACGCCGGTGGCCGGCGCGCTGTCGGGCTCGACGCCACCGAGCGTGCCGTTGAGGGTGCCCGGCGCGTTGTTGTAGATGATCACCGCGGAGGCGCCGGCGGCCTTGGCGGCGATCGCCTTCTCCGCGAAGGAGCAGGTGCCGCGGCTGACGAGCGCGATCTTGCCGGCGACGTCGGCGCCGGCGTAGTCACCGGCGGTGCAGCCGATGGCCGTCGTCGGCGCGGCGAGGGTGGCCGTGACCCCGTCGTCGGGCGTCGGCTGGCTGTAGGACATCTCGACGGCGTCGACGGTGCGTGCCTCGGGCGAGATCTCGGTCAGGCTCGAGGAGTGGACCTCCTCGTAGACGAAGGAGAAGGGCTGCCGCTCCGTCGTGTAGCCGGCGTTGCGCAGGGTCTTCTCGACGTAGCGGGCGCTGGCCTCGTAGCCGGAGGTCCCGGCGCCGCGGTTGCCGTCGTTGGCGTCGGCGATCTCCTGGAAGGCCTCGAGGTGCTTGTGGACGTTCTCGACCGTGACGGCCTTCGTCATCTTCTTGCTGTTGTTGGGGTTGCTTGCCTGGGCCGGACTGCTGGCGAGGGTGGTGAGTGCCAGGGCCGCGGTCGCGGCGGCCGCGGTAGCGGCAGCGGTACGTGATCGCACGATGGTTTCCTCCGGTAGGCCGGCGGGCGCCGTTTGCCCGCCGGTGTGACGCAGACCATAGGGGTGGCGTCGGCGCTGCGGGGGATTACGGGGTCCCCTCGTCGGCGGGTGGGCGTGGATAGGGTGCGGGGGTGGATGGATACCTCGTCGTCGCCGGCACCCTCGTCGTGGGTGTGCTGCTCGTCGTCGCGGCCTACACCGCGCGGCGGCTCATCGCGCCGGCCGCGCCCACCCGAGCCAAGCTGACGACCTACGAGTCGGGCGTCGACCCCGTCGGGCAGGACTGGGCGCAGACCCAGGTGCGCTACCTCGCCTACGCCTTCCTCTACGTCGTCTTCGCCGTCGACGCCGTCTACCTCTTCCCGTGGGCGCTCGTGCTGCGCAGCGACCTCGGGCCGGTGAGCCTCGTCGAGGTCGCGATCTTCATCGGCGTCGTGCTCATCGGCCTCCTCCACGCCGTGCGTCGCGGCCTGCTGCGGTGGACGTGAGGTGACCTCGTGACGACCGACCTGCCGATGCCGCGCGTGGGCCCCGTCGGGGCCCACG
This sequence comes from Janibacter zhangyanbonis, assembly GCF_050507325.1. Classification (NCBI taxonomy): domain Bacteria; kingdom Bacillati; phylum Actinomycetota; class Actinomycetes; order Micrococcales; family Intrasporangiaceae; genus Janibacter; species Janibacter zhangyanbonis. Next base: position 573,079 of record NZ_CP191481.1, read on the forward strand.
CCCCCAAGCCGATGAAGGTCGTGCTCAGCTGGGGCCGCCGCTACTCCCTTTGGGTCTTCAACTTCGGGCTGGCCTGCTGCGCCATCGAGTTCATCGCCGCGTCGATGGCCCGGCACGACTTCATCCGGCTCGGGGTCATCCCCTTCGCCCCGGGCCCGCGGCAGGCGGACCTCATGGTCGTCTCCGGCACGGTGACGGACAAGATGGCGCCGGCGATCCGTCGCCTGCACGACCAGATGCCTGAGCCCAAGTACGTCATCTCCTTCGGCGCCTGCTCCAACTCCGGTGGCCCCTACTGGGACTCCTACTCCGTGACGAAGGGGGTCGACCAGCTCGTCCCCGTCGACGTCTACGTGCCCGGCTGCCCGCCGCGCCCGGAGGCGCTCCTGCACGGGATCCTCACCCTCCAGGACAAGATCGCCGCGGAGTCGCTGACGACCGCCGGGATGCGGGCGCGCTATGCCGGGCACCGGTCCGCCGGTGCCGGTGAGGTGCGCCGCGGCCTGCTGCGACGACCGACGAAGGGGGCGTGACGTGCCCCAGGAGGACCTCACCGTCAGCCCGCTGGAGTGGTTGCGCGCCGTGCGCGACGCCGTGGACCGCGGCTACACCTTCTTCGACTGGCTGAGCGCCGTCGACGAGACCGACCGCGAGGAGCACCCCGGTCTCGACATCGTCTGCCACCTCGTCGACCCGCGCCCGACGCCCGAGCGCGACCAGCGCACCGCGCTCCTGCGCACCCGGGTCCCGCTCGGCGACAGCCTGCACAGCATCACCGGCATCTTCGCCGGGGCGGCGTGGCACGAGCGCGAGACGCACGAGATGTTCGGCCAGGACTTCACCGGCTTCGTCGACGGCACCGGCCTCGGGCTGCGGCCGCTGCTCCTGCCCGACGGCTTCGAGGGCACGCCGCTGCGCAAGTCCTTCGTCCTCGCCTCGCGGGCGACCCGCCCCTGGCCCGGCGGCAAGGAGCCGGGGGAGGGGCACTCGAGCAAGTCGCCGAGCCGCCGCCGCGTCACCGCGCCCGGCGTGCCCGGGCCCGAGTGGGGTCCGCGGGACGGGTCGGGCGAGGGGCCCGACCCCGAGGCTCAGGAGGGCACGCGGCCGGTGAGCTGAGCGATCCCCCCGTGGTCCCTGGTGTGATGGCGACACCCTGGGCCAGCCGCCTCGAAGGTACAGGTCTTTACAGATCCGCGAACTGTAAAGACCTGTAAGGTCCAGCGCATGGTCCAACCGAGTCCGTACACCCCGGGGGAGATCGCGCACGACGTCCCTGGGCGCGCGGACCACCTCGACCGGGTGGCCGACCTCCTCGCTGCCATGTCCGCGCGGCGTCGGCTCGCCGGTCGGGTCCACGTCTTCGTGGGACCGCGCGGGGTCGGCAAGACCTCCCTGCTGCGCGAGGCGCAACGTCAGGCGCAGGCCGCCGGTCACGCCACCGTCTTCGTGACGGCCGGGCACGGTGACCTGCTGGCATCGCTCGTCGAGGCGCTGGGGCTCGGCCCCCTGCGCTGGCAGCCGCACACGGTGGCGTCCCGGCTGCGCGAGATCGGGGTGAGCGTCGGACTCCCGGGGGCCAAGGTGGAGGCCACCTTCGCGCCGGGCGAGGGCACCACGGTCGTGCGCCGGCTCGAGGACCTGTTCCGTGCCACCGCCCGCGAGGTGCTCGACGACGCCGGTGTCGGAGCCGTGATCTTCGTGGACGAGCTGCAGGCAGCGGACCGCGACGGGATCCAAGCTCTCGCCTATGCCTGGCAGCACCTGCAGGCCGACCCCGAGGGCGTGCCGATCGCGCTCGTCTGCGCGGGGCTCGGGCACACCGAGGACGTGGTCACCGACGCCGCCAGCTTCGCCGAGCGCTTCGCCTACCGGCAGCTCGGCTCGCTCGACGAGGCAGCGACACGCGAGGCCATCACCGCGCCCGCGACAGCGCTCGGAGTCTCCTGGGAGACGGCGGCGGTCACCGAGATCGTCCGGCGCACCCAGGGCTATCCCTACTTCGTGCAGCTCCACGCCGACGGCGTGTGGCGGGCCGCCGGGCGCCCGGACGCGGGTGCGGTCCTCACCGTCGACCACGTCGACTCGGCCCGGGCCGGGATCGCCGAGGACCTCGACGCCCTCTACCGCAGCCGGTGGTCCAAGGCATCGCCCTCGGAGCAACGCTTCCTGACCGCCATGGCCGGTGCCGACGAGCCCGTCGTCCGGCGTGGTGACATCGCCGCCACCCTGGGCGTGAGCACCGGCTCCCTCGGCATGGCCCGGCGCTCCCTCATGGACAAGGGTCTCGTCGAGGTCGCAGGACACGGCCTGCTGAGCTTCACCGTCCCCGGGTTCCGCGACTTCGTGAGAGAGAGTGCCGATGTGGACGAAGGGAGGAGCCGATGAGCCTGCTCGAGATCGCCCTGCGCTCGCTGGCGTCCCTCGCCGCGGTGCTCGTGCTCCCGCTCGTCGCCGGCCAGACGGAGCACAAGGTCATGGCGCACATGCAGGGCCGGCTCGGCCCGATGTACGCCGGCGGGTTCCACGGCTGGGCCCAGCTCGTCGCCGACGGGGTGAAGTTCGTCCAGAAGGAGGACATCACGCCGGTCGCCGCCGACCGCGGCGTCTTCCGCCTCGCGCCGGCCGTGGCGCTCGTGCCCTATGTCATCGCCATGGCCCTGCTGCCGATCCACCCCGGGGTCGCCGCCGCTCAGGTGCCGGGCAGCGTCCTCCTCGTGCTCGCCGTGACCGGGGTCGGGGTGCTCGGCACCCTCATGGCCGGCTGGGCCAGCGCCAACAAGTACGCCCTCGTGGGCGGGATGCGCTCTGCCGCACAGCTGCTCGCCTACGAGCTGCCGCTGGTGCTGGCCGTCGCCTCGGTGGCGATGGCGGCGGGCACGCTCTCGCTCGCCGGCGTCGTCGAGGTCTGGTCCCCGTGGTGGCTGCTGTGGCAGCTGCCCGGCGCGATCGTCTTCCTCGTGGCCGCGACCGCGGAGCTGCAGCGACCCCCCTTCGACGCACCCATCGCCGACAGCGAGGTCGTCATGGGCCCGTGGACGGAGTACACGGGGCTGCGCTTCGCCTTCTTCATGCTCGCCGAGTACGCCGGCATGGTCGTCATGGGGCTGCTCTTCGGGATCCTGTGGCTCGGCGGCTGGCAGGGCCCCTTCGCCGACCACCTCGGCTGGCTGTGGACCCTGCTCAAGGGCGGCCTCGTCGTCCTGCTCATCATCTGGATGCGGGTGTCGTGGCCGCGGCTGCGCGAGGACCAGCTGCAGCGGCTCGCGTGGACCGTCCTCGTCCCGCTGGCCCTGGCCCAGCTCGCCCTGACCGCCGTGGGAGTGGTGATGACCGCATGAGCACCGACCGCAGCTTCGTCCCCGGGCTCGTCAAGGGCATGGCGACGACCGCCCGCCAGATGATGCGGCCGCCCCACACCGCGGAGTACCCCGACGTCGCGCCGGAGCTGCCGGCACGCTCCCGCGGGGTCATCGCGCTCGTCGAGAGCAACTGCACCTCGTGCATGCTCTGCGCCCGGGAGTGCCCCGACTGGTGCATCCACATCGACTCGCACAAGGAGGAGGTCCCCCCGGCGAGCGAAGGGGGGCGCGCCCGCCAGCGCAATGTCCTCGACCGCTTCGACATCGATTTTTCGCTGTGCATGTACTGCGGCATCTGCATCGAGGTCTGCCCCTTCGACGCGCTCTTCTGGAGCCCGCAGTTCGAGTACGCCGAGACCGACATCCGCGACCTGCTCCACGACAAGGAGCGCCTCGGCCAGTGGGCCGCCGACGTCCCGGCCCCGCCGGAGCTCGACCCCGCCGCCGCCGAGGCCCCCGAGGTGAGCGCCGCCAACAAGCCGGCGCGCAAGGGGCGCCGATGACGGGCCTCGACCTCGCCTTCGCCGCGACCGGTCTCATCACGGCGGCGGCCGCGGCCCTGGCCGTGACGACCCGTCAGGTGGTCCACGCCGCGCTGTGGCTCGTCGTCGCCCTCCTCGGGCTCGCCGGCTGCTACCTCGTCCTCGGCGCCGAGCTCGTCGCCCTCGTCCAGGTGCTCGTCTACGTCGGCGCCGTCGTCGTGCTCGTCATCGTCGCGCTCATGCTCACCCGGGCCCCGATCGGGCCGCGCACCGAGCACTCGACGAGCCGTGCCCACCGGCTGCTCGCCGCGCTCGTCGGCGCCGGCACCGGCGGCCTGCTCGCCGCGGTGCTGCTGCCGATCGCGGTGCCCACGCAGGTCCGCCCCGGCGGCACCGACGAGCTCGCCCGGCAGATCTTCTCGACCTGGGTGTGGCCCTTCGAGCTGCTCTCGCTGCTGCTGCTCGCGGCGCTCGTCGGGGCCTTCGCCGTCGCCGGACTGACGACCGACCGGGAGCGCCGATGATCCACAGCGCCGGTCCCTACCTGCTCGCGAGCGTCCTCGTCGCGCTCGGTGTCTACGGCATCCTCGCCCGGCGCCATGCCGTGCTCGTCCTCGTCGGCGCCGAGCTCGTCCTCGCCGGTGGTGGGTTGCTGCTCGTCACCGCCGGGGCCCTCGGCAACGACGCGACCTGGTCGGGCCAGGTCCTCACCCTCTTCGTCATCACCATCGCCGCCGCCGAGGTCGTCATCGCCCTCGCCGTCATCGTCGCCGCCTACCGCCGGCGCGGCCACATCGACCTCGCGCAGGACGCCGAGTGATGGCCTGGTCCCTCGTCGTGCTGCCCCTGGCCGCAGCGGTGCTCACCTTCCTCGTCGGACGCAGCGGGCCGCTGTCCGCCCTCACCGGCGTCGCCGGCGGCGTGGGCACGCTCGTGCTGTCCGTCATCGCGCTCGCCGGCGCACCCGCGGGGGTGCGGGGCGCCCCCTTCGCCGAGGAGCACGCCACCGGACCGGGCCTCGTCATGGGCGGCACCGACCTCCCGCTGGGTCTGGGCCTGTCGGCGACGAGCGCCTTCCTCGTCCTCGTCGTCGCCCTCGTCACCGCGCTCGTGCAGGCCTATGCCGCGTGGTACCTCGCCGACGACGACCGGCGCGGCGCCTTTCACGCGACCGTCGCCCTCTTCAGCGCCGCGATGGTGCTCGTCGTCCTCTCCGCCGACCTGCTCCTCACGGTCGTCGGCTGGGAGGTGATGGGCTGGTGCTCCTACCTGCTCATCGGCCACTGGTCGCGTCGCGAGCGGCCGCGGCGGGCCGCCCACGCGGCCTTCATGGTCACGCGGGTCGCCGACATCGGGCTGCTGCTCGGCACCGCCGTGCTCGTCGCGGGCGCCGGCACGACCGCCCGCGCCGACGTCATCGACCACTGGACCTCCGCCGCGGCCGACCCGACCGCCCGCTCGATCGCCCTCGTCCTCGTCGTCGTCGGGGTGCTCGGCAAGTCCGCGCAGATCCCCTTCCACCACTGGCTGCTCGACGCCATGGAGGGCCCCACCCCCGCCTCCGCACTCATCCACGCGGCGACGATGGTCGCCGCCGGCACCGTCGTGCTGACCCAGCTGCTCCCGCTGCTGCTGCGCTCCGACCCGGCCCGGGCGCTCCTCGGCCTCTCGGTCGCCGCGACGATGCTGCTCGCTGCCCTGTGCGCGCTCGTCGAGCCCGACCTCAAGCGGCTGCTCGCGTGGTCGACGATCAGCCAGGTGGGCGTCATGCTGGCGCCGCTCGCGGCCGCCGGCAGCGGCCCGACGGCCGGCGCCGCCCTCGGGCACCTCTACGGCCACGCGATCTTCAAGGCGCTGCTCTTCCTCACCGTCGGCTGGCTCGCCACGACGCGTGGCTCGACCGCCGCGCGTGCCCTCGTCGGCAGCGGGCGGGCCCACCCCGTCGGGCTCGCCGCCTGGGCGGCCGGGCTCGTCTCCCTCGCGGGCATCCCGCTCGTCCTCGGTGGCCTGACGAAGGAGCACGTCATCGCCGCCGTCGGGAGCGACGTCGGCAGCCGCGGCCCGGTCGCCGCCATCGTGCTCGTCGCTCTGCTCGCGACGACCGTCGTCACCGCCGCCTATGCCACCCGCGCCCTGCTCGTCGTCGCCCTCGGCGACGAGGGGCGGGTGCGCGACCGCGCGGTCATGCCGACCGCGGTGGCCGGGATCCTGCTCGTGCTCACCGCCGCCAGCATCCTCGGGGGTCTGGCCCTCGGGCCCCGGCTGCCCGACGCCGGGCACGTCCCGCTCGCGCTCTTCGCCGTCGTCCTCGTGCTCGTCGTCGCCGGCATCGCGCTCGGCTGGCTGCTCCACGCCTCCGGGTGGCAGCAGCGGCTCGTCACCGGCCGCCTCGGTGGCCTCGTCGGCGCCGGCCTCGGGGCCGACCGGGCCCAGCGCGCGGTCGTCGCCCGGCCGGTCACCGCTCTCGCCGGGCTCGTCGCCTTCCTCGACCGCGGCGTCGTCGACACCTATGTGCGCGCCGCCGCCTGGGGCGTGCTCGGCGCGAGCGGTGTCGGCACCGAGGCCCACCGTCGCGCCCGGCCGGCCAACGGCCTCGCCCTGCTCGGTGGGGGCCTGCTGCTCGTCGCCGTCGTCACCGCCCTCGTCCTGCTGGGGGACTCGTGATCGGCCTCGCCTGCGTCCTGCCGCTGCTCCTCGGTGCCGTCCTGCTGGGCGCCGGCACGGAGATGAGCGCCCGGCTCGCCGCCCGCATCGGTCTGGCCGGCGCCCTCGTCACCGCGGCCCTCGTCGTCATCGCCTGGAGCAGTCACGCCGTCGTCGACATCGCCTGGCTGCCCGCCCTCGACCTGCGCATCCACCTCGGGCTCGACGGCATCAGCGGGCCGCTCGCCCTCCTCGCCGCCGTCGTCACCGCTGCGGCCTGCACGACCGCCCTCGGTGACGCGCCGCGCGGGGGCAGCGCCGCGACCTTCGTCGGCACCCTGCTCATCACCCTCGGCGGGGCGATCGGCACCTTCGCGGCGCGCGACGCACTGCTCTTCGTCGTCGCCTTCGAGCTCGTGCTCGTGCCGATGTGGGTGCTCATCACCCGCTTCGGCGACGACCGCGACCCGGTGGCCCGCCGCGAGGCCGGCGCCCGCTTCGTCCTCTACACCGGGCTCGGCTCGACGCTCCTGCTCCTCGGGGTGCTGCTGCTCGTCTCCCAGTCGGGCACCGGTGACCTCGGCACGCTCGGCGCCGCCCACGGCCGGGGTCTGTCGACCGGCGTGCAGGTGGCCGTCGCCGTGCTGCTCACCCTCGGCCTCGCGATCAAGGTGCCCGTGTGGCCGCTGCACTCGTGGCTGCCCATGGCGCACACGACGGCACCGACCGCCGGCTCGATGGTGCTCGCCGCCGTGCTGCTCAAGATGGGCACCTACGGCCTCGTGCGGCTCCCCCTGGCTGCGGTGCCCGAGGGCTTCGCCCGGGTCGCGCCGGTGCTCGCCGTCTGCGGCGCCATCGGCATCATCTGGGGCGGGCTCGTCTGCCTCGTCGAGCGCGAGCTCAAGCGGCTCATCGCCTGGTCGTCCATCGCGCACATGGGCTTCGTCGCCCTGGCGCTCGCCTCGGGCACCGACACCGGTGTCGCCGCCGCGCTCTACGCCAACCTCGCGCACGGCGTCATCTCCGCACTGCTCTTCCTCGTGGTCGGCGGGCTCAAGCACCGCTGGGGCGACGACCTCCTCGACACGGCGCGGACCCCCCTTCGCGAGGAGGCGCCGGTCACCGGGCTGCTCCTCGTCACCGGCCTGGCCGCCGGGCTGGGGCTGCCCGGCCTCGCCGGCTTCTGGGGCGAGATCATGGTCGTCGTCGCCGCGCTCTCGCCCGCCGACGGCCGCCCTGGGCCGCTCTTCGTCGGGTGCGCGGTCGTCGCGGCCGTCGGTGCGGCCCTCGCCGCCGCATACTCCCTGCGCGTCGCCCGGCTCGTCTGGCTCGGCGAGGGCAGCGGGGCGCCGGACGCCCCGACGCCGGCCGAGCGGCGCGCGGAGCTGCCCGTCACCGATCTCGTGCCCGGTGCCGTCCTCGCCCTCGCGGTCGTCGCCCTCGGCGTCGCGCCGGGGCTCGTCCTCGCCGTGACCGACCCGGCCCTCGCCGCGGTGGTGACCCGATGAGCGCCCCGCAGATCGACGTGGCCGTCGCCGCGCCCGTCCTCGCCCCCGCCGTCGGGGCCGTGCTCGTCCTCGCGGTCGACGCCCTCGCCCCGCGACGTCGCCTGCCCGCGATCCTGCTGGCGGCCCTCGCGCTCCTCGTCTCGCTCGGTACCGCTCTCGCCCTGCGCGTGCAGGCCTCCGGGGGCGGCGAGGTCACGACGCTGTGCCGGCCCGGGGACCCTGCCATGAGCCTCACCCCGCCGCCGGGCACGCAGGCGAGCGAGTGCCTGCTGCGGGTGAGCCAGTCGGGTGCACTGCTCCAGGCGCTCGCCGGCGCGGCCGGTCTCGCCGTGCTCGTCCTGCTCGCCCGGCAGCGTGGCGTGCCCTCGCTCGAGGACGGCACGACCCACCGCCCCGACGGCGCCGTCGAGGCCGCGTTGCTCCTGGCGACCGTCACCGGCGCGTGCACCGTCTCGGTCGCGCACGACCTCGGCACCTGGCTCGTCGGCCTCGAGCTGGCCACGCTGCCCATCGTCGCGCTCGCGGTCCTGCGCGGCGGGCGCGACAGCGGGGCGATGCAGCTGGTGACGACGTCCGTCGCGAGCTTCGCCGTGGCGGTCGTCGGCGCCGGGCTGTGGGTCACCGCGACCGGGAGCCTGCGCCTGAGCGGGGTCGCCTCGTGGGCGGCCGGTCAGACGGGGGAGACCCGCGCCGTGCTGACCCTCGCGGTCGTCCTGCTCCTCGCGGCCGTCGGCTTCAAGCTCTCGCTCGTGCCCTTCCACGCCTGGGCGCCGGCGACCTATCCCCGCGCCGGGCTCGAGGTGGCGATGCTCCTCGCGGGCGTCTCGACCGTCGCCGCCGTCGGTGGGCTCGTCGCCGTCACCGACGGTGCAGCCAGCGTGCGCGCGGCCGCGACCCCGGCCTTCGGCGTGCTCGCCGTCGTCTCCATGATCGGGGGTGCGGTGCTCGCGCTCGGGGCGAGCGACCCCCTTCGCCTCATCGCCTGGTCCGGGGTCACCCAGGGCGGCTGGATCCTCGCCCCGCTCGTTGCCGGCGACACCTTCGCCGCCGTCGGCTACCTCGCCGTCTACGTCGTCGCGGTCGTCGCCGCCCTGGCCGTCGTCGCCGCCCTGTCGGTCGACGGTCCGCGACGCCTCGACGACGACCGCGGGCTGCTGCGCCGCCGGCCCGTGCACGCCGCCGTCCTCACCCTCGCGCTGCTCACGATGGCCGGCCTGCCGCCGGGCGTCGCCGGCCTGCTCGCCAAGGTCATGGCGCTGCGCCCCCTCGCCACCGAGGGCCTGTGGTGGGTGGCTCTGCCGGCCGTCGTCGCCGCGGTCATCGGCCTGGCCGTCTACCTGCGCTGGGTGGCGCTCGTGCTGCAGCCCGGCGACGAGCACCGGCCGCCCGAGCGGACCGATCGGACCGCGACCGTCGTCGCCGTCGTCACCGGGGTCGTACTGCTCGCCGCCACCCTCGTGCCCGTCCTGCTGCTGGGGACGGGAACGCCGTGACCCCCTGCGAGCGTTGGGGATGACATGCACAACCACTACAACGGTCTGAAGACCGCCGGCCTCTTCGGCTCGATCTTCGCGTTGCTCATCCTCGTCGGCTACGCCCTCGCCGGTGCACGCTACGTCTGGATCTTCGCCCTCATCGGCCTGGCGACGACCGCCTACAGCTACTGGAACTCCGACAAGCTCGCGATCCGGGCGATGCGCGCCCAGCCCGCCGACCCGCAGCAGTTCCCGCAGATGTACCGCATCGTCGAGGAGCTCAGCCAGCGCGCCGGGCAGCCCATGCCGCGGCTCTACGTCAGCCCGACCGCTGCGCCCAATGCCTTCGCCACCGGCCGCAACCCCCAACACGCGGCCGTGTGCTGCACCGAGGGCATCCTCCAGCTGCTCGACGAGCGCGAGCTGCGCGGAGTGCTCGGCCACGAGCTCATGCACGTCTACAACCGCGACATCCTCACCGGCTCGGTCGCCGGGGCGATCGCCGGCGTCATCTCCTCGGTCGCCTCGATGGCCCTGTGGTTCGGCGGCGACCGCGACCGCAACCCCATCGCCGGCATCGCCGTCGCGCTGCTCGCGCCCATCGCCGCGATGGTCATCCAGATGTCGATCTCGCGCACCCGCGAGTACGACGCCGACGAGGACGGCGCCACGCTCACCGGTGACCCGCTCGCCCTGGCGTCGGCCCTGCGCAAGCTCGAGGGGGGCGTGCAGCGCGCGCCGCTCGAGCCGACGCCGCAGCTGCAGAACGCGAGTCACATGATGATCGCCAACCCCTTCAGCGCCCGCGACGTGGGCAAGCTCTTCTCGACCCACCCGCCGATGGACCAGCGGATCGCGCGCCTCGAGGGCATGGCCGGGGGCCACCACCTGCGGTGACCCGTGGCCCGTCACATGCGCTGCGCGCCGTCCTTGATCGCGTCGCGGATGCGCGGATAGGTCCCGCAGCGGCAGACGTTGCGGATCGTGTCGAGGTCGGCCTCGGTGATCGCGCGGCCCTCGCGCTGCACCTTGCGCACGAGCGCGACCGCGGCCATGATCTGGCCCGGCTGGCAGTAGCCGCACTGCGCGACGTCGTGCTCGATCCAGGCCTCCTGCATGGGGTGCAGGTCGCCGTCGACGGTGTCGGCGAGACCCTCGATCGTCGTGACCTCGTCGGTCTCCTTGATCTGGTCGACGGGCACGGCGCAGGGGTTGAAGGCCTTGCCGTTGATGTGGCTCGTGCAGGCCTTGCAGACGTTGATCCCGCACCCGTACTTGGGGCCGGTGACCCCGAGGACGTCGCGCAGGACCCAGAGCAGGCGCACGCCCGGCTCGACGTCGACGGTGACCTTTTCGCCGTTGAGGACGAAGGTGTGGCTGGACATGGCGCGCTCCTCAGCGGGTGTGGTCGAGGCCGTCGGTCGGCGACTGCGGGACGGATGGGACGAAGCTCTTGACCTCGAAGCTGATCGGGTCGGGGTGGTTGATGGGGAACTCGGTCGGCATGCGGCCCGTGGCGCGCGCGTAGGCGCAGGCGATCGCGGCGAAGCTCGACGCGACGCCCGCCTCGCCCGCGCCGCCGGGCTGCTGCGAGTCCGACGGCATGATCTCGACGGTGATCTCGGGTGGGACGTTCCACTGCCGCGTGTAGAAGTAGTTGTCCCAGCTGGCCTCGAGGAAGTGGCCCTCCTCGAGGTGGCAACTCGTCGTCAGGGCCAGGCCGATGCCGTCCATGACGCCACCGAGCATCTGGGCCTCGAGGCCCGTGGGGTTGATGACCAGGCCGGCGTCGACGGCGAAGACGACCTTGGTGACCCGCGGCCCGGTGACGGCATCGCGGACCGTGCGGTTCACCGTCTCGGGGCGGCAGTCGATCTCGACGAGGCAGGCGGTCGCGCCCTTGTACTCCTTGTGGACCGCGATGCCCTGGGCGACGCCGTCGGGCAGGGAGCGGCCCCACTCGCCGACCTCGGCGGCCTTGTCGAGCACGGCCCGGGTGCGCTTGTCCCGCAGGAACTTCCGGCGGAAGGCGACGGGGTCCATCCGCATCCGCCGGGCCAGCTCGTCGATGACGAGCTCGTTGGCGCAGCGCACGTCGGGGGAGTAGATCTGGCGCATGCTGCCGGTGTTGAAGCGGTCGTCGGTCTCGGTGAGCGTCTGGCTCACGGCCCCGAAGTTGTAGGGCACCTCCTGGGTCAGGGCGAAGATCGTCTGCGCGAAGGTCATCTGGCCGACGGGCAGCTTGGCCGCGTGGTTGGTGATGATGTCGCCGAGGCCGTGGCCGAAGTCGGTCGTGACGCTCGTGTGCTTCTGCTCGAAGGAGAGGACCTCGCCGCCGAGGTAGGCCGCCCGGACACGAGAGGTCGCCATCGGGTGCAGCCGGCCCTGCCGGGGCTCGTCGGCGCGGTGCCACATCAGGCGCACCGGCTTGCCCATCGCCTTCGAGATGCGGGCGGCCTCGAGGGCCGCGTCGTGGAAGAGCTTGCGCCCGAAGGAGCCCCCGCCCTGGGTGACGTGGACCTTGACCTTCGACACCGGCAGGCCGAGCTCCAGCGCGATGTTCTCCTGGGCGACGACGGGCGACTTCAGCGAGCCCCAGATCGTCGCCGAGTCGGAGCGCACGTCGGCGATCGCGCAGTTGGGCTCGAGCGAGGAGTTGCTGCGGAAGCGGAAGGTGAAGGAAGCGTCGATCTTCTTGGCGAGCAGCGACACCTTGGGGGTGAGCATGGGCAGCTCGGCCTTCTTCACGCCCTCGAGCACGGAGGCGTCGGTGGCGCCGGCGAGGCGGCCCCCTTCCCACTCGACGTCCATCTGCTGGATCGCGTCGATGCACTGGCCGAAGGTCCGGGCGCGCACCGCGATGCCGGTGGCGACCTTGACGACGTCGGTGACGCCCGGCATGGCCTCGATGTCGGCGGCATTGCGCAGCGCGACGGGGCGTCCGTTGTGCGTCGGCGGTCGGCAGACCATCGTCGGCAGGGCGTCGGGGACCTTGACGTCCATGGCGAAGGTCTTCGCGCCGGTCACCGCGTCCCGGGCGTCGGTCCGCCCCTGCGGGGTGCCGACGACGGTGCGATCGGAGGCGTCCTTGAGGGTCACCGAGGCCCGGGTGGTCGTGGTGGCCGCCGCCTTGGACGACAGCTCGCCGAAGGTGAGCGCATTGCCCACGGCGTCGGTGATGACACCCGCCTTGATGGTCAGCGCGTCGACCGTGGTCCCGAGGACGGTCGCGGCGGCCTTGAGCAGCTGTTGTCGGGCCAGCGCGGCGGCGACTCGGATCGGCGTGTAGGTCGAGATCGTCGTGTTGGACCCGCCGGTCAGCTGGTTGAAGAGCAGCTCCGGTCGGGCCGGCGCCAGGGTGACGTCGACGCGGTCGACGGGCAGGTCGAGCTCCTCGGCGATGATCATCGCGGTGGAGGTGACGATGCCCTGGCCCACCTCGGCCCGCGGCAGGGCGAAGGAGGCGCGTCCGTCGGTGCCGATCGTCACCGTGATGAGGGCGGCCGTCGGGGCCGCGGCGAGGGTGAGCAGGTCGTTGAGATCGAGGATCTCCGCCGGCTGCGGCGGGGTGGGCACGACCGCCTCCGCGGTCGGTGCACCCAGGCTCATCTCGGCCCCGGTGACGAGCGTGGCCCCGGCGATGACGTAGCCCATGAAGGCACGACGGCTCGGGCCCGACGAGGTGCTCTCGATGCTGGGCTGAGGTTCGGTCACGATGTCTCCCATGGTCGACGGCGCTGTCGCTACCGAGCAGTAGACACCTGTCGGTGGGGTCTCGCGACCGGAGAGCCGACGACGTCCACGATGTGACTCATCCCCTTCGGACGAAGGGGGTGACAGGATGCCGGTGTGCCTTCCCTCACCCGCGACGAAGCCGTCGCCCGCGCAGACCTGCTCACCGTGTCGCTCATGGAGGTCGAGCTCGATCTCGACCGTGGGCCGCAGACCTTCGGGTCGGTGACCCGCATCCACCTCACCGCGAGCGGTGACGGCACGACCTTCGTCGACGTCAAGCCGCGGACCCTGCACCGCGCGAGCCTCGACGGCGCCGAGATCGACGTGGCGACCCTCGCCGAGGGGCGGCTGCCCCTGACGGTGACCGTGGGGGAGCACGTCGTCGAGGTCGAGGCGACGATGGCCTACAGCCACGACGGCGAGGGGCTGCACCGGGCGACCGACCCTGCAGACGGGGAGGACTACGTCTTCAGCCACCTCTTCCTCGATGCCGCCCCGGCGGTCTTCGCGTGCATCGACCAGCCCGACGTCAAGGCGCCCTACGCGGTGTGCGTCAAGGCGCCGCAGGAGTGGCACGTCATCGGCAACGGCTCCGGCACGATCGCCGACGGCGGGGTGTGGCACCTCGCCCAGACCCAGCCGCTGTCGACCTACTTCGTCGCCCTGTGCGCCGGCCCCTACGTGTCCGTGACCGACGAGCACGACGGCATCAAGCTCGGGTTCTGGGCGCGGCGCTCCCTTCGCCAGCAGCTCGAGGAGCACGCGCCCGAGATGCTCGAGGTGACCCGACGCAGCTTCGACTACTTCCACTCGATCTTCGGCATCCGCTATCCCTTCGACGACTACGACCAGGTCTTCGTCCCGGAGTTCAACGCCGGCGCGATGGAGAACCCGGGGTGCGTCGTCCTGCGCGATGCCTACCTCTACCGCGGGGCGGTGGGCCGCGACGAGATGCTCACCCGGGCCAACACGATCAGCCACGAGATGGCGCACATGTGGTTCGGCGACCTCGTCAGCCCCCGGTGGTGGGACGACCTGTGGCTCAACGAGTCCTTCGCCGAGTACATGGCCCATCGCTGCCTCGTCGAGGCGACGGAGTACACCGAGGCCTGGGTCGACTCGACGATGTCGCGCAAGTCGTGGGGCTACGGCGCCGAGCGCTCGCCGTCGACCCACCCGGTCGCCGGCTCGCCCGCGCCCGACGCGAAGTCGGCCCTGGCCAACTTCGACGGCATCTCCTACGCCAAGGGTGCCGCCGTCATCCGCCAGCTCATCGAGTTCATCGGCGACGACGCCTTCCTCGAGGGGATCCGCGACTACCTGACCGCGCACTCCTTCGGCAACGGCACGCTCGCGGCCTTCCTCGCGGCGATGTCCCGCGCGAGCGGGCAGGACCTCGCGGCATGGAGCGCCGCCTGGCTCGAGACCTCCGGCGTCGACACCATCGCCGTCGACCGGACGGCCGGCACGGTCACGCGGCAGGCACCCGCGGGGCACCCCGCGCAGCGGCCGCACGCCGTCGACGTCGCGACCTATGCCCAGGGCGCCGAGACCTCCCGCACGACCCTGACCCTCGACGCCGACTCGGCCCCGCTCGAGGGCGTCGACCTCGCCGCCCCGCTCGTGCTGCCCAATGCCGGCGACCGCACCTGGGCCACCCCGCTGCTCGACGAGCAGTCGCTCGCCGCACTGCGCACCGAGCTGCCGGCGATGACCGATGCCCAGGCGCGAGCCGTCATCTGGGTCGGCCTGCGCGACGGCGTCGCGCTCGCCCAGGTCGACCCGCGCCTGCTCGTCGACCTCGGCGAGGCGGCCCTGGTCACCGAGACCAATGACTCGATCTTCTCCCGCGCCGGCCTGCACCTGACCAACCGCGTCATCCGGGTCCTGCTGCCGCAGGAGGAGCAGGACGCGGCGCGGGCGCGGCTGGCCGAGGTCGGCGAGCAGGTGCTCGCCACGGCCGAGCCCGGCTCCTCGCTCGCGCTGCACGCCGCACGGCTCGTCGCCCGCACGAGCGACGACATCGAGGGTCGGCTCGTGCCGTGGTCGCAGGGCCGGGACCTGCCGGCGGGGCTCGACGGGGATGCCGACTTCCGGTGGATCCTCATCGGGCAGCTGACCCGTCGTGGTCTCATCGGCGCGGCCGAGGTCGACGAGGCCCTGGCGCAGGACCGCACGATGTCGGGGCAGCTCGGCGCACTCACCGCTCGCGCCGCGATCCCCACCGAGGAGGGCAAGGCCGCGGCCTGGGCCGACCTGACGACCAACCATGAGCGCAGCAACCACGAACTCGTCGCGATCGCCGCGGGCTTCTGGGGGCCGGCCGACCGTTCGCTCGTCGAGCCCTACGTCGAGCGCTACTTCGCCGACGTCCCGCCGATGCGGGTGTGGCTCGGCGAGGACGCCCTCGCCCGCGTGGCGGCGATGACCTACCCATCGCGCTTCGTCAGCGACGAGACCCTCGAGCTGTCGCGAGCGACGCTGGCGCGCACCGACATCGACCAGGGCGTGCGGCGCTCGATCGTCGACGCGCAGTCCGAGCTCGAGGAGGCCCTGGCCTCACGCCGCGCCTTCCCCGCCGCACGACCTTAGGGAAATGCGAACCCGGGTGTGCACGACCTCAAGGACATGCGAACCCGGGTGCGCACGACCTCAAGGAAATGCGGAGGTCTCAGGCGGTGATGACGATCCGACCGGTGCTCGACCCGCCGGCGAGGCGGGCGAGCGCGGCCGGGGTGTCGGCGAAGTCGTAGGTCTCGGCGACGAGCGGGGCGACCTGCCCCGCGTCGGCCAGGCGCACGAGCTCGGCGTGGGCGTCGAGCACCGACTGCGGGTCGTGCTGCTGGTAGAGGCTCCAGTGCAGCCCGAGGATCGTGTAGTTCTTCACCAGGGCGTGGTTGAGCCGCGGCTCGGGGACCCGGCCGCTGGCGAATCCGACGACGATGATCCGGCCCTCGAAGGCGATGCACTTCGTGCTCTGGGTGAAGGCCGTGCCGCCGACGGGGTCGTAGACCACGTCGACGCCGCGGCCGTCGGTCGCCTCCTTGACCGTCTCGATGACGTCCTGCTCGCGACGGTCGACGACGACGTCGCAGCCGAGGTCACGGGCGATCTCGACCTTGTCCGCGCCACCGACGACGCCGATGACCCGCGCCCCGGCCGCCTTTCCCAGCTGGACGGCAGCCGACCCGACGCCTCCGG
Organism: Janibacter zhangyanbonis; assembly: GCF_050507325.1. Lineage (NCBI taxonomy): Bacteria > Bacillati > Actinomycetota > Actinomycetes > Micrococcales > Intrasporangiaceae > Janibacter > Janibacter zhangyanbonis. The sequence continues at coordinate 589,482 of NZ_CP191481.1, forward strand.
AGGCGGCGTGGACGAGGAGGGTCTCCCCTTCCCGCAGGTGGGCCCGGCGGTGCAGGCCGAACCAGCCGGTCTGGTAGCTGATCATCAGTGCCGCGCTCGCGGCGTCGTCGAGCCCGGCCGGTGCGGAGAAGGTACTCGCCGCGTCCATGAGGCACTCGGTGGCGAAGCCGCCCGCGGGCACCGCGGTGCCCCCGAGCACGCGGTCGCCGACGGCGACGTGGGTGACGCCCTCGCCGACCTCGAGCACGTCACCGCAGACCTCCAACCCCGGGACGAAGGGGGGCTCCGGCCGGACCTGGTACTCGCCGCGGCACATGAGGGTGTCGGCGAAGTTGACCGCGCTCGCGCGCACCGCGACCCGCACTTGGCCCGGCCCGGGGGTGGGCTCGGGGAGGTCGACGAGGCGGAGCACCTCGGAGGGGTCGCCCAGCTGCTGGGCCTGCCATGCACGGATCGTCATGTCGCGGAGGCTACCGACCTCACACCCCGTCCCGCCCACGCGTCTGCAGGGTGTGAGCACATCCACGAAGATCGACACCATGACCACCCGGCACGCCCGCATCTCCACGAGCCTCGGTGAGCTGACCGCCGTCGTCGACGACGCCCGCGACGGCGGGGGAGCGGTGCTCATCGGCCTCTACTTCCCTGGTCACTGGACCCTGCCCGACGGTGCCGACCACGGCCCCCGGGTCGACGTGGCGCAGGAGCCGGTCGTCGCCGCGCTCGCCGACCAGCTGCGCGAGTACCTGGCCGGCGAGCGGCGGGACTTCGAGGTGGCCTACGAGCTGCGCGGCGGCGCGCACCACCGGCAGGTGTGGGCGCTGCTCGAGCGGATCCCCTACGGGCAGACCGTGACCTACGGCGACCTCGCCCGGGAGACGGGGGGCGCGGCCCAGGCCGTCGGCCGCGCCGTCGGGGCCAACCCGATCTCGATCCTCGTCCCCTGCCACCGGGTCATCGGTGCGGACGGGTCGATCACCGGCTATGCCGGCGGACTGGAGCGCAAGCGCACCCTGCTCGCCCTCGAGGAGCCGAGCGCCGTCGAGCGGGACGCGCTCTTCTGAGCGACGGCGTCGGGGCTACCGTCGCCGCATGAGCACCACCCCCACCCCGTCGCGAGCCGAGCGCCTCGGCGCGCTGCCGTACACCCGCCGCCACACCCGCCTGCTCGTCGGGTCGGGGACCGGCTGGGCCCTCGACGCCATGGACGTCGGGCTGATCTCCTTCGTCATCGTCGTCCTCGCCGACCAGTGGGACCTCACGACGGGCGAGCGGTCGTGGATCGTCACGGTCGGCTTCATCGGCATGGCGATCGGCGCGACCGTCGGCGGGTGGCTGGCCGACCGCTTCGGTCGGCGGGCGGTCTTCGCGACGACCCTGCTCGTCTACGGGCTGGCCACCGGCGCGTCCGCCCTCGTCGGCGGGCTCGCGGCCTTCCTTGTCCTGCGGCTCGTCGTCGGCCTCGGGCTGGGCGCCGAGCTGCCCGTCGCCTCGACCCTCGTCAGCGAGCTGTCCCCGACGCGCATCCGCGGTCGCCTCGTCGTGGCGCTCGAGTCCTTCTGGGCGCTCGGCTGGATCCTCGCCGCGGTCATCGGCTTCTACGTCGTGCCCCGCGGCGACGACGGCTGGCGGTGGGGCCTGGCCCTCGGGCTGGTCCCGGCGGCCTACGCGCTCGTCGTGCGCTTCGGCCTGCCCGAGTCGGCCGCCTGGCTGGAGCGCCGCGGCCGGCGCGAGGAGGCCGAGCGGGTGGTGCGCGGCTTCGAGGCGTCGGCGGGGGTAGTCGCGCCGCCCACGAGCCCGAAGGGGGTGCCCGCTGCGGTGGCCGAGCCGGTCCCGCAGCCGGCGCCGGGCCTGTGGTCGCGTGGGCTGCGCCGCCGCACCCTGGGCATCTGGCTCGTGTGGTTCGGGGTCAACTTCAGCTATTACGGCGCCTTCCTGTGGATCCCCTCGCTCCTCGTCGCGCGGGGCCACGACGTGACGACCTCCTTCGGCTACACGCTGGTCATCACGCTCGCCCAGCTGCCGGGCTATGCCCTCGCGGCGGTCCTCGTCGAGGCCTGGGGTCGGCGTTCGACGCTCGCCCTCTTCCTGCTGGGTTCGGCGGTGGCCGCGTGGTTCTTCGGGCAGTCGGACTCGGCGACGTCGATCATCGTCGCGGGCTCGGCCCTCTCCTTCTGCAACCTCGGCGCCTGGGGCGCCCTCTACGCGATCACGCCCGAGATCTACCCGACGGCGGTGCGCGGCTCGGGAGCCGGTGCGGCTGCGGGCTTCGGGCGACTCGCCTCGATCGCCGCGCCGCTCGTGGTGCCGGTGCTCCTCGAGCGAGGTGGCGGCGACGTCCTCGTCTTCACGATCTTCACCGCGGCCTTCGTCGTCGCGGCCGCGGCGGCCTTCCTCTTGCCCGAGACGCGAGGACGCGCGCTCGATACTTGAAACGAGGTTCAGGTGGGCATAGTCTCGGGCCACCCGTACTCGAAGGAGAGTCAGCATGGCCGCCGTCCCCACCGTGACCGGGAGCATCGACTCCGCCGACCTGGGCCGGGTGCTGGCCCACGAGCACATCTTCGTCGTGGGGGAGGAGTACCGGCAGAACTACGAGTCCGACTGGGACGAGGACGCCAAGGTCGCCGACGCCGTGACCCAGCTGTCCGAGCTCAAGGGCCTGGGCATCGACACGATCCTCGACCCGACGGTCATCGGCCTGGGCCGGTACCTGCCGCGCGTGCAGCGGGTCGCGGAGCAGATCGACCTCAACGTCGTCGTGGCGACCGGCCTCTACACCTACAACGAGATCCCCTTCCAGTTCCACTACACCGGGCCGGGGCTGCTCTTCGACGTGCCGGAGCCGCTCACCGAGCTCTTCGTCAAGGACCTCACCGAGGGCATCGCCGACACGGGGGTCCGCGCCGGCTTCCTCAAGTGCGCCATCGAGGAGCAGGGCCTGACCCCCGGCGTCGAGCGGGTCATGCGCGCGGTCGCCCAGGCCCACGTGCAGACCGGCGCCCCCATCACCGTGCACACCAACCCGCACACGCAGTCGGGGCTGGTCACCCAGCAGGTGCTCGCCGAGGAGGGGGCCGACCTGACGAAGGTCGTCATCGGTCACAGCGGCGACTCGACCGATGTCGACTACCTGTGCACGGTCGCCGACGCCGGCTCCCTCCTGGGCATGGACCGCTTCGGCCTCGACGTGCTGCTGCCCTTCGAGGACCGCATCGCGACGGTGCTCGAGCTGCTGCGGCGCGGGTACGCCGAACGCATGGTGCTCGCGCACGACGCGTCGTGCTTCATCGACTGGTTCGACCCGGAGGCGAAGCGGCAGGTCGTCCCGCGCTGGAACTACCGGCACATCAGCCAGGACGTGCTGCCCGCCCTCCTCGAGGGCGGCGCGAGCGAGGCCGACATCGACACGATGCTCGTCCACAACCCGCGCCGCTACTTCGAGTGAGGCTCAGCCCACCTCGTCGACGAACTCGATGACCCGTCGGGTGAGGATGCGGGCCTCCTCGGGCTGGTACTCCGCCGGCAGCGTCGGGTCGTTGAAGAGGTGGCCGTCCCCCTGGTACTCGACGTAGGACCAGGCGCCGCCGGCGTGCTCGACGTCGTCCTGGAGCTGCTCGTCGACCATCGGGTCGAACTGCCGGTCCTCCTCGTGGAAGGGGTCGCCGGCCGTCACGTGGACCTGCCCCGGCACCCCGGGCGGCCACGTCGCCTCGAGGTGGCGCATGGGCATGCCGCCGCCGACCATGATGACGCCGCGGGCGTCGGCCGGGCGTTGTGCGGCGATCCACTGGGCCATCGCGGCGCCGTTGGAGAAGCCGACGGCCACGAAGGCGCCCTCGACGGCTCGCGCGGCCTCGAGCGCGTAGGCCATCTGCGCGGGGAAGCCGATCTCCTGCGAGCGGGCTGCGGCGGTCGGGTAGTCGTCGAAGGTGACGCCTTCGAGGTGGTCGACGGTGGTCACGCTGTGGCCCGCGCCGGTGAGGGCGTCGGCGAGGTCGGTGATGCCCTGACGCGCACCGAGGACGGACGGGAAGAGCAGTACCTGTGCCATGTCCCGACCGTAGACCCGGGCGCCGACAACGTCGCGTCAGCGAGCCGCCGTCCGGTCAGCGCTTGAAGACCGGCGGCCGCTTCTCGACGAAGGCCCGGGCGGCCTCGACGTGGTCGGCGGTCAGGCCGCACGCCTTGTGCCGCGGCACCTCGGCCGCCATCGACTCCGCGAGGGTCTGGCCGGGTGCCTCGAGGAGGTTGCGCTTGATGCTCGCGAGCGTGCCAGCCGAGCCGGCCGCCAGCTGCTCGGCGAGCTCACGGGTGCGCGCCTCGAGCTCCTCCTCGGGGACGAGCCGGTTGAGCAGCCCGAGGTCGAGGCAGGCCTGCCCGTCGAGGCGAGGGTTGAGGAACATCAGCTCGCGGGCGGTCGCCGGCCCGACGAGTCGCTCGAGCAGCCAGGCGACACCGAAGTCCCCGGACAGGGCGATGCTCGCGAAGGCGGTCGCGACGACCGTGCGCGGCGTGCCGATCCGCAGGTCCGCGGCGAGCGCGAAGCCCAGCCCGGCGCCCGCGGCCGCGCCCGGCAGGGCGGCGACGACCGGCTTGGCGAAGGCGTGGATCCGCCCGACGGTCAGCTCCTGGTGGCGCAGCTGCTCCGCGACCGCCGCCGGGTCGACCTCGCTGGCGCCACCCCCTTCGCCACCGTCGGCGTCGAACTGCTGGACGTCGCCGCCGGAGCAGAAGGCGCGACCGGCGCCGGTGAGGACGAGGACCCGCACGGCGGGGTCGGCCTCGGTCTGCGCGAGCAGCTCGCCGAGGCGCTCGACCATCTCCGGCGACATGGCATTGCGTCGCTCCGGCCGGTTGAGCGTGATCGTCGCGATGCCGTCGGTGACGTCGAGCAGCACGTGGTCGGTGGGGGTGGTCATGGGCACTCCTGCGGGGTCGGGTCGGGTACGGCGGGACGACGGGGGCGGGCGAAGGCGAGGGCGCCGAGGGCCGGCAGCAGAGCGAGCAGCAGCAGCGAGCGGGGCCACCCGATGACGTCGCCGAGCCCGCCGACGGCGGCCGCGCCGAGGCTGCCGCCGAGCAGGAAGCACAGCGTCAGCAGGCCGAGTGCGCTGCCGCGGGTGCGGGCGGGCACGGAGTCGGCGACGAGGGCGGTCATCGCCGGCTGCCCGAGCCCGAAGGAGAGCATGAGCGCGAGCGTCGCGCCGACGAGCACGGCCGGCTGGGCGAGGGTCGTGCCGACGGCGGCGACGAGGACGGCCGCGGTGACGCCGGTCGTCGCGACGAGCTGGGCGCGGGCGGTCCCGAGCCGCAGCAGCGCCGGCCCGGTGATGCGCGGTGCCACGACCCCGAGTGCTGCGGCCGGCAGGAGCATCAGCCCGACTTGCACGCCGGTCCAGCCGCGTGCGGCGAGGCTCGTCGGGACGGCGACGAGCATGCCGAACCACGCCGACGACAGGCTGCCCGCGGTGAGTAGGGAGCGGCGGGCGGCGGCGCTGCGCACGAGCGCCAGCGGGACGATGCCGAAGGGGGTGCCCCGCGAGCGCAGCACGACGACCGGGGCGGCGACGAGGAGCAGCACCGCGCCGCCGACGGCGACGGCCCGGCCGAGGGTGGCGGCCTGCAGCGTGAGGACCGCGCCGGTCGCGGCGAGCGCGACGAGCAGCACGCCGGCGGGGTCCAGGGTGGCGCCCGGCTGCCGCTCGGTGGGCAGGTGGCGCCAGGCGACGGGCACGAGCGCGAGCGTCACGAGCGGGATCGCGACGACCGGTCGCCAGCCGAAGGGGTCGACGAGCGCCGAGCCGATGACCGGCCCGAGCGCGTTGACCGTGCCGCCCACCCCGGCATAAGTGGCCAGTGCCCGGGCTCGCGCGTCGCCGGCGAAGAGCGCCTGCACCGCCGCGAGGGTGAGTGCGGGGATCGCCGACGCGCCCAGCCCCTGGAGGGTGCGGGTCGCGATGAGCGCCGGCAGGCTGTCGACGAGCGCGCCGGCGCAGGCCGCGGCGACCATGACGCCGAGCCCGACGAGCAGGGGTAGTCGGATGCCGAGGAGGTCGCCGAGCCGACCGCAGATCGCGCTGCCGACGGCCAGGGCGAGGGAGTAGCAGCTGACGACGAGGGCTGCCCGGCCCGCGGTGAGCTCGAGGTCGTCGGCGAGGGTGGGCAGGGCGACGGCGACGGCCGCGCTGCCCATGCCGGTGACCCCGAAGAGGACGGCGATCGCGCTCGCCACGGCGCCCCGGTGCTCGGTGGCGGGTGCGGTGGCGATGTCGACCCCTTCGTCGGCTTGTATCTGAATCCGAGTTCAAGTATACCTGTGAGGACCACGGACGACCAGAGCCGACCGACCAGAGGATGCGCACCATGACGACGACGTCGGATGCCGCAGCGGGCGAGACCGCTTGTGCCGCAGCGCTGCTCATCGACTTCGGGGGAGTGCTCACCGTCCCCCTCCGCGCCGCCTTCGGTGCGCTCTCCACCGACATCGGGCTCGACCCGGACGCCGGTCTGCGCCTCCTCGCCACCCACGAGGGGGCCCGCACCGCGCTGGGTGAGCACGAGGTCGGCCGCCTCGACGACGAGGGCTTCGAGGACGCCTTCGCCGCCGCCCTCACCGAGGCCGGCGGCCACCCCGAGCCGCGCGGCCTGCTCGCCCGCCTCGCCGAGCACATGGACCTCGACGAGCCGATGATCGACCTCGTGCGCGAGGTCCGCGCCGCCGGCGTGCCCGTCGCGCTCGTCTCCAACTCGTTGGGCCGCGACTGCTACGCCCGGGTCGACCTCGACGAGCTCTTCGACGTCACCGTCATCTCCGGTCAGGTCGGGGTGCGCAAGCCCTCCCGGCAGATCTACCGCATCGCCTGCGAGCGGCTCGGGGTCGACCCCGGGCAGTGCGTGCTCGTCGACGACCTCGAGCACAACCTCGTCGGGGCCGCCCGCCTCGACATCCGCGGCATCCACCACCGCACCGCCGACGAGACCATCCCGCGCGTGCGGGCCGCCCTCGGCCTGCCGACGCCGACCGCAGCGTGACCCCCTTCGCCCCTGAACCACTCACCAAAGGACCCCACGATGTTCGACCTCAGTGACCGCGGCCAGGACTACCGCGACCGCCTGCTCGCCTTCATGGACGAGCACGTCTACCCCGCCGAGAGCGTATACCGCGAGCAGATGCGCGCCTCCGGCGACGCCAACCACCACCCGCAGGTCCTCGAGGACCTCAAGGCCGAGGCGCGCAGCCAGGGTCTGTGGAACCTCTTCCACCCGCACCCCGAGTGGGGGCCGGGGCTGACGAACCTCGAGTACGCCCACCTCGCCGAGATCACCGGGCGCAGCATCGAGATCGCCCCCGAGGCGATCAACTGCAATGCCCCCGACACCGGCAACATGGAGGTGCTCACGCTCTTCGGCACCGACGAGCACAAGGAGCGCTACCTCAAGCCGCTGCTCGCGGGCGAGATCGCCTCGGCCTTCGCGATGACCGAGCCGGCCGTCGCCAGCTCCGACGCGACCAATGTCGAGACCCGGATGGTCCGCGACGGCGACGAGTACGTCATCACCGGCCGCAAGTGGTGGACCTCCAACGCCCTGCACAAGAACTGCAAGGTCCTCATCGTCATGGGCAAGACCGACCCCGACGCCCCGACCCACCGTCAGCAGTCGATGATGGTCGTCCCGATCGACGCCCCGGGCGTGAAGATCCTGCGCGGCCTGCCCGTCTTCGGCTACTGGGACCGCGAGGGTCACGCCGAGGTCGAGTTCGACCACGTGCGCGTGCCGCGCGAGGCGCTGCTCGCGGGCGAGGGCGACGGCTTCATGATCAGCCAGGCCCGCCTGGGCCCCGGCCGCATCCACCACTGCATGCGCGCCATCGGCGTCGCCGAGCGCGCCCTCGACCTGATGATCGACCGCGCCCAGTCGCGGGTGACCTTCGGTGAGCCGATCGCCAACCGGGCCAACATCATGGACTGGGTCGCCGAGGCGCGGATCGAGATCGAGATGGCCCGCCTGCTGACGCTCAAGGCCGCGCACATGATGGACACGGTGGGCAACAAGGTCGCCCGCACGGAGATCGCCGCCATCAAGGTGGCCGCGCCGCAGGTGGCGCTGAAGGTCCTCGACCGGGCGATCCAGGTCCACGGCGGCGGTGGCGTGAGCGACGACTTCCCGCTCGCCCAGTGGTACGCCCACATGCGCACCCTCCGCCTGGCCGACGGGCCCGACGAGGTGCACAAGATGACCATCGCCCGCCGCGAGTACCGCCGCCGCAGCCCGGAGTGGGGCAAGAAGTGACCGAGGGGCTGCGCGAGGACGCGCTGACCGGCTGGCTCGTCGGTCTCGGGGTCGGCCTGCAGGCGCCCCTGACCTACGAGCGCGTCGGCCTGGGCCAGTCCAACCTCACCTATCTCGTCACCGATGCGAAGGGGGAGCGGCTGGTCCTGCGTCGGCCGCCCCTCGGTGAGCTGCTCGCCTCGGCCCACGACGTGGCCCGCGAGCACCGGATCCTCTCGGCGCTGCAGGGCACGGACGTCCCGCTGCCGCGGGTGCTCGGGCTGTGCGAGGACCCGAGCGTCACCGACGTGCCGGTCCTCGCCGTGTCCCACGTCGAGGGCACGGTCGTCGACGAGCGGCCCGACGCCGAGGCGCTCGCGCCGGCGGCCCGGCATGCGATCGGGCTCGCGCTCGTCGACACCCTCGGCCGGATCCACGGCGTCGACCTGACCGCGGTCGGGCTCGACGACCTGGCGAGCCACAAGCCCTATGCCGCCCGCCAGCTCAAGCGCTGGTCCGGGCAGTGGGAGCTCTCCCGCACCCGGGAGCTGCCGGCGCTGGAGCAGCTCACCGAGCGCCTGCGGGCGCTCGAGCCGGAGCCGGGGGAGGTCGTGCTCGTCCACGGCGACAGCCACCTGCGCAATGTCATCGTCGACCCCGACGACGCGTCGGTGCGGGCGATCCTCGACTGGGAGCTGTGCACCCTCGGCGACCCGCTCGCCGACCTCGGCACGGTCCTCGCCTACTGGCCGCAGCCGGGCGACCCGCCGACGATGCGCTTCGACGCCTCGATGGTCGAGGGCTTCGCCACGCGGGAGGAGCTCGTCGAGCGCTACGTCGCGGCCACCGGGCGCGACGTCACCCACGTGCCCTTCTGGCACGGCCTGGGGCTGTGGAAGCTCGCGATCATCCTCGAGGGGGTGCGTCGCCGACAGCTCGACGACCCGCGCAACCTCACCGCGATGGGCCGCATCCCCGCCGAGGCGGTCGACGAGCTCGTCGCGTGTGCGCACGCCGTCCTCGACGCGGACTAGGGTGTCCGCCATGCCCAGCGACACCGACTCCGCCGTCCCCGAGGTCCCTGACCTCGTCGACGCCGCCAAGCTCGGGACGCTGCCCCAGACCCCCCGGGGCAAGCGCACCCGGGACGCCCTGATCGCCGCCGCGCGCACCGTCTTCGAGCGTGACGGCTACGTCGACTCGCGCCTCGTCGACATCGCGGCGGAGGCGAAGTGCTCGATCGGCAGCTTCTACACGTGGTTCGACAGCAAGGACGAGGTCCTGGCCGCCGTCCTCCACGAGGCGCAGAGCGACATGCTCCACCCCGGCACCAACCGGATCGAGGCGACCGACGACCCGATCGCGATCATCGCCGCGAGCAACCGCGCCTACTTCGAGGCCTTCCGCCGCAATGCGAAGCTCAACGCCCTGCTCCAGCAGGTCGCGGCCGTCGACCCGCGCTTCCGCGACATGCGCCGCGCGCGCAGCGAGGCCTTCGTCGCCCGCAACTCGCGGGCGATCCGCGACCTGCAGGAGCGCGGCCTGGCCGACCGTGACGTCGACCCCGAGCTCGCGGCGATGGCCCTGTCGGGCATGGTCGCCCGCCTCGCCTACGACATCTTCGTCATCGGCGGGCCGGAGACGGTCGAGGACGTCGTCGCGACCGCGACCCGCCTGTGGACCAATGCGCTCGGCCTGACCGAGCCGGTCCTGCGCGCCGACTGACGCGCAGGACCGACCGGCCTCATCGGGCGACGTTGACCCCACCGTCGACGGTCAGCGTGCTGCCGACGACGTAGTCGCCGGCGTCGGAGGCGAGGTAGACCGCGGCGGCGGCCATGTCCTCGTCGCGGCCGATCCGGCCGGAGGGGATCTGCGCGGCGGTCTCGGCCTCCTGGTCGCGGGCCTCCTTGTTCATCGACGAGGCGAAGGCGCCCGGCGCGATGGCGCTGACGACGATGCCCTCCGGGGCGAGCCGCACGGCCATCCGCTTCGTCAGGTGCACGACGCCAGCCTTGCTCGCGTGGTAGCTGTAGGTCTCGAGCGGGTTGAGGGAGAGCCCGTCGATCGAGGCGATGTTGATGACCTTGGCCAGGTGCCCGCTGCGCTCACGGCCCGCGAGCAGCAGCGGCTTGGCGGCCTGGGTGAGGAAGAAGGGCGCCTTGACGTTGAGGTCCATGACCTTGTCCCAGCCGCTCTCGGGGAACTCGTCGAAGCCCGCTCCCCACGCCGCGCCGGCGTTGTTGACGAGGACGTCGAGGTGGTCCTCGTGCTCGCCGAAGGCCTCGAGCAGCGCACCGATCCCGGCGGTCGTCGAGACGTCGCAGGGCAGGGCGATGCAGCGCCCTTCGCCGTACTGCTGCGACAGCTCGGCGGCGGTGGCCCGGCAGGCCTCCTCCTTGCGGGCGGTGATGTAGACCGTGGCGCCCTGCGCGAGCAGGCCCTCGGTGATCATCCGGCCGATGCCGCGGCTGCCGCCGGTGACGAGGGCGATGCGGCCCTCGAGGGAGAAGAGTGCGGTGAGGTCCATGCTGGTCCTGACGCTCGAAGGGGGGTTGTCCCGTCGACCGTAGCGTGACCTGAATCAGGGTTCAACAGTAGTTGAAGCCGGATTCACGTTGTGACAGGCTGGCGCCACACCGGCACGTCGACCACAGGAGCTCACATGTCCCGGACCTCGCAGGAGATCCGCCTCGCCGCCCGTCCGCAGGGCCGCCCCGATGCGAGCACCTGGGAGCTCGCCACGACCGAGGTCGCCGAGCCGGGACCGGGGGAGTTCCTCGTCGAGCTCGAGCAGATCTCCCTCGACCCCGCGATGCGCGGCTGGCTCAACGACGTGCGCTCCTACCTGCCGCCGGTGAAGATCGGTGCCGTCATGCGGGCCTTCGGCGCGGGCACCGTCATCGCCTCCCAGCACGACGACTTCGCCGTCGGTGACGTCGTGAGCGGCACCTTCGGGGTGCGCGAGTACGCGATCTCGGACGGCACGGGGGTCGCCCACCTCGACCTCGACGTCGCCCCGATGAGCACCTGGCTCGGTGCCCTCGGGATGCCGGGCATGACCGCGTGGTTCGGGCTCGAGGACGTCGGCCGGGCCCAGCCCGGTGACACCGTCCTCGTCTCCGCCGCGGCCGGTGCCGTCGGGTCCACCGTCGCGCAGCTCGCCAAGGCCAAGGGGTGCCGGGTCATCGGCGTCGCCGGTGGCCCGGACAAGGTTGCCTGGCTGCGCGAGCTCGGCCTCGACGAGGTCATCGACCGTCGGGACGGCGACCTGCTGCGCCAGGTGCGCCGGGCAGCGCCCGACGGCGTCGACGTCTACTTCGACAACGTCGGCGGCGAGCTGCTCGACGCCGCCCTGGCCAACCTCGCCCACGGCGCGCGCATCGCCATCTGCGGCGCGATCTCGACCTACAACGACGAGACCCTCGCCGAGGGGCCGCGGCGCTACATGGCCCTGCTGGTCTTCCGCGCGAGCATGCAGGGCTTCGTCGTCATGGACTACGAGGACCGCTACGCCGAGGCGATCGCGGGCATCAGCGAGCTCATCCGCGACGGGCGTCTTGTCGCCACCGAGACGATCCTCGAGGGCGGCGTCGCCGCCTTCCCCGACGCACTCCTGGGCCTCTTCGACGGGGTCAACACCGGCAAGCTGCTGCTCAAGGTCTGAGGTCTCGAGGCTCGTCCCTCGCACCTCGACCACCGAAAGGATTTCTTATGCGCGCCATCCACATCTCCTCCCTCGAGGGGCCGCAGGCCGTCGAGGTCGTCGACGTCCCCGCCCCGGCCGACCCGCGTCTGGTGACGATCGAGGTCAGGGCCGCCGGCGTGGCCTTCCCCGAGCTGCTCCAGACCCGCGGGCTCTACCAGATGAAGCCCGACCTCCCCTTCGTCCCGGGGGCCGAGGTGGCCGGTGTCGTCACGGCCGCACCCGAGGGCAGCGGCTTCGCGCCCGGTGACCGCGTCGCGGCGCTGTCGATGCTCGGTGGCTTCGCCGAGGTCGTCCAGGCCCAGCCCGACCTGACCTTCCACCTGCCCGACGAGGTCGGCTTCGAGTCCGGCGCCGCCTTCACCTTCAACTACGCGACGGTCTACTTCGCGCTGCTCGAGCGCGGCCACCTCGCCGAGGGCGAGACCGTCCTCGTGCACGGCGCCGCCGGCGGCATCGGCACCGCCGCGATCCAGATGGCCAAGGCCTTCGGCGCCGGCAAGGTCATCGGGGTCGTCTCCACCGAGGCGAAGGGGGAGATCGCCCGGGCGGCGGGTGCCGACGAGGTCGTCCTCGCCGACGGCTTCCTCGACGCGGTGGGCAAGGCGAGCGTCGACGTCGTCGTCGACCCGGTCGGCGGCGACCGCTTCACCGACTCGCTGCGCTCGCTGCGCGAGCACGGCCGCCTGCTCGTCATCGGCTTCACCGCCGGCAGCATCCCGGAGGTCAAGGTCAACCGGCTGCTGCTCAACAACATCAGCGTCGTCGGGGTCGGCTGGGGCGCCTACGCGATGTCCCGTCCCGGCCACATCGGCACCGAGTGGGAGGCGATGCTCCCGCACCTGCGCAGCGGCGCCCTCGACCCGGTGCTGGGCACGACCTACCCGCTCGACCAGGCCGCCGAGGCGATCGCCTCCCTCGAGACGCGACAGGTCACCGGCAAGGTGCTGCTGCTCCCATGACGACGGTGGCGGCACCCCCTTCGGTCCAGGAGGTCCTCGCCCTCCCGGCGGCGGTCGTCGAGACGGCCCCGCCGGAGTGGGAGGACGTCAACGGGCACGTCAACGTCGCCCGCTACTACGACCTGCACCTGCGCGGCGCCGAGGCGGCACTGCGGGCGCTCGGGGTCGACGACGCCTACCGGGCCGAGACCGGGTGGAGCGTCTTCAGCGTCGAGCAGCACCTGCGCTTCCTCGGCGAGGTGCACGTCGGCCACGAGGTGAGCGTCCACCTGCGCTGGGTGGCCCGTGGCGACAAGGTCATGCACGCGATCTCCTTCGTCGTCGACCGCACCACCGGGCGGGTGGCCAACTCGCTCGAGGTCCTCGAGGCGCACGTCGACCTGACGACCCGCCGGGCATGCGCGTGGGCCCCCACGATCGCCGAGCGGATCGACGAGCTCGTGGAGGCCCACACGGCGCTGCCGTGGCCGGCCCCGACGTGCGGGGCCATCGGCATCAGGCGCTGAAGCGGCCGATCGACTCGGCGACGAGGATCGGCTTGTCGATGCCGTCGGCCTCGACGGTGAGGGTCGTGACGACCTTGACCGCGCCCGGGCCGGTCTCCTCGACGGAGGCCAGCTCGGCGCGCAGGCGGATCCGCGAGCCCACCGGCAGCGGGTGGATGAAGCGGACCTTGTCGTAGCCGTAGTTGAGGCTGTGGGCGAAGCCGTCGAAGGCCATGAGCTCCTCGAGGAAGGCCGGCGTGCGCGAGAGGCTGTAGAGCCCGTGCGCGATCGTCGAGCCGAAGGGGGAGCCCGCCGCCCGCTGCGGGTCGACGTGGATCCACTGGTGGTCGCCGGTGAGGTCGGCGAAGGCGTCGATCTTCGCCTGGTCGACGACGTGCCACTGCGTCGGGCCGAGCTCGGTGCCGACGAGGTCCTTGAGGTCCTGCACGGACGTGGGGTGGTACTGCGCGGTCTGGGTCACGGTGAGCTCCTTCGGTCACGGTCTTGTCCCTCGAACCTAGTTGAACTTGAACCCGGCTTCAAGTAGCGTCACGGGCATCCGGCAGTCGAGACCACAGGAGCTCTCACATGACCACTGACCAGCAGCGCGTCGCCGTCGTCACGGGCGCGGCCCGGGGCATCGGTGCGGGCGTCGCCCGCCGCCTGGCCGCCGACGGGATGGCCGTCGCCGTCCTCGACCTCGACGAGTCGGCCTGCGTGCCCGTCGTCGAGGAGATCACCGCCGACGGGGGCCGTGCCCTGGCCGTCGGGGCTGATGTCTCCGACGAGGAGCAGGTGGCCGCGGCGGTGCAGCGCATCGCCGACGAGCTCGGTCCGCCGACGGTCCTGGTCAACAACGCCGGCATCATCCGCGACAACCTCATCTTCAAGATGTCGGTCGCCGACTGGGATGCGGTCATGGCGGTGCACCTGCGCGGGGCCTTCCTCATGACCCGCGCCTGCCAGACGCACATGACGGCCCAGCGCCACGGCCGCATCGTCAACCTCTCCTCGACCTCCGCCCAGGGCAACCGTGGCCAGGTCAACTATTCGGCAGCCAAGGCCGGCATGCAGGGCTTCACCAAGACCCTGGCCATCGAGCTCGGCAGGTTCGGCGTGACGGCCAATGCCATCGCCCCGGGCTTCATCGAGACCGAGATGACCGCCGAGACGGCCGAGCGCATCGGGATCTCCTTCGAGGACCTCAAGGCGCAGGCGAGCGCGGCCGCACCGGTCGCCCGCACGGGCACCCCGGCCGACATCGCCCATGCGGCGTCCTTCTTCGCGAGCGAGGGGGCCGGCTTCACCACCGGTCAGGTCCTCTACGTCGCCGGCGGGCCGTGCGACTGATGGGCGCCCCGATGCAGGTCCAGGACAAGGTCGCGGTCGTCACCGGCGCCGCCGGTGGCATCGGTGCCGCCATCGCGCAGGCCCTCGTCGACGCGGGTGCCCACGTCGTCGTCTCCGATCTCGACGAGGCCCGCGTGGTCGCGACGGCCGAGCGCCTCGGCGCGACCGCCGTCGCCGGTGACGCGTCGAGCGACGAGGTCATCGCCGCGATGATCGCGGCCGCCGAGGAGGCCCACGGCCCGGTCGACCTCTTCTTCGCCAATGCCGGCATCGGCGACGGCCTCGGCCTCTCGGCCACCGACGCCCAGTGGCAGGCCGCGCTCGACATCAACCTCCTCGCGCACGTGCGTGCCGCCCGTCAGCTCGTGCCCGGCTGGGTCGAGCGCGGCACCGGCTACTTCGTCTCGACCGCCTCTGCCGCAGGGCTGCTCACGCAGATCGGCTCGGCGACCTATTCCGTCACCAAGCACGGCGCCGTCGCCTTCGCCGAGTGGCTCGCCGTGACCTACGGCGACGACGGCATCGGCGTCAGCTGCCTGTGCCCCATGGGTGTCGACACCGACCTGCTGCGCAGCGGCATGACCTCCGGCGACGACGAAGGGGGACGGGTCGCCGCGGCCGCGGTCACCGGGGCCGGTGAGGTGCTCGCCCCGAGCGACGTCGCCGACCAGGTGCTGGCCGCCGTCACCGAGGGGCGCTTCCTCATCACCCCGCACGAGGACGTGCGCGAGTTCCTCCGGCGCAAGGTCGACGACCACGACCGGTGGATCGGCGGCATGCAGCGCTACCAGCACCACCTGAGGGAGAGCACGCGATGACCGGCACCGCCGAGCTGATGTGGCGCTGGGCCGACACGACGCCCGACGCCCCCGCCCTGCGCGAGGGCGAGCGCTCGTGGACCTTTGACGAGCTGCGCACGGGCATCCGCGGCGCGATGGAGGAGCTGACCCGCCGGGGCGTGCGTCCCGGCGACCGGGTCCTCGTCGTCGTCCCGACGAGCGCCGAGTTCGTCCTGACCTACCACGCCCTCCTCGCCCTCGGGGCGACCGCCGTGACGGTCAACCCGCTGTGCACCCAGCGCGAGCTGACCCACTTCGTCCAGGACGCCGGCTGCTCCTTCGCCATCGGCTGGCACGAGGGGGCACAGGCGCTCACCGCGACCGCGCAGGAGGGTGGGCTCGACGCCTGGGTCCTCGAGCCGGGGTGCGTGCCGCAGCCCGAGGGCACGCCCGAGCCGGCGTCGGTCGGCACCGACGACCCGGCCGTGCTGCTCTACACCTCGGGCACGACGGGAGCCCCCAAGGGCGCGATCCTCACCCACGGCAACCTCCTCGGCTGCGGTGCCTCGCTCGCCGAGGCGCTCGACCTCGGGCCTCGGGAGAGCATGGGCACGGCTCTGCCGCTCTTCCACGTCTTCGGCCAGTCGTCGGTGATGTTCACCGTCTACACGGCCGGCGGTTGCCTGTCGCTGCAGCGGCCCTTCGACCCGGCGGGCCTGCTGCGCATGGCCGCCGACCAGCAGCTCACCTCGGTCGCCGGGGTCCCGACGATGTGGAATGCCATGCTCCACGCCGACACCGACGTGACCCCGCAGGACCTGACCTCCCTTCGCCTGGCGTGCTCGGGGGGCGCGGCGCTGCCGCTCGAGGTGGCCAAGGCCTTCCGCGACCGCTTCGGCGCGGTCGTCCTCGACGGCTACGGCCTGAGCGAGACCGCGGGGGCGGCGACCTTCAACCGGTCCGACCTCCCGCGCAAGGAGATGAGCGTCGGCCGGGCCCTGCCCGGCGGTGCGCTCGCGATCTTCGACGACGACCGCAACCAGCTGCCGCCCGGCGAGACCGGTGAGGTGGCCATCGCCGGTCCCTACGTCATGAGTGGCTACTGGCAGCGGCCCGAGGCGACCGCCGCGGTCTTCGAGGGGGAGTGGTTCCTCACCGGCGACATCGGTCGCATGGACGAGGACGGCGACCTGTGGATCGTCGACCGCAAGAAGGACCTCGTGATCCGCGGTGGGTACAACGTCTACCCCCGCGAGATCGAGGAGGTCCTCTACGGCCACCCCGACATCCGCGAGGCCGCCGTCGTCGGCGTGCCCGACGAGCGGCTCGGCGAGGAGATCGCCGCCGTCGTCACCCCGCAGCCCGGTGCGCACATCGAGCCGGCTGCGCTGCGGGCCTGGCTCGAGGAGCGGCTGGCGGCCTACAAGGTGCCGCGGATCTACCAGCTCGTCGAGGAGCTGCCCAAGGGCGCCACCGGCAAGATCCTCAAGCGGGCCCTCGACCGCCCGACGATCGCCACCTCCGGTGAGCGGCCCGCCCGGGCCACCACCCCCACCACCTGACCGAAGGGAGCGACCCGTGGACTTCGCGCTGGACGCCCGCACCCTCGAGCTGCGCGAGCAGCTCACCGCCTTCATGGACGAGCACGTCTACCCGATCGAGGCGACCTACCAGGAGCAGCTCGACGCCGCCCCCGACGTGTGGGCACCGCCGCCGATCATCGAGCCGGCCAAGGAGGCCGCCCGCAGCCAGGGGCTGTGGAACCTCTTCCTCCCCGGCGAGGACGGTGCCGGCCTGACCAACCTGCAGTACGCCCCGCTGTGCGAGGTGCTCGGCCGCAGCCTGCACATCGCCCCCGTAGCGACGAACTGCGCGGCGCCCGACACCGGCAACATGGAGGTGCTGCACATGTTCGGCACCCCCGAGCAGCAGGAGCAGTGGCTCACCCCGCTGCTCGCCGGCGAGATCCGCTCGGCCTTCGCAATGACCGAGCCGCGGGTCGCCAGCTCCGACGCGACCAACATCGAGACCGCGATCGTGCGCGACGGCGACGAATACGTCATCACCGGCCGCAAGTGGTACATCTCCGGCGCGATGAACCCCAACGCCAAGGTCTTCATCCTCATGGGCAAGACCGACCCGTCGGCCGACCGCCACCGGCAGCAGTCGATGATCCTCGTGCCGCGCGACACCCCGGGCGTCGAGGTGCGGCGGGGGATGAAGGTCCTCGGCTACGACGACCGCGACCACGGCGGCCACGCCGAGATCGACTTCCACGACGTGCGCGTGCCGGTGAGCAACCTCATCGGCGAGGAGGGCTCGGGCTTCGCCATCGCCCAGGCCCGCCTCGGCCCCGGCCGCATCCACCACTGCATGCGCCTCATCGGCATCGCCGAGCGCTCCCTCGAGCTCATGGTCGAGCGGGCCGCGAGCCGGGTCGCCTTCGGCAAGCCGCTGTCCGACCAGGGCGTCATCCGTGACTGGATCGCCGAGTCCCGGGTGCGCATCGAGCAGCTGCGGCTGCTCACCCTCAAGGCCGCCTGGCTCATGGACACCGTGGGCAACAAGGGCGCCCACACCGAGATCCAGGCGATCAAGATCGCCGCCCCGGCGACCGTCGAGTGGATCGTCGACAAGGCGGTCCAGGTCCACGGTGCCGGCGGCCTGAGCCAGGACTTCCCCGTCGCCGAGTGGTATGCGCAGGTGCGCACGCTGCGCTTCGCCGACGGCCCCGACGAGGTGCACAAGAATGCCCTCGCCCGTCACGAGATCCGGAGGATGACCAGCCGTGCCTGATCTGCAGCAGCGGGTCGAGGAGCTCCTCGCGAGCCACGACCCCAAGAAGACGCCTCCTCCAGAATTTCTCGGTGCGCAGTTCGACGCCGGGCTGGCGTGGGTGCACTTCCCCGAGGGGCGCGGCGGGCTCGGCCTGCCCCGTGGCCGCCAGCTCGAGGTCGACGCCCTGCTCGAGGCGGCGGGCGCACCCCGGCCCGACGTCGCCCGCAACAGCATCGGCCTGGGCATGGCCGCCCCGACGATCCTCGCCTTCGGCACGGCGCAGATGCAGGAGCGCTACCTGCGCCCGCTCTTCGCGTGCACCGAGATCTGGTGCCAGCTCTTCAGCGAGCCCGGCGCCGGCTCCGACCTCGCCGGCGTCACCACCCGCGCCGTCCCCGACGGTGACGAGTGGGTCGTCGACGGGCAGAAGGTGTGGACCTCCGGTGCGCACAACGCCGACTTCGCGATCCTCCTGGCCCGCACGGACACCTCGGTGCCCAAGCACGCCGGGATGACCTACTTCCTCGTCGACATGACCGACCCCGGCGTCGAGGTGCGCCCGCTGCGCCAGATCACAGGCGAGGCGGAGTTCAACGAGGTCTTCCTCACCGGTGTCCGCGTCCACGACCGCGAGCGGGTCGGCAAGGTCGGCGAGGGCTGGCGGGTCGCGACGACGACGCTCAACAACGAGCGCGTCGCCATCGGCGCCGGCAGCGAGCGCGAGGCCGGCCAGATCGGGCTGGTCACCGAGCGCTGGCGCAGCGACCCGTCGGTGCGCACCCCGGGCCACCACGCCGAGCTCATGCAGTGGTGGGTCGAGACCGAGGTGACCCGGCTCGCCGGTGAGCGGCTGCGGCAGGGCCTCGAGGCCGGGCAGCCCGGCCCGGAGAGCTCGGCGATGAAGCTCGCCTTCGCCCAGCAGGCGCAGCAGGTGAGCGGCTTCGCCCTCGAGCTCGCCCCCGAGGAGGGGCTCGAGTACCACGACTGGACCATGGTCCGCCCCCGGGGTGGCTCCTTCCTCGGCCACGGCCCCGGCTTCCGCTACCTGCGCGCCAAGGGCAACTCCATCGAGGGCGGGACGAGCGAGATCATGCGCAATGTCATCGCCGAGCGGGTGCTCGGCCTGCCCCCCGACCACCGCCCCGACAAGGGCGTCGCCTTCAAGGACGTGCCGCGATGACCGACCTGCTCTACTCCGACGTCGAGGAGTCGCTGCGCGGCAGCGTGCGCTCGACCCTCCAGCGCGTCCTCGACGACGGCCTGGCGGCCCGGCTCTACGACGAGCCGGACACCGACGTCAGCGGCATCTGGCGGGCCCTGGCCGAGCAGCTCGGCCTCGCCGGACTGCTCGTGCCCGAGTCCCTCGGCGGTGCCGGTGCCGGTGCCCGTGAGGCGGCCGTCGTCCTCGAGGAGCTCGGCCGCGCCGTCGCGCCGGTGCCCTTCCTCACCAGCGCGGTCGTCGCGACGAGCGCGCTGCTCGCCGCCGGCGACGAGGCGCACCTGCCGGCACTCGCGTCCGGTGAGCGCACCGCCGCCCTCGTCCTGCCATGGACCGCGAGCCGTGGCGCGTGGTCGCCGGTCGACGGGGTGGTCGCGCCGGTCGCCGGTGCCCTCGACGCCGATCTCTTCCTCGTCCCCGTCGCCGACGGGACGGGAGGGACCTCCCTTCGTGCCCTGGGGCGGGACGAGGTCGACCTCGAGCCGATCACCTCGCTCGACATGACCCGCCCGCTCGCCCGGGTGACGGTCACCGGCACCGGCACCGAGGTCGCCTCGGGCGAGGCCGCCGTGGCGGCCGTCGACGCCGCGCTGGCCGCGGGTGCCGCCCTGCTCGCCTCCGAGCAGCTCGGGCTCGCCCAGTGGTGCCTCGAGACGACCGTTGACTACGCGAAGACACGAGTGCAGTTCGCCCGCCCGATCGGCTCCTTCCAGGCGATCAAGCACCGCCTCGCCGACCTCTACCTGCTGCTCGTCAACACCCAGGCCGCGGCCCGCCAGGCCGCCGGCGTGCTCGCCGACGGCGCCGCCCTTCGAGGCTCCTCCGTCGCACCCCGGGACACGGCGGAGGGAGAGATCGCCACGGCCACGGCGCAGGCCTTCTGCTCCGACGCCGCGGTCCGCGCCGCCGAGGAGGCGCTGCAGCTGCACGGCGGCATCGGCATGACGTGGGAGCACTCCGTGCACACCCGCCTCAAGCGGGCGAAGTCCGACCAGCTGGCCCTGGGCACCCCCGACCGGCACCGTGCCGACCTAGCCACACTCGTCGACCTGCCCGTCGCCTGACCTGCCCGTCCGCCACCACGACAGACTGGCTCCATCCCCCTTCGACCACACCAGGAGTGACCATGCGCGAAGCCGTCATCGTCTCCACCGCCCGCACCCCGATCGGCCGCGCCTACCGCGGCGCCTTCAACGACACCCAGGCCCAGGAGCTCATCGGCCACGCCGTGCGGCACGCCGTCGAGCGCGCCGGCGTCGAGGGCGAGCAGATCGAGGACGTCGTCATCGGCGCCGCCCTCCAGCAGGGCTCGACCGCGATGAACATCGGCCGCCAGGCCGCGCTGCGGGCCGGCCTGCCCGTCACCGTCGCCGGCATGTCCGTCGACCGCCAGTGCGCCAGCGGTCTCATGGCCATCGCGACCGCCGCCAAGCAGGTCATCGTCGACGGTCAGCAGATCGCCGTCGGTGGTGGCGTCGACTCGATCTCGCTCGTGCAGAACGAGCACATGAACACCTATCGCGCCCAGGACCCGTGGCTCGTCGAGCACGTGCCCGCGACCTACATGTCGATGCTCGAGACCGCCGAGGTCGTCGCGCAGCGCTACGGCATCAGCCGCGAGGCGCAGGACGAGTACGCCCTCGAGTCGCAGCGACGCACCGCCGCCGCGCAGGAGGCCGGAGCCCTCGACGACGAGATCGTGCCGCTGCCGTCGACGATGCTCACCAAGGACAAGGCGACCGGCGAGGTCGGCTCCCAGCAGGTGACCCTCGCCAAGGACGAGGGCAACCGCCCCGGCACGCAGCTCGCGGACCTGAGCAAGCTCAACCCGGTCCTGGCCAAGGACGGCACCGAGGGCTTCTCGATCACCGCCGGCAATGCCTCGCAGCTCTCCGACGGCGCCTCGGCGTCCGTCGTCATGGAGGCCGAGGAGGCCTCCCGCCGTGGCCTGACCCCGCTCGGCGCCTTCCGCGGGATGGCCGTCGCCGGCTGCGAGCCGGACGAGATGGGCATCGGCCCGGTCTTCGCCGTGCCGAAGCTGCTCAAGCAGCACGGCCTGACCGTCGACGACATCGGCCTGTGGGAGCTCAACGAGGCCTTCGCGGTCCAGGCGCTCTACTGCCGCGACACCCTCGGGATCGACCCGGAGAAGTACAACGTCAACGGCGGTGCGATCTCCATCGGTCACCCCTACGGCATGTCCGGCGCCCGCATGGCCGGCCACGTCCTCATCGAGGGCAAGCGGCGCGGTGCCCGCTACGGCGTCGTGACGATGTGCGTCGGTGGCGGCATGGGCGCGGCCGGGCTCTTCGAGATCTTCTGAGCCGACGGGAGTGTCCGAGCCGAAGGGAGAGACCGTGGGCGTCTTCGTCGCCAACCGTGGTGAGATCGCCGTCCGCATCGTGCGGGCGGCCCGGGAAGCCGGGCTGGAGGCGGTCGTCGCGGTGACGCGGGCCGAGGCCGACGGCCTCGCCGCGCGTCTGGCGAGCGGCGTCCACGTGCTCCCCGGCGAGGGCCCGGCGGCCTATCTCGACGCCGCGGCCCTCGCGGCCGGGGCCCGGGAGCACGGATGCACCCTGCTCCACCCCGGCTACGGGTTCCTCAGCGAGTCGCCCGAGCTGGCGCGCGCCTGCGCCGCGGCGGGCGTGACCTTCGTCGGCCCCGAGGCCGACCTGCTCGAGCTCTTCGGCGACAAGGGCCGGGCGCGTGCGGCCGCGCAGGAGGCGGGGGTCCCGGTCCTGCCGGCGACGGCGGTCGGGGCGAGCGCGGCCGAGGTCGAGGACTTCGCCCGCGTGCAGCTGCCGGGCGGGGTGATGATCAAGGCCGCTGCCGGCGGTGGCGGACGCGGCATGCGGGCCGTCCCGGCGGGCGAGCCGGTCGCCCCGGCCTGGGAGCGGGCCCGGTCGGAGGCCGAGCGCAGCTTCGGCTCCGGTGACCTCTTCGCCGAGCTCTACGTCGAGCGGGCGCGGCACGTCGAGGTGCAGGTCGCGGCCGACGGCGAAGGGGGAGTCACCCACCTCGGCGAGCGTGACTGCACCCTTCAGCGGCGCTTCCAGAAGGTCGTCGAGGTCGCTCCCGCACCCGGCCTGCCCGACGACGTGCGCGCCGCCCTGCACGAGTCGGCCGTGCGGCTGCTCGCCGGGCGCGGCTACCGCGGGCTGGCCACGGTCGAGTTCCTCCTCGACGCCGACGACCCGACCCGCTGGTGGTTCATCGAGGTCAACCCGCGCCTGCAGGTCGAGCACCCGGTGACCGAGATGGTGACCGGCGTCGACCTCGTGCTCACCCAGCTCGCGCTCGCCGCGGGCCGCACCCTCGCCGAGGTCGGTCTCGACCGACCCCCGGAGGTGCGGGGGAGCGCGGTCGAGCTGCGCGTGGCGGCCGAGCGGGTCGGCTCCGGTGGTGAGGCGCTGCCCGCCCACGGCGTCGCCACCGGCCTCGCCTGGCCGAGCGGCCCGGGCGTGCGGGTCGACACCCACCTCGTCGAGGGCACCCGCATCGACGGGAGCTTCGACTCCCTCGTCGCCAAGGTCGTCACCCACAGCCACGGCACCGGAACTCTGCAGGACCCTAGGGTCTTGCAGAGTTCCGGTGTCTCCGGCGCGCTCGACAAGGCGCTCCGGGCCGCGCTCGAGTGCTCGATCGACGGTGTCGAGACCAACCTGCCCCTGCTGCGCGAGCTGCTCGCGCACGACGACGTCGCCGACTGGCGGGTGACCACCCGCTGGATCGGGGAGGCCGGGCTCGCGCAGACCGCGAGCGGCGAGGCCGGCCCGGTCGGTGAGGTGCGTGCCGAGATGACCGGAGCGGTCGTCGACGTGCTCGTCGCCGCGGGTGACGAGGTCGCGCTCGGCGCGCCCCTGCTCGTCGTCGAGGCGATGAAGATGGAGCACGTCGTCACCGCGCCCGCCTCCGGCACGGTCACGGCGGTGGCGGCACGGCCCGGGGCCACCGCGGCTGCCGGAGACCTCTTGGTGCGGCTGCTCCCTTCGTCGGTGGGGGAGGAGACCGCGAGCGTCGACGACGGTCCCGACCTCGACGCGGAGCGCGCCGACCTCACCCGCCTGCGCGAGCGGCAGGAGCGACGCCTCGACGCCGCCCGCCCCGATGCGATCGCCAAGCGGCACGCCCGCGGCCAGCGGACCGCTCGTGAAAACGTCGCCGACCTCGTCGAGGAGGGCAGCTTCGTCGAGTACGGCGGGCTCGCCGTCGCTGCCCAGCGCGCCCGACGCAGCGAGGAGGACCTCGTCGCGAGCACCCCGGCCGACGGCATCGTCACCGGCATCGGGCACGTGACGACGAGCCCCGGTGCGACCGGCACCCGCACCGCGGTCCTCGCCTACGACTACACGGTCCTCGCGGGCACGCAGGGCTACCTCAACCACAAGAAGACCGACCGGCTGCTCGAGATCGCCGAGCAGCAGCGGCTGCCCGTGGTCCTCTTCGCCGAAGGGGGCGGCGGCCGCCCCGGCGACACCGACACGACGGTGGCGAGCGGGCTCGACGTGCCGACCTTCGCGACGATGGGTCGCCTGAGCGGGCTCGTGCCGACCGTGGGCATCGCGGCCGGGCGCTGCTTCGCCGGCAATGCCGCGCTGCTCGGATGCTGCGACGTCATCATCGCCACCCGTGACTCGACGATCGGCATGGGCGGCCCGGCGATGATCGAGGGCGGTGGCCTCGGTGTTTTTGCGCCCGAGGAGGTCGGCCCGATCGGCGTGCAGGGCAGCAACGGCGTCGTCGACGTGGTCGTCGACGACGAGGCCGAGGCGGTCGCCGTGGCGCAGCGCTACCTCGGCTACTTCCAGGGCTCCCACGAGCAGTGGAGCGCGCCCGACCAGAGGCGGCTGCGGCACGTCGTGCCGGAGAGCCGGGTGCGCGCCTACGACGTGCACGTCGCCATCGACACCCTCGCCGACGAGGGCTCCGTCCTCGAGCTGCGGGCCGGCTTCGCGCCGGGCGTCATCACCGCCCTCGTGCGGGTCGAAGGGCGGCCGATGGGCCTGGTGGCCAACAACCCGCGTCACCTCGGCGGCGCCATCGACACCCCGGCGGCCGACAAGCTCGCGCGCTTCCTCCAGCTGTGCGACGCGCACGGCCTGCCCGTCGTCTCGCTGTGCGACACCCCGGGCTTCATGGTCGGCCCCGAGCACGAGCGCACGGCGACGGTGCGCCACTTCTCACGACTCTTCGTCATTGGCTCGCACCTGCGGGTGCCCGTCGTCACCGTCGTCCTGCGCAAGGCCTACGGCCTCGGGGCGCAGGCGATGGCCGCCGGTGGCTTCCACCGACCCGCGGCGACCCTCGCGTGGCCGACCGGCGAGGTCGGCGGCATGGGGCTCGAGGGCGCCGTGCGCCTGGGCTTCCGCCGCGAGCTCGATGCCGTCGTCGACCCGGCGGAGCGGGCCGAGCTCGAGGCCGAGCTGCTCGCGCAGATGTACGAGCGCGGGCGGGCGGTCAACGCCGCGGCCGTCGTCGAGCTCGACGACGTCATCGACCCGGTCGAGACCCGGCGGTGGATCGTCACCGCGATGGGCTCGGCCGTCCCCGAGGACGTGCCCCGGAGATACGTCGACACCTGGTGACCCAAGGAGTGCCCGATGGACTACACGCAGCACCTCGCCGACGTGCGCGCCCGGCAGGAGCGGGTGCGCCCCGCCGACACGCCCCGCGAGGTCGTCCACCCGCTCGGCGAGATGACCGTGCCCGAGTACGTGGACGCGTGGGCCGACCGCCAGCCGGAGCACCCGGCGCTCGTCGTCGGCGACGAGACGCTCACCTACGCCGACCTCGCCGGTCGGCACTCCCGGTGGGCCGGGTGGCTGCGCGCGAAGGGGGTGGTCCCCGGAGACCGCGTCGGCGTGCACCTGGGCAATGCGCACGAGTTCGTCGTCGCCATGATCGGCACCCTGCGCGCCGGCTGCGTCCACGTGCCGGTCAACCCGATGTTCCAGCGGGCCGAGCTCGTCCACGAGCTCTCCGACAGCGGTGCCCGCGTCGTCGTCACCCACGCCGCGCTCGTCGAGCGCCTGCTGCCGGCAGCCGCAGAGGCCGGAGTGGAGACGGTCGTCGTCGTGGGAGGTGAGGTCTCCTCCCTTCGCCGGGAGGGGGTCGAGATCGTCACGTGGGACAAGGCGCTCACCGCGGACCCGCTCGTCGAGCCGGAGCGCGACCTCGACGCGCTCGCGGCGCTCAACTACACCGGGGGCACGACCGGCCTGCCCAAGGGCTGCGAGCACTCGCAGCGTCACATGGTCTACACGGCGGTGAGCGGTGCGGGGGCCAACGGCGTGGGCCGCGAGGTCGTCTCGCTGTGCTTCGTGCCCGTCTTCTGGATCGCCGGCGAGGACCTGGGCATCCTCATCCCGCTCGTCATGGGTGGCACGAGCGTGCTGCTGCCCCGGTGGGATGCCGCGACCGTCGTCGACCTCGTCGAGCGCCACGGCGTGACGATGACCGCCGCGACCGTCGAGAGCTATCTCGAGATCCCTCGAGCTGCCCGACATCGCCGAGCGCGACCTGTCGAGCTTCACCGGGCCGATGGCGATGTCCTTCATCCGCAAGCTGACGCCGCAGGTGCGCCGTCGGTGGGCGCAGGTCGTGGGGGAGCACTCGGTGCTGCGCGAGGGCTCCTACGGGCTCACCGAGAGCCACACGGTCGACGTCGTGCCCTACGGCTTCGCCGACGACGACCACGACCTGACGACCACACCCGTCTTCTGCGGTCTGCCGGTGCCCGGCACCGACGTGCTCGTCGTCGACCCGGTGACCGCCGAGCCGGTGCCCCTGGGCGAGCCCGGCGAGATCATCCTGCGCAGCCCCTCGATCACGACCGGCTACTGGCGCAACCCCCAAGCGACGGCGAGCCAGCTGCGCGACGGCTGGCTGCACACCGGCGACACCGGCCACCTCGACGAGGACGGCTGCCTGCACTACCTGGCGCGGGCCAAGGACATGATCAAGGTCAACGGCATGAGCGTCTTCCCCGCCGAGGTCGAGATGATGCTCGCCGGCCACCCCGACGTCGACACCGTCGCCGTCGTGCCCGCGAGCGACGGGGGCACCGGGCAGCGGCCGGTCGCCTTCGCCACGCTGCGCGACGGCGCCGCCGTCGATGCCCCGGCGCTCGAGGTCTGGGCCCGCGAGCAGATGGCGGTCTACAAGGTGCCGCTCGTCGAGGTGCTCGGCGCCTTCCCGCTCACCGACACCGGCAAGATCCGCAAGGGCGAGCTGCTCGAGCGCGCCGGTGAGGTGCTCGCCGCCCGGGGGTGACCCCCTTGGCCCGCCGGCCCTGTCGTGGGCTCGAGCTGCCGCGGCCCTGCCCGCCGGCTCGTGGGTGTCCACACATCGACGTGACCCTTGACACTACTTGAATCCACATTCAATATGAATGCGGATTCATCCACGAGATCTTGGGAGATCAGACATGACGACACCGACAACGACGTCGGACGCGCTCCACTCCTCGGCGACGCGCAAGGCCTTCGTGCGTCTGGTCCCGCTGCTCATGGCGGCCTACTTCATGGCCTTCGTCGACCGGACCAACGTGGGCCTGGCGAAGTCCGCTCTCGAGGTCGACGCCGGCATCGACGCCGCCGCCTACGGGCTCGGGGCGGGCCTGTTCTTCATCACCTATGCGGTCCTCGAGGTGCCGAGCAACCTGATCCTCCACCGCATCGGCGCGAAGGTCTGGATCAGCCGGATCGCGGTGACGTGGGGCCTGATCACGATGGCGATGATGTTCATCTCCAGCCCCACGATCTTCTACGTGCTGCGCTTGCTGCTCGGCGCCGCGGAGGCGGGCCTCTATCCCGGGATCATGTATCTCATCACGACGTGGTTCGCGCAGAAGGACCGCGCCACCGCCGTCGGGCTCATCCTCACCGCCTCGTCCGTCGCCTTCATCGTGGCCAACCCGATCGGCGGTGCGCTGATGAAGATGGACGGCGTCGGCGGCCTGCACGGCTGGCAGTGGCTCTTCGTCCTCGAGGGCATCCCGACGGTGCTCCTCGGCGTCATCATCTTCTTCGTTCTGCCCAACTCGCCGGCCAGGGCGAGCTGGCTGACGCCCGACGAGGCCGCCGAGCTGACCCGGCGCGCGGTCGGTGCGGAGGAGCCGGTCGGCAGCCCCGGGGCGATCGTCCGCCAGGCGATGTCCACGCCCTTCCTGCTGACCATCGCGGCGATCTACTTCATGAACCAGATCGCCACCTACGGCGTCATCTTCTTCGTGCCCTCGATCGTCCAGGCGATGAACGTCACCGACAGCTTCCTCATCGGGCTGATCTCCGGTGTCGTCGGCATCGGGGCGGTCATCGGTGTGCTCGTCGTGCCCCGTGTCCTGCGGCGCAACCCCGGCAGCGAGGTGCGGCTCATCGGCATCACGACCGCAGCCGCGATCGTCCTCGCGCTGTGCTTCGTCGCCGTCGATCAGCCGGTCGCCCGGATGATCATCCTCAGCGCGACGATGCTCTTCATCGTCGGCGTCCAGCCGCTCTACTGGTCGGTGCTCATGGCCCGGCTCGGGGGAGTGGGTGCGGCCGCCGGCCTCGCCTTCGTCAACACCATCGGCCTCACCGGTGGCTTCGTCGGGCCCTATGCCTTCGGTCTCGCGGAGCAGGCGACGGGCGCGCCCTCGTCGGGTCTGTGGGTGCTCATCGCGGCCACCTGCCTGGGACTGCTCTGCGTGCCGCTGCTCGCTCGCCTGCTGCGCCGGCACGACGCCGACAACCCCGTCGGCGACCCCGCGGACGACGTCGCCCCCGTGGCGGTCTGACCCTGCGGACGAGACAACCGGCCGTGACCCGAGGGTCGCGGCCGGTCGTCTCGTGCTGCCCGGCGTGCCGGGGGTGAAGGGAGGGTCAGCGGTAGTTGGTGAACTGCAGCGCCACGTCGAGGTCCTTGCCCTTGAGCAGCGAGATGACCTCCTGCAGCTCGTCGCGGGACTTGCCGGTGACGCGCAGCTCGTCGCCCTGGATCTGCGGCTTGACGCCCTTGGGGCCCTCGTCGCGGATGATCTTGGAGATCTTCTTCGCGTTGTCCTGGTCGATGCCCTCCTTGGTCGGGCCCGACAGGACGTACTCCTTGCCGGAGGGCTTGGGCTCCTTGTCGCCGAAGTCGATGTTCTTCAGCGAGACGCCGCGGCGCACGAGCTTGGACTCGAAGACGTCGAGGACGGCGAGCACGCGCTCGGCGGTGTTGGCCTTGATGACGATGCTCTCGCCGCTCCACTCGATCGAGGCGCCGACGCCCTTGAAGTCGTAGCGCTGCGCGACCTCCTTGGCCGCCTGGTTGAGCGCGTTGTCGACCTCCTGGCGGTCGACCTTGCTGACGATGTCGAAGCTGCTGCTGGCCATGTCCGGGGCGCTCCTCGGGGTGGATTCTGCTGTTGGGCGTTCGGCTTGCTATCCTCTCAGACGCACACGGCAGGTTGTCCGAGCGGCCAATGGAAACGGACTGTAAATCCGTCGGGTTATCCCTACGAAGGTTCGAATCCTTCACCTGCCACCAGCAGTGCACGAGGCCCCCGGGACGTCCGCGTCCCGGGGGCCTTGCTCGTGCCCGGGCGCCCCGCCCCGCGCGGAGCCGGTCGGGCAGGATGGGCCGGGTGACCCCCTTCGACCGCTCGAGCTACGGCCACTGGACGACGATGCCCACGCGCTGGAGCGACAACGACCAGTTCGGCCACGTCAACAACGCCGTGCACTACTCCGTCATGGACACGACGATCAACAACTGGCTCAAGGCGCACGGCTTCGACGTCGCCGCCGGTGGCGACACGATCAACCTCATCCCCGAGACCGGCTGCCGCTACCTCGCCGAGATCTCCTACCCCGACGTCTTCGAGATCGGGCTGCGCAGCCTCGCCGTGGGCCGCACGAGCGTGCGCTGGGAGTGCGCGCTCCTGCGGGCGAGCGACGGCGAGGCCGTCGCCATCGCGACCTCCGCGCACGTCTTCGTCGACCGTCAGACGCGGCGTCCGGTGCCGGTCCCGGCCGGGCTGAGGCCCGCTCTGGAGGCCCTCGTCGCCGGCGGGTGAGCCCTCGATTTCATGACCACGCCATCTGGCGTGTAATCTCTCCCGAGGTTGTCCACCGGATCTCCCCGAGAGCCGGAGGACCTGCCCCCTTAGCTCAGTCGGCAGAGCGTTTCCATGGTAAGGAAAAGGTCGTCGGTTCGATTCCGACAGGGGGCTCGGGTTCGGCCCGCGCCGCGCGCGCAGGTCGACCGCCACGGCGGGGTAGCTCAGCTGGTTAGAGCGCACGACTCATAATCGTGAGGTCGCGGGATCGAGTCCCGCTCCCGCTACGCAGTGCCACGGGTGCGACCACCACCGATTTCCGGTGGGGCCGCCCCGTGGACTATTCTTGTGCGTCGTTGTGTTGTGCCCCCGAGGTGGCAACGCACCACACACCTCCCGCCCAGCGCAGACCGGCGCCAGGCGAGTACCACCCGAAGTGTCTGAGAGCAGGTTCTTACCGTGGCCACGAAGAGCGCCGACGTCCGCCCCAAGATCACCATGGCGTGCACGGAGTGCAAGGAGCGGAACTACATCACCAAGAAGAACCGCCGCAACAACCCCGACCGCATGGAGCTGGCGAAGTTCTGCCCGCGGTGCCGCAAGCACACCGCGCACCGCGAGACCCGCTGAGGTCCCAGCAGCACCTGCACGCTTCCCGACGCGGCCGCCCGAGCACCTGCTCGAGCGGCCGCGTCGTCGTGCACGAGGTGCCCGCCTAGACTGACCGCATGGCCGTGAACGAGGACTTCCAGGGGCGCAGCTACGAGCCCACACCCCCCTTCGACGTGGGGCGTGAGCACATCCGCGACTTCGCCGCGGCCGTCGGTGCGACCGACCCGATCCACACCGATGTCGAGGCCGCGCGGGCCGCCGGTTACGCCGACCTCGTCGCCCCGCCGACCTTCGCCGTCATCCCCGGGCAGCGCACCGACCGCCAGTTCGTCGTCGACCCCGAGGCCGGCGTCGACTACACGCGCGTCGTCCACGGCGAGCAACGCTTCACCCACCACCGACCGATCGTCGCGGGCGACGAGCTGCGCGGCGTGCTGCACATCGACGCGATCCGCGCCGCCGGCGGCCACCAGATGGTGACGATGCGCAGCGAGATCATCGACGCCCACGACGAGCCGGTCGCGACGAGCCTGTCGACGATCGTCGTGCGAGGAGGAGAGTGACCATGGCCGTGCGCGAGTTCTCGCAGGTGAGCGAGGGCGAGGCCCTCCCCAGCCGCACCATCCCGGTCACGAGGGCCACCCTCGTGCACTACGCCGGAGCCTCCGGCGACCGCAACGTCATCCACTGGGACGAGCGCACCGCGCAGGCCGTCGGCCTGCCCGACGTCATCGCGCACGGCATGTGGACCATGGGTGCCGCGGTCCAGGTCGTCACCGACTGGGTCGGCGACGCCGGCCGCGTCGTCGACTACGGCACCCGCTTCACCAAGCCGGTCGTCGTCCCCCACGACGGGGGCGCGGCCATCGAGGTGTCCGGCGCGGTGCGGTCGCTCGACGCGCAGACCCGGCAGGTCACCGTCGAGCTCACCGTGACCTGCGGCGACGACAAGGTCCTCGGCCGCTGCCGGGCGACCGTCCAGCTCGACTGATGGGCGGCACGGAGCACGGCGCCGCGCTGGCGCCGCTGACGACCATGCGTGTCGGTGGCCCGGCCGACACGCTCGTCACCGCGACGACGACGAGCGAGGTCGTCGAGGCGGTGCGCGCCGCGGATGACGCGGGCACCCCCCTTCTCCTGCTGTCGGGTGGGTCCAACCTCGTCATCGCGGACGACGGCTTCCGCGGCACCGTCGTGCGGATCACGACGAAGGGGGTCGACGTCGCCCCGTCGTCGCCGGCCGGGACCGTCGAGGTCACCGTCGCCGCCGGTGAGGTGTGGGACGAGGTCGTCGCCCGCGCCGTCGCCGAGGGCTGGTCCGGCATCGAGGCCCTGTCCGGCATCCCCGGCCTCGCCGGGGCGACCCCGGTGCAGAATGTCGGCGCCTACGGCCAGGAGGTCGCCCAGACCATCGTGCGGGTCCTCGCGTGGGACCGGCGGGAGGGGGCGCAGGTCACCTTCGACAACGCCGCCTGCGCCTTCACCTACCGGCACTCGGTCTTCAAGGAGACCGGCCGCTACGTCGTGCTCGAGGTGACCTTCCGCCTCGGCGACGACGGGCTGTCCGCGCCGGTCGCCTACGCCGACCTCGCCCGCGAGCTCGGTGTCGAGCAGGGCGCCCGGGTCCCGCTGGCCGATGCCCGGGCGGCGGTGCTCGCCCAGCGCGGCATCCGCGGCATGGTGCTCGACGAGCCCGACCACGACACGTGGAGCTGTGGCTCCTTCTTCACCAACCCGATCCTGCCGACGGAGCAGATGGACGAGCTCGTCGAGCGCGCGGCCGCCCGGCTCGGTCCTGACGGGCCGGTCCCGCCGGTCTTCCCCGCGGGGGAGGGGCGGGTCAAGACGAGCGCGGCCTGGCTCATCGACAAGGCGGGCTTCGGCAAGGGGCACCGCATGCCCGGCCCGGCGGCGCTGTCGACGAAGCACACCCTGGCGATCACCAACCGTGGCGACGCGACGGCGGCCGACGTCGCCGCCCTCGCCCGCGAGGTGCGCGACGGCGTGCGCGAGGCCTTCGGGGTGACGCTCGTCAACGAGCCCGTCTTCGTCGGGCACGCCCTCTAGGCCGCCCGGCCCCAACTCTGCACGACCCCAGGGTTGTGCACGGTCCAGGCCCGGCAACTCTGCAAGACCCTAGGGTTTTGCACGGTCCGGGCCCGGCAACTCTGCAAGACCCCAGGGTTGTGCAGAGTTCGGACCCGGCACGACGCAGGGCCCCCGGCCGAATGGCCGGGGGCACTGCGTTCTGCGTGGGCGTGCGGGTCAGCGCACCGCCGCGTAGGCGTCGACGATGCCGTCGCCGTAGAAGGAGTTCTCCTCCGGGGTGCCGACGCAGGGGGCGCCGGCGGTCGTGGTCGAGCACGGGGTGTCGGTGGCCTGCGCCCGCAGCTCGGTGATCATCTTCTCCGGGCCCCACGTCGGGTGCGCCGACTTCATCAGGGCGAGGACGCCGGCGACGTGCGGCGAGGCCATCGAGGTGCCGCTCTTGAGGCCCCAACCGTTGTCCCTGACGATCGTCGACAGGATCGAGCGGCCCGGGGCCGAGACGTCGATCGAGCCGAGACCGCGGTTGGAGAAGGACGACAGCGTGCCCGCCCGGTCGAGCGAGGAGACGGGGACGACGCCGTCGAGCTCGGTCGGGATGTCCTTGCAGGAGCTGTTGATCGTGCGCTCGACGGAGGTGCCGTCGTTGGGGCTCGAGTCGTTGGTCGTCTTGTTCGACAGGTCGTAGGAGCTGTTGCCCGCGGCCGCCGCGTGGACGGTGCCGCGCTTCGTCGACCAGTCGACCGCGCGACGCACGGCCTCCATGGCCGGGGCCTGCTCGGGCTGGTCACCGCACCAGAACTCGAAGGGGTCGACGTAGTAGCTGTTGTTGGTGACGTCCATGCCCTTGAGCCCGGCCTCCATGAAGCCGCAGACCGCGTACTCGGGGTAGATGAACCCGTCGTCGTTGACGACCTTGACCGAGGCCATCTTCGCGCCCGGCGCGATGCCGACGATGCCGACACCGTTGCGCTCGGCGCCGATGGTGCCGGCGACGTGGGTGCCGTGGTCGCTCGTCGTCGGGGCCCAGGCGGACTCACCGGTGGCCGGGCGGCCGGCGTCGGTGCAGCCGACGGAGTTGGCGCGGTCGATCTGGTTGGCCAGGTCCGGGTGGTCGGGGTCGATGCCCGAGTCGAGGACGCCGACGAGGACGTCGGGGGAGCCGGTCGTGATCGCGTGCGCCTGCGGCACCTTGATCATCGTCATGTCCCACTGCTCGCCCTCGCGCGGGTCGGTGGAGGTGGCGGCGGTGCCCTCGGAGACGTCGCCCTTCTTCGTCAGGGCCTTCTTCTGCTGCCCGGTGCCGGGGCCCCACGGGGCCTGCGCGCCGGCAGGGGTGCCCTCGCTGACGGCGACGGAGCGGGTCGGGCCGACCGACTCGATGGCATTGCCGGAGGCCGCGACGACGGCGGTGCGGAAGTCGGCCTTCGTCGAGTGGGCGACGACGACGCCGATCTGCGGCCACGACTGGACGACGACGCCACCGGCGGCGGTCACCGCCGACTCGACCTTGCGGACCTGGCCCGGGGTGACGAGCTTGGTGTTGATGACGTAGCTGGAGATCTGACCGTCAGGGGTCGAGATCGGGACCGGGGTCGAGGTCGGCTCGTCCTGGGTCGCGCCCGTGGCGGACTGGGCGCCGATGACGCCGAGCCCGATGACGGCGGCAGCAGCCGCCAGGCGCGCGCCGCGCGGTCGCATGCGTGAAGCCATGTGCATTTCCTCCCTTGGTGACCGCGGGCCGGGGATCGAGCCGCGGCACTGCGATCTTGGCAGAAGATGTCACGCCGTGTGGGGTGAGAGCCGCAGGATCTTCGGCCGTGTTCGCGCTCCGGGAGTGACGGCTACGCCGCGGACGAAGGGGGTGTCTCCAGCCAGGCGTCGATGTCCGCCAGGGCGGTGGCGACGACCTCCTCCGGAGCGCGGCTGGCGCGGAAGGAGCCGCGGGCGAGCTCGGCGAGCTCCGGGTCGGTCAGGCCGTGGAACGTGCGGGCGGTCTCGTACTGCGCGAGCAGCCGCGAGTCGAAGAGCAGCGGGTCGTCGGCGCCGAGCGCGACCGTGGCCCCGGCGTCGAGCAGCGTGCGCAGGGGCACGTCGGGCGCCTCGCGGTAGACGCCGAGCGAGACATTCGACCCCGGGCACACCTCGAGCGCCACGCCGCGCTCGACGACGAGGTCGAGGACGCGCGGGTCCTCGACGCTGCGGACGCCGTGGCCCAACCGCTGCGGTCGCAGGGTCTCGAGAGTCTCGGCGACGGCCTGCGGCCCGAGCAGCTCGCCGGCGTGGGGCACGAGGGCCAACCCGGCCCGCTCGGCGATGCGGAAGGCCGGGGCGAAGTCCGGCGTCGACCCGCGGCGTTCGTCGTTGGACAGCCCGAAGCCGAGGACCCCCTCGGGCCCGCGGTCGGCGAGCCGGGCCGCGAGGCGGGCGAGCGTGCGCGCCTCGAGAGGGTGCCGGATCCGGCTGGCGGCCATGACGACCCCGACCCGGGCCGAGCCGGTCTCGTCGGCGGTGGCGTTCACCGACCGGGCCTCGTCGAGCACGATCTCCATCGCGGGCGTGATCCCGCCGACCGGCCCGGCGTAGGACGTCGGGTCGACCTGGATCTCGAGCCAGCGCGACCCCTCGGCGCCGTCGTCGAGGGCGGCCTCGCGCACGATGCGCCGCATGTCGGCCTCACCGTGCACGCAGTGCCGCGCGGCGTCGTAGAGCCGCTGGAAGCGGAACCAGCCGCGCTCGTCGGCCGCGGACAGCCGCGGGGGATAGGCCGAGCGAAGGGAGTCGGGCAGCCGCAGCCCGTGGGCCGCGGCGAGGTCCCGGACCGACTCGACGCGCATCGACCCGGTGAAGTGCAGGTGGAGGTGCGCCTTGGGCAGGGCCCGCAGGTCCCGTGCCGGGGCGCTCAGTCCCGCTCCTCGTCGCGGCCGTCGATGATGTGCACCGCCGCCTCCTCGGCCGAGGCGGCGCCGCCGTCGACGCCGACGTCGCGACCCCAGGCTTGGTCGTCGTGGTCCTCGTGGCTGCCCTCGTCGGGGCTGACGAGGCGTCCGGCGCGCGCGTCGCCGACCTCGGAGTCGCCGATCCAGTCGTCCTCGGCGGCGATCGCGTCGGGGTCGTCGCCGCCCACCCGACCGTCGCCGCGCCGCGAGGGGTCCTCCTCGGACCACGCGGTGTCGGGCTCCTCCTGCTTGAGCCGCTCGTCGATCGTCTCGCCGACGGCCTGCTCGGCAGCGGTCACCCCGTGCGCGTAGGACCCGCGGGGGGAGTCGGGCGGGGAGTACCCCGCGTCGAGCACGTCCTCGCCCTCCGCCCCCGTGCCCATGAGGCTGTCACCGGGCTGCAGCTGGTCCTCGTCGTCGAGGCTGTAGCTCGTGAGGTCGGTGTCGAGGTCCTCGCGCTCGCTCATCATCACTCCTTGGTGGTCTCCAGCTGCTCCGCGGCCGCGATCAGGACGCAGGTCGCGACCGTCTCCATCGCCTCGGTGAGCTCCGCCATGGGCGGCATCGTCGGGGCGAGGCGGATGTTGGTGTCCTGCGGGTCGTCGCCGTGGGGGAAGGAGGCGCCGGCCGGCGTGAGCGAGAGGCCGGCCTCCTTGGCGAGGGCGACGACGCGCGAGGCGGTGCCGGGCAGGACGTCGAGGTTGACGAAGTAGCCACCGGTCGGGCGGTTCCACGTGGCCACCCCGAGCCCGCCGAGCCGCTCGGTGAGGACGCGGTCGACCTCGGCGAACTTCGGCGCGATGATCTCCGCGTGCTTGCGCATGTGCGCCCGCACGCCCTCGGCGTCGCCGAAGAACTCGACGTGGCGCAGCTGGTTGACCTTGTCGGGGCCGATCGACCCCTTGCCGAGGTGCTCGAGGTACCAGGCGACCTGCTCCACGGACGAGGCGAGGAAGGCCACGCCCGCGCCCGCCCAGGTGATCTTCGAGGTCGAGGCGAACATGACGGTGCGGTGCGGGTGGCCGGCGCCCGAGCACAGCGTGATGATGTCGGCGCTCTTGGCCTCGTCCTCGGTGAGGTGGTGCACCGCGTAGGCGTTGTCCCAGAAGATCTTGAAGTCGGGGGCCGCCGTCTCCATGCCGGCCAGACGGCTGGCGATCTCGTGGGTGACGATCGAGCCGGTCGGGTTGGCATAGGTCGGCACGATCCACATGCCCTTGACCGAGGGGTCGGAGCCGGCGATGCGGGCGACCTCCTCGACATCCGGCCCGTCGTCCGTCATCGGCACGGTCACCATCTCGATGCCGAGGTCCGCGAGCAGGGCGAAGTGGCGGTCGTAGCCCGGGACCGGGCAGATGAAGGTGACCTTGTCCTCCTTCGCCCACGGGCGGGGGGAGTCGATGGCACCGAAGAGCAGCAGGTCGACGAGGACGTCGCGCATCATCGTCAGCGAGGAGTTGCCCCCGGCGACGATCTGCTCCGGCTCGACCCAGAGGAGCTCGGCGAAGATCTCGCGCAGCTCGGTGAGGCCGGAGAGGCCGCCGTAGTTGCGCACGTCGGTCCCGGCGCGGTCCGTCGTGGCCGAAGGGAGGGAGAGCATCGGGTCGGCGAGGTCGAGCTGTGCGGAGCTCGGCTTGCCGCGGGTGACGTCCAGCTTGGCGCCCTTCGCGGCCTGGGCCGCGTGGGCCTCCCGCTGGGTCTGCGCGAGGGTGCGCAGCTCCTCGGCGGAGAGGTCGGACAGGGGGCGAGCGTCGGGTGTCGAAGTCACGCGGACAGTCTTCCACCTCGTGCGGGTTCGCGGTGCAGTGCCTGCGTGACGTACAGTGATGCCTCGGTTGACTTGGACCAGACTCTCCGGCGTGCCCGCACATCGGTGACGACGGACCGGGACGACCGCGGGAGATCGCCCCCAACGCGACCTCCCGAAGGGCAGTGGCTCAATTGGTAGAGCACCGGTCTCCAAAACCGGCGGTTGGGGGTTCGAGTCCCTCCTGCCCTGCGTTGCACGACACCCGTTGCGCAGCCAGGTGAGACCCCTCGACGGAGAAGAGACGACGTGAGCCAGCTCGGAGCGCAGCCGACCAAGGCGCGGCGCGAGCCGAAGGGTGGCAACCCGATCTCTCGCTTCTTCGGGTCCATCGGCCTCTTCCTTGCCCAGGTGCTCGACGAGCTCCGCAAGGTCGTCCGGCCGACTCGGTCCGAGCTGATCAACTACACGCTCGTGGTGATCGTCTTCGTCACCGTGATGATGCTCGTCGTCTCGGGACTGGACGCGGTCTTCACCCGGGTTGTGCTCTGGGTGTTCGGCGGCTGACGCCGCCGCACCGATCCGCATCCCGGGCGCTCCCGCGCCGTCGTACGAAGTCGAAATGAGGAAACAGGTCATGTCCGAGCAGGCCCCGACCCCCGAGTCCCAGGACACCGAGGGCACCTCGAGCGTCATCGCCGCCGAGCAGGCCGAGCACGCTGCGCAGCCGCCGGCGGACCTCCCTTCGGCCCAGGACGCGGACGACGCCCGCGCCGCCGACGAGGCCCTCGAGGAGGCCGCTGCCGAGCAGGCCGACGACGAGCAGATCGCCGACGAGCCGACCGCGGCCGCCGCCGACGAGGACGGCGACGTCCTGCCCGAGGACAGCGCCGACCCGGTCCAGGCCTTCAAGGACGACCTCGCCGGCAAGTTCGGCGACTGGTACGTCATCCACACCTACGCGGGCTACGAGAACCGCGTGAAGCACAACCTCGAGACGCGTGTCGCCAACCTCGACATGGAGGACTACATCTTCGAGGTGGCCGTCACGATCGACGAGGTCACCGAGATCAAGTCCGGCCAGAAGAAGGTGCGCAAGCAGCCGCGCATGCCCGGCTACGTCCTCGTCCGCATGGACCTGACGGACGAGTCGTGGGGCGCCGTGCGGCACACCCCGGGCGTCACCGGCTTCGTCGGCAACGCGCACGACCCGGTGCCGCTGAGCCTCGACGAGGTCTTCACGATGATCAAGCCGGCCGACCTCGAGAAGCCCGCCGCCCCGGCCGCCGCGGGTGCGGCCCCGGCCCAGGACGGCGTCGCGCCGGCCACCGCGGTCGACGTCGACTTCGAGATCGGCGAGTCGGTCACCGTCATGGACGGCCCCTTCGAGACCATGCCGGCGACGATCTCCGAGATCCTCCCCGAGAGCCAGAAGCTCAAGGTCCTCGTCTCCATCTTCGGCCGGGAGACCCCGGTCGAGCTCGGCTTCCACCAGGTCGCGAAGATCTGATGGTCCAGTGCCGCCGACCGGCGGCACATCTGCAACCGGGTCATCGCCCACGGCGTGGGCCCACAACACAGGAAGTAGGAACACCGCATGCCCCCCAAGAAGAAGGTCTCCGGCTACATCAAGCTGCAGATCCAGGCTGGTGCCGCCACCCCCGCCCCGCCGGTCGGTCCGGCGCTGGGTCAGCACGGCGTCAACATCATGGAGTTCGTCAAGGCGTACAACGACGCCACGGCGGACATGCGCGGCAACGTCGTGCCGGTCGAGATCACGGTCTACGAAGACCGCTCCTTCACCTTCATCACGAAGACCCCGCCGGCCGCCGAGCTGATCAAGAAGGCCGCTGGCCTGAAGAAGGCCTCGGGCGAGCCGCACAAGGTCAAGGTCGGCTCCCTCACCCCCGACCAGGTGCGTGAGATCGCGCAGACCAAGATGCCCGACCTCAACGCCAACGACATCGACGCCGCGATGAAGATCATCGCCGGCACCGCCCGCCAGATGGGCATCGAGACCCCGGGTATCTGAGCCCGATCCGTGGGAGGGCCACGCGCTGGCCCGCACCACACCTCCACCACCACCAAGGAGCACGCATGAAGCGCAGCAAGAGCTACCGCGCCGCAGCCGACAAGATCGACCGCGACCTCGCCTACGCCCCCCTCGAGGCCGTCCGCCTCGCCAAGGAGGGCGCGAAGAAGTCCTACGACGAGACCGTCGAGGTCGTCTTCCGACTCGGCATCGACCCCCGCAAGGCCGACCAGATGGTCCGCGGCACGGTCAACCTCCCGCACGGCACGGGCAAGACCGCCCGCGTCCTCGTCTTCGCCAACGGCGACAAGGCCGACGCCGCCCGTGAGGCCGGCGCCGACTTCGTCGGGTCCGACGACATGCTCGAGAAGGTCCAGGGCGGCTGGATGGACTTCGACGCCGTCGTCGCCACCCCGGACCTCATGGGCAAGGTCGGTCGTCTCGGCAAGGTCCTCGGTCCCCGTGGCCTCATGCCCAACCCCAAGACGGGCACCGTCACGATGGACACGGCCAAGGCCGTCGCCGACATCAAGGGCGGCAAGATCGAGTTCCGCAACGACAAGCACGCCAACCTGCACTTCATCATCGGCAAGGCGAGCTTCGACGAGAAGGCGCTCGTGGAGAACTACCAGACCGCGCTCGACGAGATCCTGCGTCTCAAGCCGTCTGCCTCCAAGGGCCGCTACATCACCAAGGCCGTGCTGAGCACGACCATGGGCCCCGGCATCCAGCTCGACAGCTCGCGGGTCAAGAACCTCCTGGAGGAGTCCACCCCGGTGGCCGCCGACGAGGTTCCCGCCGCGGAGTGATCCGAGGCTGCAGCCACGAAGGGGGGCGCGTCCCGCGAGGGAGGCGCCCCCCTTCGTCATGCCGCGGCAGGGTGGGGCCGAGGCGATTTGGACACCGGGCCCACCTGCCGTACCGTTGTCCACGACCACTGACCGCCGGTTGTCGTGATCCACGTGATCGTGACTGAAGGTTCCGCGAGAGCGGGCGACCCGCGCAGGCCACCTGATTCGCACCCGTCCTCGTGACGTGCGTGCCGGAGTCCCGTGCCTGTGCCGGGGCTCCTTTTCTCGTTCCGGGCCCCGGTGGCACCACACGAGAAGGGAGGCCCGCATGGCGAACCCCCAGAAGGACGCCGCCATCGCCGAGCTCGCGGAGAAGTTCCGCAGCTCCAGCGCGGCCGTGATCACGGAGTACCGCGGTCTGACCGTGGCGCAGCTCGGCGAGCTGCGCAGCAAGCTCCGTGGCAACGCCACCTACTCCGTGGTGAAGAACACGCTGACCGAGCGCGCTGCCAAGGAGGCGGGCATCGAGTCCGCCTTCGAGGGCCAGCTCGTCGGCCCCAACGCGATCGCCTTCGTCGAGGGCGACCCCGTCGAGGCTGCCAAGGGTCTGCGTGACTTCGCCAAGGACAACCCCCTCCTGGTGATCAAGGGCGGAATCCTCGACGGGAACCCGCTCACGCCGGAGGAGATCGACAAGCTCGCGAAGCTCGAGTCCCGCGAGGTTCTCCTGGGCAAGCTGGCTGGCGCCATGAAGGCCCAGCTCACCCAGGCCGCGTACCTCTTCAACGCGCCGCTCGCGCAGACGGCTCGCGTCGTCGACGCGCTGCGCGCGAAGGTCGAGGAGCAGGGCCCGGTCGCGACCGACGCCCCCGCTGCGGAGACCGAGGAGCCGGCCGCCGAGGCCGACGCCTCCACCGAGACCACCCCCGAGGGTGGCGACGAGGCCTGAGGCACCCGCCTCCGGCCACTGCACGACCCCGCCACTTTCGGCACACACGTTTTTTCGAGAAAGGACGCCCATCATGGCGAAGCTCAGCACCGACGAGCTCCTTGAGGCCTTCAAGGAGATGACCCTCATCGAGCTCTCCGAGTTCGTGAAGCAGTTCGAGGAGACCTTCGAGGTCACCGCCGCGGCCCCGGTTGCCGTCGCGGGTGCCGCCCCGGCCGCCGGTGGCGACGCCGGTGGCGCCGCCGCCGCCGAGCAGGACGAGTTCGACGTCATCCTCGCCGCGGCCGGCGACAAGAAGATCCAGGTCATCAAGGAGGTCCGCGCGCTCACGAGCCTCGGCCTCAAGGAGGCCAAGGACCTCGTCGACGGCGCCCCCAAGCCCGTCCTCGAGAAGGTCGACAAGGACGCCGCGGAGAAGGCCAAGGAGGCCCTCGAGGGCGCCGGCGCCACCGTCGAGCTCAAGTGATCTCGGCTCGTCACTGACGAGCACTGATCTGCCGAAGGGCGGGTCGCACCATCTGGTGCGACCCGCCCTTCGTCGTGCGCTGGACTCGTCAGAGCAGCGGGCGCCAGGGGGAGAGGATGCCCTCGGTGACCCGGCTGATCAGCGGGCGCCGGGTCCACTCGTCGAGGGTCAGCTCGGTGCAGTTGCCGGAGTCGAGGGCGAAGATCTCCTCCATCCGGGCGGCGACGTCCGCGTCGAGGATCTCCATGTTCATCTCGTAGTTGCCGGCGAGACTCAGCCGGTCGATGTTGGCGGTGCCGATCGTCGACCACAGGCCGTCGATCGTCGCGGTCTTGGCGTGCACCATGGCATTTTCGAAGCGC
Organism: Janibacter zhangyanbonis; assembly: GCF_050507325.1. Lineage (NCBI taxonomy): Bacteria > Bacillati > Actinomycetota > Actinomycetes > Micrococcales > Intrasporangiaceae > Janibacter > Janibacter zhangyanbonis. The sequence continues at coordinate 631,000 of NZ_CP191481.1, forward strand.
AGCAGCCGCACGCCGCCGCGCAGCAGCCGCTCGTAGAGGGCGCGGCTGAGCCAGTCGGCGACGATGTGGTTGCTGAAGTGGGGGACGATGACGCGCACGTCGACCCCGCGCCCCGCGGCGTTGACGAGGCTGCGGACGAAGGCGTCGTCGGGGATGAGATAGGCCGTCGTCAGCCAGACGCGCGTGCTGGCCCGGTCGATCGCCTCGAGGTACATGTTGCGGATCGGGTAGACCATGTCGGCGGGCATGTTGCGGTGCACGCGCATGTCCCGGCTCCACGTGCGCCGGCGCGGCTGGGGCAGCTCCGGGCGCCCGCCGTAGAGGTTCCAGTAGTCGACGAAGGCGTTCTCGAGCTCGACGACCATCTCCCCGGAGTAGCGGGCGTGGGTGTCGCGCCAGCGGTTGGCGTAGTCCTGGCCGATGTTGTAGCCGCCGAGGTAGGCGGCGGTGTCGTCGACGACGAGCAGCTTGCGGTGGTTGCGCCCCCAGTGCCGCGGGCTGAGGAAGGCCACCCCGCCGGTGACGAGCGGGTGGCGGTTGACGTGGATGCCCTCGGGCAGCTGCCGGAAGAAGTCGCGGGGGACCACGAGGTTGGCGAAGGTGTCGTAGACGACGTAGATCTGCACGCCGCGCGCGTGCGCGTCGGTGAGGGCCTTGCGGAAGCGCTCACCGGTCGCGTCGCCCTTCCAGATGTAGGTCTCGAGGTAGATCCGTTCGGTGGCCGCCTCGATGTCCGCGAGCATGTCCTCGAAGAGGTTCTCGCCGAAGGTGTAGATGCGCACGTCGCCGCCGGGGACGGGCACCGGTCCGCCGTGACGGTGGGGGAACTCCTTGTCCGGGCGGTCCTTGCGCCGCTGGCTGTCGAAGACGAGAAGCCCTGCGGCAGTGAGGAGCTGGGTGGCGAGCGCGGCTCCGGCGGCGCGGCGCACGGTGCGCTGCACCTCGAGCCGCCGGCGTCGGCGGCGGATCTTGCGCAGGTCCATGGCCCCACCCTAGGGGGACCGGGCGAAGGGGGGTCCCCGCCCCTCGTGCGCCGGCCCCCCTTCGCGACCCGCCGGGAGACAGCCTTGACGTCGGCTGCCGTGTCGTCCATCCTCATGGCGTCGATTGATCCGGCCCCACCGCTCCTGCGGGAGGCGGGCCGTGGACCACCGTCGAGCCGTCGGCTCGACCGGGTTGGACACTTGTGTGTTTGTGCATTACGCTGTCGCTTTGCGCTGCCTTGTTCCTGTCGTCGCCCGGTCGGATCGCTCCAATCCCCTCTTCTCCGAGGTGTGTCGAGCCCCCCGCCAGGTGATGGTCCGGACCGGGTGGCACCGCCCGACTCTCAGGCCCGTGGAAGGATCCATCCTTGGCTGCCTCGCGCACCGCTTCCCCGATGTCCACCGCACGGACGGCCAGTGGCCGTCTGTCCTTCGCGAAGATCCGCGAGCCGCTCGAGGTCCCAGACCTCCTGGCCCTCCAGACCGAGAGCTTCGACTGGCTCCTCGGCAACGAGAAGTGGCAGGAGCGTCTCGCTGAGGCTCTCGACGCTGGTCGACGCGATGTCCCGGAGCACCCGGGGCTGGAGGAGATCTTCGAGGAGATCTCCCCGATCGAGGACTTCTCCGGCTCGATGAGCCTCTCCTTCCGGGAGAGCCGCTTCGAGGAGCCGAAGTACTCCGTCGACGACTGCAAGGAGCGCGACCAGACCTACTCCGCGCCCCTCTTCGTCACCGCCGAGTTCATGAACGCCGAGACCGGCGAGATCAAGAGCCAGACGGTCTTCATGGGTGACTTCCCGCTCATGACCGAGCGCGGCACCTTCATCATCAACGGCACCGAGCGCGTCGTCGTCTCGCAGCTCGTCCGCAGCCCGGGCGTCTACTTCGAGCGCACGCCCGACAAGACGTCCGACAAGGACATCTACTCGGCCAAGGTCATCCCCAGCCGGGGTGCCTGGCTCGAGTTCGAGGTCGACAAGCGCGACATGGTCGGCGTGCGCGTCGACCGCAAGCGCAAGCAGTCGGTCACCGTCCTGCTCAAGGCCCTGGGCATGACCTCCGCCGAGATCCTCGAGGAGTTCGGCGACTACGAGTCGATGCGCGCCACCCTCGAGAAGGACACCGTCGAGGACCAGGACGCCGCCCTGCTCGACATCTACCGCAAGCTGCGCCCCGGCGAGCCGCCGACCCGCGAGGCCGCGCAGAACCTGCTCGACAACCTCTACTTCAACCCCAAGCGCTACGACCTGGCCAAGGTCGGCCGCTACAAGGTCAACCGCAAGCTGGGTGTCGAGGCCGAGCTCGACGCCTCGGTGCTCACGCTCGACGACATCGTCGCGACGCTGAAGTACCTCGTGGCGCTGCACGCCGACCAGCCGACCCTGCCGGGGACGCGCGACGGCGAGCCCTTCGAGGTGCCCGTCGAGACCGACGACATCGACCACTTCGGCAACCGTCGCCTGCGCAGCGTCGGCGAGCTCATCCAGAACCAGGTCCGCACGGGCCTGTCCCGGATGGAGCGCGTCGTGCGCGAGCGGATGACGACGCAGGACGTCGAGGCCATCACGCCGCAGACGCTGATCAACATCCGGCCGGTCGTCGCCTCCATCAAGGAGTTCTTCGGCACCAGCCAGCTGTCGCAGTTCATGGACCAGAACAACCCGCTGTCGGGTCTGACGCACAAGCGTCGTCTCAACGCGCTGGGCCCGGGCGGTATCTCCCGTGACCGTGCCCAGATGGAGGTCCGTGACGTCCACCCGTCGCACTACGGCCGCATGTGCCCGATCGAGACCCCTGAGGGTCCCAACATCGGTCTGATCGGCTCGCTCGCGAGCTACGGGCGGATCAACGCCTTCGGCTTCATCGAGACCCCGTACCGCAAGGTCGTCGACGGTCGCGTCACCGACGAGATCGTCTACGTCTCCGCGGACGAGGAGGACAAGGTCATCGTGGCCCAGGCCAACGCCGTCCTCCTCGACGACGGCACCTTCGCCGAGGAGCGCGTCCTCGCCCGCACCAAGGGTGGCGAGGTCGACCAGATCCCGGCCGAGGACGTTGACTACATGGACGTCTCGCCGCGCCAGATGGTCTCGGCCGCGACCGCGATGATCCCCTTCCTCGAGCACGACGACGCCAACCGCGCGCTCATGGGCGCCAACATGCAGCGTCAGGCCGTGCCGCTCGTCCAGGCCGAGGCCCCCTTCGTCGGGACCGGCATGGAGTACCGCGCGGCGCTCGACTCCGGTGACGTCGTGCGTGCGGAGAAGGCCGGTGTCGTCACCGAGGTCTCCGCGGACCTGGTCACGGTCACCCACGACGAGGGCGGCTCGCGCTCGTACAAGATGATGAAGTTCTCCCGGTCCAACCAGGGCAACAGCTACAACCAGCGCGTCATGGTCTCCGAGGGCGACCGTGTCGAGGCCGGCCAGCTGATCGCCGACGGTCCCGCGACCGACGGCGGCGAGATGGCCCTCGGGCGCAACCTGCTCGTGGCCTTCATGCCGTGGGAGGGCTACAACTACGAGGACGCGATCATCCTCAGCCAGCGCCTGGTGCAGGACGACGTCCTCTCCTCGATCCACATCGAGGAGCACGAGGTCGACGCCCGCGACACCAAGCTGGGCCCCGAGGAGATCACCCGCGACATCCCCAACGTCTCGGAGGAGGTCCTCGCCGACCTCGACGAGCGCGGCATCATCCGCATCGGTGCCGAGGTCCGCGACGGCGACCTGCTCGTCGGCAAGGTCACGCCCAAGGGTGAGACCGAGCTGACCCCGGAGGAGCGCCTGCTGCGCGCCATCTTCGGCGAGAAGGCGCGCGAGGTCCGCGACACGTCCATGAAGGTCCCGCACGGCGAGACCGGCACGGTCATCGGCGTCAAGGTCTTCGACAAGGACGAGGGCGACGAGCTGCCCCCGGGCGTCAACCAGCTGGTCCGCGTCTACGTGGCCAACAAGCGCAAGATCACCGACGGTGACAAGCTCGCCGGCCGTCACGGCAACAAGGGCGTCATCTCCAAGATCCTGCCCGTCGAGGACATGCCCTTCCTCGAGGACGGCACGCCGGTCGACGTCGTGCTCAACCCGCTCGGTGTCCCCGGTCGAATGAACATCGGTCAGATCCTCGAGCTGCACCTCGGCTGGGCTGCCAGCCGCGGCTGGCAGATCGAGGGCGAGCCCGAGTGGGCCGAGATGATCCCCGAGGACGCGCGCCAGGCCCCGGCCAACACGCGCGTCGCGAGCCCCGTCTTCGACGGTGCGCGCGAGGAGGAGATCACCGGTCTGCTCGACTCGACGACCCCGACCCGCGACGGCGTCCGGCTCATCGACCGCTCCGGCAAGGCCAACCTCTTCGACGGCCGCACCGGCGAGCCCTACCCCGACCCGGTGTCCGTCGGCTACATGTACATCCTCAAGCTGCACCACCTCGTGGACGACAAGATCCACGCCCGCAGCACGGGGCCGTACTCGATGATCACGCAGCAGCCGCTGGGTGGTAAGGCCCAGTTCGGTGGCCAGCGCTTCGGCGAGATGGAGGTGTGGGCCCTCGAGGCCTACGGCGCCTCCTACGCGCTCCAGGAGCTGCTGACGATCAAGTCCGACGACGTGACCGGTCGCGTCAAGGTCTACGAGGCCATCGTCAAGGGCGACAACATCCCCGAGCCGGGGATTCCGGAGTCCTTCAAGGTGCTCATCAAGGAGATGCAGTCCCTCTGCCTCAACGTGGAGGTCCTCAACTCCGAGGGCGGCACCATCGAGATGCGCGACAACGAGGACGATGTCTTCCGCGCCGCGGAGGAGCTTGGTATCGACCTGTCCCGGCGCGAGCCGAGCAGCGTCGAGGAGGTCTGAGTCCCGGGGGTCCGCCGACCTGACCGGTCGGCGGCCCCCGGCTCCGGCCCCCCACAAGCCCGCAGGGCGACCCCGGTCGCCCCAGGGCAACTGAACTTATCGAGAGTCATCCTCGAGAGAACGAGAGAAGGAAGCACACAGTGCTGGACGTCAACTTCTTCGACGAGTTGCGCATCGGCCTGGCCACCGCGGAGGACATCCGTACGTGGAGCCACGGCGAGGTCAAGAAGCCCGAGACCATCAACTACCGCACCCTCAAGCCCGAGAAGGAGGGCCTGTTCTGCGAGCGGATCTTCGGCCCCACCCGGGACTGGGAGTGCTCCTGCGGCAAGTACAAGCGCGTCCGCTTCAAGGGGATCATCTGCGAGCGCTGCGGCGTCGAGGTCACCCGCGCCGGCGTGCGTCGTGAGCGGATGGGCCACATCGAGCTCGCCGCCCCCGTCACCCACATCTGGTACTTCAAGGGTGTCCCGAGCCGTCTGGGCTACCTGCTCGACCTGGCGCCGAAGGACCTCGAGAAGGTCATCTACTTCGCCGCCTACATGATCACGAGCGTCGACGAGGACCAGCGTCACAGCGACCTGCCCTCGCTCGAGGCGCAGATCGAGGCCGAGAAGCGTGAGCTCGAGAACCGTCGCGACGCCGACGTCGAGACCCGCACGCAGAAGCTCGAGAAGGACATCGCCGAGCTCGAGGCCGAGGGCGCCAAGTCCGACGCCAAGCGCAAGGTCCGCGACTCCGCCGAGCGCGAGATGAACCAGATCCGCAAGCGCGCCGACCAGCAGGTCGAGCGCCTCTCCCAGGTCTGGGACCGCTTCAAGAACCTCAAGGTCCAGGACCTCGAGGGCGACGAGGTCCTCTACCGCGAGATGCGTGACCGCTTCGGTCTGTACTTCGAGGGCGGCATGGGTGCCGCGGCGATCCAGAAGCGCCTCGAGACCTTCGACCTCGAGGCCGAGGTCGAGAAGCTGCGCGAGATCATCGCGACGGGCAAGGGTCAGAAGAAGACCCGCGCCCTCAAGCGCCTCAAGGTCGTCACGGCCTTCCTCACCACGGACAACAAGCCCGCCGGCATGGTCCTCGACGCGGTCCCGGTCATCCCCCCGGACCTGCGCCCGATGGTCCAGCTCGACGGTGGCCGCTTCGCGACCTCCGACCTCAACGACCTCTACCGCCGGGTCATCAACCGCAACAACCGCCTCAAGCGACTGCTCGACCTCGGTGCTCCCGAGATCATCGTCAACAACGAGAAGCGGATGCTGCAGGAGGCCGTCGACAACCTCTTCGACAACGGTCGTCGCGGTCGTGCGGTCACCGGCCCGGGCAACCGCCCGCTGAAGTCGCTGTCCGACATGCTCAAGGGCAAGCAGGGTCGCTTCCGTCAGAACCTCCTCGGCAAGCGCGTCGACTACTCGGGCCGTTCGGTCATCGTCGTCGGCCCGCAGCTGAAGCTGCACCAGTGCGGTCTGCCCAAGGCGATGGCGCTCGAGCTCTTCAAGCCCTTCGTCATGAAGCGGCTCGTCGACCTCGACCACGCCCAGAACATCAAGTCGGCCAAGCGCATGGTCGAGCGTCAGCGCTCCGTCGTGTGGGATGTCCTCGAAGAGGTCATCACCGAGCACCCGGTGCTGCTCAACCGTGCGCCCACGCTGCACCGTCTGGGCATCCAGGCCTTCGAGCCGCAGCTCGTCGAGGGCAAGGCCATCCAGATCCACCCGCTCGTCTGCACGGCCTTCAACGCCGACTTCGACGGTGACCAGATGGCCGTCCACCTGCCGCTGAGCGCGGAGGCCCAGGCCGAGGCCCGGATCCTCATGCTCTCGAGCAACAACATCCTCAAGCCGGCCGACGGTCGCCCCGTCACCATGCCGACGCAGGACATGGTCATCGGTCTCTTCCACCTCACCTCCGAGGTGGCCCTCGAGACCGAGCACCGTCGCGCCTTCGCGACGACGGCGGAGGCCCGCATGGCCTTCGACGCCGGCGAGATCAAGATCGGCACGCCGATCAAGGTGCGGCTCAACGACGTCGTGCTGCCGACCGGCGACGCGGTGCCCGAGGGTGCCGAGCTCGACGAGCGCGGCATGCTCGCGACGTGGACGGCGGAGACCACCCTCGGCCGCGCGCTCTTCAACGAGACGCTGCCGGAGGACTACCCCTTCGTCAACGAGCCGGTCGACCGCAAGCGTCTGTCGACGATCGTCAACGACCTCGCCGAGCGCTACACCAAGGTCGAGGTCGCGGCATCGCTCGACGCCCTCAAGGAGGCCGGTTACCACTGGGCCTCCCGCTCGGGCACGACGGTCGCCGTCTCCGACGTCGTCACGCCGCCGCGCAAGCCGGAGATCCTCGCGACCTACGAGGAGAAGGCCACCAAGGTCCAGAAGCAGTACGAGCGCGGTCTGATCACCGACGACGAGCGTCGTCAGGAGCAGATCGAGATCTGGACCCAGGCGACCAACGAGGTCTCCGCGGAGATGCAGGCCAACTTCCCCAAGGACAACCCGATCTTCCGCATGGTCAACTCGGGTGCCCGTGGTAACTGGTTCCAGCTGCGCCAGATCGCCGGTATGCGAGGCCTCATGGCCAACCCGAAGGGCGAGATCATCCCGCGCCCGATCCGCACGAACTTCCGTGAGGGTCTCTCCGTAGTCGAGTTCTTCATCTCGACGCACGGTGCGCGCAAGGGTCTGGCCGACACCGCCCTTCGTACCGCCGACTCCGGCTACCTGACGCGTCGTCTCGTCGACGTCTCGCAGGACGTCATCATCCGCGAGGACGACTGCGGCACCGAGCGTGGTCTGACCATGCCGATCGCCCAGTTCGACGAGCTGACCGGCACCCGCCGCAAGCACGACGACGTCGAGTTCACCGTCTACGCGCGCTGCGTCGCCGCCGACGTCGAGCACGAGGGCGCCGTCCTCGCCGAGGCCGGGTCCGACCTCGGTGACGTCGGCATCGACAAGCTCTACAAGGCCGGCGTCGACGAGGTGAAGATCCGCTCGGTCCTCACCTGTGAGTCCAAGGTCGGCACCTGCGCCAAGTGCTACGGCCGCAGCCTGGCGACCGGCCAGCTCGTCGACATCGGCGAGGCCGTCGGCATCATCGCGGCCCAGTCGATCGGTGAGCCCGGCACCCAGCTGACGATGCGTACCTTCCACACCGGTGGTGTGGCCGGTGACGACATCACGCAGGGTCTGCCGCGTGTCGTCGAGCTCTTCGAGGCGCGCACCCCCAAGGGTGTCGCCCCGATCGCCGAGGCCGACGGCCGCGTGACGATCGAGGAGACCGACAAGGGCCGCCGCATCCTGCTCGTCGCGGACCGCGACGGCGAGGAGCACGCCTACCCGGTGAGCAAGCGTTCGCGCCTGCTCATCGAGGACGGCGAGCGGGTGGCCGTCGGCACCCAGCTGGTCCAGGGCGCCATCGACCCGAAGCAGGTCCTGCGCATCCTCGGCCCGCGCCACGCCCAGAAGCACCTCGTCGACGAGGTCCAGAAGGTCTACCGCCAGCAGGGTGTGTCGATCCACGACAAGCACATCGAGGTCATCGTCCGGCAGATGCTGCGCCGGATCACGATCCTCGAGTCGGGCGACGCCAACCTCCTGCCGGGCATGCTCGCCGAGCGCGCCCGCTTCGAGGCGGAGAACCGTCGCGTCGTCGCCGAGGGCGGTCGCCCGGCCTCGGGTCGTCCGGAGCTCATGGGTATCACCAAGGCCTCGCTGGCCACGGACTCCTGGCTCTCCGCCGCCTCCTTCCAGGAGACGACCCGTGTCCTCACCGAGGCCGCGATGGAGGGCCGCTCGGACCCGCTGCTGGGTCTGAAGGAGAACGTCATCCTCGGCAAGCTGATCCCCGCCGGTACGGGCCTGCCCCGCTACCGCAACGTGGAGGTCGAGCCCACCGAGGAGGCCAAGGCCGCGATGTACTCGCTGCCCAACTACGACGAGTACGCCTACCCGGTCTTCGGTCCCGGCTCCGGCGAGGCCATCCGCCTCGACGACCTGGACCTGGACGTCTGAGCCGTCCTCTCGTGACCCGAAGGGGGTCGCTTCCCGCGAGGGAGGCGACCCCCTTCGTCGTCCCCGAGACGCACGTGAGAGGTGTGGCCAGAGGGGCCGACGGGCGACAGATCGCCGGAAAATCAAGGGAAACACGCCGTGGGCGAAGTCGACGAAGGCCCCGGTTTCGTGGTTGATTGGCCTTGTTCGACCTACGAACTTCAAGGATGGAGATCCCACTATGAACAAGTCCGAGCTCGCCAGCGCCGTCGCCGAGAAGGCTGGCGTGTCCGCTTCCGCGGCGTCCGAGGTCATCACCGCCCTCCAGGCGGTCCTGTCCGACTCCGTCGCCAAGGGCGAGAAGGTCACCGTCCCCGGCTTCTTCAGCCTCGAGCGCGTCGAGCGCGCCGAGCGCAAGGGCCGTAACCCGCAGACGGGCGAGGAGATGACCATCCCCGGTGGCTACGCCGCCAAGCTCACCGCCGGCAGCGCCCTCAAGGCGGCCGCCAAGGGCTGATTGCCCGGCACCACGCGAAGGGGGCCGACCACCGTCGAGGTGGTCGGCCCCCTTCGCCGTGCCCGGATGGGGGAGGATGGCGCCATGAGTGACCGGGAGCAACCGATGTCGGTGCGGGCCACCGCGGCCCGGTGGGCCCTCGGGGCCCTGCTCGTCGTCGGTGCCCTGGTGCTCCTGCTCAAGCCGGGCGGGCTGAGCAAGCTCCTGGCGCTGGTGCTCGCCGGCGCGGCCGTCGCGATCTTCACCCGGCGCTCGCGCAGCGATGCCACGGTCGTCACCGTCGTGCTGCTCGTGGTGGCGGCGGTCTACGTCGGCGCCTTCCTCTCCGGCAACAGCCACTGGATCACGGACAGGTACTGAATGCGCGACGACATGGTGATCCGGCGCGAGACGCCGGACGACACGGCGGCCACGGAGGCCCTGCACGACGCGGCCTTCGGGGTGCCGTCAGGGCGCAGCGAGTCGGTCGAGCGCGAGCTGCTGCGCGCGCTGCGGGCCGAGGGCTCGGTCATCGACGAGCTGACCTTCGTCGCCGAGCTCGACGGGCAGGTCGTCGGCCACGTCGTCTGCAGCCGCGGCAGCCTCGCGGGCGCGCCCAGCGTCGGGCTCGGCCCGATCGGTGTGCGCCCGGACCTGCAGCGGCAGGGGATCGGTGCCGCCCTCATGATGGCCGTCGTCGCCAGTGCCGAGCAGCAGGCTGAGCCGGCGCTCGTCCTGCTCGGCGACCCCGACTACTACGGGTTCTTCGGCTTCGTCACCGCCTCCGGCCTGGGGATCGGGTCACCGGGCCCCTGGGGGGACAGGTACTTCCAGGCCCTGACCTTGCGCGCCTGGCGGCCCGAGATGGCCGGGGACTTCCGGTACGCCCCCGCCTTCGACGCCCTGGGCTGAACGCGCGGAGCGCCCTCCGGACGGTATGGATTTGTGACCCCACGGGGGCCGCCGGTATCGTTGATCTCCGCACGTGGCACGGCTGTGCCGTGACGCGTGCTGAGGAGGGTCGGAGACGACCCGACTCGCCTCTCTCGCCGGGCGTCCGGTGGCGGACCGACAGGCCGTGACCGGAAGTGCAGGGGAGAGCACCACCGACGACACACCCGAGTGCGTGGGTCGCCGGTGGCATCCAAGGAGCATCGGCCGGCTCACGCCGGACGGTGCAGACAACATCACCGACGTACGGAGAACAGGTTGCCTACCATCAACCAGCTGGTGCGCAAGGGGCGGCAGGACAAGCCGTCCAAGGCCGCCACCCCGGCCCTCAAGGGGTCGCCGCAGCGCCGTGGCGTGTGCACTCGCGTGTACACGACCACCCCCAAGAAGCCGAACTCTGCCCTGCGCAAGGTCGCCCGTGTGCGCCTGACGTCCGGCATCGAGGTCACCGCGTACATCCCGGGTGTCGGCCACAACCTGCAGGAGCACTCCATCGTGCTCGTGCGTGGTGGTCGTGTGAAGGACCTCCCCGGTGTCCGCTACAAGATCGTCCGCGGTTCGCTCGACACCCAGGGTGTCAAGGGTCGCCAGCAGGCCCGCAGCCGCTACGGCGCGAAGAAGGAGAAGAAGTAATGCCTCGCAAGGGTCCTGCTCCGAAGCGCCCCCTCGTCGTCGACCCGGTCTACCAGTCCCCGCTGGTCACCCAGCTGGTCAACAAGATCCTGCTCGACGGCAAGAAGTCCATCGCTGAGTCCATCGTCTACGACGCCCTCGAGGGCTGCCGCGAGAAGACCGGCACCGACCCGGTCCAGACGCTCAAGCGCGCGCTCGACAACGTCAAGCCCTCTCTGGAGGTCAAGTCCCGCCGCGTCGGTGGTGCGACCTACCAGGTCCCGATCGAGGTCAAGCCCGGCCGCGCCACGACCCTGTCGCTGCGCTGGCTCGTCGGCTACGCCCGTCAGCGTCGCGAGAAGACGATGACCGAGCGCCTCATGAACGAGATCCTCGACGCGAGCAACGGCCTGGGTGCCGCGGTCAAGCGTCGCGAGGACACGCACAAGATGGCCGAGTCCAACAAGGCCTTCGCGCACTACCGCTGGTGACAGCAGGTCGGGGCCGGCGACCGTCGGCCCCGACCACCACCCGCCCTCCCGGGCAGACACGACCGCAACGAGCGAGATGAGATAACGAGTGGCACAGGACGTCCTGACGGACCTCACCAAGGTCCGCAACATCGGCATCATGGCGCACATCGACGCCGGCAAGACGACGACGACTGAGCGCATCCTCTTCTACACCGGCGTCAACCACAAGCTTGGCGAGACGCACGACGGTGCCTCCACCACCGACTGGATGGAGCAGGAGAAGGAGCGCGGCATCACGATCACCTCCGCCGCGGTCACCTCCTTCTGGGAGGGCACCCAGATCAACATCATCGACACCCCCGGCCACGTGGACTTCACGGTCGAGGTCGAGCGCTCCCTGCGCGTCCTCGACGGCGCCGTCGCCGTCTTCGACGGCAAGGAGGGTGTCGAGCCCCAGTCCGAGACGGTCTGGCGCCAGGCGGACAAGTACGACGTCCCCCGCATCGCCTTCGTCAACAAGATGGACAAGCTGGGCGCCGACTTCTACTTCACCGTCGACACCATCAAGGACCGCCTCGGTGCGGAGCCGCTCGTCATGCAGCTGCCGATCGGCGCCGAGAACGACTTCGTCGGTGTCGTCGACCTGATCAGCATGAAGGCGCTCGTCTGGCCCGGCGACGCCAAGGGTGACGTCACCATGGGCGCCTCCTACGAGGTCCAGGAGATCCCCGCGGACCTCCAGGCCAAGGCCGAGGAGTACCGCAACCACCTCGTCGAGCGCGTCGCCGAGTCCGACGACGACCTGATGGAGAAGTACCTCGGTGGCGAGGAGCTGACGACCGACGAGATCAAGGCCGCCGTGCGCAAGCTGACGGTCAACTCCGAGCTCTACCCGGTCTTCTGCGGCTCCGCCTTCAAGAACCGTGGTGTCCAGCCGGTCCTCGACGCGGTCGTCGACTACCTCCCCAACCCGCTCGACGTCGCGGCCATGGAGGGCCACGCCCCGGGCAACGAGGACGAGGTCGTCCTGCGCAAGCCCAGCACCGAGGAGCCCTTCTCCGCGCTGGCCTTCAAGATCGCGGCGCACCCCTTCTTCGGCACGCTGACCTTCATCCGGGTCTACTCGGGTCGGATCACGCCGGGCACCCAGGTCATCAACTCGACCAAGGGCAAGAAGGAGCGTCTGGGCAAGCTCTTCCAGATGCACGCCAACAAGGAGAACCCGGTCGACGAGGCGATGGCGGGTCACATCTACGCCGTCATCGGTCTCAAGGAGACCACGACGGGTGACACCCTGAGCGACGTCAACGACCAGGTCATCCTCGAGTCGATGTCCTTCCCGGCGCCGGTCATCCAGGTCGCCATCGAGCCCAAGACGAAGGGTGACCAGGAGAAGCTGGGCACCGCGATCCAGAAGCTCGTCGCCGAGGACCCCACCTTCCAGGTGAGCCTCGACGAGGAGACCGGCCAGACGATCATCGCCGGCATGGGCGAGCTGCACCTCGACGTCTTCGTCGACCGCATGAAGCGCGAGTTCAAGGTCGAGGCCAACATCGGCAAGCCGCAGGTGGCCTACCGCGAGACGATCCGTCGCGCGGTCGAGAAGTACGACTACACGCACAAGAAGCAGACCGGTGGCTCCGGCCAGTTCGCCAAGGTCCAGATCACCTTCGAGCCCCTCGAGGCCACGGAGGACACGGACGGCGAGCTCTACGAGTTCGAGAACGCCGTCACCGGTGGTCGCATCCCGCGTGAGTACATCCCGAGCGTCGACGCCGGTATCCAGGACGCCATGCAGTACGGCGTGCTCGCCGGCTACCCGGTCGTCGGTGTCAAGGCCACCCTCATCGACGGTGCCTACCACGACGTCGACTCCTCGGAGATGGCGTTCAAGATCGCCGGGTCGATGGCCTTCAAGGAGGCCGCCCGCAAGGCCGACCCGGTGCTCATGGAGCCGATGATGAAGGTCGAGGTGCGTACGCCCGAGGACTACATGGGCGACGTCATCGGCGACATCAACTCCCGCCGTGGCCAGATCCAGTCCATGGAGGACGTCAGCGGAGCCAAGGTCGTCACCGGCCTCGTCCCGCTGTCGGAGATGTTCGGCTACGTCGGCGACCTGCGGTCGAAGACCCAGGGCCGGGCGAACTACTCCATGGAGTTCGACTCCTACGCGGAGGTCCCCAAGGCGGTCGCCGAGGAGATCATCAAGAAGACCCGAGGCGAGTGACCGGTAGCATTACCGGGATCCCGACACGGACCATCCACACACACCCACACACGACGCCACCCTGCCGGGCAAAGGCGTAACCGAGAAAACGTCCTGAGGAGGACAACACAGTGGCGAAGGCAAAGTTCGAGCGGAGCAAGCCGCACGTCAACATCGGCACCATCGGTCACATCGACCATGGCAAGACGACGCTGACGGCCGCGATCTCCCGCGTGCTGCACGACCAGCTCCCCGACCTCAACGAGGCCTCGGCGTTCGACACGATCGACAAGGCTCCCGAGGAGAAGCAGCGCGGTATCACCATCTCGATCGCGCACATCGAGTACCAGACGGAGTCGCGTCACTACGCGCACGTCGACTGCCCGGGTCACGCCGACTACGTGAAGAACATGATCACCGGTGCGGCCCAGATGGACGGTGCGATCCTCGTCGTCGCCGCCACCGACGGCCCGATGCCGCAGACGAAGGAGCACGTCCTCCTGGCCCGCCAGGTCGGCGTCCCCTACATCGTCGTGGCGCTCAACAAGGCCGACATGGTCGACGACGAGGAGATCATGGAGCTCGTCGAGATGGAGGTCCGCGAGCTGCTGTCCTCCTACGAGTTCCCCGGCGACGACGTCCCGGTCGTCAAGGTCTCGGCGCTCAAGGCGCTCGAGGGCGACGCCAAGTGGGGCGAGTCGATCATGGAGCTCATGACGGCCGTCGACGAGTACATCCCCGAGCCGGAGCGCGACCTCGACAAGCCGTTCATGATGCCGGTCGAGGACGTCTTCACGATCACCGGTCGTGGCACCGTCGTCACCGGTCGTATCGAGCGCGGCATCCTCAACGTCAACGAGGAGGTCGAGATCGTCGGTATCCGCGAGGAGAAGACCACCACGACCGTCACGGGCATCGAGATGTTCCGCAAGCTGCTCGACGAGGGTCGCGCGGGTGAGAACGTCGGTCTGCTCCTTCGTGGCACCAAGCGCGAGGACGTCGAGCGCGGCCAGGTCATCTGCAAGCCGGGCTCGATCACCCCGCACACCGAGTTCGAGGCGCAGGTCTACATCCTGTCGAAGGAGGAGGGCGGCCGCCACACGCCGTTCTACGACTCCTACCGTCCGCAGTTCTACTTCCGGACCACCGACGTCACCGGCGTCGTCTCCCTGCCCGAGGGCACCGAGATGGTCATGCCCGGCGACAACACCGACATGAAGGTCGAGCTCATCCAGCCGATCGCCATGGAGGAGGGCCTGAAGTTCAACATCCGCGAGGGTGGCCGCACCGTCGGCGCCGGTCGCGTCACCAAGATCGTCAAGTGATCCTGGGCTGACCTCGAGTCAGCAACCACGCAGGGCCCGTCTCCCGTCGTCAGGGGAGGCGGGCCCTGCGTCGTGTCACGGCCGGCCGGCGTCGATCCACACCTGCGGGTCGTAGGTCCACCCGTCGGCGACCATCGCCGTGCGCAGCGCAGCACGGTTGTTGGTCGCGTGGCCGGCCTCCCGGTAGCGGGCCCGGCCACGCTCGATGTGGCTGCGCACGGTCTCGGTGCGCAGCGACAGCACGCGCGCGAGGAAGGCTGGGGAGTGCCCGCGGGCGGCGACGAAGAGGGAGAGCAGCTGGAGCTCGCGATCGGTCAGGTGCACCTCGGGCGGCTCGGCCGGCTCGACGCGCGCGATGTCGGGGGTCTCGCCGCCGGCGACCGAGCGGACGACGTCGGCGGTCTGCGCCAGACCGAGGGTCGGCTCGATCCAGGCGGTCGCGCCCTCGGCGGCTGCCCGGCGGGCGAAGGGGGAGTGCCGCTGCGGCCCGATGATGATCGGGTGCGAACCGAGTCGGCGCAGGGCCCGCACCTTGACGGCCAGCGGCAGGTGGTCGTCGAGCTGTGCGTCGACGACGACGAAGTCCCCGGCGAAGTCCCACTCGGCCTGGAAGTCGGTCCAGGCGTGCACGGCGGTCGTCACGCGCAGCGGTTCCGGCCCGGACAGCAGCTCTCGACGCAGGGCCGTCGTCACCACAGGGGAGGTGTGGACCAGGTCGAGGCGGGTGGCTGCGGACATCGGGCACGATGCTCCCATGCGCGCCGACGCCATGGTCTTCGTCTGGTCGCGCTGGCGGCTGCACGCGGACGCGGTCACCTCGGTGCTCGTGGCCGATGGGCTCGATGCCAGGACGGTTGCGTCGGTCGACGAGGCCACCGGCCTGCTCGTGGGGGGAGCGCTGCTGCCGGACCTGACCGACCTGCTCGAGCGGCGACAGTCCGCGGGGCTGGCGACGGTCGTCTGGGGTGGGGTCCTCCCTTCGCCCCGGGTCGCGGCCCTGCGGCAGGCGGGAGCGGCGGCGTACGTCTCCATGCTCGAGCCACCCCAGCAGGTCGTCGACGTCGTGCGACGGGTGCTGGCCGGGCAACCCGTGCCGTGGCCACCGCCGCCGGAGGCGATGGTGCGGCTGACCGAGCGGGAGCAGGAGGTGGCGCGGGCCTACCTCGCCGACTGGTCGGACCACCCCCGGGCGGAGGTGGCGCGGCGGCTCGGGATCAGCGAGCGCACCCTCAAGGTGCACATCGCCAACATCCGCGCCAAGGCGGGTCACCGGGGCGCCGAGACGCGCGAAGGGCTGCGGCGAGCGCTCGTCGTGTCCGAGTGGCTCTAGTCCTTCTGGGGGCATTCGAGGTGGGGTCCCGAAGGTGTCCCTAATCTCACGCGTGAGTGCCTCGACAGGGGGGCGTTCGCCGGGGGGAGGACCCTGGATCCGGCCGTGTCATCCGCGCGGCGCACCTGACCGCGCCTGTCCGCAGAGAGAGCCTCGCCTTGTCCAAGGACATCACCACCGCCGGTCCGTCGCGCCGTCAGATCGCGAAGGGGGCCGCCTGGGCCGTCCCCGCCGTGACCGTCGCCGCCGCTGCCCCCGCGCTCGCCGCCTCGCCCCTCCCGGTCTGTGGCCCGGGGGCCCTGGTCGTCTCTGTGGAGAACTGCGACGGCCTTACGCTTCTGGGCCAGCCGCCGCGATTCCGCATCACCAACCCGAGCGACTCTGGATGCACCCTTCCTAGCGGTACCCCTGTCGAGCTCTCCGGTGCGGGCGTGGCCGGAGTCAACCTCCTGGGAGAGCAGTTGGCCAACGTCGGTGTCCTCTACAGCGAGCAGGGGACGGCGGCGCTCACCAAGGCCCTCGAGCCCGGGGACTCCGTCGTCGTCAACGTGTTCCCGTCGGGCCTCAACGTGACCGTCATCGGCAGCGCCACCCTCAGCGTCGCCGGCTCGTCCGGCACGTTCAACCTGACTGCAGGGGTTGGAGGTCTCGTCAGCATCTGCGGCGTCGCCTGAATGCACTACCGAACGCGCCCATCGTCCGTCGGGGCGGTGGGCGCGTTCGCGTGTGGCAACGCGACGGGGGACTCCCTTCGTCCTAGGGTGGTGACGACCGCAGCACCCGACCACGGAGACCACGCCACATGGCCACCGACGAGAGCACCGCGACCGCAGACCTGACTGGCGACGACGCCGGTCTCGACGAGGTCGCCAAGCCGTCCCTGCGGCACATGAAGCGCCGCAGCTGGGTCTTCGCCTTCAAGCGGGCGGTCAAGGAGTTCTCCGCCGACGGGTGCACGGACCTCGCGGCGAGCCTGACCTACTTCGCGGTCCTGTCGATCTTCCCGGCGCTGCTCGCCCTGGTCTCGATCATCGGTCTCGTGGGCGATCCCGAGGAGACGAAGAAGACCCTGCTCGACGTCATCGGTCAGCTCGGCCAGGGGGACGCCGTCGACATCCTCGAGGGACCGATCGACCAGATGGTCAACTCCTCGGGTGCCGGGCTCGGCCTCGTCGTCGGTATCGGCGGTGCGCTGTGGTCGGCCTCCGGCTACGTCGGGGCCTTCGGCCGTGCCCTCAACCGCATCTACGACGTGCCCGAGGGGCGCGGCTTCCTCAAGCTGCGGCCCATGCAGCTCGCCGTGACCGCGGTGCTGCTCGTGCTCGCCGCCGCGACGATCATGTCGATCGCGGTCAGCGGTGACGTCGCCCGGGCCATCGGCAACACCATCGGCCTCGGCGACGCCTCGGTCGCGGCGTGGAACATTGCGAAGTGGCCGGTCATCCTGCTCGTCGTGATCTTCATGGTCGGTCTGCTCTACTGGGCCACGCCCAACGTCAAGCAGCCGAAGTTCCGCTGGCTCAGCCCCGGTGCCGCCGTCGCGATCGTCGTCGCGATCATCGCGTCGATCGTCTTCGGCTTCTACGTCTCCAACTTCGGCTCCTACAACGCGACCTACGGCTCGCTCGCCGGCGTCATCGTCTTCCTGCTGTGGCTGTGGATCCTCAACAACGTGCTGCTCCTGGGCGCCGAGGTCGACTCCGAGATCGAGCGCTCCCGCCAGCTGCAGGCCGGCATGGCCGCCGAGCAGGACCTGCTCCTGCCGCTGCGGGACACGGCGAAGTCCGACGCCGCCGAGGAGGCCCACGAGGCCGAGCTCGAGGAGGCGCGGTCGCTGCGGATCAAGGGGCTGCAGGACCAGGGCCGCTCGACCGCCGACCTCGCCGACGAGGGCTGAACGCAGCTCCGGGCGACCTGACGCCCCCGGTCCGCGTGGGGAGCGGGCCCGGGCCGATTTGGAGTGGGCCCGCAGGCTCTGGCACACTGTTCAGGTTGCTTGTTGAACGGTGACGCCGTGATCGGACTTTGCCACGATCACCGGTGCCACCGACACGCCGATGACAACGCATCGCACCGCCTCGGGCGGGACGACACATCGGACACGAAGCACGACCCGGCTCGATCGGGTCGACGACCAGATCGCACGACCAGCCATTCGGCGCGTCGTCGCGTCGCGGAGCGGGTGCGACACACCCGACCGCGTGGGTCGGAGACCAGGTCGACCGACACAGACCAAGGCAAGACGGCGAGAGAGAGACGGACACAAGATGGCGGGACAGAAGATCCGCATCCGGTTGAAGTCGTATGACCACGAGGTCATCGACAACTCGGCGCGAAAGATCGTCGACACCGTGACCCGTGCCGGCGCGACGGTGGTGGGCCCCGTGCCGCTGCCCACGGAGAAGAACGTGTTCTGCGTCATCCGGTCGCCCCACAAGTACAAGGACAGCCGCGAGCACTTCGAGATGCGCACCCACAAGCGCCTCATCGACATCATCGACCCGACGCCCAAGGCCGTCGACTCGCTGATGCGCCTCGACCTCCCGGCTGACGTCAACATCGAGATCAAGCTCTGAGGCTGAACGAGATGACTACTACTGCCACCAAGACCGTCAAGGGCGTCCTCGGCGAGAAGCTCGGCATGACGCAGGTCTGGGACGAGGACAACCGTCTCGTCCCCGTGACCGTCATCCAGGCCGGCCCGTGCGTCGTCACCCAGGTCCGCAACGCCGAGACCGACGGCTACGACGCCGTCCAGATCGCGTACGGCGCCATCGACCCGCGCAAGGTCAACCAGCCCAAGAGCGGCCACTTCGCCAAGGCCGGCGTGACCCCGCGCCGCCACCTCGTGGAGCTGCGCACCGCTGACGCCTCCGAGTACTCCCTGGGTCAGGAGGTGACCGTCGAGCTGTTCGAGTCCGGGCAGGCCATCGACGTCACCGGCACGACCAAGGGCAAGGGCTTCGCCGGCGTCATGAAGCGTCACGGCTTCGCCGGTGTCAGCGCCTCCCACGGTGCGCACCGCAACCACCGCAAGCCCGGCTCGATCGGTGGCTGCGCCACCCCGGGTCGCGTCTTCAAGGGGATGCGCATGGCCGGCCGCATGGGCGGCGTGCGCCAGACCACCCAGAACCTCACGATCCACGCCGTGGACGCCGAGAAGGGCCTGCTGCTCGTCAAGGGCGCCGTCCCCGGCCCCCGTGGCGGCGTCGTCCTCGTCCGCACCGCGGTGAAGGGAGCCTGACGTGCCGACCATCGACATCATCAGCCCGCAGGGTGCCGCCAACGGCACCATCGAGCTGCCCGCCGAGATCTTCGACGTGCAGGTCAACGTCCCGCTGATCCACCAGGTCGTCGTGGCCCAGCTCGCCGCGGCGCGCCAGGGCACGCACGCGACCAAGACCCGCGGCAACGTCCGCGGTGGTGGCCGCAAGCCGTACCGCCAGAAGGGCACCGGCCGCGCCCGTCAGGGTTCGACCCGCGCTCCGCAGTTCGCCGGCGGTGGCACCGTCCACGGCCCGCAGCCGCGTGAGTACTCGCAGCGCACCCCCAAGAAGATGAAGGCTGCCGCCCTGCGCGGTGCCCTCTCCGACCGGGCGCGTCACGGCCGCATCCACGTCCTCAGCTCCCTCGTCGACGGGGACACCCCCTCGACGAAGGGCGTCGCGACCGTCCTCGGTGGCCTCAGCGAGCGCAAGAACCTGCTCGTCGTCATCGAGCGCGGCAACGAGACCGCGTGGAAGTCGGTGCGCAACCTGGCCGACGTCCACGTGCTGCCGGCCGACCAGCTCAACACCTACGACGTGCTGTGCGCCGACGACGTCGTCTTCACCCAGGCGGCCCTCGAGGCCTTCCTCGCCGGCCCGACCAAGACCGAGGAGGTCAGCAAGTGACCGCGTCCCAGCTCAAGGACCCGCGCGACATCCTGATCCGCCCCGTCGTCTCGGAGAAGTCGTACGGCCTGCTCGACGAGGGCAAGTACACCTTCATCGTCGACCCGCGGGCGAACAAGACCGAGATCAAGATCGCCGTCGAGCAGATCTTCGGCGTCAAGGTCGACTCCGTCCACACGATGAACCGTGTCGGCAAGGCCCGACGCACGCGGTTCGGCACCGGCAAGCGCAAGGACACCAAGCGCGCGATCGTCTCCCTCCGTGAGGGCACGATCGACATCTTCGGCGGCCAGGGCTGACGGAGAGGACAAGGAAGACATGGGAATCCGTAAGTACAAGCCGACCACCCCGGGTCGTCGCGGCAGCTCCGTCGCCGACTTCGTCGAGGTGACGCGCTCCACCCCCGAGAAGTCGCTCGTCCGCCCGCTGACGAAGTCCGGTGGCCGCAACGCCTCCGGCCGCATCACCACCCGTCACATCGGTGGTGGCCACAAGCGTGCCTACCGCGTGATCGACTTCCGTCGTCACGACAAGGACGGCGTTCCGGCGAAGGTCGCGCACATCGAGTACGACCCGAACCGCACCGCCCGCATCGCGCTGCTGCACTACGCCGACGGCGAGAAGCGCTACATCCTGGCGCCGAACAAGCTGACGCAGGGCACCGTCATCGAGAACGGTCCCTCCGCGGACATCAAGCCGGGCAACAACCTGCCGCTGCGCAACATCCCGACCGGTACGACGATCCACGCCGTGGAGCTGCGTCCGGGTGGGGGAGCGAAGCTCGCTCGCTCGGCCGGCACCAGCATCCAGCTGCTGGGCAAGGAGGGGCCGTACGCGACCCTGCGCATGCCCTCCGGCGAGATCCGTCGCGTCGACGTGCGCTGCCGCGCCACCGTCGGCGAGGTCGGCAACGCCGAGCAGTCGAACATCAACTGGGGCAAGGCCGGCCGCATGCGGTGGAAGGGCAAGCGCCCGACCGTCCGTGGTGTCGTCATGAACCCGGTCGACCACCCGCACGGTGGTGGCGAGGGCCGCACCTCCGGTGGCCGTCACCCCGTCTCGCCCTGGGGCAAGCCCGAGGGCCGCACCCGGCGTCCCGGCAAGGCGAGCGACAAGCTCATCGTCCGTCGTCGCCGTACCGGCAAGAAGCGCTG
This sequence comes from Janibacter zhangyanbonis, assembly GCF_050507325.1. Classification (NCBI taxonomy): domain Bacteria; kingdom Bacillati; phylum Actinomycetota; class Actinomycetes; order Micrococcales; family Intrasporangiaceae; genus Janibacter; species Janibacter zhangyanbonis. The sequence goes on from NZ_CP191481.1 coordinate 652,278, forward strand.
ATAGGAGCCTTTGGACATGCCTCGTAGTTTGAAGAAGGGCCCCTTCATCGACGACCACCTTCAGAAGAAGGTCGACGTCCAGAACGAAGCGGGCACCAAGAACGTCATCAAGACCTGGTCGCGCCGTTCGGTGATCTCGCCGGACATGCTGGGTCACACCTTCGCCGTCCACGACGGCCGCAAGCACGTCCCGGTGTTCGTCACCGAGGCGATGGTCGGCCACAAGCTCGGCGAGTTCGCACCGACCCGCACCTTCCGCGGTCACGTGAAGGACGACAAGAAGGGACGTCGTCGCTGATGCCTGCCACCGAGACCACCGAGCAGGAGACGCTGGTCGCCCGCGCCTCCGCCCGCCACGTCCGCGTCACGCCCCAGAAGGCGCGTCGCATCGTCGACATGATCCGCGGCAAGGACACCCAGACCGCGATCGCGTCGCTGCAGTTCGCCCCCCAGGGTGCGGCCGAGCCGACCCTCAAGGTCCTGCAGAGCGCCATCGCCAACCTCCGCGTCAAGGCTGACGAGGCCGGGGAGCCCTTCGACGAGCGCAACCTCGTCATCTCCTCCGCCTTCGTCGACGAGGGCCCGACGATGAAGCGTTTCCGTCCCCGGGCCCAGGGCCGCGCGGGTCGGATCAACAAGCGCACCAGCCACATCACCGTCCTCGTGACGAGCAAGCCTGAGAAGGCCGCGAAGGGAGGGACCCGCTGATGGGTCAGAAGATCAACCCGCACGGCTTCCGTCTGGGCATCACCACCGACCACAAGAGCCGCTGGTTCGCCGACTCCAACAAGGAGGGTCAGCGCTACCGCGACTACGTCAAGGAAGACGTCGCGATCCGCAAGCTCATGTCCACGGGCATGGAGCGCGCCGGCATCGCCCGCGTCGAGATCGAGCGCACCCGTGACCGCGTGCGTGTGGACATCCACACCGCGCGCCCGGGCATCGTCATCGGTCGCCGTGGCGCCGAGGCCGACCGCATCCGCGGCGAGCTCGAGAAGCTCACCGGCAAGCAGGTCCAGCTGAACATCCTCGAGGTCAAGAACCCCGAGATCGAGGCTCAGCTCGTCGCCCAGGGCATCGCCGAGCAGCTCGCTGCTCGCGTCACCTTCCGTCGCGCCATGCGCAAGGGCATGCAGTCCTCCCTTCGCGCCGGTGCCAAGGGCATCCGGATCCAGTGCTCCGGTCGCCTCGGTGGCGCCGAGATGTCGCGCTCGGAGTTCTACCGCGAGGGTCGCGTGCCGCTGCACACCCTCCGCGCGAACATCGACTACGGCTTCTACGAGGCCCGCACGACCTTCGGCCGCATCGGCGTCAAGGTCTGGATCTACAAGGGCGACATGACCGAGAAGGAGTTCGCGGCCCAGCAGGCGACCGCGGCCCCCCGTGGTCGTGGCCCGCGTCGCGACCGCGACGACCGTCCCGCCCGCGCCCGCCGCGGCGACCGCAACGAGGGTCAGGCCCAGGCCGCCGCCCCCGCTGAGGCCCCCGCCGCCGAGGCCCCGGCCAAGACCGAGGGAGAGTCCTGAGATGTTGATCCCCCGACGGGTCAAGCACCGCAAGCAGCACCACCCCAAGCGCTCCGGCATGTCGAAGGGCGGCACCGTCGTCTCCTTCGGTGACTACGGCCTCCAGGCTCTCGAGCCGGCCTACGTCACGAACCGCCAGATCGAGGCGGCTCGTATCGCCATGACGCGCTACATGAAGCGTGGCGGCAAGGTCTGGATCAACATCTACCCGGACCGTCCGCTCACCAAGAAGCCGGCTGAGACCCGCATGGGTTCCGGTAAGGGCTCGCCCGAGTGGTGGGTCGCCAACGTCAAGCCGGGCCGGATCATGTTCGAGATCTCCGGTGTCGACGAGACCGTCGCACGCGAGGCCATGCGCCTGGCGATGCACAAGCTGCCGATGAAGTGCCGCTTCGTCGTGCGTGAGGGTGGTGTCAACTGATGGCAGTCGGATCCAAGGACCTGACCCCGGCCGACCTGCGCGAGCTGACCGACGACCGCCTGGTCGACGAGCTGCGCAAGGCCAAGGAGGAGCTCTTCAACCTCCGTTTCCAGTCGGCCACCGGCCAGCTGGAGAACCACGGCCGGCTCCGCGCCGTCCGCAAGGACATCGCCCGCATCTACACCGAGATGCGCGAGCGCGAGCTCGGGATCGGTGAGAGCAAGTGACCGAGAACGAGAAGGACACCACCGTGACCCAGCGGAACGACCGCAAGACCCGCCGCGGCTACGTCGTCAGCGACAAGATGGACAAGACCGTCGTCGTCGAGGTCGAGGACCGCGTCAAGCACGCGCTCTACGGCAAGGTCATGCGCAAGACCTCCAAGGTCAAGGCGCACGACGAGGAGAACGTCGCCGGCATCGGTGACCACGTCCTCATCATGGAGACCCGACCGCTGTCCGCCAACAAGCGCTGGCGGCTCGTCGAGATCCTCGAGAAGGCCAAGTAAGGCCACCCCGGAGCGAAGGGGGCGCATCCGCCCCCTTCGCCCGCGAAGACCACATCAGTTCGGCCAGGCTCGCCGCGAGCGAGAACCAGCACGACGACAGGAGTGAGAAGTGATCCAGCAGGAGTCGCGACTGCGCGTCGCCGACAACACCGGTGCCAAGGAGATCCTGTGCATCCGCGTGCTCGGTGGCTCCGGCCGCCGGTACGCCGGCGTCGGCGACACCATCGTCGCCACCGTCAAGGACGCCATCCCCGGTGGCAACGTCAAGAAGGGTGACGTCGTCAAGGCCGTCATCGTCCGCACCACCAAGGAGCGTCGTCGCAACGACGGTTCCTACATCAAGTTCGACGAGAACGCCGCCGTCATCCTCAAGGCTGACGGCGAGCCGCGCGGGACGCGCATCTTCGGCCCGGTCGGTCGCGAGCTGCGCGACAAGAAGTTCATGAAGATCGTCTCGCTCGCACCGGAGGTGATCTGATCCATGGCCAAGCTCAAGATCAAGAAGGGCGACCTCGTCCAGGTCCTGTCCGGCAAGGACAAGGGCCTGCAGGGCAAGGTCATCTCGGTCAACACCGAGACCCAGCGCGTCGTGGTCGAGGGTGTCCAGCGGGTCACCCGCCACACCAAGGCCGGCATCGGCGGCCAGGCCGGCGGCCTGGTCGTCTCCGAGGCGCCGATCCACGTGAGCAACGTGGCGATCGTCGATCCGGAGGACAACAAGCCGACCCGCATCAAGACCCGCGTCGAGACCGTCGAGCGCGACGGTCGCACCAAGGCGAGCCGCACCCGCGTCGCGGGCCGCTCGGGCAAGGACCTCTGAGATGACTGACACCATCGAGACCGCCGTCGAGGCCCCGCGCCTCAAGGGCAAGTACGCCGATCAGGTCGTCCCCGCGCTGCAGGAGCAGTTCGGCTACGACAACGCGATGCAGGTTCCCCGCGTCGTCAAGGTCGTCGTCAACATGGGCGTCGGCGACGCCGCCAAGGACAGCAAGCTGATCGAGGGCGCGATCCGCGACCTGACCGCCATCACCGGTCAGAAGCCGCAGGTCACCAAGGCCCGCAAGTCCATCGCGCAGTTCAAGCTGCGCGAGGGCATGCCGATCGGCTGCCACGTCACGCTGCGCGGTGCGCGCATGTGGGAGTTCCTCGACCGCCTCACGGCGATCGCGCTGCCCCGCATCCGTGACTTCCGTGGCCTGAACCCGAAGCAGTTCGACGGGAACGGCAACTACACCTTCGGTCTGACCGAGCAGTCGATGTTCCACGAGATCGACCAGGACAAGATCGATCGCGTCCGCGGCATGGACATCACCGTGGTCACGACCGCGACGAACGACGACGAGGGCCGCGCGCTGCTCAAGCAGCTGGGCTTCCCCTTCAAGGAGAACTGACATGGCGAAGACCGCCCTGATCAACAAGGCGAACAAGAAGCCGAAGTTCAAGGTCCGCGGCTACACGCGGTGCCAGCGCTGCGGCCGGCCGCACTCGGTCTACCGCAAGTTCGGCCTGTGCCGTGTGTGCCTTCGCGAGATGGCGCACCGCGGCGAGCTCCCCGGTGTGACCAAGTCCAGCTGGTGACCCACCCTGGGTCCGACACCTGTCGGGCCCACCGCGACCCAGGTCGCACCACAACCCACGAACCGTTCTACATCGAAGGTCGCTCCGGGCTCCGGAGGGAAACCGCGATGAGAGAGGGCAGGCAGAGCCCATGACCATGACCGACCCGATTGCGGACATGCTGACCCGCGTCCGGAACGCCAACTCGGCGCACCACGACGTCGTCTCCATGCCGTATTCCAAGCTCAAGTCGCACATCGCGGAGATCCTCCAGGCGGAGGGTTTCATCGCGGGGTGGGAGGTCGAGGAGGCGACCGTCGGCAAGACGCTGACGATCAACCTCAAGTACGGCCCCAACCGTGAGCGCTCCATCGCGGGCGTGCGCCGGGTGTCCAAGCCCGGTCTGCGCGTCTACGCGAAGTCCACCAACCTGCCGAAGGTGCTCGGCGGCCTGGGCGTGGCGATCATCTCCACGTCCTCCGGCCTCCTCACCGACAAGCAGGCCGCAACCAAGGGTGTGGGCGGGGAAGTCCTCGCCTACGTCTGGTAAGGGGAAGCAGACATGTCGCGTATCGGACGACTCCCGGTCGCCATCCCCAGCGGTGTCGACATCGCCATCGAGGGCCAGACCGTCAAGGTCAAGGGCCCCAAGGGCGAGCTGCAGGTCATCGTGACCGAGCCGATCACGGTCGAGAAGACCGAGGCCGGCGTCGAGGTCAAGCGTCCCGACGACGAGCGCGAGTCGCGCTCGCTCCACGGCCTGACCCGCAGCCTCATCAACAACATGGTCGTCGGTGTCACCGAGGGCTACGAGAAGAAGCTCGAGATCCACGGCACCGGTTACCGCGTGCAGAACAAGGGCGGTTCGCTCGAGTTCGCGCTCGGCTACAGCCACCCGATCACCATCGAGGCCCCCGAGGGGATCAGCTTCAACGTCGAGAACCCCACGCGCTTCAGCGTCCAGGGCATCGACAAGCAGCTCGTCGGCGAGACCGCTGCCAACATCCGCAAGCTCCGCCGCCCCGACCCGTACAAGGGCAAGGGTGTCCGGTACGAGGGCGAGCACATCCGTCGCAAGGTCGGAAAGGCTGGTAAGTAACCCATGGCCAAGATCGTCAAGCGTGCCAAGGGCAAGAGCGCCGCTCGCGGGCGTCGCCACCTTCGCCTGCGCAAGAAGGTCACCGGCACCGCGGCCCGTCCGCGGCTGGTGGTCACCCGCAGCAGCCGCCACGTCTTCGTCCAGGTCGTCGACGACACGATCGGCAAGACCGTCGCGTCCGCGTCGACCATGGAGGCCGACGTGCGTGCGCTCGAGGCCGACAAGACCGAGCGGGCCAAGAAGGTCGGTGAGCTCGTCGCCGAGCGCGCCCAGGCTCAGGGCGTCGTCTCCGTGGTTTTTGATCGCGGTGGCAACCGCTACCACGGTCGCGTCGCCGCGATCGCGGACGGCGCCCGCGAAGGGGGTCTGACGCTGTGATGCAGACCCAGAACGTCGAGAAGAGGAACATCTGATGCCCGGACCCCAGCGTCGAGGCGCCGGTGCCGCAGGCACCAACGAGCGCTCCAACAACGACCGTCGTGACAACCGCGGCGGTGGCCGTGACCGTCGTGACGGTGGCCGTGACCGCACCGAGAGCCAGTTCCTCGAGCGCGTCGTGACCATCAACCGCGTGGCCAAGGTCGTCAAGGGCGGTCGCCGCTTCAGCTTCACCGCCCTGGTCGTCGTCGGTGACGGCGACGGCACCGTCGGTGTCGGCTACGGCAAGGCCAAGGAGGTCCCGGCCGCGATCGCCAAGGGCGTCGAGGAGGCGAAGAAGAACTTCTTCACCGTCCCGCGCATCCAGGGCACGATCCCGCACCCCATCCAGGGTGAGGCCGCGGCCGGTGTCGTCATGCTCCGCCCCGCCAGCCCCGGTACCGGTGTCATCGCCGGTGGGCCGGTGCGTGCGGTGCTCGAGTGCGCCGGCATCCACGACGTGCTGTCCAAGAGCCTCGGCTCGGACAACGCGATCAACATCGTCCACGCGACCGTCGAGGCCCTGCGCGGCCTCGAGCGTCCCGAGGCCGTCGCGGCTCGCCGCGGTCTGCCCCTGGACGAGGTCGCCCCGGCAGCCATGCTGCGCGCCCAGGCCGCTGGTCGCGCCGAGGCCGCCGAGAAGGCAAAGGCGGGTGCGTGATGGCACAGCTCAAGGTGACCCAGACCCGTTCGGAGATCGGTGGCAAGCAGAACCAGCGCGACACGCTGCGCAGCCTCGGTCTGAAGCGCATCGGCGACGTCGTCGTCAAGGAGGACCGCCCGGAGATCCGTGGCATGGTCCAGACGGTTCGCCACCTGGTGACCGTCGAGGAGGTTGACTGATCATGGCTGACTCCAAGGCCAACCCGACCCCGGAGCAGGGTACGCACGCTCTCAAGGTGCACCACCTGCGTCCGGCCCCCGGGGCCAAGACCGCCAAGACCCGCGTGGGTCGCGGTGAGGGCTCGAAGGGCAAGACCGCCGGCCGCGGTACCAAGGGCACCAAGGCCCGGTACCAGGTGCCGGAGCGCTTCGAGGGTGGTCAGACGCCGCTGCACATGCGTCTGCCCAAGCTCCGTGGCTTCAAGAACCCCTTCAAGACCGAGTACCAGGTCGTCAACCTCGACCGCATCTCCGCGCTCTTCCCCGAGGGTGGCAGCGTGGGCGTCGAGGAGCTCGTGGCGAAGGGTGCCGTCCGCGACGGTCACCTCGTCAAGGTGCTCGGCTCCGGCGAGATCACGGTGAAGGTCGACCTCACGGTCGACGCCTTCTCCGCGAGCGCCAAGGAGAAGATCGAGGCGGCCGGCGGCAGCATCACTGCTCGCTGACCCCTTTCGGTCCATCTGCATCGAGGCCGTCCCGGCTCACCGGGACGGCCTCGACGCGTCTCCCGGCCCCCTTCGTCGAAGGGGGATGCGGGTCACGTCGCGACCTCGCAGTCGCGGCAGGTATCGTCTGACAGGTTGCTCACCGTCGGTGGGCCCTGCCCGCAGCCCACATCTGCATCCCGGCACCGTCCTGGAGGAACCCACGTGCTCTCCGTCTTCACCCGGGCGTTCAAGACGCCCGACCTGCGGCGCAAGCTGCTCTTCACGCTGGGCATCATCGTGCTCTTCCGCCTCGGGTCGCACGTGCCGACGCCCAACGTCAACTACACGGCGGTGCAGGACTGCATCGCGGGGGCCCGGCAGGACGCCGGCAACAACTTCCTCGGGATGGCCAACCTCTTCAGCGGTGGGGCGCTGCTCCAGCTGTCGATCTTCGCGCTCGGGATCATGCCGTACATCACCGCGAGCATCATCGTGCAGCTGCTCACGGTCGTCATCCCTCGCTTCGAGGCGCTGAAGAAGGAGGGGCAGCAGGGTCAGGCGAAGATGACGCAGTACACGCGCTACCTGACGATCGCCCTGGCCATCCTCCAGTCGGCCACCTTCATCACCTTCGCGCGCAACCCCGCGAGCCTGTTCAACAACGCCGAGTGCGGGCCGATCCTCTACCGCGACTCGATGTTCTCGATCATCCTCATGGTCCTGACGATGACGGCCGGCACCGGTCTGATCATGTGGCTCGGCGAGCTCGTCACGGACAAGGGCGTCGGCAACGGCATGTCGCTGCTGATCTTCACGTCGATCACCGCGACCTTCCCCAGCTCGCTGTGGGCGATCCAGCAGCGCGACGGCCGCTGGGACCTCTTCTTCCTCGTCATCGCGATCGGCCTGGTCATCATCGCCGCGGTCGTCTTCGTCGAGCAGAGCCAACGCCGCATCCCGGTCCAGTACGCCAAGAAGATGGTCGGCCGGCAGATGTACGGCGGCACCTCGACCTACATCCCGATCAAGGTCAACATGGCCAACGTCATCCCGGTGATCTTCGCGAGCTCGATGCTCGCGCTGCCGCAGATGATCGCGCAGTTCCAGACCGACCCGCAGGGTGACAACCCCGGCTGGGTCGACTGGATCAACACCTATCTCGTCCGGGGTGACCACCCCATCTACATGGCGGTCTTCACCGCGATGATCCTCTTCTTCACCTTCTTCTACGTGTCGATCACGTTCAACCCCACCGAGGTTGCCGACAACATGAAGAAGTACGGAGGCTTCATCCCAGGTATCCGGGCCGGGCGACCCACGGCCGAGTACCTCCAGTACGTGCTCACCCGCATCACCGTGCCGGGCGCCATCTACCTCGCTCTCGTCTCGTTGATCCCGCTCATCGCACTCGTGCTCGTCGGGGCCAACCAGAACTTCCCCTTCGGCGGTACCTCTATCCTCATCATGGTCGGGGTCGGTCTGGAGACGGTGAAGCAGATCGAGTCCCAGCTCCAGCAACGCCACTACGAAGGATTCCTCCGCTGATGCGTCTGATCATTTTGGGTCCCCCCGGTGCCGGCAAGGGCACCCAGGCCGGCCGGATCGCCGAGCACTACGGCATCCCCGCGATCTCCACGGGTGACATCTTCCGCGCCAACATCAAGAACGAGACCGAGCTCGGTCTCCAGGTGAAGGAGATCCTCGCCTCCGGTGGTTACGTCTCCGACGACATCACCAACGCGATCGTCGAGGACCGCCTCGCGCAGGACGACGCCGCTCCGGGCTTCCTCCTCGACGGCTACCCTCGCACGACCGCGCAGGTGACCGCCCTCGACGCGATGCTCGCCAAGGGCGACCACGCGATCGACAAGGTGCTCGAGCTCGTCGTCGACGACGAGGTCGTCGTCGCGCGCCTGCTCAAGCGCGCCGAGCTCGAGGGTCGCGTCGACGACACCGAGGAGGTCATCCGCGAGCGGATGGCCATCTACCACCGTGAGACCAAGCCGCTGTCCGACGCCTACGCCGAGCGCAACCTGCTCGTCACCGTCGACGGTGAGGGCGAGGTCGACGAGGTCGCCGAGCGCATCGTCGCGGCCCTGGGCGCCTGAGTCTTGTCCCTCTTCGGCCGTGAGCGGATCCGCCCGCGCACCCCGGACCAGCTCCGGGCGATGCGCGTGGCGGGTCTGCTCACCGGTCGCACCCTCGAGATGCTGCGCGGCGAGGTCCGCGCCGGCGTCACGACCGGGCAGCTCGACGCCCTCGCGGAGGACTTCATCCGCAGCGGCGGGGGAGTGCCCAACTTCCAGCTCGTCCCCGGCTACGTCAACACGCTGTGCACCTCGGTCAACGACGAGATCGTGCACGGCATCCCGGGCGACCGGGTGCTGCGTGACGGCGACCTGCTGAGCATCGACTGCGGCGCCGAGGTCGACGGGTGGAACGGCGACTCCGCCATCACCCTCGTCGTTGGGGGCGATGCCGCAGGTGACCCGGCCGCCGTGCGGCTCAACGAGGTCACCCGACGCTCCCTCTGGGCCGGGCTCGCCGCCCTTCGCCCCGGAGGGGACCTCAACGACATCGGCGGCGCGGTCGAGGACTCGATCACCGACGACGCGCGCGCCGACGGCGTCGACTACGGCATCGTGCAGGACTACACCGGTCACGCCATCGGTGAGCACATGCACCTGCCGCCCAATGTGCCCAACTACCGCGAGCCCGGCCGTCAGCCGCGCACGCCGGTCGGCACGACCCTGGCCATCGAGCCGATGGTCACCCTCGGCGACCAGGCCAACCACGTGCTGCCTGACGAGTGGACCGTCGTCACCGACGACGGCTCCGTCGCCAGCCACTGGGAGCACACCGTCGCGCTCACCGAGCGCGGCCTGTGGGTGCTCACCGCCCTCGACGGTGGCGAGGCAGAGCTCACCGCGCTGGGCGCTCCCTTCGGTCCGCTGGACTGATCTCGGACACCCTTCGAGACGCGTGCAGAGCAAGCTCCTCAGGGAGCGTGGGGTGTGGCCCACGCGACGCTGGACACCCCCTTCGCACCGTGGTGACGGTCGGTAGGGTGCGAAGTCAGTCATGTCCGACGCCGTGACGCCGCGGCCGGGTCGATGAGGAGCTTTCGAGGATGACCCTTCCCCCTGCACGTGACGACGTCATGGGCCTGGCCGAGGGCTTCGCCCCGGTGGGCCCGGACGCGTGGGCGGACCTGGCCGCCGCCGTCGTCAACAAGTCCCGTCCCGACGACCGCAAGGTCGACGGCGCCGGCGCCCGCGAGGCCCTGACCAGCCACCTGCCCGGCGGCATCGACATCGACCCGATCTACTGGCCGCAGCCGGGCACCGCCCTCGGCGTGCCGGGCGCGATGCCCTTCACCCGTGGCCGTGGCCCCCGCAACCCCGACCTGCCGTGGGACGTGCGCCAGCTGCACGACGACCCCGACGCGGCCGCGAGCCGCAAGGCGGTCCTCGACGACCTCGAGCACGGCGTGAGCTCGGTGTGGCTGCACGTCGGCGCCGACGGCATCGCCGCCGGTGACGTCGCCGAGGTCCTCACCGACGTCATGGCCGACCTCGCCCCGGTCGTCGTCAGCTCGACCGACGACCAGAGCGCCGCCGCGGCCGCGCTCGTCGCCGCCTGGGAGGCGAAGGGGGTCGACCCCACCGCCGTGAGCGGCAGCCTCGGTCACGACCCCATCGGTCAGGTCGCCACGGTCGGCGGCACGCCCGACCTCGCGCCGCTCGTCGAGGCCGTCGCCACCTGCCGCGACCGCTTCGCCGGGGTGCGCGCCATCACCGTCGACACCCGGGTCCACCACGACGCCGGTGCCGACGCGCAGGACGAGATCGCCCTCGCCCTGGCGACCGCCCTCGATTACGTGCGCCACCTCGCCGAGGCGGGCGTCGAGCCGGCCGAGGCCTTCCGTCGCATCGACTTCCGCGTCGCAGCGACCGCCGACCAGTTCGCGACGATCGCCAAGCTGCGCGCCCTGCGCCGCACCTGGGCCCGCGTGGGCGAGGTCCTCGAGGTGCCCGAGGCCGACCGGGGCGCCTGGATCCACGCCGTGACCTCGTGGCGCATGCAGACGCGCACCGACCCGTGGGTCAACCTGCTGCGCGACACGATCGCCTGCTTCGCAGCCGCCGCCGGTGGCGCCGACGCGATCACCGTGCTGCCCTACGACCACGCGCTCGGCCTGCCGACCGCCTTCTCCCGCAGGGTCGCCCGCAACACGCAGTCGCTGCTGTCGTCGGAGTCCAATGTCGCGCGGGTCGCCGACCCGGCCGGCGGCTCCGCCTACGTCGAGGCCCTCACCGACGAGCTCGCCCGCGCTGCCTGGACCTGGTTCGGTCAGCTCGACGCCGCCGGCGGTGCCGCCGCCGCGCTCGCGGCGGGCGCCGTCGCCGAGCGCCTCGCCGCCACCCGCGCCGAGCGGGACGAGGCCCTGGCCACCCGGGCGATGCCGATCACCGGCACCTCGACCTTCCCGCTCGCGGGGGAGACCCTGCTGACCCGCACGCCGCGCACCGAGCCGACCGGCGGCCTGCCGCGTCGCCGCGACAGCGAGGTCTTCGAGGCGCTGCGCGAGCGCACCGCCGCCGGCGACGTCAGCGTGCCGGTCCTCGCCCTCGGCCCGGCCAAGGAGCACACCGCCCGCCTGACCTTCGTCACCAACCTCCTCGGCGTCGCGGGCATCCGCCCCGAGGTCGTCGAGGTCGGCGAGGGTAGCGACCCGGGCGCCGTGGCGAGCGCCGCGCAGGGCGCGCCCGTCGCGATCCTCGCCTCGTCCGCCCGCGGCTACGAGGCACACGCCGAGGCGGGCGTCGCCTCCCTTCGCGATGCCGGTGTGCAGCGCATCCTCGTCGCCGGCAAGGCCACCGAGGTCGGCGACACCACCGTCGACGGCGAGGTCCGCGACGGCATGGACGTCGTCACCTTCCTCACCGACCTCCTCGACACCCTCGGCGCCCCGGGCGCCACGCAGGCAGGAGCAGACGCATGAGCGCGCAGATCCCCACCTTCGACACCGTCGACCTCGGCGACGGAGTCCCGTCCGCCGACGCCGCCGAGCGCTGGCAGGAGGCCCTCGACGCCACCCCCGGTGCGGCCGACGGCTGGGAGACCCCGGAGAAGATCGAGGTCGCCCCGGTCTACACCGAGGCCGACACCGCCGACCTCGACTTCCTCGAGACCGCCCCCGGCGCCGCTCCCTTCCTCCGCGGTCCCTACCCGACGATGTACGTCAACCAGCCGTGGACGATCCGGCAGTACGCCGGCTTCTCGACGGCCGAGGAATCCAACGCCTTCTACCGGCGCAACCTCGCCGCGGGGCAGAAGGGCCTGTCCGTCGCCTTCGACCTGGCGACCCACCGCGGCTACGACAGCGACCACCCGCGGGTCGAGGGAGACGTCGGCATGGCCGGTGTCGCCATCGACTCGATCTACGACATGCGCACGCTCTTCGACGGCATCCCGCTGGACCGGATGAGCGTGTCGATGACGATGAACGGCGCGGTCCTGCCGATCCTCGCCCTCTACGTCGTCGCGGCCGAGGAGCAGGGGGTGAGCCCGGAGCAGCTGAGCGGCACCATCCAGAACGACATCCTCAAGGAGTTCATGGTCCGCAACACCTACATCTACCCGCCGGCTCCCTCGATGCGGATCATCTCCGACATCTTCGCCTTCACCAGCCAGCGGATGCCGCGCTTCAACTCCATCTCGATCTCCGGATACCACATGCAGGAGGCCGGGGCGACGCAGGACCTCGAGCTCGGCTACACCCTCGCCGACGGCATCGAGTACATCCGCGCCGGCCGCGAGGCGGGCCTGGACGTCGACGCCTTCGCGCCGCGGCTGTCCTTCTTCTGGGCCATCGGCATGAACTTCTACATGGAGGTGGCCAAGCTGCGCGCGGCCCGCCTGCTGTGGGCGCGCCTGGTCAAGGAGAACTTCGAGCCGAAGAGCGCCAAGTCGCTCTCGCTGCGCACCCACTCGCAGACCTCCGGCTGGAGCCTGACGGCGCAGGACGTCTACAACAACGTCGTGCGCACGTGCGTCGAGGCGATGGCCTCGACGCAGGGCCACACGCAGAGCCTGCACACCAATGCGCTCGACGAGGCGATCGCGCTGCCGACCGACTTCTCCGCCCGCATCGCGCGCAACACCCAGCTCGTCCTCCAGCAGGAGTCCGGCACGACCCGCGTCATCGACCCGTGGGGCGGCAGCGCCTACGTCGAGCGCCTGACGCACGACCTCGCGCAGCGGGCCTGGGCCCACATCGAGGAGGTCGAGGCGGCCGGCGGCATGGCCAAGGCGATCGAGGCCGGCATCCCCAAGATGCGCATCGAGGAGGCGGCCGCCCGCACCCAGGCGCGCATCGACTCCGGCCAGCAGCCGGTCATCGGCGTCAACACCTATCCGGTCACCGAGAGCACCGCCGACGAGGCCATCGAGATCCTCAAGGTCGACAACGCCGCGGTCCGCGCCTCCCAGATCGCCAAGCTCGAGCGCCTGCGGTCGGAGCGTGACGAAGGGGAGACCCGCGCGGCTCTCGCAGCGCTCACCGAGGCGGCCAAGGCCGACGGCGGCACGATGGAGACCAACCTCCTCGCGCTGGCCATCGACGCGGCCCGCGCCAAGGCCACCGTCGGCGAGATCTCCGCGGCGCTCGAGGAGGTCTACGGCCGCTACACCGCGCAGATCCGTACGATCTCCGGTGTGTACCGGGACGAGGCTGGCAAGGGCGGCGCCGTGGACGAGGTCCTGGCCAAGGTCGAGGACTTCGAGCAGGAGGAGGGGCGTCGCCCCCGCATCCTCGTCGCCAAGATGGGCCAGGACGGTCACGACCGCGGGCAGAAGGTCATCGCGACGGCCTTCGCCGACCTCGGCTTCGACGTCGACGTGGGCCCGCTCTTCCAGACCCCCGGCGAGGTGGCCCGTCAGGCCGTCGAGGGCGACGTGCACGTCGTCGGGGTGTCGTCGCTGGCCGCTGGTCACCTGACCCTCGTGCCGGCGCTGCGCCAGGAGCTCGACGCGCTCGGGCGCCAGGACCTGATGATCGTCGTCGGTGGTGTCATCCCCGACCAGGACTTCGACGAGCTGCGTGCCGCCGGGGCCGACGACATCTACCCGCCCGGCACGGTCATCGCCGAGGCGGCCGGCCGACTCGTCGACCGCCTGCGGGAGCAGGCCGCCGGCACCGATGCCTGAGTCGGTCGCCGACCTCGCCCGGGGGGTGCGGGAGCGCTCGCGCGCCCACATCGCCCGGGCGATCACGCTCGTCGAGTCCTCGCGCCCGGACCACCGGGAGCGGGCTCGCGAGCTGCTCGCGCTCATCGCCCCCGACACCGGGCAGGGCATGCGCGTGGGCATCTCCGGCATCCCCGGTGCCGGCAAGTCGACCTTCATCGACGCCCTCGGCACCCGCCTCATCGAGCGCGGGCACCGGGTCGCCGTCGTCGCCGTCGACCCGAGCAGCTCGCGCACCGGTGGGTCGGTCCTCGGTGACCGCACCCGGATGGCGCAGCTGACGGCGAGCGAGGACGCCTTCGTCCGGCCTTCGCCGTCGGGGGCGCACCTGGGCGGTGTCGCCCGCGCGACCCGTGAGGGGATGCTCGTCCTCGAGGCCGCTGGATATGACGTCGTGCTCGTCGAGACCGTCGGCGTCGGTCAGTCGGAGGTCGCTGTCGCCGAGATGGTCGACACCTTCCTCCTGCTCGCCCTCGCCCGTGGCGGCGACCAGCTGCAGGGCATCAAGCGGGGCATCCTCGAGATGGCCGACGTCATCGCGGTCAACAAGGCCGACGGCGAGCACGCCGGCGACGCCCGGGTCGCTGCTCGCGAGCTCTCGGGCGCGATGCGGCTGATGAACTCCGACCCTGACGCCCGCCGCCCCCCGGTGCTCACGTGCAGCGCGCAGACCGGCGACGGGCTCGACGACGTGTGGGCCGCGGTGCTCGAGCACCGCGAGTGGCTCGAGGCGCAGGGATCGCTGCACGCCCGTCGGGCCGAGCAGCAGCGCGAGTGGATGTGGGCGATGGTCGACTCCGAGCTGCGGGACGCCGTGCGGCGCTCGCCGCGGGTGCGCGAGCTGCTCGCCGAGATCACCCCGGGCGTGCGCACCGGAGAGGTGAGCGCCGTCGACGGCGCCGCCCGGATCATCGCGTCCTTCGCCGAGGACCTCGCCGCACGACCTTAGGGAAATGCGGCCTACCTGGGCGCGGGGACGGCGCGGTCGGGGGAGAGGGCCGGGCGGCCGAAGCCCCGGGGCGCGATGCCCGAGCGCCGGGCCAGCCACAGCAGGATCGCCGTCATGACGAAGGTGGCGACGACCCCGAGCCCGCCCGAGGCGGCGGTGCTCGTCGTGTCCTCGGTGACGTAGGCGGTGTCGAGCCCACCGAGCAGGGTCAGGCCGACGATGATGACGAGGTTGTTGACCACGTGCAGCACGATGGCGGCCTCGAGGCCGCCGGTGCGCCAGGTGAGGTAGCAGCAGGCGACGGCCATGCCGCCGAGGTCGAGCAGCACCCACGGGTCGAGCGAGGTGTGCGCCAGCGCGAAGATCACCGCCGACAGGACGGTCGTCACCACGAGCGCGACGACCGGGCGGCGGATCCACGCGCCGACGCCCTGCATGAGCCCGCCGCGGAAGGCGACCTCCTCGCCGGCGGACTGCAGCGGCGTCGTGAGCAGGGTGATGACGAGCAGCCAGGGCCAGTGCTCGGGCCGCTCGGTGGGCTCCTCGCCCGAGAGCACCCACGTCGCCGCGAGATAGCCACCCCAGACGACGAGGGTGACGAGCGAGGCGGTGCCGAGCCAGCGCCACCGGATGCGCCCGGTCACCGACCACACCTTGCCCATCGGCCGCCAGTGACCGACGCGGGTGGCGACGAGCGTCGCGGGGATGAGCGCGGCGAGCGTCAGGTTGCTGATGAGCATCGTCAGCGGGTCCGAGGGGTCGATCTCGGTGGCGCTCGAGGCCTCGAGGAGCGAGGGGTCGGCGATGAACCACGCGATGCTCAGCACCGTCGCGAGCACGAGCCAGGTCCCCACACCCGCGGCCAGGGCGAGCAGCGGTCGCCACCAGCGGTGACCGGCCGTGCGCATCTGGTGGACATAGCTGCGCGGCTCGTCGTCGGGCAGCGCCCGCATCGACGGCCCGGCCGCGACCGGTGCCCTGCGGCCGGCGGCCCGCTGCCGGGCGGCTGCGACGAGGTCGAGGGCGAGCGGGTGGACCCCCTCTGCCGTGGCGAGGGGGAAGTCGGTGAGGGTGGCGAAGGGGGACCCGCCCGCGCTCACGACCGCCGGCTCGCCGCCGCGGTGGGCCTGCGCGTACCAGACCGTGCCGGGGGCGTCGACGTAGTCGCGGCCGGGGCGGGCGGCACCCCGCTGTGCCGGCAGGTCGACCGTTGCCGTGCCGGTGATCGCGGCGAAGCGGCTGCCGGGGGAGGGGGCCAGGCGACTCCCTTCGCCTGCACGCAGGGGACCGACGACCGGGACGCCGAGCTGCAGGGCCCAGCCGGTCGTCACGTCGTGGGTCGTCGCCGGGGCCGAGGCCGGCGGGGCGAGGAGCCACACGGCGTCGACGTCGGGGGTGATCGTGGCCCCCGCCGGCAGCCACCGCACGTGCGCGTCGGGGGCGAGGGCGGTCACCGCCCGCGAGACGAAGGGGGCGTCCGGCCAGTCCGCGGAGCCGACGAGTGCGATGGTCAGGCCGGTCATGCAGCGAGCCTACGTGGGGGGTGCGATTTCCCTCCGAGTGGGCCGGTGCCCTACTCTTGACTGTCGGTCACGTGTGTCATGCCTTCCCGCTCTCCGGGGAGGTCATCTCGCGCGTGCCACACGCGGTGGCCTCCACCCAGGAGGCGACCACCAACGGATTGAGAGGGTATGGCCAAGAAGGACGGTGTCATCGAGGTCGAGGGCACGATCGTCGAAGCGCTCCCGAACGCAATGTTCCGGGTCGAGCTGACCAACGGTCACAAGGTTCTCGCCCACATCTCGGGCAAGATGCGGCAGCACTACATCCGAATCCTCCCCGAGGACAAGGTTGTCGTCGAGCTCAGCCCGTACGACCTGACCCGCGGCCGGATCGTCTTCCGTTACCGCTGACCGAGGCGGTCGTCGACACGGCGACCGACGAGGGACGCAACTCCCGCACGACCCGGCATCCACCACCCGTGGGTCGGGACAGATCGATGAAAGATGCGAGACGGCAATGAAGGTTCAGCCGAGCGTCAAGAAGATCTGCGACAAGTGCAAGGTGATCCGCCGTAACGGTCGGGTCATGGTGATCTGCGACAACCTGCGCCACAAGCAGCGCCAGGGCTGATCGCGGCCACCACGGCCCGCACGGCGGGGACCTTGGCTCATCGCCACAGATCCTCGAGCAACGCCAACTGAAGAACGACGCACCACCCGGCCCCTCTCCCTTCGCGGAGCAGGACGTCACCCCCGGCTCGGAGGCCGGGGACCGAGCGGCCCGCCACCATCGGCGGGACCCACCGCCGGACCGGTGGTGCACCAGACCTCCGAGAGAACGAGAAGGAAGCCAGCACATGGCACGACTTGTTGGAGTCGACCTGCCGCGCGAGAAGCGCGCCGAGGTCGCCCTGACCTACATCTTCGGTGTGGGACGCACGACCGCACAGAAGGCCCTCGCCGAGACCGGCGTCGACCCGAGCACCCGCGTGAAGGACCTGAACGACGACCAGCTCGTCGCCCTCCGTGACTACCTCGAGGCCAACGTCCAGCTCGAGGGTGACCTCCGCCGCGAGGTGGCCGCCGACATCCGCCGCAAGGTCGAGATCGGCACCTACGAGGGCCTGCGGCACCGCCGCGGTCTCCCGGTCCGCGGTCAGCGCACCAAGACCAACGCCCGGACCCGCAAGGGCCCGAAGCGCACCGTCGCAGGCAAGAAGAAGGCCTGACACACCACGTGTCGCCGCAGCCGGCTCCGGCCGCGCGGTGATCACCACACACCGAAGAGCTTCGTAGGAGAAACATGCCCCCCAAGACCCGCTCCGGCGCCAAGGTGCGCCGCAAGGTCAAGAAGAACGTGGCCGTGGGCCAGGCCCACATCAAGAGCACGTTCAACAACACCATCATCTCGATCACCGACCCCACCGGTGCCGTGATCTCGTGGGCCTCTGCCGGCCAGGTCGGCTTCAAGGGCTCGCGCAAGTCCACCCCGTACGCCGCCCAGATGGCTGCCGAGGCCGCTGCACGTCGCGCCATGGAGCACGGCATGAAGAAGGTCGACGTCTTCGTCAAGGGCCCGGGCTCCGGTCGTGAGACCGCGATCCGCTCCCTGACCGCCGCCGGCCTCGAGGTCGGCGCGATCCAGGACGTCACGCCCAGCCCGCACAACGGTGTCCGCCCGCCCAAGCGCCGTCGCGTCTGAGCAGCAGAGATACGGGAGACAGATAAGACATGGCTCGTTACACCGGCCCCATCACCAAGAAGTCGCGTCGACTCAAGCTCGACCTCGTCGGCGGCGACAAGAACTTCGAGCTCCGTCCCTTCCCGCCCGGCCAGCACGGCCGTCGGCGGATCCAGGAGAAGGAGTACCTCACCCAGCTGCAGGAGAAGCAGCGCGCCCGCTTCACCTACGGCGTCATGGAGAAGCAGTTCGTCCGGTACTACAAGGAGGCGGCCAACCGCCCCGGCCAGACCGGTCACAACCTGCTGACCATCCTCGAGTCGCGCCTCGACAACGTCATCTACCGCGCGGGCCTGGCCCGCACGCGTCGTCAGGCTCGCCAGCTCGTCACGCACGGCCACTTCGAGGTCAACGGTGTCCGCACCGACGTCCCGAGCCAGCGCGTCGAGCAGTACGACATCATCACGATCCGCAAGCAGTCGGTGGAGGCCTTCCCCTTCCAGCTCGCGCGTGAGACCTTCGGCGAGCGTCCGGTCCCGGCGTGGCTCCACGTCGTCCCGGGCAGCCTGAAGATCCTCGTGCACCAGCTGCCGACCCGCGAGCAGATCGACACCCAGCTCACCGAGCAGCTGATCGTCGAGCTCTACTCGAAGAACTGATCACCGTCGCTCCTGCTCCCTTCGCCTCGTGCGAAGGGAGCAGGAGCCTCACGGTTGGTGCACGGACAGAGGCGCACCAACCGCCGGCCACCAGACCGGCACCTTCACGAGGCGTCATATAGCGGTCGCCCGTGGGAAGGAAACAGACGTGCTCATCGCACAGCGCCCCAACCTCAGCGAAGAGGTCATCGCCGACAACCGCTCGCGGTTCGTCATCGAGCCCCTCGAGCCCGGCTTCGGCTACACCATCGGCAACTCGCTGCGTCGCACCCTGCTCTCGAGCATCCCGGGTGCCTCCCTCACCTCGATCCGGATCGACGGCGTGCTCCACGAGTTCTCCACGATCCCCGGGGTCAAGGAGGACGTCACCGAGATCATCCTCAACATCAAGTCCCTCGTCGTCTCCTCGGAGAATGACGAGCCGGTCGTGATGTACCTGCGCAAGTCGGGCGCCGGCGCGGTCACCGCTGCCGACATCAACCCCCCGGCCGGTGTCGAGGTCCACAACCCGGACCTGCACATCGCGACGCTCAACGACAAGGGCTCCCTCGAGATGGAGCTGACCGTCGAGCGCGGCCGCGGCTACGTCTCCGCGCAGCAGAACAAGACCGGTGACCAGGAGATCGGCCGCATCCCGGTCGACTCCATCTACTCGCCGGTCCTCGCCGTGACCTACAAGGTCGAGGCGACCCGTGTCGAGCAGCGCACCGACTTCGACAAGCTGGTCGTCGACGTCGAGACGAAGAACTCGATCTCCCCGCGGGACGCGCTGGCCTCCGCCGGCAAGACCCTCGTCGAGCTCTTCGGCCTGGCCCGTGAGCTCAACATCGAGGCCGAGGGCATCGACATGGGCCCCTCGCCGACCGACGCCGCGATCGCCGCCGACCTGGCCCTGCCGATCGAGGACCTGGACCTGACCGTCCGCTCCTACAACTGCCTCAAGCGCGAGGGCATCCACAGCGTGGGTGAGCTCGTGGGCCGCAGCGAGGCCGACCTGCTCGACATCCGCAACTTCGGTGCGAAGTCGATCGACGAGGTCAAGGCCAAGCTGCACGAGATGGGCCTGGCGCTCAAGGACAGCCCTCCCGGCTTCGACCCGACGACCATCCCCGGTTACGGCGAGGACGACTACGACGAGTCCGGCGACGAGGACGCCTCGTTCGCCGAGGACGAGCAGCTCTGACCCACCGCTTCCCGACCTCACCGCTGACGCGGTAGGTCAGAACTTCCAAGGAGAACACCATGCCCACCCCCACCAAGGGTCCCCGTATCGGTGGCGGCCCGGCTCACGAGCGGCTCATCCTCGCGAACCTCGCCACCGCGCTCTTCGAGCACGACCAGATCACGACGACGCAGGCCAAGGCCAAGCGTCTGCGTCCGCTGGCCGAGCGTCTGATCACCTTCGCCAAGCGCGGTGACCTGCACGCCCGCCGCAAGGTCATGACGACCGTCCAGGACAAGAGCGTCGTCCACCGCCTCTTCGTCGAGATCGCGCCCGACATGGCCGAGCGCGAGGGTGGCTACACCCGCATCACGAAGATCGCCCCCCGCAAGGGTGACAACGCCCCGATGTGCGTCATCGAGCTCGTCCGCGAGCCCGTCAACGCCAAGCCGAAGCGCGCCGTCGTCGCCGAGGCCGAGGCCGCCACGAAGCGCTCCGCCAAGGACGAGGCCGCCGAGGCCGAGGCCCCGGTCGAGACCACCGAGGCTGCCGCCGAGGAGACCGCCGCTCCGGCCGCCGTCGCCGACCTGCCCGAGGGTGCCGCCGCGCCCCTCGAGGACGGCGCCGCGCCGAGCGACGACTACACGGTCAAGGGCAACCTCGACTCGATGAAGTACCACGTCGCCGGCTCGCAGTGGTACGACCAGACGGTCGCCGAGGTCTGGTTCAAGACCGCTGACGAGGCCAAGGCTGCGGGCTTCGAGCCCGCCGGTGGCGAGGCCAAGCAGCAGGAGTCCGACGAGGCCTGAGCCTGACGGCCGACTGCATGCGAAGGGAGCGCCGCTCACCCCACGGGGTGGGCGGCGCTCCCTTCGTCTTGGCTCGGCGGTGACGTCGCAGGCGTCGCCTACGCTGGCCCGCATGCGGCTGCGACTCGACCTCGCCTACGACGGCACGGACTTCCACGGCTGGGCCGCGCAGCCGGGGCTGCGGACGGTCGAGGAGGAGCTGTCGCGCGGGGTGACGACCGTCCTGCGCCTGCCCGAGCCGGCGCGGCTGACCGTCGCCGGACGCACCGACGCCGGCGTCCACGCTGCCGGTCAGGTCGTGCACGTCGACGTCGAGCCGGCAGAGCTCGAGCGGGCGCGGGGCCACTCAGACCGGCCCGCGGAGGAGGCCCTGGCCACCCGGCTTCGGGGTGTGCTCCCACCCGATGTCGTCGTCCACCGCGTCAGCCGGGCTGCCGAGGGCTTCGACGCGCGCTTCTCCGCGACGAGCCGGCGCTACCGCTACCTCGTCGGTGACGACCAGGCGCGGGTGGACCCCCTTCGTCGTCGTGAGGTGGTCTCGCTCCGCACGCCGCTCGACGTCGACGCGATGAACGCCGCCACGCAGCGCCTGCTGGGCCTGCGGGACTTCGCGGCATTCTGCAAGAAGCGGGAAGGGGCGACGACCACCCGCACCCTGCTGCGCTACGACTGGACCCGGCGCGACGACGGGCTGCTCGAGGCCACGGTCGTGGCCGATGCCTTCTGCCACTCGATGGTGCGCGCCCTCATCGGGGCCCTCGTGCCGGTGGGTGCGGGGCAACGGGGCGTCGACTTCCCCGCCGAGGTGCTCACGGCCGGCGCCCGCGACCCGCGGGTCAAGGTCATGCCGGCGCACGGGCTGTGCCTCGTCGAGGTGACCTATCCCGCGGACGACGCGCTCGGGGCGCGAGCCGTCGAGGCCCGCGCCCGTCGCGACTGAGCCTGCGGGACACCTACTCGACGGCGGGGGCCTCGCACCTCACGGTCTTCGGGTCGCCCTTGTAGCCGCACAAGTTGGCGAGGACGTCGAAGGTCTGCTTGTGGCTGTGGCCGTCGAGCTCGTAGGTGACGGTGACGGAGCGGATCAGTGTGGGTCCGAGACGATCCGTCGTCAGGCCCCCCACGAGAGACCAGGCACGGCCACCCCCGGGCACCGGCCGGGTCGGTAGGCCTGGATGGTAGTTGTCGCGGTCCTGGGGGAACTCTCTGAAGTAGGACTCCGGTGGGAAGTCTTCGAGAACGACACCCCCGACAGAGGCCTTCGAATCCAGGACACCCACGCCCACGAGGGTGATCCCGTCGTCGGCGTCGATCGTGACGTCGGTGATGCGGGGGTTCACGCCGGGAGTCGTCGCCTTGATGCTCGTCAGCGAGTACGACATCGGCTTTCCGACCTCAACGGGCACACCCTCGCTGCCCACCGGCGCTCGACCATCCGAGCCATCCGTGAGGTAACGAGGTTCCGCCCACGGCAATTGCTCCGAGAGGGAGCATGACGTGGCCATGATCAGGCACAACACAGCAGCTGCAAGCGCGGTGGATCGCCGGATCATGAGGAAGCGCGCACTTCCTTCATGTCTCGTGCGATGTTGGGGTCGGGACCGTCCTGTCCGCACAGCGTGAACCCGTAATAGCCGGATCGTCGGATGTGGCTCTTCGTCGAGACCGTGGACGAGTTCTGCTCACGCGAGGCCCCGAGGGCGCCCGCGAGGGTGAACGATCCGCTGAAGTAGAAGGCGCTCGTCCGAGCGACCCAGATGTCCGAGGAGGTGAAGTACCGCTTGTTCCACGAGTGGCAGGAGAAGGGCGTGGACCAGTAGCCGAAGTCGATCTGGCCGAGATACGTCTTCTGGGGTTGCCAGGATCGCCCGTCCATGTTCCACCAGATCGTGCGTAGGGGGGACTCAGAGCGGCACATCTGCTTGAACTTCCGGTAGTTGACCTTCGTCTTGATGATCCGGCTCTTCTCGGCGCCGATGTTCACGCCAGCGCCGAGGCTGGAGGACTCGCTGATCGCGGTTGACAGGCCGCCCGCAACGAACTTCGTCCCAGACTGGAAGAACAGCGACGTCTTCGTGCCCTTCGTGTGCTCAAGTGTGTATCTGGAGGTCGTGCGATTTTCGGTCCTGACGCGCTGGACGGGGGCGTAGATGTTGCGGCTGGTATTCGAGGCGACCCCGTACGGCTTGATGTAGTGCCACTGGGTGGAGCCACCGAGCGAGCGACACTCAGCCGCGGTGATGGGACCATTCGTGCCTGCCGCCGCAGTGCCCTCAGGGGCGACAGACACCTCCACGTCCGCGTAGGTGACGCCGCCCAACTCACCGGCCTCGATGACCTCAGCCGTAGATGCCGTCTCGGCGCCCAGGTCCTCGACGACGTCGCCGGCCGCCTCCGCCGCTGCGGCCTCGGCGTCGGCACTGCCCGTGTCGGCATCTTGAGGCTGCAGATCTCCAAGCGCTGCTCCCTGGGTTTCCAGCTGCTCCTCGTTGATGAGCGCGCTGGTGTTCATCTCGCCCGCCATCCCATCGGACCAGGAGAAGAACAACTCGACCTGCCCATCGGTGTCAGCCGGAACGTCAGGAAGGGTGGTCTCGAACGACCCGTCCGGGCGAATTACCGCCTGGCCGACTGGCTCCATGCGGAGCCCTTCAGGCACAACGACTGGCCTCTCGATGTACACCGTGGAGTCAGGGACGGGGGAGGCTCCCGGGGCGCCGACCGCAGCAGTCAACACATGCGGGCCCCCTGGGCGCGGTGGCGTCTGGGCCGCGGAGGCGCCCCCC
Organism: Janibacter zhangyanbonis; assembly: GCF_050507325.1. Taxonomy (NCBI): domain Bacteria; kingdom Bacillati; phylum Actinomycetota; class Actinomycetes; order Micrococcales; family Intrasporangiaceae; genus Janibacter; species Janibacter zhangyanbonis. The sequence continues at coordinate 675,918 of NZ_CP191481.1, forward strand.
CCTGTCCCCAACACCAGACCACCCACGGCAGCGAACGCGCAGACCTGCCAGACACTCTTCATCGAGCTCCCCCGTCATCGTCGTCGACAGCCGATCTGTCGACCGATGGGCTCAAGGTAGCGCCTGGGCGGGGGCGATGGTGCGAAGCGGCGTCCCGATCCCACGCGCCCGTCGCGGCGAGGTCAGTCGAGCCGCTCGGCGCGGCCGGGTGGTAGGGGCCACCAGCGCCAGCCGAGGGTGCCGACGACGTGGTCGGCGCCGACGAACTTCGCGTCGCAGCGACCCGTCGCCCGGCCGCGGCACGCGGCGACGGAGTCGTCGCTGTTGGCGCGGTTGTCGCCGAGGACGAGGTAAGAGCCCTCGGGGACGGTGACGTCGGGGAAGCATCGGGGGGCGGTGCCCCCTTCGCACCCTCCGGCGAAGGGGAGGTCGCGCCGCACATAGGGCTCGTCGAGGGGCTCGCCGTCGACGAGGACGAGGCCCTGGTCGTCGCAGCAGGAGATCGTCTCGCCCGGCAGGCCGATGACGCGCTTGACCGTGTGCGCGGTGTGGCTCGGCCCGGCGCCGAGGAGGTCGCCGCCGTAGCGGATGACGTCCTTGACCGGGTTGGGCTCGTCGATGCCGTCCGACGCCCACGTCTCGCCGTGGCCGAAGACGACGACGTCGCCGCGCTCGAGGTGCTCGCCGTCGACCCCGACGATCTGCGCCATGACCCGGTCGCCGGTCATGAGGGTCGGCTCCATCGACGCCGACGGGATGACGAAGGGGCGCACGAGGGTGTGCGTGACGACGGCGACGACCGCGAAGGCGATGACCAGACGCAGCAGCACGCCCCACAGCCAGTGCCGCTCGGTGCCCGCCTCGTCTCCGCCCACGCCGTCAGCCTAGGCCGGTTAGCGGGGCAGGGGGGTGAGGGCGACGACGGCGCTCACCCGACGAGCGCCCGGTGTGCCGGCGCCGCGTCGCCGGTAGCGGTCGAGCACCGCGCCCAGCTCGGCCCGCAGCGCCGCGAGCTGGGTCTCGTCGACGAGCACCTCGCGGTCGTCGAGGCCGCACTCCTCCTGCCACACCAGCGGCCACGACACCTGCGCGTCGACCCACCCGTGCATGCGCTGCGTGTGGTGGTCGACGAGGTCGTGGGCGAGCCACAGGGCGTCGGCCAGGTCGTCGGCGTCGTCGATCGTGCTCACGGCCACCGAGGTGTCGACGGCGCGCTCCTCGTCCTCCTCGGCGGCGGCCCACACCCGGGAGCGGCCGTCGCCCAGGCCGGTGTCCTCGAGCAGCCCCGCCTCGGCGAGCACCCGCGAGTGATAGCTCGTCGCACCGGTGTTGGTCCCGAGCGCGCGGGCGAGCTCGGCCGCGGTCGCGGCGCCGTGCAGCCGCAGGTGGGCGAGGATGCGCGAGCGCAGCGGGTGCGCGAGCAGTCGCCAGGCGTCGGTCGAAGGGGAGTCGCTCACCTGCCCAGAATCGCACAAGTTTTGTGCAATCTCCGGTCGCGGGCTGCCGGGGGAGGCCGCTGGAGGTGGGAGATCCTTGATCTACCAAGGGTTTTGCGGCCGGTGTGCGGATTTCTGCCGCGGGTGCGGTGTCCGTAGAATTGAACCCAGCGGCGCCCCGTCCTCGCGACGTGCGGCGCCTCCCCTTCGCCCCCGCAGGGGCAAGCGAACGACGAGCAGAAGGCATCATCATGCGCACGTACACCCCTAAGGGCGGTGAGATCACCCGTCAGTGGCACGTCATCGACGCCACCGACGTCGTGCTCGGCCGTCTGGCGAGCCAGGCCGCGACGCTGCTGCGCGGCAAGCACAAGACGACCTTCGCCCCCCACGTGGACACCGGCGACTTCGTCATCATCATCAACGCCGACAAGATCGCGCTGACCGGCGCCAAGGCCGAGCAGAAGCGCGCCTACCGTCACTCGGGTCACCCGGGCGGTCTGTCCTCGATGAACTACACCGAGATGCTGGAGAAGCACCCGACGCGCGCCGTCGAGAAGGCCGTGCGCGGCATGCTGCCCCGAAACAGCCTCGGCCGCCAGCAGCTGAGCAAGCTCAAGGTCTACGCCGGTGCCGAGCACCCGCACGCCGCTCAGCAGCCCACCCCCTACACGATCTCCCAGGTCGCGCAGTAAGCGCCGCCCAGAAGGAACTGAGGAACCACTGTGGCTGACACCACCGACAACACCGAGGTGCTCGAGGGCGACGAGCCCGAGCTGAGCTCCTACACCTCCGAGTCCGAGGGCCCCGTCGGCACCGACGAGCCCGTGCGCCGCCCCTCCGCGTCGGCCCCCGGCTCGGCCACCGGCCGCCGCAAGCAGGCCATCGCCCGCGTCCGGATCGTCCCGGGCACCGGCGAGTGGAAGGTCAACGGGCGTGCGCTCGAGGACTACTTCCCGAACAAGGTCCACCAGCAGATCGTCAACGAGCCGCTCGTCGCGCTCGAGCTCGACGGCGCCTACGACGTGCTCGTGCGCGTCCACGGCGGTGGCCCCTCCGGCCAGGCCGGTGCCGTCCGTCTCGGCGTCGCCCGCTCGCTCAACGGCGTCGACCCCGAGCTCAACCGCGCCACCCTCAAGAAGGCCGGCTACCTCACCCGTGACGCCCGCGTCCCGGAGCGCAAGAAGGCCGGTCTCAAGAAGGCCCGCAAGGCGCCGCAGTACAGCAAGCGCTGATCCACGGATCACCGCTGGTCTTCGAGACCACGAAGGGCGGTGCTCACCTCACGGTGGGCACCGCCCTTCGTCATACCCGCTCCGGTCGTCGAGGTGCGAGGAACGAGCCTCGAGACGCCCCCGGCTAGGCCGTCAGCGGTCGCCCGGCGCGCATCTCCGCGACGAGCGAGCGGGTGACCTCGACGAGGTCACCGCCGTGGGCGTCGGCCGCGGCCAGCTGGCGCTGGTAGCTCGCGCCGCGGCGGATGATCTCCTCGACGCCGGCGAGCTCGGTCTCGCAGCCCAGGCGGCGGGCGATCGGGGAGAGCCGCTCGAGCAGGTCGTGCAGCTCGTCGGTGACGAGCCGCTCGCGGTTGCGCGAGTCGAGGATGATGATCGCGTCCATGCCGTAGCGCGCGGTGCGCCACTTGTTCTCCTGCACGTGCCACGGCGGCAGCGTCGGGATCGTGCCGCCGTCGGTGAGCCGGTCGTCGAGGTGGACGAGCAGGCACTGCGTCAGGGCCGTGAGGGCCGCGATCTCGTGGAGGGTCGGCACGCCGTCGCACACCCGCACCTCGAGCGTGCCCAGGTGCGGGGCCGGGCGCAGGTCCCAGCGCACCTCCTTGAGCTCGTCGATGACGCCGGTGACGAGCAGGTCGTCGACATAGCGCTCGTACTCGGCCCAGGTGTCGAACTGGAAGGGCAGCCCGGCCGTCGGCAGCTGCTGGAAGAGCAGCGCGCGGTTGCTCGCGTAGTCGGTCGGCACCCCGCCCCACCAGGGGGAGGAGGCGGACAGCGCCTGCAGGTGCGGGGCATAGGTGAGCATGCCGCCGAGCAGCGGCAGGACCTTGTCGCGGTGGGTGACGCCGACGTGGGTGTGCACGCCGTAGATGACCATCTGCCGGCCCCACCAGCGGGTGCGGTCGATGAGCGTGGCATAGCGCTCCCCTTCGCTCACCTGCTGCGACTCCCAGCGGGCGAAGGGGTGGGTGCCGGCGCTGATGAGCTCCAGCCCGAGCCCGTCGGCCACCCCGCGCAACCTCGCGAGGCTGTCGGAGAGGTCGGCGACGACCTCGGGGACGTCGTGGCAGATGCCGGTGACGATCTCGACGGTGTTGGTGAGCAGCTCGCGGTGCACCTTGGGCGCGAGGCCGTCCTCGGCCGCGAGCGGCTCGACGACGCTGTCGGCGAGCGGGACGAGGTCGAGGGTCTCCCGGTCGACGAGGGCGATCTCCCACTCGACCCCGAGGGTGGGGCCGTCTGACGGGGTGAACTCGATCATGAGGGCCTCTCGACGTCGCACCTACGGTCTCCCAGCCTAACCAGCGGGTATCGTCGCACGAGCCCGTCTCTCGTGTGTCATGCGACGGGCCCCCCACGGAAGGTTCAGCACGCACATGTCCCGACTCTTCGGCACCGACGGTGTTCGCGGCCTCGCCAACGGCGAGGTCATCACCGCAGACCTCGCCCTCTCGCTCGCCCAGGCCGCCGCCCGCGTCCTGCGTGACCCCGAGGGCCTGCAGGGCCACCGCCCCGTGGCGGTCGTCGGCCGCGACCCGCGCGCCTCGGGCGAGTTCCTCTCCGCCGCGGTCGTCGCCGGGCTCGCGAGCAGCGGCATCGACGTCCTCGACGCGGGTGTGGTGCCGACGCCGGCCGTCGCCTTCCTCACCGCCGAGGTGCACGCCGACTTCGGCGTCATGCTCTCGGCATCGCACAACGCCATGCCGGACAACGGCATCAAGTTCTTCGCGAAGGGGGGCCACAAGCTCCCCGACGCCGTCGAGGACGCCATCGAGGCGGCTCTCGACGACACCCCCGACCGGCCCACCGGCATCGACGTCGGTCGGGTCACCCCGATGGAGGACGCCGGCGCCCGCTACGTGCGGCACCTGCTCGACGCGGTCGAGCAGCGCCTCGACGGCCTGACGATCGTCCTCGACTGCGCCCACGGCGCGGCGAGCCAGGTCTCGCCCGAGGCCTTCCGCCTCGCCGGCGCCGAGGTGCACGTCATCGGGGCCCGCCCCGACGGGCTCAACATCAACGACGGCGTCGGCTCGACGCACATCGAGGGCCTGCGCGCCGCGGTCGTCGAGCACGGCGCCGACCTCGGCATCGCGCACGACGGCGACGCCGACCGTTGCCTGGCCGTCGACGCCACGGGCAACGAGGTGGACGGCGACCAGATCATGGCGATCCTCGCGCTGGCGCTCAAGGAGCACGGCGAGCTCGCGCAGGACACCCTCGTCGCGACGGTCATGAGCAACCTCGGTCTCATCCGGGCGATGGAGGCCGCCGGCATCCACGTCGTGCAGGCCGGCGTCGGCGATCGCTACGTCCTCGAGGAGATGCGCAAGGGCGGCTACTCCCTCGGTGGCGAGCAGTCCGGCCACGTCATCCTCCAGGAGCACGCGACGACCGGAGACGGGGTCCTCACCGGCCTCATGCTCGCGGCGCGGGTCGCCGAGACCGGCCGCTCGATGGCCGAGCTCGCCGGTGCGATGACCCGGATGCCGCAGGTGCTCATCAACGTCAAGGGCGTCGACAAGCACCGCGTCGACGGCGACGAGGGCGTGCGGGCCGCGGTCGCCGAGACCGAGGCCGCGCTCGCCGACGAGGGCCGCGTCCTGCTGCGCAAGTCCGGCACCGAGCCGGTCGTGCGCGTCATGGTCGAGGCCGCCACCCACGAGCGGGCCCAGGAGTCCGCCGAGCGCTTGTCCGTCGTCGTCAAGGAGCGCCTGGCCCTCTGACGCCGCCCCCTAACTCCGCAAAACCCTAGGGTCCTGCAGGTCCAACCCTGCAGGACCCTAGGGTTTTGCAGGGTCAGACGGCGGGGGAGTCGAAGAAGGTCCGGCGGGTCAGGGCCCGGCCGGTCTCGTCGAGCACCCAGAAGTCGGCGAAGCCGACGCTCGCGGCGCTGCCGTCCTTGAGCGTGCCGACGAAGCGACCGTGGACGGCGACGCGACGCCCCTGCGTGACGACCTCGTCGAGCTCGTGCCGGCCGTCGGCGATGACCCGCTCACCGGCGTAGAAGTCGGTCAGGGCCGCGTGCCCGACCATCGGCGGGTAGCCCGGCCGGTGGTAGACCGCCTCCGCCGCGAAGCACCCCACGACACCGGGCACGTCACCCGCGTCGACGAGTGCGTAGTAGCGCTGCACCGCCTCCTGCGGGTCGCGCGGCACCTCGGTGCCCGGCTCCGTGCCCGCGCCGCCGATCATCGCGGCACCGTGCGCCCGAGCGCGGCGTCCGCGCGGCGCAGCGCGGCCTCGAGGGGCGTGATGCCCTCCGCCTCGGCGGTCTCGAGCAGGCCGGTGACCCGCTCGCCGATCCGGTCGATCGCGGCGAGGGTCTCGTCGTCGGACCAGCCGGCGACGCCGCCGTGGACCTGGATGACGCCGCCGGCGTTGGCGACGAAGTCGGGGACGAAGGTGATGCCCGCCGCCTGCAGCGCCTCGGCGCAGTCGGGGGTGTCGAGGGTGTCGTTGGCCGCGCCGGCGATGATCCGCGCCGGGATCCGGTGGATCGCCTCGCGGGTGACGACCCGGGCGATGGCGCAGGGGGCGAAGACGTCGGCCTCGGCGAAGGGGGCATCCTGCGTCGGCACCATGTCGCCGCCGAGCTCGGTGGCGAGGGCGCTCGCGCGGGCGGTGTCGATGTCGGCGACGGTGACGCGGGCGCCGTCACGGTGCGCGAGGCGGGCGACCTCCTCGCCGACGCTGCCGACGCCCTGGACGACGACGCGCAGACCGGACAGACCCCCTTCGCCGTGGTGGTGGACCGCCGCGGCCCGCATCGCCGCGTAGACGCCGCGGGCGGTGAAGGGGGAGGGGCTCACCTCGTCGCAGAAGGCGCGGGCGTGGCCGTCGTCGCGGATCGTCTGCATGTCCTCCAGCAGGGTGCCCATGTCGACGCCGGGCACGTAGAAGCCGGCGGTGCGGGCGATCATCTCGCCGAAGCGGGCGAAGAGCGCCCGGCGCTCGGGAGAGCCGGGGGCAGCGGGCTCGCCGTCGAGCACGACGACGGACTTGGCGCCGCCGTAGGGCAGCTCGGCGAGTGCGTGCTTGAGGGTCATTGCGGCGGCGAGGCGCTGGGCCTCGCGCGCGGCGGCCTCGGTCGAGGGATAGGCGCGGTAGCGCACCCCTCCGAAGCCGGGACCGAGGGTCGTGTCGTCGATTGCGATGACGGCACGCAGTCCGACGCGGTCGTCGTGGCAGGTGATCATCTGCTCGCTCGCCCAGGGTGCGGCGACGGCGTCAGACGTCGGGGTGGGTTCGGTGACGGTGGTCATGCGCCCATGGTGGCACTGCGGGAGTGACCGCCGTCACCGACCCCGGGTGTCCCGGCGGGGGGCCTCAGTAGTGCTGGCTGATCAGCCCGGTGTCGACGTCGTAGACGAAGCCGCCGACGGACGCGCGCTCGGCGATGAGGGGGTGCGAGCGGACGGCCGAGACGTCCTGACGCAGGGAGCCCAGCTGGTCGGTGACGACGTGGAAGCCCTGCCACGAGGCGTCCTGCCCGGCGGACTCTCCGACCTTCTGCCGCAGCTCGACCTCGGTCGAGCTGGTCATCGCGCACCGGGTGTGCGGGATGACGAGCACGCGGTTGACGTTGAGCAGGTGCACCCCGAGGACGAGGGCCTCGAGCGCGGCGGCCGTGACGCGGCCACCGGGGTTGCGGAAGATCTTCGCGTCGCCCGGCTTGAGCCCGAGCATGCCGAGCGGGTCGATGCGGCTGTCCATGCAGGTGACGATGGCAACGCCTGCCTTGGCGATGCCGTCGAAGCCGCCGAGGGTGAAGTCGTCGGCGAAGGCCTGGTTGGCGGCGATCAGATCGGCGAAGGGGGAGTCGCCGGCGGTCGTGGTGGGGTCGGTCATGGGTGCACCTTTCGTGGGGTCCCTTGCACAGTAGACCTGCGCGTGACCTCCCTTCGACGGCCGTCCGCGCGCTGTCGGTCACGTTGGCGACCGACCCCGGGTGGTCACGAATCAGCCCGTGGCCCAAGTCGTCGGCCCGCTTGCGTGACGCAGGGCGCAGCGGGGGTGTAGACACATGACTAGGAGGCAGCGTCGGGCGCCGGTCCACGCCGCCCCTGCGGACGAAAGGAACGACGTGGAGAGTCGACGACGACGTCGGATCGCCTTCGTGGCGGCTGCGGCCACGGCCGCGAGCCTCGGACTGGCGGCCTGCGGCAACGACAGCTCGTCAGGCGGGACCACCCACCTGACCTGGTACATCAACCCCGACGGCGGTGGCTCCGACCCGGCCGGAGGCGGGCAGGCGCAGCTGGCCAAGGAGTGCTCCGACGCCTCCGACGGCCGCTACACGATCGGCATCCAGCTGCTGCCCAACAGCGCGAGCGACCAGCGCCAGCAGCTGCTGCGGCGCCTGGCGTCGAACGACAAGGGCGTCGACATCATGTCGATCGACCCGGTCTTCGTCGCCGAGTTCGCCGAGGCCGGCTACCTCGCGCCGGTGCCCGAGGACAAGCAGTCGACCTTCACCGACGACGTCGTCGACCCGGCGATCACCAACGCGACGTGGAAGGACGAGCTCTACGCGGCGCCCTTCTGGGCCAACACCCAGCTGCTCTGGTACCGCAAGTCGGTGGCGCAGAAGGCCGGTCTCGACATGACCAAGCCGGTCACCTGGGACCAGGTCATCGACGCGGCGAAGAAGACCGACAGCAACGTCGGCGTCCAGGCCTCGCGCTACGAGGGCTACATGGTGTGGATCAACGCGCTCGTCGAGGGCGGCGGCGACCACATCGTCGAGAACCCCGGGGCCGACGGGCCGGAGCTGAAGTTCGGCCTCGAGTCCGAGGGCGGCAAGAAGGCCGCCGAGATCATCCAGAAGGTCAGCGACGAGGGCGTCGGCGGCCCGGCGATGGGCTCGACCGACGAGACGACGACGCTCGACATGTTCCAGAACGAGCAGGCCGGCTTCATGGTCAACTGGCCCTACGTCTACGCCGCGCTCAAGGGCGCAGAGGTCGATTGGATGAAGGACCTCGCCTGGACCCGCTACCCGCAGACGACCGAGGGCACGGAGTCCAAGCCCCCGCTCGGCGGCATCGAGATGGGCGTCGCCCAGTCCTCGTCGAAGCAGGAGCAGGCGTGGGAGGCCGTCGAGTGCCTCACCTCGAAGGAGAGCCAGAAGGCCTACATGCTCGGCACCGGCAACCCCGCCGCGCGCAAGGCCGTCTACGACGACGCCGACGTCAAGAAGGACTTCCCGATGGCGGCCCTCATCCGCCAGTCCCTCGACTCCAGCGGCCCGCGCCCGCTGACGCAGTACTACGGCGACGTCTCCTCGGGCATCCAGCGTGAGTACAGCCCGCCCGGGTCGGTCGCCCCGGGCTCCACCCCGAAGCAGGCGACGACGCTGCTCGAGGACGTCCTGAAGGGGGATGCGTTGCTGTGAGCGCCACCACCGACACCACGACGACGGCGAAGGGGGGAGCGCCCCGGCTGTCCGACCGGGCCCGGGCCGAGCAGCGGCTCGGCTGGAAGCTCGCGATGCCGGCCTTCGTCGTCATGCTGCTCGTCACGGCCTACCCGATCCTGCAGGCCATCTGGAACAGCTTCTTCAAGTACCGGCTCACCGACCCCGACAACCGCGAGTTCGTCGGGCTCAACAACTACGTCGTCTCCTTCGGCGACTCGGTCTTCTGGAGCGCGATGGCGGCGACGGTCCTCATCACCGTCATCACCGTCGTCGTCGAGCTGGTCCTCGGCTTCATCATCGCCCTGGTGATGCACCGGATCGTCATCCCGCGGCGCACGCTGCGCACGATCGTGCTCATCCCGTACTCGATCATCACGGTCGTCTCGGGTTTCACCTGGCTCTTCATGTACCAGACGGACACCGGCTTCGTGAACCGCTGGACGAGCTGGCTGCCGGGCGTGAGCGACAACTACGACTGGTTCGGCAGCTTCTGGCCCTCGATCTTCGTCATCTGCCTCTCTGAGATCTGGAAGACGACGCCCTTCATGTCGCTGCTGCTCCTCGCCGGCCTGGCCCAGGTCGACACCTCGATGGAGGAGGCGGCCAAGGTCGACGGCGCCTCGTGGATGCAGGTGCTGACGAAGGTGATCCTGCCGAACATGAAGCCGGCGATCATGGTCGCGGTGCTCTTCCGCACCCTCGACGCCTTCCGCATCTTCGACAACATCTTCATCATGACCGGCGGTGCCAACGGGACGAACTCCCTCTCCGGCCTCATCTACCGCCAGACCATCGACCGGACGGAGATCGGGCTCGGGTCGGCGCTGTCGGTGATCCTCTTCATCTGCGTGCTGATCATCGCGGCGCTCTTCGTCAAGGGCTTCAAGGTCGACCTGACGCAGGGGAGGAGCTGACATGGCGAAGGAATCCGCCAAGGGCACCGGCATCTGGAGCGTCCTCGCGATCCCGATCATGATCTGGACCGTGCTGCCGCTGCTGTGGATGCTCTCGCTCTCGCTGAAGAGCGCGAGCGACCTGGCCAACCCCGACAAGGCCTACCTCGGCAACTTCTGGCCGAAGGACCCGACGCTCGACAACTACCGGCTGATCTTCACCGGCGGCGCGAGCGACCTCTTCATGCCGGCGCTGCGCAACTCGCTCATCGTCTGCCTGCTCGCGACGCTCATCTCCGTCGTGCTCGCGATGTTCTGCGCCTACGCGATCTCGCGGCTGGAGTTCAAGGGCAAGAAGATGATCCTCACGACCGCCCTCGCGGTCAGCTTCTTCCCGGTCGTCGCGATGGTCACGCCGCTCTTCGACGTGTGGAGCCGGATCGGTCTCTTCGACACCATCCCCGGCCTGATCATCCCCTACCTCGCGCTCACCCTGCCGCTGTCGATCTGGACGATGTCGGCCTTCTTCCAGCAGATCCCGTGGGAGATGGAGCAGGCGGCGCAGGTCGACGGCGCGACGAGCTGGCAGGCCTTCCGCAAGGTGATCATCCCGCTCGCGACGCCGGGCGTTTTCACGACCGCGATCATCACCTTCTTCACCGCCTGGAACGACTTCGTCTTCGCGATCTCGCTGACCTCCGACCAGGCCCGCACGGTCCCCGCCGCGCTCGCCTTCTTCACCGGTGCCAGCCAGTTCGAGCAGCCGACGGGCGCGATCATGGCGGCCTCGGTCGTCGTCACCATCCCGGTCGTCATCCTCGTGCTGATCTTCCAGCGCCGGATCGTCGCCGGCCTGACCTCGGGCGCCGTCAAGGGCTGACCCCCGCCTTCACAGAACTGGAGAACACCCCATGGCTGAGATCACCCTCAACAACATCGTCAAGAAGTACGGCGACGGCTTCCCCGCGGTCAACGACGTGAGCCTGGACATCAAGGACGGCGAGTTCATGATCTTCGTCGGCCCCTCCGGCTGCGGGAAGTCCACGCTCCTGCGGATGGTCGTCGGGCTCGAGGACATCACGAGCGGCGAGCTGCTCATCGACGGCAAGCGGGTCAACGACCTCTCGCCCAAGGACCGCAACCTGTCGATGGTCTTCCAGAACTATGCCCTCTACCCGCACCTGAGCGTGTACGAGAACATCGCCTTCCCCCTTCGCCTGTCGAAGGGGAAGCACAGCGACACCGACATCGACAGCAAGGTGCGCATGGCCAGCTCGATGCTCGAGCTCGACGAGCACCTCGACCGCAAGCCGGCGAACCTCTCCGGTGGTCAGCGGCAGCGCGTCGCGATGGGCCGGGCGATCGTCCGCGACGCCGACGCCTTCCTCTTCGACGAGCCGCTGTCGAACCTCGACGCCAAGCTGCGCGGCCAGATGCGCACCGAGATCGCCCGCATGCAGCGCCGCATGGGCACGACGACGATCTACGTCACCCACGACCAGACCGAGGCGCTCACCCTCGGCGACCGGGTGTCGGTGCTCAAGAAGGGCGTCCTGCAGCAGTGCGCCAGTCCGCGCGAGCTCTACGACCAGCCGGTCAACCTCTTCGTCGCGGGCTTCATCGGCACGCCGCCGATGAACTTCCTGCCCGCGGAGGTCCACGGCGACGAGCTGCAGCTGCCCTTCTGCCGGGTGCCGATGCCGCAGGCCGTGCGCGAGCGCGCCGGGGGCAAGGACCTGCTCATCGTCGGCATCCGCCCCGAGCACATCAAGGACGCCGACCTCGGCGACGTGCCCGCCGGCGGCGTGCGCTTCGCGGCACCGGTCGACCAGACGGAGTGGCTGGGCAACGAGCAGTACGCCTACATCCCCTTCGCCGTCGAGGGCGACGTCAAGCACAAGCTCGACGAGCTCGACAAGGAGCTCGACGGCGAGGGTATGCGCACCCAGATGGTCATCAACCTCGACCCCCGCTCGCGGGTGCGTGAGGGGGACGACGGCAACTTTGTCTTCGACCCCGCCCTCATGCACGTCTTCGACCCGGAGACCGGCGACTGCCTCACCCGTGACGACGCGAAGGCCGCGGAGATCGCCCACCAGTCCGAGGAGGACCGGCAGCGCGCGCTCGAGCGGGCCCGGGCCCGCGAGGCGGAGTCCGTCACCACCGGCTGACGAGCAGGGCTGACGGGCGACGCGTCGGCGCCGTCCCGAAGGCCTATCGAGCCGCGTCGACCCCCAGGTCGGCGCGGCTCGGTGCGTGTGCCCCGGCGTGGGCGACGGTGCGCGCGGCGGCGTCGACAGCGCGCTCGATGGCCGCGGAGACGACCCGGCCACGGGCCTTGCGCAGGCGGGCCTTGGGCTCGGCCCCGCCGAGGAGGCCGGCGTCGAGCAAGCCGGAGAGCAGGCCCGCCATGAAGGAGTCGCCGGCACCCACGGTGTCGACGACGTCGACGCGGGGAGCGCGCAGCTGGATGCGGCGGCCCGAAGGGAGGATCGCCAGGGCCCCGGCGGCGCCCAGCGTGCACACGGCGAGCGCGGGCCCGAGGTCTCGCCAAGAGCGCAGCACGTCGGCGATCTCGTTGTGGTCGAGCGGGCGGCCGGCGAGCCAGGCGATGTCCTCGTCGCTCGCCTTGACGACATCGCTCACCGCGATGCGGCGCTCGATCTCGGCCCGGGCGGCGTCGCGGTCGGGCATGAGGTCCGGTCGGCAGTTGGGGTCGTAGGAGATCGTGTGGGCGCGCGCGGCACCGGTCATCGCGGAGAGGACGTCGACGCCACCGGGGCGCAGCAGGGCGCCGAGGGAGCCGGTGTGCACGTGGCCACCGACCTCGGGCAGCTCGGGCAGGCGCCAGTCGAGGTCGAAGGTGTAGGTCGCCGCGCCGCTCCCGTCGAGGGTCGCCGTGGCGATCGAGGTGTCCCGGGCGCGGTCGCTGCCCGGGACGAGGGCGACGCCGGCCGCGGCGAGGTGCTCGCCGATCGCGGCCCCCCGGGCGTCGCGGCCGAAGTGGGTCGCGAGCGTCACCGGGTGGTCGAGGCGGGTCAACCCGACGGCGACGTTGAGGGGGCTGCCGCCGACGTGCTCGCTGCGCTGCCCGTCCGCCCCGACGACGACGTCGACGAGCGACTCGCCGATGACGAGCGTCGGGGCGGGCGGTGCGGAGCGGCGGCGGCGGGGCACGGGACCAGTCGGGTCAGGCGGTCGGGTAGGGGGAGACGCGCTGGACCTTCGTCAGGTTGTGGTGCGCCTCGACGGTGCGGATCGTGCCCGACTTGCTGCGCATGACGAGCGAGTGGGTCGTCGCGCCGCCGGCGCGGTAGCGCACGCCGCGCAGCAGCTCGCCGTCGGTGATGCCCGTCGCGACGAAGTAGCAGTTGTCGGTCTGGACGAGGTCGTCGGTCGTGAGGACCTGGTCGAGGTCGTGGCCGGCGCCGACCGCGTGCTGGCGCTCCTCGTCGTCGCGGGGCCACAAGCGGCCCTGGATGACTCCGCCGAGGCACTTGATCGCGCAGGCGGTGATGATGCCCTCGGGGGTGCCGCCGACGCCGAGCAGCAGGTCGATGCCGGTGTCCGGGCGGGCGGCCATGATCGCGCCCGCGACGTCGCCGTCGGAGATGAAGCGGATCCGCGCCCCGGCGGCGCGGACCTCGTCGGCGAGGTCGGTGTGCCGCGGGCGGTCGAGCATGACGACCGTGACGTCCTCGGGCTGCTGGCCCTTGGCCTTGGCGATGCGCTTGATGTTCTCCTTCACCGGCAGGCGGATGTCGACGACGTCGGCGGCCTCGGGCCCGGTGACGAGCTTGTCCATGTAGAAGACGGCGCTGGGGTCGTACATCGTGCCCCGGTCGGCGACGGCGAGGACGGAGACCGCATTGGTCATCCCCTTCGCCGTCAGTGTCGTGCCGTCGATGGGGTCGACCGCGACGTCGCAGGCGGGGCCGGTGCCGTCGCCGACCTCCTCGCCGTTGAAGAGCATCGGGGCCTCGTCCTTCTCGCCCTCGCCGATGATGACGACGCCGCGCATCTGGACGCTGGAGATCATCGAGCGCATCGCGTCGACGGCGGCGCCGTCGGCGGTGTTCTTGTCGCCGCGACCCACCCACCGGCCCCCGGCGAGGGCGGCGGCCTCGGTGACCCGCACGAGCTCCATCGCGAGGTTGCGGTCGGGGTGCATCACCCCGGCGCTCGGGGTGGACGTCTGGGCCTGGCTCATGCTTCTCCTCAGATACGGCTGGTCGTCGGGCCGAGCCTATCGGCCGGGCCGCCGACAGGTGTCAGGGCCGCGCTGTGGCGCGTGCGACCATGGAAGGCATGAGCTCAGCCCCCGGCGACCAGGCCGCGACCCCCTCCTCGTCGGCTCCCGATCGCGAGTCGACCCCCGAGGAGCTCGCCGCCCAGCAGGGGGTCCCCGCACGCGGCGCGAGCCACTACGCCAAGGGCACGAGCGCCAACATGGTTCGCTCGATGGTCGTCATCGTCGGGCTCGCGCTCGCCCTCTTCCTCGTCACCGGGCGCCCCAACAGCGTCACGCCGCAGGCCGTCGACGTCTCCGCCGCCGCGGAGTACCGCGCCGCCGAGGCGGGTGAGCCCTTCGCCTACGCGGACCAGTTGCCCGACGGGTGGACCGCGACGAGCGTGCGCTACGTGCGCTCCAAGGGCGGCGTCATGGTGTGGAATGCCGGCTACACGACCCCCGACGGCGAGTTCGTCTCCGTGCAGCAGGCGGTCGACCCCGGCCAGGCCTGGATCGACACGCAGACCAACAACGGTCGCCCCGTCGGCACCGTCGAGACCTCCGACGGTCGCGAGTGGGCCAAGCGTGACCGCGAGGGCAAGGTCCAGCGCAGCCTCGTCAACGTCCCCGACGCGAAGGGGGAGCTGACGACCCTCGTCACCGGCACGGGCAGCTGGGAGCAGCTGCAGGCCTTCGCCGAGCACCTGACCCCCGCGAAGGTGACGAAGCCCGGCGGCAGTGCGAGCCCGAGCGCGTCGCCGTCCTCATGACGTCCTGAGAGGTCCCTCGCTCAGCGGCCCAACGCCGTGGTGACGAGCGGGACCAGACCGGAGTGGGCGAGGTGGAGCCCGCTGATCTCGTCGAGCTGCCACCAGGCGAGGTCGTCGTGCTCCTCGGGCTCGAGGTTGGCCGGCGTGCCCTGCCAGCCGTCGACGACGAAGGTGTGCAGCTCCAGGTCGTCGCCGAGCCGCACCACCGGCGGGTCGAGCGCGCGCCACCGGGTGACGGTCACGCCGATCTCCTCACGGCACTCGCGCACGAGCGCCTCCTCGGGTGACTCGCCGGCCTCGATGTGACCGCCCACCCCGTCCCAGCAGTCGGGGTAGTGCTGACGACGGGGGTGCCGGTGCGCCAACAGCACGCAGCCGTCGGCGACGAGAAGCCCCATCGCGACGCGGTGCAGGCGCCCGGTCACGGCAGCCCGCTCACTCGTCGGTCGTGTCCTGCGACCCCAGGCTCGCCTCGGCCTTGTCGAGCCATGCCTCGCAGTGGGCGGCGAGGGCCTCGCCCCGCTCCCACAGCCGCATCGACTCCTCGAGACCGGCCTGACCCCCTTCGAGCCGGGCGACGAGCTCGATGAGCTCCTGGCGCGCCTCCTCGTAGGACAGGTCGGCGACGTCGGGCTGCTCCTGCTCGGGCTGCGGGTCGGTGGCCATGGCGACCACTGTAGGCGGGGCTGCCGTCAGGAGTCCGTGACCCGCACGGCGAAGTCGCCGTCGGCCACGGTCACCCGCAGCAGGTCGTCGACGGCGAGGGCGGCGCGGGAGGCGACGACCTCCCCTTCGGGCCGCTGGACGATGGCATAGCCGCGCTCGAGGGTGGAGGCGGGGGAGAGGACCCTCGCCTGCGACCGCAGGTGGCCGATGCGGTCGCGCTCGCGGTGCAGCAGCGCCTCGACCCGGCCGTGGGCCC
Organism: Janibacter zhangyanbonis; assembly: GCF_050507325.1. Lineage (NCBI taxonomy): Bacteria > Bacillati > Actinomycetota > Actinomycetes > Micrococcales > Intrasporangiaceae > Janibacter > Janibacter zhangyanbonis. The sequence continues at coordinate 691,826 of NZ_CP191481.1, forward strand.
GCCGCCGCAGGGAGGTGACGACCTCGCGCTGCGCCCGGACGAAGGCGGTGCGGTCGGTGAGCACCGGCCGGCTCGTCAGGTGGACCAGGCCACGGCGTTCGCGCTCGACGAGGCCGGCGAGCGCGGCTCGGGCCCGGGTGCGGGCGTCGACGACCCCGGCGCGTTCCTGGGCGGCGTCGGGGCAGATGAGCTTCGCGGCGTCGGTGGGGGTGGAGGCGCGCACGTCGGCGACGAGGTCGAGCAGGGGGCTGTCGACGTCGTGGCCGATGGCGCTGACGACCGGGGTGCGCGCGTCGGCGACGGCGCGCACCATCGTCTCGTTGCTGAAGGGCAGCAGGTCCTCGACCGACCCACCGCCGCGGGCGACGACGATGACGTCGACCTCGTCGACGGCGTCGAGCTCGGCGACGGCCGCGGTCACCTCGGTCACCGCGGTCGGTCCCTGCACGGCGACCTGACGGATCTCGAAGGGCAGGCCCGGCCAGCGGCGCCGCGCATTTTCGACCACGTCACGCTCGGCGGCGCTCGCGCGGCCGCAGACGAGGCCGACGCGGCGGGGGAGGAAGGGCAGCGGTCGCTTGCGCGAGGCCTCGAAGAGCCCCTCGGAGCGCAGGTGCTGCTTGAGGTACTCGATGCGGGCGAGCAGCTCACCGACGCCGACCGGTCGGATCTGTCGGACGTCCATGGACAGCGACCCGCGCTGGGTCCAGTAGCTCGGCTTGGCCTGCACGACGACCCGCGCGCCCTCGCCGAGCGGCGCGGCCATCGCGTCGAGCGCGGTGACCCGCACCATGCACGACAGCGACATGTCGACGTCGGGGTCGCGCAGGGTCAGCCAGGCGGTGCGCGCCCCCGGCCGCCGGGTCAGCTGCACGACCTGACCCTCGACCCAGGTCACCGACATCTTGTCGACGTAGTCGGCGATCTTCATGCTCAGCAGGCGCACCGGCCACGGCTGCTCGGCCGTGGTGTCGGCTGCCTTGTCGGGAAGGGGGGTGCTCACGGCCCACAGTCAAGCAGCCCGTGCCGACGGCCGGACCCCGGCTCGCGGCCAGGCGCGAGCCGGGGTCCGGGGCGAAGGGAGCGTGTGCCCGTGGGTGGGTCAGGGAGCGGTGGTACCGGCCGGGCAGTTGACGCGGTAGTCCCACGCCGTGCCGTCGGGGCCGGTGACGACGACGGTCACCTCCGTGCTCGTCCCCGCGGGCAGGGTGAGCGTGGCCGAGCCGGTGCCTTCGTTGATGTCGTCGCCGACGACACCGGTGTCGTGGATCAGGGCACCCTCGTAGAAGACCTGGAACTGGTCAGGTACGCCATAGGCCTCCCACTCGAAGAGGAAGGAGGTCGGGCCCGCAGGCCCGATGCCGTGGACGGTGGTCGTGACCCCCGCGCCGCCGGACGAGGTCGAGGCATTGCACGGCGTCACCGGCGTCGGGTCGGTGGTGGTCACCGAGTAGAGGACGAGGTAGGAGATGTCCTGGGTCCTGCCCTGCTTGTTGGTGCTGCTGCTGACGCCGGAGGTGCCGGTGCCGTCGTGCGCGAGGGCGGCGGACTTCAGGCACCACGAGGCGTCCTCGAGGGTGAGGTCGGGGTCGCCGCTGGCGAGGGTGAAGCTCGTCCCGGTGATGGTCACGACGACGTCGATCGGGTCGCCGGTGCGGGTGTCGGTGACGGTCACGGTCGTCGGCCCGGCGAGGTCGGCGTCGATCTTCGTCGCGGTCGTGTGGTCGGTGCAGTGCTGGGTGGCGGCCCCGGCCGGTGGCGCGAGGGCGAGGGCGGCGAGGACGAGCGCGAGGGCGGCGAGCAGGGCCGTGCCGACGCGCAGTGGTCGAAGGGGGTCGAGCGTGTGCATGGTGGTTCCTCCCGAGAGCCTCGTCGTCGTCGACGAGGTCCCCGCCAGTGTCGGCCGGCGACGACGGCGCCCGATACCGGTCGGATCTGCCCATTGACACCGGCCCCCGGCCGTGGGATGGGCCACGATCAGGGGCCGTCCAGCCCACTCACCTACGATGGGTGGCATGACGACGAGCGTGACCCCTCCCGCCGAGACCGACGCCCCGCAGGACGCCAAGCGCGTCCTGCTCGCCGCCCCCCGCGGCTACTGCGCCGGCGTCGACCGGGCCGTCGTGACGGTCGAGAAGGCCCTCGAGCTCTACGGTCCCCCTGTCTACGTGCGCAAGGAGATCGTGCACAACAAGCACGTCGTGACGACTCTCGAGAAGCGCGGCGCGATCTTCGTCGAGGAGACCGACGAGGTCCCTGAGGGTGCGACCGTCGTCTTCTCGGCGCACGGTGTCGCCCCGGTCGTGCACGACGAGGCCAAGGCCCTCAGCCTCAAGACGATCGACGCGACCTGCCCCCTCGTCACCAAGGTGCACCGCGAGGCCGTGCGCTTCGCCGACGACGACTTCGACATCCTGCTCATCGGTCACGAGGGGCACGAGGAGGTCATCGGCACCTCCGGCGAGGCGCCCGAGCACATCACCCTCGTCGAGGGCCCCGACGACGTCGCCAACGTCGAGGTCCGTGACCCCGACAAGGTCGTGTGGCTGTCGCAGACCACCCTGTCGGTCGACGAGACGATGGAGACGGTGCGCCGGCTGCGCGAGAAGTTCCCCAAGCTGCAGGACCCGCCGTCCGACGACATCTGCTACGCGACGCAGAACCGTCAGCTCGCCGTCAAGCAGATGGCCAAGGACTGCGACCTGATGATCGTCGTCGGCTCGCGCAACTCGTCCAACTCGGTGCGCCTCGTCGAGGTCGCCATCGAGCACGGCTCGCGCGACGGGCACCTCGTCGACTACGCCGACGAGATCGACGAGTCCTGGCTCGACGGCGTGCGCACCGTCGGCGTCACCTCCGGTGCCTCGGTCCCCGAGATCCTCGTGCGCGGGGTCCTCGACTTCCTCGCCGAGCGTGGCTACGGCGAGCCTCAGCCGGTGACCGCGGCCGAGGAGTCGCTCCTCTTCGCGCTGCCCAAGGAGCTGCGCCGCGACCTCAAGGCCGCCGGCATGAGCGACCAGATGAAGCACGACGCCGGCGCGCTCGGCGACGCGGGCCAGCTGCACTAGCCCTTCGAGACGTCCGCGGGCGGCCTCCTCAGGGAGCGGCTAGAGCCGCTGGCTGATCCGCGCGGCGGTGTCGGCGGCCGCCTGCGCGAGGTGGGCGGCGCCCCCTTCGTCGACGTCGGCGGTGCGATAGGTGACCGCCACGGCGGCCACGGGGTGACCGTCGCGGTCGAGGACGGCCGAGGCGACGGATGACAGGTCGGGCGAGACGCTGCCCGCCTCGACGGCGTGGCCACGAGCGCGCACGTCGACGAGGAGCCGGCGCAGCGCCGACGGGGTCGCCGGACCACCCCCGACCATGACCGCTGCCGACGGGTAGAGCGCGGTGACCTGCCGCCGGGGGAGCGCGGCGAGCATCGCCAGGCCGCTCGCGGTGAGCGTCGCCGGCAGCCGCACCCCGACGTCCGTGACGAGCGAAGGGCGTCCCGCGGCACGTTCCTCGATGACGTAGAGGACGTCGCGACCCGAGAGCACCGCGAGGTGGGCGTTGTGGGTCGTCGCGTCGACGAGGCGCTCGACGAGGGGCCGGGCGAGCCGCTGCAGCGGGTCCTGGCGTTGGTAGCCGGCGCCGAGCTCGTGCACCGCGGCGCCGATGCCATAGGTGCGTTCCTCCGCGTAGTGCACGACGTAGCCGTGCTCCACGAGCACCGCGAGCAGGTGGTAGGTGCTGCTGCGCGGCAGGTCGAGGGCTCGCGCGAGGTGCGCAGCGGGGATCGGCTCGGCCCGGCTCGCGAGGTGGGTCAGCGCGCGCAGGGCGTGACCGGCGGAGGTGGCATTGGGCATGGGGCTCCTGTCTTGTATCCGAGACACTATCGCCTGCGCGGGCCTCACGAGCCGGGGCGAAGGGGGGTTGCATGGACCCATGAGCACCGACACCACCACCGTCGTCCTCGGCGACCGGCCCCTCACCATCGACGAGGTCGTCGCCGTCGCCCGCCACCACGCCCCCGTCGAGATCAGCGTCGGCGCCTGGGAGCGGGTGCGGGCCGCGCGCACCGTCATCGAGGGCCTCGCGGAGGACACCGTCGCCCACTACGGCGTCTCGACCGGGTTCGGCGCGCTCGCCACGACCCACATCCCCCATGAGAAGCGCGCCCAGCTGCAGCGCTCGCTCGTGCGCAGCCACGCCGCCGGCGCGGGCGCCGAGGTCGAGGAGGAGGTCGTGCGCGCGCTCATGCTGCTGCGTGTGCAGACGCTCGCGACCGGCCGCACCGGCATCCGCGAGGAGACGCTGCGCCTCTACCTCGCCCTGCTGCAGCAGCGGATCACGCCGGCCGTCCACGAGTACGGCTCGCTCGGCTGCTCCGGCGACCTCTCGCCGCTCAGCCACTGCGCGCTCACGCTCATGGGAGAGGGCCGCGTGCGCGTCGACGGCGGCGACGAGGTCGACGCCGCAGGCGCGCTCGCCGACGCCGGCCTGACGCCCGTCGAGCTCCACGAGAAGGAGGGCCTGGCCCTCATCAACGGCACCGACGGCATGCTCGGCATGCTGTGCCTCGCCGTCCACGACCTGCGCCGACTGCTCGCCACCGCCGACATCGCCACCGCGATGAGCGTCGAGGGCCTGCTCGGCACCGACGACGTCTTCGCCGCCGACCTGCAGGCGCTGCGCCCCCAGCCCGGCCAGGCGCTCTCGGCCGCAAACATGCGCGCGGTGCTCGCCGACAGCCCGATCCGTGACAGCCACCGCGACCCGGCCGCCTGCACACGGGTCCAGGACGCCTACTCCCTTCGCTGCGCGCCGCAGGTGCACGGTGGCGCCCGCGACACCGTCGAGCACGCCGCGACGATCGCCGGCCACGAGCTCGCCTCGGCCATCGACAACCCCGTCGTCACCCTCGACGGGCGCGTGGAGTCCAACGGCAACTTCCACGGGGCGCCCGTGGCCTACGTCCTCGACTTCCTCGCGATCGTCGCCGCCGACGTCGCGAGCATGAGCGAGCGGCGCACCGACCGCTTCCTCGACGTCAAGCGGTCCAACGGGCTGCCGCCCTTCCTCGCTGACGACCCCGGCACCGACTCCGGTCTGATGATCGCGCAGTACACCGCCGCCGGGATGGTCTCGGAGATGAAGCGCCTGGCCACCCCCGCCAGCGTCGACTCGATCCCGAGCAGCGCCATGCAGGAGGACCACGTCTCGATGGGCTGGGGTGCCGCCCGCAAGCTGCGCCGCAGCGTCGACGCGCTCGCCCGGGTCATCGCCATCGAGCTGCACACCGCCGCGCGGGGGATCGCGCTGCGCGCCCCCCTTCGTCCTGCGCCGGCGACGGGTGCCGTCATCGACGCCCTCGCCGAGCACGGCCAGACCGGACCCGGCCCGGACCGCTTCACCTCGCCCGACCTCACCGCCGCCCACCTCGCCGTCGTCGACGGGTCGGTCCTCGCGGCCGCCCAGTCGGTCACCGGTCCGCTCAACTGAAGGAGCAAGTGATCACCATGGACGGAGCCCGTCCCGTGCGTGCCCCCCGAGGCACCGACCTGACCGCCCGCAGCTGGCAGACCGAGGCGCCGCTGCGGATGCTGATGAACAACCTCGACCCCGAGGTCGCCGAGCGCCCCGACGACCTCGTCGTCTACGGCGGCACCGGCCGGGCCGCGCGGTCGTGGGAGGCCTTCGACGCGATCGTCGAGACGCTGACCGACCTCGCCGACGACGAGACCCTGCTCGTGCAGTCGGGCAAGCCGGTCGGCGTGCTGCGGACCAACCCGTGGGCGCCGCGCGTGCTCCTCGCCAACTCCAATCTCGTCGGTGACTGGGCCACGTGGCCGGAGTTCCGCAAGCTCGAGGCCGAGGGCCTGATGATGTACGGCCAGATGACCGCCGGGTCGTGGATCTACATCGCCACCCAGGGGATCCTCCAGGGCACCTACGAGACCTTCGCCGCGGTCGCGCGCAAGCGGTTCGGAGGCACGCTTGCCGGCACCCTGACCCTCACCGGCGGCTGCGGCGGCATGGGCGGCGCGCAACCGCTGGCCGTCACGCTCAACGGCGGCGCCTGCCTCATCGTCGACGTCGACGAGACGCGGCTGCGCCGGCGCCAGTCCAAGCGCTACCTCGACGAGGTCGAGACCGATCTCGAGGTCGCCCTGGCCAAGGTCATGGAGGCGAAGGGGGAGCGCCGCGCCCTGTCCGTCGGTCTCGTCGGCAATGCCGCCGAGGTCTTCCCCGAGATCCTGCGCCGTCACCGCGCCGGCGAGGTCGAGGTCGACGTCGTCACCGACCAGACGAGCGCGCACGACCCGCTGAGCTACCTGCCCGCGGAGGTCGCGCTCGACGAGTGGCAGCGCGAGTCCGAGGCCGACCCGGAGGGCTTCACGAAGAAGTCCCGCGAGTCGATGGCCGCGCAGGTCCAGGCGATGGTCGAGTTCCAGGACGAGGGCGCCGAGGTCTTCGACTACGGCAACAGCATCCGCGACGAGGCCCGGCACGCCGGCTACACGCGCGCCTTCGAGTTCCCCGGCTTCGTCCCGGCCTACATCCGGCCGCTCTTCTGCGAGGGGCTCGGGCCCTTCCGCTGGGTGGCGCTGTCGGGTGACCCCGAGGACATCGCCGTCACCGACGCGGCGCTCAAGGAGCTCTTCCCGGACAACGAGCACCTGCACCGCTGGCTCGACGCGGCCGGCGAGCTCGTCGAGTTCGAGGGGCTGCCGGCCCGCATCTGCTGGCTCGGATACGGCGAGCGGCACCAGGCGGGCCTGCTCTTCAACGAGCTCGTGCGTGAGGGCAAGGTCAAGGCACCGATCGTCATCGGCCGCGACCACCTCGACTCCGGGTCCGTCGCCTCGCCCTACCGCGAGACCGAGTCGATGCTCGACGGCTCCGACGCGATCGCCGACTGGCCGCTGCTCAACGCGCTGACCGCGACGAGCTCCGGCGCGACCTGGGTGTCGATCCACCACGGCGGTGGCGTGGGCATCGGCCGCTCGATCCACGCCGGTCAGGTCGGCGTCGCCGACGGCACCGACCTCGCGGCGCAGAAGCTCGACCGACTGCTCACCAACGACCCCGGCATGGGCGTGCTGAGGCACGTCGACGCCGGCTACTCGCGGGCCGCGGAGGTCGCCGCCGAGCGCGGGGTGCGCGTGCCGATGGAGCCGGTCGTCCGGGACGCGAAGGAGGCCTGAGCGTGGCCCCCTTCGCCTGGAGCGGACGCAGTGACGGTGACGGCCCCGAGCACCGGCGCTTCTGGAATGTCGTGAGCGAGCCAGAGCGGGGCCGGCAGACGGACGTCGCGCTCGTCGGCTTCGCGAGCGACGAAGGGGTCCGGCGCAACCACGGTCGGGTCGGCGCCGCCGAGGGGCCCGGCGCGCTGCGTGCGGCGCTCGCCTCGCTCGCGGTCCACGAGGACCTCACGGTCGTCGACCACGGGGACGTCGCGGTCACCGACGGTGATCTCGAAGGGGGGCAGCGTCGCCTCGGCGAGGTGATCGCCGCCGCCCGCGAGAGCGCCGACCTGACCGTCGTCCTCGGTGGGGGCCACGAGACGGCCTACGGCAGCCACCTCGGGCTCGGGCCGCGCCCGCGACTCGGTGTGCTCAACCTCGACGCCCACTTCGACCTGCGGGCGGCGGAGCGGCCGACGTCAGGCACGCCCTTCCGGCAGATCGCGGCCGACCGCCACGAGGCGGGCGTCGACTTCGACTACGCCGTCGTCGGCATCTCGCGCACGAGCAACACGGGCACGCTCTTCGACACCGCCGACGAGCTCGGCGTGCGCTGGCTGCTCGACGACGACAGTCAGGAGCCCGGCGCGCCGGTGCGCTTCGTCGAGGACTTCCTCGCCGGGGTCGACGCGGTCTACCTGACGATCGACCTCGACGTGCTGCCGGCTGCCGTGGCGCCCGGCGTGAGCGCGCCTGCGGCACTGGGGGTTCCCCCCTTCGTCATCCAGGCGGTGTGCGACGCGGTGGTCGCCTCCGGCAAGCTCGTCCACCTCGACGTCACCGAGCTCAACCCGCGCTTCGACGTCGACCAGCGCACCGCGCGGGTCGCGGCGCGCCTGGTCCACCGGATCATCACCCGCCACGCGAGCACCCCACGCCACCAGGAGGCCTGAGCATGTCGACCCTCGTGACCAACATCGGTGAGCTCGTCACCTGCGACGGCACGGGCGAAGGGGGCGTCGGCGCCCGCATCGACCACGCTCTCGTCGTCGACGCCGGAGGCATCGCTTGGGTGGGGCCGGCCGCGTCCGCGCCCGCCGCGGACGAGGTCGTCGACCTCGAAGGGCGTTGTGTCACACCGGGTTTCGTCGACAGCCATGCGCACCTCGTCTTCGCGGGCGACCGGTCCGCGGAGTTCGCCGCGCGGATGGCCGGGCAGGCCTACGACGGCGGTGGCATCGGGGTGTCGGTAGCCGCGACCCGGGAGGCGAGCGATGACTGGCTGCGCACTGCCCTCGCCGCACGCGTCGCCGAGATGCGCGCCCAGGGCACGACGACCGTCGAGGTGAAGTCGGGCTACGGGCTCACCGTCGCCGATGAGGAGCGGGCGCTGCGCCTGGCGGCCGAGGTCACCGACGAGGTGACCTATCTCGGGGCGCACGTCGTGCCCGCCGAGGCCCGGGAGGACCGTGCCGGCTACGTCTCGCTCGTCACGGGGGAGATGCTCGCGGCGTGCGCGCCGCATGCCCGGTGGGTCGACGTCTTCTGCGAGCCGCACTCGCCGCACGCCTTCACCGGGGAGGAGTCCCGCGAGGTGCTCGTCGCCGGGCGTGACGCCGGTCTGGGGCTGCGGGTCCACGGCAACCAGCTCGGCCACGGGCCCGGGGTGCAGCTCGCGTGCGAGCTCGGTGCCGCGAGCGTCGACCACTGCACCTATCTGTCGGACGCCGACGTCGACGCTCTCGTGCAGTCGGCCGGGACGACGACGGCGACGCTGCTGCCCGGCGTGGAGTTCTCGACCCGCTCGCCGTGGCCGGACGCGCGGGCGCTCCTCGACGCGGGGGTCTCCATCGCGCTCGCGAGCGACTGCAACCCCGGCACCTGCTACTCGAGCTCGATGCCCTTCGTCATCGCGCTCGCCGTGCGAGAGATGGGTTTGACGCCGAGCGAAGCCGTCGTCGCCGCGACCCGTGGTGGTGCTCGCGCGCTGCACCGCGAGGACATCGGTCGGGTCGAGGTCGGCGCACGAGCCGACCTCGCGGTGCTGGAGGCGCCCAACCACCTGCACCTGAGCTACCGGGCCGGTGTGCCGATCGCGCGGGCGTTGGAGGTCTGAGGGCCTCTCAGAGCCAGGCCGGGCGCCAGTCCGGCGACGGGTCCTCGCCGGTGCGTCCGTCGAGGGCTTCGCGAAGCATGTCGGCCTGGCCGGTGTGCCGGCCGTACTCCTCGAGCAGGTCGAGCATCACGCGGCGCAGGTTGGCCCAGCCGGTCTCGTCGCTGCCCGTCGTGACCTGCTGGTCGATGCCGTCCGCGGCGATCGCATCGGCGACGCGCTGCCGGGCCCGGGCGACCGTCGTGTCGTAGCGGGCGTAGAGCTCGGCGGGCGAGTCCGTCGGGTGGAAGTGGGCCTCCCACGCCTCCTGGCTGCGCATCGTGGCCCAGCGCTCGTCGAGGGCCGAGTCGTCGAGCCGGAGCGTGGAGTAGAGGTCCTCCACGAAGGCGAGGTGGTTGAGCAGGCCACCCAGGGTCAGCTCGGACGCGCCGATGCGCTGGCTGAGGCCGGCGGCGTCGAGTCCATCGGCTTTCCATCGGAAGGTCGCGCGCTGCCGGTCGAGCGCGGCCACGATCTGCTCCGCGTCGGTGCCGGTGAGCGGTGGTTCCCACGCGGGGGTGCCGGTGCCGGGTGCGCCCCCGTCAGGCGTACCGGGTGCGTCAGGCGTACCGGGTGCGTCGGTCATGAGGCCTCCTCGCGGGATGTCGTGCGACCACCCTCCTCCTGCGCGCGGGAGCGTGCCACCTGTTCGCGGAGGTCTGCCGCCTGCTCGCGCGGGTGCGGCAGACCGAGGTCGAGGTCGAGCTCGGGCCGATGGTCGGCGACGACGTCGAGGAGCTCGGGGGCGGTGAGCGGCCGCGGTGTCGTCGTCACGGCGGGGACCTCATCGATCTCCTCGCTGCTCAGGCCGATCTCACCCATGCGACGGGCACTGACGAGTACCCGCGACTCGAGCGAGCCGACGAGCCGGTTGTAGTCCTCGACGCTGCGCTGGAGCGAGCGGCCCATGCGCGTCGCGTGCTCGCCGAGGGTGCCGACCCGCGCGTAGAGCTCGCGACCGACGGTGAGCAGCTCCTGGGCGTCGCGGGTCACGGCATCCTGCTGCCAGGCATAGGCGACCGTGCGCAGCAGCGCGAGCAGGGTGCCGGGGGAGGCCAGCACGACCCGCTCGGCCATCGCCTCCTCGTGCAGGCCCGGCGCGCGCGACAGGGCGGCCGCGAGGGTCGCGTCAGAGGGGACGAAGCACACGACCATCTCCGGCGACGGCTCGAAGGCGGTCCAGTAGGCCTTGCTCGACAGGGTCGTCACGTGCGCGCGAAGGGAGGCGGCGTGCGCCTCGAGCAGGCGGTCGTGCTCCGACGGGTCGATCTCCTCGGCCTGCGCCTGCAGCCAGTGGCTCATCGGTGCCTTGGCGTCGACGACGAGGTGCTTGCCTCCCGGCAGGTGGACGACGACGTCGGGGCGCACCTCGCGCTCGGCAGCGGTCGCCCCACGCGCCTGCTCGTCGAAGTCGCAGCGCGCGATCATGCCCGACACCTCGAGGACCCGGCGCAGCTGGACCTCGCCCCAGGCGCCACGCACGGACGACACCCGCAGCGACGAGGCGAGGGAGGAGGCCTCGCGACCCACCCGGGTGGTGGTGTCCTCCACGCGGCCGAGGGCTTCGCTGACCGAGGCGAACTGCGAGACCCGGTCCCGCTCGAGCTGCTCGACCTTGGCCGAGACGCGGCGCAGCGTCTCGCCGAGGGGCGCCAGCGCGGCCGCGGTGCGGTCGTCCTCGTCGGCAGCATGGGCCTGCTCGTCGAGGCGCTCACGCAGTCCCTCGAGCTGCTCGCGCAGCCCGTCGCGCTCGGCGCGCAGGCCGGCGACCTTGGCCCGCACGGCCAGCCAGGCGAGCAGCCCGCCGACGACGAGGCCCACCAGCAGTCCCGTGATCAGGGTCGTGATGTCCATGGGGCCAGCCAACCAGCGACCTCCGACAACCCGCGGATCAGAAGGGCGGCGGGCTGTCGGCGGCCTCCTCTGCCTCGTTGGTCCCCACCAGCAGGGACGAGACGGAGTCCGGTCCGTTGGTCCCCGTGGGCGGGGACAAAAGGGAGTCCGCGTCGCTGGGCGGGGACGAAGGGGAGTCCGCCTCGCTGGTCCGCGTGGGCGGGGACGAGGCGTTGTCCAGATCGCTCGTCCCCACCGGCGGGGACGAACTCTCCTCCCCTTCGTCCACGGCGTGGACCGGGAAGGTGAGGGCGACGACGCCGCCGGGGGTGATCCACTCGGTCGACCCGTCTTCTCGGAGCCGGTGGCTCCAGCGTGCGGAGTGCTTGACGCGGTGGTGGTGCCGGCACAGGTCCGACAGGTTGGCCGGGCTCGTGCCGCCGTGCGGCCACGGCGTCGCGTGGTCGACGTCGGCCGCCCACCCCAGCCGCCGTGACTGCACCGGGCGCTCGCAGCCCCACATCCGGCAGACGCCATCACGCGTCGCGACGAATTCGCGCTGCGCCTTGGGGATCGCGTAGGCCGACGTCGACGTCTCGAGCAGCGTGCCGGTCCGGGCATCGATCAGTGCCCGGCCCACCCGGGTGTCGAGACGCCGGACGATCGCGGCGACGACGTCCGGCGGCACGTAGCCGACGCCCGGGATCGTCGTCCCGGAGACCCATCGCCCACCGCCCGTGCGGCACGTGCACGGATGGACGCCCCCGCCCGTGCTGTCCTCGCCGTGGTGGCACGCGTCGGTGGTGCACGTGCAGCCGCACCCGACGCGCACCTGCGTCGTCACGTCGTCGCTCATCCACTCCTCGGCGAGGACGTCGACCTGGTCGGCGCCCTCGCCGCTGACGATGCGCACACGCTCGTGATCGACCCGGTCATAGGTGATGCCCTCCTCGAGGAGGCCGGCCACAGGGTCCTCCTCGCCACTGCAGATGGGGCACGACGGGTCGTCCACCGGCGCGAAGGTCAGCCGCGAGACCGCCGACGCGATGACGGGCACGCCGAGCCGCACCTCGGCAGTCACCTCGCTGCCGCACAGGACGAGGTCCGCCAGGCCCATCGCACGGGCCGTGCCGATCGGCATCTCCGGGTCGTCGGCCCGCCATCGCTGCCCGGCGGCGTCGACGGCCGCCTTGATCGCCGCGCCGATCTCGCTCGGCAGCACGGCCGTCAGCCACGTCGTGCCGACGGGGCCGGCCTCGGTGCGTACGTCGAGCCTGCTGGCGCGGTTGGCATCGGCCCGCGCCTGCATGAGCTCGGGCTCGAGGCGCGTGATGAGGCGCCGGCAGGTCTTGGCGACCTCGTGCGGCTCCATGTCGATGATCCGGATCGATCCGGGCGCCCCGCGTCGAGCGCCGAGCAGGTGCTCGACGATCGCCTGCGTCGTCTCGGGGGTCGTGTCGCGCGTGTGCTTGTGCACCTGCTCCAGGGCGCGGCGTCCGAGGCGCCCCTCGGCGACGAGCTCGGCCAGGGCCGCCAGGTCGGTCGCGGCGCGGGAGGCGACGGCGCACCGTCGGCCCGCCTCGGTCGGACCGGTGCCGATGGCGACGGCCACCGCGTCAGGAGCCATCTCGGCGACCTCACCCGCGGGCAACCGCACCTCGCGGTACTGCCCATCCGGTCCGCGCTCCTCGCCCCGGCGTCCGACCTCGGCGACGAGGACGAGCTCGAGGCCGTCCACGGCCCGGCGCACCGCCTCGGTCGCGACGAGTGCCCGCTCCAGCTGCCCGTCGTCGAGCCGTGCGGCATCGCGCACCGCCCGGTCACGGGCCGCGCCCACCGACGCCAGCACCCCGTCGAGCCACTGGTCTGCGACCCGCGATGCGTGCCCGGGCCCGTCTTCGAGTGGCCCCGAACGCACCTCATCGGACCCGTCGTCAGGCCCGTCACCCGGACCCGTCCGAGACCGCACCTCCCCGACCGCCTCGGCCCCCACCGTGTCCACCTGCATGACCGTCACGTCATCCCCCTTCGTCATCGTCGACGACCCATGACCCATGCTCTCGCCGAGCACCGACAGCCCACCCGGCCTGTTGACGCCGGCCCGCCGACGCAGCAGCGTGGGTCCATGAGCGAGACCCAGCGGGCGCAGATGATCGACGACGACCCGCGGACGCCGGTCGACCCGGTCGGCGACGAGCGGCACCTGCTCGGCGAGTACCTGCGGTGGCAGCGCGAGACGCTCGCGGCGAAGTGCGCCGACCTCTCGCCCGAGCAGCTGGCCACGCGCCCGGTCGAGCCGTCGACGATCTCGCTGCTCGGTCTCGTGCGGCACATGGCGCGGGTCGAGCGGGGCTGGTTTCGCCAGTGCGTCGAAGGGGAGGACGTCGCCACCCTCTACCGCGGCCCGGGCAACATGGACGCGAGTGGGACGACGCGGCGGGCACGCAGGAGTGCGTCGACGACGCCTTCGCCACGCGGCGGGCGGAGTGCCTGGCCTCGGACGAGATCATCGCGCGGCACGCGCTGGACGACACCTTCGAGGACCACGGTGGGTGGACATGGAGCGTGCGCGGACTCGTGCTCCACATGATCGAGGAGTACGCCCGCCACATCGGGCACGCCGACCTGCTGCGCGAGCGGATCGACGGCCGGCTCGGGGAGTAGCGGCGCGCTCTGTAGCCTCGTGGCCATGACGAGTGACGAGCCCACCGAGGAAGAGGTCAAGGCGGCGACGACCCGGCCGGACCTCGCGACGGAGGCCGGTCGGCTCGCCTTCATCAAGGTCCTCAACGCCCGCCTGCCCAAGAAGCGCCTCATCGCTCAGGGCCTGCTGCGCGACGAGGACGGACGCATTGCCCTCTGCGAGCTCGTCTACAAGCGCGACTGGGACCTGCCCGGCGGCATCGTCGACCCGGGGGAGTCACCGGCCCACTGCGTGGTCCGCGAGGTGCGCGAGGAGCTCGGCCTCGACGTCACCGTCCGCGGGATGCTCGCGGTCAACTGGCTGCCGCCCTACCGCGGGTGGGACGACGCGCTGCTGTGCCTCTTCGACCTCGGGACCGTGCCCAGCACCTTCCTCGACGACGCGACCCTGCAGGCCCGCGAGATCAAGGCCGTGCACTGGGTCGACCCTGCGACGGTTGCCGAGCGGGTCGCGCCCTATACCGCTGCGATGATCGCCGAGGCGGTCGCGACCGACACGACGCTCTACCTCGAGAACTCCACGGAACGTGCCGACCCGTGAGCGACCCCCTCGACGACCTGAAGCTGCCCCGCCGCCAGCCGACGCCCCGCCCGCCCCTGTGGCAGATGTGGGGCCGCGAGACGGCCAAGGACTTCATCCTGCTGCTCGCGGCGCTGCCGATCGTGTGCGCTCTGGTCTACGTGCCGGTCATCGCGACGTCCGGCGGGTCGTGGCCGCGACTGCTCGGTCTGCTCGTGCTCTTCGTCGCGATCTGGTGGGCCCTGCGGGCCGTGCTGCGGCGCTGGGTCGCCGCCGGCCGACGGGACGAGGCGGGGGAGCCCCCTTCGCCCGGCTAGACTCCTGTCCCCGTGGCACTCTCCATCGGAATCGTCGGTCTCCCCAACGTCGGCAAGTCGACGATGTTCAACGCTCTGACGAAGAACAACGTCCTCGCCGCGAACTACCCCTTCGCGACCATCGAGCCCAATGTCGGCGTCGTCCCGCTGCCGGACGCGCGGCTGGGCCGGCTCGCCGAGATCTTCGGCAGCGAGAAGATCCTGCCCGCGACCGTCTCCTTCGTCGACATCGCCGGCATCGTCCGTGGTGCGAGCGAAGGGGAGGGGCTGGGCAACAAGTTCCTCGCCAACATCCGTGAGTCCGACGCGATCTGCCAGGTGGTGCGCGCCTTCGTCGACGACGACGTGACGCACGTCGACGGCAAGATCGACCCCGCCTCCGACATGGAGACGATCAACACCGAGCTCGTGCTCGCCGACCTGCAGACCCTCGAGACCGCGATCCCGCGGATCGAGAAGGAGGTCAAGGGCAAGAAGACCGACAAGGACGTCCTCGACACGGCGCTCGCCGCCCGCGGGGTCCTCGAGGCCGGCGACACCCTCTTCGCGAAGGGGGCCGCGGCCGGAGTCGACATGACCATCGCCTCCCAGCTCGGGCTGCTCACGACCAAGCCCTTCCTCTACGTCTTCAACGTCGACGAGGACCAGCTGACCGACACCGACCTGCAGGCCCAGTGGCAGGCGCTCGTCGAGCCGGCCGAGGCGATCTTCCTCAACGCCAAGCTCGAGTCCGAGGTCGCCGAGCTCGACGACGAGGACGCCCGCGAGCTGCTCGAGGGTGTCGGCATCGACGAGCCGGGCCTGGACCAGCTGGCGCGCAAGGGCTTCAACACCCTCGGTCTGCAGACCTACCTCACCGCCGGCCCCAAGGAGTCGCGCGCGTGGACGATCCACAAGGGCGACACCGCGCCCAAGGCCGCCGGCGTCATCCACACCGACTTCGAGCGCGGCTTCATCAAGGCTGAGGTCGTCTCCTTCGAGGACCTCGACAGGCTCGGCTCGATGGCCGAGGCGAAGGCCGCGGGCAAGGTCCGCATGGAGGGCAAGGACTACGTCATGGCTGATGGTGACGTGGTGGAGTTCCGCTTCAACGTGTGACGCCGGGCCTTCGCGCAGAGCGGCCGCGGCATGGTCTACACGATCGGCTGATCGCGCAGCGCACGCGCCGCGAAGTACCCCTCGATCCGCTCCTCGTCCCACTCGTGCGCCTCGCGCAGTCCCTCGGCGAGCATCGCGAGGTAGGCCGGTCGGGGAGCGGTGTGCGGGACCGCGTGCATGCCGTGGGGCGCGGTGAAGGTGAGCATCGGCAGCCCTTCGTGCTCGCCGACCCGCACGAGCGTCTCGTAGTGGCCGGGCCCAGCCTGGTGACGCTCGCCGGGCAGTCCGGTGAGCAGCACCTCCTCGAGCGGGTCGTCCGGATCAGCCGGCCGGTGCATCTCCTGGTTGGCGACGTCGACGAACTGCCCGATCGTCAGCAGGTAGGCCCGCCCCGCGGTCTCGCCGGGGGAGTCGTGGTCGTAGAAGGCGACCCCGCCACCCCAGGTCTGCGACTCGCCGGCGAAGTACAGGCTCCCCGGCAGGGTCACCGCGTGATCGTCCGTCGGCATGGTCCGGTCGCGCGCCCCGGCATAGGTCCTCATCGATCCGGGCGGCGTGCCGCCGGCGAGATAGCAGCCGAGACGGCGGCGGGACATGTTGGAGCCGTAGCTGACGTACCAGAGGTGCGAAGGGAGCATCCCTCCCATTGTCGTCCGCGTCCGTCGGACGGGCACAGGGGCCCCGTTCGGTCCGTCCGCCACGCGGTCTGCGGCACAATCGAGCCCGTGCCGCACCTGCTGGACATCGGATCCCGGAAGTTCTGGACGCTCACCGGTAGATCCGTCGACCTCGGCGGCGCCGAGAGCTGGCTCGACGGCCCCGTGAGCGGCTCACCTCGGGTGGCCTCCGACTGGCTGGCAGCCGAGGCCGAGCGCCACGGCGGCTCGGTGGCCGAGGCGGACCCGAGTGCCGGTCTGCTGCTGTCGATGTCACTCCTCGACGGCCCCGGCTTCGACGCGACCCGGCTGCACCCGGCGGTGCGCGACTTCTACGAGCACACCGCCTCGTGGCAGATGGAGGTCTGGTCGTCCTGGTCCCCGCTCTTCTGGCCGGGCGGGGAGCTGGTCGCCCGGCTGTGGGGGAGGCGGGTCGAGCAGCTGGCCCTGCCGATGCGCCCGCTCGACGTCGCCCACGGCATGGACAGCGTCGTGACCCCGATCCTCGACGGGCAGGGCGAGCAGGTGGCCGCCGCGTGGACCCGCGCCCTGCGCGCCACCGGCCGCACCGTCTTCAGCGGTGCCTACTCGACCCGGACCCTCCCCGGGGCCGACCGTCCGAGCGTCCACGTGACCTTCCCCCTCGAGTCGGGCAACCTCCAGGTCTTCCTGCGCCCCACGGTCCTCGACGACGGTGGCTTCCTCCTCGAGTCCCTCGGTGGCCGCTTCGGCGACGACGGTGCCTACGTCGTCGTCCGGGGGCAACGCAGCCACGCGGCGAAGGTGCCGCTGCGGGAGACCTTCCACATGTACCTGGACCCGAAGGGGACGCTGCGCACCGATCACGTGCTGCGCATGTGGGACCGTCCCGCCCTTCGCCTGCACTACAAGCTGGAGCCCGCCGCATGATCCACAGCTTCCACCTCGCGCAGGTGCCCGTCCGGGCCGGCGCGGCGGCACTCGTCCGGCCGCCCACCCCGGCGACCGTGCCCGGTCTCGACCACCTCGAGAGCCTCTCCCTCATGCGGCTCGGGGCGCCCGTCGTCTCGCCCGAGCGGCTCCAGCTGACCCGGCTGGCGGCCTTCGCCCAGTGGCGCGACGAGGAGGCCCTCGTCCGCTTCCTCGAGCGCGACCCGCTGGGGCAGCAGCTGGATGCCGGCTGGCACGTGCGGCTGGAGTTCGTGCGGCGCTGGTCGACGATCGCGGCCTTCGACGGGCTGCCGGCCCGCACCGGCACGATGCGTCAGGACGAGCCCGTCGTCGCCGTCACCCTCGCCCGGATGAAGATCCCCGAGCTCCCGCGCTTCCTGCACCACGGGCGGCCGGTCGAGCGCCTGGTCCGCGACCACCCGGGGGTGACGCTCGCTGGGGCGGCACTGCGCCCACCGCGGACGGTCTCGACCTTCTCCATCTGGCGCAGCGTGCGCGAGATGGTCGAGATGGTCCACGGCCGCTCCGAGGTGCCCGAGCCGGATCGGCACTCCGCGGCGATGCGCGAGCGGGAGCGGCGCGACTTCCACCACGAGTTCGCGACCTACCGCTTCCGGCCGCTGTCCGAGCACGGCTCGTGGCTGGGCCGGTCGGACCTCGTGCCGTGGGCTCAGCCATGACGCATCCGCCGGCAGTGGCGCTGCGCTACGACCCCGGCCGCGCCGGCCGGCAGGTCGTCGGCTTCGGCGTCGCCGCTCTGCTCATGGTCGCTCTGGGCGCCCTCGGCGCGTGGATGATCATCGCCTCCTTCCAGCAGCTGGATCTCGGCGGCCGGATCATCGGCTGCGGCTTCGGGGCCTTCTTCATCCTGCTCGCCCTCGCGACCCTCGTGAGCGCGGCCGAGGTCTTCATGACGATCCGGCGGGACTCCCGGCAGGAGGAGCCGCTGCTCGTCGTCGACGAGACCGGCGTCGACGGCACCACCGTCGTCGACGGCATGGTGAGCGCAGACCAGCCGCACATCGACTGGGGCGAGATCTCGAGGATCGATCTCACCGCCCGGGGGCCGGGTGCGCGGCGCACCTCTGCCGTGGCAGAGCTCGACCCCGAGTTCCGTCTGCGGCAGTCGGTCAAGACCGGCCTCGACCGCACGGCGGGCACGAGCCTGGGGATGCGCGACGGTCACCGAGCCGTCGCGCTGGTGCTCGTCGACGGCAGACGCGGCCACCGCGACCTCACGCTCCCGCTGTCACCCGGGTCCTTCGCCGCCGCTGCGCCGCAGATCGTGGCGATCGCCGAGGCCCACGGCGTCGAGGTGTGGTTGCGGGGCGACGACTTCGGGTGAGGGCATGGGCGGGCGCTCCGCCCTCTCCACCCGCTGACCCTGGACCCGGTGGCACCATGGCGACATGGACGCCGCACCGCCACCCACCGGGCACGACCTTGCCGGGTGCCGCTGCCTGCTCCATGACGTCCAGCTCCATCCCCACGACGTCGTCGGCTGACCCGTGCAGAGGATCCGATCCGCGGTCGCGGACCTGCCACCGGGAGCCTTCGCCTTCGTCATGGCGACGGGCATCGTGTCGATCGGGCTCGACCAGCAGGGGCTGCACCTCCCTTCGCTCGTCCTGCTCGTCATCGCCGGCGGCGCGTGGATCGTGCTGCTGGTCGCGCTCGCTGCGCGACTGGTCGCCTACCGCGGCCGGGTGATCACTGACCTGCGCGACCCACGCAAGGCCTTCGGCTTCTACACGATCATCGCCGGCACAGGGGTCGTCGCGGTGCGCCTGCTCGACCTCGACCACACCGTGAGCGCCGTGCTGCTGGCGGTCGCGGCCCCGGTCGGGCTGCTGCTCAGCTATGCCGTCCCGTGGGCCGCCGTGCTCTCCCGCAGAGAGCGGCCGGCGCTCGCCGAGGCCAACGGCACGTGGTTCATCTGGGTCGTCGCCAGCCAGTCGGTCGCGACGACCGCGGCCGGACTCGAGCCGCTCGTCGGCCGCGGGCAGTCCGAGCTCGCCGTCCTCGCCGTCTGCGCGTGGTCGGTCGGGATCGTCCTGTACGCCGCGTGCGCGGTCCTCGTCGCCCTGCGCCTGACGCTCTACCCCCTCGACGTGCACGAGCTCAGCCCGCCCTACTGGGTCTCGATGGGTGCCGTGGCGATCTCGATCGTCGCCGGGGCCAAGATCGTCGAGATGGACTCGACGCCGATCGTCGACGCGACGGGCGGGCTCATCGCCGGCCTCGTCGTGCTCTGCTGGGCATGGGCGACCTGGCTGATCCCCGTGCTCTTCGCCGTCGGCGTATGGCGCCACGTCATCCACCGCATCCCGCTGCGCTACGAGTCGACGTGGTGGAGCATCGTCTTTCCCCTCGGCATGTACGCGGTCGCGGGCATGTACCTCGGTCGCGCCGACGAGCTGCCGCTCGTCGAGCAGATCGGTGCCAGCTGGCTGTGGGTCGCCGTCGTCGCGTGGCTCTACACGGCAGGCACGATGGCTCTGAGCTGGGTACGCCCACGCGGGAGTACGGTCGGGGCGTGAGCACCACAGCGCAGGTCCACGTCCGCTCGGTCCGGGACGAGGCGGCGCCTGGAGACGGCTACCGGGTCCTCGTCGACCGGCTGTGGCCGCGCGGGGTGAGCAAGGAGGCCGCCGCCCTCGACGAGTGGCTCAAGGAGGTCGGGCCCTCCACCGAGCTGCGCAGGTGGTTCGGCCACGACCCGGAGCGTTTCGAGGAGTTCGCGCAGCGCTACGAGCGTGAGCTCGACGGCTCGCAGGCCTGGCAGCAGCTGCAGGACATCGTCGCCGACCACGGCCGGGTCACCCTGCTCTTCGGAGCTGCCGACCACGAGCACAACCAGGCGATCGTCCTGCAGGACCTGCTGACGCGCTGACTCGCGTCAGCTGCTCAGCGCAGCTCCTCCGCCAGCCCCAGCAGGAGCCCCTCGGGTCCGCGGACGTAGCAGAGCCGGTAGGCGTCCTCGTAGCGCACCACCTCGGTGCTCACCATCTCGACTCCCTTGTCCCGCAAGCGATCCAGGGTCTCGTCGAGGTCATCGACGGCAAACATCACCCGCAGGTAGCCGAGGGCGTTGACCGGCGCCGTGCGGTGGTCGGCGACGACCGCCGGCTCGACGAAGCGCGACAGCTCGAGCCGTCCGTGACCGTCCGGGGTGCGCATCATCGCGATCTCGACGCGCTGGTCGCCCAGACCGGTGACGCGACCGGCCCACTCGCCGGAGACCTCCCCTTCGCCCTCGAGCTCGAGACCGAGCTCCCGGAAGAAGTCCACGGTCGCGGCGAGGTCCTCCACGACGATGCCGACGTTGTCCATCCGCAGTCCCATGACCCCAGCGTAGGGAGGCCGGGCGGGCGCGTCAGTTGACGATCTCGCCCTGCCGCAGCGTCCCGAGTCGCTCACGCCAGGCCCGGAGTGCCTCCGGGGTCAGGCGGGTCCAGTCGTCGACCTCGGCGACGACACGAAGGGGGTCCCGGCTGCGGTACGAGCGGGTCGGGTTGCCGGGGAACTTCTTGTCCGTGACGTTGGGGTCGTCCTCGAAGTCCCCGGTGGGCACCACCTCGTACACGTGCGGGCCCAGCCCACCCGCTCCCGAGCCCTGCGCGGCGAGCTCGACGGCGACCTCTGCGGCGAGGCCGGCGCCGTCGCGCAGCGCCGTGAAGTACACGTGGTTCATCAGGACGTCGGAGCGGTAGTTGGAGGGAAAGCCGGCGGTGAGCAGGTCGCCGGCCTCGAGCCGCGCGATCGTCCCGTGGAAGAAGGGGCCCTGCTCCGCCAGCGCCGACTTCGTCGGGCCCGGCCGCGTCGTCTCGTCCATGGCCACAGGCTGGGCCCGCCGGTAGCGTCAGGTCATGGACCGCCGGACAGCTCCCCGCGTCGCCACGCTCGCCGCGGCGGTGGCCCTGCTCGTCGGGTGCTCGGGGGAGGCGACGGACCGCGGCTCCTCCGGGTCCGGCACGACGACGTCGGGTGCACTCCCTTCGTCATCGTCCGGCAGCGCGCCGACCGACGTCGTCACCGACCTCGAGGCGCCCTGGTCCATCGCGATCGACGACGAGGTGGCGCTCGTCAGCGAGCGTGACTCCGGCCTCGTCCTCGAGATCACCGACGACGGCGGCACCAGGGAGGTCGGCACCGTCGAGGGCGTCTCCGCGGGAGGCGAAGGGGGCCTGCTCGGCCTGGCCCTCCACGAGGACCACCTCTACACCTACCTGACGACCGACGAGGACAACCGCGTCGTGCGCCACGAGCTGACCGGCGAGCCCGGCGCGCTCGGCCTCGGCGATGCCGAGACGATCCTCGCGGGCATCCCGTCGGCGAGCTTTCACAACGGCGGTCGGATCGCCTTCGGCCCCGACGACATGCTCTACGTGACGACCGGTGACGCCGGCGAGACCGACCGTGCCCAGGACCGCGAGAGCCTCGGCGGCAAGATCCTGCGGCTGACGCCCGAGGGCGAGGTGCCCGAGGACAATCCCTTCGACGACTCGCTCGTCTGGACCCTCGGTCACCGCAACCCGCAGGGCATCGCCTGGGACGACGACGGGACGATGTATGCCAGCGAGTTCGGCCAAGACACGTGGGACGAGCTCAACGTCATCGAGGCCGGCGACAACTACGGCTGGCCGACCGTCGAGGGCACCGCCGACGACGACCGGTTCACCGACCCCGTGCAGCAGTGGTCGACCGACGAGGCGAGCCCGAGCGGCATCGCCGTCGCCGAGGGCAGCATCTGGATCGCCAACCTGCGCGGCGAGCGACTGCGCGAGGTGCCGCTCGACGACCTGACGACGTCCACCGAGCACCTCGTCGGCGAGCACGGGCGGCTGCGCGACGTGGCCGTCGCGACCGACGGCTCGCTGTGGGTGCTCACCAACAACACCGACGGCCGCGGCGATCCCGGCGATGGCGACGACCGCATCCTGCGCGTGGGCGTCGTCAGGAAGGCCTGACGCCGCCGTAGCGGTGGTCTGCCGCGGCGAGGAGCTCGTAGAGGCGCCGCCGCCCACCGACGTACCCGGCTTCGAGGACGTACCCACCGGGCCCGAGGAGCCCGTAACGGGGCGGGCGCCGACCCGCGGCCACCATGGCGCGGTCCCTGGCCTCGATCGCCGCCGGAGTCAGCACGTAGGTCACCGAGCGGGGGGCGAAGTTGTCGTAGGGGCCGGTCACCCTCTCGAAGCCGACGCGCTCGATGCCGGTCCACGGCACGTGTGAGCGGATGACGCCACCCGACTCCGTGGCCAGCCCCCGTGGGTGACGACGAGGGCCTCACGGCGGTGGAGCCGCACCGCGATGACCACCGGCAGGAGGGCGCAGGCCACGACGGCGATGGTGCTGGCCCAGGTCACCGGATGCGCGAGCACCACGCCCATCCGGTCGCGGCGCAGCCCGTCGGCGACGGCGAGGACGAGCCAGGCGAGCAGCCCCGCTCCGACGAGCAGACTCAGCACGAGGAGGCCGATCGCGTAGCCGCGCGAGCGCGCGACGCGCACCTGCCCGCCCGCGTCGAGCACGGCGATCGCCTGGTGCAGGGGTGGCGGGCCGCTCATCGCCCGGTCCGCTCGACGTCGGCCATGAGCACCGCGGGCCAGCGGTCGACCTCGGCCCGGGTGCTCGCCACCTGCAGGGTGGCGCGGGGGAGCAGGTCGAGCAGCGCCCCGGCCGTCGACAGCGGGTGCGCCGGGTCGTCCGTCCAGGCGAGGATCGTCGTCGGCAGGTCGATCGAGCGCAGCGACTTGCGGTCGGGCAGGTCGCTGCGGGCGGCTCCGCGGAAGACCCACGGCAGCAGGTCGGTCCGCACGTCGGGCACGGTGTCGGGTGCCCCGGCGGTCGCCGGCGGCGCCGGCGCCGCTGCCTGGGCCCGCAGCAACAGCTCGAGACCATGGGCCTCGACAGCCTCGGCGGAGCGCTCGTAGTCGTGCGCCTTGGCCGCGCGGGTCTCCCAGGCCGTCGGCGGCACCATGAGGGTCAGCCCGCTGAAGCGCCCGGGGTCGAGCAGCGCCGCGTGCAGCAAGGTCGCGCAGCCCATCGACGGCCCGACCCCGTGCACGCGCTCGCCCGGGAACCACACGTCGAGCAGGGCGAGCAGGTCCTGGGCGAGCCGGGGCCACCGGTAGTCGTCGGCCACCGGCCGGCCCGTCGACCGACCGTGCCCGCGGGCGTCGTAGCGCAGCAGCCGGGTACCGCTCAGGCCGCGACCGAGGTCGAGGTCGAGGACCCGGTCGCGCTCCAGGCTGGAGGTCAGGCCGTGGAGCTGGACGACGGGGTGGCCCCCTTCGTCGCTGTACTCCAGCCTCAGCCGCGCACCGGGGACGTCGAAGCTGGTCACGGGTACCTCCTCGCCCGGCGCGCGGGCGGCACCGTGCGGCTACGGTAACCGCCATGAGGCTGTCCAACGTCGCCCACCTGCGGCTGCCCTTCGGGAGGCTCCTGGGCTACGACGTCACCGCCCACCGCACAGGACGCGCCCTGCCGCTCTCCTTCGACCAGCGTCGCCACGTCGGTGGTGGCGACCGGCCCGGCTCGTGGATGGCGATCTGCTTCACCCTGCCCGCCCCCGTTGCGCGCCAACGGCTCTCGGCCGCCTGGCTCGCCGTCATCGCGCGACACGGCACGTTGCGGTCGGGCTTCGCACCCGGTCCCGACGGGGTGCCCGTGCTCGAGGAGCTCGAGGTCACGCCGGGGCAGTGGGTCGAGCACCCCGTCGCCTCGGGGCAGGCGGTCAACGACTGCGTCCGGGACGTGCTCGACGCGACGTGCACCCCCTTCGCCACGCCCTCGCACCGACTCCTCGTCCTCGAGACCGCGCAACGTCCCACGGTGGTCATCGGCGCCGACCACGCCCACGTCGACATGTGGTCGATGCTCGTCGTCATCCGCGACCTCCTCGCGGCGCTCGACCTCACCGACGGCGAGAGCATCCCCGAGCTGACGCTCGTTCCTCCCTTCGCCGACCACACCGCGGCCCTGGCCGACCGTGACCCCGCGCCCGACGACGTCCGCCGGCGGTGGGCCGAGGTGCTCGCCGCCAGCGGTGACGTCATGCCCCGCTTCCCGCTGCCGCTCGGGGAGCCGGTGCCGCACGCCGAGCGCGTCGAGCTGCGGGACGTGCTCGACGTCGACGACGCGGCCGCGCTCGCCGCACAGGCCCGCGGTGACGGTGTCTCGATCCTGACCACCGTCGTCGCCGCGATGACCGCCGTCACCCGCGACCTCGCCGACTCACCGCTGCGCGCCGTCTTCCCCGTCCACTCGCGATACGACGCGAGGTGGCACGACTCGGTCGGGTGGTTCATCACCAACTCGGTCCTCGAGTCGTCCGACCCTGACCCGCAGGCCTGCGCCGCCGCCGTCAGAGAAGCGGTGCACCTCGGCTCGTGGCCGCTCGACGACGTCATGCGTCCGTGGGGCGGCATGCCGGAGGCACCCGGCATGTTCGCCGTCTCCTGGCTCGACCTGCGGCGGCTGCCGGTACGGGTCGACGCGGCGGGTCTGGACGCCCAGTACGTCGGGGCGACGATCCGCTCCGACGGGGTGATGCTGTGGTTCATCCTCGACGAGGCCGGCCTTCACCTGCGCTGCCGATACCCCGACACCGACGAGGCCCGACGGCACGTCGGCGGCTGGCTCGACGCCCTCGCGCTCGATCTGAGGGCTCGGGCAGCCGAGTCCGTCGGCGGGGTCCTCGAGCTCGGGGAGCGTCGCTACCGCGTCCGCCGAGCGGTGCGCACCGATGTCGCGTCGATCGTCGCCCTGCTCGCCGACGACGAGCTCGGCGCCACCCGCGAGGGCACCGACCTCGCCCACTACGAGCGGGTCTTCGACGCGATCAGCCGTGACCGCGCGCAGTACCTCGCCGTCGTGCGCGACGAGCAGGACCGCGTCGTCGCGACGATGCAGTTGTCGATCGTGCCGGGACTCTCGCGCAACGGCGCGACCAGACTGCAGGTCGAGGGGGTGCGCGTCGCCGGGAGCGAGCGGTCCATGGGACTCGGTGCCGCGATGCTCGAGTGGGCCCACGAGCACGGGCGCGCGCACGGCGCGGTCCTGACCCAGCTGACGACCGATCGGGTGCGCACCCGGGCGCATGCCTTCTACGACCGACTGGGCTACGAGGCGAGCCACCTCGGTTTCAAGCGTCCGTTGTGAGCGACCCCGCCGTCAGGGCAGGCGACCGGTGCGCATGAGCTGCTCGAGTCGCCCTTCGTAGGGCTCGATGTCGATGCCCTCGTCGGCCAGCCACTGCGGGGAGTAGTACTTGTCGAGATAGCGCTCGCCCGGGTCGCAGATGAGCGAGACGACGCTCCCGGTCTCGCCGGCCCGGACCATCTCCGAGACGATCCGCAGCGCGGCCCACAGACTCGTGCCGGTCGAGGCGCCGGCGCGCGTGCCGATGAGCTGCTCGAGCAGCCGCACCGCGGCGACCGCGGCGGCGTCGGGCACCCGCATCATCCGGTCGATGCTCGCGGCGATGAAGCTCGTCTCGACCCGCTGGCGCCCGATGCCCTCGATGCGCGAGCCGACCGAGGTCGTCACCGACGGGTCGTCGTCGCGCCACCCGGGGAAGAAGGCGGAGTTCTCCGGGTCGGCGACGCAGATGCCCGTGTCGCGGCCCGTGTAGCGCACGTAGCGGGCGAGGGTCGCCGACGTGCCGCCGGTGCCCGCTGTCGCGACGATCCACGTCGGCTCGGGGTGCTCCTCCATCGACATCTGCTGGAAGATCGACTCGGCGATGTTGTTGTTGCCGCGCCAGTCGGTGGCCTGCTCGGCGTAGGTGAACTGGTCCATGTAGTGACCGCCGGTCTCCTGCGCGAGGGACTGGGCGACGGCGTAGACCTCGTGGGCGTTGTCGACGAAGTGGCACCGGCCGCCGTGGAACTCGATGAGGTCGACCTTCTGCCGGCTCGTCGACCGGGCCATGACGGCGAGGAAGGGCACGCCGATGAGCGAGGCGAAGTAGGCCTCCGACACGGCCGTCGAGCCGCTCGACGCCTCGATGACCGGCCGGTCCGGCCGGATCCAGCCGTTGCACAGCGCGTGGAGGAAGAGCGACCTGGCCAGCCGGTGCTTGAGCGAGCCGGTGGGGTGCACCGACTCGTCCTTGAGGTAGAGGTGCACGCCCCACTCCGCCGGCAGCGGCACCCGCACGAGGTGCGTGTCGGCCGACCGCGTGGCGTCGCTGCGGACGGTCCGGATCGCGGCGGCCAGCCAGCGCCGGTAGTCGGGGTCGTAGCGGTTGACGTCTTCCTCGACGTCGACGAAGGGGTCAGCGTGGTCGAGCGGCATGCCGCCCATTGTGCGAGATCGCTGGGCCACGTGGCGGGCGGGCGATGGAATGCCGTGCCCGTCCGTGCGAGTTGCACCGAGCATGCGCGCCATCACCTATGACCAGTACGGCACCACCGACGAGCTGCGGATCAGCGACCAGCCGGTCCCGAAGGTCGGGCCGAGCGAGGTCCGCATCCGGGTCACCCGGGCCGGGGTCAACCCCGTCGACTGGAAGCTCATGTCCGGCGGCCTCGACCCGATGCTCGCCGCGGACTTCCCGGTCATCCCGGGCTGGGACGTCGCCGGGGTCGTCGACGCCGTCGGCCCCGACACCCCGGAGTTCGCCCCCGGTGACCGGGTCGCCGCCTACGCCCGCAAGCAGGTCCTGTCCGCCGGCACCTTCGCCGAGTACGTCACCGTGCGTGTCGACGACGTCGCGGCCGTTCCCGACGAGGTCACCGACGACGTCGCCGCGGCGCTTCCGCTCGCCGGGCTCACCGCCCTTCGTGTCCTCGAGACCCTGGCCGTGACGAAGGGGGACACCCTCCTCGTCCACGCCGCCTCCGGTGGCGTCGGCTTCGCCGCCGCCCAGCTGGCGATCGCCGCCGGGGCCACGGTCGTCGGCACCGCGTCGACGGCCAACCACGACAAGCTGCGCGACATCGGCGTGACGCCGGTGGAGTACGGCGACGGGCTCGAGGAGCGGCTGCGCGAGGTGGCGCCCGAGGGCTTCGACGCGGTCGCGGACCTCGTCGGCGGCGTCCTCGACGTCAGCCGGGCGGTGCTGCGTGACGGCGGACGCCTCGCCTCGATCACCGACCCCGGCGTCGAGGAGCACGGCGGCCGCTGGGTGTGGGTGCGACCTGACGGCGCACGGCTCGCCGACCTGCTCGACGAGGTCGCAGCCGGCCGGTTGCGGGTCGACGTCGACCGGACGTTCGCGCTGGAGGACGTGCCGCAGGCCTTCGCGGCCAGCCAGTCCGGCGCCGCCCGCGGCAAGCTCGTCATCGAGGTCGCCGACTAGGGTGCGGCCATGCAGCCGCTGACCATCCGCCACAGCCGTCCCATGGGTATCACCTTCGTCGCACTGGGCGTGCTCATCGCGCTCGTGTCCCTGCTGACCTCGGCCTGGGTCACCGTCGCGGCGGGCGTCGTGCTCACCGCTCTCGGCATCCTCCAGCTCGTCAACCCGATGCTGCGGATCGAGCCGCACGAGGTGCGCATGTGCAACCCCCTGGGCATGACCCTGCGCCGGTTCCCCCTCACCGAGCCCCGTGACCTCGTCCTCGACGGCAAGAACCTGCTCCACGTCCCGACCGGCAAGCGGGTCGCGGCGCTCGGCTTCGGGGTGCACCAGCCCGACGTCGAGGCCCTGCGGCAGGTCGTGCCCGTCGTGCCGCATGGCTGACGAGGTCTCCTCCCGAGCCCGCCTGGCCGCGCGCTCCTAGGGTGGGTGCCATGGACGAGACCAAGGTCGTGACCGCCTCCACCACCATCCCCGCCGCGCCCGAGGCGGTCTTCGAGGAGATCGCCGACCCCGCGCGCCAGCTCGCGTGGGACGGCAACGACAACCTCGGCGCGTCCGCACCCGGCCAGCGGGTCCACGCGGTCGGCGACGTCTTCATGACGACGACGACCTCGGGCAACGATCGCTACAACCACGTCGTGGACTTCGAGGAGGGGCGTCGCATCGCCTGGCGTCCGGCGGCGCAGGGGCAGGCCCCCTTCGGCCACCAGTGGGGGTGGGAGCTGACCCCGACCGACGACGGCGGCACCGAGGTGACCCACACCTACGACTGGCGTGAGCTGACCGACGAGTCGCGCTTCGAGCGGGCGCGCAACACGACCGAGGCCAACCTGCGCTCGTCCCTCGACCGGCTCGCCGCGCTCTTCGGCTGACCTGCACCGGCCCGGCCACGTGCGCTCGGTCAGTGCCCGCCGCCGAGCTCGAGCAGCAGCACACCGACCATGATCAGGCCGATCCCGGCGACCATCCGTCGGGTGAGGACCTCGCCGAAGAGCACGCGCGAGCCGATGGCGGTCAGCGCGACCCCGGCCGCGGCCCAGGTCCCGTAGGCGACGCCGAGGGGCATGCCGCGCGCGAGGCTCGTCGACAGCGCGGCGAAGGCCGTGACGTAGCCGAGGGCCACCGCGGCGTACCACCGACGGTCGGTGTGCACCGCCGTGCGCAGCGACAGCGTCCCGGCGACCTCGGCCGCCACGGCGACGACCAGCCACACCCAGGCGGTCATCGCGGCTCCTCGGGCGCTGTCGTCGCGCTCGGGGCGCCCGTCTCCACGAGCAGGACGCCTCCGATGACGAGCACGACGCCGAGCCCCATGAGGGGGGTGAAGGCCTCGCCGAGCAGCAGGGTCGACAGGACGGTGGTCAGGGCGACACCACAGGCCGACCAGATCCCGTAGGCGATGCCCAGCGGCATGCCCCGCCGGAGCACGACGGCGAGCAGGCCGAAGGACAGGGCGTACCCGGTCACGACGACGACGTAGAGCACCGGCCGGTCGAGCGCCGCCTTGAGGCTCAGGGTGGCCGCGACCTCGCAGGCGATGGCGGCGGCGAGCAGCAGCCAGGACGTCATGCCCCCGACCCTAGGCTGGACGCATGAGCGCCACGCCTCCACCCGCCGACCACGACACCCGTGACTGGACCTTCGTCGTCGACGACGGGTGCGACGAGTGCGGCTACGTCCCGCACGACCCGGCCACGACGAGTGCCCGGCTCCTCGCCGTCGTGCCCCGCTGGGCCGCGGCCCTGCAGCGTCCGGGGGTGGGCGAACGGCCGGCCCCGGGGGTGTGGTCACCCCTCGAGTACGCCTGCCACGCGCGCGACCTCGTCCGGGTCCTCGGCGAGCGGGTGGGCGCCGTGCTCGCCCTGGAGGGCGCCCCCTTCGCGAGCTACGACGGGGAGGCCGAGGCGGTGCGCCAGGAGTTCTGGGCCAGTGACCCGCAGGTCGTGGCGCGCCAGATCGCCGAGGAGACCGAGCGCACCGTCGCCGTCCTCGACCGCGTGCGCGGTGAGGCGTGGGAGCGCGCCGGCACCCGGGGTGACGGCGCGCCCTTCACGATCGCCGGCCTGAGCCGCTACCTGCTCCATGACGTGGAGCACCACCTGCACGACGTCGGGGCCTGACGGCGGTGCCAGCGGCTCAGCTCGCCTGGTCCGCCTGGCACCGCGCGATCGCCATGCCGAGCCCCTCGTCGAGGATGGGGAAGTCGGCCTCGCCGAGGAAGGTGATCGCCGTGGGCGTCCTGCCCTGCGGGTTGTTGTGGAGCGCGCCACCACCCACGGTCGCCTTCGAGTGGATGAGCGGCACCGAGGTCGCGCCGGTCTCGGCCATCCAGTGGTCGATCGCGACGGAGGCGTAGCCGGCGCACTCCGGCATGCCGATGTCCTCGGCGATGATCATGCCGCCGAGCGTGGTCAGCGACATCCACGGGGTGCCGCCCTGCGAGAGCTGGGCGTAGGCACGCTCGTTCCAGTCGACCTTGTAGCAGTGGTGGGCCGAGGCCATGCTGGCCGTCGCCAGGCCGAGGGCCGCCGCGGCTGCCGTCGTGGTCGCCGCCCGACGCAGGATGTGGTGTGACATGTCTGCTCCTCTCCCGGGCCGCCGCTCCGCTGCGGCGGCCTCGGACCCAGCACACTCCTGCTGCGCCGGGCGCCGCTATTGGCAGTTCTACCCACAGGGGGAGGGCCCGGCCGAGTCGTGGTGGCGGCCGGCCGTGGCCCCGGACCAGCCGGTCGTGGCTCGCCCTCAGCCGGTCGCGAGCAGACCGATCCGCTGCGCCTTGACGACGGCGCTCAGCCGGTCGGTGACGCCGAGCTTGGCGTAGATGTGGGCGAGATGGCGGTGGACGGTGCGCTCGGAGCAGCCGGCGTGACGGGCAATGGTCGCGGCCTTGTGGCCGGCGGCCAGCAGGCAGAGGACCTCGTGCTCCCGCTGGGTCAGCTGGGCGACGCGCAGGGTGGGCGGCGCCAGGTGCTCCGGCTCGAGCAGACGCACGAGCCCGGCGACGACGGGCTGCACCGCGGTGAGCAGCGCGAGGTCGCGCTCGCCGTAGTCCTGCCCGCGGCGCCCGACGAGGAAGGCGACGAACTCGGTCCCGGACCGCACGGGCAGGGCGGCGACCTGGTCGATGCCCCAGATCTCGAGGCTGCCGCGGCACTTGCCGGAGGCCTGCCACGCGGCCTGGCCGCCGTAGGCGAGGCCGGCGGTCGTCGGCTCGAGGTCTCCGGCACGGATCGGGTCGAGCAGCGGGTCGGGGCCACCCGTGATGCGCAGCTCGTCGCTCATCCGGGCGCGGGCCGCCGGTGTCGCGGCGCTGCCCACGGCGCGGATCTCGAAGCCGTCAGGGGCCCCGTGGACCATGAGCCCGGTCGGTGAGGAGAGCAGGTCGACGAGCAGGTCGCTCATCCGCGCCAGCCGGGCGTCGACGTGCTCGGAGGCGCCAGCGACCCCCGTGACGAGCCTGACGACCGTCGCGTACTCGTCGATGCCCTTCCCCGACATGGGGGACATCTTCCTCGCGCGTCGGGGGATGGTAAAGGTGTGGTCAGCAGATGGTCACGGGTGCTGCCACCGCCGCTGCTCGTGGAAGTGGTGCACCGGCCCGGCGCCGGACCCGATCCCGAGTGACTCCCCGTGCCGCAGGGCCTCGGTGAGCCAGTCGCGCGCCTCCCGCACGGCCGGCAGCCACCGCTCGTGCCGGGGGCGAAGGGCGGCGACCGCCGAGCTGAGCGTGCAGCCGGTGCCGTGCGTCGCCGTCGTCGCGATCCGCGGCCCGCGCAGCGGCACGGCTCCGTCGTCGTCGTGCCAGAGGTCCACGGCCTCCGGGCCGTCGAGGTGGCCACCCTTGAGCAGCACCCGGCGGGCACCGAGCGCGCGCAGCCGCCCGGCCTGCTCCGGCAGGTCCTCCTCGCTGCCGGCCGGGGACGCGTCGAGGAGGACGGCGGCCTCGGGCACGTTGGGGGTGATGACGTCGGCGCGGGGGAGCAGCGCGCGCACGGCGTCGACGGCCTCGGGGGCGAGCAGGCGCGACCCCGAGGTCGAGACCATGACGGGATCGAGGACGACCGGCGTGGTCGCGAGGGGTTCGCTCGTCAGCAGCTCGTGCACGGTCTCGACGAGCTCCGCGGAGGCGAGCATCCCGACCTTGACGACGTCGATGCGCACGTCCTCGACGAGCGTCTCGACCTGGGCGCGCACGACGTCGACGGGCACCTCGTGCACGAGCGTCACGCCCCGCGTCGACTGCGCCGTCAGGGCCGTGATGACGCAGGTGCCGTAGGCGCCCAGGGCACTGAAGGTCTTCAGGTCGGCCTGGACCCCGGCACCGCCCGACGGGTCGGAGCCGGCGACGGACAGGGCGACCGGCGGTCGCGGGAGGGCGGTCATGGTCGCACCGTAACGGTGCCCGGCGGGGCACCGACGGCGTGTGGTTGGATCGGGGTACCCCCGCGGGAGCCCGGGCACGGGCTGAGATCGGACTGCTGCCGTCCGGACCGTCTGAACCTGTCCGGATCATGCCGGCGAAGGAAGAGGAGGCGCCCGCGTGCGCACACCCGTCGAGTCAGAGCTCCACCCCCAGCACCGTCGCGAAGAGGTCGTCGACCCCCACGACCCGTCGATCAGGGTCGCGGTCACCGCGATCTCCCTGGCCGACAGCCCCGACGGCACCCCCAACGAGGACGTCCACGTCTACCGCACCAGCGGGCCCGGTGCCGACCCGGAGGTCGGCCTGCCCGACCACCGGGGTGCGTGGATCACCGGTCGCGGTGACGTCGAGCCCTACGAAGGGAGACCCCGTCACCTCGCCGATGACGGCCGTGCGGCGCAGCGGCGCGGTGCTGCTGCGGCGGCGTGGCAGGGCCCGGCGCGTCGCCCCCTTCGTGCCGTGGCCGGCAGCACGGTGACCCAGCTGCACTACGCCAAGCGCGGCGAGATCACCGCGGAGATGCGCAGCGCCGCACTGCGAGAAGGCTGCTCGCCCGAGCTCGTCCGCGACGAGGTCGCCGCCGGCCGGGCGATCATCCCGGCCAACGTCAACCACCCGGAGTCCGAGCCGATGGTCATCGGCCGCGCCTTCCTCACGAAGATCAACGCCAACATCGGCAGCTCGGCCGTCACCTCGTCGATCGCCGAGGAGGTCGACAAGCTCACCTGGGCCACCCGCTGGGGTGCCGACACGGTCATGGACCTGTCGACCGGCGACGACATCCACACGACGCGCGAGTGGATCATCCGCAACAGCCCCGTGCCGATCGGCACCGTGCCGATCTACCAAGCCCTCGAAAAGGTGGACGGGAAGGCGGAGGAGCTCACCTGGGAGATCTTCCGCGACACCGTCATCGAGCAGTGCGAGCAGGGCGTCGACTACATGACGATCCACGCCGGGGTGCGGCTCGCCTTCGTGCCGCTGACGGCCGAGCGGGTCACCGGCATCGTCTCCCGGGGTGGGTCGATCATGGCCGGCTGGTGCCTGGCCCACCACGAGGAGTCCTTCCTCTGGACGCACTTCGACGAGCTGTGCGAGATCTTCGCCCGCTACGACGTCGCCTTCTCGCTCGGCGACGGGCTGCGGCCGGGGTCGGTCGCCGACGCCAACGACGAGGCGCAGCTCGCCGAGCTGCGCACCCTGGGCGAGCTGACCCTGCGGGCCTGGGAGCACGACGTGCAGGTCATGGTCGAGGGCCCGGGCCACGTGCCGCTCCACCTCGTCAAGGACAACGTCGACCTCGAGCAGGAGTGGTGCCACGGGGCGCCCTTCTACACGCTCGGCCCGCTCGTCACCGACATCGCGCCCGGCTACGACCACATCACCTCGGCGATCGGCGCGACCGAGATCGCCCGCCACGGCACGGCGATGCTCTGCTACGTCACGCCCAAGGAGCACCTCGGCCTGCCCGACCGCGACGACGTGCGCACCGGGGTGGTCACCTACAAGATCGCCGCGCACGCCGCCGACCTGGCCAAGGGGCATCCGCGGGCACGTGAGCGCGACGACGCGCTCAGCCGGGCGCGCTTCGAGTTCCGCTGGCACGACCAGTTCGCGCTCGCCCTCGACCCGCCGCGCGCGATGGCCTTCCACGACGAGACCCTGCCGGCGGAGCCGGCGAAGACCGCGCACTTCTGCTCGATGTGCGGACCGAAGTTCTGCTCCATGCGGATCAGCCAGGACATCCGCGACGCCTACGGGTCCGGTGCGGCGCAGCAGGCCATCGCCGAGGCGGGCATGGCGGCGAAGTCGCGTCAGTTCGTCGAGCTCGGCTCGAGCGTCTACGTGCGCGACGAGGCGACCCGGTGAGCCTCGTGCCCGGGCTGCCGCCGACCGGCCGCGCCGCCGTACGCGCCGGCATCGTCGGCAACTACGTCGACCAGATCAACATCTTCCTGCCCGTCGTCGCGCTCGCCCCGGCGCTGGCGACCCTCGCCGGCCCGCACGCGGGCGTCACCGCGGGCGCCGTCGTCATCGTCGCGACGCTCCTCGGTCGGCCGATCGGCGCGATGGTCTTCGGCCGCATCGCCGACCGGGCCGGGCGCACCCGCACGACCCAGGTGGCGATCGCCGGCACCGCGGCGTGCAGCCTCGCGATCGCCGCGGTGCCGACGCACGAGAGCATCGGCGCCCTGGCGATCGCGGCGGTGGTCGTGCTGCGGTTCGTCGGCGGGGTCTTCCTCGCCGGGGAGTACACCTCGGCCATCCCGCTCGCGATGGAGTGGTCGGTGCCGCGACGCCGCGGCCTCGTCTCCGGGCTCATCATGTCGATGGCGCCGTGGGCGCAGTCGACGATCGCCTTCGCCACCGCGGGCCTGCTCGCCGCGCTCGGGCCGCAGGCCTACGCGGAGTGGGGGTGGCGGCTCGCCTTCGTCTGCGGCGGCCTCGCGAGCCTGGCTCTCCTGGCCTACTACTCCGCGCGCGTCGCCGACGCACCGCAGGTCGTACGGCAGCGCGAGCAGGCCGACGAAGGGAGGGCCCCCGCCTCCCTCGGTCTGCGCGCGGTCCTCGGTGGCGCCTTCGCCGGTGCCTTCTGGCAGATCTTCGGCCTGATGAGCGGGCTGTGGCTCATGACCAACATGGTCGTCATCCACGCGACCGGCCGGCTCTCGGCGGACCCGGGGTCCGATGGGGGAGAGGTCGCGCTCGTCATGGGCATCGCGTCGGTCGCCCAGGCGCTCGTCATGTCGCTCACCGGCCACTGGTCGACCCTCCTCGGGCGGCGACGCTTCTTCGTCGGGTGGGGGCTGGGCGCCGCGGTCGTCGCCCCGCTCCTGTGGGCGGGCACGATGGCGACGCAGGTCGTGCCGGCCGTCGTCGGCGTCGCGCTGCTCCAGGTCGTCACGGTGTGCGGCTATGGGCCGGTCGGGGCCTACCTGTGCGAGCGATTCCCGGCGCACGTGCGCTCCACCGGCTACGGCACGGCCTACTCGCTGTCGATCGTCGTCCCGGCGCTGTGGCCGTGGTGGCTGCCGGAGCTGCAGTCCGTGCTGGGCCGTGACGGATCGGTCGCCGCCGTCCTGGTCGTGGGTGGTCTGCTCGTCGCCGGGTGCGGGGCGCTCGGCCCCCGCCTCGCCGGCCCCGATCTCGACCGTGACGTCGAGCTCGTCGCGCAGCGGCCCGAGGCCCCTTCTGCCGCAGGGGCGCTCGCATGATCGGCGTCGCGCGGGCTCGCGACCACCGGGCGGAGATCGCCGCGGCGGTCGACGCCGTGCGCGCCTCGGCGCCGCTCGTCCACGGGGCGACCGGCTCGGTGACCCGCGCTCTCGTCGCCGACGGTCTGCTCGCCGCGGGGGCCCGGCCGATGCTCACCGAGAGCGAGCAGGAGGCGCCCACCCTCGTCGGCGTCGCCGACGCCCTGCTCGTCAATCTCGGCTCGCTGAGCGGCGACGGCATGGCCGGCCTGCTGCCGACCGCGCGTGCTGCCGCCACCCACGGGGTGCCGTGGGTGCTCGACCCGACCGCGGTCGGGCTGGCCCCGGTGCGCACCCCGCTCGCCCACGAGCTGCTGGCGCTCGGCCCGACGGTGGTGCGCGGCAATGCCTCCGAGGTCCTCACCCTCGCGGGCGGCAGCGGCGGGGGACGGGGCGCCGACAGCACCCTCGGGCCCGACGCCGCGGCCGTCCCCGCGACGACGCTCGCCCGCCGCGCCGGCTGCGTCGTCGCGGTCTCCGGCGCGGTCGACCTCGTCACCGACGGCGAGCGCGTGGCCCGGATCGCCTCCGGCTCACCGCTACTGACCCGGGTCAGCGGCACCGGCTGCCTCCTCGGGGCGCTCACCGCGGCGCACCTGCCGGGGGCCACCCCCTTCGTCGCAGCGGTCGCGGCCACGGCGCTGCTCACCGTGGCCTCCGACCGGGTGCGCGCGACCGGGCCGGGGAGTTTCAGGATCGGGCTCCTCGACGCGCTCGACGCGGTGACCGGCGACGAGGTCGCCGCGGAGGTGGACCTCGCGTGGCCGTGATCGACTGGCGCCTCTACCTCGTCACCTCGGGCGACGGGCCGGCGACCGTGCGGGCCGCGGCAGCCGCCGCTGCGGCCGGAGCGGGGGTCGTGCAGGTGCGGGCCAAGCACCTGCTCGCCGGCGAGCTGCTCGAGCTCGTCCTCGACGTCGCGTCCGCCGTGGCCGACGTCGCCCCGGACACGCGCGTGCTCGTCAACGACCGCGCCGACGTCGCCCACGCAGCCCGCCGACGGGGCGCCCCGGTCCACGGGGTGCACCTCGGCCAGGCCGACCTGTCCGTCGGCGAGGCGCGCGCCCTCCTCGGCGCCGACGCGCTCGTCGGGCTGACCGCCGGCACCCTCGACCACGTCCGTGAGGCCGACGCGCGCACCGGTGCGCACCGTCCGGACTACCTGGGCAGCGGGCCCTTCCGTCCCACGCCGACGAAGGACGTGGGCCGTCCGCCGATCGGGCTGGCGGGCTACCCCCTTCGGATCGCGGCGACGCAGCTGCCCGTCGTCGCCATCGGGGACGTCACGCTCGCCGACGTCGCGCCCCTCTCCCGCACGGGTGTCGCCGGCGTCGCGGTCGTGCGCGAGGTGATGGGCGCCGCCGACCCGGGGGCCGCTGCCGCCGCGTGCCTCAGGGCGTGGGAGAGCTGACGCCGATCTCGTCGTCGACGAGCACCGGGCGAGCGACGCGCAGGCCGGCGAGGGTGATGCCGACACCGGTCGTCATGAGCAGCAGGAGCACCACGGTCCAGCCGCCGGTCAGCTCGTGCAGGAGACCGACGGCGAAGGGGCCGATGCCCGCGAGCAGGTAGCCGACCGGCTGGACGAAGCCCGAGAGCTGGGCCGTCACGTGGGGATTGTGCGTGCGGGCCGCGATGAGGGCGATGGCGGTGGGGAAGGCGAAGCCCGACAGACCGAGCAGCACCGCCCACAGCCACGGCACGGTCGCCGGCGCGAGGAGCAGACCGAGGTAGCCGGCGACGGCGAGCGTCCCGAAGCCGATCATCCACGCGGACAGGTCGCGGCTGCGGGCGATGACGGTCGGCATGAGCAACCCGCCGAAGATGCCGAGCGCGGCGAGCACCGAGGTGAGCAGGCCGGCGGTCGCGGCCGACAGTCCCGCGTCGCGGTAGATCTGCGGCAGCCAGCCGAACTGCACGTAGGCATTGGTCGACTGCACGCCGAAGAGCATGGTGAGCGCGATCGCGGTGGGGGAGTGCCAGATCCGCGACGTCGGGGTCTCGCCCGCGGCGCGGCGGTGGACCCGGTCGCGCAGGGCGATGACGACCCATGGGACGAGAGCGAGCAGGGCGACGAGCCCCCACATGCCGAGCGCTCCGCGCCACTGGCCGGGGGCGACGGCGGCGACCGGGGCGGCGAGCAGCGGCCCGAGGGTGCCGCCGACGGTCAGCCCCATCGAGTAGATCGTCATGAGCCGCACCCCGCCGTCGGTGGAGTGCGCCTTGATCCACGCGGGGACGAGCACATTGCCCAGCCCCATGCCGGCGAGTCCGACCGCGGTGAGCACGAGGAAGACGCCGGAGGAGTCGGTGAGCACGCGGGCCAGCAGCGTGACGACGACCGCGGCGACGCCGAGTGCGATGCCCGCGGAGACCCCGACGCGTCGGGCCAGGGCGACGGCACCGCCACCGGCGACGGCGAAGGCGAAGCCCGGCAGCGCCGTGACGACACCGGCGAGGGTCGGGCCGATCTCCAGGGCGGCGCGCACCTCCGCCAGGAGCGGCCCGATGGAGGTGGCCCCGGGGCGCAGGTTGATCGAGATGAGTGCCACGCCGAGGAGCGCGAGCCCGGGTCCGAAGGGGGGAGTCCGTCGCGTCGTCTCGTGGCTCGTCACCCCAGCGGTCTATCACGCGGGCCCGGTCTGCCTAGGATCGGTCCGTGCCCGACGAGACCCCCACCACCAGCGTGCCGAGCTGGGACGACTACTTCCTCGGCATCGCCACGGCCGTCGCCGCCCGCGCCAAGTGCACCCGCCGCCGCGTCGGTGCCGTGCTGACGATCGACCACCGGATCATCGCGACGGGCTACAACGGCGCGGCCCCCGGCGAGCCCGACTGCCTCGAGGGCGCCTGTCCCCGTGGCCGGCTCGGCTACGACGCCGTGCCCGGTCTGGGTGACTACGACCGGCCGGGCACCGAGGGCTTCTGCATCGCGATCCACGCGGAGGTCAACGCGCTGCTCTTCGCGACCCGGGACACCAAGGGCGCGACGGCCTACATCACCGACCCTCCGTGCCCGGGGTGCCGCAAGGCGCTCGCCGCGGCCGGCATCGTGCGGGCCGTGTGGCCGGGGGGCTCCCACGACCGTCAGGGTCTGACGAACTGGGGGTGACTCTCCCCTCCCGCTGAGGCGCCTCCGTGGGGACAATGGGGCATGAGCACCGACGCCAGCACCCACGACACCCCGACACCCTCCGGCGCCGTGGTGGCTGCCCTCGACGGGAGCCACCGCGACGACGCCGTCACCGCCTGGGCGGTCGCCGAGGCCGCGGCGCTGTCCGCGCCCCTGCACCTCGTGCACGCCGTCGACCTCGGTACCCCGCTGTCCGCCTACGGCGAGCTGCTCACGAGCCCCGAGATCGTCGAGCGGGTCGAGCAGGAGTCGACGAAGGTCGTCGTCGCCGCCGCCGCGCGGGTGCGGTCGGAGAGTCCCGACCTCGCCGTGACCACCGCGCTGCCGACGGGCTCGCCCACCGGCGCCCTCCTCGCCGCTGCCGAGGGGGCCCGGGTCCTCGTCGTCGGCTCCGCCCGCAAGAACCGCGCCGAGCGGATCGTCCTCGGCACGACCTCGCTGAGTGTCGTCGCGCACGCCCCGTGCGCCGTCGTCCTGGTCCCGGAGGACGTCGGGACCAAGGGGGACGGTCGCGTCGTCGTCGGCATCGACGGCAGCCAGCACAGCCGCCTCGCCTTCGACTACGCCCTCGACGCCTCGCTCGTGCGTGGTCGCGCGGTCACGACCGTCACCTCGTGGAATGTCGAGGTCGAGAACGGCGTCGTCGTCACCGAGCCCGGCTCGCCGGAGTGGGAGAGGGTCGACTCCCGCTACCGCGAGATGGCCGAGCGCACCATCACCGAGGGCCGTGCGGCCCACCCCGAGGTCGACGTCACCGTCGAGGTCCGGCACGGCCGGGCCGCCGACGCCCTCGTCGAGGTCGCTGCGGGCGCCGACCTGCTCGTCGTCGGCTCGCGCGGTCGCGGCGGCTTCCGCGGGCTGCTCCTCGGCTCCGTCTCGCAGCGGGTGCTCGCCCTGGCGACCTGCCCGGTCGCGGTGCTCCACCACCGGGGCTGACCGCCCCCGACACCGCCTCAGCGGGCGTGGGCCGCCTGGAAGTCGCGCATGGCGGCCCACGCCTCCGGGTGGTCCTGCGGGCGGTGGTCCGCGCCCGGCAGGACGAGGTGCGTCGCCCCCTTCGCCTCGAGGGCGGCGGCGACCTCCGTGTACATCGGCCGGTCATCGCCGGTGATGACGAGCGTCGGCACCAGGCGCGGGGTGTCGGTGCGCAGCGCGACCTCCCAAGGGGCCGGGGTGGCCCGGATCCGCGCGGCGAGGGCATCGCAGGTGAGGGTGTCGATGTCGAGCGGGGCGTGGCTCATGCCGGCGGCGAAGCGGTCGAGGAAGTCCCGTCCGTCGACCTCCGGGTCGTCGGCGACGGCGTAGACCGGCGCCATCGCGGCGATGTGGGCCTCGACGTGGCGGCCACCGCGGGCGACGTCGTAGCACGCGGGCTCGATGAGCACGAGGCTGCGCAGCAGGTCGGGCCGCCGCTGCGCGGCGAGCATCGCGGTGACGGCGCCGTAGGAGTGCCCGACGACGTGCCCGCGGCCGCCGAGCGCCTCGACGACCCGGTCGGCGTCGCGCTCGGGCTGGTCGGCGGCGCAGGTGCGCTCGAGGAAGACGTGGTCGGGGTCGGCCTCCTCCGCCTGGAGCGGCCAGGCCCGCGCGCCGCTGCGGCCGCGGCCGTGGATGAAGACCGTGCGCACGGTCGGGGTGTGCCAGCCCATGTCAGCCCCTCGCCCGCAGCCGTCCGCCGGGCAGCGCCGGGGCGGGAAGGGGGGCGGGCTGCCCCTCGGGGAAGGGACCGAAGCGCTCCTCGCCCTCCGGCGGCTGCTCGCCGATCTCGGCCATCCAGCGGTCGCGGGCGGCGACGACGTCCTCGTGGCTGCGGCCGACGAAGTTCCACCACATGACGATCTGCTCGCCGAGCGGCTCGCCGCCGATGAGCACGAGGCGGGCGCCGGTGCGGGAGGTGAGGGTGAAGCGCTCGCGGCCGGTGCCGACGTAGCCCAGCTCGCCCCGCTCGAGGGCGGTGCCGTCGATGCTCACGTCGCCGTCGTCGAGCAGCACGGCGTGCTCGTGGCCGGCCGGGACCTCGACGACGGTCTCGGCGTCGGCGTCGAGCAGCAGCTCGGCCCCGGTGAGGGCGCCGTGGGTGACGACGGGGGAGCGCTCGCCGAAGAGCTCGCCGAGGAAGACGCGGGCGATGCCGCCGGGGACGTAGGCCGGCTCGGGCACGTGGTGGTCGAAGGTCGGCTCGGTGTCGACGGCGTCGCCCGGCAGCGCGAACCACAGCTGCACCCCGTGGAGCATGCTCGTGTCCGGGGTGGAGAACTCGGAGTGGCTGACGCCGCGCCCGGCCGTCATGAGGTTGAGCTCGCCGGGGCGGACCATCGCGTGCGCGCCCGTCGAGTCGCGGTGCTCGATCTCGCCGGTGAAGAGCCACGAGACGGTCGCCAGCGCGGTGTGCGGGTGCCGCGGCACGACCATGCCGCCGGTGGCCGCGACGTCGTCGGGCCCGTAGTGGTCGAGGAAGCACCAGCCGCCCACGAGGGAGCGGGCTCTGGAGGGGAGGGTGCGTCGCACCGTCATCGCCCGGGGGCCGCCGAGGGGGACCTCCCGGGGCGCCAGGATCTGCACGTCGTCCACCACTCCCACGCTACCCCCGCGTCGTGGTGGACAGGGATCCGTCCGCTCGGAGAGGCTGTCGCCGTGACGGAGTCGACGGACCACCTGCACGCCCTGGCTGCCGCGAAGGGGGTCGAGACCCAGTGGTGGGACTGGCGCGGCGAGCACCGCGAGGTGCCGCCCGAGTCGCTGCGCGCGGTCCTCGCGGCAATGGGGGAGGAGGTCGGCGACGACGCCTCGGTCCTCGCGTCGCTCGAGCGCACCCGCACGGCGCCGTGGCGCCGCACGCTGCCCCCGACCGTCGTCCAGCGCGAGGGGGACCCCCTTCGCCTCCTCGTGCACGTGCCGCACGGCAGTGGTGTGGCCGTGCACATCACGCTCGAAGGGGGGTCCCGCCGTGACCTGCAGCAGCTCGAGCACGTCGTCGAGCCGCACGACGTCGACGGTGGGCTCGTCGGCGAGGCCGCCTTCGAGGTCCCGGGCGACCTGCCGCTCGGCTGGCACGAGATCGTCGCCGAGCCCGGGGCCGGCCCGCTGTCGCCGGGCACCGACCGGGCCGTGCTCGTCACCGTGCCGCAGCGCCTCGAGCTGCCCGCGGTGGTGCAGGAGGCGCCGCGCACCGGCCTGCTGACGCAGCTGTACCAGGTGCGGGGCTCCGGCAGCCAGGGCATCGGCGACCTCGGCGACCTCGCCACGCTCGGCGAGTGGGCGGCCCGCGAGCACGACGCGCACTTCGTCCTCGTCAACCCGCTGCACGCGGCCGAGCCGGTGCCACCGATGGAGCCCTCGCCCTACCTGCCGACCTCGCGCCGCTTCCTCAACCCCGTCTACATCGACCTGCGCGGGCTGCCCGGCGCCGAGATGCTGCCGGAGCAGGCGCGCGCGGAGATCGAGGGCCTCGCCGCACGGGCCCGGGAGCTCGACGCCCACGACACCATCGACCGCGACGCGGTCTGGGCGCTCAAGGAGCCGGCCCTGCGCACCGCCTTCCGTCACCTCGGCGCGGGGCAGGCGCGGGAGGTCGCCGCGCTGCACGCGGCCGAGGGGCAGGCGCTCGTCGACTTCGCGACGTGGTGCTCGCTGGCGGCCACCCACGGGGCGCTGTGGGAGAGCGAGTGGCCGGCCGAGCTGCACGACCCCGCCGGGCCCGCCGTCCGCGCGCACCGCGAGGCGCACCGCGAGGAGATCTCCTTCCACGTGTGGCTGCAGTGGGTCGTGCGAACCCAGCTGACGCTGGCCCAGCAGCGCCTGCGCGAGGCGGGCATGGGCGTCGGGGTCGTCACCGACCTCGCCGTCGGCATCCACCCCGAGGGTGCCGACGCGTGGGCGCTCGGCGATGCCCTCGCCCGCGGTGTGGACGTCGGCGCACCGCCCGACCAGTTCAACCAGCTCGGGCAGAACTGGTCGCAGCCGCCGTGGCGGCCCGACCGGCTCGCCGAGCTCGGCTACGCCCCCTTCCGCGACATGCTGCGGGCCGTGCTCGCCGGGGCCGGTGGCGTGCGCGTCGACCACGTCATCGGGCTCTTCCGCCTGTGGTGGGTGCCCGAGGACTGCTCGCCGGGGGAGGGGGCCTACGTGCGCTACGACCACGAGGCGCTCGTCGGCATCCTCGTCCTCGAGGCCCACCGGGCCGGTGCCCTCGTCGTCGGCGAGGACCTCGGTGTCGTCGAGCCGTGGGTGCGCGAGCACCTCGCCGAGCGGGGCGTCCTCGGCACGAGCGTCGCGTGGTTCGAGTGGGGCGACGACGGCCGGCCGCTGCCGCCGGAGGCCTACCGCGAGCTGTGCCTGGCGACCGTGACCACCCACGACCTGCCGCCGAGCGCGGGCTACCTCGGCCTCGAGCACGTCGCCATCCGTGAACGGCTCGGCCTGCTCACCCGACCCGTCGACGAGGAGCGCGCCGCCGAGGAGGCGAGCGTGCGGGCGGTGCGTGAGGCCCTGCACGAGCGGGGGCTGCTCGCCGACGTCGACGCCGACCCCGCCGAGGTGGTGGCCGCGCTGCACCACTGGCTGGGGCTGACCCCTTCGCGCCTGCGGGGCATCGCCCTGACCGACCTCGTCGGCGACGTGCGGGCGATCAACCAGCCCGGCACCGACGAGGAGTACCCCAACTGGCGGCTGCCGCTCGCCGGCCCCGACCGGCGGCAGGTCAGCCTCGACGACGTCGTCGCGGGGGTCGTGGGGACCCGCTCGCAGGAGTCGCCGCGATCCTGACCCGCGCCGCGATATCGGCGGTGTCACGGCCGGATCACCGCAAGGTTTCCGGGGCGTGAGGGTTAACCCTGCATCTCCTTTGACCGGTGCCGGGGCGGTCACCGAAGAGTCACAGTTGTGTCTCAGGGCACACCGGGTCATGGTGCGAATCGACCTCGTGGTTTTTGATGTCACGAGCAGTCGCGGACCGCGCTGCGACCCCAGGGGTGGACCCGCATCGAGCCGGGAAAGCCGATAGACCCGCCTTCCCGGCGGCATGACGTAGGAGGACCCATGCGAGTGAAGTCTCGCGCGATGGCAGTTGCCAGCATCTCCGCGATCGCACTTCTCGCGACCGCGTGCGGCGGCGGCAGCGACAGCGACAGCACCTCGGGCGGCGGCGGCGCCGGCGGCGAGATCAAGGCCGGTGGCTGCAACCCCGAGAACCCGCTGGTTGCGGGCAACACCGCAGAGACCTGTGGCAGTGACGTCCTCGACGTCCTGACCGCCAAGCTGGTCCACTACAACCCCGAGACGGCCG
Organism: Janibacter zhangyanbonis; assembly: GCF_050507325.1. Classification (NCBI taxonomy): domain Bacteria; kingdom Bacillati; phylum Actinomycetota; class Actinomycetes; order Micrococcales; family Intrasporangiaceae; genus Janibacter; species Janibacter zhangyanbonis. Next base: position 735,613 of record NZ_CP191481.1, read on the forward strand.
AGCCCGAGAACGACATCGCCGAGTCGATCGACACCGATGACAACCAGAACTTCACGGTGAAGATCAAGAAGGGCTACAAGTTCCACGACGGGACCGAGGTCAAGGCGAAGAACTTCGTCGACGCCTGGAACTACACCGCCTTCGGCCCCAACGGCCAGCAGGGTGGCTACTTCTTCGAGCCCTTCGAGGGCTACGACAAGGTCTCGGACCCCAAGTCCAAGGTCAAGGAGCTGTCGGGCCTGAAGGTCGTCGACGACTACACCTTCACGATCAAGACCTCCGAGAAGGTCTCGAACCTCCCGCTGCGCCTCGGCTACACCGCCTTCGCCCCGCAGCCCGACTCCTTCTTCGACGACCCGGAGGCCTTCGGCAAGAAGCCCGTCGCCGCCGGCCCGTACAAGTTCGACTCGTGGGACGAGAACTCCTCGATCGTCGTCAGCAAGTTCGACGACTACGCGGGTGACTTCGGTGGCCAGGCCGACAAGATCACCTTCCAGATCTTCCAGGACGCCGACGCCGAGTACACCGCCCTCCAGGCCGGCGAGATCGACGTCGTCCGCCAGATCCCGGCGAGCGCGCTCATCGACGACAAGTTCAAGAGCGACCTCGGTGAGGGCCGTTACCTGGAGAAGGAGAACTCCACCCTCCAGTTCATCGGCATGAACTACCACGTCACGCCGGAGCTGAAGAACGTCAAGGTCCGCCAGGCGATCTCGATGGCCATCGACCGGCCGACCATCGTCAAGCAGATCTTCAACGGCGCGATGACTCCGGCCACCGGCTGGGTCTCCCCGATCGTCGACGGCTACAAGGAAGGCGCCTGCGGCGAGTACTGCACGTACAACCCGGAGAAGGCCAAGCAGCTGCTCAAGGAGGGTGGCGGCTTCAAGGGCAAGCTGACCCTGACCTACAACGGTGACGGCGGCCACAAGGAGTGGACCGAGGCGGTCTGCAACTCGGTCAACAAGGCCATCGGCATCGACTGCGTCGCCACCCCGGCGGTCGACTTCAAGACCATGCTGACCAAGCTCGGCGAGGACGAGCTCAAGGGCATGTTCCGCATGGGCTGGGTCATGGACTACCCGTCGATCGAGAACTACCTCGCGCCGATCTACGGCAAGGGTGCCGGCTCGAACTACTACGGCTACGACAACGCCGACTTCCAGGCCAAGATGAAGGAGGCCGGCGCTGCCGAGACCCCCGAGGAGGCCAACAAGCTGTACCAGGAGGCCGAGGGCATGATCGCGAAGGAGTTCACGACCATCCCGACGTGGTACGGCAAGACCATCATCGGTTGGTCGGAGCGCGTGGGCGACGTCCAGGCGACGCCCTTCGGCAGCCCCGACCTGGCGGCGATGACCGTCAAGGAGTGACCCTGATCCAGGGCTGACTTCGCACTGCACCGGCCGGCCATCGCTCGATGGCCGGCCGGTGGCGTGCCGACCTCCCGCCGATCGCGGATACCGGTCACACCCAATGAGTTACCCTCTCCCGGCACCCCGGGACTGAGGTGCGCTACCAGCTCCATAGGAGGTGCACGTGGGCAAGTACATCGTTCGCCGATTGCTCCAGATGATCCCGGTGATCATCCTCTCCACGTTCCTGATCTACGCCATGGTCTTCGCCATGCCCGGCGACCCCACGGCAGGCAAGTGTGGCGAGCGGCCGTGTCCCGCTGCCTACGTCGAGAAGTTCAACGAGAAGTACCACCTGGACGACCCGCTGCCGGTCCAGTACGGCTACTACGCCAAGAACGTCCTGCAGGGCGACTTCGGCGAGAACCAGTACGGCAACTCCGTGGCCGAGGAGCTCGGTGAGCGCTTCACCGTCACCGGCAAGCTCGCCGTCATGGCCCTGGTCTTCGAGGGCGTCATCGGCATCATCGCCGGTGTCCTCGCAGGTCTGCGCAAGGGTGGGTTCATCGACAACCTCGTGCTCATCAGCACGCTCTTCGTCATCTCCGTGCCGATCTTCGTCGTCGGCTTCGCGGCCCGCTACTTCCTGGGCCTCAAGTGGGGCATCTTCCCGGCGCTGGCGTCCGGCAAGGACCCGAGCTTCTACAGCCTGATCATGCCGGCGATGGTGCTCGGCTCGACCTCCTTGGCCTACATCGCGCGCCTCATGCGCACCAACATCGCCGAGAACATCAAGTCCGACTACGTGCGCACCGCGAAGGCCAAGGGCCTCTCGCCCAAGCGCATCATCGGCATCCACACCCTGCGCAACTCGATGATCCCCGTCATCACCTTCATGGGCTACGACTTCGGTGCCCTGCTCGGTGGCGCCATCGTCACGGAGGGCATCTTCAACATCATGGGCGTCGGTGGCTACATCTTCACCGGTATCCGCAACCGTGACGGCATCGCCGTCGTCGGGGCGGTCACGGCGCTGGTCATCGTCTACCTGGTGATGAACCTCATCGTCGACCTCCTCTACGGCGCCCTCGACCCGAGGATCAGCAATGACTGACAAGAGCACGGCGCAGGACGCCGCACAGGACCCCGGCCAGGACGAGGCCACGGCGACGACGACGCGCGAGGCGGCCATCGCGGTCGACACCGCGCCCGAAGGGGGCGAGGCCCGCTCCCTCACCGCGGACGCCTTCGCCTCCCTTCGTCGCAACCCGCTCTTCTGGATCTCGGGGGTGCTGATCATCATCCTCCTGCTGATGGCGATCTGGCCCTCCCTCTTCACGACCTACGACCTGAAGTTCAACGACCTCAGCAAGGCCCGCCAGACCCCGAGTGGCGAGCACTGGTTCGGCACCGACACCCAGGGCCAGGACATCTACACCCGCACGATCTACGGCGCCCGCGCGTCGATCATCGTCGGCGTGCTCTCAACCCTCGGCGTGCTCCTGCTCGGGTCCTTGCTGGGTCTGCTCGCCGGGTACATCGGCGGCTGGGTCGACGCCCTCATCAGCCGTGCCGGCGACATCTTCTTCGCCATCCCGCTGCTGCTGTCGGGCATCATCTTCCTGTCCTCGATCCGGGAGCGGGAGGAGATCTTCGGCATCCCGATCCAGGGCTACTTCGGCGTCGTGATGCAGGTCGTGCTCGTCTTCGTCCTCTTCGGCTCGCCGAGCCTCATGCGCCTCATGCGCAGCTCGGTCATCCAGGTCAAGCCCAACGACTACGTCCAGGCGGCCCGCGCCCTCGGCGCCTCGCCGATGCGGATCATCCGCCGGCACGTCCTGCCCAATGCGATGGCCCCGGCGATCGTCGTCACGACGATCAACCTCGGCAGCTACATCGCCGCGGAGGCGACGCTGTCCTTCCTCGGCATCGGTCTGCGCCCGCCGACCGTGTCCTGGGGTGTGATGATCAACGACGCCCTCGTGCCGCTGCAGACCTACCCGCACATCCTCTTCTTCCCGGCGCTCTTCCTGAGCATCACGGTCCTGGCCTTCATCATGCTCGGCGACGCCGTGCGTGACGCCTTCGACCCGAAGGGGCGCTGAGAGACAGGTGAGTGACCACATGACCACACCGACGACCCCGTCGTCCGGCGAGCACCTGCTCGAGGTCGACGACCTCCACGTCGAGTTCCGCACCCGGGAGGGCATCGCCAAGGCGATCAACGGCGTCAACTTCACCCTCGACGAGGGCGAGACGCTGGCGATCCTCGGCGAGTCCGGGTCGGGCAAGTCCGTGACCGCGCAGGCGATCATGGGCATCCTCGACATGCCCCCGGCCGTCATCCCGGGCGGGCGGATCCTCTACAAGGGTCAGGACCTGCTGACCATGCCGGAGGAGGCGCGGCGCGCGACCCGTGGCCCGGAGATCTCGATGATCTTCCAGGACGCGCTCAGCTCGCTCAACCCCGTCTTCCCGGTCGGTTGGCAGATCGCGGAGATGTTCCGCGTGCACCGCGGGTCCAACCGCGCGGACGCCTACGCCGAGGCCGTGCGCCTCATGGAGCGCGTCAACATCCCGGCGGCCAAGGATCGCGTCAAGGCCTACCCGCACCAGTTCTCGGGCGGTATGCGGCAGCGCATCATGATCGCCATGGCGATCGCGCTCGACCCCAAGGTGCTCATCGCCGACGAGCCGACGACGGCTCTCGACGTGACGGTCCAGGCCCAGATCATGTCCCTCCTGCAGGAGCTGCAGGACGAGTTCAAGATGGGTCTGATCCTCATCACGCACGACCTGGGTGTCGTCGCCGACGTCGCCGACCGCATCGCGGTCATGTACGCCGGTCGGATCGTCGAGCGGGCCGACGTCGACGAGATCTACGCCCGGCCGGGTCACCCCTACACGCGGGGTCTGCTCGAGTCGATCCCGCGCCTGGACCAGAAGGGCCAGTCGCTCTCGGCCATCGGTGGCCTGCCGCCGAACCTCACCCGCATCCCCGAGGGGTGCGCCTTCAACCCGCGCTGCGTCATGGCGCAGGACATCTGCCGGACCGAGCGCCCCGAGCTGCTCGACATCGGCCCGCGTCGCCAGTCCGCCTGCCACTTCAGCCAGGAGGTGCTCGATGCCTGAGGCGATCCTCACGGCCAAGGGCCTGAAGAAGCACTACCCGATCAAGGGCGGTGTGCTCCGCACGACCGTCGGCCACGTCAAGGCCGTCGACGGTGTCGACTTCGAGCTCTACAAGGGCGAGACGCTCGGCATCGTCGGTGAGTCCGGCTGTGGCAAGTCGACCCTGGGCCGACTGCTCATGCGGCTCGAGGAGCCGACCGAGGGCACCGTCGACTTCGACGGGGTCGACATGTACAGCCAGTCGGGGTCCGCGATGCGCAAGCTGCGTCGCGACATCCAGATCGTCTTCCAGGACCCCTACACCTCGCTCAACCCCCGGCGCACCGTCGGCGAGATCGTGGCCGAGCCGCTGGAGATCCACTCCGACGTCGTGCCGCGTGGTGGACGCAAGCGCCGGGTCCAGGAGCTGCTGGAGCTCGTGGGTCTCAACCCCGAGCACATCAACCGCTACCCGCACCAGTTCTCCGGCGGCCAGCGCCAGCGCATCGGCATCGCCCGGGGCATCGCGCTCAACCCCAAGGTGCTCATCTGCGACGAGCCGGTCTCCGCGCTCGACGTGTCGGTGCAGGCGCAGGTCATCAACCTGATGGAGAAGCTGCAGGACGAGCTCGGCCTGTCCTACATCTTCATCGCGCACGACCTGTCCGTGGTGCGTCACATCTCCGACCGGGTCGGGGTCATGTACCTCGGCCGCATGGTCGAGATCGGCGACGAGGACGACATCTACTCGCGCCCGACGCACCCCTACACCCAGGCTCTGCTCTCCGCCGTGCCGGTGCCGGACCCGACCCTGCGCGGTAAGCGCGACCAGATCGTCCTCAGCGGCGACGTGCCGTCCCCGGCCAACCCGCCGCAGGGCTGCCACTTCCACACCCGCTGCTGGAAGGCGCAGGACATCTGCCGCACGGAGACCCCCGTGCTCGAGCTGCGCAGCGACGGTGCCGGCGAGCACCCCTCGCGCTGCCACTTCGCCGAGCCGCGGGTCATCGTCGAGACGCAGGACGTGACCGACATCGACTCCGGCCTCTTCGCCGGCCAGGGCCTCGCCGACGTCGACGACGCGATGGCCGCGGGCCAGGCCGGTGGCGCTGCCGCCGGCGGGGACACGACCGGCACCTCGACGGCCGGGGCGTAGTCGGGTCACCGACCGCACCACGACGAAGGGGGTGTCCCACCGATCGGTGGGACACCCCCTTCGCCGTGCCGGTATCCGCTAGGAGAAGGGGATCTCCCCGACGATCCGCTCGGCCTCCGCCTCCGCTGCGAGGGCCGCGCCGGTCTCGTCGACCGTCGCCGTGACGGCGTGCGGCTGGATCTCGCCGGAGGCGATCTGCTCGGCCCAGTGGCAGGCGACCTTGTGCTCGGCGGCGTCGGAGACGACCCGCAGCTGCGGACGCTCGGTGTCGCAGCGGGTCTCCTGCCGCCAGGGGCAGCGGGTGTGGAAGCGGCAGCCCGACGGCGGGTTGGCGGGGGAGGGCAGGTCGCCGCTCAGCAGGATCTGCTCCCGGGTGTCCTCGACGACCGGGTCCGGCACCGGCACGGCGGACAGCAGGGCCCGCGTGTAGGGGTGCAGGGGAGTGGCGTAGAGGTCGTCGGCCGGGGCCTCCTCGACGATGCCGCCGAGGTACATGACCCCGACGCGGTCGCTGATGTGCCGCACCACCGCGAGGTCGTGGGCGATGACGAGATAGGTCAGGCCGTACTCGTCCTGCAGGTCGGACATGAGGTTGATGACCTGCGCCTGCACCGACACGTCGAGCGCGGAGACCGGCTCGTCGGCGACGATGAGCTCGGGGTCGACGCTCAGGGCCCGGGCGATGCCGATGCGCTGGCGCTGACCGCCGGAGAACTCGTGGGGGTACTTCTTCAGGGCGGCGGGCGGCAGACCGACGTCGGCGAGCAGCTGGCGCAGGCGGGGCTCGGCCTCCTTGGCGTCCTTGGCGATCCCGTGGGCCTTCATCCCTTCGACGAGCAGCGCCTCGACGCTCTGGCGCGGGTCGAGGCTGCCCATCGGGTCCTGGAAGACCATCTGCAGGTCCTTGCGCCGGCTCCGCAGTGCCTCGCCCGTCAGCGTGGAGATCGGCTCGCCGTCGAAGGTGACCGTGCCGTCGGTCGCCGGCTCGAGGTGGAGGATCGCGCGGCCGAGGGTGGACTTGCCGCAGCCGGACTCGCCGACGAGGCCGTAGGTCTCGCCGCGACGGATCTGCAGGTCGACACCGTCGACGGCGTAGACGTGGCCGACGACCTTGTCGAAGACGACGCCCTTGGTGATCGGGTAGTGGACCTTGAGGCCGCGGACGTCGACGAGGACGTCGGCGTCGCTCGACGTGGCGGTCGGCTCGGGGCTCGTGGTGGTCATCGGACCTCCTCGGTCGTCGCGGCCTCGGCGGGCGAGGGGTCGCCGGCGAGGGGGTTGAAGCAGCGCAGCGCACGCGAGCCCCCGACGGCGAGGTCGGGGGTGGCCTCGCGGCAGTGGTCGGTCGCGCTCGCGCACCGTGGGGCGAAGGCGCACGAGCTCGTCCACGGGAGGTTGTCGGCGACCGACCCCGGCACGGGGTCGAGCCGCGCGCCGCGCTCGCCGTCGAGGCTCGGGACGCTCGAGAGCAGCCCGCCGGTGTACGGGTGGCGCGGCTGGGCGAAGAGGTCGTGGCGCTCCGCCCGCTCGACGATGCGGCCGCCGTAGAGGACGTTGATCTCGTCGCACAGCCCGGCGACGACACCGAGGTCGTGGGTGATCATGATCAGGGCCGTGCCCGTCTCCTCGACGAGCTCGCGCAGCAGCGCGAGGATCTGGGCCTGGATCGTCACGTCGAGCGCCGTCGTCGGTTCGTCGGCGATGAGCAGCCGGGGTTCGCAGGCCAGGGCCATGGCGATGAGCGCGCGCTGGCGCATGCCGCCGGAGAGCTGGTGCGGGTAGTCCTTGAGCCGGCGGTCGGGGTCGGGGATGCCGACCTTCTTGAGCATGTCGCGCGCGTGGGGCGTGGCCTCCTTGCGCGACATGCCCTTGTGCCGCTCGAGCACCTCGGTGACCTGTCGGCCGATGGGGACGACGGGGTTGAGGGAGGAGAGCGGGTCCTGGAAGATCATGCTGACGTCGCGGCCACGCCGCGCGCGCATCTGCTTGTCGGAGAGGCCGAGCAGGTCGGTGCCGTCGAAGGTCACCGAACCGCTGACCTCGTTGCCGCGGCCGGGCAGCAGGCCCATGATCGCGAGCGACGTGACCGACTTGCCGCAGCCGGACTCGCCGACGAGGCCGACGGTCTGACCGGGCTGGACGTCGAAGCTGACCCCGTCGACGGCGGCGAAGGGGGCCTGCCCCTGCCGCGTGAAGGTCACCGACAGGTCGCGCACGGACAGCAGGGGAGTGCCGGCGCCCGGACGGGCACCGCGGGGCGTGGGGGCGGTCGTCATGCCGCTCACCTCCGGCTCTTGGGGTCGAGCGCCTCGCGCAGCGACTCGCCCATGAGGGTGAAGCCGAGGGCGACGACGATGATGCAGATGGCCGGGTAGAAGGCCAGGTGCGGGTGGTCCTGGAAGTAGACCTCCGAGGTGCCGAGCATCTGGCCCCACTCGGGGACGCGGTCGTCGGGCAGCCCGAGACCGAGGTAGGAGAGCGCCGCGGCGTCGATGATCGCCGTCGCGAGCACGAGGGTCGCCTGGACGATGACCGGGCCGAGCGAGTTGGGCAGCATGTGCCGCAGGACGATGGCCGAGCGCTTGACGCCGAGTGCCCGGGCGGCGAGGACGTGGTCCTTGCTGCGCTGCGCGAGCATCGAGCCACGCAGCAGCCGGGCGAAGATCGGCACCTGGACGACGGCGATGGCGATGATGACCGTCCACTGGCTCGGTCGGGCGGCGATGGCCGCGATGGAGAAGGCGAGCAGCAGGCTCGGGATCGAGAGCATGACGTCGACGACGCGCATGATGACCGCGTCGACCACCCCGCCGAAGGCGCCCGCGAGGGTGCCGAGCGCCAGCCCCCCGCCCAGCCCGCCGAGCGTCGCGGCCACGCCGACGACGAGGGTCTGGCGCGAGCCGACGAGCAGCCGGGAGAAGAAGTCCCGTCCCGAGCTGTCAGCCCCGAGGGGGAAGCCCGGCTCCGCGCCGGGGATCGGGTTGGACTGCGGACTCACCTTGTCGATGAGGGGGTTGTCGGCCGGGTCGTGCGGTGCGATCCACGGCGCGATGATCGCGAGCACGACGAAGGCGATGGTGATGGCCAGGCCGAGCAGGAAGATCGGGTTGCGGCGCAGCCGGCGCCACGCGGAGGCGACGAGGCCGACCCCGGCTCCGTCGTCGATCGTGCCGGCCTCGATGACGGTCGCGCCGCCCGTGGCGCCGCTGGTCGCGGCGAGGTCGTCGATGCGCTGCTTGCGCCGGGCACCGAGGCCGCGGCGGGGCCGGTCGGGCTGCTCGTCCGGGTGCTGGGAGTCCTGGCTCATCGGGTCCTCACTCGGGGGTCGACGACGGCGTAGAGGACGTCGACGACCAGGTTGACGATGACGTAGGTGACCGCGGCCGCGAGGATGAGCACCTGCAGCACCGGGTAGTCGCGCAGGGTGAAGGCCTGGCGCAGGGCGTCGCCGATGCCGGCGATGTTGAAGACCGACTCGGTGAGCACGGCGCCGGCGAGCAGGCCGCCCATCTGCAGACCGATCGCGGTGAGCACGGGCAGCAGGGCATTGCGCATGACGTGCCGACCGCGCACGACCCGCTGGGTCAGGCCCTTGGCCTGGGCGGTGCGCACGTAGTCCTCGTCGAGGACCTCGAGCACGCTCGCGCGGGTGATGCGGAAGATCATCGAGAAGGGGATGGAGGCCAGGGCGATGCCCGGCAGGATGAGGTGCTTGAAGGCATCCCACGACGCATCCCACTCGCGGGTGAGCAGGCCGTCGAGGATGAAGAAGCCCGTCACGCGGGTTGCGTCGACCTCCTGGCGCCCGGAGACCGGCAGCCAGTGCAGCTCCTGGGCGAAGACGTAGCGCAGGAGGAAGGCGAGGAAGAAGACGGGGACGGCCACGCCGACGAGCGAGCCGACGATGCTGAGGTTGTCGAGCAGGCCCCCACGGCGCTTGGCGGCGAGGTAGCCGAGCGGCAGGGCGAGGCCGATGGCGATGACCAGGGCCACCGCGCTGAGCTCGATCGTCGCGGGGAACCGCTCGATGAGCAGGTCGAGCGCGGGCTTGCCCGGTTGCACGCCGTTGGAGACACCGAAGTCGCCGGTGACCGCGCGCTTGAGGAAGGTCCAGTACTGCACCCAGATCGGCTCGTCGAGGCCGAGCTCGTGGGTCAGCCGGGCGCGGGTCTCGGGGGTGGCGCGCTCACCGAGCATCGCCGAGACGATGCCGCCCGGCAGCGCGCGCAGCCACAGGAAGAGCAGCAGCGAGAGCACGAAGACGACGAGCACCAGCTGCATGAGCCGGCGGATGATGAATCTCAGCACGTGGGGACTCCTGACGTGGACCGCGGACCGGGGCCGCCCCGACCGGTCGGTCGAGGCGGCCCCGTCACGAGGTCACCTGCGGGTGTGGGTCACTTGCCGCCGACCGTGACCGACGAGAAGCGCTCGGCGGTCAGCGGGCTGGCGACGAGGCCCTTGACGTCCTCGTTGACGACGATCGCCGGCGGCGAGTGCGAGATCGGCAGGCCGGGCACGTACTCGTCGTGGATCTTCTTGTTCAGCTCCTCGTACTTGGCGGCACGCTCCGACTCGTCGACCGTCTGGTCGGCGTCCTTGAGCTCCTTGCTCAGGTCGGCGCCGAAGTCCGTCGCGGAGGTGTGGAAGTCGTTGGACTTGAGGTTGCCGAAGAAGGTGCCGATGAAGTTGTCGGCCGAGTTGTAGTCACCCGTCCAGCCGAGCAGCCAGGCGTCGAACTGGCCGTTGTCGACGCCGTCGAGGTAGCCGCCGTTCCACGGCTTGGTGACGACCTCGACCTTGACGCCGGCCTTCTCGAAGTCCTTGCGGATGGCCTCGTGGATCTTCTGCGGGTTGGGCATGTAGGGCCGGGTGACCTCGCTCGGGTAGGCGAAGGTCAGCTTGAGGTTCTCCTGGCCCGCCTCCTTGAGCAGCTTCTTGGCGCCCTCGGGGTCGTACTTCGTGACCGCGAGGTCCTTGTTGTAGCCCTCGACGGTGTCGGGGTAGAACTGCGAGGCGGCGGTGGCGCCCTCCGGCAGCTGGGACTTGACCAGCTGCTCGCGGTTGACCGCCATGTCGAGCGCCTGGCGGACCTTGAGGTCCTTCAGCGCCGGGTTCTTCTCCGGGTTGAAGGCGACGTAGAGGACGTTGAAGGGGTCGCGGACCTCGACCTGGTTGCCGGCGTCCTCCAGCCCCTTCCAGTCCACGGGGTTGGGCAGGTCGTAGCCGTTGATGCTGTCGGCCTCGAGCTCCTGCCGGCGCGTCGACTCGTTGGGGATGATGTCGAAGACGATCTCGGCGTTCTTCGCCTTGTCGCCCCAGTAGTCGTCGTTGCGCTTGAGCGTGACCGTCTTGTTGGCCTCGTCGTAGCTGTCGAAGGTGTACGGGCCGGTGCCGACGGGGTTCTCGGAGTTCTTCGGGTAGGCGAAGCCCTCGCCCTGCTTCTTGACGTCGTTGGCCTTGCCCTCCTCCAGCGCCTTGGGGGACTGGATGCCGAAGGCCGACAGCGAGAGCATCGCCGGGAACTTCGAGGTGGCCCGGGCGATCTTGAGCACGACGGTCTGGTCGTCGCTCGCCTCGCAGCTGCGGTAGAGCGAGTCCTGGCCGAAGCCCTCCATCGAGTAGGCCCAGTACTCGGCGGGGCCGGCCTGGGCGGTCTCGTTCTGGTCGGCCATGCGCTCGAAGTTGTCGCAGACCGCCTGCGCGTCGAGGGTCTCGCCGTCGCTGAACTTCACGCCCTTGCGCAGGGTGAAGGTCCACGTCTTGCCGTCCTTGGACGGTTCCCACTTCTCGGCCAGGCCGGGCCCGATCTCGGAGCTGCCCTCCTCGACCTCGACCAGACCCTCGAAGATCTGGCGGGTGACGCGGAAGGTCTCGCCGTCACTCGCGTAGAAGGGATCGAAGACCTCGGGGGCGCCGGCCGCGCCGAAGGTGAAGGTGCCGTCGGTGTCGCCACCGCCGGAGCCGGAGTCGTCGCGGTCGCTCTGGGCGCACGCGCTGAGCGTCAGTGCGGTGGCGGCGAGAGCGGCCAGGGGCGCTGCTTTCCTCATCGACATGTGTTCCTCGCTTGTCAGATCCGGCCCAGCGGGGTCGACCGGGCCGCGACCGGGGCGCCAGTGGCCCAGCGCACACGGTTGCGGCAATCTAGCCCGATCCTGCGGTCGGGGCGCGGCGAGGCGACGACCTTTATCGGAGCGAGACCCGACCGACCGCAGGATGTCCGGCGAAGGGGGAAAACCCTCACCTGCTCCGTGCGAAGGGGGAGGGTCCCCCCTTCGTCCATTTGGGGCAGGGGCCCACGGGCTGAGATGATCGCGAGCATGCCCCTGATCTCTCGCAGCGACATCCGCAATGTCGCCATCGTCGCCCACGTCGACCACGGCAAGACCACCCTCGTCGACAAGATGCTCTGGCAGGGGGGTGCCTTCGGCGAGCACGACCACGTCGACGAGCGGGCGATGGACTCCGGTGACCTCGAGCGGGAGAAGGGCATCACCATCCTCGCCAAGAACACGGCGATCCACTACAACGGCCCGTCGGCCGCGGCCCACGACGCCCCCGACGGTGTGACGATCAACATCATCGACACCCCCGGCCACGCCGACTTCGGTGGCGAGGTCGAGCGCGGCCTGTCGATGGTCGACGGCGTCGTCCTGCTCGTCGACGCATCCGAAGGCCCGCTGCCGCAGACCCGCTTCGTCCTGCGCAAGGCGCTCGCCGCCAAGATGCCGGTCATCCTGTGCATCAACAAGGTCGACCGGCCCGACAGCCGGATCAGCGAGGTCGTCGACGAGGTCTACGAGCTCTTCATGGACCTCGACGCCGACGAGGACCAGATCGAGTTCCCCATCGTCTACGCCTCGGGCAAGGCCGGCGCCGCGAGCCTGGCCCGCCCCGCGGACGGCACCCTGCCGGACAACGAGGACCTCGAGCCGCTCTTCAAGACGATCATGGAGACGATCCCGGCTCCCTCCTACGAGTCGGACGCCCCGCTCCAGGCGCACGTCACCAACCTCGACTCGAGCAACTTCCTCGGCCGCCTCGCGCTGCTGCGCGTCTTCAACGGCGAGCTGCGCAAGGGCCAGCAGGTCACCTGGTGCCGCCACGACGGCACGACCGAGCGGGTCAAGATCACCGAGCTGCTCATCACCGAGGGTCTGGAGCGCAAGCCGCTCGACACCGGTGCGGCGCGCCCCGGCGACATCATCGCCATCGCGGGCATCCCCGACATCATGATCGGCGACACCATCGCCGACGCCGACAACCCGATCCCGCTGCCGGTCATCACCGTCGACGAGCCGGCCATCTCGCTGACCCTGGGCACCAACACCTCGCCCCTCGTGGGCCGCGGCCCGACGAAGGGCACGAAGGTCACCGCCCGCATGGTCAAGGACCGCCTCGACAAGGAGCTCATCGGCAACGTCTCGCTGCGCGTGCTGCCGACCGAGCGCCCCGACGCGTGGGAGGTCCAGGGCCGAGGCGAGCTCGCGCTGGCGATCCTCGTCGAGCAGATGCGCCGCGAGGGCTTCGAGATGACCGTCGGCAAGCCGCAGGTCGTCACCCGTGAGGTCGACGGCAAGGTCCACGAGCCGGTCGAGCGCCTGACGATCGACACCCCCGAGGAGTACCTCGGCTCGATCACTCAGGTCCTCGCCGCCCGCAAGGGCCGCATGGAGCAGATGACCAACCACGGCACCGGCTGGATCCGCATGGAGTTCCTCGTGCCCTCGCGCGGCCTCATCGGCTTCCGCACCGAGTTCCTCACCGAGACCCGGGGCGCGGGCATCGCGCACCACGTCTTCGAGGGCTACGAGCCGTGGTTCGGCACGATCACCACCCGCGTCTCCGGGTCGCTCGTCGCCGATCGCTCCGGGCCGGTCACCGCCTACGCGATGGTCAACCTCCAGGAGCGCGGCGCGCTCTTCGTCGAGCCGGGCACCGAGGTCTACGAGGGCATGATCGTCGGCGAGAACTCGCGGGCCGACGACATGGACGTCAACATCACCAAGGAGAAGAAGCTCACCAACGTGCGCGCCTCCTCCGCGGACAACTTCGAGAAGGTCGTCCCGCCGCGCAAGCTGAGCCTCGAGCAGTCGCTCGAGTTCTGCCGCGAGGACGAGTGCGTCGAGGTCACCCCCGACGCGGTCCGCATCCGCAAGGTCGAGCTGACCGCTTCTCTGCGGGCCCGGGCGGCAGCGCGCGCCCGCAACTCCTGAGGTCGGGGCGCCGATGAGGCGCAGCACCGCCGCCCTGGTCGCCACCGCGACCGCGCTCGCCCTCGCGGCGGGCGCGGCCGGGTGCACCCACTCCGGCGGCGGTCCCGGGCCCGGCCCGGGGACGAGCACCGGCGGGGTCAGCGGCCCGAAGGACCGGCTGACCGTGCTCTCCGCCGGTCCGCTGCCCTCGTGGGACCCGCAACGCATCACCAGCCGTCAGACGGCGGGCTTCGCCTCGCGCACGTGGATGCGCACGCTCACCGCCTATGCCCCGGCGGCCGACCTCGCCGGCCAGCGCACCCTGCGCGGTGACCTCGCCACGAGCTCCGGCCGCCCGAGCAAGGATGCGACGACGTGGACCTTCTCCCTTCGCCCCGGGGTGACGTGGCAGGACGGCTCCGCGATCACCTGCGAGGACGTGCAGTACGGCGTCGCGCGCTCCTTCGACGCCGACATCACCTCCAGCGGCTACGCCCTGACCTACCTCGACATCCCCAAGAAGCCGGACGGCACCTCGCGCTACCCCGGACCGCTGGCGAAGGGGGGTACCTCCGCCGCCAACCGTCGGCTCCTGGAGCGGGCGGTCGAGTGCCGCGACGAGCGGACGGTCGTCTTCCACCTCGCCGAGCCCGTGGGCAACTTCGGCGAGATCGTCTCGCTGCCGGAGTTCGCCCCCTTCAAGGCCTCGCAGGAGGGCAAGGACGCGACGCACGCGGCCTTCTCCTCCGGTCCCTACCGCCTCGAGGACGGGTGGGACCCGAGCAAGGGCGGCACGTGGGTGCGCAACCGCGAGTGGTCGCGCAGCAGCGACCCGCTGCGCCGCACCGGCCCCCGGACCATCGAGCACCGCGAGGGCGTCGAGCCCAAGGACGCCGTCGAGACGATCGTCGAGGGCAAGGACGGCGGACGCACGCTCGCGCTCGACCCGCTGCCCGCCTCCCTCGCGCCCGCCGTGGACGAGGCCGGCGACCTCGCGCAGACCGTCTCCGTCGACGGGCAGCTCGTCGACTACCTCGCGGTCAACGTGCGCAGCAGCGCGCTGAAGAAGTCCTCGGTGCGTACCGCACTGGCCGCCGCGACCCACCGCGAGGCCTACACCGAGGCGCTCGGCGCCGGCTCCGGCACCCCGACCTGGTCGCTGCTCGGCACCGCGCTGCCCTCCGCCCACGACACCGTGCTCGACCACGGCCCGAGCGGCGACACCGCCGCCGCTCGCGAGCAGCTGCGCGAGGCCAAGGTGCGCACCCCGGTGAAGATCACCGTCGGCTACCGCGACACGGAGGGTGCCGACGCGGCGATGCGAGCGCTCGAGGGCCCGTGGGAGGACGCGGGCTTCGACGTCACGCTCAAGGCGATCCCCGAGGACGACTACTTCGAGCAGATCGGCACCCGCAAGGTCGCCGAGGACCTCGACGTCGTCTGGGCCAACTGGGGCCCCGACATCCCCTCGGCCGGCAGCGTCCTGCCGCCGCTCTTCGACGACCGGGTCAACCTGTCGAAGACCTCGGTCGGCCGCGACTACGGCCTGCTCGCCGACCGCAAGGTCGACGCCGCGATGGACCGGGCGAGCAAGCAGACCGACCGCGGCAAGCGGGCGAAGGCCTGGGCCGACGTCGACACCGACCTCCTGCGCGACGGGGCCTACATCCCCCTTCGCCAGAGCCGGCTGACCTATGTCGCCGGCTCCGAGGTCACCTCGCTCGTCGGCAACCCCGTGCACGGCGGGACGCCGGAGATGGGTCTGATCGGGGTGTCGCGATGAGCCGCGCTGAGCCCGTCCTGGTCGAAGGGCGGCCCGCGCGGCTGCTCTTCGTGCACGCCCACCCCGACGACGAGAGCCTCGCGACGGGGGTCGCCATCGCGCACCACGTCGCCGCCGGCGACGAGGTGCACGTGCTCACCTGCACCCTCGGGGAGCAGGGCGAGGTCATCCCGCCCGAGCTGGCGCACCTCGACGCCGACCACGAGGACACCCTCGGCGACTTCCGCCGCGACGAGCTGCGCGGCGCGATGACGGCCATCGGCGCCCGCAGCCGGGTGCTCGGCGAGGACCCGGCCGCCGGCCGGCTCTCGCGGTGGCGCGACTCAGGCATGGCCGGCACGCCGAGCGCGCACGACCCGCGCGCGTGGGTGCGCTCCGACACCGACGATGCGGTCGCCGCCGTCGGCGCGGTCATCGACGAGATCGACCCCGACGTCGTCGTCACCTATGACGCCCACGGTGGCTATGCCCACCCCGACCACATCCGCACCCACGAGGTGACCCGGGCGGCCGTGGCCGCCCGGCCCGAGGGCAGCCGCCCGGCGCTCTTCGGCGTCTTCACCCCGCGCTCGTGGGCCCTGGAGGACCGCGAGGTCCTCGCCACGCTGCACGCGCCGGCCCAGCACGGCTGGACGCAGCCGACGGGGGAGCTGCCCCCTTCGGTCGTGGACGACGCGGTCGTGACCCACGCGATCGTCGACGAAGTCGCCGTGGACCGGCAGGAGGCCGCGCTGCGGCACCACCGCACCCAGGTGACGCTCGGCCCCTCGCGCACCTATGCCCTGTCCAACGACATCGCGGCGCGGCTGCCGGGGCGGGAGGGCTTCGCCCGGCTCGACCTGACGACCGGGCAGCCCGTGCCGGCCGTCGTCGTGGGGGAGCGCCCGCCGCTCGTGGCCCGCCGATGACCGGGCTGTCGCCGACGACCCTGCGGCACACCATGGCCCACTTCGCGACCGGGGTGACCGTCGTGACGACGGTTGCCGACGGGCACGACCACGCGATGACCGCCAACTCGGTCACGTCGGTCTCGCTCGACCCGCCGCTCGTCCTCGTCTGCGTCGTCAAGGACACCGGCTGGCACGAGGCCGTGACACAATCCGGCGTGTGGGGGATCTCGATCCTCCCGAGCGCGGCTCGACCGGCGGCCAGCTGGCTGAGCACCGGTGGTCGGCCGCTGCAGGGACAGCTCTCGCGCGTGCCGCACCACCGCGGCGAGCTCGGCGTCGCCCTCCTGGACGACGCCCTGGGCACCCTCGAGTGCCGCACGAGCGCCCTGCACGACGCCGGCGACCACACCATCGTCGTCGGCGAGGTCGTGACGAGCCGGGCAGACGCCCGCCGCGACGACCCATTGATCTACTACCGCAGCCAGTACACGAGCACGAGGTGACCGCATGACCCACGACGACCGCTGGAGCGACGACGAGCTCGTCGACCGGCCCCGCCGGGGGCGCGGCTGGATCGCCGGCGCCTTCGTGCTGCTCGTCATCGCGGCGCTCTACGTCGCCGCGGCGATGTACTTCGGCGACAAGGTGCCGGCCGACACCCGCGTCGGTGGTGTCGCCGTCGGCGGCAAGACGCCCGCGGAGGCCCAGAGCGCGCTCGAGGAGCAGCTCGCCGACGAGGAGGCCGAGCCGGTCACCCTCGACGTCGCGGGCACGTCCGTCGAGCTCACCCCGGCCGACGCCGGGCTGTCCTACGACTACGAGGCCTCCGTCGCCGGCCTGACCGGCTTCAGCCTCAACCCCGTCGACCTCGTCAACCACGTGCGCGGCGGCGTCGAGCGCGAGGTCGAGGTGCAGGTCGACGACGACGCGCTCGCGGCGGCCGTGGACGAGGCCACCGACGGCATGGACAAGAAGCCGACCGAGGGCAAGGTCTCCCTCGACGGGGCCAAGGTCGTCAAGACCTCCTCGAAGCCCGGTCTGGCGCTGGAGCGGGACAAGGCCGTCGCGGCGATCGCCGACGGGTGGCCGGGCGAGCGGAGCTTCGAGGTGCCGACCACCGCGCCGAAGCCGAAGCTGAGCCAGGCGGAGATCGACCGCTTCGCCCAGGACGACCTCACGCCGCTCGTCTCCGCGCCGGTGAAGGTCACGACGACCGATCCCAAGGGGTCCGGCGCCGCGAAGAACATCTCCTTCGAGGTCACGGCCGAGCAGCTCGCCGCCGCCGTGTCCGTCCAGGACTCGCAGGGCAAGCTCTCGGCGAAGGTCGACGAGGCGAAGCTCCAGGAGATGGCGGCCGCCGCCGGCCGGGGCTCGGGTCGCTTCCGCGCGGCGCAGGACGCGGTCGTGACGCGCAACGGGCGCAGCTTCTCCGTCTCACCCTCGAGCACCGGTCTCGAGCTGGACTCCACCGGACTGGGCGCCAAGGTCGCCGAGGCGATGAAGAAGTCCGGTGCGCAGCGCACCGTGGCGGCGACGTCGAAGCAGACGAAGCCCGACTTCACGACGATGGAGGCGCGGCGCACCCTGCCCAAGGAGCAGATCTCCACCTTCACGACCTATCTGCCGGACAACCCGGTGCGCACCAACAACATCAAGATCGCCGCTCGCCAGCTCAACGGCGCCTACGTGGCGCCCGGCGAGACCTTCTCGCTCAACGGTCTGCTCGGTCCGCGCACCGCGGCCAAGGGCTACCAGAAGGCGGGCGTCATCAACGCCGGCCGCCTCACGGAGGACTACGGCGGCGGCATCTCGCAGCTGTCGACGACCCTCTTCAACGCGGTCTTCTTCTCGGGGGCGAAGATCGAGGAGTTCCACCCGCACTCCTTCTACATCTCGCGCTACCCCGAGGGCCGCGAGGCGACGATCTCCTGGCCCGACGTCGACAACCGCTTCACCAACGACACCGGCGCCGGCATCCTCATCAACGCCTCGGTCAACGGCGACGAGGTGACGGTGAGCTTCGACGGGCGCAAGGCCTACGACAAGGTCGAGGCGAACAAGAGCGCCCGTCGCAACCTCGTGCAGCCCAAGAAGATCACCGACAACAAGAAGGGCTGCGTGCCCCAGTCGCCCGCGCCCGGCTTCTCCGTCGACATCACCCGCACCTTCATCAAGGGCGGGCGCACCGTGAAGTCGTCGAGCTTCACGACGACCTACATCCCCCAGGACGACGTCACCTGCACCAACCCCTGACGGAGCCACCCGAGCGGGGTCAGCCGAGTGCGGAGCCCGGGTAGGCCAGCACCGGGCCGTCGACGCTCACCGGGACCTGCTCGCCGGGCGCGGGGGCGCGGCGGCCGGTGACGCGGACGGCGACGAGCATGCCGTCGCCCAGGGCGACCTGCACGAGGGCGTGGGCCCCGTGGTAGGTGATGCGCTGGACCGTGCCGTGCGGGCAACCGGGGGAGTCGGTGAGCGAGAGGTCCTCCGGGCGCAGGACGACCTCGACGTCGCCGGGCGCGACGTCGGCACGCGGGGTGAGGAGCCCGAGGGCGCAGGTGATGCCCTCGGAGCCGGCCCGCCCGGGCAGACGCACGACGTCGCCGAGGAAGGCCGCCTCGCGCGCGTCGACCGGCGTCTCGTAGATCTCGTGCGGCGTGCCGACCTGGCTGAAGCTGCCTCCGCGCATGATCGCGACCTGGTCGGCGAAGGAGAGCGCCTCCTGCTGGTCGTGGGTGACGAGGATCGTCGTCGCCGCGGTCTCGGCGAGGGCGGCGGCGACCGCCTCACGGGTGCTCGCCCGCAGCGCCGTGTCGAGGGACGAGAAGGGCTCGTCGAGCAGGACGACGGCGGGGGAGAGGGCGAGCGCGCGGGCCAGGGCCACGCGCTGCTGCTGCCCTCCGGAGAGCTGGTCGGGCCGGCGGCTCGCGGTGCTCGCGGGCAGGCCGACGAGCTCGAGGAGCTCGCCGACCCGGTCGCCGCGGCGCCGCGCGGCGCGGCGCATGCCGAAGGTGATGTTGTGCGCGACGTCGAGGTGCGGGAAGAGTCCCCCGTCCTGGCGCACGTAGCCGATGCCGCGCCGCTCGGGCGGGACGGACCTCCCTTCGCCGCACACGATCCGCTCACCGATGCGCACGGTCCCCGCGTCTGGGGCGAGGAAGCCGGCGATGACCCGCAGCAGGGTCGTCTTGCCGCCACCGGAGGCGCCGAGGACCGCGGTCGTCGTGCCGGTGGGGACCGTGAGGTCGACGCCGTGCAGGATCGGCTCGGAGCCGTACCCGACGGTGATGCCGTGGATGTCGACGGTGCTCATTCTTCGATCCCACTCTGTCGGAGCATCAGGAAGGTCAGCGGGGCGGACAGCAGGATCATCATCGCCGCGAAGGGGGCCGCCCCCGTGTAGTCGAACTCGTCGCTGGCGGCCCAGAAGGCCGTCGCGAGGGTCGAGGTGCCCGTCGGCGCGAGCAGCAGGGTCGCGGTGAGCTCGGTCGCCGTCGCGATGGCCACGAGCGCCGCTCCGGTGAGGGCCGACGGGAGGATGAGCGGCAGCACGACCCGGCGGAAGGCCTCGGCCGGGCTGCTGCCGAGCGAGCGCGCTGCGTCGCTGAGCTCCGGCGGCGCGGCGGCCAGGCCGGAGCGCAGCGAGACCATCGCCCGCGGG
The DNA here is from genome assembly GCF_050507325.1 of Janibacter zhangyanbonis. NCBI lineage: Bacteria > Bacillati > Actinomycetota > Actinomycetes > Micrococcales > Intrasporangiaceae > Janibacter > Janibacter zhangyanbonis. The sequence continues at coordinate 755,764 of NZ_CP191481.1, forward strand.
ATGAAGAGGATCGTGTAGCCGAGCACGAGCAGGGCGGGGCTCTGGTAGGCCGCCGGGAGGTAGCGCACCGACAGGGTGATCAGCGCCAGCGCGATGACGACGCCGGGCAGCGAGCTGGCGACATAGGTGACGCGCTCGAGCAGGAGCGTCCACCCGGAGCGACGGCGGCTGAGCAGCCAGGCCCCGGGGAGGGCGAGCAGCAGGGTGAGGGCGGCCGCGGCGAGCGCGAGGGAGATCGTCGAGCCGGTGGTGAGCAGCAGGGAGGGGCGCATCGCGATCTCTGCGGCGGGGGCGGCGGCCCAGCGCGCGAGCCAGCGTCCGACGAGCGTCACGGGGACGACGAGGGAGACGAGGACGACGGCCGTCAGCGCGAGGCAGGCGAGCGGGGCCCAGCGGCCCAGGCGCACGGCCTCGGCCCGGCGGTGGACGCCGCGGCCGACGCGGGAGGTGCGGGCGCTGCCGCGCACCAGGTGCTCGAGGGTGAGGACGGTGACGCACAGCAGCACGAGGACGAGCGCGAGCAGGCTGCCCTGGTTGCTGCTGAAGCTCACCTGGTACTGCACGAGGATCGCGGTGGTGAAGGTCGGGTAGCGCATCATCTCGAGCACGCCGAACTCCGCGAGCAGGTGCAGCGCGACGAGCAGCGCGCCGCCACTGATCGCGGGGCGCAGCCGCGGCAGGACGGTGCGCCGCCAGGCAGCCCACGGTCCGGCCCCGAGCGCCCGGGCGTCCTCCTCCGGGGCGGCGTCGAGGTCACGCAGGATGGCCGCCACGGGCAGGTAGACGAAGGGGAAGTACGCGGCGGTCGTCACGAGCGCCGCCCCGCCCAGCCCGTCGAGGCCGGGGCGGAAGGAGACCCAGGCATAGGCGGCGACGAAGGCCGGGACGGCGAGCGGGGCGCCGAGGAGCACCCGCCACACGCCGGCGAGGGGCAGGTCGGTCCGCTCGACGAGCCACGCGGAGCCGACACCGAGGACGACCGTCGCGGGGACGGTGACGGCGATGAGCAGGAGGGTGTTGGCGAGCAGCTCGCCGATGCGCGGGCGCACGAGGTAGTCCGCGGCGCCGCCGAGCCCGCCGGGGGTCCGCCCGATCGCGTCGACGGCGACGACCCCGATCGGGAGCAGGGTGATGGCCGCGGCGAGGACCGCCGCGGCCACCACGAGGTGCCTAGAGGAGACCGGCATCGGTCATCAGCCGGGTGACCTTCTCGGAGTCGAGGCCGAAGGGGTCGACGTCGGGCGACTCGAGGGAGTCGAGAGTGGGCAGGTCCGGGTCGGAGGCGGCGCCGGTGGCGACCGCGTACTCCTTCGAGCCGCTCGTCTCGAGGACCTGCTGGCCCTCCTTCGAGAGGACGTAGTCGACGAACTGCTGGGCCTCGTCGGCGTGCTTGGCGTTCTTGAGCACGCCCGCGGCGGAGAGGCTGACGAAGGCGCCGGGGTCCTCGTGCTTGAAGTAGTGCAGCTTGGTGCTGGCCGTGCCCTCCTTGGTCTCGGCCTGGTCGCGGTACCAGTAGTAGTGGTAGATGACGCCCATCGGGACCTCGCCGGCGTTGACGGCCTTCATCGTCGCGATGTTGTTCTCGTAGATGCGCGCATTGGTCTTCATGCCCTCGAGCCAGGTCTTCGTCTTCGCCTCGCCCTGGTCGGCGAGCATGCCGGCGACGATCGCCTGGAAGTCGGCGCCCGTCGCGCCGGCGCCCCACTGGTCCTTGTACTCCGGGTCCTGCAGGTCCATGAGCGAGGCCGGCAGGTCCTTGGCGTCGATCTTGTCGGGGTTGTAGACGAGGACGGTGGACCGGGCGGCCACGCTCGTCCAGTCGCCGCTGCTGGGGCGGCGGTCCTCGGGCACCTTGGCGAGCGTCTTCGCGTCGATGGGGGCGAGCAGCTTCGCCTCCTCGACGAGAGTCATCGCGGGGCTGTTCTCGGTGAGGAAGACGTCGGCGGGCGAGGCCTCGCCCTCCTGGACGATCTGGTGACCCATCGAGGAGTCCTTGCCGGCGCGGACCTGCGTCTTGATGCCGGTCTTCTTGGTGAAGCCCTCGGCCCAGGCCTTGGTGAGGGTGTCGTGCTGGCTGGAGTAGATCTGCAGCGCGTCCGGGTCGGTCGCCGGGCCGTCCGAGCCGCCGCAGGCGGCGAGGGCGAGGACGGAGGCGCCGAGGGCGCTCACCATGAGGGTGCGTCGGGTCATCATCGCGGGGTCTCCGATCGTTCAGGCGGTCTCGGCCCGGGGGCCGGTCGGTGCGGGGGCGGGACGGCGGTCCCGGGTGGCCAGGTCGGCCAGGGCGTGCGTCGGGCGCTGCAGCAGCCACCACAGCACGACCCCGAGGACGAGGGACCCGGCCAGGGCGAGCCACGGGTCGTCCACGACCCGGAAGACCTGCCACTGGACGAGGTAGATGTGCAGCGACGCGGCCGCGACGAGCCCGAGCGGGAGGGCGAGGGGGCGCGGGAGCGGCACGCGCGGGACGAGGCCGAGGACGGCGATCGCGACGAGCACCGTCAGGCCGCGGCTGGGCTCGACGAAGAAGTCCCACATGCCGACGGCGGTGAGCGCCAGGGTCGCCGCGCGCTGGCGGTGGGTGCGGGCGGCGCCGAGGGCCATGCCCAGGGCGAAGAGCCACAAGACGGACCCGGGCAGGCCACGCGTCGCGCCGGTCGACTCCGGGACGAGGATCCACCGGGGCACCAGGGCGACCGCGGCCAGGGCCATGCTCCACGCCCACGGGTGGCGCACGTGGAGCCGCCCGAGCGCGGGCACGGAGACGAGCGCGAGGGCGAGCACGCTGCAGGCGAGCAGGGCCTCGATGAACCACAGGTTGATCCGGGCGCCCCACTCGACCTCGCCCACGAGCCAGTTGACGAGCAGCACGTTCTCCCAGCCGTAGCCCGAGGCGGTGACCAGCCCGAAGAGGGCGACCGCCATCGACGGCACCGCGAAGGTCGCGATCGAGCGCAGGCCGCGTCGGCGCCGCTCCGCGGGCCGCGGGTCGTCGAGGGTGAACGTGGTGAGCGACCAGCCGGCGAGGGCGAGGAGGGTGTGCGCGCCGCCGGGGACGGAGATGATCCCGAGGTGGCTGGCGCAGATCGCCAGGGCGGCGAGAGCGCGCACGACGACGGGTGTCTCGGCCCAGCGCACGACGCGTCCGGGGGTGCCGGCCTGCGCCGCGAGACGACGAAGGGGGACCCGGTGCCAGCCGTCGGGGAGGGGCCCGAGGGCCCGCTCGAGGGCGACCGAGGTCTGCACGAGGCTGTAGGAGTCCCCGCCCAGCTCGGCGAAGGAGCGGTCCGGGTCGACGTCCTCGCGCCGCAGGGCGGCGGCGACGAGGGCGACGGTGGCGGCGAGCTGGTCGCCGGAGGGCAGGGGGTCGCCGGTCGTCGCCGCGAGCGCGCGCTCGCGGCACGCGGCCCGGTCGGTCTTGCCGTTGGGCAGCCGGGGCAGCTCGGCGACGGTGTCGACGATGACGGCCCCGGGGGCGAGGCCGGCGGCCCGGACCGACCGCTCGCGGACCGAGCGGACGAGGTGAGGGTTGCCCCCTTCGTCGGTGACGAGGGTGACGAGGAGGTGGCGGGCGTCGGCGGTGACGACCACCTCGTGACCGGCATCCGCGAGCGCGTCGGCGACGCGGCCGAGGTCGATGCGCAGGCCGAGGACCTTGGCGATGTCGTCGCGGCGGCCGACGATGCGCACGCGGCCGTCGTCCAGCCGCCCGAGGTCGCCGGTGCGCAGCTCGGCGACCATGCGGCCGAGGGCGAGCTCGTCGGGGTGCTCGGCGTAGCCGAGCATGACGCCGGGGCCGGTGAAGACGAGCTCGCCGACCTCGTCGCTCCCGCCCGGGACGTCGTGGTCCAGGCGGAAGGCCGAGGCGGCGACGGCCCGCCCGACCGCATCCGGGTGCTCGAGGACCTCGGCGCCGCGCTGGATCGCCATCCGGGCGGTCGCCTCGGTCTGGCCGTACATCACCGCGAGCTCCCAGCCCTGGCGCCGGCCGAGCACCGCGAACTCGCGCACCCGCTCGGCGCCGAGCGCGCCGCCGGCCTGGGTCACGAGGCGCAGCCCGGGCGTCCCGGCGCGCAGGCGCGCATCGACGAGGTCGAAGGTGTGCGGCACCCCCGCGAGGACGGTGACGCGGTGCTCGGCCTGCAGCCGCCAGAACTCGTCGTCGGTCACCGAGCGCTCGGTGACGACGATGCCGCCGCCGGCGAGGAGCGCGCTGTGCAGGACGGACAGGCCGTAGCAGTAGTGGAGGGGGAGCGAGGTGATCGCGCGGTCGTCCGCGCGCAGGCCCAGGCCCTCGGCGATGGCTGCGGCGTTGCTCGTGAGGTTGTCGTGCGAGAGGCGCACGAGCTTGGGGCTGCCGGTGCTGCCGGAGGTCGACAGCAGCAGCGCGAGGTCGGGGTGCAGCAGGTGCTGGGGCTCGGTCGAGAGGGCCTCGACGCGCTCGCCGACGAGCCTCACGTCCGGGGCGAAGCGCTCGGTGACCGACTCCGCGCCCGGTCCGGTGACGAGCCCGACGTGACCGGCGGCGAGCACCGCCAGGTGGGCCACGACACCCGGGACGTCGCGCGTCGGGTGGAGGTGGACCAGGCGACGACCGGTCGCCGCGTCGGGCAGGCGCTCCGCGAGCGCCGCGACCCGTGCCGCCAGGTCGGCGTGCGTCAGCACCCGGTCGCCGTCGAGGAGCGCGGGACGGGTCGACCCGGGGTGGACGAAGGGGGCGGTCCCCCGGCCCGGGACGCGCTCGGGAGCCGGGCGGGCCACCTCCGTGAGCGTCGCCGTGGGAGTCATGTTGGTGTGCCTATCCTTAGTAGCTAGGGCGAGAGTACAACCGTTGATGTCAGGACCTCACATGGACAACCACGTCGTGGACGTCTGGTGGTCGGACCTGCGGGCGATGGACCTGGCGCTCCTGCCGCTGCTCGACCCGGTCGAGGCGGCACGGGCCGCGGGCATCGCCGGCTCGGCCGACCTCGGGCGCTTCGTCGTCGGGGCGTGGCTGCTGCGGGTCGCAGTGGGGGCCGCGACGGGGACCGACCCCCGCTCCGTCGCCGTCGAGCGGACCTGCACCGACTGCGGCGGGCCGCACGGGCGGCCGCTCGTGCACGGCACGCACGTGAGCGTCGCGCACGCCGGGCCGCTCGTCCTCGTCGCCACCGCTGCGGTGCCGGTCGGTGTCGACGTCGAGTCGCTCCGGCGCGGAGGGGACGTCGCCGGATGGGTCGTCGAGGAGGCGACCTTCAAGGCCACGGGGGCGCGCTCGTCAGCCGGCGTCCGGGTCGTCGATCTCGAGGTCCCGGTGCCGGGCTACCGCGCGGCGCTCGCCGTGGCCGGCGCCGACGTCACCCTCGTCACGCACGGGCCGTCGGAGTCGGCCGCCGCTCAGCGCAGCGCGAGGTAAACGTAGTCGTGGTGGGTCGTCAGGCCCATATCGCGGTAGAGGTGCTGGGCGGGCGCGTTGCCCGGCTCGACCTGCAGGTAGGTCAGGCTGGCGCCGTCGGCTGCGGCTGCCCGCAGCGACTCGACCGTGAGCCATCGGCCGACGCCGCGGCCGCGGTGCTCGGGGGCGACGTGCAGGCCGAAGACGCCGGCCCAGCCGTCGTTCACCGCCACCCGCACGACCGCAGCGACCTCCCCTTCGTCCGTCGTGGCCGTGGCGAAGACCTGGTGCGGCGGCAGCGCGAGGACCTGCCGCGCGGCGTCGAGGTGGTCGACCAGGCGGGGTGAGCCGCCCGCGAACCACGCGTCGTCCGGCGCGGCCGTCGTGGTCAGGCGCAGGCCGGCCGGGGTGGGGACGTCGGCCAGCAGGTCGGCGGTGCGTCCGGTGAGCACGTCGGCGGGGTTGCCCTCGACCCAGCCCCGCTCGAGCAGCAGCGCACCGAGCGGGTCGTCACCGGTGGCGGCGCCGGTGGGCCGCGGCAGCATGACGAGGGGGAGGAGCCCGCGCTCGTCGTACCAGGCCTCCACGGCGTCGACGGCCTCCGGCAGGGGCTGGCCCGGGTCGCCCACGGGCAGAGCGGAGTTGGAGCGACCGGTCCACCCGAGACCGGCCCGCAGCAGCCAGCCGGAGCCCGGTGCGCCGAGCCAGGCCTCCTCGACGCCCGGCTGACCGCGGGTCATGACGAGGTGCAGGTCCTCGAGCGTGATGGCACGGTGCGGGGCGCCGCGACGGGTGGGCTTCGGAGGGATCACGCGCGCGGCGACGACCCGGTCACGGGCCACGGTGACGTCGCCGGTGCGGGTGGCGATGCACAGGTGGGTCGCGTCGATGTCGACGAGCTCGCCGACGGTGTCCGTGAGGGTGGGGCCCGCGGTCGGGGGCGGGTCGATCCGGGAGCGGACGGCGACGCGTTGACCTGTGGTGAGACCCGCGGGCAGATCACTCATGGGGCGTCATAGTATGTGCCGCATGACGTATGTGATCGCGCAGCCTTGTGTGGACCTCAAGGACAAGGCCTGCATCGAGGAATGCCCGGTCGACTGCATCTACGAGGGCAAGCGCAGCCTCTACATCCACCCGGACGAGTGCGTCGACTGCGGTGCCTGCGAGCCGGTGTGCCCCGTCGAGGCCATCTACTACGAGGACGACACCCCCGAGGAGTGGGCCGACTACTACAAGGCCAACGTCGAGTTCTTCGACGACCTCGGCAGCCCGGGCGGCGCCGCGAAGATGGGCATGATCGACAAGGACCACCCGATCATCGCCGCCCTGCCCCCGCAGGAGCACGACGAGTGATGGTCGGCGCCCGCTGATGGACCTGCCTGACTTCCCCTGGGACTCGCTCGCTCCTGCCAAGGAGCGGGCGAGCTCCTTTGTCTCCTCCGACCCCGCCCAGGGCGAGGGCATCGTCGACCTGTCGGTCGGCACCCCCGTCGACTCCACCCCCGAGGTGGTGCAGACGGCCCTGCGCGACGCCGCTGACGCGCCCGGCTACCCGCAGACCTGGGGCACGGCCGACCTGCGCGAGGGCATCGCCGGCTGGTTCGAGCGCCGCCGCGGCGCCCCGGGCATCGACCCCGACGGCGTGCTGCCCACGGTGGGCTCCAAGGAGCTCGTCGCGTGGCTGCCGACCCTCATGGGCCTGGGCGCGGGCGACACCGTCGCCTTCCCCCGGGTGGCCTACCCGACCTACGACGTGGGCGCGCGGATGGCGGGGGCGACCCCCTTCGCCGCCGACGCCACGACCGCCTTCGGTCCCACGACGTCGGCCACCGCACCCAAGCTGCTGTGGCTCAACACCCCGAGCAACCCCACGGGCAAGGTCCTGGGGGTCGAGCACCTGGCCAAGGTCGTCGCCTGGGCCCGTGAGCGCGGCGTCGTCGTCGCCTCCGACGAGTGCTATGCCGAGCTGGACTGGCGCACCGAGGAGGCGCGCGGCGAGGGCTACGACAGCCTGCCGACGACGCCGTCGATCCTCGACCCGCGCGTCACCGGTGGCTCCCACGAGGGCCTGCTCGCCGTCTACTCGACCTCCAAGCAGTCCAACCTCGCGGGCTACCGGGCGGCCTTCGTCGCCGGCGACCCGACGCTCGTGCGCCGTCTGCTCGAGGTGCGCAAGCACGCCGGCATGATCGTTCCGTGGCCGGTCCAGCGGGCGCTGCTCGCGGCCGTCGGCGACGACGCCCACGTCGCGGCCCAGCGCGAGCGCTACCGCGCGCGTCGTGAGGTCCTGCGCCCGGCGCTCGAAGGCTTCGGCCTGCGCATCGACGACTCCGAGGCCGGCCTCTACCTGTGGGCGACCGCTGGGGAGCCGAGCCGGGTGACCGTCGACCGTCTGGCGGCCCGGGGCATCCTCGTCGCGCCGGGCGACTTCTACGGCGTGGCCGGTGAGCAGCACGTGCGCGTGGCGCTCACCGCGAGCGACGAGCGGATCGCGGCAGCCGCGGCACGTCTGGCTGCCGGACCCGCTTCGTGACCCAGCGCACGACTGGGGTAGTTTCAGACGCAGAACCGCATGCCCGGGGCCACCGCCCCCGCGGGCACGGCACCACTGAAGGGCAGATGACTCAATGACCGACGCCACCTTCTCCGCCGCCGGCAAGGACCTGACGTTCCCCCTCGTCAAGGCCTCCGAGGGCAACGACGGCTACAACATCTCCTCGCTCATGAAGGAGACGGGCAACACCACGCTCGACGTGGGCTTCGTCAACACCGCCTCCTGCAAGAGCGACATCACCTACATCGACGGTGACGCGGGGATCCTGCGCTACCGCGGCTACCCGATCGACCAGCTGGCGAGCAAGTCGACCTTCACCGAGGTCGCCTACCTGCTGATCTACGGCGAGCTGCCGACGGCCGACCAGCTCGGCGACTTCGAGGAGCGCATCTCGCGCCACACGATGCTCCACGAGGACCTCAAGGCCTTCTTCAACGGCTTCCCGCGCGACGCGCACCCGATGCCGGTCCTGTCCTCGGCCGTCTCCGCGCTGGGCACCTTCTACCAGGACAGCCTCGACCCCTTCGACCCGGAGCACGTCGAGATCTCGACGATCCGCCTCCTGGCCAAGCTGCCGACGATCGCCGCCTACGCGCACAAGAAGAGCGTCGGCCAGCCCTTCCTCTACCCGGACAACTCGCTGAGCCTGACGGAGAACTTCCTCCGGATGACCTTCGGCTTCCCGGCCGAGCCCTACGACCTCGACCCCGAGATCGTGCGCGCGCTCGACCAGCTCTTCATCCTGCACGCCGACCACGAGCAGAACTGCTCGACGTCGACGGTGCGCCTCGTCGGGTCGGCCCACGCCAACCTCTTCAACTCCGTCTCCGCGGGCATCCACGCCCTCTCCGGCCCGCTGCACGGCGGCGCCAACCAGGCGGTCCTGGAGATGCTCCAGCAGATCCAGGCCTCCGACGACGGCGCCGAGACCTTCATGAAGAAGGTCAAGAACAAGGAGGACGGCGTCCGCCTCATGGGCTTCGGCCACCGGGTCTACAAGAGCTACGACCCGCGCGCGGCGATCGTCAAGGAGACCGCGCACACCATCCTCGAGAAGATGGGTGGCGACGAGCAGCTCGAGATCGCCATGAAGCTCGAGGAGATCGCGCTGGCGGACGACTACTTCGTCGAGCGCAAGCTCTACCCCAACGTGGACTTCTACACCGGCCTGATCTACACGGCCATGGGCTTCCAGCCGAAGATGTTCACCGTCCTCTTCGCCATCGGCCGCCTGCCGGGCTGGATCGCCCAGTGGCGCGAGATGATCGAGGACAAGGACACCAAGATCGGCCGTCCCCGCCAGATCTACACCGGCCCGACCGAGCGCGACTACGTCGGCATCGAGGGCCGCTGAGCCGCCACCTGCGGCACGGCACGTCGACCCCCTTCGTCCTCACGGGCGGAGGGGGTCGCCGCATGTCCGGGCCGGGCGAAGGGGGGAGTGCGCTCAGCTCTCGTGGAGGGTGACGATGACGCGGGTGTCCTCGATCGGCTCGTCGGCGTCGCGCCACTGCATCGCGTCGTCCCCGGAGCCACGGACCCACTCGCGGTCGCCGACCTGGACGCGCACGACGTTGCGGGCCTTGGCCTGGCCGACGGACCACGCACCCACCGCCCAGGCGTGGCGTGAGTCGACCGCGGTGACGCTGATGGTCTGGCCGTCGGCGGTGCCGGTGTGCCCCGTCTCCTCGTCGAGGGCCGCGACGAAGCGGTCCGGTCGGCCGGCGGCCTCCGGGCCGTCGAGGCGGCAGGCGAAGCCCTCGGGGGAGTGGCCGCTCATCGCGGACGCGATGGTGCGGCCCTCGTGCTCGTGGTCGGCGTAGGCCTCGGGGTAGCCGCTGCGCTGGACCTCCTGGGCGATCTCGGTGATCACCATGTCCTGCCAGCCGTCGACCTTGACCAGGGCGTCGTAGAAGGCATTGGTCGCGTAGACCGGGTCCTGCAGCTGCGCGGCGGAGCCCCAGCCCTGGCTCGGCCGCTGCTGGAAGAGGCCGACGGAGTCGCGGTCGCCGTAGGAGAGGTTGCGCAGCTTCGACTCCTGGATGGCCGTGGCGACGCCGATCGTGCCGGCGCGCGCGGGCAGGCCGCGCTTGACGCCGATGAGCACGATCGTGCTCGCGTGGTGCATCTGGTCGGGGGCGAAGGTCACGCTCTCGTCGAGCGCCGTGGCGGTGCACTGCTCCCCGAGGAAGAGACCGATGCGGTCACGGGCCCACCAGGCGCCGACGCCGCCGACGAGGGCGAGCACGCACAGGACCGCGACGACCGTGGGCCACCGCGGGCCCCGGTCCTCGGGCAGCGGTGGGTGCTCGGCCCTCGGCACGTCAGTCGTTGGCGTGCAGTGCGTCGTTGAGCGCGATGCCGTGGCCGGTGCGGTCACGTGCCTCGACGGTGCCGGTCACGGAGTTGCGCACGAAGAGCAGCCCGCTGCGGCCGGAGAGCTCGGCGGCCTTGACGACGGCGCCGTCGGGCAGGGTGACCTTGGTGCCGGCGGTGACGTAGAGCCCGGCCTCGACGACGCAGTCGTCGCCCAGGGCGATGCCGACGCCGGCCTCGGCGCCGACGAGGCAGCGCTCGCCGATGGAGACGCGCTCGGTGCCGCCGCCGGAGAGGGTGCCCATCGTCGACGCGCCGCCGCCGATGTCGGAGCCGTCGCCGACGACGACGCCCTGGCTGATCCGGCCCTCGACCATCGAGGTGCCGAGGGTGCCGGCGTTGAAGTTGACGAAGCCCTCGTGCATGACGGTGGTGCCGGAGGCGAGGTGGGCGCCCAGGCGCACCCGGTCGGCGTCGCCGATGCGCACGCCGGAGGGGGTCACGTAGTCGGTGAGGCGGGGGAACTTGTCGATGCTCGTCACCTGGACCGGGCCGCGGGCGCGCAGCCGGGCGCGGGTGGTCTCGAAGCCCTCGACCGCGCACGGGCCGTGGTTGGTCCACACGACATTGCTCAGCTGGCCGAAGAGGCCGTCGAGGTTGATCGAGTTGGGCTGGACGAGCCGGTGCGAGAGCAGGTGCAGCCGCAGGTAGGCGTCGGAGGCGCCCTCGGGGGCGGCGTCGAGGTCGATGGCGACGGTGACGACCTCGGTGCGCACGCCGCGCGCCTCGTCGTCGCCGGCCAGCGCGAGCAGCTCCTCGGGGACCCGGGTGGCCTCGGGGGCCTCGCCGAGCGCCGGCTCGGGGTACCAGGTGTCGAGGACCGTGCCCTCGGTCGTCACGGTGGCCACTCCGTGGCCCCAGGCTGCGCGCGTCGTCGTCATGGGCCGAATCTTACGAAACGGCGGCCCCGTCCCGCGATCTCGCCCGCCCCCACAAACTGTGGCTGACCGCAGTTTGGATGATCAGCCACACGACGTGCTGTGGCCCACCCTACGAACTGTGGCCGACTCATGCGGCTGCTGTCAGCGCCGCGACGACCAGGCGACGCACCCGCGCCGGGTCGTGCAGGTCCGACCACATGAGCCGGACGACGACGTACCCGCGGCGACGGAGATCGTCCTCCCGGCGCTTCTCGGCGACGATGGCTTGGCGGTCGTCGTACTTGACGGCGCCGTCGAACTCGACGATCACCCGGGTTCCGGTCACGAGGAAGTCCACGCGATACGGCCCGATCCAGACCTGGGGTTCGAGTGAGTACCCCAGATCGCGCATCACCCGGGCCGTCAGGGTCTCACCCGGTGACTCGTGGCGACCGTCGACATCGGCCAGTGCCCGCCGGACGGCGGCCGCCCCAGGGGTTCCGAGCGGCAGGTCAGCGGCGGCGACCTCGATCTCGGTCGACGTCACGAGGCCGCGCCGCACGGCGGCATCCGCCGCGGCGAGGGCGGCGCGGGGAGTGCAGGTCACCCCGGTGTGGGTCAGCGCCACGGCGACGGGAGCGCAGGCCAGCGGCGTGTCGACGAAGGGAGGTCGTGTCGCCGCGCGCAGCCCACCCGCGCACCCCCAGACGGTGTAGTCGTGGCTTCGTCTGGTCGCGTGCCCGCGGCCACGGACGAGGTGCACGCGATCGAGGTCGGTGTCGAGGATCGGCAGGTCGTGGAGGACCAGCGCCGACTGGGCGGTGGCGCCCGCGGGCTGGCGCAGTCGGCGGATGATCGCCACGGTCCTCAGCAGATGGGTCTGGGCAGCGTCCACGGTGTGGATGGTCGACCACATGCCACGGGTGAGATGGGTGAGCAGGCCAACCTTCGCCAGGGCCACCAGGCGGAGTCGTGGGATGCCATGGCGCTCCGCGTCAGCGCTCGAGAAGACACCGTTGACCGACGCCTGACGCAGCAGCTCGACCTCGTCCTCCATGGCTGGAGTCTGGCGTCCGCGACACGCCTCGCCGCGGGCTTTTCCACAGCGGGCCCGCCCAAGGTGGCGGCACCCCCCTTCGTCCGGCTCCAGCTAGCCGCACCTTGGATGGTCAGCCGCACGACGTGCTGTGGCCGACCATCCAAGCTGTGGCCAGCCACAGTTTGTGGGGGATGGGGCGGGGCGGTCGTAGGGTGGCGGCATGCCGAGCCTCGACCTGACCGCGGACGTCGTGACCCTCACCCAGCAGCTGTGCGACATCGAGTCGGTGAGCCACGAGGAGGAGGCGATCGCCGACGCGATCGAGGCGGCGCTGCGCCCCCTTCGTCATCTCGAGGTGGTCCGCCGGGGCAACACGGTCATCGCCCGCACCCACCTCGGCCGCGACGAGCGGGTCGTCCTCGCCGGCCACATCGACACCGTGCCGCTGACGAGCGACCCGGCCAACCTGCCGACCCGGCGCGAGCAGGTCGGCGGCCAGGACGTCCTCTGGGGGCGCGGGACCGTCGACATGAAGGGCGGGGTCGCCGTCCAGCTCAAGGCCGCGCTGCTCGAGGAGCCGAGCCGCGACATCACCTTCCTCTTCTACGAGGCCGAGGAGGTCGACGCGGTCTACAACGGCCTGCAGCTGCTCGCCGACTCCGACCCCGACCTGCTGGCGGCCGACTTCGCGGTCCTGCTCGAGCCGACCAACGCGGCCGTCGAAGGTGGCTGCAAGGGCACGATGCGCGTCGAGGTGATCACGAAGGGGATCGCCGCGCACTCGGCCCGGCCGTGGAACGGCCACAACGCCATCCACGACGCCCATGAGGTCCTCGCCGCCCTCGCCGCCCACGAGGAGCGGACCGTGACCGTCGACGGCCTCGACTACCACGAGGCCCTGCAGGCCGTCGGCATCACCGGCGGCATCGCGGGCAATGTCATCCCCGACAGCTGCAGCGTCCTCATCAACTACCGCTTCTCCCCGGACAAGGACACCGAGGCGGCGCTCGCCTACGTCCAGACCGTCCTGCCCGGCCGCGAGCTGCACCTGCGCGACGTCGCCGAGGGAGCCAGACCCGGGCTGGACCTGCCTGCAGCGCAGGCCTTCGTCGCCGCGCTCGACGTGCCCGTCGGGCCCAAGGAGGGCTGGACCGACGTCGCGCGCTTCTCCGCGCTCGGCATCCCGGCGGTCAACTTCGGGCCCGGGGACCCCAACCTCGCCCACCACGACGAGGAGCGCTGCCCGGTCGAGCAGATCGAGACGGCGGAGGCCGCGGTGCTGCGGTGGCTCGCGTAGGGTCGAGACCGTGACTGATCAGGGGAAGCAGCAGCCGGCGTCCGACCGCTGGTACCACAAGGGCCCGGTCCTCATGCGAGGCCGTCAGGTGCCCAAGTCGACCACCGACCAGCGGCTCCTCGACGACCGCGGGCACGCCGACTGGCTGCACACCGACCCGTGGCGGGTGCTGCGCATCCAGGCCGAGTTCGTCGAGGGCTTCGGCGCGCTGGCCGAGCTCGGGCCGGCCGTGAGCATCTTCGGCAGCGCCCGCACCCCCGTGGACTCGCCGCGCTACGCCCAGGGCATCGAGCTCGGCCGCCTCGTCGCCGAGGCCGGCTACGCCGTCATCACCGGCGGCGGTCCGGGCGCCATGGAGGCGGCCAACCGTGGGGCCAGGGAGGCCGGCGGCACGAGCGTCGGCCTGGGGATCGAGCTGCCCTTCGAGGCGGGTCTGAACCCCTACTGCGACCTCGGCATCAACTTCCGCTACTTCTTCGCCCGCAAGACGATGTTCGTCAAGTACAGCGAGGGCTTCGTCGTCCTGCCCGGAGGCTTCGGCACGCTCGACGAGGTCTTCGAGGCGGTCACCCTCGCCCAGACGGGCAAGGTGACGAGCTTCCCGATCGTGCTCGTCGGCGTCGACTACTGGCAGGGCCTGATCGACTGGCTGCGCGACTCGGTCCTCGAGGGCGGCATGATCAGCCCCGAGGACATCGACCGGCTCTTCGTCACCGACGACCTCGTCGAGGCGGTCGAGTACCTGCGGACCGCGTCCGACCGGGTGCGCCCCGCCGCGACGAAGCAGCCGGAGTAGACCGTGGTCTGGATCTTCTTCGTCCTCGTCGCACTGCTCGTCGTCGTCGCCGTCGCCGCCGCGGTCACCGGCCGGATCACCACCGACCCGATGGCCGAGCCGGTGGCCTCCGCGCCGCACCACGGGCTCCCGGAGTCGGACTTCGCCGCGAGCGACGTCGACGCCGTCCGCTTCGACACCGCGCTCCGCGGATACCGGATGGACCAGGTCGACGAGGTGCTCGACCGGCTGCAGCAGCGCCTCGCCGAGCTCGAGTCGGCTGCCCGGGACACGTCGGCCGTCCCGGACATGTCGGCCGCCCGAGACGATGTCGGTCCGCGCGAGGGTTGACGCGTGGGTTGACGAGGCGGTCGCCCGACCGATCCGCTCCCTCCTCGTCGTCTACGCCCTCTCCCGGGTCGTCGCGGTCCTCGCGATCTGGGTCGCCGCCCGCTACTACCAGTCCCCGGCCGGCGTGGGGCACCTCGATGCCGGCCTGCCCGACATGTTCGGCCTCTGGGACACGCAGTGGTACCGCAGGATCGTCACCGAGGGCTACCCGATCCCCCTGCCCGCCGACCCCGAGACCGGCGAGATCACCTACAGCGCCTGGGCCTTCTTCCCGCTCTTCCCGGGCCTGGTGCGCCTCGTCATGGCGACGGGCATCGGCTTCACCGCCTCCGCGGTCGTGCTCAACCTCGTGCTCGGTGCCGCCGCGACCGTCCTCGTGTGGAAGGTCCTCAGCTTCTCCGGCCACGCGGCCGCCCAGCCGGCCCGCGAGCGGCTCGCCTTCGTCGCCGCCGCCCTGTGGTGCTTCTACCCGGCGACCGGCGTCATGGTCATCCCCTACACCGAGGCGCTCGCCGCCGTCCTCATCGCCGGCGCCCTGCTGCTGCTCATGCGCGGCAACTACCTCGGCGTCGCGGGCATCGCCCTCCTCCTCGGCTTCACCCGGGGCGTCGCCGCCCCGCTCGGCCTGGCCGTGCTCGCCCACCTGTGGCTGCGCTGGCGGCAGGAGCGCGAGGCGGGGGTCGCCCCCTTCGCCCACGACCGCCTGCGGATCGCCGTCATGGTCCTCGCCACCGGGGTGTCCGGCATCGCCTGGCCGCTCACCGTCGGCTACCTGTCGGGGCTGCCCGATGCCTTCTTCCGGGTGCAGGCGGCGTGGGGCCAGCGCCCCGACGAGGGGCCCTTCGTCCTGTGGTTCAGCTGGGCGTGGGAGCAGCGCGGGCTCTTCGCCGTCGTCGTCATGGTGGCGCTCGTCGGTACCTACCTCGCGCTCGTCCTCGGCCGCCACGGTCAGTGGATCCCGCTCGAGGTGCGCATGTGGGCGCTCGTCTACCCGATGTACCTCTTCGCGGTCGTGCGGCCGATCACGAGCATGTGGCGCTTCCTGCTCCTCGACTTCCCGCTCGCCGCGCTCCTCGCATCGGTCGTCATGCGCACCTCGAGCGGCGGTCGGATCGTCGAGCACTGGCGCCGCAGGGCCGCCGTCGTCGTGCTCGTCCTCGTCGGTGGGATCTTCGCCTGGTCGTGCGGACTGCTGCCCTACGTGCCCTGGCACGTCACTCCTCCGTGACCGGCGGCGATTAGGCCGAGCGCGCACGGGAGGTGGATAATGGAGCCCAGCGTCGGCGCGACTGCGCCGCCCGGTCGGTGAGGCTCCGTCCGGTGTTGATCGAAGGGAACGCACATGGCGGCAATGAAGCCACGCACGGGGGATGGTCCTCTCGAGGTCGTCAAGGAGGGTCGTGGCATCGTCCTGCGGATGCCCCTCGAGGGCGGTGGTCGTCTCGTCGTCGAGATGAAGCCCGACGAGGTCCTCGCCCTCGGTGAGGCCATCGACAACTGCGAGGGCCTGCAGAAGTAAGCCCCGTACGAGAGCCCCCGGACACCTGCGTCCGGGGGCTTCGTCGTGCTCGGATGGTGACACGGGACTGTCAGTCGTGGGTGCGAGTGGTTACCGTGCCGAGACCACTGTCGACCTCGACCGAGGCCCACGAGAGGACTGCATGAACGCTGGATACGGACTCGCCGTCCGCTGGTCGCTGACCGAGGCGTCAGGCGATGTCGCGGAGCAGCTGCGGGAGTACGTCGTCGGTACCTCGATGGCCAACTTCATGTTTCTCGACGGCCTGGCCTTCAAGACCTGGCGCATGCGCGAGGGGGAGTGGTTCGAGGGCACCTACGTCTTCGACGCCGCGAAGGACCGAGACGACTTCTGCGAGGAGTTCACGGCGACGGCGACGGAGTCGGCCGGTTCGCGGATCATCGGCTCCGCGCCGATCGAGATCACGCCCTTCGAGGTCGTCGCCATCGCCGAGGGGCCGGCGCAGTTCCGCCGCGGCCCCGGACCCGGCTCGGTCTGACCGAGCCGTTGCGAGCGCCGGGGTCGGCGGCGCCGACCCCGGCCGGCCCGCCTAGCGCTTGACGGCGGCGATCATGCCGTCGCCGACCGGCAGCAGGCTCATGACGAGCCGCTCGTCGTCACGCAGCTGCTTGCCCAGGTCGCGCAGCAGCACGGTCGTCGCGTCCCGCGCCGCGGGGTCGGCGACCTTGTCGTGCCAGAGCATGTTGTCCATCGCGAGCACGCCGCCGGGTCGCAGCAGCCGGATCGCGTGCTCGACGTACTGCGGGTAGCCCTCCTTGTCGGCGTCGATGTGGACGAGGTCGTAGGACGAGTCGTTCATCCGCGGCAGGACGTCGACGGCGCGGCCGGTGATGACCCGGGTGCGCTGCGGGGCGATGCCCGCGGCCGCGAAGGAGCGCTTCGCGCGCAGCGCGTGCTCCGGCTCGATCTCGATCGTCGTCAGCACGCCGTCTGCGGGCATGCCGGCGAGCAGCCACAGCCCCGAGGTGCCGGCCCCGGTCCCGACCTCGACGACGTGGCGGGCCCCGCTGGCTGCCGCGAGGAGGCGAAGGGCGGCGCCTCCGCCCGTACCGATCGGCACCGCCCCGAGCTCGGTCCCGGTGCGACGTGCGGCCTCGACACTCTCGTCCTCGGGGACGAACTGCTCGGCGTAGGCATGGCTGTTGAGCTGGGCGGCGGTCATGGGAGTCCACCCTAATGGCGCGCTGGATCACAGACTTCCCTCAGGTTGACGCGTGAGCATTGAGGGGTGACCAGCAACACCGACGTCCGCGACCTCGAGGGGCAGGAGTGGGTCCCCCCGACCTGGGCGGAGATCGTCGAGGAGCACAGCGCCCGCGTCTACCGGCTCGCCTACCGACTGACCGGCGACGTCCACGACGCCGAGGACCTCACCCACGACGTCTTCGTGCGTGTCTTCCGCTCCCTCGACGGCTACACGCCCGGCACCTTCGAGGGGTGGCTGCACCGGATCACGACCAACCTCTTCCTCGACCGCGCCCGCCGCAAGCAGCGCATCCGCTTCGACGCGCTGACCGACGAGTTCGCGGCACTGCTGCACAGCGGCTCGCCGACCCCCGAGCAGGTCGTCCTCGACCACCACCTCGACGCCGACATCCAGCGGGCCCTCGACGCCCTGCCGCCGCAGTTCCGCGCGGCGGTCGTCCTGTGCGACATCGAGGGGCTGACCTACGAGGAGGTCGCCGAGGCCCTCGACATCAAGCTCGGCACCGTCCGCTCCCGCATCCACCGCGGCCGCTCGCTCCTGCGCGAGAGCCTGAGTCACCGCGCGCCCACCCCGTCGACCCGCACCGAGAGCCGTCGCCGTGGCGGCTCCGGCTTCCCGCTGGCCCGCCCGGTCACCGGCACCCTCTGAGGTCGGCACCGTCCCGACAAGGCATGATCTACAGCCATGAGCTCTCCGCACCCAGGTGAGGAGCCGCGTCCGCAGGACGCCCCCACCGAGCCGACCCGACCGGTGCCGGCAACGCCCGAGCAGCGGGCCACGCCGAGCGCTCACGAGCAGTCCGCCGGCGGGCAGGTCGGCGCCGGGCAGCCGGCCACGCAGCACACCGAGCCGCTCCCGCGCAGCCCGTACCTCCCCTTCGACAGCCTGGGTGGCCACGGGCAGGCGCCGGGACAGGCCGGCTGGGGCGCGCCCTCGCCGCAGCCCTACGCCACGGATCACCAGCCCCACGCGCAGCAGCACCTGAGCACGCCGCCGCCGGCGCGACGTCGCGGGCCCGGGTGGGGCGGCGCCATCGCGCTCGCGCTCGCCGCGGCCCTCGTCGCCGGTGGCCTCGGCGGCCTCGTGGGGGGCGTCACCGCCGACGACACCGGTGGCGGACCGACGATCGTCCAGCGCGACGGTGACACGGCGCAGCGACCCGACGGCTCGGTCGCGTCCATCGCGGCCGACGCGGTGCCGAGCGTCGTCACCGTCCGGGTGCGTGCCGCCGGGGGCGGCGGCACCGGCTCCGGGTGGGTCTACGACGACAGCGGCCACATCGTCACCAACAACCACGTCGTCGAGGGCGCCGGCAGCGGCGGCTCGGTGAGCATCGAGCTCAGCGACGGCAGCCGCCGCGATGCCAAGGTCGTCGGCAAGGACTCCTCCTACGACCTCGCCGTCCTCGAGGTCGACCCCAAGGGTCTCGAGCCGCTCGCGATCGGCCGCTCCAGCGAGGTCGTCGTCGGCGACGAGGTCGTCGCCGTGGGCTCCCCGCTGGGTCTGGGCTCGACGGTCACGGCCGGCATCGTCTCGGCGCTCGAGCGCCCGGTCACGGCCGGTGAGGCCGGCGACGAGTCCTTCATCTCCGCGATCCAGACCGACGCGGCGATCAACCCCGGCAACTCCGGCGGGCCGCTGCTCAACGGTGACGGCGACGTCGTCGGGGTCAACTCGGCGATCGCGCAGGTCCCGGGGCAGCAGCAGGCGAGCGGGTCGATCGGGGTGGGCTTCGCCATCCCGTCGGACGTCGTCGTGCGCACCGTCGACCAGCTGATCGCGACGGGCACGGCCCAGCACCCGATCATCGGGGTCAGCCTCGACCGACGGTGGGACGGCGAGGGGGCCAGGGTGCTCGAGGACTCCGACGTCGACAGCGGGCGAGCCGTCATCCCCGACGGGCCCGCGGACAACGCCGGCGTCGAGCCGGGCGATGTCATCACCGAGCTCGACGGGCGGCGGATCACCGACCTCGACCAGCTGATCACCCGGATCCGGGCCAAGGCCGTGGGCGATAAGGTCACCTTGACGATCCAGCGGGATGGCAAGCAGCAGGACCTGTCGATGACGCTCGAAGCGGCCGAGGAGAAGTAGACGTGGGGATCATGAACGGCTGGGAGTTCGTCGTCCTCATCGTCCTGGCCATCATCATCCTCGGCCCGCAGCAGCTGCCCGAGTACGCGGCCAAGCTCGCCCGTCTCGTCGTCAGGGTCCGCCGGATGGCCAACGACGCCAAGGTCCAGCTCAAGGAGCAGATGGGCCCGGAGTACGACGACCTCGACTGGCGTCAGTACGACCCGCGTCAGTACGACCCGCGCCGGATCGTCAAGCAGGCCCTCATGGAGCCCCTCGAGGACGCCTTCACCATCGACGCGGCGCCGGCCGGCAGCGCGGCCTCGCGTGCCAGCACCTCGACCGCACCCGACGAGGCTCCGGTTGCCGCCGCAGTCGCCGGCACCCCCTGGGACCGCGAGGCGACCTGAGCCTCCTCGACCGGGTGGTGCGCGGCGCCTCGGGCTGAGAGAAGACCCCGGCCGAGCGCGAGGGTGAACTCGTGCTGGCCGGGGTCTTGTGGGCCGGGGCCCGTTGCGTCAGCGACCCGTCGGGGTGAGCCCCAGGCTGCGGCCGGCGAGACCGCGGGAGCGGGTGGCCAGGCTGCGGGCGATGCCGCGCAGGGCGACGGCGGCCGGGCCGTCGGGGTTGGACAGGACCGCGGGGTTGCCGTGGTCGGAGCCCTCGCGCAGCGAGACGTCGAGCGGGATCTGGCCGAGCAGCGGGACCTCGGCGCCGACCGTGCGGCTGAGCGACTCGGAGACGGCCTGACCGCCACCGGAGCCGAAGAGCTCCTGGCGCGAGCCGTCGGGCAGCTCGAGCCAGGACATGTTCTCGATGACGCCGACGAGGCGCTGGTGCGTCTGCATCGCGATCGAGCCGGCGCGCTCGGCGACCTCCGCGGCGGCCTGCTGCGGGGTCGTCACGACGAGGATCTCGCTGTTGGGGATCAGCTGGGCGATGGAGATCGCGATGTCACCGGTCCCGGGCGGCAGGTCGAGCAGGAGGACGTCGAGGTCGCCCCAGAAGACGTCGCCGAGGAACTGCTGCAGCGCGCGGTGGAGCATCGGCCCGCGCCAGACGACCGGCTGGTTGCCGGGGACGAACATGCCGATCGAGATGACCTTCACGTCCGAGGCGATGGGCGGCAGGATCATGTCGTCGACCTGCGTCGGCGGGTGCGTCACGCCGAGCATGCGGGGGATCGAGAAGCCGTAGATGTCGGCGTCGACGACCCCGACCTTGAGCCCCTCGGCGGCCAGCGCGGCGGCGAGGTTGGCGGTGATCGACGACTTGCCGACGCCACCCTTGCCCGAGGCGATGGCGTAGACGCGGGTCAGCGAGCCCGGCTTGGCGAAGGGGATCTCCTTCTCGGCCTGGCCGCCGCGCAAGTGGGTCTTGAGCTCCGCGCGCTGCTCGTCGTTCATCACGCCGAGCGTGACCTTGACGTCCGTGACGCCGTCGATCTCGGCGAGCGCCTTGGTCGTGTCGGTGGTCAGCGTGTCCTTCATCGGGCACCCGGACACCGTGAGCAGGATGGTCGCCGTGGCGAGGCCGTCGGCGTCGACCGCCGCGGTCTCGACCATGCCGAGCTCGGTGATCGGACGACGGATCTCGGGGTCGATGACCGTGCTCAGCGCCTCGCGGAGCTGCTCATCGGTGATCGTGGGGTGCGAAGAAGCCATTGCCCCATCGTAGATCGCCCCACGGAGTGGCCTGCGTCGCACCCGGCGAAGGGGGGCAGGGTCAGGGAGAGAGCGGCTTGGGTTCGGTGACCTCGTCGACGTCCTCGTCGCGCTGGCGCACCTCGAGACCCTTGGCCTCCATCTCCTCGAGCAGGTCGCGCAGCTCGCTGCGGATGAAGTCGCGGGTCGCGGCGTCGCGCAGGGCCAGCCGCAGCGCGGCGACCTCGCGGGTGAGGTACTCGGTGTCGGCGAGGGCCCGCTCGGCCTGCACGCGGTCCTGCTCGAGGGCGACCCGGTCGCGGTCGTCCTGCCGGTTCTGCGCGAGCAGGATGAGCGGCGCGGCGTAGGAGGCCTGCAGCGAGAGGATCAGCGTGAGCAGGGTGTAGTTGAGCGCCCGCGGGTCGAACTGCGCCGGCTCCGGGGCGAAGGTGTTCCACGCCAGCCAGACGGCGACGAAGACCGACATCCAGATGAGGAAGCGCGGCGTGCCCATGAAGCGCGCGAACTTCTCCGAGATGACGCCGAAGGCCTCCGTCGAGAAGCTCGACGGCTTGCGGATCAGCTGGCGCCGCACCTCCTGGGGGGTGTCGACGCGGGTCGTGGTGCGGCGGTCACTCATCGGTCACCTCGTGGCGCTCCTCGCGCCAGTCCTCGGGGAGGATGTGGTCGAGCACGTCGTCGACCGTGACGACGCCGAGCAGGTGCTCGTCCTCGTCGACGACCGGCGCGGAGATGAGGTTGTAGGTCGCGAGCGTGCGCGTCACCTGCCCCAGCGGGGCCTCCGGGCGAAGGGGGTCGATCGCCTTGTCGATGTAGCGCCCGATGCTCTCGTGGGGAGGCTCGCGCAGCAGCCGCTGGATGTGGATCATGCCGAGGTACTTGCCCGTCGGGGTCTCCAGCGGCGGGCGGCAGACGTAGACGGTCGCGGCCAGGGCGGCGGTGATCTCCTCGCGACGCACGACGGCGAGCGCCTCGGCGACGGTGTCCTCGGGCGCGAGGACGACGGGGTCGGTCGTCATGAGACCACCCGCGGTGTTCTCGTCGTAGCTGAGCAGTCGACGCAGCGGCTCGGCGTCGTCGGGCTTCATCAGCTGCAGCAGCGTCTCGGCGCGCTCGGGCGGCAGCACGGAGAGCAGGTCGGCGGCGTCGTCGGGGTCCATCGCCTCGAGGACGTCGGCGGCCCGTGCCTGGGTGAGCAGCCCGACCATCTCGGCCTGGTCGTCGTCACCGAGCTCCTGGAGGATGTCGGCGAGCCGGTCGTCGTCGAGAGCGGCGACGACGGCCTCGCGGCGGTCCCGGGAGAGGTCCGCGATGACCTCGGCGAGGTCGGCGACCTTGAGGTCCTCGACCGACTCGAGGAGCTTGACCGCGGAGTGCTCGGCGGCGCTCACCGTCGCGGACAGGCCGGTGACCTCCTCCACGGGGACGGTGAAGGTCTCCCCCCTTCGCCGCACGAGGAGGCCGCGCCGGGACTGTCGCCCGCCGCGGACGAAGACCTTGGTGACGAACCAGCTGCGGTTGGCCGACTGCTCGACCCCGATGTCCTCGACGGTCGCGTCGACCTGGCCGTCGTCGGTGCGCACCGTGACCGGCCGCTCGAGGAGCTCGGCGAGCACGAGCGTCTCGGTGGCGCGCTGCTCGAAGCGACGCATGTTGACCAGGCCGGTCGTGATGACCTGCCCGCCCTCGACGGAGGTCACCCGGGTCATCGGCACGAAGACGCGGCGCCGGCCGGGCACCTCGACGACGAGACCGATGACGCGGGGGCGCCGCGAGGGGGAGAAGGTGACGACGACGTCGCGCACGCGGC
This sequence comes from Janibacter zhangyanbonis, assembly GCF_050507325.1. NCBI lineage: Bacteria > Bacillati > Actinomycetota > Actinomycetes > Micrococcales > Intrasporangiaceae > Janibacter > Janibacter zhangyanbonis. The sequence goes on from NZ_CP191481.1 coordinate 778,690, forward strand.
CGACCTGGTCACCGAGCGGGTCGAAGACATTGAGGCTCGCCAGACGCGCGACGAAGAACCGGGTGGGAGCACTCACGCCTGACAGGGTAACGGCGGCGAGCGGGTGCGCCCGTCAGCCGCGTCGGGTGCCGCGGCCCCCGAGGTGCCACGGACGCCGCACCCGCGTGGCGGCGGCGCCCGCGGTGATCGGCGCGTCGGCCCGGGCCGAGCCGTCGGGTCCAGACCGCCCCGGTGCCTGCACCGGCAGGCCGAAGGGGGAGAGCAGCCAGATCGTCGACCCCGCGCGCCACCGGTCGAGCAGGTCGGCGGGGGCGTTGAGCCGCTCGGCGAGCAGGGTGGCGGCCGCCGGCTCCCACCACGGGTTGCCGGGGGAGAGGGCCTGGGCGCGGGCGCGCAGGGTGAGCAGTCGGCCGCCGTCGCCCTTGCTGCGCAGGACGACCTCGACCTGCTCGGGCAGGGGCCCGAGGTCGGCCTCGGCCCCGCCGGACACGAGCAGGACCTGCCCGGCGAGCTCGTCGGCGCCGGTGGCGAACCAGGTGAGGCGCTCGCGGCCGTCGACCCGCAGCCACAGCACGTCGGACTTCGCCAGCGCCTCGGTCGTCAGTGCCGACAGGTTGACCTCGCTCATGCCCGCAGCCTAGGGGGCAGCCGTGTCCGGGTGTCGTCGGTCATAACGGCGCGGTGAGGCGCCTTGCTAGGTTGCGCGAGAACCCCCCTTCGCTCACCCGAGAGGACTCGAGCCACACATGCGCAGTGCCAAGGACTTCTTCGCCCCACTCGCCGTCGGGGCGCCCGCCCCGGCCCGTGAGGTGCCGGCGCGTCCCAGCCGGATGATCCACTTCTTCGACCCGAGCAACCCCAAGATGGCCGCCAAGGTCCCCGACATGGTCGGCGTCGCCGACGTGCTCCTGGGCAACCTCGAGGACGCCGTCGTGGCGGACAAGAAGGAGGCCGCGCGCGAGGGCCTCGTGCAGATCGCCAAGGATGTCGACTTCGGCGAGCACACCCAGCTGTGGACCCGGGTCAACGCCCTCGACAGCCCGTGGGTCCTCGACGACCTGACCACCCTCGTCACCGAGGTCGGCGACAAGCTCGACGTCGTCATGGTCCCCAAGGTGCAGGGCCCCGAGGACATCCACTACGTCGACCGTCTCCTCGCGCAGCTCGAGGCGAAGGGGGGCGTGCAGCGCCCGATCATGGTCCACGCGATCCTCGAGACCGCCCGCGGCATGGCCAACGTCGAGGCCATCGCGGGTGCCAGCCCGCGCATGCAGGGCATCTCGCTCGGCCCGGCCGACCTGGCCGCCGACCGCCGGATGAAGACCACCCGCGTCGGTGGCGGCCACCCCGGCTACCTCGTGCGACAGGACCCCACGAAGGGAGCGGATGGCGCGCCGGACTACCAGGGCCAGCGCACGGTCTTCCAGCAGGACCTGTGGCACTACACGATCGCCCGCATGGTCGACGCCTGCGCGATGCACGGGATCTTCCCCTTCTACGGCCCCTTCGGCGACATCAAGGACGTCGTGGCCTGCGAGGACCAGTTCCGCAATGCCTTCCTCCTCGGCTGCGTCGGCGCGTGGAGCCTGCACCCGGTGCAGATCGACATCGCCAAGAAGGTCTTCAGCCCGAGCGCCGAGGACGTCGCCCACGCCCGCGAGGTGCGTGACGCGATGCCGAGCGGCGGTGGCGCCGTGATGATCGACGGCAAGATGGAGGACGACGCCAGCTACAAGCAGTGCATGGTCATCCTCGAGCTCGCCGAGCGCCTGTCCGCCAACGACCCCGAGCTCGCCAAGCTCTACGCGGAGGCCTGAGCCATGACCGAGAGCACCTACACCCCCCGCCGCTCGGTCCTCTACATGCCGAGCTCCAACGCCCGCGCCCTCGACAAGGCGAAGACCCTGCCGGTTGACGCCCTGATCCTCGACCTCGAGGACGCCGTCGGCCCCGACGACAAGCCGGCCGCCCGTGAGGCCGCGTGCGCCGCGGTGCGCTCCGGCGAGTACGGCGAGCGTGAGCTGACGATCCGGGTCAACGGCATCGGCACCCAGTGGCACGACGAGGACATCGCGGCCGCCTCCCAGGCCGGCCCGCACGGCATCGTCGTGCCCAAGGTCAACACCGCCGACGAGGTCCGCCAGCTCGTCGCCGCGATGGAGGCCGCCGGCGCCCCCGAGCACACGAAGCTCTGGGCGATGATCGAGACGCCCGCCGCGATCTTCAACATCCGCGAGATCGCGCAGGCGTCCGACCGTCTCGTCGCCTTCGTCATGGGCACCAACGACCTCGTCAAGGAGCTGCAGGCCGACCACGTGCCCGGCCGCGCCCCGCTCCTCACGTCGCTGTCGTGGGCGCTCCTCGCCGCGCGCGAGGCCGGCATCGCGGTCCTCGACGGCGTCTACAACAAGGTCAAGGACCTCGAGGGCTTCACCGCGGAGTGCGAGCAGGGCCGCGACATGGGCTTCGACGGCAAGACCCTCATCCACCCCGGCCAGGTCGAGGTGTGCAACTCCACCTTCGCCCCGAGCGAGGAGGCCGTGGAGGAGGCGAAGGGGGTCCTGCAGGCCTGGGAGGACGGTGCCGGCAAGGGCGTGGTCACCCACAACGGCAAGATGATCGAGAACCTGCACGTCGACATCGCCCGTCGCGTGCTCGCGACCCACGAGGCGATCGCCGCCCGCGGCTGACCCTCCCTTCGCCCCGCCGCAGCCCGGCTGCGCACGACATCCCGCACGCCATCGCGTGCGGGATGTCGTCGTCCGGGGGCCGTGCGCCGTGGCGCTATATTTTCCTCATCACCGCGCAACCTGCCGGACGATCCAGGCGTCTGTCCCGGTATCAGCGCTCTCATCAGGGGGGAAACATGGACACCATCTCGCTCGACCGCCGCGACCTCTTCCGCGGCGCCGCTGCCACGGCCGTCGCCGGTGGCCTGCTCGTCACGGCCGGGGAGGACGCGCACGCAGCCCGCCCCACGACGCTCAAGCAGGGCGACACCGGCTGGTGGGTGCAGAACCTGCAGCAGCGTCTGCTCAAGGCGAAGTTCTGGCTGCGCACCGCCAACGGCAGCTACGACCAGACGACCCAGCAGGCCGTCATGGCCCTGCAGAAGGCGCACGGTCTGACCCGTGATGGCGTCGTCGGCCCGCAGACCTGGTCGGCCGTCTACTCGCCGCGCACCCCGCGGCCCCGCACGACCTCGGCCTTCGAGATCGACAAGACCCGTCAGCTGCAGATCGTCGCCCGCTACGGCTGGGCCCAGTGGGTCTTCAACACGAGCACCGGCAACGGCGAGCGCTACTGGTCCTCGGCCTCCGGCGCCTACGTCTACGCGACGACCCCGAGCGGCACCTTCCGCTTCTACCGGGCGATCAACGGCATGCGCAATGCCCCGCTCGGCGAGCTGTGGCGGCCGCGCTACTTCAACGGCGGCATCGCGATCCACGGCTCGCCGTCGATCCCGGGCTACCCGGCCTCGCACGGCTGCGCCCGACTGAGCGACCCGGCGATCAACTACATCTGGTGGAAGAACCTCGCGCCCATCGGGCGCACGGTCAAGGTCTACTGACCTTCCACACGACGGGCGAAGGGAGATGTCAGCGCACAGCATGCGCTGACATCTCCCTTCGTCCGTCTCATCGTGGCCGAGGACACCCTGAGACTCCGTGGCGGGTGGCGGGGTGCGCTGGGATACTGACCCGGATCCTTGAACCACGAGAGCAAAGGTGGACGCATGTCCCGACTGCAGACGACCGACGGACTGACCGAGGAGCAGGTCGACCTGCTGGGCTTGGTCAAGGAGTTCGTCGACGAGCAGATCATCCCGGTCGCGCAGGAGCTCGAGCACGCGGACGAGTACCCGCAGAAGATCGTCGACCAGATGAAGGAGATGGGGATCTTCGGCCTGATGATCCCCGAGGAGTTCGGTGGGCTCGGCGAGTCCCTCCTCACCTATGCGCTGTGCGTCGAGGAGATCGCCCGCGGCTGGATGCCGGTCTCCGGCATCATCAACACCCACTTCATCGTGGCCTACATGATCCTCAAGCACGGCACCGAGGAGCAGAAGCAGCACTACCTGCCGAAGATGGCCACGGGCGAGATCCGCGGCGCCTTCTCGATGAGCGAGCCGGGGCTCGGCTCCGACGTCGCCGGCATCAAGACCAAGGCCGTGCGTGACGGCGACAGCGACGACTGGACGATCAACGGCCAGAAGATGTGGCTGACGAACGGCGCCTCCGCCAACCTCGTCGCGGTGCTCGTCAAGACCGACCTCGGTCACGACAGCCCGCACAAGAACATGACGACCTTCCTCATCGACAAGACCGAGGGCTTCGGCGAGACCGCCCAGGGCGTCACCGTCCCCGGCAAGATCGAGAAGATGGGCTACAAGGGCGTCGACACGACCGAGCTCATCCTCGAGGGCCACAAGACGACGACCGGCCAGATCCTCGGTGGCGAGCCGGGCAAGGGCTTCTACCAGATGATGGACGGCGTCGAGGTCGGTCGCGTCAACGTCGCCTCCCGCGCCTGCGGCCTGGCGATGCGCGCCTTCGAGCTCGGCGTCCAGTACGCCCAGCAGCGCGAGACCTTCGGCAAGAAGATCGTCGACCACCAGGCAATCCTCTTCCGCATCGCCGACATGGCGAGCAAGGTCGAGGCCGCGCACCAGCTGATGGTCAAGGCCGCGCGTCTGAAGGACAAGGGCGAGCGCAACGACCTCGAGGCCGGCATCGCGAAGTACATGGCGGCCGAGTACTGCGCCGACGTCGTCAACCAGTCCTTCCGCATCCACGGCGGCTTCGGCTACTCCAAGGAGTACGAGATCGAGCGGATCTACCGCGAGGCCCCGATGCTGCTCATCGGTGAGGGCACCGCCGAGATCCAGAAGATGATCATCGGCAAGAGCATCCTCAAGGACTACCAGCTCAAGGGGTGATGTCCGGGTAGGTGCCGGCACCGACACCGCTCGCGCTCGCCCGATCGAAGGGGGCTGGCCGTCACCCAGGTGACGGTCGGCCCCCTTCTTCGTCGTCCGCCCCGTCCACCGGGCCCACAGGTCGGGGTGGGAGACTGGAGCCATGAGCACCCAGCCCGGTATGGCCGCCCACATGCAGCAGTTCCTGCGTCTGGAGTACCCGCGGTCGTTGGCGACCTACGACAGCTATGCCGAGGCCCAGCGCGCGGTGGACTTCCTCGCGGACAAGGAGTTCCCGGTCCAGGACGTCATGATCGTCGGCACCGACCTCAAGCAGGTCGAGCGGGTTCGTGGCCGGCTGACGAGCGGCAAGGTCGTGCTCGGGGGACTGCTCTCCGGCATCTGGATCGGTGTCTTCGTCGGCCTGATCTTCGCGATGTTCGAAGGGAGCGACGGCCTGCTCGTGAGGCTGGCCTCGACGGTGGCGATGGGCGCGCTCTTCGGTGCCGTGTGGGCCTGGCTCGGCTACCGCTCCACCGGTGGCCAGCGCGACTTCACCTCGGTGACCCAGGTGGTCGCCTCCCGCTACGAGGTGCTCACCGAGCACCGCCACGCGGCGCGGGCCAACGAGCTGCTGCACGAGCTCGACCCGACCCGCGCCGGGCTCGAGCAGCTGCGGCGCAACCAGGAGGCGGCGCGTGCCGCTCAGGAGCAGATGGACCGCGCCCAGCAGCACCCGCAGCAGGGCTGATCCCGCCCCGCGCGCCCTTCCCCCGGCGGCGGGGCGGGACTAGCGTCGTCGGTGTGAGCACCCAGCCCGACCTGGCCGCCCTCGACGAGACCTCCTTCGACTCCGTGCTGTGCGTCGTCGCCCACCCCGACGACATCGAGTACGGCACCGCCGCCGCCATCGCGAGGTGGACCGCCGCCGGCAAGCGCGTGCGCTACTTCCTGCTGACCCGCGGCGAGGCGGGCATCGACACGATGGACCCCGTCGACGCCGCGCCGGCCCGCGCCGACGAGGAGCGCGCGAGCGCGTCCGTCGTCGGTGTCGAGGAGGTCGAGTTCGGCGACCACCCCGACGGGACCATCGAGTACGGCCTGACCCTGCGGCGCGACATCGCCGCGGCGATCCGGCGGGCTCGCCCCGACCTCGTCATCGGCACGACCTTCGACGTGACCTTCCCGGGCGGCATCCTCAACCAGGCCGACCACCGGGCCGTGGGCCTCGCGACCGTCGACGCCTGCGCCGACGCCGGCAACCGGTGGATCTTCCCCGAGCTCGTCGCCGACGGCCTCGAGCCGTGGCACGTCAAGCTGCTCGCGATCGGCGGCAGCCAGCGACCCAGCCACTACGTCGACGTCACCGGCCACCTCGACGACGCGATCGAGTCGCTCGAGGAGCACCGGCTTTACAACGCCGCGCTGCCCGACGACTTCCCGAAGCCCGCGCAGCTGCTCGGCAACATCCTCGGCGGTGGCGGCCAGGCCGTCCCCGACCCGGCGGTCGAGCACGCCCTGCTGCTCGAGGTCTTCGAGCGGTAGGGGGAACCGGTGCCCCCTTCGTCATGCGCGGGAGGGCGAGAGGGGCAGGGGTTGTCGAGTCCCGCGCTGGGTATGTCCCGCGCGTCGCTCGCCAACCCACGCGCGGCTCGACATGTGGTGCCGGATTCGCGGGCCCTGTGGAGAACGTCGGCCGTCTCCGGGCGGTCTCCGTGATGATCGGGGGATGGACGAGCGACTCAGGCGGCGGGCGGAGCGGCAGGCGGGGGTCTTCACGTGGGGTGACGCCCGCGCGTGCCTGCAGGGTGAGCACGACCTGCGCCTCGCCCTGCGGCGGGGTGAGGCGATCCGGGTGCGCCGCGATGCCTACGTCCTGGCGCAGGCCTGGCAGGGCACCGGACCCGAGGAGCAGCTGGCGCTCGCCACCCGGGCCGTGCTGCGGACCCGACCGGGTGACCTCGCGAGCCACCAGAGCGCTCTGGCCCTGCACGGCATCTCGCTGTGGGGCCTGCCGGTGCAGACGGTGCAGGTCACGTCAGCGGTGACACGGTCCCGACGGGACCCCACCCTGCGCATCCACCGCCTGCGAGAGGGGATCGAGCCCACTGAGGTCGAGGGCGTTCCCTGCGTCGCGGTGGCCGTCGCGCTCGTCCAGGTCGCGCTCTCCGAGAGCACGACCGCCGCCGTCGTGTCGCTGGATCATGCGCTGAAGACCCGTCGGTGCCGGATCGAGCAGGTGGAGGCTGCCGGGGACCGGCTCGCTCGGGGTCCTCTGCAGCGCGCCCGCCTGCGGGCGGTGATCGACGCGAGCGATGCGAAGTGCGAGTCGGTCGGGGAGTCCCGCACCCGGATGCTGCTGCGCGAGCTGGACCTCGACCTGCGGAGCCAGGTGCGGATCAGCGACCGCGACGGCAACTTCGTCGGCCGGGTGGACTTCCTCGTCGGCGACCTGCTCGTCATCGAGTTCGACGGCCTGGTCAAGTACGAGGGGGCCGAGGGCAAGCAGGCCCTGGCCCGGGAGAAGGCGCGCGAGGAACGGCTCACCGGGCTCGGCTGCATCGTCATCCGACTCGTCTGGGCGGACCTGGAGCACCCGGAGCGCGTGGAGGCCCGGGTGCAGGAGGCGCTGATGCGGTTGGCGGCGCGGGCGGCCTGACGGGGACGTCGAGCGGTGCCGGTCCTGTCGAGTCCCGCGCTGGGTATTCCACGTGCGGCGCTCGACAACCCGTGCGGCGCTCGACAACCGGCGCGTGGTCGCCCCCTCCGCGACGAGTGGTGGCTACCAGGCGCCGTAGAAGGGCGGCATCTGCGAGGCCTTGCCCGAGTAGACCGGCGTGCGCTTGTCGAGGAAGGCGGCCACGCCCTCCTTGCCGTCGCCGATGCTCGCGTAGAAGATCGCGAGCGAGTCGACCCGGTGCGCGTCGACGGGGTGGTCCAGACCGGCGTTGCGGTACATCAGCTGGCGGGTGAGGGCGGTGGCGACCGGCGAGCGGTCCTTGGTCCACCGGTCGGCGAGGGCCACGGCCGCGGCGAGCAGCTCGTCGGGCTCGTGGACCGAGCGGACCAGGCCGACCTCGAGGGCACGCTCGGCGTCGATGATGTCGGCCGAGTAGACGAGGTCGAGCGCGTCCGGCATGCCGACGATACGGGGGAGGAACCACGACGAGGTCGCCTCGGGGGTGATGCCGATGCGGCCGAAGACGAAGCCGATCCTCCCCTTCGTCGACACGAGACGGGCGTCCATCGGCAGGGTCATCGTCGCGCCGATGCCGACCGCGGCGCCGTTGATCGCGGCGATGACCGGCTTGCGGCAGGCGTGGATCGCCAGGGCGACCCGACCGCCCGTGTCCCGCACCCGGGCCAGGCCGGGGTCGTCGAGATCCTCCATGTCAGAGAGCGCCGGCGTGAGGCTCTCGTCGAGACCGAAGACATTGCCCTCGGCAGTGAGGTCCATGCCCGCGCAGAAGGCGCGGCCCGCGCCGGTGACGACGACCGCGCGCACCGCGTCGTCGTCGTTGACCTCGCGGAAGGTCGCCTCGAGCTCGTCGGCCATCGTCACCGTGAAGGAGTTCATTGCCTCCGGGCGGTCGAGGGTGACGAGGAGGATCCCGTCGGTGACGCTCAGGGAGATGGTCTCGTGGTCGGTCCTCATCGGGTGGGCTCCTCGGTGGTGGTGACGGGCGGGCTTCCGTGGTCTCAGCGGGGGATGAGCACCGTGTAGTCGAGGTCGAGGACGACCTCGGGCAGGTACTTGCCGTCCTCGCCCTTGTAGGGGAAGTCGGCACACGGGGTGTCCTTCGTGGCGACCGTGCGTAGGCGCAGGGCGCCGACGTCGGTGCGGCCGGGCAGCTCGATGCGCTCGAGCACCTCGGACCAGGCGTAGATCGTGTCGCCGGCGAAGGTCGGGTTGGCGTGGGCGCCGGCGTTGATCGCCGCGACGAGCTGGCCGTTGGCCAGACCGTTGAAGGACAGGGCCCGCGCGAGGCTGATGATGTGGCCGCCGTAGATGAGGCGGCGCCCGATCTTCGCCTGCGACTGGGCGTGCTGGTTGAAGTGGACCTTCGCGGTGTTCTGGTAGAGCCGCGTGGCCAGCATGTGGTCCGACTCCTCGATGGTCATGCCGTCGACGTGGTCGATGCGCTCGCCGACCTCGTAGTCACCCCAGAGGAAGGGTGAGCCCGCGAGCTCGACGTCGTAGTCGCGACCGGTGAGGTCGAAGGGGACGAGGAGGTCTTCTGCCGCAACGGCGCCCGGCAGGTCGGGGATGACCGTCTCGGGGGCGGGGGAGGCCGCGTCCTTCTTGTGGACCATGACCCAGCGGACGTAGTCGACGACCATCTCGCCGCGCTGGTTGACGCCCACGGAGTTGACGTAGACGACGCCCGTCTTGCCGTTGGAGTTCTCCTTGAGCCCGATGACCGTCGAGGTCGTCGTCACGGTGTCACCGACGTGGAGAGGAGCGCCGAAGCGCCCGCCCGCGTAGCCGAGGTTGGCCACGGCGTTGAGGCTGATGTCGGGCACCGACTTGCCGAAGACGAGGTGGAAGGCGAGCAGGGAGTCGACCGGCATCCGCTCGAAGCCCATCGCCTGCGCGAAGGTCGCGGCGCTCGTCGCCGCGAAGCGCGAGCCGTAGAGGCCGGTGTAGAGCGCGATGTCGCCCTCGGTGACCGTGCGCGGCGTCGCGTGCCGGATCTCCTGGCCGATCGAGAAGTCCTCGAAGTAGTTGCCGGGGACCGTCTTGGTCGACATGTGCGTGGGCCTTTCGGTGGGGGCGAAGGGGGTCGGTGACATCTTCCCCCTTCGCCCCCGTGGTGGTCAGGCCGTCCGGCTGTTGACCCGGCCACACCCGGCCACCTGGCCGGGAAGCGCGCGACTGGCCGAGATCGCCGGACCTGGCCGCGCAATTGCTCGGTCAACTCCGGGTTTCCCGGCCATCTCCGGATCTCTCGGCCGTCGTGGGCAGCGCAGCCCGGTGGCCTGTGGATGACGCCGGCGAGCGAAGGGAGGACCTCGCAAGGATGTCGTGATGGATCCACGACTCGCAGGTGTGCTCGTCGCGGGCGATCAGGTGTTCACGACCGCCAGGCTGCGGGCGATCGAGATCGACGCGGACGAGACCGAGCGTCTGGTGCGGTCCGGGGAACTCGTGCGACTGCGTCGCGGGCTCTACGCCGCGGGCGAGAGGTGGCGCTCGGCGAAGCCCGAAGCTCGTCTTGCCCTGTGCACCCGAGCGGTTCTGGGGGAGAGGCCGGACGCAGCCGCATCGCACGCCAGCGCCGCGGTACTCCACGGGCTACCGCTCTGGGGCGTGGGGCTCTCGACCGTCGAGGTGATCTGCTCGTCTCCCCGGGGGCGGCTACGTGGGGGTGTGCGCCTGCGCCCGTGGCCCGACGGGGTGGACGTCCAGGTCGTCGACGGCCTGCGGGTGGTCCCCGTGGGGATGGCCATCGCGCAGGTCACCGACGAGTACGGCTTCCTCCCCGGTCTCGTCTGCCTCGACGGGGCGCTGCACACCGAGCAGGTGACGGGGCCGCAGGTCGAGATCTTCGACCGTCGCGGCAAGATCGGCCGGGTGGACTTCCTCGTGGGGCAGGCGATGGCGCGGGTGGCCTGACCGGGGAGAGCGCCGATGGCCGGGAAGTCCGGGGATGACCGCGCAATTGCACGGCCAGGTCCGGATTTCCCGGCCATCTCTGGATGTCTCGGCCACCTCGCCCGTGTGAGAGGCGAAGGGAGGGTCAGCGCCCCTGGACCTCGGCGATCCAGGCCTCGACCTCGTCGGCGGTGTGCGGCCAGTCGCCGGAGAGGTTGCGGCAGCCGTCCTCGGTGACGACGACGTCGTCCTCGAGGCGCACGCCGATGCCGCGGAATCGCTCGGGCACCTTGAGGTCGTCGGCCTTGAAGTAGATGCCCGGCTCGACGGTGAGGACCATGCCCGGCTGCAGCTCGGCGTCCATGTACTCCTCGCGGGTCGCCAGGGCGCAGTCGTGGACGTCGATGCCGAGGTGGTGACTCGTGCCGTGCACCATCCAGCGGCGGTGGTACTGGCCGTGCTCGGTGTCGAGCGTGTCCTCGACCGAGACGCCCTCGGGGAGCAGCCCCCACGCGTGGAGGTGCTCGGCGACGACGCGGATCGCGGCGGCGTGGACGTCGGAGAACTTGTTGCCCGGCTTGACCGCGGCGATGCCCGCGGCCTGCGCGGCGGCGACGGCCTCGTGCACCTCGCGCTGGGTGGGGGAGAAAGTGCCGCTCACCGGCAGCGTGCGGGTGATGTCGGCGGTGAAGAGCGAGTCGACCTCGACACCGGCGTCGAGGAGGATGAGGTCGCCGTCCTTGACCTCTCCGTCGTTCTTGATCCAGTGCAGCGTGTTGGCGTGGTCGCCGGAGGCGCAGATCGAGTCGTAGCCGACGCCATTGCCCTGGTGGCGGGCGTGCAGGCCGAAGGTGCCCTCGACCCAGCGCTCGCCGCGGCCGCGCTCGGGCAGGCCGGGCAGCTCGCGGATGACCGCCTCGAAGCCGACGCGCGTCGCGTCGACGGCCTGCTGCATCTGGTCGAGCTCCCAGTCGTCCTTGATCATCCGCAGGTGCGACAGGTCGTGGGCGAGCGCGGCGTCGCCCTCGGCGAGCGTGTCGGTGTCGGCGCCGGCTTGGCTGCGCACCGTGTCGAGGCGGGCGGTGAGGTCGCGGTCGGCGTCGCGCACGACGCGCACGGTCACCTGACCGGCGTCCTTGCCGACGGCGTCCTCGAGCTGCTCGACGTGCCGACCGACGAGGCCCAGCTCGGCCTCGATGTCCTCGATGGACGGACGCGCGCCGACCCAGAACTCGCCGTAGCGGGCGTCGCCGAAGAACTCCTCGGAGTCGCGCGGCGCGAGCGGGCGGAAGTAGAGGCTCGCCTCGTGGCCGGCGTGCTCGTCGGGCCCGCCGAGGGGCTCCATGACGAGCACGGCGTCGGGCTCGCGGTCGGCGCCGAGACCCGTGAGGTGGGCGAAGGCCGAGTGCGGGCGGAAGACGTAGTCGCAGTCGTTGCTGCGCACCTTGAGACCGCCGGCGGGGATGACGAGGCGCTCGCCCTGGTGGGCGACGGAGACCGCGGCGCGGCGCTCGGCGGCCCGCTCGGCCGCCTCGGTGAGCGTCGGGCGCTCGCCCGAGCGCGGGGCCCAGTCCTGCGCGACGAAGGCCCGGAACTCGTCGGTCGTCGGCCGCTTGCGGTTGTCTGCCTGCTGCTGCTCCTCGCTCATCGCCCCATCGTCTCACTTCGTGGATCCCCGTCTCGGGCGGGCGAAGGGGGAGGCCGCCTCCCTTCGTCATGTTCTACACAAGCACTGGCGTGGCGACACAAATATGTGGCATGTTGGTTTCGACGAAGGGAGTCGACAATGACCACTGCCCTGGTGCTGGGCGGCGCCGGAGGGATCGGCGCGGCCGTGACCCGCCGCCTCGCGGCCGACCACGACGTGACGATCACCCACCACGGCCACCCCGAGCGGGCTGAGGCGCTCGCCGCCGAGCTCGGCGACCGGGTGCGCACGGTGACGGCCGATGCGACGACCGAGGAGGGGGTGGTGGCGGCCTTCGACGCGGCGCAGGAGCGCGGCGAGCTGACCGTCGTCGTCGACTGCGTCGGCGGCTGGGACTACCCCCGCATCACCGAGCTGACGAGCGAGCAGATCCACGACTCCCTCTCGCTCAACCTCGTCTCGGGGCTGCTCGTCCTGCGCGAGGCGACCAAGCGCGTGGCCGACGGCGGCCGCGTCGTCATGGTCTCCAGCGCGGCAGCCCGCGTCGCCCCGGCTCGGCAGAGCACCTATGCCGCCGCCAAGGCCGGTCTCGAGGCGGCCAGCCGCGTCGCGGCCAAGGAGGTCGCCCGCCGGGGCGTGACGGTCAACGTCGTGCGCCCCGGGGCCACCGACACCGAGTACATGCGCTCGATCACGAGCGACAAGGCCATCGACGCGATGGCCGGGAGCAACGCGATGCGCCGCCTCGGCACCCCCGAGGACATCGCGGGCGTCGTCGCGCTGCTCGTCTCGCCCGACGCCGCTTGGGTCACCGGCGACGTCATCGACGCCACGGGAGGCCTGGCATGACCCTCGGACAGATCCCCACCCGCACCGGTGTCGTCGGTGGGGGCCAGATGGGCGCGGGCATCGTCCACGCGCTGCTCCTCGCCGGCAGCGAGGTCGTCCTGCTCGAGCGTGACCCGACGGCCGCGCAGGGGGCGGACGAGCGGGTGGGCCGCTCGTGCGACAAGAGCGTCGAGCGGGGCAAGATCGCCGACGCCGCCGAGCCGATGGGTCGCCTCACGACGACGACCGATGCCGCGGACCTCGCCGCCTGCGGCCTCGTCGTCGAGGCGGTGCCCGAGGACGAGCAGCTCAAGCGCGAGACGCTCCAGCGGGTCGAGGCGGTCATCGCGGACGACGCGGCCCTGGCGACCAACACCTCGAGCATCTCGCTCGACGCGCTCGCCACCTCGCTGCGCCGCCCCGAGCGCCTGCTCGGCCTGCACTTCTTCAACCCCGTGCCGGCGAGCAAGCTCGTCGAGATCGTCATCGCCTCGGCCACCGACGAGGCCTGGCGCGAGCGAGCCGTCACCTGGGTGCGCGACGGGCTGGGCAAGACGCCGGTCGTCGTCGCCGACTCGCCGGGCTTCGCCAGCAGCCGGCTCGGTGTCGCGCTCGGCCTCGAGGCGATCCGGATGCTCGAGGCGGGCGTTGCCTCGGCGGAGGACATCGACGCCGCGATGTCGCTCGGCTACGGGCACCCGATGGGCCCCCTTCGCCTCACCGACCTCGTCGGGCTCGACGTGCGCCTGGGCATCGCCCGCTATCTCGAGCGCGAGCTCGGCCCCCGATTCGCCCCACCACAGCTGCTCGTCGACCTCGTCGAGCAGGGCCACCACGGCCGCAAGACCGGACGCGGCTTCTACGACTGGACCAAGGAGAGCACCGTATGAGCGAGATCCTCGAGAGCTATGTCGCCGGCCGCTGGAGCGCCGGCACCGGTTCGGGTCGCGAGGTCCGCGACGCCGTGACCGGCGAGACCGTGACCCGGGTGTCGAGCGAGGGCCTCGACCTCGGCGCCGCCGTGGCGCACGCCAGGGCGAAGGGGGGTCCCGCCCTTCGTGCGATGACCTTCCACGAGCGGGCCGCCGCCCTCAAGGCCGCCGCGACCGCGGTGCACGAGGGCAAGGACCGGCTCTACGAGCTGTCCGCCCGGGCCGGGTGCACCACCCGGGACGCCGCCGTCGACATCGACGGCGGGACGGGCACCGCCTTCGTCTACGCCTCGCTCGGGCGCAAGGGCCTGCCCGACGCCCGGGTCGTCGTCGAGGACGAGTTCATCCAGCTCGGCAAGGAGGGCGTCTTCGGCGGTCGGCACGTGCTGACCAGCCCGCACGGCATCTCGCTGCAGATCAATGCCTTCAACTTCCCCGTCTGGGGCATGCTCGAGAAGCTCGCACCCGCGCTCCTCGCCGGCGTGCCGACGATCGTCAAGCCCGCGACGCCGACGGCCTACATCGCCGTCGAGGCGGTGCGGATGATGATCGACTCGGGGGCCCTCCCCGAGGGCTCGCTGCAGGTCGTCGCCGGCTCGATCCCCGGGCTGCTCGACGAGCTCGGCGGCCAGGACCACATCGGCTTCACCGGGTCGGCCGACACCGCGGCCGCGCTGCGCGGCGACCCGGCCGTCACCCGCCGCTCGGCGCACTTCAACGCCGAGGCCGACAGCCTCAACGCCTCCGTCCTCGGCCCCGACGCGGCGCCGGGGGAGCCGGAGTTCGACCTCTTCGTCAAGGAGCTCGTCACCGAGATGACCGTCAAGGCCGGGCAGAAGTGCACGGCGATCCGCCGCGCCCTCGTGCCTGCCGACCGGGTCGACGCGGTGGCCGAGGCCGTCTCGGAGCGCCTCGCCGGCGTGACGATCGGTGCCCCGGGTGCCGAGGGGGTGCGCATGGGTGCGCTCGTCGGCACCGAGCAGCGCGACGACGTGCGTGACGCCGCCCGGCGCATCGCCGCCGCGGGCACGGTCGTCCACGGCGACCTCGACCGCGTCGACGTCGTGGGCGCCGACGCCGAGCGCGGCGCCTTCCTCTCGCCCGTGCTCGTGCGCGTCGACGACGCCGATCGCGCCGAGCCCCACGAGGTCGAGGCCTTCGGCCCGGTGAGCTCGCTCATGGGCTATCGCGATGCCGAGCACGCGGTCGAGCTGCTCGCCCGCGGCGAGGGCAGCCTCGCCGGCTCCGTCGTCTCGGCCGACGCCGACTTCGTCGACCGGGTCGTCGCCGGAGCGGCGCCGTGGCACGGCCGCCTCCTCGTGCTCGACCGCGACAGCGCGCCGGAGTCGACCGGCCACGGCACGCCGATGCCCCAGCTCGTCCACGGCGGCCCCGGCCGTGCCGGTGGCGGCCAGGAGGAGGGCGGCCTGCGCGCGGTGCACGCCCACCTGCAGCGCTCCGCGGTCCAGGGCAGCCCCGCCGTCCTCGAGCGGCTCGGCTCGCTCGGCGACTGATATTCCACAAAGTCTTGTCGCGACGCCCTGCAAGGTGTAGAACATATGACAGGACCTCGCACGGACGCGACCCAAGGAGAGACCATGACGACCACGGACGACCGCATCGGTTCCGCCCCGGACCCCGACGGCCCGACGAGCCCCATCGACTACAGCCAGCGCATCCCCAACAACGTCAACCTCAGCGACGACCGTCGTCTGCAGCGGGCGCTCGAGGGCTGGCAGCCGAAGTTCCTCGACTGGTGGAAGAACCTCGGTCCGCAGCTGCCGACGCAGGACGTCTACCTGCGCACCGCCGTGGCCGTGGGTCGCGACGGCTGGGCGCACTTCGACCACGTGCCGATGGAGGAGTACCGCTGGGGGATCTTCCTCGCCGAGGGCGACCCCGACCGCAAGATCAACTTCGGCAAGCACCAGGGCGAGCCGGCCTGGCAGGAGGTGCCGGGCGAGTACCGCGCCGACCTCATGCGGCTCATCGTCGTCCAGGGCGACACCGAGCCGGCCTCGGTCGAGCAGCAGCGCATCCTCGCCAACACCGCGCCGTCGATCTACGACATGCGCAACCTCTTCCAGGTCAACGTCGAGGAGGGGCGGCACCTGTGGGCGATGGTCTACCTGCTGCACGCCTACTTCGGCCGCGAGGGGCGCGAGGAGGCCGAGCAGCTGCTCAAGCGCAACTCCGGCGACTACGACAACCCGCGGATCCTCGGCGCCTTCAACGAGGAGACGACCGACTGGCTGCAGTTCTTCATGTTCACCTACTTCACCGACCGTGACGGCAAGTACCAGCTCGGCACGCTCAAGGAGTCGGGCTTCGACCCGCTGGCGCGCACCTGCGAGTTCATGCTCAAGGAGGAGGCGCACCACATGTTCGTCGGCACGACCGGCGTGCAGCGCACCGTCGAGCGCACCGCGCAGGTCATGCAGGACAAGGGGACCGATGCGACCTTCGAGGACGGGGTCATCCCGCTCGACGTCATCCAGAAGTACCTGAACTTCCAGTTCTCCGTCTCGATGGACCTCTTCGGCTCGGAGCAGTCGACGAATGCGGGCAACTACTACTCCTCCGGCCTCAAGGGCCGCTGGCAGGAGACCCGCCGCAAGGACGACCACACGCTCCTCGACGACGAGCGTGAGATGTCCTACGTCGAGGACGGCGAGATCCGGACGAAGAAGGTCCCGATGATCTCCGCGCTCAACCTCGACCTGCGTGACGAGTACGTCGCCGACTGCGCCAACGGCGTCAACCGGTGGAACCAGGCGCTCGAGGACGCCGGCGTGGAGGAGCGCCTCTACCTGCCGCACGAGGGCTTCCACCGCCAGGTCGGCGTCTACGCCGGGCACCACGTGAGCCCGCAGGGCGAGGTCCTCGACGACGCGACGTGGGAGTCCCGCAAGGACGAGTGGCTGCCGAGCGAGCAGGACCGGGCCCGGGTCGCCGAGCTCATGGTCCCCGAGTACGAGTACGGCAAGTTCGCCAGCTGGATCGCCGAGCCCCCGACGGGCATCAACGGCCAGCCCGTGGAGTACGACTACGTCCACCTCTACGAGGAGGGCCTGCGTCAGGAGGGCATGGCCTGACCGGCCGCCACGACGTGCGAAGGGGGTGCCCCGGGATCGAGTCCCGGCGCACCCCCTTCGTCAACAGGTGCGGTGTCGTCAGGTGCGCTCGCCGGCTGCCTGCTCGAGGCGCTCCCACTCGCGCTGCGCGCGGCGGTGCCAGCGGTCACGGAGGGTGTGGAAGAGGGTCGCGGCCTGCGGTCCCGGCCAGTCGGCGGGCAGCAGCTCGGCGGGCAGGTCGGGGTCGACGAAGGGGAAGTGCCGCCAGGCCTGGATGAGCTCCACCTGCGCGACGAAGGCCTCCTCGTCGGAGTCGACGGTCCGGTCGGCGAAGTCGGCCATGAAGTCGTGGTAGCCGGCGCGGACCTCGGCGAGGTCCCATGCCGCGTCGATGAGCGAGGCGGGGTCGGTGCCTGCCGCGCGGCGGCCGACCCAGGCGAAGGCGCGGTCCGCGAGGCCGAGGTCGGCCAGCGTGGACTGGACCTCGGCCTCCTTGTGTGCGTCGGGGATGATCCACATCCCGGGGGTCGGGCAGCCGAGGCCGAGCCAGGTCAGGCGGGTGCGCAGCTTGTGCCGGGTGGCGCGCTGCGACTCGGGGACCGCGGCGGCGACGACGAGCCACTCGCCGTCCCACGTGTGCGGGCTGCGCAGGAAGGAGTAGATGCGCTCGGTGCCCTCGGCGAGGAGCGTGCGGCCCTCCGGGGTCGTCTGCCAGCGCACCCGACGGCCGTGCCGCTCCGACGCGACCAGACCCTGGCCGGCGGTGCGGGCGATGGTCTGGCGGGCCGATTTTTCCTCGACGCCGAGGGCCGCGAGCGCTGAGACGAGGGTGCCGGTCCACGCGGACCCGTCGCGAGGGTGGGCGAACTCGCCGAGGATCGTCAGCAGGAGGGCGCGCGCGCTCGCCGCGGTGGGGCGCTCGCCGACGGTGGTCGTCGCAGGTCCGGTGTCGGCCTTCGTCGTCATGGGTCGGTCTGCTCCTCGTCTCGTGGTCTCCCGTCAGGGTTGCACCGAAGTGGTCCGGCGTCGCGCAGGCGCCCGTGACGAGCCCGTGCGTGTGCCGTGGACGCCCCACCTCGGTGGGGGAGGCCGCATCGAAAAATCTACTACTAATTTCTTTCGACACGGCTATTGACTGTAGAAGGATTGACCGCCATCCTCATTCCACCGACGACGGGGTCGGTTTCCCAGCGGTCCCGTCGTGCCCTCAATGACGAGATCGCACCTGGAGTCCCGATGCGCGCCACCCGTTCTCTCCCCCTGGCCCTGACGTTGACCCTCGCCCTCACCGCCTGCGGCGGCTCGGCGCTCTCCGGTGACGGGGGTGGTGGTGGCGACGACGACTCGGTGAAGATCGCCCTGCTCGTCCCGCAGTCCGGCGTCTACGCCCCGCTCGGCAAGGACATGGAGGCGGGCTTCCGCCTCTACCTCGAGCAGCACGACGGCAAGCTCGGCGGCAAGGAGGTCGAGCTCACCGTCGTCGACGAGGGCGGCGGCCCGGAGGACGGTGTCCCCGCCGGCACGAAGCTCGCGCAGGACGAGTCCGTCGACGCCGTCGTGGGTGTCGTCAACTCCGCAACCGCGCTCGGCCTGACCGACGCCTTCGACGAGGCGAAGAAGCCGCTCATCGTCGCCAACGCCGGCGCCGACGACATCACCGGCGCGCAGGGCTCGCCCTACGTGTGGCGCACGAGCTTCGCCAACGGCGAGGTCGGCGGCGCCATCGGCGAGAAGGTCGCCGAGGAGGTCGGCGACGGCAAGGTCTACCTCGTCGGGCCCGACTACGCGGCCGGCGACGAGTTCCTCGCCGGATTCAAGACCGCCTTCGAGAAGGCCGGCGGCCAGATCGCGGGCACCCAGATGACCCCCTTCGGCAAGACGACGAACTTCCAGCCCTACCTGCAGAAGGTGCGCAAGGCCCAGCCGAAGGCGGTCTTCGCCTTCTACGCCGGCTCCGAGGCGGTCACCTTCGTCAAGCAGTACGACCAGCTCGGCCTGCACGACGAGATCCCCTTCTACGGCACCGGCTTCCTCACCGAGGGCGGCGCCCTGACCGCCCAGGGCAAGTCCGCCGACGGCATCTTCACCTCGCTGCACTACTCCTCCGAGCTCGACAACGAGACCAACACCGCCTTCGTCAAGGACTACGAGGCGGCCAACGACGGCACGCCGACCGTCTACTCGGTGCAGGCCTACGACGCCGGCGCGGTCCTCGACAGCGCGCTCGAGGAGGGCACCGGCGGTGACGAGATCGTCGACGGGCTCAAGGCCACCGGCGACATCGACAGCCCGCGCGGCACGTGGTCCTTCTCCGACGAGCAGGGGCCGGACCAGACCTACTACCTGCGCAAGGTCGAGGAGAAGGACGGCGCGTGGACCAATGCCGTCGAGGGTGAGCTGACCACACCCGCCTCCTGACCCGGCCATCCCGACCGACTGCCAGGAGGATCTCGTGACCGCACTGCCGGCCAACTTCATCACCGACAACGGCGTGACGATGATCGACGGGCTCGCCACCGGCGTCCTGCTCTTCGTCATCGCCCTCGGCCTCTCGCTCGTCTTCGGCGTCATGGACGTGCTCAACCTCGCCCACGGCGCGCTCTACCTCGTCGGCGCCTACGTCGCCGTCGCCCTCCTCGGGGGCGGCTCGACGATGACGCTGCTCGCCTTCGTCGCCGCCGTGCTCGTCGCGGCGCTCGTCGGCGGGCTCGGGGGGTGGGGCCTGTCGGCGATGGTGCGGCCGGTCGCCCACCGGGGCCACCTCGACCAGGCCCTGCTCACGCTCGGCATCGCGCTCGTCGTGAGCGACCTGGTCTCGATGCGCTTCGGCAACGACGTGCGCTCGATCCCGGCCCCGACCGGCCTCGACGGGAGCGTGTCGATCCTCGGCCAGTCCTACCCGCTCTACCGGCTCGTCGTCATCGGCGTCGGCGGGCTGCTCGCCGTCGTCGCGCTCTACGTCATCGAGCGCACCCGCGTGGGCTCGCTCGTGCGCGCCGCGGTCGTCGACCCCCAGATGGTCTCCGCCCTGGGGGTCGACACCCGGCGACTGGTCACCGGCGTCTTCGCCGCCGGGGCGGCGCTCGCCGCCGCGGGCGGGGTCATCGGCGGCCCGATCCTCTCCGCCTACCCGGGCCTGGACAACCGGGTGCTCCTCCTCGGCCTCGTGGTCGTCGTCATCGGCGGTCTCGGGTCGGTGAGCGGTGCCCTCGTCGGGGCGCTCGTCATCGGGCAGATCGAGACGCTCGGCGTCTCGCTGCTGCCCGACCACGCGAGCTTCCTCGTCTTCGGCGCGATGGGCCTGGTGCTGCTGCTGCGGCCGCAGGGCCTGCTCGGGCGCAAGGAGGCGGCGGCATGAGGTCCCGCGCCACGACGCTCGTCGGCCTCGTCGTCGTCCTGCTCCTCGCCGCGGTGCCCCTCGTGCTGCCGGCGGACGCCGCCAACACGCTCAGCCGGGTCCTCGCCCTCGCCCTGCTCGCCGTCTCCCTCGACCTGCTCGTCGGGGTCTCGGGCATGCCCTCGCTCGGGCACGCCGCCCCCTTCGGTGTCGGTGCCTACACCGCAGCGCTCGTCGCCCGCGACGTCGACGCCTGGGCTCCCGTCCCGCTCCTCGTCGCGGTGCTCGCCGGCGGGATCTTCGCCCTCCTCACGGGCGTGCTCATGGTGCGGACCAAGGGGACCTACTTCCTCATGCTCACGCTGGCCGTCGCCGAGCTCGCGCACGTGCTCGCGCAGCGCTGGGTCGGCCTCACCGGCGGGACCAACGGGCTCTACGGGATCCCGTCGATCACGCTGGTGCCCGGTGGTGAGCCGGTGACGCTCGCCGGCATCCGCTACTGGTGGGTGCTGCTCGTCTTCCTCGTCGGCTTCGCCGTCGTCTGGTGGACCTCGCGCACCACGCTGGGCAGGTCGCTGCGCGGGCTGCGCGACAACGAGGAGCGGATGGGCTCGCTCGGCTACTCGACCTTCCGCCTCAAGCTGACCGTCTACGCCACCGCCGGTGCGGTCGCCGGCGCGGCCGGCTCGATGTGGGTGGCGCAGAACCGCTTCGTCTCGCCCGAGGACCTCGCCTTCGAGGTCTCCGCCATGGCGCTGCTCGCCGTCGTCGTCGGCGGTCGCGGTCGGCTCTGGGGTGCCGTGCTCGGCGCCGCGCTCGTGACGATCGTGCGCGACGACATCGGCGCCTCGCTCGGCGGTCGCGGACCGCTGCTGCTCGGCCTCGTCTTCATCGCGGTCGTCTACCTGCTCCCGCACGGCTTCGCCGGCACGAGCTGGCGACGACTGCTCGCCCGACGCACCCAGGAGAGCAAGGCATGAGCACGCAGACACCCGCGCTGACCCTGCGCGGGGTGACCAAGCGCTACGGCGCCCTCACCGCCGTCGACGACGTGAGCCTGCAGGTGGCGAAGGGAGGTCGGCACGCCCTCATCGGCCCCAACGGCGCGGGCAAGTCGACGCTCTTCAACCTCGTCGCCGGCGGGCTGCCGGTGACCTCCGGCCAGATCCTCTTCGGCGACGAGGACGTCACCGCGCGCTCGGCCGCGTGGCGGGCGCGGCGGGGGCTGGGCAAGACCTTCCAGCACAGCTCGCTCTTCCTGTCGATGAGCCCGCTCGACAACGTCGCCCTCGCGGCCCAGAGGGTCGCGGGCAAGGGGATGTCCTGGCTGACGCCGGCCTCCCGCCGCTCGAGCGAGATCGACGACGTCGCCGAGCAGTGCGTCGCCGACGTCGGCCTCGCCGACCGGTCGCACATCATGACCGGCAACCTCTCGCACGGCGAGCGGCGCCAGCTCGAGGTCGCGGTCGCCCTGGCGACCCGACCGCGGCTGCTGCTGCTCGACGAGCCCGCGGCGGGGATGTCGCCCGCTGAGAGCGCCCGCTTCGCCGACCTCGTCCGTTCGCTGCCCGACGACCTCACGGTCGTCATCATCGAGCACGACCTCGAGCTCGTCTTCGAGCTCGCCGACCGGATCAGCGTGCTGCACCTGGGGGCGCTCATCGCCGACGGACCGACGAGTGAGGTCCGCGAGGACCCGGTGGTCCAGCAGGCCTACCTCGGCGAGGACTCCCTCGAGGAGCTCTTCGACGAGACCCCCACCGCACCACCGCCGGTCACCGTGCCGGCCCTGCCCGAGGAGAGCACGCGATGACGGCGAAGGGAGCGGACCTGCGGGTCGAGGGGGTCGAGGCCGGCTACGGCGGCAGCACCGTCCTCACCGGGGTCGACCTGCACGTCGCGGCGGGGGAGACAGTCGCGCTGCTCGGCCGCAACGGCGTCGGCAAGACGACGCTCATGTCGACCGTCATGGGGTTCGTCCGCGCGCAGCGGGGGAGCATCCACGTTGGCGGCGACGACGTGACCGCCCTGCCCACGCACGCGCGAGCGCGGGCCGGGCTGGCGATCGTCCCCCAGGGGCGGCGGGTCTTCGCGCCGCTCACCGTGCACAACAACCTGCGCATCGCCGAGGGGGCGCGCGAGAGCGAGTGGACCCTCGAGCGGGTCTACGAGCTCATGCCGAGGCTGCGCGAGCGCCGGGGCAACCGGGGCGACCAGCTCTCGGGCGGCGAGCAGCAGATGCTCGCGATCGGCCGGGCCCTGCTCCTCGGCCCGCGGGTGCTCCTGCTCGACGAGCCCTCGGACGGCCTGGCGCCGGCGATCGTCCAGCAGGTCATGGGGGTGGTGCACGAGCTGGCCCGTGAGGGCATCACCGTGCTCGTCGTCGAGCAGGACCTGCGCGCCGCCTTCTCGGTCGCCGCCCGCGTCGTCCTCATGGACAAGGGGCGGATCGTCCACGACAGCACGACCGCCGACTTCCGCGGTGACGCCGACCGTGCTCGGCGGCTCCTCGGCGTGGGGCAATAAAGTGCTACAACCTCTTGACGTATCGCAGATGCAATGTAGAGAATAAGTGTCGTACCCCGACGCCGCGGTCCGTGGCGTCCGACGTCGATCGACGGAAGGCATGACGTGAGCGAGACCACCATCGACAAGGCGGCACCCGCAGAGGCCCCGGCCGCGCCCGCAGCGCAGGACGGCCCCCCGGTCGTCGAGTTCCGCACCTCGCCCGATCGCTACCGGCACTTCCGCGTCACCTACGACGGTGACGTCGCGACGGTCGCGCTCGCGGTCGACGACCAGGGCGGTCTGGTGCCCGGCTACGAGCTGAAGATGA
The DNA here is from genome assembly GCF_050507325.1 of Janibacter zhangyanbonis. Taxonomy (NCBI): domain Bacteria; kingdom Bacillati; phylum Actinomycetota; class Actinomycetes; order Micrococcales; family Intrasporangiaceae; genus Janibacter; species Janibacter zhangyanbonis. The sequence continues at coordinate 801,859 of NZ_CP191481.1, forward strand.
ACTCCTACGACCTCGGCGTCGACATCGAGCTCTACGACATCGTCCAGCGGCTGCGCTTCGAGCACCCCGAGGTCAAGGCGGTCGTCATGACCGGCGGCATCGAGCGGATGTTCTGCGCCGGGGCCAACATCCGGATGCTCGCCGGCTCGCCGCACAGCTGGAAGGTCAACTTCTGCAAGTTCACCAACGAGACCCGCAACGGCATCGAGGACGCGACGGCGAACTCCGGCCAGCGGTGGATCGCCGCGCTCAACGGCACGGCCGCCGGTGGTGGCTACGAGCTCGCCCTGGCCTGCGACGACATCGTCCTCGTCGACGACAACAGCTCGACCGTCTCGCTGCCCGAGGTGCCGCTGCTCGGCGTGCTCCCCGGCACCGGCGGCCTGACCCGCGTCGTCGACAAGCGCCACGTGCGCAAGGATCGTGCCGACCTCTTCGCGACGAAGTCCGAGGGCTACCGCGGCCAGACCGCGGTCGACTGGGGCCTGATCGACGCGACCATCCCGCGTCGTGAGTGGGACGAGAAGATCGCCGAACGCGCGCACGCCGCCGCTGCGGCCTCGACCCGAGGCGGTGCCGCCGGCGAGGGGGTCGAGCTCACCCCGGTCGAGCGCGCCGAGGACGGCGACACGATCTCCTACCGTCACGTGACCGCGACCCTCGACCGGGCTGGGCGCCGGGTCGAGATCGTCGTCTCCGCCCCGACCGAGGAGCCGCCGGCCGATGCCGAGGCCGCCCGCGCCCAGGGCGTCGACTACTACCCGCTGGCGCTGGCTCGCGAGCTCGACGACCTGATCCTCCACCTGCGCACCAACGAGCTGCAGCTCGGCACGTGGGTGCTGCGCGCGAAGGGCGACCAGGCCCTCGTCATCGCCCACGACGACAAGCTCGCGGAGTGGTCCGAGCACTGGTTCGTCAACGAGGTCGTGCACTACCTCAAGCGCACGCTCAAGCGCCTCGACGTCACCTCCCGCAGCCTCGTCGCGGTCATCGAGCCGGGGTCGGCCTTCGTCGGCACCCTGCTCGAGCTGGCCCTCGCGGCCGACCGGCAGTACATGCTCGAGGGGGTCTTCGAGGACGTCGACCCCGACGCCGACCCGGCGACCGTGCGGATCACCGACGCCAACCGCGGCCGCTACCCGATGGGCAACGGCCTGACCCGGCTCGAGTCGCGCTTCTACGGCCGCGACGAGGACCTCGAGGCCGCGCTCGCGACGGCGGGCACCGACCTCGACGCCGCGGCTGCCGATGCCGCCGGCCTGGTGACGGTGGCCCTCGACGACATCGACTTCGAGGAGGAGCTGCGCATCGTCCTCGAGGAGCGTGCGGCCCTCAGCCCCGACGCCCTGACGGGCATGGAGGCCAACCACCGCTTCGTCGGTCCCGAGACCGTCGAGACCAAGATCTTCGGCCGGCTCACGGCCTGGCAGAACTGGATCTTCATCCGGCCCAATGCCTCCGGTCCGGACGGCGCCCTGCGCCGCTACGGCTCGGGTCAGAAGGGCGACTACAACCTCGAGAGGGTCTGAGCACCATGAGCGACGCAGGCTTCAACGCAGCAGCCTGGCTCGTCGACCGGATCGCGCAGGAGCGCGGTGACCACCCGGCCGTCGAGACCCCGACGCAGACCGTCACCTACACCGACCTCGTCGACCTCACCGGTCGCGCCGCCGCGGGACTGCGCTCCCTCGGGCTGCGCCGTGACGACCGGGTGGTCTTCGTGGCCAACGACGACGTCGCCCTCTTCGCGGGCATCCTCGGCGCGATCCGGGGCGGCTTCGTCGCCGTCCCCGTCTCGACGATGTACGGCCCGGACGAGCTCGCCGAGATCATCGCCGACTCCGGTGCCGTCGCCCTCCTGGCGAGCTCGACCTATGCCGAGGCGGCCGTGCGTGCCGCCGGCCGGTGCCCCGAGCTGCGCCACGTCGTCTGGGACGGCGACCCCGGGGCCGTGGCCGCCGACCTCGGCGACGTCGGTCAGCAGTCGTGGGACGAGCTCGTCGCCCGCGGCGCGCAGGCAGACCCGGCCGAGCACGCCCCGGTGCCCACGGGTCCCGACGCCTGGGCCCTGTGGCTCTACACCTCGGGCACGACCGGCAAGCCCAAGGGCGCGATGCACCGGCACGACAACATCCGCATCGTCACCGCGACCTACGGCGCCCAGGTCCTCGGCATCACGTCGGAGGACCGGTGCCTGTCGGTGGCGAAGCTCTTCTTCGCCTACGGCATCGGCAACTCGATGTTCTTCCCGCTGTCGGTGGGGGCGACCGCCGTGCTCAACCCCGAGCGGCCGACCCCGGTCGGCATGGCCGAGCGCATCCGCGAGGGGCGACCCACGCTCTTCTTCGGCGTCCCGACCTTCTACGCCGGTCTGCTGGCGAGCGACATCCCCGACGACACCTTCGCCGGGGTCCGGATGGGTGCCTCGGCCGGCGAGCCGCTGCCGCGGGGGGTGCAGGAGCGGATGCTCTCGCGCTTCGGCCTCGAGATCCTCGACGGCATCGGGTCGACCGAGTGCCTGCACATCTTCCTGTCCAACCGGCCGGGCGAGATCAAGCCGGGCACGACGGGCAAGGCCGTGCCGGGCTACGACCTCGAGATCCGTGACCTCGACGGCTCACTCGTCCCCGACGGCGAGCCGGGCACCCTCTTCGTGCGGGGCGCCTCCGCCGCGCTCGGCTACTGGCGTCGCGCCGAGGCCACCCGCACCGTCTTCCAGGGGGAGTGGCTCAACACCGGCGACACCTATGTCCGCGACAGCGAGGGCTACTACGCCTGCATGGGCCGGGCCACCGACCTGCTCAAGGCCGGCGGCATCTGGGTCAGCCCGACCGAGGTCGAGGACCGGCTCCTCGCGCACGACGCCGTCGCCGAGTGCGCCGTCGTCGGGCAGGAGGACGCCGACGGCCTGGTCAAGCCGGTCGCCGTCGTCGTCACCCGCGGGCAGGTCACCGCCGACGACCTCGATGCCTGGTGCCGGGACGGGCTCGCGCCCTTCAAGCGACCGCGGCACGTCTACTTCGTCGACGAGCTGCCCAAGACCGCGACCGGCAAGATGCAGCGCTTCAAGGTGCGCGCTCTCGTCAAGGACCTTGCTGCGATGGAGGCCGTCTCATGAGCACCACCACCCGTGTCGACCTGCTCATCGTCGGAGCCGGCCCCGTCGGGCTCTTCGGCGCCTACTACGCCGGCGTCCGCGGCCTGCGGACCGCCGTCGTCGACAGCCTCAGCCAGGTGGGCGGTCAGGTGAGCGCGATGTACCCGGAGAAGCAGATCTTCGACATCGCCGGGTTCCCCGCCGTCTCGGGCCGGCAGCTCATCGCCAACCTCGTCGAGCAGGCGGCGCCCTACGACCCGGTCTACCTGCTGGGCCAGGAGGCGCAGGAGCTCGAGCGGACCACCGACGACCAGGGGCGCGAGCGGCTCGTCGTGACGACGAGCACCGGAGACCGCGTCGAGGCCGGGGCGATCGTCGTCACCGGCGGCATCGGCACCTTCTCCCCGCGCAAGCTGCCGGCGGGCGAGGACTTCCTCGGTCGCGGGCTCGAGTACTTCGTGCCGAGCTCGGCGGAGTATGCCGGCCAGCACGTCGTCGTCGTCGGCGGCGGTGACTCGGCCGTCGACTGGGCCAACATGCTCCACCCGATCGCCGAGTCGGTGACGCTCGTGCACCGACGTGACCAGTTCCGTGCCCACCACGGGTCGGTCGAGCAGCTGCACGCGGCGCCCGTCGAGATCGTGCTCAACGCGCAGGTCACCGAGACCGTCGGCGGCAGTGCCCTCGAGTCGGTCATGGTGACGCCGAAGGGGGAGGAGCCCCGCTCCCTTCGCTGCACCCGGCTCGTCGCCGCCCTCGGCTTCACCGCCAATCTCGGCCCGCTGCGCGACTGGGGCGTCGAGCTCCACGACAACCGGCACCTCGTCGTCGACCCGGCGATGCGCACCAACGTCCCCGGCATCTTCGCGGCCGGTGACATCACCGACTACGACGGCAAGGTGCGCCTCATCGCCGTCGGCTTCGGCGAGGTGGCGACCGCGGTCAACAACGCGGCCGTCCACATCGACCCGGAGGCCCAGCTCTTCCCCGGGCACTCCACCGACAACCAGCCCGCGGTCCCGCAGCCCGCCTGAGAGGAACTCACATGCCGTACGTCATCGCCGGACACTGCCTGGACGTCATGGACACCTCGTGCACCGAGGAGTGCCCCGTCGACTGCATCTACGAGGGCGAGCGCAAGCTCTACATCAACCCCAAGGAGTGCATCGACTGCGGCGCCTGCGAGCCGGTGTGCCCCGTCGAGGCGATCAGCCAGGACCGACGGGTGCCCGAGGAGATGCAGGAGCACATCGAGGACAACCGGCGCTTCTTCACCGAGGTCCTCGACGGCCGCGACGAGCCGCTCGGCGCACCCGGCGGCAGCCACAAGACCGGGCCGATCGGGGTCGACACCCCGATGGTCGCGGACCTCTGAGGCGCCGTGCTCGACGGTCACACCCTCGTCGACGCGCACGTCCACCTGCCCGTCCTGCCGACCCTGTCCCCGTCGTGGATCGACTGGGCGCGGCAGTTCGGGCCCGAGGGCCTGCTGGAGCGTGCGTGGGACGCCGACGGCGTCCCACGCCCGGCGGTCGTCGACGAGCTCTTCGCCGAGCAGGGCGTCGACGTCGCGATCCTCTTCTGCGAGTACAGCCCCAAGGCGACGGGCATGCAGCTCTTCGACGACCTCCTACCCGTCGTCGAGCACAACCCGCAGCGCTTCCGCCCGATGGCCAACGTCAACCCGCACCTGCACTTCCCCCTCGGGGACGAGGTGCGCCGTCAGCTCGGGCACGGTGCCGCGGGGCTGAAGCTGCACCCGGTCCACGGCGGCTTCACCTGCGACGACCCGATGCTCTACCCGGCCTACCAGGTGCTGTGCGAGGAGGGGGCGCCGCTCGTCGTGCACTGCGGCACCTCGACCTTCGCCGGGTCGTCCAACCAGTACGCCGACCCCTCGCACCTGCTCGCCGTGACGCGCGATTTCCCCGAGCTCGACATCGTCCTCGCCCACGGCGGGCGCGGCTGGTGGTACGAGCAGGCGGCCTTCATGGCGCTGAGCAACCCGCACGTGTGGATCGAGCTGTCGGGCCTGCCGCCCAAGCGCCTGCCGCAGTACTACGCGGCCTCCGGCCTCGAGCGGCTGGCGCGCAAGATGATCTTCGCGACCGACTGGCCGGGCGTGCCCGGCACCGACGTCAACGCCCGCGCGGTCGCCGACCTCGTGCCCGACGAGGATGTGCCTGCGGTCCTGGGGGGCAACGCCCTTCGCATCTACAAGCACCTGACCGAGGCGGCCTGACATGGCGATCTACGCCCTCGGCGACGCGGTGCCGACGATCCCCGCCTCCGCCTTCGTCCACCCCGACGCCGTCGTCATCGGCGACGTGACGCTCGGCGAGCGCGCCTCGGTGTGGCCGACCGCGGTCCTGCGTGCCGACTTCGGCCGGATCGTCGTCGGCGACCGCACCTCGGTGCAGGACGGCACCGTCGTCCACGTCATCGAGGAGCAGCCGACGACGATCGGTGCCGACTGCGTCGTCGGGCACAACGCGCACCTCGAGGGCTGCACGATCGGCGACTGGTGCCTTGTCGGGTCCGGGTCGGTCGTGCTCAACTTCGCGTCCGTCGGCACGGGCTCGGTCATCGCGGCCGGTGCCGTCGTGCGCGAGCGGGCGCAGGTGCCCGCCGGCTCGATGGCCGTCGGCGTGCCCGCGCAGGTGCGCCCGGTCCCGGCCGACGCGGCGGAGTGGATCCGCTTCGGCGTCGGCGAGTACCTGGACAACTCCACCCGCTATCGCGACCAGCTGCGTCGGCTCGACTGACGCACGAGGAAGGGAACCCACCATGTCCGATGCCACCACCGGCGTCCCGGCGTCCGAGCTGAGCGACGAGGAGCTCGAGGCGCAGGGCAAGAGCGCGCACGAGACCCGCAACTGGGTCTTCCTCCACGGCAGCGCCGAGCAGTTCGCCCACCACACGGCCCGCATGCTCGAGCTCGAGCGCGAGTACGTGCGCCGCCACCCCAAGCGCACTTGGCAGGGCAGCGGCGGCGCGGCCACCGACCTCGCCCAGACCGCCGCCTCCTGGCGCGAGACGGTGCGGGCGGTCATCGCCCAGCTCGAGGCGCTCGTCGAGCTGCCCGACCCCGCGCCGAGCGACGCCTCGGCGACCGCCGACCCGGTGGCCGCCTTCCTCCAGCGGCTCGCCGACAACGGCGGCCGGCTCAACAAGCTCGAGGCCCACCAGGTCGCCCGCGAGGTCGGGCTCGACCCGGCCGTGCGGGCCGAGCTCTACCGTGCCGACCCCCAGCTCGTCGCCACGGAGGGCACCGACCGGGTGCTCACCGACGCCGGCCGCGCCCGGCTGAGCGGCCAGGGCGCCGGATGAGCGGCGCCCGCCGGGCCTATCTCGTCGACGGGGTCCGCACGCCGATCGGTCGATATGGCGGGGCGCTGTCGAGCGTGCGCCCCGACGACCTCTCGGCGCACACGATCCGCGAGCTGCTCGCCCGGCACCCCGACCTCGACCCGGAGCTCGTCGACGACGTCGTCGTCGGCTGCGCCAACCAGGCGGGGGAGGACAACCGCAACATCGCACGGATGGCCGCGCTGCTCGCCGACCTGCCCGTCACGGTCCCCGGGACGACGATCAACCGGCTGTGCGGCTCGGGGCTCGACGCCGTCGGCTACGCGGCCCGCGCGGTCGTCGCCGGCGACGCCGACCTCGTCGTCGCCGGTGGGGTCGAGAGCATGAGCCGGGCCCCCTTCGTCCTGCCCAAGGCGCAGACCCCCTTCGCCCGGGGGATGAGCGTCGAGGACACGACGATCGGGTGGCGCTTCGTCAACCCCGAGATGGAGCGGCGCCACGGCACCGACCCGATGCCGAGGACGGCGGAGAACGTCGCCGTCGACGACGCCGTCTCCCGCGAGGACCAGGACGCCTTCGCGCTGCGCTCGCAGGAGCGGGCGGCCGCCGCCATCGCCTCGGGCCGGCTGGCCCGGGAGATCGTCCCGGTCACCGTGCCCCGGCGCAAGGCCGACCCCGTGGTCGTCGACACCGACGAGCACCCGCGCGCGACCTCGCTCGAGGCGCTCGGTCGGCTGCGGCCGCTCTTCGACGGTGGGTCGGTGACCGCCGGCAACTCGTCGGGCGTCAACGACGGCGCCGCCGCCCTGCTCGTCGCCTCGGAGGAGGGGGTGGAGCGTCACGGGCTCACCCCGGTCGCCCGGGTCGATGCGGTGACCGCCATCGGCGTCGAGCCGCGGGTCATGGGGCTTGGCCCCGCGCCGGCCGTCACCCGACTGCTGACGCGCACCGGCGTCGGTCTCGACGAGGTGGGCGTCATCGAGCTCAACGAGGCCTTCGCCTCGCAGGGGCTGGCCGTGCTGCGCCGGCTCGGCATCGCCGACGACGACCCGCGGGTCAACCCGCACGGTGGGGCGATCGCCCTCGGTCACCCGCTCGGGATGAGTGGCGCCCGGATCGCCTGGTCGGCCGCCCTGTCGATGGCCGACGGCGACCACGACCACGCGATCGCGACGATGTGCATCGGCGTCGGGCAGGGCATCGCCGCTCTGCTCTCGCGCCCGTGACCCGACTGGTTGGATGGACCCCATGATCGACACCCCGCTCATCCGCATCGACCGCCACGAGTCCGGCGTCGTCGAGGTCGTCCTCGACCGCCCCGAGGCGATGAACGCCGTCTCCACGCAGATGGCGACGGCCCTCACCGCGGCCGGTGGGGCCCTCGCCGACGACACCTCGGTGCGTGCCGTGGTGCTCACGTCGAGCCACGACAAGGCCTTCTGCGTCGGCGCGGACCTCAAGGAGCGCAACGGCTTCACCGACGAGCAGCTGCGCGCACAGCGCCCGGGCAACCGCTTGGCCTACCGGGCGCTCCTCGACCTGCCGGTGCCGACGATCGCCGCGGTCGACGGCTATGCCATGGGCGGCGGGTGCGAGCTCGCGCTCGCGTGTGACCTCATCGTCGCCGGGCCGCGGGCGCTCTTCGCGCTGCCGGAGGTCTCGGTCGGGGTCATCCCCGGCGGTGGCGGCACGCAGCTGCTGACCCGCCGCATCGGCTGGTCGCGGGCGGCCGACCTGATCTTCACCACGCGCCGGGTCGATGGCGAGGAGGCCCTACGCCTCGGCCTGGCCGACCGCTTCGTCGACGACGCGAAGGGGGAGGCCCTCGCCATGGCGGCGACCATCGCCCAGCACTCGCCGGTGGGGATGCGCAATGCCAAGGCGGCCATGCGTGGCGGCCTCGACCTCACCCTCGACGAGGGCCTCGACCTCGAGGACGCCCGCTGGCACGACACGGCCTTCAGCGCCGACCGCGCCGAGGGCGTGCGGGCCTTCGCCGAGAAGCGCACGCCCGACTGGCCCGGTCTGGGCTGACCGGCCGTCGGTGCGAGGCCATAGGGTGCAGATGTGATCGACCTGCACACGCACAGCGCCCGCAGCGACGGCACCGACGCGCCCGGTGAGCTCGTCCGTCAGGCGGCGGAGGCCGGGCTGACGACGGTGGCGCTCACCGACCACGACACGACCGTCGGGTGGGAGGAGGCGGCGCAGGCGGCCGCCGAGCACGGCGTCGCCCTCGTGCGCGGGGCCGAGCTGTCGACGCGGCACCAGGGGCGCTCGGTCCACCTGCTCGCCTACCTCTTCGACCCTCAGGACGCGGCGCTCGCCGAGGAGATGCGCCGGATGCGCGACGACCGCGTGCCGCGACTGCAGCGCATCGTCGAGCACATGGCCGCCGACGGCTTCGACATCACGTGGGACGACGTCCTCGCGCAGGCCGACGGCCCGGCCTCCCTCGGCCGCCCGCACCTCGCCGACGCCCTCGTGGCCAAGGGGCTCGCCCCCGACCGCAATGCCGTCTTCGCCGACTGGCTGCACAACGGCTCGCGCTACTACGAGGCGCACTACGCGGTGGGCACCGAGGAGGCCGTCCGGCTCGTGCGCGCCGCCGGCGGGGTCCCGGTCGTCGCCCACCCCTTCGCCGCGAAGCGCCAGCGCTCGCTCGACGCCGACGACGTCGCCCGCCTCGTCGACGCCGGGCTGCTCGGCCTCGAGGCCGACCACCGCGACCACGACGACGCCGGTCGCCGCCTGGCCCGCGAGCTCGCCGCCGAGCACGACCTGCTCGTCACCGGCAGCAGCGACTTCCACGGCGACGGCAAGACCAACCGGCTCGGTGAGAACACGACCGACCCCGAGGTGCTCGCCCGCCTCGAGTCGCTGGCCACCGGGCTGCCGGTCCTGCGATGAGCTGGGTCGAGACGGGCGACGAGCGGGCTCGCCAGCAGCACGTCGTCGACACCCTCGAGTCCGCCTTCTCCGACCTCATGGCCGCCTCGCCCGACGCCTTCCGGGTGAAGTTCCGCAAGATGGCCGATTCCCCCTTCGCCTTCTATCGCGGCAGCGTCTGCCTCTTCCACCGCGACATGGCCTCGCTCGACGAGCCGTGGACCGACGAGCGGACCTCGCGGGTGTGGACCCACGGCGACCTGCACGTGGAGAACTTCGGCACCTACATCAACTCCCACGGCGAGCTCGTCCTCGACGTCAACGACTACGACGAGGCCTATGTCGGGCCCTACACGTGGGACCTGCGGCGATTCGTCGCCGGGCTGGCGGTCATGGGCTGGCGCAAGGCCCTGCCCGAGCAGGACGTCCGTGACCTGGCGGCGACCTACCTGCGCAGCTATCTCGAGCAGGTCCACGACTTCGTCGACGGCGCCGACGACATGGAGTTCGCCCTGCGCCTGGGCAACACCGAGGGGGCGCTGCACGCGACCCTGCAGGCGGCCCGGCGCGGCAGTCGTGCCGCCCTGCTCGACGCGGCGAGCGAGGTGACCGACGAGGGTCGCCGTTTCACCGACGGGCCCGGCGTGCGCCGGCTCGACGACGAGGAGCGCGAGCGGGTCCTTGAGGCCTTCGCGCGCTACGTCGAGACGATCCCGGAGGCCAAGCGCGCCGAGCACGAGACCTTCTACGAGGTCAAGGACGTCGTCGGGCGCTCCGGCTTCGGCATCGGCAGCGCCGGGCTGCCGGCCTACAGCCTGCTCATCGAGGGCTTCGACGAGGCGCACGAAAATGACATCCTCCTGTCGATGAAGCAGGCCAACCACCCCGCGCTCGCCGACGTCGTCGACCTGCCGCAGGCCCGTGACCTCTTCGCCCACGAGGGAGAGCGGACCGTCGTCAGCCAGCGGGCGCTGCAGGTGCACGCCGACCCGCTGCTCGGCTACACGACGGTCGCGGGCGTCGGCTTCGTCGTCGACGAGGTCTCGCCCTACGAGATCGACCTGTCGTGGGACGAGCTGCACGAGCCGGTCGACATGGAGCCGGTCGTGCGCGACCTCGGGCGGGCGACGGCCAAGATCCACTGCGTCTCCGACGCCGACAGCGACCACACCGTCGTCGACTTCCAGACGGAGGAGGCGATCGCCTCGGTCCTCGAGGGCCGCGAGGAGGAGCTCGTGGGCGACCTCGTCGACTTCGCCGTCGCCTACGCCGAGCGGGTCCGTGCCGACCACGCGCTCTTCGTCGAGGCCTTCCGCCAGGGCCGCATCGGGCGCGTGCAGGCGGTCTGACCCGGGGCGAAGGGGAGCCCGTCACCCGGACGGGGCGCGACGTGACGCGCGCCGCGGGGTGGTGGCGCCCCGGCAGGGCGCCGACCTGAGAGGATGGCGGCGCATCCCGACGGACAGAAGGGCGTCACACGTGGCACGAGCGAAGAAGGCGGCGATCATCGCGGTCGCCAACCAGAAGGGCGGGGTCGCCAAGACGACCTCCGTGGCCTCGATCGGTGCCGCCATGGCCGAGCTCGGCAAGCGGGTGCTGCTCGTCGACCTCGACCCGCAGGCGAGCCTGACCTTCAGCCTCGGCATCGACCCCGACGCCGTCGAGCTGTCGGTCAACGAGGTCGTCCTCGGCCAGGCCGAGATCGCCGACGCGATCCTCGAGGCGAGCGACGGCATCGACCTGCTGCCCTCGACGATCGAGCTCGCGGGCTCCGAGGCCCAGCTGCTCACCCGTCCGGGGCGCGAGTTCGTCCTCCAGTCGGTCCTCGAGGACGTGCGCGAGGACTACGACGTCGTCCTGCTCGACTGCAGCCCGAGCCTGGGGGTGCTCACCCTCTCGGCGCTCACGGCTGCGACCGGTCTGATCATCCCGATGCAGGCCGAGATGCTCAGCCACCGCGGCGTCGGCCAGCTGCTCGACACGGTCAAGGACGTCAAGAAGCTGCTCAACAAGAAGCTCAAGACCATCGGCATCCTCCCGACGATGTACGACGGCCGCTCCAACCACGCCCGCGAGGTGCTCGAGGACCTCGGCACGCGCTACAAGCTGCCGGTGCTCTCGCCGCCGATCCCGCGCACGGTGCGCTTCGCGGAGGCTCCGGCCGCGGGCCGCTCGATCCTCGACACCGCCCGCTCGAGCAAGGGTGCCGCCGCCTACCGCGAGGTCACCGAGGCCATCCTCGCCGCGATCTGAGTCGCCCGTGCCCACCCTGCAACGCGCTCGTACCCTCGCCGTCGGCGGCCTGCGCGCCGTCGTCACCCGTGATCCCGCCGCACGACGTCGGGTCGTCGACCCCCTTCGTGCCCGGCTGCGGCCGACCCCGCTCACCGGCGCCGACCCGCTCGTCGCCGCCTATGCCCGGGGCGCGGAGCAGATCGGGGTCGACGACCTCGTCGCGACCGGCCACCGCACCCGGTCCGCGCTGCTGCGTGATGCCGCGCGGCTGCTCGCCGAGCGCACCGGTGCCCCGAGCTGGCGGGCCGGCTGGGCCGAGCTGCTCGTCACCAGCGGTGACGCCGAGCTGGCCCGGACCGGGTCGGCGGTCTTCCGCGAGCTCGTCGACGAGGGTCACGCCGGTGCTCTGACCGCGCGGCAGTGCCTGCTGCACGCCCACACCCTGCTCGCCCGGCAGACCGAGGCGGGCGAGGGCGCGGCCGTCCTCGCGGCCCAGCTGCCTGCGCTCACCCAGCTCTCCGACGACGAGCGGCTCGACCTCGAGACCGACCTGGCGCACCCCGGCACCGCCGGTGACGACGACGCGTGGTGGGCGCTGCTCACCCGCCGCTGGCGCGACGCCGGGATGCTCGTGCCCCGCCGGCTCACCGACGACGAGCTCGCGGCGGTCGTCGGGGCGGAGTCGGTCGCGGCCTTCGGCGACGACCTCGACGTCTACGACCGCGTCGGCCCCGACGCGGCCGAGCTGGCGGCCCGCCGGGCGGGCCTGCGCGAGCGGGTCCGCGAGGCCACCGGCCGCGACATCGACGCTGACGACCTGCCGCTCGTCAGCGTCGTCGTCACCGCCTATCGCCCGGGCCCGTGGCTCGCCACGGCGATCCGCGCCCTGCTCGACCAGACCTGGTCGCGGCTCGAGGTGCTCGTCGTCGACGACGCCTCCGGGCCGGACTTCGCCGACGAGATTGCCCGCATCGCCGCCCTCGACCCGCGGGCGCGGGTCATCACCCGTGAGCGCAACGGCGGTGCTTATCGCGCCCGCAACCTCGGTCTGGCCCAGGCGAAGGGGGAGTACCTCGCCTTCCTCGACGCCGACGACTGGTGCCACCCCGAGCGCATCGAGCGCCAGGTGCTCCCACTGCTCGCCGACCCCTCGCTCGTCGCCACCCACGCCCTGGCGATCCGCGGGAGCGAGGACCTCCGGCTCGCCTGGCTCGGCTACCCGGCGGTGCGGCACAACGCCGCCGGGCTCGTCATGCGGCGGTCGACCCACGACCGGGTCGGCAGTTTCGACGACGTGCGCAAGAGCGCCGACAGCGAGTACAACGCCCGGATCGAAGCCGTCACCGGCCAGGTCCCGCCCATGGTCACCCCGCCCCTGCAGATCACCCGCCTGCGCTCGGGATCCTTGTCCCGCAGCGACTTCGGCGTCGGCTGGGGCATCGGTGCGCGGCTGGCCTATCGCTCGGCCTACAAGACGTGGCACCGGCGTCTGGCCACGGCCAGGACGAAGGGGGAGCTGCCGCCGGTGGCCGAGGGGGCCGACGTCCCGCAGGAGCTCGTCCTCGACTGGGCCACGCGGCACGGCGAGTCCGACCCCGATCGCGAGAGTGCGCCGGGTCGCCCCTTCACCGCACCCCACGCGTGGATCTCGACGCGGCCGCTCGCTCCCTTCGACCTGCTCGTCGTCGACGACGCCGCCGACACGATGGCCGACCCGGCCGAGCTGCGGGGTGTGCTCGACGAGCTGCTCGACCTCGACCTGCGGGTCGCCCTGCTCCACCGCGAGAACCCCGCGCGCCTGCGCCTCTACCGCAAGGGCCTGCTGCCCGCGGTGCGCCGGCTCGTCGACCACGCCGACGACCTCGTGCAGGTGCACCCCGAGGAGCACGTCGAGGCGGCGGTGACCTGGGTGCGCCGCGCCGAGGCGCTGTCCGTCGGCCGGCCGGCGCCCGACCTGACGACGGGCGAGGTGCTCGTCACCCGGCCCACCGCGACCCGCACCCACCGGGTCGACCCGGCGTGGACCCACGCCGCCGTCGAGACCGAGCTCGCCACGTGGGGCGTGCCCGAGGGCAGCGCCCTCTGGCTGCCCGAGGACGAGGCCCGCGCCCGGATTCACCAGCTCGCCGAGGAGATGCGATGAGTGCACTGTCCGGACCGGCCCAGGCGGTGCGGTCCGCCGTCCGCGACGCGACCGCGGGGCCGCGTGCCCGGCGCGAGGAGAGCAGGCGGCGTGCCCGGGTCATGGCCCCGGCCGCCGGGGAGCGGCGCTCCCACGAGCGGCTGCGCGTCGAGGTGCACGCCTCGGAGCGGGTGCGCGCCGGCCTGGCCGGTCAGTGGCTGATCACCGACGAGGACCCCGAGGCGGTGCTCGTCGAGGTCGACGCGCGCTCGGCGGTGACCGTGGCGGCGCCCTTCGCCCGGCAGCGTGCCGCCGTCGCAGGGGTCGAGGTGCCGGTCATCGTCTGGGTGACGAGCAGCGCCCGGGTCGTCGCCGACGACGTCGCGCGGCTCGTCGAGGGCGTCACCGCGCCCGTGCACATCCACGTCGACGATGCCGCGAGCGTCCCCGAGTGGGCCACCGCGCTGGGTCGCGAGGTGCGCCACCTCGCGCCCGCCGTCGACCACACCGTCCACGCACCCTCGGTCGTCGGCTCCACCGCACGGCGGGAGCAGGTCGTCGCCCTCGTCGGTGACGCCGACGTCGACCTCGAGCGGCTGGCGCCCGTGCAGCCGCAGCGGCTCGACGTCGTCGGGGGCGACGATGCGGCGAGCGAGCTGCCGGGTGACCGCCCCGTCCTCGGACGCTACCGCGCGGCCGCCCTCGTCGCCGACCGACCCCTGACGCCCTGGCACGCGCTCGAGGCCGCTGCCGCCGGCACGGCCCTCGTCGGCACCGGCCCCACGATCGAGCGGCTGCCCGACGAGCTGGCCGACCGGGTCTGCCGCGTCGAGGACGACACCCAGCTGGCGCTGCAGGTGCGCGCCCACCTGTGGCAGGACGAGCTCGTCGAGCGGGTCGCGTTGCCGGCCGCCCGCGCGGCACGGGGCGGGCACACCTTCGCCCACCGGGCCGCCGACCTCGAGGCCCTCGTCGGCCGCCCCCGCGACCTGCGGGACGCGACGGGTGCTCCCTTCGACCGGAGCGTGAGCGCGGTCATCTCGACCAACCGGGCCCACGAGCTCGACACCGTCGCCGACAACATGGCCCGGCAGTCGCTGCGCGAGAGCGGCGAGCTGCAGGTCGTCCTCGTCCTCCACGGGCTCGACGTCGACGTCGCCGAGGTGGAGGCGCGCTTCCGCGAGCGGGGGATCGACCAGCTCGTCGTCGTGCCCGCCGACGCGTCGCTCACCCTCGGTGCCTGCCTCAACCTCGGCATCGACGCCAGCGACGGCGCGCACGTGGCGAAGATCGACGACGACAACTTCTACGGGCGGCACTACCTGCTCGACCTCGTCGACGCCGTCGACTACTCCGGCGCGGGGATCGCGGGCAAGTGGGCGCACTACACGTGGCTGCGCAGCACCGGCGCCGTGATCCTGCGCTTCCCCAAGAGCGAGCACCGCTACGAGCGGCTCGTGCAGGGCGGCTCGATCCTCATGCGTGGTGAGGTGGCGCGGGGGCTGCGATTTTCCGACCTGCCGCGGGCGGTCGACACCGACCTGCTCAACCGCGCGCAGGCTGCGGGGGTGCGGACCTACTCGGCCGACCGGTTCAACTTCGTGAGCATCCGGGGCACCGACCGGCACGCCCACACGTGGACCCTCGAGGACGCGTCCTTCATGAATGCCTCGAGCCGGGTGGTCTTCTACGGCGACCCGCGGGAGCAGGTCGAGGTCTGAGCGGCGTCGGGCTGCGGCTGGACGTGGCTGCGCCTGCAGCCCGGCTCGACCCCCTCGGTCACTCCCGGGCGCCGAGCACCTGCTCGTAGACCCGCGCGTAGCGCGGGCCGTTGGCGGCCCACGAGCGCTCCGCCTCGACCCAGGCGCGGCCTGCGGCGGCGAGCTCCGCGCGACGCCCCGGGTCACCGGCCAGGCGGGCGAGCGCGTCGGTCAGCGCGTCGGCGTCCCCCGCGGCGAAGGACTCGCCCCATGCGCCCTCGCCGGTGATCTCCGTGAGCGCCGGCAGGTCGGAGACGAGCACGGGCAGGCCGGTGGCCATCGCCTCGAAGGGCTTGAGCGGCGTGACGAGCCGGGCCGCCTGCTCGTCGACCCGGGGCACGACGAAGACGTCGATGAGGGCGTAGTGGTCGAGCACCTCGTCGTGGGGGACCCGGCCGGTGAAGACGACGGCGTCGCCCGCTCCGACCGCGGCGGCGTGCGCCTCGAGCTCGGCGCGGCGGGTGCCGTCGCCGACGACGAGGGCGACGGCGTCGATGCCGCGCTCGCGCAGGGCCACGGCCGCGTCGACGAGCAGCTCCTGGCCCTCGCGGTAGTGGTCGAGGTTGGAGACGTAGCCGAAGACGAAGCGGTCGCGCAGGCCGTACTCGTCGATGAGGTCATCTCGCCGGGGGCGGGGTGAGAAGGCCTGCGCGTCAACGCCATTCGGCACGACGTGGACGCGGTCGCCGGGCACGCCGCGGCTGATGATGTCGGAGCGCATCGACTCGCTGAGGGTGATGACGGCGTCGGCGGCGAGCATGCAGCGGGTGTCGGTGTCGCGGCGCCGGCGATAGGTCTCGGCCGACTCGGCCCGGTCGAGGTCCTGGCTCCAGATCGCCTCGAAGAAGCCGCGGACCTCGTAGACCCACGGGATGTCGAGGGCCTCGGCGACGGCCCGCCCGACGAGTGCGGCCTCGTAGCCGCGGCCACCCGAGTGCACGTGGAGCAGGTCGGGGGCCTCCTCGGCGACGGCGGGCAGCAGGGCGCTGGCATAGGCGTCGAGATAGCTGTCGACGCGCTCGGTGCCGGGGACGTGGTCGCGCAGCAGGTGACGGTGGCGCACCCCGTGGACCATCTCGACGTCGGGTGCGTCGCCGCCCGGGAAGTCGAGCGCCGTGATCGCGACCGGCTCCATGCCCGCGTCGGTCTGGGCGGCGAGGTTGTAGCGGGTGCGCACGGAGTAGCCGGACTGCCGGTGGGGCAGGGCGATCTTGAGCAGGTGGACGACACGTCGGCCGGCGCCGGGCTCTGACCGCTCCTGCAGGGTGCGGGCGGCGGCCACGGCGGCCGGGTCGAGCGACGGGGACCACGTCGGGTCGGTCTCGCGCAGCCGGCCGGTGACCTGGTCGAGGGCTGCGGTCAGCCGGGTGCGGGCCGGACCGGCGAAGCGCGGCGTCGCCGCGAGCTCGGCGCGGGTCACCTCCGCCTGGAGGCTCGGCTCGCCGGCGCGCGAGGCGCTGCGCCGCGCCTGGTCGAGGAAGCCGGTGTCCCCGCCGAGGGCGTCGAGCTCGGCGCGCACGAGGTCGACGGCAGCGGCGTGGTCGCGCTGCTCGGTCAGCGCCGCGAGCCGGGCGGTGACGGCCGCTGCGCTCGACCCGTCCGAGGCGGTGGGGCGGGGGCGCAGGCGCTGCAGGGTCGCGTAGGTCCGGCGGGCGGCGCCGCGGGCGAGGCTCTTGGGATCACGCACCCGAGGCAGCCTAGTTCGCCGGGCCGAAGGGGGCCGGGAGGCCGGCCCCCTTCGCGCCGGAGGAGCCGGTCAGCTCTCCGAGCCCGAGGACTGAGACTGGCCACCGCGGGTGCGGCGGCGGTTGCGGTTGCGACGACGGGGACGGGACTCGCCGTCCCCCTTCGCCTCGGTCTGGCCGGAGCGCTCGCCACCACGGCCACCGCCGTTGCCGCGGCCGCCGGAGCCACCGCGCCCGCCGCCGGAGCGACGACCGCTGGACTTGCCGGTCTCGCCGAGGTCCTCGAGGCGCTCGGCGTCGAGGCCCTCGCGGGTGCGCTGCCCGCGGGGGAGGCGGCCCTTGGTGCCCTCGGGGATGTCGAGGTCGGTGAAGAGGTGCGGGCTCGAGGAGTAGGTCTCGACGGCCTCGGGGATGCCCAGGTCGAGGGCGCGGTTGATCATCGCCCACTTCGTCTCGTCGTCCCAGTCGACGAAGGTGACGGCGATGCCCGTGTTGCCCGCGCGGCCGGTGCGGCCGATGCGGTGGACGTAGGTCTTCTCGTCGTCGGGGCACTGGTAGTTGATGACGTGGGTGACGTCGGTGACGTCGATGCCGCGGGCCGCGACGTCGGTGGCGACGAGCACGTCGACCTTGCCGTTGCGGAAGGCGCGCAGCGCCTGCTCGCGGGCGCCCTGGCCGAGATCACCGTGGATCGACGCGGCCGCGAAGCCGCGGTCGGTGAGCTCGTCGGCGACCTTGGCCGCGGTGCGCTTGGTGCGCGAGAAGATGATCGTCAGACCCCGGCCGTCGGCCTGCAGGATCCGCGCGAGCATCTCGACCTTGTCCATCGCGTGCGCGCGGTAGACGAACTGCTCGATCGCCTTGACGGTGTGGCTGTCGCCCTCGCCGTCCTCGCTCATCGCGCGGATGTGCGTCGGCTGGGTCATGTAGCGGCGGGCCAGGGCGACGATCGCGCCGGGCATCGTCGCGGAGAAGAGCATCGTGTGGCGGGCCGGGGAGGTCATCGCCATGATCTTCTCGACGTCGGGCAGGAAGCCGAGGTCGAGCATCTCGTCGGCCTCGTCGAGGACGACGGTCTTGGTCGCCGAGAGGTCGAGGTGGCGCTGCTGGGCCAGGTCGATGAGTCGGCCGGGGGTGCCGACGACGACGTGGACGCCCTTCTTCAGCGCCTCGATCTGCGGCTCGTAGGCGCGGCCGCCGTAGACGGTGAGCACCTTGATCCCGAGGCGCTTGCCGGCGCGCTCGAGGTCGGCGGCCACCTGGCTGGCGAGCTCACGGGTCGGGGCGACCGCGAGCGCCTGCGGGCGGATGTCGTCGGACTCGAGGTCGATCCGGTTGAGCATCGGGACGCCGAAGCCGAGGGTCTTGCCGGTGCCGGTCTTGGCCTGGCCGATGATGTCGTGGCCGGCGAGGGCGACGGGCAGGGTCATCGCCTGGATGGGGAAGGGGTGGACGATCCCCGCGTCGGCGAGCGCCGCGACGATCTCGGGGTGGACGTCGAAGTCGCCGAAGGTCTGCTGCGCGGCCTCGGGGGCGGTGCCCTCGATGTCGGGGGTGGCCTGGACGGCCTCGCGCTCGGCGTCGGACGCGGGCACGGTCGTGTCGGGCTCAGTCATGAATCTCTCGATCAGCGTGGACGACGCATCGCGCGCCGTGGATGGCACGGGCCGATCGGAGGTGAGTCAAGCGGTCCGCCGCCACGAGGGGCGACCGCGCCGGACGTCTCGTCCGGGGAGAAGGATGCCGACCGGGCACCGCTGGTCGTCGTCATGCTACCCGCGACCCCCTCCCGGGGCCGAAACGAGGCCGGTGCGCCACTAGGCTGCGACCCATGAGCGAGCAGGTTCCCCCTTCGTCCACGCCCGAGCTCGGCACCCGCGAGCGCGAGGGGACGATCGAGCTCCTCGGGGTCATCGCCTACGGCGCGATCTCCGGCTTCACGCGGATGGCGGCGGACTCCGAGATGGCCCGCGACCTCGTCCTCAAGCGGGCGCTGGCGCGCATGGCGGTCCGGGAGTTCCAGAGCCACGAGCAGCTGTGCGACCACATCGTCGCCCTCGGCGGCGACCCGGTCGCCGCGATGGCGCCCTTCGAGGACGCCTTCGAGGCCTACCACGCGCGCACCCGCCCGCGTGACCTGCTCGAGGGCATGGTCAAGGCCTACATCGGCGACGGCATCGCCCGTGACTTCTTCGTCGAGATCTCGCGCTACGTCGACCCCTCCGCCCAGGCGGTCATCGAGCAGACCGGGGGTCTGCAGGCCGACCGCGACACGATCGTCGACGCGGTGCGTCGCGGCATCAAGCAGGACCCGCGTCGCGGCGGTCCGCTCGCGCTGTGGGGCCGACGGCTCATGGGCGAGGCCCTGACGCAGGGGCAGGTCGTGGCCGCCCAGCGCGAGGCCCTCAGCGAGCTCGTCCTCGGCCTGAGCCACGACCGCCCCGGCGCCACCCTCGCGGAGGTCGGTGAGCTCATGCAGCGGCTCACCGACCGGCACCAGCAGCGGATGGCCCGCCTCGGCATGTCCGCCTGAGGGCCGCGTCCCGGGGACGACCCGACCCAGACATGACGAAGGGGGGTCCCGCCGACTCGGCGGGACCCCCCTTCGCTTGTGGTGCGTCAGACCTGCTTGCGGCCGGCGATCATCCCGTAGAGGACGATCAGGACGGCGGCGACGACGACACCGACGATGACGGCGAGGAAGCTGAAGTCCGTCTTCGTGCCGTTGATCAGGTAGGAGCCGATCAGCGCGCCCAGGACACCGAGGATGACGGTGACGAGCGTCGAGATGCTCTGCTTGCCCGGCAGGACCAGACGAGCGAGCGCGCCGATGATGGCGCCGACGATGACGGTGACGATGATGGTCCACACAGTGAATCACTCCTTCTGCGTCCGACAGGGGTGAGCGGACGCGCTCAGGCAGCCCGTGCGGGCTTCCGTGACCAACATAGACTCCTGAGGCGGGTGGGGCGACTCTCAGGAAGCAACGAATGTGTGTCGGCCCGGACGTGGCCGGGCCGCGTGGCCCGGCGATCAGGCGCCGAAGCCGACCCGTCCGCGGCTGGGCTCGCCGACCTCGACGTAGCCGAGGGCGCCGGCCGGGACCATGACGCGACGGCCCTTGTCGTCGGTGAGCACGAGCGCTCCGCCGTCGAGTGCGGTGCGCACGGCGGCCTCGATCTCCGCCTCGGCGCCGGTCGCCTCGATGACGATCTCGCGGGCGACGTTCTGGATCCCGATCTTGACCTCCACGGTCACTCCTTCGTTGTCGACGGGTGAGCTCGAGCTCATCGTGTCACTCACGCCCGACAGCGGCGGTGTCGGGGTCGTCGACCGCGCCCATGCGGTTGACGGGGAAGGAGCCGAGACCGCGCCAGGCGAGGTGGCCGGCGGCCTGCGCGGCGACGTCCTTGGTGAAGTGGGCGCCGTGCGCGAGCCAGGTGCGCGCCATGACCTGCGCGGCACCGGACATCGCCAGACCGAGCATCTCGGCCAGCTCCTTGGGCAGCGGGGTGTCCTCGGTGATCCGCTGGGTCATCGCCTCGCCGAGCTGCGCCTCGAGGGCGTCGATCCGGTGACGCACCTGCGGCTCGTTGGTCAGGTCCGACTCGTAGATCAGGCGGAAGGCGCCGCCCTCGTCGGCGACGAAGTCGAAGTAGGCGCGGACGGTCGCGTAGACCCGCTCCTCGTGGTCGTCGCTCGAGTTGAGCGCCTCGAGCACGAGTGACTCGAGGTGGTCGCACTGGTCGTCGAGGAGGGCGAGGTAGAGGTCGAGCTTGCCCGGGAAGTGCTGGTAGAGAACGGGCTTGGAGACGCCCGCCTCGTCGGCGATGTCCTCCATCGCGGCGGCGTGGTAGCCCTTCGAGACGAAGACGGTCAGGGCGGCGCCGAGCAGCTGCGCCCGCCGCTGGGCACGGGGCATCCGCTGGACGCGGGTACCGGTCGCGTGGGAGCTCATGGTTCCTCCGGGATGGGTGGCTCACCGTGTGGTGAGTCACAGGATCCTACTGCGCGGTAGTGACAACCTGCGCGCGGGGGAGGCTGTCGGGCCGAGGTGATGGGATGGCGTCGTGGCTGAGGACCTGACGAGCGTGCACCTGCGGCGGCCGACGACGAAGGGGGAGGACGCCCCCCTTCGTCTCGACGAGGACCAGGCGCGGGCCGTCGCGTCCCGCGCCGACCTCGTGCGGGTCCTCGGCGGTCCCGGCACGGGTAAGACGACGGTCGCCGTCGCCGCTGTCCTCGACCGGGTGCGGCAGGGGGAGTGCCGGCCCGACGAGGTGCTCCTCGTCGCCGCGACCCGCCTCGGCGCCGCCGAGGCGCGCGACGCCGTCACCGCCGGTCTCACCGGCGCGACGACCGAGCCGATGGCCCGCACGATGCAGTCCCTGGGCTTCGCCGTGCTGCGGCAGCAGGCGGTCCTGCTCGGCCAGCCGGCTCCGCGGCTGCTCTCCGGTGCGGACCAGGACCTCGTGCTCGGCGAGCTGCTCGCCGGCCATCGCGAGTCGGGCCGCGGACCGGCCTGGCCCGACGACCTCGCCGAGGCCCTGACGACTCGCGGGTTCCGCGAGGAGCTGCGCGACCTGCTCATGCGCGCCATCGAGCACGGGGTCTCGCCCGACGACCTCGCGACCCTCGGGCGCGAGCACGGCCGCCCCGAGTGGGTCGCCGCCGCCCAGGTCGCCCGTGAGTACGACGAGGTGACGGCACTGTCGCGGCCGGGTGCCTTCGACCCCGCCTGGGTCCTCGCGGCCGCGGCCGAGCTGCTCGAGGACGACCCCGAGGCGCGCGAGCGGGTGCGCTCGGGCATGCGGGTCGTCGTCGTCGACGACGCCCACGAGCTCACCGCGCCCGCCGCGCGGCTTCTGCGGGTGCTCACCGGGGCGGGCGTCGACCTCGTCCTCGTCGGTGATCCCGACGCCACGGTCCAGGGGTTCCGCGGGGCCGACCCGCACCACCTCGTCGACGTCTGGCACGGGCGCACCGAGGAGACGCACGTCCTCGGTCGCGGGCACCGGCTGCCGCAGGCGGTGCACGCGGCAGCCGCGCGGGTGACCCCCAAGATCGCGGCCCTCGGCGGTGGCCGGCAGCGCGAGGCGGCGCCCGCCGCCGGCGGCGGGATCGTCGAGGCGCACGTGCTGCACTCCGGGGCCCAGGAGGCGGCCTTCGTCGCCCACGAGCTGCGGGCCGCGCACCTGCTCCACGGGGTGCCGTGGCACCGGCTCGCCGTCGTCGTGCGCGGCTCCTCGCGGCAGGCGACGCTGCGCCGGGTCCTCGCTGCCCGCGGGGTGCCCGTGCAGGGCGACGCCCACCGGGTGCCGGTGCGCGACGAGCCGGCGGCACGGCCGCTGCTCCAGCTGCTCGCGTCCGCGGTCGACCTCGCCCGAGGACGGGTCGAGGCGCTCGACCCGGCCGACGTGCTCGACCTGCTCACCTCGCCGGTCATCGCCGCCGACACCGTCGCCGTGCGCCGGCTGCGCCGGGTGCTGCGCCACGAGGAGCTGCTCGCCGGTGGCACGCGCACGAGCGACGAGCTGCTCGGCGAGCTCGTCCTCGACCCCGAGCGGCTGGCCCACCTCGGCGAAGACGTCGCCCCGCTGCACCGCCTCGCCGTGGCCCTCGCCGCCGGGCGGGCGGCCGCCGTCACGAGCGAGACGGGGTGGGCGCCCGGGGTCTCCGCCGAGTCGGTGCTGTGGGCGCTCTGGCAGGCCCTCGGCGTCGCCGACACCTGGCGCGCTGCGGCGCTCGCCGGCGGCGCCACGGGTGCCCGTCACGACCGGGCGCTCGATGCCGTCGTCGCGCTCTTCGACGCCGCCGCGGCGCACCAGGACGCGCTGCCGGCGTCGGGCCCCGATGCCTTCCTCGACGCGGTCGCCGGCCAGGCCGTCGCCGCCGACTCCCTCGCCGCCCGCAGCCCCAACGCCGATGCGGTCGCCCTCGTCACCCCGCAGACGGCGGCCGGCCACGAGTGGCACATGGTCGTCGTCGCCGGGGTGCAGGAGGGCGTGTGGCCCGACCTGCGGCTGCGCGGATCCCTCCTGGGCTCCGAGCGCCTCGTCGACGTCGTCACCGGTCGCGACCGCACCGGGGCGGGGGCGGCGACCGCCGTCCGGCACGACGAGACGCGCCTCTTCCACGTCGCGCTCACCCGCGCGAGCGAGCGGGTGGTCGTCACGGCCGTGGCCGCCGAGGACGAGCAGCCGTCGGTCTACCTCGACCTCGTCGACCCGCTGCCCGACGACGGCAGCCGACGGGAGCCGACCCAGGTGCCCGCGCCGCTCGACCTCACCGGCCTCGTCGCCGTGCTCCGGCAGCGACTCGCGAGCCCCGACCCGGGCGAGGTGGCCCGCGCGGTGGCCCGGCTGGCGCACCTCGCCGACGCCGGGGTGCCGGGCGCCTCGCCGTCGACGTGGTGGGCGCTGCGCGACCTCAGCGACACCCGATCCGTGCGGGGTCCGCAGGACCCGGTGCGGGTCAGCCCGTCGAAGGTCGCGCAGTTCGCCGACTGCTCGCTGCGCTGGCTGCTGCAGTCCTCGGGCGGCGACGGGCCGAGCAGCGTCTCGCAGGAGGTCGGCACCCTCATCCACGACATCGCGCACGAGCTCGGCGACGCGGGTGAGGAGGCCTTCCTCGCCGAGCTCGAGCGGCGCTGGCCGGAGCTCGGCATGGCGCCCGGGTGGGTGACGGACCAGAAGCTCGAGCGCGCGCGCAGCATGGCGCACTGGCTGGCCGACTACCACCGGCGTGCCGAGAGCGAGGGGTGGCGCCCGGTCGCCACCGAGGTCGGCTTCCGCGTCGAGCTCGGTCGGGCGGTGCTCGCCGGCAGCGTCGACCGGCTCGAGGCCGACGCCGACGGCCGGCTGCGGGTCATCGACTACAAGACCGGCGCCTCGGCACCGACGGCCGCCGAGCTCGCCGAGCACCCCCAGCTCGGGTCCTACCAGGTGGCCATCGCCGAGAGCGGCTTTGTCGGGCACGGCAGCGAGGGTGCCGGGGCCGCGCTCGTCCACCTCGGCCGGGCCCGCACCTCGCGCAATGCCGTGCAGGAGCAGCAGCCGATCGCGAGCAGCGACGAGCCGCGCCACTTCCACGACCTGATCACCGACACCGCCGAGGGGATGGCGGCGGCGACCTTCGTCGCCCAGCCCGAGGACAACCGCTGCCGGATCTGCCCGGTGCGCTCGTCCTGCCCCGCCCACGAGGAAGGAGGGCGGCTGCGATGAGCCACCCGCCCGTCATCTCCGCCGTCGACCTCGCCCGGGCCCTCGGCCAGGAGCACCCGCCGACCGACGAGCAGCGCGAGATCATCGAGGCCCCGCTCGAGCCGCTGCTCGTCGTCGCGGGAGCCGGCTCGGGCAAGACCGAGACGATGACCGCCCGGGTCGTCTGGCTCGTCGCCAACCGCCTCGTCACGCCCGAGCAGGTGCTCGGCCTGACCTTCACCCGCAAGGCGGCCGGCGAGCTCGCCGAGCGCGTCGGCCGCCGGCTGGCCACCCTCGAGCAGGCCGGCGTGTGGGCGCCCGATGCGCAGGCCGACGGGGAGGCCGACGCCGGCGGTCTCGGTGGCGCGCCGACGATCTCGACCTACCACGCCTATGCCGGGCGCCTCGTCCGCGAGGGCGCGCTGCGGCTGGGCTACGAGAAGGACTCCCGCCTGCTCTCGGAGGCCGCCACCTGGCAGCTGGCCCACGAGGTGGTCGTCGCGTGGGACGGCCCGATGGAGGACATCGACAAGACCGAATCGACGGTGACCAATGCCGTGGTCTCGCTGGCGGGCGAGCTCGCTGAGCACCTGCGCACGCCGGCCGACGTCGACGACTTCGCCCGCCGAACCCTCGCTCACCTCGAGTCCGTGGCGGCGGCAGGCAAGGACTTCACGAAGGACTTCCGAGGCAAGGTCATGACGCCGATGGAGCAGCAGCGGCTCGTGCTGCCGATCGTTGAGCGCTACGGCGAGGTCAAGCGCGAGCGCTCGGTCATGGACTTCTCCGACCAGATGGCGCTCGCGGCGGCCCTGGCGACGCGCTTCCCCGACCTCGGGCAGGCCGAGCGCGACCGCTTCCGCGTCGTGCTCCTCGACGAGTTCCAGGACACCTCGGAGGCGCAGCTGGTCCTCATGCGGGAGCTCTTCGCCCCGGAGGGGCAGCCGCCGGCTGCGGTCACGGCCGTGGGCGACCCGCACCAGTCGATCTACGCCTGGCGCGGGGCGAGCGCGACGACCCTGGCGACCTTCCCCCGCTTCTTCTCCACCGAAGGGGAGGCCGCTCCCGTCAGGCACCTGTCGACGAGCTGGCGCAACGACGAGTCGATCCTGTCCGTCGCCAATGCCGTGGCCGGGCCCCTGGGTGCCGTGAGCGGGGTGCCGGTGACCTCCCTTCGGCCTCGGCCCGGGGCCGGTCGGGGACAGGTGCAGGTGATGCGCAGCCTCACCGCCCACGACGAGGCGGCCGCGGTCGCCGAGTGGATCGAGACCCGGTGGTCCGGTGGCCGGCGCTCGGCGGCGGTGCTGTGCCGCAAGCGCAGCCAGTTCACGCTCGTCGCCGAGGCGCTCGCCGCGCGGGGGATCCCGCACGAGGTCGTGGGTCTCGGCGGGCTGCTGCTCACGCCGGAGGTCGCCGACGTCGTCTCCCTGCTGACGATCGTGCAGGACCCCTCCCGCGGCGACCGGCTCATGCGGCTGCTCACCGGGCCCCCCGGGCTCCTCGGTCCGGCCGACCTCGACGGGCTGGGGGCGTGGGCGCGTCAGCTGGCCAAGGCTGCCCGGGACGACCTCGGCGAGGACGCGCCTCCGCCCGGGCCGGACGATGCGGTCACGATCGTCGACGCCCTCGACCGGCTGCCCGACCCGGGGTGGCGGGGTGACGGCGGGCAGTCGATCTCCGACACGGCGCTGCGCCGGCTGCAGCAGATCGGGGCGATGGTCGCCCGGCTGCGACGCCAGGCCGGTATGCCCCTGCCCGACCTCGTCGGCGAGGCGGAGCGGGAGCTCGGGGTCGACATCGAGGTGCTGGCCCGGCCGAAGTGGTCGCCGGGCGTCGCGCGGGCGCACCTCGACGCCTTCGCCGACGTGGCGGCGCAGTTCTCCTCGAGCGCCGACCGCCCGACGCTGGGTGGCTTCATCGACTGGATCGAGGCCGCCGTCGAGCAGGAGCGCGGCCTGGAGAAGCCGGTCGTCGAGCCGGCCGCCGACGCCGTGCAGATCCTCACCTGCCACGCGGCGAAGGGCCTCGAGTGGGACGTCGTCGCCGTGCCCGGCCTGTCCGAAGGGGTCTTCCCGACGCACCTGTCGCGGGCCTCCCTCAAGGACGACGGGACATGGGTGGTCGGGCAGGTCAACGACTCGGGGTGGATCACCGGGCTCGACGGCGTGCCCTTCCCGCTGCGGGGTGACCGCGAGGGGCTGCCGCACCTCGACCTGTCGCTCGGCGAGACGAAGGCGCTCCAGGACGAGCTCAAGCGCTATCGCGCGGCCAACGGCGAGCACGGGCTGCTCGAGGAGCGCCGTCTGGCCTACGTCGCCTTCACCCGCGCGCGCAGCCAGCTGCTGCTCGGGTCGTGGGTGTGGGGCGCGACCGGGCAGCAGCCGCGGCGGCAGTCGCGATTCCTCGACGAGGCGCGCGCTGCCGGTCCGGTCGAGATCCTCGAGTGGACGAACATGCCGGAGACCAAGGACGAGCCCAACCCCTCGCTGGCGGTCGAGCGGCAGGTCGTGTGGCCCGGCGCCGAGCCGGCGCCCGAGCGGGCCGGGCTCGCCGCTGCGGCTGCAGGGATGGCTGCGCGCGCTGGTGCTGCCGACAGAGGTGGCGCCGGTGCCGGTGGCGTCGACGCTGATGACGGTGGGCCGGACCCGATCGACGACACGATGCGGCTGCTGCTGACCGAGCGTGAGCAGCGCCGTCGGGCGCGGGGGGAGGACGTCGGCGTGGACCTGCCGGCCCACCTGTCGACCTCGCAGCTCGTCGCGCTCGCGCGGGACCCGCAGGCCTTCGCGATGGACCTGCGGCGCCCGATGCCGCAGCCGCCGCAGGTGGCCGGACGACGCGGCACGGCCTTCCACGCGTGGGTCGAGCAGCACTACGCCGATGCCGGTCTCGTCGACGTGCTCGAGCTGCCGGGCAGCGCGGACGACTCGCTGGCCGATGCGGACCTGTCGACGATGCAGGAGCATTTCCTCGCCAGCGAGTGGGCCGACCGCGTGCCGCTCGAGGTGGAGCTCTCGCTCGAGACGGTCATCGGCGAGCACGCCGTGCGGGGGCGGGTCGACGCGGTCTTCGCCGACGAGGACGGGGGAGTCACGGTCGTCGACTGGAAGACCGGACGCCCGCCCCGCGGCCCCGAGGCCGAGGTGCGCGCTGTGCAGCTGTCGGCCTATCGCATCGCCTATGCGCGCTGGCGCGGGCTCGACCCCGAGCGGGTCCGGGGCGCCTTCTTCCACGCCGCGACCGGCGAGACGACCCGACCCCGCCTGCTCGACGAGGACGAGGTGGTGCGCCTGCTCGGCGACGTCGTCGCCTGATTGCGGGCGGCCGCCGCCGGCCGCCCGATCGTGGGCTGTTGCGGTGGCTACGCCGCTGCTCCGTACGGTGAGCCGGGGGCAGGCCGGCCCAGGTGGTGCGGGTGCTGAGGGTGCCTACGCCGCTGCTCCGTACGGTGAGCCGGGGGCAGGCAGGCCCGGTGGAGCAGGGACGCGGGGTGCGGAGCGCCTACGCCGCTGCTCCGTACGGCGAGCCGGGGGTGGGCCGGCCCGGTGGTGCAGGGACGCGGGGTGCGGAGCGCCTATGCCGCTGCTCCGTCCGATGAGCCAGCGGATGAACCGGCGGTTCGCACGGCAGGCCGGCTCGGTGCCCGTAGTACGGAGCAACGGCGTAGTGGGCGGAGAGCCCGGTCGGGGTGGGCTGGTGGGGGCGTGCCCGGAGTACGGAGCAACGGCGTCGTGGGCGGAGAGCCCGATCGTGGTGCGCTGGTCCGGACGCCGCCGTCCGTCAGCGGCGGGGGTGGACCGGGATGATGTCGTCGCCGTCGTCCTCGTCGTTGATCGGGACGATCTCGGCGGTTGCGTGGTCGGTGCCGGGGCGACGGGGTGCTTCCGGCAGGCTGGCGGCCGTCTCGTCGGCTCCGCCCGAGCTGTCCTCGCTGGCCCCGACATCCTGCTGGAGGTCGCTGTCCTGCTGGGGGTGGTCCTGACCGTCGTCGCCCTCGCCCTCGCCGTCGGCGTCGAGGGGCGCAGCGACCGCGACCGGCTGGGCGGGCGGTGCCGGCTCGACCTCGACAGCCTCGTCGGCGTCAGAGTCCTCCGGGTCAGCGTCGGGGGTGGCCTGTGCAGCCACCGCGGCAGTGGCCACGGGCTGCGTGACCTGGGTGGGCCGGGCCGCGGGTGCCGGGGCGGACTGCTCGTCAGCGTCCCCGTCCGCAGCCGTCGCCTTGTCGGCACGCGCCTCGTCCGCACTCGCGTCGTCCGTGGCGGACGTCGCGTCGCCCGACGCGGCCGTGGCCGAGGCTGCGCGGTCCGCCCCCTTCGCCTCGAGGCGGGTGCGCTCGGCCTCCTCCTCGGCAGCCAGCTGCTCGTCGAGGCGGCGCAGCTCGGCGGCGCGACGCTCGGCGCCGGCGTCGTCGCCGGCCGCGACGGCGACCATCATCGTGCGCACCAGCTGCATCTCGTGGACGAGACGGGCCCGGCGCTGGAGGTGCTTGTCGGGGCGTTCCACGCGGGCGTGGGCGTAGGCCTCCAGGACGGTGTCGAGCGCCTCGGGGTGCAGCTCGCCGACCAGGGGCGCGAGGTCGTCGGCGGGGTCGGCGACCTGCGCGGACTCCCAGCCGAGGAATCCCTTGACGTCCGGCTCGTCGCCGTCGTCGGGGCTCGCGAGGATCGTGCCGGGACCGATCGCCCCGTGGGTCGGGGTGGCGGTGAAGCCCCACAGCGACTCGTCGTCGAGGATGCCCTCCCACCGACCGAGCAGCCCGGTGGGCACCCGGCCGGTCGCGGCCGCGCGGTCCAGCTCGGCCAGCCGGCGGGCCCGGTAGGCCGCGGCGTCGTAGACGGGGACACCAGCCTCCTCGTAGATGCGCACGTCGAGGTTGTGCAGCTGCGCCAAGGCCCGGCCGAGGCCGGCCGCGAGCGTGGACCCGGGCGCGATCGACGCGACGTCGACCATCCGCCCGGTGAGGTAGCTGCTGACGCACGCGCGCCCACCCTCGGGCAGCGCGGCCCAGCCCTTGACCGCAGGCACCGGCATCGTCAGGCGCCGCGCGAGCAGCGCCAGCAGGGCCGCCGACTGCTCGAGCTGCGCCGAGGCAGCAGGGGTCCGGGGAGCGCGCACCACCCACCTGCGGTGGTCGTGGTCCTGGACGAAGGCGACGTCGAAGGGGGAGACCGACGGCGTGACGACCCCCTCGACCGAGTCGGGGTCCAGGCCGGGCACGGCAGCGCTGGCCAGAGCGGCGAGAGTCAGCGGTCCACGAGAGGTCACCCGCCCACCGTACGAGCCCGGCGGCCCCGAGACGGGGAGCAACGCCCTCCGAGCCGGGGATCCGTGCCCGGGCCTAGGGTGGGTGACGTGGACCATGACCCGATGCGCGACCTGCCCATGACCGCCTCGGACATCGACCGCGACGGCCAGCGGCGGTCCGACCCCGACCTCCTGCCGCGCCTGCTCGCCGACCCGGCCACGCGGGTGCTCGAGCTGCGCGGCGACCGGTCCCCCCTTCGCCCCGACGGTCGGCTGGCGCTGCGCCCACCGCAGCCGGACGACGCCGACGGGTTGCTCGTCCACCTCGGTCTCGTCGACGGCATCGCCCACGTCGCCACCTGCCACCCCGCGCCCCCCGGCGAGCCGGTGCCCCGCGAGGAGCGACTGGACTCCGCCCCCTTCGCCACCCTGCGTGAGGTCGCGGTCCAGCTGCCGCCGACCGAGGCGGCGCTCTTCGCGACGGCGCTCGGCCTGGCCAACTGGCACGTGCGGCACCCCCGCTGCCCCCGCTGCGGGACGCCCACCGAGGTCGTGCAGTCCGGCTGGGTGCGCCGCTGCCCGCAGGACGGGTCGGAGCACTACCCGCGCACCGACCCGGCCGTCATCATGGCGGTCACCGACGACCGGGACCGGCTGCTCCTCGCGCGCAACGTCGGGTGGCCGGAGGGCCGCTTCTCCGTCCTCGCCGGATTCCTCGAGCCCGGCGAGACCATCGCCGGCGCCGTCGCGCGCGAGGTGGGGGAGGAGACGGGGGTCGAGGTGACCGACGTGCGCTTCGTCGCCGACCAGCCGTGGCCCTTCCCCGCGTCGCTGATGATCGGCTGCACCGCCCGCGCCACGACGACGGCGATCACCCCGCAGCCCGACGAGATCGCCGAGGCGCGGTGGTTCACCCGCGACGACTTCCGCCGCGAGCTGCGCGAGGGCTACCTGCGCGCCGCCGGCCGGCTGTCGATCTCGGCCCGGCTCATCGAGGGCTGGCTCGGGGAGCGGCTCGACGAGGTGGCCTGACGGCCGCAGCCGCGGCCCGGGGACCACGGGTGTCGGGCGCGGGTGAGAGAGTGCCGGGGTGATTTCTTCGGCCGACCCGCAGACCGCGGACGACATCCTCGCGGCGCTCGACCCCGAGCAGCGCGAGGTCGCGGCCAACCCGAGCGGACCCATGGTCGTGCTCGCCGGTGCCGGCACCGGCAAGACGCGCGCCATCACCCACCGCATCGCCTACGGCGTGCGCTCCGGCGCCTACCAGCCGCAGCGCGTGCTCGCCGTGACCTTCACCGCCCGCGCCGCCGGCGAGATGCGCACCCGCCTGCGCGACCTCGGGGTCGTCGGGGTGCAGGCCCGAACCTTCCACGCCGCGGCGCTGCGGCAGCTGCACTACTTCTGGCCCCAGGCCATCGGCGGCGCGGCCCCCGAGGTCATGGCGCACAAGGTGCCGGCCGTCGCCGAGGCCGCCTCCCGCATGGGCATGCGGCTCGACCGCAGCGAGCTGCGCGACGTCGCCGCCGAGATCGAGTGGTCGAAGGTCTCGCTGCTCACCCCCGAGACCTATGCGGCCGCGGCCCGACGCGACCAGCGCGAGGCGCCCGGCATGGACCACACCGCCATGGCCCGGCTCATCGCGACCTACGAGGAGGTCAAGGGGGAGCGCGGCGTCATCGACTTCGAGGACGTGCTCCTGTTGACCGTCGGCATCCTCGAGGAGCGCGACGACATCGTCCGCACCGTGCGCGACCAGTACCGGCACTTCGTCGTCGACGAGTACCAGGACGTCAACGCGCTGCAGCAGCGCCTGCTCGACCTGTGGGTCGGCGGCCGCGGCGACATCTGCGTCGTCGGTGACCCGGCGCAGACGATCTACTCCTTCACCGGCGCCACCCCCCAGCACCTGCTGCGCTTTACGAGCACCCACCCCGGCGCGGCGACCGTGCGCCTCGTGCGCAACTACCGCTCCACCCCGCCCGTGCTCGCCCTGGCCAACCGGCTGCTCACCGACCCGAGCGGCCAGCGACGCGGCGGTGCCGTCGAGCTCGTGCCGCAGCGCGAGGGCGGCGAGCCGCCCCGCCTCACGGCGCTCGACGACGACCCTGCCGAGGCGGCCTGGGTCGCCGACCGGATCAAGGAGCTCGTCGCCCAGGGGCGACCGCTGCGCGAGATCGCGGTCCTCTTCCGCACCAACGGCCAGTCCGAGGCCTTCGAGTCCGCGCTCGCGGACGCCGACGTGCCCTACCTCGTGCGCGGGGGAGAGCGCTTCTTCTCCCGCAAGGAGGTGCGCGAGGCCGTCCTGCTGCTGCGCGGCGCTGCCCGCACCGACGACGGGAGCAAGCCACTGCCCGCCTTCGTCGGCGACGTGCTCGGCGGCATGGGCTGGCACGAGGACCCGCCCTCGAGCTCGGGCGCCGTGCGGGCCCGGTGGGAGTCGCTCAAGGCGCTCGTCGATCTCTCCGCCAGGCTGGCGTCGACGACGCCCGACGCGCGGCTGCCCGACCTCGTGCGCGACCTCGACGAGCGCATCGCCGCCCAGCATGCGCCCGACGTCGAGGGCGTGACCCTCGCGTCGCTCCACGCGGCCAAGGGCCTGGAGTGGGATGTCGTCTTCCTCGTCGGCTGCTCCGACGGGCTGATGCCGATCATGATGGCCGAGGGGCCGGAGGAGATCGAGGAGGAGCGGCGCCTGATGTACGTCGGCGTCACCCGCGCCCGTGAGGTCCTCCACCTGTCGTGGGCGCGCGCCCGGACCCCGGGTGCCCGCGGGACGCGACGGGTCAGCCGATTTCTCGACCAGGCGAGCGGCATCCTCGGCGAGGGCGCGCGCTCGACCCCCAAGCGCGCCAAGGCCGCTCGCGGCTCGGGCGGCCCGCTCAAGGCCGCCCGGCCCAAGGTGTGCAAGGTGTGCGGCACCGAGCTGCAGACCGCGACCGAGCGGGCCTCGGGGCGCTGCCCGCAGTGCCCGCCGACCTACGACGAGGCGACCTTCGAGCGCCTGCGGTCCTGGCGGCTCGCGGTGTCCAGGGCGGCCTCCGTGCCAGCCTTCGTCGTCTTCACCGACGCCACCCTCGAGGCGATCGCGGAGGCCGAGCCGGCCCACCAGCGGGACCTGTCGGCGATCAGCGGTGTGGGTCCGCGCAAGCTCTCGCTCTACGCCGACCAGGTCCTCGCCGTCGTCGGCGGAGCGGACCCCGACGAGGTCGCCGAGGCCGCCGTTGGTGAGCCCGAGGACTGACCCGGGACCACCCCGACAGGCATCCGAAATTTAATTCGGTGGCGCGCACGAGAAGCGTGCTCTACGTTGGTCCTTGTCAGTCGGTCACGCCATCGCGTGTGATCCGAGAGCGCGTCGACGAGAGGAGGGCAGGACCCATGGACAACATCACGATGAACCTCATCCCGGAGTCTTGGGCTGCCCTCGTGCCGTCCGCCGATTGCATCGGCGACGCCACCGGCGTCTTCATCGACCGTGGCCGCACCCTGGCCGCTGAGCCGAAGACCCCCTTCGTCGTGGACCCGCGCCCTGCAGGACCTCCCGTCTAGGAGACGGACTCACAGGTCCTCCTTCTCAGGCCGCGGCATCCCGACACCGGGAACCGCGGCCTTCGTCGTGTCCCGGCACCGCCACAAGCACCCGCCACCCACGCATCACACGCCACCAGGAGAACCCGACGTGACGACCCTGACCCACCCACCGATACAGCGCCTGACCCCGTGCCAGGCGGAGGAGCCCGAGATCTGGTTCGCCGAGACGCCCGCCGGCGTCGAGTACGCCAAGGCGCTCTGCCAGGACTGCCCCTTCCAGACGATGTGCCTCCAGGGCGCGCTCGAGCGCCGCGAGCCCTGGGGTGTCTGGGGCGGAGAGCTCTTCGACGCCGGACGCGTCATCCCCCGCAAGCGGCCCCGTGGCCGCCCCCGCAAGCACCCGATCCCCGCCTGAGCGAGAGACCGAGAGGAGGAGACACCATGAAGTTCCCCAAGATGCCGCGGCTGCGGCACACGGACCGTCCCCTGGCCTACGTGCCCGAGCCCCAGCGCCGTGAGCTGCTGGCTCGCCGCCACGACCCCCGACCCGCTCACCTGAGCTTCCGATGAGCAGGATCGCCGGCGGCGTCGATCACGACTCCGCCCGAGAGGCCGACAGGCCCCACCCGATGCCCCGGGTGGGGCCTGTTGTCGTCTCCGCCGCGGGAGGCGAAGGGGGTGCACGTGGCACTCTGGTGCCCATGGCCACCACGCTGCGCATCGCCCAGGACGAGACTGCCGACGAGCTGCTCTCCTCCGACCCCTTCGCCCTGCTGCTCGGGATGCTCCTCGACCAGCAGTTCCCGATGGAGCGGGCCTTCGCCGGTCCGGCGAAGGTCAAGGAGCGCTTCGGGTCGCTCGACCCCGCGAAGATCGCGGCGGCCGACCCGGAGAAGTTCGCCGACCTGTGCGCGACGCCGCCGGCCGTGCACCGCTACGGCCGCTCGATGGCCGGTCGCATCCAGGCCGTCGCCGAGGTCGTGCGCGACGACTACGACGGCGACGTCACCCGCATCTGGACGAGCACCGACGACCCCGCCGAGATCGTCAAGCGCCTCAAGGCGCTGCCCGGCTTCGGCGACCAGAAGGCGCGGATCTTCGCCGCCCTGCTCGGCAAGCAGCTCGGCGTGCAGCCGGCCGGCTGGCGCGAGGCGATCGGCCCCTATGCCGAGGAGGGCTCGCGCCGCTCGGTCGCCGACGTCACCGACGAGACCTCGCTGCAGGAGGTCCGGGACTACAAGAAGGCCGCGAAGGCCAAGGCGAAGGCCGCCAAGGGCTGACGCCCCCGGACCTGCGACGGGTGGACGTCAGCCGTCGGCGAAGCCCGGCAGCAGCCGCTCCATCGACCCGCGGGCCGGGATCGTCGCGCCGAGCTGGCACAGCACGCCGGTCGACCCGACGAAGACGCGGTGGATCATCGCGTACTCGCGCGGCATGTTCATCCGCAGCCCGGTGGCGAACTCGGGCGCGCGCAGGTCGGTGACCCCGCGGGCCGCGGCCCGCAGCCACTCGCGGGTGAAGGCGTGCTCGGGCTCGCGCAGCGGCTCGACGAAGGGGAGCAGGTAGGCGAGCACCTCGTCGGCGTCGACCTCGATGCCCGGGAGGATGAAGCCCTCCGAGCG
The DNA here is from genome assembly GCF_050507325.1 of Janibacter zhangyanbonis. Taxonomy (NCBI): domain Bacteria; kingdom Bacillati; phylum Actinomycetota; class Actinomycetes; order Micrococcales; family Intrasporangiaceae; genus Janibacter; species Janibacter zhangyanbonis. The sequence goes on from NZ_CP191481.1 coordinate 836,558, forward strand.
GAGCCCGTCGACGACACCCTCGGCGTCACCGGCCAGCGCCCGGCGCACGAGGCGGCCGACGACCGGGGGGATGCCGTGGGGCAGGTGCGCGACGGCGCCGTAGTCGATGACGCCGAGCCGACCATCGGGGGTGAGTCGGAAGTTGCCCGGGTGCGGGTCGGCGTGGAGGAGACCCGCCCGCCTCGGCCCGTCGAGGAGGAACTCGAGGTAGAGCTGACCCACCCGGTCGCGCACGTCCTGGTCGGCGTCGCGGATGACCTGACTGAGCGGTGCACCGGCGAGCCACTCGCCGACGATGACGTGCCGGGTGTGCAGGACGACGTCGGGGACCGCGACGTGCGGGTCGTCCCTGAAGGCCTGGGCGAAGGCTCGCTGGTTGGCCGCCTCGAGCCCGTAGTCGAGCTCCTCGTCGGCGGCGGCGAGCAGCTCGTCGGTCACCGGCTTGATGTCGATGCCCGGCATCCACGTCGTCGCGACGCGCGCCAGTCGGGCGATCTGCTGCAGGTCGGAGCGAAGCGCCCGGTCGGCGCCGGGGTACTGCACCTTGACGGCGACCTCCCGGCCGTCGGCGGCGATGCCGCGGTGCACCTGGCCGATCGACGCGGCCGCGACCGGTGCGTCCTCGATGTCGACGTGCTCGCGCCACCGGGCCCCGAGGTCGCGGGCGAGCACCTCGTGGACCTCGGCGGTCGACATCGGGGGAGCGGCGTCCTGCAGGCGCACGAGCATCTCGCGGTAGGGCTCGACCATCTCCTCGGGCATCGCGGCCTCGAGGACGGAGAGGGCCTGGCCGACCTTCATCGCGCCGCCCTTGAGCGAGCCGAGCACGGCGAAGAGCTGCTCGGCGGTGCGGCGTTGGATCTCCTCGGTGACGACGTCGGCGGGCGTGCCCGTGAGGCGGCGCCCGACGCCGCGGGCGCTGCGACCGGCATGGCCGAGGGGCACGGCTGCCAACCGTGCCGCGCGCCCGGCGGCTCGTCGTGGGATCTGGCTCACACGGCCATTGTGTCGCCCCACCCTGACGCTGCGGCGCACCCCCCTTCGGGCGTGGTGTCGGCCGGGGGTGCGCCCCCGGTCCGCGCGCACCCCGGGCAGCCCGGGTGGGAGGGCCACCGGTGCCGCTCGAGGGTGGGGCCGGGCGTGGCCACCTCGAAGGACCACTCCGGGGTGGCGACCAGACCCGCGAGGTGGTCGAGGGCGAGCGCGGTCGTCAGGCCGGCGGCGAGCAGCCGGACGGCGGGCAGCCCGTCCGTCGGTTCGGGCCCGGTGACGCGCGGTCGCACGAGCTGGGCGCGCAGATAGGGCCAGTCGGGGTCGGCGGCGGCGCGGGTGAGATCGAGGCAGTGCAGGCACGGGCCGCCGGCAGGGGTGAGCACCGGCCCGATGCTCGCGTGCTCGGGCTGGCACCACACCGGCAGCACGTCGGCGCCGGCCGCGTGCCAGGGGTGGATGCCGGCGGGGTCGGCCGGCGCCGGGCTGACGACGACGGCGAGGTCGTCGGCGGTGCACTCCCCGCCCGGGCGCACCCGGGTCACCTCGACCTGCTCGCCCTGCCGCAGGACGTCGGCGAGGAGCGCGGGCAGCGCGCCGGCACCGACGACGGCGACCCGCGGTCGGCGTTCGGGGTCGACTGGGCGGACGAGCCCGAGCCCGACGAGCCGGTCGAGGACGTCCGCGGCGCGGGTCGGGTCGACCCCCTCGAGCGCGGCGGTCGTCAGCGACTCGGTGAGCGCCTGCCCCGGGTCGAGGGCCGCGAGCCAGCGGACCTCGGCGTCGGTCAGCCCGAGGAGCCGGGCGGAGTGCGGCCCGGTGCCGAGCTGGACGCTGCCGTCAGGACGACGAAGGGGGTGCAGGCGCGCCCCGCGTGGTGGGCGGGGAGGGTGCGACGGGTGGGGCATGGCGGCTCGCTCGACGAGGTGGACGGTGGTCCGCCCACTGTGTCGGATCTCGCCGCGGTGGCCGCCGCGTCATCCACAGGCTCAGCGGCGGGCGAGCGCCACGAGGTCGTGCACCGACTGCTCGGTGTCGGGCGGCAGCGCGTCGACCGGCCACCACGCGACGTCGAGCGACTCCGGCGAGACGACCGGCTCGGCGCCGGGGTCGGCGACGGCGATCCACCGCAGGTCGAGGTGCTCGGTGCACCTCGTGAAGCCCGACCCCAGCGCGTGCCGGTCGAGCTGCGCCGGACCGGGGAGGAGGTGGAGGCTGCCGGCGGGCAGACCCGACTCCTCGACGGCCTCGCGCAGCGCGGCGGCGGCGACGCTCGGGTCGTCGGCCTCGATGTGCCCGCCGAACTGCAGCCAGCGACCGACCTTGCGGTGCAGGGTGAGCAGCACCCGCTCGCGCGGCTCGTCGACGACGAGGCACGACGCGGTGAAGTGGGCCGGCGGGCCGGCCTTGGCGCTCGCGTCGGCGTGCGCGGATAGGTGGGCGAGGTAGTCGCGGCGCAGCTGCTCCTGCTCGAGCGTCGGCGCGGGCCAGGCCTCGAGCACGGCGCGCAGGTCGGCGTCGAGGTGGGCGTGCGTACCGGTGGCTGCTGCCGCGCCGCCGCCAGCCGCGCCGCCGCCCGCCGGGCCGCCGCCAGCCGCGCCGCCGCCGGCCGGGCCACCGCTGGCCGCGCCGTTCCCCGGCGCGCTCACGCGGTCGGGTCGTCGGAGCCGGATCCGCCTGCGGCAGAGCCGCCTTCGTCCGCCTCGCGCAGGATCGACTCGAGCACGTCGTCGAGGTCGCTGCGCTCGCCGCCACCCCCGCCGGCGGCGGTGCGCTCGACGAAGCCGAGCACGTCGTCGAGGTCGGCGGCGGTCGGGGCGACGTCGGGGTGCGCCCACACGCCGTCGCGCCCGGCGGCGCCGACCCGCTCCTCGAGGGCGGCGAAGAGGTTGGCGGCGTCGCGCAGGCGGCGCGGCCGCAGCTCGAGCCCGACGAGCCCGGCGAAGGTGCGCTCGGCCGGCCCACCGGTCGCGCGCCGACGACGGATCATCTCGGTCATCGCCACGGTGTGCGGCAGGTGGTCGGCGGTGGCCCGGGCGGCGACGTGGTCGACCCAGCCCTCGATGAGCGCCAGCCAGGTCTCGAGCTGGCCGAGGGCGTGCTGCTGCGCAGCGGTGGGCGCGGGGTTGAGGAAGCTGCCGGTCAGCGCCTCCTGGATCGCCGAGGGGTCGCTCGGGTCGACCTCGCGCACGGCGGCGTCGATGGCGTCGGTGTCGATCGCCATGCCGCGGGCATAGGACTGGATGGCGGCGAGGATCTGCGGGCCGATCCACGGCACGGCGGTGAAGAGCCGCATCCGCGCGACCTCCCGGGCCGCCAGGTGCAGCCACACCTCGTCGAGCTCGACGTCGAGCCCCTCGGCGAAGTCGGCGACATTGCCCGGCAGCAGCCCCACCTGCGTCGTGAGCAGCGGCACGCCGGCCTCGGTCGCGGTCAGGGTCTCGGACGACAGCGCCCCGACGGCCTCCGCTGTCTGGCCGGTGATGAGGGAGGACGCCATCGTGTCGACGAAGGGAGCCATCTGCTGGGCCAGCATCGACAGGTCCATGCCGGCCGGCAGCCCGAGGGCCTGCAGGTCGGGGGCGTCGGGCCCCTGGAGCCGGGAGGTGAAGGAGTCGCGGATGGCGGCGGACAGCCCGTCGGCGACCGGGTCGACGAGCGAGGCCCAGACCGGCATGGTCGCCTCGATCCACTCGGCCCGGGACAGGGCCGCGCCGGTGAGCCCGGGGGCCTCGAGGTCGGTCACCTGGTCGAGCCACAACGACGCGACGTGCACGGCCTGCTCGGCGAGGCCGCGCTCGCGCGGACCCATCTCGTGGTCGTCGTCCTCGGCGGCCTCCTGCGCGGCCGTCACCGCGGAGGTGACGTCCACCCCCTTCGTCATGGCGCCGGGGGTGAACATCGACGTGATCTGGGCGGTCATCGCCGCGACCTGCGCGGGGTCGGCGTCGCCGATGCCCATGGCCTTGAGCTGCTCGACGACCTGGGGCGGCAGGTCACGTCCGCCGTTGAGATCGCGGAAGATCTTCGCGATCTCCGGAGGCAGACCGTCGTCCCCGGGGGAACCGGATGGGGTGCTGGGGTCGTTGCTCACGTGGGCGTCTCGTCTCTTCCTGAGAGGATGTGCTGTCCTTCAACCCAACCACGAGCGGTCCCGGATGGTTCCCACCCGGGGCAGGAGGTCCTGTGACCGAGCCGGTGCACTCCATCCCGCGCAGCGAGCGCATCGCCAGGTGGGTCCTCGCCGTGGCCTTCGTCCTGCTCATCGTCGTCGTCGGCGGCAGCTTCATCAAGGTGCCCTATGCCGTGGAGAAGCCGGGCCCCGTGACCGACACCCTCGGCAGGCTCGACGACGGCACCGACCTCGTGCGGGTCACGGGCGCGAAGACCTACCCGACCGACGGCGCCCTCTTCTTCACGACCGTGCGGGTCATCGGCGGCCCCGACCGCCACATCTCGGCGTGGGAGTGGGTCGCCGGCAAGCTCGACTCCAGCGCGCGGGTGGTGCCGGAGGAGGAGGTCTTCCCCAAGGACAGCACCGACGAGCAGATCAAGCAGATGAACACCGCGCAGATGCAGGGCGCGCAGAAGAACTCGATCGCCGTCGGCATGCGCAGCACCGGGGTCAAGGTCCCGCAGGACAACCTCGTCGCGACGATCGCGGAGGGCCTGCCGGCCGACGGTCGGCTCGCGCTCGAGGACCGGGTGCAGGCCGTCGACGGCACGCGCACCCCGCACGTCGCCGACATCGTCGCCGCGATCTCCGACCGCGCGCCGGGTGACACGGTGACGCTGACCGTCGAGCGCAAGGGCCGTGAGCGCGAGGTCCGGGTGCGCACCACCGACCTCGGCGGCGGCCGCGCCGGCATCGGCATCGGCATCGAGCCGAAGTACGACTACCCCTACGAGGTGCGCATCGACGCCGGCGACGTCGGCGGGCCGAGCGCGGGGATGATGTTCGCCCTCGCCGTGCGCGACCGCATCACGCCGGGCGAGATGACCGGCGGCAAGGAGATCGCCGGCACCGGCACCATCGACGACTCCGGCACCGTCGGCCCGATCGGCGGCATCGCGCAGAAGCTCATCGGCGCGCAGGACGGCGGCGCGAAGTGGTTCCTCGCCCCGGAGAGCAACTGCGACGAGGTCGTCGGGCACGTCCCCGAGGGTCTGCACGTCACCGCGGTCGGCGACTTCGAGGAGGCCACGGAGGCCGTCGAGGCCATCGCGAAGGGGAAGACCTCCGACCTGCCCACGTGCGAGCAGGTCGTGGCGACGTCCCGCTGAGGTGGTCCGTCAGCCGGAGTGCTCCTCCCAGACGCCGGAGCTGCCGCGTCGGTGGGAGTCGAGCAGGTGGGTGTCGACGATGCCGACCGCCTCCATGAGGGCGTACATCGTCGTCGGGCCGACGAAGGAGAAGCCGCGGGCGCGCAGCGCCTTGGACAGGGCGAGCGACTCGGGAGAGCGGGTCGGGACCTCGGCGATGGTGCGCGGCCGGGGCGTCTGCTCCGGTTGGAAGGACCACACGAAGTCGACGAGCCCGCCGTCCTCGCGCAGCCGGACGGTCGCGGCGGCATTGCCGATCGTCGCGAGGATCTTCGCCCGGTTGCGCACGATGCCGGCGTCGGCCATGAGGCGCTCGACGTCGTCGTCGCCGTAGGCCGCGACGACCTCGGGGTCGAAGCCGTCGAAGGCCGTGCGGAAGGCCGGTCGCTTGCGCAGGATCGTCGCCCACGACAGCCCGGACTGGAAGGCCTCGAGGCTGATCCGCTCGAAGAGCCCCTGCTCGTCTCGCACCGGCATGCCCCACTCGGTGTCGTAGTAGTCGCGCATCAGGGGGTCGCTGCTCGCCCACGTGGGTCGGGCCAGCCCGTCCTCGCCGACGACGACGCCGGTGTCGGCGCTCATGCGGCCGCCTCGAGCGCGAGGAGGGTCGACTTCGCCTCGAGACCGCCGAGGTAGCCGCCGAGCGACCCGTCGGAGCGCAGCACCCGGTGGCAGGGGACGACGACGGGCAGCGGGTTGGTCGCGCAGGCCGTGCCGACGGCGCGCACCGCGCGCGGCCGGCCGACGTGCTCGGCCACCTCGCGATAGGTCTGCGTGCTCCCGTAGCCGATGTGCGGCAGCCAGGCCTGCACCTCCTGGCGGAACCCGGACGACAGCGACAGGTCGAGCGGCAGGTCGAAGTCGTGCCGGCGGCCGGCGAAGTACTCCTCGAGCTCCGCGGCGACCGCGTCGAGCCGGGCCGGCGCCTCGAGCACCCGCGGGCTCACCCGCGCGGCGAGCGACTCGAGCACCTCGTCGAAGCCCTCCCGCTCGAAGGCCACCCGCACCAGCCCGGTCGTCGTCGCCGCGAGCAGCAGCGGCCCGACGGGGGAGTCGACGGTCCGGTAGGCGACGTCGAGCAGTCCCTCGGCGTCGGCGGCCGCGGCCAGCCGCCCGCGCAGCCGCTCACGGTCGCCGGCCGTCACGGTGAAGTCCTCCGGGCTCACGTCGGTCGTCATGACATCTCTCCTTGTCGGTCGTCGGCGAGCATCGCGCGCAGCCGCGCGATCCCGTCGGAGGCGGCGCGGCGCACGGCCGCCGGGGTGCCGCCGATGAGCTCGGCCGTCTGCGTGTGCGGCAGCCCGCCGAGGTAGTGGTAGGCCACGGCCAGCCGCTGGCGCTCCGGCAGGCGGGCCACGACCTGCCAGAGGTCGCCGCCCCCTTCGCCGGGGTTGCCGAGGGACGAAGGGAGGTCCGGCAGGTCGTCCGTGGGCACCGCCTGCCGGGCCCTGGATCGGGTCACGTCGATCGCCTTGCGGTGGGCGACGCGCACGAGCCAGGCCTGGACGTTGGTGTCCTCGTCGAGGTCCGGCCACGACCGCAGCGCCGCGAGGAAGGTCTCCGACCACGCGTCGTCGGCGTCCGGCCCGGCGCCGAGGACGGCGCGGCAGACCCGCAGCACGGTGTCGCCGTGCTGCGCGACCGCGGTCTCGAAGGGCTGCTGCATCGTCATCACCGGGTAGACGCGTGGGCGCGCCCGGGTGTGAGGTCAGTCCTCCAGCGTCGCCCGCAGGGCGTGGACGAGGCCGGGGGCGATGTCCTCACCGGTGGCAACCCGGTCGTCGCGGTCGTTGGCCCGCTGCCGCAGCAGGCACACGGCCCGGCCGTCGCGGTGGACGGCGACGAGCAGGCGCACGTCCTGCCGCTGCGGGTGCTGGGCGAGGGCGTCGACGGCCTCGTCGGGGTCCTGCGGCAGGTCGCGCTCGGCGCCCGGCGGGATGACGACCCGCTCGACGGCGAGGGCGACCCCGTCGACGGTCTCGGGCCAGGCCATCCGACCGAGGAGGGACTCGAGGTTGGACGTGCGGGGCAGGTCCTCCTGCTCGATGGCCGTGAGGGCGCCGGGGGCCCGGTCGGCGTCGCCGCTCAGGGCAGCGGCCAGCTGCGGCTCGGCCGCGGCGAGGGAGGCGGTGTCGACGAGGGCGAAGACGCGGGGGTTCTGGTCCCACCCGGCGGAGGCGACGTGGCGCTCGGTCTCGAGGGCGGCGACGGCGAGCGGCTCGGTGGTCGGCTGCGGCGCGGGGTCGGGGGTCTGGTCTGGTGACGAGTCGGGCACGAAGACCATGCTGCCCTACGGGCCCCCAGCCGGGCTGGGTACGGTGGCCCCACCATGAGCAGCGCGAGTTGGCCGGAAGACAAGGGGGGCGAGCAGCCGCCCCGGGGAGAGGGGCCCCCCGCCTCACGCGTGCCGCAGGCACGCCTGGCCAAGGTGCTGCTCGCCGTCGCGGCGGTGGTCGTGGCCGTCAGCCTCGCCGCCTCGCTGTGGACCGAGTCGCTGTGGTTCGGCTCCCTCGGCTACTCCGGCATGTGGTGGTCGCGGCTGCGCACCCAGGTCATGCTCTTCGTCGTCGGCGGCCTGCTCACGGCCGTGCCCGTCGGGGTGAGCCTGTGGCTCGCCCACCGCACCCGCCCGCTGACCGTGCCGATGACGGCCGGCGAGCACGCGCTCGCGCAGTACCGCAGCGCCATCGAACCCTTCCGTCGCGCGACGGCGATCGCCCTCCCTTCGGTCCTGGGGATCCTCGGCGGACTGGCCGCCGCCGCCCAGTGGCAGACCTGGATGCTGTGGCGCAACGGCAGCTCCACCGGCGTGACCGATCCCGAGTTCGGCCGCGACGTCGGCTACTACCTCTTCGCCCTGCCGTGGTGGAGCTTCCTCGTCGGCTTCCTCACCGTCGTCGCCATCGCGACCCTGCTCGCCGCGCTCTTCGCGCACTACGTCTACGGCGGCATCGTCCCGCCGGGCCGCGGCCGGTCCAGCCGCGCGGCCTTCCTCCACCTGGCGATCATCGCCGCCGTCCTCGCGCTGCTGCGGGCGTGGAGCTATGTCCTCGACGCCCACGGCCTGACGACGCGCGAAGGGGAGGTCCTCACCGGTGTCGGGTACACCGGCGCGCACGCCATCGTGCCGACGAAGTACATCCTCGCCGTCGCCGCGGCGATGTGCGCCGGGCTCTTCCTCGCCTCGGTGCGCTCGCGCTCGTGGCGCCTGCCGGTCATCGCCGTCGGCACGCTCGTCGTGCTGTCGGTCGTCGTCGGCTCGATCTACCCGGCCCTCGTCGAGACCTACAAGGTCTCGCCCTCGCGCAACTCGCTCGAGGAGCCCTATCTCCAGCGCAACATCGACGCGACCCGGGCGGCCTACGGCGTCACCGACGTCAAGACGTCGAGCTATGACGCAGTCTCCGACGTCTCGTCCGGGCAGCTGCGCGAGGACGCCGACTCGATCCCCGGCATCCGCCTGCTCGACCCGGCGGTCGTCAGCCCGACCTACCAGGAGCTGCAGGCGCAGCAGCCCTACTACACCTTCCACGACGAGCTCGACGTCGACCGCTACGACGTCGACGGCGACATGGTCGACGTCGTCGTCGGGGCCCGCGAGCTCGACCTCGACAAGGTGCCCTCCGACCGGCGCGACTGGGTCAACGACCACACCGTCTACACGCACGGCTACGGCCTGGTCATGGCTCGCGGTGCGCAGTCGCGCGGTGGCGACCCGGAGTGGCTCAACCCCACGAGCGCGATCGGCGAGTACGAGCCGCGGATCTACTTCGGCGAGAAGATGCGCCACTTCTCGATCGTCGGGCAGGGCGACACCTCGACCCCGCGCGAGGTCGACCGGCCGACGGGCGGCGAGGAGTCGCGCTACACCTACCAGGGCGAGGGCGGTGTCGGCATCGGCTCGTGGCCCCGGCAGGCCGCCTATGCCATCACCCACCGTGACCTGAAGTTCCTGCTCTCCGACGCGGTCGGTGGCGACTCGCGCCTGCTCGAGCACCGCACGCCCACCGAGCGCGTCCAGCGGGTCGCGCCGTGGCTGACCCTCGACGACGACGTCTACCCGACGGTCGTCGACGGACGCATCCAGTGGGTCGTCGACGGCTACACGACCTCCAACGACTACCCCTACAGCACCGCCTTCTCCATCTCGGGCGTGCAGTCGGGACAGGTCTCCTCGGTGCAGACGCAGCGCAACAGCTCGCTCGTCGGCGACCGGATCAACTACATGCGCAACTCGGTCAAGGCGACCGTCGACGCCTACGACGGGACCGTGCGGCTCTACAAGTGGGACGACGAGGACCCGATCGTCAACGCCTGGGACAAGGCCTTCCCGGGGCTGCTCAAGAGCACGCAGTCGATCAGCGGCGACCTCATGTCGCACCTGCGCTACCCCGAGGACATCTTCCGCATGCAGCGCGCGGTCCTCGCCGACTACCACGTGACCGCGGCGAGCGACTTCCGCGCCGGCCAGGACCGCTGGCGGGTGCCGGACGACCCCTCCCGCGGGGACGACGGCGTCGCCCAGCCGCCTTACTTCCTCTCGCTCGCGATGCCCGACCAGCGTCAGCCCGTGTGGTCGCTCACCTCCACCTACATCCCGCGGGGCACGCGCAATGTCATGGCCGGCTACCTGTCGGCCGACGGCGACGCCGGGTCGACGGCGGGCAAGCCGGCCGACGGCTACGGCGACCTGCGCCTGCTCTCGGTACCACGGGACACGACCGTCCCGGGTGTCGGCCAGGTGCAGAACAACATCGTCTCGTCGACGGCGACGACCGGCTCGGGCTCGCAGACGCTGACCGACTGGATCAACAACGCCAACCGCGGCGGCTCGCAGGTGCACTTCGGCAACCAGCTCGCGCTGCCGGTGGGCGAGGGCTTCCTCCACGTCGAGCCGATCTACGTCTCGTCGGCCTCGGGCACGAGCTACCCGCAGCTGCGGGTCGTCGTCGCGACCTTCGCCGGGCGAGTGGCGTGGGGGCAGACCCTCGACGCCGCCCTCGACGAGCTCTTCGGCGGCGACGCGGGCGTCGACGGTGGTGACGACGGGGGCAAGGAGCCGAAGGGCAAGGAGCCGGCCGAGCCGAAGAACCTCACCGCCGACGAGAAGAAGCTGCGCGAGGCGATCGCCGGCATGCAGCAGGCCTACAAGGACTCGGAGGAGGCCCTCGAGAAGGGCGACTTCACCGCCTACGGCGAGGCCCAGAAGGAGCTGAAGAAGTACCTCGAGGACGCCGCCGAGGCCCAACCGGGAGGCGGCTCGGCAACCCTCGACGAGGGCTGATTTGGTGTGCCCCGTTCGTTCACGTAGAGTTAAGAACGCAACGACGCGGGGTGGAGCAGTTCGGTAGCTCGCCGGGCTCATAACCCGGAGGTCGCAGGTTCAAATCCTGCCCCCGCTACCACTCCGAGAGGCCCCCGACCATCTGGTCGGGGGCCTCTCGCATGGCCGGCCCCTCGAGACGGCCGCGGGCGGCCTCCTCAGGCACCGGCGATCGAGTGGAGGTATGAGCGACCGGATAGGCGGTCACGATCACCTCGACTCGCCGCTCGGGGCCACCCCGCGGCAAGTGTTCACCTTCGTGGGGGATCCTTCTGCGCGTGACGCCACCCCCGCCCCTGCTCCCTTCGCTCCTCGCGAGTGACCGCGCGCCCGCGCCCCGCACGCTCGTCGACATCTTCATGGGGGTCGTCGAGGAGCACCCCGACGCACGTGCCGTCGACAGCGGCCAGGAGATGCTCACCTATGCCGAGCTCGCCGAGGCGGCGACGGCGCTGGCCGAGCAGCTCGCGGAGCTCGGCATCGGGCCGGGGGACAAGGTCGGGGTGCGCATCCGCTCCGGCTCCACCGACCTCTACGTCGCGATCATCGGCGTGCTCGTCGCCGGCGCCGCCTACGTGCCCGTCGACGCCGACGACCCCGACGAGCGGGCGCGGGTCGTCTTCAGCGAGTCGCGGGCGGCCGCGATCATCGGCAACGACCTCGTCGTCACGACCACCGATGTGGCACAGGGCCGTTCGGCGATCGAGCCGGCGGCACTCAGCCCCGAGGACGACGCCTGGGTGATCTTCACCTCCGGCTCCACCGGCACGCCGAAGGGGGTCGCCGTCACCCACCGCAATGCCGCCGCCTTCGTCGACGCCGAGGCGCGGATGTTCCTCGTCGACGACCCGATCGGGCCGAGCGACCGGGTCATGGCGGGCCTGTCGGTCGCCTTCGACGCCAGCTGCGAGGAGATGTGGCTCGCCTGGGCCTACGGCGCCTGCCTCGTGCCCGCCCCGCGCTCGCTCGTGCGCTCCGGCGTCGACGTCGGCCCGTGGCTCGTGGCCAACGAGATCACCATCGTCTCGACCGTCCCCACCCTCGTCTCGCTGTGGCCGCCGAGCTCGCTCGAGCGGGTGCGGCTGCTCATCATGGGCGGCGAGGCCTGCCCGCCCGAGCTCGCCTCGCGCCTGCAGCGCGAGGGCCGCGAGGTGTGGAACACCTATGGCCCCACCGAGGCCACCGTCGTCGCCTGCGGCGCGATGCTCGACGGCTCCGACCCCGTGCGCATCGGCCTGCCGCTCGACGGCTGGGACCTCGCCGTCGTCGACGGCGAGGGCCACCCGGTCGCTGAGGGGGAGTCCGGCGAGCTGATCATCGGCGGTGTCGGCCTCGCCCGCTATCTCGACCCGACCAAGGACGCCGAGAAGTACGCCCCCATGCCCACCCTCGGCTGGGATCGCGCCTACCGCTCCGGCGACGTCGTGCGCAACGACCCGGCCGGTCTCGTCTTCGCCGGTCGCGCCGACGACCAGATCAAGCTCGGTGGCCGACGCATCGAGCTCGGCGAGATCGACGAGCAGCTGCTCCGCGTGCCCGGTGTCGTGTCCGCGGCCGCGGCCGTGCGTGCGACCGCGGCGGGCAACAAGCTGCTCGTCGGCTACCTGACGACCGACGAGCGCTACGACGCCGCGCATGCCCGCGACCTGCTGCGCGAGCGGATGCCCGCGGCCCTCGTGCCGCGCCTGGCCGTCGTCGACGAGCTGCCGACCCGCACCTCGGGCAAGGTCGACCGCGACGCCCTGCCGTGGCCCCTGCCCACCTCCGGCGACACCCCGGCGAAGGGGGAGCTCGGCGAGACCGCGCAGTGGGTCGCCGGGATCTGGGCCGAGGTCATCGGCGCCGACGTCGGCGACCCGAGCGACGACTTCTTCGACCTCGGGGGTGGCTCGCTCACCGCCGCCCAGGTCGTCAGCCGGCTGCGGGAGAAGCACCCCGAGACGACCGTCGGCGACCTCTACGCCCACCCGACGATCGGCGACCTCGGCGCCTGGCTCGACGAGGCGATGGCGACCTCGACGATGGTGCGGACCAACCGCAAGGTCCGCCCGATCCGCACGAAGACCCAGGCGGCGCAGCTCGTCGGGATGATCCCCCTTCGTGCGCTCGCCGGCATGCGCTGGCTCGCCTGGCTCATGCTCGGCTCGACCATCGGCCACCTCGCGCTGCCGTGGCTGCCGAGCTTCCCGGTGTGGCTCGTCGTGCTCATGGCCCTGGTCTTCCTCACCGGCCCCGGCCGCATGCTCCTCGCCGCAGGACTGGCCCGGCTCGTGCTGCGCGGGGTGACCCCCGGGGCCCACCCGCGCGGCGGCAAGGTCCACCTGCGGCTGTGGCTCGCCGCCCGCACGCAGGACGAGCTCGCGGCGGCGGCGCTGTCCGGCGCCGTCTGGTTCCGTTGGTACGCAAGGCTGCTCGGCGCCAGGATCGGCGAGGGCGTCGACCTGCACGCCCTGCCGCCGGTCACCGGCTGGCTCGACGTCGGCGCCGGTGCGGCCATCGAGCCCGAGGTCGACCTGCTCGGCTACTGGATCGACGGTGACCGGGTGCAGGTCGGCCCGATCACCATCGGCGACCACGCCCGCGTCGGCGCCCGCAGCACCCTCTCGCCCGGCACGGTCGTCGGCGTGAACGCCGAGGTCGCCCCCGGCTCGCACGTCCTGGGGAGCGTGACGGCGGGGGAGTTCTGGTCCGGCTCGCCGGCCGAGCGCCAGGCGTCGGCCCGCGGCCCGTGGTCGCGCGAGGACGCTCCGGCCCCGCGGCGCTGGCTCGTCGGCATGGGGCTCATCGCCCCGCTCGTCGCGAGCCTGCCCGGTCTGGCGACGCTCGTCGGTGGCCTCGTCCTGTGGCCCGCGGTCTCGGGGACCGACTCGCTGGGCGAGGCGGTGCGCGCCGCGCTGCCGTGGCTGCCGCTGGCCGCCGTCATCGGCTTCGTCGCGCTCGCCCTCCTCGTCCTCGGGCTCACCCGGCTGCTCGGCAGCCGGATCGAGCCCGGTCACTTCCCGGTGCGCTCGGTGCAGGGGCTGGCGATCATCTACACGGTGCGCCTGCTCGACGAGGCGCGCGACTGGCTCTTCCCGATCTACTCCAGCGCCCTCACCCCGACCTGGCTGCGGCTGCTCGGCGCCCGCGTCGGCGAGGGCGTCGAGGCCTCGACGGTGCTGCTCGTGCCCAAGCTCGTGCGGGTCGGCAACCACGCCTTCCTCGCCGACGACACCCTCATCGGCTCCTACGAGCTCGGTGGCGGCTGGGTGCGCGTCGAGCGGGTCAAGGTCGGCAAGCGAGCCTTCGTCGGCAACTCCGGCATGCTCGCTCCCGGTCGCCGGGTGCCCAAGCGCTCGCTCGTCGCCGTGCTCTCCGCGGCCCCGCAGCGGGCCAAGGCCAAGGCGGGCGCCTCCTACATCGGCTCGCCCCCGCGCAAGCTGCGGCGCACCGCCGACGAGCAGGACGCGAGCCGCACCTACGACCCGCCCACCCGGCTCAAGGTCCTGCGGTCGGTCGTCGAGCTCTGCCGCGTCGTGCCCCTCGTCTGCAGCGTCGCGCTGCACGTCGGTGTCGGCGTGACCCTGCTCGCGCTCCTCGACCGGTCGGTGTGGGCCGCCGTGCTGCTCGCCGGCCCCGTCCTGCTCGTCGCCGGGCACCTCGCCGCCGGCGTCACCGTCATCGCCAAGTGGCTCATCGTCGGGCGCCACCGCGCCGGGGACCACGAGCTGTGGACCTCCTTCGTCTGGCGCAACGAGCTCGCCGACACCTTCACCGAGATGCTCGCCGCCCCGTGGTTCGCCCGCATCACCGCCGGCACGCCGGCGCTCAACGCCTGGCTGCGGCTCATGGGCAGCAAGGTCGGCGAGGGTGTCTGGTGCGACACCTACTGGCTGCCCGAGAGCGACCTCGTCGAGCTCGGCGACGGCTCGACGGTCAACCACGGCTGCGTCGTGCAGACCCACCTCTTCCACGACCGGGTCCTGCAGATGGACAAGGTCGTCCTCGAGGCCGGGGCGACCCTCGGGCCCAACAGCGTCATCCTCCCTTCGTCCAGCGTCGGCCGGGACGCGACCGTCGGACCCGCGTCCCTCGTCATGCGCGGCGAGGGCGTACCGTCGCGCACACGCTGGATCGGCAACCCGATCGGTCCGTGGGAGGAGACAGAGTGAGGCGCCAGGACGGCACCGATGACTACGTGCCCGGGCACGGCGACGCGAGCTTCGCCGTCGCGCACTACGACCTCGAGCTGGACTACAAGGTCGCGGGCAACCGGCTCTCCGGCGAGGCCACGCTGCGCTGCCGCGCGCTGCAGCCGGCGAGCCGGGTCGAGCTGGACCTGCACGCGCTCAAGGTCGCTCGCGTCCACGTCGACGGCGAGCCCGCCCGCTACTCTCACCGCGGCGACCGGCTCGCCGTGACCCTCGGGCGCACCGTGCCCGAGGGGGAGGACTTCGAGGTGCGGGTGCGCTACGCGGGCACCCCCACGCAGGTGCGCAGCCGACGCCTCGGCGAGGCCGGCTGGGAGGAGCTGACCGACGGCGTCATCGTCGCCGCGCAGCCGCACGGCGCACCGTCGTGGTTCCCCTGCAACGACCGGCCGGACGACAAGGCGACCTACCGCCTCGTGCTGAGCACCTCCCGCGACTACCACGTCGCCGTCGCCGGTGAGCTCGTCGACCGCTCGACCCGCGGCAGCACGACGACGTGGACCTATGCGCAGGACGCGCCGATGGCGACCTATCTCGCGACCGTGCAGATCGGTCGCTACGAGGTCGTCGACCAGGCGGGTGCACCCGTGCCCGTGCGCGTCGTCGCGCCCGTCGACCGGCCGGAGAAGGGCTTCGAGGCGGCCTTCGGGATGCAGCCGCAGATGCTCGGCTTCTTCGCGGAGACCTTCGGCGACTACCCCTTCGCGTCGTACACCGCCGTCATCACCGACGACGACCTCGAGATCCCGCTCGAGTCGCAGGGCCTGTCGACCTTCGGGCGCAACTTCATGCGCGACGACTGGGAGTGCATCCGGCTCGTCGCCCACGAGCTGAGCCACCAGTGGTGGGGCAACTCGGTGACCCTCGGGCACTGGCGCGACATCTGGCTGCACGAGGGCTTCGCCTGCTACTCCGAGTGGCTGTGGTCGGAGCGGATCGGCCTGATGACCGTGGGAGAACGGGCCGAGGTGCACCACGAGCGGGTGCGCACCGACGACGGCGACGAGCTGCTCCTCGGCGACCCCGGGCCCGACCTGATGTTCGACGACCGGGTCTACAAGCGGGGGGCGCTCACGCTGCATGCGCTGCGCTGCCGGGTCGGGGATGCGCGCTTCTTCGAGGTGCTGCGGACGTGGTGCGAGGAGCAGCAGCACCGCACGGTGACGACGGCGATGTTCGTCGAGCACGCCGAGCGGGTCTCCGGCGAGGACCTCGGCGAGCTCTTCGAGGCCTGGCTCTACACCGTCGAGCTGCCGCCGCTGCCGGACTGACCGGCGGTCGGTGGGAGCACGACGGCCGCGGCGGCCAGGCCGGGTGGGGCCACGAGGTCGACGACGGGCCAGTCGGCGCAACGGATCTGGCTCATCGGGGTGCGTAGGCCGGTGCCCAGTGCCTTGAGGATCGCCTCCTTGCGGCACCACATCGCTGCCCGCTCGGCGGGGGAGTCCGCCCGCTCGCCCGGGTGCAGCACGAGGTCGGGGTCCCAGCGGGCGTCGACGGCGGCGATCTCCTCGACGTCGACGCCAACCGGCCGAAGGGGGTCGACCGCCGTCACCACGACGTCACCGCAGCGGGCCAGGCTGACGTGCGGCCGGGAGCCGTCGGCCAGCCGCGCCCACGGGCGGCCGTGGCGCTCGGAGCCGCAGGCCGTGCAGTGCCGGCCGGTGGCGGTCTCGGGACCCAGGTGGGCGCGCAGGGCGGCGTCCGCGCTCAGCCCCCGGTGCCACTGGATGTCCACGGGGCGAGGCTAGGCCCTGACTCCGCATTGCCCAACGGCAATGCAGATCCAGGCCGCATTGCCGTTGGGCAATGCGGACTGGAGGTGGGTGGCGGCCGGGGAGGTGAGGGCTTTATCAGGTCCGGGGCGGTTGTGACCAGAGGAATAGGGGCACGATTTCTCCCTTCGGCATGGGCTGGGCCACAATGGAAGGCGTGAGCGCTAACTCTGGCAAGCACCGCGTCGTCATCATCGGTTCCGGCTTCGGCGGCCTCTTCGCCGCGAAGTCCCTGAGCGGCAAGGACGTCGAGGTCACCCTCATCTCGCGCACCGGCCACCACCTCTTCCAGCCGCTGCTCTACCAGGTGGCCACGGGCATCCTCTCCGAGGGCGACATCGCCCCGGCGACCCGCGACATCCTCGCCCGCGACAAGAACGTGCGCACGATCCTCGGCGACGTCCACGAGATCGACATCGAGGCGCGCACCGTCACCTCCCGCTCGCTGAGCCAGGAGACGGTCACGCCCTACGACAGCCTGATCATCGCCGCCGGTGCCGGACAGTCGTACTTCGGCAACGACCACTTCGCCCGCTACGCGCCGGGCATGAAGGACATCGACAACGCCCTCGAGCTGCGCGGCCGCATCTTCGGTGCCTTCGAGCTGGCCGAGACCACGACCGACCCCGAGGACCGCGAGCGGCTGCTCACCTTCGTCGTCGTCGGCGCCGGCCCGACCGGAGTCGAGATGGCGGGCCAGATCGCCGAGCTCGCGCACAAGACGCTCGCCCACGAGTTCCGCCACATCGACCCCAAGGACGCCCGGGTCATCCTGCTCGACGGTGCCGACCAGGTGCTGCCCTCCTTCGGTGACCACCTCGGTGGCAAGACCCGCGCCAGCCTCGAGAAGCGTGGCGTCGAGGTCCAGCTCGGTGCGATGGTCACCGACGTCGACGGCGCCGGCATCGACGTCAAGTACAAGGACGGCTCGACCCAGCGCATCGAGGCCATGACCAAGGTCTGGGCCGCCGGTGTCGCCGGCTCGCCGCTCGGCAAGCTCGTCGCCGAGCAGGCCGGCGCCGAGATCGACCGCGCCGGGCGCGTCCACGTCGAGGAGGACCTGACCCTCAAGGGTCACCCCGAGATCTTCCTCGTCGGCGACATGATCAACCTCAAGGGCTACCCGGGCGTGGCCCAGCTGGCGATTCAGGGCGGTCGCTACGCGGCCAAGGAGATCATCGGCCGTCTCGAGGGCAAGGAGCCGCAGGCCCCCTTCGTCTACAAGGACAAGGGCTCGATGGCGACGATCTCGAAGTACTCCGCCGTCGCGAGCATCGGCAAGATCAAGCTCACCGGCTTCATCGCCTGGCTCGCCTGGCTGGCCGTGCACCTCATGGCGATGGTCGGCTTCAAGAACCGCGTCTCGACGCTGCTCAACTGGATCATCACCTTCGTCGGCAACAACCGCAACGAGCGGGCCACGACGATGCAGCAGGTCTTCGCCCGCCGCGCGATCGAGGACCTCGGCGAAGATGCCTTCCCCGAGCTGCCGCGCACCGGCGAGCAGGAGCAGCGCGACGCCTCCTGACCCGATGCGCGCACGCGCGTCGTAGGGTGCGTCCATGCCCTTGGACTTCACCCTCGAGGACCGCACCCTCCCCAACGGCCTGCGCGTCGTCGTGCAGCCGGACGACACGACCCCGACCGTCACAGTCAACCTGTGGGTCGGGGTCGGGTCACGTCACGAGGAGCCCGGCCGCACCGGCTTCGCCCACCTCTTCGAGCACCTGATGTTCCAGGGCAGCGAGCACGTGGCCAACGGTGAGCACTTCCAGGCGCTCATGGGGGTCGGCGGCCGGCTCAACGCGACGACGTGGTTCGACCGGACCAACTACTTCGAGACCATCCCTTCGGGGGCGCTCGAGCTCGCACTCTGGCTCGAGGCCGACCGCCACGCCAACCTGTTGGCGGCGGTCAACCAGGCCAACCTCGACAACCAGCGTGACGTGGTCAAGGAGGAGAAGCGGCAGCGCTACGACAACCAGCCCTACGGCCAGGCGCTGACCCGGGTCTACGCGACGGTCTTCCCTCAGGGGCACCCCTACCACCACCCGACGATCGGGTCGATGGAGGACCTCGACGCCGCGTCCGTGCAGGACGTCCACGACTTCTTCACCCGCCACTACGCCCCGGACAACACGGTCCTGACGATCGTCGGTGACGTGACCGCCGAGCGGGCGCTGGAGCTGGCGGAGCGCTACTTCGGGCACATCGAGCACCGCGCGGAGCCGCGGCGGGCGCCGGTCGCGCCGCTGCCGCCACTTGCGGAGCCGCTGCGGGAGGAGGTCGTCGACGAGGTCCCCAACGACCGGATTCACCTGGCCTTCCGCCTGCCTGCCGAAGGGGGTGACACCCGTGACGAGTTCCTCGCCGCCTCGATGGCGCTGGACTGCCTGGGTGGGCTGAGCTTCTCACCGCTCGAGCAGCACCTCGTGCGCGAGGAGCAGGTGGCCAACAGCGTCGACGTCGGGGCGATGGGTTTCGTCGACGGCGTCTCGCTCGGTCTCGTCGTCGTCGACGTCGCCGAGGGGGTCGACACCGACGCCCTCGAGGAGCGGGTGTGCGCCGAGCTGACGGCCTTCGCCGACGAGGGGCCGACGCCCGAGCAGATGGAGGCGGTGCGGGCACAGGCCGAGCGCGCCTGGCTGTCGGCGCTCGCGGCCAAGGACGAGCGGGCCGACCTCATCGGGCACTACACCTGCCTGCACGACGACCCCGGCTTCATCAACACCTTCCTCGACCGGCTGGCCGAGGTCACCCCCGAGCAGGTGCGGGCTGCCGCCGACCGGTGGCTGCGGCCGCAGAGCCGAGCCGCCGTCGTCTACCGGGTCGCCCAGGAGCAGGAGGAGGTCGCGTGAGCGAGGTCGAGAGCATGAGCACGCCGGTCGTCCCGCGGCCCGAGGTGACGCCGCCGGGGGAGTGGGCCTTCCCCGAGCCGCGCGAGCTGGATCTGCCCAACGGCATCCGGGCACTGGTCCACCACGTGCCGGGGCAGTACGTCGTCTCGGTGCGGGTCACCGTGCCCGTGGCCCTGCGGCACGAGCCGCGCGAGGTCGAGGGCGTCGCCTGGATCATGGCGCGCCTGCTCGACGAGGGCACGAGCACCCATGGCCAGCGCGAGCTCGCCGAGCTGCTCGAGCGCCGGGGCATCGCCCTCGGTGCGGGTATGAGCGAAGCGGCTCTCGGCGTCGACGTCGACGTGCCGCAGCGGCACCTGGGCGAGGCGCTCGACCTGCTCACCGAGTGCCTGTCGGAGCCGGTCTTCGAGGAGGCCGAGGTCGCGCGGGTGACGCGCACCCGTCTCGCCGAGATCGAGCAGGAGCGCGCCTCCGCCGGGCGTCGCGCCTTCAAGGAGTGGGCCGCGACCTACTACGACGTGGACACCCGGGCCAGCCGCCCGGCGTCGGGCTCGGCCGAGACCGTTGCCGCGATCCGTCGTGAGCACGTCGTCGACTTCCACGCCACGCACGTTCACCCCGAGGGAGCGACGGTCGTCGTCGCCGGTGACCTCACCGGGGTCGACGTCGACCAGCTGCTCGCCGGGACGGTCGGTGCCTGGGAGACGTCCGGCCGCGCGGTCTCCGTCGAGCGGACCCCTGCGCCCCGCGCCGACGACGCCGCCCGGGTCGTGCTCGTCGACCGGCCGGGGTCGGTGCAGTCGGAGATCCTCATTGGCGGGCCCGGCCCGGACCGACGGGTCGAGTCCGGGTGGGCCCCCTTCCCCGTACTCGCCTGGGTGATCGGCGGCGCGCCCAATGCCCGCATCGACCAGGTGCTCCGCGAGGACAAGGGCTACACCTATGGCATCCGGGCCGGCTTCCGCCCTCGGCAGGTGGGCTCGGCCTTCACCGTCTCGGGGTCGGTCCGCGCCGACTCGACGGTCGACTCCCTTCGCCTGCTCGCGGATATCCTCAGCGGGGTCGGTGAGGGCTTCACCGATGCCGAGACCCGCGCCGGTGTCGACTTCATGAGCCTGACGGCGCCGGGCCGTTACGACACGGCCGACGCGATCGCCGACGAGACGAGCGGGCTGGCCGGCGACAACCTGCCGCTGACCTTCACCAGCGACATGATCGCCGCGATGCGCGAGCTCACCGCTGCCGACCTCGACGCCGCGTGGCGTGAGCACGTGCGGCCCGAGTGGACCATCGTGGTCGTCGGCGATGCCTCGCTCTACCGGGACGAGGTCGAGGAGCTCGGGCTCGGGTCGGTGACCGTCGTCGCCAACTGAGGGCCAAACCGGCCGGTGGGGCCGATGGTTGTGTGGTGAACAGGTAGCCCTGCGAGCCGGCAGCCTCTGGTGAGGCTTGCCGGCAGGCTGGGCTACCACTTCAACGCACAACCGTGTGGAGCATCTCGAGGTTGTCCACACATCGCGTCGGCCAATGGAAGGGACCGCACCCCCCGGCTGTGCTGGCGGGATGATCTACACGAGCCGTCAGGTCCATGACCGCGTCGCTGCGCGCGCGATCCCACAGATCGTGGGGCGCGGTGAGCTGGTCCGCGCGGGCCGCTACTACGTCACGCCCGACACTGACGAAGGGGTCCGCGCGGCTCTGACAGCCGGCCTGCGCCCGACCTGTGTCACGGCGGCCGAGCAGCACGGGCTGTGGGTGCCGCCCGCAGCCGGGCTGCACGTGTACGGCCGGCGCGGGCAGGTGGGTGCCGGCTGGGTGGGCCACGGATGGCACCAGTCGTGGCCGGAGCCGAGCCCGATCGCCTCGCCTCGGCTCCTGCTCGAGCACTCCATCAGGTGTCTCGACCCGCTCGAGGTCGGCATCCTGGCCGACAGTGCCCTGCACAACAAGCTGGTGGACCAGGACACTGTGACCGAGCTGGCCGCGACGGCGCCTCGGGGAGTCCGACGAGTACTCGAGCGGGCATCCGGCAAGGCCCAGTCGGGGACGGAGAGCAAGGTCAGGCTCTTCCTGTTGCTCCACAACGTCAGCGTCACTCCTCAGGTGAAGATCCCGGGCGTCGGTTTTGTGGACAATCTTGCGGGTCGGCGGTGGATCATCGAGTGCGACAGCCGTCAGCACCACACGGGCAAGGACACCTACGCCAAGGACCGGGCGCGTGATCTGCGCGCGCTCGAGCTGGGCTACTTCACGACCCGGCTGACGCACGCGATGACCTTTGCAGGCTGGGCGAGGACGTCCGCCACCCTGCTGCAGGTGATCCGGTCGGGGCGACACCTGGACCCGCCGGACCGCTGGGCGCTCTGACCATGGTTGTGTGTTGAACCAGTAGCCGTTGGTGCCGGCAGCCTCTGGTGCGTCGTGCAGGCAGGCTGGACTACCACTTCAACACACAACCAGCGGGGCCGGGGCGCCCCGAGCGGCCCGAGTGGGCGCCTGGACGAGCGAGGCTCCTCAGGCGTCCGGCGCCAGCCGGCGCAGGACCTCGTCGTGCAGCAGGCCGTTGGTCGCGACGGCATTGCCACCCCAGGGGCCGGGGGCGCCCTCGAGTGAGGTGAAGCGGCCGCCGGCCTCCTGCACGATCGCGACGAGCGCGGCCATGTCGTAGACCTCGAGCTCGGGCTCCGCAGCGACGTCGACAGCGCCCTCGGCGACGAGCATGTAGGACCAGAAGTCGCCGTACGCGCGGGTGCGCCACAGGTCGGACGTGAAGTTGAGGAAGTTGCGCGCGCGCCCGGCCTCGCGCCAGCCGTCGAGCGAGCTGTAGGACATCGACGCATCGGCCAGCTGCGAGACCCCCGAGACGTGGATCTGCTTGGCCTGGGCGAGCGAACGACCGGTCCAGGCTCCCGCCCCCTTCGCCGCCCACCACCGCCTGCCGAGGGCGGGTGCCGCGACCAGCCCGACGACGCAGTCCTCGCCGTCGACGAGCCCGATGAGCGTGGCCCAGACGGGGACGCCGCGTACGTAGTTCTTCGTGCCGTCGATCGGGTCGATGATCCAGCGGCGCTGCGAGTTGCCCACGCTGCCGAACTCCTCGCCCAGGACCGCGTCACGGCCACGGGAGCGGGCCAGCTGGGCGCGGATCGCCTCCTCGCAGGAGCGGTCGGCGTCGCTCACGGGAGTCAGGTCGGGCTTGGACTCGACGACGAGGTCGGACGCCTGGAAGCGAGCCATCGTGATCCGCTCGACCTGGTCGGCCAGCACGTGGGCCAGCCGCAGGTCATCGGCGTAGGGGGAGCTGTCAGCCATCCGGTCAACGTACCGGCAGTGGTGGTCCCGGCGGGGTACCGGCTCAGCGCTCGTCGGACTCGCCGGATCGCGCTCGCAGCAGGCGGCGAAGGGAGTCCAGCCGCTGCGCCCCACCGGGCCCCGCGTGCCCGGCGGCGACCCACGCGTCGAGGGCACAGTCCGGCTCGTCGTGGGTGCAGCCGCGCGGGCAGCCGGCCTCGGCGCCCTCGGCCAGTTCGGGGAAGTGCCCGATGATCCGGTCCGGCTCGACGTGGGCCAGCCCGAAGGAGCGGATGCCCGGGGTGTCGATGATCCAGCCCGCCGCGTCCGGGTCCGGCTCCGAACCCTGCAAAACCCTAGGGTCTTGCAGGGTTGAGGCGTCCGAACCCTGCAAAACCCTAGGGTCTTGCGGAGTTTCGGGCGAAGGGGGGAGGGGCGGCAGGCGCAGGCCGAGCGCGCTCGTCGAGGTGTGCCGGCCCCGACCGGTGACGTCGTTGACGTGACCGGTGGCGCGATCGGCGTCGGGACACAGCGCGTTGACGAGCGTCGACTTGCCGACGCCGGAGTGGCCGACGAGCACCGAGACCCGGCCGGCGAGCCGACGGCGCAGCTCGGCCAGGCCGGCGCTGCCCTCGGTGAGGACCGAGGTGACGACGTGCGGGACGTCGAGCGGGGCGTACTGGGCGAGGAAGTCGTCGGCGGAGGCGAGGTCGGACTTCGTGAGCACGAGCAGCGGGTCCATGCCGGCGTCGTAGGCCGCGACGAGGCACCGGTCGATCAGGCGCGGGCGGGGCTGCGGGTCGGCGAGGGCGGCGACGACGACGAGCTGGTCGGCATTGGCCACGATGACCCGCTCGACGGGGTCGGTGTCGTCGGCGGTGCGCCGCAGCACGGTCACCCGCTCCTCGATGCGCACGATGCGGGCGAGGGTGTCCGGCCTACCGGAGGTGTCGCCCACCATGCCGACCTGGTCGCCGACGACGACGGGCGAGCGGCCGAGCTCCCGGGCGCGCATGGCGATGACGACCCGCTCCGGCAGGCCGTCGCCCGCGGGGACGAGCGTCGTCCACCGGCCGCGGTCGACGGCCGTGACCCGGCCGACGATCGCGTCCTCGTGCTTGGGCCGGTCCTTGGTGCGGGGGCGGGAGCCGCGGCGGTTGGGGCGCACGCGGACGTCCGACTCGTCCCAGCTGCGCGCGGACCTGCCCATCAGCCCTCCGTGGCCTCGAGCATGCCGTCCCACAGGTGGACGAACTGCGGCAGCGTCTTGCCCACCGTCGCCGGGTCCTCGATGACCGTGCCCGGCGCGCGCAGCGCGAGCAGCGCACCGGCCATGACCATGCGGTGGTCGGCATAGGTGTGGAAGGTGTTGGGGCGCAACGGCGCCGGGTCGATCCGCAGCCCGTCCTCGAGCTCGGTGACCCCCACGCCGAGGCCTCCCAGCTCGCGCGAGAGCGCGGCGATCCGGTCGGTCTCGTGGCCGCGGATGTGCCCGACGCCGCGGATGATCGAGGGCCCGTCGGCGCACGCGGCGAGAGCCGCGACGACGGGGGTCAGCTCGGCTGCGTCGTGCAGGTCGATGTCGATGCCGGAGACCCGCCCGTCGCCCGTCACCGTGAGCGTGCGCGCGTCGAGGGTGACCTCGGCGCCCATCTGCGCGAGGACGTCGCGGATCATGTCGCCGGCCTGGGTGGTGTGCCCGGGCCAGTCGGGCACCGCGACTCGGCCGCCGGCGACGAGCGCGGCGGCGAGGAAGGGCGCGGCATTGGACAGGTCGGGCTCGACGGTGACGTCGAGCGGCAGCAGCTCGCCCGGCTCGACCCGCCAGGTGTTGGCCTCGGAGTCGTCGACGGCGGCGCCGGCATCACGCAGCGCCTCGACCGTCATCTCGATGTGCGGGAGCGAAGGGAGCGGCTTGCCGTCGTGCACGACGGTCACGCCCTCGTCGAAGAGCGAGCCGGCGAGCAGCAGCGCCGAGATGAACTGGGAGGACGCGGAGGCGTCGAGCACGACCCGCCCGCCCCGCACGGAGCCCTGTCCCTGCACGACGAAGGGGAGCGTGGCCCTCCCTTCGTCCTCGACGGTGACGCCGAGGTCACGCAACGCGTCGATGATCGCTGCCATCGGCCGCACCCGGGCGTGCTCGTCGCCGTCGAAGGTCACCGGGCCGTTCGCGAGCGCCGCGACCGGCGGCAGGAAGCGCATGACCGTGCCGGCGAGGCCGCAGTCGACGGTGCGCCCGCCGCGCAGCGTCGCGGGGGTGATGATCCAGTCGGGGGAGGCGCCTTGGCCGGAGGCCGAGGTGGCGTCGTCGACGCCGGCGCCGAGCTGGCGCAGGGCCTGGGCCATGAGCTCGGTGTCCCGGGAGCGAAGGGGGCGGCGCAGGCGCGAGACGTCGCTGGCCAGGGCCGCGAGCACGAGATAGCGGTTGGTGAGGGACTTGCTCCCCGGCAGCGTCACCGTCGCATCGAGGCGACCGGACGCTGCCGGGGCATGCCAATCAGGGCTGGTCATCGCGGGTCAGGACACCGCCTGCTTGGCCTGGAGCGCGGCGAGCTTCGCCTCGCGGGCGGCCGCCTTGCGGGCCTGGCGCGCGGTGCGCTCGACGCTCTCGCCGGCGAGCTTGGCGCGGTAGGCCACGCCCGGCTTGCCCGCGGTGTCGACCGCGGCGAGGAGCAGGCCGCCCATGAGGCTGACGTCCTTGATGAACTGCGTGAGCTTGCCGGCCTTGGCCTGCGGGTCGGACTCGGCCCAGAAGTTGTGGGTCGCCGTCGTCGGCACCATCGTGCCGAGCAGCAGCGTGGAGGCCAGGCGCGGGGCCTTGCCGGTGGCGAGGAGCGCGCCGCCGGCGACCATCGCGGCACCGTTGGCGCGCACGAGGAGCTCGGTGTCGTCGGGCAGCTGGGTCTTCGCGGCCAGCGGCTTGGTCACGGGCTCGGCCGCGGGCACGTGGGCCGCGGGGTAGCGCAGGGCGTTGATGCCGCCCCAGACGAAGATGCCGGCCAGCATGGGTCGGGCGATGCGACGAACGATCATGGGTGAGTGCTCCTTGTCGTCGTGTGGTCGCCGGGAGTCTCCCGGCGGGTACGTCTCCTACCGTAGTCGGGATCGGCCGTGGGCCTAGTCTCGGAGGCGTGTGCGGACGATATGCAGCCACGGCCAACCCCGACGACCTGATCGAGGAGTTCGAGGTCGATGCCGACCGCGTCGGCGACCCGGCGCGCTCGATCCTCAAGTCACCGCAGGACCCGCCGGCGGGCACCCCCGACTTCAACATGGCGCCGACCAAGCAGGCCCCGGTGGTCCTCACCCGCGTGCCGAAGGGGGAGGACGCTGCGGTGCGTCAGCTGCGGCTGCTCACCTGGGGTCTCGTGCCGTCGTGGGCGAAGGAGACCGGGGTCGGCCTGCGGATGATCAACGCGCGGGCCGAGTCGGTCCTCGACAAGCCGGCCTTCGCCAAGGCGGCGGCGAGCCGCCGCTGCATCGTGCCGGCGGCCGGCTGGTACGAGTGGCAGGTCTCGCCGGTGGCGAAGGACGCGAAGGGGAAGCCGCGCAAGCAGCCCTTCTACATCCACCGTGGCGACGGTGCGCCCATCGCCTTCGCCGGCCTCTACGAGTTCTGGCGCGATCCGGCGGTCGCGGCCGGTGACGACCCCGACGCGTGGTTGACGACCTTCACGATCATCACGACGAGCGCCGACCCGGGCATGGACCGCATCCACGACCGGCAGCCGCTCGTGCTCGAGCCCGACGACTGGGCGCGCTGGCTCGACCCGGGCCTGACGGACCTGGATGACGTGGGGGAGATGCTCGGCTTCGCCCAGCCGGGCCGATTTGCCGCCCACCCGATCTCGACCGCGGTCAACGCCACGCGCAACAACGGGCCAGCCCTGCTCGAGCCGGCGCCCGCGTCCGACCTGGTCGGCGTCGTCGACCCCGAGACCGGCGAGGTGATCAACCCCGATGGTTGAGCTCGAGACCCCCACGGCCCAGGGCCCCGCCCGCGTCCACCTGCACGAGGCGACGGGGACCCCCTTCGGCAGCCTGCTGCTCACGCACGGAGCGGGCGGCGGCATCGGGGCCAAGGACCTGCAGGCGATCGCGTCCCGGCTGCCCGGGCTCGGCTGGCAGGTCGCGCTCGTCGAGATGCCGTGGCGGGTGGCGGGCAAGAAGGTCGCGCCCATGCCGCCGAAGCTCGACGCCGCGTGGCGCGAGATCGTCGTGGGCGTGAGGGGCTCGCTGGGGGAGCGGGTGGTCTTCGGTGGTCGCAGTGCGGGCGCGCGGGTGGCCTGCCGGCTCGCCGCCGAGCTCGGTGCCGACGGCGTGCTGGCGCTGAGCTTCCCGCTCGTGCCGCCGGGCAAGGGCCCTGACAAGTCCCGCATCCACGAGCTGCTCCTGCCGGTCGAGGCGGGGCTGACCGTGCAGGTGGTGCAGGGCGCGAAGGACCCCTTCGGCTCGCCCGACGCGGTGCGAGCAGCCTTGGGGGAGAGGGCCGCCGACGTCCGCGTCGACGAGGCGCCCGGGACGCACTCCTTCACCGGTGGCGGCGCGGTCGCCGACGTCGTGGCCGACCACTGGACCCGCTGAACCCTGCACAACCCTAGGGTCCTGCAGGGTCGTGGCCGGCCAACTGCGCAAGACCCTAGGGTCCTGCAGGGTTGGGGCCGGCCAACTGCGTAAGACCCTAGGGTCCTGCAGGGTTGCGGCCGGCCAACTGCGCAAAACCCTAGGGTCCTGCAGGGTTCCGGTTCAGCGGCCGAGGGCGAGGACGAGCGCGAGCACCTCGTCGGGGTCGTTGAGCCGCTCGCCGTAGAGGTCGCGCACCTGGTTCATCCGGTAGCGCACGGTCTGCGGGTGCACGTGCAGCGACTCGGCGACGAGCTCACGTCGCCCCTGGAGCAGTAGCCACGCGCGCAGGGTCTCCATGAGCCGCTCGGCGGTGCCCTCGGCCACCTGGGCGAAGGGGGCCAGCACGGCGTCGCGCAGCTCCGCCAGGGCGGCCGGGTCGGCGTGCATCACGAGCTCGGGCAGGACGTCGTCGGTGTCGACGACCCCGGGCAGCTCGAGTGCCGTGGCCGCGACCGCCCGGGCGTAGGACTCACGGACCTGCGCCCAGGGCCGTGCCGGCCCGACGACTGCGCCGTGTCCCTCGAGGAGCTCGAGCAGCCGTGCGCGCGAAGGCCCCCCGCTGTCGGGCACGAGCAGCACGGCGTGCTCGATGCTGCCGTCGGGGAGGTTCTCGGACAGGGTCAGGGTGCGGGGATCGAGCACGCCGGTCGCGGTGAGCGCCCGCTCGCGGTCGACGAGCACGGCGGTCAGGGTCCGGGGCGGCACCCAGCCGGCCGCCGCGGCGTCGTCGTCGAGCTCGGCCCCGGACACCCCGGTGAGCAGGCCCCGCGTCAGCCGGTCGAGGTGGACGATCCGCTCGCGCTCGGCACTCGTCGTCTGCTGGTTGTGCCCGGCGACCGAGGCGGCCGAGAGCTCGTCGATGTAGGTGAAGACCAGCTCGGCGAAGCGCCCCAGGGTCGCGGCGTCGACCCCGGCCGCGATGGCCTCGACCGACAGCTCGCGCCACGCGGCGCTCGCGCCGACGCGATAGGCGGACAGCAGCGCCTCGACGGGGCGGCCCCGCTTGGCCTCCGCCTGCCCGAGCTCGCGCGCGGCGGCGACGCCCACCCCGACGGGAGCCCCCTGCGGCGCGGCGCCGGCGGCGAGGGTGACGAAGCTCGCGAGCGAGACCTGAACCGCCCGCTCGATGATCTTGCCCATCCGGCCCTGGAAGGGCACGTCGTAGGCCGGCACCTGGTGCATCACCTCGGCGACGACGACCGACGCCACCCGCGGCAGCTGCGCGCGAAGGGCGGCGACCGTCGCCTCGTCGAGCACGAGCCCCGCCGCCTGCCGGGCGGTGCGCCCGGACTCACTTGCTGCCACTGCGGCTCCCTTCGCCACCCCTTTGTCCCGAGCGAACAAATGGGTGCCACGAACCCTACTCGTGAAGGACAGCAGGAGCGAGGGGTTGAGGCGGGAGGATGGAGGCATGACAGCTACAGCGTCCCGTCCCCGCCCCGCGGGCAGCGCACGCTCGCTCCGTGACGCCGCCGTTCGCATCGCGTACAGCCTGGCGACGCCGATCGTGCCGGACGACTACCTCGACCTCTTCGCCCCCCTTCGCTCCGGGGCCGACCTGCGCGGCCGGATCGTGGCGATCACGCCCGAGACCCGCGACGCCGCGACGATCACGATCCGCCCCGGCCGTGACTGGCAGGGCCACGCCCCCGGGCAGTACATCCGCGTCGGCGTCGACGTCGACGGCGTGCGCCACTGGCGCGCCTACTCCCTGACCTCCGACACGAGCGCCCGCGACGGCCTGATCTCGATCACCGTCAAGGCGATGCCCGACGGCCTCGTCTCGCAGCACCTCGTGCACCACGCCCGTCCGGGCACGATCATCCAGATCGACCAGGCGAGCGGCGACTTCGTCCTGCCGCAGTCGGTGCCGGCCAAGGTCCTCTTCCTCACCGGCGGCTCCGGCATCACGCCGGTCATGGGCATGCTGCGCAACCACGACTTCGACGGTCTCGACGTCGTCCACGCGCACTCCGCGCCGACGGCCGACGACGTGATCTTCGCCCGTGAGCTCGCCGACGCCCCGACCGGCGTGCGGGCGATCGTCCGGCACACCGACGACGAGGGCATGTTCACGCCCGACCAGCTCGACGAGGTCGTCCCCGACTGGCGCGAGCGCGAGACGTGGATCTGCGGCCCGACCCCGATGCTCGACGCCTTCGAGGAGCACTACGCGGCGCACGGCCACACCGAGCTGCTGCACGTGGAGCGCTTCCGCCCGAGCGTCGTCGAGGCGGGCGAAGGGGGGACCGCCTCCCTTCGCGTGGGGTCGGACACGACCACGCTCGACCTCGACGGCGGCACGACGATCCTCGACGCGGCCGAGGACGCCGGCGTCCTCATGCCGAGCGGCTGCCGGATGGGCATCTGCTTCGGCTGCGTGCTGCCCATGACCGACGGCTCCGTGCGCGACCTGCGCACCGGCGAGCTGACCACGACCACTCCCGACGACCCGGCGGTCAAGGTGCAGACCTGCATCTCCGCCGTCGCCGGCGCCTGCACGATCGAGACCCAGGAGAAGTGACCATGACCGCAACTCTCGAGCGCCCCACCCGCACCCCCGATGCCCGGATCACCGGCGGCCGCTCCGACGTCGTCCACACCCGGGTCAACGCGACCGACGACCCGATCGCGCACCTGACGCCCGACGACATCGAGGACATCGGCCGCGAGCTCGATGCGATCCGCGCGTCGGTCATGGACGACCTCGGCGAGGCCGACGCCCGCTACATCCGTCGGATGATCACGACGCAGCGCTACCTCGAGATGGGCTCGCGCGCGGTGCTGCTCTTCAGCGGCAACCCGATCGCCTGGGTCGCCGGGACCGCCGGGCTGAGCGTCGCCAAGATCCTCGACAACATGGAGATCGGGCACAACATCATCCACGGCCAGTGGGACTGGATGCGCGACCCCAAGATCCACTCCTCGGTGTGGGAGTGGGACAACGTCACCCCGGCCGCGCACTGGAAGAACAGCCACAACAAGGTGCACCACACCTACACCAACGTCGTCGGCCACGACAACGACCTCGGCTACGGGATCATGCGGGTCGACGACGCGCAGAAGTGGTACCCCGGCTACCTGATCCAGCCGGTCACGCAGTTCATCAACGCGACCCTCTTCGAGTACGGCATCGCCGCCTACGACCTCGAGCTCGGCAAGAACTGGCCGACCCGCCACGACAACCCGCAGTGGCGGGCCGAGGCGAAGCAGGTGGTCAACAAGATCAAGAAGCAGGCCGCGAAGGACTACCTGCTCTTCCCGCTGCTGTCCGGGCCGAACTTCCTGTCGACCCTCGCGGCCAATGCCGTGTCCAACCTCGTGCGCAACTACTGGACGCACTCGGTCATCATGTGCGGTCACTTCCCGGCGGGCGTGCGCACCTTCACCAAGACCTCGATCGATGGCGAGACCCGCGGCGAGTGGTACCTGCGCCAGATGCTCGGCTCCGCGAACATCTCCGGGTCGAAGGCCATGCACGTCATGACCGGCAACCTCAGCTACCAGATCGAGCACCACCTCTTCCCCGACATGCCGAGCCGCCGCTACCAGGAGATCGCCCCGCAGATCCGGGCGCTCTTCGACAGGTACGACCTCGACTACGTCACCGGCCCCCTGCCCAAGCAGGTCGCCTCCGCGTGGAGCGAGATCATCCGCCTCTCCCTGCCCAACGACACCTCGCTGCGCCAGACGATCCAGATCCTGGCGACGAAGGGGATGAAGGGCCTCAAGGCGCGCGCCCGCGCCACCCGCTTCCGCCTGGCCGACTGACCCACCCGCTCCCTGAGGAGCCCTGACCCACCCGCTCCCTGAGGAGGTCGCGCAGCGACCGTCTCGAAGGGTGCGCCGCCCGCCCCGTCACCGATGTGTCGAAGAAGGAACGCCCGCTCGAGCGGGCGTTCCTTCTTCGACAGGGGCGGGTTGGGCCGAAGGGAGATCAGCCCGGGTAGCCCAGAGGGTTGGCCGACTGCCACCGCCAGGTGTCGGCGCACATGTCCTCGATGGTTCGGGTGGCCCGCCAGCCGAGCTCGGTCTCGGCGCGGGTCGGGTCGGCCCAGAAGGCCGCGAGGTCCCCCGCCCGGCGGGGGACCACGTCGTAGGGGACCGGCCGACCGCTCGCAGCCTCGAAGGCCGCGACCATCTCGAGCACCGACGTGCCGTGCCCGCCGCCGAGGTTCCACGCGCGCACCGTGAGCTGGGGATGGTCGGCCAGGTGGTCGAGTGCGGCGACGTGGCCGGCGGCGAGGTCCTCGACGTGGATGTAGTCGCGAAGGGGGGTCCCGTCCGGGGTGTCGTAGTCGGCGCCGAAGACCTGCAGCCGCTCCCTTCGCCCGACCGCAACCTGCGCGACGAAGGGCATGAGGTTGTTGGGCACGCCCTGAGGGTCCTCGCCGATCCGGCCGGAGACGTGCGCGCCGACAGGGTTGAAGTAGCGCAGCAGCGCGACCTGCAGCCCGCCGGCCGCGGCGACGTCACCGAGGATCAACTCCTGCATGACCTTGCTGCGGCCGTAAGGACTACTCGCGGCGAGCGGCTCGAAGCCCTCGACGTAGGGGACGGGCGCGGCCTCGCCGTAGACCGTCGCCGACGACGAGAAGACGAGGCGGCGCACCTCGTGGCGCTCCATCGCCCGCGCGAGGGTGAGGGTCGAGCCGAGGTTGTTGTCGTAGTAGTCGCGCGGGATCTGCGCGGACTCGCCGACCGCCTTGAGCCCGGCGAAGTGGATCACCGCGTCGAAACCGCCCCCCGCCAGGAGCGCCGACGTCTTGTCCACGTCCCGCAGATCGAAGGAGTGGGTCTCGACGTACTCACCGGTCAGCTCCTCGAGGCGCCTGATGACGCTCGGCCGGGAGTTGACGAAGCTGTCGACGACAACGGGCTGATGGCCCGCGGCGATGAGCTGGACGACGGTGTGGGAGCCGATGTATCCGGCTCCGCCGGTGACGAGGACGCGCATGCGCCCACCGTCGTGAGGGGGCCTATGCGGCCCCTGTGGTCACCCTTCGGTGGAGATGTGACGCACCTGCGTGACCTCGCTCCACGACCCGTCGTCGCAGATCGTCGTGATGCGCTGCATGATCGTCGCCCGCAGCTGCGGGGGAGCCTGCTCCTGCGCGCACGAGCGGTGCACGACCTCGCGCAGGACCTGGTCGAGGTCGTGCTCGGCGAGGCAGGGGCTGCAGGAGGCCAGGTGGGCGGCGAAGTCGCGGGCGTCCTCGGCGGTCATCTCGCCGTCGACGTACTCCATCATCCGCAGCAGGGCCTGCGAGCAGTCCATGTGGTCGGGGTGGCTCATGCCTGCGTCCCCTTCGCGCTCGCCACGCCGCGCTCGGCGGCGTAGTCACTCAGCTTTTCCCTCAGCTGCCGGCGGCCGCGGTGGAGGCGCGACATGACGGTGCCGATGGGCGTACCCATGATCTCGGCGATCTCCTTGTAGGCGAATCCCTCGACGTCGGCGAGGTAGACCGCCATGCGGAAGTCGTCGGGCAGCTCCTGGAGCGCGCGCTTGACCTCGGTGTCGGGCATGCGGTCGAGCGCCTCGACTTCGGCCGAGCGCAGCCCACGGCTGGTGTGCTGCTCCGCCTTGTGCAGCTGGTAGTCCTCGACCTCGGGGGAGTCGGACTGCTTCGGCTCGCGCTGCTTCTTGCGATAGCTGTTGATGTAGGTGTTGGTGAGGATGCGGTACATCCACGCCTTGAGGTTGGTCCCCGGCCGGTACTGGTGGAAGGCGGCGAAGGCCTTCGCGTAGGTCTCCTGGACCAGGTCCTCCGCGTCGGTGGGGTTGCGCGTGTTGCGCAGGGCGGCGGAGTACAGCTGGTCGAGCAGCGGCATCGCCTCGCGCTCAAATCGCGCGCGCCGCTGCTCGGTGGTCTCGGAGGCGACGTCGACGTCGGCATCGGCCTGCGCCTGGGCGGCCAGCTCGTCGGTCGTGGGTTCAGTCATCGCGCTCCACCCTAGCGGGGTGGCGGTGCGCTCTCCGGCGTGCAGTACGAGCACCTGGACTCCTGTCCTTCGCGGCATGTCTTCCCGCGGTCCAACAGCCCAACGCTCGTCCCCATTCCCGTCCCGGTGGCCGGGTCTGGGGGTACCGGGAGCGTCGCTCCAAGGGGTCTCCTGGAGTGCTATGCCGTTGCTCCGTACCGCGAGCCAGGCCGTGCCCGCCGTACGGAGCAACGGCGCATGCGGGGCCGCGCCCCGGCGGCCTCGCGTCTCGACCAGCGGGTGGTGGCGACGAGCGGAGGCACGCGAAGGGGGCCGCGCCGGTGATCCGGTGCGGCCCCCTTCGGGGTGGTGCAGTGCTCAGCTGTTGGGCTTCTTGCCGTGGTTGGCGGCCTTGCCCTTGCGGGAGCGACGCTTGCGGGCGCGCTTGCTCATGGTGACTCCTTGACGGTGGTGTCCCACCGGAGCGGGACTCAGAACAACGCGTCATTCTGTCACACGCGCGCGTGTGAACTCAGTCGTGGTGGTTCCGTCGGACCCCGCTCAGGTGGCATAATCGAGCGCGTGAAGAAGATCACCATCGCACTGCTCGGTGCCACGACCCTCGGGCTGGCCATCTCCGGTCACATCGTGACTTCCCGCGGTCTCGACTGGGCCGAGTCGCAGGCCCCCGGCCTCGACTGGGCTCAGACGCAGAGCCCCGGTCTTGACTGGGCCCTGCCCGAGCCCGCCGCTCCGACTGACGGCTGAGCGCCGCGCCTCTCGCCTCACCTCCTGGGTCGTCTGACGCGCAGCGTGCGACCCGGGTCTATGTCGTTGCCGTCTCGGCGCTGGCACTCGCCCTTGTCGGAGCTGCCTATCTGACGTCGGGCGCGCCCACCCACCTGATCTGGCTCCTGGCGATGGTCGTCGTCGGATTCTTGGCGGCCGTCGGTCGTCCCCAGGCGATCGGGGCCATCCAGTACTCCACCTCCGGCATCGTCCAGATCGCCGCCATCCCGTTGTTGGGCCCGGTCGGCGCGGCTGTCGTCGCGGCGGTGCCGATCGTCGTGGACCGCAACGAGGTGGTCAAGCGGTTCTTCAACCTCAGCCAGCGCGTCGTCTACGTCCTCGCCGGCAGCTTCGTCTACGCGGCGCTCGGCGGCGAGGTCCTCACGGCGTCCAGCCCCATCCGCCCAGAGGCCCTGGGGCTGCAGCTCGGTCTCGCCTCGGTCGCTGCCGGCCTCGCCAACGGTGCACTCCTCGCCGTCGTCATCCAGCTGAGCTCCGACGGCTCGCTGCGCGCCATCGTCGCCGACCTCGTGCCGCAGGTCGTCTCCTCGTACTCCAGCTACGCGCTCGCGGCCTACCTCTTCGTCGTCCTCTGGGCCCCGGCCGGCCTCGGGCTGGCGTCGGCGGTCCTCTTCCTCCCGGCCATCCTCGTCATCCAGTGGGGTCTACACACCCACGCCCGCGAGTGGTCGACGCGGCACTCGCTGCTCACCCCCTTCGTCGAAGCAGTCGACCTGCGCCACCCCGGCGCCGCCGAGGAGACCCGGCTCGTCACGGGGGCGGCGACGGCCGTGGCCACCGGCAT
Organism: Janibacter zhangyanbonis; assembly: GCF_050507325.1. Classification (NCBI taxonomy): domain Bacteria; kingdom Bacillati; phylum Actinomycetota; class Actinomycetes; order Micrococcales; family Intrasporangiaceae; genus Janibacter; species Janibacter zhangyanbonis. The sequence continues at coordinate 871,453 of NZ_CP191481.1, forward strand.
CGGGCTCGGGCCCGCCGAGGTCGACGAGGTCGCGACGGCCGCCCGCCTGCGCGACGTCGGCATGCTCGCCCTCGACGGGGCCGCGCCGGCGATCGTGCGCCGTGACCACCCCGAGGCGGCGGCCCGCGTGCTCGGGTCGGTGACCTTCCTGCGCGAGCCCCTCGAGCTCGTCGCCGCGCACCACGAGCGCATCGACGGCGAGGGCTATCCCCGGGGACTCGTCGGGGAGGGCATCCCGATCGGGGGGCGCGTGCTGGCGGTCGCCGACACCTGGGGCCACCTCGTGGCCGAAGGGGGGAGCCCGGCCGATGCCGTCGACCACTGCGAGTCGGTGGTTGGCCACGGCCTCGACGGGCAGTGCGTCGCCGCGCTCCGCCGGGCGTTCGAGCGTCGCCAGCTGCCGCGGGTGGGCGCGCCATGAGCGGCCTCGTGCAGCGCCCTGGCCTGATCCTTTTTTGCCTGGCGATCCTCATCGGCTCGGTCGCCGCCCTGTGGGCGGACGTCACGCCGGAGATGGTCACCGCGGCGAGCGTCGTGGCGATCATCGCCATCGTCCTCGGCGAGCAGCTGCCGCTGCGCATCGCCGGACGGGTCATCGCCCCCCTGACGACCGCCCCGGCCCTCGGCCTGATCCTCAGCCCGCTGAGCTTCGGCGGCGAGGTGCCGAGCGCGTGGACCGTGGTGGCCGTGGTGTGGCTGAGCATCCTCGCCGGAGGTCTCGTCGCCCGGGCCCGTGGGCTCTCGGTCGTCGAGGGTTCGCTCGGCTCGCGCTTCCTCGGAATGGTCGTGACGACCCTGCTCGCACGCGGCATCGTCAGCGACGGCCAGACCCTCGTCGAGTGGGCCTTCGACGAGCGCACCCACAGCGCGCTCGGCGCCCTCGGCCTGCTCGTCGCGGCCATGGTCGGCGGCCTCGTCGAGCGCGGTCTGGACAACGTCGTGGTCTGGCTCGCCGAGCGCGGCGGGTGGCGGCACGTCGTTGCCGCCGAGGTCGGGCCGCTCGCCGGCATCTCCGCAGCGACCGTCGCGACCGGGCCGCTCATCGCCCTCGCGAGCCCGGTCCTCGACTGGGCGGCCACCCCGCTGCTCACCCTGCCCGTGCTGCTCAGCTATTTGTCCGTCCAGCGCGTCGTCGCGACCCGCCAGGCCCTCGAGGAGGCCGTGGTGGCGCTGTCGAGGTTCAGCGAGATCACCGGCCTGACCCGGGTCGGTCACGTGCAGCGGGTCGCCGACCTCTCCGTCGCCATCGGCCGGGAGATGGGCGCCGACGTCGTCACCCTGCGCGCCATCGAGCGCACTGCCTTGCTGCACGACGTCGGGCAACTCGGGCTGCGCGAGCAGCTGCGCGGGGGAGCGACGATCCACGCGAGCACCGCCGAGGAGGCGACCATGGCCCGGTCGGTCGCGCGGGTCATCGCCGGCACCCCACAGCTCGCGGAGCTCACGCCCTATCTCGACCAGGTGCGCACGCCCTTCCGCCGCACCCGGGAGTTCGGCGAGCACATCCCGCTGCCCTCGCGCATCGTGCGGGTCGCCAATGCCTGGGACGACATCACCGAGGGTGCCGTCTCCGCCCGGGCCCAGGCCGTCGCCCTCGAGCGGCTGCACCTCGGCCTGGGCTACGACTACGACCCGGAGGTCGTCACCGCCCTCGAGCGGGCGGTCGCGTGGAGGTGAGCGCGTTGGTCACTGCGGGACGACGCTGTAGGTCAGCTTCGAGCCCGTGACGTAGCCGGTGCGGCGGGCGGTGACCTTCGCCTGCACCTTGTGGCCGCGGTCGGCCGAGCGCACGGTGTAGGTCTTCGCGCTCGCGCCGCTGATCGCGGAGCCGTCGCGGTACCACCGATAGCTGTAGGAGCTCGGCTTCGGGGTCCACGACCCGACCATGACCGTCAGGGTGCGGCCGACCCGCGGGGTGCCGCTGATCGACGGGCGGGTGGTCGCGTGGATCGGGATGCCCACCTTCGCCGACGTCGCCGAGCGCGAGGTGTAGTAGCTGCGCCGGGCCGTCACGGTCACCGTGAGGTAGCGGCCGGCGTCCCACGTCGTGGCGCGGTAGGTGCGGCCGGTCGCACCGCTGATCGCCACGCCGTTGCGCCGCCACTGGTAGCTGTAGGACGTCGGTGTCGGCGACCACGAGCCGGTCGACGCGGTGAGGGTGCTGCCGACCCCCTTCGTCCCGGTGATCCTGGGTGACGAGACGAGGCTGAAGGTGCCCGGCGTCGACGTGTTGCTGATCCGCACGACGGCCTCGGTGGCGCTCGCGGACTGGGTCGTCACGGTGATCTTGCCGTCGCTGCTCGTCAGGGTGCGACCGACCGCGAGGCTCATGCTGCGGTCGTGGGCACCGGTCGGCGTGGGGTCGAGGAGCACGGTGTCGCCGGTCTGGGAGTTGCGGCGCAGCACGCGCACGCCGGTCGACTGGCCGGTGGGGTTGGTCGCGTCGCGGCCGGCGGCGGTGCGGTACTCGACCCAGTACTTCACGCCGGTGCGGCGGTGGGTGACGACCGCGGCGCGCACCCCGGCCCGGCCGGAGACCGGCTTGAGCGTCACCGTGCTCGTGCCGGCGCCGACCGACACCGACGCGGCCGACGCGAGCATGCCGGTGGCGAGGGCCTGGGGTGCGGAGAGCATGCCGGCGGTGTCGCCGGAGATGCCCATGACGTCGAGGGCGTCGCCGTAGCCCTCCTCCCGGCAGGTGCTCCACTCGCCGCTGCGCTCGGTGTCGTCGCTGCGGCCGCTGCACACGAGCGAGTTGGCGTGGCCATAGGACATGTTGTGCCCGAGCTCGTGGGCGAGGACCGGCCAGCGCGAGTCGGCGACGTGCAGCACGCCCCAGTCGTTGGGGGAGTCGCCGACGATGCCGAGGCCGTAGCCGCAGCCGGCCTCGGCGGCGCGCGGCAGGCGCAGCACGAGGCTGGAGTTGTCCCGGAAGGCATATCCGACGCGGTCGGCGGCCTCCTGGAAGCGGGCGATCGGGTCGTCGGCGCAGGAGTAGGCGGACGTGTAGTGGGTGCGCATCGACGGCGCCCCGATCTTGATCTCGCTGCGCGACTGGTCACGCCAGTAGCCGTCGGCGCTGGCGACCTGCTGGGTGGCGGAGGTCGTCGTGACCGGCTCGCGGGTCATCCCGCGCGGGGTCACCTCGACATAGGTGATGGCGCGGGTGGCCGGGGTGTAGCTCGCCGCCGCCTGGGTGGCGCCGGCCAGGTGGGTGACCTCGAGCGGCTCGGAGCCGGGGGCCAGGGCGGTGTCGATGCTCGCGGCGGCGATGTCGGAGTCTGCAGGCGCGGGGGTGGCGTCGGCGGCCGCGGCGAGGTCCGCGCGGTGCAGGTCGTGGCGAGCGCCCCCCTTCGTCGTGGGCACGTGCAGGGTCCGCCCGGCGGCGGCCGCGTCGGCGACGGTCTGCGGGACCGCGACATCGACGGTGACGCGGGCGCGGTCCGTAGTGGTGGTCAGCTCGTCGCCCGCGACGGGCACGAGACGGCCGTCGACGAGGACGCCGAAGGACGGCTGGCTGCCCGCGGACTCGACGGACGTGCGCACGAGGTCACCGGTGAGACGGACGCGGCCGTCGGGGGCGGCAGGGCTGGCCTGGGCGGACGCGGCGAGCGTGCCACCGGCGAGGCCGAGGCTGAGCAGGACGGCGAGGAGAGGGCGTGTGCGCAAGTGGTGCTCCGTGGCGAAGGGGAGGCACCGACCGGCCTCGATGACCGGATCGTAGACCGCGGACCCGTCACCGACCGTCACCCGCGCCGTCGGCGTCGCGGCGGGAGCGGTTGGCGGCGCGGTGGCGCTGCGCGGACAGCGTCCGCAGCGCCGAAGGGGAGTTGCGCCCGTCCGCGCGGAAGGCGCGGCGCATTGCCTGCAGCGAGGAGAAGCCGCTCTTGGCGCTGACCTCGGCCAGGCCCAGCTCGGGCTGCTGGCCGATGAGCGCGGCCGCGACACTGACCCGGGTCGAGGCGATGCTCGCCGTGATGGTCGTGGCCTCCTCCTGGAAGGCGCGAGCCAGATGGCGGGGCGAGACGTTGAAGGCGGCGGCGATGGATTCGGGGCCGAGGTCGGCATCGGCGTAGTGGTCGGCGATGTGGTGCAGGACTGCCGAGTAGAGGCTCTGCTCCGGGGCGGTCACCGGACGCAACCGGCTGTCGAGGATCAGACCGCCTATCAGGTCCCGCAGGGTCCGGTCGATGATGTGGCGGGCGAAGGTCCCGGTCGGCGGCTCCGCGAGGACCCAGGCCATGACGACCTCCGTGACCCGGGTGAGCGACGCGTCGACGGGGGCGAGCTGACGCAGCCCGGGCGCGGTCTCGAGCAGACCGGGGCCGGAGGCGACCGACAGGAAGCTCACCAGCCCGAGCCGGGCGCCGTCGAGCACCTCGATCGTGGCGTGGGTCGGCTCGATGAGGAGCGTGGAGTGGGGGAGCGGGACGACGGTGCCGTCGTGCTGCCGCAGCCGACAGGCGCCCTCGAGGACGAGGGCCATGTGGACGGGGTGGCGTTGTCGGTCGACGTCGACGGTGGCTGGTCCCGCCACGTGGCGCCCCCGGATGTCATCCGTCACGGGGCGCCACGCGGCCGCCGGTGCGCTCGGCGTCTCCCCCCGGAGGCCTGTGTGCTGCCCTTCAAGATTCAACTGACCATCTCCTGACTCTTTGCCGCATGTCCGAATCCGCCCGCATCGTGTCCGAATTCGATCATGGCACTCCTCCCTGGTTGAGGTGCGACGCAGGAGCCTCGGAACCTGCTCGCGGGTCGGGATGTGACGAAGGAGCCTCGAAGCCCGCGCACCCGGTGTGCGAGGATTGCGCTCGGCTCACCCGCCGCCCGTCGTGGCCACACCCGGCCGTTGCAGGGCGCCCCACCATCTGCTTCATCGAGTTAGTCCGAGGTTTGTCTGCCGTGTCTGCGTCCGAGCCCACCACCACCTTCGACCTGACGGCGCCCCCCTTCGCCGCGCACGAGGGTGGCAAGGTCGAGGTACGGGCCACGAAGCCGCTGCGCGACCAGGACGACCTGTCGCTGCTCTACACGCCCGGCGTCGCCGATGTGTGCCTGGCCATCGAGCAGGACCCGTCGCTCTCGCGCCGCTTCACCGCCCGCAACAACACCGTCGCGGTCGTCTCCGACGGCACCGCGGTCCTCGGTCTGGGTGACATCGGCCCGCTCGCCGCCATGCCGGTCATGGAGGGCAAGGCGGTGCTCTTCAAGCACTTCGGCGGGGTCGACGCGATCCCGGTGTGCATCGAGTCGGGGTCGGTCGACGAGCTCGTCGACGCGATCGCCCGGATGGCGCCGAGCTTCGGCGGGATCAACCTCGAGGACATCTCGGCGCCGCGGTGCTTCGACCTCGAGCGCAAGCTGCGCGAGCGGCTCGACATCCCCGTCTTCCACGACGACCAGCACGGCACGGCGATCGTCGTTCTCGCGGGCCTGATCAACGCCTGCCGGGTCCTCGACCGCCAGATGTCGACGCTGAGCGTCGTCGTCTCGGGCGCGGGTGCGGCCGGTGTCGCGGTGACCCAGCTGCTGCAGCTCGCCGGTGTCACCGAGATCGTCGTGTGCGACTCGCGCGGCATCATCGGCAAGCACCGCAACGACCTCGTGGCGCACAAGGAGATGCTCGCGGCGACGACGAATGTCTCGGGCAAGACCGGCACCATCGGTGACGCGCTCAAGGGTGCCGACGTCTACGTCGGCGTCTCCGGTGGCTCCGTCCCCGAGGAGCAGGTCGCCTCGATGGCCGAGGACTGCATGATCTTCGCGCTGGCCAACCCCACGCCCGAGGTGCACCCCGACCTCGCGCACAAGTACGCCGCGATCGTCGCGACGGGCCGCAGCGACTACCCCAACCAGATCAACAACGTGCTCGCCTTCCCCGGCATCTTCCGCGGGGCGCTCGACGCCGGCGGGGTCCAGATCAGCGAGGAGATGAAGCTCGCCGCCGCGCGCGCCATCGCCGACCTCGTCGAGGAGCCCTCGGCCGAGCGCATCGTCCCGCCGGTCTTCCAAGACGGCGTCGCCGAGGCCGTCGCCGCTGCGGTCGCCGCCCACGCGGGCTGACCGGGACCCTCAGTCCTGTGTGACCGCCCGGATGCCGGCCAAGACCTGGTCGGCGACCTCGCTGCGGCAGACGACGAGGTCGGGCAGGTAGGGGTTGGCGTTGTTGTAGACCAGCGGCGAGCCGTCGATGCGGCTGGTGTGGAGGCCGTGAGCCCGAGCAACCACGACCGGGGCCGCCGAGTCCCACTCGTACTGTCCGCCGGCGTGCACGTAGGCGTCGGCCTCGCCGTCGAGCACGGACATCGCCTTGACCCCGGCGGAGCCCATGGGCACCAGCTCGGCTCCGAGGTGCTCGGCGAGCCGGACGACGAACTCCGGCGGACGGCTGCGGCTGACGGCCAGGCGCAGCGGTGAGCCGGTGGCCCCGGCCGGACCGTCCCCTTCGGCGGAGCTGTAGGTCACTCCCTTCGCAGGGCGGGCGACGGCGCCGGCGGTGAGCTCGCCGGCCTCCCAGAGGGCCACGTGCACGGCCCAGTCGTCGCGGCCGGTCTCGCTGAACTCGCGCGTGCCGTCGAGCGGGTCGACGATCCACACCCGGTCAGCGGCCAGTCGGGCGTGGTCGTCGGCGCCCTCCTCGGACAGGACGGCGTCGCGCGGTGCCAGGCCTGCCAGCTCGGTCATGAGGAACTCGTGCGAGGTGCGGTCGCCGAGGTCCTTGAGCGCCTTGCCGTCGAGATCGGCGTTGTCGGCGCGGGTACGCAGGAGCAGCTCGCCGGCTCGGGTGGCGAGCTCGGCGGCGGTCGTGTGGTCATCGGTCGGGCTCGGCATGAGACAGAGCATATGCGTGACTATGCTGGCGCTCGCCGGCCGACCTGAGAGGGAGATGTGCGCGTCACCGCGATCCACCGATACTTCTGGCCAGACAGCCCTCCCTACGCTTCCTTCCTCCGGCAGATCGCGTCCACGTGGGTGGGTGATGGTCACCGCGTCGACATCGTGACCGGTCAGCCTTCCTACGCATCGGAGGGTGACCAGCGCCCTCGCACCGAGACCCTGGACGGGGTTCGGATCCGTCGTGTCCCGGTCCTGCGCGACCGGGCCGGTGGGTGGCGCCAGCTGGCCAACCTCGTCGTCTTCCCCCTCTTCGTGGCGGCCCGGATCCTCGTCGGCCGTCGTCCGGATGTCGTCATGTGCTCGACGGTCCCGCAGGTGACGCTCGGGGTTGCCGTGTCGGCCGCCGCGCGCCTGCGGAGGGCCCACTTCGTCTACCACTGCATGGACCTCCACCCGGAGATCGGCCGCCTGTCGGGCGAGTTCGCCAACCCGGTCATCTACCGCGTGCTGGCGCGCCTGGACCTCGCCACGATGCGGCGGGCCAGCCGGGTCGTCGTCCTGTCGGAGGACATGCGGCAGTCGGTCGTGCGTCGGGACGCGCGGCTGGCGGACAAGGTGGTCGTGCTCAACAACTGGTCGCTCCCCGACTTCGAGGAGACGGTCGCCTCGCCCCTCGACGACCCCGCACCGGGCGTCCTCCGCATCGTCTTCACGGGTAACCTCGGGCGCTTCCAGGGTCTCGACGCCGTCGTCGAGGCGCTCGCGGGCCTCCCCGACGACATGCGCGTCGAGATGGTCTTCATGGGCGAAGGGAGAGCACGTCCCGAGATCGAGCGCGCGGCCCGGGCGCTCGAAGCCCGTCCGGGTGTCGAGGTCACCTTCGTCCCGCAGGGGCCGCCGAGCGCGGCGAAGGCGCTCATGGGGACCGCGCACCTGGGCCTCGTGACTCTCGTGCCCCAGGTCGTACGCTTCGCCTACCCGAGCAAGACCGCGACCTACGCGGGGGAGGGCCTGCCCCTGCTCGTCGTGTGCGAGCAGGACAGCGAGCTCGCCCGGACGGTGGTCGAGCACGGTCTGGGGTGGACCGCGGCGGCTGGGGACGAGCGTGCCATCGTCGCGGCCTTGGGAGCAGCGGCCGAGGACCTGGCCGATGACCAGATGGCCTCGAGGCGACGCCGCGTGGCCGAGTACGCGACCATGGCCTTCGGACAGCAGGCTGCCATGGACAGGTGGAGCACTCTGCTCGCCGAGATCGACAAGGAGAGATCGTGACTCAGCAGGTCATCATCGTCGGGGCGCCGCGCTCCGGCACCAACATGCTGCGTGACGTCCTGACATCGGCTCCCGGCGTCTCCACGTGGCCCTGCGACGAGATCAACTTCGTGTGGAAGCACGGCAACCTCGATATCGAGCACGACGAGATCCCGGCAGAGCGGGCCGATCGGTCGTCGGCCTACCTGCGTGGCCAGTTCGAGAGACGGGCGCGCAAGGACCGCGCGGACGTCGTCGTCGAGAAGACCTGCGCGACGAGCCTGCGGGTCCCCTTCGTGGCACGGGCTCTGCCAGAGGCGAAGTTCATCTTCATCCGCCGTGACGGCCTCGACGCGACCGCGTCGACGATGAAGCGTTGGAATGCCGAGTTCGACCTCGCCTACACCCTGAAGAAGGTGCGCTACGTCCCACCGACCGACTTCCCGCGCCACCTGCGCGACTTCGTCGCGAAGCGGGTCCGGCAGCGGACGTCTGGCGATGCCCGTTCGACGGCCAGCGACCTCAAGGTGAGCACCTGGTGGGGTCCTCGTCCCCACGACTTCCACGACCTGCAGCGCGCGCATCCCCTGGAGGAACTCGCCTTCATCCAGTGGCAGCGCTGCGTGGAGCAGACGGCTGACGCGGTCGCCGCTCTCGACGACGACCGGGTGCTCGAGGTGCGCTACGAGGACTACGTCGCGGACCCGTCCGAGGGCACCCGGCGGTGCCTCGACTTCATGGGGATCGGTGACCGGCTTGGTGAGACCGAGGTCGGCCAGGTGATGACGAGCAGCGTCGGCAAGGGCCGTGCTCAGCTCGGCCCGGAGGCCGTCGCCCGCCTGGAGGCCCTGGGCGGCCCGACCCTGTCCCGCTTCGGCTATGCCTGAGCCACGGGGCCTCAGCCCGGCTCAGGCGCGGCGCAAGCGCGCCTTCGACCTCGTGGTGGGTGGGGCGGTGCTCGTCGTGACCTCCCCGGCCATGGCACTCGGTGTCCTTGCTGCGACGGTCAGCACGCGGGAGTGGGGGGTCTTCTCGCAGGAGCGCATCGGTCGCGACGGGCGCCCCTTCCACGTGCACAAGGTCCGCTCGATGCGTCGCGTCGAGGGAGTGACGACCACGGTGACCGCCGGCTCCGACCCGCGGATCACCCGCGTCGGTGCGTGGTTGCGCCGACTGAAGATCGACGAGCTGCCGCAGCTGGTCAACGTCGTTCGCGGGGAGATGAGTCTCGTCGGTCCGCGCCCCGACGTCGCTGGGTGGGCGGACGCCCTCCAGGGGGCGGACCGCGTGGTGCTCACGGTCCGCCCGGGCATCACCGGTCCGGCGTCGGTGCACTTCCGGCACGAGGAAGACCTGCTGGCGGCCGTGGAGGACCCCGAGCGGTACAACCGCGAGGTCATCTGGCCGGAGAAGGTGCGGCTCAACCGGCGCTACATCGAGACGTGGTCCCTGCGTCAGGACCTGCGGTGGATCGTGGCGACGGTCTCGTCCGTGCTCGACCGGGACGCCGATGCAGGCGGTCGGGCGGACTAGCGTCGCACCGTGTCGGACACGTGGTCCGTGCCTCGTCCGATGGGCAAGTGGTCGAAGGCCGGTACCCCGTGCATGCGTCGCAGGACACCCCAGCCGACCGGGCCGAGGATGAGCAGCCCGCCCCCGATCAGGCCCACCCAGGTCGGTGGGACCCCGAGCATGGCTAGACCCGTGAGGGTCAGAACGATCGCGATGCCCCGGCGCGTGACGGACTGGGGCACGATGTTCCCGAGCTTGGCACCTAGGAAGGTGCCGGGCGCCCCGCCGAGGATCAGCGGGATGAGGACCGACCAGTCGACTCCGTTGACCATGACGTGGCTGATCGACGCGACGAAGACGAGCGGGATCGCCTGGACGAGGTCGGTCCCGACGAGCTTGACGGCCGACAGCGTCGGGTACAGCAGCACCATGCAGACCATGATCAGCGAGCCGCTGCCCACGCTCGTGATCCCGACGAGCAGCCCGCCGAGCGCGCCGACGAGCAGCGTGGGGAGGGGGCGCACCGCCGGGTCCGGGGCGTCCGGGTCGTCGAGGATCCCTCGAGCGAGCTCGAGGTACATCCGCATGATGTAGGTGCTGGCCGTGAGGATCAGGGTCACGCCGATGGCCAGCTTGAGGAAGGACTGCTGGGTCTCGTGGTCGCCGAGACCGTCGACGATCCAGGCGCCGGCGAAGGCGAAGGGGAGCGACCCCATGATCAGCCACTTGGCGAGCTGGAGGTTGGGCGACCCCGAGCGCCAGTGCACAGCCGCGCCCACGCTCTTGTTGACCGAGGCGGCGACGAGGTCGTTGGCCACGGCAGTGGTCGGGGGGACCCCGAGGAAGATCAGGGCGGGGGTCATGAGGGCTCCGCCACCCATCCCGGTCAGACCGATGACGATGCCGACGCTGAAGGCGACGAGCAGCAGGGAGGGGACGTCTCCCATCAGATCATCCACTCCGGCTCGTCGGCCTCGGTGAGGTGCCCGCGCTCACGCAGGAGGTCGAGGACGCGGTCGCGGGCCTGCTCGACGCTCAGCTGCGAGGTGTCGAGGTCGAGGTCGGCGTTGGTCGGGGCCTCGTAGGGGGCGCTCACCCCGGTGAAGTCCTTGATCTCGCCTGCCGCAGCCTTGGCGTAGAGGCCCTTGCGGTCGCGACGCGCGCACTCGCTGACCGGGGTGCTCACGTGGACGAGCACGAAGTCCCCGCCGCGGTCGGCAGCCATCGACCGCACGGCCTGGCGCGTCGACTCGTAGGGCGCGATGGGGGAGCAGATCGCGACGCCACCGTGGTAAGCGATCTCCGCGGCCACCCACCCGATCCGCCGGATGTTGGTCTCGCGGTCCTCCGGACTGAAGGACAGGCCGGCGGACAGGTGCCGCCGTACGACGTCGCCGTCGAGGATCGACACCGGCCGGCCGTCCTCCTCGAGGATGGCCTCACGCACGGCGCGGGCGATGGTGGACTTGCCTGAGCCCGACAGGCCGGTGAAGAAGAGGACGAGCCCGCCGGAGCCGCCGGTCCGGTCGAAGGTCTCCGAGCTGGTGATGCTCGTCGGGTGCGGGCCGAGCCAGGCCACCGGACCCGGTGCATATGCGGTGACGACCTCGTCGACGAGGGACTGGGCCGTCCGGCCGGGCCGAGGGTCGAGCGGGACGGCGACGACCTTGCTGCCGGGGATGCCACGGGCGACCTCGAGGCTCTGCCGGATCAGCGTGACCCCCCGGGTGTAGGGCGACATGGTCGGCCCGGCGAGGACGAGCAGGAGGACGTCTCGGCCACCGCTGCCCCGACGCACCTCGGAGATGTCCTTGCGGGTGAGCCGCCTGTCGACCACCACGGTCAGGGTGGCCTCGCTCGTGCTGGCCCGCACCTGGGCCGGGCTGAGGTAGTGGCGCTCGTAGGGTCGTGGTGACGGGTTGCCGAGCCACTCCGGAGTGCCGTGCGCGCCCTGGGCGTCGACCTGGTCCGGGCCGTACAGCGCGATGGGGACGCCCTCGGGGTCGACGATCTCCAACCCGGTGTCGCGTGATGCCTCGACGACCTGAGCAGGCAGGGGGAGCCTGGGGTGGGTGGGGCTCGTGGCCCTGATGCGCAGCCGCTCCAGAGCGTCGAGCTCGTCGAAGGGAGGGCAGTGCTGGTGAGGGCGTGCGGGTCCTGTCACGGACGCATTGTGGCAGGTTGCGTGCGTCGGGGCGTCCGGTGGGTAGGCCAGCGGAGGAGGTCGCGCTGCGTAACGGCTATGGTGAGCCCGCACCCAATGTCCCCGCGCTGTGAGAGAGCAGATGTCGACGCATGCCGATTACCGGCTGAGCCAGCTGGACCAGCTGGAGGCCGAGTCCATCCACATCTTCCGCGAGGTGGCGGCCGAGTTCGAGAAGCCGGTGTTGATGTTCTCCGGTGGCAAGGACTCGATCGTCATGTTGCGGCTGGCCGAGAAGGCCTTCTACCCCGCCAAGGTCCCCTTCCCCGTCCTCCAGGTGGACACGGGTTATGACTTCCCGGAGGTCCTCGCGACGCGTGACTCCTGGGTCGACCGGCTCGGTCTGAAGCTGCACGTTGCCTCGGTCGAGCAGGCCATCGCCGACGGCGTGGTCGTCGACGACGGCAAGACGCCCCGCAACCGGCTGCAGATCGGCACGCTGCTCCACGCCATCGAGACCGAGGGCTACTCCGCAGCCTTCGGTGGTGGTCGACGCGACGAGGAAAAGGCGCGGGCCAAGGAGCGGGTCTACTCGCACCGCGACGAGTTCGGCCAGTGGGACCCCAAGAACCAGCGCCCCGAGCTGTGGTCGCTGTACAACGGTCGTCTCCACGAGGGCGAGCACATGCGGATCTTCCCGCTGAGCAACTGGACCGAGCTCGACATCTGGCACTACATCGGCCGGGAGCAGATCGAGATCCCGTCGATCTACTTCGCCCACCAGCGTCGGGTCTTCGAGCGCAACGGCATGCTCTTCAGCGAGAGCGAGTTCAACCCCTGCCGCGAGGGAGAGACCGTGGCCGAGCGTCAGGTCCGCTTCCGCACGGTGGGTGACCTCACCCTGACCGGTTGCCTCGAGTCCGCCGCCGACACGGTGGACAAGATCATCGACGAGGTTGCTGCCTCGCGCATCACCGAACGCGGCGCGACCCGCGGCGACGACAAGTTCTCCGAAGCAGCCATGGAGGACCGCAAGAAGGAGGGCTACTTCTGATGGAAGAGCGACGCATGGATCTGCTTCGTTTCGCCACCGCCGGCTCCGTCGACGACGGCAAGTCGACCCTCATCGGTCGCCTCCTGCTCGACAGCAAGTCGATCTTCGAGGACCAGCTCGAGTCGGTCGAGAAGACGAGCCAGGACAAGGGCTTCGACTACACCGACCTCGCTCTGCTGACCGACGGTCTGCGTTCGGAGCGCGAGCAGGGCATCACCATCGACGTGGCCTACCGCTACTTCGCGACGCCCAAGCGCAAGTTCATCATCGCCGACACCCCGGGCCACGTGCAGTACACGCGCAACATGGTGACGGGCGCATCGACGGCCGACCTCGGGCTCGTGCTCGTCGACGCGCGTCAGGGTCTGACCGAGCAGTCCCGTCGCCACGCCGTGCTGCTGTCTCTGCTGCGCGTCCCCCACCTCGTCCTCGCCGTCAACAAGATGGACCTCGTCGACTTCGACGAGGAGGTCTTCACGCGGATCGACGAGGAGTTCACCGCCTTCGCGAGCAAGCTCAACATCCCCGACCTCACGGTCATCCCGATCTCGGCGCTTCAGGGCGACAACGTCGTCACGCGAAGCGACAACACGCCGTGGTACGAGGGTCCGAGCCTGCTGCACCACCTCGAGCACGTCCACATCGCCTCCGACCGTGACCTGCGGGACGTCCGCTTCCCCGTCCAGTACGTCGTTCGGCCGAAGTCGGACGAGTTCCACGACTACCGCGGGTACGCGGGGCAGGTCGCGGGCGGCGTGCTCAAGCCGGGTGACGAGGTCGTCGTCCTGCCGAGCGGCATGACGAGCACCATCGAGGCGATCGACCTCTACGACCAGCAGGTCGACGAGGCCTACCCTCCGATGTCGGTCACGGTGCGCCTCACCGACGACGTCGACGTCAGCCGCGGTGACATGATCGCGCGGGTCAACAACCAGCCGCAGCCGGTCCAGGACATCGATGCAATGATCTCGTGGATGTCTCCGACGCCGTTGCGGCCCCGTCAAAAGCTGGCGATCAAGCACACCACCAAGACGGCACGCACGATGGTCAAGGACATCCAGTACCGGCTGGACGTCAACTCCCTGCATCGTGACCCCGACGCCGGCGAGCTCCTGCTCAACGAGATCGGTCGCGTCAATCTGCGGGTGACCCAGCCGTTGCTCGTGGACTCCTACGAGCAGAACAAGACCACGGGCTCCTTCATCCTCATCGACGAGGCCTCTGGCGTAACTGTCGGAGCCGGGATGATCAACGGATAACCAGTGGCCGCGGCATCGACGGCGTCAACCGGTTCGCGAGGGCCCAGCAGCCAAGACGTACTTCTTCGGGGGGCCGTTGCTGCCATTGACGTGTTCTTGCTCGTTGTCGCTGTGGTCATGTACAGCCACAACGGCACGTGGGGATACGCAGCGATAGGGATTGCCTGCGGTGTGATCTCACATATGCCGATTGTCCTCGGATTTGTCCCATGGCTCTCTCTCTGGGGCGCTCTGTCCCTGGTGGTGACCATTGGCGCGAGCGCACGGGGGCTGGCCATCGCTTTCGGGTACCCAGATCGCACGGTTCTGACAAACCTGTTCACCCTCGGCGTGCCACTGGAAAACCTCCTTCCGGAGGCGGTGCTCACCCTCGCGTGCCTGTTGACCCTGACCCTCGGATACATGGCGTCCGTCGGCTTCAAGAAAATGGATGCCCGTAGGTCCGACGACGCCTTCGGCTTGGCCGAGGGTCATGTGCCTCGAGAGGCATTTCAGGCCCTCATTGGCGCGTACGCTCTGGTGGGAGCTGTCGCGACATTCCTGTACTTTCGCGCGATCGGGGGGGCAGGGGCAGACATTGCAGCGCGCCGGACGGTATACACAGGAGAGTCTGGCTATCAAAGCCACGGCTTGTTGGAACTTCTGGCGCGAGCGGGCACCGTGGCGCTGCTCCTGTTCCTCGCCTATCGTCTGTCCATCAAGGACCCGTGGACTCCGGTGACTCTGATCGCGCTCACGGTTCTGACAGTGAACGCCTTCGCCATCAACTGGATCACCACCACGCGATCCGACCTTCTGTATGTCACTCTGGGCTGCCTGCTTGTCGTGCGCCTGATCCGTGGCCGCATCCCCCCGACTCTCGTAGTAGCGGCCGCATTGGCCGTGGTGCTGGGCATCGGTGCACTCTCCGCGGCACGTTCGAGTGCTCAGGGCGGTAGTCAGACCGGGAATTCGGCGTCGCTCGCGTTTGGCGTCGACAGTGGACTTCTGAACAGGAACGCGTTCGACCTCAGCAAGACGCTGCACATCACCAAGGCTGTTCCGAATGAACTCCCCCTGCAGCGGGGCGCCACCATCGCCAACTACATTTTTGCTCCTGTTCCTCGGTCCGTCTGGCCGAACAAGCCGGTGGTTTCACCGGGTCCTATTATCGGAAAGTCGATCTACGGACTGAGTCAGACAGGCGTCCCACCCGGACTCGTCGCAGAACTGGTATGGAATTTCGGCCGGGTTCTTGCGGTGGTCTTGGCTGGACTGGTGGGCTTGCTCCTCGGATGGGTTGAGCGACGCGCCATGGCGATCAATCGACGAAGAATCGCCTACGTGCTGGTCTACGCCATGGTTGTTCTCCCGTTCGGGAAGGCGATCATGGGCGTTGCGATTGGACAGGCGTTCTCGGCGGCGGGGCAAGCCATCCTTCTCCTGGCGCCACTCATATGGCTGGATGCTCGGTTGCGCCGGAAAGCTAGGCGCATCGCGGCAAAGTCTGCGAAATCTGCGAGATCCGCAGTGTCATCGCGGCAACGCCTCGCTGCGCGTTCCGGTGCCTGACTGTGAGCGCTTCGCGACGCGCAGTCGGTGCCGCGCTGGATCAAGCAGCATCTAGCCTGCAGAACTTCTCAATCCTGGTGGCCTCGCTTCATTGGTTCGGGCTGTCGGAGGTGGGCTCCTTCGCGCTGCTCTATGCGATTCTCACGCTCATCATCATTGTTGTCAGATCCTTGGCCCTGGAGCCATTGGTCGTTCAGTACCAGGGATCGGCCCGGTCGGCGGCCCCGGCTACGTTGGGAGCGTCGGCGATCGTATCCGTTCCCACGGCAATCACTCTGGCGCTCAGCGCCTTGGCATTGGACTCCATGTGGTTGATGTTGGGAGCTGCCGCCGCCATGGTTCCCTTCCTCCTGCAGCATGATGCGTATCGCTACGTGCTGTTGGCCGATGGTCGGCAGATGGCGGCAGCAGCGAACGATGTAACGGCCCTCATCGTCACCGGACTGAGCGTGGCACTGATCTGGCACTCAAGTTGGCGGGAGCCCTGGGCACTTCTGTTGTGCTGGGGAGCGGGAGCGGCAGCTGCGCTGGTGTTGGGGTCCGTCCAGGCCCGATCTGTGGCGAGTTGGTCTCAAGGTATGCAGTGGTTGCGCGGGCAACGGCAGTTGGGAGTGCCCTTGGCGGGAGCGCAGTTGGCGCAGCAGGGAACGGGTAGAGCGAGCCAAGCGCTGATCAGCACTATCGGCGGCGCAGCAGCGCTCGGAATGGTGAGTGCGTCACGAACCGTCATCACGCCTCTCACGACACTCATCACGGCCTCCAACTCCTACGCCCTTCCCGAGGGTGCGCGCGGCTATCGCCGAAGAGGGCGGCGGGGCCTGGACTCCGTGGTCTTCGCGACAAGTGGCGTGCTTGCGGTGGTGGTCGTCGTCTATTGCGCCATCCTGTTGATGCTCCCTGCAAGAGCCGGCGAAGTCCTGGCGGGGCGAAACTGGCCGATCGCGCGTGAGCTGATCGTGCCGACAGGACTTTGGGTCCTCGGTACGGCCGCTAGCCAAGGGCCACGCATCGGGCTTCGGGTCCTGGAGCGAGGTAGCGAGACGTTGAGAAGCAGTCTCGTCATGGGGCTCATGCTTCTGCTGGGCACGACAGCTGGCGTCCTCCTGGAGGGTGGTGTGGGTGCCGCGTGGGGGTTCGGATTGGTGAGCGTCTTTGGCCAGTTCGTCTGGTGGACCTCATTCCATGCTGCCCGGAAGTCCGTCTCGGAGACTGAGGCGTGATAGTTCCCCGTCGCGTGCTCGCGCTGCTGGGCGTGGGCCTTGTTGCCACCGCTTGCACCGACGTTCAACAGCCAGTGGTGCGTGACGTCCGGACGTTCGGCGATGTGACCACGGATGGTGCGTCGACTCTCTCTCGGGCGCTCGATGAGGCCTCCCGTGAAGGATTCGCCGTAGAGGTGCCCCTCGGCGTTGTTGTTCGTCTGAAGCGCACAGTGAGCGTGCCTTCGGACGTGGATCTGATGGGCGCGGGGAGCATCGTGGCCGCGGCCGACGTCGGACAGCTACTCATGTGCGTTGGGGAACGAATCTCCATCTCAGGCCTGACGTTGCGTGCCGGGAAGTTCCGGGTGAGGGCCCTGGTGGCCGTTCAAGGCAGTGCGACCACGGTGAGTGTCAACCGGGTGACCGCTTCTGGCGCCAGCACGGGTGTCGTGGTCAGGTCTGGCTCCTCCGACTTTCTCTTGACAGATTCCACCTTCGCTGGGCAAAGCAGTTGCGTCCAGGTTCGAGGCGCCGTCGAAGATGTCAGAATCGAGACCTGCGAGTTCCGACAGTGGCGAGACCGGGCAGTCTGGGTGGTGGGCTCGCAGTCGGAAGCGCCGAGGCGAATTGTTGTAGATGATTGCAACTTCGGCGCAGCGGCACAAACCGGCAAAGTGCGCCAAGCCATACAGATCAACGGGCATGACGACCGTCTATTGGAGAATATTGAAGTCACGAACAACCGAGTGAAGGGAAGAGGTAGTTCGTACGACGACCCAAAGCGACCCGGTGGTGCGGATCTCATCTCGTTGCACCGCTGTCGCCAATTCGTCGTCAAAGGAAATGTGGTTGAGGATGGGGGCGATGTCGGAATAACCGTGTCGCAGCAGTCCAGAGATGGGGTGGTTGAGGGCAACACCTGCCGCAGAAACGACAGTGTTGGAATTTGCATCGGCTCAAGGTCGAGCAAATTCACCCGTAACATCTCCGTGATCAACAACGTCTGTGAAGACAATGGTCAGGATCGCTTGGGAGATGGTCGCCCGTGGGCGAAGGCAGGAATCTTGGTCGCAAATTCCGACGCCATCGACCTGAGGCGCAACATCCTTCGCGACACGGGCGCCAAGAAGCAGCGCAATGCGATTTCAGTGGTGCGATCGGACGTCACCCTGCGCGGGAATTCTGCCCATTCTCCGATGCGAGCTGTTCTCGCGGATGAAAATTCTGTCGTGTCGCAGTCGTGAGTTCTACGACCGCAGTGCATCCCTGATCAGGAAGGCGTCGATGTCGTCGACTATCCACCGAGGATCCGCCGCGTCGCGACGGAGGTACCCCTCTCGTTCGAAGCGCTGGGTTTCATTGAAGCCGCGCACCCCGCTGGCCGGTATCGCATCGGCTTCGCGGCACCAGCGGGCGACTTTGTCGGCATCCACATACCGCAGGGCTCCGAACGGCCACGCGAAATGTTTGGCATCGCCGAATGTGTCTCGCAGCACGGCCAGCGAGCCCTTGATCTGATCCTCGGCTTGCGCGTCGGGCTGATCGATCAACGGGCGATGGTCCCTGCAGTGGCTCCCAATGATGTGCCCCATTGACGCGATCTCTTCCAGTTCGCGCCAGTCGAGGACCCCCTCGATCTGCGGGCGACGGAAGAAGCTGTCTACTCTGGCCTGGTCGGCGCCGATGATATTCGTTGGTACATAAAAACAGGCTTGGATGCCGCGTGTGTGAAGTTCGCGAGCCATGGCCAGGTTGCTGTGGAAGCCATCGTCAAAGGACAAGGCGATCTGCGATGTTGCTGTCGCGGACCCCAAATTTTCCACGGCCTTGTAGTCGCAGTACAGCTCGCGGTTGGCATCGATGTGGCTGAGGATATCCGTGACCTGGCGGCCAAGCGTGTTGTGCAGCAACAGGACCGCGACCCCGCGACTGGGTTTCCAAATCCGCCGATTCATGTGAGTCCAGCGCACGCCCCTTGCGGTGCCGCTGATTGCTGCTCGTCGCATGGTGCGTCGCGCTGTTGCGGAGAGTGTCATCGGGCCACCTCGTCGACAAAACGGAACAAGTCTTCGGCGCGTGACCTCCATGTCGGAGCTTGGGCGCTCCACGCGCGGGCTCGTTCGCGCAGGTCATGCAGCGAGCTTTCGGTTGTCAGGAGGTCTACGAGAGCCCCAGCGAACTGGTCGGTGTCAAAAGGGTTGCACAACGCGGTAGCGCCGCGAGTGACTTCCGGCATGCTGGAGCGATCGGAGGAGAGGGTCGCTGCTCCCGCGTGCAGTCCGTCGAACAATGAGAAGGAGCCCGCGTTCTCGCAGGTGCTCGGAAAGACGCACAAGGTTGCATCCTGATAGAGGCTGCGCAGTTCGTCTGCGCTTGCGCTGGCCACCACCACCATATCCATGAGCCCAGACGCGCGGATTCGTCGGTGCACCTCGGCGGAATACTTGGCGTCACGTTCCGCCCCAGCGATGCGTACCCGGGTCCCATCCGGGAGTTCTTCTCGCGCGAGAGCCAGAGCGTCAATGAACTCGAGAATTCCCTTGTAGGGGTACAGGTGCGAGCAGACCAAGATCAATGGCCCCGCGTCGGTGGGAGGTCGGTTCTGGAACACTTCGATCGAGGGCGAACCTCCTAGAATGACGCGGTATGGCAGCTGTGAGCCCTTCGAGTACTTTGCCATGTAGAGCGTGCGGGCATAGTGGGAACCGAACACTAGGCCGTGGGATCGATTGACAGATTGGCGGAACCGGGTACGAAGCATGAGATGCCGCGCGCGGTTTCGTGGGCTGGTGTGTGGCAGGATGTCAAGGCCGTGGTCGAGGGGCGCGACGTTCAGGGGCCAGAAGATGTCAACCTTTCCGCTCCCGATCACTCTCGCTCCGAGGTTTACGACAACATCGCAGTCCAAGACGTCAGAAGTGAGTTCGCCGCGTCCGTTGGGCGGAACATTTCCCTGCGGGACGGGTCGACCAGTGATGAGTTCAAGTTCGCGTGCAAGGTTTGCCGAGAATGCAGAGCCTCCACTGCTTGTTCGACCGGGGCTTACAAGGGCGATGGACTTCGTCATTTGGGCTCCAAAGCGGCCGAAGAGAATTGATTCGTGAAGGAGTCGCTGGGAGTTGATCGCTTACTGGACTCGAGAGTCTCAGGAATCGAGTCGATGTCGGCAGCGCTCGAGTCTGCGGACAAGAAGTCGAGGATGGTGGAAATCGTGTTTCGCGGGTGATCGCACAATTCGTCGTAATCGATCACCAAGCACTTTTCTCCCGATGACTTGATCAGGTCGCGGCGGTGTCTTTCGAGAGATCGAACTTGTGTGGCGATCCTCTCGGGAAGGTCTCCCTCTGTGCTTCCGCCGGGGTCGACGCCGAACATTGCCTCATCGGGAACACCAATGCGTTGACGGACTGCGAGCAGGCTGCTTGCGACCTGTGTAAGGTCTCGCTCGATAATCAAGAATCTCACCTGGGGGAGATTTTCGAGCATCCAAGGTCCGTGACTCAACGCCAGAAAGTTCTTGTAGATTGTCGGTGCGTCGAATGCCTCTGAGATAGCGTCGAGAGTGCTCCCTAGGCGCGCTGCGGGCCAAGCAGTCATGTCGGGCTCCAGCGTGTTAGCCGAGTGACCCAGAGCGCTTCTCCAGAAGTAGCCGAACTCGTGGGGGTCGAGTGGTTCACTCGTCCGTCCAGCGAGTGACCGCATGCTCAAAGTTGGTTTCGTCTCTGAGAGCTTGGCCTGCAGCCGAGCGCCGACGACGGGAGCGTTCCAGAACGGCGCCATGGCATTGCTCGGATACCCGACCACTCTTGTTCGCGCGAGGAGCTGGTAGAGGATCGTGGTTCCGGATCGTGGAAGGCCCACAATTTGGCCCGTCAGGTGACCATGCGGGGTGTGGGGTACCGCAGGAAAAACTGGTGCCAGGGTCTGGTTGAGAAGGTCTAGAAAGTCTTCGAAGGATTGAGACTTCGTTGTGTATTCCATCATGAAGTCCCTCGGTATGCAGGGAAGAATGTGGTGCGTGGATTCCCGGCGGAGACCACCAGCTGGTCGTAGAAGTCGCGGTTCACGACGGTGCGGCACATCGCCATGGAGTGGGTGACGTTGGCGATGGACCGCTTGAACTTGAACAGGCCGTCTTCTTCTGAAACGCCTCCCCCCAGATGAAGCCACCCGTTGTCGTGAACGAGTGTCCGAACTGCATGATCTATGAGCAGGTTGGTCGCGCCCAGCCTCTGCCCTTCGGTGGTCGCGCCCGAGAGGTGGTAGTGGACCCGCTGCCCGTGCCGCATGAACATGGCTGCCGCGACTGTCTCGCCGTCGGCCGTCCTGGCCTCGAGGACCGACAGGCGCTCTGGGCCGAGGGCCGAGATCCGTCTGAAGTATTCGTCATCCAGCATCAGTCGGGATGACGCGTGGACCCGCTCCATGGTGGCGGCGTAGATCCGGCGAAACGGCGTATCGCTAATCGCAGTCGAGTCGAGACCGGCCTCGTGGACGTGGATGTCGTTCTTGGCGGCCTTGCGGACGGCGGTCCGATGCCGACCTTCGGCGTGGGCGAAGTAGGCCTCGACGTCATCGTCGACTGTCACTCCGAAGGTCGTGTGGCGCGTGATCTCGTCTGGACCCCACGCGTCAAGCATCTCATCGGTCATGTCCACGGGGTGCGCGCGTAGGAACTCGGCGACCAAGCCACGTTCCTTCGAGGTGGCCAGGAACTCGCTGCGGAAGCCAGCCAGCACAGCTGGGGACGAAGCTTGCACGCCGCCGTAGCCATAGGGGGAGAGGATATCGTACAGGTCACCATCGATCTCGCGTCGAATGTAGGGGAAGACGAGCCCGTCACCTGACACGGCACACTCCCAGATGCCGCCGTCGATGAGTTCCGCGGAACGCCCGTACTCGGGGGTGTAGTACACGTCCCCGACGTCCAACCTCCGGGAGGCGGCGGTCTCTGCATCCAAGAATTCCACTGCTGTCTAGCCTCTCTCGTCGGTCCAGGTCGCGTGGGGCCAGCGTTCCCGCAGCCTCTCGGCGTCTGCGGCGATGAGGGATCTGAAGCGCTCCACGACCTCGGCAGATGGGGTTTCGGTGGGTGCCCCTCCACCCTTCTGCCCGCCGAGCACGCGAGTGCCGATCTTGCGCCCGGAGCTCGGGACCAGCGGGCGTATCGCCTTGCGGTAGAAGGACGAGCGGCTGATCCGCTGGCTCAGGCCACGGGCGACGACCCTCGTGTCCGCCTCATTTGACGTGACCATCTCAGATGTGGGCAGAGGCTCAATCCGGAGGAACTCCGTGAGCGAACGCTGCCATTCGCGGGGGTCGAGCGCGTAGTCCTCGAGCCGCAGCACGTGGAGTTGCCCCTCCGGCAGAACGTCGGCCCAGCGGACGAGTTGCTCGTGGTAGCGACTGAACGCGACGTGGGCCGACTCGGGGTCGGTAAGGCTGGTGGTCAGGCCTGCGGGGTTCCTCCCGAGCTGCTCCCAGTGTCGCCAGTGACTGATTGCACGGGTCAGCGGATCCCGGAGGACGGCCAGCACGCGCAGATCCGCACCGAGCAGTCGAACGGCTTGTCGTGGGTCGGACGTCACCCAGGGAGACTGCATGTAGCCGGTCGAGACTTCGCCGGCCACTTCGGTTCGGGAACAGAGGATGCGTCCCGCAGCCTCCTCGGCGCTGTCCGTGCCGTCGAAGGCCGTGGTCTCCTTCTCCACAGCGATACTCGCGTCAGGATGATTGGCGAGGAGCGATTCCAGTGTCGTCGTCCCGGACTTCATGGCGCCGACCACCAAGAAGGGGCGGCTCATAGCCTGATCCCAGCCCACGAGTGGTGTCGACGCGCAGTGGAGAGGATGAACTTCACCGTGCGCTCGCTCGTGTTGTCGATGAGGTAGTCGTCCGGTGTCAGGTGGCTGACGCCGTCCCGGCCGTACCCGGAGTCCATGGCGACGCGGACGGCGGTGACGACGTCCTCGGCATCGAGCCCCGTCATCATGATCCCGCCGGTGTCCAGGGCCTCCGGGCGCTCGATGGAGTCGCGCAGCGTGACTGCGGGGAACCCGAGGAGGGAGGACTCCTCGGCGATGGTCCCGGAGTCGCTCAGGCAGCAGGCCGCCGAGAGCTGGAGCTTGTTGTAGTCGTGGAACCCGAGGGGGTCGCTGAAGGTGACGCCTTCGGGCTCCGACCAGTCAGGGAGGGCCTCGAGGCGCTTGCGCGTGCGCGGGTGCGTGGAGACGAAGACCGGGAGCCCAAAGGCGTTGTGCACGGCCGTCAGGCACCCGAGGAGCATCCGGAGCCGTTCGGGGGAGTCGACGTTTTCCTCGCGGTGGGCGCTGACGAGGAAGTAGCCGCCCTCGGAGAGACCCTTGTCCTCGAGCACCGTCGACGCGACGATCTCGGCGCGGTAGGCATCGAGCACCTCACGCATCGGAGAGCCCGTCTTGAAGATCCGACGGGGGTGCAGGCCCTCAGCCAGGAGGTTGCGTCGAGCGTGCTCGGTGTAGACGAGATTGAAGTCGGCGACGTGGTCGACGAGCCTCCGGTTCGTCTCCTCGGGGACGTTGAGGTCGAAGCAGCGGTTGCCGGCCTCCATGTGGTAAACGGGCACTTTCATCCGCCGGGCCATGAGCGCGGCGATGCACGAGTTGGTGTCGCCCAGGACGAGGAGTGCGTCGGGCTGCTCCTGCTGGATCACGGCCTCGACGGCCACGAGGGTTCCGCCCAGGACCGCACCGAGCGAGGAGGTGTCCACGCCGAGCATGTGGTCGGGCTTGCGGATGCCGAGGTCGTCGAAGAAGACCTGGTTGAGCTCGTAGTCGTAGTTCTGCCCCGTGTGCACCAGGACGTGCTCGACGCCCGCGGTGCTGTCGAGGCGCTGCAGGACCCGCGAGAGCCGGATGAGCTCAGGTCGGGTGCCGACGACGGTCATGACCTTCATGGGTTGCTACTCCTGGGGGCGAACGGGCTCGGGGAAGGTGTCGGGTGCCTCTGGGCGGAAGAGCTCGTGGCTCCAGAACTGCGTGAAGAGCACCTCGTCACCCGTGTTGGTGATGTTGTGGACCCACCCGACGGGCATGTCGACCGCGGCGGGGGAGTCCCCTTCGGCCTCGAAGGTGATCACCTCGTCGGTGAACATCTTGCGCAGCTCCATCGTGCCCTTGCCGCGGATGACCGCGAAGCGCTCGATCTTCGACAGGTGATAGTGCTCACCGCGCGTGATACCCGGGACCGTCGTGGAAAATGACGTCTGCCCCTCGCCGCCGCGGCACCGCACCGTCTCGACGAAGGCGCCGCGTGGGTCCGCGTGCGGCACCAGCTGGATCGGGTAGTGCTCGGGGAAGAGAGCTGACCGGTAGGTGTTGAAGAGATCGATGCGGAACTTGCTCGACAGGTCGGGGATCTCACCCGTCGGCACATAGGTCGCGTGGAACTCCTGCAGCAGGTCCCAGACCTCCTGCACTCCGTGTGCCTCCGGCTCGGGATGGATCTCGGCGGCCTCGCCGGTCAACCCGTCGAGGAGCGCCTGGGCGGCGTCCTGCACGTGGAGCAGGCCCACTTGGTTGTCGTTGATGGTCACCTCCTCGCCCGTGATGACGGCGTGGACGAAGGTCGCGACGAAGGAGTTGTAGCGGGGGCGCCCGTGCTCACCGAAGATGTTGGGCAGGTGGACGTCGACGAGGGTGCCACCCGCGGCCTCGGTCGCGCGGTCAAGGATGCTCGCGGCCTCTTCCTTGCCGCTGCCGTAGGGGGTGCCGTTGCCGGCCTGGGTGGAGTTTGCGTAGACGACACGAAGGGGGCGCCCGGACCGCGTGATCGCCGTCGCCAGGTCGGTGGCGAGGGAGCGGTTGCCCTCGCGGACCTCGTCGTCGGAGTCGGCCCGGTTGACCCCGGCGATGTGGATGATCGCGTCGGCGTCCGCGACAAGTGCCGGGAGGCCCTGCCACTCGTCCCGGCCGACGGGGATCACCTCGTGCGTGGTGAGGGCGTGCATCCTCAGCCTGGTGTGCCACCCGAGGAAGCCTCGGGCGCCGGTCAGGACGACCTTCATGCCCGACCCTCGATGATCGCCTGCATCTCCGGCAGGGCCGCGATGAGCGTCTTGGCCTGCTCGACGTCCATCTGCTCGGTGTTGTCGGAGTCGAACTCGGACGCGTCCGCCGTCTCGTCGTCACCCTCCTCGACGTACTTCGAGTAGTCGAGGCTGCGGGCGTCCAGGGGGACCCGGAAGTAGTCGCCTTGATCGGCGGCCTTGATCATCTCCTCCGGCGAGAGGAGCGTCTCGTACATCTTCTCGCCGTGGCGCATCCCGATCTTGCGGATCTCCGGCTGCTCCACGCCCATGAGTGACGCAACCGCACGCGCGAGCGTGTCCACCGTGCAGGCTGGCGCCTTCTTGACGAAGAGGTCTCCGGGCTCGGCGTGGAAGAAGGCGTGCTTGACGAGGTCTACGGACTCCTCGAGGGACATGAGGAACCGGGTCATCCGGGGCTCGGTGATCGTGAGCGGCTTGCCCTCGCGGATCTGCCGGACGAAGAGCGGGATGACCGAGCCGCGCGACATCATGACGTTTCCATAGCGGGTGATCGAGACCGTCGTGGGTGAGCCGGGGTTGTTGCGAGCGAAGGCTTGGGCGCTCTTCTCCATCAGGGCCTTGCTCATGCCCATCGCGTTGACCGGGTAGACGGCCTTGTCCGTGCTCAGGCACACGACGGACTTCACCCGGTGGGCGTGGGCGGACTCGATGATGTTCTGGCTGCCCACGACATTGGTCTTGACCGCCTGGTCGGGGAAGAACTCGCAGCTCGGCACCTGCTTGAGCGCCGCAGCGTGGAAGACGAAATCACTGCCGGCCATGGCGGCGTCGACGCTGTGCCGGTCGCGGACATCACCGATGAAGAACTTCACCCGCGAGTCCGCCAACGACTGCCGCATCTCGTCCTGCTTGGCCTCGTCCCGGCTGAGGACGTGGACGGTTGCCGCATTTTCGGCCAGAAGGTACTCGACCATCGTCTTGCCGAAGGAACCAGTGCCGCCCGTAATGGTCACGGTGGCGCCGCTGAAGTCGCTCATCTCACTCCGCTGTCGTCAGGACCCGGGTGAGGTGGTCGATCACCCGGTCGATCTGGTCGTCGGTCAGGGCCGGGCCACTGGGGAGTGTGACTCCGCGCCGGAAGAGGTCCTCGCTCACGCCCGTGGTGAAGGCACGGCAGTGGGCGAAGACGGGCTGCAGGTGCATCGGCTTCCACAGGTGACGCACTTCGATGTCGGCGGCAGACATGGTGTCGACGATCTTGTCCGCCGGAGTGGTTTCGAGGCCACTCCGTCGCTCCTCAACCACCGTCTGGTCGACGACCATGGTGGTGAGCCAGCAGTTGTCACCGTCGTCGGCGCGGCCGGCGGCATCGCGTCCGGGGAAGCGGACCCGGAGGTCGCCGAGCGCGTCGACGTAGCGATCGCGGATCGCACGCCGTCGCTCGATCATGCCGTCGAGCCGCTCGAGCTGTCCACGACCGAGCGCAGCCAGGACGTTGGACAGGCGGTAGTTGTAGCCGACCTCGGTGTGCTCGTACCACGGCACGGGCTCGCGGGACTGCGTCGACAGCTTGCGCGCATGGTCGACGAGCTCCGCGTCGTTGCTGAGGAGCATGCCGCCGCCGGACGTCGTCATGATCTTGTTGCCGTTGAAGGACAGAGCAGCTGCGGTCCCGAAGGACCCGGCCGCACGGCCACCGACGTGGGCACCGAGAGCCTCGGCCGCGTCCTCGAGGAGAGGGACCCCCAGGTCGGCCAGGCCCGGCTCGAGGACGGAGTAGTCGACGGCCCTGCCGAAAAGGTCGACCGGGATGGCGGCCACGACCGTCTCGCCCTCGGCCTGGAGGGTGCGGACGGCCGTGAGCATGAGCTCCGGGTCGACATTGCCGTCGTCGGCGACGCCGTCGACGAAGACCGGCTCGGCACCCGTGTAGACGACGGCGTTGGCCGTCGCGGCGAAGGTCATGCTCGAGAGCACGACCTTGGTGCCCGGGCGGGCCCCGAGGTGGAGCAGGGCGAGGTGGAGCGCGGCCGTGCCGGAGCTGAGCGCGAGGGCGTGGTCGACTCCGACGCGCTCGGCGACCTCGCGCTCGAAGGCATCGACGTGGGGGCCGAGGGGGGCCACCCAGCCGGATCGCAGGGCGTCGAGGACGTATCGCTCCTCGACCTCGGACACCTGCGCCTGGGACATGAGGATTCGATCGGTCACACGGACCTCGCAGTCAGGTCTTCGGTCGCCACCCGGTGCATCCACTCGGCAGAGGCCCGGGGAGAGCCGTGCTCGAGGTCGCCGACGACATCGCTGTCGAGGCGGGGAGCGTGGACGCTGGTGACGAGGTGGTGGGCAGTGGTCTGGATGCTCTCGCCGGGGGTGAAGAGCTCCTCGGACATCTTTTCGCCGGGACGCAGCCCGGTGTAGACGATCTCGATGTCGCGGCGGCCGGAGAGGTCGACCAGGGTCTGGGCCACCTCGACGATCTTCATCGGCTCGCCCATGTCGAGCACCATGACCTCGCCGTCGCGGCCGATCGCGGCTGCCTGCAGCACGAGCTGGCAGGCCTCGGGGATGAGCATGAAGTAGCGCTCGACGTCGGGGTGGGTGACCGTGATCGGGCCGCCCTGCTCGATCTGCGCGGTGAAGGCGGTGATGACCGAGCCGCGCGAACCCAGGACGTTGCCGAAGCGCACGCTGACGTAGGTGTGCTCGTCCTTGTCGGCGAAGTCCGCGGTCAGGCGCTCGGTGACTCGCTTGCTGTAGCCGAGGACGCAGGACGGATTGGCGGCCTTGTCGGTCGAGACGTTGACGAAGGTGCTCACACCGGTGCGGTGGGCGGCACGTAGGACGTTGAGCGTGCCCAGCACGTTGGTCTTCCACGCCTCCTCCGGGTACATCTCGAGCAGCGGCAGGTGCTTGAGCGCGGCGGCGTGGAAGACGACCTCGGGGCGGTGCTGCTCGAAGACCTCCACCATCCGGTCGCCGTCGCGGATGTCGGCGAGCACCACGTCGTCGGACTCGAGGAGGCCCTGACCCGTCACGGACAGCTGGGTGCCGTGCAAGGCCGACTCGTCGCGGTCGAGCATGACGAGCTTCTTGGGGCCGAACCGGGTGATCTGCCGGCACAGCTCCGAGCCGATCGATCCGCCGGCGCCGGTGACGAGCACGGTCCGGCCGGAGATGGAGTCGGTGATCGCCGAGGCATCGAGCTGGATCGTCCCTCGGCCGAGGAAGTCCGCGAGGTCGAGGTTGCGCAGGTCGCCGCCCCCGGGGCCACCGAGCAGCTCGGTGGTCCTTGGCAGGATCTTGGTGTCCAGGCCGGCCTCGTAGGCGCTGGCTCGCAGCCTCTTGACCAGGGCCGGGCTGGCGCTGGGGACGGCGATGGCCAACGTCGTGGCCTCGTGGTGGGCGGCCACCCTGACCAGGTCCTCGGAGGTGCCGAGCACCCGGACTCCGTCGATGCGCATCCGGCGCTTGCTCCGGTCGTCGTCGAGCAGGCCCACGGGGGTCATCTTGGTCCCGGGGTCGCGCGTCAGGGCGCGGACGAGCTGACGGCCACCCTCGCCGGCGCCGAAGACGATGACCCGCGTCTCGGCGACGCCCTGCGGGTCGACCCGACCGCGGAGAGCGCGCAGGACGAAGCGGGCACCGAACATGCCAAGAAGCGCGATGGCTCCGGCGGTGAAGGGGAGCGACCGTGGTCCGAGGGGCCAAGGGCCGAGCAGGGTCGCGACCTGGAGCGGGATGGCCCAGAGGATCGCGGCGCGCGTAATGTCGACGATCTCCTCGTAGGAACCGCGCAGGTGGCCCACGGCATACGGTCCGAAGATGCTGCCGACGAGTAGGTGCCCCGCGGCGGCGACGGCCGCCACGGTGAAGACCGGTGTGGTCAGCGCTGACTCGAGGTCGAAGTCATAACGCAGCCAGGCGGCGAAGCAGACGGCCGTGAAAATGACGAGGACGTCGACCCCGGCCCACACCCAGCGATTGCGACGGTGACGTCGGGACGTGGTCGAGTGGGAGCGGTTCGCTGCCATCGAAGTCACAGTGGGCCATGCCTCCCTTGGGATACTCCGGTACGAGCAGAGTTTGGCACAGCATCTGGCGCCCGGCGACGTGGGTCCGGAGAGAGGGCGGCGATCGGCCCACCACGTCCGGGTCGACGTGGTGGGCCGGTCGCCGTGCGGTCGTGAGATCCTAGTTCAGATCACTGCGGCTGTAGCCGACCTCGATGATCGAGCCGACGGGGAGCCCGGCCACCCCCTGGAGGAGCTCGACGCGGAGCATCGTCACGGACATGCTGCCCTGGCCCTTGATCTGCTGGTGCACCACGACCTTGGCCACACCGGGGATCTCGATCGTCGAGTTGGGTGCGAGGTCGACGTCGGCCACGGGCTTGCCCGCGATCTTCAACCCGACGAACTTGGAGGTGTCGTTGTACGTCGTTCGCCCGCTGTCTTTCCACTTGCCGACAGTGGTCTCCGCCACGATGGCATCGGCTGTGATGAGCCCGCCGAGGAGGCTCGGCGACGCGGTCCGGTTGGTGACCCGGGTCCAGTCACGGGTGGAGTCGGTCAGTCCCCGTGCCGTGGTCTCGGTCGTCCCGGTGTTGACGAGCAGCGGCACGTTGACCCCTGCGAGCTCGTTGCGGTTGGTGCCGCCCAGACAGGGGACTCCAGCGCTCGCGGTCTCTGCTGAAGTGACAGCGCCACCCAGGGCGCGGACTCGAGTCGAGAAACCGCGTCCCGCATATGTCGAGTCCCCGGGAGTGGTGGCTACCGTTGCCGTGGCGCCGGCGATGTTGATCTTCGTGCTCGTCGGCAGACCGAGCGGGTTGTCCTCGAGCAGCTCGACGCTCAGGCCCGTCGTGACGGCGCTGTAGTAACCGGTCTTGCTCAGGCCTTGGGTCTGCTTGTTGACGGTGACCTCGGCAACACCGGGGATGGTGACCTTGGTGTTCTTCGCGACGTTGGCCGAGATCGGGCGTCCCGCGATCGTCAGGTTGGTAAGGGTCAGGGTGTTGACCCCGGTGTTGACGCTGCCGGCCTTAGCGTAGGCGGAGGCATTGGCATTGATGGCGTCGGCCTTGATCTGCCCGCCCAGGAGGTTGACGCCGGCCACCCGTGACTGGGCGTTGGTGCGCTTGTGTGTGCTGGTCTCCGTGGTTCGGACGAGAGTGGTCACCGCACCCACGTTTCCCACGAGGGGGAGCGTCACCCCGGCAAGGGACTTCGTGGTGTAGGTACCTGCCTTGGAGGTGCAGCTCACGGAGGACACGGGCGTCTTGCCTAGCCGGACAGTCGAGTCGAGTGCCGACACCTGAGTGCCGTAAGCCAGACCCGTGTAGGCGACGCTCGGTGATGGCCCTGCTGTCGTATCGGCGTGGGCCGCGGTGGGCTCGGACAGGACGAGCGCAGACGTCGCCGCGCAGGCGGCGACCATGGACAGTTTCATCGTAGGACTCCCCTCGGAAGGCTCGCCCGCTCATGGCATGAGCACGTGCGCAGAGCCTAGTGAGGGGGCGCGCGTCGCGCACCGCTTTGAGGGGATTTTTGTCAGCGAGACCTGGTGAGCACCTTGGACTTGCGGCCGTCCCTGCCCTCGCGCCGCGCCGAGCGCGACGTGGGGTGGGTCTCCGGGTCGTAGTAGCCGTAGTACCCGGCGCCGTAGCCGCCGGAGCTCTTGTGCCCCACCCGGTTGAGCACCAGCCCGAGCATCGTGTTGTCGACTGCGGCCAACGACTCGAGCGTCGCCGCGAGCTGCTCCTTGCGCACGATGGTCGTGCCGACGAGGACGATGACGCCGTCGACCTTGGTGCTCAGCACGACGGCGTCGGTCACTGGCAGCACCGGAGGTGTGTCGATGAGGACGTAGTCGAACCGTGCGGACAGCCGCGCGAGGACGTTCGTCATCGCGTCGGAGGCGAGGAGCTCGCTCGGGTTGGGCGGGATAGCTCCGGCGCCGATGATCTCGAGGCGGTCCGCGCCGTAGGGCTGCAGGACGTCGTCGAGCTCGGCGCGGTCGATGAGCACGTCGGTCAGGCCGGCGCTGCCCTCGAGGCCGAGGTAGTCGAGCAGGCGCGGGCGACGCAGGTCACCCTCGATGAGGCAGACGCTCGAGCCCGACTTGGCGAGGGTCAGGGCAAGGTTGGCGATCGTCGTCGACTTGCCCTCACCCGGGATCGAGGACGTGAGCAGGATCGTGCGCGGGTGGTTGGCCGCGTTGACGAACATCAAGTTGGTGCGGACCGCGCGGAAAGCCTCGGACCGCGGCGACGAGGGGTCGCTCTCGACGATGAGCGGCTCCTTGCCGGCTCGCGGGTCGTAGTGCACCGCACCGATGACCGGCTCCTCGGTGATCTCCTCGACGTCGTTGTCCGTACGCACGGTCGTGTCGAGCAGGTGACGCACCACGGCCAGCCCAAGGCCGAGCAGGAGTCCGAGGAAGACGCCGAGCGCGAGGTTCCGGACGGGGACCGGGCTCGTAGGCTTCATGCTGGTCGATGCAGGCTCCACCAGGGACACCTTGATCGGCGACGCCTGACGCGAACCTTCCGGTCGCTCGACCTCGGCCACGACCCGAGGAAATGTCTCGCCGATGGCGGTGGCGACCTTCTGGGCGTGCCGGGGGGATGTGTCCATGACTGCGACCTCGAGCATCACAGTCTCGGGTGGGGTGGTCACGTTGATGGAGCTGGCGAGATCAGCGGTCTTGGTGCCGTCGTCGAGCTCCTCGACCACGGGATCCAGTGCGCGCGGCGTCTTGAGCAGCTGGGCGTAGGACTTCACCCGCTCCTGGGTGAAGGTGCTCCCCTGCTGCAGGGCAGTGGTGTCCGCCCCCGAGACGGAGACGAAGAACTGCGTGCTGGAGGTGTACTTCTTCTCCTGCAGGGCCGTGAGGAGACCAGCCAGCCCCACGACCACGAGCATGGTCACCACGATGGTGATCCACCTCTTGCGAAGGATCCTCAGGTAGTCCTGCAGCTCCACGCGCCCCGTGCCTCTCATCTGATGAGCGAATCAGGGGAGAGTGTCGCACACGCTCGCGGGCACGGCATGATGTGGCCATGGCCGTGACCCTCATGACCGTCTGCACCGGCAACATCTGCCGGTCCCCCTACGCCCACCTCACTCTGCAGGCAGCCTTGGAGCAGCTGCGGCCCGGGAGCTTCGAGGTCAGCAGCGCCGGGACCGGGGCGCTCATCGACAACCCGGTCGATCCCGGCAGCGCGCACATCCTCGACGCGCGAGGAGTGCCCCACGAGGAGTTCCGGGCACGTCAGATCTCCGAGGCGATGCTCGACGACGTCGACATCGTCCTGCCGCTCGAGGTCAGCCACCGCAAGGCGGTGCTGTCCCACTCGCCGCGGCACCTCAAGCGCGCCTTCACCCTCAAGGAGTTCGCGCGGCTGCTCGACTCCGCCGATGCTCGGGAGCCGTGGACGCAGCGGCTCGCCGGGTTGACCACGCCGGAGGAGCGGTGGGCGGCGCTCCCTTCGCACCTGGCACGTGAGCGGGGGCTGAGCCGGGTGGCCGACGGCGCCGACGACATCGCCGACCCCTACCGGCAGCCCCAGGAGGTCTTCGACCAGATGGCCCGCGAGGTGGACGCCGCGGTCGAGCGGATCGTGGCCTTCGAGCGGCAGTTCGCCTAGCCGCGAGCGGGCCGCGGATCGATCTGGAAGCTAACGTGCCCGGTATGTCATCCAAGGTGTGGAGCTCACGCGTCGTCGCCCTGGCGACCGTTGCCGTCCTGCTGCTCGTCGTGGGAGGCCTGTGGGCCTACGTCTTCGCGTCGGCCGGGCGGGCCAGCGACTCGATCGACCAGCAGGCGTCCCCTTCGTCCTCGTCGGCGAGTACGACGCAGGCTGACACCGAGCCGACCTGGACCACGGACGATGCGCGCGATGCGCTCGCCGGCGACGGGTCGCGGGTGCTCGTGCTCGGGGACTCGACCGGCAACGGCAGCGAGGACTGGGTGAGCCAGTGGGGGCAGCAGGCCCAGATGCCCGTCGCGCTCTGGGACACGGCGGGCGAGGCGGGCTACGTCGACGAGACCGAGGAGACGCGGATCTGGTCGGGCGCCATGAACAGGGGCACTGCCGACTACCCGCTCGACCACGACGCGATCTGGCCCGCGCAGGACCCGGACCTCGTGCTGCTCAACTACGGCCACTACGAGGAGTCGGGCGACGCCGCAGCGGAGGGGCTCGAGGAGCTCAGCGAGCAGGTTGCCGACCGCTACCCCGAGGCGCCGGTCGTCGTCGTCCTGCAGAACCCGCAGGCCGACGACGCCAACGAGCCGACCCGCACCGCCATTGCCGACTGGGCGGAGGGCGCGGGGCTGCCGACGATCGACGTCGCGGCGGCCTTCGAGGACGCCGACTCAGCGCAGGAGCTGCTCGACGGTGAGATCAACCCGTCGGTGGCGGGCTCGCAGCTGTGGGCGGAGACGGTGGCGGAGGCGCTGGGGTAGGGGGGGGCCGAGGCTCCGCAGGGTCTCGGGGCTCGTCGCAGAGCTCCTCGCACCTCGACCAACGGTTAGAGGCAGAGCTCCTCGCACCTCGACCAACGGTTAGAGGAGGTCGAGGAGGTACTGGCCGTAGCCGCTCTTGACGAGCGGCTCGGCGCGCGCGCGCAGACCGTCGTCGTCGACGAAGCCCATGCGCCAGGCGACCTCCTCGGGGCAGCCGATCTTCAGGCCCTGCCGGTTTTCGAGGGTGCGCACGTAGTTGCTCGCGTCGTTGAGCGCGGCAAAGGTGCCGGTGTCGAGCCAGGCCGTGCCGCGGGGGAGCACCTCGACGTGGAGGCGACCCTCGTCGAGATAGGTGCGGTTGAGGTCGGTGATCTCCAGCTCACCGCGCGCGGACGGGCGCAGCCCCCGGGCTCGCTCGACGACGCTCTCGTCGTAGAAGTACAGGCCCGGGACGGCGAAGCGGGACCGCGGTCGGGCCGGCTTCTCCTCGAGGTGACGGGCCCTCCCTTCGTCGTCGAAGTCGACCACGCCGTAGGCGGAGGGGTCCGCGACCTGGTAGCCAAAGACGGCGGCGCCCTCGATGTCGTCGAAGTGCCGCAGCTGGGTGCCCAGGCCCGGCCCGTAGAAGATGTTGTCGCCGAGGACGAGGGCCGACGTGTCGCCGGCGACGTGCTCCTCGCCGATGACGAAGGCCTGGGCCAGCCCGTCGGGGCTGGGCTGCTGGGCATAGGTGATGGTGATGCCGAACTGGCTGCCGTCGCCGAGCAGCCGCTCGAACTGGGGGGCCTCGTGCGGGGTGGTGATGACGAGGACCTCGCGGATGCCGGCGAGCATGAGGGTGCTCAGCGGGTAGTAGATCATCGGCTTGTCGTAGACCGGCACGAGCTGCTTGGAGATGCCCTGGGTGATCGGGTGGAGCCGGCTGCCTGTGCCCCCCGCGAGGATGATGCCGCGCATGGGTCGAGGGTAGCGACGCCGACACCTCCGCGGGTCCGCGGCCGATAGCCTCCGAGCATGGACCTGAGCATCGAGCGCACCCTGATCCCGGGCCTGCTCGTCGTCCGTCGCCCGGTGCACCGTGACGCGCGGGGGTGGTTCACCGAGTCCTGGCAGCGGGCGAAGATGGTCGCGGCGGGGCTGCCCGACTTCGGGCCGGTGCAGCACAACGTCTCGCACAACGCCGCTCGCGGCGCGACTCGCGGCGTCCATGCCGAACCCTGGGACAAGCTCGTCACCGTCGTCCACGGCCGGGTCTTCGGCGCGTGGGTCGACCTGCGGGCGGGCACGGGCTTCGGCGCCACCGTCACCCTCGAGCTCGACGAGAGCACCGCGGTCTTCGTGCCGCGCGGCGTCGGCAACTCCTACCAAGCCCTCGCCGACGAGACCGTCTACTCCTATCTCGTCAACGAGCACTGGCGACCCGACCTCACCTATCCCGCGCTCGCCCTCGACGACCCGACCGCCGCCATCGAGTGGCCGATCCCGTTGTCGCAGAGTGGGTGTGAGGGGGCGCAGATCAGTGACAAGGACCGGACCAACCCGCGACTGGCGGAGGTCACCCCCTTCGTCCCGAAGCCGGCCCTGCTCCTCGGGGGCAGCGGGCAGGTCGGCTCCGCCCTGCGTCGACTCCTGCCCGACGCCGTCGCGCCGGGGCGCGACGAGCTCGACCTCACCGACCCCGCCGCCGTCGAAGCCCTCGACCTCAGCGGCCACGACCTCATCATCAATGCCGCCGCGATGACCGCCGTCGACGCCGCCGAGACCCCCGACGGCAGCCGGCTCGCCTGGCGGCTCAATGCCGAGCTGCCCGCCCAGCTCGCCCGCCGCGCCGCGGCCGCCGGCGCCACCCTCGTGCACTACTCCTCGGACTACGTCTTCGACGGGCAGCGCGAGGTCCATGACGAAGGGGAGGCCCTCACCCCGGTGAGCGAGTACGGCCGCACCAAGGCCGCCGGCGACCTCGCCGTCGGCGTCGCCCCGCGCCACTACGTGCTGCGCACGTCCTGGGTGGTGGGGGACGGGGGCAACTTCGTCGCGACGATGGCCCGCCTGGCGGACGAAGGGAGGTCCCCCCGCGTCGTCGACGACCAGTGGGGCCGCCTGAGCTTCGCCGACGAGATCGCGGCGGCCACGCTTCACCTCGTGGCGAGCGGGGCTCCCTTCGGCACGTACAACCTCACGCAGGCGGGGGAGCCGATGACGTGGGCCGCGATCGCCCGGGCGGTCTTCGCGCTGCGGGGGCGCTCGCCGGACGACGTGACCGCGGTGACGACGGCCGACTACGAGGCCGGGCTCGGCGACCGGGTGAGCGCCCCGCGGCCGCGGCACTCGACGCTCGCGCTCGACCGGCTGGTGGCGACGGGGTACGAGCCCGTGGACCAGGTGGAGGCGCTGCGGGACCACGTGGCTTCGAGACGGCCGCGGACGGCCTCCTCAGCCACCGAGACGGAGGGGAGCTGACATGCGCGTGCTCGTGACCGGGGGAGCCGGCTTCATCGGGAGCAACTTCGTCCACCAGACACTGGCGACGCGACCGGACGCGGAGGTGACCGTGCTCGACGCGCTCACCTATGCGGGGTCGCTGCGCTCGCTCGACGGGGTGATCGACGACGTGCGCTTCGTCGAAGGCCGCGTCGAGGACGCTGCTCTCGTCGACCGGCTCGTCGGGGAGGCCGACGTGGTGGTGCACTTCGCCGCCGAGTCGCACAACGACAACTCGCTGGCGTCGCCGGGGCCCTTCGTCCAGACCAATGTCGTCGGCACCTACGAGCTGCTCGAGGCCGTCCGACGCCACGGCGTGCGCTACCACCACATCTCCACCGACGAGGTCTACGGCGACCTCGAGCTCGACTCGCCGGAGCGCTTCAGCGAGGCCACGCCCTACAACCCGTCGAGCCCCTATTCGTCGACGAAGGGGGCGAGTGACCTGCTCGTGCGGGCGTGGGTGAGGTCCTTCGGCGTCGAGGCGACGATCTCCAACTGCTCGAACAACTACGGCCCCCGCCAGCACGTCGAGAAGTTCATCCCGCGCCAGATCACCGAGCTCATCGACGGGCGCCGGCCGCGGCTCTACGGCGACGGGCTCAACGTGCGCGACTGGATCCACGTCGACGACCACAACAGCGCCGTCTGGGCGATCATCGACCGCGGGCAGCTCGGCGAGACCTATCTCATCGGCGCCGACGGCGAGGTCGACAACAAGACCGTCGTCGAGTCGGTGCTCGAGCTCATGGGCCGCGAGGCCGGCTACGACCACGTCACCGACCGCCCCGGGCACGACCGGCGCTACGCCATCGACTGGAGCCGGCTGCGCGAGGAGCTCGGCTGGGAGCCTCGGTACCGCGACTTCCGCTCGGGGCTCGCCGCGACGATCGAGTGGTACCGCGCCCACGAGGACTGGTGGCGCCCGCACAAGACGGCGACCGAGGCCCGCTACGCCCGGAGCGAAAAGGTGCTGTGATTCCCCTTCGCCCTCGGTTTTTGGGACCATGCCGGGATGCGCAACGGCTATCTCGACCTGCTGCGGGTCGTCGGCACGGTCGCGATCGTCCTCGGGCACATCGAGGGCCTCAAGCCGCTGCCGGACTACGTCTACCCCTGGCACGTGCCGCTGTACTTCATGTTGTCGGGGTGGCTGTGGCGGCCGGGGTCACGTGACTTCGGCAGCGAGGTCAAGGTGCGCGCCAAGACCCTGCTGCTGCCGTACGTCCCGTGGTTTGCGATCGTCTCCCTCGTCTACGGGCTCGAGCTGTGGCGAAGGGGGCGCGACAGCACCGGCAAGGTCGAGGAGCAGCTGCCCGGTGGGGCCTATGCGATCGAGCCGTACTCCGCCTTCTGGTTCATCACCGCGCTTTTCGTCGCCGTCGTCGTCGTCCGCGCCATGGAGGCGCTGCGCCTGCCGCTGTGGCTGCAGATCGGGGTGGGCGTGGGGCTGTGCGCGCTCGTGCAGATCTACCAGGACATCTCGGTGAACTCGCCCTTCGCGATCGCGCAGGGGCTGGGGTGCGTGATCTTCGTGCAGGCGGGCTACCTCGCGCGGCTGCTCACCGGGCGCTCGGGGCAGCGCTCGCGGTGGAGTCGCCGGACGCTGTGGGTGATGGCGATCGCGACCTTCGCCCTCGGGGTGTGGATCACGACCCGGCCGGGGGTGGGCAACCTCAACCTGAAGTTCGCGCAGTTCAACGAGCCGGTGTGGGCCGTCCTCGCGGGGATCCTCATCAGCGCCGGGATGATCATGGCCCCGATCTACATCGGCGGGATCTGGTCGCACCGGATCAGCACGCTCGCCCAGTCGGGCATGGCGGTCATCCTGCTGCACGCGCTCTTCGTGTGGCTGGGCAAGGACTACAACCCGTGGCTCGTCGCCGTCGTGGCGGTGGTCGCCCCGTGGACCCTCGGGCTGCTGCTCGCGCGCACGCGGTGGGGGTGGGTCTTCGGCTGCTCTCGGCCCAAGCCGCTGGCTCCGGCTGCGTGAGCGGCTGGGTCGGGAGGTCGCGAGGTCGGTTGCCCCACCCCCAGCAGCTCGGTTGAGGTAATCGCGACCGTCTATTCGGTCGGAGGTACCTCTACTGGCGGGGTCAGCGGGGCGTGCTCGCGCTCATGGCGCTGGGTCGAGGTAACCGTGACCGACTAATCGGTCGGAGGTACCTCGTCCGCTGATACCTCGACGCGTCGACACGGTTGTCCCCAAGTTTGTCTGGGCGGGTCCAGTTGTCCACCGATCTCGCGAGGGGGGGCCGCGAGGGGAGCACTCTCCTCCACTGTTCGGAGATGACCGACACCACGCCCGAGCAGCCAGAGGATGCCCACAGCCACGACGACGAAGGGGGTCGACCGCACGTCACGCGCGAAGGACCGCTGGACCGCCATCAGCGGGTGCTCGCCGTCGCGGAGGACACCGACTTCGTCGTTAGCCACCAGATGCTGCGCGCCATCGGAGTGAGCCGGCAGCAGGCAGCGCGTCAGGTCTCGGCCGGTCGTTGGACGAAGTGCGGCAGCCGGACCTTCGCTGTGCGCACCGGGCCGTTGGCGTTTCACGCCCGGTGCTGGCGAGGCGTGTGGGAGACGGGGGAGAGGATCGCCGTCATCGACGGGGTGAGCTCGCTCCAGCTCGCCGGGCTCAAGGGGTGGGACGAAGGCGACGTCGTCTTCGTGTCCGTCGTCCACCGGCACGACCGGACCCACCGTGAGGGAGTACAGGTGCGCAAGCTCGCTCGCCGCGTCCCCGACGAGGTCATCTCCTCGGGGGTACCGCGCACGCGCCCCGCAGTGGCAGCGATCCGGGCCGCGCACTGGGCGGCGAGCGACCGCGCGGCAGCGACTCTGCTCGCGATGGCCGTGCAACAGCGCCTTGTCACCCCCGATCAACTCGTCACGGCAGGGCAGATCGTCAAGGGGCGGACGCGCAGAGCCTTCATCGCACAGGTCGTCGCCGACATCGCCACCGGCGCCCACTCGCTCAACGAGCTCGACTTCGCGGCGGCATGCCGGGCGCGCGGGCTTCCGGAGCCGACTCGCCAGGCGGTGCGCACGGGGTCCAAAGGGAGGGTGTACCTCGACGTGCTCTTCGAAAAGCACGGGCTGGTCGTCGAGATCGATGGCGCCGGCCATCTCTGGGGACTCAACGGTGTCGCCGACGCCCTCCGAGCCAACCAGGTCGTCATCGACGGGGACCGCGTGCTGCGCATCAACGTCCTGGGCTGGCGGCTCGATGCCGACGCCTTCATGGATCAGGTGACTGCCGCCCTTCGCTCCGGGTGGGCACGGGAAAACCTCGCCAGACACAACGCAGACACGCTCGAGGTGCCACCGGACGAGGTGTGAGCGACCGGATAGTCGGTCAGAGATACCTCAACCCGCGCGTTGGGGGAGCTGGGGTCGGAGGTTGCCTGCTGGGTTGAGGTGGCGGCGACCGGATAGTCGGTCAGGGATACCTCAACCGAGCGGGCCGGGGGCCCTGCAGGAGGGCTCGCAGGAGGCGAGGAAGGTGGGAAGGGGGACCGGGGTCAGCCGATCCACTCGCCCCAGCCGTGGTGCAGCACGAGCCAGGCGATCAGGCCGTAGCCCGCCTGGCCGGGGTGCACGCCATCAGCGGAGGCGGCGATGTCGGACTCCCACTGGTCGTGGCCGGCCAGCGGGGTGTAGGTATCGACGAAGGTGACGCCCCGGCGGTCGCAGACGTCGCGCTGGGCCTCGACGACGTGGCGCAGCTGGTTGTTGACCTCCGGGTCGGCGGAGGGCGGGGGGCCGACGACGAAGGTCGCGACACCCTGGCTCGAGGCCTCGTCGAGGATGTTGGCGAGGTTGAGCCGCAGGCGGGCGATCGAGGTGGCCTGGGCGACGTCGGCATGGCCGATCTGGACGACCAGCCGCCGCTCGAAGACCCCCTCGAAGCGGGCGGGGGACTCGCGCAGCCAGCGCTCGGCGACCCCGCCGGCGGTCTCGCCGCGCACCCCGAGGTTGTAGTGCGCGACGACCGCGTCCTTGACCTGGGTGCGGGCCATGACCCGACCGACCCACCCAAGAGCCTTGTCGTCACCCTCGCCGGCGACGAAGGAGTCGCCGATGAAGACCAGCGAGATCTCCCGGCGCCCGTCCTCCTGGCCGAAGGTCGCGCTGGGGGTGAACTCGTTGCCGGCTGCGTCCGTCATCGGGTGGCCGCTCACGTGGGGTACTCCTGGGGTGGGTCGGTCTGTGGGTCCCGGCCGACGTTACTCGTCGTCGAGCTCCTCGTCGTCGAGGCGTGCCAGCCACGACGCGAGTCGCTCGATCGGCGTCTCGAACTCGGGGTTGAGGTCGACGAAGGTGCGGAGCTGGTCACTCACCCACTCGAGAGTGACCTGCTCCTCACCACGTCGGTCCGCGAGCTCCTCGATGCCGCGGTCCGTGAAGTACATCAGCGGTCGAAGGCGCGGTCGATGAGGTCCGCCTGCTCCTGCGCGTGCTTCTTCGCGGTACCGGCAGCGGGGGAGGCGCTCGGCGGGCGGGTCACCGCGGTCAGACCGCGGGTCTCGCCGTGCTTGGCCAGGTCGGCCGGCAGGTTCATGGCCAGGAAGGGCCACGCACCCTGGTTCTCCGGCTCCTCCTGCACGAGCACGAGCTCGGCGTTCGGGTACTTCGCCAGCTCGGCCGCGAGTTCCTCACCCGGCAGCGGGTAGAAGCGCTCGAGGTGCAGGATCGCGGTCTGCTCGTCGCCGCGCTTCTTGCGCTCGGCCTCGAGGTCCCACGTGACCTTGCCCGCGGCGATGAGCACCCGGGTGACCTGGTCCCCCTTCGGCTGGGTCATGTCGGGCAGGACCGCGCGGAAGCCGCCGGAGGTGAAGTCCTCGGGCTGGCTGCTC
Source organism: Janibacter zhangyanbonis (assembly GCF_050507325.1). Taxonomy (NCBI): domain Bacteria; kingdom Bacillati; phylum Actinomycetota; class Actinomycetes; order Micrococcales; family Intrasporangiaceae; genus Janibacter; species Janibacter zhangyanbonis. The sequence continues at coordinate 912,100 of NZ_CP191481.1, forward strand.
GCGGCCTTCAGGCGCAGCATCGACTTCGGGGTGAAGACGATGAGCGGACGACGCGGACGGTGGTAGGCCTGACGACGCAGCAGGTGGAAGTAGCTCGCCGGCGTCGACGGGAAGGCGACCGTCATGTTGTTCTGCGCGCACAGCGCGAGGAAGCGCTCGATGCGGGCGGAGGAGTGGTCCGGCCCCTGGCCCTCGTAGCCGTGCGGCAGGAGGAGGACGACCGAGGAGTTCTGGCCCCACTTCTGCTCCGAGGAGGAGATGAACTCGTCGATGATCGTGGCCGCGCCGTTGACGAAGTCACCGAACTGGGCCTCCCACATCACGAGCGCGTCGGGGCGCTCGACGGAGTAGCCGTACTCGAAGCCGAGGGCAGCGAACTCCGACAGCAGCGAGTCGTAGACCCAGAAGCGGGCCTGGCCGCCACCGAGGTAGTTGAGCGGCGTCCACTCCTCGCCGTCGTTCTTGTCGATGAGGACCGCGTGCCGCTGCACGAAGGTGCCGCGACGCGAGTCCTGACCGGCCAGACGCACCGGGGTGCCGTCCATGAGCAGGGAGCCGACGGCGATCATCTCGCCGGTGCCCCAGTCGATGCCGCCCTCGCTGACGGAGGCGGCACGCTTCTGCATGGCCTGCTGCAGCTTGGGGTGGATCGTGAAGTCCGCCGGCGGGGAGTCGAAGACGTCACCGATGTGCTTGAGGTCGGTCTCGGAGATCGCGGTCTCGTCGGCCGAGCGGGTCGTCGAGTCGCTCGTCTGCGAGGACGGGCGCTCCAGACCGGCGTTGTCGGGGGCGTCGGAGCCGGTGTCACCGGAGTCGCTCGACGCGTCGGCCGGCGACGCGGGGGCCTTGAGGGCCTCCTTCGTCTCGACGAAGACGCGCTCGAGCTGGGCCTGGTAGTCGCGCAGCGCGGCGTCGGCCTCCTCCGGCGTGATGTCGTTGCGGCCGATGAGGCTCTCCGTGTAGAGCTTGCGCACCGAGCGCTTGGACTCGATGAGCTTGTACATCAGCGGCTGGGTCATCGACGGGTCGTCGCCCTCGTTGTGCCCGCGGCGGCGGTAGCACACGACGTCGATGACGACGTCCTTGTGGAACTTCTGCCGGAACTCGAAGGCGAGCTCGGCGACCCGCACGCAGGCCTCCGGATCGTCACCGTTGACGTGGAAGATCGGCGCCTGGATCATCCGCGCGACGTCGGTGCTGTAGACCGACGAGCGGCTCGCGGACGGCGAGGTGGTGAAGCCGACCTGGTTGTTGACGATGACGTGGATCGTGCCGCCGGTGCGGTAGCCGCGCAGCTGGCTCTGCTGCAGCGTCTCCGCGACGACGCCCTGGCCCGCGAAGGCCGCGTCACCGTGCATGAGGATCGGCAGGACGGGGAAGTCCTCGCCGCCGTGGTTGAGCCGGTCCTGCTTGGCGCGCACGATGCCCTCGAGCACCGGGTTGACCGCCTCGAGGTGGCTCGGGTTGGCCGCGAGGTAGACCTTCGTCGTCTCGCCGTCCTCGCCGGTGAAGACGCCCTCGGTGCCCAGGTGGTACTTCACGTCGCCGGAGCCCTGGACGGACTTCGGGTCGAGCTGGCCCTCGAACTCGCGGAAGATCTGCCCGTAGGACTTGCCCGCGATGTTGGCCAGCACGTTGAGCCGGCCACGGTGCGGCATGCCGATGCAGACCTCGTCCATGCCCTCGCTGGCAGCGCGGGTGAGGATGCGGTCGAGCACGGCGATGACGGACTCGCCACCCTCGAGGGAAAATCGCTTCTGCCCGACGAACTTCGTCTGCAGGAAGGTCTCGAAGGCCTCGGCGGCGTTGAGGCGGCGCAGGATCCGCAGCTGCTCGTCGCTCGTGGTCTTCGCGTAGCCGACCTCGACCCGCTCCTGCATCCAGCGGCGCTGCTCGGGGTCCTGGATGTGCATGTACTCGATGCCGGTGGTGCGGCAGTAGGAGTCACGCAGGATGCCGAGGATCTTGCGCAGCTTGAGGAAGGGCTCGCCGCCGAAGCCGCCGGTGGCGAAGTGGCGCTCGAGGTCCCACAGCGTCAGGCCGTGGCTCGTGATGTCGAGGTCCTCGTGGCGACGCTGCTTGTACTCCAGCGGGTCGATGTCGGCCATGAGGTGACCGCGGACCCGGTAGGAGTGGATGAGCTCCTGCACGCGCGCGACCTTGTTGATGTCGTCGTCGTGCGTGGTGGAGATGTCCTGGACCCAGCGCACCGGCTCGTAGGGGATGCGCAGGCTCTCGAAGATCTCGTCGTAGAAGTTGTCCTTGCCGAGCAGCAGCTCGTGGACGATCCGCAGGAACTCACCCGACTGCGCACCCTGGATGATGCGGTGGTCGTAGGTCGAGGTCAGCGTGAGGATCTTGGAGACCGCGTTGCGGTTGAGCGTCTCGGTGCTCGCGCCCTGCCACTCGGCCGGGTAGTCGAGGGCCCCGACGCCGATGATCGCGCCCTGGCCCTTCATCAGGCGGGGCATCGAGTGCACGGTGCCGATGCCGCCGGGGTTGGTCAAGGACATCGTCGTGCCCTGGAAGTCCTCGACGGTCAGCTTGTTGCCGCGGGCCTTCTTGACGACCTCCTCGTAGGCGCGCCAGAAGGTCGTGAAGTCCATCTGCTCGGCCGGCTTGATCGCGGGCACGAGGAGCTGGCGGGAGCCGTCGTCCTTCTGCAGGTCGATGGCGATGCCGAGACCGACGTGGGCCGGCTGGATGACGACCGGCTTGCCCTTCTCGTTCGTCGTGTAGCCGACGTTCATCTCCGGCATGGCGCGCAGTGCCTTGATGAGCGCGTAGCCGATGAGGTGGGTGAAGGAGACCTTGCCACCGCGGCTGCGGCCGAGGTGGTTGTTGATGACGATGCGGTTGTCGATGAGCAGCTTCGCCGGGACGGCGCGCACGCTCGTCGCGGTGGGCACCTCGAGCGAGGCCTCCATGTTGGTCACGACCCGAGCGGCAGCACCGCGAAGGGGGGAGTGCACGTCCTCGTCGGCCGGCTCGGGGGCCTTGGCCGGCTGCTCGTCGCGCGGGGTGGGCGCGGCCTTCTTGGCGGCCTCGGTCTTCGCGGGCGCGGCCTTGGCCTCCGCCTGCTTCGGCTCGGCCTTGGCCTCCGCCTGCTTCGGCTCGGCCTTGGCCGGGGCGGCCTCCGCCTTCTTGGGCTCTGCCTTCTTCGGCTCCGCCTTCGCCGGGGCGGGGGCCTGCGCGGCAGCCCCCTTCGGGCTGGTGCCGTTGTCCCCGCCGGACTGGCCCGGAGTGTAGTTCTCGAAGAACTCCCACCAGGCCTTGTCGACGCTGTTGCGGTCGTTCTTGAACTGCTCGTACAGCTCGTCGACGAGCCACTCGTTGGGGCCGAAGTCGTTCAGGGACACGGAGCCATCCTGGGGGTCAGGCACGGCGCATACGCCTCTTTCGTCACAGTCGCGAATCAGGGCCCGAAGTCAGCGCGGACCCCACTCGGACCAGCCTAACGTGACGCAGCCCATGCGCGAGCCCCCGGTCCGCTCCCTGAGGCGAGGCGCGAACCGCCACCCCCCGCTCCCCAGAACGTGACGAAGGGGGGAGCGCTCGCTCCCCCCTTCGTCCTGCTGGTGCCTCGCTCCTCAGGCGATGTCCTTGCGGACGGTGAGGAGGGTGCCGATGCCGGCGAGGACCGCGGCGTAGGCGATGAGCACGAGCGCCCCTGCCCACCACTGCAGCTGGTCGCCGCCCGGGCCGCCCATGGCGCTGGCGTCGACCCCGCTGACGATCGCATTGGTCGCACTCGACGGCAGGAACTTCGCGATGTCGGCGCCCCAGTCCCAGAAGCTGAGGATGACGCCGGCGATCGGCTCGACGATCCACGCGACGCCGATGGCGATGAGCAGCGCGGCCACCTGGTTGGGGATGAGGATGCCCACGCCGAGGCCGATGAGCGCCCACAGCCCGAGGACGAGCAGGCTGAGCAGCAGCGTGCGCCCGACCTCCGCGCTCGGGAAGACCTCGGCCCCGCGTGCGGCGAGGACGATGCCGCCGGCGCCCACCGAACCGATGAGCGAGATGACGCCGTAGAAGGCGCCGATGACGAGCAGGGAGATGACCTTGGCGCCCATGACGGTGGTGCGCTTGGGCGTCGAGAGGAAGGTGCTCGTGATCGTCTTGTGGCGGTACTCGCTGCCGATCTGCATGACGCCGATGGCCAGCGTGATGAGGTAGGCGATGCCGAGACCGCCCGTGTAGACGGAGTTGGCGATCTGCGTCGGGTCGGCCTGCATCTGCGACTCCGGCGGCACCCCGCTCTGGTCGAGGGTGTAGACGATGCCGAAGAGGGCCGCGAAGGCGGCGCTCACGAGGAGCACGGCGATGGCCATGCCCCACCACATGCGCGTGGAGAAGTACTTGAGGAACTCGGATCGGATCGCACCCAGCATCAGTGCGTCCCTCCTTCCTGGCCCGGGGCCGAGACCGGGGAGATGCCGGCCATCGGGTCGTCGCCGAGGTTGCGGTTGGTCCCCTCGGTGAGGGAGAAGAAGAGCTGCTCGAGGTCCGCGGAGAGCGGCCGCAGCTCGTGGACCGGCACCCCGGCGCGAAGGGCGACGTCGCCCACCAGCCGCAGGTCGTCGGTCTCGGCGACGATGCCGCCGTCTGCCTGGACCGCGGCCGGCACGTCGGCGATGCGCAGCGCGCCGACGAGCGCGTCGGAGTCGGTCGTGCGCACGAGCGACGTGGCGGTGCCGCGCAGCTCGCCGACGGTGCCCTCCTTGACGAGCTTGCCGTTGGCGATGATGACGACGTCGTCGACGGTCTGCTCGATCTCCTGCAGCAGGTGGCTCGACACGAGCACGGTCTTGCCCTCGGCGGCGAGGTGGCGCAGGAAGCCGCGCAGCCAGCGGATGCCCTCGGGGTCGAGGCCGTTGGCCGGCTCGTCGAGGACGAGCAGCCGCGGGTCGCCGAGCAGGGCCGCGGCCAGGCCGAGGCGCTGGCGCATGCCCATGCTGTAGCCGCCGGCCCGCTTGCGGGCGGCAGCGGGGATCCCGGTGAGCTCGAGCAGCTCGTCGACGCGGGTGGCGGGGAGGCCGGCGGTCGCGGCGAGGGCCCTCAGGTGGTCGCGGCCGGAGCGGCCGGGGTGGAAGTTGGTCGCCTCGAGCGCCGAGCCGACGACCCGCAGCGGCTGGTCGAGCTCGCGGTAGTCCTGGCCGTCGATCGTCGCGGTGCCGGAGGTCTGGTGGACGAGGCCGAGCAGCATGCGCAGGCTCGTCGTCTTGCCGGCGCCGTTGGGTCCGAGGAACCCGGTGATCCTCCCGGGCTCGACGTTGAAGCTGAGGTCGTCGACGGCCGTGAAGCCGCCGAACCGCTTCGTCAGGTTGCGCACCTCGACGCGCGCTCCTGTCGTGGTCATCAGGTCCCCTTCGTCGGTGATGTCGCAGCCCATGCAACCATCCCGGCCGAAGGGAGGGCATCCGCCTTTCGTCTGAACCTCGCCTCCCCCCGTCGGGGGAGACCGCCCAGCCGAACTCTGCAAAACCCTGGGGTTTTGCAGAGTTGGCGCACACAGGCAATGCTCAGCGGGCTCCCCGTAGAATCTCGCCCACCATGACCATAGGTCTTCTCATCCTGGCCCTGGTGCTCACTCTGGGTACCGCCCTCTTCGTGGCTGCCGAGTTCTCCCTCGTCGCCCTCGACCGACCCGCCGTCCAGCGAGCCGTCGACCACGGCGACACCGCGGCCAAGCCCGTGCTGGGCTCCCTTCGCCAGCTCTCCACGCTGCTCTCCGCGTGCCAGATCGGCATCACCGTCACGACCCTGGCGCTGGGCTACATCGCCAGCCCCGCGGTCGGCTCGCTCATCCAGCCGGGGCTCGAGGCCCTCGGGCTGCCGGAGAGCGTGGCGTCCTCCTCGTCCGACGGCCTGGCCCTGATCATCGCCACCGTCTTCTCGATGATCCTCGGCGAGATGGTCCCCAAGACCCTCGCCGTGTCGGCGCCGCTCGGCGTCGCCAAGCTCGTCGCCGTGCCGATGCGCGTCATCGGCGTGCTCTTCAAGCCGCTGATCTTCGTCCTCAACGGCAGCGCCAACTGGGTGCTGCACCGCATGGGCATCGAGCCGCAGGAGGAGCTGTCGGCCGCCCGCAGCCCCGCCGAGCTCGCCTCGCTCGTGCGCACCTCCGTCGAGGCCGGCACCCTCGACTCCGGCACCGCCCGGCTCGTGACCCGCTCGCTCGGCTTCGGCGAGCAGACGGCGGCCGACGTCATGACCCCGCGCAACCGCGCGAGCGCCATCGACCGCACCGCGTCCGCCGAGGACCTCGTGTCGCTCGCGCGCCGCACCGGCCACTCGCGCTTCCCCGTCACGGGGGAGGACTGGGACGACATCGACGGCGTCGTCCACGTCAAGAAGGCCATCGCCGTCCCGCACGAGCGCCGCGCCGGCGTACCCGTCTCCGCGCTCATGATCGACCCGATCGTCGTCCCCGAGACCCTGCGCCTGGACCCGCTGCTCATCCAGCTGCGTGACTCCGGCCTGCAGATGGGCGTCGTCGTCGACGAGTACGGCGGCACCGCCGGCGTCGTCACGCTCGAGGACCTCGTCGAGGAGATCGTCGGCGAGGTGAGCGACGAGCACGACCTCGCACAGACCACCGGTCGCCGCCTCCGCGACGGCGTGTGGACCGTGCCCGGCCTGTGGCGCCCCGACGAGGTGCGTGACCGCCTCGGCGCCGAGGTTCCCGAGGGCGCGGCCTACGAGACCGTCGGCGGCTGGGTCATGGCCGAGCTCGGCCGGGTCCCCGAGGTCGGCGACGTCGTCGACCTCGACGGCTGGCAGGTCACCGTCACCGACATGGACACCCGCCGCGTCGACCGCCTCCGCTTCGTGCGCCAGGCCCCGCCGGAGGGGGACGCCTCGAGCGACGAGCGTGGGACGAAGGGGGGTGAGCTCCAGTGACGACCGTGCTCATCACCGTCGCCCTGCTGCTCGCCAACGGCTTCTTCGTCGGCGCCGAGTTCGCCGCGATGTCCGCGCGGCGCTCGCAGCTCGAGCCCCTCGCCGACGCGGGCAACAAGCGCGCGGCCATCGCCGTCGATGCCCTGCAGCACACCGGTGTCCTGCTGGCCACCTGCCAGCTCGGCATCACCATCTGCTCCGTGCTCCTCGGTGCCATCTCCGAGGCGGCGCTGCACCACGCGCTGCACCCGGTCATGGAGGGCATCGGCGTGCCGCACGCCTTCACCGACGCGACCTCGCTCGTCCTGGCCATCGCGATCGTCGTCTACCTGCACGTCGTCGTCGGCGAGATGGTCCCCAAGAACCTCTCCATCGCCGGCCCCGAGCGCTCCGCGATCATGCTCGTGCCGCCGCTCATGTGGGTCATGAAGATCGCCAAGCCGGTCATCCTCGTCATGGACTGGGTGTCCAAGGCCTTCGTCCGGGCCATGGGCATCGACCCCAAGGACGAGGTCGGCTCGGCCTTCACGGCCGAGGAGGTGCAGCACATCGTCACCGAGTCGCACCGCGAGGGGCTCGTCGAGACCGAGAAGTACGGCCTCGTCGGCGCGGCCCTCGAGTTCTCCGACAAGGACGCCCGTGACGTCGGGGTGCCCGTCGCCGACCTGGTGACCGTGCCGCGCGACGCGACGCCCGACGACATCGAGCGGCTCGTGGCCCGCTACGGCTACTCGCGCTACCCGACGACCGACGAGGCCGGCGAGCTCATGGGCTACCTGCACCTGAAGGACGTGCTCTACGCCGACGAGACCGAGCGCGCCGAGCCGGTGCCCCGCAAGCGGCTGCGCCGCATGGCGACGGTCCAGCCGGCCGACGAGGTCGAGGACGTGCTGGCGACCATGCAGCGCACCGGCACCCACTTGGCCCGCGTCGTCGACGACGCCGGCTCGACGCTGGGCGTCGTCTTCCTCGAGGACGTCATCGAGGAGCTCGTGGGCGAGGTGACGGACTCCACCCAGCGGGGGTGACCCCCTTTGTCCGCCTGCAGACAGACCTCGACCCAGCACTCCGCACGGAGGGCTGGGTCGAGGTATGTCTCTCCGCGAAGGGGGAGAGGGCTCAGTACTGGTAGCCGGCGCAGTGCGGGCTGGTCTGGACGCGACCGGCCGTGACCGGGCCGTCGCCGATCGTGTAGGTGATGTCGAGCCAGGTCGAGCTGGAGCCACCCTCGACGACGTACTCGTAGACGCCGGGCTCGCCGGAGACGGCGATCGGGCCGGAGACGACGGTCTGGGTCTCGCCGCTGCCGTTGACCACGGAGACGAGCACCGGGGCCGGGGCGGTCGCGGGCTCGACGGCGAGGAAGACGCGGTAGCCCTTGTTGTAGCCGGCCGGCTCCTGGGAGCTGCCCTGGCAGCGGGTGCCGTGGCTGCGGCCCTCGTCGATGCTCGGGATCTCGCTCTCGGACGCGGCGAGCGACGGGGCGGTGGCGGCGATGGTGATGGCCGGCGCGGTCCAGGCGATGCCCTTGGCGAGTCTGCGGCGGGAGGGGGTGCTCATGAAGTGACGCTCCTGGTGCGATCGTGATGCCGGGCGGCCGGCGGATCGGGGCGAAGTCGGCGTGGCGTGGGCCACACCTGGGGCGGATACTGGAACATGCTGGGGTTCATCCGACACCAGGAGAGTGACATGTCCAGCACACCAGAGGTGCAGGCCCCCGCGAAGGAAGGCTTCTCCTCGCGCAAGGTCTTCATCTTCGCGGCCATCGGATCGGCGGTGGGCCTCGGCAACATCTGGCGCTTCCCGTACGTGGCCTACGAAGGTGGCGGCGGCGCCTTCATCATCCCCTACCTGTGCGCGTTGCTCTTCGCGGGCATCCCGCTCCTCTACCTCGACTACGCCGTCGGCCACCGCTTCCGCGGATCGGCCCCGCTCTCCCTTCGCCGGCTGCACCGCGGCGCCGAGTGGCTCGGCTGGTGGCAGGTGCTCATCTGCGTCGTCATCGCCATCTACTACGCCGCGATCCTCGCCTGGGCGGCGAAGTACACCGTCCTGTCCTTCACCAAGGGCTGGGGCGATGACCCCAATGCCTACTTCTTCGGCGACTACCTCCAGGCGGCCGAGACCCCCGGGCCGACCTTCGACTTCGTCCCCGGCATCCTCATGACGATGATCCTCGTCTGGGTCGTGACCATCGGCGTGCTCGCCATGGGCGTCCAGACCGGCATCGGGCGCACCGCGGTGGTCTTCATCCCCGTGCTCGTGCTCGCCTTCATCGTCCTGGTCATCCAGGCGCTCACCCTCGACGGCTCGATGGAGGGCCTCAACGCCCTCTTCACCCCCGACTGGGGCGCGCTCACGCACGGCAGCGTGTGGATCTCGGCGGTCGGCCAGATCTTCTTCAGCCTGTCCGTCGGCTTCGGCATCATGATCACCTACGCCAGCTACGTCGACCGCAAGACCGACATGACCGGCTCCGGTGCCGTCGTCGGCTTCTCCAACTCCGGCTTCGAGCTGCTCGCCGGCATCGGTGTCTTCGCCGCACTCGGCTTCATGGCCCAGGCGGCCGGCACCGAGGTCAGCGAGGTCGTGACCAACGGCATCGGCCTGGCCTTCGTCGCCTTCCCGACGATCATCAACGAAGCCCCCGGCGGCGTCGTCATCGGCGTGCTCTTCTTCGTCTCGCTGCTGCTCGCCGGCGTCACCTCGCTCATCTCGATCGTCGAGGTCGTCATCGGCGCCGTCCGCGACAAGGTCGGCATCTCGCGCACCGCCGCGACCTTCGCCGTCGGCGTGCCGATGGCGATCGTCAGCGTCCTGATGTTCTCGACGACCGGCGGCATCTACGTGCTCGACACGATGGACGCCTTCGTCAACAGCTTCGGCATCATCGCCGTCGCGGCCGTGATGATGCTCGCCATCACCTACGTCTTCCGCAAGCTCGGTGTGCTGCAGCGTCACCTCGACGCCCGCAGCTCGATCAAGCTGCGCGGCTGGTGGCCGGCGCTCGTCGCGGTCGTCGTGCCGCTGCTGCTCATCGCCATGCTGTGGCAGGAGCTCAAGGCCAAGATCGACACGCCCTACGAGAAGTACCCGGCTGACCTGCTCAACGTCTTCGGCTGGGGCATGGTCATCGCGCTGCCGATCATCGCGATCGTGCTGTCCTTCATCCCGTGGCGCAAGGACGTCTCGCTCGAGGACCCGACCGTGGCCGTCGACGGAGGTGAGCAGTCATGACCACCACCGCGATCATCATGATGATCGTCGCGATCCTCGTCATCTGGGGAGGCCTCGCGCTGGCGATCACCAACCTGGCCCGCAACGGCGACTCCGCCGCCGAGGACGTGCGTGAGTTCGAGGTCCACCGCGACCTCTGACCCCAGGCAGGACGAAGGGGGCCGACGAGGTGTCGTCGGCCCCCTTCGCACGTCGTGGTGCCGCTATCTTGTGACTGCCGGCGCGGCGATGGGCCGCGCAAGGACCAGGGGAGATGCCATGCGCACGTTGCCGAGCTGGGTCATGTCCGGAGCGCTGGGGGTGGCTCTCGTCGGGATCGCGGCGCCCGCCGCGACCTCCGCGCCGGTCGAGGGGAGCTTCCAGGTCGTCGAGTGGGAGACGCAGGCGTCGTGCCGCAACCACGGCGCGCCCTCGCCCGTGGTGACGTACACGGTGCCGACCGCGGTGACCTCCTGGCGCAACATCCTCTTCGCCGTCGACGACCAGTCCGGCTACTCACGTACCGCGCTGCAGGAGGGGCAGACCACGGTCACCGAGACCCTCGCGCCGATCGCCAGCGGCGAGCACCGGCTGCGCGAGGTCGCCGGGGGCGAGCAGGAGCTCACCGTGACCGCGCCGGAGTGTCCCGAGGGATCGCCGGACCCGACGTCCGACGTGTTCCCCAACGACCGGGTCGCCGCGGCGGTCGTCGACGGGGCCTTCACCGAGCCGACGTGCACCAACCCGACCGAGCAGTCCCTCGAGCCGCCGGTCCTGCCCTTCGACTACGACAACACCGGCACGGACAACGGTTTCATCGCCTACGCCGTCGACGGCCTCGTCCAGCTCGGGACCTTCGTCAGCCCCGGGGGCAGCCGCACCCAGGCGATCGCGATGGAGGAGGGCGAGCACATCTACAGCCTCTACGGGGCGAAGGGGGAGCTGCTCGACAGCGTCACCGTCACCGCGCCCGACTGCAGCGACGACGGAACGGTTGACCCCGGTACGGACGAGCCGGGCAGCGACGAGCCCGGCACCGACGAGCCCGGCACCGACGACCCGGGCACGGACGAGCCGGGCACGGACGAGCCGGGGACCGACGACCCGGGCACCGGCACGGACGAGCCGGGCGACGACGCCGGCACCCCCGTGGTCACGGCGCCGACCCCCGAGATCCCCAAGGTCGTGCAGACCGGCTGAGCGAGCACCTGGGTCGATGTATCCGGGTGAGTCCTGACGCACCCGGATACATCGACCCAGCCCGCGGGAGGCCGCCGGGCACGACGAAGGGCCGCCAGCGATCGCTGGCGGCCCTTCGTGAAAAAACGCGCCCCCGGCAGGATTCGAACCTGCGGCCCCTGGTACCGGAAACCAGTGCTCTATCCCCTGAGCTACGGAGGCGGGGTGGTGCCCGGTGAGATTAGCACCGGGGGTGGGCGTCCCGAGAATCGGCCAGCGCATCGACGCACGTGGTAGCGCACCTAGACTGAGCGACCGTGACCCCCGAAGAGCTTGTCGACGCCATCCGTGCCGCCCTCACCGCCGCCGTCGAGGCCGGCGACCTGACCGTCGAGGTGCCCACCGGGATCAGGGTCGAGCGACCGAAGCAGAAGGGCCACGGCGACTGGACGACCAATGTCGCGATGCAGCTCGCCAAGCCTGCCGGCATGAAGCCCCGTGACGTCGCGACCGCGATCGCCGCCCGCCTCGAGCAGGCCGAGGGCGTGGCCTCCGTCGAGGTCGCCGGCCCCGGCTTCCTCAACATCACCCTCGAGGCCGCCTCCGCGGGTGCCCTCGCGCGCACCATCGTCGAGGCCGGCGCCGACTACGGCCGCAACGACGCGATGGCCGGCCACGTGGTCAACCTCGAGTTCATCTCGGCCAACCCGACCGGCCCGCTGCACATCGGCCACACCCGCTGGGCCGCGCTCGGCGACTCGATGCGCCGCCTGCTCGCCGCCTCCGGCGCCGACGTCACGGCCGAGTACTACATCAACGACGCCGGCGCCCAGATGGACAACTTCGGCGCCTCGGTCCTCGCCCGGGCGAAGGGGGAGCCCACCCCCGAGGGCGGCTACCCCGGCGCCTATGTCGACGAGCTGGCCGCGACCGCCCTCGAGCAGCGTCCCGACCTGCTCGAGCTGCCCGCCGACGAGGCCCTCGCGACCGCCCGCGCCATCGGCTACGAGGCGCAGCTCGCCGACATCCGCAGCACCCTCGAGGACTTCGGCGTCACCTTCGACGTGTGGTTCTCGGAGAAGACGCTGCACGACGGGGGAGCGGTCGAGCAGGCCATCGCCCGCCTGCGCGAGCAGGGCCACGTCGACGACCGCGACGGTGCCGTCTGGCTGCGCACGACCGACTTCGGCGACGACAAGGACCGCGTGCTCGTGCGCGCCGACGGTGTGCCGACCTACTTCGCCGCCGACGCCGCCTACTACCTGAGCAAGAAGGACCGCGGATTCCCGGAGAAGATCTACCTCCTCGGCGCCGACCACCACGGCTACGTCTCCCGGCTCAAGGCGATCGCCGCCTGTGCGGGCGACGACCCGACGAAGAACATCGAGATCCGCATCGGGCAGCTGGTCAACCTCGACGGAGCCAAGCTGTCCAAGCGCGCCGGCAACATCGTCGAGCTGCGCGACCTCATCTCGTGGATCGGCTCCGACGCCGTGCGCTACTCGCTGGCCCGCTACCCCGCGGACAGCCCGCTCAGCCTCGACGGCGAGGAGCTGCGCAAGCAGACCAACGACAACCCGGTCTTCTACGTGCAGTATGCCCACGCCCGCACCTTCAACGTCGCCCGTCTGGCGGCCGAGGACGGCGTGCGTCGTGAGGACGCCTTCGACCCGGGCCTGCTGTCGCACCCGACCGAGGCGACCCTGCTCGCGACGCTCGGCGACTTCCCGCGGGTCGTTGCCCATGCCGCCGAGCTGCGTGAGCCGCACCGGGTCGCGCGCTACCTCGAGACCCTCGCCGGCCACTTCCACAAGTGGTACGACACCTGCCGCGTGCGCCCGCGCTCCGACGAGGAGATCACCGACACGCACCGCACCCGGCTGTGGCTCAACGACGCCACCCGCCAGGTGCTCGCCAACGGCCTCGACCTGCTCGGCGTCTCCGCGCCCGAGCGGATGTGAGGCCGGCATGGCGACGAACATGAGGGCCCACGAGGCCGGCATCCTCCACGCCGACGGCTACGGGGCGGCGCCCCAGTGGCTGCCGACGCCGCAGGACGTCAACGAGCTCCTGCCGCAGCTGTGGCCGGCCAACGTCGAGCGCAGTGCCGACGGCGTGCTCGCGGTGGCGGGCCTGCCCGTCACCGACATCGCCCGTGACTTCGGCACCGCCGCCTACGTCCTGGACGAGGACGACTTCCGCTCCCGCGCACGGGCGTTCAGGGACGACTTCACCGCTCCCTTCGACGCCGTGGCCGGTGCCGACGTCTACTACGCCGGCAAGGCCTTCCTGTGCACCGCGGTCGCCCGCTGGGTCATGGAGGAGGGGCTCAACCTCGACACCTGCAGCGGTGGCGAGCTCGCCGTCGCGCAGCGCGTCGGCTTCCCCGGCGAGCGGATCGCCCTGCACGGCAACAACAAGTCCGTCGCCGAGCTGCGCCAGGCGCTGGAGTACGGCGTCGGCCGGATCGTCGTCGACTCCTTCGCCGAGATCGACCGCGTCGCCGCCGTCGCCGCCGAGCTCGGGGTCGTCGCGCCGGTGATGGTCCGCGTGACCGTCGGCGTCGAGGCCCACACCCACGAGTTCATCGCGACGGCGCACGAGGACCAGAAGTTCGGCTTTTCCCTCGCCGGCGGCCAGGCCCGCGCCGCGATCGACGCCATCGTGGCGAAGGGGGAGCACCTGCGCCTGCTCGGGCTGCACAGCCACATCGGCAGCCAGATCTTCGACGTCTCCGGATTCGAGATCGCCGCCCGGCGGCTCGTCGCGCTGCACACCGAGGTCGCCGACGTCCACGGCATCGCGATGCCCGAGATGGACCTCGGTGGTGGCTACGGCATCGCCTACACCTCGGAGCACACGCCGCTGACCGCCGGCGAGCTCGGCAGCCAGATGGCCGCCCTCGTCGACCGGGAGCTCAAGGAGCTGCGTGACGGGCACCCCGAGGCGCCGCTGCCGCGGATCTCCATCGAGCCTGGCCGTGCGATCGCCGGCCCGAGCGCCTTCACCCTCTACGAGATCGGCACGGTCAAGGACGTCGAGGTCGCCCACGACGCGATCCGCTCCTACGTCAGCGTCGACGGCGGCATGAGCGACAACGTGCGCACCGCGCTCTACGGCGCCGACTACTCGTGCACCCTCGCCAGCCGCACGTCGAGCGCCGGCCCGCGCCTGGTCCGCGTCGTCGGGCGGCACTGCGAGAGCGGCGACATCGTCGTCATGGACGAGTACCTGCCGGCCGACATCACGCCCGGCGACCTCATCGCCGTCCCCGGCACCGGCGCCTACTGCCGCAGCCTGTCCAACCAGTACAACCACACCCCCCGCCCGCCGGTCATCGCCGTGCGGGACGGTGTCGCGCGCGTCATCGTGCGCCGCGAGACGATCGACGACCTGCTCGCCCTCGACGTGGACGAGCCCGCCCCGCAGGAGGTCCGATGACCACCGACCAGCAGACCCCCCTTCGCGTCGCCCTGCTCGGTGGCGGCGTCGTCGGCGGCAGCGTCGCCCGCCAGCTGATCACGCAGGCCGACGACCTCGCCCAGCGCATCGGTCGCCCGCTCGAGCTCGTCGGCATCGCGGTGCGCCGCGCCGGCCGCGACCGCTCCGACCTGGGCGTCGACCCGGCGCTCTTCACGACGGACGCCGCCGAGCTGGTGACCCGCGCCGACATCGTCGTCGAGGTCATCGGCGGCATCGAGCCGGCCCGCAGCCTCATCCTCTCGGCGATGGAGCACGGCGCCTCCGTCGTGACGGCCAACAAGGCGCTGCTCGCCGAGGACGGCCCGACCCTGTACGCGGCGGCCGCCGACCACGGCGTCGACCTCTACTACGAGGCGGCGGTCGCCGGGGCGATCCCGATCCTGCGCCCGATCCGCGACTCGCTCGCCGGCGACTCGATCCGTCGGGTCATCGGCATCGTCAACGGCACGACGAACTTCGTGCTCGACGCCATGGACTCCACGGGCGCCGGCTTTTCCGAGACGGTCGAGCGCGCCCAGGCACTCGGCTACGCGGAGGCGGACCCGACCGCCGACGTCGAGGGCTTCGACGCGGCGGCCAAGGCCGCGATCCTGTCCTCGCTGGCCTTCCACTCCCGGGTCGGCAGCGCCGACGTGCACCGCGAGGGCATCACCGAGGTGAGCGCCCGCGACATCGCGGCCGCGCGCGACATGGACTGCACCGTCAAGCTGCTCGCGATCTGCGAGCGGGTCGAGGGCCCCGACGGCACCCCGGGCATCTCCGCTCGGGTGCACCCGGCGCTCATCCCGCTCAGCCACCCGCTCGCCTCCGTGCGCGAGGCCTACAACGCGGTCTTCGTCGAGGCCGAGGGCGCGGGCGACCTGATGTTCTACGGCCAGGGCGCCGGCGGCGACCCGACGGCCAGCGCCGTGCTCGGCGACATCGTGGCCGTCGCGCGCACCCGGGTCACCGGCGGTCGCGGGCCGGGGGAGAGCGCCTATGCGCACCTGCCGGTCCTGCCCATCGGGCAGGCGATCACGCGCTACCACGTGAGCCTCGACGTGGCCGACCGTCCGGGTGTCCTCGCGAGCGTCGCGCAGGTCTACTCCGACCACGGCGTGTCCATCGAGACCGTGCGCCAGCAGGTGGTCACCGACGACCACGGCGAGGCGCGGGCGATGCTCATCATCGTCACCCACGCGGCGACCGATGCCGCACTCTCCGCGACCGTCGCCGAGCTCGCCCGGCTCGAGACGGTCAACGAGGTCACCTCCGTCATGCGTGTTGAAGGGAACTGACACATGGCAGCCCACCAGTGGCGCGGCGTCATCACCGAGTACTCCGACCGGCTGCCGATGCTGGCCGGTGCCCCGACCGTCACCCTGCGCGAAGGGGGGACCCCCCTCATCCCCGCCGAGCACCTCAGCGAGCTCGTCGGCGCGCAGGTCCACGTCAAGTACGAGGGCCTCAACCCCACCGGGTCCTTCAAGGACCGCGGCATGACGACCGCGATGTCAATGGCCGCGGCGAAGGGGGCCAAGGCGGTCATCTGCGCCTCCACCGGCAACACCTCGGCGTCGGCCGCCGCCTATGCGACCAAGGCCGGCATGACCTGCGCCGTCCTCGTGCCCGAGGGCAAGATCGCCATGGGCAAGCTCTCGCAGGCGATCGCGCACGGCGCGACCCTGCTGCAGGTGGACGGCAACTTCGACCACTGCCTCGACGTCGCCCGCAAGCTCGCCGAGACCTACCCGGTCGAGCTGGTCAACTCGGTCAACCCCGCGCGCATCGAGGGGCAGAAGACCGCGTCCTTCGAGATCGTCGACGCGCTCGGCGACGCCCCGGACATCCACTGCCTGCCCGTCGGCAATGCCGGCAACATCACCGCCTACTGGCGCGGCTACCGCGAGTACGCCACCGAGACCGAGGGCGTCTCCGGCACGCTGGCGCCGGTGTCGACCCGCACCCCGCAGATGTGGGGATTCCAGGCCGCCGGCTCCGCGCCGATCGTCCTGGGTCACCCGGTCGACGAGCCCGACACGATCGCCACGGCCATCCGCATCGGCAACCCCGCCTCGTGGCAGCAGGCCGAGGCGGCACGTGACGAGTCCGGCGGGCGCATCGAGGCGGTCACCGACGAGGAGATCCTCGCCGCCCACCGCATCCTCTCCGCGCGCGAGGGCATCTTCGTCGAGCCGGCCTCCGCCGCCTCGGTCGCCGGCCTGCTCAAGGCCTCGGCCGCTGGCCGGGTCCCGGCCGACGCGACGATCGTCTGCACGGTCACCGGCCACGGCCTCAAGGACCCGCAGTGGGCCCTGAAGAACGCCGACGGCTCCGACGTCGCTCCCGTGAGCGTGCCCGCCGAGGCCTACGCGATCGCCCGCGAGCTCGGTCTGCAGGACTGACCATGTCGATCCCCGTCGGGACGTCGGTCACCCTCGCGGTGCCCGCGTCCAGCGCCAACCTCGGCCCGGGATTCGACTGCGTCGGGCTCGCGCTCGGCGTGTGGGACGAGTGCACGGTCACCGTGACCGAGCAGCCCGGCCTGCAGGTCGAGGTCACGGGCTCGGGCGCCGACTCGGTGCCCCGCGACGAGAGCCACCTCGTCGTGCGGACGATGGCGACCACCTGGCAGCACCTCGACGTCACGGCTCCGGCCGGGCTGCGGCTCGAGGCGACCAACGCGGTGCCCCACGGACGCGGGCTGGGCTCGTCGGCGACGGCGATCGTCACCGGCGTGGCAGCTGCCCACGCCCTGGCCGTGCGCGGCGGCGCACTCGCGGGGGAGGAGCTCGACCTCGAGGTCGTCAACACCATCGCGGCAGCTCTCGAGGGGCACCCGGACAACTCGTCCGCCAGCGTCTTCGGTGGGGCGACGCTCTCCGTCACGGAGGCCGGCGCGCCGCTGCCGCGGACCCGGACCGTCCCCCTTCGCCTCGACCCGCGGATCACGCCGGTCGTGCTCGTGCCGGGCACGACGCTGAGCACGCACACCGCACGCTCCGTGCTGCCGGAGGTCGTGCCCCTGGCGACCGCCGCGGCCAACTCCGCGCGTACCGGCCTGCTGGTCCACGCGCTGACGAGCGCCCCCGAGCTGCTCGTCGACGCCACCGCGGACCTGCTGCACCAAGAGGCCCGTCGCCCGAGCTATCCGGAGAGCATGGGGCTCGTCGACGCCCTGCGGGCCGCGGGGCTCGCCGCGACGATCTCCGGTGCCGGGCCGTCCGTGCTCGTCCTCGCCGGCGCCGACCGCGTCGACGAGGTGCGTCGGGTGACGGCCGAGGTGGCCGCCGGCTGGCAGGTGCTCACCCCGGGGGTGCCCGAGCGCGGGGTGCAGCTGCGCGGGTGACCTGCACCCGGCATCGCAGTGATACATTGGCGGTGCTCCTTCAGGTCCGGTGCGTCGGCGACGTCGTCGATTCGCACACGATGGGCCGGAGCCTCCTCCCACGTGAGTGCCATCGGCCTCCGGGTCCGGCACGCAGCCGTGGGGATCAGTGAAAAGTCGTCCCGCTCTTGACGGGATTCATCAGGCCTGCCCGTCCCGGGTGGCCCCAACGAGGGAAGGGTCCTTCGTGACCGACACCACGACTGGCGACAGCGCTGCTCCCGCGACCAGCGAGCAGCCCCGTCGCTCCGGCGCCCTGAGCGCCATGCGCCTCGCCCAGCTCCAGCAGCTCGCCTCGAGCATGGGGATCACCGGCACCGCCAAGATGCGCAAGAGCGACCTCATCTCCGCCATCCGCGCCCAGCAGTCCGGCTCCTCCGCGCCCGCCCCGGCGAAGTCCGCGGCAAAGAGCGCTCCGGCAGCGCAGAGCGCCCCGGCCAAGCAGAGCGCCCCGGTCGAGCAGGCCGCTCCGGCCGAGCAGGCCGCTCCCGAGGCGAAGGGGGGCGAGCGCCCCTCCCGCGAGTCGGCTCCCGCCGAGCAGGACCGCGGCCAGCAGGACACCGACCAGCAGGAGCGCGGCCAGCGCGACTCCGGCGAGCGCCGCGGCGGCAACGACCGTCAGGGCAATGACCGCCAGCAGGGCGGCAACGACCGCCAGCAGCGCGGCGACCGCAACGACCGTCAGCAGGGCGGTGACCGCCAGCAGGGCGACCGTCAGGGCGGCAACCGCAACGACCAGCAGGGTGGTCGCAACCAGGGCGGCAACCGCAACGACCAGGGCGGCAACGACCGTCAGGGCGGCAACCGCAACGACAACCGCAACCAGGGTGGCAACCAGCAGGGTGGCAACCAGGGTGGCGGCGGCCAGCAGGGCGGCGACGACGAGCGCGGCGGCCGTCGGCGCAACCGCAACCGCAACCGCAACCGGGACAAGCGTCGCGGCGGCGGCCAGCAGTTCGACGACACCGAGCCGCAGATCTCCGAGGACGACGTGCTCGTCCCGGTCGCGGGCATCCTCGACGTCCTCGACAACTACGCCTTCGTGCGCACTTCGGGCTACCTGCCCGGCCCGGGCGACGTCTACGTGCCGCTCGGCATGGTCAAGCGCAACGGCCTGCGCAAGGGTGACGCCGTCACAGGCCAGGTCAAGGCCGCCCGCGAGGGCGAGGAGCCGCAGCAGCAGACCGTCGGAACCAAGGGCAACCGCGGCAAGTACAACCCGCTGGCCAAGCTCGAGACGGTCAACGGCATGACCCCCGACGACGCGAAGCGCCGCGCGGAGTTCGGCAAGCTCACGCCGCTCTACCCGCAGGACCGACTGCGCCTCGAGACCGAGTCCAACGTCCTCACGACGCGGATGATCGACCTCGTGGCCCCGATCGGCAAGGGCCAGCGTGGCCTCATCGTCGCCCCGGCCAAGGCCGGCAAGACGATGGTCATGCAGTCGATCGCCAACGCGATCACGACCAACAACCCCGAGTGCCACCTCATGGTCGTCCTCGTCGACGAGCGCCCCGAGGAGGTCACCGACATGCAGCGCGCGGTCAAGGGTGAGGTCATCGCCTCCACCTTCGACCGCCCGGCCGACGACCACACGACGGTCGCCGAGCTGGCCATCGAGCGCGCCAAGCGCCTCGTCGAGATGGGCCACGACGTCGTCGTGCTGCTCGACTCGATCACCAAGCTGGGTCGCGCCTACAACCTCGCCGCCCCGGCGAGCGGGCGCATCCTCTCCGGTGGTGTCGACTCGGCGGCGCTCTACCCGCCGAAGAAGTTCTTCGGCGCGGCCCGCAACATCGAGAACGGCGGCTCGCTGACCATCCTCGCGACCGCGCTCGTCGAGACCGGCTCGCGCATGGACGAGGTGATCTTCGAGGAGTTCAAGGGCACCGGCAACATGGAGCTCAAGCTCGACCGTGGCCTGGCCAACCGCCGCATCTTCCCCGCGGTCGACGTCAACGCGTCCGGCACCCGGCGCGAGGAGATCCTCCTCGCGCCCGAGGAGCTGAAGATCATGTGGAAGCTGCGTCGCGTGCTCGCTGCCCTCGACACCCAGCAGGGCGTCGAGTTGCTCATCGACCGGCTGCGCAAGACCAAGACGAACTACGAGTTCCTCATGCAGGTCCAGCAGACGAGCTCGATCAAGCTTGACGACGAGGACGAGACCGCCTGAGTCTCGACCACACACGGCTGGGGGGCCGCTGCGCTACGTGTGCGGCGGCCCCCCTTCGTCGTCAGCACTCATCCTGCGCGACCGGGGGCGCGGCCCCTAGGGTTGCTGCACGCGTCGACCCGACACGGAGGTCGCACATGAACGAGAGGACCCCACAGATGGCCGCGGGCGATCCGACCGCGGCCTGCCCCACGAGACCGAGGCGACCGGCCCGGGCGAGCGAGGGCGGCCATGGGTGACCTCGTGGGCCAGCTCTGGTTGCTGCGGATGGTCCTATGGATCGTGGTCGGAGCGGTCATCCTGCTCGTGGTGACGGGGGTCGGCACGAGGCTCCTCGCGCGCCGCCGCGCGTCGAGGGGTGCCGGCCGCAGTGACTGTCGGACGTCTGCGGCGGTCGAGGTCGACGCGCTCGTGGCCCGGGGCCCGACCGCGGCACCCGCCATCACCGCAGGTCTGACGAGCGACGACCCGAGGACACGCACGATCGCTGCCGTGGCGATCGGCCGGGCTCGGCACCGTGACCAGACGCCGGCACTGCGAGCGCTGGTCGACCACGAGGAGGACCCGGTCGTGCTCACGGCGGCGGTCGGTGCCCTCGGGTTGGTGAGTGGGCCGGGCGATGTCGTGGTCGTGCTTCCGCTGACCGCCGCGGGGCGACCCCGGTCCGTGCGTCTGGCCGCCGTGCTCGCCCTCGGCGCTCTCGGAGGGGCCGCCGCCGTCGACGGTCTCGCCGACCTGCTCGGTGACGAGGACCGGTGGCTGGCGGAGCTCGCCGCAGAGGTTCTGGGCGACGTCGGGCCAGCCGGCCCGGCAGCCCTCGAGGCGCGCGTCGACGACCCCGGTCACGTGGGTGAGGCCGCGGCCTACGGCCTGGCGATGTACCGGCTGCGGCGAGACGGACCCTGATCGCCGAGAAGCGCGCGAACCTGCCGGGTGCGCCGCAGCAGGTGACAGCGGGCCGAGGGGTCAGCTCCCCGGGTGCGGTGCCTCGGGCTGCGGGATGGACCGGTCGATGCGTCGGCGCATCTCGGGGAAGGCCGCCTCGGTGAAGCCGAAGTCCTCGTAGATGTCGCGGCCCATCTCGGTCGCGTTGAGCGAGAGCACCTCGACGTCGGTCTCGTCCTCGAACCACGCGATGAGCTCGGCGACGACGGCGTGGGTGAAGCCCAGGCGACGGTGCCGGGGGAAGGTGGCGATGTTGGACACGAGGCCACCCGTGCCGCGGCGGCCGGGCGCCGGCATGAGGTCGGTGACCTGACCCATGGCGCACGAGACGACGGTGCCGTGGGCCTCGGCGACGACGACCCGCACGTCGTCCTCACCGAGTCGCAGCTGCAGCCAGCGGGCGGCGTCCTGCTGCCAGCCGATGTCGGAGACCTCCTCGGAGGAGGTGCCCATCGCCTCGAACATCAGTGCCCGCAGGGCGACGATGGTGCCGATGTCGCCGGCCGTGGCCGGCCGGATCACCGAGCCCTCCACGGGCCCGGGCGCGGGCTCCCTTCGCCGGTCACGGGTGGTGCGGCGGGGCAGGCGGGGGGCTCGAGGTGCCATGCGCCCATCCTGCCCCAGCCGGGTGCGCCCGCACGGGAACATCCGGGACCGACGTCGTGTTTGGACCACCGTGCCTGCTCTGGCACAATCGACTGCTGGTCCGGTTCACGGCACGCGGCACAGACGCTCGCAGTTGTCGGCCCCAGCGAGGGCGCAACGCCGACCCGGACGACACGACCAAGGAGCACCACGTGAAGAAGGACATCCACCCCACCTACGAGGCCACCAGCGTCTCGTGCACCTGCGGCAACACCTTCACCACCCGCAGCACCAAGCCGGGCGGCGAGATCCGCGTCGAGATCTGCAGCAACTGCCACCCCTTCTACACGGGCAAGCAGAAGATCATGGACACCGGTGGTCGCGTGGCCCGCTTCCAGAAGCGTTACGGCCAGAAGACCGAGGCCAAGTAACCCACTCGATGCGCCGGTCAGCCCACAGGGCTGGCCGGCGCATCAGTCGTTTCCACCACCCCTCCACCTCCGCTCCACCCACCGACCGCCGGGAGGCCACCGTGCTCGAGTCCGTCGAGGCGCTGCTCGCCGAGCACGCCGAGCTCGAGGCGTCGCTCGCCGACCCGGCCGTCATCGGTGACCCCGACCGCCTGCGCGACGTCAACCGGCGCTATGCCGAGCTGACCCCGGTGGTCACGGCCCAGCGTGAGCTCGACCTGGCCGTCGGTGACCTCGAGGCCGCCCGCGAGCTGGCCGCGGAGGACGCGGCCTTCGCCGCCGAGGTCCCCGCGCTCGAGGAGGCGGTTGCCGCCGGCGAGGACCGGATGCGCCGCCTGCTCATCCCGCGCGATCCCGACGACGACCGTGACGTGATCCTCGAGATCAAGGCGGGCGAAGGGGGAGAGGAGTCCGCCCTCTTCGCCGGCGACCTGCTGCGCATGTACCTGCGCCATGCGGAGAAGCGCGGCTGGACCACGCGCCTGCTCGACGCCACCGAGTCCGACCTCGGCGGCTACAAGGACGTGCGGGTCGCCGTCGGCGCCAAGGGCACGCCGGAGCCGGGCGCCGCCCCGTGGGCCCGCCTCAAGTACGAAGGGGGAGTCCACCGCGTCCAGCGCGTCCCCGTCACCGAGAGCCAGGGTCGTATCCACACCTCCGCGGCCGGCGTGTGGGTCATGCCCGACGTCGGCGACGTCGTCGAGGTCGAGATCGACCCCAACGACCTGAAGATCGACGTCTACCGCTCGTCGGGCCCCGGCGGGCAGTCGGTCAACACGACCGACTCGGCCGTGCGGATCACCCACCTGCCGACCGGCACCGTCGTCTCCTGCCAGAACGAGAAGTCGCAGCTGCAGAACAAGGAGTCGGCGATGCGCGTGCTGCGCGCCCGGCTGCACCAGATGGCGATGGACGAGGCGGCCGCCGAGGCGAAGGAGGCGCGCGCCTCGCAGGTGCGCACCGTCGACCGCTCGGAGCGGATCCGCACCTACAACTTCCCCGAGAACCGGATCAGCGACCACCGCACCGGCTTCAAGGCCAACCGGCTCGACACCGTGCTCGACGGCGACCTCGACGCGGTGATCGACTCCGCGGTGCAGGCCGACGAGGAGGCGCGGCTCGCGGCTCTCGCCGGGGACGGGGAGTGACCTCCCTTCGCTCGGCGGTGGGGGAGGCCACGGCCAGGCTCACCGCTGCGGGCGTGCCGACCCCACGACCTGACGCGCTGCTCCTCGCGGCGCACGCGCTCGGCTGCGACCGGGCCGAGGTGGAGCGCCGGATGCTGCTCGGTGCCGACCTCGACGAGATGACCTCGCGGCGGCTCGACGTGCTCGTCGAGGAGCGCGCCACCCGGGTGCCGCTGCAGCACCTCACCGGCACGGCCCCCTTCCGCCGGCTCGAGCTGCACGTCGGGCCGGGGGTCTTCGTGCCCCGCCCCGAGACGGAGGCCGCCGTCGACCACGTGCTGGCGGCGCTCGACGGGCTCGACGCGCCGGTCGTCGTCGACCTGTGCACCGGGTCCGGGGCGCTCGCCCTCGGGGTCGCCGACGAGGCACCCGCCGCCGAGGTCGTCGGGGTCGAGCTCAGCGAGCTCGCCCTGGCCTGGGCCGCGCGCAATGTCGAGGCCACCGGGCTGCCGGTCCGGCTCGTGGCCGCCGACGCTACGGCCGACCCCGCCACCGTCCCCGACCTCGCCGACCTCGTCGGCCGGGTCGACGTCGTCGTCTCCAACCCGCCCTACATCCCCGTGGGCATGGTGCCGCTCGAGCCGGAGGTCGCCGAGCACGACCCCGAGCTCGCGCTCTACGGCGGCAGCGCCGACGGGCTGGCGATCCCGCTCGCCGTCGCGGCGACGGCGGCGGCCCTGCTGCGCCCCGGCGGTCGGCTCGTCATGGAGCACGCCGACAGCCAGGGCGAGAGCCTGCCGCGAGCCCTGTCCGCGACCGGTGCCTGGCTCGACGCCACCGACCACGCAGACCTCGCCGGGCGCCCCCGGACCACCACCGCGCGTCGCTCCTGAGTCCACACGAGCACGACGAAGGGGGCGTGGCCGGTCGGCCACGCCCCCTTCGGTGGTGCTGGGAACTTCAGAGGATGTACATCAGCAGCACGATGATCAGCAGCACGCCGACGATCGTCCAGATGAGACCTGAGCCTCGCATGTTCTCCTCCTCGAGGGATCGGTTGTGGGCGGTCGTTCAACCTAGCGGCGCGAGCAGCGCGTGGGGGCGAAGCGAGGTCACCAATTCGGCGACTCCTTGACCGGGCCCGTTCCGCCGCGAGCCGGCGGCATAGGGTGGGGCCCATGAGTCCTGTCGTCGATGCGACCACCGCAGACCGCGAGCAGAGCGTGACGGCGACGGTCGACGCCGTCCGCCGCGGCGAGGTCGTCGTCATCCCCACCGACACCGTCTACGGGGTCGGGGCCGATGCCTTCGACCCCGAGGCCGTGGCCGCCGTCCTCAGCGCGAAGGGGAGGGGCCGCGAGATGCCCCCGCCCGTCCTCGTCCCCGACGTGCGCACCGTCGACGGCCTCGCGCGCGCCGTGCCCGAGTGGGCCCGGCGCCTCGTCGACCAGCTGTGGCCCGGCCCGCTGACCCTCGTGCTGTGGGCGCAGCCCTCGCTGCACTGGGACCTCGGCGAGACCGCCGGCACCGTCGCGCTGCGCATGCCCGACGACGAGATCGCTCTCGAGGTGCTGCGCGAGACCGGCCCGATGGCCGTGACGAGCGCCAACCGGACCGGCGAGCCGGCCGCCACGACGGTCACCGACGCCGCCGTGCAGCTCGGCCCGGCCGTGAGCGTCTACCTCGACGGTGGACCGCGGGCCACGCAGGAGCCGTCGACGATCATCGACTGCACCGGTGAGCACCCCGTCGTGCTGCGCCAGGGCGCCGTCGGCCGCGAGCGGCTCGAGGAGATCCTCGGTGTCGGCTTCGACCGGCCGGACGACGCGGGGGAGGGCGTTGCCGACGTCGCGGACGCCGATGCCGAGCCCGAGCCCCAGCCCGAGTCGCCCGTCGCCGACGTGGCAGAGGCCGAGTCCGAGCCGCAGCGCGGCGACCTGCCGACCTACGACGACGAGGACCCCGAGGTGGCGGCCGCCGAGGCCGCCCGCCTGCGCGAGCCGCGTCACGGCACCGGCGGTGACGCCGCCGACGCCGAGTGGGAGGATCTCCCTTCGTCAGACCGTGCGCCGGCGCAGGCCGCGCCCACCGACCCGCCGCAGACCGACCCCACCACCCCCACGGAGGCCCCGCGATGACCGACGACACCTTCTACGGCTCCGACTTCGGCGCCCTGAGCGCCTTCGACCCGGAGATCGCCGGTGTCCTCACCAGCGAGCTCGACCGCATCCGCGGCGGCCTCCAGCTCATCGCGAGCGAAAACATCTCCTCGCCCGAGGTGCTCACCGCGCTCGGGTCGACGCTGAGCAACAAGTACGCCGAGGGCTACCCGGGGCGTCGCTACTACGGCGGCTGCTCCGAGGTCGACAAGGCCGAGAACCTCGCCATCGAGCGCGCCAAGAGCCTGCTCGGCGCCGAGCACGCCAACGTGCAGGCCCACTCCGGCGCCAGCGCCAACCAGGCCGTCTACGGTGCCTTCCTCCAGCCGGGGGAGAAGATCCTCGCGATGTCGCTGCCGCACGGTGGCCACCTCACCCACGGCACCAAGGTCTCCTTCTCGGGCAAGTGGTTCGACGCCGTCCACTACGGCGTGCACCCGGAGACCGAGGACGTCGACTACGACGAGATGGAGCGCCTGGCCAAGGAGCACCGTCCCAAGGTCATCTGCTCCGGCGGATCCGCCATCCCGCGCCTGCTCGACTTCGAGCGCATCCGCGCGATCTGCGACGAGGTCGGCGCGATCATGTGGGTCGACGCGGCGCACTTCATCGGCCTCGTCGCCGGCAAGGCGATCCCGAGCCCGGTCCCGCTCGCCGACGTCGTCACCTTCACGACGCACAAGGTGCTGCGTGGTCCCCGCTCCGGTGCGCTCGTGTGCAAGGAGGAGCACGCCAAGGCGCTCGACAAGGCGATCTTCCCGATGATGCAGGGCGGCCCGCAGATGCACACGATCGCCGCCAAGGCGGTCAACTTCAAGGAGTGCGCGACGCCCGAGTACCAGCAGTACGCGGTCGACGTCATCGCCAACTCCAAGGTCCTCGCCGACGAGCTGCGGGGGCGCGGCATCCGCCCGACGACCGGCGGCACCGACACCCACCTCGCGCTGCTCGACCTGCAGGGTGTCGGCGTCACCGGTGTCGACGCCGAGGCGCGTTGCGACGCGGCCGGCATCACGCTCAACAAGAACGCCATCCCCAACGACCCGCAGAAGCCCTCGGTCGCCTCCGGCATCCGCGTCGGCACCCCCTGCGTCACGACGCAGGGCATGGGTACCGACGAGATGGTCAAGATCGCCGAGCTCATCCACACCGCCGTGACGACGGGCGACGCCGACCCCGAGCACGCCGTCTCCCGCGAGGTGCGTGCCCAGGTGAGCGAGCTGGTCACCACCTTCCCCGCCTACCCGCGCTGATCCCCCTCCGGACCGTGGTCGAGGTGCGAGGAGCTCCGCGACGGGGCCTCGATGCCTCGCAGGGGAGGGGTGAGCGGTGAGGGAGTACCTCTTCGTCTTCCTCGTCGCGCTCGCGACGACCTATGTCCTCGTCCCGCTGATGCGCACCATCGCGGTGCGCGTCGGCGCCTTCACCGAGGTGCGGGAGCGCGACGTCCACGTCGTGCCGATCCCGCGCCTCGGTGGGGTGGCGATGTTCTTCGGCTACGCGGCCGCGACCCTCGCGGCCTCGCGCATGCCCTTCCTGCGGCAGGTCTTCGAGACCGGTGAGCTCATCGGGATCCTCGTCGGCGCGGCCGTCGTCTGCCTCGTCGGGGCGATCGACGACGTCAAGGAGCTCGACGCCCTGACCAAGCTCGGCGGCCAGCTCGTCGCCGCGGCGATCATCGCCTTCGCGGGGGTGCAGTTCTTCTCGCTGCCGCTGGGCACCGTGACCGTGCTGCCGGCGCCGCTGCTCGTGCTGCTGACGATCTTCGTCGTCGTGCTGTGCATCAACGCGGTCAACTTCATCGACGGGCTCGACGGTCTGGCCGCGGGGCTCGTGGCGATCGCTGCCGGTGCCTTCTTCGTCTACAGCTATGTCATCTCGGGCAGCTACGACCCGCCCAACGTCTTCTCCTCGGCGACCTTCGTCTCCGCGGCGCTCGCCGGGTGCTGCCTGGGCTTCCTGCCGCACAACGTCTTCCCGGCGAAGCTCTTCATGGGTGACTCCGGCGCGCTGCTCCTCGGCCTGCTGCTCGCGGCCGCGACGATCTCCAACGTCGGTCAGATCAACCCCGACCAGGTGAGCGCCAACGCGCTCGCCGCCACCGTGCTGCCGCTGCTCATCCCGATCTCGATCATGCTGCTGCCGCTGCTCGACGTCGTGTGGGCGGTCGCGCGGCGCACCGCCCGCGGCCAGCGCCCCTGGGACGCCGACAGCCAGCACCTGCACCACCGGATGCTCCAGATCGGCCACGGTCACCGGCGTGCGGTCCTGCTGCTGTGGCTCTGGGCGGCCGTCGTCGCCCTCGGCGCCGTGAGCCTGGTCTTCCTGCCCCTGCTCGTCGCCGGCATCGGGGGAGTGGTGATGCTCGTCGTCGCCGCCGTCCTAACGATCTGGCTGCCGCGGTTCTCGCGCCCGGGCCACCGCCCGAAGACGTACGACACCCAGGGCCAGCGCCTCGACGTCTGAGGGCCGGCCAGGGCGAATTGGTGGCCCTCGCGGCGCTTGTGTAAACTTTCACAAGCGCCCACCGGACCGTTCGGTCCGACCCGCCAGAGCACCTCGTGCTCCCGTTCCCGAAGTGAGCCGATGACCACGACTCAGCGCCGCAGCCCCGTGCCGGGCATGCGCCGTGGTGTCCTCGTCGCCGGTGTCGTCGGGACGGTCCTGATCACCGCCGTCGCGGCCGTGGCGAAGGGGGGAGACGCCGCCCTCAGCGCGCTGGCCGGCTCCCTGCTCGCCTTCTTCGTGATGCTGCTCGGAGTCCTGGCGATCTCCTTCGTCGTCGCCGGCGACCCGGCGGCATCCATGGCCGGCGCCGGTCTGGTCTACCTGGGGCAGCTCATCGTCCTCGTCGCGGCCATCGCGGTCCTGCGTGAGGCCGCCTGGCTCGACGGGACGGTCGCCGCGATCGCGGCGGTCGTCGAGACGGTCCTCGTCCAGGCCGGCCAGCTGATGGGCTACGTCCGCTCGCGCCACGTGATCTACCCCCAGGGGGGCCACGCATGAGCGCCCACCCCCACCGAGCGAAGGGTGGCGAGCGCGCCCGTCTCGTCACCAAGGCGCCGGCAACGGCCGAGCAGACCGCGGCCGATCGCGCCCGATGGTCCGCGACCGAGGACGACGGCGGACCGAGCCCCACATCGCGCGCTGACGCCATGGGGTCGACGATCCTCGCCTACCTGATCACCGGCCCGATCCTCTTCGGGGGGATCGGCTGGCTCGTCGACCGTTGGCTCGGTGTGACCGGCTTCATCGCCGTCGGCATCCTTGCCGGGATGGCTCTGTCGCTCTACATCATCTGGCTCCGATACGGTACGTCCCAGGCACCCCATGACGATGACCCCGCGGAGGGGTCGACGACGGCTGCCCAGCCACACAACGAGGAGAACCCGTGACCTTGACTGCGCTCGCGCTGCCCGCCGCCGGTGGGGAGAGCTACCAGCCGCCGACCCCCGAGATCTTCTGGCAGCCCCTCTTCGAGGTCGGCGGTCTCACGGTCACCAACCAGATGGCCTGGTCGGCCATCATCACCGCCGTGCTGTCGATCGGCCTCCTCGCCCTGAGCAAGAACGCCTCGGTCGTCCCCAGCAAGGGACAGTGGCTCCTCGAGGGCATCTACAACTTCCCGCGCAACGCCGTGGCCCGCGACATGATCGGGACCAAGGAGTTCAAGAAGTTCGTCCCGCTGCTCGTCACGCTCTTCCTGTCGATCCTGCTCTACAACTGGGCCGGCTCCTTCTTCCTCGCGATGAACCCCGTCAACGGCAAGATCGGCTTCCCGATCGCGCTGACGCTCGTCGTCTACGTCGTCTACCACTGGGTGGGCATCCAGCGGATGGGCCTCGGTGGCTACTTCAAACACATGGTGCCTCCGGGCCTGCCGGGCTGGATCGTCCCCTTCGTCTTCCTGCTCGAGCTGATGACCTACTTCATCACCCGGCCGTTGACCCTGGCGCTGCGACTCTTCGGCAACATGTTTGCCGGCCACATGGTCGTCTACCTCTTCGTCACCGGAGCTTTCTACTTCCTGCTCCACGGCGACGGAGTCCTCATGCAGGCCCTGTCGCTGCCGACCTTCCTCATGGCCGGCGTCATGATCATCTTCGAGCTCCTGGTGCAGTTCCTCCAGGCCTTCGTCTTCACCCTCCTGGCGGCCAGCTACATTGCCGGCGCCGTCGCCGACGACCACTGATCGTCGGACTTCGACCCACAACTGCATAGCCCCACCAAGTACTTCCCCGCGGGACAGACCTCGCGGCGGATCACAGAAACACGAAAGAGGAATCATCGTGGAAATCTCCGGCTCCGTCTCCCTCATCGGTTACGGCCTCTCCGCCATCGGCCCGGCCATCGCCGTCGGTCTGATCTTCGCCGCGTACAT
Organism: Janibacter zhangyanbonis; assembly: GCF_050507325.1. Taxonomy (NCBI): domain Bacteria; kingdom Bacillati; phylum Actinomycetota; class Actinomycetes; order Micrococcales; family Intrasporangiaceae; genus Janibacter; species Janibacter zhangyanbonis. The sequence continues at coordinate 942,094 of NZ_CP191481.1, forward strand.
CAACGGTGTCGCCCGCCAGCCCGAGGCCCGCAACCTCCTGCAGCCGATCGCCATCCTCGGCTTCGCCCTCGCCGAGGCGCTCGCGATCTTCGGTCTGGTGCTCTTCTTCATCAACAACTGACGCGAGCCGGCAACGGCATCGTCAACCGGCACCAGTCACTAGGAGTACCCCGTGCACATCACCGCAACCGCGTCAACGGTCGTGGGGCTCGCCGCGGCGGGTGAGGGCGAGACCATGCCCCTCATCCCGCACTGGGAGGAGCTCGTCTTCGGGCTGATCATGTTCGCGATCCTCTTCTGGGTCGTCGCGAAGAAGGTCGCCCCGAACCTCGAGAAGGCCTACGAGGAGCGCCACGCCGCGATCGAGGGTGGCATCGCCCAGGCCGAGAACGCGCAGGCCGAGGCCGAGGCTGCCAAGGCCCAGTACGAGGCCCAGCTGGCCGAGGCTCGCGCCGAGGCCGCGAAGATCCGTGAGGACGCACGCGCCGAGGGCGCGGCCATCGTCGCGGAGATGCGCGGGCAGGCGCAGGACGAGGCCAACCGCATCACCGAGTCGGCGCACAAGCAGATCGAGGCCGAGCGTCAGCAGGCGTCCGTCTCGCTGCGCGGTGAGGTGGGTCGTCTGTCGACCGACCTGGCCGGTCGCATCGTCGGCCACGAGCTGCAGGACTCCTCCAGCCGTCAGGGCCTCATCGACCGCTTCCTCGCGGAGCTCGAGTCGGGCCAGGTCCAGCCGGAGAAGGTCGGGCAGACGCAGCAGGGTGACGCCTGATGCGAGGCTCTTCCCGCGCCGCCGTGGCCGAGGGACGTCAGTCCTTCGAGACCGCGCTGACGTCGGGTGACGCGGCCGTCGTGGCCGACGAGCTCTTCGCCGTCACCGGGCTGCTCGACGACAACGCGGCCCTGCGCCGCAGCGTCGCCGACCCCTCCCGCGAGGGCAAGGACCGGTCCGACCTGGTCACCCGCCTGCTCCACGGCAAGGTGTCCAACGAGACCGTCGGCATCGTCTCGGTGCTCGCCGGTCAGCGCTGGGCCCAGGAGCGCGACCTCACCGACACGCTCGAGCGCTTCGCCGTCGAGGCATCCCTCAAGGGAGCCGAGGCCGCCGGTGCGCTCGACCAGGTCGAGGACGAGCTCTTCCGCTTCGAGCGCCTCGTCGACAGCTCGCCGGAGCTGCGTGACGCCCTCGCCAACCGGCAGGGCGACCCGCAGGGCAAGGCCGAGGTCATCAGCCGACTGCTCGACGGCAAGGCCCGTCCCGAGTCCGTGCGCCTGGCCCGACAGGCCGTGCTCGCGCCCCGGGGCCGCCGCTTCGACCGGACGATCGAGGAGTTCCTCGACTTCGCCGCGGAGCGTCGCCAGCAGCTGACCGCCGTCGTCACGACCGCGGTCGACCTCACGCAGGAGCAGCGCACCCGGCTCGCCGCCGCGCTGCAGCAGATCTACAGCAAGCCCGTCCAGCTGCAGATCGTCCACGACGAGGACGTCATCGGCGGGATCCGGGTCCAGATCGGCGACGAGGTCGTCGACGGGACCGTCCTGCGACGTCTCGACGAGGCGAAGCGCCACCTGGCCGGCTGAGCCCGGGTCCAGACCCACCATGCAGACCACATATTCGGCCACCACAGCGGCCGGCAACGAGGAGAAGACAACATGACGGAGCTTTCGATCCGTCCGGAGGAGATCCGGGACGCCCTGGACGGCTACGTGCGGTCCTACAACCCGGGCGCGGCCTCCCGCGAAGAGGTCGGCCGCGTCACCGACACCGGTGACGGCATCGCCCACGTCGAGGGACTCCCTTCGGCCATGACCAACGAGCTGCTCGAGTTCGAGGACGGCACCCTCGGCCTCGCGCTCAACCTCGACGTCCACGAGATCGGTGTCGTCGTCCTCGGCGACTTCTCCAAGATCGAGGAGGGCCAGGCGGTCAAGCGCACCGGCGAGGTCCTCTCGGTGCCGGTCGGCGAGGGCTTCCTCGGCCGCGTCGTCAACCCGCTCGGCCAGCCGATCGACGGTCTCGGCGACATCGAGTCCGAGGAGCGCCGCCAGCTCGAGCTGCAGGCTCCCAGCGTCGTGCAGCGCAAGTCGGTCCACGAGCCGCTGCAGACCGGTCTGAAGTCGGTCGACGCCATGACGCCGATCGGCCGTGGCCAGCGTCAGCTGATCATCGGTGACCGCCAGACCGGCAAGACCACGGTCGCGGTCGACACGATCATCAACCAGAAGCAGTTCTGGGAGACCGGCGACCCGCAGAAGCAGGTCCGCTGCATCTACGTCGCCATCGGCCAGAAGGGCTCCACGATCGCGTCCGTCAAGGGCACGCTCGAGGAGGCCGGCGCCATGGAGTACACGACGATCGTCGCGGCCCCCGCGTCCGACGCCGCCGGCTTCAAGTACCTCGCCCCCTTCACCGGCTCGGCCATCGGCCAGCACTGGATGTACCAGGGTAAGCACGTCCTCATCGTCTTCGACGACCTGAGCAAGCAGGCCGAGGCCTACCGCTCGATGTCGCTGCTGCTCCGCCGCCCGCCGGGCCGCGAGGCCTACCCGGGTGACGTCTTCTACCTGCACTCGCGTCTGCTGGAGCGCTGCGCCAAGCTCTCCGACGACATGGGCGCCGGCTCGATGACCGGTCTGCCGATCATCGAGACGAAGGCGGGCGACGTCTCGGCGTACATCCCGACCAACGTCATCTCGATCACCGACGGTCAGATCTACCTGCAGGCCGACCTCTTCAACTCCGACGTCCGCCCCGCCATCGACGTGGGTGTCTCGGTCTCGCGTGTCGGCTCGGCCGCGCAGACCAAGGCGATGAAGTCGGTCTCCGGTCGCCTCAAGCTCGACCTGGCCCAGTACCGCGCGCTCGAGGCCTTCGCGATGTTCGCGTCCGACCTCGACCCGGCCTCGAAGCAGCAGCTGGCCCGCGGCGCCCGCCTCGTCGAGCTGCTCAAGCAGAAGCAGGCCGACCCCTACCCGGTGCCGGAGCAGGCCGTGGCGATCTGGGCCGGTACCACCGGTGAGCTCGACTCGATCGCGGTCGAGGACATCCGCCGCTTCGAGTCGGAGTTCCTCGCCCACCTGCGTCGCAACAAGAACGACCTCATGGAGGGCATCCAGGAGACGGGCAAGCTCGAGGACTCGACGATCTCCGCCCTCGAGGCCGAGATCGCCAGCTTCCGCGACACCTTCGCCCCCTCCAACGTCGAGGACGTCCCGGTGGGCTCTGCCGAGGAGTCGGGCGAGGACGCCCAGGACTCCGAGCAGGTCCAGATCGTCAAGCAGAAGCGCTGACCCACCACCGGTCGGGCGTCGCGAGCGGCGCCCGACCGGGGGAGCAGCACCCCCGACCGGCCACCCCGGGTGAGCCGACCACAGACCATCAGAGAGGCGGAAGCACATGGGAGCGCAGATCCGGGAGTACCGGCAGCGCATCCGGGCCGTCAGTTCGACCAAGAAGATCACGCGCGCCATGGAGCTCATGGCGGCGTCGCGTGTCGTCAAGGCCCAGCAGGCGGTGCGTGAGTCCACGCCCTATGCCCGCGCGCTGACCCGCGCGGCCTCGGCCGTGGCCACCCACTCGGACGAGGACCACCCGCTGACGACCGAGCCGGAGACGGTGCGTCGCGCCGCGGTGCTCGTCGTCGCGGCCGACCGCGGTCTCGCGGGCGGCTACAACGCCAACGTCCTCAAGGAGGGCGAGCGGGTCTCTGCCGCTCTGCGTGACCAGGGCAAGGAGGTCCAGACGTACCTCGTGGGTCGTCGCGCGGTCTCCTACTACTCCTTCCGCAAGAGGGAGTTCGTCGCCGAGTGGACCGGCTCGTCCGAGAAGCCGACCTTCGAGAACGCCCGCGAGATCGGCGAGCGCCTCGTCGCGGACTTCATCAAGGACTACGAGGACGGTGGCGTCGAAGAGGTCCACGTCGTCTACACCCGCTTCGTCTCCATGGTCACCCAGGAGGCCGAGGTCATCCGGCTGCTCCCGCTCGAGGTCGTCGAGGGCGTCGAGGAGCCGGCCGAGGACGAGGTGCACCCGCTCTACGAGTTCGAGCCGAGCGGCGAGGAGCTGCTCGACACGCTGCTCCCGCGCTACGTCAACGCGCGCATCTTCAACTGCCTCCTCATGGCGGCGGCCTCCGAGCTCGCGGCCCGTCAGCGCGCCATGAAGTCGGCGACCGACAACGCCGAGGAGCTCATCAAGAAGTACACCCGACTGGCCAACCAGGCCCGTCAGGCCGAGATCACCCAGGAGATCTCCGAGATCGTCGGCGGGGCCGGGGCCCTGGCCGAGTCCAAGTGAGAAGGTAGAGAGAACCCATGACTGCCACCGTCACCGAAGAGAACACCACCCAGGCGGGTGGGGTCGGGCGCATCTCCCGCGTCACCGGCCCGGTCGTCGACGTCGAGTTCAGCGCCGACACCATGCCCGACCAGTACAACCTGCTCACCACCGAGGTCGCGCTGGGGGACACCACCCGCACGCTGAACCTCGAGGTCGCCCAGCACATCGGCGACAACATGGTCCGAGCCATCTCCCTGCAGCCCACCGACGGCCTCGTCCGCGGCGCCCAGGTCCAGGACACCGGCGGCCCGATCAGCGTCCCCGTCGGCGACGTCACCCTCGGCAAGGTCTTCAACGCGACCGGCGCCTGCCTCAACCTCGAGGAGGGCGAGACCCTCGAGGTCAACGAGCGCTGGGGCATCCACCGCTCCGCCCCGGCCTTCGACCAGCTCGAGTCGAAGACGCAGATGTTCGAGACCGGCATCAAGGTCATCGACCTGCTCACCCCCTATGTCCAGGGTGGCAAGATCGGCCTCTTCGGTGGTGCCGGTGTCGGCAAGACCGTCCTCATCCAGGAGATGATCGCCCGAGTCGCACGCGACCACGGCGGTGTCTCCGTCTTCGCCGGTGTCGGCGAGCGCACCCGTGAGGGCAACGACCTCATGGTCGAGATGGAGGAGGCCGGCGTCCTCGGTCAGACCTCCCTGGTCTTCGGCCAGATGGACGAGCCGCCGGGCACGCGTCTGCGCGTCGCCCTGTCCGCGCTGACGATGGCGGAGTACTTCCGCGACGTGCAGAAGCAGGACGTCCTGCTCTTCATCGACAACATCTTCCGCTTCACGCAGGCCGGCTCCGAGGTCTCCACGCTGCTGGGCCGCATGCCCTCCGCCGTGGGCTACCAGCCGACCCTCGCCGACGAGATGGGCGTCCTCCAGGAGCGCATCACCTCGACGCGTGGTCACTCGATCACCTCGATGCAGGCGATCTACGTGCCGGCCGACGACTACACCGACCCGGCCCCGGCGACGACCTTCGCCCACCTCGACGCGACGACCGAGCTCAACCGTGAGATCGCGTCCATGGGTATCTACCCGGCCGTGGACCCGCTCACCTCGACGAGCCGCATCCTCGACCGTCGGTACATCGCGGAGGACCACTACAACACCGCGGTGCGCGTCAAGCAGATCCTCCAGAAGAACAAGGAGCTGCAGGACATCATCGCGATCCTCGGTATCGACGAGCTGTCCGAGGAGGACAAGATCCTCGTCAACCGTGCCCGTCGCATCCAGCGCTTCCTGTCGCAGAACACCTACGTCGCCAAGCAGTTCACCGGCATCGAGGGTTCGACGGTCCCGCTGAGCGACACGATCGAGGCCTTCACCAAGATCGCCGACGGTGAGTACGACCACGTCGCCGAGCAGGCCTTCTTCATGTGCGGTGGCCTCGACGACGTCGAGCGCCAGTGGGCGGACATCCAGAAGAACCTCTGACCCGACCCCGCGTCACCGTGACGGCCGCTCCCTTCGCTCGAAGGGGGCGGCCGTCGCCGTCCCGGACCCGTTGGGGCGAAGGGGGCAGCGTCACCTACACTGGCGGCCATGACGACTCCCGGTGAGCACCCCGACCAGCAGCCCGGCCCGCCCCCTCCGCCCGGCGGCGCGCAGAGCGCCCCGCAGGGGCAGGGTGGCCAGCCGGCGACCGGCGGCTTCCAGCAGCACGGTGGCTACCAGCAGCAGGGTGTTTACCAGCAGGCGCCCGGCTTCCAGCAGGCGCCCCAGCTGACCGGCGACGAGCGCTACCACCTCAACGTCATGGGCCAGGAGTACGGCCCCTACGGCCTGACCGAGCTCGCCGGCATGGCGACCGGCGGCCAGCTCAAGGGCGACACCCCGGTGCGTCCGGAGGGGCAGCAGAACTGGTTCCCCGCGTCGCAGGTGCCCGGACTCTTCTCCAGCCGCGAGTGGATGACGACCCTGCTGCTGTCGATCTTCGTCGGTGGCTTCGGCGTCGACCGCTTCTACCTCGGCCAGATCGGCCTCGGTGTCCTCAAGCTGATCACCTGCGGCGGCTTGGGCATCTGGTCGCTCATCGACATCATCTTCGTCGTCACGCGCAAGATGGTCGACGTCGACGGGCGGCCGCTGCGGTGACCCAGCAGGTCCACGGCCGGGTCCACCTCGCGCGAGGCGTGAGCATCGCGGAGCGATGGGTCGTGCCCGTCGTCGCCGCGATCAGCCTCTTCGGGCTGGTCATCGCCCGGCTGTGGCCCGTCCCGTCCGTCGACGGCGGGACACCGACCTGCCTCATGCGCACCCTCACCGGTCTGCCCTGCCCCGGGTGCGGCATGACCCGTTCGTGGGTGCACCTGGCCCACGGCGACGTCGCGACCGCCTTCGAGTACAACCTCTTCGGCCCGGTCGCGATGGCCGCGGCCGCCGGCATCGTCGTGTGGACCGTCTACGCCCTCGTGCGACGGGTGCCGACGCATTCGCTGCTCGACAAGGTCAACCCCCGCATCCTGCTCGGCCTGACAGTGCTGTGGCTGGCCTACTCCGCCGTGCGGATCATCAGCCTCTCGCTGGGGCAGGACTACTTCGCGCTCGTCGTCGCCTGAGGCGCGCGCAGCCACCCTCCGGGTGCGGGATACGATGGACTCCCGCACCACCCCGAGACGAAGGACCCCGCAGTGAGCTCCCTCAACGTCGAACTCGTCGCCGCCGACCGCAAGGTCTGGTCCGGCGAGGCCAGCATGGTCCGTGCCCGCAGCACCGAGGGCGAGATCGGCATCCTGCCCGGCCACACCCCCCTGCTCGGCGTCCTCGTCGAGGGCGACGTCGTCATCCAGACCGAGGGTGGGGAGCAGACCGCCACGATCGATGGCGGCTTCCTGTCCGTCGACAGCGACACCGTGACCATCGTCGCCGAGACCGTCCAGACCCCGGCCAAGGCCTGACACAGGTCCCATGTCCACCCTGCAGGCGGTCGAGCTCGTCCTGCTGGCAGGGTGCGTGGTCATCGCGCTCTGGCTCGTCGTCCTCTGGCTGCGACGCCGGTCGCTGGCCGCCCACGGACCCGTCAGCCCTTGCGCCGTCAAGCTGCCCGAGTCGCCCCGCTGGCGACTCGGGCTGCTGCGTCTCGGCCCCGAGCAGCTCGACTGGTTCAGCGTCGGGGGAGTGACGACCCACCCGACGATGTCCTGGCACCGCCGCGGCCTCGAGATCTCCACGCCGACGTCGGGGGAGACCATCTCGATCCCCGGGCTGGACTCGGCCGTCGCCATCACACTGACCACCCACGGCAGCGAGGTCGCCCGGCTGGCCCTCGAGCCGAAGATCTACCCGGCCGTGCGGTCGTGGCTCGAGTCGGCGCCCCCGGGCCACAACGTCAACGTGACCTGACCCCCCTTCGCCTGCGGGAGCCCGGGGAATGTCGATCAACCCTGCAAGACCCTAGGGTCTTGCAGGGTTTGCAGAACCCTAGGCCCGGGCGCCCTTGGTGGGGCGCCCCTCGCGGCCGCCGCCGGGCTGCCACAGCACGTCGCCGCCGATCGGCAGGTTGGCCACGCGGGCGAGGATGAAGAGCAGGTCCGACAGCCGGTTGAGATAGGTCGTCGTCAGCGGGTTGACCCCGCCCACGCCGCGCTCGTCGGCGGTCTCCGTGCCGTAGTCCTCGCGCGCCGCCCACGCGGAGCGCTCCGCTCGGCGCACGACCGTCGTCGCGTGGTGCAGGTGGGCGGAGCCCGGGGTGCCGCCGGGGAGGATGAAGGAGCGCAACTTCTCCACCTGCGTCAGGTAGCGGTCGCAGTCCGCCTCGAGCTCGTCGACCCACTCCTGCTTGACCCGCAGCGGTGGGTACTCCGGGTCGCTCTGCAGTGGCGTCGACAGGTCGGCCCCGAGGTCGAAGAGGTCGTTCTGCACCCGGGTGAGCGTCGTGACGACCTCCTCCGGCAGCTCGCCCGTCGCGATGGCCACGCCGATGACGGCATTGGCCTCGTTGGCGTCGGCGTAGGCCTGCAGGCGGGAGTCGGTCTTGCTCGTGCGGCTGAAGTCGCCGAGCGCGGTCGTCCCCTCGTCGCCGGTGCGGGTGTAGATCCGGGTGAGGTTGACCATGCCGCCATCGTGGCAGACCCCGCCGCCTGACCGCCCGGCGGTGCGGTCCTGACTCGCTGCAGGAGATGACGTGATCGCATCGTGACGGCTGGGTGCAACCGGATCGGTGTCTCGCACGTCACACTGGATGACAACGGTTCGGCAGGGGAAAGCAGGTAACCGTCATGAGCGCAATGACCGCGCTGAGCCCAGTGGGCGGCACCGGGACCACTCGCGTGCGGGTGCACGTGCCCTTCGACATCCGGCACAGCGCCGACCTGCGGCAGGGCTTCGTCGCCGCCCTGCACGAAGGGGGCGACCTCCTCCTCGTCGACCTCACCGAGTCCACGGTCGTCGACAAGGTCGGCTTCGCGACCCTCGTGGGGGCGCATGCCCGGGCCGCGCGCGCCGGCCGTCGTCTGCGCTACGTCGGCGCCGACGAGCGCACCACCCGTCTGCTGCGCCGCGCCGGCCTCGCCCGGCTGCTCCACGGCACCCCGGAGCCCGCCGTCGCCGTGCGGCGCCGCCGCGCCGCCGTCTGACCGCGCCCGCTCCTGCCTAGACTCGCGCGGGTGATCGACGTCGACTCGCCCTCTGGGAGTGCCCGAGCCCGGATGCCCTGGGACGGCCACCGCGACCCCGCCGTCGACCTCGCGCGGGGCATCGCCGTCGTCTGCATGGTCATCGCCCACGTGCGGGTGTGGTCCCCCTTCGACTCCGGTCCTGCCCGGCTCGTCCTGCTGCTCGTCAACAACGTCGCCTCGCCGCTCTTCGCCCTCGTCATGGGCATCTCGGCCGGCATCGTCCTCACCCGCCGAGAGCGGAGGGTGAGCGGTCCCGTCTTCATCGCGCGCGATGTCGTGCGGGGTCTGCTGCTCGTGCTCGTCGGCCTGGCCCTGCAGTCGCTCGGCACCTTCGTCGCGATCGTGCTGATGTCCCTCGGGCTGACCCTGGCCGTCGCCGCCCCGCTCGCCCTGCTGCCCCTGCCGGCCGTCGCCGGACTCGCCGCCGCCAGCTTCGCGGTCGGGCCCTGGGTCACCGCTGCCGCCCGCTCGACCTTCGACCCTGCTCGGGTGCACTCGCCGGCGCTGCTCGACCAGGTGCTCCAGTGGGTCGTCCTGTCGACCCACTACCGCGTGGTGAGCCTGCTGCCCTTCGTGCTGCTCGGGGTGGTGCTCGCCCGCCTGCGGCTGACACCGAGGGTCGCCGGCGCGACCCTCGGGCTCGGGCTGGTCGCCGGCGTCGGCGTCGTGGCGCTGCGGCTGGCCGGCCACGGCCTCGGCGTGAGCCAGGTGCGCTCCGGTGACCTGCCGGACGCCCTGCTCGACCTCGCCCTCGCGGCGACGGCGTGCGGCGCCGTCGTCCTGCTCGCCCGCTGGGCGCCGGCGCGCCCCCTCGTCGCGGCGTCGGCCCCGGTGCGCGCGACCGGGGCGCTCGCCCTCACCGCCTATGTGCTGCACGTGTGCCTCATCGCCGTCGCGATGCGCGCGATCCCGTGGCCGACTGCCCAGGAGTGGTGGGCCCCGCTGGGCGGCGGGATCCTCCTGGTCACCCTCGTCGTCTGCCACGCGTGGTGGGCGCGACTGGGCAAGGGGCCGGTCGAGCGGGTCGTCGCCGCGGTGACCGACCGCATCGGGTGAGGCGGGCTCCCTTCGTCGTGGGGAGGCGGCCACCTGCGCCGGGTGTGGCGTCATTCACCGCGGACAGGCCTACGCGGCGGCGGGCGCCGCGGGTACGTTGCCCCCATGGCCGACAGCACCGATGCCCCCACCCCTGCAGCCGAGGCAGTGCGTCCCGAGCGTGACCGTCCGTGGGTGATGCGGACCTACGCGGGGCACTCGAGCGCTGCGGCGTCCAACGAGCTCTACCGCCGCAACCTCGCGAAGGGCCAGACCGGTCTGTCCGTGGCCTTCGACCTGCCGACGCAGACGGGCTACGACCCCGACCACGTGCTCAGCCGCGGTGAGGTCGGCAAGGTGGGCGTGCCGATCAGCCACATCGGTGACATGCGCCGGCTCTTCGACCAGATCCCGCTCGGCGAGATGAACACGTCGATGACGATCAACGCCGTCGCGATGTACCTCCTCGCCCTCTACCAGGTCGCCGCCGAGGAGCAGGCCGAGGCCGCAGGGGAGGACCCCGCCGAGGTGCGCGCCCGCCTCGCCGGCACGACGCAGAACGACATCATCAAGGAGTACCTGAGCCGCGGGACCTACGTCTTCCCGCCCGGGCCCTCGATGCGCCTGATCACCGACATGGTCACCTACACCGTGGGCGAGATCCCCAAGTGGAACCCCACCAACATCTGCAGCTACCACCTGCAGGAGGCCGGCGCGACGCCGGTGCAGGAGATCGCCTACTCGATGTCGACGGCCATCGCCGTCCTCGACGCCGTGCGTGACTCCGGCCGCGTGGCCGAGGAGGACTTCGGCAAGGTCGTCGCCCGCATCTCCTTCTTCGTCAACGCCGGCGTGCGCTTCGTCGAGGAGATGTGCAAGATGCGCGCCTTCGTCGAGCTGTGGGACGAGATCACCCGCGAGCGCTACGGCGTGACCGACGCCAAGCAGCGCCGCTTCCGCTACGGCGTCCAGGTCAACAGCCTCGGCCTCACCGAGGCCCAGCCGGAGAACAACGTCCAGCGCATCGTCCTCGAGATGCTCGCCGTCACGCTGAGCAAGGACGCGCGCGCCCGCGCCGTCCAGCTGCCCGCGTGGAACGAGGCGCTCGGCCTGCCCCGCCCGTGGGACCAGCAGTGGGCGCTGCGCCTGCAGCAGGTCCTCGCCTTCGAGTCCGACCTGCTCGAGTACGACGACCTCTTCACCGGCTCGCCGGTCGTGGAGCGCAAGGTCGCCGAGCTCGTCGAGGGCGCCAAGGCCGAGATCGAGCGCATCCAGGAAATGGGCGGCGCCGTGCCCGCCGTCGAGTCGGGCTACATGAAGTCCGCCCTCGTCGCGAGCCACGCGCTGCGCCGCCAGCGGATCGAGGCCGGCGAGGACATCGTCGTCGGGGTCAACAAGTTCGAGACCACCGAGCCCAACCCGCTGACCGCCGACCTCGACACCGCGATCCAGACGGTCGACGCCGACGTCGAGGCCAAGGCCATCGAGGCCGTGCGGGCCTGGCGCACCGAGCGGGACGCCGACCCGGAGCAGGCCGAGGCCGCCCGCAGCGCGCTCGCCACCCTGCAGGAGACGGCGAAGACCGACGACAACCTCATGGAGGCCTCCTTGGCCTGCGCCCGTGCCGGTGTCACCGTCGGCGAGTGGGCCCAGGCGCTGCGCGAGGTCTTCGGCGAGTTCCGCGCCCCGACGGGCGTCTCCGGCTCGGTCGGCGTCGCCGACGGCGGCTCGTCCGACCTCGTCGACGTCCGTCAGCGGGTCAAGGCGACGGGGGAGGAGCTGGGCGGCCAGCTGCGCGTCCTCGTCGGCAAGCCGGGCCTGGACGGCCACTCCAACGGCGCCGAGCAGATCGCCGTGCGGGCGCGTGACGCGGGCTTCGAGGTCGTCTACCAGGGCATCCGCCTCACGCCGGACCAGATCGTCTCCGCGGCCGTCGCCGAGGACGTCGACCTCGTCGGCGTCTCGATCCTCTCCGGCTCGCACATGGAGCTCGTCCCCGACGTGCTCGAGGGGCTCAAGGCCGAGGGCGCCGGTGACATCCCGGTCGTCGTCGGCGGCATCATCCCCGAGTCCGACGCGGCGAAGCTGCGCGAGCTCGGCGTGGCCGCCGTCTTCACGCCCAAGGACTTCGGGCTCAACGAGATCATGGGCTCCTTCGTCGACATCATCCGCGAGCGCCGCGGCCTCGCGGACCGGGAGACCGTCGACGCGTGAGCGCCGCCCGCGTCTCCTGGCTCCACGCGGTCGTCGCGGTCCCGGTCGCGGCGGTCGCGTGGGTCGTCGTCTCCGGAGCGCTCGCCTATGCGCTCGGTGACATCGCCCTCGGTGGCCTCGTCGCCTGCGGCATCGGCGCGGCCGTGGGTGCCGTGCTGCTGCTCGTGCCCCGGCCCGGAGCCCGCGGCGCCGGTCTCGGGTCCATCGTCACGATGCTGCCGTGCGCGATCGGCCTCGCCGTCAGCCTGATGTGAGCCGGCCGGTAACCCTGCACAACCCTAGGGTCCTGCAGAGTTGGGGGCTGGTGACTGCGCAAAACCCTAAGGTCCTGCAGTGTTGGGAGGGCTAGTGTCGGGGGATGGCCCTGCACTGCCCGGCGACACTGCTCGTGGCCCCTGCTCCGCGTGATGCGAAGGGGGTGGCCTCCCTCGTCGACGCCCTCACGGGCGACCGGGTGCTGGCCGTCGTGCGGGCCCCCGGCGTGGCGGTCGGGCAGGAACTCGCGGAGCGGCTCGGGGCACCGCTGGAGGACGAGGTCGGCCTCGCCGCTGACGAGCCCGACCCGGCGACCCTCGACGCGATCGCGGACCTGCACCGTGGGGAGAAGGTCCTCGTGCTCACGTCACCCGGGGAGGCGAGGGGCGCTCCCTTCGTCCGGCTGGAGCTGGACTGAGCCTCAGAAGAGGCGGTGCATGCTCGTGTCGATGCCCTTGAGCTCCTCGTAGTCGAGGGTGACGCAGCGGATGCCGCGGTCCTCCGCGAGCGTGCGCGCCTGCGGCTTGATGACCTGGGCGGCGAAGACGCCGGTGACCGGGCGCAGGGCGGGGTCCCGGTTCATCAGCTCGAGGTAGCGGGTCAGCTGCTCGACGCCGTCGATCTCGCCGCGACGCTTGATCTCGACGGCCACGGAGACGCCCTGCGCGTCCTTGGCGAGGATGTCGACCGGACCGATCGCGGTCATGTACTCCCGGCGCACGAGGGTGTAGCCCTCGCCGAGGGTCTCGATGTGCTCGGCGAGCAGCTTCTGCAGGTGGGCCTCGACACCGTCCTTGACGAGACCGGGGTCGACGCCCAGGTCGTGGGCGGAGTCGTGGTGGACCTCGTGGAGCTTCACCCGCAGGCGGTCCTCGGTCTTGGCGTGCTGGACCACCCACACGGACTCGACGCCCTCGGCGGCCTCGGCCTCGTCGGGGGCGACCTCGGCCATCGAGCAGGGCGGGGCCATCCAGTTGAGCGGCTTGTAGGAGCCGCCGTCGCTGTGGACGAGGACCGAGCCGTCGGCCTTGACCATGAGCAGACGGGTCGCCAGGGGCAGGTGGGCGTTGAGCCGCCCCTCGTAGTCGACGCTGCAGGTCGCAATCACCACTCGCACCCCGCAGACCCTACGCGCACAGCGAAATCGACGGCGACATCCCTGTGCGGACCATCACGCCACGAACCCCTACCGGGGGGTCATGGGGACTGCGATAGTGCTCGACATGTCAGACTCCCGCGCCCTTGCAGACGCCCTGGTCTTCCCGTACCTGAACCACGCCGCCTCGATGTTCGACGAGCAGTACGCCTCGCGTGAGGACATCGACAACGGCATGCGCTTCGGCTGCGGTCTGCCCAAGGGGCCGCTCACCGTCATCGACGAGCTCGGCCTCGAGACCGTGCGTGACGCGCTCGCCGCCCGCTTCGAGCAGACCGGCGACCCGCGCCACCAGCCCAACCCCGCCATCGAGCGACTCATCGCCGAGGGGCGCACCGGCAAGGCTGCCGGCAAGGGCTTCTACACCTACGAGGGTGACGAGGTCGTCGCCGACGAGCTCACCCCCTCCGGCACCGGTCAGGGCGCGGCCCGCCCGGTTAAGACCGTCGGCGTCGTCGGCTCCGGCACCATGGCCAGCGGCATCGTCGAGGTCTTCGCGGCCAACGGCTTCCCCGTGACCTACGTCGCCCGCACGCAGGACAAGGTCGACGCCGTCGCCGCCAAGATCGCCAAGAACCTCGCCCGCCAGGTCGACAAGGGCCGCCTCGAGCAGGGCGACGCCGACGCGATCCTCGGCCGCCTCACCGGGGCCACCGAGCGCGAGGCTCTCGGCGACGTCGACATCGTCGTCGAGGCGATCGCCGAGGAGATCGGCATCAAGAACCAGCTCTTCGCCGACCTCGACCGCATCTGCAAGCCCGGCGCCGTCCTCGCGACGACGACCTCCTCGCTGAGCATCGCCGACCTCGCCGCGCAGACGAAGCGCCCGCAGGACGTCGTCGGCATGCACTTCTTCAACCCCGCGCCGGTGATGAAGCTCGTCGAGGTCATCAACCACCCGACGACCGGCCAGGACGTGCTCGACACCGTCCTCGACCTGTGCCGCAGCACCCGCAAGGTCGCCGTCAGCTGCGCCGACCGCTCCGGGTTCATCGTCAACGCGCTGCTCTTCCCCTACCTCAACGACGCCATCAAGGCGCACGAGGAGGGTGCCGAGCTCGACGCGATCGACGGCGCGATCACCGAGCACTACGGCTACCCGATGGGTCCCTTCGCCCTGCTCGACGTCGTCGGCAACGACGTCGCGCTCGCGATCGAGGAGGAGCTGCTCGCGGAGTTCGAGCACGCCTCGCTCACCCCTGCCCCGCTCCTGCGCGAGGTCGTCGCCGCCGGCAAGCTCGGCCGCAAGACCGGTGAGGGCTTCCGCACCTACTGATCGCCGCGCACGACCACGGCCCCGGATCTCCCTTCGGTCCGGGGCCGTGGCGCGTCGAGGTCACGATGACGAGGGGGCCAGCAGCTCCGGAGGGACGAGCGAGGCACCCACGACCCCGCTGAGGAGCAGCGGGTCGACGCGCTCCCCGCGCCGCAGCACGCTGATCGCCCCCGACGGCTCGAAGGTCACCGCGACGACCTCCTCGTGGTGGCGCACCCCGGCGAGCCGCAGCCGCGACTGGAGCTCGCCCGGGAGGACGTGGCAGCGACGCATGTGCTCCTCGATGACGTGCGGGCCGGCCATGAGCAGGACCGGAGGGTTGACGATCGTGCGCTGGATCCACCCGCGATGCCGCAGCACCCCGAGGAGGCCCTGCATCGTCACGAGGGTCGTCAGGGCGACGAGCCCGCTGCCGAGCACCGGGACGTCGCCGAGCGAGGCCCGCCCGATGATCGAGCCGAAGGCGATGACCGCGACGAGGTCGAAGCTCGACATGCCCGAGAGGACCCGCTGACCCAGCACCCGTACGAGGAGGAGCATCGCGAGATACATGCCGACCGTGCCCACGGCCACGGAGACCGCATCCGTCGGGGTGATCCAGAGCAGGTCGCGCACAGGTCCTCGATTCTTCGGTCGGCGTCGAGCCGGACCGACTGGCCCGGCGGGCGGGGCGTGGGACAGCATGGTCCCATGCCCCGCAACAACCGCCGCAGACGTGACGAGCACCGGCCGCTCGCGCTGGGACGGGCGCCGCAGACGCGGGAGACGTGGATGGGGCGCGCGTGGATCGTGCGGCGCCTCACCGGGCAGACCTCGCAGCGCACCTACACCTGCCCGGGGTGCACGCACGAGATCACGCCGGGGACCCCGCACGTCGTCGTCTGGCCCGACGACGGGCTCGGGGGAGCGGACGACCGGCGGCACTGGCACTCGCGGTGCTGGCAGGCGCGGGACCAGGGGCGCTACGGGCGCTGACCCTTCGAGACGGCCGCGGGCGGCCTCCTCAGGGAGCGGGCACGAGACGGCCGCGGGCGGCTTCCGGATCCTGAGGAGCGAGTCCGCGAAGCGGGCGAGCATCTCGAAGGGCAGGGACCGAAAAGATGTTGGTGCACTACGTGCACGGTGCAACAATCACGGGGTGCTCCTACCCCTCGTGCGCCGCCACCTGAGCGGCACGGGCGGCCGGGTGGTCCTGCTGCTGGTCCTGCAGCTCGTCGCCACGCTCGCCTCCCTGTACCTGCCCAGCCTCAACGGCGAGATCATCGACAACGGCGTGGCCACCGGTGACACCGGCTACATCGTGCGGCACGGGGGGCTGATGCTCGCGGTCTCGGTGCTCCAGATCGCCACGACGATCGCCGCGACGTGGATCGGCGCCGGCCTGTCGGCGACGATGGCCGCCCGGCTGCGGGCGGCCGTCTTCTCCCGGGTCGGCAGCTTCAGCGCGCAGGAGGTCGCCCGCTTCGGGGCGCCGACGCTCATCTCGCGCACGACGAACGACGTCACCCAGGTGCAGACCGTCACCAACATGGCGCTGACGATGATGGTCACCGCGCCGATGATGATGGTCGGCGGCGTCATCATGGCCCTGCGCGAGGACGTCGGTCTCAGCTGGCTCGTCGCCGTAGCCGTGCCCCTCCTCGCCGTGTGCGTCGGCCTCGTCATCCGGGCGATGATCCCCAACTTCCGCCGCATGCAGACGAGCGTCGACACGGTCAACCGGATCCTGCGCGAGCAGATCACCGGCGTGCGCGTGGTCCGTGCCTTCGTCCGCGAAGGGAGCGAGCGCGAGCGCTTCGAGGTGGCCAACGCGGAGTACACCGCCGCTGCGGTCGCCGTCGGCCGGCTGATGTCCCTGGCCTTCCCGATCGTCATGGTGATCCTCAACCTCTCGACCGTCGCGGTGCTGTGGTTCGGCGCGCACCGCATCGAGAGCGGGCAGATGCAGATCGGTGCGCTCACGGCCTTCATGACCTATCTCATGCAGATCCTCATGTCGGTGATGATGGCGACCTTCATGTCGATGATGCTGCCGCGCGCGGCGGTCTCGGCCGGCCGCATCGACGAGGTGCTCTCAATCGAGTCGAGCGTCGTCCCGCCGATCGCCCCGCGGCCGATGCTCGAGGAGCGGCCCGCGGTCGTCCTCGAGGACGTCGAGTTCTCCTATCCGGGCGCCGACTCGCCGGTCCTGTGCGATGTCGACCTGCGGGCCGAGCCCGGTCGCACGACGGCGATCATCGGCTCGACGGGTGCCGGCAAGACGACCCTGCTCGACCTCGTGCCGCGGCTGCACGACGTCACTGGTGGGCGCGTGCTCGTCGGCGGCGTCGACGTCCGCGAGCTCGACCCGGCGCAGCTGTGGTCGAGCATCGCCGTCGTGCCGCAGAAGGCCTTCCTCTTCAGCGGCACCATCGCCTCCAACCTGCGCCAGGCCAAGCCCGACGCGAGCGACGACGAGCTGTGGGAGGCGCTGCGGGTCGCGCAGGCCGAGGACTTCGTCCGGGCCCTCGACCTCGGGCTCGAGGCCCCCGTCGCCCAGGGCGGGACCAACCTCTCCGGCGGGCAGCGCCAGCGCCTGTCGATCGCCCGCGCCATCGTGCGTCGACCGGCGATCTACCTCCTCGACGACTCCTTCTCCGCGCTCGACCTGACGACCGATGCCCGGCTGCGCGCCGCCCTTCGTCCCGTCGTCGCCGACAGCGTCGTCCTCGTCGTCGCCCAGCGGGTCTCCTCGATCATGGACGCCGACCACATCGTCGTCCTCGACGACGGCCGCGTCGTCGGTGACGGCACCCACGAGCAGCTGCTCGAGACCTGCCCGACCTATGTCGAGATCGTCGAGTCCCAAGCATCGCGCGAGGAGGCAGCATGAGCGAGGTACCCACCGCGGAGGAAAAGGCGGCGCAGGCGCGACGGGGGCCGGGTGCCGCCGCGCGCCGCGGACCCATGCAGATGGGCACGCCGGGGGAGAAGTCGCAGGACTTCCTCCCTTCGGCCAAGCGGCTGCTCGGTCGGCTGCGCCCGCAGCGCTCGCGGGTGCTCACGGCCATCGTCCTCACCGTCGTCTCCGTCGCGCTGAGCGCGGTCGGACCGCTCGTGCTCGCCCGGGCCACGGACCGGATCTTCGCCGGGTGGATCGGCGCCGAGCTGCCCGCCGGTGTCCCGCTCGACACGATCGTCGAGCAGCTGCGGGCGCAGGGGGAGGACCGGCAGGCCGACATGCTCGCGGCCATGCCGCACCTCGTGCCGGGGCAGGGGATGGACTTCGGGGCGATCGGCCGGATCCTGCTGCTCGCGCTCGGCCTCTACGTCGTCGCCGCGGTGCTGTCGTGGCTGCAGGGGCGGGTCATCGTCCACGCGGTCAACCAGGTCGTCTTCGACCTGCGGGCCGAGGTCGAGGCGAAGCTGCACCGGCTGCCGCTGCCGTACTTCGACAAGCAGCCGCGCGGCGAGGTGCTCAGCCGGGTGACCAACGACATCGACAACGTCGCGCAGTCGCTGCAGCAGACCCTCAGCCAGCTGCTGACGAGCCTCATCACCGTCGTCGCGATGGTCTCGATGATGGTGTGGATCTCGCCGCTGCTCTCGCTCATCGCGCTCGTGACGATCCCGATCTCGATCGTGCTCACCGGCGCGATCGGCAAGCGCAGCCAGCGGCACTTCATCCAGCAGTGGAAGTCCACCGGCGAGCTCAGCTCGGTCATCGAGGAGACCTACACGGGCCACTCGCTCGTCAAGGTCTACGGGCGGCAGGCGGAGGTCGACGCGGCCTTCGCCGAGCGCAACGAGCAGCTGCGGTCCGCGGGCTTCGGCGCGCAGTTCGTCAGCGGCATCATCATGCCGGCGATGATGTTCGTCGGGAACCTCAACTACGTCGTCATCGCCGTCATCGGTGGCCTGCGGGTCGCCTCCGGCACGATGACTCTCGGTGACGTGCAGGCCTTCATCCAGTACTCGCGGCAGTTCACCCAGCCCCTCACCCAGGTGGCGTCGATGGCCAACCTCATGCAGTCGGGGGTCGCCTCGGCCGAGCGGGTCTTCGAGGTGCTCGACGCGCAGGAGCAGCTCGAGGACCCGGGCGTGCCGGCGGCGCGCGGCGAGGGGCACGGGCGGGTGGCCTTCGAGGACGTCAGCTTCCGCTACGACCCGGCGAAGCCCCTCATCGAGGGGCTCGACCTCGTCGTCGAGCCGGGGCAGACGGTCGCGATCGTCGGTCCGACGGGCGCCGGGAAGACGACGCTCGTCAACCTGATCATGCGCTTCTACGAGCTCGACTCCGGCCGGATCACCATCGACGGCGTCGACATCACGACGATGTCGCGGGCCGAGCTGCGCTCGCGCACCGGCATGGTCCTGCAGGACACGTGGCTCTTCAGCGGGACGATCGGCGACAACATCGCCTACGGGCGCCCGGGCGCGACGCGCGAGCAGGTCCGTGCGGCAGCGGAGGCGACCTACGTCGACCGCTTCGTCCACTCGCTGCCCGACGGGTACGACACCCACCTCGACGACGAAGGGGGCAACATCTCCGCCGGCGAGAAGCAGCTGGTGACCATCGCCCGCGCCTTCCTCGCCGACCCGAGCCTGCTCATCCTCGACGAGGCGACGAGCTCGGTCGACACCCGCACCGAGCGGCTCGTGCAGCAGGCGATGGCGGCGTTGCGGGGCCATCGGACGAGCTTCGTCATCGCGCACCGGCTCTCGACGATCCGCGACGCGGACCTCATCGTCGTCATGGAGGACGGGCACATCGCCGAGCAGGGCACGCACGAGAGCCTGCTCGCCGCCGACGGTGCCTATGCGCGCCTGTACCGCAGCCAGTTCGCCGCAGCCGTCACGGAGCTGGACACCTCGGTCAGCCTCGCCTGAGGAGCGCGGCGCAGCCCGAGGCAGGGGGCCGCTCCCGGCGAGGAGGGCCGGCGCGCTGCCGACGTCCGTCGTCGTCGTGTCGTCCCGTTGTCGTTGCTGCGCCGACCCTCCTCGCCGTCCGCCCCCTTCGCTCGACCACAGGCGCGCCCCACGGCATGACGAAGGGGGCCGCACCGGTGATCCGGTGCAGCCCCCTTCTGTGGTGCTGGTGCGGTCAGACCGCCTGGAAGCGGTTGATCTGCTTCTCGAACTTGGCGCGCTTTTCGGGGTCGGTGACGCCGAGGCCAGGCTCGGGGGAGAGCGCGAGGACGCCGACCTTGCCCTGGTGCTTGTTGTGGTGCACGTCGAGCGTCGCCTGTCCGACCTCCTCGAGCTTGTAGGTCTTGCTCAGGGTCGGGTGGACGAGACCGCGGTTGATGAGTTCGTTGGCCTCCCACGACTCGCGGTAGTTCGCGAAGTGGCTGGAGATGATGCTCTTGAGGTTCATCCACAGGTAGCGGTTGTCGTACTCGTGCATGTAGCCCGAGGTCGAGGCGCAGGTGACGATCTTGCCGCCCTTGCGGGTGACGTAGACCGAGGCGCCGAAGGTCTCGCGGCCCGGGTGCTCGAAGACGACGTCGACGTCGTGGCCACCCGTGAGCTCACGGATCTTCTTGCCGAGGCGCTGCCACTCCTTGGGGTTCTGCTCGGTGTTGTCGTCGTTCCAGAACTTGTAGCCCTCGGCGTTGCGGTCGATGATCAGCTCAGCACCCATGTCGCGGCAGATCTGGGCCTTCTCGGGGGAGGAGACGACGCAGATCGGGGTCGCGCCGGCCGCCAGGGCCATCTGCGTGGCGTAGGAACCGAGGCCACCCGAGGCACCCCAGATGAGCACGCGGTCGCCGAGCTTGAGCGAGGCGCCGTTCTTGGAGATCAGCTGGCGGTAGGCGGTGGAGTTGACCAGACCGGGGGAGGCGGACTCCTCCCAGGTGAGGTGCTGCGGCTTGGGCATGAGCTGGTTGGCCTTGACGATGGCCAGCTCGGCGAGGCCACCGAAGTTGGTCTCGAAGCCCCAGATGCGCTGCTGCGGGTCCATCATCGTGTCGTCGTGGCCGTCGGCGTCCTCGAGCTCGACGGACAGGCAGTGGGCGACGACCTCCTGGCCGGGCTTCCACTTCGAGACGTGGCCGCCGGTGCGCAGGACGACGCCGGAGAGGTCGGAGCCGACGATGTGGTACGGCAGGTCGTGACGCTTGGAGTACTTGTTGAGCCGGCCGTAGCGCTCGAGGAAGCCGAAGGTCGAGACCGGCTCGAAGATCGAGGTCCACACGGTGTTGAAGTTGATCGCGCTGGCCATGACGGCGACGAGCGCCTCGTCGGGGGCGAGCTCGGGGATCGGCACGTCGTCGATGTGCAGCGACTTGCGCGGGTCCTTGTCGCGGCTCTGCAGACCCTTGAACATCTCGACCTCGTCCTTGTGGACGGTCGTCGCGCGGTAGGTGTCCGGCAGGGGGAGGTTGGCGTAGGTCTCTTCGCTGCGGTCACCGGAGAGGATCGCGTCGCGGATCTGGTCGATTGCCATGAAGGGGGCTCCTCGGCCTCGTCGGGGTGTCTGGGTGATGCGTCTGCGTGCAACTTAGGTCGTCATGGCGCCGTGGGGGCGGCGCTCATGACCCAGTTCACACATCGCTGTGGGACGGTGCGCACCGGGGTGCGGACCGCATCGAAGACATCGTGTCCCGTCCGACGATCCGACGCAGGACCCCGGCTCGTGACCTCCCTCTCACACGACGCAGGGGGTGGCGCACCGATCGGTGCGCCACCCCCTTCGCGTGCTGCTGCGGAGTGTCAGTGACCGCCGTCGGCGGCCGGCTCGACGAGCTCGACGAGGATGCCGCGGGCGTCCTTGGGGTGGATGAAGTTGACGCGCGAGTTGCTCGTGCCGCGCTTCGGGGTGTCGTAGAGCAGGCGCAGGCCGCGCTCACGGAGCGTCGTGCACACGGCGTCGATGTCCTCGACGCGGTAGGCGAGCTGCTGGATGCCCTGGCCGTTGCGGTCGAGGAACTTCGCGATCGTCGACTCGGGGGAGAGGGGCGCCAGGAGCTGGATGCACGAGCCGGAGTCGCCGACGCGCATCATCGCCTCGCGCACGCCCTGCTCCTCGTTGGTCTCCTCGTGGGCGAGCTCCATGCCGTAGGAGTCGCGGTAGAAGGCGATGGCCTCGTCGAGGTCGGGAACGGCCACACCGACGTGGTCGATGGCGGTGAAGAGATCAGTCATGTTCGCACTCTAGAGAGCCGAAGGGGGGCGCCGCGCCCCCCTTCGGCTGTGGTCTGTCCCACCCGCAGGTGGTGCGTGGTCAGGCCCCGACGCGGCCCGTCGTGCCGGCGCGTGTGGCGGGCCCCACCCGGGTGGGGCCTGCCCTCCCTTCGTCCTCGTCGCTAGGGTGAGCGCAAGCCGCGGCCCGGGACCGGTGCCCGTGGGACCACACATGTTGGAGGCTTTTACATGTCCGATCGTCCCGTGTCCGTCATCGTCGCCGGGGCCCGCACCCCGATGGGTCGCATGAGCGGCTCGCTCAAGGGCTTCTCCGGCTCCGACCTCGGCGGCTTCGCCATCAAGGGCGCGCTCGACAAGGCCGGGGTCAAGGGCGAGGACGTCGACTACGTGATCATGGGCCAGGTGCTCACCGCGGGCGAGGGCCAGATCCCCGCCCGTCAGGCGGCGATCAAGGGCGGCATCCCCAAGAACGTCCCGGCCCTGACCGTCAACAAGGTCTGCCTCTCCGGCATCGACGCCATCGCGCTCGCCGACCAGCTCATCCGCGCCGGCGAGTTCGACATCGTCGTCGCCGGTGGCCAGGAGTCGATGACCAACGCCCCGCACCTGCTGCCCAAGAGCCGCGACGGCATCAAGTACGGCGACGCCACGCTCAAGGACTCGATGGCCTACGACGGTCTCCACGACGTCATCACCAACCAGGCGATGGGCGCGCTCACCGAGGCCAAGAACGCCGAGAACTCGGACTTCACCCGCGAGGAGCAGGATGCCTTCGCCGCCGCGAGCCACCAGAAGGCCGCCAAGGCCTGGGCCGACGGCAAGTTCGCCGACGAGGTCGTCCCGGTCGAGATCCCGCAGCGCAAGGGCGACCCGGTCGTCTTCGCGACCGACGAGGGCGTGCGCGCCGACACGACCGCCGAGTCCCTCGGCAAGCTGCGTCCCGCCTTCGCCAAGGACGGCACCATCACCGCCGGCTCCGCCTCGCAGATCTCCGACGGTGCTGCCGCGGTCGTCGTCATGAGCAAGGCCAAGGCCGAGGAGCTGGGCCTGACCTGGCTCGCCGAGATCGGCGCCCACGGCGTCGTCGCCGGCCCCGACTCGACCCTGCAGGCCCAGCCGGCCAATGCCATCGAGGCCGCCGTGGCCAAGGAGGGCATCGCCGTCTCCGACCTCGACGTCGTCGAGATCAACGAGGCCTTCGCGGCCGTCGGCCTGGCCTCGGCCAAGCAGCTCGGCCTCGCGGACGAGCAGGTCAACCCCAACGGCGGCGCGATCGCCATGGGTCACCCGCTCGGCATGTCCGGCGCCCGCATCACCCTCGCGCTCGCCCACGAGCTCAAGCGCCGCGGTGGCGGCGTCGGTGCCGCCGCCCTGTGCGGTGGTGGCGGTCAGGGTGACGCGCTGATCATCCGCGTGCCGAGCGCCTGAGCTTGAGCCGCAGCGTCGACGTCCCCGTCCTGGTCGAGGAGGCCAGGACGGGGACGTCCCGTGCCATCGGGCGTCTGGTCTCGCTCGTCGACGACCAGCACCCGGACCTCCCCGAGGTCATGCGGCTGCTCGCGCCGCACACCGGCCGGGCGCACGTCGTCGGCATCACCGGGGCCCCCGGCGTCGGCAAGTCGACGACGACCAATGCCCTCGTGCGGGCCCTGCGCGAGCAGGGTCAGCGGGTCGCGGTGCTGGCCGTCGACCCGTCCTCACCCTTCAGCGGCGGTGCGCTGCTCGGCGACCGCATCCGGATGACCGACTCGGCGAGCGACCCGGGCGTGTGGATCCGCTCGCTCGCCAGCCGCGGGCACCTCGGCGGGCTGTCGGTCTCGACGCCGCAAGCCGTGCGGGTCCTCGACGCCGCGGGCTTCGACACCGTGCTCGTCGAGACGGTCGGCGTCGGCCAGTCGGAGGTCGAGATCGCCGGCGCCGCCGACACGACGCTCGTGCTCCTCGCGCCCGGCATGGGCGACGGGATCCAGGCGGCCAAGGCGGGGATCCTCGAGATCGGTGACGTGTTCGTCGTCAACAAGGCCGACCGTGAGGGTGCCGACGCGACCGTCCGCGACCTGCGGCACATGATCCAGCTGGGCGAGGGGACCGCCCCCGGCGGCTGGCGCCGCCGGGTCGTGCGCGCCTCCGCGATGAACGGCGACGGCGTCGACGACGTCGTCACGGCCGTCACCGACCACCTGCAGCACCTCGCCTCGAGCGGCACCCTGCGCCGGCGGCGCACCGCGCGCGCCCGCGACGAGATCACGGCCCTGGCCATCGCCCGGCTGCGCGCCCGGATGGGCGACCTCGGCTCGGGTGGGCTGTTGCAGTCGCTCGCCGAGCGCGTCGTCGACGGCAGCAGCGACCCCTATGCCGCCGTCGACGAGCTGCTCACGACCCTCGACATGTCCTGAGTCCGCATCTCCCCAGGGAGATGCGGACTCAGGACGGTGCGGGAGGGCTGGGTCAGAGGCCCTCGGAGACCCGGATCTCGTCGCGGTCGTCGACGTCGAAGACCGCGCCGATGCAGGTGACGTTGCTGTCCGTCTCGCCGGGCTCGAGGTAGGACGTGTTGCACGTGACGTCGTCGAGGACGTTGCCGTCCTCCATCAGGTAGAAGGTCAGGTAGAAGGAGTCGGCCGTGCCGCTCGTGTTGCTGACGCTCAGGTTCACCACGTCGCCGGTCGAGTCGATCGACCACCCGCTCTGGACGGCGGCGCCGTCGACGGTGATCGAGCCGCCCTCGGAGACGGTGCTCGCGCCGGCTGCGTCGGCATTCTTCGACGAGTTGGCCGACGAGCTGTAGCTCGAGACCTGGTCGCTGGCCTCGTTGGCCACGAAGAGGAAGAACCCGCCGACCGAGCAGCAGCACAGGATGACGACCGCGGCGATGATGCCGAGGACCCACCACAGGGTGTTGTCCTGCTTCTTCGGCGGGATGCCCTGGGGGGCGCTGCCGTACGGCGCCTGGTAGGGGTTGGGGCCACCGGCGCCACCGGGCGGAGGCGGGGCTGGGTAGGACATGCGTGGATCCCCCTGGATCTGAGGTGTCTGGACTGGGCGAGTGCCCTGGGTCGGCAGTCTACGTCCCGGTAGCCGGGCCCGGCCGTCTACGCTGGCCCGGACATGACTGACGACACAACGCCCGAGCTCATCGGTGGCCGCTACGAGCGCCTGCGACCGATCGGCCGCGGGGGCATGGGCACCGTGTGGCTGGCTCGCGACACCGTCCTCGGCCGCCGGGTGGCGGTCAAGCAGATCGGTGACTTCCCCGGCGAGAGCGAAGGGGAGACCCGTCGCGCCATGCGCGAGGCACGGGCCGCGGCCGCGCTCAACCACCCCAACGTCGTCGCCGTCTACGACGTCACCGAGCACGACGGCACGCCGTGGCTGGTCATGGAGTACGTCGCCGGCCCGACCCTCTCGTCGGCGGTGCGCGAGCGCGGCCCGATGACGCCGAAGGGAGCGGCGGACCTCGGTGCGCAGCTCGCGGGCGCGCTCGCGGCGGCGCACCGGGCGGGCATCGTCCACCGCGACGTCAAGCCGGCCAATGTCCTCATCGGCGGGGGCCGGCCCAAGCTCGGCGACTTCGGCATCGCCCGGGCCGGCACCGACGACCAGCTGACCCAGACCGGTCTCGTGACGGGCACCCCGAGCTACATGGCCCCCGAGGTCGCCGTGGGCGGCGAGGGTGGCGAGTCCGCGGATGTCTGGGCGCTCGGCGCGACGATCTACTTCGCCGTCGAGGGCCAGGACGCCTACCCCTCGCAGGGCAATGCCCTGGCGACCCTGCGCAGCATCTCCTCGCGGCCCCCGCGCCGCCCCGAGCGCGCCGGCGCGCTCGAGCCGGTCCTCGCCGACATGCTCTCGCGCGACCCCGCACGTCGCGGCACGATGGCCCAGGTCCTGCGCCGGCTCGAGAGCGTCGCCGCCGGTGGCACGGCCGGCGCCTCGCCCGCACCCGCCGCGACGACCGTGGCCCCCGCGGCGGGGGCTGCGGGACCGGGGGGAGCCCCCCTTCGTCAGACGGGGCAGGCGCCGCCGCCGCGCCGGGGCAATGCCCTGCTGTGGGCCGTGCTCGTCGCCGGTGTCGTCGCGCTGGCGATCGGGGCGATCGCCTTCGCGATGTCGCAGGGGGACGAGGGCACCGGGAGCGGTGGCTTGTCGTCGACCGGGACCCAGCAGGAGCCGACCTCGAGCGAACCCGAGACGCTCACCGAGACGACGACGGAGACGACGACCTCGACCCCCACCCAGTCGTCCACCTCCGAGAGCTCCTCAGAAGAGCCCACGAGTCCGGACGCGGACGAGGAGCAGATCAGCGAGGACGAGGCGCGCGACTTCATCGACACCTACTTCGCGACCGTGACGAGCGACCGCGACGCGGCCTGGGACATGCTCGCCCCGAGGCGGCAGACCGACCGGGCCGGCTACGACGGCTTCTGGGACTCGATCGACAAGGCCAAGGTCACGGACCTGTCGTGGGACGAGGACGCGAGCGCCGCGACCGTCACCATCGAGTACCACCCCAAGGCCAAGGGCAAGGGCAAGGGCAAGGCCCCGAGCGCCGAGACCCACACCTATGTGCTGACCCGCATCGACGGTCAGATCAAGATGACGAAGTGATCGGAGTCCCCTGTGCTGCTTGCCTTCTCGATCGCCCCGGCCACGCCTGACCCGACCGGTTCCTACGCCGAGGCCGTGGCCGCCGCCCTGAGGGTCGTGCGTGACAGCGGGCTGCCGCACGACCTCGGCTCGATGTTCACGACGATCGAAGGGGAGTGGGACGAGGTCATGGCCGTCGTCAAGGGCTGTGTCGACGCGATGGGGCCCTACGGAGACCGGGTGAGCCTGGTCATGAAGGCCGACATCCGCGCCGGTCGCTCGGGCCAGATGAGCGCCAAGGTCGAGCGGGTCCGGGGCCTGCTCGACGACCCGACGCAGTCGTGACGATTTTGTGACCTTCGGGGGTCTTTGGGATGGTGGATCGTCCGCCACCTCGGTGGGCACCCCCTGATGTCCCACGGAAAGTCCCCGATGTGAGCACGCTCCTGCAGCGCGTGGCCGGCGCGATCCTGGCCCTCCTCGGCCTCGTCGCCGCGGTGGTCGGCGGTTGGTTCCTCGCCAACCTCGGCACCTCCGGCACCGCCACCTTCACCGCCGAGCCCGGCCAGCGCGTCGTCGTCCTCGAGCCCGACGTGCTCAACCGTGTCGACCACCCCGTCGAGATCACCGCGACCGGCTCCGGCCGCATGTGGTCCGGCACCGCGCGCCCCTCCGACGTCGAGGCCCTCCTCGGCGACGGCGCCCGCGCCCACGTGGCCGGCGTCGACGTCTCCGACTGGGCCCTCGTGAGCACCGACGAGGGCTCCGGCAAGGCGGTCTCGCCGGGCACCCTCGACGTGTGGCAGGAGACGACCACCGGCGACGGCGAGGTCACCCGCACCATCGAGCAGGCCGACGCCCCGCAGACCCTCGTCGTCGCGGCCCCCACGGGCGCCGAGGTCGACTCCGTGACGATGACCGTCGTCGACGGTGGTTGGGGCACGAAGGCCCTGACGACCCTCGTCGTCGGCATCGTCGTGCTGCTGCTCGGCCTGGCCCTGCTCGCCCGCTCCTTCGGGCGCCTCGGCGGTCGCCGTGACCGGACCGCCCGCCCGACCACCGAGGAGGCCCGCGCATGAGCCGCCGTCTGACCCCCTTCGTCCTGGCCCTGCCGCTCGCCCTCGGTGGCTGCGGCGTCGGCTCGTCCATCGCCGGTGTCCACGACGCCCCGGCCGAGCGCTCCGACGGCGCGTCGATCACGACGACGACCGCGACCAAGGTCGCCAGTCGGGTCGTCGGCGACGTCGCCGGCGTGAGCCTCGCCGAGGACGACACCCGGCTGCGCAAGGAGCTGCTCAGCGGCCCCGCCCTGCGCGAGATCGAGGCCGTCGTCACGAGCAAGGACGTCTCCGGCCGCTCCACGGCCACCCCCAAGGACCTCGAGGTGCTCGCGGTCAGCCGCGGCACCGACTGGCCTCGGGCCGTCCTCGCGACCTCGCGCACCGGCGACGTGCAGCACCTGCACGTGCTCGTCGCGCAGAGCGCGGACCGGGCCTACACGCTCTTCGCCGACGTGCCGATGGCCGCCGGGGCGAGCGTCCCCGCGCTGCCGCCCGTCGAGGAGGGAGCCGCGGTCAAGCTCTCCTCCGCGCCCGAGCAGGACGTCACCTCCGCCGCCAATGCCTGGGCGAAGGGGGTCGCCTTCCCCGCGTCGAAGAAGGCCTCCAAGGAGGTGTCCGTCGGCGACGGCTTCTCCCAGGCGCTGAAGAAGAACGCCGCGAAGACCAAGGAGGACCTCGGGGACCTCGGCTACTACGCGCAGCGCCAGACGGTGGCCAAGGGCGAGACGGTGAGCTTCGAGCTCGCCGACGGCGGGGCGATCACCTTCCTGCCGATGACCCGCACCGACACGATCCGCGCGACCAACAAGCTCAAGGAGCTCAAGGTCCGCGAGCCGGCGCTCAAGTACGTGCTCGACGCGTCGACGGTGGAGCGCGCGCTCTCGGTCAAGCACGTCGAGACCCTCGCGCTCGTCACCCCGGAGCAGGGCAAGGCCCGCGTCGTCGGTGCCAGCGAGGTCGTCGCCTCCGCAGCCGGCAGCTGACGGGCCCGACCGGCTCCCGGCGCTCGACGCCGGGTGCCGGCGGCCCGGGCCGGTGGGGGACAATGACGGCATGAACGACCCGACCCGAGCCCTGCGCGGCGCCGTCGACCTCTCCGGGCTCGGCGCCCCCGCCCGTCCCGACTCCCCGGCCGCTGGCGCCGGTGCACCGCGTGGTGCCGCTGGTGGTGCGGCCGCTGGCGGCGCACCTGCCGCCGGTGCTCCCGCCGGTGGTCTCGACGCCATGCTCGTCGAGGCGACCGACGCGACCTTCAACCAGATCGTCGGCCGCTCCAGCGTCGTGCCCTCCGTCGCCGTCGTCTGGTCGTCGCAGCAGCCGCAGAGCAAGGCGCTGCTCGACGACGCGCTCGACATCGCCGGCGCCCTCGACGGTCGCCTGCAGGTCGTGAGCATCGACATCGCGACCAACCCTCAGATCACCCAGGCGATCCAGCCGCCCGAGGTGCCCCTCGCCCTCGGTCTCGTCGGCGGGCAGCCGGTGCCGCTCTTCAGCGGGCTCGTCGACCGCGAGCAGTTCCGCCAGGTCGTCGACCAGCTGCTGCAGGTCGCGGTCCAGCACGGGGTCACCGGACGGGTCAGCGGCGCGGCCGCGCCCGAGGGCGCCGAGGACGAGCTGCCGCCCCTGCACCAGGAGGCCTACGAGGCCATCGAGCGCGACGACCTCGACGCGGCGGCCGCCGCCTACGAGCAGGCCATCGCCGCCGACCCCAAGGACACCGAGGCCCAGCTCGGGCTCGCCCAGGTCGGCCTGATGCGCCGCACCCGGGGCGTCGACCTGCAGGCCGCCCGCGAGGCAGCTGCCGGAGACCCGCAGGACATCGACGCGGCCCTCGTCGTCGCCGACCTCGACGTCCTCGGCGGGCACGTCGAGGACGCCTTCACCCGGCTCATCGACCTCGTGCGGGTCACGGCCGACGAGGACCGCGAGCGGGTCAAGGCGCACCTGCTCGACCTCTTCTCCGTCGTGGGCTCGCAGGACGAGCGCGTGCGCAAGGGCCGCACGACGCTCATGAGCGCGCTCTTCTAGATCACCGGCCGCGGGTGGCGTGAAGTTGGCAACGACGACACGCTGCCCGTGACCTCGACTTGACCGACCCGTGATCTGTCTGTGACCATCGGTGCGCCCCTGCGCCTATCCGGAAGCCACGCCATGCGTCACCTGCCCAAGATCACGACCGCCCTGTCCGCCCTCGCGGTCGCCGCCACCGGTGGTGTCGCTGCCGAGACCGTCGCCCCGGCGCCGGCCGAGGCCGCCACGAAGGTCACCGCCTCGTCGGGCGACCGCACGGACGCCACGACGCTCGCGAAGTCGCGGGTCAGCAAGACCCCCTACCGCTACGGCGGCACCTCGCTGTGGACCGGCGCCGACTGCTCCGGCTTCGTCCAGACGGTCTTCGCCAAGCAGGGCGTGAAGCTCCCGCGCACCGTCTCCCAGCAGAAGGCGGCCGTGCGCCAGACCTCGAAGACCTGGCTGCGCCCCGGCGACCTCGTCTTCTACGGCAGCTACCACGTCGGCGTCTACGTCGGCAACGGCTACATCGTCGACGCGCCCTCCTCGGGCCGCATGGTCAGCAAGCGCAAGATGTGGTCCGGCTCCCGGACCTACGGCACGCTGCGCCCGGCCTGACCCACCTCGGCGACCGGCGTGAGGTAGACCGCGCCGAGCGCCGCCACGTGCACCTCCGCCGACCACGGCTGGCCCTGCCAGGGCCATTCCTGCGCCGTGACGACGACGCCCGCCTGGCTCGGTGAGCCGGCTCCGTCGTAGCCGCAGGTGTCGAGCGCGACCTCCCAGCGACCCCCCTTCGGCAGACCGATGCGAAGGGGGGTCCGCGCCACCCCGCCGAAGTTGACGACCACGGCGACGACGTCGTCGTGGCGCTCGCCGTCGCCGAAGCGCAGGAAGGAGACGGTGTTGCCCTGCTCGTCGTCCGCGTCGAGCCACTGGAAGCCGGCCGGTTGCGCGTCGAGCGCCCACATCGCCGGGTGCGCCGTGGCGAAGGAGTTGAGGTCGGCGACGAGCTCGCCGAGGCGCCGGTGGTCGGCGTGGTCGAGCAGGTGCCAGTCGAGGGAGCGGCTCTCCGACCACTCGCTCGTCTGCCCGAACTCCGTGCCCATGAAGATCAGCTGCTTGCCCGGGAAGGCCCACTGGTAGGCGTAGAAGGCGCGCAGCGTCGCGAAGCGCTCGGCGTCGCCGCCGGGGATCTTGTAGGGCATCGAGCCCTTGCCGTGGACGACCTCGTCGTGGCTGATCGGCAGCAGGTAGTGCTCGGCGTAGGCGTACATCATCGCGAAGGTGAGCAGCCGGTGGTGGTGCTCGCGGTTGATCGGGTCCTCCGCGAGATAGCGCAGGGCGTCGTTCATCCAGCCCATGTTCCACTTCAGCCCGAAGCCGAGGCCGCCCTCGCTCGTGCGCCGGGTGACGCCCGGCCAGGCGGTCGACTCCTCGGCGATGGTGACGATGCCGGGGGAGCGGCGGTAGGCGGTCGCGTTGATCTCCTGCAGGAGCGCGACGGCCTCGAGGTTCTCGCGCCCGCCGTGGACATTGGGCACCCACTCGCCGGCCTGGCGGGAGTAGTCGAGGTAGAGCATCGAGGCGACGCCGTCGACGCGCAGCCCGTCGACGTGGAACTCCTCGAGCCAGTACAGCGCGTTGGCGACGAGGAAGTTGCGCACCTCGGGGCGACCGAAGTCGAAGACATAGCTGCCCCAGTCGGGCTGCCAGCCGCGGCGCGGGTCGGGGTGCTCGTAGAGCGGCAGCCCGTCGAAGCGCACGAGGGCCCACTCGTCGGTCGCGAAGTGCCCCGGCACCCAGTCGAGCAGCACGCCGATGCCAGCGCGGTGCAGCTCGTCGACGAGGTGGCGGAAGTCGTCGGGGTGGCCGAAGCGCGAGTTGGGCGCGAAGTAGCTCGTCACGTGGTAGCCCCACGACGGCGGGTAGGGGTGGTCCATGACCGGCATGAGCTCGACGTGCGAGAAGCCGTGCTCGCGCACGTGGTCGACGAGCTCGGTCGCCAGCTCGCGATAGGTCAGCCCCTGGCGCCAGGACCCGAGGTGCACCTCGTAGACGCTCATCCGGCCGGTGTGCGGGTCGCGCTCGGCACGCTCGGCCAGCCACTCGGCATCGCGCCACGCATACGTGCTCTCGGTGACGACCGAGCCGGTCGCCGGGGCGGTCTCGGCGAGCCGGGCCATCGGGTCCGCCTTGTGCCGCAGCACGTCGTCGGCGCCGCGCACGGCGAACTTGTAGACGCTGCCGACCGCGGCGTCGGGGACGAAGAGCTCCCACACGCCGGACTCGCCGAGCAGGCGCATCGGGTGGGTGCGCTCGTCCCAGCCGTTGAAGTCGCCGATGACGTGGACGGCCTTGGCCCGTGGGGCCCACACGGCGAAGGCGACACCGTGCACCGGCCCCATCGGCCCGTCGTAGCGCTGCGGTCGGGCGCCGAGCACGGTCCACAGCTGCTCGTGGCGGCCCTCGCCGATGAGGTGCAGGTCGACGTCGCCGAGCGTCGGCACGAAGCGGTAGGGGTCGTCGCCGACGTGCTCGATGCCGTCCTCCCAGGTCGTGAGGACCCGGTAGTCCATCGTGCGGGTCGCGTCGGGGCGCAGGCCGGAGAAGATGCCATCGTTCTCGTGCTGGAGATCGACGACGACGTCGTCCTCGAAGCGCACGCGCACCCGGGTGGCGAGCGGTCGACGCACCCGCACGCGCAGTCCGCCCTCCTCGAGGTGCTGGCCCAGGACGTCGTGCGGCTGGGCGCTGCGCCCGTGGGTCACGGCCCACAGGGCGCCGGGCAGGGCGGAGTCGGGGACGGGCGTCACGGGCGTGCCTCCTGCAGCAGTCGGTCGATCGCGGTCGTCGGCAGCTCGAGCCAGGTCGGGCGGGTGCGCGCCTCGTAGACGACCTCGTAGAGGGCCTTGTCGAGGACGAAGGCGGTGAGCAGCGCGCCGTGGGAGCGCGGGTCGGGGCCCACGTCGGCGTAGCCGTCGAGATAGGCGGTCTGTGCGGCCGTGCACCAGCGGCGGACGTCGCGGCCGGGCTCGGCCCGCTCGACGGTGCCGGCGACGTAGTCGAGCGAGCGCAGCACCCCGGCGACGTCGCGCAGGGTGCAGTCCGGTGCGTTGCGCTCGGCGAGGGGGCGCAGGGGCTCGCCCTCGAAGTCGATGAGCACCCAGCCGCGGTCGGGCGCGTCGAGCACCTGGCCGAGGTGGAGGTCGCCGTGGATGCGTTGCAGCGCAGGCCAGCTCGCCTCCTCGGCGGCCGCCCACACGGCCTCCAGGTCGGCCGCTTGGGCGGCCAGCCCGGGCACCTCGCTCGTCGCCATCGCGGCCCGGCGGCGCATGGCCGCGACCCGGCGGGCGACCTCGTCGGCGCCGGGCGCCACCGTGGGCAGGGCGCGGGCCAGGGTCGCGTGGACCTCGGCGGTCGCCCGGCCGAGCTCGCGGGCCCGGGCGGTGAAGTCGGTGCCGTCGCCAGCCATCCGCAGGCACTCGCGCCACGCGTCCGTCGTGCCCTCGAGATACTCCTGGGCGAAGGCCAGCTGACCGACGTCCCTCCCTTCGCCATCGGGCCGCTGCCAGGCGCCGGCCACGTGACCGACGCTCGCGGGGACGAAGGGGGAGTGCGACGCGGCGAGTGCACCCTGGAGGGTGATGTCGGGGTTGTCGCCCGGGGAGAGGGTGCGGAAGACCTTGAGGATCACCGGGGCGCCCGTGCCGGGGGCCGGCTGCACGACGACCGAGGTGTTGGACTGCTCGCCGGTGAGCACCCGGCTCGAGGCGACGACCGGGTCGTCGGGCCACGCCGGGTGCGGTGCCCCGACGACGTCGGGGTCGACGGTGTCGGACACCGAGCCGGCCTGTGCTGCAACGCGCCCGCGGAGCAGTGCCATGAGCTGGGTGACGAAGACGGGGTCGTGCGGGGCGTCGTAGACCCACCGGTGGCCGAGGACGGAGTGCTCCATCTCGCCGACGAGCGCGGCCTCGCCGCCGGGCAGGGGAGCGCCGCGGTAGGTGAGCGGCACCTGGTGGACGGTCGGGCTCGGCCCGGACTCGTCAAGGACGACGATCACCTCGATGCCGACCTCGCCGGCCGGGTCGTCGAGGCGCCACGAGTCGAGACGGCGCAGCCTTGGGCGGCCCTGGCCGGGGAACCATCGCTGCTCGCCGACCCAGCCGGCGAGCAGCTCGAGCTTCGAGGGGACGAGGGTGGCGTCGTGGACGGTGGCCATCAGCGCCGCACCGAGACGATGTGCACCGGCTCGGCGTCGGGGCCGAGGCGCACATAGGTGGCCTGGCCCCACTCCCAGCGCGCGCCGGTCACGTGGTCCTCCACCTCGAAGCGCGCGTCGGGCTCGAGGCCGAGGGCGCCCATGTCGAGACGCAGGGTCGACTCGCGCGTGGTGTGCGGGTCGACGTTGGCGACGACGATGACGGTGTCGACGGTGCCGTCGTCGAGGGTGCGCGACTTGGAGTAGGCGATGAGGTTCTCGTCGTCGACGTGGTGGAAGGTCAGGTTGCGCAGCAGCTGCAGGCTCGGGTGCTGCCGGCGGGCGCGGTTGAGCATCGTCAGCCACCCGATGAGCGAGTCGCCGCGCTCGGCGACCTCGGCCCAGCGGCGGTCCTTGAGCTCGTACTTCTCGTTGTCGATCTGCTCCTCGGCGCCGGGGCGGGCGACGTGCTCCATGAGCTCGTAGCCGGCGTAGATGCCCCACGTCGGCACCATCGTCGCGGCGAGGGCGGCACGCACCTGCCAGGCGGCCCGCCCGCCGAACTGCATGTAGGGCGTGAGGATGTCGTGCGTCGTCGGCCAGAAGCTCGGCCGCATGTAGGCCGCGGCCTCGCCGCTCACCTCGGTGCCGTACTCGACGAGCTCGGGCACGGTCGTGCGCCAGGCGAAGTAGGTGTAGCTCTGCTGGAAGCCGACCTTGGCCAGGGTGTGCATCATCGCCGGCTTGGTGAAGGCCTCGGAGAGCCAGATGACGTCGGGGTGGTCGACGGCGACATCGGCGATGAGCCACTGCCAGAACTCCACCGGCTTGGTGTGCGGGTTGTCGACGCGGAAGATCTTCACCCCGTGGTCGATCCACACCTGGACGACGCGACGCACCTCGGCGTAGATGCCGGCGGGGTCGTTGTCGAAGTTGACCGGGTAGATGTCCTGGTACTTCTTCGGCGGGTTCTCCGCATAGGCGATGGTCCCGTCCGCGCGCGTCGTGAACCACTCGGGGTGCTCGGTGACCCACGGGTGGTCGGGGGAGCACTGCAGCGCGAGGTCGAGGGCGACCTCGAGGCCGAGCCGGGTGGCGTCGGCGACGAAGGCGTCGAAGTCCTCGAAGGTGCCCAGCTCGGGGTGGATCGCGTCGTGCCCGCCGTCGGGGGAGCCGATGGCATACGGCGAGCCGGGGTCGTCGGGCCCGGCCTCGAGGGTGTTGTTGGGCCCCTTGCGCGCGGTCGTGCCGATGGGGTGGATCGGCGTGAGGTAGACGACGTCGAAGCCCATCGCCGCGATCGCCGGCAGCCGCT
Source organism: Janibacter zhangyanbonis (assembly GCF_050507325.1). Lineage (NCBI taxonomy): Bacteria > Bacillati > Actinomycetota > Actinomycetes > Micrococcales > Intrasporangiaceae > Janibacter > Janibacter zhangyanbonis. The sequence goes on from NZ_CP191481.1 coordinate 977,286, forward strand.
GGGCCGCGGTGCGCAGCGTGCCCGTGACCCACCGCCCGGTCGCCTCGTCGAAGCGTGCCCCCTCGCTGCGGGGGAAGATCTCGTACCAGGACCCGAAGAGCGCCAGCTCGCGCTCGACGAGCAGCGGCAGGTCCGTGCTCGGGCTGACCAGCTCGCGCAGCGGGCGGGCCTCGAGCTCCGCGGCAGCGGGACCGGTCGTCACGAGGTGCAGCGCCGCGGTCGCCTGGTGACCCGTGAGGTCGCGCAGGACCGCCGCTGCCTGGCGAAGGGAGGTCCGCCCCCCTTCGTCACGGAAGGGCTCGGCCGCGGCCCGGTCGAGGACGATCGCCCCCTCCTCCCGCATGAGGTCGGCGTCGATGTCCGCCGGGATCTTGATGCCGGCGTCGTGCACCCACGTGCCCCACGGGTGGGACCAGCCCTCGACGCGGTAGTGCCACAGGCCCTCGCGGTCGGCGACGACCTCGGCCTCCCACAGGCTCAGGCCGGGGTTGGTGCAGGTCATCGGCAGGTGGCGCTCGGCGCCGTCGGGGTCGGTGAGCACGAGGGTGGCGCTCACCGCGTCGTGCCCCTCGCGGAAGACCTCGGCAGTGACGGTGAAGGGCTCGCCGACGACGGACTTCGCGGGGCGGGCGCCGTGGTCGACCACCGGACGCACCCCCGTGACGGGGATGCGGCCGAGGGGGAACTGCGGCGGCCCGGAGACCGGCGTGCCGGTCGTCGGGGACGGGGCAACGGTGAAGTCGGTGCTCACCCCTGTGAAACTACCCGCCGCAGGGCGTCGACCCCAGCGGGGGGAGGTCATCGGTGTGGACTTGGCCACAACGGCTGGGAGGCGCAAAGATGGCCCGGGTGAAGGCCATCCGACGTTTCAGTGTCCGAACCGCCCTCCCCGAGCCGATCGCCGCCCTCGGCGACCTGGCCATGAACCTGCGCTGGAGCTGGCACTCGCCGACCCGCGCTCTCTTCGCCGGCATCGACCCCCAGCGGTGGGACACCGTGCACCACGATCCTGTTCGCATGCTCTCCGCCTTCTCGGCGAGCGAGCTCGACGCGCTGGCCGCGGACACCGACTTCGTCTCCCGCGTCGCCGCCGCCAAGGCCGACCTCGACGCCTACCTGTCCGCCCCGCGGTGGTTCCAGGAGGAGAGCGCGAAGGGTGACGCCCCCGCTTCGATCGCCTACTTCAGCCCCGAGTACGGCATCACCGCCGTGCTGCCGCAGTACTCCGGTGGCCTCGGCATCCTCGCCGGCGACCACCTCAAGGCGGCCTCCGACCTCGGCGTGCCGATCGTCGGCGTCGGTCTCTTCTACAAGACCGGCTACTTCAAGCAGAGCCTCAACGCCGACGGCTGGCAGCAGGAGACCTATCCGGTCGCCGACCCGCAGGGGCTGCCGCTGCACCTGCTGCGCGAGGCGGACGGCACCCCGTGCGTCATCAGCGTCGCGATGCCCGGCGGCGGGCAGCTGCGCGCGCACGTGTGGCGCGCCCAGGTCGGCCGCGTGCCGCTGCTCCTGCTCGACTCCGACGTCCCCGGCAACGACGACGCGATGCGCGCGGTCACCGAGCGGCTCTACGGCGGCGGGGGTGAGCAGCGCCTCCAGCAGGAGATGCTCCTCGGCATCGGCGGCGTGCGCGCCCTGCGGCTGTGGTCGCGCCTCACCGGAGCGCCCGAGCCGGAGGTCTTCCACACCAACGAGGGCCACGCCGGCTTCCTCGGCATCGAGCGGATCAGCGAGTTCACCCAGTCCGCGGGGATGAGCTTCGAGGAGGCGATGGAGGCCGCCCGGGCCGGCACGGTCTTCACGACGCACACCCCCGTGCCCGCCGGCATCGACCGCTTCGACGTCAGCCTGCTCGAGCGCTACTTCGGTGGTGCGCAGGAGCTGCCGGGCGTGCCGCTCGACAAGCTGCGGGCGCTCGGCGCCGAGACCTACGAGGGCGGCTCCGAGGGCATCTTCAACATGGCGGTCATGGGGCTGCGCCTCGCCGAGCGCGCCAACGGCGTCTCGCAGCTGCACGGGCACGTCTCCCGCGAGATGTTCGACGGGCTGTGGCCGGGGTTCGACGACTCGGAGGTGCCGATCACCTCGATCACCAACGGCGTGCACGCCCCGACCTGGGTCGACGACGCGGTCTTCGACGTCGCCGCCGAGTACCTCGGGGGCCGAGACGTCGAGGCCGGTGACCAGTGGTTGCAGATCGGGGACGTGCCCGGCGAGGCGATCTGGGCGGCCAAGGCGCAGATGCGCGCCCGGCTCGTCGAGGACGCCCGTGCCCGCCTGCGGGCGAGCTGGGGCAAGCGCGGGGCGACCGACGCCGAGCTCGGCTGGACCGACTCCGTCCTCGACCCCGACGTCCTGACGATCGGCTTCGCCCGCCGGGTGCCGACCTACAAGCGCCTCACCCTCATGCTGCGCGACCCCGAGCGGCTCAAGGCCCTGCTGCTCCACCCGGAGCGCCCGGTCCAGCTCGTCATCGCCGGCAAGTCGCACCCGGCCGACGAGACCGGCAAGCAGCTCATCCAGCAGATGGTCCGCTTCGCCGACCAGCACGACGTGCGCCACCGCATCGTCTTCCTGCCCAACTACGACATCGCGATGGCCCGCACCCTCTACCCGGGGTGCGACGTGTGGCTCAACAATCCGCTGCGCCCCTTCGAGGCCTGCGGCACCTCGGGCATGAAGGCCGCGCTCAACGGCGGGCTCAACCTCTCCATCCTCGACGGCTGGTGGGACGAGTGGTACGACGGCGACAACGGCTGGGCGATCCCCACCGCCGACGGTGTCGAGGACGAGGGACGTCGCGACGACATCGAGGCCGCCGCGCTCTACGACCTCATCGAGACCCAGGTCGCGCCGCGCTTCTACGACGTCGACGAGCAGGGGCTGCCGCAGCACTGGCTGTCGATGCTGCGCCACACCCTCACCACCCTGGGGCCCAAGGTGCTCGCCACCCGGATGGTCCGCGACTACACCGAGCAGCTCTACGCCCCCGCGGCCGCGCACAACGCCCGGGTCAACGCCGACGACCACGCCGGCGCCCGCGCGCTCGCCGACTACAAGGCCCGCGCCCGCGCCGGCTGGTCGGCCGTGCACGTCGACCACGTCGAGGGCTCCGGCATCTCCGACAGCCCGCTCGTCGGCGAGCAGCTGAGCGTCGACGCCTACGTCGCCCTCGACGGCCTCGCGCCGCACGAGGTCGACGTGCAGGTCGTCGCCGGCCGCGTCGAGCTCGGCACCGACGACCTCGTCGACTGGGACGCCACGTCGCTGGGCTTCGTCGAGGCCTACGAAGACGGCAAGGCGAAGTTCTCCGGCCAGGTCCCCATCGAGCGCACCGGCCAGTTCGGCTGGACCGTGCGCGTGCTGCCCCGGCACGAGCTCATGGCCTTCCCGTCGAGCCTGGGGCTCGTCGCCAACGCCTGAGTTCTCGGTCCTGCACCACCCGCGTGGTCGCCTCTCTCTCGTCGCGGGCGCCTCGTGCGTCGCGGGCGAAGGGAGGGGTGGCCCTAAGGAAAAGTCCGGCCGCTTGGCATGCCGACTCACGTCGTGCGGGCAGCCGGACTTTCCCATGAGTCGGGCCGACCCCTCCCTTCGCCGCTCCTGTCGTGCATCGGGTGGAGGTGGTGGCGACCGGCTATGCGGTCGCTCATACCTCGACCCGCCCTCTCGCGGCGTCAGGTCGTGTAGAGGTGCAGGCTGAGGGGGGTGAGGGTCTGCTGGCGGTCGGCGGAGCCCGAGTCGGCGTCCTGCGGGCGCTCCCAGGCGCTGTCCCACCTCAGGCGAAGGGGGCCGACGTCCGGGAGCGTGACGGCAGCCTCGGCGAGGCCCCCGTGCACCACGAGCAGCGCCGCGGGCTCGCCGGCGAGGTGCAGCTGCAGGGTCCGCCGCTCGTCCTGGGCCCAGGTCTCGTCGGTCATCTCGGCGCCGGTCTCGTCGTACCAGTCGATGACCGACTCGTCGTGGTCACGCAGCACGGGGACCTCGCGCCGCAGGGCCGTGAGGTGGGCGGCGGTGGCGAGCAGGTCGCGCCGCGCGTCGTCGAGGTCCCAGTGCAGCCAGGTCATCTCGTTGTCCTGGCAGTAGGGGTTGTTGTTGCCGTCGTGGGTGCGGCCGATCTCGTCGCCGGAGGCGACCATCGGCACACCCGCCGACAGCAGCAGGGTGCCGAGCAGGTTGCGCACCGAGCGGCGGCGGGCGAGCGCGATGACGGCGTCGTCGGTGGGGCCCTCGGCGCCGTGGTTCCACGAGCGGTTGTGGTCGTTGCCGTCGCGGTTGTTCTCGCCGTTGGCCTCGTTGTGCTTCGTGTCGTAGGCGACGAGGTCGGCCATGGTGAAGCCGTCGTGCGCGGTGACGAAGCCGACCGACGACAGGGGAGTGCGCTCGCCGAAGAGGTCGCGGCTGCCGACGAGCCGGGTCGCGATCTCGCGCACACCGGGGCCGCTCACCTCGCCGCGCGAGAGCGCCCCCGCGTCGGCGAGCCAGAAGTCGCGGGTCGCGTCGCGGAAGCGGTCGTTCCACTCCGCCCACGCGCCGGGGAACTGCCCGGTGCGCCACCCGTCGGGCCCGAGGTCCCAGGGTTCGGCGACGTGCAGCACCCGCGAGAGCACCGGGTCCTCGCGCAGGGCGACGAGGAAGGGGTGGTCGGGGTCGTAGCCGAGGTCGTCACCGCGGCCGAGCGCGACGGCCAGGTCGTAGCGGAAACCGTCGACGTGGACCTCCTCGACCCAGTAGCGCAGCGAGTCGAGGACCATCTCGAGCACGAGTGGCTCGGTGAGGTCGAGCGTGTTGCCGCAGCCGGTGACGTCGACGTCGTGCCCCTGCTCGTCGAGGCGGTACCAGGTCGCCGCGTCGAGCCCGCGCCACGAGAGGGTCGCGCCGCCGGTGCTCTGCTCGGCCGTGTGGTTGTAGACGACGTCGAGCAGCACCTCGATGCCGGCCGCGTGCAGCAGCTTGACCATGCCCTTGATCTCGCGCAGCACCTCGTGCGGGTCGGCGTCGCTGGCATAGGGCGCGTGCGGGGCGAAGAAGCCGAGCGTGTTGTAGCCCCAGTGGTTCGTCAGGCCGAGCTCGACGAGGTGCGGCTCGTCGGCGAAGGCGTGCACCGGCAGCAGCTCCACGGTCGTCACGCCGAGCCGCTGCAGGTGCTCGATGGTCACCGGGTGCGCCATGCCGGCGTAGGTGCCGCGCAGGTGCTCCGGCACGCCGTCGAGCAGCCGGGTCACCTCGCGCACGTGCGCCTCGTAGACCACCCGCTCGTCACGCGGGTGCGCCGGCGGGGCGTCGTCGCCCCAGTCAAAGGTCGTGTCGAGCACGACGTTGCGGGGGACGAAGGGGGCCGAGTCCAGCTCCGAGCGGACGGTCACGTCACCCTCGCCGGCCTCGTCGACGGCATGCCCGTAGACGGCCGGCTCGTAGGTCACGCGGCCCTCGACGGCGCGGCCCCACGGGTCGAGCAGCAGCTTCGCGGGGTTGTGACGGTGGCCGGCAGCCGGGTCCCACGGGCCGTCGGCCCGCAGCCCGTAGCGGGTGCCGGGGTGCACGTCGGGGACGAAGCCGCCCCACCAGCCCTCGCCGGCGGAAGGCAGGGAGACGCGAGATTCCTCCCCTTCGTCGTCGAAGAGGCACAGCCACACGGCGGTGGCGTGCGCGGCCGGCACGGCCACCTCGACCCCGCCCGCGACGGGGCGCACACCCGGGGCGGGACGGTCGGGGAGCGCCTGGGCTGTGGTCGTCGACATGGCTCACAGGGTAAGCAGTCGGTACGTTGAGGCCATGAGCGATCCGACCGCCCTTCCCAACTTCGGCACCACCCCCACCCCCTCCGGTGAGCAGAGCGAGCCCGAGGCCCCCCTGCGCGACCGCATCGAGGCGGCGCTGCGCGAGCTCGGTCTCGAGCCGCGCATCGACGACGAGGGTGACGTGGCCTTCACCTTCTCCGAGCAGCAGATGTTCGTGCGCGCCGCGGACGACGAGTCCAACGTGCTGCGCGTCTTCGGCCAGTGGGCCCTCGAGGACCCGGTGCCGACCGACCCGATGGAGCGGCTCCAGGTCAGCAACGACCTCAACGTCGCCTTCAACCTCGTCAAGGCCGCCGTCGCCGGCGACACCCTCCTCGTGACGAGCGAGCACATCCTCCCGCGCGGCGCCGACGTGCGCGGCCTGCTCGGCCTCGCCCTCCCGCTCGTCCTGCAGGGCGTGCAGCTGTGGCACCAGCGCGCCACCGGCCAGGACCTCGAGGAGGCCGTCGCCGAGCAGCAGGGCCAGCAGACCGACGGGCAGGCCCCGGCATGAGCGAGCAGGTCGTCCGGCTCGAGGTCGCCGACGGCATCGGCACGATCGTCCTCGACCGCCCGAAGATGAACGCGCTCGACGCGCAGATGCAGCGCGAGCTCGTCGCCGTGGCCGACGAGGCCGCCGAGCGCGACGACATCAAGGCGGTCATCGTCTGGGGCGGCGAGCGGGTCTTCGCCGCCGGCGCCGACGTCAAGGAGATGGCCGAGATGTCCTACACGGACATGGCCGCCCACGTGCGTCTGCTCCAGCGCTTCTCCCGCGCGCTCGCCTCGATCCCCAAGCCGACGGTCGCCGCGATCACCGGCTTCGCGCTCGGTGGCGGGCTCGAGACCGCGCTGTGCTGCGACTTCCGGGTCGTCGCCGACAACGCGAAGGTCGGCCTGCCCGAGATCACGCTCGGCATCATCCCCGGTGCCGGTGGCACCCAGCGGCTGCCGCGCCTCGTCGGCCCGGCGAAGGCCAAGGAGCTGATCTTCAGCGGCCGGATGGTCGACGCCGCCGAGGCCCTGGAGATCGGTCTCGCCGACCGGGTCGTGCCCGCCGCCGAGGTCCTCGACGCCGCGAAGGCGCTCGTCACCCCCTTCGTCACCGGGCCGACGCAGGCCCTGCGCGCCGCCAAGGAGGCCGTCGACCGCGGGCTCGAGACGAGCCTCGACACCGGTCTGCAGATCGAGGCCCAGCTCTTCTCCGCGCTCTTCGCCACGCAGGACCAGAAGTCCGGCATGCGCAGCTTCGTCGACAACGGCCCCGGCAAGGCCACCTTCGAGGGCATCTGATGACCGGTGCCGGCGCCGCGAGCGCAGAGCAGGTCGAGGCCGCCTGGGAGGACAACAAGCTGGCCCAGGTGCTCTACCACGACTGGGAGGCGCAGACCTACGACGAGAAGTGGTCGATCAGCTTCGACGACCGCTGTACCTCCGTCGTGCGCGACCGCTTCCTCCACGTGCTCGAGTCGACCCGCCAGCCGGGGGAGTCGCTGCCCTACGGGCGCACGCTCGAGCTCGGCGCCGGCACCGGCTTCTTCTCGCTCAACCTCAAGCTCGCCGGCCTCGTCGACGAGGTGCACGTCTCCGACCTGTCACCCGGCATGGTCGAGGCGGCCAAGGCCAATGCGCGGCGCCTCGGCTTCGAGATCGAGGGACAGGTCGCGGACGCGGAGGCCCTGCCCTACGAGGACGACAGCTTCGACCTCGTCGTCGGGCACGCGGTGATCCACCACATCCCCGACGTCGAGGGCGCCCTGCGCGAGGTGGTGCGCGTCCTCAAGCCGGGCGGGCGCTTCGTCATCGCGGGTGAGCCGACGACCATCGGGCACTGGTACGCCCGGCACATCTCCCGGGCGACGTGGGAGACGGCGACGCGGGTGGCCAAGCTGCCTCCCTTGCGCCGCAAGTGGGCTCGCGCCCAGGCCGAGCTCGACGAGTCCTCCCGCGCAGCGGCCCTCGAGGCGGTCGTCGACCTGCACACCTTCGACCCGAAGCAGCTGGCGGCCCTGGCCCGTCACGCGGGTGCGAAGCACGTGGGCACGGCGACGGAGGAGCTGACCTCCGCGCTCGCCGGGTGGCCGATCCGCACCTTCGAGTACGCCGTCGCCGAGGACGCCCTCGGCTTCGGCTGGGCGAAGTTCGCCTACGGCACGTGGAAGAACCTCATGAAGGTCGACGCGGTCCTCGGCCGCGTCGTGCCGCAGCGCTTCTTCTACAACGTCGGCGTCACCGGCACCAAGCCCCTGCGGTGACGCGAGCGGTGACAGCGCGCTCCTCGCACCTCACGTGGTGGCACTGGGCCCGGTGGGTCGTCGCCAACCGGGCCTGGAGCCACCACCACGTCCTCGGCTACCTGCGGATGGTCCGGGCGAAGGCCCGCACCCCCGGCCTGGTCTTCGAGGGCCCGTGCTTCATCGGGCCGGACGTGCAGTTCCAGGTCGCGCCCGGCACCGCCCGCCTCGTCATCGGTGCCTACACACACATCGGTGGCGGGTCGGCGCTGCGCGCCCACGAGGGCACGCTGCGCATCGGGGCCAAGACGGTCATCGGCATCCGCAACACCTTCAACACCTGGCTCGACATCGAGATCGGTGAGGCCTGCCTCTTCGCCGACGACGTCTACGTGTGCGACTTCGACCACCGCACCGAGGACCTCGAGACGCCGATCAAGGACCAGGGGATCATCAAGTCGCCGGTGCGGATCGGCGACGACGTGTGGGTCGCGACGAAGTGCGTCATCACCCGCGGCACGGACATCGGCGACCACTCGGTCGTCGGTGCCGGCGCCGTGGTCCGCGGGACGCATCCCCCCTTCGTCGTCCTCGGCGGTGTGCCGGCACGCGTGGTCAAGCAGCGCCAGCCCGTCCCGGTCCCGGACGACCTCGACCTGCCCGCGGGGTGGTGACGTGACCCGCGAAGCCCTCGACGTCCTCGTGGCGCACATCCCGGCCACCCACACCGAGCAGGTGCTGGCGGCGCTCTTCGACGCCGGCGCGGGTGCGGTGGGGGGGTACCGCGAGTGCGCCTTCGTCCAGCGTGGCGAAGGGAGGTTCCGTCCCGTGGGCGGGGCGAACCCGACGATCGGCGAGGTCGGCCGGCCCGAGCGGGTCGTCGAGGACCGGGTCGAGGTGACCTTCCCGCGATCGCGAAGGGCGTTGGTGGTCAATGCTCTTCGCTCGGCGCACCCCTACGAGGAGCCCTCCTTCCACGTGCTCACCAACGTCGCGGACGAGACGCCCTCCGTCCCTCCCGCTCCCTGAGGAAGGTCGCGCAGCGACCGCCTCGAAGGGCGGTGTGGTGAAGGGCACCCTCACCCGCGTTGGAGGTCTGGTGCCGCGCTGGATAGCGTGAGCGGACTGGGAGCCTCCCCACAGTTCGGGCCCAACCGGCGCGGCTGCTGAGAGGATCGCCCGGTACCCAGCCCCCTCACCCAGGAAGAGGACGATTCGCCGATGAACATCGTCGTCTGCGTGAAGTACGTTCCGGACGCACAGTCCGACCGCGGATTCAACGAGGACAACACGACCGACCGCGAAGGCGTGGACGGTCTGCTGTCCGAGCTCGACGAGTACGCCGTCGAGCAGGCCCTGCAGATCGTCGAGGCCGGTGAGGGCGAGGTCACCGTGCTGACCATCGGTCCCGCCGACGCTGCCGAGGCGGTCAAGAAGTCGCTCCAGATGGGTGCGGACAAGGGCGTGCACGTCTCCGACGACGCGATCGCCGGCTCCGACGCGCTCGCCACCTCGCTCATCCTCGCCGAGGCGATCAAGAAGATCGGCACCCCCGACATCGTCCTCACCGGCATGGCCTCGACCGACGGCACCATGGGTGTCGTCCCCGCGATGCTCGCCGAGCGTCTCGGTCTGCCGCAGGTCACCTACGCCTCCGAGCTGACCGTCGACGGCGGCGTCGCGAAGATGCGCCGGGACGGCGACACCGCGAGCGAGACCGTCGAGGCCTCCCTCCCGGCCCTCATCTCGGTCACCGACCAGATCAACGAGCCGCGCTACCCCTCCTTCAAGGGGATCATGGCCGCGAAGAAGAAGCCGGTCGAGGAGTGGACCCTCGCCGACCTCGGTGTCGACGCCGGCCAGGTCGGTCTGGCCAATGCCGCGACCGCCGTCGAGGCGACGACCAAGCGTCCCCCGCGCGAGCAGGGCACGATCGTCACCGACGAGGGTGACGGCGGCACGAAGCTCGCCGAGTTCCTGACCACCAACAAGTTCGTCTGAGCGACGACCCGGACACCAAGGAGCAACAGACATGGCTGAAGTCCTCGTCCTCGTCGACCACGCAAACGGTGAGGTGAAGAAGCCCGCCGCGGAGATGCTGACCATCGCCCGCCGCCTGGGTGAGCCCTCCGCCGTCTTCATCGGCCCCGGTGCCGAGACCGCCAAGGACCTGCTCGCCCGCTACGGCGCCGAGAAGATCTACGCCGTCTCCGACCCGGCCGCCCTCGAGCACCTCGTCGCCCCCCAGGCCGAGATCCTCGCGCAGCTGGTCCAGGAGAAGTCCCCCGCCGCGGTGCTCATCCCGAGCAACTCCGCCGGCAAGGAGATCGGTGCCCGCCTCGCGGTCAAGACCGACTCCGGTCTGATCGCCGACGCCGTCGACGTGCAGGAGGGGCCGGTCACGACCCAGTCCGTCTTCGCCGGCAGCTACACGGTCCAGGCCAAGGTCACCAAGGGCACCCCGATCATCTGCGTCAAGCCCAACTCCGCTGCGCCGGAGCAGGCCAACGGCGCCGGTGCCTTCGAGGAGCTCTCCGTGAGCCTCTCCGACGGCGCGAAGGCCGCCAAGGTCACCGCGTCCGAGCCGAAGAAGGCCTCCGGTCGTCCCGAGCTCACCGAGGCGGCGATCGTCGTCTCCGGTGGTCGTGGCACCGGCGGTGACTTCTCGCCGGTCGAGACCTTCGCCGACGCGCTCGGTGCCGCCGTCGGTGCCTCGCGCGCCGCGGTCGACGCCGGCTGGTACCCCCACTCGTCGCAGGTCGGTCAGACCGGCAAGCAGGTCTCGCCGCAGCTCTACGTCGCGGCGGGCATCTCCGGTGCCATCCAGCACCGGGCCGGCATGCAGACCTCCAAGACGATCGTCGCGATCAACAAGGACGAGGAGGCCCCGATCTTCGAGCTCGTCGACTTCGGTGTCGTCGGTGACCTCTTCACCGTCCTGCCCCAGGCCACGGAGGCCGTCAAGGGCAAGTGACCTCCGGTCACGCCTGACGAAGGGCGCCGCTCCCCATCAGGGGGCGGCGCCTTTCGCCGTCCCGGGCGGTGACCTGTGACACCGCCCTTTACCAAAACGTGACTTCTGGCAGAAGGTGTGGTTATGGTGTTCGCGGCCGTGAGGCCCGTCCCCTGTTTTCCACCCCGAGGTCTCGCGTGAGTTTCCCCCGCTACGTCGGCCGCCACGGCAGCCGTCGTCCCAGCCCCCTGTCCCGCCTGAGCAGCCTGCCGTCGTCGGTCGGCTCGCACGGCGCCCGCACCGCGGCCAAGTCGGTCGCCGGCATCGGGATCGTCCTGGGCTCCGGCGCCTTCGTCGTCGCCCCGAGCCAGGCCGAGGGCACCTCGACCCCGAGCATCGACTCCGTCGCCACGGCGCGCACGAGCGCGAGCGACCTCTTCGCCGACCGCACGGGCGAGGCCGCCTCGCGGTCGACGGCCCGCGCCGCGATCACCGCCCCCGCCAGCTCCCAGTCCGAGGACTCCCAGGGTGACGTCGGCGAGCTCGACGTCGACGCGGTGTCGAAGCCGGACTACGTGCCGCCGAAGCCCAAGCCCAAGCCCGAGCCCAAGCCGGAGCCGAAGCCCGAGCCCGTCGAGGAGACCGAGGCCCCGGCCGAGGACGAGGCGACGCAGGAGGCCCCCGAGCCGACCGAGCAGGAGAGCGACGCGACGGCCGACGAGGCCCCGCAGGAGTCGACCGAGTCCACCGAGAGCACCTCCACCGGCGCGCCCCAGACGGGCAACTTCGCCGCGGAGGCTGCCGGTCTCGGCCTGGGCCCCAACGCGCAGCAGGTCTACTCCGCCGTGCGCACCCAGTTCCCCGACATGACCAACATCGGTGGCTACCGCGCCGGCGACCCGGGTGACCACGGCACCGGCAATGCCGTCGACATCATGGTGACCGGCGCCCGCGGCGACCAGATCGCGGCCTGGCTGCAGTCCAACGCCGGCTCGCTCAACATCAAGTACATCATCTGGCAGCAGCGCATCTGGATGCCCGGCGGCAGCTGGAAGATGATGGAGGACCGCGGCGACCCGACGCAGAACCACTACGACCACGTGCACGTCTCGGTCAACTGAAACGCTGACATATTGCAGCAGATGTAGGATCCCGAGTCCCGGGAAGGCTGATTTTCCGGGGTTCTCAGGGTTCTAGTCCGATCGACTGCGGCTCTTGGCGGGCGTTCTCAGCCCCTGATTTTCCGGGCTTTCTTGCATGTGATGTACGAATCATGCATTTGATGTATGTTCGCTCATGTGGTGGATGACGACGGGGACATGGGCGCGCTCGTCCTGCCGTTCAGGGCGTCGGGAGACCCGGTCGCGACGGCTGACGCCTTCGTCGAGGAGATGTTGCAGGGGTTCGCCAATCAGCAGCGGGCTCGGTCGTTGAACCTCGCCACGATCCACGCGCGGGACCGGCAGGTTCGCCGATTCATGGAGTTCTGCGGTTCGATGCCGTGGGAGTGGGGCCCCGTGGATGTCGAGGACTGGACGACGCATCTGGTGTCTGAGCCCAGGCCGGTGGCCACTTCGACCGTGCGCGCCTACCAGCAGGCCGTTGCGCTGTTCTGTGACTACCTCGTGGACCCTCGTTACGGATGGGGCGAGCGGTCCATGGAGATGTTTGGCTCGCATCCTGTCCAGATCTTCCACGAGTGGAACACCACCGCGCACGTGATCGATACGGAGGCGCGTCCGCAAGTCCGCCCTTTGACGCGGGTGGAGGTCCAGCGACTGCTCGACCATGCGGATGAGCGTGCGTTCCAGGCGCATGGCTCGGGCCGCAAGGGGTGGGCGACGGCGTACCGGGATGCGACCCTCTTCAAGGTCATCTATGCCTTCGGGCTACGGCGCAGAGAGGCGGCGATGTTGGACGTGCACGACTTCACGCGAAACCCGGCAGCGCCGGAGTTCGGCAAGTACGGAGTGTGCAACGTGCGATGGGGGAAGGCCTCGCGTGGTTCCGGGCCGCGTCGTCGAGGGGTCGTCGCGGTGCACCGGTGGGCGAGCGAGGCGCTGGCCCAGTACGTGGAGCAGGTGCGTCCGCAGTTCCAGACGACCTCGCCGGCGTTGTGGCCCACGGAGAGACAGGGCCGGGTCAGCAGTCACCATGTCGATCGCAGATTCGCGCAGTGGCGCGAGGAGTTGGGGCTCGACCCCCTCCTGCATCCGCACTGCCTGCGACACTCATACGTCACCCATTTGATCGAAGATGGTTTCGACCACCGATTCGTCCAGGAGCAAGCTGGGCACCGCTGGGGTTCGACGACTGCTCTGTACACCGGGGTGTCAGGCGACTACCGCAACCAGGTGGTGCGACAGGCTTTGGACCGAGCGTTCACCCCACCGACGGAAAGGCCGAATGATGAGCCAAGCAACGAAGACGGTTGACTATCGGTGGCACCTCCGTCAGGTGATGGCTGAGCACGGGATGCACGCTACTTCGGATCTGGTGCCGCATCTGGCCGATCGCGGGGTGGTCATGACGCCGACGCAGGTCTACCGAATCGTCACATCGCCGCCAGCCAGGATGAACATGAAGCTCTTGTCGGCGCTGTGCGATCTCTTTGGCTGTGGCCCAGGGGATCTGATCGAGCCGTATGTGGTGTCGACCTCTCGTCGGGCGCGCAAGGCAGTGGGCCAACGACCAGACGCGCCGCGGCGCGGGGGCGCACCTAGAGCAGTTCGGGCTCAGGTCGTGCACGACCCTGGGGATACATGACATGTCCGATGACGAGGACCGCGCGGCCAACGACGACGTGCAGCATGTGGTCGACGCCCTGCGTCGGCACGACCCGCAAGTCCAACCCGAGCTGATCGCGAAACTCGTCGAGCAGGTCGCGCCGGGACCCCGAACTCGCAAGGACCTGCTCACGTACCTGCGCGAGCACCCCGACGTCGTGACGCAGGGGGGATCGAGAATGCCGAAGGTCGTCGGCGAGTTGTTCTACGCCGCGATCGCCGCCGGTGTGAAGGGGGTGGTCAGTCCTGCCTGCGCGTCGTGTGCTCGCCCGCGCACCCTCTTCCACAACACCACAGACGGGCAGCGAATCTGTCCCAGTTGCTACAACCGCACGCGACGGGCCATCTGCTCGATGTGCGGCCAAGAGCGTCACGTGGCGAGTAGAAACTCCGAAGGGGGGGCGCTCTGCGGGACGTGCAGGAACGCAGGAAAGGCCGATGGTGAGTGTGCCGGGTGCGGCCGGGTCATGCAGGTGCGGCGCTCGAAAGATGGACTCGAATACTGCCGACGGTGCGCCAGTCGTCGTGCGCCGACCGAATCCTGCGCCAGCTGCGGCCGGGTCACCCGCGTCAACGCACGTCAGCCAGATGGGTCCGGCCTATGTGCCGCCTGCTACGCCAAGGAGAGGCAGGCGGTGGCACTTTGCGACGCGTGCGGGCAATTGGCCACGCTCGTCGCGAGAAAGGGCGGTCGTGGCGGTCATGACCGGAACCTGTGCGGACGTTGCTACCGCCACCCGCACAGGGAGTGCGGTCTATGCGGTCGCACCCGACGGGTCGCTCTTCGTGCAACGGAGACCTCTCCTGACGTGTGCCCGACCTGCTACTGGGCCCCGGTTGTGCTGTGCGCGACGTGCGGGCAGGAGGGATTGGGGCGCAGGACCACCAACGATGGAGACCCGTGGTGCTTCGCCTGTCAGGCGGCCACGAGGGTCGACGAGTTCTTGGCGGACGAGCAAGGGCGCCTGCGCCGGGGGTACGCGCCCGTGCGCGAGGCACTGCTGGAGACGGACCCTCGTTCGGTGCTGCACAACTGGGGACGAGTTGAGTGTTTCCGGCTGCTCGGAGACCTGCTGAGCGAGCATGGGGAGGTCACCCATGAGCTGCTAGATGCCGAGCCGCAAGTGTTCAGCGTGCACTACCTGCGAGGAGTGCTGGTGTCCGCGGGCCTTCTGGGCGAGCGTGATGAGCACCTGGCACGGCTGAGGGTCTTCTGCGAGGACGTCGTGGCCGAGGTCGACCGGGTGAGCGAACGCCAGGTGCTCGCGCGCTACGCGCAGTGGTACGTGATCGCGCGCCTGCAGATCGGCCCGGGCGGGCTGACCGCCAACCAGGCATACAACGCTCGCAGCGAGGTCCGAAGCGCCCAAGGCTTCATTGCCTTCCTGAACCTCCGCGGTGTCGGTGTGCGTGACTGCCGACAACGGGACGTCGAGGAGTGGGCCCTCGAGGGCAGGAGCCTGCACTTCGTCCGGTGGCTCAAGCGACAGCGCTCCCTACCGGCGAGCGTCGCCATCACCACTCCAAGCGTGGCCTCGTCCCCGCAGACTGGTGATCCAGACGAACAGCTGGAGCTGGCCCGCCGGCTCCTGCACGATCCGTCCATAGCCGGAGTTGAGGAGCGAGTGGCCGGAACCCTCCTACTGCTCTATGCGCAACCGGTGGCCCGGATTGCGCGGCTGACGCTCGAGGACCTCGCCGAGGTTGAGGGGCGGATGCAGGTCAAGCTGGGCGAGCATCCGCTCGACGTTCCTTCTGTGCTGGCGGACCTTCTTCGGCAACTGCCCGTCCACAAGCCCTTCGGGGCTGCTCGTGAGTTGGCCGACGAGCAGTGGCTCTTCCCGGGCAAGAGGGCCGGTCAGCCGCGGCACGCGATGTCGTTGATGAGAGCACTTCGACCACTGGGGATCCCCGCGCGGGTCAGCCGCAACACCGCGCTGCTGCATCTGGCCGTCAGCGTCCCACCAGCGGTCATTGCCAACGCCTTGGGGATCGATACGAGCACCGCCCAGAAGTGGGCCGAAGTGGCGGGTTCAAGCTGGAGCGCCTATGGCCCATCGCGCCGGCGGGACGTGAATCAGGGGCCGGTCGTCGATGTGTGACGGGGCCGCCACGCTGCGGCGGGCCGGTTGGTGTCGCTCCCGACTGGTCAGGCGTCGAGGACCTGACGCGCCAGAGCGAGGCGATCGGGCGCGAGGGTGAACCAGGCCCACTGCCCGCGACGCTCCCGGGTCAGCAGGCCGGCATCGACGAGCACCTTGAGGTGGTGACTCACCGTGGGCTGGGCCAGGCCGAGGGGCTCCGGTAGGTCGCAGGCGCACACTTCCTGACCGGGAGAGCAGCGCACGATGCCCAGGATCTGCAGGCGGACGGGGTCGGCGACCGCCTTGAGCAGTCGGGCCACCGCCTCGGCGTCCTCGCGCGAGATCGGTGCGCTGCCCTCGGTGGCGCAGCACCGCTCCACCGCCTGGCTGAGGAGGGTGCTTCCGTCGGTGGAGGGGGCGATCGACATGGCCCCATATTGACATGCGTCGATGCGCAGTGCCAAGGTTGACGTATCGACACACGTCGATATGACCCGATGGAGGAACCCCACGTGAGCCGCGTCCAGATCGCTCTCAATGTCGTCGACCTCGAGGCGTCCATCGCCTTCTACTCCACGCTCTTCGGTGTCGAGCCGCACAAGCGCCGGCCCGGCTACGCCAACTTCGCGATCACCGAGCCGCCGCTGAAGCTCGTGCTCATCGAGACCGGCGAGGCGACCCGCGAGAGTGGGCCGCGCGGTGCGCTGAACCACCTCGGTGTCGAGGTTGACGGCGCCGAGCAGGTCAGCGAGGCGCGCGCACGGCTCGCGGATGGCGGGCTGGCGACCTTCGACGAGGACGACACGACGTGCTGCTATGCGCTCCAGGACAAGGTGTGGGTCCACGACCCGGCCGGCGCTCCGTGGGAGGTCTACGTCGTCAAGGACGACAACCCGGCGAATGCGCAGCCGGCCACCGCGTCCCTGCCCGTCCTCGAGCAGTCCTCGCCGTGCTGCGCCCCGCAGGGGAGCCGGGCGTGACGATGTCTGAGGTGGCCACCGAGCGCGCGCCCGCGCGCCTGGCGATGCTGGATCGTTACCTGCCCGTGTGGATCGGCATCGCCATGGTCGCCGGGCTCGTGCTCGGTCGTGGGGTGCCTGGTCTGGGGTCCGCGCTGGACGCTGTGCAGCTGCATGGCATCTCGCTGCCGATCGCCCTCGGCCTGCTCGTCATGATGTACCCGCCGCTGGCCAAGGTCAGGTACGACCGCCTTGATTCGGTCACCCGTGACCGCAGCCTGCTCGGGTCCTCCCTCGTGCTCAACTGGATTGTCGGGCCGGCGCTGATGTTCGCCCTGGCGTGGGCCTTCCTGCCCGACCTGCCGGAGTACCGGACCGGTCTGATCATCGTGGGCCTCGCCCGGTGCATCGCCATGGTGATCATCTGGAACGACCTGGCCTGCGGCGACCGTGAAGCGGCTGCCGTGCTCGTCGCGCTCAACTCGATCTTCCAGGTCATCGCCTTTGCGGGCCTCGGGTGGTTCTACCTGTCGGTGCTGCCTGGCTGGTTGGGTCTGGAGCAAAGCGCGCTGGACGTCTCGTTCGGCCAGATCGCCGTGTCGGTCCTGATCTTCCTCGGGGTCCCCCTGCTCGCCGGGTACCTCTCCCGGCGCATCGGCGAGCGGCGCTGGGGCCGGCAGGCATACGAGGGCACCTTCCTGCCGAAGATCGGCCCGTGGGCGCTCTACGGCCTGCTCTTCACCATCGTCGTCCTCTTCGCCCTGCAGGGCGACGCCATCACCTCGCGCCCACTGGACGTCGCCCGCATCGCGGTGCCCCTCCTGGCCTACTTCGCCCTGATGTGGGGCGCCGGATACCTCACCGGTCGCGTACTCGGGATGACCTACGAACGCACCACCACGCTCGCCTTCACCGCGGCGGGCAACAACTTCGAGCTGGCCATCGCCGTCGCCATCGCGACCTTCGGCGTCACCTCCGGCCAGGCCCTCGCAGGCGTCGTCGGACCTCTCATCGAGGTGCCGGTCCTCGTCGGCCTCGTCTACGTCAGCCTCGGCCTGCGTCGACGATTCCCCCACCCTTCGTCAGCCGTGGCACCATCTCGCATCCCAGCAGAGGACCGCACGTGAGTACCGCACCCCACACGCCCGACACGTACGACCGACTCATCGACGACCTGACCTACGCCTACGACGGGGTCTTCTCACCCGAGACCATCGCCACAGTCGTGCACGAGGCCCGCGCCCTGCTCGAGCCGCGCGCCACGATCACGCAGTACCTGCCGATCTTCGTCGCGAAGCAGGCACGCGAGCAGCTCATGACCGTGGCCCAGGCTGAAGGGAGAGTCGCCAAGCAAGTCCCCGAGATCCTCTTCGTCTGCGTGCACAACGCCGGGCGGTCCCAGATGGCGGCCGCCCTGACCGAGCACCTGTCTGCCCGCAAGGTCCATGTGCGCTCGGCCGGGTCCGAACCCGTGGACACGGTCAACCCCACCGTCCTCGACGCCCTGGCTGAGCGTGGCATCCCGCTCAGCGCGCCATACCCGAAGCCATTGACCCACAGCGCCGTCCAGGCAGCAGACGTCATCGTCACCATGGGCTGCGGCGACGCCTGCCCGGTCTTTCCCGGCAAGCGCTACGAGGACTGGGACGTCGCCGACCCCGACGGCCAACCACTCGACGTCGTGCGGGACATCCGGGATGACATCCAACAGCGGGTGACCCGCCTCCTTCGTGACGTCCTCGCCTGACCTCTCCCACCCTCTGGAGCCCACATGACCGACCAACTCTCAGTCCTCTACGTCTGCGTACACAACGCCGGCCGCTCCCAGATGGCCGCCGCCTACACGCGCACTCTCTCTGGCGGCGCTGTCGAGGTGCGTTCGGCCGGATCGGCACCCGCCGACACGATCAACCCTGCCGTCCGAGAAGCGATGCTCGAGGAGGGCATCGACCTGTCTGCGGAGACGCCCAAGATCCTCACGACCGAAGCCGTCGAGGCCTCCGACGTCGTCATCACGATGGGCTGCGGTGACACCTGCCCGATCTTCCCCGGCAAGCGCTACGAGGACTGGACGCTCGATGACCCAGCCGGGCAGGGCGTCGAAGCGGTGCGCCCGATCCGCGACAACATCCGAGCGCGAGTCGGCGAACTCCTCGACTCCCTCGGCATCGAGCAAGTTGAGGCCAGCTCGTGAGCGCGCGCCCATCCGTGCTCTTCGTATGCGTCAAGAACGGCGGCAAGTCCCAGATGGCTGCCGCCCTCATGCGCCAGCGCCACGGCGAAGCCGTCGACGTGTACTCCGCCGGCACCCGCCCCGGCGGAATGCTCAACGCAGCGTCCGTCGCCTCGCTCGAAGAGGTCGGGGCCAGCGTCACTGGTGAGCACCCCAAGCCCATCGACCCTGCCCTGCTCGACACCGTCGACCGCGTCATCATCCTCGGCGAAGAGGCACACATCGACCATCCGGGCAATGCCCAGATCGACCGGTGGATCACCGATGAACCCTCCACTCGAGGCGTCGAGGGCCACGAGCGCATGGCACTGATCCGCGACGACATCACTTCCCGGGTAGACGCTCTGGCAACGGACCTGAGCCAAGAGGCTTGAGGTACCCAATTTGCTAGCCAATCGCGACCTACTCGCGCACTTCGAATACGAAATGTTGCCAGTGTGCCGCCCGCGGTCATCGCGAGCATTCTGGGGATTCACCCCAACACGGCTCAACTGTGGGCGGAGCAGGCCGGAGCGAACTGGCTGACTTATGGTCCGACCAGGGAGTCGCCCTAGCTAGGTGTATGAGGCCAGGACGTTGTTGACGCGAATTGGCACGAGCGTGGCCGGCGGCTGACCGTCCGCGGCACCGTGCGGGCGGTGGTAGTTGTAGTGCAGGTTCCAGCGCTCGAGGGCGTTGGCGCGTTCGTCTTCTGAGGTCCATGTCCGTGCATAGAGGAACTCTTCGGCAAGGATCCGGTTGTACCGCTCGATCTTTCCGTTGTGGCGGGGCGTGTAGGGCGTGATCCGTTGGTGCCGCGACCCGGCCAGTGCATCGGCGAACGCTGAGGCGCGGTAACAGGATCCGTTGTCGGTCACGATCCGTTCGATGTGCGTGATGCCATGAGCCGCGAACCATGCCCGCGCTCGCGCGAGGAACGCAACGGCCGTCGCGGCCTGCTCGTTCGGCAAAGCCTCGGTGTACGCGAGGCGTGAGTAGCCGTCAATCGCTGAGTGGAGGTAGACGTAGCCGGCTCGCGTGCCGCGGGTTTTCGTCCGCGCGACGGCGCGAGCTTCCGGGCTGTCCTTGCCATGAGCCCGCCATCCGCCGCCATCGGGGATTCGGCCGACCTTCTTGACGTCCAGGTGAACCATGTGGCCGGGGCACCGAGCGACAATCTTCCTCGCTTCGCGGTTACTTTCCCCGGTCGGGTCGATGAAGCGGCGCCGGTTGAGCTGCAGGTCGGTGAGGATGCGACTCACCGTGCGCCGACTGATCTGAATGCCGACCTGTTCGAGCTCGAACGTGATCCGAGCCGCTGACCACTTGTGCTCGCGCCGCATGCGTTCGACTTCGCGAACAACGACGTTGGGGGTGGCTGTCGGGGATTGCTTAGGCGTCGATGAGCGGTCGAGCAGACCGACCTCACCGAACTCACGATGGCGATGGACCCACTTTGACGCGGTAGCGCGGGAGATTCCCATCTCAGCTGCCACGTGAGCGATCGGCCGGGTCTTGCAACGCTCGACCAGCCGCCGACGTCCCTCGACTGACAGTGGCGAGTTGCGGTGAGTCATGCACGTCCTTCGAAGAATGTTCCAGTCGAGTCGCTGAGTCCCGGACCAAGCCCCCCATTCAGCCGTCGGCTACTGACCCTCGTGGTCGCCGCCTGACACGCCGAGCCCGACGTTCGTGGTGTCGCAGCAGGCCTCCGGCGATTCGGAACTGGCTCGACGCCGCCTATGGGCGGCGCCAAGGGCGAGTACTACGAGGAGGGAGATGACCGCGAGCGCCGCGATCGGCGCCGTGTGAGCCTGAACCCAGCCGGACAGGGTCGTTGAGAGCCTGGCGACACCGCCGGCACGGCCGGTCGCGACGAGGTTGTTGTCGGCGGTGGCGGCGGGCCACCAGTACCACGCGAGGTAGACGCCGGTGAGCAGCAAGACGGCGCCGGTGATCCGGGGGCCATAACTCCCGAGGCGTGCGACGTGGCGGGTTAGGCCGGTACCCGCGGCGGTGGTCGCGAGTGCGAGCAGCAGCAGGATGCTGGCTGAGCCGGCGGCGTAGACACCGAAGACCAGCAGCAGCCCCGCGTAGCTGGCGGTGGCCTGTGCCTGGGCGATGACAGCAAGGATCACTCCGAAGGTGCACGACAGGGAGGCGAGGGCGTAGCCGATCCCGAAGACCAGCATCCGGGCGGTTGGCGGGAGGCCTTCGGTTGCTCGGCCGGTGATCCGGGGCAACCGCACGGAGATCGAACGGCCGGCCAGCATCCACAGGCCGAGGAGCACCAGTAGGACGCCTACGGCGAGACCGAGTTTGGGCGCTGCCTGGATCAGGCCCCGAGCCCCGGCGCTCACCAGCAGGCCCGCAGCTGCGAGGGTGCCGGCGAACCCGATCGCCAGTGCGATTCCGGACCGCAGGGCCCTCAGCAGCCGCACCGGGACGGGCGAGGCGTCAGCGTCGCCGAGGGTCTGGCTGATCCAGGCCGGCAGCAGCGCGAACCCGCATGGGTTGACCGGCGCCACCATGCCGGCGGCGAAGGCGAGGCTGAGCAATCCGCCCATGGATCAGGCTCCGGCCTTGACGAGTTCGGCGGTGATCGTCTTCGCGTCGGGCTCGGTGGCACGGAAGGTCACCTTGCCGTCGCCGTCGATGACGATGAGGGTGGACAGGGCGGCAACGTCGAATCGCTGGGACAAGGCGGCACCCTCGTCTATGGCGGCCGGGACGTGTTCGGCGTCGACGTACTCCATGAATCCCTCGATGGTCTCCTTGGACTCGCCGGGGTCCATGTCGACGGCGAGGAAGCTCGCCCCAGCACCCGACTTCTCGGCAGCGGTGGCGGCCTCGCCGAGGGAGCGGACGCCTTCAACGCATTCGCCGCAGCCGACGGAGAAGAAGAACACCGCGGTCGGCTTCCCGCTGGCGGGCAGGCTGACCATCTGGCCGTCGATGCTAGTAACCGCCGCTGGCGTGCCCGCATCTGCGGCTGGTGTGGCGTCGGTGTTTCCGCAGGCGGTCAGAGCCAGGGAGCCTGCAAGCAGGAGGCCGGCGACCGAGAGGGTCGCGCGGCGGGTGCGGGTAAGCGTCATCGGTTCTGGTCGTCCTTCGTGTCGCTGGGGTGGGTGGAGTTCACAGGCGGGCAACAGCCATGCCTGGCGTTGTTGCCGCCGCTGCGGCGCCGCGTGGTCGCGAGGACCGCGAGCACCAGGACGGCGATGCCGGTGCCGATCACCCAGGGGTTGCCGAGGAACCCGCCGACACTGGCCAGCAGACCACCGGCGAGGAGCAAGGGAAGTAGGGCGCAGCAGGCGACCATGAGCAGCGCGGCCCCGGCTCCGAGGAGCAGGCCGCTGCCTCCCGGTTGGTCGTCGTGGTTGGACTTCATCGGAGTGGAGTTCCCTTCGGTGTTCTTGGTCAGCAGCGGCAGTGGCCGTCGTCGGCCACTGCCGCGTTGGCCTGGAACTGGTTGAGGAAGCCGGTCGTGAGGTCGGTACCGATCCGATAGGCAACGGCCACGGGCACGACCTCGGCGCGGGGGTGCTCGGCCAGCCAGCCCGCGGCGTCCTCATCGGAGGTGAAGTAGTGGACCTGGTTGCAGAAGGAGGACCGGATCGAGGTGATCTGGTCGGGGTTGACCAGCGACACCACCGCGGTGGCGGGTTCGACGCTGGTGACGCCGGCGACGGGGTCGATGGTGACCCGGATCGGCTCGCCGCTGGTCGGGGAGACCGACTCCACGCTCGCCGCGCGCTCGAGCAGGGTCGGAAAGATCAGGGTGTCCAGGGCGCACCAGGTGTAGAGCTCCTCACCGGCCACGGTGAACCGGTGAGGGGTGGGGCGCAGGGTGAGGCCCTGGCCGATGATGCGGCCCTGGTCGTCGTACTCGGTGTCCGGCACCGCGGCCAGACCCGTGCGTACGTCGTCGACCGGACGGCCGGCGGCCGCGGCGAACTGCTCGACGGTGACCGGGCCGCCCTCGACGATCAGCCGCAGCAGCGGGATCAATAGGACGGCGTCAAGGCCGGTCTCTTCGGTGTTGTTGAGTCGTTCGGGCAGTTGCGTCGTGAGCTCCGACATGGCGGTACCTTCTTCATGAGTCGGGTGGAGGCTGTCGGCTGCGGGTCACGCGCAGCAGGACAGCTTGGAGATGTCGGTGGTGAAGGCCTTGGCGGCGATCCGGATGCCTTCGGTCATGGTCAGGTAGGGCGCCCATGCGTCGGCGACCTCGGTGACGGTCTTGCCGAGGATGTGGACACCGGCGGCGGCGAGCTCGCCGGCGTCTTTGGCGACGGCGGTGAGGCCGAGGATCTCGCCGGTCTCAGCGTTGGCGACGATCTTGATGAAGCCGCGGGTGTCGCGGTTGACCAGCGCCCGGGGCACGTAGTCCAGCGGCAGGACGCGGCAGTCGCAGCGGATCCCGGCAGCGAGCACCTGGGCCTCGGTCATCCCGACCGCGCCGATCGCCGGACTGGTGAAGGTCACCCGCGGCAGCCGGCTGTGGTCCACCGACCGCTCAGCGCCAGCGAACGTGTTCTCAGCGACCATGTTGCCGTGGTGGGCGGCGACGTAGACGAACTCGGGGTGCCCGGTCACGTCGCCGGCTGCCCAGATCCGGGGGTTGGAGGACTGCAGTTGGTCGGTGACCACGATCTCGCCCGTGTCGCCGGTCTTCACCTCCACCGCATCGAGGTTCAGCCCATCGGTGACCGGTCGGCGGCCGAGGGCGACGAGGACCTGTTCGGCGTGGAATTCCTGCTCGCCGCCGGAGATGTCAGCGGTGACAACAACCTGGCCCCTGACGTCGTCACGGGCAACGTGGGTCGGGACCGCACGGCGGACCACGCGGATGCCCTCGTCGGCGAAGACCTCCTGCAGCGCCTTGGATACCTCCGGCTCCTCCTTCGACGCCAGCCGGGAACGAACCAGCAGGGTGACCTTCGACCCGAGCCGGGCGAACAGTTGGGCCTGCTCCAAGGCGACGTAGCCGCCGCCGAGCACCAGCAGCGAGTCGGGAACCTTGGTCAACTCCATCGCCGTGGTCGAGGTCAGGTAGCCGGCCTCCTCAAGACCGTCGATCGGTGGGGCCCATGCGCTGGCGCCGGTGGCGACCAGGTAGTGATCAGCGTCGATCGTCTCGACCGCACCGTCAGTCGCGGTGACCTCAAGAACGGGCGCTTCTGGCGTGCCGGCGAACGCAGCGTCGCCGTGGCGGATCTGCCAGCCGTAGGCGTCGGCGACGTCGACGTACTTCTCACCCCGAAGTTCCTCGACGAGGTCCTGCTTGCTGCTGATCAGCGCGGGCATGTCCACGTCGTCCGCTGTGGTGGCGATCCCCGGGAAACGGTTGCCCGCCTCGGCAGCGGTCTGGCGGGCCTCAGCGGCGGCGATGAGCGCCTTCGACGGCACGCAGCCGGTGTTCACGCACGTGCCGCCGAAAGTGCCGCGCTCGATCATCACCACCGACTTGCCGAGCGTGGTCGCGCGGATGGCGGCGGCGAACGCGGCGCCACCCGATCCGATGATCGCAAGGTCGTACCTGGACTGCATCCCGATTCCTCCCCTGAGTCTTGAGAATTGCTCTTGATGCAGCCACAATGGACCTTCCAGTACGGGGGAAGGTCAAGTGCGACCTGTGACACATCGGAGACCCAGATGAGGATCGGCGAACTCGCCGAGGCGGCCGGCACCACCGCCAAGACCCTGCGGTTCTACGAGGAGCAGGGCCTGCTTCCCGCGGCCGAGCGCACCGCGTCGGGATACCGCGACTACGATCCGGAAGCAGCGACTCGGATCGACTTCATCCACCGCGGCCAGGCTGCCGGACTTACCCTCGCGCAGATCAAACAGATCCTCGACATCCGCGATGGAGGCGAGATTCCCTGCGGCCACGTCCGGGACCTCCTAGACGTTCGTCTGAAGGACATTGAGCGCCAGATCTCGGATCTCGTCTCCCTCCGCGACAACGTTGCCGCCCTCCGCGACGCAGCCGCAGAACCCGAACCCGAGACCTGCAACGCCGACGAGGTCTGCAGGTACCTGTAGCCAATCCGAGATGACGCGCGCAGAGGCGGAGCCTCCTGCCGCGACCTTCCTACGTGACCACAACGTTATGGCCAGCAACAGCTAGGCTGACGCCTGCGACCGAGTGTTCAGTGCGCGCTGTATAGTTCAGTGCA
Source organism: Janibacter zhangyanbonis (assembly GCF_050507325.1). Lineage (NCBI taxonomy): Bacteria > Bacillati > Actinomycetota > Actinomycetes > Micrococcales > Intrasporangiaceae > Janibacter > Janibacter zhangyanbonis. The sequence continues at coordinate 1,002,476 of NZ_CP191481.1, forward strand.
TGCTGATTATTGCTTCGCGTCTCGACGTGATGAACCGCCTGGGTCGTGCACTGGCCGACCCCACTCGATCCCGGATCATCTTGACCCTGCTCGACCATCCCGCTTACCCGGCGGAACTGGCCCGAGATCTGGACCTGACACGCCCGAACGTGTCCAACCACCTGGCATGCCTGCGCGATTGCGGGATCGTCGTCTCCGAGCCCGAGGGTCGTCGGACACGATATGAGATCGCCGATTCGCACCTGGCGCAGGCGCTGACGGCACTGGTCGATGCCACCCTGGCAGTGGACGAAGACGCCCCGTGCATCGATCCCGCCTGCTCGCTTCCCGGATGCGACGCAGCTGGGGAGGGCGCATGATCCTCACCTCGGTCTTGCAGGCGATGGGCCTGTTCGCAGCGACCAACATCGACGACATCATCGTGCTCTCCCTCTTCTTCGCGCGAGGGGCAGGCCAGCGCGGCACTACCGCCCGCATTCTGGCCGGCCAGTACCTCGGATTCGCCGGCATCCTCGGTGCCGCGGTCCTGGTGACCATCGGCGCCGGAGCATTCCTACCCTCGGCAGCCATCCCGTACTTCGGTCTCATCCCTCTGGGCCTCGGCCTCTGGGCCGCATGGCAGGCCTGGCGCGGAGACGATGACGACGATGACGACGAGGCCAAGGTTGCCGGCAAGAAGGTCGGCGTGTGGACAGTCGCAGGCGTCACCCTTGCCAACGGCGGCGACAACATCGGCGTCTACACCCCTGTCTTCCTCAGCGTGGAACCTCTCGCAGTAGTCGCCTACTGCATCATCTTCCTCGCGCTCGTCGCGGTCCTGGTGGCCCTGGCAAAGTTCGTCGCCACCCGCCCCCCGATCGCCGAAGTGCTCGAACGCTGGGAGCACATCCTCTTCCCCATCGTTCTCATCGGCCTCGGCATCGTGATCCTCGTCAGCGGCGGAGCCTTCGGACTCTGACGTAGCGGCAGCGATCCAAACGGCCCCGACCGGGCGCACCCCTCTCGGTTCAGACCGCGACACCTACCTGCAGCCAGGGAGAGTCGCTCGATCATGAGCGGGGAAAGGCGTCTCATTGACCACCGAGCAACGATGTACCGCACGATCGACCGGAGCGAAGAAGATGAGGTGTCGACAATGAGGGAGGGTCTCGGTGACTGCGGCGGGTCCAGCGACGGCCTCGAGTGGTCGGCCGTGTGGCGGCTGGCATGACCTACTTCGGCCTCGCGGTCACTGGACTCGTGGGGAGCGGAACTGGCAGGGCTTAACGGCCTCGGATGCTCGCGAGCACGAGCTATTCGTGCAGTTCGAATATGTGACGTCGCCAGTAGACCCCGCACCCGACAGCCCCGGCACGCCCCGCGTGCCGGGGCTGTCGGCGTCCTGCCCGCCGTTGCTCCGTACGACGGGCCGCGGCTCCCCGCTGGGCGGATCCGGGACGCCCACATCGCGCTACGCCGTTGCTCCGTGCCGTGAGCCGGGGTTCAGAGCACGGAGCAACGGCGTAGGCGGTCATCCGCGCCCCGAGTCCGCGCCCGCTCGCACCTGCCGGTGATCGTCGCGTGGGTATAACATCGTCACATGACGATGAATAACGTGACGCTCGTCTTCCACGCGCTGTCCGAGCCGACGCGGCTCGCGCTCCTCGAGCACCTGCGCAGCGGCGAGCACCGGGTGCGCGACCTCGTCGACCACATGGGTTTGGCGCAGTCCACCGTGAGCGTCCACCTGGCCTGCCTGCGCGACGCCGGTCTCGTGCAGGTCCGTGCCGAAGGGAGGGCCAGCTGGTTCTCCCTTCGGCATCCGGAGCGTCTGCAGGACCTGCTGCGCTGTGCCGAGGTGCTGGCGGGGGAGGCGACATGAGCCACGGGCACGGTCACTCCCACACGCCGACCTCGGCGGCCCCGGACCGGGGGCTGCGCAACCGGCTGGCGATCGCCTTCGGCATCACGGTGCTCGTCGTCGTCGCGCAGGCCGTGGGTGCCCTGCTCACCGGCAGTCTCGCGCTGCTCACCGACACCGCGCACGCCCTCGCCGACTCCGTGGGGCTGCTCGTCGCCCTCGTCGCCGCGACGATGATGCTGCGGCCGCCGAGCAGCCGGCGGACGTGGGGATTCGCGCGCATCGAGGTCATCGCGGCGCTCGGCCAGGCCTGCCTGCTGCTCGTCGTCGGGCTCTACGCCGCGGTGGAGGGGGTGCGCCGCCTCGTCGAGCCGGCCCAGGTGCCCGCCCGCGAGCTGCTCGTCTTCGGCGTGCTCGGCCTGCTCGCCAACCTCGTCGCCATGACCGTGCTCGCCTCGGGACGGGGGGCCAACGTCAACATGCGCGCGGCCTTCCTCGAGGTCGTGGGCGACGCGCTCGGCTCGCTCGGGGTCATCGTCGCGGCGATCGTCATCGCGACGACCGGCTTCACCCGGGCCGACACGATCGCCGGTCTCTTCATCGCGGCGCTCATCGTGCCGCGGGCGGTGCGGCTGCTGCGGGAGACGACGCGGGTGCTCATGGAGTTCGCCCCCGAGGACGTCGACCTCGACGTCGTGCGCGCCCACGTCCTCGAGCTCGAGCACGTGTGCGAGGTCCACGACCTGCACGCCTCGATGATCGGCACCGGGCTGCCGGTGATCTCGGCCCACGTCGTCATCGACGACGGCTGCTTCGAGTCCGGGCATGCACCGCAGATCCTCGAGCAGATCCGTGGGTGCCTGCGCGAGCACTTCCCGGTCTCCTTCGACCACGCGACGATCCAGCTCGAGACCGCAGCCGTGCGCGAGCGCACGTGCGGGTCGATGGAGCACGTCTGAGGTCGGGCGCCGGCCCGAGCCGTCAGTCCGGGCGCAGGCCCCGCAGGTACACCTCGACGAGCCAGCTGCTCACGTCGGGGACGAGGGCCGAGGCGGCGCTCGGCAGGGGGCGCGTGGCGACCGCCAGGCCCATCTGGAACTGTGCGGCGGTGACGTCCTCGCGGACCAGGCCGGCCCCCTTCGCCAGCTCGACGACCTCACCGACGGCGGCCAGTGCGGCGTCGCGGCGCCGAGAGATCTGGGGGATGACCGTCTCGATGTCGACGCCCTCGACGACGCGGGGCATGAGGGCCGCGACCCGTAGCTCGACGATGTCGGCGACGAAGCCGGGCCAGGCCTCGTGCGGGTTCGTCTGCATCGGCCCCAGCCAGCGCTCGCGGACCTCGTGGATCGTCGCGCTCAGCCACTCGACGACCCCGAGCACGAGGTCCTGCTGGGTGGGGAAGTGGCGGTAGAGGGTGCCCGCCCCGACGCCGGCCTCCTCGGCGATCGCGGAGAGGGGGGCGTCCGGACCACGAGTGGTGTAGAGGCGCCGGGCGGCATCGATGATCGCGGCGCGGTTGGCGCGGGCGTCGGCGCGCACGGGCGCTCCCTTCGACGGTGGCTGACGTGCCAACCACCATAGCGGAGGAATGCTCTCCATTTGTAAATGGAGTTTGATCCTCCGCTTCTAGCCAAGGAGTCGGCCATGGCCACCCGCACCACCAGCTCACCCCGCACGCTCGTCGCGATCGTCGTCGGCATCACGGTCATGGTCGCGCTCATGCTGCTCGCCTTCGCCGCACCGGCGCTCAACTCCGGCCCGAAGGACCTGCCGCTCGCCGTGAGCGGCCCCGAGCAGGCCACCTCGAAGGTCACCGCCGCCCTGGACAAGCAGGCGCCCGGCACCTTCGACGTCACGACCTATGCCACCGAGCAGGAGGGGGCCGAGGCCATCACCGACCGCGAGGCCATCGGTGGCATCACCGTCGGGGCGAAGGGGGTGACCGTCCAGACCGCGACGGGTGCCGGCACGGCCTACACCCAGGTGCTCAAGGGCGTCGGCGCCGGCCTCGAGGAGTCCGGCCAGAAGGTCACCTACGTCGAGCTCGCCCCGACGACCACCGACGACCCGCAGGCCGTCGGTGTCTCGACCCTCGGCCTGCCGCTCGTCTTCGGCGGGATGGCCACGGCCGCGCTGCTCCTGCTCGTCTACAGGGGCTCGACCCTCATGCGCTTCGTCGGTGCGACCGCCATCGCCTTGCTCGCGGGCTTCGTCGCCACCGCGATCCTCCAGCTCGGCTTCGGTGCGCTCGACGGTGACTACTGGCTGACCTCGCTGTCGATCTCCGCGGGGATCCTCGCCATCTCGGCCACCGTGCTCGGTCTCGGCGCGCTCGTCGGCGCCCCCGGCATCGGCATCGGTGCCGTGACGATGCTCTTCGTCGCCAACCCGCTCTCCGGCCTGGCCAACGGCCCGCAGTGGTTGCCCGGGGTCTGGGGCGAGGTCGGGCAGCTGCTGCCCGTCGGTGCGGCCGGCTCGCTCGTCCGCTCGGTCGCCTTCTTCGACGGGGGCGGCGCGATCTCGCACCTCGTCGTCCTCGCCGTGTGGATCGTCCTCGGCGTCGCGCTCGCGGGTCTCGGGGTCGCGCGGCAGGGGCGTGGCACGCACGTCGCGACGGCCGAGCGCGAGGAGGCGCTGGCCTCGGCCTGAACCCGATGTGCCATCACCGTGGCATACTTGTGGCATGGCCAAGGTCAGGGTGAGCACGACGGTTGACGCCGACCTCCTCGAGCGGGCTCGCGCGGCGCACGGGGCAGCGACGGATGCGTCGCTGGTCGAGGCCTCCCTGCAGGCCCTGCTGCGCACCCACCGGGCGGCCGAGATCGACGAGGCCTACCGCAGGGCCTACCGCGAGACACCTGCAGACCTGTCGGACGACTGGGGCGACCTCGGGTCCTTCCTCGACGAGGCGGCGAGGCGCTGAGGGTGGCACTGCCCGCGCGAGGTGAGCTGTGGTGGGCGGACCTGGCGGATGCCGGGGCCAGGCCGGTCGTGGTGCTCAGCCGGGGGGCGGCCATCACGGGTCGCCGCCGGACCCTGGTCGCGCCGTGCAGCACGGTGGTCCGCGACCTGCCGAGCGAGGTGCTCCTCGAGCCCGGCGAGGAACCGGTCGACCGTCTCTGCGCGGCACAGCTGGACGCCGTCACGGACCTGCCGGTGGCCCTCCTCACGCGACGGCTCGGGCGACTGAGCGACGAGGCGGTGCGTCGGCTGTGCGCCGCGCTGGGGGTGGCGACCGGCTGCTCGGACTGACGTCGGCGACCTGACTCGTAGACTTCATCCGATGACCACCTACCTCGACCACGCGGCGACCACGCCGATGACTCCCGCTGCCCGGGAGGCGATGGTCGAGCAGCTCGGGCTCACCGGCAATGCCTCCAGCCTCCACGGCCCCGGGCGCGACGCCCGCCGGGTCGTCGAGGAGTCGCGCGAGCGCATCGCGACCGCCCTCGGGGCCCGACCGAGCGAGATCGTCTTCACCTCCGGCGGGACCGAGGCCGACAACCTCGCCATCACCGGCTCGCTCCGTGCGGCCCGTGCGGCGGACCCCCTTCGCCATCGGGTCGTCGTGAGCGGCGTCGAGCACCACGCCGTCCTCGACGTCGTCGACCACGCGGTGGAGCACGAGGGCGCGCAGGCGACCTTCGTGGCGCCGGGGGAGTGCGGCACCGTCCAGCCCGACGCGGTGCGCGCCGCGATCGAGGAGGACCCCGCGAGCGTCGGTCTCGTCTCGGTCATGTGGGCCAACAACGAGGTCGGCACGGTCCAGGACGTCACGACGATGGCGGCGATCGCCCACGAGCACGGGCTGGCCTTCCACACCGACGCGGTCCAGGCGGCGGGCCACCTGCCCGTCGACTTCGCCGGCAGCGGCGTCGACCTGATGAGCGTCAGCGCGCACAAGTTCGGCGGGCCGCTCGGCATCGGGGCGCTCGTCGCCAAGCGCGATGCGCGGCTCGTCGCCCTGAGCCACGGCGGCGGCCAGGAGCGCGGCGTGCGCTCGGGCACGCTCGACGTGCCGGCGATCCGGGGCTTCGCCGTCGCCCTCACCGAGGCCGTGGAGCAGCGCGAGGCCGAGGCGGCGCGCGTCGGTGCGCTGCGCGACCGCTTCCTCGCCGGCACCCAGGCCCTCGACCTCGGCATCCGGGTCACCGGCTGCTGGGAGCCCGGGGACGTGACGACCCGGCTGCCGGGCAATGCCCACATCACCATCCCCGGGTGCGAGGGCGACTCCATGCTCTACCTGCTCGACGCCGCGGGCATCGCCGTCTCGACCGGCTCGGCCTGCCAGGCCGGCATCCCGCAGCCCTCGCACGTCGTGCTCGCGATGGGGCGCTCCGAGGAGGAGGCACGCGGCTCCCTGCGCGTGTCCTTCGGCTGGACCTCGACCGAGGCCGACGTCGACGCCGTGCTCGCCGCCCTGCCCGAGGCCATCGCCCGCGCGCGACGGGCCAGCGGGGCCGCGTGATGCGCGTCGTCGCCGCGATGAGCGGGGGCGTCGACTCGGCAGTCGCCGCCTCGCGGATGATCGAGGCCGGGCACGACGTCGTCGGGGTCCACCTCGCCCTGGCCAAGAACGCCAAGACGCTGCGCGAGGGCGCCCGCGGCTGCTGCACCATCGAGGACGCCGGTGACGCGCGACGGGTCGCCGACCGACTCGGCATCCCCTTCTACGTCTGGGACATGGCGACCCCCTTCGCCCGGGACGTCGTCGACGACTTCGTCGCCGAGTACGAGGCCGGCCGCACGCCCAACCCCTGCCTGCGCTGCAACGAGAAGATCAAGTTCTCCGCGCTCCTCGACAAGGCGCTGGCCCTCGGCTTCGACGCCGTGGCGACCGGTCACTACGCGCAGATCGTCGACGGTCCCCACGGTCGCGAGCTGCACCGTGCGGTCGACTCCGCCAAGGACCAGTCCTATGTCCTCGGCGTGCTCGACGAGGAGCAGCTGGCGCGCGCCTTCTTCCCCCTCGGCGACACGACGAAGCCGCAGATCCGCGAAGAGGCCGCCGCGCGCGGCTTCGCCGTGGCCAAGAAGCCCGACAGCCACGACATCTGCTTCATCTCCGACGGCGACACCCGGGGCTGGCTGACCCAGCGGCTCGGCGAGCAGCCGGGCGAGATCGTCGACGAGGGCTCCGGCGAGGTCGTCGGCGAGCACCGCGGGGCCTACGGGTTCACCGTCGGTCAGCGGCGCGGGCTCGGCCTGGACCGCTCAGACCTCGACGGCCAGCCGCGCTACGTCACCCGGGTCGAGGCCGCGTCCAACCGGGTCTTCATCGGCACCGCGGACCTGCTCGGCACCGACGAGATCGAGGCCGACCACGTGCGCTGGTGCGGGCCGGCGGCCTCAGGGCGGCACCGCCTCGGCGCGCAGATCCGGGCCCATGGCGAGGAGATCGCGGCGACCGCCGAGGTGGTCACCGATGCTGCTGCCGAAGGGGGTCTTCGTCTCGTGGTCCGTCTCGACGAGGCCGTGCGCGGTGCCGCCCCCGGTCAGTCGATCGTCCTCTACGACGGCACCCGTGTCGTCGGCTCGGGCACCATCGCGCGCGCCGGGCGCGCCGGGCGCGCCGCGAGGGCGAGCGCGTGACCCGGGCGTCCGGTGTCGGGTCCTGGCCCGGCACGCGATCCCGCGAGGCCGTCGTCGCCGTCCGCGACCTGCTCGGCGACGGCATCCCGCACCTGCCCGAGCTGCCGGCGCGGGGCGTCGGCGCCGACATGGTCGGCCGGGCCGCGGCGCTGCTCGAGGGGCTGCACGTCGAGACCCAGCCCTACGGGTGGCGCTTCGCGGGTCGTCCCGGCCATGACGAAGGGAGGGCCCGCGCCCTCCTGCGCGAGGACCTCGACGAGCTCGCCGAGGCCTACGACGGGTGGACCGGCCCGCTGAAGATCCAGGTCACCGGACCGTGGACGCTCGGCGCGACGATCGAGCTGCCGCGCGGTGAGCGGGCGGTCGCCGACCACGGTGCGCGCCGCGACCTCGTCGGGTCTCTCGCCGAGGGACTGCGCGCGCACATCGCCGACATCGAGCGCCTCGTGCCCGGTGCCGAGGTGATCGTCCAGGTCGACGAGCCGGGGCTGCCGGCGGTGCTCGAGGGGCGACTCCCGACCGCCTCGGGCTACGGCACGCTGCGCGCGGTCGACCGCTCGGAGGTCCGTGACGGGCTGCGCGAGGTGCTCGCCGCGGCCGGGGAGCGGACGACGCTTGTGCACTGCTGCGCCGGCGAGGTGCCGGTGCAGCTGGTGCGGGAGAGCGGTGCTCGTGGCATCTCGCTCGACACCTCGCTGCTCGACGGCGCCCGCTGGGAGCAGACCGCCGAGGCCGTCGAGGCGGGCCTGACCCTGTGGGCCGGCGCCGTGCCGACGACCGGCGGCGACTGGCGCACGGCACGGGAGCGGCTCGTCGGTGCCTGGCAGCGGATCGGCCTGCCGGTCTCCGCGCTCGCGGACGTCGTCGTCACACCGGCGTGCGGACTGGCGGGGGCCTCCCCTTCGTCCGCCGTGGCCGTGGCAGCGGTGCGGACCACGACGGATCTTGCCTCGGCCCTCACCGACCTCGCCGCCGGCTGAGCCACCTGCCCCGGCCGGGAAAACTGCGAATGGCCGGGAAAACCGCAGATGACCGCGCAATTGCACGGTCATCTCCGGTTTTCCCGGCCAGCTCAGGATTTCCCGGCCAGAGGCTCGCGGGCCAGAGGCGTCAGGCGGTCGGGGCGTGGATCTCCCGCTTGAGGATCTTGCCCGTCGGGCCCTTGGGCAGCTCGTCGAGGACCCAGACGGTGCGCGGGTACTTGTAGGCCGCGACCCGGTCCTTGACGTACTGCTTGATCTCCTCGAGGTCACCCGAGGCGCCCTCGCGCAGCGACACGGCGGCGCCGACGTCCTCGCCGAGCTCGGGGTGCGGCACGGAGACGACCGCGCACTCGAGGACGTCGGGGTGGGTGTAGAGCACCTCCTCGACCTCGCGCGGGTAGATGTTCATGCCGCCGCGGATGATGAGGTCCTTCTTGCGGTCGACGATCGTGTAGTAGCCGTCCTCGTCGACGCTCGCGATGTCGCCGGTGCGGAACCAGCCGTCCGGGATCGCGGCCTCGGTCGCCTCCGGCTTGTTCCAGTAGCCCTTCATGACGTTGTCGCCGCGGATCGCGATCTCGCCGACGCCCTCGCCGGGACCGACCGCCTGGCCGTCCTCGCCGATGAGCTTCATCTCGCAGCCGGGGATCGCGCGGCCGATCGTGCCGGGCTTGGTCGGCTGGTCGAGCATGTTGAAGGACGCGACCGGCGAGGTCTCGGAGAGGCCGTAGCCCTCGAGGAGGCTGACCTTGAAGGTCTCCTCGAACTCGCGCAGGGTCTCGCCGGGCAGGGACGAGCCACCGGAGACGCAGGTGCGCAGGCTCGAGGTGTCGGTGTCGGCGACCGACGGGTGGTGGAGCATCGCGCCGTACATCGTCGGCACGCCCTCGAAGATCGTCACCTGGTCGCGGGCGATGACCTCGAGCGCCTTGCCGGGGTCGAAGCGGGGGATGAGGGTCAGGGTCGCGCCCTGCAGCACCGCGGTGTTGAGCCCGCAGGTCAGGCCGAAGACGTGGAAGAGCGGCAGGCAGCCCATGATGACGTCCTCGGGCCGGATCCCGATGATGTCCTCGGCGGAGCGCTGCGCGTTGAGCCGCAGGTTGTCGTGGGTGAGCTGGGCCCCCTTCGGCCGGCCGGTGGTGCCGGAGGTGTAGAGGATGACGGCGTCGTCGTCGCCGGCGCGCTCGGTGGGCACGGCGATCGGCTCGCCGGCCGGCAGCGCGTCCTCGGCCGGGCCGACGGGGCCCGAGACGATGACCTGGGTGTCGGTGCCCTCGGCGCCGGCCTGCGCCTCCGCGGCGAAGTCGCCCCAGACGAAGGAGAACTTCGCGCCGGAGTCGGTGTAGAAGTACTCGATCTCGTTGGCCTTGAGCAGGGGGTTCATCGGCACGACGACGCCACCGGCGAGGAGGGTGCCGTAGAAGAGCACGGGGAAGGCCGGGATGTTGGGCAGGATCAGCGAGACCCGGTCGCCGGGCTCGAGGCCGGCAGCACGAAGGGAGCCGGCCGCCTTGGCCGCGAGGCCGTGCAGCTGTGACCACGTCAGCTCGGCATCGTCGAGCTTGATCGCCACCTTGTCCGGGTGGGCCTGGGCTGTGGTGACGAGGTTGCTCGCCAGATTCGTCATCGTCGACTCCTGAATGCTGGTTCGGGTGGACCCATCCAACACGGTCTCCCGCGTGGAGGGAAGAGGTGTCGGGGGTGTGCGGCAGGATGGTCCGGTGAGCGAGATCCCCGAGACGGACGAGTCCGCAGCGCACGCGCAGCCGGAGACCCCCGCCGACGTGCCCGACGAGCTGCGTCAGGAGTGGACCGACCTCGCCGAGCAGGCGACGGCCGCGCAGTTCGCCTACCACGTCAGGGACGCCCCGACGATCAGCGATGCCGAGTACGACCGGCTCATCCGACGGCTGCAGGAGATCGAGGAGGCGCACCCCTCCCTTCGCACGCCGGAGTCGCCGACGCAGCAGGTGGGCGGGGCGATCTTCTCCACCGACTTCACCGCGGTCGACCACCTCGAGCGCATGCTCAGCCTCGACAACGCCTTCGAGGGCGACGACCTGCTCGCGTGGGCGCAGCGCGTCGAGGCCGAGGTGAGCGGCTTCCACTACCTCTGCGAGCTCAAGATCGACGGCGTCGCGATCAACCTGCTCTACGAGGGCGGCAAGCTCACCCGGGCCCTGACCCGCGGCGACGGGCGCACTGGCGAGGACGTCACGCTCAACGTGCGCACCATCGAGGGCATCCCGACCCAGCTCGACGACAGCGTGCACCCCGTGCCCGACCTCGTCGAGATCCGCGGGGAGGTCTTCTTCCGGCTCGAGGACTTCGCCGAGCTCAACGCCGGCCTCGTCGAGGCCGGCAAGGCCCCCTTCGCCAACCCGCGCAACTCCGCCGCGGGATCGTTGCGGCAGAAGGACCCCCGAGTCACGGCCCGCCGCTCGCTCCACATGCTCGTGCACGGCATGGGGCGCCGCGAGGGCTTCGACATCGACAGCCAGAGCCACGCCTACGAGCTCATGGCCGCGTGGGGGCTGCCGACCTCGGCGCACTACCGCGTGCTCGACTCGATCACCCAGGTGCGCGACTTCATCGCCGACGTCGAGCGGCAGCGCCACGACTACGACCACGAGATCGACGGCGTGGTCGTCAAGGTCGACGAGATCGCCGTGCAGCGCCGGCTCGGGTCGACCTCGCGGGCGCCGCGCTGGGCCATCGCGTGGAAGTACCCGCCCGAGGAGGTCAACACGACCCTGCTCGACATCCAGGTCAACGTCGGGCGGACGGGGCGGGTCACCCCCTTCGGCGTCATGGAGCCGGTGACCGTCGCCGGCTCGACCGTCTCGATGGCGACCCTGCACAACGGCCACGAGGTGAAGCGCAAGGGCGTGCTCATCGGCGACACCGTCGTGCTGCGCAAGGCGGGCGACGTCATCCCCGAGATCCTCGGTCCGGTCGTCGAGCTGCGCGACGGCACCGAGCGGGAGTTCGTCATGCCGACGCACTGCCCGGCCTGCGGGACGAAGCTCGCCCCGCAGAAGGAGGGCGACAAGGACATCCGCTGCCCCAACTCGCGCACCTGCCCGAGCCAGCTGCGCGAGCGGCTCTCCTCGCTCGCCGGGCGTGGGGCCTTCGACATCGAGGCGCTCGGTTGGGAGGGCGCCGTCGGGCTGCTCGACTCGGGCGTGCTCACCGACGAGGGAGGCCTCTTCGGCCTCACGGCGCAGGACGTCGCGCGGGTCCCGCTCTTCACGCGGGCCGCCAAGAAGACCGACCCGGAGGAGGCCGTCCACGACGGTCGGGTCCTCTCGGCCAACGGCGCCAAGCTCGTCGACAACCTCCAGCAGGCCAAGCAGCAGCCGCTGTGGCGGGTGCTCGTCGCGCTGTCGATCCGGCACGTCGGGCCGACCGCGGCCCGGGCGCTGGCGCAGCACTTCGGCTCGATGGCCGCGATCCGCGAAGCCGACGAGGAGGCCCTGGCCGACGTCGAGGGCGTCGGGCCGACGATCGCGGCCTCGGTGCGTGAGTGGTTCGACGGCGAGGGCAATGACTGGCACCGCGGCATCGTCGACCAGTGGGCGGCCGACGGTGTGCGCATGGAGGACGAGCGCGACGAGTCGATCCGGCAGACCCTCGAGGGTGTCACCGTCGTCGTCACCGGTTCGCTCGAGCGCTACTCCCGCGACTCCGCCAAGGAGGCGATCCTCGAGCGCGGCGGCAAGGCCTCGGGCTCGGTGAGCAAGAAGACCGACTGGGTCGTCGTCGGCGACAACGCCGGCACCAAGGAGGCCAAGGCCCGCGAGCTCGGCCGTCCGATCCTCACCGAGGACGAGTTCACCGAGCTGCTCGAGACGGGTGCCGTGGCGCGTTTCGCCGACGGTGATGGCGAAGGGGGCGACCGCGCCGGTGACACGGGTGGCGCCGACGGATGAGCGGCATCGACCGGGCCACCGCCCAGTGGTACGTCGACACCGCCCTGGCCAAGCTGCTCGCCCGGGCCGACGAGCTCGCCGACGCCGGGGGAGACGAGCTGCTCTGCCGGCGGCCCGACGTCGAGGGGGCCAACAGCGTCTACGCGCTCGTCGTCCACTGCTGCGGTGTCATGGAGCGCTGGGGCGGCGAGACGATCGCCGGTCGCGAGATCCATCGCGACCGGGCTGCGGAGTTCACCGCGACGGGCAGCATCGACCAGCTCGAGGCGCTCGTCGCCGCGCAGCGGCGGCGCTGGGTCGAGGACCTCGCCGACTACGACGCCGGCGCGGCGCCGCGGGGCCCCGACGGCTGGGAGGAGGGCGACCCCGAGCCGACGACGCAGGGCTTCGTCGTCCTGCACGTCATCGAGGAGCTCTACCAGCACCTCGGCCACGTCGACCTGACCGTCGACCTCGTGCTCGGCCGCTGAACCCGGGAGCGGGTCACCCTGCAAAACCCTAGGGTCGTGCAGGGTTGGAGCCGGACGACGAAAGGGGATGGGCCCCCTTCGCCAACCCCGCCGTTGGCGCACAGGGGCCCGACCTCACTACGGTCGGGGGGTGAGCACCGAGAGCACGACCCCTGACGCGCCCGAGACGACCGAGACGACCGAGCCGGAGGGGCCCACCTTCGCCGACCTCGGCCTCGACGATCGGGTCGTGCGGTCCCTGCGGGACATCGGCTACGAGCGGCCATCTCCGATCCAGGCCGCGACGATCCCGGCGCTGCTCGAGGGACGCCACGTCGTGGGCCTCGCACAGACCGGCACCGGCAAGACGGCGGCCTTCGCGCTGCCGGTCCTCAGCCGCCTCGACCCCAAGCAGAAGGCGCCGCAGGCGCTCATCCTCGCGCCGACCCGCGAGCTCGCGCTGCAGGTCTGCGAGGCGATCGAGAAGTACTCGGCCCGCATGCCCGGCGTGCGCGTGCTCCCGGTCTACGGCGGCCAGGGCTACGGCGTGCAGCTGAGCGCCCTGCGGCGCGGCGTGCACATCGTCGTCGGCACGCCGGGGCGGATCATGGACCACCTCGACAAGGGCACGCTCGATCTGTCGCAGCTGCGCTTCCTCGTGCTCGACGAGGCCGACGAGATGCTCAAGATGGGCTTCGCCGAGGACGTCGAGACGATCCTGTCCGCGACGCCCGAGGACAAGCACGTCGCCCTCTTCAGCGCGACGATGCCCGCGCAGATCCGCCGGATCTCGAAGAAGTACCTCACCGACGCCCTCGAGATCACCGTCGAGCGCAAGACGACGACGGCGCCCAACATCACCCAGCGCCACCTTTTCGTCTCCTACCCGCAGAAGGTCGAGGCGCTCACCCGCATCCTCGAGGTGGAGAACTTCGAGGCGATGATCGTCTTCGTCCGCACGAAGAACGAGACCGAGATGCTCGCGGAGCGGCTGCGGGCGCGGGGCTTCTCCGCCGCCGCGATCAACGGCGACGTCGCGCAGGCGCAGCGCGAGCGGACGGTCAGCCAGCTCAAGTCGGGCAAGCTCGACATCCTCGTCGCGACCGACGTCGCCGCCCGCGGTCTCGACGTCGAGCGGATCAGCCACGTCGTCAACTACGACATCCCCACGGACACCGAGTCCTACGTCCACCGCATCGGCCGCACCGGTCGCGCCGGCCGCTCCGGCGACGCGATCTCCTTCGTCACCCCCCGCGAGCGGCACCTGCTCAAGGCGATCGAGAAGGCCACGCGCACGACGCTGACCGAGATGTCGATGCCGAGCGTCGAGGACATCAACGCCAGTCGGCTGGGCAAGCTCGACGACCGGATCACCGCGGCCCTCTCCTCGCCCGACCTGGCGACCTTCCGCGACGTCGTCGGCCACTACGTGCGTGAGCACGACGTGCCCGAGGGCGATGTCGCGGCCGCGCTGGCGATCGTCCTGCAGGGCGACGAGCCGATGCTCCTCGACCCCGACCCGGTGCGCCCGCCCCGTCGCGAGCGCGACGACCGTGCTCCCCGACGTGACCGTGAGGGCGAAGGGGGGCGCCGCGGTGACCGTGGTCCGCGCGGCTCCTCGGGCCCCATGGGGTCCTACCGGATCGCCGTCGGCCGCCGGCACAAGGTCGAGCCGCGGCAGATCGTCGGTGCCCTGGCCAACGAAGGGGGTCTGCGTCGCGAGGACTTCGGCCACATCGACATCCGGGGTGACCACTCGATCGTCGAGCTGCCGGCGACGCTGCCCGAGGGCACGGTCGAGCGGTTGCGCAGCACGCGGATCTCGGGGCAGCTCATCGAGCTGCGCGAGTGGCAGGAGCGCGGTGGCGGTCGCGGCGGGCCGCGCCGTGACAAGCCGCCCTACGGCAAGAAGTCCTTCGACAAGAAGCCGCACCGCAAGGGCCGACGCGACTGATGGTCGCCGAGCTCGACCCGGTGGACCGGCTGCTCCTCGACGAGCTGGGTGAGGTCCCCTCCGGGCGGGTCGTCGTGCTCGGCGACGAGACCGGGGCTCTCGCCCGGGCGCTCGTCGAGCGGGCCGGGGCGTCAACTCTGCAGGACCCTAGGGTCTTGCAGGGTTGGGCGGGTGCAGGGGAGCAGGTCGTCGCGCACAGCGACTCGCTCGTCGCCGAGCGGCAGGTGGCGCAGGCGCTCGCCGGTGCATCGGGCGGGGGCGAGGTCGTGCCGGACCTCGCCGAGGCCCTCACCGGCGCCGCGCTCGTCGTGCTGCGGCTGCCGAAGTCGCTCGACGCCCTCGACGAGATCGCCCGCACCGCAGCGTTGCTCGGCACGGACGACGTGCGCGTCGTCGCCGGTGGTCGGGTCAAGCACATGACGCCGTCGATGAACGAGGTGCTCGGCGCGAGCTTCGAGCAGGTGCACGCCAGCCTCGGCCGGCAGAAGTCACGTGTCCTGCACGCCGCTGGCCCGCGGACCGTCGAGCAGGTCTGGCCGAGGCAGCGACACCACGCCGACCTCGACCTGACGATCCACGCGCACGGGGCAGCCTTCGCCGGCACACGCATCGACGCGGGCACCCGGCTGCTCCTCGGTCAGCTCGACCGGCTCTCCGGCACCGACGGCACCGTCGTCGACCTGGGTTGCGGCACAGGGGTGCTCGCGTCCGTGCTCGCCCGGCGCTTCGACGACGTCGTCGCGATCGACGTCTCCGCGGCCGCGGTCGCGTCTGCGCAGCTGACGACCGCAGGGGCAGCCGACGTCCGCCGAGGTGACGGGCTCACGGACCTGGCCGACGCGTCCGTCGCCACGATCGTGAGCAATCCCCCCTTCCACGTCGGCACCGCGAAGGACTCGACCCCGACGCTGGCGATGATCGCCGACGCGAAGCGGGTGCTGCGGCCCGGCGGCGAGCTCGTCCTCGTCTACAACTCGCACCTGCCCTACCTGCCGCGGCTGCGCGAGGTGGGGCCGACGGAGATCCTCGCCCGCGACCGCAGCTATCTCGTCACCCGCACCGTGCGGGCATGACGAAGGGGGGCGCACCGACCGGTGCACCCCCCTTCGCTCTCGTGGAGTCGGGTCAGCCGAGGGCCTTGACCGCGGCGTCGTAGTCCGGCTCCTGGGTGATCTCGGGAACGAGCTCGGTGTGCAGGACCTTGCCGTCGGCGTCGACGACGACGACCGAGCGGGCGAGCAGGCCAGCCATCGGGCCGTCGGCCATGGTCACGCCGAAGTCCTCGCCGAAGGAGGAGCGGAAGGCGGAGCCGACCTTGACCTTGTCGATGCCCTCCGCGCCGCAGAAGCGGGCCTGGGCGAAGGGGAGGTCCTTGCTGACGTTGACGACCGTCGTGTTGTCGAGGCTCGCGGCGAGCTCGTTGAACTTGCGCACGCTCGCGGCGCAGACGCCGGTGTCGATGCTGGGGAAGATGTTGAGGACGACGCGGCCGGGCACGTCGGCGGTGGTCAGCGCGGACAGACCGTCGCCGACGAGGTCGAAGGACGGCGCATCGGCGCCGGGGGCCGGCAGCTCGCCGACGGTGGTGACGGGGTTGCCCTTGAATGCGGTGGTAGCCATGCCCCCATGCCTACACCCCGAAGGGGGTCGTGGCCACATGCGGTCTGCGGAGCGGTCAGCCGACGAGGGCCTTGATGCCCAGGGCGAGGGGGACGAGCAGGAGCGCGGACAGGCCCATCGCGCCCATGACGAGCGCCCCCTTCGTCTCGGAGTCGAGCGCCTCGCGCCAGCCGGCGCGCCGCATGATCTCCTTGACCGGCACGTTGATCTCGGCGGTGGAGAAGTCGTAGTCGACCTGCTTCTTGAAGCCGTCGAGCCCGAGGCCGTACTCCACCCGCCTGGTGCGGCTGAACTCGCGGCCGGAGCGGACCTCGATCTGGGCGCCGAGGCCGGTGGCCCCGGCGTGCGACTCGACCTGCCGCGACTCGTCGGTGCGCTTGACGACCCCGGGCTTGTCCGTGGGGGTGAAGCGGGCGACGAAGGCGTGCTCGAGGTGGCGCCGGGTCGCCAGGTGCTGCCAGCGCGCGTCGGCCAGATCGGCGTGCACGAGCACGGAGTGGCCGTTGGAGCGCACGACGTAGGGCGTGCCCTCGAAGGCCGTGGCGAGCGCCGGTGCCAGCCACTCGTAGGGCCACGGGGCGCTCTTGTCGGTCGCCGGGGGCAGGGGTGTGGTCGGCGGCGCCACGACGACGTGGTCGCCGGCGATCCCGTCGGGGTTGGTCTCGCGGAGGAAGCCGATGAAGGCGACGAGGGTGACGGTGACGACGGTGCCCCAGAGGACGCCCCAGAAGAGCGCGGGCCAGACGTCGCCGGAGGAGAGGAGGAGCCACACCCCACCGACCCCCGCGAAGCCGAAGGCGGCGATCGCGGCGAGGAAGGTGAGCAGCTTGCTCAGGCGGGACGTCATGCGGGCAGTGCCCCCGGGCCGGGGACGTGCTCGCCGTGGCCGTCGGCCCGCAGGCGCGCGCGCAGCCGCTCGGCGGCGGCCTCGAAGCGCTCGTCGCTGACGTCGCGCATCGGGGCGTGCGGGTCGAAGTCTTCGGGGGAGAAGGCCGGCCAGGTGTGGATGTGCAGGTGCGGCACCAGGAAGCCCTCGAGGAGCATGCCGACCCGCGGCGCCTCCCACTCGGCTTGCTGGGCCCGACCGACGATGCCGGCCACGCGCTGCAGGTGCGCCCAGGTCTGCTCGTCCGCGTCGGTCCACTGCTCGATCTCGGCGCGCGGCACGATCATCGCGTGGCCGTCGGTCAGCGGCTCGATCGTCAGGAAGGCCACGCAGGTCTCGTCGGACCACACGAACCGTCCGGGAATCTCACCCTCGATGATCTTCGTGAAGAGAGTCGCCATGCCGCCCACCCTAAGGTGGAGGCATGCCGCAGGTCAGCGCAGATGTGCACGTGCCGGTCCCGCCGGAGCTCGCCTACGCCGTGTCGCAGACGACGGGGTCGGTCCGCAGGCGATGGGACCCCTTCATCCGCGAGCAGCACTTCCTCGACGGGGCGAGCGAGCCGGGCGTGGGGGTGCGCACCTTCACCCGGACCTCCTTCCTCGGACCGCTGTCGCCGTCGATGGTCAGCGAGTACGTCTCGTGGCGCCCGCCGACCTCCGTGGGCATGACGATGGTCAGCGGCCCGTGGTTCTTCGAGCGCTTCGGCGGCGGGTGGCGCTTCCAGCCCGACGGCGACGGCGCGCTCGCGGTCTGGAAGTACACCTACGACGTGCGGCTGCGTCCCCGTCTGCTCCAGCGGATCGCCCACGCCATCGGCCAGCGGCTCCTCGGCCGGGAGATCTCCCGTCGCATCGAGGGCTTCGCGGCCGGGTGCCGTGACGAGGTGGTGCTCGCCGCGGCCCGGGCGGACATGGCCCGTCGTGCCGGGGCCGACTCCAGTTCGAAGGGGGGAGCAGCGTGACCTCCCCTTCGTCCGTCATGCGTCTGGCCGGATGCCAGTGGTCCGCCACCGGTGACCCGGCCGCCAACCTCGTCACGCTCGGGGAGTGGACCGCCCGGGCCGCGGACGCCGGTGCCCGGCTCGTCATCCACCCCGAGGCGGCGATGGCCTCCTTCGCCGGTCGGCTCGACACCGCCGCCGAGCCCCTCGACGGGCGCTTTGCCGACGGGGTGCGCGAGGTGGCTGCGCGGCACGGCGTGACCCTCGTCGTCGGCATGTTCACCCCCGCCGACGAGATCACGACCGCCGAGGGCAGGGGGCGCTCGCGGGTGCACAACACGCTGCTCGTCACCGGCGGTGGCGTCGAGGAGACGACCTATCGCAAGATCCACCTCTACGACGCCTTCGGCAGCCGTGAGTCCGACACGGTGGCGCCCGGCGACGAGGTGCGCACCGTCGAGGTCGACGGCTGGTCCGTCGGCCTGGCCACCTGCTACGACGTGCGCTTCGCCGACCACTTCACCGAGCTGGGTCGGCGTGGTGCCGAGCTCGTTGTGCTGCCCGCCTCGTGGGGGGACGGGCCCGGCAAGGCGAGCCAGTGGGACCTGCTCACCCGGGCTCGCGCGCACGACGCCCAGGCCTGGTTGCTCGCCGTCGGGCAGGCCTGGACCCCGGAGTCGGTGCGCGGTCCCTATGGCATCGGTCGCTCCGCGCTCGCCGACCCGACCGGCGAGGTGCGGGCGCGGCTCGGTGGCGGGGAGGACCTGCTCGTCGTCGAGGTCGACCACGAGACGGTGTCCCGCACCCGCGAGACCATCCCGGTCCTCTAGCGAGCGCCCGTCGCTCCCGCAGACCTGCGTCCCGGGGTTGCCTGCGGGTACGACGATCAGGTGCCGACATGAGTGTGCCGGGGCCCCTGACCTTCCAGGGGTTGTTCGGAGGTGTTGCGCAGAGGTGATCGTCGTACCCGCAGGTCACTCCGCTCGGCCTGCGGGCAGGTCTGACCGTGGGCTGTGGACAAGCGGGAGCACGCGGGCGGCCGATGCCCGCAAGATCGAGGCATGCAGCCGGAGGAGGTCATCACACAGCTCGGGGGAGTTGCCACGCGAGCAGAGCTGCTGACCCATGTCACCGAGGGTGCACTGCGTCGGGCCCTGGCCGGGCAGCGCGTCGTCCGGCACAGCCGGGGCCGCTACGCCCTCCCCTTCGTGCCATCGATCGGGGAGCGCGTCTCGCTCGAGGACGTGGCCCAGACCGCGCGCCGGGCCGCTCACCAGATGTCTGGGACGGCGGTCCTGCAGTCCGCGGCGGCTCGCTGGGGGTGGCGGATGAAGTGGTATCCGACCCGCCCACAGGTGGCCGTGCCTCGCGGGCGTGCCGTTCCAGCGAGCGTCCGCCGGCGCATTGACGTGCGGTACCGCGATGTCCCCGCAGGTGATCGCGACGACGGCTGGGTCACCGACCGGGTCCGGACCGCGCTCGACTGCGCCGGTCAGCTACCCCAGGACGAGGCGCTCGCGATCGTCGACTCGGCGCTGCGCGAGGGCATGGTGACCCAGGACGAGCTCCTGCTGGCTGCTGCAGGTCTGCCCAACCTCTACCGCTCTCGTGCCGAGTCGGTCATCGGCATGGCCAGCTCCGAGGCCGCCAATCCCTTCGAGTCCGTCCTGCGCTGGATCGTGTCGGACATCCCCGGTCTGCAGGTCAGACCACAGGTGGAGATCCATGACGACGAGGGCAAGGTCGGCACCGTGGACCTGGCGGACGAGGAGCTGCGTCTCGTGCTGGAAGCGGACTCCTTCGAGTGGCACGGCCAGCTCGACGGCCTCGAGAAGGACTGCTATCGCTACGACCGGTTCATCGCGCAGGGATGGTTGGTGCTGCGCTTCACCTGGGAGATGGTGATGTACCGGCCCGAGTGGGTGCGGGCGGTGGTCATCCGCACCATGGAGCAATGTGACCTGCGGGTACGACGACCAGGTCCCGGTCGCCGACCCGGCGAGCCCTGACATCCCGGTGGAGAGTCGGGCCCCTCCGACGCAGGTGATCGTCGTACCCGGAGGTCACCTCTGGGTCCGCGACGACCGGGGACGCCGCCCCCTTCGCCGGAACCTAGACTGTCCTTCATGGCTGACCTCTCTCGCGACGACGTGGCCCATCTGGCCTCGTTGGCCCGTATCGACCTCTCCGACGCCGAGCTCGACCGCATGGTCGGCGAGCTCGCGACCATCATCTCCTCCGTCGAGGCCGTGCAGCAGGCTCCGATCGAGGGCGTCGAGCCGATGAGCCACCCGATGCCGATCGTCAACGTCACCCGCCCGGACGAGGTGCGCCCGTCGCTGACCCCCGAGGAGGCCCTGGCCATGGCGCCGGCCTCCGAGGTCGAGCGCTTCGCCGTGCCGCGCATCCTCACCGAAGACTGAGCCGAAGGACCCCACGTGAGCGACCCCACCCGCATGACCGCTGCCGCGCTCGCCGACGCGCTGGCCTCCGGTGACCTCTCCTCCGAGCAGATCACCCGCGCCCACCTCGACCGCATCGAGGGTGTCGACGAGCAGGTCGGCGCCTACCTCCACGTCGCCGGCGAGTCCGCCCTCGCCGAGGCCCGCGCCGTCGACGAGCGCCGGGCGAAGGGGGAGAGCCTCCACCGCCTCGCCGGTGTCCCGATCGCCGTCAAGGACGTCATGACGACGACCGGCATCCCGACGACCGCCGGCTCGAAGATCCTCGAGGGCTGGATCCCGCCCTACGACGCGACCGTCGTCAGCAAGCTCAAGGCGGCCGGCCTGCCGATCCTCGGCAAGACCAACATGGACGAGTTCGCCATGGGCTCCTCGACGGAGCACTCGGCCTACGGCCTGACCCGCAACCCCTGGGACCTCGAGCGCATCCCCGGCGGCTCCGGTGGTGGCTCCAGCGCGGTCGTCGCCTCGTGGCAGGCGCCGCTGGCGACCGGCACCGACACCGGTGGCTCGATCCGCCAGCCCGCGGCCGTCACCGGCTCGGTCGGCGTCAAGCCGACCTACGGCGGCGTCTCCCGCTACGGCCTCATCGCGATGGCCTCCTCGCTCGACCAGGCCGGCCCCTGCGCCCGCACCGTCCTCGACACGGCGCTGCTGCACGAGGTCATGGCCGGGCACGACCCGCTCGACTCGACCTCGGTCGACCAGCCGGTGCCCGATGTCGTCGGTGCCGCGCAGCGTGCCGACGTCGCCGGGATGAAGATCGGCATCGTCCGCGAGCTCACCGGCGAGGGCTTCTCGCCGCTCGTCCAGGCGCGCTTCGACGAGTCGGTGCAGCACCTCGTCGACGCGGGTGCCGAGGTCGTCGAGGTCTCGATGCCCAACGTCGTCCACGCGCTCGGCGCCTACTACCTGATCATGCCGAGCGAGGCGAGCAGCAACCTCGCCCGCTTCGACGCGATGCGCTACGGCCTGCGGGTCGGGCCCGAGGGCGTCGACGCCCCGAGCGCGGAGCAGGTCATGGCCGCCAGCCGTGACGCCGGCTTCGGCGACGAGGTCAAGCGCCGCATCATCCTGGGCACCTATGCCCTCTCGTCGGGCTACTACGACGCCTACTACGGCAGCGCGCAGAAGGTCCGCCGCCTCATCGCCGACGACTTCGCGCGGGCCTTCGAGACCGCCGACGTCCTCGTCTCGCCGACGGCCCCGACGACCGCCTTCCGCTTCGGCGAGAAGTCCGACGACCCGCTGGCGATGTACCGCGGCGACATCGCGACGATCCCGGCCAACCTCGCGGGCGTGCCCGGCATGTCCCTGCCGAGCGGTCTCGCCGAGGACGGTCTGCCCGCGGGCTTCCAGGTCCTCGCGCCGGCCATGGCCGACGACCGCCTCTACACCGTCGGCGCCGCCCTCGAGCAGCGCCTCGTCTCCGCCTGGGGTGGGCACCTGCTCGAGCAGGCCCCAGAGCTGGCCATCACGAAGGGAGCCTGAGACATGGCGACGACCACCACCGACGCGGTCCTCGGCTACGACGAGGCCCTCGCCACCTTCGACCCCGTCATGGGTCTCGAGGTGCACGTCGAGCTCGGCACCGCGACGAAGATGTTCTGCGGCTGCGCCACGGTCTTCGGCG
This sequence comes from Janibacter zhangyanbonis, assembly GCF_050507325.1. Classification (NCBI taxonomy): domain Bacteria; kingdom Bacillati; phylum Actinomycetota; class Actinomycetes; order Micrococcales; family Intrasporangiaceae; genus Janibacter; species Janibacter zhangyanbonis. The sequence goes on from NZ_CP191481.1 coordinate 1,024,773, forward strand.
CCGAGCCCAACACCCAGACCTGCCCGGTCTGCCTCGGCCTGCCCGGCGCGCTGCCGGTCGTCAACGCGACCGGTGTCGAGTCCGCGATCCGCATCGGCCTGGCGCTCAACTGCCAGATCGCCGACTGGTGCCGCTTCGCCCGGAAGAACTACTTCTACCCGGACATGCCGAAGAACTTCCAGACCTCGCAGTACGACGAGCCGATCGCCTTCGACGGCTACCTCGATGTCGAGATCCCGGCCGCCTCGGGCGAGGGCACGGAGACCTTCAGGGTCGAGATCGAGCGCGCCCACATGGAGGAGGACACCGGCAAGAGCATGCACATCGGTGGCTCCACCGGTCGCATCCAGGGCGCCGAGTACTCGCTCGTCGACTTCAACCGCGCCGGCATCCCGCTCATCGAGATCGTCACCCGCCCGATCGTCGGCGCGGGCGAGCGGGCTCCCGAGGTGGCGAAGGCCTATGTCGCCGCGCTGCGTGATCTGCTGCGCGCCCTCGACGTTTCCGACGTGAAGATGGAGCAGGGCTCGATGCGCTGCGACGTCAACCTCTCGCTTCGCCCGAAGGCGGGCGACCCGGCTGATCCCTCCAACCAGGCCCAGCTCGACGTCCCGCTCGGCACCCGTACCGAGACCAAGAACGTCAACTCCCTTCGCTCCGTGGAGCGCGCGGTCCGCTACGAGGTCTGCCGCCACGCGGCCGTGCTCACCGAGGGCGGCTCGATCCTGCAGGAGACGCGCCACTGGCACGAGGACACCGGCGTGACGACGAGCGGCCGCGAGAAGTCCGACGCCGAGGACTACCGCTACTTCCCCGAGCCCGACCTCGTGCCGGTCGCCCCGAGCCGTGAGTGGGTCGAGGAGCTGCGCGCCACCCTGCCCGAGCCGCCGGCGCAGCGCCGCAAGCGGCTGCAGGGGGAGTGGGGCTACTCCGACCTCGAGATGCGTGACGTGCTCAACGCCGGTGCCACCGAGCTCATCGAGGCCACCGTCGCGGCCGGCGCCAAGCCGCAGGCTGCCCGCAAGTGGTGGCTCGGCGAGCCCTCGCGTCGCGCCAACACCGAGGGCGTCGACCTCGCGACCTATGCCGAGCAGACGGGTGTGACGCCCGAGCACGTCGCCGAGCTCGAGTCGCTCGTCGGCTCCGGTCGCCTCAACGACAAGATGGCCCGTCAGGTCCTCGAGGGTGTCCTCGACGGCGAGGGCACCCCGACCGCCGTCGCCGACGCCCGCGGGCTCGAGCTCGTCCAGGACGACGGTGCGCTCGAGGCAGCGATCGACAAGGTCATCGAGGCCAACCCCGACGTCGCCGACAAGATCCGCGGCGGCAAGGTCCAGGCCGCGGGTGCGCTCATCGGTCAGGTGATGAAGGAGATGAAGGGCCAGGCCGACGCCGGCAAGGCCCGCGAGCTCATCCTCGCCAAGCTCGGCGCCTGACGCAGGCAGCACGAAGGGGGGGGGCGGTGCCGGGTCGACCCGGCACCGCCCCCTTCGTCGTGGAGCCGGCCGTGGAGCGGTCAGCCCCCGCGCGGCTGTCCGTCCGGCAGCAGGAGGCGTTCGACCGCCCCGGTGGGAACCGACGGCGGCAGCGGGATCTCGAGGATGTGCTCCTCGCCGCGGAAGACGCTCACCCCACCCGATCGGTCGGCAGCCACCTCGCCGTACGTGCCGTCGTGCCGACGCACCCAGGTGATCTGCGACAGCGGCAGCGTCTCGTCCCCGACGCTGACCGTCGTGGCCGTGACCCGGACGACGGGCTGCTCGCCTCTGACGACCTGCCGCGCGAGGACAGGGATGCCGAGGACCCCGAAGAGGAGGACCCCGGCCCACATGAGCGCCGTGCGCAGCCACCAGCCGTCGCCACGGAGGAGGACCCAGACGCAGACGGCGGTGAGCCCGACGACGAGCAGGAGGTAGCCGACGGCCTGGGCGCGGCTCTGCCGGATGACGACCGCGTCCCCTGCGGCGATCGTCGCGCGCCAGGCGGCGAGGGTCTCGTCCGGGTCCGGGGTGCGCGACATGGCCACAGGGTAGGCGACGTGCCGTCGGCGGGGAGTGCTCCCCATCGTCGTGGACGGTCCCGATGGCTAGCGTGGTCCGGGACGATCGCAGAAGGAGAGCGCATGACCGTCACGCACGGGATGGACCCGGTCCGGGTCCGGCAGATCGGTGGCCAGCTGCGCCGCGAGGCGCGTCGCGCCGCAGAGGTCGGCGAGGCGGGCACGGCCGGGCTGACCACGTTGCAGGGCGCGTGGGAGGGGCCGGACCTCGAGGCCTTCGCCACGAGCTGGGCGCGGGCCCAGCCAGCGCTGGAGTCAGCGTCTGCGCGCCTGTCGAGCTTCGCCGACCAGCTCATCGAGCAGGCCGACTCGCAGGACACGACCTCGCAGGGCAGGGGGATCGGCGGTGGTCCCGGCGGTGGGCTCCACGCCGGCCCCGGTGGCCTGCCGGCTGGCCCGGGCGGTCCCGGCTCGGCCAACACGATGTGGGACGACGTCGGCAACATCCTCGACCACCTCGGCTTCGGGCTCGACCGACTCGGCGACCTCGGTGGCATCCTCGCCGGCGTCGGTATGTGGAAGTACGGCCAGTTCAACCCCCGTGGCCGCCTGCCCAACGGCCGATACGGCTTCCTCGGGCACAAGCCCGGCAGCCCCTTTTCCAAGCTCCCGTGGATGCAGCGCGCCTCGCTCTTCGGCAAGGACTCCAGCTGGATCCCGAAGGGGGGATCGCAGGCGGCCCGCAACGTCGCCGGCTTCGCCCGGTGGAGCAAGTTCGCCAAGGTCTCCGGCCCGGTCGGTGCGGGCCTGTCCGGTCTCATCGGTGGGTTCGGGCAGTGGGCCGAGGACATGGGCGACCCGTCGATCGGTGACGCCGAGCGCGGCACCCGGGCGGTGACCAACGGCCTGGTGTCCGGCGGCACCACGCTGGGCATGGCCATGGCCGGGGCGAAGGGGGGAGCCATCGTCGGTGGACTCATCGGCGGCCCGGTCGGAGCCGCCATCGGTGGCGTCGCCGGAGGCATCATCGGTGGTGTCGCGGGCAGCGAGCTCGGCTCGGCCATCGGCAGCGCCGCGGCCGACGGCGCCTCGTGGGTCGGCGATAAGTTGGGCCTGTGGTGACCGACGAGCTGCAGCGACGCGACATCCCGTCGATCGGGGCGAGCCTGCTCGTCCCGGCAACCTGGGAGGACCTCAGCGACGACGTCGACGACGTCGTCGCGGCGTGGGGCGCCCCCTTCGAGCCGGTCGCCTTCCGCAGCAACGTCGTCGTCACCCAGGACCAGGTCCCCGCGGACACCCCGTGGGCGACGCTCGCCGAGCAGACGTGGCAGGCGATGGGCGCCATGCTCACCGATGCGCACCTCGTCGACGAGACGCAGTCCGACGCGAGTCTCGTGCGCTGGGTCCACCACCGGGTCGCCGAGGTGGGCGTCGTGCTCCACCAGGTGACCCTCCGGCAGGGCGACCGCGTGATCACCACGAGCGTGACGGTGCCGGTCCTGGCCCTGCCCGATGTCGTGGACGCCGTGCGCGAGGTCGCCGCCGGTCTGCGCGTCGACAGGGAGGCGCAGGCATGAGCGGCACGACCGGTGTGCGCTTCGACGACGGCCGCCTGCTCGTCGACGACGACGGCTGGGTCGCGCTCGTCGACACCGCGGCGGCTCCCGACCCCGAGGCCTTCGCGGCGCTGCTCGGCGCCGATCAGTCCTCGCCCGTGACCAGCGAGGTCCACTGGAGCCTGCGCGCCCACATCGAGGCCACCCTCGGCATCGACATGGTCGGTCGCAGCAGCGACGGCGTGGCGGTCGGGGCCTCGGCGAGCTCCGACGGCGCGCGGGGACTGCTCCTGCTCGACACACAGCCCGGCCGCTGGGACGGCGGCGGGGCCGAGGTGCCGGAACAGGAGCGCCAGGTGCTCCCCGTGCTCGCGACGCTCCTGCCGATCTCCCTGCTCGAGATGATGCAGGTGGGTGCCCGGCGCGGCCTCGGGCTCGGCGAGGCCGTGGCCCTCCCTTCGTCCCAGGTGACCGCCCTGCTCTGGCGCGACTCCGAGGTGGCACTGCCCGCAGACGCGACCGCCGGGCAGATCGCGATGCTGCTGCAGCAGGAGTCGTGGCGCCACTGGCGGGTGCGGGTGACCGGCCGCCTCCCCGACGGGGAACTCGTCGAGGACGGTCTCGACGTCGTCGTGCTGCGCAACGGGGTGCTCGCGATCGACGCCGTGGGCGGTGACGCGCTCGAGATCCGAGAGGTCAGCCCCGTGTCCGTTCTCGTCCGGCTCGTCGAGGCGATGCGTCCCGGGCTGGTCACGGGTCGGACGCCGCCGCCTGCGTGACCTGCGCCACCTAACATGGCGCGCATGGTCACCGTCTCCTTCCCCGACAGCAGCTGGCGCGACGCGGTGGGTCCGGTCGACGGCGTGAACTCCGTCGTCTGGGACCCGCAGGAGGCTCCGCCGCAGGAGCCGGTGGACGTCTACATCGCGCCCTACATGACCAAGCCCGCGGGCGTCGCCGTCGTGGCCGAGCAGCCGTCGGTGCGGCTCGTGCAGCTGCTGTCGGCCGGCTTCGACAACATGCTGCCGGTCCTGCCGCAGGGCGTCTCCCTCGCCAACGCGAAGGGGGTCCACGACGCGGCCACCGCAGAGCTCGCCCTGACCCTCGTCCTCGCCTCGCAGCGTGGGTTCGACGACTTCGCGCGCGCCCAGGCGCAGGGGGAGTGGACCTCCCGCCACGTGCGCCCGGGCCTGGCCGACAAGCGGGTGCTGCTCCTCGGCTACGGCTCGGTGGGTCGGGCGATCGTCGAGCGACTCATGCCCTTCGAGGCGTCGGTCACGGCGGTGGCCTCGCGGGCGCGCGCCGGGGACGACCTCGTCGAGGCGGTGCACGGGGTCGACGAGCTCGCCTCTCTCGCACCGCAGCACGACATCATCGTCTCGGTCCTGCCCGGCTCCGACGCGACGCACCACATCCTCGGCGAGGAGCTGCTGTCCTCCCTGCCCGACGGCACGCTCGTCGTCAACGTCGGCCGCGGGCCGGCGCTCGACACCGAGGCGGCCCTGCGCCACGCGGGCCGGTTGCGCTTCGCGCTGGACGTCACCGACCCCGAGCCGCTGCCCGACGGCCACCCGCTGTGGAGCGCGCCGGGCGTCATCATCAGTCCCCACGTCGGCGGTGTCACCGAGGCCTTCCGCCCCCGGGCGGTCGCCATGCTGCGCCGTCAGCTCGCCGCGCTCGGTGCTGGCGAGGCCCCGATCAACATCGTCCACGCGGGCTGATCCGCCGCACGACGCCCGCCGCATGACCTCGGCGGCGTGCGCGCCGGGTTGAGCAAACGTCGTCCCCGGCACGCAGGCGCACCGGGGACGAGTCGTGGGTCGGCCGCCTCGTGGGTCAGCCCTTGACGAACCAGGCGTAGCGCGGCGAGGACTGCAGCGAGCGGTCGCCGACGGTGCCCCGCAGCTCGTAGGGGTCGCCCTCGTGCGCGAAGATCGACAGCTCGACCCACAGGTCGCGCTGCGCCGTGGAGTTGACGCTCTTGCCGCGCACTTCGCCGATCTGCTGGGCCGACCGGCCCGTCGAGCTCACCGTGCCGATGTCATACGGATACCCCTCCTCGACGAAGTTGACCAGCTTGTATGTCGAGCGGAGGGTGCAGCGCGACGAGGCCCAGGTCGGCGTGATGCTCGCACCGCTGGGGCAGTACCACGAGCGGATCTTGCTGCCGCTGTCGATGTTGCCGTAGGTGGTGCTGAGGGCGAACTGGTGGCGGTTGCCCCTGAAGCCGTCGATCGACCCCACGACGACTGCCTCGCTGTAGGTCGAGTTGGCGAGCTCGGAGGTCTGGGCCTGGGCCGGGGTGGCCGCTGCGGCCAGGCCGGCGGCGACGGCGGTGGCGGACAGGACGGTGGCGGCGGTGCGCGTGAGCTGCATGGTGTGTCTCCCTGATGTCATCCACCGAGCCCCTTGCTCGGTGTGTCGGCAGGGGAGACGTCCTCGGCGCGGGTTCGGTTGCGCCGCAACGAAAACCTGACTGATTGCTTACTCTTCAGTCCAGCGGGTAGACGCGGGTGCCGACCCGCAGCACACCCTCGGCGATGCTCGAGTCGCCCTCTGGCCCGGCGCCGGCCCCGTCGAAGGGCCCGTGGACCGTGCCCTCGGGCGAGACCGCCCAGGTCGAGGGGATGCGCGTGCCGACGGCATCGGTCGTCTCGCCGACGACGGCGGCCCAGCCGCTCGTGTCGGCCTCGGCGACGTCGATGCGCTCGGTGCCGGGCACGGTGACGACCCGGCTCGTGCCCACCTGCCACAGGCCGGCCCGGCCGGGCGCGTGCACCGGCTGCCAGAGCACGTCGGCGCGCTGGCGACCGATGGTGTCGCGGTCGACGGTCCAGCCGGCCGGCGGCGCCGAGCGGCCCTCGTCCCCGGTGTGCAGGTTGAGCGTGCGGTAGGCCTCGATGCGACCCTTGCTCTCCTCGGCCACGTAGATGACCCCGCCGGCATCGGCGAGCTGCACCTCGCGCAGGCTGCCGGTGTCGGGCCGCTCCCACGTGACCTCGCCGGTGAGGGCCGAGCGGCCGATGAGCCGGTCGGTCCCGTGCTGGACGATCGTGGAGTCGATGACCCGGCCCGCGTCGGCGCAGCCGAGGTCGCGGGCGATGGCGGTGCCGTCGCTGACCCGCACGGCGTCGACGGTCGTCGACCCCCGCAGGGACGAAGGGAGGAAGACGGCCCGTTGCTCGAGGTCGGCCCCGCTGATCCGGCGGGGTGCACCATGTCGGCACTCGGTGCCGCCCACCCGTGGGGTGGTCCACACCTCCACGCCGGAGGCGAGGTCGAGGCCGGTCGTGCCGCGGCGCGAGGTGACGACGAGGACACCCTCGAAGTCCGCGACCGCCGCGACCTTGGCCCCCACCTCGGCCCACCAGACCTGGTGGCCGGAGTCGAGCTTGCGGGCGATGACCCGCGGCTGGTCCGGGTCATCGGTGGGCTCGCTGAGGATGACGACCTCGTCCGTCGTCGTGAGCACCCGGCTGCCCTTGGGCACCCGCCAGAGCACGGTGCCGGTACTCACCTCCTGGGCGGTCCCGTCGTTGAAGAGGACGTTGCCGTCACGGAAGGTCCCCTCGGCGAGGTGCCGGTTGCCGGTGGTCGTGTCCTCCCAGTGGTCGGGCTCGCCCGGCAGCCCGTGCAGACCGAGCCAGGCCCCGGCCCCGACGACGAGGGCGACGGCGACGCAGGAGGCGAGCAGGGCCGTGCGGTGGCGGACCAGCCGCACCAGCACGAGGCACAGACCGGTGGCCAGCAGGACCGCACCGGCGACATAGGGCGCCGGGCCGAGCTGGGCGGCGACGGCCGCGACGAGCAGTGCCGCGCCGAGGATCGCGACGCCGATGCCGCCGAGGAGGGCGTGCCGCTCGAGACGGTCGAGGGCAGCGCGCTTCATGGTGCCCGAGTCTAGGTCTGCTGCCGCGCGCTTCCCGGGCGCCGCGCCGCGCCGCGGCGCCCGGGTGCGACCACCCGGCGCCACACCTGCGGCCCGGCTGTCAAGGAGTGGCGCGCTCGTGTGCTCCGGGCCACACTCGGATCATGACGACGTCAGCAGAGGACCGGACCCTGATCCTGCTGCGGCATGCGGACCCGGAGCCGGGCCGCGCCGGCCAGGACGATCGCGAGCGGCCGCTCTCCGACCTCGGTCGGGACCAGGCCCAGGACCTCGGCCGGTGGCTGCGCGAGCAGGGGCTGGGGTGCGACGAGGTCATGTGCTCGCCCTCCCTGCGGACCCGCGAGACGATGCAGGAGCTCGCGGCCGCGGGATGCCCCGAGGCGGAGGTGCAGATCGAGCACCGGCTCTACAACGGCGATGCCGACGACGTGCTGTCGGTGATCCGCGGCTCGACCAACGACGCGAGCGTGCTGCTCGTCATCGGGCACGCTCCCGGTCTGCCAGCGGCGGCCAGCCTGCTCGCCGACGGCGAGGGCAGCGAGGAGGCGCACGACCGGCTCAGCGACGGGTTCCCGCCCGGCGCGGCGGCGGTCCTGCGATTCTCCGGGCACTGGGAGGACCTCGCCTTCGGCGCGGCGGCCCTCGACGACTTCCGCACCCCCTGACCGACGCTTCGTGGTGGCCGACGTCCATGGGGAGCGCTCCCCATGGACGCCGTCGTGACCGGGCGCAATACTGCGCGTGGCGGCCACAGGGGACGCCACATCACTCGGGGAGTCACCACATGAAGTCACTCATCACCCGCGCCGCAGTGCTCGGCGCCTCCGTCATGACCGCCGCCACGCTCGCCACGCCCGCCCAGGCCGCGCCCACCGCCGAGACCACGGCGACCCGCAGCTACTACGGCGCCATCGCCATCAACTCCCGTACGCTCGCCGTCGGGCTCATGAACGACTCGTCGACCCGCTCGGGTGCCGAGCGGCTCGCGCTCACCCGCTGCAAGAACTACAGCTACTCGTCCTACTGCAAGAACGTCGTGTGGGTGCGCAACGGCTGCGCCGCCGTCGCCGTCAAGTACGACAGCAAGGGCCGCCCGGTGCGCTACGCCAGCGCCTACGGCTCGTCGAAGTGGCCCACGATCCGCCTCGCGCAGAAGCGCGCCAAGGGCTACTCGACGAGCGGCACGGTCAAGACCCGCGCCTGGCTGTGCACCACGCGCTACTACTGATCGGCCGCGCTCCGCACGCAGGGCCGCCCCGGCACCACGCCGGGGCGGCCCTGCGCCGTCCCGTCAGCGGGCGAGCGTCGTCGCAGCGGCCAGACCGCCGAGCTTGTGCGGGTTGCGCACGATGTAGACGGCGCTCACCCGCCCTTCGGTGAGGGCGAAGGTCGCCACGGCCTCGAGCTCCCCGTCGATCTCGAGACGAAGGGAGGGGGAGCCGTTGACCTCCACCGCCTGGGCCCGCGTCGCGGAGACGTAGACACCGCGGAGGAAGCGCAGCACCTTGTCGACCCCGAGGATCGGTCGCAGCGCGGCCTGCTTGACCCCACCACCGTCGGTGAGCAGGACGACGTCGGGAGCGAGCACGTCGACGAGCGACTGCAGGTCGTCGCCGGCCACGGCGGCGAGGAAGCGCTCGACGACCGCCGCCTGCTCGTCGGCGGTCACCTCCTGTCGTGGGCGACACGCGGCGACGTGCTGCCGGGCGCGGTGGGCGGTCTGGCGCACGGCATCGGTGCTCTTGCCGACCGCCGTCGCGATCTCGTCGTAGGGCAGGTCGAAGACCTCGCGCAGGACGAAGACCGCCCGCTCGATCGGGGCGAGGGTCTCGAGGACGAGGAGCATCGCCGTCGACACGCTCTCGGCGAGCTCGACGTCCTCGGCGACGTCGCGGGTGGTGAGCAGGGGCTCGGGCAGCCACGGCCCGACGTAGTCCTCGCGCCGCCGGCTGGCCGAGCGCAGGTGGTTGAGCGCGAGGCGGGTGGTGATCCGCACGAGATAGGCCCGGGGGTCGTGGACCTCGTCGGTCACCCGCGACCAGCGCAGCCACACCTCCTGCAGCACGTCCTCGGCGTCGGCGGCGGAGCCGAGCATCTCGTAGGCGACGGTGAAGAGCAGGTTGCGGTGGGTGACCCAGGCGTCGGTGGCGCGGTCCGTGCTCACCCGATCACCGTCCCACGTCGCCGGAGGTGGGTGCGAGCGGCAGCTCGCAGACGTCGGAGTAGCCCTGGCTGGCCAGTCCGGCGGCGGCGTTGAATCGGGAGCGCTCGTTCTCCACCGCCACCATCATCGTCAGCTCGACGAGGGCCGCGGTGCCGAGCTGCTCGCGCAGGCTGTCCGACATCTCGTCGGTGACCTGCGGCGGGGTCGCGGTCATCGCCTCGGCATAGCCCATGACCTCGCGCTCGAGCGGGGTGAAGACCGCCGACTCGCGCCAGCGCGGCACCTCGCGCACCTTGTCGAGGTCGAGCCCGTCCTCGTGGGCCGTGTAGTAGCCGAAGTCGAGGCACCACGAGCAGCCGATCGTCGCCGCGGTGGCCATGACGGCGAAGGCCTTGAGGTGGGGGTCGAGCGCGTCCCACCGGGCGACCTTGCGCTCGAAGCCGAAGACGCTCCACGCCACCTTGCGGTCGTGCGCCAGGACGTAGGCGTTGTCGGGCACCTCGCCGTAGAGACGTCGGCAGATGGCCACGACCACACGGCCGAAGGGGGAGGACATGTCGTTGCGGGGGATGCGGAAGGAGCTGGGCACGGTGGTTTCCCTTCGTCGGTGCGGGCCCCGGTCGGGCCGCTCGTCATGGAGACACCGCCCGCCCCGCCCGTGTGACAGGAGGCCGTCGCTCAGACCGGCAGGGCGAGGCGGCGGAAGGTCGCGGTCACCTCCATGCCAACGTGCTCGTAGAGCCCGAGCGCGCCGGTGCGCGAGTCGGTCGACAGGCCGGACCGGGGCAAGCCGCGCCGGCGCCCCTCGGCGAAGGAGTCGGCGAGCAGGGCGCGGGCCAGGCCCAGGCCCCGACGGTCGGCGCGCACGGCGAGCTCGTCGACCCAGAGCATGCCGTCGCTGCTGCCGATGACCATCGCGACGCCGACGACGACACCGTCGGGGTCACGGACGACCCGGCAGTGCCACGGCGCCGCCTCGTCGCCGTCGAGGAAGTCGGCGGCCCACTGCTCGTAGGTCGTCGGCTGCCGTCCCGGCCACTCGCCGAAGGCGTCCTCGATGACCCGGTGGACCGTGGTCATCTCGTCGGGCCGCCCCTCGCCGAGGTCGTGGCCGTGGGGGAGCGGTTGGGGCTCCAGCCGACGCTCGGCGGGCAGCTCGAGCACCCACGCGTCGAAGTCCGGGTGCGCCCCGGCAGCGACGAGGAAGGCCTCGGCCGCGCTGCCGACCGGCACCGTCTGGGCGACCTCGCGCTCGCCGAGGGCAGCGGCGGTCGTCCGCGCCCAGCGGTGCAGCGCGGTGCCGATTCCTCGACCGCGCAGGCGGGCCGGGACGACGGCGTCGAGCCGACCGTGCCTGCCGACGACGACATAGGCCACGAGGTCGTCACCGTCGACGAGGCCGAGGCTGCGTCGCCCGAGGTCGGCGTCCGGCGCCCGCCACGAGCGCTGCACGTCGACGAGCTCGGTCATCGGCTCCGGCAGGGACTCCGCCTCGTCCGCACGGGCGAGGGCGACGACCGCCTCCGCGTCGTCCGGCCGGAGCGGCCGGGGGTGCAGGTCGATCCCACGGGGGAGCGCGAAGGAGGTGCCGGTGGTCATGGGAGCCAGCGTCCTCCCTTCGTCCTGCTGTCGTCACCCGAGTTTGCGTGGGGACCGCGCAGCCAACTCTGCAAAACCCTAGGGTTTTGCAGAGTTGGGGTGTCCCCATGGGTTGCGTCAGGCGCCTGTGGCTGGGTGGTCCCAACAGCCGCGTCCCACATGGTGGGCGCGGTTGTCTCATTCATTGACACGGTGGCCGCGGCGGGAGAGAGTGTCCGCATGGCCCTCCTCCTCGTACTTCCCCGGCGCGCTGCCTGAGCGACGACCCGTTCGTCGACGCAGCGCGCGCCCTTCACGTCCGGACCAGGACTGAGGGGCTTTTTCATGCCGGGAGAAGATGTGAGGAGCAGGACGGATGGCACGGCAAACCGAAGGACACACGGTGACTGACACGACCAGCAGCGCCCCGACCCCGGCAGCGCTGGCGCGCCGGGCGGAGGCCCGACCGACCCCAGAGCAGGTGACCGGAGCGCAGAGCCTCGTCCTCGCGCTCGAGAGCGTCGGTGCCGAGGTCGTCTTCGGGATCCCCGGCGGGGCGATCCTGCCCGCCTACGACCCGCTCATGGACTCGGTCAAGGTCCGCCACATCCTCGTGCGCCACGAGCAGGGCGCCGGCCACGCGGCCGAGGGCTATGCCTCCGCGACCGGCAAGGTCGGCGTGTGCATGGCGACCTCCGGCCCGGGCGCCACCAACCTCGTCACGGCCATTGCCGACGCCCACATGGACTCGGTCCCGATGGTCGCGATCACGGGGCAGGTCGCCTCGAGCTCGATCGGCACCGACGCCTTCCAGGAGGCGGACATCCGCGGCATCACCATGCCGATCACCAAGCACAACTACCTCGTCACCGACGCCGCGGAGATCCCGCGGGTCATCGCCGAGGCCTTCCACATCGCGAGCACCGGCCGACCCGGCCCCGTCCTCGTCGACATCTCGAAGGACGCGCTGCAGGCCACCACCACCTTTGCGTGGCCGCCGCAGATCGCCCTGCCGGGCTACCACCCGGTGACGCGTCCGCACGCCAAGCAGATCCGTGAGGCCGTGCGCCTCATGGCCGGCTCCCGCCAGCCGATCCTCTACGTCGGTGGCGGGGTCATCCGCGCCGGTGCCGATGCCGAGCTGCGTCGCCTGGCCGAGCTCACCGGCATCCCGGTCGTCACGACCCTCATGGCGCGTGGGGCCTTCCCCGACGGCCACCCGCTGCACCTGGGCATGCCCGGCATGCACGGCTCGGTCGCCGCGGTGACCGGGCTGCAGCGCAGCGACCTGATCATCGCCGTCGGCGCGCGCTTCGACGACCGGGTCACCGGGCAGCTGTCGTCCTTCGCGCCGGGGGCCAAGGTCATCCACGCCGACATCGACCCGGCCGAGATCTCGAAGAACCGCGTCGCGGACGTCCCGATCGTGGGCGACGCCAAGGCGATCATCAGCGAGCTCATCGCCGCGGTCGAGGCGGGCGAAGGCGAGGGCGCCGGCATCGGTCCTGACCTCTACCGCGAATGGTCGGCGACGACGACGCGGTGGTCGCAGGACTACCCGGTCGGCTACACCTCGCACGGCGAGGGCGCCCTCATGCCGCAGCAGGTCATCGAGCGGCTCGGCGAGATCGCCGGCCCCGAGGCCGTCTACGCCGCGGGCGTGGGCCAGCACCAGATGTGGGCCGCGCAGTTCATCGGCTACCAGCGCCCGAAGTCGTGGCTCAACTCCGGTGGTGCCGGGACCATGGGCTACTCGGTGCCCGCGGCCATGGGCGCCAAGGTCGGCGAGCCCGACCGGGTCGTGTGGGCCATCGACGGCGACGGCTGCTTCCAGATGACCAACCAGGAGCTCGCCACCTGCGTCATCAACGACATCCCGATCAAGGTCGCGATCATCAACAACTCGAGCCTGGGCATGGTGCGCCAGTGGCAGTCGCTCTTCTACAACGAGCGCTACTCCAACACCGACCTGCACACCTCGGTCGGCAGCCGGATTCCCGACTTCGTCAAGCTCGCCGAGGCCTACGGCTGCGTCGGCCTGCGCTGCGAGCGCCCCGAGGACCTCGACGCGACGATCGAGCAGGCGATGGCGATCAACGACCGCCCGGTCGTCATCGACTTCGTCGTCGAGCGCGACGCCATGGTCTGGCCGATGGTTCCGGCCGGCGTGAGCAACGACGCCATCCAGATCGCCCGTGACGCCGCGCCCGTGTGGGACCGCGAGGAGTCCGAGGCCATCGAGCAGTCCACCGACGCCGACCACGACGGCAAGTGAGGTAGCGACCCGTGAGCACGAAGCACACCCTCTCCGTCCTCGTCGAGAACAAGCCCGGCGTCCTCGCCCGGATCTCGGCCCTTTTTTCCCGCCGCGGGTTCAACATCGACTCCCTCGCCGTCGGCCCGACCGAGCACCCCGAGGTCTCCCGGATGACCGTCGTCGTCGACGTCGACCAGCTCCCGCTCGAGCAGGTGACCAAGCAGCTCAACAAGCTCGTCGAGGTGCTCAAGGTCGTCGAGCTCGACCCGCTCGCCTCCGTGACGAGCCAGATCGTCCTGGTCAAGGTGCGCGCCGAGGCGAGCAACCGCAGCGGGATCCTGGAGACCGCGCAGATGTTCAAGGCGAAGATCGTCGACACGACGACCGACGCGATGACCCTGCAGGTCTACGGCAACTCCGACAAGATCGCCGCGATGCTCGAGATCCTCGAGCCCTACGGCATCAAGGAGCTCGTCCAGTCGGGTGTCGTGGCCATCGGCCGCGGCCCCCGCTCCATCACCGACCGCTCCCGACACTGACCCCCTTCGTCCCTCGTCCGACGTGGCGGGAGACGATGACGACCACCCCACGACTGCACCACCACGACACCAGGAGAATCACCATGGCCGCCGAACTGATCTACGACGACGACGCCGACCTGTCCATCATCCAGGGCCGCAAGGTTGCCGTCATCGGCTACGGCTCGCAGGGCCACGCCCACGCGCTCAACCTGCGCGACAGCGGCGTCGACGTGCGCGTCGGCCTCAAGGAGGGCAGCAAGAGCCGCGCCAAGGCCGAGGCCGAGGGGCTGAAGGTCCTCACGCCGCGAGAGGCCGCCGCCGAGGCCGACGTCATCGTCATCCTCGCGCCCGACCAGGTGCAGCGTCACCTCTACGCCGACGACATCGCGCCGGAGCTCAAGGAGGGCGACGTCCTCGTCTTCGGCCACGGCTTCAACGTGCGCTTCGGCTACATCCAGGCGCCCGAGGGCGTCGACGTCATCCTCGTCGCGCCCAAGGCACCGGGTCACACCGTCCGCCGTGAGTACGTCGACGGCCGCGGCATCCCGGACATCATCGCCGTCGAGCAGGACGCCTCCGGCACGGCCTGGGACATCGCCGCCTCCTACGCCAAGGGCATCGGCGGCACCCGCGCCGGCGTCATCAAGACGACGTTCACCGAGGAGACCGAGACCGACCTCTTCGGTGAGCAGGCCGTCCTCTGCGGTGGCATGTCGCACCTCGTCCAGGCGGGCTTCGAGACGCTGACCGAGGCCGGCTACCAGCCGGAGATCGCCTACTTCGAGGTCCTCCACGAGCTCAAGCTCATCGTCGACCTCATGTGGGAGGGCGGCATCGCCAAGCAGCGCTGGTCGATCTCCGACACCGCCGAGTACGGCGACTACGTCTCCGGCCCGCGGGTCGTCGACGCCAAGGTCAAGGAGTCGATGAAGGGCATCCTCGCCGACATCCAGGACGGGTCCTTCGCCAAGCGCTTCATCGAGGACCAGGACAAGGGCGCCGTCGAGTTCCAGCAGCTGCGCGAGCAGGAGGCCGGTCACCCGATCGAGGCCACCGGCAAGGCGCTGCGCTCGCACTTCGCGTGGCAGTCCGGCGACGACGACTACACCGAGGGCTCGGCCGCTCGCTGATCCTCCACGCTCCCTGAGGTGCGAGGCCGTCCACGGCCGAGCCTCGAAGGGACGGCGACCCGAGATGTCCCGCCCGCACACCCCGCGGCGGGTCCCCGACGGGGGCGCCCACCGGCTCACCAGCCGGGGCGCCCCCCTTCGTCATGCCGGGACGTGGCGAATGCCGGGCCTCCTGCGCACGGTCAGCCGGCGAGGTGACCCCACGTCGGGGCGAGGTCGGCCCACGGGCCGCTGGCGGCGGCCCGGCCGCCGACGAGGACGACGACCCGGTCGGCCTGCTCGAGCGCCGCGCGCTTCGAGGTCGCACCGATGACGGTGGCGCCACGCTCGCGCAGACCCCGCCACAGGGCGATCTCGGTCGTCGCGTCGAGCGCGGAGGACACGTCGTCGGCGAGGAGCAGCTCGGCCTCGGTGGCGAGCGCCCGCGCCAGGGCGAGGCGCTGGACCTGCCCACCGGACAGGCGCACACCACGGTGACCGACGACCGAGTCGGGGCCACCGGCCGCGGCGACGTCCTCGCTCAGCCGCGCGAGGGCGACCGGCTCGTCGAAGGGGCGCTCGTGCCCGAGCCGCACGTTGTCGACGAAGGTGCCGGACAGCACCCGCGGCACCTGCGCGACGTGGGCCACCCGGCCCGGGCGCAGGGTGCGCTGCGCGTTGGTGACGGGAGAGCCGTTCCACAGCAGCTGACCACGGTGGTCGACGAGACCGGCGAGGGCCGCGAGCAGGCTCGACTTGCCGGAGCCGACCTGGCCGACGAGCAGCACGAGCTGACCGCGCTCGATGCTCAGGTCGATGTCGCTCGCACCCACCGTGCCGTCGTCGTGCACGACGCTGACATCGCGCAGCTCGAGGCGCCGTAGCGGCTCGCGCTCGCCGGCGACCGGCGTGGGGGCGGTGCCCTCGACGAGGTCGACGCCCTCGGGCAGGTCCATGAGGTCGACACCGCCGGCGAAGCGCGCGGTCTCGACCTGCCAGGCCCGCGTGCCGGGGGCCTCGGTGACGACCATGCTCGCGACGCGGCCGAACCAGTCGAAGCCCATGACCGCGCCCGAGACGAGGATCGCGGTGCCCAGCCCCCAGCCGCCGGAGACGTGGATCCACCACGTCGCGACGACGCCGCACTGGACCATGACGAGCGGGACGGCGTCGAGCACGGCCTGCACCCGGTGCTCGCGCACGGCCGCGTCGACCCGGCCACCGTCGACCTGCCGCAGGTGACGGCGGACGAAGGGGGTCGCCGCGGCGAGCTTGATGGTGCGCACCGACTCGAGGGTGGAGACGACCGCGCGGCCGAAGCGTGCGCGGGCCGCCGACGCCGCGGCGGCGGAACGCCCGGCGATCGGCCGACCGAAGGTCGCGGCGACCGCCGAGGTCACCATGACGGCGAGCAGCACGGCGCCGGCGACCCACGTGCCCGCGAGCACCGCGGTCAGCGCGGCGATGACCATGCCGTTGATGAAGTCGACCCACCGGTCGGCGTAGCGCGCGTAGCGGTCGGCATCCATCGAGCGGGCGACGACCTCGCCCGGGGGCGTGCGCGGCAGGCGCTCGGTGCGGGTCTGGCCGACGAGCACCGCCATGCGGGTGCGCAGCATGACCTCGATCCACCAGCGCGGGTAGCGGAAGAAGGCCGATGCGGTGAGGAAGGGCACGACGAGCAGGCAGCCGACGAGCACACCGCCGAGCAGGGTCGGGGTGCGCCCGGCCTGCAGGTCCTCGACGACCGTGCCCCAGACGAGCCCGGTGACCGCACCCTGCGCGCCGAGCACCGACATGAGCAGGAAGCACAGCGCGCCCGCGATGCCCCACGTCGGCTTCACCGACAGCGCGTGCGCGATGCCGCGGGCGAGCGTCGGCCCGGAGCCGACCTCGGGCAGGTCCGGGGGAGTGGTCGTGCGGCGGCGCCCGCCGACCGGGTCGAGGTCGGCGTGGTCGACGTCGGGGCCGGACGAAGGGGGGCGCTCGCCCTGCGCGGACGCCGACGCGTCGACGTCGGCCTCGGCACGGCTGTCGAGCAGGAGCGTGCGGAAGGGGCCGTCCGCCTGGGCGAGCTCGGTGCGGCGCCCGTGCTGGATGACCCGACCGTGGTCGAGGACGACGACGTGCGGTGCCCGCTCGATGGTGTTGAGCCGGTGGGCGATGAGGATGCCGGTGCGCCCGACGAGCAGGCGGTCGGCGGCCGAGACGACCCGGCGCTCGGTGAGCGGGTCCATCCGGGCGGTCGCCTCGTCGAGGACGACGACGCGCACGTCGCGCACGAGCAGCCGGGCGAAGGCGACGAGCTGCTCCTCGCCGGAGGACAGGGTCGTGCCGCCGGGGCCGAGCAGGGTGTCGAGCCCCTCGGGCAGACCCTCGACCCACTCGCCGAGCCCGAGCTCGCGCACGGCGTCCTCGACGTCGGCGCGCGGGGTGTCGTCGAAGAGGGTGATGTTGTCGGCCAGGGTGCCGGCGATGATCTCGGTGCGCTGGGTGACGACGCCGACGTCGGTGCGCAGCAGCTGCAGGTCGATGTCACGCACGTCGACCCCGCCGACGAAGACGCTGCCGCGCGGCGGCTCGACCGCCCGCGAGATGAAGGAGGCGAGCGTCGACTTGCCCGAGCCGGTGCGCCCGACGAGGGCGACCGTCTCGCCCGCGGGCACGTCGAAGGTGACCTCGCGCAGCGCGAAGCTGCCCTCGGCGTAGGAGAAGTCGAGCCCACGCACCTCGACCGCGAGCTGGGCGCCGGCGGGGACGGGGGCACCCCCCTTCGGCTCCGGCTCGACGGCGAGCATCTGGCGCAGTCGGATCACCGCACCGAGCCCGGCCTGCAGGTCGGGCAGGTGGTGCGAGAGCTGGCTGATCAGGCCGACGAAGGTCGAGGTGACGATGAAGAGGGTGACCAGCTCGCCGACGGAGATCGCCTCGGTCACGGCGAGCGCGATGCCGGCCACGCCGATGCCCGCGAGCAGGGCGTGGAGGAGCAGGCCGGCGCGACGGGCGAGCCGGCTCTCGAGGACGACGACGTCGCAGAAGCGGGCGTGCACCCGGGCCGTGAGCGTCGCGAGGCGCTGGACCATGTGGGCCTGACCCAGGCTCGTGCGCAGGTCGTCACGCCCGGCGATGCCCTCCTCGAGAGCGCTCGCGTGATCGGTCCAGGCGGCCTCCTCGATGACCTTGCGCCGGGCGATCTCGCCGAGCAACGGGCGCACCGCGAGCCAGGTGAGCGCGGCGAGCAGCGGGAAGAGCAGCCACGCCGGCCACCACGTCACGCCGGCGACGATCCACATCGGCAGGACGGAGAAGGCGGTGCGGGCGAACATCCACACCTGCCACCGCATGAGGTTGCCGACCTCGTGGGTGTCGTCGTCGACGCGGTCGAGGATCTCGCCGGCCGCCTGCTCGGAGAGGGTCGCGACCGGCTGGGCGAGTGCGGCGTCGAGCAGGTCGTCGCGCAGGACGCCCTCGGCCCGGTCGGACAGGCCGACCCACACGACCTTGCCGATGTTGTCGACGAGGGCGCCACCGATGACGAGGACCGCGAGGAGCTGGACGAGGGAGGTCGACGGGGTCTCGGCGAGCCGGCCGACGACGACCGTGCCGAGGGTGAGCGAGATCGCGGCCAGGGCCGAGCACACCAGCGCCGCGGCGGCGGCGGGCGAGCGCATCCGGCGCCAGTCGACGGTGCGCTCCGGGGGCTGGGGCTCGGCGGTGGTCTGGGGCGTCGCGGCGGTCCGCTCGAGGGTCTGCGTCATGGCCTGTCAAGGCTATGTCCGCCCACCGACACCGCGCCTCCGATTTTTCGGCCCCGGTGCCCACGGTGTGGGCGTACCAACTCTGCAAGACCCTAGGGTTTTGCAGAGTTGGTGGCCCGGCGGCACCCTGCTGGGGGTCGGCTCCCACCCCGCGAGACGGCCGTCCAACGACTGGACCGGGGGTTCCGTCCACTCACCCGGCCCGCGTACCGTCGGACGATCGGCGCCACACCCGGCTCCACCCCCTTCGCACCCGCGGCACCCCCACCCACGTCGTGCCTGACCTGCACCACCGCACGACCACAGGAGCCGTCATGAGCGACGAGGCCAACGAGGCACGCCGCGCCCTCCAGGAGAGCCTGGACCGCCGCGACAGCGGCGAGTGAGCGCAGCCCGCAGCACCGGGCCGCCCCCGCACCCTCGAGGTGCGGGGGCGGTCTGCATGTGAGACGCGGTATCAACCTCCGGACCGGCGGCATACCGTGGATCCCATGCCGCAGCTTCGATCCCGCACGACGACCCACGGACGCAACATGGCCGGTGCCCGTGCCCTCTGGCGCGCCACCGGCATGGGCGAAGGGGACTTCGGCAAGCCGATCGTCGCGATCGCCAACTCCTTCACCCAGTTCGTCCCCGGGCACGTGCACCTCAAGGACATGGGCCAGCTCGTCGCCGGCGCCGTCGAGGAGGCCGGGGGAGTGGGCAAGGAGTTCAACACCATCGCCGTCGACGACGGCATCGCGATGGGCCACGACGGCATGCTCTACTCGCTGCCGAGCCGCGAGGTCATCGCCGACTCCATCGAGTACATGGTCAACGCGCACTGCGCCGACGCCCTCGTGTGCATCTCCAACTGCGACAAGATCACGCCCGGCATGCTCCTGGCCGCGCTGCGGCTGAACATCCCGACCGTCTTCGTCTCCGGCGGCCCGATGGAGGCCGGCAAGGCGATCATCGGCGACGACGGCGAGACCTACACCCGGCTCGACCTCGTCGACGCGATGGTCAAGGCCGTCGACGACAACGTCAGCGACGACGAGATCACCGCGATCGAGCAGTCCGCCTGCCCGACGTGCGGGTCCTGCTCGGGCATGTTCACCGCCAACTCGATGAACTGCCTCACCGAGGCCCTCGGGCTCTCCCTGCCCGGCAACGGCTCGACGCTCGCGACCGCCTCGGCCCGCCGCGACCTCTTCCTCGACGCCGGCAAGCTCGTCGTCGACCTGTGCCGCGACTACTACGACGGCGACGACGAGTCCGTGCTGCCGCGCTCGATCGCGACGAAGCCCGCCTTCGCCAATGCCATGCGCCTCGACATCGCCATGGGCGGCTCGACCAACACGATCCTCCACCTGCTCGCCGCGGCGCAGGAGGCCGAGGTCGACTTCGACCAGAGCGACATCGACGCCCTCTCGCGGGTCACCCCCTGCCTGGTCAAGGTAGCGCCCAACAGCGGTGACTACTACATGGAGGACGTCCACCGCGCCGGCGGCATCCCCGCGATCCTCGGCGAGCTGTACCGCGGCGGCATGCTCGACGCGAGCGTCCGGTCCGTGCACAGCCCCGACCTCGAGACCTGGCTCTCCGACTGGGACATCCGCAGCGGCGCCGCCACGAGCAAGGCCACCGAGCTCTTCCACGCCGCGCCGGGTGGGGTGCGCACGACCGAGGCCTTCTCCTCCACCAACCGGTGGGCGAGCCTCGACACCGACAGCGAGGACGGGTGCATCCGCTCCGTCGAGCACGCCTACACGAGCGAGGGGGGCCTGGCGGTCCTCCACGGCAACCTCGCGCCGGACGGTTGCATCGTCAAGACCGCCGGCGTGCCCGAGCACCAGTGGAACTTCTCCGGTCCCGCCCGCGTCGCCGAGTCGCAGGAGGCCGCGGTCGAGATGATCCTGTCCAAGCAGGTGCAGGAGGGCGAGGTCGTCGTCATCCGCTACGAGGGCCCCAAGGGCGGCCCCGGCATGCAGGAGATGCTCTACCCCACCTCCTACCTCAAGGGCACCGGCCTCGGCCCCAAGTGCGCCCTGATCACCGACGGCCGCTTCTCCGGTGGCTCGTCGGGTCTGTCGATCGGGCACGTCTCCCCGGAGGCTGCCTCCGGTGGCGCGATCGGCCTGGTCCGCGACGGTGACGTCATCGAGTTCGACATCCCCGGTCGCCGGGTCAACCTGCTCGTCGACGACGACGAGCTGCAGCGTCGCCGCACCGAGCAGGACGCGAAGGGGTGGGCACCCGCCGCCCCCCGGCCCCGCCAGGTGACCCCGGCCCTGAAGATCTTCGCGAAGTTCGCCCAGTCCGCCGACAAGGGCGCCGCCCGCAAGGTCGACTGACCACTCTTGCCCCTTGGGTCCGCAGGTGGGCCGGGACGTCGCCGGCCACCTGCCGCAGGACGAAGGGAGATGTCGGCGCACATCAAGCCGAAGTCGGGCACGACAACTGCCGCTCCTCCACGATCGAAGGACTTCGGCGGGCGCCGACATCTCCCTTCGTCCGGAGGCGCCACACCGGCAAGGAAGGACCACAGAGGCGGCGCCCACATGCCGGGACACGGATTTCACATGTCGGGACGCGCGCCTAGCCTGAGGCCATGAGCACCGACGCAGCGCAGACCAGCTTCGACATCGCCGTCATCGGGGGCGATGGGATCGGCCCCGAGGTGGTGGCCGAGGGGCTCAAGGTCCTCGGCGCCAGCGGTGTCGACCTGCGGACGACCGAGTACGACCTCGGCGCGGCCCGCTGGCACCGCACCGGCGAGACGCTGCCGGACTCGGTCGTCGAGGAGCTGCGCGGCCACGACGGCATCCTGCTCGGCGCCATCGGCGACCCGACCGTGCCCTCAGGCGTCCTCGAGCGGGGCGTGCTGCTCCCCCTTCGCTTTGCGCTCGACCACTACGTCAACCTGCGCCCGGCCAAGCTCTTCCCCGGCGTCACCAGCCCGCTCGCCGAGCACGTGACGAGCAAGGGACTCGACTTCGTCGTCGTCCGCGAGGGCACCGAGGGCCCCTATGTCGGCAACGGCGGCGCGCTGCGCGTCGGCACCCCGCACGAGGTCGCGACCGAGGTCAGCGTCAACACCCGCTTCGGCATCGAGCGCGTCGTGCGTGACGCCTTCGCCCGCGCCCAGGCCCGCCCGCGCAAGCACCTGACCCTCGTCCACAAGCACAACGTGCTCACCCACGCCGGCCACCTGTGGCGCCGCACCGTCGAGGAGGTCGGCGCGGAGTTCCCCGATGTCGAGACCGCCTACCAGCACGTCGACGCGGCGACGATCTTCCTCGCCACCGACCCGGCACGCTTCGACGTCATCGTCACCGACAACCTCTTCGGCGACATCATCACCGACATCGCCGCGGCCGTCGCCGGCGGCATCGGTCTCGCCGCGAGCGGCAACATCAACCCCACCCGCGAGGCCCCGAGCATGTTCGAGCCGGTCCACGGGTCCGCCCCCGACATCGCCGGCCAGGGCAAGGCCGACCCGACCGCCGCGATCCTCTCCGCGGCGATGCTGCTGGACCACCTCGGCCTCGCCGACGACGCCCAGCGGATCGAGGCCGCCGTCGCCGGCGACCTCGCCGAGCGCGCGGGGGAGCGGTCCACGAGCCAGATCGGGGATGCCATCGCTGCCCGCGTATGACGTGTCCCACATGGTGGGACTACCCTGCGAGCAGACCCGCACCCCCGAGGAGACGTACCCCAGATGACCGCCGAGCTGACCTTCACGACCACCCGCAGCGACGCCCCCCTTCCTGACGCCGACCGCGAGGCCGTCCTGGCCAACCCCGGCTTCGGTTCGACCTTCACCGACCACATGGCCGTGGCCACGTGGACGAAGGGGGAGGGCTGGCACGACGGGCAGGTGCGGGCCTTCGGTCCGCTGCAGCTGAGCCCCGCCGCGGCCGTCCTGCACTACGCGCAGGAAGTCTTCGAGGGGATGAAGGCCTACCGCCACGAAGACGGCTCGGTGTGGACCTTCCGCCCCGACCGCAACGCGGCCCGCATGGCCCGCAGCTGCGAGCGGCTCGCGCTGCCCGTGCTGCCGGAGGAGGACTTCGTCGGGGCGATCCGCGCGCTCGTCCAGGCCGACGAGACGTGGGTCCCCGCCTACGGCACGGGGGAGACGAGCCTCTACCTGCGGCCCTTCATGTTCGCCTCCGAGGCATTCCTCGGGGTGCGCCCGGCCAACGAGGTGACCTTCTCGGTCATCGCCAGCCCCGCCGGCGCCTACTTCTCCGGCGGCCTCAAGCCGGTCAACCTCTGGGTCAGCCAGGACTACGCCCGCGCCGGCGAGGGCGGCACGGGCGACGCCAAGTGCGGTGGCAACTACGCCTCCTCGCTCGCCGGCCAGCTCGAGGGTCAGGCCCAGGGCTGCGACCAGGCCGTCTTCCTCGACTCCTCGACGCACACCTACATCGAAGAGCTCGGCGGGATGAACCTCTTCTTCGTCACCAAGGACGGCCGCCTGCGCACCCCCGCGCTCACCGGCTCGATCCTCGAGGGCGTCACCCGCGACTCGATCCTCGCGCTCGCGCCCGACCTCGGTCTGACGCCCGAGGAGTCGCGCATCGAGATCGACTGGTGGAAGGAGGGCGTCGCCTCCGGCGAGATCACCGAGATCTTCGCCTGCGGCACCGCCGCCGTCGTCACCCCGGTCGGCGAGCTGCGCTGGGCCGGCGGCTCGGCCCCGTCCACCGGTGGCGAGGGCGGTGGCGAGATGACCCGCACCATCCGCCAGAGCCTGCTCGACATCCAGTACGGCGTCGCCGAGGACACCCGCGGCTGGATGACCCGCCTCGTCTGAGCACCTCAGCACCGCACCGAGGTAGCCAGGTGACCCCTCGCCTCATCGCCACCGATCTCGACGGCACCCTCCTGCGCAGTGACGGGACCGTCTCCGCCCGCTCGGTCGACGCCCTTCGTGCCGTCGCCGACGCGGGTCTCGAGACGGTGCTCGTCACGGCCCGCCCGCCCCGTTGGCTCGACGAGCTCGCGCATGTCGTCGGCACGCGAGGGGTCGCCCTGTGCGGCAACGGCGCCTTCCGCTACGACGTCGCCGAGCGGCGGGTCTTCGGGGTGCGCTCGATCCCGCGCGAGGTCGTCACCGAGGTCGTGCGCGACCTGCGGGAGCAGCTGCCGGGCACCGGCTTCGCCGCCGAGAGGCACAGCGGGCTCGCCGCGGAGAGCATGTTCGCCGCGATCCACGACCACCCCGAGGAGCTCGTCACGACGCACGCCATCGAGCACCTCACCGACGCCGGCGTCGGCAAGCTCCTCGCCCGCAACCCTCACCTCGACGACGAGGAGTTCATCGTCGCGGTGACCGAGATCGTCGGCGACCGTGCGGTCGTCGCCTTCAGCGGCGCCGGTGGCCTGGCCGAGGTCTCGGCGAAGGGGGTCACCAAGGCCGCCGCACTCGCCGGCTGGTGCGCGGAGCTCGGGATCGACGCGGGGGAGGTGTGGGCCTTCGGCGACATGCCCAACGACCTGCCGATGCTCACCTGGGCGGGGCGCTCCTTCGCCGTGGCCAATGCCCACGACGACGTCCTCGCCGCCGCCACCGACCGCGCCCTGGCCAACGACGAGGACGGGGTCGCCCAGGTGCTCGAGGGGCTCCTGCGTCCATCCGGTCCCTGAGGGGCTCGCGGTTCCTGAGGAGGCGCGCCAGCGCCGTGTCGAAGGGCTGCGAGCGTCTCGCAGGGCGGACGCGGGATGACCGACTCGTGGGACGGTGCCATGGTGGTCGGGTGATGCCCCAGATGACGACCCGAGCTGCCACCGCAGCCGAGCTCATTATCTAGGCGCGACGAGCCACCTGCTCGTCGCGCGGACCTCCCACACCCGGGGGGTCTTTCGCTTTTCTCGGGCAGGGGACGAGACCAGCGGACGGGTCCGGAGCATCACCCCCGCCACGGACGGGCGCGACGAGCAGGTGTCACACTCCTCGAGGAGGCGAGCACGCCTCCCTTCGTCCGAAGCGAGAGATCCACATGCACGGCTTCCACGTCTACGACACGACGATGCGCGACGGCGCCCAGCAGGAGGGGATCAACCTCTCCGTCGGGGACAAGCTGACCATCGCCCGTCACCTCGACGAGCTGGGCGTGACCCACATCGAAGGGGGCTGGCCCGGGGCCAACCCCAACGACACCGAGTTCTTCCGCCGGGCCCGTACCGAGCTGGAGCTGCACTCCGCGACCCTCGCTGCCTTCGGCGCGACGCGCAAGGCCGGCGGCTCCGCCGCCACCGACCCGCAGGTGCAGGCGCTGCTCGACTCCGGCGCCGAGGTCATCACCCTCGTGGCGAAGATGCACCCCGGCCACGTCGAGCGCGCGCTGCGCACGACCCGCGAGGAAAACCTCGCGATGATCACCGACACCGTCGCCCACCTGCGCGCCCAGGGGCGCACGGTCATGGTCGACGGGGAGCACTTCTTCGACGGCTACCAGCTCGACCGCGACTACGCCCTCGCCTGCGTGCGCGCCGCCCACGAGGCCGGCGCCGAGGTCATCGCGCTGTGCGACACCAACGGCGGCATGCTGCCCGGGCAGGTGCGCGACGCCGTCGCCGACGTCATCGAGGCGACCGGTGCGCGGCTGGGTATCCACTGCCACAACGACACCGGGTGCGCCGTCGCCAACACGATGGCTGCCGTCGAGGCCGGCGCCGACCACGTCCAGGGCACGGTCAACGCCTACGGCGAGCGCACCGGCAATGCCGACCTCATCACCGTCGTCGCCAACCTCCAGCTCAAGCTCGGCATGGACCTTGTCGAGCCCTACCGGCTGCAGGACGCCACCCGGATCGCGCACGCGGTGAGCGAGGTGACCAACTTCCCGCACTTCTCCCGGCAGCCCTATGTCGGCTCGGGGGCCTTCGCGCACAAGGCCGGGCTGCACGCGAGCGCGATCAAGGTCGACCCCGACCTCTACCAGCACATCGAGCCCAAGGACGTCGGCAACGACATGCGCATGCTCGTCTCCGACATGGCCGGGCGGGCGACCGTGGAGCTCAAGAGCCGGGAGTTCGGCGTCGACCTCGCCGGCGACGACGCGGCCCTGACCCGCGTGCTGGCGAAGGTCAAGGAGCTCGAGCAGCGGGGCTACACCTTCGACGCGGCCGACGCGAGCTTCGAGCTCCTGCTGCGGCGCGAGCTGCAGGAGGAGGCGCTCGAGTACGCGCAGGTCGAGTCCTGGCGGATCATGATCGACGCCCGTGGTGGCGACGACGCCCTCTCGGAGGCGACGGTCAAGGCGGTCGCCGGCGGTCAGCGGCTCGTCGCGACGGGGGAGGGCAATGGTCCGGTCAACGCCCTTGACCAGGGCCTGCGGCAGGCCCTCGTCACCGTCTATCCCGAGGTCGAGCAGATCGAGCTCATCGACTACAAGGTGCGCATCCTCGACGCCGCCCACGGCACCGACGCGACGACCAGGGTGCTCATCGAGCACAGCGACGAGCACACGTCGTGGACGACGGTCGGCGTCGCGCCCAACATCGTCGAGGCCTCGTGGGAGGCGCTCGTCGACGGCATCACCTATGGCCTGATGCGCGCGGGTGTACCGGTGCGCTGACCGCGGGGTCACTGAGCAAGGGAAACTGCCCCTTCGCAAGAGTTTCAAACTCTTGCGAAGGGGCAGTTTCACGGGTCACCCGGAAATCGTTGGGCCGGTGGGGCCGGTGGGGCGGCGGGTCAGCCCGCCACGTGGCCGAAGCGGTGACGGGTGGTGCTCACCGCCTGCTCCCGGACGAAGGGGAGGACCTCACGTCGTCCCGTGGCCAGGACCTCGCCGGTGATGACGTCGACGCCTGCGGCGACGAGCTCGTCGACGAGCGTCGGGGTGACCGCACCGATCGCGCGGACGCGCGCGTCGGCACTGCGGGAGGCGCGGGCGACGAAGGCCGCGTCGTCCTCGCGCACGACCTGCACGTGCCCGATGCTGCTCGGCAGGTCGAGGCCCGGAGCCGCCGAGACGACGACGTGGGCGCCGGTGAGCGTCGCCGCGGCGACGAGGCGCAGCAGCTCGACGACCCGCGTGCCGTCGCCGGCGCGCACGAGCACCCGCGGGTGCGGGCGGTAGCGGAAGACATTGGACTCCACGACGAGGGCACTCTCGTCGTGCTCGACGCCGAGCTCGTCGTCCCACGCGGACGCGTCGCTGGCGAGTGCCGCGTCGAGCCAGGCCCGCTCGTCGTCGCTGACGGACGAGCCGAGGGTCGCGAGCTGGGCGTCGACGGTGCTGCGCACGGCGGAGGCGACGGGCGCCCCCTTCGTCGGCAGGCCGTTGCCCGTCCACGTGCCGAGCTGGGCGATGTAGTTGGGGCCGCCGGCCTTGGCGCCGGGGCCGATCGAGCTGGCCTTCCACCCGCCGAAGGACTGGCGGCGCACGATGGCGCCGGTGATGTGCCGGTTGACGTAGGCGTTGCCGACGGCGACCGCCTCGGTCCAGTGGGCGATCTCGCCCTCGTCGAGGCTGTGCAGGCCGCCGGTGAGGCCGAAGTCGGTGGCGTTCTGCAGCTCGATCGCCTCGTCGAGAGAGTCGGCGCGCATCAGCCCGAGGACCGGGCCGAAGACCTCGGTGAGGTGGAAGAAGGAGCCCGGGCGCACGCCGTCCTTGACGCCCGGCGACCACAGCCGGCCGGTGTCGTCGAGCTGGCGCGGCTCGACGAGCCAGGTCTCACCCGGCTCGAGCGTCGTGAGGGCACGACGCAGCTTGCCGGTCGGCGCCTCGATGACCGGACCCATGCGGGTGCCGAGGTCGGCGGGCCAGCCGACGGCGATCGACTCGACGGCGTCGACGAGCTGACGGCGGAAGCGCGGGCTGTCGGCGATGGAGCCGACGAGGATGCCGAGGGAGGCGGCCGAGCACTTCTGGCCCGCGTGACCGAAGGCCGAGCTGACGAGGTCGGCGACCGCGAGGTCGATGTCGGCGGAGGGGGTGATGACCAGGGCGTTCTTGCCGGAGGTCTCGCCGAGGACGCGGGCGCCGTGCTCGCGCCCGGCACGCCAGCCGGCGAAGAGCCGTGCGGTCTCGCTCGCGCCGGTGAGCACGACGGCGTCGACGTCCTCGTGCGCGACGAGGTGCTGGCCGACCTCGTCCTCGTCGGTGCGCACGACGTGCAGCACCTCGCGCGGGATGCCGGCGTCGTGCAGGGCGGCGACGGTGACCTCGACGCACACGGGCGTCTGCGGGGCGGGCTTGATGACGACCGAGGACCCGGCGGCCAGGGCCGCGAGGACGCCACCGATCGGGATGGCGACGGGGAAGTTCCACGGCGGTGTCACGAGCGTCAGGGCGAAGGGGATGAAGCTCGCCCCGTCGACCATGGCCCCGTCCTCGAGCTCGAGGGCCCGGTCGGCGTAGTAGCGGGCGAAGTCGACCGCCTCGGAGATCTCGGGGTCGGCCTCGGCGACGGTCTTGCCGGCCTCGGTGGCCATGACCGCGAGGATCTGCTCGCGCCGGGAGTCGATCTCGCGAGCGGCCTTGCGCAGCAGGTCCGCCCGCTCGGCGGCGGGGCGAGCCGCCCAGCCCGCGTGCGCGGTGCGCGCCGTGGCGACGACCTCGTCGACCGCGGCGGTGCTCGTCAGGTGCGGGGAGGTCGGCTCCGGCCGGGCCGCGGCGACGGCGCGGGCGGCCCACGCGCGGTGGCCGGGCAGGGCGGCGTCGGAGTCGGGCGTGTTGTCGAAGGTGTCACCGATCGGCGGGCGCTCGGCGGAGCGGCGCGGGCCGACAGGGGTGTCGCCGATGGCCTCGACGCTCGCCCGGAAGCGGGCCTCCTGGTCGGGGATCGCCGCGGCATCCTCGGAGAAGAAGGCGTGGATGTAGTTCTCCGGGGAGGCGCTCTCCTCGAGGCGGCGCACGAGGTAGGAGACGGCGGCGTCGAAGTCCTCGGGGGCGACGACCGGCGTGTAGAGGATGACCGTGCCGACCGCGTCGCGCACCGCGCGGGCCTGCGCCGGCGACATGCCCTGGAGCATCTCGATGTCGAGGCTGTCCTGCACCCCGCGGTCGGTCGCGAGCAGGTGCGCCGCGGCGACGTCGTAGAGGTTGTGCGAGGCGACACCGATGCGCAGCGCGCCGACGGCGTCGGGGCGCAGGGCGCGCTCGACGCAGCGCAGGTAGTTGGCGTCGACGTCGGCCTTGGTCGTGTAGGGCGCCTGCTCCCAGCCGTGCATGACGGCCTCGACGCGCTCCATCGCGAGGTTGGCGCCCTTGACGAGACGCACCTTGATCGGGGCGCCACCGGCGGCGCGACGGGCGACGGCGAAGTCGATGAGCCGCTCGAGGGCGGGCAGCGCGTCGGGCAGGTAGGCCTGCAGGACGATGCCGGCCTCTAGGTCGTGGAACTGCGGCTCGGAGAGCATCCGGGTGAAGACCTCGATGGTCATCTCGAGGTCGCGGTACTCCTCCATGTCGAGGTTGACGAAGGAGTGCGGGCTGGACGACTTCGCGGTCTCGTAGAGCGGGCGCAGCCGGGTCAGGCAGCGCTCGACGGTGCCCTCGGTGTCCCACGTGCTGATCTGGCTGACGAGCGAGGAGACCTTGATCGAGACGTAGTCGACGTCGGGGCGCTCGAGCAGCTCGCGGGTGCGCTCGGTGCGGCTGGCGGCCTCGCCCTCGCCGAGCACGGCCTCGCCGAGGAGGTTGATGTTGAGGCGGAACCCGTCCTCGAGGGCCTTCGCCAGGTGCTTGCCCAGACGCGGGTCGCGGGCGTCGACGAGCAGGTGGCCGACCATCTGCTTCATCCGGGCGCGGGCGGCGGGCACGACGACCTTCGGCGCGATCTTGGCAGCGCGGGCGCCGAGCCCGAGCAGACCGCGGTCGACCGGGCCGAGGAAGGAGGCCGAGTCGGACGCGGTGATCCGGCTGAGCGCGTTGGCAGCGACGCGGTCGTCCTCCGGCCGCGCGACGCGGTCGACGAAGAAGACCGCCATGTCGAGGCCGGCGTGGTCGGACAGGAGCGCGGCGAGCTGACCGGTCGACTGCGCCTCACGCTTCGTCTCGCCGGCGTGGGCGGCGGCGGCCCAGCGGTCCGCGAGACGCACCGCGTCCTCGACGAAGGGGGCGAAGGCGGCAGTGGCCGGGTCCGTCAGGGAGGGAGTCGTCGTCATGCTCTCGACGGTAGGCGCGCGACGTGGCGATGACCACAGCCAGATGTTTGCCCCAAGCCGTCCATCGACATACATCTGTCTGATCGGCACGGTCGGCGGGCCTGTGTGAGACGCGCCCTGTCTCCACCCCTTGGGAGGTAGTGCCTCGGGCACCCCGTGCCTAGCGTCGAAGGGAGACGTCGACCCGGCCACGGGTCTGCTCAACGTCGCCAGCCTGAGGAGCTCATCTCGATGCCCACGACGAAGCGCACCACCTCCCACGACGCGGATGCACCTGCCCACGACCGCGTCGGGGCCGGCGGCGAGACCCACCAGCGAGCAGGCGGCGATAGCCCGGTCATGACGTCGGCGCACGGCGTCCCGATCGAGGACGACAACAACTCACTGCGAGCGGGTGAGCGTGGTCCGACCCTCATGTCCGACCACGCGTTCCGCGAGAAGCTCTTCCACTTCGACCACGAGCGCATCCCCGAGCGAGTGGTCCACGCGCGTGGCTACGGAGCTCACGGGGTCTTCGAGTGCCACGAGTCGCTCGCCGACATCACGCGTGCCAGCATCTTCGCCTCGGCCGGCAAGAAGACCGAGACCTTCGTCCGTTTCTCCACCGTGGCTGGCAACCTCGGCTCCTTCGACCTCGCGCGGGACGTGCGCGGGTTCGCCACGAAGTTCTACACCGACGAGGGCAACTGGGACCTCGTCGGCAACAACATCCCGGTCTTCTTCATCCAGGACGCCGTGAAGTTCCCCGACCTGGTCCACGCAGTCAAGGAGGAGCCGGACCGCGGTTTCCCGCAGGCGCAGAGCGCCCACGACACCTTCTGGGACTTCGCCTCGCTCATGCCCGAGTCGACCCACATGACGCTGTGGCAGATGTCGGACCGAGCCATCCCGCGCTCTTTCCGCATGATGGAGGGCTTCGGTGTCCACACCTTCCGCTTCATCAACGACGCCGGCGACAGCTCCTTCGTGAAGTTCCACTGGAAGCCCGTGCTGGGCATGCAGTCCGTGGTCTGGAACGAGGCGGTCAAGATCAACGGCGCCGACCCCGACTTCCACCGCCGCGACCTCTTCGACGCCATCACCGCCGGCGACTTCCCGCAGTGGGAGCTGGGTGTGCAGGTCTTCGACGACGCCTTCGCCGACGAGTTCGACTTCGACGTCCTCGACGCGACCAAGCTCATCCCCGAGGAGCTCATCCCGGTCCGGGCTGTCGGCACGATGACCCTGAACCGGCTCGTCGACAACGTCTTCGCCGAGGTCGAGCAGGTCGCCTTCATGACGCAGAACGTGCCGCCGGGCATCGACTTCAGCAACGACCCCCTGCTCCAGGGCCGCAACTTCTCCTACCTCGACACCCAGCTGAAGAGGCTCGGCAGCACCAACTTCAGCCAGCTGCCGGTCAACGCGCCCCGGTGCCCCGTCGCTCACTTCCAGCGCGACGGTCACATGCAGATGTCACCGCAGCCTGGTCGGGCGGCCTACGAGCCGAACTCCTTCAGCGGCGAGGACCGAGGGCCGCGCGAGGTGGGTGCGCAGGGGCAGCAACCCTTCCCCGACGAGGTCGAGGGCCAGACCCGGCGCGTGCGCAGCGCGTCCTTCGCCGATCACTACAGCCAGGCCCGGCAGTTCTACGTCAGCCAGACTCCGGTCGAGCAGGAGCACATCGTCCTCGCGTACACCTTCGAGCTGGGCAAGTGCGAGATCCCGGCCATCAGGTCACGGATGATCGCCAACCTGCGCAATGTCGACGAGGACCTCGCCGCTGGCGTGGCCGCGGGCCTGCGGATGCCCCTCCCGGAGGCCTCCGTCCCGGCCGCGGAGCCCATCAGGGATCTGCCGCCGAGCCCCCCTCTGAGCATCCTCGCCAACGCCAAGGAGACCTTCGCCGGCCGCAAGCTGGGGCTGCTGGTCGGCGACGGCGCGGACGCGGCCGCGGTCAAGCGTCTGCGCAAGGCCGTGACGAAGGCAGGCGGCATCTGCGAGGTCGTCGCCAAGGCCGTCGGGGGCGCCACGCTGTCCGACGACTCGCTGCTCGAGGCGACGCAGGCCGTCGCCGGTGCCCCCTCGGTGCTGTACGACGCGATCGCCGTCCTGACAGGGCCCGACGGTGGAGCCGTCCTGGCCGACGAGCCAGCAGCGCGTGACTTCCTCACCGACGCCTTCAACCACTACAAGGTCATCGGGCTCGGCGGCGCCACCGATGCTCTCGTCGCGGCGGCCGGTCTCAGCGACAAGCTCGACGCGGCCTGCTTGGGCCTGGACACGGCCAACGACAACACGACATTCCTGTCGAGGATCGCCGGACCACGCCAATGGGACCGCGACCTCGACGCCTGAGGCACCACGACAGAGAGGCACCACATGAAGGCACTCACCTGGCAAGGCCGAAGCAACGTCCGCATTGACGACGTCCCCGACCCTCGGATCGAGCGCCCGACCGACGCGGTCATCCGTGTCACCTCGACCGCGATCTGCGGATCCGACCTCCATCTCTACGACCCACTCGGTCCCTTTCTGTCGAAGGGAGACATCCTCGGCCACGAGACCATGGGCATCGTCGAGGAGGTGGGGTCGGAGGTCACCCACATCTCGGTGGGCGACCGGGTCGTCGTCCCCTTCAACATCTCGTGCGGGCACTGCTGGATGTGCCAACGCGGATTCATGGCCCAGTGCGAGACCACGCAGGTGCGCGATCAGGGCATGGGGGCCTCGCTCTTCGGCTTCACCGAGCTCTACGGCTCCGTCCCGGGGGGCCAGGCGGAGTACCTGCGCGTCCCGCAGGCACAGTTCGGCCCGATCCTCGTCCCCGAGGGCGTGGCCGACGAGCGGTTCCTGTACCTCTCCGACATCCTCCCGACCGCCTGGCAGGGGGTGGAGTACGCCGACGTGCCCAACGGGGGCAGCCTCGCCGTCATCGGGCTGGGACCAGTCGGCCTGATGGCGGTCGCCATCGCGACCCACCGTGGCCTGCAGGTCATAGGCGTGGACAACGTGCCGGAACGGCTGGCACGGGCGCGCCAGTACGGCGCGACAGTCATCAACACCGACGAGACCGATGACGTGCCCGGAGCGATCCGCGAGCTCACCGACGGCCGCGGGGTCGACGGCTCCCTGGACGCGGTCGGGATGGAGGCCCACGGCGCACCAGTGGCCGAGACCGCCATCAAGGCCGTCGGCCTGGTCCCGGATGTCCTGGCCAAGCCGATGATGAAGACGGTCGGCATCGACCGCCTCGCCGCACTGCGCACGGCGATCGGCGCCGTCCGACGTTCGGGCACGGTCTCGGTGAGCGGGGTCTACGGCGGGATGGCCGACCCCCTGCCGATGATGGAGATCTTCGACAAGGGTCTGGCTCTGCGCATGGGCCAGTGCCACGTCAAGCGGTGGATCGACGACATCATGCCGCTCGTGCTCGAGGACGGCGACCCCCTCGGTCTCGAGGCGTTTGCGACCCACCGCCTGCCGCTGACGCAGGCCTCTGACGCCTACTCGATGTTCCAGAAGAAGCAGGACGGCTGCATCAAGGTCGTGCTGAAGCCGTGACCGCAGCACGAGTGGCCGGGGCCTCACGGGCCTCGGCCACTCGTGGCTGTGGCCGCGATCGACCTGACGCTGGGCGGGCCGATCCACCTGTGCCTGTCCGTCCTGCTCCTCTCGATCCCGGCGCAGAGGGCCGCTCGACGACTCGTCGACGCGGTGCTGGCCGGTCGCTCGCCGATCGAGCTCACACCCCTGTCGTGGGTGGGCAGGCCGGTACACGGTCTCGCGCCGCGCGCCGGCTCAACCCGATCGATCCGGGCGAAGGGCCCGCAGCGCGCAGCGCGTCGGGTCAGTAGTCGGCGGGCGTGGGCGGCGCCTCGAGGACGATCCGCTTGCGTGTCGGGGCCATGCCGTTGTCGATCCCCCAGAGGACGGCTTGGCTCCGGCTGTCCACGCCCATCGTCCGGTACGCGGAGCGGATGTAGGACTTGACCGAGTTGATGCTCAGGTACGTCCGCTCCGCGATGGCGTTGTTGCTCAGCCCGGCGGTCACGAGAGCGATGATCTCTGACTCACGAGGCGTCAGGCCCGCCGCGCGGCCGGGCCAGGAGTTGGTGGGGAGCGTGGGGTCCGGCTCGAAGGGGATGACCCGCAGATGCCCTTCGTGAGCCCTGGTCAGCTCCATGACGAGATCCTCCGCGCCGACCGACTTGGAGATCGCGGAGGTGACCCCGCGGGCCCGAGCTGACTCGATGAGCTCCTCGGAGAGATGCCAGGTGAAGAGGACCACCTGCCCGATGTGGGGGGCGGCGCACAAGACGTCGAGGTCGTCACCGTCGAACCCGGTGCGGGCGTAGGTGTCGTACAGCGCGATGTCGACCGGTTGAGCGACCGTGGTCCCTGCATCCAGCTCGACGACCCTGACGACGTCGGCGTAGGGCTCGAGCATGGCGGCGACTCCTTGGATGATCAGCTCGTGATCGTTGATCAGGGCGACCCTCAAGGGGCCACGTGCAGGGGCGCTCATGCCCTGACCATAACCGCGGCTACCGACTGAGTCAGGCTCGGGTCTCGTGACCGTCCGCCCTCGCGACGAGCACGATCTCGCCGGGACGACGGATGATGCGGCCCTGCCTTTCGAACTCGTCGAGCCACCCCGACATGGGCCACTCGTGCCAACGTCGCCAGTAGATCGATGCATTGCGCACGATGTCGACGAGGTGCTCGACCGGCGGCCGTGACACCGGGTGATGCTGGTGGTAGGCATGGGCGCCTCCGACCCAGACCAGCTCGACACCTCGCTCGCGGGCGACCCGACCGAGGTCGGTGTCCTCGGCCCCGTAGCCGACGTACTCCTCGGCAAAGCCTCCCAACAGGTCCCAGGTGGACGCTTTCACCGCGAAGCTCAATGACCAGAAGAGCTCGTGCGAGCCGTCGCGCTGGATCGTGCCGGGCGATGGTGCCGGCCGGGCGGGGTGGGGGTCGGTCAGGTCGTCGAGCCGGCGGGCGTCGTCCGGGACCCGGACGCCTTCGTCGAGGTAGGTCACCGGTCCGCAGAGCAGGGCCTGAGGAACTCTCTCGGCAGCGCTCTCGTACGAGCTCACCAGACGTGGTCCGGGCACACAGTCCACGTCGAGCAGGACCACCAGGTCCGCGCCGGAGCGCAGCGCTGCCCGCACCCCGATGTTGCGTGCCCGCGCGAGGGGGAGACCGCGAGGATCGCGCTCGACGTGCATGACGGTCACGCTCGGCTGACCAGCGACGACGTCGTCGATGGCGTGGTCGTCCATGGCCACGATGATGTGCGGCATCCCGGGGGAGACGTCGCGCAGGATCCTGCGCTGCTCGCGCAGGTGCGCGTGCCGACCGTGGACGACGGTCACGATCACGATGTGCTCAGCCACCGGCCACCGCCTCGACCAGTGCGGCCGCCCGCTCGACGGCACCTGCGCACTCCCACCGCACCCACCCCTGGCCGCCTCGCGCCAAGGCCGTGTCGAGCGCGCAGGCCCAGTCGATCGTGTCGAGGTCCTCGGGCCGGACCGCGGTCGCGAGACCTGCGGCGTCGAGGGTCGCGGCCATGTGGTCCTGCTCGTCGTGGGGCCGGCGCTGTGGCACGACCAATGCCGCCACACCGGCGGCGGCGACGTCAGCCACGGCGTTCTGCCCGCCGTGTGTGACCACGACGTCCGCGCGAGCGATCAGGCTGCGCACGTCGGGGACCCAGACGTCTCCGCCCGCGACCTGCCAGTCGAGGTGTGGGGCCGAGCGGACGATGGTCATCGGCAGGTCTCCCCGGTCGAATCCCTCGGAGCCCGAGAGGATGAGACCCCTGGCGCGACGCACGCCGTCCCAGGCGTTCGTCCGGTGCCGGTCTGCCGAGGCGATGGCTGCGCGCGGGCTGCGGGCGAGTCCTCCCACGGCCACGACGCGGGCGGCGGACGTCCCGGTCGACCACAGCTGCGTGTGGGCCCACTCCGGCCATGGGGCGAGAACGGCGGTGGCTGCGGCCAGAGCGCTGTGGTGCGGCGCGTCGTGCCGCAGTCCCGGCTGTGCCACGACGATGACCGGGACACCGAGGAGCCGGACGAGCACGGTCACCTCGCACGAGACGTCTACGACGACGACGTCGGGCTGGTGCACCTGGATCCACCGTGCGATGGTCGTCATGCGCTCGCTGAATCCCCGGTGACCCAACGGTGCCCAGTGCATGAGGCCGCGCATCGTCACGTCGGCGTCGCTGGCCGATGTGCCTTCTGCGAGAGGAGCGTCGTGGGCCAGTAGCACGGACTCGAGTCCGGCGGCTCGCGTGGCGGCCTGGTCCAGCTCTGAGCCGAGGAGGGTCACATCGACCCCGTCCGTGGCCAGCCGACGGCCCACGATCATCGCTCGGGTGCGGTGCCCGGAGCCGTGGTGGTGCACGTACCAGCCGACCTTCACGCTCGGCCTCGTCCCGAGCCGACGAGCTCGCGGTACAGGCTCGCGTACTCGTGCACCATCCGCTCCCAGCCCAGGTCCCTCAGGGCGGCGAGGCGAACGCCCTCGCGGGGGAGCGAAGCCGCTGCGTCCACGCCGTCACTCAGTCCCCGGACGATGCTGTCGGCGTCCCCCCGGGCACTCACGAGAACGCCGATCTCTGGGGTGACGAACTCTGCGAGACCACCCCGATCCAGAGCGATGACCGGGGTTCCCCACGTGGCGGACTCCGCCGCGACGAGGCCGAAGGGTTCTTCCCATCGCGGGGTGACCAAGGTCGCCGCGCTGGCGCGCACGAGCGCGGCCAACTCGGAGTGCGGCAGATGTCCGGCGTACCTCACACGATCGTCGAGCTGGGGCGCGATGACGTCGTCGAACCACGCCCGCTCGCTCACCGGGCCGACGATGGTCAGACGCCTCCCGGCTCGTCGCGCGGCGGAGATGGCGAGGTCGCATCCCTTGGTGTGCGTCAGGCGGCCGACCCACACCAGGTCGTCGCCCCCTGCGCCCGAGCCGCCGCCGTCGTCGTCGACCCCGTTGTGGATGACCCTCGGGCGGGTGGGCAGCGTGCTCCAGTCTGCCGCGTTGGTGCGGCTGACGCAGACGTACTCGACGCGCGGGCTCGCCAGGGCGACCCCGAGCTCCATCCAGGGGAAGGGGGGAGTGTGCAGTGTCGTCACCAGTGGTGCGGCCACCGCTGGGCTGAAAGCCAGCGGGAGGAAGTTCAGGCTCTGGTTGTGGACCACGTCGACGGGCCTGGCGAGGAGGTCGACGACAGCCGCGGTGAAGGCCGCGTGGTCGCGCAGGAAATCGGGCTCGGGCAACTGGGGGTCGAGCGCGGCCACGGCACTGAGGTCGGGCAGACCGCGATAAGGGACGAGCTCGTCGGCGACACCGGGGTCGCTGCCCGCGGGCGCGTACATCCGGACGTGGTGCCCGAGCTCGCGCAGTCCGCGCGCCAGCAGCGCAGTGTGCGACTCCTGGCCACCGGCATAGGGCTCGGCGACGGGGTGACGCGAGGTGGCGAGCATGGCGATGCGCACTAGCCCACCTCGTCCTCGAGGTCGGTGAGGTACCCCGCAAAACCACCGTGGCACCGACCGGTCCGACGGGCCGAGGAGGACACTCGCACCGTGTCCGTCGCCACCCATGACGGCGTGTGAGCGCGGATGCGCCGCACGAGGTCGACGTCCTCGTCGCTCGCCATCGCGCGGAACCCTCCGATGGCGAGGTAGGTGCTCGCACGCAGGCCCAGGTTGGCGCCGTGCACGTGAGGGTGCCCTTCGACCAGGTGGTGCCGGGCGCGCCATTCCATCAGCACGCGGGAGTCGGTCAGACCGCGCGGCTCGACGGTGCCGATGACCGCGTCATGAGTCCGGGAGAGGTCGATGTGTCCGACCAGCCAGTGCGGGGGGACGACGGTGTCGGCATCGGTCGAGGCGAGCCAGAGGTCATCGACACCGACCTGAAGGGCCGTGGCGGTTCTCAGGGCAGCGGTGGCCCCACTGCGTCGGGCGGCGCCGACATTTCCGTGGTCGACGCTGAGGCTGCGGACACCCGCTCGGCGGACGACCGACGCGGAGCCGTCGACGGAGCGGTCGAGCACGACCGTGACGTCGATCATCACCTCGGGATGGACGATGCTCGCCCGGCGCCGAGCGGCGTCGATGCTGGCCAGTGCCTCGGGGAGCAGCACCTCCTCGTTGCGTGCGGGAACGACGACGTGCAGGGCGCGGATCATCGGGACGCCTCGTAGACGTCGATGAGGACGTCCTCCTCGACGAGGGTGACCACCGACCAGCGGTCACACACGGCGCGGACCTGAGCGTGCACGCGGGGGCCGTCCAAGGGGATCTCGCGGGTCGCGTGCCGCCAACTCACCAGGACGAGCTCACCGCCGGGAGCGAGCCGCTCGATGAGACCGCCGAGGGTGAGCCACAGCTCGAAGGGCGTGAGGAAGTAGCCGACCTCGGACATCACCACGAGGTCGAAGGGTCCGCTCAGCTCGGTGATGATGGAAGGGGCCTCGCCCCTGATCCAGGTCAGGCCGCTCGGTGCGTCGCGAGCAGCGATGTCGAGTGCGCGCTGACTGACGTCGATCGCCACGACGTCACCGGACCGCGACGCGAGGTCGCGCGTGAGCGTACCCGTGGAGCAACCGAGGTCGAGCACCCGTTCGTACCGCTCGCGTCGCAGGACGGCAGTGGTCAGGGCACGTTTGCGCCGCTCGTACCAGGTGTCGCTCGACCAGGGGTCCTCGCCGCAGTCGAACATCGCGTCAAACGTGGCGGGTCGCTGCGAACTTGGCGCATCGGGGCGCAGGTTGCCGCGCTCGGACAGGACCAGGGTGGTGAAGCCACGCACGGTCGGCGCCAGCACTGCGTCCGTCAGCAAGGCCTCGTCACCCGCGGCCGTCGAGAGCGGCTGGACCTGGCTGTGATGCCGCCGGACCGCCCGCGTGCGACGGGACTGGGCGTCCAGGGTCGCGTCGACGGCGACGAGGTCCGACCACGGCAGCAGGTCGGGTTCGCTCCAGTGCCAGAACCACACCAGGTAGTGGGCCAGGCTGACCCCCGCCTCTCCGGCAGACGTCCGGGAGAGGACCGCGGTGCGGGTTGCGCGACCAGCAGCGTCATGATCGGGGTGTCCGTCCGACGTCCACGGGGCCAGGACGAGGGTGCCCGTGGAGCAGAAGGAGGCGACGGCAGCCGAGATCTCCTCCTGGCGCTCAGCGAGGCCGCCGTCGGGGAGCCCGACGTGCACGACGTGTGCGGCCGGCGCGAGTTCAGCGGCGGCTCGCTCGCCCTCGGCGCGCCGACGAGCACCCAGGTCCTCACGGCTCACCGTGGAGGAGCGAGGGTGCGACGCCTCCCCGCTGGTCAGGATCAGCAGCGTCACGTCCACGCCGAGCGCGGCGGCATCGGCGATGAAGGCCCCGGCGCCCAAGCACTCGTCGTCCGGGTGGGCTGCCACGACGAGCAGGTGGTGGTGGTGGCCGATGACGGCACGCGTCGTGGGTGTCGTCACCGATGACCATCGAGGGTCGCCCACCCACCGCAACTCGCCGTCGGGGTGGTCCAGGCGTGGTGTCCGGGTGGTCATCGTGCGGCTTCGACGAGCATCGCTCCGGTGCGCGCCAGGTCGCGGTCGCCATGGTGCTGCCGGACGTAGACGGTGAGGTCCGCGACCCGACGGGCGTGCTCCTCGTCGAAGGTCAGCGGAGCCGGCCCCAGCGCCCGAGCCACCTCGGTCAGGCAGACGTGGGCGGCGGACGCCGCCGCGTCGCGGGCGCGGGCGGCCATGAAGGCGCCCGCCGCACCCGCGGCCGTCCCCGCGTCGATCGCGGCGGCTGCCGCCCGCAGCTCGAGCTCGGCGGCCCGCAGAGCCCGGTCGAGGCGACCGAGGTGCCAGGTCGCGATCTGGTCGGGCTCCCGACGACATGCAGCGTCGAGCACGCGCTGCGCGAGGGCTGCCGCAGCTCCGAACCACACGGCCGCCACGGCGACCCCACCCCACGCGAATCCCGGTCGGGTCAGGTA
Source organism: Janibacter zhangyanbonis (assembly GCF_050507325.1). NCBI lineage: Bacteria > Bacillati > Actinomycetota > Actinomycetes > Micrococcales > Intrasporangiaceae > Janibacter > Janibacter zhangyanbonis. The sequence goes on from NZ_CP191481.1 coordinate 1,064,712, forward strand.
CCACCCGGCCGGGCCGACGGGGGTCGCGGGGACGTCGTGCAGGTCCAGGCCGGTGCTGCGCACGTCCACGAGCCCGCGCGATGCCCAGGACGCGTCGTCCCGTCGGACGCCGGGGTGCGACAGGTCGACGGCGAAGGCCTGCCGCCGCTCGTCGGACACGTGCGCGGTGATGATTGCGTGGCTGACGTGGGCCGCGAGCGAGCACCACGGTTTGCTCCCCGACAGACGCCAGCCCGCATCCGAGCGGGTGGCGTCCAGATGGGTGTCCGGGGAGTGGGCCGCGTAGACGCCCCAGGTGCTGCCCCGTGGTGCGCTGACGGTCACGTCGGCGCCAGGGTGTGCGTCGGCCGCCTGCTCCAGGATGCTCAGCGCATCGAGGTGCGGCTCGACGACCCGGGCGACGGTGAGATCGCCGGCGCCGAGGGAGCCTAGGGATCGCAGGTAGGACCACGTGCTCGTCCCCAGGTGGGAGGAGAGCGGGCTCAGGTCGATCGCCAGCGACAGTGCCGCCGGGATGTCTGCCGCCACATCGCGGGCTGCAAGGACGAGGTCCTGGTCCGCCCAAGCCAAGAAGCTGAAGGGCCGCGAGGCGGCGGTGCTGGTCGTCATGAACGTCGCAGCGACGACGCGCGATCGAGGAGACCAGCCGGACCACGCTGCTGCTCGCCGAGGGCGGCGTCCAGGACGAGCAGGCCGCCCGTCGCCATCGGGGTGGCCCACTGGAGCCAGCGCATACGGGCAGAGAGGTCGCGGACGCGCTGGGCCGACTCCGGGTCCCGGTCGCCGGCCTCTTGGGCGCGACCGAGCCGGGCGCCCTCGCGATACGCGGCGGCGCTCGCGACCAGCGCGATGCCGGTGAGAGCCGTCTTCACGACGACTGCAGCTGTGGTCGGTGGGTGGACCGCGACGCGCCGCTTGTTGTCGGCGACGATCGCCAGCCCGCTCAGGAGGTGCACGCCGATCGCGCCGGCCTGCACAGGTCCCCACGAGGTCCACCCTTCGTCGGCGATGCGGGAGCGCTCCTGAGCGCTGTCGCCCACTCGTGATGCGGGGTTGAGAGCGACGGCGCCCATGAGCGAGCCGCCGAACCAGGCGGCGTTGGTGACAAGGTGCGCGGCCCGGACAGTGGTGCTGTAGATCGTCATCTCTCGACAGTAGGGAGGGCGGGCTCGGGCTGCACCACCCCTAAGGGTGGCCTGGTGCAGTGGGCCGCTCCGCCTACATTTGTCCGATGGCCGATGTGCAGGACCTCGTCGACGAGGCATCCGCGATCCTCCTCGCCCCGGTGACCCTGGAGGACCGTCGTTTCCGGCTGCTTGCCTTCGCCGCGCACGCCGGTGACGTCGACAGCGTGCGGGCCGAGACGGTGCTCTCCCGCGGAGCGCGCCCGCGCACCCGTGAGTGGTTCGAGAGCTTCGGCATCGCGCGGGCGAGCGCGCCGGTCCACGTGCCCGGCGACCCGGAACGTGGCACGCAGGCGCGGCTGTGCCTGCCTGCACGGTGGAGAGGGGTCACCCAGGGCTACCTGTGGGCGGTCGAGCCCCCCGAGGGGCTGACGACCGACCGGGTCCGTGCCGCAACGGTGCTCGCCGACCAGGCGGGGGAGCACCTGGCCCGGCTCACCTCCCGTCGCCGCGAGACCGAGCGTCTCGTCCTCGACCTGCTCGACGCGGAAGCGGGCTCGCGCAGCGGCCCCGCCCGCGAGCTGGCCGACGAGCTGGCCGTGGACCCCGGCGCCCGGGCCGCGGTCGTCGTCCTGGGCGCAGCGCCCGGTGTCCGGCTGCGGGTCGACGAGGTGCACGGGCCTGGAGGTCTGCCGCGTCGTATCGGCGTCGCCGAGCGCTCGGGCGACCTCGTGCTCGTCGTCCCGGCGGCGACGGACCTGGAGGTCCATGACGCTGCCGAGTCGGCCCTGCGCACCCTCGGTCGGGTCGTGGAGGAGCACGTCGTCGCCGGGGTGGGCGATCTCGTGCCGCTGGTGGATGTGGCACGTTCCCTGCGCGAAGGGCGCGCCGCCCTGCGCGTCGTGCGTCCGTCCACCCCTGACCCGCCCGGCCAGTGCGCCGCCGCGCGAGTCCATGCGTGGTCGTCCCTCGGCATCGAGCGCCTGCTCGGCACGACGGCCGGCGACGACCTGCTCGAGGCGGTGCGCACCCCCGCGGTCGCGGAACTGCTCGCGGCCGCACCAGAGCTCGTCGAGACCGCCTGGGTCCATCTCGAGGAGGGTTGCTCAGTCGGCATCACCTCGGCTCGCCTCGGCCTGCACCGCCAGAGCGTCTACGCGCGGCTGCGGCGGATCGAGTCCGTGACCGGACTCGACCTCTCCCGTGGTCGCGACCGCCTCGAGCTGCACCTCGGCCTGCTCGTCCTGCGCCCCTGAGGCTGCATTGCCGTAGGGCAATGCAGCCTCAGGGGGTCGTCGCGCGGGTGACGAGGCGTTCGGCGACCTGGTAGACGCCGGTGAGCAGGGCGACGGCCGCCGTCACGTGGAGCAGCAGGGCCAGGGCGACGCCGGCGATGATGCCCGCGGCCCGCAGCCGCCCCCACGTGAGGCCGATCAGCACGGGGACGACGACGGCGCCGGCGGCACCGGTGAGCAGCTCGACCCACCAGGCCCGCTCGCCCATCCACGGCACGCCGCCGACGAGCGGCACCGCGACGTCGAAGAGGTCGAGCGTGGCCAGCACCCCCAGCACGGCGACGAGCCCCAGGGTCACCACGGCCGTGACCTGCCGGCGCAGCCGCTCGCCCGCCGACCACGTCCCGCTGCGGTCCTGGAAGATCGTCCCGAGGGTCACCGCGGTCCACATCAGCCACCGCCGGATCAGTCCGGTCCCGGTGTCCGCCATGGCCGCCCGGAAGACGAGGTCGGCGCGCTCGCGGTCGATCCGCACGCCCGGCGCCGCCACGAAGGAACCGCGCACCAGTCCGTCGTGCAGCAGGGCCGCGGGCAGGTGTCGGCCTGTGCGCGGCACGAGCCAGAGGAAGACCGACGGCACCGAGGTCAGGTCGGTCGTGAAGGTCGTCGGGTCGACGGGCACGAGCAGCTGCCCCAGCTCACGGTCGCGGTAGCCCAGCCGTCGCCCCATGCGGAACTCCTCGACCGACATGTCGAGCGTGCGCTCGAGGACGATGAGCGGCGGCGACGTGGGGTCGGGCTGCCCGTCGGGCGGCCCACCGTCGTAGAAGCGTCTCGCCTGGGTCTCCAGCGGCCGGTCCATGACCCCAGCGTGGCAGCGCGCGGTGTCAGCGGGGGAGCAGTCGGTCGCAGACCTCGACGATCCGACGACGAAGGGAGTTGGACGTCACCATGAGCTCGCGCTGGCGGGCGACGTACTCGGCCTTGCCCTCCGGCGTCTCGATGGCGACCGGGTCCAGCCCGAGCCCCGAGACGTCGTAGGGCGAGGCCTGCATGTCGAGGCGCCGCACCCGCAGCGCGTGCCGGAAGGCGTCGAGGGTCACCTCCGACGGCACCGCCGGCGCGAGCTTGAAGGCCCACTTGTAGGTGTCCATGCCCGCGTGCAGGCAGGCGGGCTGCTCGTGCTCGACCTGCTCCTCGCGGGTCGGGCGAAGGGTGTTGTGCCCCAAGGCCTCTGGCGTGAAGAAGCGGTAGGCGTCGAAGTGGCTGCACCGGATCCGGTGCCCGTCGACGACGGCGTCCGTCGCCTCCTGCCCCAGGCGAAGGGGGAGCCGCTCGTGCCGCTGCTCGCCGGGCTGGAGGCGGTAGACCATCGCCCACTCGTGCAGGCCGAAGCAGTCGTGGGTGCCGGGTCGCGACAGGGTCGCCGTGAGCAGGTCCCGGACGAAGGTGACGGTCCGCCCCCTTCGCCCGACGAAGTCGTCGACGTCGAGCCGGGCGCTGCCGTCCGCGTCCACCGTGTAACCGGACCGGCCGGCGAAGTCCTCGCCGGCGTCGAGCAGGGTCACGCCGGGGCCCGGGTGCCACCGGCGCAGGTGCGCCGGACGATGTGCGTAGTACTCGAAGAGGAAGTCCTCGACGGCGTGACGCTCACCCCGTGACCGGCGCTCACGGTGGCCGGCCGTCAGCTCGTCGACCGCCTGCTCGTGGGCGCGCGCACTGGCGGTCCACTCCTCGCGGGTCAGGGTCGTCATCGGGGCAAGGCTAGGCGGTCACTAGGGTGGTGCCGTGCGCATCGCGAGATACACCGAAGGTGACGACCCCGTCTACGGGCTCGTCGACGCAGACGGCAAGAAGATCGCCGAGGTGACCGGCGACCCGCTCTACCAGCGGATCGAGCTGACCGGTCGCACGACGACCGTCGACGAGGTGCGGCTGCTCGCACCCGTCATCCCCCGCAGCAAGATCATCGGCATCGGGCGCAACTACGCCGACCACGCCGCCGAGATGGGCAACGAGGTCCCGGCCGAGCCGATGATGTTCCTCGTGCCCAACACCGCGGTCGTCGGTCCCGGCGACCCGGTCGTCATCCCGACGGAGCTGACGTCCAAGGTCAGCTTCGAGGGCGAGCTCGCGGTGATCATCGGCCGGATGTGCAAGGACATCGAGCCGGAGGAGGCCAAGAAGGTCATCTTCGGCTACACGATCGCCAACGACGTCACCGCGCGCGACCTGCAGAAGGGCGACGGCCAGTGGGCCCGCGCCAAGGGGATGGACACCTTCTGCCCGCTCGGTCCGTGGATCGAGACCGACCTCGACCCGCAGGACGTCTCGATCGTCACCCGCCTCGACGGCGAGGTGGCCCAGGACGGCCACAGCTCCGACATGGTCCACGGTGTCGCGGCCCTCATCAGCCACGCGTCGAAGTCCTTCACCCTCCTGCCCGGCGACGTCATCCTCACCGGCACCCCGGCGGGCGTCGGCCTCGTCGACCCCGGGCAGCGGGTCGAGATCGACATCGACGCGATCGGGACTCTGTCCAACCCCTTCGTCGCCTCCGAGTGACGCGAAGCTGACGTGGACGTCGCCCGGTCGGTCCCGCTCTTCGTCCTCGCCGCGCTGCTCGAGATCGGCGGCGCCTGGCTCGTGTGGCAGGGTCTGCGTGAGCACCGCGGCTGGCTGTGGGTCGGCGCCGGTGTCATCGCACTCGGCCTCTACGGCGCGGTGGCGACCCTCCAGCCGGATGCGAGCTTCGGGCGGATCCTCGCCGCGTACGGCGGGGTCTTCGTCGCCGGGTCCCTGCTCTGGGGCATGGTCGTCGACGGGTTCCGCCCCGACCGGTGGGACGTCGCTGGTGCCCTCGTCTGCCTCGCCGGCGTCGCCCTGATCATGTACGCGCCACGCTCCGCCTGACCTCCCTTCGCTCCACGTCGACGCAGGGGGCCTCGAAGGGGAGTGCTCCCCATGTGCACCTTGTCACCTCGTCGCTAGCGTCGGGTCATCCACGGCGGGAGACCCTGATGACCCTGACCCACGGCGCCGATGCCGATCGACTGCGTGACATCGCAGCCCAGCTCGACGACCAGTCGACACGGATGACCCGCGTGGGCACGGAGGCGAGTGGCCGACTCGTCGTGCTGCGGGGTGCGTGGGAGGGCCCCGACCTCGAGGACTTCGACCGGGAGTGGCGCCTCGCCCAGCGCCAGGTCGAGGAGTGCGCGGCGCGGCTGGCCACCGCCGCGCGGCAGCTCACCGCGCAGGCGGACGAGCAGGGTGAGACGAGCGCCCAGGTCGGCGGGGGAGCGGGTGGCCATGCCGGTGCGCCGACGTCTCCCGGGCCGTCCGCTCCCGGGCCGCAGGCGCCGCCGTCCCAACCGGCACCGGGCGGCTCGAGCTTCGACGACGACGTGCGCGGCACCGAGGGGCAGCGGGTCGATCGTGACCTGTGGTCCCTGGCCCACCACGTCTACGGGAGCGACAACGCACTCTACGACGACCCGCTCATGCACGACGGGCAGCCCGACCTGCCGCCGGGCTACACGATGCCGACCGAGGACGAGATCCGCGCCCTGGGGCTCGACCCGGCGCAGTTCAACGACGACTCCTCGGGCCTCCAGTCGAGTCTCTACCGCACGCCCGACGGCGGCTACGTCCTCGCCTTCCGTGGCAGCGACGCCGACGAGCTGTCCGACTGGGTGGACAACGGCCTGCAGGGTGCCGGGCTGCCGGCTCGCCAGTACACGCAGGCCATGGAGCTGGCCGCGCAGGTCAACGCGGCGACCGGGGGCGAGGTCACCTTCACCGGGCACTCGCTCGGCGGTGGGCTCGCCGCCGCGGCGGCGATGGCGACCGGCCAGCCGGCGGTCACCTTCGACGCGGCGGGAGTCCACGAGCACACCGCCGAGGCCGCCGCCGCGCTGCGCGCCGACGGGTCGACCGGCGCGTCCGTCATGGCCGAGACGAGCGAGGGGCAGATCCGGGCCTACAGCACCTCGACCGACATCCTCACGACCCAGCAGCAGAGCGGGCCGCTCGCCGGCCTCCTGCCCGACGCCCCCGGCACGCAGATCGTCCTGGAGACGCCCCAGAGCGAGCGAGGCGACGCCGCCGCGCGGACGGGCGCGATCATCGGCTCCGTGGTCGGCGCCGTCACCTCCGGCTTCGACCTCAACCCCTTCGACACCGCGCGCGACATCGCCGAGGGTGCGCAGACCGGTGCCGACATCGGCACGGGGGTGTGGGGCCACCACTGGGACCCGATGGAGGAGGCGCTCGCGGAGCGCTACCCCGACTGACGCCGGACCCCCCTTCGTCATGGTTGCGTGCAGACGGGGATGGGGCGCGGTGACGGCGATACGATCGGGCCATCATGAGCGACTCCTCTGCACCCTCCACCGCCCCCGCACCGACCGAGGCCACCGCCCCTCGCCTGCGCGTCGCGCCGTCGCCGACCGGCGACCCGCACGTCGGCACCGCCTACATGGCCCTGTTCAACCTCGCCTTCGCGCGGCAGCAGGGCGGGCAGTTCGTCCTGCGCATCGAGGACACCGACCGGGCCCGCTTCAACGCGACGAGCGAGCAGCAGCTCTACGACACCCTCGGCTGGCTCGGCCTGCGCTGGGACGAGGGCCCCGACGTCGGCGGCCCCTACGCGCCCTACCGGCAGAGCGAGCGGCTGGAGACCTACCGGCCCTACGTCGACAAGCTCGTCGAGGACGGCCACGCCTACTACTGCTGGTGCTCCACCGAGCGCCTGACGGCGATGCGAGAGAAGCAGCAGAAGCTCAAGCTGCCCACCGGCTACGACCGCATGTGCCTGGGCAAGACGCGTGAGGAGCGCGCCGAGCTCGAGGGCTTCAACGAGACGCCGGTCGTGCGCATGCTCGTGCCCGACGACGCCCCGACGACCTTCGAGGACGTCATCCGCGGCACCGTCTCCGCGCCGCGCCCCGACGACCAGGTCATCCTCAAGGCCGACGGCTTCCCGACCTATCACATGGCCGTCGTCGTCGACGACCACGAGATGGGCATCACCCACGTCGTGCGCGGCGAGGAGTGGATCTCCTCGACGCCCAAGCACGTGCTGCTCTACCAGTGGCTCGGCCTCGAGCCGCCGAAGTTCGCGCACATGCCGCTGCTGCGCAACACCAACAAGTCGAAGATCTCCAAGCGCAAGAACCCCGAGGCGCGCCTCACGTGGTTCCAGGAGCAGGGTTACCTGCCCGAGGCCGTCGTCAACTTCCTCGGCCTGCTGGCCTACCCGCCGGCGAAGGGGGAGGACGGCCAGGACGTCGAGAAGTTCACCTTCGAGGAGTTCAGCCGCGACTTCGCCTGGAGCAAGGTCAACACCGTCGGGCCGATCTTCGACCTGAAGAAGCTCGAGTGGCTCAACGGCGCGTGGATCCGCGACCTCGAGCTCGGCGACTTCACCTCGCGCCTGCTGCCCTACCTGCAGGCCGACGGCGTCCTCGGCGACAACCCCTCGCTGGGCGAGCTCGCCCGGCTGAAGTCCGTCGCCGAGCTCATCCAGACGCGCATCGCGCTGCTCACCGAGGCGAGTGCTCTCGTGCGGCCCTTCTACACCGCCGACGCCGACCTGCAGATCGACGAGGACGCGCGAGCGGGCCTGAAGGACAACGCTGCCGAGGTCCTCGACGCGGCGATCACCGCGCTCGAGGCGCTGCAGGTGCCGGCCGGTGTCCTGTCGCAGGAGAGCCGCGACGGCAACGAGTGGCACGCCGAGCGGATCGAGGCGACGCTGCGCGAGGTCATCGTCGACGGTCTGGGCATCAAGCCGCGCTTCGCCTTCGGGCCGCTGCGCACCGCCGTCTCGGGGGCGCGGATCAGCCCGCCGCTTTTCGAGTCGATGGAGATCCTGGGCCAGGCGTCGACGCTCGAGCGGCTGCGCTCGCTGCGCTCCTCGCTGGCCTGAGCCGCGATTTGGGGAGTCGCCGATCGACGGGTAGCATCGTCTCTCGGTTCACAGGCCGCGCGGACTTCGGTCCAAAGGGTCGGTGATACCCCCTTGGGGTATGGTGTAATTGGCAACACGGCTGATTCTGGTTCAGTTGTTCTAGGTTCGAGTCCTGGTACCCCAGCGCTGAGAGCGGTCCGCCGCTCGATTTCGGAAAGAGCCCCCTTCGGGGTTAAGGTTCTCTCCGTTGCCCAGCCGGTCCGCCGGCCCGGGAAGCACATATGGCCCCGTTGTGTAGTGGCCTAGCACGCCGCCCTCTCAAGGCGGTAGCGCGGGTTCGAATCCCGTCGGGGCTACATCGGACGAAGGCCCCCGCTCGTCAGAGCGGGGGCCTTCGTCGTGTCCGGCCTCTCCCAAACCCTGCAGGACCCTAGGGTCTTGCAGGGTTGTGAGCGTGGGCGAAGGGGATGTCGAGGATGGGTCAAGAAGCTGGTCGCGGCGCCACCTGGGTGGGGCGGGCCCTGCTCGTTGCCTCGGGCGTTGCGCTCGGGGCGGTCAACGTCGCGGCGAACTTCGGGCTGGTGCCGGGGTCGTTCTGGCTGGCGAAGCTCGTGGGTGTTGCGTGGGGTTGGCTGATCGCAGGCTTTGCCGCGTGCTGGGCCGGGCGCACGTGGCGTGAGGCGTTCGCGCGGTCCATGACCCTGCTCCTGCCCGCCGTGATCGTCTACGTCATCGCTGACGCGATGATGATCGCCCGCACCGTCGACGACACTGGCCCCACGCCTGCTGCGGTCATCATCGAGGGCATCTTCTGGAGCGTCGCGTCGGTGGGTGCCTCCGCGGGCTTGGCGACGATCCGCCGCCTGATCCGAGTCGACGGACCCATCGGGGTACTCGCTGCGGCAGCGTTGCCGACCTACATCGCCTACTCGGCGTGGAGTGTCCGACGCGACCTCGCGCGCATGGACGGCGACGATCAGGCGATGGTCGACGTGGCCACCTTCCTGCTGCCGGCTGCAGTGGTCGTCGCGATCGTGGCCGCAGCAGCTCGAGGGCTGGCGTCACGCGACAGGTGACGCCCGAAGGCCCAGGCTGAGCTGACCGCACGCCGAGCCTGGCGTCGTTGTCGTCGCCCGGTGGCCCTTCTCCGGTCAGCCAAGTGGCGTCAACGACGACAGGTGCGCATGACGACGACAGGCAGGGCGAAGGGGGAGCGCCCCCCTTCGCCCTGTGGTCCCGTCGCGACCTCTCGTCACTCGGTGTCGCGGTCGGCGGCCTCGGCCGCCCTGGCGTGCTTCTCCAGGACCTCGGTCAGCTTGTTGGCGCCGGCGATGACGGTCGCGGCGTGCAGGCGACCGGGCTGGCGGGAGAGGCGCTCGATCGGGCCCGAGATCGACACGGCCGCGATGACCCGGCCGGAGGGGGAGCGGACAGGTGCCGAGACCGAGGCAACGCCCGCCTCGCGCTCGCCGACGCTCTGCGCCCACCCGCGGCGGCGCACCGCCGAGAGCATCGTCGCGGTGAAGGCCGCCTCCTGCAGGCCACGGTGCAGCCGGTCGGGCTCCTCCCAGGCGAGCAGCACCTGGGCCGCGGAGCCGGCGTGCATCGACAGGGTCGCGCCGACGGGGATCGAGTCGCGCAGGCCGACGGGGCGCTCGGCGGCCGAGACGCAGACGCGGTGCTCGCCTTGCCGGCGGAAGAGCTGGGCCGACTCGTTGGTGTGGTCACGCAGGGCACCGAGCACCGGGCCGGCCGCGACGAGGAGCTTGTCCTCGCCGGCCGAGGCGGCGAGCTCGCCGAGGCGTGGGCCGAGGACGAAGCGCCCCTGCATGTCGCGTCCGACGAGCCGGTGGTGCTCGAGCGCGACCGCCAGTCGATGTGCCGTGGGGCGTGCCAGTCCCGTCGCCGCCACGAGCTGGGCGAGGGTCGAGGGACCCGCCTCGAGAGCGCCCAGCACGACGGCTGCCTTGTCCAGAACGCCAACTCCGCTACCGTTGTCCATGGAGTGATACTGACATCTCATGTCGTGAGACGCAAGGTCCGGGGGGCCGGTGACGTGCGAATCTCGATGTGGGACACGGCCCACAGGCCGTGACAACCACCGCCGGGATGGGAAGAGAGAGATGGCTGGAACGCTGGCCGAGAAGGTCTGGGACGCACATGTCGTCCGACGCAACGACGGGGAGCCCGACCTCCTCTACATCGACCTGCACCTCCTGCACGAGGTGACGAGCCCGCAGGCCTTCGAGGGTCTGCGCCTCGCCGGCCGACCGGTCCGCCGCCCCGACCTCACCCTCGCGACCGAGGACCACAACGTCCCGACGACGCCGGGCCCGATCACCGACCCGGTGAGCAAGATCCAGGTCGAGACGCTGCGGGACAACTGCGCGGAGTTCGGCGTGCAGATCTATCCCATGGGTGACGCCGAGCAGGGCATCGTCCACGTCGTCGGCCCCCAGCTGGGTCTGACCCAGCCGGGCACGACCGTCGTCTGCGGCGACAGCCACACGAGCACCCACGGTGCCTTCGGCGCGCTCGCCTTCGGCATCGGCACGAGCGAGGTCGAGCACGTGCTCGCCACGCAGACGCTCTCGCTCAACCCCTTCAAGACCATGGCGATCAACGTCACCGGCCAGCTGCAGCCGGGCGTGACGGCCAAGGACATCATCCTCGCCGTCATCGCCAAGATCGGCACCGGCGGTGGCCAGGGCTACGTGCTCGAGTACCGCGGCGAGGCCATCGAGGCGCTGTCGATGGAAGCACGCATGACCGTGTGCAACATGTCGATCGAGGCCGGCGCCCGCGCCGGCATGATCGCCCCCGACGAGACGACCTTCGAGTACCTCAAGGGTCGCGACCACGCCCCGACCGGCGCCGACTGGGACGCCGCCGTCGAGGCCTGGCGCGAGCTGCGCACCGACGACGACGCCGTCTTCGACGCCGAGGTCGACATCGACGCCTCGACGCTCACCCCCTTCGTCACGTGGGGCACCAACCCCGGCCAGGGCTCGCCCCTCGGCGAGGCCGTGCCCGACCCCGAGGCCATGGGCGACGACAACGAGCGCTTCGCTGCGGCGAAGGCGCTCGAGTACATGGGCCTGACCGCCGGCACCCCGCTGCGCGAGGTCGCCGTCGACACCGTCTTCGTCGGCTCGTGCACCAACGGCCGCATCGAAGACCTGCGCGCCGCGGCCGAGGTCATCAAGGGCCGCCACGTCGCCGAGTCCGTCCGCATGCTCGTCGTGCCCGGCTCCGCCCGCGTGCGGCTGCAGGCCGAAGGGGAGGGCCTGGACAAGGTCTTCACCGACGCCGGCGCCGAGTGGCGCCTGCCCGGCTGCTCGATGTGCCTCGGCATGAACCCCGACACCCTCGCCCCCGGCGAGCGCTCCGCCTCGACGAGCAACCGCAACTTCGAGGGGCGCCAGGGCAAGGGGGGCCGCACCCACCTCGTCAGCCCGCTCGTCGCCGCGGCCACCGCCGTGCGCGGCACGCTGTCGAGCCCGGCCGACCTCGACGCCCTGCCCGCCACCGACCTCGTCACCGAAGGAGCCTGAGCCATGGACGCATTCACCACGCACACCGGCACCGGGGTCCCGCTGCGCCGCAGCAACGTCGACACCGACCAGATCATCCCGGCGGTCTACCTCAAGCGCGTCTCGCGCACCGGCTTCGAGGACGGCCTCTTCGCGGCCTGGCGCAATGACGAGACCTTCGTGCTCAACCAGCCGGCCTACCGCGAGGGCTCCGTGCTCGTCGCCGGCCCGGACTTCGGCACCGGCTCCTCCCGCGAGCACGCCGTGTGGGCGCTCAAGGACTACGGCTTCCGCGTCGTCATCTCCTCGCGCTTCGCCGACATCTTCCGCGGTAACTCGAGCAAGCAGGGGCTGCTCGCCGCGCAGGTGAGCCAGGACGACGTCGAGCTGCTGTGGAAGTACCTCGAGAACACCCCGGGTGCCGAGATCACCGTCGACCTCACCGCACGGACCGTCACCGCCGGTGACATCGTCTGCGCCTTCCACGTCGACGACTACACGCGCTGGCGTCTGCTCGAAGGCCTCGACGACATCGGCCTGACCCTGCGCCACGAGCAGGACATCACCGACTTCGAGGCGACCCGGCCGAGCTGGAAGCCGACGACGACGCCTGCCTGACCGGCGTGTCGTCGCCACGATGACGAAGGGGGTGCCGCGGCACCCCCTTCGTCATGTCGTCTCCGTGCCATGACGGTCGTGACGGGCGCGCTCGTCCCAATCCCGTTGTGCCGCAGGACGCCCCGCTGCCGGACGAAGGGGGAGCCCCTCGCCCCGCGGAGCGGGCAGGGTGCGAATGCGCTTGTGCGGCAAGAAAAGGCGACGTCCAAATGACCCACCGGAGGTCGTGACCCCAATACCGTCGGAACAGGTCGGGTGTACGGCTCGGCCTTCCCAGCCGGGGGACGACCGGCGCCGCACCGCTACGGGAGTGACCGTGAACAAGGCAGAACTCGTCAAGGCTCTCGAGGAAAGGCTCGGCAGCCGCAAGGCCGCCCAGGAAGCACTCGAGGTCGTGCTCGACACGATCGTCCGTGAGGTCGCCAAGGGCGGCCGCGTCGCCATCACCGGCTTCGGCACCTTCGAGAAGGCGGCCCGCGCCGCGCGCACCGGCCGCAACCCGCGCACCGGTGAGGTCGTCAAGATCAAGAAGACCAGCGTCCCCCGCTTCAAGGCCGGCACGAGCTTCAAGGGCTATGTCGCCGACCCGCGCTCGCTGCCCAAGGCCGCACCCGCAGCTGCGCGTGCTGCCGCCGGCACGGTGACCGGTGCGGCCGTCGCCGCCGGTGGCACCGCCCTGTCGATCGCCGAGGGTGCGCTGCCCGGGCGTCGCACGAAGAAGTCCGCCGCGAGCTCGACCCCGGCCAAGAAGACGGCGACGAAGACCTCCGCCGCGAAGAAGTCGACGGCCAAGAAGGCGACTCCGGCGAAGAAGACGTCGGCGGCCAAGACGACGACGAAGAAGGCGACTCCGGCGAAGAAGACGTCGGCGGCCAAGACCACGACGAAGAAGGCCACGCCCGCCAAGAAGACGTCGGCGGCCAAGACCACGGCCAAGAAGGCCACGCCCGCCAAGAAGACCTCGGCGGCCAAGACCACGGCCAAGAAGGCCACGCCCGCGAAGAAGACGTCGGCGGCCAAGACGACCACGAAGAAGGCCACCCCGGCCAAGAAGACCTCGGCGGCCAAGACCACGGCCAAGAAGGCCACTCCGGCGAAGAAGACCGCGTCCTCGGCCGGCAGCGGCAGCTGACCCGAGGAGCACGACGAGGGCCGACGACCACGTGGTCGTCGGCCCTCGTCATGTCGGCGCTGCTCGCACCGTCTCGTCAGGCGATCGTCTCGCCGTTGCCGATGCCGACGATCCACAGACGGGTGACCACGCCGTCGGCGACGATGATGCTCACCCGCTGCCCGGGGCGCACGAAGCGCAGCGAGCTCTCGGCGAAGACCTCGGGCGTCGCCTCGAGGCGCACACCCTCGTCGGTGACGACGACGGTGCCGTCGTCCGGGCTGTGGGAGAAGACCGTGGCTTGCACAGGTCGAGCGTATCCGTGGCCTAGGGTGTGCAAGGCCGAGAGCAAGAAGAGGTGACATGGTCGTCCACCGCACGCACACGCCCGTGATGTACCGGGTGGCTGCCGGGCTGCTGCGCGGGGCGATGCGCCTCGTCGCCCGCTACGAGGTGAGCGGTCTGGAGCACGTGCCCGAGCAGGGCGGCTTCATCATCACGCCCAACCACGTCTCCCACGTCGACCCCTTCCCGTGGGCGCACGTGCTCTACAACCGCGGCTACAGCCCCGTCTACCTGGCCAAGAGCACGCTCTTCGACACCCCCGTCGTCGGGTGGGTCCTGCGCCACGCCAAGCAGGTGCGCGTCGACCGCGAGACGACGTCGGCCGGCACCGCACTCGTCCACGCCGTGCGGGCGCTCGATGCGGGGGAGTGCGTCGTCATCTACCCGGAGGGTTCGCTCACCCGCGACCCCGACCTGTGGCCCATGCGGGGCAAGACCGGCGCAGCGCGCCTGGCCCTGCAGTCCGGTGCGCCGGTCATCCCCGTCGCCCAGTGGGGGCCGCAGGACCTGCTGCCCCGCTACGCCAAGCGCCCTCGCCTGTCGCGCCACCGGGTGCGCATGCAGGTGCGCTTCGGTCCGCCCGTCGACCTCGACGACCTGCGGGCACAGCCGGCGAAGGGAGCGGCCGTCACCGCGGCCACCGACCGGATCATGCAGGCCATCACCACCGAGCTCGAGACCATGCGCGGTGAGCGTGCACCGGCCGAGCGCTTCGACCCAAAGGCCCATGGCATGCGTGTCACGGGCGACTACCGATCAGGAGAGCAGTCGTGAGCCACATCGCAGTCTTCGGAGCCGGCAGCTGGGGCACCGCCTTCGCCTCGATCCTCGCCGACGGCGGCAACGACGTGCGGGTCTGGGGCCGACGCCCCGAGCTCGTCGAGCAGCTCAACCGCGGGGTCAACGACGACTACCTGCCGGGCGTGCAGCTACCGGGCGGGATCAGCGCCTCCACCGACCCCGCCGAGGTCACCGAGGGCGCCGAGATCGTCATCCTGTCGGTGCCGTCGCAGTCGCTGCGCACCAACCTCACCGAGTGGGCGCCGCTGCTCGGCGACAAGATCGTCGTGTCCCTGATGAAGGGCATCGAGCTCGGCACGACGAAGCGGATGAGTGAGGTCATCCACGAGGTCGCCGGGGTCCCGGCCGACCGGATCGGCGTCGTGAGCGGGCCCAACCTCGCCCGCGAGATCGTCCAGCGGCAGCCCGCCGCCACGGTCGTCGCCTGCCCCGACGTCTCCGCCGCCGACCGGGTCGCTGCGGCCTGCTCGACGAGCTACTTCCGCCCCTACACGAGCCAGGACGTCGTCGGCGCCGAGCTCGGTGGCGCGGTGAAGAACGTCATCGCCCTCGCCGTCGGCATGGCCGCCGGCCTCGGCTTCGGCGACAACACCAAGGCCACGCTCATCACCCGCGGGCTCGCCGAGACGACCCGCCTGGCGATGGCACTGGGCGCCGACCCGCGGACGATGGCCGGCCTCGCCGGTGTCGGCGACCTCATCGCGACGTGCATGTCGCCGCTGTCGCGCAACCACTCCTTCGGCGTCAAGCTCGGCGAGGGCCTGTCGGTCGCCGAGGTCACCGAGCAGACGAAGCAGACCGCCGAGGGCGTGAAGTCCTGCGCCTCGATCCTCGACCTCGCCCGCGCCCACGGCGTCGACGTGCCGATCACCGAGATGGTCAACCGCGTCGTCCACGAGGGCTTCGCCCCCGCCGACATGGTCGACGTCCTGCTCGCCCGCGCCCGCAAGCACGAGACCGAGTAGCCCCCCGGTCCCTGAGGAGCTTGCGCAGCAAGCGTCTCGAAGGGCCCGCTCCGGACGAAGGGGGACGACCGCGCCCGCCGAAGTCCTTCGTCTCCCCGCACGTCGCGTCGTCGTGCCTGACTTCGGCTTGATGTGCGCGGTCATCCCCCTTCGTCCTGCGCCTGCGCTCCTCCCCGGTCCCTGAGGAGGCCGTCCGCGGCCGTCTCGAAGGGCCGGTCCCTCAGCTGGCCCGGTGGAGGTGATGGCGACCGGCTATCCGGTCGTTTTTACCTCTACCCGAGCGAAGGGCCGTGCTCAGATCCGGTCGAGGGCCTGCTGCAGGTCGGCCCAGAGGTCGTCGACGTCCTCGACACCGACGGACAGGCGGACGAGGTTGTCGGGGACGGCGTCGGGCTCGCCGGGCTGGCGGCGGCGGCGCTCGAGCTGCGACTCGACACCACCGAGGCTCGTCGAGGGCGACCAGATGCGGGTGCCGGCGGTCATGGCCTCGGCCTCGGCGGCGCCATCACCGTCGCCGGCGACCTCGACGGAGACGATCGCGCCCCAGCCGGGGTAGCGCACGCGGGAGATGCGCGGGTGGGTGGCCAGGCGTTCGGCGAGGTCGGCGGCGTTGGCGCACGCCCGCTCCAGACGAAGGGAGAGCGTGCGCAGCCCGCGCAGCGCGAGCCACGCCTCCATGGGTCCGGCGATCGCCCCACCGAGGGTGCGGTGGCGGGCGAGGCGGGCGTGCAGCTCCCGGCCCGCGTCGGTGCCGGGGGTGACGGTCAGGCCGAGGATGACGTCGGAGTGGCCGGAGAGGTACTTCGTAGCGGAGTGCACGACGACGTCGACGCCGTCCTCGAGCGGGCGCTGCAGCAGCGGGGTGGCGAAGGTGTTGTCGACGACGACGAGCGCCCCCGCCGCGTGCGCGGCGTCGGTGAGGGCGGCGATGTCGGCGACCTCGAGCAGCGGGTTGGACGGCGACTCGAGCCACAGCAGGTCGGCGCCGGCCAGGGCCGCGGTCGTCGCCGCGGTGTCGGTGACGTCGACCCACCGGACCTCGAGCCGACCGTCGCGAGCCGCCTCGGTGAGCGTGACGACGACGCCGTTGTAGGCGGCAGCCGGCGCGACGACGGTGCCGCCGGTCGGCACGAGCGAGAGCGCGGCCTGCACCGCGGCCATGCCGGACGAGAAGAGGAGCGCGTCACCCCCTTCGAGCTCGCCGACCGCCTCCTCGAAGGGAGTCCA
Organism: Janibacter zhangyanbonis; assembly: GCF_050507325.1. Classification (NCBI taxonomy): domain Bacteria; kingdom Bacillati; phylum Actinomycetota; class Actinomycetes; order Micrococcales; family Intrasporangiaceae; genus Janibacter; species Janibacter zhangyanbonis. The sequence goes on from NZ_CP191481.1 coordinate 1,081,585, forward strand.
CGTCGGGTTGCCGGCCCGCGCGTAGTTGACCGGCCCGTCCTGGATGTAGGTCGAGGTGAAGGTCACGGGCGGGTTGAGCGCCGCACCCGGGGTGCGCTCGGGGCGCCCGAGGGCGACCACCTTGGTGCGGGGGGAGAGGGCCTGTGCGGCGTCGTCGTGCTCCATGAGGGCGAGGCTAGAGGTTAGTCTCTCCCCGATGAGCAGCCAGTCCAGCCGCAAGCCCCGCGTCGCCGTCGTCTTCGGCGGTCGCTCCTCCGAGCACGCCGTCTCCTGCGCCACGGCCGCGGGCGTGCTGCGCGCGATCGACCGTGACGCCTACGACGTCGTCCCCGTCGGGATCACGACCGACGGGTCGTGGGTGCTCGCCGCCGACGACCCCGATGCGCTGGCGCTCACGCCGGGGCAAACGCCCGAGGTCACCGAGACCGGCACCGAGGTCATCCTGCCGACCCGCGTCGGCGACGCCACCCTCACGGTGCACCGAGCGGGGCAGGCGCTCGAGGCCCTCGGCGAGGTCGACGTCGTCTTCCCGCTGCTCCACGGCCCCTACGGCGAGGACGGCACCCTGCAGGGCATGCTCGAGCTCGCCGACATCCGCTACGTCGGCTCGGGCGTCCTCGCCTCCGCGGCCGGCATGGACAAGCACTACATGAAGGTCGTCTTCGCCGGCGCCGGCCTGCCCGTTGGGCCCTACACGGTCATCACCGACGCCCAGTGGCGCCGGGACAAGGCCGCCGCGATGGACGCCGTCAACGCGCTGACCTTCCCCGTCTTCGTCAAGCCCTGCCGGGCCGGCTCGTCCATGGGCGTGTCCAAGGTCGACACCCCCGACGGGCTCGAGGCCGCCATCGAGGCCGCCCGCGAGCACGACCTCAAGGTCATCGTCGAGTCCGGCATCGTCGGCCGCGAGATCGAGTGCGCCGTCCTCCAGGGACGCGGTCTCGACGCCCCCCGCACATCGATGCCCGGCGAGATCGTCGTCGAGTCCGGCCACGGCCACGACTTCTACGACTTCGAGGCCAAGTACCTCGACGAGGCCTCGGTCGTGCTGTCCTGCCCGGCGGACCTGCCGCAGGCCGCGATCGACGAGGTGCGCCACCTGGCGGCCGCGGCCTTCGAGTCGCTGGCCTGCGAGGGCCTGGCCCGGGTCGACTGCTTCGTCACCGAGGGCGGTGCCGTGGTCATCAACGAGATCAACACGATGCCCGGCTTCACCCCGCACTCGATGTACCCGCGCATGTGGGACGCGAGCGGCATCGCCTACCCCGAGCTCGTCGACGAGCTCATCCAGCTCGCCCTCGAGCGCCCCGTCGGCCTGCGCTGACCCCGTCCAACCCTGCAGGACCCTAGGGTCTTGCAGAGTTGGGGCAGGGCGAAGGGGAGTGGGCCATGGGCTCAGGAGCACTCGCGCCCGTTGGTCGGCAGCTCCTCGACCGCCTGCGTGAAGGCCGGCAGCAGCAGCGGCCCCGGTCCGTGCGCCTCGGGCACGATGACCTCGATCGCCGGGTCGCGCCCATAGGTCGTCAGGCGCGTGCCGTCGCCGAGCTCCTCCGCGACCCAGCCGATGTCGTCGACGACGACGCACTGCTCCTCGGTCGGTCCCAGCGCGGGCATCCCGCAGCGCGCGACGACCGCCGGGTCACCCCAGGCGCGCACCCCGGGGTCGCTCGGGTCGGTCTCGCGGGGCTCCAGCTCGCTCAGGGTCGAGGGCCAGTGCTCGGCGGCCGCGACGCACGGTGGACTGTCCGCCGCATCGGGCACGGCCACCTCCACGGCACCACCGCAGCCCGCGAGCAGCAGCGGCAACGCGCAGCCGAGGGCGAGGGCGGCACGAGGTCGGCGGGTGAAGGGCACGGCGGGGAGGCTACCGTGCGGTGCTGACCCCCTTCGCCTCGATGGAGCGTGACCGATGCACCCGACCCGCCTGTCCGACCTGTCGGAGGGGGAGCTGCTGCGGCGCCTCTTCCCGGTCTACGACACGGCGAAGGGGGGACCCGCCGAGGTCGTCCTCGGCCCGGGCGACGACGCGGCCGTCCTCACCGCACCGTCCGGTGCCGTCGTGCTCACGACCGACACGATGGTGCGCGGGCGCGACTGGCTCGACACGTGGTCCTCGCCGCAGGAGGTCGGGCACAAGGCCGTGGTGCAGAACGTCGCGGACATCGCCGCGATGGGCGCCACGCCCACCGGTCTGCTCGTCGCCCTCGCCGCCGACCCCAGGACCGAGGTCGACTGGGCGGTGGGCCTGGCGGAGGGCATCGCCGCGGCCGCCCGCGAGGCGGGTGCCCCGGTCCTCGGCGGCGACCTGTCGTCGGCGGGGGAGGGCAGCGTCCTCGTCGCCATCACGGCCATCGGCGACCTGGGCGGCCGCGCCGCGGTGCGCCGCGACGGTGCTCGCCCCGGCGATGTCGTCGCCGTCTGCGGGACGCTCGGTCGCTCGGGCGGCGGCCTGCAGCTGCTCCTGTCCGGTCACGGCCGCACCCACGACGACGGCGACCCGGGCGCCGGCGCGGACGCCACGCGGCGGGCGGCCCACGAGCTGTGCCTGGCCCACCGCACCGCCGGACGCCCCCCGTGGGAGCAGGGGCCGGTCGCAGCCGACGCCGGGGCGACCTCGATGATCGACCTCTCCGACGGGCTCGTGCGTGACCTCGGCCGGGTCGCCCGGGCCAGCGGGCTGCGCGTCGAGCTGTCGGGCGAGGCGCTGGCCGAGCACGCCGCCGGCCCGCTCACCGAAGCCCTCGGCGCCGACGAGGCACTGCGCCAGGTGCTGTCCGGGGGAGAGGAGCACTCGCTCGTCGCGACCTTCGCCCCCGGCGACGTGCCTGCGGGCTGGCAGGTCCTCGGCGCCTGCGCCGCCGGCGAGCCGACGGTCCTCGTCGACGGCACCGCGCCCGCCGTCACCGGCTGGGACCACTTCCGGGCGTGAGACCCCCTTCGTCCGGGGGAGGGCACGAAAAAGCCGCCGTCCCCCCGAAGGGGAGCGGCGGCGATGTCGTCAGCCTCGGGTCAGCGCTGGACCTTGCCGGCCTTGAGGCACGAGGTGCAGACATTGAGACGCTTCGGGGTCACCCCGGCGTCGCCCACCTTGGCCCGAACGCGCTGGATGTTCGGGTTCCAGCGACGCTTGGTGCGGCGGTGCGAGTGCGAGATGGAGTGTCCGAAGGACGGTCCCTTGCCGCAGACGTCGCAGTTGGCAGCCACGGGTATCTCCTGTGTTCGTCAGTCAGTGAGTGTCGCGCCCGGGCTGTCCACCACGAAGGGGGGACCCGTCACCGGGCAACCGGTACAGAGTAGCCGAGGTGGGACCGCGGAGCCAAAACGGTGTCGGCAGGCGGCCCGAGGGCCACCACATCGTGCCGCACCGGCCCGCCCTGACGCACCTCTCCACTAACGTGACCGACGTGCTGGAGGTCCTCGACACCGACTCTGTCCGCCGGTGGGTCGTCATGACCCGCGCGGCCCTCGCTGCGCGCCGGGCCGAGATCGATGCGCTCAACGTCTACCCCGTGCCCGACGGTGACACGGGCACCAACATGTACCTCACCCTCGACGAGGCCCTCGCCGGCGCGATGCGCGAGCAGGAGGCCATGGGCGTGGTCGGCACGGCCCCGCTCTCCCTGGAGGCCGCGGTGCTCTCCCGCTCGGCGCTGCTGTCGGCGCGGGGCAACTCCGGGGTCATCCTCAGTCAGCTCGTGCGGGGGGTGAGCGAGGTCGTCTCCTCGGAGGAGCTCGACGAGGTCGACGTCGCCGCGGTCGGCCGGGCGGTGCGGCAGGGTGCGCGTCGGGCCCGCGAGAGCGTCGTGCGCCCGCAGGAGGGCACGATCCTGTCCGTGGCCGACGCCACCGCCGACGAGGTCGAGCGGGTCATCGCATCCGGAGGCCGGCTCGGCGACGTCACCCGTGCCGCCGTCGACGCGGCGCGCGCGGCCCTCGCCCGCACGCCCGAGCAGCTCCAGGTCCTCGCCGACGCCGGGGTGGTCGACGCCGGGGCGGCCGGCTACCTGCTCTTCGTCGAGGCCCTCGACCAGGTCGTCCACGAGCAGAGCGCACCCTCGCGCTACGCGGTCGACGACTTCACGCTCAACCCCTCGCTGGAGCGCCGGCCCGACTGGTCGACGCCCACCACCGCGACGGCGGGCTCCCACGGCGCCGCTCGCGCCGGGTACGACGGGCCGGCCTACGAGGTGATGTACCTCGTCCACGACATGCCCGAGGAGGGGGTCGCCGAGCTGCGCCGCCGCCTCGACGAGATCGGCGACAGCGTCGTCGTCTCGACCGCCTGGGACGTGACCAACGTGCACGTGCACACCGACGACATCGGCGCGGCGCTCGAGGCCGGCCTGGCCCACGCGACTCCCCAGCGGGTGGCGGTGACCCTCCTCGAGACCGTCGACCGAGCGCCCCGGCTGGGGGTCTCGATCGTCGCCTGCGCCGCCGGGCCGGGCATCGCGCGCGTCGTCGAGGAGGCCGGCGCGGTCGCCGTCGCCTCGGGCCCAGGCCACCGCGCCTCGGCCGGCGAGATCGTCGCCGCCGTGCGCACCGCGGGTACGCAGGAGGTCATCCTCCTGCCCAACGACCGCGACACCCGCATGGCGGCTGACGCGGCAGCCCACGCCGCCGAGCAGGAGGGACGGCGGGTGCACGTCATCGGCTCGACGACCGCGGTGCAGGGGCTGGCCGCCCTCGCGGTCCACGACCCGACGCTGCCGACGCACCACAACGTCCTCGCGATGACCCATGCCGCGGCGGCCACCCGTCACGGCGCGCTGACCATCGCGGTCAAGGCGGGTCTGACGAGCGGAGGCATGTGTGCCGTCGAGGACGTGCTCGGCGTCGTCGACGGCGACATCACGATCGTCGGGTCCGACCTCGACGAGGTGGCTCGCGAGGTGCTCGGGGGCATCGTCGGCCCGGGCACCGAGCTGGTCACCCTCGTCGTCGGTGCTGACGCGCCCGACGGGCTCGTCGACCGCCTCGTCGAGTGGATCGAGGAGCGCCGCGAGGGCATCGAGGTCCAGGTCGTCGAGGGCGGGCAGCCGCACTACCTGCTGCTCCTCGGGGCCGAGTAGTGGCGACCGAGGAGACCCGGCTCAAGGGCCTGCTCGGCGGGCAGGCGGCGAGCAAGCTCGCGAAGCACCGCGACATCGAGACCGTCGGTGACCTGCTCGCCTTCGCCCCGCGCCGCTACCGCACGGCCGACGTCGACCTCGGCAACCCCCGGGTCGGCGACTTCCTCGTCGCCGTCGCGCGGGTCGAGTCGGCGCGCACCCGCCCGATGGCCAAGCGCCGCGGCCGGATGCTCGAGGCGACGATCACCGACGGGCGCTCGCGGATGCGGGTGACCTTCTTCGACGCCCGCGGCCACGAGCACAAGCTCGTCGCCGGGCGCGAGCTGCTCTTCGCCGGGACGGTCTCGCAGTTCCGCGGGGAGACCCAGCTCGCCCACCCGGGCTACGCCACCCTCGAGGAAGCCGCCGCCCTCGGCGAGCTCGGCGATGCCGACCACACCGGCCTCATCCCGATCTACCGCCACGTGCCCGGCGTGCACCCGTGGACGATCACCCGCTGCGTGCGGCTCGTCCTCGGCCAGCTCGACGGCGTCGTCGACACCGTCCCGCAGTCCCTGCGCAGCCGCCGCGGGCTGCTCGACCGGGGCGGCGCCCTTCGTGCCCTGCACGCACCTCGCGACCACGCCGACGTCGATGCGGCCCGCCGCCACCTGCGCTACGAGGAGGCCCTCGTCCTGCAGTGCCTGCTCGGGCAGCGCCGCATCGAGGCCGCGGCCGTCGCGACGACGAGCCGCAGCCCGCGCGAGGGTGGGCTGCTCAGCGACTTCGACGCCCGCCTGCCCTTCGAGCTGACGGCCGGCCAGCAGGAGGTCAGCCGCGAGATCCTCGGCGAGATGGCCCGCCCGACGCCGATGCACCGGCTGCTCCAGGGAGAGGTCGGCTCCGGCAAGACGATCGTCGCGCTGCGGGCGATGCTCGCCGCCGTCGACTCCGGGGGGCAGGCGGCCCTGCTCGCCCCGACCGAGGTCCTCGCCGCCCAACACGTCGCGTCGATCCGCGGGATGCTCGGCGACCTCGCCGAGGCCGGCATGCTCGGCGGCGCCGAGCACGCCACCCGCGTCACCCTGCTCACCGGGTCGATGTCGGCCGCCCGACGCCGCGAGGCGCTGCTCGAGATCGCCTCGGGCGACGCCGGCATCGTCATCGGCACCCACGCCCTGCTCGAGGACAAGGTGACCTTCGCCGACCTCGCGCTCGTCGTCGTCGACGAGCAGCACCGCTTCGGGGTCGAGCAGCGTGACGCCCTCCGGGCCAAGGGCCGCACCCCGCCGCACCTGCTCGTCATGACCGCGACCCCGATCCCGCGCACGGTCGCGATGACCGTCTTCGGCGACATGGAGACCTCGACGCTGCGTGAGCTGCCCCGCGGCCGGCAGCCGATCACCACCCACGTCGTCCCGGTGCTCAAGCCCGGGTGGGTCGACCGCACCTGGCAGCGGGTCGCCGAGGAGGTCGCCGCGGGCCGGCAGGCCTATGTCGTCTGCCCGCGAATCGGCGGCGACGCCCCCGACGACCTCGACGGGGTCGACCTCGTCGCCCCCGACGAGCCGGTCGACGACGAGGCCGACGGCGAGCGCGTCGAGGAGCAGGAACGGCCCGAGCGGCCGCTCGCGGCGGTCGAGGAGGTCATCGCCACGCTGGCCGAGCACCCGGCCCTGTCCGGGCTGCGCCTGGAGATGCTCCACGGCCGGATGTCGCCCGACGACAAGGACGCGGTCATGGCCCGCTTCACCGCCGGCCAGATCGACGTGCTCGTCTCGACGACGGTCATCGAGGTCGGCGTCGACGTGCCCAATGCCTCGGCGATGGTCATCCTCGACGCCGACCGCTTCGGCGTCTCGCAGCTGCACCAGCTGCGCGGCCGCGTCGGCCGCGGTGGTCACCCCGGGGTGTGCCTGCTCCTCACCGCCACCGAGAGCGAGACGGCGGGGGAGCGGCTCACCTCGGTCGCCGGGAGCACCGACGGCTTCGAGCTGGCGCGCCTTGACCTCGAGCAGCGGCACGAGGGCGACGTCCTCGGCCGCGCGCAGCACGGCACGCGCAACCACCTGCGCCACCTGTCGGTCGTGCGCGACGAGGCGATCATCGAGGAGGCCCGCGAGGACGCGCAGGCCCTCCTCGCGGACGACCCCGAGCTCGCCGACCACCCGCACCTGCGCGCCCGCGTCGACGACTGGGCCGGCGCGGAGGAGGCCGCCTTCCTCGACAAGGGGTGACTCGACCCCCTTCGTCCCGAGCGCCGGTTGGTCGCCGCGACCGGGCATGGCGCATCATGGTGGCGTGACTCGGATCATCAGCGGAGAGGCGGGCGGCCGACGGCTGCGCACGCCCACGGGCGATGGCACCCGGCCCACGACCGACCGCGTGCGCGAGGCCCTGTTTTCCTCGCTCGAGGCGCGTGACGTCATCGACGGGGCGCACGTGATGGACCTCTACGCCGGCTCCGGGGCCCTCGGCCTCGAGGCCGCCAGCCGCGGCGCCGCGAGCGTGCTGCTCGTCGAGTCCGACCGCGGGGCGTCCGCGACGATCCGCGCCAACATCTCCGACCTCGGCGTCGCCGGTGCGCGGTTGCAGTCCTGCTCCGTCGAGCAGGCGCTCGACCGGCCGGCCTCGCTGATGTACGACCTCGTCCTCGCCGACCCGCCCTACGACGTCACCGAGGAGTCCCTCGGCGCGGTCCTCGAGATGCTGCTCGCGCACCAGTGGCTCGCGCAGGAGCCGGTCATCGTCATCGAGCGCTCGTCGCGCTCGCCGGAGCCGTCCTGGCCCGACGGGATCGTCGCCGAGGGGTCGAAGTCCTACGGTGAGACGACCCTGTGGTTCGCGACCCGGGTCGCCCCCGACTACCAGATCTGAGCGCCCCGCATCCCGCCGCGGGACCGTGCATCCGGTAGGAATGGGGCCATGAGCGACTACACGATCCCGCGCCCGGCCGCTGGGGACATCACCGACCTCATCGCCGACGACCACCGCCTCTTCGAGGAACTCATGCGCGACATGCGTGATGTCAGCGCCGACCGCGACGGGGCCCGCAGCGCATTCGCCGCGCTTCTCATCGCGCACAGCGAGGCCGAGGAGGAGGTCGTCTACCCCAAGCTCGTCCGACGCGATGTCATCGAGGGCGAGGAGGAGCACCACGGGGAGAAGGAGCACGCCGCGACCAACGAGGCGCTGCTCCACCTGCTGCAGGCCAAGGGCACCGACACCCAGAAGTTCGACGACGCCGTGGAAGCGGTGGCCGAGGTGCTCAACCACCACATCGGCGAGGAGGAGCAGACCATCCTCAACCCGGCGCGCGAGGACGCCTCCGAGGAGCTGCGCCAGCAGCTGGGTGCCGACTGGGCCGCCCGACGCAACGAGCTGCTCGAGGACGGCGCCGGGTCGCTCGAGCAGGTCGAGTCGCTGGTGAAGCAGGCCTACGAGGACGGGCTCCTGCCCAACGACGACCAGCCGTCATGACGCGCGCCGTCTGCCCGGGCTCCTACGACCCGGTGACCGTCGGCCACGTCGACGTCTTCCGCCGGGCCGCCACGCTCTTCGACGAGGTCGTCGTGGCGATCCTGCACAACCCCGCGAAGCAGGGAACCTTCACCGTCGACGAGCGGGTCGCCCTCATCGAGGCGCAGGTGGCCGACCTCGACAACGTGCGGGTGCAGGCCTTCGCCAACCGGCTCGTCGTCGACGTGTGCACCGAGCTCGACGCCCAGGTGCTGCTCAAGGGCCTTCGCGGGGAGACCGATTTTTCCTACGAGTGGCCGATGGCGCTGATGAACCGGCACCTCACGGGTGTCGAGACCCTCTTGATCCCTGGAGACCCGCGCCACGAGCACGTCTCCTCCTCGCTGGTCAAGGAGGTCGCGCGCTTCGGTGGCGACGTCACCGGTCTCGTCTCCGACGAGGTGCGCGACGCCCTCGTCGAGCGTCTGCCCCGGCCCTGAGGCCCACTCCCTTCGTCGGTTTGGGACGAAGGGGGGATCGCCGGTAGTCTGGTGCGTCGGTCTACGTCGTCGTGTCGTGGACCGTTCTGTCGGAGACTGGAGCCATGAACCGCAACGCCCCCGCCTCGCCCCTGGTGCTCGATGCCAAGGATGTGGGCCGCCGACCCGGGTCGATGCACGAAGTGTCTCTCCAGGCCGACGCACCCGCCGACTTCGGCACGGATGTGCTGTCCGTCCCGCAGGGCCAGCCCATGGACCTGCAGGCGCGGATGGAGTCCGTGCACGAGGGCGTGCTGGTGAGCGGGACGGTCTCTGCCACGGCGACGGGCGCCTGCGTGCGGTGCCTGGACGAGATCGACCTGCCGGTCGACAGCTCGTTCCAGGAGCTGTTCGTCTGGCCCGATCGGGCGAAGCACCACCGCGAGGTGGACGCGGAGGCCGACGAGGAGGAAGAGCACCGGATCGAGGACGACATGATCGATCTCGAGCCGGTGCTGCGGGACGCGGTTCTGCCGAACCTGCCGTTCCAACCGGTGTGCCGGGACGACTGTCCGGGTCTGTGCTCCGAGTGCGGAGCCAGGCTCGAGGACGACCCGGAGCACCACCACGAGCTGATCGACCCCCGGTGGGCGGCACTCGAGGCGCTTGCGCCTCTGGCCACCCCGTCGGGGGATGAGGACAACGAAGAGAAGAGGAACTGACGTGGCCGTCCCGAAGCGGAAGATGTCGCGCTCCAACACCCGTAGCCGTCGGGCGAACTGGAAGGCGACGCCCACCGCGCTGTCGACCTGCCCGCAGTGCAAGTCGCCCGCGCCGGCCCACCAGGCCTGCCCGAGCTGCGGTACCTACAAGGGTCGCTACTACGCGACCGCGGACCGCACCGAGCACCAGGCCTGAGCCACCTGTCGCAATGAGCGACAGGACCTCACCGGAGCAGCGGCCCGTCGAGGAGCTCTCCCGATACCTCACCGAGGTGACCGGGGAGCCCGTCGACGAGCCGCTGCTCACGCGTGCCCTCACCCACCGGTCGTACTCCTACGAGAACGGCGGACTGCCGCACAACGAGCGCCTGGAGTTCCTCGGGGACTCGGTGCTCGGGCTCGTCGTCACCGACCACCTGCACGACGCCCACCCCGACCTCACCGAGGGCGAGCTGGCGAAGCTGCGTGCCGCGGTGGTCAACATGCGTGCCCTCGCGGACGTCGGGCGCACGATCGGCCTGGGTGACTTCGTCATGCTCGGACGCGGCGAGGAGAGCACCGGCGGGCGGGACAAGAACTCGATCCTCGCCGACACCGTCGAGGCGGTCATCGGGGCCGTCTACCTCTCGACGGCCAAGCCGGGCGGTCTCGACGCCGCGAGCCGGCTCGTCCACTCGCTGCTCGACCCGCTGATGCGGCGCTCGGCGACCCTCGGTGCCGGGCTGGACTGGAAGACCTCGCTGCAGGAGGTCGCCGCGGCCCAGGACCTCGGCGCGGTGCACTACCGCACCAGCGACGAGGGCCCGGACCACGACAAGACCTTCACCGCGGCCGCCGTCATCGCCGACGAGATCCGTGGTCGCGGCGTCGGTCGGACGAAGAAGGACGCGGAGCAGAAGGCTGCGGCCGACGCCTACGCGGCCCTCACCGCCGGCGCCGAGTCGGTCGCTGACGCGCCGGTCACCGACCAGCCGGCCTGACGTGCCGGAGCTACCCGAGGTCGAGGTCGTCCGGCGCGGCCTGGCCGACCACGTCAGCGGTCGCACCCTCGATCACGTCGTCCTCACGGGTGAGCGGGTGGCCCGCCGCCACGTGCCGGGCCCCCGCGACCTCGAGGACCGCCTCGCCGGACGCGCGGTCACCGGCGCCCACCGCCGGGGCAAGTACCTGTGGCTCGCCCTGGCCGACACCCCTGACGCCGTGCCCGACGAGGGACTGATCGTCCACCTCGGCATGAGCGGGCAGATGCTCGTCACCGACCCGGCGGACCCGCTGGCCAAGCACACGCACGGCCGCCTCGTCTTCACCGACGCGGGACACGAGCTGCGCTTCGTCGACCAGCGCACCTTCGGGGGCTTCGCCCTGGCCGACCTCGTCGACGGCGTGCCGGGCAGCGTCTCCCACATCGCGCTCGACCCCTTCGACCCGGGCTATGACCGCGACGCCGTCGTGCGGGACATCAAACAGCGTCGCAGCGGCATCAAGCGGGTGCTGCTCAACCAGACCGTCGTGTCGGGCATCGGCAACATCTACGCCGACGAGGCGCTGTGGCGGGCCCGGATCCACGGAGAGCGACTGGCGTCGTCCCTGACCAAGCCGGCCATCGCCCGCCTGCTCGACCACGCCCGCGACGTCATGGCGCAGGCGCTCGACCAGGGCGGCACGAGCTTCGATGCGCTCTACGTCAACGTCAATGGCGCCTCGGGCTACTTCGACCGGTCGCTGTCGGCCTACGGGCAGGAGGGGCGCCCCTGCCCGCGCTGCGGCACGACGATGCGCCGTGAGCAGTTCATGAACCGCAGCTCGACGAGCTGCCCCCGCTGCCAGGTGCGCCCGCGCACGGCCCGGAACTGACCCCCCTTCGCCCCGGCTCAACTCCGCAAGACCCTAGGGTTTTGCGAAGTTCGACCCAGACAACCCTGCAAGACCCTAGGGTCCTGCAGGGTCAGGGGCGGGGGAGGTCCTTGAGCCAGACCTTGGTGCCGGTGTGCTTCTCGGAGAGGTCGGCGAAGGCCCGGCGGATCGTCGCGGCGTAGGTGTGGGCACCGCCGAGCGAGGGGTGGATGCCGTCGGACTGCAGGTCCTCGGCGGTCACGGCCTTGTCCCAGTCGGCGAGGGCGACGTTGGGGTGCTTGTCGGCGATGCGCTTGAGGGCGGCGTTGTCCTCGTCGATCCGCGAGAGCCGGTCGGCGTGGAGGTTGACGATGACGACCATCCGCTCGTCGCCGATCGCGGCCAGCGTCTCCTCGATGGTCTCCGGGTCGGTGCCGGCGTTGGTGCCGAAGGCGAGGACGACGGCGCGGCGCAGCGAGGGGCCCGCCGACTCGACGGCGGCCAGGCCGGCCGACCACTGCCGGTTGGAGCGGGCGTCGATCTGGATGCCGGGGAAGTAGTACTCGAGTGCCGGGACCGAGCCGACGACCATCGAGTCTCCGAAGACGTCGATCTCGTCGCCGGTCGGCATGGTGAAGCTCTTGGTCCCGGCGAAGGTCGGGGCGGGCTCGGTCTTGCGCGGCGCGGCCGCCTTGGCCTGGTTGGCCTCGATCGTCTGCTGGGTGGACGTGCGGTCGGGGGCGGTGACGAGCACGAGCGTGAGGACGAGGGCCGCGACGACACCGGTGCCGAGCACCACCCGGCGGGTGCGCACCGAGCGCAGGTGGGCGAAGGCCCCGACGATGCGTCGGCCCGTCTCGCGGAAGCCCAGTCGCCGCACCGGCGTCTCGACGAAGCGGAAGGACAGGTCGGCCAGGGCCAGCGTGACGACGACGGCCCACACGCGGGTCCAGACGAAGGGGGCGGTGCCGGCGCTCGTCGGGATGTCCTGGGCGATGATCAGGATGACCGGCCAGTGCCACAGGTAGATGCCGTAGGACCGCTGGCCGATCCACGTCAGCGGGGGCAGCTCGAGGGTGCTGCGCAGCCGGCCGGGGCGGTCGACGGCGCCGAGCAGGAGCACGGCGGTGGCCAGCGAGATCAGCGGGATGCCGAGGCGGAAGGTCCACACGTGCTCCTCGCCCGCGAGGACGAGCAGGGCCGCGACCGTGACCGCCGCGGCGCCGACGAACCACGGCCGGCGCTCGCGCCAGACCCGGGTGGTCGTGAAGGCGCGTCCGGGGCCGGTCCACAGCAGGGCCAGGCCGGCGCCGAGCATGAGCCCGACGAGGTGGGTGTCGGTGCCGTAGTAGGCGCGCGTCGGGTTGTCGGGGTCGTAGGTGATCGCCATGAGCAGCGCCGAGGCGAGACCGATCGTGCCGACGATGCAGGCCATGGCGCCCTCGGCCAGACCGGTGCGCCGGTGCAGCGCCATGAGCCCGAGGACCGCGAGCGGCCAGAAGAGGTAGAACTGCTCCTCGACCGCGAGTGACCAGAAGTTCATGAAGAGCTGCGGCGAGGTCGCGGCGAAGTAGTTGGACCCGCCCGCGATCTCGAGCCAGTTCGTCGAGAAGGTCAGCGCGCCGAGCGCCTGCCGGCGCACGCCGACGAGCAGGTCGGCCTCGACGGTGCGGGCGATGAGGATCGCGGCGGGCACGACCACGAGCAGGGCCGGCAGCAGCCGGCGGGCCCGGCGGGTCCAGAAGCCGCGCAGGTCGACCCGGCCGCGCTCCCGGCGCTCGCGCACGAGCAGCGTCGTGATGAGGAAGCCGGAGATGACGAAGAAGATGTCGACGCCGAGGAAGCCGCCGGGCAGCCACTGCGGGTCGAGGTGGAAGACGACGACGGCGACGATCGCGAGGGCGCGCAGGCCGTCGAGACCGGCCAGGTGGCCACGCAGAGGTCGCCCCTCGGCCGTCGTCGTGACGGCGGGGGCGAGCTCGTCAGGCGCGGACGTGGCGGCGACGGTGGCAGGAGGCTGACCCACGGTCCCGACGCTAGGCACTCGCGGGCCCGGGGTGGTGGAGGCGCACCGAGGGGCGGGTAGTTTCGCCGCCATGAGCAGCACGCAGCGCGCCACGTGGTTCGTCCGCGGCCGGGTCCAGGGGGTCGGATTCCGTTGGTGGACGAGGTCCCGGGCCCTCGAGCTGGGCCTCGTCGGCCACGCCCGCAACACCGCCGACGGCCGCGTCGAGGTCGTGGCGGAGGGCCCCCCTTCGTCCCTCGACGGTCTGGACCGGCTGCTGCGGGAGGACCCGTCGACCACGCGTCGGCCCGGGCAGGTCACCTCCGTCGTGCGTCAGGAGGCGACGGCGAAGGGAGGGATCGCCGGCTTCGTCGAGAAGTGAGACGGCCGCTCGGGCGCCCGTGACCGGTGACCTAACCTTGAGCGGGTGAGCGAGACACCCCCCGAGCTGCTGCGGCTGCGTCAGTCCATCGACAACATCGACGCCGCCCTGATCCACCTGCTCGCCGAACGCTTCAAGGCGACGCAGAGCGTCGGGGTGCTCAAGGCGCGCATCGACCTGCCGCCGGCCGACCCGGCCCGGGAGGAGCGGCAGATCGCGCGACTGCGCGCGCTGGCCGACGACGCCGGTCTCGACCCGGTCTTCGCGGAGAAGTTCCTCAACTTCGTCATCGCGGAGGTCATCCACCACCACGAGCAGATCGCCCACCAGCAGGCGGCCGAGGGGGAGACCCGATGATCGAGCTGAAGACCCCGGATGAGGTCGAGGCGATGCGCCCGGCCGGCCGCCTCGTGCGCGACGTGCTCGCGGCGCTCACCGAGGCCGCGGACGTCGGCGTCAACCTCCTCGAGCTCGACGCCCTCGCCCACCGGATGATCGACGCCGCGGGCGGGACCTCCTGCTACATCGACTACCACCCCTCCTTCGGGGCCAGCCCCTTCGGCAAGGTGCTGTGCACGTCGGTCAACGACGCCGTGCTGCACGGGCTGCCGCACGACTACCGGATGCGCGACGGCGACCTGCTGTCGGTCGACTTCGCCGTCTCCGTCGACGGCTGGGTGTGCGATGCCGCGAAGTCCTTCGTCGTCGGTACGGCCGACCCCGAGGACCTGCGGATCATCGACACGACCGAGCGCGCCCTGGCCGCGGGCATCGCGCAGGCCCGCAGCGGCAACAAGATGGGCGACATCAGCGCCGCCATCGCCGCCGTCGCGCGGGCCGAGGGCTACACGATCAACACGCAGTTCGGCGGCCACGGCGTCGGCCGGGAGATGCACGGCGACCCGCACGTGTCCAACGACGGGCGCGCGGGCCGGGGCATCCCCCTTCGTCCCGGGCTCGTCATCGCCATCGAGCCGTGGTTCATGGCCGGCACCGACGAGATCTACACCGACCCCGACGGCTGGACGCTGCGCAGCGTCGACGGCTCCCGCGGCGCCCACAGCGAGCACACGATCGCGATCACCGACGGGGACCCGATCATCCTCACGGCCTGACGGCCAGCTCAAGCGTCATGAAGACGCTGTTGGGGTCCTCCCGGTACCTACCGAAGGGAGGGCACGGGCCGAATCCGTGCCGCCCGTACAGCGCACGCGCCGGGGCGAAGAAGTCCATGCTCCCCGTCTCGAGGGAGACCCGGGTGACCTCGCGCGCCCGCGCGTCGGCGAGGGCATGCTGCAGGAGCGCACCGGCGACCCCGTGACCGCGCAGGTCGGGTGCGGTGCGCATGCTCTTCAGCTCCTCGTGCCCGGGCGTCAGCGGCGCGAGGGCTACCGTCCCGGCGAGCGCGCTGCCGAGGTGCCCGATCCACACGCGCACTCCACCGGTCTGCAACCCCGAGAGGTCCAGGGCGTGACGGCTTTCCGGAGGGGCGGTGGGCTCCATTTCGCGCAGGTGCTCGGAGAGGAAGGCCGGGAGCCGAGGGTCGTCCCAGTCGGCCGGGGAGATGGTGAGGTTCACCTGGGCGAGTCAACCACCGTGCGCGCTTTCCCTGGGTGTGATGCGGCCGGAAAGTAGAGTGGCCCGCACTGGCCGGCCCACACCCGCCCCAACCCGACCACCGTCTGCCCGAGGAGCGCCCCGCTCGTGTACGTCAAGAGCCTCACCCTCAAGGGCTTCAAGTCGTTCGCCTCGGCGACCCACATGCGGCTCGAGCCGGGCATCACGTGCATCGTCGGGCCCAACGGCTCGGGCAAGTCCAATGTCGTCGACGCCCTCGCCTGGGTCATGGGCGAGCAGGGGGCCAAGTCCCTGCGCGGCGGCAAGATGGAGGACGTCATCTTCGCCGGCACCACGGGTCGTGCGGCCCTGGGCCGCGCCGAGGTGACGATGACGATCGACAACTCCGACGGCGCGCTGCCGATCGACTACACCGAGGTGACGATCAGCCGCACGATGTTCCGCAACGGCGGCTCGGAGTACGCGATCAACGGCACCTCGTGCCGGCTGCTCGACATCCAGGAGCTGCTCTCCGACTCCGGCATCGGCCGCGAGATGCACGTCATCGTCGGGCAGGGCCAGCTCGACGCCGTCCTGCGGGCCACGCCCGAGGAGCGCCGCGGGTTCATCGAGGAGGCCGCCGGCGTCCTCAAGCACCGCAAGCGCAAGGAAAAGGCGATCCGCAAGCTCGAGGGGATGGAGGCCAACCTCTCGCGCGTCGCCGACCTGACGACCGAGATCCGCCGCCAGCTCGGGCCACTCGGCCGTCAGGCCGAGACCGCCCGCAAGGCCGCCGTCATCCAGGCCGATGCCCGGGACGCCCGCCACCGACTCCTCGCCGACGACCTCGTGCGGATGACCTCGGCGCTGCAGCAGGAGGTCGCCGACGAGCAGGCGATGCTCGAGCGGCGCAAGGCGCTCGAGGCCGCGGTGCTCGCCGCCCGCACCCGGATCACCGAGCACGAGGAGGCTGGTGCCTCGGCGGCTGCCGAGCTCACCGCCGCCCAGCAGCGGGCCGTCCGACTGGCCTCGCTCACCGACAAGCTGACCGCCACCGCCTCCCTCGCCGCCGAGCGGGTGCGCCTGCTCGGGCAGGACGAGGAGGTCGAGACGACGAGCGGCCGTGACCCGGAGGCGCTGCGCGAGCAGGCGGCCCGGGCCCGCGCCGACGAGGAGGAGCTGCGCGCCGACATCGCCCGCGTGGGGGAGGAGCTCGCCGCAGCCGTCGCCGCCCGCGAGGCGGCCGAGCAGGCGCACGCGGCCGAGCAGCAGCGCGTCGCGGCCCTCGCCCAGCGCGCGGCCGACCGGCGTGAGGGCCTGGCCCGGCTCGCCGGTCAGGTGGGCGCCCGCCGCTCGCGCATCGAGGCGCGCGAGGCCGAGATCGGTCGCCTCGAGGAGGTCGTCACCACGGCCCTGGCCCGGGCCGACGAGGCCGAGCGCGAGTTCACCCGGCTCGAGAGCACCATCGCCGACGAGGAGGGCAGCGAGGAGGGGCTCGACGAGACCTACGAGCGCGCCGCCGAGGCCCACGACACCGCCGCCGCCGAGGTCGAGCAGGTCGTCGAGGCCGGCCGGGTCGCCGACCGCGACCGGCAGTCCGCGCAGGCCCGGCTCGAGGCCCTCGAGCTCAGCCTGCGACGCAAGGACGGCGTCGAGGCGCTGCGCGAGGCCGCCGACGACGAGCACGAGATCCTCGGGTCCGTCGCCGAGCTCGTCACCGTCACCGGTGGCCACGAGGCCGCCGTCGCCGCCGCGCTCGACCAGGCCGGCAATGCCCTGGCCCTCGGCAGCATCGACGCGGCCGCCCGCGCGGTCGAGCGGCTACGCACCGACGACGCCGGTCGGGCGACGCTCGTCGTCGGTGCCACGGCCCGCCCCTCCGACCGCTCCGGGTGGCCGACCCTGCCGACGGGTGCCGTGTGGGCCCTCGACGTCGTCGAGGCCCCCGAGTCCGTGCGGCCCGCCGTCGATCAGGTGCTCGAGCGGGTCGCCATCGTCGCCGACACCCCCGCTGCCCTGGCCCTGCTCGAGCAGGCCGGCGACCTCACCGCCGTCACCGAGGAGGGCGACGTCTACGGGCCCGGCTTCGTGCGGGGTGGCTCGAGCGCAGCGCCCAGCCTGCTCGAGCTGCAGGCAGCCGTCGACGAGACCCGGGCCGCGCTCGAGGACGCCACCCGGCGCAGCGAGGAGTCGACCTTCGCCCTGACGCGCGCCCGCGCCACCCTCGCCGAGCGGGTCGAGGCCCGCGATGCCGCGATGGAGGCGCTCCACGAGTCCGATGCGCGCATGGCCGCCGTCGCCGAGCAGCTCGGCGGCCTCGGCACGACGACCCGCACCGCGCGCTCCGAGGCCGAGCGCACCCGGGCCAAGATCGCCGACGTCACCACGGCCCTCGACGCCGACCGCACCGAGCTCGCCGAGCTCGAGCAGCGGCTCGAGGATGCCTCGGCCGAGCCCACCGACGACGAGGGCGAGGACGCGGGCGACGACCGCGAGCGGCTCGAGCTCGAGGCGAGCTCGGCCCGCACGGCCGAGACCGAGGTGCGTCTCGCCCTTCGCACCAAGGAGGAGCGGGCGCGCTCGCTGCACGGACGCGCCGAGTCGCTCGAGGGCGCCGCCCGCAACGAGATCGCCGCCCGCGAGCGGCTGCGCGCGCGGCGTGAGCGCCGCCGCCGCGAGGCCGAGGTCGCCGCCGCCGTCGAGACCGCGGCGACATGGTCGGCCGAGCGGGTTGCGGCCGCAGCCGTGGTCGCCGCCGAGCGTCGCGACGCGGGGGAGGCCGCCCGGGCCGAGCGTGACGAGGCCCTGCGCGGCCTGCGCACCGAGCTGACCGAGCAGCAGGACGCCCTGCGCGAGCTGACCGACGAGGTCCACCGCGACGAGGTCGCCCGGGCCCAGCAGATCGCCCGCATCGAGCAGCTGCAGACCAAGGCGATCGAGGAGCTCGGCGTCGACCCCGACGTGCTCATGGAGGAGTACGGCCCGCACCAGCTCGTCCCGCACGTCGCGGGCCCCGACGAGGACCCGGAGTCGGAGGACTTCCCCGAGCCCCAGCCCTATGTGCGCGAGGTGCAGGAGAAGCGCCTGCGCACCGCCGAGCGCGGGCTCAAGGCCCTGGGCAAGGTCAACCCGCTGGCGCTCGAGGAGTTCGCCGCGCTCGAGGAGCGGCACACCTTCCTCACCACCCAGCTCGAGGACCTGCGCCAGTCGAAGAAGGACCTCCTCGAGATCGTCGCCGAGATCGACGAGCGGGTCGAGCAGGTCTTCTCAGAGGCCTTCGCCGACACCGCCGAGCAGTTCGAAGGGGTCTTCTCCCGCCTCTTCCCCGGCGGCGAGGGGCGCCTGGTGCTCACCGACCCGAGCGACATGCTGACGACCGGCATCGAGGTCGAGGCCCGGCCTCCGGGCAAGAAGGTCAAGCGGCTGTCGCTGCTCTCCGGCGGCGAGCGGTCGCTCGTCGCGGTCGCGCTGCTCGTGTCGATCTTCAAGGCCAGGCCCTCGCCCTTCTACATCATGGACGAGGTCGAGGCGGCGCTCGACGACACCAACCTCGGCCGCCTGATCATGCTCTTCGAGGAGCTGCGCGACTCCAGCCAGCTCATCGTCATCACGCACCAGAAGAAGACGATGGAGGTCGCTGACGCGCTCTACGGCGTCTCGATGCGCGGCGACGGCATCACCACCGTCGTCAGCCAGCGGCTGCGCGACGTCGCCCCCGACGAGCAGGCGCAGCCGGCCTGATCCGGGATGGGTCGCCCGGTCCCACCCCTCGGTCGCACCTCGGGACGACCGGCGGGTCGAGTTGAGCCGGTCGCCCGCTCGGGGGACGATGGGGCCATGACCGCCATGATCGTGGGCCTGCTGATCTGCCTCGCCCTGTCCGTCCTCGTCATGGGGCTCGTCGCCGTCCCCGCCCGCCGCGAGGGGCGTGAGATCCTCACCGCTCGGGGCGAGCGCGTGGTGGTCAAGGTCCGCGAGAGCGCCGACGGCGCCGCGAGCCGCACCTCCGGCCTCATCTCCAGCGCGACGCCGGGCAAGCGCAAGGCCTCATGACGGCCGGCACCGACCCGACAGGATTCCGCGGCCCGGTCGACCCGGGGGTGCGTCCGCAGGACGACCTCTTCGGGCACGTCAACAACCACTGGCTCGACCGTGTCGAGATCCCGTCCGACCGCGGTCGCTACGGCGTCTTCGACGTGCTGCGCGAGCGGGCCGAGGAGGACGTGCGCGTCCTCATCGAGGAGGTCGCGGCCGCTGTCGAGTCCGGTGCCGCCGACGACCCGGTCGCGGCCAAGGTCGGCGCCCTCTACAGCTCCTTCATGGACGAGGCCCGGGCCGACGAGCTCGGCGCCCAGCCGATCGGCGAGCTGCTCGCCGCGGTCGACGAGGTGACGAGCGTGCCCGACCTCGTCGGGCTCACCGGGCGCCTGGCCCGCGACGGCGTGAGCGGCGCCGTCCTCCCCTTCGTCAACACCGACGACCGTGACTCGACCCGCTATGTCCTCTACCTCGAGCAGGGAGGTCTCGGGCTGCCCGACGAGTCCTACTACCGCGAGGAGCAGCACGCCGAGGTCCTCGCGGCCTACCGCGGGCACGTCGCGCGGCTGCTCGCGCTCGCGACCGGGCTCGACGAGACGGCTGCCGCCGAGACCGCGGAGCGGGTCGTCGACCTCGAGGTGACGCTCGCCGGCCACCACTGGGACCGCGTGACCAACCGCGATCCCGTCAAGACCTACACGCTCGTCGACGCCGCAGGGCTCGCCGAGCTGGCGCCCGCGGTCGACTGGAGCGCCTGGGCCCGAGGGCTCGGGGCCGATGCTCCTTTCGCCGAGGTCGTCGTGCGCCAACCCGACTTCCTGCGCGGCCTGTCGGCTGCGCTCGAGTCGGTCGACCTGGCGACCTGGCAGGACTGGCTGCGGCTGCGCATCGTCCAGTCGCACGCGGCCTACCTCGACGCGTCCGTCGTCGCCGAGGAGTTCGACTTCGTCGGCCGCACCCTCTCCGGCATCCCCGAGCAGCGTGCCCGGTGGAAGCGCGGGGTCTCGCTCGTCGACGCCTCGCTCGGCGAGGCCGTCGGCCGGCTCTACGTGGAGCGGCACTTCCCGCCGGCAGCCCGCGAGCGGATGGAGGAGCTCGTCGGCCACCTCGTCGAGGCCTTCCGGCGCTCCTTCGCCCAGTCGTCGTGGATGGGGGAGGAGACCCGCGCCGAGGCCGCGGCGAAGCTCGAGGCCTTCACGCCCAAGGTCGGCCACCCGGCCTCGTGGCGCGACTACTCCGCGCTCGAGGTCGACGCCGACGACCTCGTGGGCAATGTGCGGCGGGTGGCGGCCTTCGAGGTCGACCGCGCGCTGCACAAGCTCGGTGGCCCGGTCGACCGTGACGAGTGGTTCCTCACCCCGCAGACGGTCAACGCCTACTACAACCCCGGGCTCAACGAGATCGTCTTCCCCGCGGCGATCCTCCAGCCGCCCTTCTTCGACGCCGACGGCGACGACGCGGACAACTACGGCGGCATCGGGGCGGTCATCGGTCACGAGATCGGGCACGGCTTCGACGACGTGGGCTCGACCTACGACGGGCAGGGCAACCTGCGCGACTGGTGGACCGAGGAGGACCGGGCGGCCTTCGAGCAGCGCCGCGACGCCCTCGTCGAGCAGTTCGACGGCTACACCACCCGCAATGCGCCCGGACACACGGTCAACGGCGCCCTGACGGTGGGGGAGAACATCGGCGACATCGGCGGCCTGGCCATCGGGCACGCGGCCTACCGGATCGCCGTCGGCGACGCGGCGGCGGAGGTCGGCGAGGACGGGCTGACCGGTGACCAGCGGTTCTTCAGCAACTGGGCGCGAGTGTGGTGCGGCGACGCGCGCACCGAGGAGGCCGTGCGGCTGCTGTCGATCGACCCGCACAGCCCGCAGGACGTCCGGGCCAATGCCGTGCGCAACATCGACGCCTTCCACGAGGCCTTCGGCACCGCCGACGGCGACGACATGTGGCTCGACCCGCACGAGCGCGTCTCCCTCTTCTGAACCGATGACCCGCGAGGTGCCGTCAGCGCGTGACCGGGATGCGCTCGGCCGCGCGGAGAACTCGCGTCCCCGGGACGGCCTCGGCCGACCGCTGCCGCACGGCAGCGCGGGCGTGGCGCGAGTGGAGGCGCGCGAGCGCACCCCCGACGAGGCGCTGGCCGAGGCCCAGGAGTACCTCGACGCCGAGATGCCCTTCCACGCACACGAGGTGCTCGAGGAGCAGTGGAAGCGTGCCCCCGAGCCCGAGCGTGCCCTCTGGCAGGGGCTGGCCCAGCTCGCCGTCGGCCTGACCCACCAGCGCCGGGGCAACTCCCGCGGCGCGGTGAGCGTGACGAGCCGCGGCGCCGATGCCGTCGAGCGCTATGTCGCGATCGCCCCCCACGGGATCGACGTCGGTGGCCTGGTCCTCTGGGCGCGGGCGCTGGCCGCCCGGCCCGACGGCGAGGTGCCGGTGCCCTCCCTTCGCCTGGTCTGAGGGGAGCGCCCGCCCACGGGTTCGGCGAGGTCGGTGGGGCCTGCGAAGATGACCCCGTGATGGGAATCGACACGCTGACCGAGTACATCGCCGTCGCGATCGGGCTGCTGGTCCTCCTCGGGGGGCTCGCGGTGGGCCTGCTGCGCGGAGGCCGGGGCAAGAGCAAGGAGCTGCCGCCGGAGCACCGCCCGCCGGAGCGCCCCAAGGGCACCACCGACCACCGCAGCGGCACGATCGTCCTCGACCGGCCGAGTGACCACGCCCAGCCCCAGGCTCCGCCTGCCGAGGCGAAGGGGGAGACCCCGCCGGCCGAGACGACGGCCGAGGAGCCGACCGCTGAGGCGGCTGCGCCCGAGACGACCCAGCCCGAGACCCCGGCCGAGGACGTCACGCCCGTCGAGGCCGACGCCGGCGCCGAGCGGACCACCACCGCCCCGCCGGCCACGACCGAGCCGGCCACCGAGACCACGCCGGAGGCCGCCGAGGCGCCCGTCGAGCCCTCCGCGCCCGAGACGGCCGAGCAGGCCGCCGTCGAGCCCGAGCTCGACACCCCCGCCCCGACCAAGGACCGGATGCGCTCGCTGCGCACCCGCCTGGCCCGCTCCAACGGCGCGATCGGCAAGGGCCTGCTCGCGCTGCTGTCGCAGGGCAAGCTCTCCGAGGAGGACTGGGAGGAGGTCGAGGACACCCTGCTCGTCGCCGACCTGGGCATGGAGCCGACGACCGAGCTCGTCGACTCGCTGCGCGAGCACGTCTCCGTCGACGGCACGACGGACCCCGAGGTCGCCAAGGACTGGCTCTACGCCGACCTGCTGCGCCTCGTCGACCCGACCATGGACCGCGGCCTGGCCGCCTCGCGCGTCGACGGTCGCCCCGCCTGCATCCTCGTCGTCGGGGTCAACGGCACCGGCAAGACGACGACCGTCGGCAAGCTCGCCCGCGTGCTCGTCGCCAACGACCGCGACGTCGTGCTCGGAGCGGCCGACACCTTCCGCGCCGCGGCGGCCGACCAGCTCGAGACCTGGGGCGCCCGGGTCGGCGTCCCGACGATCCGCAGCGACCGTGAGGGCGCGGACCCCGCGGCCGTGGCCTTCGACGCGGTCAAGGCGGCCGCGGACACCGAGGCCGACGCGGTGATCGTCGACACCGCCGGTCGCCTGCACAACAAGGTCGGCCTCATGGACGAGCTGGCCAAGGTCAAGCGCGTCATCGAGAAGCAGACCCCCATCGACGAGGTGCTCCTCGTCCTCGACGCGACGACCGGGCAGAACGGCCTGGCCCAGGCGAAGATCTTCGCCGAGGCCGTAGACGTCACCGGTGTCGTGCTCACGAAGCTCGACGGCACGGCCAAGGGCGGCATCGTCGTCGCCGTGCAGCGCACGCTCGGGGTGCCGGTGAAGCTCGTCGGCCTCGGCGAGGGGCCGGACGACCTCGCGCCCTTCGTGCCGGAGGCCTTCGTCGACGCCATCGTCGGCTGATCCGGCAGCACCACGACGACGAAGGGGGCGCCCGCCGCGACATCGCGGCGGGCGCCCCCCTTCGCTGTGCCCGGGGCCGGGCGGGGTGATCAGGTGCGCTGGTTGAAGGTCAGGTAGTAGCGCAGCTGGGTCGAGGTCTGGATCGCCCAGGCGACCTCGACGTTGACCGTCGAGGTGCGGCTCGAGTCACCGGGGACGGGCGCGGTGCACGTGGCCGTGCGGCCCTTGATGAGGACGATGCCGCCGATGCAGTTGATGTCCGACTTCGTGTGGCCGTACTGGCTCATGCCACGCGCGATCTGCCCCTCGAGGTCGTCGGCGCTCAGCTGGTGCCGGCTGCTCGTGTTGGGCGTGCCCGCGGGGGCCGGGGGGACCGACTGCGTGGACGACGGCGAGTAGGTCGACGAGGGCGTGGTGGTCGTCGACGGGGTCGTCGGCTCCGTGGTCGGCTCGGTGGTCGGCTCTGTGGTCGTCGTGGGCTCTGTGGTCGTCGTGGGCGGGGCCGTCGACGAGGCCGTGGTCGTCTCGTCGTCATCGTCGCCGAGCGCCACCAGACCGATCCCGCCGCAGCACACGAGGGCCAGGACGAGGGCGACCGCGCCAGCGATCCAGGCCCACGCCGGGACGCCACCCTTGGTCGGCGGGGTCCCGCCGGGGTGACCTCCGTAGGGGTTGGTGCCCTGCTGACCGTACGGCTGCTGGCCGTAGGGCTGCTGACCGTACGGCTGCTGCTGTCCCTGCGGCTGGCCGTAGGGCTGCTGACCATGGGGCTGCTGGCCGTAGGGCTGGTGGGGACCGGGCTGGCCCGGAGGGGTGGGCGGCTGCGTCATGACTCTCCCTGCTCGTGGTGCGCCGGGAGGCTGCATGCTGGTGTTCCCCCCGGAAATGCCTGTCTGTGTCCTGCAACCCAACGGTAGGCCAGACCCGCGAGCGCGTGCAGGCCGGGCAGGCGGAGCGCCGCCCCGACGGGCCGCACCCACCAGCGCGAGGCGAGGAGCACCGCCGCGACGGCGTCGTGGCCGGAGGCGATGGCGCCGTCGGCGCCGACCCACTGCAGCGCCTCGTCGCACTGCTCCTGCGTCAGGCCGAGCGAAGGGAGGTCCAGCCGCTGGCTCGGGGCGACGTCGTAGTCGGCGGGAGAGCGACGCAGGCGCCGGACGACGAGGTCGGCGCAGGTCGTGCACATGCCGCAGTCGCCGTCGAAGACGAGGATCGGACGCATGGACCGATCGTCCCACGTGCTGGGACGGATCCGGCCGCGTCACAGAGGATTAACGCGCACGGGCGAGCGGAAACAGCGCCGTAACATCGCGCGCCCGGAGCCGAAACGGCGCCGCACGAGGGTTCATCCCATGAGTCCAGCCATCACGCCCCTTGCGGCGAACCCACCAGCGATCGACACGTCGGCGACGGCCTTCATGATCATCTGCGCAGCGCTCGTGCTGCTGATGACTCCGGGCCTGGCCCTCTTCTACGGCGGCATGACCCGCGCCAAGTCCGTGCTCAACATGATGATGATGAGCTTCGGCGCCATGGGCGTCGCGGGCGTCGTCTACGTCCTGTGGGGCTACTCGATGTCCTTCGGCGGGTCCGACATCGGCGGCATCTTCGCCAACCCCTTCGACAAGTTCGGCCTGCGCGGTGTCGCCAGCACGGTCGAGGGCGTCACCGGGACCGTCGGGGCCGACGGCATGCCGGTCATCGACGTCTTCGGCGCCGACGTCTTCATCCCCGAGGTCCTCTTCGCCGGCTTCCAGCTGACCTTCGCGATCATCACGGTCGCGCTCATCAGCGGTGCGATCGCCGACCGGGCGAAGTTCTCCACCTGGCTGGTCTTCTGCGCCATCTGGCTGACCGTCGTCTACTTCCCGATCGCCCACATGGTCTGGGGCGGCGGCCTGCTCTCCGGCGCCGAGACGAGCGTCGCCTCGTGGCTCTTCGGCAGCACCGACGGCGCGGCCACCATCGCGCCCATCGACTTCGCCGGCGGCACCGTCGTGCACATCAACGCCGGCATCGCAGGCCTCGTCCTCGCGCTCGTCGTCGGCAAGCGCCTCGGCTTCGGCAAGACCGCGATGCGCCCGCACAACGTGCCGCTCGTCATGATCGGCGCGGGCCTGCTGTGGTTCGGCTGGTTCGGCTTCAACGCCGGCTCGGAGCTCGCCGCCGATGGCATCGCCAGCCTCGTCTGGGTCAACACCACCGCCGCGACCGCGGCCGCGATCCTCGGCTGGCTGCTCGTCGAAAAGCTGCGTGACGGTCACGCGACCTCCGTCGGTGCCGCCTCCGGTGTCGTCGCCGGCCTCGTCGCCATCACCCCGGCCTGCGGCGCCCTGTCGCCCGTCGGCTCGCTCGTCCTGGGCCTCGTCGCCGGTGCCCTCGCCGCGCTCGCCGTGGGTCTGAAGTTCCGATTCGGCTACGACGACTCGCTCGACGTCGTCGGCGTGCACCTCGTCGCCGGGCTCTGGGGCACCGTCGGTGCCGGCCTGCTCGCCACCGACGGCGGCCTGCTCTACGGCGACGGCTTCGACCAGACGCTGCTGCAAATCGTCGTCGCGCTCATCAGCCTGGTGATCTCCGCCGTCCTCACCTTCGTCATCGCGATCGCCCTCAAGGCCACAATGGGCTGGCGCATCGCCGAGGACGACGAGGTCTCCGGCATCGACTCCGCCGAGCACGCCGAGTCCGGCTACGACCTGGGCGGTGTCGGCGCGAGCCGGGCCCGCTCGGTCCTCGGCTCCACCCTCCCCACCCGCGCCGACACCGTCACCGAGAGCGAGGTCCGGGCATGAAGCTCGTCACCGCCATCATCAAGCCCCACCAGATTGACGACGTGAAGGAGGCGCTGGAGTCCTTCGGCATCACCGGCATGACGGTGAGCGAGGCCAGCGGCTACGGACGCCAGCGCGGCCACAGCGAGGTCTACCGCGGCGCCGAGTACACCGTCGACTTCGTGCCGAAGATCCGCCTCGAGGTCCTCGTCGAGGACATCGACGCCGAGTCCGTCGTCGGGGCTGTCGTCAGTGCCGCCCGCACCGGTCGGATCGGTGACGGCAAGGTCTGGGTCACGCCGATCGAGGACGTCGTGCGCGTGCGCACCGGGGAGAAGGGAGTCGAGGCGATCTGAGCCTCGGACCCCACATGACCCGCACCGGAAGCGACATGCGATCCGCGCGGCTCGACCTCGCCGGCACCCGGGAGTTCACCCTCCCCGGTGCCGGCGAGGCACGCCGGGCGGCCATCGGCGAGGCGACCCGCAGCTGGCTGACCGACCTCTACCGGGAGGCCGTGGGGGAGCGCGAGGGGATCGCGCTCGCCGCCGTGGGCTCACTCGGCCGCGGCTGGTCCGGGCCGCTGAGCGACCTCGACCTCGTGCTCGTCCACGACGGGCGCAGCATCCGCCCCGGCGATCTCACGGCCATGGCCGACCGGCTCTGGTACCCGATCTGGGACTCGGGCCTGGCCCTCGACCACTCCGTGCGCTCGTCCGCCGAGTGCCGGGCCGTCGCCCGCGACGACCTGTCCGCGGCCGTCGGCCTGCTCGACCTCTCCCTCGTCGTCGGTGACGAGGAGCTCGTCGCCGGTGTGCGCTCCACCGTCGCGCACGACTGGCGCTCCGGGGCCCGCACCCGGCTGCCGCAGTTCGTCGAGACGGTGCGGGCCCGTCACCACCGGCACGGCGACCTCAGCCAGCAGGTCGAGCCGGACCTCAAGGAGGCCCTGGGCGGCCTGCGCGACGTCACCGTCCTCGACGCGCTCACCCGCGCCTGGCTCACCGACCGCCCCCACGGCGCGGTCGGGCCGGCCCTCACCCGGCTGCTCGACGTCCGCGACGCGCTGCACGTCGTGAGCGGCCGCGGTCGTGACCGGCTCCTGCGCGAGGAGCACGACGCCGTCTCCGCCCTGCTCGGCTTGGCCGACCCCGACGACCTGCTGACGCAGGTCTCGAGCTCGGCCCGGACCATCGCCTGGGCGCTGGAGTCGACGATGCGGCGTGCCAGCCAGAGCCAGCGGGCCCGCACGCTGCGGGTCGGACCCCGCCGACCGACGATGACCCCGCTCGGCCACGGGCTCTTCGCGCACGACGGCGAGGCGGTCCTCGGCTCGACCCGGCTCGTCGGGGTCGACGCGAGCCTCCCCCTTCGTGCTGCCGTCGTCGCGGCCCGCCACCGGCTGCCGCTCGCGCCGCAGACCCTCGCCAACCTCGCGGCCTGCCCCGACCTGCCGACACCGTGGGACGAGCAGGCCCGCGACCTGCTCTCCGACCTGCTCGCCGCCGGCCCCGGGCTCGAGGCCGTCTGGGAGGGCCTCGACCAGGTCGGCGTGGTCGAGCGCTGGCTGCCGGAGTGGACCGCGGTGCGGTGCCGCCCGCAGCACAACCCCGTGCACCGGCACACCGTCGACCGGCACCTGCTCGAGACCGTCGCCCGGGCGGCGGCGCTCGCCCGCGACGTCGCCCGGCCCGACCTGCTGCTGCTCGCCGCCCTGCTCCACGACATCGGCAAGATCGCTGGTGCCCGCGACCACTCGCGCACGGGCGCCGACCTCGCCGACGGCGTGCTGCGGCGCTGGGGCCTGGCCGAGGAGGACCGCGAGGTCGTCGTGCTGCTCGTCCGCGAGCACCTGACCCTCATCGAGATGGCCACCCGGCGCGACCTGTCCGACCCCGCGACCGCGGCGGCCGTGGGCGACCTCGTCGGGCAGGACGCGCAGACCTTCGAGCTGCTGCGGGCGCTCACCGTCGCCGACGCCCGGGCTGCCGGGCCCGCGGCCTGGACCGACTGGCGCGCCAGCCTGCTCGACACGCTCACGGGACAGGTCCGCGCCCGGCTCACCGGGGTCGCGCCGCCCGTGCCGCCCCTCGCGCCCGCCCCACGGGTCGACGACGAGGCCATCGGCGACGTCGTCGCCGGCCGACCGCACGTGCGCGTCGAGCCGGGGCCGGGTGGGTGGACGCTCACCGTGCACTGCCGGGACCGGACGGGCCTCTTCGCCGACACCGCGGGCCTGCTCGCCGCGCACGGCATGACGGTCCGTCGGGCCCGCCTGGCGACCGTCGACGGCATCGCCGTCGACGAGTGGTTCGTCGAGTCGCCCGGAGGCGACCCGCCGGAGCCGCTGCGGATCACCGCCGGCCTCACCCGCCTCGAGGCAGGTGACCGTGCGGCGCTCGGCTCCCTCGCCCGGCGCCGACGCGCCCCGGAACGGTCCGGGACGGCCGGCGGCGCCCGCGCCTTCGTGCTGCCGAGCGCCGGCAGCGGGGCGACGGTCATCGAGGTGCGCGCGCAGGACCGACCGGGGCTCCTGCACGACCTCGGCCTCGTCCTCGCGGGGGAGGGGCTCAGCGTCCGGTCGGCGCACATCTCCACGCACGCGGGCCAGACCCTCGACACCTTCTACGTCACCGACCGCGATGGTCGTGAGCTCGGGCCGGCCGCCGTGGCCCGGGCCGTCTCGGCCGTCATCGACGGGTGTGACGGAGACGGTGACGAAGGGAGCGCCGCGGGCAGATAACCTTGGCCGGGTGTTCACCAGCCTGTCCGACCGCCTGACCGCGACCTTCAAGAACCTCCGCGGCAAGGGGCGCCTGTCCGAGTCCGACGTCAACAAGACCGTCCGGGACATCCGGATGGCCCTCATCGACGCCGACGTGGCGCTGCCCGTCGTCAAGGAGTTCACCGCCGCGGTGCGCGAGCGTGCCACCGGCGCGGAGGTGAGCCAGGCCCTCAACCCCGCCCAGCAGGTCATCAAGATCGTCAACGACGAGCTCGTGACGATCCTCGGTGGCAACACCCGCACGATCCAGTTCGCCAAGCGGCCGCCGACGGTCATCATGCTCGCCGGCCTCCAAGGCTCCGGCAAGACGACCTTCGCCGGCAAGCTCGGCGCCTGGCTCAAGGAGCAGGGCCACACCCCGCTCCTCGTCGCGGCCGACCTGCAGCGCCCCAATGCCGTCACCCAGCTCGAGGTGACCGGTCAGCGTGCGGGCGTCCCGGTCTTCGCGCCGGAGCGCGGCAACACCGGCGGCCACGACGCGGTCCTCGAGTCGGGGGAGGGCACCCGCTCCTTCGGTGACCCGGTCTCGGTCAGCCGCGCCGGCATCAGCCACGCGCAGGCCCAGCACCACGACGTCGTCATCGTCGACACCGCCGGCCGTCTCGCCGTCGACGCCGAGCTCATGCAGCAGGCGGCCGACATCCGCGCCGCCGTCGAGCCGGACGAGGTCCTCTTCGTCATCGACTCGATGATCGGCCAGGCGGCCGTCGAGACCGCGCGGGCCTTCGCCGAGGGCGTCGACTTCACCGGTGTCGTCCTGTCGAAGCTCGACGGTGACGCCCGCGGTGGTGCCGCGCTGTCGGTTGCCGGCACGACCGGGCGGCCGATCATGTTCGCCTCCACCGGCGAGCAGACCAAGGACATCGAGGTCTTCCACCCCGACCGCATGGCCGGCCGGATCCTCGACATGGGTGACGTCCTGACGCTCATCGAGCAGGCCGAGCGCGCCTTCGAGCGCGGCGAGGCCGAGGAGATGCAGCGCAAGTTCCTCGCCGAGGAGGACTTCACCTTCGACGACTTCCTCCAGCAGATGTCCGCGATCAAGCGGATGGGCTCGCTGAAGTCGATGCTCAAGATGATGCCGGGTATGGGCCAGATGTCCGCCCAGCTCGACAACCTCGACGAGCGCGAGTTCGACCGGGTCGAGGCGATGGTCCGCTCGATGACCCCCTTCGAGCGCACCCACCCCAAGCAGATCAACGGCTCGCGTCGCTCGCGCATCGCCAAGGGCTCGGGCGTGACCGTCTCCGAGGTCAACCAGCTCCTCGAGCGCTTCACCGAGGCGCAGAAGATGATGAAGCAGCTCGCCCGCGGCGGCGGCATGCCGGGCATGCCCGGTGTCCCCGGCATGGGCGGCGGGCGCAAGAAGCAGACCAAGCAGCCCAAGAAGAAGGGCAAGTCGGGCAACCCCGCCAAGCGCGCCCAGCAGGAGCGCGAGGCCGCCGAGAAGGCGGCCGGGCGCGGTCCCGCCGGGTCCGCCTTCGGCGGCGGCGGTGCTGCCGGTGGCCAGGGCGGCCTGCCGGCCGACCTCGACCCGAGCCAGCTGCCGAAGGGCTTCGAGAAGTTCCTCGGCGGCGGCAGCTGATCGACCGATGGGTTCGCCGACGCTCCACGCGGTGACCTCGGGGACCTCCGGCCCCCGGGTCGCCTTCTGCCACGGGCTCTTCGGCCAGGGGCGCAACTGGACCCAGATCGCCAAGGGGCTGGCCGACATCAGCCGGCCGACCCTGCTCGACATGCCCGACCACGGACGGTCGCCGTGGACCGAGCGCTTCGACTACCCGGCGGCCGCCGACATCGTCGCCGACAACCTGCGGGCGATCGACCCGGAGGAGCCGTGGATCGTCGTCGGGCACTCGATGGGCGGCAAGATCGCGATGCTCGTGGCCCTGCGCCACCCCGAGCTCGTCGACCGGCT
This sequence comes from Janibacter zhangyanbonis, assembly GCF_050507325.1. Classification (NCBI taxonomy): domain Bacteria; kingdom Bacillati; phylum Actinomycetota; class Actinomycetes; order Micrococcales; family Intrasporangiaceae; genus Janibacter; species Janibacter zhangyanbonis. Next base: position 1,112,532 of record NZ_CP191481.1, read on the forward strand.
GTGCGTCGTCGACATCTCGCCCGCCGCGACGAGCAGCTTCAGCGAGTTCGAGACCTACATCGCCGCGATGCAGGCGATGGACCTCGGCAGCATCACCACCCGTGAGCAGGCCGACGAGGCGATGCGCGAGGCCGCACCCGACCCGGGGGTCCGGGCCTTCCTCCTGCAGAACCTGCGCCGTGAGGGCGAGGGCTGGCGCTGGCAGCCCAACCTCGAGGTGATCGGCCGCGACATCGCCACCATCGGCGGCTGGCCCACCGACGAGGTGGCGGGTCTCGCCCCCTTCGACAAGACGGTGCTGTGGCTCGCCGGCGAGCGCTCCCTCTACGTCACCGACGACGAGCTCGCCGAGATGCGACGGCTCTTCCCCCGGGTGCGGCTCGTGACCGTCAAGGGCGCCGGGCACTGGGTGCACTCCGAGGCGCCCGAGGTGACGCTCCAGTCGCTGCGGGCGCTCATCACCTCGTCACGCTGACGCCGGGGTGTGATGGAGTGGAGGTGTCCGGCGGTCATGCCGGGCACCCCGACCGAGAGGACCCGATCATGTCCCACATCGTCGTCATCGGTGGCCACGGCAAGGTGGCCCTGCTGCTCGCCCCGATCCTCGCCGAGCTCGGGCACTCGGTGACCTCCGTCATCCGCAACCCCGATCACGCCGCCGACGTCGAGGCGGCAGGGGCGACCCCGCACGTCGCCGATGTCGAGATGCTCGACACCGACGGCATCGCTGAGGTCCTCGCGGGCCACGACGCGGTCGTGTGGTCCGCCGGCGCCGGCGGGGGAGACCCCGAGCGCACCCGGGCCGTGGACCAGGACGCGGCGATCCGCTCGATGGAGGCCGCGCGACAGGCCGGCGTGCGGCGCTACGTCATGCTGAGCTACTGCGGCGCCGGGCCCGACCACGGCGTCGACCCGAGCAACCCCTTCCACGCATATGCCGAGGCCAAGGCCGCGGCCGACGAGCACCTGCGCGGCACCGACCTCGACTGGACCGTCCTCGGGCCGAGCAGCCTGACCCTTGACCCGCCGACCGGCAAGATCCAGGTCGGCCGGGAGGGGAGCGGCCAGGTCTCGCGAGCCAATGTCGCCCGGGTCATCGCGGCGACCCTCGAGGCCAACGGCACCGTGCGGCGCACCATCGAGTTCCACGACGGCAGCACGCCGATCGACGAGGCCCTGCGCTGACCCGAGCAGTCTGGATAGCCTGCCGACATGGCTGATGTGCTGCACGTCAAGGGCGAGGTGCTGGTCTCCGAGCAGGAGAGCGTGCCGGAGCTGTGGGTCATCGACGGCAAGGTCTCCTTCACGCCGCCGACCAGCGGTGACGTCGAGACGGTGACCGGCTACGTGCTGCCGGGCTTCGTCGACGCGCACTGCCACGTCGGACTCGACGCCCACGGGGCGGTCGACGACGCGACGAGCGAGCAGCAGGCGCTCACCGACCGTGACGCGGGGACCCTGCTCATCCGCGATGCCGGCTCCCCGGCCGACACGCGATGGATCGACGAGCGCGACGACCTGCCCAAGATCATCCGCGCCGGCCGGCACATCGCTCGCACCAAGCGCTACATCCGCAACTACGCGCACGAGGTCGAGCCCGAGCAGCTCGTCTCGCGGGTGCGGGCCGAGGCCCGCGCCGGCGACGGCTGGGTCAAGCTCGTCGGCGACTGGATCGACCGCGGGGTCGGCGACCTCGCTCCCTGCTGGCCGCGTGAGGTGCTCGTCGAGGCGATCGCTGCCGCCCACGAGGAGGGGGCGCGGGTGACCGCCCACTGCTTCGGCGAGGAGTCCCTCGCCGACTTCGCCGCGGCGGGCACCGACTGCATCGAGCACGCGACCGGGCTCGTGCCCGAGACCGTCGCGGCCTTCGCCGAGCAGGGCATCGCCATCGTGCCCACCCTGGTCAACATCGAGACCTTCCCGCAGATCGCGGCCCCCGCCGCGGAGAAGTTCCCCGACTACCACCGGCACATGCTGCAGCTGCACGAACGGCGCTTCGAGACGATCGCCGCAGCCCACGACGCCGGCATCGACGTCTTCGTCGGCACCGACGCGGGCGGCTCGCTGCCCCACGGTCTCGTCGCGCAGGAGATGGAGCTGCTGACCCGGGCCGGATTCACCACTCGTGAGGCGCTCGCCGCCGGCACCTGGCGCTCCCGTGACTGGCTGGGTCACCCCGCCATCGCCGAAGGGGAGGACGCCGACCTCGTCGTCCTCGCCGATGACCCCCGTGAGGACGTGCGGGCCTGCGGCACACCGGCGCACGTGATCCTGCGGGGCGCTCGGGTCGGAGGCGGCTGAGCCCCGGGACCATCGGGTCGTCCGATGATCCCGGGGCTCGCGGGGGAGACGCTCAGGCGGGCTCGGCGACGAGCTCGCGCTCGTCCTCGGGGGAGTTGGCCTCGGCCGCGACCTCCGCGCGGTGGGCGCGGTAGCTGTAGGCGACGGCGGCGATCCAGCCGACCCAGATGACGGCGTAGATGCCCCAGACGGCGCTGCTGCCGAGGGCGAGGCCGTCGCCGCCGATGATCGTGCGGGCATTGGTCAGGACGATCAGGCCGCCGACGAGCGAGCCGAGGATGCGCGGCGGGATGGTGCGCACGAGCCAGGCGGCGATGGGGGCGGCGATGGCGCCACCGATGAAGAGCATCGCGACCCAGGAGAAGGCGATCCCCTGCGACCCGAGGGCGGCGAGGAAGCCGATGCTCGCGGCGACGGAGATGAGGAACTCGCTCGTGTCGATCGAGCCGATGACCTTGCGGGGCTCGAGCCGGCCGCTCGCGAGGATCGCGGGGGTGCCGACCGGGCCCCAGCCGCCACCGCCGGTCGCGTCGACGAAGCCGCCGAAGAGCCCGAGCGGCGCGAGGAAGCGCTTGCGCAGCGGCGTGCCGAGGCGGTCCTTGCGCAGACCCTTGAAGGTGAAGCGGAGCAGGACGTAGAGGCCGAGGGCGAGCAGGATCCCGGACATGACCGGCTTGGCCGTCGAGGTGTCGAGGCTGGCGAGGAAGGTCGCGCCGGCGAAGGCGCCGACGGCGCCGGGGACGCCGATCTTGAGCACGACCGGCCAGTCGACGTTGCCGAAGCGCCAGTGCGAGGCGCCCGAGACGAGGGTGGTGCCGATCTCGGCGAGGTGGACCGTGGCGGACGCGGCCACCGGGTTGGTGCCGATGGCCAGCAGCAGCGTCGTCGTCGTGACGCCGTAGGCCATGCCGAGGGACCCGTCGACGAGCTGGGCGAGCAGGCCGACGACGGCCAGGAGGACGAGCTTGCGCATACGGAGGACTCTTTCCGTGAGGAGTGTGCGGCGCCCGGGCGAAGTCACTGCTTCTCCCATGGGACTAGGGGGAGTTTTGCCCACGGTCTGCTTATGGGTCAAGTAACGGTCAGTTATGTCTCAGGGTGTGGTCTCCCGGGAGCGTGCCCCAAGGGATACTGGGCGGCATGGACATCTCGGCCCGATCGGACTACGCCGTCCGCGCGATGCTCACCCTCGCGGCGGCGAGCGAAGGGGGCGGCCCCGTCTCGGTCGTCCGGCTCGCCGCGGACCAGGAGCTCCCGCGCAAGTTCCTCGAGGCGATCCTCGCGGACCTGCGCCGCTCCGACCTCGTCACGAGCCGCATGGGTGCCAGCGGGGGCTACCTGCTCGCGCGGCCCGCCGACCAGATCGCCGTCGGTGACGTCATCCGTGCCGTCGACGGCCCGCTCGCCGAGGTGCGGGGGGAGCGTCCGCAGGCCACGAGCTACGAGGGGGCTGCCACCCACCTGCGCACGGTGTGGGTGGCCGTGCGCTCCAGCGTCCGCTCCGTCCTCGACGGCACCACCCTCGCCGACGTCCTCAGTGGTGACTTCCCGGACGCGGTCACCGAGGCCGTCGCCGCCCCGGGGGCTTGGGAGAACCGCTGAGAGCGCTGTCTGGGCCGAGGTGATCCCTGCGGCGGGTGACGTCCCGCCCCTTCGTCCTGACGTGTTTTGGCCGGGGGTGGCCCCTCGTGGAAGAATCGCCGCCGTACCCGTCCGCGCTGCTGCGCGCCGGATGCCTACACCCCGAGCTCGATACCCCGTGCGAACCGCGCACGGTCTCGCCGTGCTCACGAAACGAAGGGACCACTCACGTGGCCGTCAAGATCCGTCTGAAGCGCATGGGCAAGATCCGCGCTCCGTTCTACCGCGTCGTCATCATGGACTCCCGCGCCAAGCGCGATGGCCGGGCGATCGAGGAGATCGGCAAGTACCACCCCACCGAGGAGCCCTCGGTCATCGACATCGACAGCGAGCGCGCGCAGTACTGGCTCGCCCAGGGCGCCCAGCCCACCGAGGCCGTCGCCGCGCTGCTCAAGGTCACCGGTGACTGGCAGAAGTTCAAGGGCGAGGCCGGCGCCGAGGGCACCCTGAAGGTCAAGGAGCCCAAGACCTCGAAGAAGGACCTCTACGAGGCCGCTCTCGCCTCCTCCGACAAGGAGGGTGCCGAGCACGAGGCCATCACCGCGAAGAAGAAGGCCGACAAGGAGGCCGCCGACAAGAAGGCGGCCGAGGAGAAGGCTGCTGCGGAGAAGGCCGAGGCCGAGGCTGCCGAGGCCCCCGCCGAGGAGACCCCGGCCGAGGCCGAGACCACCACCGAGGCCTGACATGCTCGACGAGGCGCTCGAGCACCTGGTCACCGGCATCGTCGACCACAAGGACGACGTCGTCGTCCGGAGCAAGAACCTGCGTCGCGGCCAGATCCTCGAGGTGCGCGTGCACCCCGACGACCTGGGTCGCGTCATCGGTCGCTCCGGCCGCACCGCCTCCGCCCTGCGCACCGTCCTCGGTGCGCTCTCCGGCGGGGAGAACGTGCGGATCGACATCGTCGACACCGACCGCGAGCGCTGAGGGCAGCGCCCACGTCATGACGGATGGCCGTCACCCTGCGGGGTGGCGGCCATTCGCCATGTCGGGCCGCGGGTACATATCTTGTCCGGCATGACTTCCACGCAGGGCCACGTCGTCGCCCGCATCGGCAAGCCGCACGCGCTGCGCGGCGAGGTGACCGTCCAGCTGCACACGGACGACCCGGAGAGCCGCCTCGTCCCGGGCGCCGTCTTCGAGACCCGGGCCCAGCCCGGCTCGGGCGTACCGCGCCGGCTGACCCTGGCGACGACCCGCGTGCACCGGGGCATCTGGCTGCTCGGCTTCGAGGAGATCCCCGACCGCACGGGCGCGGAGTCGTTGCGCGGCACCCGCCTCGTGCTCGCGGAGGGCGAGCCGGACCCGACTGAGGACGACGAGGGCTGGTACGAGGAGGACCTCGTCGGCCTGACCGCGGTCGCGCCCGACGGCGCCGTCGTCGGTGAGGTCGTCGCCCTCGAGCTCGGCGCCGCCCAGGACCGGCTGCGACTGCGGCGACCGGACGGCAGCGAGGCGCTCGTCCCCTTCGTCGAGGCGATCGTCCCCGAGGTCGACCCCGAGGCCGGCCGGCTCGTCGTCGACGCGCCCCCCGGTCTGCTGGACCTCGACGCGAAGGGGGAGTGAGCCGTGCGCATCGACGCCGTCTCGATCTTCCCCGACTACCTCGGCGCCCTCGACATCTCGCTCATCGGCAAGGCACGCCGGGACGGGATCATCGACCTGCGGGTGCACGACCTGCGCGACTTCGCCCACGACCGGCACCGCACCGTCGACGACACCCCCTACGGCGGGGGAGCGGGCATGGTCATGAAGCCGCAGCCCTGGAGCGAGGCCCTCACCCACGTGCTCGACTCCGCCGACGAGACGACCGGCCCGGCGCCGGTTCTCGTCGTGCCCGGCCCGGGGGGTGAGCGCTTCACCCAGGCGACGGCGCGCGAGCTGGCGCAGGCACCGTGGCTCGCCTTCGCCTGCGGTCGCTACGAGGGCATCGACGAGCGGGTCTACGAGTGGGCCGCCGAGCGGATGCCGGTGCGGGTCATCTCGCTCGGCGACTACGTGCTCAACGGCGGCGAGGTCGCCGTCCTCGCGATGGTCGAGGCCATCGGCCGGTTGCTGCCGGGGGTCGTCGGCAATGCCGAGTCCCTCGTCGAGGAGTCGCACGAAGGGGGTCTGCTCGAGTACCCGATCTACACCAAGCCCGCGGTGTGGCAGGACGGCGACGGCGTCGAGCGAGCGGTCCCCGAGATCCTCCTCGGTGGCCACCACGGGGCGATCGCGCAGTGGCGCCACGAGCAGCGCCTCGCCCGCACGGCGGCGCGTCGCCCCGACCTGCTGCACGTCGCGGCGACCACCTCGGAGCTCGCCGGCCTCGAGCACTCGGTCGCCACCCGCGCCGACGCGGCCGAGCTGACGGTGCTGCAGAAGGCCTGCTGGATCGAGATGGTCACCCCGCAGCAGCACTGGTGGGGCGCGCCGGCCGAGGACGCCGCGACGGTCGCCGACAACCTCGAGCACTGGACGACGCACCTCTTCCGCTCGCAGGGGCGGCTCGTGGGGTCGGTACGGGTGCGCCGCGACCCGCAGGAGCCGACGACCTGGCAGATCGGGCGGCTCATGGTCGCCCCCGACCTGCAGGGGCGCGGCCTCGGGCGGGCGCTGCTCGCGCACGCCGAGGCCCTGGCCCCGTCCGACACGAGCACCTACTGGCTCAACACCGGAGCAGACCAGGAGCGGCTGCTGCGGCTCTACAAGAAGGCCGGCTACCGCGTCTGCGGGCCCGGCGAGGGCCCCGGCACGGTCGACCTCACCCGGCGGCGCCGCTCCTGAGGAGGCGAGGGACGAGTCGTCTCGAAGGGCTACAGGCAGCCGGGCAGCCACACCCGCAGGGCGACCTCGAGCCCGGCGGTTCCGACGAGCACGAGCAGCAGCCACACCCAGCCCTGGGCGCGGTGCCCCAGGGAGAGCAGCGCGCCGGGGATCGCGAGCAGCAGGAAGACCGTCGGCAGGCCCAGCTGCAGGACCCGGCCGACGACGGCGGCGCCCTCGCAGGCCGGGGCGCTCCCGTCCTCGAGGGTGAGCAGGCCACGCACCCGCGAGGCGAGCAGCGCGGCGGAGGGGGCGAGCAGCGCGACGGTCAGCAGGGCACCGACGATGCGAAGGGGGCGGCGCCCGTCGGTCGACGGGGCGGCAGCTGTCGTGGAGGGCTCGGCCGTCACGACTCGATTGGTGGACATGCGCTCCCCTCTGGCAGAATCGGACATCGCGCTCATTGACACCGCCCCTGCCACAGGGGGAGTGCCGGGAGAGACGATGCCAGCAGGCACCGACCACCCGCAGCACGCGGCGGTGGGCGCGACTCCTCACACAGTACTGACGAGGGCGGGCGACCTGTGGCGTCCGCAGGAAAGCGACAGCGCCATGCAGCGTTTCGACGAGATCGACAAGGCGTCCCTGCGGGACGACATCCCCGAGTTCCGGGCCGGCGACACCGTCAAGGTCCACGTCAAGGTCATCGAGGGCAACCGCTCCCGTGTCCAGGTCTTCCAGGGCGTCGTCATCCGCCGCCACGGCGGCGGCGTGGGCGAGACCTTCACCGTCCGCAAGGTCTCCTTCGGCGTCGGCGTGGAGCGCACCTTCCCGCTGCACACCCCGGTCATCGAGAAGATCGAGGTCGCCACCCGTGGTGACGTCCGCCGCGCGAAGCTCTACTACCTGCGCAACCTGCGCGGCAAGGCTGCCCGCATCCGCGAGCGTCGCGAGACCCCCGCGAGCTGACCCAGCTGCCTGACAGGGGCTCTAGGCTGACCTCGATGTCGACCGAGCCCACCCAGGACACCCCCACCTCGACCCCCGCTGGAGACCCGGCGGGGGTCGACGTGCGTCCGGCGCGCCGGCTGCTCCTCGAGATCGGCGTGGCCGTCCTGCTCGTCGTGCTCGTGCGGGCCTTCGTCATGCAGTCCTTCCACGTCCCGAGCGCGTCGATGGAGCCGACGATCATGCCGGGGGACCGGGTCGTCGTCACGAAGATCGGCGCGGGCGAGATCGAGCGCGGTGACGTCATCGTCTTCGACGGCACCGACACCTTCGCGGCTGCCGACCGCACCCCCTTCGCCTCCGACGGGATCATCGGCCGCTCGCTGTCGGCGATCGCCTCGACGCTGTCCGTCGACCTCGGGGAGCAGGACTTCCTCAAGCGGGTCGCGGGCGTCGGCGGCGACCGGGTGACGTGCACGCCCGAGCGCGGCCTGCTCGTCAACGGCGACCGGGTCGACGAGCCCTGGCTGGAGCCGGGCACGAAGGCCTGCGACACCCCCTTCGACGTGGAGGTCCCGGCAGGTCGTCTCTTCGTCCTCGGTGACAACCGTGATGACTCCGCCGACTCCCGCAGCCACCTCGGCGATCCGGGAGGCGGCATGGTGCCGGTCGACGACGTCGTCGGTCACGTGGCGTGGCGCTACTGGCCGCTCGACCGGGTCGGCGGTCTCGAGCACTGAGCCGCGGCGGCCCGCGGACGGGCTCGGACACGGGGGGGCTCGGATGCCGTCCTGCGGCACCCGAGCAGCGATACTGGAACGGATGACGTCCCGGAACGGGGCGCGGTAGAGGAAGAGACCTGTGGCACACGACCCTGATTCGGCCCACGCCGAGGCCGAGGACGAAGAGCGCGAGCGGGCCCGCGAGGAGCGGGAGCGCAGCGATCGCGGACTCGGAGCCCGGCTCGGCGCGGCAGTCCGCGAGATCGTCGTCGTCCTGGCGATGGCGCTGACGCTGTCCTTCGTCGTCAAGACCTTCCTCGTGCAGGCCTTCTTCATCCCCAGCGAGTCGATGCAGAACACGCTGCTCGTCGGTGACCGGGTCGTCGTCTCCAAGCTCACGCCGGGTCCCTTCGACATCAAGCGCGGCGACATCGTCGTCTTCGAGGACCCGGGCGACTGGCTCAGCCCGTCGCCGCAGACCGACCGCGGGCCGGTGCTCGACGGCATCCGCAGCGGTCTGATGTTCGTCGGCCTGCTGCCCGACACCTCCGAGGGCCACCTCATCAAGCGGGTCATCGGCCTGCCCGGCGACCACGTCCAGTGCTGCGACGCCGAGGGGCGGCTGCTCATCAACGGCGAGCCCGTCGACGAGACGCCCTATCTCAAGCCGGGCGTCGAGGCGAGCCAGCAGGAGTTCAACATCACCGTGCCGAGCGGGCGGTTGTGGGTCATGGGTGACAACCGCAGCGACTCCTCGGACTCGCGCTTCCACGACCCGGGCGGCAACGGCGACAAGGGCTCGGTGCCGATCGACCTCGTCGTCGGTCGAGCCGTGGTCACGGTCTGGCCCTTCAACCGGATGACGACCCTGTCCGACTACCCCGAGGTCTACACGGAGGTCCCGGACGCAGGCAGCAACCGCTCGCTGGGCCCACCGGCGCGCGAGCCGCACACGTCGTGACGACCGCCCGTCGCGCACCCCGCTCCGGGCGAGGCCTCTCCGGCAAGCCCAGCCTGCGTGTCGAGCGCGAGCTGCAGCGGGCCGGGCACCGGGTGCTCGCCGGGATGGACGAGGTCGGTCGCGGTGCGCTCGCCGGGCCCGTGAGCGTCGGCGTCGTCGTCATCGACGAGACCTGCCGCACCGCGCCGGCCGGGGTGCGTGACTCCAAGCTGCTCACGCCGGCCGCCCGCCGGGCGATGGTCCCGCGGCTGCAGCGGTGGTCCCTGGCGCACGCCGTCGGTCACGCGCAGCCGGAGGAGATCGACGAGATCGGGATCATCGCCGCCCTGCGTCTGGCCGGGCGGCGGGCGCTGGCCCGGATCGACGTCGTGCCCGACCTCGTCCTGCTCGACGGCAACCACGACTGGCTGACCGACCCCGAGGAGGTCGGGCTCTTCGCCGAGCTGTCGGGCGGGGCGTCGACACCTCCGGTGCGCACGATGATCAAGGCCGACATGCGGTGCAGCTCGGTCGCAGCGGCGAGCGTGCTGGCGAAGGTCGAGCGCGACGACCGCATGGTCGAGCTGGCGCGCGAGCACCCGCACTACGGCTGGGAGGACAACAAGGGCTACTCGGCGAGCGCGCACATGGACGCCCTCGGTGTGCACGGGCCCAGCGAGCAGCACCGCCGCTCGTGGTCGCTGCCGGGGGTGGCCCCGGTCGCGCCGCAGGTCGTGGGAGATGATGAGGGCGTCGCGGGCGTGGGCCCTGAGCTGCTCGCGACGACGACGAGCGAAGGGAGGTCCCGGTGAGCTCTGAGGACCTGGAGAAGTACGAGACCGAGATGGAGCTCGCGCTCTACCGCGAGTACCGCGACGTGGTGCACCTCTTCAGCCACGTCGTCGAGACCGAGCGGCGCTTCTACCTCGCCAACAGCGTCGACGTGAAGGTGCGCGGCGAGGGCGCGGAGGTCTACTTCGAGGTGACGATGCAGGACGCGTGGGTGTGGGACATCTACCGCCCCGCGCGCTTCGCCAAGCAGGTGCGGGTCGTGACCTTCAAGGACGTCAACGTCGAGGAGCTCGCGAAGTCCGAGCTCGAGATGCCCGAGGGCGGCTTCTAGCCCCGTCGCGCGCATCGGCGGCCCGGGCTGCCGGGGGCGGTTGTCCCCATGCTCGTGGCCGCGCTCGGCGTCGTCCACAACCTCGCGCGGACCCGGCCACGCCCCCTTCGCCCGCCCTTGACTGGGTGCCGGAGGTGGTCGCGATGACCGAGGTGGAGCCCACACGGGCCAGGGTGGGAGCAGAGGGCGAGGACTTCGCCGTGCGCTTCCTGACGAAGCAGGGGATGCGGTTGCTCGACCGCAACTGGCGCTGCCGCGAAGGGGAGATCGACCTCGTCCTGCGCGACGGTGACGTCATCGTCGTCTGCGAGGTCAAGACCCGGCGGAGCCTGGCCTTCGGCCACCCGGTCGAGGCGGTCACCCGGGCCAAGCTCGCCCGGCTGCGCCGGCTCGCGGGGCGGTGGCTCGCCGAGCACCGGGTCGACTCCAGCGGTGTGCGACTCGACGTCGTGGCCCTGCACCTGCTGCCGGACGAGACCTATCGGGTCCAGCACGTCAGGGGAGACGGGCTGTGAGCATCGGGGTCACCCGCGGAGTGGCGCTGAGGGGCATCACGGGGCACCTCGTCGACATCGAGTGCCACGTCGGACGCGGGCTGCCGGCCTTCGACATCGGCGGGCTGCCCGACACCGCGCTGAGGCAGGCGCCCCAGCGGGTGCGGGCGGCCTCGATCTCGGCCGGCTACTCGCTCAACGCTCGCCAGCTGACGGTCAACCTGTCGCCGGCGGCGATCCCCAAGCACGGCACCGGCTTCGACCTCGGCATCGCCGTCGCGGTGCTCGCGGCGTGCGACGAAGTGCCGGCCGACGCCGTGCGTCCGGTCGCCCACCTGGCCGAGCTGGGGCTCGACGGCCGGCTGCGTCATGTGACCGGGGTCCTGCCGGCGGTCCTCGCCGCCCAGGCAGCGGGGTGCGACCACGTCGTCGTCGCCCCCGACGACGTCGGCGAGGCGCGGCTCGTCGAAGGGGTGCGGGTCTCCACGGCCACGACCCTCGGTGACCTCGTGCTCGCCTACCGGTCCGGCCGGCGTGCGGGGGAGCGGCTGCCCGAGGCACCGGAGCCCTCGAGCGACGGCCCGCCGCGCAGCGGACGCCGGCTCGACCTCGCCGAGGTGTCCGGTCAGCACGAGGCCCGTACGGCGCTCATGCTGGCCGCCGCCGGAGGGCACCACCTGCTCCTCAACGGCCCACCGGGCTCGGGCAAGACCATGCTCGCCGAGCGGCTGGTCACGATCCTGCCGCCGCTGACCCGCGAGCAGGCGCTCGAGACCCTCGCCGTGCGCTCCCTCGTCGGGGCCGCCCCGCCGACCGGTCTCGACGTCGTGCCTCCCTTCGTCGCCCCGCACCACTCCGCCAGCGTCGCGGCCCTCGTGGGCGGTGGCTCCGGTCTGGTGCTGCCGGGCGCACTCTCCCAGGCCCATCACGGCGTCCTTTTTCTCGACGAGGCCGCCGAGTTCGGCTCGGCCGTGCTGCAGGCGCTGCGCCAGCCCCTCGAGTCCGGGAGGGTGGTCATCGCCCGGGCTCGCGAACGGGTCACCTACCCGGCGCGGGTCCAGCTGGTCCTCGCCGCCAACCCGTGCCCGTGCGGCGAGGGCTACGGCAAGGGGCTGGCCTGCCGGTGCCGGCCGACCGAGCGCCGCGCCTATGCCGCGCGGCTCAGCGGTCCGCTGCTCGACCGGGTCGACATCCAGGTTCAGGTGCCCAAGGTGAGCCTGGCCGACCTCAGCGAGGACCCGCCCGACTCGAGCGAGGCGGTCGCGGCCCGCGTGCTGGCTGCCCGCGAGGTGCAGCGACGCCGCTGGGAGCCCCTCGGCTGGTCGCTCAACAGCCAGGTCCCGGGGCCGCAGCTGCGGCGTCGCCCGTGGCGGCTGCCGTCGGCGACGACGTCGACCCTCGACCGGGCGCTCGATCTCGGGCAGGTGACCGTCCGCGGCTACGACCGGATCCTGCGGCTGGCGTGGACCTCGGCCGACCTCAACGGCCGCACGGTCCCGAGCCCGACCGATGTGGGTCTGGCACTGATGTACCGCACGCAGGGCGCGGTGGCGGCGTGAGGCGGCCCGAGCGCGATGGCGCCCCGACGGGTGCCGAGGTCGCCCGCGCCCACGCGATGGTCGGTTCCGACGAGCGGCGCGCACGGGTCGCGTGGTCGCGGGTGCTCGAGCTGCGACGTGAGCGGGTGAGCGATGCGCCGCACGCCCTGCAGTCAGCCCTCGCCGAGGTCGGCCACGTGGAGGCCTGGCACCGGCTCGTGGACGGAGATCTGCTCCGCTCGGACAACGCTCGGGCACGCGTGGCCGGGGTCGACGTCGACGGCGAGCTGGACCGCGTCGAGCGCACCGGTGCCCGGGTCGTGATCCCGGGCGACGCCGACTGGCCCGACGCGCTCGACCACCCGCTCGTGTCCCCGCACCTGCTCCACGTGCGGGGGCAGGGGTCGCTCACCGACCTGTCGGCCCGGGCCGTCGCCATCGTCGGCTCGCGGGCGAGCACGGGCTACGGCGAGGCCATCGCCCGGGAGATCGGGGCAGGTGCCGCCGGTCGGGGGTGGACGGTCGTCTCCGGCGCGGCCTTCGGCATCGACGCCGCGGCCCACCAAGGGGCGCTCGCGGTCCACGGACCGGCCATCGCCGTGCTCCCGTGCGGGCCGGACCGGGTCTACCCGGAGGGCAACCGGCGGCTCGTCGAGGCCGTCGCCGAGCAGGGGGTCGTCATCACCGAGCTGGCGATCGGGACCGTGGCCATGCGGCACCGCTTCCTCTCGCGCAACCGGATCATCGCTGCCCTGTCGCGGGCGACCCTCGTCGTCGAGGCGGGGCTGCGGTCGGGCTCGCTCAACACCGCTGGCTGGGCCGAGGCGATGCGCCGCCCGGTCGGGCTCGTGCCCGGCCCGGTGACCCAGATGTCCTCGGCCGGCTGCCACGAGTGGATCCAGAAGCATCGCGGCAGCCTCGTCACCGACACCGCCGACCTGCTCGCGCTCGCCGGCCGGGTGGGTGAGGAGGTCGACCTGCCGGTCGAGCAGCTCGGACCCGCGCGCGAGCTCGACGCGCTGACCCCACCGCAGCGCCGCATCCACGACCTGCTCAGTCGCAGTCGCGGCACGAGCTCGGGGGAGCTGGCGGCCGAGCTCGTGCTGCCGGTCGAGGAGGTCTTCGCCGAGATCGCGACGATGTCGATCGACGGGTGGGTCGAGCAGGACGACGGGGGGCTGTGGCGGCGAGCGCGATGAGCCGGGCGGTGACCGGTGTCGCCTCCGCCCGGAGGGAGGTGGGTCGTGGCACCGTGAGGGGGTGAGCGCCGCGTCGACCTCCGAGCCCGCGCCGCCCCCCGCGTGGGTCGGCGAGGTCGTCGACGCCTTCGCGACCCACCTGCTGCGGGAGCGCGACCGGTCCGAGCACACGATCCGCGCCTACGTCGGTGACACCAGGGCCTGCCTGACGTGGTGCGCCGCCGAGGGCAGCGACGGCGTTGCCGAGGTCACGCTCGCCCAGCTGCGCGCTTGGCTCGGCACGCTCGCCGCGAGCGGTGCGGCCCGGTCGACGCTCTCCCGACGCTCGGCGGCGGTGCGCACCTTCTTCGCCTGGACGACGCGCACCGGCCGGACGGCCACGGACCCCGCGCTGCGGCTGGCGTCACCCAAGCGGCAGCGCACCCTGCCCGACGTCGTCTCCCGCGAGGGGATGACCGCCGTCCTCGACGTGGCCGCCGTCGCCGCGGACGACGAGGACCCGATCCACCTGCGCAACCGGGCCGTCCTCGAGCTGCTCTACGCGAGCGGGATCCGAGTCAGCGAGCTCACCGGCCTCGACGTCGACGACGTCGACCGGGGCCGTCGCGTCGTGCGCGTGCTCGGCAAGGGCCGCAAGGAGCGGGTCGTGCCCTACGGCGGGCCGGCCGACGAGGCCCTCGGCGAGTGGCTCGAGCGCGGCCGACCTCGGGTGGCCGTCGATGGCTCGGGCCCGGCGCTCTTCCTCGGCAGGCGCGGTCGCCGCGTCGATCCCCGTCAGGTGCGAGAGGTCGTGCACGCACTGCTCGCCCATGTCCCTGATGCCCCTGATGTCGGCCCGCACGGGTTACGTCACTCCGCGGCGACCCACCTGCTCGAGGGCGGCGCCGACCTGCGCATGGTTCAGGAGCTGCTCGGCCACTCCTCGCTCGCGACGACGCAGATCTACACCCACGTCTCGCTCGACCGCCTGCGCCGCAGCTACGAGCAGGCCCATCCCCGCGCCTGACCGACGTCGTCCACACCCTCGCGGCCGTCGGCTCCGCCGTCCACAGCCGCGCCGGCACCGTCCCACCGGCGACGCAGGGCGACCACGCTCGATCCATGAGCACCGTCCCCTTCGTCGCCCTCGCCCTCGCCGGGGCGCTCACCGGCCCTCCGCCCCCGCCGGCCGCCGACCGCTGGTCGTGGCCGGTGGGTGGCGGTGCACCTCCTGCGGTCGTCGCCCCCTTCGACGCACCGCAGGAGCAGTGGGGCGCCGGGCACCGCGGCATCGACCTCGCGACCTTCGTGGGCGCGCCGACCACCGCGGTCGCCGACGGCGTCGTCACGCACCGCGGGCGGATCGCCGGCCGCGGCACGGTGAGCGTCACGCACGCCAGCGGGGTCCGCAGCACCTACGAGCCGGTCGACGCGAGTGTCACGACCGGTGACCGCGTCAGGCGGGGGCAGCAGATCGGCACCGTCGGTCCGGAGGCCGGCCACTGCGCCCCCGCCACCTGCCTGCACCTCGGCGCACGGCGCGGCCCGACATACCTCGACCCGATGACCTTCTTCGGTGCCCGGCGGGTGATCCTGCTGCCCGTCCGCTGAGTCCGGGTCAGCCGGTGAAGGCGGCGAGCCGCCGGCAGGCCTCGTCGAGGACGGGCACTTGCTTGCAGAAGGCGAAGCGCACGAGCGAGGACATCCGCTCCGGCTCGTCGCAGAAGACCGACACCGGCACGGCGGCCACGCCGGCGGCAGCGGGCAGGTCGAGGCACCACTGGAGGGCGTCGGTGACGCCGAGGAGTGCGGCATCGGCGACGACGAAGTAGGTCCCGTCCGACGGGCGCACGTCGAGCCCGGCGGCCTCGAGCCCGCTGACGAGCAGGTCGCGTCGCTCGCGGAGGGAGTCGGTGAGGTCGGTGAGCACCTGCGGTCCCAGACCCAGTGCGTGGGCGACGGCGTGCTGCAGGGGAGAGGCGGTCGTGAAGGTCAGGTACTGCTTGACGACGCGGGCGGCCCGCACGAGGGGAGCGGGGCCGGTGACCCAGCCGACCTTCCACCCCGTGACGGAGAAGAACTTGCCGGCCGAGCCGATCGTCAGGGTCCGCTCGGCCATCCCGGGCAGGGTCGCGATCGGCACGTGCGGCACGCCGAAGGTCAGGTGCTCGTAGACCTCGTCGCTGATGACCCACGCGTCGTGCCGGCGGGCGAGGTCGGCGACGACCTCGAGCTCGGCGCGGGTGAAGACCTTGCCGAGGGGGTTGTGCGGGGTGTTGAGCAGGACCACGCGCGTGCGTTCGGAGAAGGCCGCGGCGAGCTGCTCGGGGTCGAAGGTCAGGTCCGGGTAAGACAGCGGGACGGTCCGACGGACCCCGCCCGCCAGGTCGATGCCCGCCGCGTAGCTGTCGTAGTAGGGCTCGAAGGTGACGACCTCGTCGCCGGGGGAGACCAGCCCGAGCAGGCTCGCCGCGATCGCCTCGGTCGCCCCGGAGGTGATGAGCACCTCCGTCGCCGGATCATGACGAAGGGAGTGGAAGCTCGCCTGGTGCGCGGCGACCGCCTCGCGCAGGGCCGGGATGCCGATCGAGGGCGGGTACTGGTTGTGGCCGGCCGCGACCGCCGCCCGTGCCGCCTCGAGGACCTCCGCGGGTCCGTCGGTGTCGGGGAAGCCCTGCCCGAGGTTGACCGCGTCGTGCTCGAGGGCGAGCGCCGACATGGTCGCGAAGATCGTCTCGGCGTGCGGCTCCATGCGGTCGACGAGGGGTGAGCTCATGCCCGCAGGCTACGCGGGGCGACGATTTCCCCCCTTCGCCCCGCCGCCGTAGGATGAGGGGCACATCCAGTCTGTCTGGATGAATTCGCGTGTTCCTCGCCGGGTGATCAGATCACTGTGAATCCGGGGCCACACCACGGCAGTCCCGATCTCGGTCGGGCGGGGTGGGTCGGAGCACCAGGAGACAACTGACAATCAACGAGAGAGGACTTCGGCATGGCCGTCGTCACCATGCGCCAGCTCCTGGAGAGCGGCGTCCACTTCGGGCACCAGACCCGCCGGTGGAACCCCAAGATGAAGCGCTTCATCATGACCGAGCGCAATGGCATCTACATCATCGACCTGCAGCAGTCGCTGACCTACATCAACGACGCCTACGAGTTCGTCAAGCAGACCGTGTCCCACGGCGGCACGATCCTCTTCGTCGGCACGAAGAAGCAGGCCCAGGAGCCCATCGCCGAGCAGGCGACGCGCGTCGGGATGCCCTACGTCAACCACCGCTGGCTCGGTGGCATGCTCACGAACTTCCAGACGATCTCCAAGCGCCTCACGCGCCTGAAGGAGCTCGAGGAGATCGACTTCGACACCGTCGCCGGCTCCGGCTACACGAAGAAGGAGCTCCTCATCCTTCGCCGCGAGAAGGACAAGCTGGAGAAGACCCTCGGCGGTATCCGCAACATGGCCAAGGTCCCCTCGGCCGTGTGGATCGTCGACACCAAGAAGGAGCACCTGGCCGTCGACGAGGCACGCAAGCTCGGCCTCCCGGTCATCGCCATCCTCGACACCAACTGCGACCCCGACGAGGTCGACTACAAGATCCCGGGCAACGACGACGCGATCCGCTCCGTCACCCTGCTCACCCGCGTCGTCGCCGACGCGGTGGCCGACGGCCTGATGGCCCGTGGTGGCGGCAACGCCACCGAGGGTGCTGCGTCCGCCGAGGCCGAGCCGATGGCCGAGTGGGAGCGCGAGCTCCTCGCCGGTGAGAGCACCGAGGCCGCGGCTCCCGCCGCCGAGGCTCCCGCTGCCGAGGCCCCCGCCGCGGAGGCTGCCCCGGAGGCTCCGGCCGCCGAGGCCACCCCCGAGGCCTGAGCACCACCTCACCGACCACCGTCACACTCTGAGCAAGGAGAACGGGACACACATGGCGAACTACACCGCCGCTGACATCAAGGAGCTGCGCGAGCGCACCGGCGCCGGCATGCTCGACGTGAAGAAGGCGCTCGACGAGGCCGAGGGCGACAAGTCCAAGGCCCAGGAGCTGCTGCGCATCAAGGGCCTCAAGGGCGTCACCAAGCGTGAGGGCCGCACGACCTCCAACGGGCTCGTCGTGGCCCAGGCCGAGGCCGGCGTCGGCACGCTCGTCGAGGTCCTCTGCGAGACCGACTTCGTCGCGAAGGGCGAGAAGTTCGGCGCCCTCGCCGACGAGGTTCTCGCTGCTGCGGTCGCGTCCAAGGCCACCGACGCCGAGAGCCTGCTCGCGGCCCCGGCCGGCGACAAGACGGTCAAGGAGCTCCTCGACGACGCCAACGCGACGATCGGCGAGAAGATCGAGGTCAAGCGGGTTGCCCGCGTCGAGGCCCCCCAGGTCTCGGCCTACCTGCACAAGACCAGCCCCGACCTGCCCGCCCAGATCGGTGTCCTGCTGGGCACCGAGGGTGGCGACGCCCAGGTGGCTCGTGACGTCGCGATGCACATCGCGGCCTTCAGCCCCAACGTGCTCACCCGCGACGAGATCGACGCCGACGTCGTTGCCAACGAGCGCCGGATCGCCGAGGAGACGGCCAAGGAGGAGGGCAAGCCCGAGGCTGCGCTCCCCAAGATCGTCGAGGGCCGGGTCAACGGCTTCTTCAAGGAGAACGTCCTGCTCGACCAGCCCTTCGCCAAGGACTCGAAGAAGTCCGTCGGCAAGGTCCTCGAGGAGGCCGGCGCGAGCGCGACGCAGTTCGCCCGCTTCCGCGTCGGTTCCTGACGAACCCCGCACCGCCGAAGGGCGCCGCACCCCAGCCGGGGTGCGGCGCCCTTCGTCATGCTCGGCGGCAGGTCACGGGGAGCGCCGCGGCTGGGTCCACGGCAGGAAGAGCCGCGTGACAAAGGGGAGGAAGACGTACGTCATCCACGGGATGGCGATGGCGCAGGTGAGCAGCACGCGGCCCCACGCCGGCCAGCCCTCGGTGACCATCGCGAGGAGATAGGTGAGCACCAGGCTCGTGGGGAAGAAGGCGCAGAAGATGACGACCATCTGCTTCCACCGCGGGGGAGCGGGAGGTGCGATGTCGCCGCCGGTCACCTCGTGCGGCTCGTCGAACCAGCCCTCGATGCCGGTGCGCGACTCCATCCGGGTCGCCTCCACCAGACGGGCGGCGGCGCCGAGCCAGCGGGCGCGCTCGTGCGACTCCTGCCAGTGCTCGAGGGCGTCGGCGTCGGCGAAGCGGTAGAGCATGTGCCACTGGTCGGAGCCGAGCGACGGGCGCACCCACCCCGAGCCGAGGAAGCCGGGGAAGCGCCGCGCGAGGGTCGTCCCCGCGTCGGCCCACACCTGCATGAGGGCTTCGTCCTCGGGGCGGACGGTGCGGGTGATCGAGACGGTGACGGGGGCCGACCGGTCGGCGGGTGCGGTGCTCACGACCGGCAAGGATAAGCCGTCAGGACCCGTCCGGGATCGCGTTGAGGACGACCCGCACCATCCAGGCGAGGTGCTCGCCGACCTGCTCGGGCGTGCCCGTCGGGTGCATGACCTGCGACAGCGCCACCCGGACGATGACCTCGATCGTCGCGTCGATCCGGGCCTGCGGCAGCGGCAGGGCGAAGGGGGCGACGAGCCCCTGGACGGTTGCGGTCGCCAGCTCGAGCAGGTGCTCGGGTCGGGTCGTCAGGAGCGGGAGCAGCTCGGTGTCGGCGCCGTGGGCGGCGGACACGACGCCGCGCACGAGGGCGCTGTCCTCGGCCCGCTGCAGCACGCGGGTGATCGACGCCTCGATGGCGGTGGGCACGTCGGGCGCCCCGTCGAAGCCGGCGATGACCTCCCCGAGGAAGCCCTCGACCTCACGGATGACGAGGGCCTCGGCGAGCTCGGCCTTGGTCCCGACCTCGGTGTGCACGGTCTGGCGGCTGACGCCGACCGCGGAGGCGATCTTGCCCATCGACACCGCGGCCCAGCCACCGCCGATCGTCAGACCGGCGGTGGCGTCGAGGATCCGTGCGCGCAGCGGGGAGTCGGTCACGCCGCACCGGCCTCGACGACGAAGTCGAGCTTGTCGCGCACGCCGCAGTCGGGGCAGGTCCAGTCGACGGGGACCTCGGCCCATGCCGTGCCCGCCGCGAAGCCCTCGTGCTCGTCACCGGCGGCGACGACGTAGCGGTAGCCGCAGCCCGGGCAGCGCGCGGCCGTGACGTCGTCGGGCGCCTCGGGCAGCGCGGGCGCCTCGAGCACGGCGATCGCCGTGGCCCCGCCCGATGCGCGGTCCTGCCGGGCCGAGTGCGCGGTGAGGATCCGCTCCCGCTTGCGTGGGTCGATGTTGGCCCGGGTCAGGTCGCCGTCGAAGTGCGCCGCGACCCGGGGGTCCATGACCCGCCGCCACAGCGGGGGCACGAGGGCGAGGACGATCATGCCCGCATAGCCGGTCGGCAGCACCGGGGCCTCGTCGAAGCTGCGCAGGGCCTGGTAGCGCCGCGTCGGGTTGGCGTGGTGGTCGCTGTGCCGCTGCAGGTGGTAGAGGAAGACATTGGTCGCGATGTTGTCGGAGTTCCACGAGTGGCTCTGCAGGACGCGCTCGTAGCGCTCGACGTCGCCGTGGTGGACCTTGGTCCGCAGCATCCCGTAGTGCTCGAGGTAGTTGACGACCTCGAGCAGGCTGAGCCCGATGAACCCCTGGAGGAGGAGGTAGGGGAGCAGCCCCGGCCCGAGCCACAGCACGAGCGCGGCCCAGAGCACGAGCGTCATGAGCCAGGCATTGAGCACGTCGTTGTCGAGGCGCCACGGGTGCTTGCCGCGGCGGGCCAGCCGGCGGGCCTCGAGGCGCCACGCGCTGCGCAGCGAGCCGATCACGGTGCGGGGCCAGAAGGCGTAGAAGCTCTCGCCCAGCCGCGAGCTCGCCGGGTCCTCGGGCGTCGCGACCCGGACGTGGTGGCCGCGGTTGTGCTCGATGAAGAAGTGCCCGTAGCCGCTCTGCGCGAGCGCCACCTTGGACAGCCAGCGCTCGTGCTGCGGCCGCTTGTGGCCCAGCTCGTGGGCGGTGTTGATGGCGATGCCCCCGACGCAGCCGATCGAGACCGCCGCCCCGATCTTGTCGATCGTCGTCAGCTCGAAGGGAGTGCCCAGTCGCCCCGGCAGGTCGGCCGCCAGGTCGCCCAGACCGAGGGCACCGAGCACGTCGGGCGTGGGGTTGCCCCGGGCGATGAGGTACATCGCCGCGGCGAAGCCGAGGTACTGGATCGGGACGTAGGCGTAGATGATCCACGCGTAGTAGCGGTCGGCCTCGAGCGCCTTGACGAGCTCCTCGGGCGGGTTGTGCGCGTCACGTCCCACGAGCAGGTCGATCGCCGGGATGACGCCGAGGATGATGATCGGGCCGAGCCACAACCACCAGTGCCAGCCGGTCGTCGCGTAGCCGAGGTAGGCCACGAAGGCCAGCGAGGGCACGACCAGCCCGATGAGCCACAGATGGCGCTTGCGATCGCGCCACGTCACCTGTCCGTCTGCCGACACCATCGTCGCCATGCCACAGCTCCTCGTCGTCGAGTGGTCCTGCTGCGGTGACGGTACTGACGATCGGGTAACTTGACAACTGGTCACAAAATGTCAAGCAGGGTCCCGGTGATCTCCCTTCGCCGCCGGGTCGTCGCCGGTCCTTGCCGAGGAGTCCTCTGTCGGGCCGCACCTGTGGAAGGATCGGGGCGATCCCCCTTCGCCCTCGACCACAGGGAGCACACCCGTGTCCGACGAGACCACCACCCCCTACCGACGCGTCCTCCTCAAGCTGTCCGGCGAGGTCTTCGGCGGCGGCAAGGTCGGGGTGGCCCCCGACGTCGTGCGCGGTGTGGCGGACCAGATCGCCGAGGCCGTGGCGAAGGGAGTCCAGGTCGCGATCGTCGTCGGCGGCGGCAACTTCTTCCGTGGCGCCCAGCTGCAGGAGCAGGGCATGGACCGCACCCGAGCCGACTACATGGGCATGCTCGGCACCGTGATGAACTGCCTTGCGCTGCAGGACTTCCTCGAGGACGCCGGTGTCGACACCCGCGTCCAGACCGCCATCACGATGGGCCAGGTCGCCGAGCCCTACATCCCGCGTCGCGCGATCCGCCACCTCGAGAAGGGTCGCGTCGTCATCTTCGGTGCGGGCGCCGGCATGCCCTTCTTCTCGACCGACACGGTGAGCGCCCAGCGCGCCCTGGAGATCAAGTGCGACGCGGTGCTGATGTCCAAGAACGGCGTCGACGGGGTCTACGACTCCGACCCGCGCAAGAACCCCGACGCCCGCAAGCTCGAGAGCGTCACCTACGAGGAGGCACTCCAGCAGGACCTCAAGGTCGTCGACGCCGCGGCCTTCAGCCTCTGCCGGGAGAACAACCTGCCGATGCTCGTCTTCGGCATGGAGGGCGAGGGCAATGTGACCCGAGCCCTGCTCGGCGAGTCCATCGGCACCCTCGTCCACGCCTGAGTGAGAGACTGACCCCAGACCACCGCGGCACCCGCCGCCCGCCCGCCACGGCCGCCACGGCCGGACAAGGAGAGCCCCAATGATCGAGGACGCACTGCTCGAGGCCGAGGACAAGATGGACAAGGCCGTCGAGGTGGCCAAGGACAACTTCGCCGGGATCCGCACCGGTCGCGTCAACCCGGGCCTCTTCAGCGGGGTCCTCGTCGACTACTACGGGTCGCCGACGCCGCTGCAGCAGCTCGCCTCCTTCGCCACGCCCGAGGCCCGCACCCTGCTCATCACCCCCTTCGACAAGTCGTCGATGGGTGCGATCGAGAGCGCGCTGCGTGACTCCGACCTCGGCGCCAACCCGAGCAACGACGGCACGGTCATCCGCGTGACCATGCCCGAGCTGACCGCCGAGCGGCGCAAGGAGTACATCAAGCTGGCGCACTCGCAGGGCGAGGACGCCAAGATCTCGATCCGCCACGTCCGACGTGCCGCCAAGGACACCATCGACAAGCTCGTCAAGGACGGCGAGGTCGGCGAGGACGACGGCACCCGGGGCGAGAAGGAGCTCGACGCGCTGACGAAGAAGTACGTCGAGACCGTCGACACCCTGCTCAAGTCCAAGGAAGCCGAGCTCTCCGAGGTCTGATGTGACCGAGCCCGAGTCCGCGACCCGTCGCTCCGTCCGGGCGGCCGCGCCCGCCCCGGCCGCTCCGACGAGTCGTGCCGGGCGCAACCTGCCCGTCGCCATCGCGACCGGCGTCGCCCTGGGCGGCGTGGCCGCCGGTTCGCTGGCGCTGCACCCCGTCGCCTTCCTCGTCGTCGTCTGCGTCGCCATGGTCGTGGCGGTGTGGGAGATGCGCCAGGCCCTGAGCGAAGGGGGGCTCTACGCCCCCTTCGCCCCGGTCGCCATCGGCGCCGTGAGCATGACGGTCGCCGCCTACGTCCGCGGGGCCGAGGCGCTCGTCTTCGCGGCCGCGCTGACCCTCGTCGCCACGCTCATCTGGCGGGTCGCCGACGGGCTCGCGGGGGCGCTGCGTGACGTCGGTGCCGGTGCGCTGATCCTGCTCTACCCCTGCCTGCTCGCGGGCTTCGCCGCGATGATGCTCGCGGAGCCCCAGGGCCAGTGGCGCATCTTCGTCTTCATCCTCATCACCATCTTCTCCGACATCGGTGGCTATGCCTTCGGTGTGCTCTTCGGCAAGCACCCGATGGCGCCGAAGCTGTCCCCGAAGAAGTCCTGGGAGGGCTTCGCCGGCTCGGTCATCTCGTGCGCCGCGGTCGGCGCGATCGCCATCCCGCTCACCCTCGACGGGGCGTGGTGGCAGGGCGCGATCCTCGGGGCGCTCACCGCCCCGGTGGCGACGATCGGTGATCTCATCGAGTCCAGCCTCAAGCGCAACCTCGGGATCAAGGACATGTCCAACATCCTGCCGGCCCACGGTGGCCTCATGGACCGGCTCGACTCGCTCGTCCTCGTCATCCCGCTCATGTGGGTGGCGCTGCGGATCATCGCCCCGCACTGACCTCCCTGACGCATCCCTGACGGGGTCCCCGGCCGCCCCTGACCACGTGTTCACCCGCGGTCCCAGGTCCGGCCCTAGCGTCGCTCGTGCCCCGGCACCCGACCGTCAAGGACCCGCCATGCGCCTGCGCGCCACCTGCTCCGTCCTCGCTGCCACCGCGGCGACCTCGATCGCCCTGGCGCCGGCCGCGTCGGCCACCGCATCGCCCCCGGGCATCCCGTCGACGGCCACCGCCATCAGCCAGCTCGACGCCCTGCCCGTCGAGACGGAGGGGTCGATGACCGGCTACGACCGCGACGAGTTCAACCACTGGATCACCGTCGACGGGTGCGACACCCGCGAGACCGTCCTCGCCCGGGACGGCGACGACGTCGAGGTCGGCTCGGACTGCCGGCCCACGTCGGGGGACTGGTTCAGCGAGTACGACGGCGCCTCCTTCACCGACGGCAGCGACCTCGACATCGACCACGTCGTATCTGTAGCGGTCACAGTAAGTGCCATCTGATCGCGCAGGTCAACTCGTCAGCGACATGCCGGTCACAGAGAGGCGATCTGCTGGCCCGCATGGGGATCCATCCCGACGGGAGCCGGGCCCGGCGTTACCTCGCCCTGGTGGATCTTGGCGATCGGAGGGTGCTCGTCGATCGTCCGGTAGGGCGAACGGATCGCCGGGACCACGTGAGCGTGTCTCCGCCGGTGAGATCGCAGTGGTCTTCTTCACGGCGGTCAACGAGGCAGTTCATACTGTGGTCACCCCTGCGCAGGACACACGCCATCAACGCGTGAGGAGCCACCCGGTCCCGTAAGCCGATCACCCTGCGGGACGCCGTCGATGGCTCCGAGTTGGCAGCGCGCGTGTCGGGTGCTCGATCCGCTTGAGTGCCGAACTTCCGCCGCGCTCAGCTTGCCGAGGCGTGTCCGGCGGCGATACGCCGGATGTCCCAGATGTGGTGGTGCGCGTCGTGACAGTTGTTTCGAGCTATGTCCTCAGCACGCTGCCGTCCCCTGGTTGCGTGCTGCAGCACGACTCCTTCCTCGATAGATGCCGCCAGCACCTCGACCCAACGCTCGGCCGCATCGCCCGCAGACCAGAGCGCAACGGCCACCGGAAGTTGCTCGTATCCGCGCGCCAGGGCCAGTGCGTCGGGGTCGTAGCCGCTCACCGCGCTTCGTCCTGTCAAACGCGCAGTTTGAAGACGTTCAGCCCACTGACGCAGGTTGTCCCCGATGTGCGACACGTACTCGGTCACCGCCCAGCCGTCCAGTCGCTCGTCACCTTGCAACGAGGCGGTTGCTGCACGTAGCCGACTATCGAGGTCGGCGATCCACGCCACCGCGTCGTCCGGCTTCACCGACCACTCGAAGCCGCACTCCCGGCATGGGTCTCCGAAGAGGTCAGCACCCCAAGGCTCCATGGCGCGAGGGTAGACCAGCCGAAGCTCCTTCCATGGCCGCACAGGATCGATCAGTGCAACAGCCTGGGCTCCCGATCCCCGTCGAGCATGCTGACGACCCGTCCGGCGAGGGAGTCATCACGCAGAAGTCGAAGGACCTGAACGGCGATCGTTTCGGGCGGCACGAGGGTCGGCGCGAGGCCACGCTCAGCCGCCGGCATCGCAGCAAGCTCATCGTGAGCGCGCTTGAGGCCCACCCACCCCGGGACGACGCAGTTGACGCGAACGCCATATCGCTCGTGCCAGTCGGCGAGGGCGGTCGTGAACCGGATCAAGCCCGCCTTGGCGGCCGCATACTCAGGGGACCTGTACGCGGTTGTCTCCACCCCGGCGCTGGACGACATGTTCACGACGGCGCCGCCGCCATGACCAAGCATGTGCAACGCCAACTGCGTAAGTGCCATAGGAGCCACTAGGTCCAGTTCGATCGCGTTTCGCCACGCTCCCGGCTCAGCCGTGGGGAACTGCACTCCGCCGGCGCTCCAGCCTCCGGCGTTGTTGACGAGCACGTCCAGGCCGCCCGCTTCCTGGGCCGCGGCCATAGCAGTCGCGCGGCCGGCCTCGGTGGCGACGTCAGCGACAGTGATCCCTTCTCCCGGTCGGAGATCCACGGTGATCACGGTCGAACCCGCTTCGCGTAGGGTCTCGGCGATGAACCAGCCGAGGCCTGATTCCGCTCCGGTCACGAGCGAGACCTTCCCATCGAGTTCCACAGCCGCAACGGTAGCCCGCGGAACGACACCGCCCCAGAAGCTGGAACAGCACCCGGCGAATCGAAGATGACCGGCTGCAGCAACTGATCGTTAGACGGCACCGTTACAGATAGACGTCATGCCGTCCCGCAGGAGGAACCGCTTGCGGTGATAGTGCAGGTCAGCGCACGAACGCATGTTCGGGTGTCCCGTAAGACCCGTCCTGGACGATGCCCGGTGATGGGGAGCTATCCGGGACGTCGATCAGCGATCTTCGGGGTCGGGGTGTTCGTCGTCGAGGTACGCGAGTCGACGGCGGAGTTTGAGGTTCTCTCCGTGCGCGGCGGCGAGGGCGCGCTGGAGTGCCTCGAGTTCGTGGCGGTGGCGCCGGCGTTGTTCCTTGAGTTGGGTCGACAGGGCGCGGATCGCGCTCGTGCTTGAGGTGCCGTCGTCTTGGGGCGGGGCCGAGGTCGGTGCGAGGCGCCCACCTCTCAACGCGACGATCTTCGACCGCAGGTCCGGGGTGTTGTAGAGGAAGTCGGTAGAGACGCCGGCTCGGCGGGCGACCGCGACGAACGTGATTGCCTCGCCGGCTTTGGTCATGTCTTGAAGGGCCTTGGTGGCGCGTTTCATCACGTCGTCGTGCCGGGCCTGGGCGGCTCGGGCCAGGTGCTCGCTCATCCAGCGTCCTCTCCCGCGGCGTCGTTGCGTTGGGTTCTGTCATTAGCGCCAGCCCCTCGTACGGCCTGTGATGTGTCGCTGACGTCCTCGATGGCGAGGAGGATCTGGCGCAGGGAGGCGGTTTCGGCGGTCCGTCCTTGTGCCCAGACGTTGTCCTCGTCCATCGGGGTGCCGTACTTGGCCAGGAACGCTGACTGGCGCTGTTCGAGGAGACGTTCGGCGTCGGTCAGCTGGCGCCGCAACTCCGGAGCGTGGCTGGCGTCGGTGACGAACTTGTCACAGGACAGGCATGCGTTGCCACGATTGCACACCTGCTTGGGTGGCAGCATGCACCAGCCGTTGGGCAGCACTCGGTCGGCCCGCTTGTCGAGCTGGAGGACGTCGTAGAGGTCCTCGGAGTCCAGGGGTAGGGGGCGTCCGTCGGTAGTGACCTTCTTGAACCGCAGGAACTCGCGTTCGGCGGTCTGGGCGAGGGTGATCGCGTAGTGCATGGTCATCTCCGGGGAGGCGTGGCCGAAGTAGCGCATGACCACGTGAAGTGGGACCCCGGCATTGAGCAGGTTTGTTGCGGCGGTGTGCCGGAAACGGTGGGTCTTGCTGATCGCCACGATCCGTCCCTGGCTGTCGGTGATGCCGAGCCTGTCGGTGAGCTTGCCGAGGATGCTGTGGAGGGTGGCGTCGGAGTAGGGGTGCGCTCCGTTGCGGTTTTCCCGTGGTCGGGGGAAGAGGTAGCGGGGCTCACGGTCCATCCAGCCCATGCTGGACATGTGTCGGCGGGCCTCGATCTGCTGGGTGCGGATGATGGCGACCACCTCGGCGTCGACGGGGATCGAGTTCGGTTGGCCTGTTTGGACCTTGGTCTGCTGGTAGCGCATCCGGGCGACCAGCCCGGACTCGTCGACGTCGTTGGAGCCGACCAGCGGCAGCAGGGGGTCGAAGTCCATCATCAGTACCTCGTTGACCCGGCGACCGGTTCGGATCAGCAGCATCAACGCGTGGAATGCCGCAAGATCACCGAGCCCTCCCTCGGCTTTGGGGAGCGCCAACAGCTCAGCTCCTTCGGCGATACGGGCCACGACATCGTCCTCGAGCACCATGTCCTCGCTGTGCCTGTTTGTCAGCCGTGGCTTGTCGCCGGCGCGGAACAGCACGCTGTGAGCCGGACCCAGTGCCAACCACCGCGGCTCGCGCAAGGTGGTCGCTGCATCGGTCCGGTTGTCATACATCCAGGCGTAGAACTGCTCGATCGTTGTCAGGATCGCTCGCCGCGGGTTCGCCGCCAAAGGTTGGCCCGTTCGAGGCCCTGACGTCACCCTGTGGCTGCGCACGCCGGCCAAGAAGCCACGGACGAAGGGACGGAGTTCATCGGGGTCGACGACCAGCGGTGGGCCGGCGTCGCCGGCCTCGTCGAGGTAGCGCTGCAGCCACTTCAGCCCGTCCAGCCGCGTCTTCATCGTGCTCCAGGAGTAGCGCTCCGTCTCCAGGCAGGTCGACAGCCACCACTTCGCGGCCTCCCGGAGCCAGTCGCTGGTCAGGTGGCTGAAGTTGGCGCTGCTGCGCCCGTGCGGCTCGTGATCGCGCTGCGGGACACGCGGATCGAGCTGAGGGTTCCAGACGTTCAGCTGCCACCAGTCTCCCCGGTGGTACGGGTAGACCAGGACGTCCTGGAGCCGGCGGATCGTGTGCAGCGCGTGGTCGTCGTTGCTGCGCCCCAGATCGGCACCGCGCAGCCGCGCGCCGTGGGCCTGGTGTAGCCACTCCTCGGGCGTCAACTGCAACAACGACTGGGCCGTTCGAGCGGGGGCTCCGCCCTGACCGGTGGCGACCCGCAACACCCTGGTCGTCGCGTTGAAGGCCAGAGGGTAGACGCGCCGTCCGAGTTCGATCTCACGGTGTAGCAGCCAGGCCAGCTCCCCAGTCATCGGCTCGGGGAGGCCTCGCATGTTGAGGGCGATCGTGGTCCACGAGCCCCCGGCGCTTGTCTCAGCCACAGCCGCGCGGTACCGCTCGGGCATGGTGGTCTTGTCGAAGTGGTCGCGCCGGCAGTCCTCGGGTAGAGACTCCCAGAGAGTGGCGGCCACGTCGGCATCGAACATCTCGGAGACCGGTAGCCGTGGGTCTCGCCGGTCCAGTCGTTTCCCTGCGTGCCCGTTGCGCTGGGCCTGGCGTGGTTGCTCAGTCATCGGCAGTCGACTCCCATCCGTGCACGACGTGGCGCCAGTTGGCCAATGCGGCCAGCTCGGCGTCGTCGGTGACGTGCCCGTACGTGTTGGTGGTGGTCTGCACGTCGCGGTGACCCAGGCGGCTGCTGACCACGTGCAGTGGAGTGCCGGCCAGCAGCAGCGCTGTGGCGTGGGTGTGGCGGAACCAATGCGGAGTCATCCCCGACGGAAGCTCCGGGATCTGGCGCTTCCGCCGGTTCAGGTGCGCGTAGACGCTCTCCGTTCGCAGTGGGGCGAACATCGGCTCCCGGAAGGCGTTGCAGAAGATGTAGGCCGCGTCCCAGTCCTCGATGACGGCGTCTGCGCCCCGATCGCACAGCCACCACACGTAGTCGCCGTAGAGACGGTCAAGTCGGCTGCCCACGAACACGCGTCTTGCCCCGCTCTTGAGTTGCAGACCGTGCGGGTGCGGTCGAGGAACGATGTGGACCGAGGCGGTGTCCCCTCGACCCGTGGCCCAGTCTCGGTGCTGCAGCGAGAGGGCCTCGCCGATCCGCATCCCGGTCTCGGCCAGTAGCGTCCACAACAACCGGTAACGCAGGTCGCCCGACCATTCCCCGCTGGAGGTGTCGAAGTCGGCCTCGGCCGTGATCAGTGCATCGACGCTCGCGGGCTCGAGTACGGGCACCTCCCGGGGCCGGACACGCACCTTGACGGTCGATTGGCTCCGGGTCCCACGACGGGCCACATGCTCCAGAAAGGGCAGGTAGCGGCCGGGGCTACGGCTCACCTGTTCGTACAGGAACGGGGCCGCCGGCACTCCCATCGCCGCATGGAACCGGTAGAAGCTCATCACCGGACGGACCCGGGCCGCGACGGTCGCGTCGGAGACAACCCGGGTCGATCTCAACGCGGTCGTCCTGGAACCGACTTCACCGGCACGAAGCGCCTGCAGGAACGAGCCGAAGTCGGTCAACTGCACTGCATCCCACGCACGGCCGCGACCCGCCAAGTGCGTCGACCACAAAGCCAAGCTCTTCGCATACGAGCGCACCGTGTTCGGTGAGTAGTCAGACTGTCGGACAAAATCCAGATACGACTCGACGTGCTCGATCACGTGGGCCTCGTCGTCGACGACTGTCCACGTCACGCCATCCGGAATCGCCACTCTCTGGGTCGATGCCATCACGGCACCTCCTTCTCGGTCGCCTATCAAGGTAGAAGCGAGCACCGACAGGCGGATGTCCTCAACAGCGAGGAGGCTGTACCTGATAACAACGCCGCCGACACTCCACCGCCTGGCCCGTACTGTCGTCGGCGACGTCACCGCCAGCCGGTACGCCGTACCGGATAACACGTCGTCCCGCTTGCCGAGGCGTGGCGCTCCGGCGCGGACTCGTGGTCGGACCAGGAGCGCGAGGACTTCGCCAACGACCTCGAGGGCCCGCAGCTCATCGCCGTCTCGGCCTCCTCCAACCGGTCGAAGGGGGACCAGGACCCCTCGACGTGGTGGCCGACCCGCACGACCTACCGGTGCACCTACGCCAAGATGTGGGTGGCGACGAAGTATCGCTGGGGGCTGGCCCTGCAGTCCGCGGAGAAGACCGCGCTGTCCGACCGGCTCGCGAGCTGTTGAGGCCGACGATGAGCCGCACGAGCACCTTCACCGCCCGACCCGGTGGCGTGGCCACCCGTGAGGTCGGCACCATCACCGGCCGCATCGAGCTCGAGACGAGCGAGCGTGACGGGCAGGTCTCCTCCCGGGTGCGCTACGAGGGGGCGGACGAGTGGTACCACCTCACCGAGGAGCCGACCATCGGCAGCGCCGAGGCGGTGCACGAGGCCCTCGTCGGCGTGCTCTCCGGGCCGGAGCAGGCCACTGGGCCCGACGAGGCGGCCCACGGCGAGGGGCAGGG
This sequence comes from Janibacter zhangyanbonis, assembly GCF_050507325.1. Classification (NCBI taxonomy): domain Bacteria; kingdom Bacillati; phylum Actinomycetota; class Actinomycetes; order Micrococcales; family Intrasporangiaceae; genus Janibacter; species Janibacter zhangyanbonis. The sequence continues at coordinate 1,143,020 of NZ_CP191481.1, forward strand.
GCGCGACGCCGCCGACCCGGCTGCGGGCAGCTTTGGTGGGGCACGCTCCTGACCTGAGATGATGGGCGGGATGACCGACCTGCCCACGCCCTCGACCGCCCGCCCGTCGCCCGGCCAGCTGACGATGACCGCGCCCCGCCGCGGCAAGCCGCCGCGCCATCTCGCCGACCTCGACCTCGCGGGCCGGGTCGAGTGGGCCAAGGAGTTGGGTCTGCCCGGCTTCCGCGCGAAGCAGCTGTCGACGCACTACTTCACCCACCACACCGACGACCCCGAGCAGATGACCGACCTGCCCAAGGCGGCCCGGGACGAGCTCGCCACCGCGATGCTCCCGCGCCTGCTCACGCCGGTGCGCACGATCACCGCCGACCGCGGAGCGACGCTGAAGTCGGTGTGGCGGCTGCACGACGGCGCCCTCGTCGAGTCCGTCCTCATGCGCTACCCGCGTCGCGCGACGATCTGCATCTCGAGCCAGGCCGGCTGCGGGATGAACTGCCCCTTCTGCGCCACCGGCCAGGAGGGCCTGACACGCAACATGTCGACGGCCGAGATCGTCGGCCAGGTCGTCGAGGCCAACCGCCTGCTCGCGCAGGCAGGTGACCTGCCGCTGGGTGACGACGCCGGCGCCGCGCTGGGGGCCGAGGCCGATGACGAAGGGGAGTCCCTCCCTTCGTCGTCGGGTCGCCGCGTCACCAACGTCGTCTTCATGGGCATGGGTGAGGCCCTGGCCAACTACAAGGCCGCGATCGGTGCCATCCGCCGCATGGTCGACCCCTCGCCGGAGGGCCTGGGCATGAGCGCCCGCGGCATCACGATGTCGTCCGTCGGTCTGGTCACCGGCATCGACCGGCTCACCGAGGAGGGCATCCCGGTGACGCTCGCGCTGTCGCTGCACGCGCCCGACGACGAGCTGCGCGACGAGCTCGTGCCGATCAACACGCGCTTCAAGGTCGACGAGGCGATCGACGCCGCGCACCGCTACTACCTGCGCACCGGGCGCCGGGTGAGCATCGAGTACGCCCTGATCCGCGACATCAACGACCAGGCCTGGCGTGCCGACCTGCTCGGCAAGAAGCTCACCGAGCGCGGCAAGGGCTGGGTGCACGTCAACCCGATCCCGCTCAACCCCACGCCGGGGTCGAAGTGGACCGCCTCGCGGCGCGGCGTCGAGCAGCAGTTCGTCGAGCGGCTGCGCGCTCACGGCATCCCGACGACGGTGCGGGACACGCGCGGCAGCGACATCGACGGCGCCTGCGGGCAGCTCGCGGCGGCGACCGCATGAGCGCGCCCGTCACCGAGGCCCACGAGATCGTCCTCACCCTGAGCGGACCGGACCGCCGTGGCATCGTCCACGCCGTCACCGGGGCGATGGCCGGGCTCGACCTCAACATCCTCGACAGCCAGCAGTTCGGCGACCCGTCGACCGGCGAGTTCCACCTGCGGATGCACCTGCAGGGGGAGGGGGCGATCGACGCCGAGCGGCTCGAGGCGCAGCGCGCCCGACTGGCCGACGAGCTCGGCGCCGACGTCGACGTCCACGACCCGAGCGAGCCGCACCGGCTGCTCGTCATGGTGAGCCGCCAGGGGCACGTGCTCAACGACCTGCTCTTCCGGGTGCGCACCGGCCAGCTCAACGTCGTCGTGCCGGCCGTCGTGTCCAACCACGAGGACTTCCGCGCGGAGGTCGAGTGGCACGGCATCCCCTTCCACCACGTGCCGGTGACCCGGGAGACCAAGCCGCAGGCCGAGGCGCGGCTGCGCGAGATCATCGCGGCCGAGCAGGTCGAGACGGTGGCGCTCGCGCGCTACATGCAGGTGCTCTCCGAGGACCTGTGCGCCGACCTGCCCGGCCGGGTCATCAACATCCACCACTCGCTGCTGCCGTCCTTCAAGGGGGCGCGCCCCTACTCGCAGGCGCACGAGCGCGGGGTCAAGGTCATCGGTGCCACGGCCCACTACGTGACCTCCGACCTCGACGAGGGCCCGATCATCGAGCAGGACTTCCGCCGGGTCGACCACCGGATGAGCCCGGCACAGCTCGCCGCCACCGGCGCCGAGCTCGAGGCGATGGCCTTCGCCCGGGCGCTGCGCTGGCACGTCGAGCGCCGGGTCGTCCTGCGTGGCCGGCGCACGATCGTCTTCGACTGACCCCCTTCGCATTTCCTTGAGGAAATGCGAACCCGGCCCGCACGCCTCAGATACATGCGAAGGGGAGAGGGCGGGTCTCGCCACGAGGGCAGGCTCTCCCTTAGGTTTTGATCATGAAGACAGGCGGGTCGGCTCCGGGGTCGCAGTCCTCGCTGCGCCGGGCCAACCGAGAGCGGGTGGTCGAGACGCTGTCCGCGCACGGCCCGCTCACCCAGGTCGAGATCTCCGGCGCGACCGGACTGTCGCCGGCGACGATCTCCAACCTCGTGCGCGATCTCGCCGCCGACGGCGAGGTCGCCCTGTCCAACAGCGTGCGCAACGGTCGCCGCGCCGTGCTCGTCGCGCTCGCCGAGGGAGGGCCCCTGCTCGCGGGAGTGGCCTTCGGGGACAGGGACATCCGCGTGGCCATCGGCACCGGACCCAACGACGTCATCGCCAGCCAGCGGATGCCGCTGCCGCAGGACCACCACGCCGACGAGGGGCTGGACCGGGCGGCCCGGCTGCTGCACGACCTGCTCGTCGACAACGGTCGATCGGTGCCCGACCTCGACCAGGTCGCGCTCGGGCTGCCGGCGCCCGTCGACTCGGTGACCGGGGCGGTCGGCTCCGAGCTGATCATGCCCGGCTGGCGGGGTGTGCCGGCGGCGGCCGAGCTCGAGACCGCCCTGCGAGCACCCGTCGTCCTCGACAACACCGCCAACCTCGCGGCCGAGGGTGAGCTCCTGGCCGGTGCGCTGAGCCGCGTCTCCACCGGCGCCTACCTCAAGCTCTCGCACGGCGTCGGTGCCGGCCTGGTCATCGGCGGGCGGGTCTTCCGGGGCAGCGCCGGCACCGCGGGGGAGATCGGCCACGTGACGATCGACGAGGCCGGGCCGGTGTGCCGGTGCGGCAACCGCGGCTGTCTCAACACCTATGTCGGGTCGCCGGCGCTCATCGCGGCCATCGCCCCGTCCCAGGGACCGATCGGCTTGCGCGACATCATCGCTCGCGCCCAGCAGGGCGACCCGGGCTGTCGTCGGGTCATCGTCGACGCCGGCCGCCACCTCGGCGTCGCCGTCGCGGGGCTGGTCAACCTGCTCAACCCCGAGGTCATCGCCGTCGGCGGCCAGCTGGCCCGCACCGGTGACCTGCTGCTCGACGCGATGCGTGAGGGCGTCGAGCGCAGCGCGATCCCGAGTGCGGCTGCGAGCGTCGAGCTCGTGCTCGGGGCGCTCGGGGACGAGGCCGACGTGCGCGGGGCGCTGCTGCGCGCCGCCACGGCCCGGTCGGCGCGGGTCGGCTGAGGTCGCACTTCGGCGACACGTTGAGTTCAAGTCTTGACGTCAAGGAGCGACAGTTCTAGCGTCCCGACCTGAGCGAGCCACACGGGGTGGCTGGCACATCTCAACGAGGAGATCGACATGACCACTCCCGCGCACCGCGTGTCCCGTGCCCTGGCCCTCCCGCTCGCCTTGGCCCTCAGCGCCGGCGCCCTCACCGCGTGCAGCTCGGGGGAGGGCTCCGGCTCGGGCTCCGGGGGTGACGCCGACTCGGGTGGGGCGCTGAAGATCGCGCTCCTGCTGCCGGAGTCGAAGACGACCCGCTACGAGTCCTTCGACCGGCCCCTCTTCGAGGCTGCGGTCAAGGCCGAGTGCGCCGACTGCGAGGTCGTCTACAACAACGCCGACCAGGACGCGACGAAGCAGCAGCAGCAGTTCGAGTCCGCCGTCACGGAGGGCGCGGACGTCATCGTCCTCGACGCGGTCGACGGCAAGGCTGCCGCCTCGCTCGTGAGCAGCGCCAAGGGCCAGGACATCCCGGTCATCGCCTACGACCGCTTCGTCGCCGGCTCCGACTACTACGTCTCCTTCGACAACCAGAAGGTCGGAGAGCTGCAGGGGCAGGCGCTCCTCGACGCGATGAAGGAGGACGGCAAGACCTCCGGCGACATCGTCATGATCAACGGCGCCCCGACCGACGCCAACGCCGCCGACTTCAAGAAGGGCGCGCACTCGGTCATCGACAAGAGCGACTACACCGTCGCCGCCGAGTACGACACCCCCGACTGGAGCCCGGACAAGGCGCAGTCGTGGATGGAGGGCCAGCTGTCGAAGGTCAAGGGCGACCTCGTCGGGGTCTACGCGGCCAACGACGGCACGGCCGGCGGCGCCATCGCCGCGCTCAAGGGTGGCGGCGTCGACCCCCTTCCGCCGGTCACCGGCCAGGACGCGGAGCTCGCCGCGATCCAGCGTGTCGTCACCGGCGACCAGCGGATGACCATCTACAAGGCGATCAAGCCGGAGGCCGAGGACGCCGCCAAGGCCGCCATCGCCCTGGGCAACGGCGAGAAGCCGGAGGCCGAGGACGACAAGGAGGGTGTGCCCGCGACCCTCCTCGACCCGGTCGTCGTCTCCAAGGACAACATCAAGGACACCGTCGTCAAGGACGGCTTCTACAAGGTCGAGGACATCTGCGCGGGCTCGGTCGCCACGGCCTGTGCCTCCGCCGGCCTGAAGTGACCCGACCGACGACGACGAAGGACTGACATGACCACGACCTCCACCGGGCAGCCGGTGCTCTCGATCCACGGGCTGTCGAAGCGCTTCGGCGCCGTGCAGGCTCTCAAGGACATCGACTTCGACGTCCGCCCGGGGGAGGTCGTGGCCCTCGTCGGCGACAACGGCGCCGGCAAGTCCACCCTCGTCAAGGCGATCGCCGGCGTCTACGTCCCGGACGAAGGGGAGATCACCGTCGACGGAGCCCGGGCCAGCATCTCCAGCCCGGCCGAGTCGCAGCGGCTCGGCATCGCGACGGTCCACCAGGACCTCGCGCTGTGCGACAACCTCGACGTCGTCGGCAACCTCTTCCTCGGGCAGGAGCGTCGCCGCCTCGGGATGCTCGACGAGGTCGCGATGGAGAGCGAGAGCTGGCGGCTGCTGCGCCAGCTGAGCGCGAAGATCCCCTCCGTGCGCATCCCCGTCGCGAGCCTCTCCGGTGGCCAGCGGCAGACCGTCGCCATCGCCCGCAGCCTCCTCGGCAACCCCAAGGTCGTCATGCTCGACGAGCCGACGGCGGCCCTCGGCGTCGCCCAGACCGCGGAGGTGCTCAACCTCGTCGAGCGCCTGCGGGAGAACGGCCTCGGCGTCATCCTCATCAGCCACAACATGTCCGACGTCATGGCGGTCGCCGACCGCGTCACCGTGCTGCGGCTGGGCCGCAACAACGGCACCTTCCACGTCAGCCAGACCACGTCGCAGGAGATCATCGCCGCGATCACCGGCGCGACGACCAATGCCGTCTCGGAGCGCGCCGCGCGCCGGGCCACCCAGGAGGCCGCCCGATGAGCACCGCCCGCACCCCCGACGTCGAGAGCACCTCCCCGGTCACCCCCGCCACGTCCGACGCCGCCACGCTGCCCGCCGACCTGCAGGACGAGCGGCTGATCTCCGAGCAGGGGCTCTCCGGGTGGCTCGCCGCGACCTGGGGCCGGATCCGCACCGGCGACCTCGGCTCGCTGCCGGTCGTCATCGGCCTCGTCGTCATCTGGGTCGTCTTCCAGTCGCTCAACGACAACTTCCTGTCCAGCCGCAACCTCGTCAACCTCACCCTCCAGTCGGCGGCCGTCGGCACGATCTCGATCGGTGTCGTGCTCGTGCTGCTGCTGGGGCAGATCGACCTGTCGGTCGGCTCGATCAGCGGCCTGTCCTCGGCGGTCCTGGCCGTCGGCTTCGTCAACCACGGGTGGTCGGTGCCGGTCGCGATCATCGCCGCGCTGCTCGCGGGCCTCGTCGTCGGCCTGCTCTACGGGGCGATCTTCACGACCTTCGGCGTCCCGAGCTTCGTCATCACACTGGCCGGCCTGCTCGGCTTCCTCGGTCTCCAGCTGCTCGTGCTCGGCGACGAGGGGACGGTCAACCTCCCCTTCGACTCCGGTCTGGTGAGGTTCGCCCAGAAGACCTTCCTCGTCCCCGGGGCGACCTATGCGCTCATCGCGGCCGTCGTCGCGATCTACGTCGTCACCCGCGTGCGGGCGGGCATGCAGCGCAAGGCCGCCGGTCTCTCCGCGCCGTCGACGACGGCGACGGCGGTGCGGGCCGTGCTGCTGGCGCTCGTCCTCGGGGTCCCGGCCTTCGTGCTCAACCAGGACCGCGGCGTGCCGATGATGTTCCTGACCTTCCTCGCGCTCGTCGTCGTCATGGACCTCGCGCTGCGCCGCACCTCGTGGGGCCGCGCGGTCATGGCCGTCGGCGGCAACGTCGAGGCGGCGCGTCGCGCTGGCATCCGGGTCACGCGCGTCTACCTGTCGGTCTTCGCGCTCACGGCGACCTTCGCCGCGCTCGGCGGCATCTTCGCTGCGTGCCGTCTGGCCGCGGCCAACCAGAGCAGCGGTGGCGCCGACACCAACCTCAACGCCATCGCCGCAGCGGTCATCGGTGGCACGAGCCTCTTCGGCGGCCGCGGCTCGGCCTACTCGGCCCTGCTCGGCGTCATCGTCATCCAGTCGATCAGCTCGGGGCTGAGCCTGCTCAACCTCGACTCGTCGGTGCGCTACATGGTCACCGGCGGGGTGCTCCTGCTCGCCGTGGTCATCGACTCGCTGAGCCGCCGCAGCCGCGCCGCCCACGGCCGCGCCTGAGCCTCACGTCGTGAGGAGCGCGGCCGCCTCCTCGGGTGTCTCGACGAGGTGCAGCACCTCGCCGAGCGGCCGGCCGGTCCCGAGCGCCCGCAGGGCCGGCCACACGGGCACGGTCTCGGTCCAGTGCTCGAGCCCGACGAGCACGAGCGGGGGCAGCGGCTCGTCCTCGGGGGCGTAGTAGAGCGGCGTGCACGCCTGGAAGATCTCCTGCACCGTGCCCGCCGCCCCCGGTAGGACGACGAGCCCACCGGTGCTCTGTGCGAGCAGCACGTCCTCGCGCAGGGCATTGGAGAAGTACTTCGCGATGCCGTCGCAGAAGACATTGGGCGGTTCGTGCCCGTAGAACCACGTCGGGATCCCGTAGCTGCGTGCCGCGCCCTCCGTCACACCCAGGTCGGCGCGCACCTGCAGGGCCAGCTCGGCCCATGCCTCGACCGACGGTCGGAAGCTCGGCACGGCGGCCAGTCGATCCAGTGCGACGTCGACCGCGTCGGTGGCCGGGGCGAGCGCGCCGAGGTTGGCCGCCTCCATCGCGCCCGGACCGCCGCCGGTCAGCACGGCGTGGCCGCCGGTGGCGAGGGCGTGCCCGAGGCGGGCGGCGTCGGCGTAGTCGCTGCTGCCGCGCTCGAGCGCGTGCCCGCCCATGACGCCGACGACGTCGAGCCCGTGCAGCGCCTCGACGAGCGCGTCCTGCACCGCGTCGTCGTGGACCGCCCGCAGCAGCGTCGCCCAGGCGTCGTGCTGAGTGCGCGCCTCACGGCTCCAGACGTAGGCCCGGGCATCGACGGTGCTCGGGTAGCCGGCGGTCTCGAGTCCGCCGTAGAGGTCGAAGGGGGAGTACAGCCGCGAGCGGAAGGGCTGGACCGGGCAGGTCGGGTCGGGCGGCACGATGACCGCGCCGCGGGCGACGAGGTCGCGGGCCAGCTCGTCGGGCACCTCACCGCCGAGGACCACGAGGCCACGCACGTCGGCGCGGGAGAGGTGGTCCGCGTGCGGGGCGAGGTCGAGTCCCTGCAGCCGCCAGCCGGCCAGCGAGGTGCCCGACTCGGCGAGGCGACGCAGACCCCCTTCGTCATGGACCTCGCGATAGGCGGGGTCGTCGGACCGGCGACCGAGCCGGTCACGCAGGGGGTGGCGGCGCGTCTCGCGAGTCATCCCGCCAACCTAGCCAGCCGGTCCGACAAGGTGTCCGGGGCGTTGGGGGTCCGTATGGATTTCGCCAAGGAATGAGGCGTCGCGCGGCGCTCTGGGGCGTCCGGGCAGCGTCCGGGACGCCCGCAAGATCATCGTCAGACGCGCGATCAGGCGGATCTTCTTACCGTCCGATGACGCTTCGAGGTGCTCATTTGTCGCCGTGGACAGTCGTCGGCGGGGCTCCTAGGGTCCGGCAGCAAGCCGTCGCCGAGATCCGGCGGCGGTCCACGAAAGGAACGCATGACGTACTCGATGAAGAGCACCGGAGTTGTTGTTTCCTCTGCGGCGCTGCTGCTGGCAGTGGCCCCCTTCGCCTCCGCGCAGGGCGAGGAGCTGGCACCGCTCACGACCCATGGCGACGCCGCCGTCCAGATGCAGGGTGAGACCACCTATGTGGTCACCCTCGACGAGGGGGAGTCCGGAGCGCAGGTCGCGCGCTCCCTCGGCGTGACGCCGACGCACGTCTACACCGAGGTCATCGACGGCTTCGCCGCGAAGCTGACCCCGGAGCAGCTGCACGACGTGCGGGCCGACGCCGACGTCGCCGCCGTCTCCGAGAACCTGAGCATCCAGGTCGACACGCCCCGGGGCAGCGCCGCTGGCGAGACCCCGTGGGGCCTGGACCGGATCGACGACCCGCAGCTGCCCCTCGACGGCACCTACGAGCCCGCCCAGACCGGCGCCGGCGTCACCGCCTACATCCTCGACACGGGCATCGACCCGGACCACCCGCAGTTCGGCGGCCGCGCCTCGGTGGGCTTCGACGTCACCGGCGGTGACGGCCTCGACCGCCAGAGCCACGGCACGCACGTCGCCGGCACGATCGGCAGTGCCGACTACGGCGTCGCGCCGGGCGTCAAGCTCGTCGGCGTCAAGGTGCTCGACGACAGCGGTAGCGGCAGCTCCGCCGGCATCATCGAGGCGATGGACTGGGTCGCGCAGAACGCCGACGGCCCCTCGGTCGCCAACATGTCGCTCGGCGGGTCCAAGGACCCGGCCCTGAACAACGCGGCCACCGGCCTCGTCGACAACGGGGTCTTCACCTCGGTCGCGGCCGGCAACGAGTCCCAGGACGCCGCCAACGTCTCCCCGGCGAGCGCCGAGGGCGTCTTCACGACCGCGGCCTCGACCGACCAGGACGGCAACGCAGACTTCTCCAACTACGGCTCGCTCGTCGAGGGCTATGCCCCCGGCCAGGACATCGAGTCGACCGTGCCCGGCGGTGGCACCGACACCTACAGCGGCACCTCGATGGCCAGCCCGCACGTCGCCGGTGCGGCCGCCCTGTACCTCGAGGCCAACGCGGGGGCGACCCCCGACGCGGTGAGCCAGGGGCTGCAGGGCGCGTCCGTCGACGCGATCACCGACGCGCCGTCCGGCACGCCGACCGGCCTGCTCCAGGTGGCCGCCGGCTGACGTGAGGCAGGACAGCCAGCGGGCCCGCTCCCTTCGTCACGAAGGGGCGGGCCCGCTCCCTTCGTCACGAAGGGGGGGCCCGTGACTCGGGTCAGAGGTGGTTGGGCGCCTCGGTGAGGACCGTGCGCAGCCGCTGCTCGATGTCCTCGAACTCCGCCTGGCCGATGGTCAGCGGGGGAGCGAGCTGGACGACCGGGTCGCCGCGGTCGTCCGCGCGGCAGTACAGGCCCGCGTCGAAGAGCGCCTTGGACAGGTAGCCGCGCAGCATCGACTCCGACTCGGCGGCGTTGAAGGTCTCGCGGGTCGCCTTGTCCTTGACCAGCTCGATCCCGTAGAAGTAGCCCTCGCCGCGCACGTCGCCGACGATCGGCAGGTCGAGCAGCCGCTCGAGGGTGCGGCGGAAGGCGGGGGCATTTTCCTTCACGTGGTCGTTGAGGCCCTCGCGCTCGAAGATGTCGAGGTTGGCCAGGGCGACCGCCGCGCTCACCGGGTGGCCACCGAAGGTGTAGCCGTGGGTGAAGGTGTTGGCCCCGCTCTTGTAGGGCTCGAAGAGCCGGTCGCTCGCGATCATCGCGCCGATGGGGGAGTAGCCGGAGGTCATCCCCTTCGCGCACGTGATGATGTCGGGCGTGTAGCCGAAGTCCTCGCAGGCGAACATCGAGCCGATCCGGCCGAAGGCGCAGATGACCTCGTCGGAGACGAGCAGCACGTCGTACTCGTCGCAGATCTCGCGCACCCGCTCGAAGTACCCGGGCGGCGGCGGGAAGCAGCCCCCGGCGTTCTGCACCGGCTCGAGGAAGACGGCGGCGACGGTGTCGGGGCCCTCGAACTCGATCGCCTCGGCGATCCGGTCGGCGGCCCAGCGGCCGAAGGCCTTGGGGTCGTCGCGCAGGTCCTCGGCGGCCCGGTAGATGTTGGTGTTGGGCACCTTGTGCGCGCCCGGCACGAGCGGCTCGAAGTCCTCCTTCAGCGGCGGCAGGCCGGTGATCGACAGGGCGCCGTGCGGGGTGCCGTGGTAGGCGATCGAGCGCGAGATGACCTTGTGCTTCTTCGGCTTGCCGGTGAGCTTGAAGTACTGCTTGGCCAGCTTCCACGCGGACTCGACGGCCTCGCCGCCACCGGTGGTGAAGAAGACGCGGTTGAGGTCGCCGGGGGCGCCGGCCGCGAGCCGCTCGGCGAGCTCGATGGCGGCCGGGTGGGCGTAGGACCAGATGGGGAAGAAGGCGAGCTTCTCGGCCTGCTTGAGCGCCGTCTCGGCGAGCTCCTGGCGACCGTGCCCGACCTGGACGACGAAGAGGCCGGCGAGGCCGTCGATGTACTCCCGCCCGGTGTCGTCCCAGATCTTGTGGCCCTCGCCGCGCACGATCGTCGGGATGTGCCCGCCCTCCTCGTAGACGGAGTGGCGGGTGAAGTGCATCCACAGGTGGTCTCGGGCGGCCTGCTGCAGGTCGGTGCCCCGAGCAGTGCGGGCGGTGGTCATGGGCTCTTGGGTCATCTGGTCCCCCAGTTGTAGTGCTGCTTGTTGAGCTTGAGATAGACGAAGGTCTCGGTGGAGCGCACGCCCGGCAGGGTGCGGATGCGCGCGGTGAGGAGGTCGAGCAGGTGGGCGTCGTCCTCGCAGACGACCTCGACGAGCAGGTCGAAGCTGCCGGCGGTCGTCACGACGTAGTCGACCTCGGGCATCTCGGCGAGCGCATCGGCGACCGGTCCCATGTCGCCGTCGACGGTCAGGCCGATCATGGCCTGCCGACGGAAGCCCACCTGGAGCGGGTCGGTGACCGCGACGATCTGCATGAGACCGCCGTCGATGAGCCGACCGACGCGCTGGCGCACGGCGGCCTCGGAGAGGCCGACGGCCCGGCCGATCGTCGCGTAGGACTGACGACCGTCCTCCTGGAGGTGCTCGATGATCTGCTTGCTCATCTCGTCGAGCGGAGCAGGGGTGGTCATGGCGCCCATCGTGGCGTGAGGTCGGTCGCATGGCAAGCCGAGCGCGACGAAATCCGTACGAAACACTCGTGATCGCAGATGTTTTCACAGTTAGGGCCGCCGGAGCCTGTCGATTTCGTCGACGGCGCACTATCGTCTGGGTCACATTCCCGATCGGAAGGACCCCAGTCGTGACCCAGCCCCGGACCCTGCGCAACTTCATCGGTGGCGAGTACGTCGACGCCACCGGCGACGCGAGCATCGATCTGGTCAACCCCGCGACCGGGCAGGTCGTCGCCCACGCTCCTGTCTCCACGCAGGCCGACGTCGACGCGGCCTATGCGAGCGCCGAGGCCGGCTTCGCCGAGTGGTCCGAGGCGACGCCGGGCGAGCGGCAGAGCGCCCTGCTCAAGTTCGCCGACGCCCTCGAGTCCCGCGCCGAGGACCTCATCCGGCTCGAAGGGGAGAACACCGGCAAGCCGCATGCCCTCACCGCCACCGAGGAGGTGCCGGTCATGTGCGACCAGCTGCGCTTCTTCGCCGGTGCCGCCCGCGTGCTCGAGGGCCGCGCCTCCGCCGAGTACATGAAGGGCCACACGAGCTGGATCCGCCGCGAGCCCATCGGCGTCGTCGGCCAGGTGACCCCGTGGAACTACCCGATGATGATGGCCGCGTGGAAGATCGGCCCGGCGTTGGCCGCCGGCAACTCGATCGTCCTCAAGCCGAGCGACACCACGCCCGAGACCACCCTGCTCATGGCCGAGGTCGCCAGCGAGTTCCTACCCGCCGGCACCTTCAACGTCATCACCGGTGACCGCGACACCGGTCGGATGGTCGTCGAGCACGACACCCCCGGCCTCGTCGCCATCACCGGCTCGGTGCGCGCGGGAGTCGAGGTCGCCGCCTCCGCGGCGCGCAACCTCAAGCGCGCCCACCTCGAGCTCGGCGGCAAGGCGCCGGTCGTCGTCTTCGACGACGCCGACATCGAGGCCGCGGTCGAGGGCATCGCCACGGCCGGCTACTTCAATGCCGGTCAGGACTGCACCGCCGCCACCCGTGTGCTCGCCGCGCCGGGCATCCACGACGACTTCGTCGCCGCCCTGGCCGAGTACGCCCGTGACAACGCCAAGGTCGGCATGCCCGACGACGAGGACGCGCTCCTCGGCCCGGTCAACAACAGCAACCAGCTGGCCAAGGTCGCCGGCTTCATCGACCGGCTGCCCGACCACGCCAACCTCGCGCAGGGTGGCGAGCGGCTCACCGCGATGGGCGACGGCTTCTTCTACGCGCCGACGGTCGTCTCCGGCCTGCAGCAGGACGACGAGGCGATCCAGGACGAGATCTTCGGCCCGGTCATCACCGTCCAGCGCTTCACCGACGAGGACCAGGCCGTCGCCTGGGCCAACGGCGTCGAGTACGGCCTCGCGTCGTCGGTGTGGACCAAGGACTTCGGGCGCGCGATGCGCATGAGCAAGCGCCTCGACTTCGGCTGCGTCTGGATCAACACCCACATCCCGCTCGTCGCCGAGATGCCGCACGGCGGCTTCAAGAAGTCCGGCTACGGCAAGGACCTGTCGATGTACGGCTTCGAGGACTACACCCGGGTCAAGCACGTCATGGCCAACATCGAGAGCTGACGCACCACCTCCCCTTCGTCCCTCCCCACGGAAGCGAGGTCCGACATGGACCGCTTTCGGCGTCCCGCCGACCCCAGAACCGCCGAGCTGATCCGGGCCGCGCAGGCCTCCGCCCGCTCACGGCGCCGGCTCTCCCCGAGCCGCCGTGACGTGCTCGGCCTCGCCGGCCTCGGTGTCGGTGCCAGCGTCCTCGGGGCGTGCGCGCCGCCGAAGCCGCCGGCCGGGGGAGGGACGGCGGCGGTGGAGCTCCCCAAGGACCTCTCGGACCAGGAGAAGGTCGTGCGGTGGGCCAACTGGACGGCCTATCTCGACATGGACGACGCGGGCAAGACCTATCCGACGCTCACCGCCTTCGAGAAGGAGACCGGCATCAAGGTCTCCTACACCGAGGACGTCGACGACAACGACACCTACTTCAACAAGATCGCGCCGCAGCTGCGGGCCAAGCAGGACATCAACCGTGACATCTTCACCTTCACCGACTGGATGGCCAACCGGATCATCCGCGAGGGGCTGTGCCAGCCGCTCGAGCTGATCCAGATGCCCAATGCGAGCAACCTCCTGGCCCCGCTCAAGGACGTCTCCTTCGACCCCGGCCGGCAGTTCTCCCTCACCTGGCAGTCCGGCTTCGCCGGCATCGGCTACCACAAGGGCAAGGTCGGCCGGGAGCTCAAGGCGATCGAGGACCTGTGGGCCGACGACCTCAAGGGCCGCATCTCGGTGCTCAGCGAGTTCCGCGACACCCTCGGCCTGATCATGCAGTCGCAGGGCGTCGACCCCTCCGGTGACTTCGACCAGGCCGCCTTCGAGGCGGCGATCGGTGAGGTCGACAAGCGCCTCACCGAGGGCTATATCCGCCGGATCAAGGGCAACAGCTATCTCAACGACCTCAAGAGCGGCAATGCCGTGGCCGGCATCGTCTGGTCCGGTGACCTCTTCGTCCTGCGGGCCGAGACCGAGGACGACGACTGGGAGTTCGTCATCCCCGAGTCCGGCGGGATGCTCTGGAGCGACAACCTCATGGTGCCGATCACGAGCCACCACCGGCGCAATGCCCAGCAGGTCATGGACTACTACTACGACCCCGAGGTGGCCGCCGAGGTCGCCGCGTGGGTCAATTACATCTGCCCCGTCGAGGGCGCCCGGGCGGAGATGGAGAAGATCGACCCCGACCTCGCGGAGTCGCCCTTCATCTTCCCGAGCGAGGACTACATCGCCGACCACGACATCGTCGGCTTCAGGGCACTGTCCTCCCAGGAGGACGCGGACTACAGCGCGCTGTGGGCGAAGGCGGTGGGCAACTGATGGGCCTGTTCACACGATCCTCGGCCGGTGGTGTCCGCGAGGCGAAGGGGGATCTCGTCCTGGAATCGGTGACGAAGACCTTCGGGGACTTCACCGCCGTCGACGACCTCGACCTGCGGGTGCCGCGCGGTTCCTTCTTCGCCCTGCTCGGCCCCTCGGGCTGCGGCAAGACGACGACCCTGCGGATGGTGGCCGGCCTCGAGCAGCCCTCTGCCGGAAGGGTGCTCATCGGCGACACCGACCTCACCGGCTCACGTCCCTACGAGCGCCCGGTCAACACCGTCTTCCAGAGCTATGCGCTCTTCCCGCACCTGAGCATCCGCGACAACGTCGCCTTCGGACCGAAGCGCCGCGGCGAGGGTGACGCAGTCCGCCTCGCCGACGAGGCGCTCGAGCTGGTCCAGATGGCCCACCTCGCCGGGCGTCGCCCCGCGCAGCTCTCCGGCGGCCAGCAGCAGCGCGTGGCCCTCGCCCGGGCGATCGTCAACCGCCCGGAGGTGCTGCTGCTCGACGAGCCGCTCGGTGCCCTCGACCTGAAGCTGCGGCGCCAGATGCAGGTCGAGCTCAAGCGGATCCAGACCGAGGTCGGCCTGACCTTCATCCACGTCACCCACGACCAGGAGGAGGCCATGACGATGGCCGACACGGTCGCGGTGATGAACAAGGGGCGCATCGAGCAGATGGGTGCCCCCGAGGAGCTCTACGACCTGCCGGGCACCGCCTTCGTCGCGGGCTTCGTCGGGCAGTCCAACCTCGTGCCCGCGACGGTCACCGGCAGCGACGGTGACCACCTCGTCGCCGACGCGGCGGGCACGACCGTGCGGGTGCCGCGCTCGCGGGCCGCGGTGACCGAGGGTCGGGTGCTCTTCGGCGTCCGTCCCGAAAAGGTGCGGCTGCACCCCCTTCGGCCCGAGTCGGCCGGGAGCGACGTGCGGGCGACGGTCACCGACGTCTCCTTCACCGGCGTCGCGACCCAGTACCTCGTCACGGTGCCCTCCGGAGGCCAGTGGTCGGTCTACGAGCAGAATCTCGACGTCGAGCCGCAGTCGACCCGGCCGGGCGACGAGGTCTGGCTGTCGTGGAACCCCGCCCACGCCTTCGTCGTCGCCGCCGACGACGTGCCCGAAGGGGCGGAGGGCAAGGCCTTCATCGCCACCGCGGGGGAGGCATCGTGACCACCGCGACGGCGGGCGGACCCCCTTCGCCTGCAACGGATCCCGACGTCGCCGAGGGCCGGCGCTCCCGCCGGATCGCCTACCTGCTGCTTCTGCCGGGCGTGCTGTGGCTCGTCGTCTTCTTCGTCGTGCCGGTCGTCCAGCTCTTCACCGTCAGCCTGCAGAGCGACTACCCGGGCGTGCCCGGCTACTACTACCGCGACGTCAACGTCGGCAACTACGTCGACGCGCTCGTGGAGTTCTGGCCGCACATGCTGCGCTCGCTGCTCTTCGGGGCCCTCGCGACCTTCTTCGCCTTCGTCCTGGCCTACCCGCTCGCCTACGCGATGGCCTTCAAGGCGGGGCGGTGGCGCTCGGTGATGCTCATCTGCGTCATCGCGCCCTTCTTCACCTCCTTCATCCTGCGGACCATCGCCTGGCGGCAGATCCTCGCCGACGACGGTGTCGTCGCCAGCGTGCTCACCTCGCTGCACCTGCTCCCCGGTGGGCGGATCACCGAGACCTGGGTGGCGGTCGTCGCGGGGCTGACCTACAACTTCCTGCCCTTCATGGTGCTGCCGATCTACGCCTCGCTCGAGCGCGCCGACCCGCGGGTCATCGAGGCCGGCGGTGATCTCTATGCCAACGGCATGACGACCTTCGCCCGGGTCACCCTGCCGATGTCGATGCCGGGGGTGCTCGCCGGGACGCTGCTCACCTTCATCCCCGCCTCCGGCGACTACGTCAACGCCGAGCTGCTCGGGTCCGACCGGAGCACCAAGATGGTCGGCAACGTCATCGAGAGCCAGTTCTTCAAGGTGCCCGGCGGTTACGACACGGCCGCGGCGCTGAGCTTCACGCTCATGGCGATGATCCTCGTCCTCGTCTTCTTCTACGTCCGCCGCTTCGGCACCGAGGAGCTGGTCTGAGGTGCGCACCGTGACCCGCTGGATCGGCGACCGCTTCGCGATGATCGCCGCGCTCCTCGTGCTCTTCTACCTCTTCCTGCCGGTCCTCTACACCTTCGTCTTCAGCTTCAACGACTACCGCAAGTCCAACATCACGTGGAACTCCAACGCCGGCCCGACGCTCAAGCACTGGCAGAACCCGTGCGGCGCCCCCGGCATCTGCGACTCCCTCGTCACCTCGCTGCAGGTGGGGCTGCTCGCGACCTTCGTCGCGACGGTGCTCGGCACGATGATCGCCTTCGCGATGGTGCGGCACCGCTTCCGCGGCAAGTCCGCGAGCAATGTCCTGGTCTTCGTGCCGATGGCCACGCCCGAGATCGTCCTCGGCGCGAGCCTGCTGACGATCTTCGTGCAGGGCTTCTCGCAGGTCGGGTTGCGGCTGGGCTTTACGACGATCGTCATCGCGCACATCATGTTCTGCCTGAGCTTCGTCGTCGTCACCGTGCGAGCGCGGCTGCAGAGCCTCGACCCGCGGATGGAGGAGGCCGCCCAGGACCTCTACGCCGGGCCGGGCGAGACCTTCTGGCGGGTGACGCTGCCGCTCGTGCTGCCGGGCATCGTCGGCGCCGCGATGCTCGCCTTCAGCCTGAGCTTCGACGACTTCATCATCACCAACTTCGTCTCGGGTGACACGAGCACCTTCCCGAAGTTCGTCTACGTCAGCTACCTGCGCGGCATCCCCGCCCAGGCCAATGTCATCGGCTTCTCGCTCTTCGTCATCGCGGTCCTGCTCGTCGTGGTCGGCCAGCGCGTGGCGAGCAGCCGGACCTCGAAGTGAGTCGGGAGGCTCCCATGCGTGTGCTCATGATCGGTGCCGGCGGGGTCGGTGACGCGGCAGCCAAGATCGCCGCCGAGCGCGACTTCTTCGAGCGGTGGGTGGTGGCCGACTACTCGCTGGAGCGGGCCGAGGCGACGGTTGCCGCAGCGACGGCGCGAAGGGGGGAGAAGGGAACGTTCGTCGCGGCGCAGGTCGATGCGTCGGACCCGGCGGCCGTGACCGCCCTGGCCCGTGAGCACGGCGCGACGCACGTCTTCAACGCCGTCGACCCGCGCTTCGTCATGCCGATCTTCGACGGGGCGCTCGCTGCCGGGGCCGACTACCTCGACATGGCGATGTCGCTGTCCACGCCGCACCCGGAGCGGCCGCACGAGCTGCCCGGGGTCAAGCTCGGCGACCAGCAGCTGGCCAAGGCAGGGGAGTGGGAGGCGGCGGGCCGGCTCGCCCTCCTCGGCATCGGGGTCGAGCCGGGGCTCTCCGACGTCTTCGCCCGCTACGCGGCGGACGAGCTCTTCGACGAGATCGACGAGCTCGGCACCCGCGACGGGGCCAACCTCGTCGTCCACGACGACGACGGCAACGAGGTCTTCGCCCCCGGATTCTCGATGTGGACGATCATCGAGGAGTGCCTCAACCCGCCGGTGGTGTGGGAGCGCGAGCGGGCCGGCGGTGACGTCGAGGCGGGCTTCGCGACGATGCCTCCCTTCGCCGAGCCGGAGATCTTCGACTTCCCCGAGGGGATCGGGCCGGTGGAGTGCGTCCACGTCGAGCACGAGGAGGTGCTCCTCATGCCGCGGTGGGTCGACGCGGGCAAGGTGACCTTCAAGTACGGCCTCGGCGAGCAGATGATCTCGATGCTGCGCATGCTCCACGAGCTCGGCCTGGACTCGACCGACCCGGTCGACGTCAAGGGTGTGCAGGTCAGCCCGCGTGACGTCGTCGCGGCCGTGCTGCCCGACCCGGCGACGATCGGTCCGCGGATGACCGGCAAGACCTGTGCCGGGCTGCTCGTCACGGGGACCAAGGACGGCGCTCCGCGAGCGGTCTACCTCTACCACGTGGCCGACAACGAGGTCTCGATGCGCGACTACGACGCCCAGGCGGTCGTGTGGCAGACGGCGATCAACCCCGTCGTCGCGCTCGAGCTGCTCGCGACGGGCGTCTGGTCGGGCTCGGGTGCCAAGGGGCCGGAGGCCTTCGACGCGCGGCCCTTCCTCGAGCTGCTCGCTGCTCCCGCCCCGCAGGGATACGGCTCGCCGTGGGGGATCGAGGAGCGCGACCCGGCCGCCCCAACCGCAGCCCCGACTGACCTCATCGATGTTGTGTCGTGAAGTGGTAGCCGGGGGAGCCGGCAGCCCCCACCAGCTGCCTGTCGGCTTCCGGACCTACCGGTTCACCACACAACCATGTGGGTCGCGGCGAAGATTCAGTGGAGCTGGAGCTCGCGCTCGGGGCGCCGGTGAGTGGGCGTGCCGGGGGTGCGCACCGACCACTGCGCGGTGAGCGGTCGCAGGCTGTGCACGGTGGGCTTCGGCAGGTCGAAGGGGTGCGTGCGCAGCCACACCGCCGCCGGCACCGGGACCGGCTGGGGGCGCGGGGTCGGCGCCGGGGCGGACTCGGGCTCGCTGTCGCGGCCACGGCGGCCCGGCAGGTCGTAGCTCCAGCCGAAGGGGAGGCCCCGCCGGGTGAGTGCACGGTCGCCGTTGACGATGAGGCGCAGCACGAGTCCACCGGCCAGCACCCCGGCGACGAGGTCGGTGGGCCAGTGGAAGCCGAGGTAGAAGGCGACGACGATCGCCTGCAGCGCGATGAGCGTGACGAGCCAGGTCAGGCGCCGACGCAGCCGGGTGTCGGGGCCGGCGTAGGCGAGGATCAGGTAGGCCGCGGCGCCGTAGATGAGGACCGCCTCGGCGGCGTGGCCGGAGGGGTAGGCGATGCCGTACAAGCCGTGGGCAATCGGGCCGCCGTCCCAGAAGCCACCACCGGTGCCGTGGATGGGTGCCGAGCGACCGAGCAGGACCTTCATCCCGCCGATGCCGACGTAGAAGCCGACCTCGGCCGCGGCGACGATCGCCAGCGGGTGCCAGGTGCGGTGGCGCCAGGCGAGCACGAGGGCGACCGCGAGCAGGACCGGCAGGCAGACCGCCTGACCGGCGACGGCATTGGGCACCGAGTCGAGGAACTGCCACCAGTTGGGCGTGTAGCGCTTGGCCCAGTAGCCCTGGAAGCGCTCGTCATAGGGCTGGAGTGGGCCCGCTGCCAGCAGCGTGAACACGACGAGCGCACCGGCGAGGACCGGTGCGCTGGTCAGTCGAGGGAGGCGGGCCACCCTCTAGGGATAGTGGACGAGTCTGAACGGAACCTGAAGAACACGCCATCTGTGAGCAATTGCACAGGTCCACCCGGAACCCGCGTCCGGGGTCGGGTGCGCCTCAGGACAGCTCGGCGCGCACCGCGTCGACGAAGGTATCGACGTCGCTCTCGGTCGTGTCCCAGGCGCACATCCAGCGCACCTGACCGGTCGTCTCGTCCCAGAAGTAGAAGCGGAAGGACTCCATGAGCCGCTCGCTCGACTCCCGGGCGAGGATCGGGAAGACGGCATTGGCCTCGACCTCGGTGGGCAGGGTGATGCCCTCGATGTCGGCGACGCCGTCGGCGAGGCGCCGGGCCATTGCGTTGGCGTGCTCGGCATTGCGCCGCCACAGGTCGCCCTCGAAGATCGCGAGCAGCTGCGCCGAGACGAAGCGCATCTTGCTCGCCAGCTGCATCGACTGCTTGCGCAGGAAGGTCGCGCCGGTCACCCGGTCGGGGGAGAGGACGACGACCGCCTCGGCGAGCATCGCGCCGATCTTGGTCCCGCCGAGCGACAGGATGTCGACGCCGGCGTCAGTCGTCAGCTCACGCAGCTCGACCCCCAGGGCGGCCGCCGCATTGGACAGGCGCGAGCCGTCGAGGTGCAGCACCCACCCCATCTCGTGGACGAGGTCGGCGATCGCGCGGATCTCGGCCGGCGTGTAGACGGTGCCGACCTCGGTGGAGTTGGTGATCGAGACGACGCCGACCTGGGCGAAGTGCTCGTCGCCGACCCGGGCCGGGTAGGCGCGGATGAGCTCGGGCGTCAGCTTGCCGTCGGGGGTGTCGATGACGTTGACCTTGAGCCCGCCGACCCGCTCGGGCGCGGCGGCCTCGTCGACGTGGATGTGGGCGCTGCTCGTCGTGAGCACCGACCCCCAGCGCGGCGTGCACGCCTGCAGCGCAAGGACATTGGCCCCCGTGCCGTTGAAGACCGGGTAGACCTGCGCCGCCGTGCCGAAGACCTCGGAGAGCACCTCGGTCAGACGCGCGGTGTAGACGTCCTCGCCGTAGGCGACCTGGTGGCCGCCGTTGGCCGCGACGATCGCCGCGAGCACCTCGGGGTGCACGCCGGCGTAGTTGTCGCTGGCGAAGCCGCGGCTCGACGGGTCGTGGATCGGGGCGAAGGGGGTTGCCTGGGTGGTCGTGTCGGTCACGCGGGGATCCTCTCAGCCGCGGCGGCCTCGGCAGCGCGCGGGTCGAGGGTGCCGGTGATGCCGCGGGTGGCCTCGATGACGGGCGCGAGCTTCTTGCGCAGCGCCTCGTAGAAGACGTTGAGCGGGAACTCGTCGGGCTGCACGAGGTCGGTCAGACCCTTCGGCGGGCCGTCGAGCGGCAGGTGCTCGGCCCCCTTCGCCCAGGCCGACGCTGGGTGCGGCGCGACGTAGCCGGCGATGAACTGGTGCGCGGCCATCCAGTGCCCGACCCGGGAGCGGTCGATGCCCTCGCGGTAGAGGGTCTCGACCTCGTCGGACAGGGCGACGACCGCGGCCGGGACCTGCGCCCAGTCGAAGGTCAGCGTGTTGTCGGTCCAGCGCATCGCCCCGCGCTTGTGCAGCCACGCGAAGAGCAGCTGCCCGCCGAGGCCGTCGTAGTTGCGCACCCGGTCGCCGGTGACGGGGAAGCGGAAGAGCCGGTCGAAGAGGATCGCCAGCTGCACGGCGCGGGCATAGGGGTGGCCCGCCTCCGCCAGCGTCACGCTCTGCCGGAAGGTGTTGAGGTCGCAGCGCAGTTCCTCGAGGGCGTACATCCAGAAGGGCATGCGCTGCTTGATCATGAAGGGGTCGAAGGGGAGGTCCCCGTGGCTGTGCGTGCGGTCGTGGATGAGGTCCCACATCGCGAAGGTCGCCTGGGCGACCTCCTGCGAGGCGACGAGCCGCTCGCCCTCGGGCGGCAGGTCGAGGCCGAGCACCTCCGCGGAGGCGGAGGTCACGCGACGGAAGCGGGCGGCCTCGCGGTCGCAGAAGATCGCGCCCCAGCTGAACTTCGGCACCTCGCGCACGGCGACGGTCTCGGGGAAGAGGACGGCCGAGTTGGTGTCGTAGCCGGGGGTGAAGTCGATGAAGCGGACCGGCAGGAACATCGGGTTGTCGTAGGTCGCCTCGACGTCGGCGAGCCACTGGGGCCACATGACGTCGAAGAGCACGGCCTCGAAGACCCGGTCGAGGTTGCCGTTCTGCGTGTACATCGGGAAGACGGCGAGGTGCTGCGTGCCGTCGACGCGGTGCCGGTCGGGGCGGAAGGCCATGAGCGAGTCGAGGAAGTCGGGCACCCCGAAGCCGCCGTCGACCCAGCGCTGCAGGTCGACCGGCAGCGCCGCCAGGTAGTCGGCGTCGTGCGGGAAGCGCGGCGCGAGCTCGGTGATCCGCTCGGCCATGACGGCCACGAGCGCGGTCGCCCGCTCGCGGTCGGCGTCGTCGGCGAGCGACCCGTCCTTGGTCTGCATGAGCCGCAGCTCCTCCACGGCCGCCTTGAGCGCGACCCACGCGTCGCTGCCCCCCACCTCTGGTCCCTGAGGAGCGAGTCCGCTCTGCGGGCGAGCGTCTCGAAGGGACGCATCCCCATTCCCCGCCCACGTCACGAGGTTCACCCAGAACTCCTCGTGGTCGAGCTCACCGATCGAGTCGTCCCCGACGAGGTCGGAGTCCGCGAGCACGACGACGCGGCCGGCGCCGTGCTGCACGGTGACGGCGAGCGGCTGGGCCGCGGGGTGGGCGGTGGCGGAGGTGCGGGCGAGGACGCGGGCACCCGGGGCGCCGGAGGCGTCGATGGTCCCGGCGCGGTAGAAGCACAGCTCGTCGATGCCGGCCATGACGCCCTGCCCGGGGCCGGTGCTCGTCTCGCCGAGGACCCAGGTCGCATTGCCCTGGTGGCGGCGGCCGCCGTCGGCGCGCTCGTGGACGAGCGTGGAGACGATCTTCAGGCCGAAGGGAGCCAGCAGCTCGTTGAGGTTGTTGCCGTGGGCGTCGTGGTCGCACTCGCCGAGGACGACGAGACCGCCCCCCTTCGCCACGTGGTCGGTGACGGCGGTGATCTCGGCGGGGGAGAGGACCGGCGGCAGGTCGCCGGCGACGCGCTCGCTGGAGGCGGCTGCGGGGTGGGCTATGACGAGGACGTCGGTGCCGGCCAGCGCCTCCGGCGTCAGCTCACCGTCGGTGTGGGCCAGGACCTCGGTGCCGCGCTCGCGCAGGACCGCGGCGGCCCGGGCGAGGCTCGCGTCGCCGGGGTTGGCGGGGTTCATCCGCTCGGCGAGCTCGGGGTCGATGGACCACGCGCTGCTGTGCGCCTGGTCGAGGAGCACCCGGGCGAAGGGGGTCGTGACAGTCATTGCGGCCTCCGGCGGCGAAATCTGGAAGTTCAACGCTCATAGCGTGACAAAACCGGAGGATTTACGCCAGTCCGACGCAGGGTGGGGTGAACCTGCATGCGGGTGGTGCGTGAGTGGTGCCGATTGTTCAGGTTGGGGTCGGCGGGTCGGTGGGTGGGTGGGGTTGTGGTGGGTGAGACTGCGGGTGTTGCCGGTGTGTGGGCCTGTTGGGGTTCGACGGCGAGTGCTGGGGAGGCGTGTGGTGGTGCGGCGTTGGTTGGTGGCTGTGGTTGTGGTGGTCGCCTTCTTCCCGAGGGGCGGCTGACATGGGACTGCGCTCTTTGGGACGAAGAGGGAACGTCCAACTCGCTCATGATGATGAGCGGCGGTTCCCGGGGCTGCTGATCCAGGGCGACACGTTGGCCGGCTTGATCGAGGATCTTGAGGAGGAGGCGCCCGACTCGTACGCGTTGCAGACGGCGAAGTCGTGGCTCGCCGCCTACGAAGAGATGATGCGTGAGGTCCACCTGGAGTTGCCCTACAGTCACTGACCCGCTTCACGGAGGGCACTGCATGCTCAGGGCAGGCCGTAACGTTGCCCCCATGGCAGCCGTGACGCAGAAGTCAGCCCTCGAGTACGCCCCCACTCAGCTCTACATCGGAGGGCAGTGGCGCGATGCCGGTGACGGCGCCACCTTCGCCGTGAGCGACCCGGCCACCGGCAAGACCCTCGTCGAGGTCGCCGACGCAACCGTCGCCGACGGCAAGGCGGCGCTCGACGCGGCCGTCGCCGCGCAGGCCGAGTGGGCCGCGACCGACCCGCGGGTGCGCTCGGAGATCCTGCGCTCGGCCTTCGAGCTCATCACCGAGCGGGCCGACACCTTCGCCATGCTCATGACCCTCGAGATGGGCAAGCCCCTGGCCGAGGCGCGCGGCGAGGTGACCTACGGCGGTGAGTTCTTCCGCTGGTTCGCCGAGGAGGCCGTGCGCATCCACGGCCGCTACGCCGTCGCCCCCAGCGGTGGGACCCGCCTGATGACGATGAAGCAGCCCGTCGGGCCGGTCTTCGCCATCACTCCGTGGAACTTCCCGCTCGCCATGGGCACCCGCAAGATCGGCCCCGCGATCGCCGCCGGCTGCACCACCGTCGTCAAGCCGGCCCACGAGACACCGCTGACGATGCTCGCCCTGGCCCGCCTGCTCGAGGAGGTCGGCCTGCCCGCCGGCGTGCTCAACGTCGTGCCGACGACCTCCTCCGGCGAGGTGAGCGAGCCGATCATCCGCGACCCGCGCCTGCGCAAGCTGACCTTCACCGGCTCCACGCCCGTCGGCAAGAAGCTCGTCGAGCAGTCCTCCGAGCAGCTGCTGCGCACCTCGATGGAGCTCGGGGGCAATGCCCCCTTCGTCGTCTTCGAGGACGCCGACCTCGAGCGCGCCGTCGAGGGCGCGATGCTCGCCAAGATGCGCAACATCGGCGAGGCCTGCACCGCGGCCAACCGCTTCATCGTCCACGAGTCGGTCGCCGCCGACTTCGCCGCGGCCCTGGCCGACCGCATGGGCGCCCTGACCATGGGCAAGGGCACGACGAAGGGGGTCGACGTCGGCCCGCTCATCACCGAGAAGGCGCGCACCGGCGTCGCCGAGCTCGTCGACGACGCGGTCTCGCAGGGCGCCCGCGCCCTCGTCGGTGGCGA
Organism: Janibacter zhangyanbonis; assembly: GCF_050507325.1. Classification (NCBI taxonomy): domain Bacteria; kingdom Bacillati; phylum Actinomycetota; class Actinomycetes; order Micrococcales; family Intrasporangiaceae; genus Janibacter; species Janibacter zhangyanbonis. Next base: position 1,167,517 of record NZ_CP191481.1, read on the forward strand.
GGTGCCCTCGGGCAAGGGCTGGTTCTACCCGCCGACCGTGCTCACCGACGTCCCGGCGAGCGCCCGCGTGCTCACCGAGGAGATCTTCGGCCCGGTCGCCCCGATCACGACCTTCAGCACCGAGGAGGAGGCAGTCCGTCTGGCCAGCTCCACCGAGTACGGCCTCGTCGCCTACGTCTTCACCGAGAACACCTCTCGCACCATCCGGGTCGCCGAGGCGCTCGAGTTCGGCATGGTCGGGATCAACCAGGGCATCGTCTCCAACCCCTCGGCCCCCTTCGGCGGGGTCAAGCACTCCGGCTTCGGCCGCGAAGGGGGATTCGAGGGCATCGAGGAGTACCTCGAGACCAAGTACGTCGGCCTGGCGCTCTGACCGTGTCGAAGACCTGGCGCACCCGGCTGCAGCTGGCCGGGGGAGTCCTGCTGATCCTGCTCGCCGCCTGGATCGTCATCACCGGCGGCACCGGGGGCGACTCCTCGCCCGGCGGGTCGACCACCTCCGCCGCGACGTGGGCGACCTCGCAGACCGGGGCGGGGGAACCCCCTTCGGGCACAACGGAGTCGGGCTCCACGCCCGAATCCGGGCTGGACACGATCGCCGAGTCGCAGCTGCCGCCGGAGGGCCGGGAGACGCTCGAGCTGATCCGCTCCGACGGCCCCTTCCCCTACGACCGCGACGGCATCACCTTCGGCAACCGCGAGGGGATCCTGCCCGACCAGTCGCAGGGCTACTACCGCGAGTACACGGTGCCGACGCCCGGCGAGGACGACCGCGGCGCGCGGCGGATCGTCGGCGGGCAGGACGGCGACCGCTACTACACGGACGACCACTACGCGAGCTTCGCCCAGATCGAGGAGGGGCAGTGATCCACATCGAGGCCGCCGGGGTCGACGGGCTGCTCGCCCGCGCGGTCACCAGCACCGACCACGTCCACCTCGTCGACGGCGGGTCCGGGCGGGAGGAGACCTACGACCGCTTCGCCGAGGCGCTCGTGCTGCCCGAGCACTTCGGGCGCAACCTCGACGCCCTCATGGACTGCCTGCGCGACGTCGCCGACCGGCACGAGGGGCCGTGGACGCTCGTGTGGCGCCCGGGCCACGGCGGCGCCGACCCGGGCGTGCTCGACGTGCTCGGTGACCTCGACGACGAGTACCCGGACCTGAGCATCGTGGTGGCGGATCGCTGAGGGGCGGGTCAGGACAGCGTGGACAGGCCGGCCGCGAGCGCGAAGCCGACGACCGTCACCAGGCCCGCCATCGGACCCGCAGCCGACCGGGCCTCGGGGATCATCTCGTCGACGAGCATGACGAGGAGCGCGCCGGCGGCGAAGCCGCTGATGAGGGCGGCGCCGCCCTCGCCAGAGATGTCGGCCAGCGCATAGCCGCCGAGCGTGGCGAGGGCGCACACGACAGTCACGCCGAGCCACAGCAGCAGGATGGAGCGGCGCGGGACCGTGCGGCGCATGTCGGCGGCCGAGCCGATGCCCTCGGGCAGGTTGGAGACCCATACCGCGACGAGGAGCGCGACGCTCACTCCGCCACCGGAGGCCAGGCCGATGCCGAGGACGGCCTGCTCCGGGATGCCGTCGAGGAAGGCGCCGAGGGCGAGCCCCGCCCCCGATCCGTCCGCGTCGTCGACCTCCCGGTCGGGATGGCCGCGGTGCCGGCGGGCGCCCATGGCCTGGATCGCATGGTTGCCGCCGGTGAAGGCGAGAGCGCCCAGGGCGATCCCCACCGCCACCGGGACAGGGCCGCCTGTGCGCACGCCTTCCTCGGCGAGCTCGAAGGCCACGGACGCGATGAGGGCGCCGGCACCGAAGGCCAGGACGAGACCGACGAGGCGTCGCGGCCAGGTGCGGGCGACGCCGAGCAGGGCGCCGACGAGCAGCGACGAGCCTGCGAGCGCTCCCCACAGCAGTGCGGCGGTCACGGCGCCCTCCCTTCGGTCGTGGTGGCGGCGCGGGTCACTGTCATGATGGCGCGGTGACGACTCCCACCGACACCCGCATCACCCTCTCCCGCGTCATGTCCCAGGCCGAGGCCAACCTCCTGGGCAATGTGCACGGCGGCAACATCATGAAGATGGTCGACGACACCGCCGGCGTCTCGGCCAACCGCTTCGCGCAGGGGCCGGCCGTCACGGCGGCGATGGACGAGATGGCCTTCCTCAACCCCGTGCGCGTCGGCGACGTGCTTCACGTGAGCGCACAGGTCAACTGGGCCGGCACCTCGTCGATGGAGGTCGGCGTGCGGGCCGAGGTCGACCGCTGGGACGCCGTCACCGACCGCGTCCACGTCGCGAGCGCCTACCTCGTCTTCGTCGCCGTCGATGCCGAAGGGGGGACCCGTCACGTCCCCGAGCTGACCATCGAGACGCCCGAGGAGCAGCGGCGGTTCCGCGAGGCGGAGATCCGCCGGGCCAACCGGCTCGCCCGCCGCGAGGCCATCGAGTCCAGCCGTCGGGAGGAGAGCGCGTGAGCACGCGCGTCACCCTGCTCGGCTCCACCGGGTCCATCGGCACGCAGGGCCTGCAGGTCATCGCTGCCCACCCCGAGCGCTTCGAGGTGGAGGTGCTCGCCGGTGGTGCCAACACGCGGCTGCTCGCCGCCCAGGCCGCACGTTTTCGCCCTTCGCTCGTGGCGGCGGCCGGCGGCACCCGCGAGGAGCTGACCGCGGCGATCGCAGCGGCCGCGGACGACGCCGGGGTCCCCGGCTACGCGCCCGAGGTCGTCGTGGGGGAGGAGGCCGCGACGATCGCGGCCGGCGCGCCGACCGACGTCGTGCTCAATGGCATCACCGGCGCCATCGGGCTGCGGCCCACGCTCGCGGCACTGCGCTCCGGGGCCCGGCTGGCCCTGGCCAACAAGGAGTCGCTGATCATCGGCGGCCCGATCGTCAAGGACGTCGCCGCGCCCGAGCAGATCGTGCCGGTCGACTCCGAGCACTCCGCGATCGCCCAGGCGCTGCGCTCCGGCCGCGCCGAGGAGGTGCGCAAGCTCGTCGTCACCGCGAGCGGCGGGCCCTTCCGCGGCATGGACCGCGACGCGCTGCGCGAGGTGACGCCGGAGGCGGCGCTCAAGCACCCGAACTTCGCGATGGGGCGGGTCATCACGACCAACAGCGCGACGCTCGTCAACAAGGGGCTCGAGCTCATCGAGGCGCACCTGCTCTTCGACGTGCCGATGGAGCGCATCGAGGCCGTCGTCCACCCGCAGCAGATCATCCACTCGATGGTCGAGTTCCATGACGGGGCCGTCATCGCCCAGCTCGGGCTGCCGACGATGCTCGCGCCCATCGCGCTCGGGCTGTCGTGGCCGGAGCGGCTCACCGACGTCGAGACGCCCGTCGACTGGACGCAGGCGCAGGACTGGCGCTTCGAGCCTCTCGACGACGAGGCCTTCCCCGCGGTGCGGCTCGCCCAGCAGGTCGGCGCCGCCGGCGGCACCCACCCGGCCGTCTACAACGCGGCCAACGAGGTCGGCGTCGACGCCTTCCACGACGGCGAGTGCCGCTTCACCGACATGGTCGACACGATCGAGCAGGTGCTGCAGCGGCACGACGACGCGCGCTTCGACGCGCACACCGTCGAGGGCGTGCTCGCGGCGGACGCCTGGGCGCGGGACGAGGCCCGGTCGGTCCTCAGGACCGCGTGAGACGATCAGACCATGCTGCTCTACGTGCTGGGGGTCCTGCTTGCCGTCGTGGGCATCGCCCTGTCGATCGCCCTGCACGAGATCGGCCACCTCGTCCCGGCGAAGAAGTTCGGCCTGCGGGTGCCGCAGTACATGGTCGGCTTCGGCCCGACGGTCTGGTCGCGCCGCCGCGGTGAGACGGAGTACGGCGTCAAGGCGATCCCCCTGGGCGGCTACATCCGGATGATCGGCATGTTCCCGCCCGCCCAGGACGGGCGGGTGCGCACCACGAGCACCGGGCGGATGAGCCAGCTCGTCGACGAGGCTCGGCAGCAGAGCTTCGAGGAGGTCCGCCCCGAGGACGAGGGCCGGATGTTCTACCAGCTGCCGATCTGGAAGCGGGTCGTCATCATGATGGGCGGCCCGGTGATGAACCTGCTCATCGCGCTCGTCGTCCTCGGCGGCATCTGGACGATGAGCGGCATCGCCGTGACGACGACGACCGTGGCGTCGGTCAACGAGTGCGTCGACATCAAGCAGATGGGGCAGCAGGCGGCCGACGAGTGCACCTCCGACATGCCCGTCGCGCCGGCCAACGAGGCCGGGCTCAAGCCGGGTGACCGGATCACCGAGATCAACGGCCGGCCCGTCTCGACGTGGGCCGACGTCCGCGGCGCGATCCGGGCCAACCTGGACAAGCCGCTGACGATGACGGTCGAGCGTGACGGGGCGGCCAAGGAGCTCGAGGCCGACCCGATCGTCCTCGACATGCCCGTCTACGACGACAACGGCGCACCGCAGACCGATGCCTCGGGCACGGTGCGCACCGAGCGCGCCGGCTTCCTCGGCGCGAGCCCGACCCAGGAGATGCAGAAGCAGTCGATCACCGCCGTGCCCGGGCTTTTCGGGGATCAGCTCGGCGACACCTACGGGCTGCTCGTGCGCATCCCGCAGAAGCTCGTCGGCGTCGCGCAGGCGGCCTTCGGCAGCAGCGAGCGCGACCCCAACGGCCCGATGTCGGTCGTCGGGGTCGGACGGGTCGCCGGTGAGGTCGCCAGCTCCGACGTCTTCGGAGACACCAAGGACAAGGCGATCCTCCTGCTCAGCCTGCTCGGCGGGCTCAACCTCGTGCTCTTCGCCTTCAACACCGTGCCGCTGCTGCCGCTCGACGGCGGCCACGTCGCCGGCGCGCTGTGGGAGGCGGTCAAGAAGGGCTGGGCCAGGCTGCGCGGTCTGCCCGACCCCGGACCCGTCGACGTCGCCAAGGCGCTGCCGCTGGCATATGTCGTCGCCATCGCCTTCCTCGGCATGACCCTGCTGCTCGTCTACGCCGACATCGTCAAGCCGGTGAAGCTGACCTGACGCGCCAGTGGCGGGACCCGGAGGGGTCCTCGGTCAGCCTGTCGGCGTTGATGCCACCTGGTCCCCCTTCTCCGGGCAACCGGGTGGCGCCAACGCTGACAGGTGACAGCGACGCTGCCGAGCCCTGCGCGCATCGTCCGAGTTCTCCGGCCCAGTGCGTGGTGTCGAGGCGTCAGCCGTGGACAGACTTCGCACCGCCACCGGTGGCTGAGGTGCGACGAGCGCAGCGAGGAGCCTCGAAGCCGAGGCCACAGCGGACATCCAGCGTCGAGGTCGCATAATGGAGGCATGAGCGTCTCCCTCGGTATGCCCAAGGCCCCGGCCCCCGTGCTCGCGCCCCGTCGCCAGACCCGGCAGATCAAGGTGGGATCGGTCGGCGTCGGCAGCGAGTCGCCGATCTCGGTGCAGTCGATGACGACGACGCTGACCTCCGACGTCAACACCACGCTGCAGCAGATCGCCGAGCTCACCGCCGCCGGCTGCGACATCGTGCGCGTGGCCTGCCCGAGCCAGGACGACGCCGACGCTCTCGCCGAGATCGCCCAGCACAGCCAGATCCCGGTCATCGCCGACATCCACTTCCAGCCGAAGTACGTCTTCCAGGCGATCGAGGCCGGCTGCGCCGCGGTGCGCGTCAACCCCGGCAACATCCGCAAGTTCGACGACCAGGTCAAGGAGATCGCCAAGGCGGCCAAGGACCACGGCACCTCGATCCGCATCGGCGTCAACGCCGGCAGCCTCGACAAGCGACTGCTCGAGAAGTACGGCAAGGCCACCCCCGAGGCCCTCGTCGAGTCGGCCGTGTGGGAGGCCAGCCTCTTCGAGGAGCACGACTTCCACGACTTCAAGATCTCGGTCAAGCACAACGACCCCGTGACCATGGTCCGGGCCTACGAACTGCTCGCCGAGGCCGGCGACTGGCCGCTGCACCTCGGCGTCACCGAGGCCGGCCCCGCCTTCCAGGGCACGATCAAGTCGGCGACCGCCTTCGGTGCGCTGCTGTCGAAGGGGATCGGCGACACCATCCGCGTCTCCCTCTCGGCCCCGCCGGTCGAGGAGATCAAGGTCGGCCAGCAGATCCTGCAGTCGCTCGGGCTGCGCCCGCGCAAGCTCGAGATCGTCTCCTGCCCGAGCTGCGGCCGCGCGCAGGTCGACGTCTACAAGCTCGCCGACGAGGTCACGGCCGGGCTCGAGGGCATGACCGTCCCCCTTCGCGTCGCCGTCATGGGCTGCGTCGTCAACGGCCCTGGTGAGGCCCGCGAGGCCGACCTCGGTGTCGCCTCGGGCAACGGCAAGGGCCAGATCTTCGTCAAGGGCGAGGTCATCAAGACCGTCCCCGAGAGCCAGATCGTCGAGACGCTCATCGAGGAGGCCTTGCGCATCGCCGAGGAGATGGGCGAGCCGATCGACGGCGAGGAGTCCGGCGCCACCGTCACGGTGGGCTGAGCCCTAGGCTGACGGGGTGCTGCGGACCCGCAACCCCACCCGTCTGCTCGGGGTCGACGACGTCGACGCCGCGCTGGACCTGTGTGCGCAGGACCCCGCGGCCAATGTCTTCGTCGCCAGCCGGATCCTTGACGGGGGGCTGGGCGCCGGGTCGACGGCCGCCTACGGGTGGTTCGACGACGGGCGACTCGAGTCCTTCGTGTGGACGGTGGCCAATGTCGTGCCGGTCGGCACCTCCGCGGCGAGCTGGGGGCCGCTCGCGGCCCAGGTGCGCAAGGTCCGTCGACGGTGCGCGTCCTTCCTCGGTCCCCGCGACCAGGTGGCCGGCCTGTGGGGACACACGCGGCTCGACTTCCCGCAGCCGCGGGCGGTGCGCGCGGCTCAGCCGCTCATGGGCACGCGCACGCCCCCCTCGCAGCTGGGCATCACGCTCGACCCGAGGGTGCGGCCGGCGACCGTCGACGAGGTCGACATCGTGCTGCCGGCCGCCGAGCACATGTTCACCCAGGAGATCGGCTACCGGCCCTACACCGGCAACCCGGCCTTCTACCGCGACTCGATCTGGCGGCTCATCCGCGGCGGGCGCACCTATGTCGTCGTCGAGAACGGCCGGGTGATCTTCAAGGCCGATGTTGGGTCGATCGGTCTGGGCACCATGCAGATCCAGGGCGTCTGGGTCACCCCGGAGCTGCGCGGGCAGGGCCTCGCGGCCGGCCTCATGGCCGCGGCCCTCGAGCAGGCGATGAGCGACCACGCCCCCTTCGCCACGCTCTACGTCAACGACTTCAACGCGCCGGCGCTGGCGACCTATCGCCGCATCGGCATGGAGCGTCTCGGCACCTTCTCGACGATCCTCTTCTGAGACCTCCGCCCGCGGTCAGAGGGTGAAGACGATCTTGCCGACCTGCTCGCCGTCGATCATCTGCGCGAAGCCGTCGCGCGCCTGCTCGATCGGCATCGTCGCGTGCACGAGCGGTCGGGTGCCGGTCGACCGGAGCATCTGGACGAGCTGGCCGAGCTCGTCGCGGGTGCCCATCGTCGAGCCGATGACGCTCAGCTGGAGGAAGAAGGTGTGGGTGAGCATCGCGTCGTCGACCTGCGGTCCGCTCGTCGTGCCGGCGATGACGATCCGACCACCGGGGCGAAGGGAGCGGATCGAGTGCTGCCAGGTCGCGCGGCCGACGGTCTCCATGACGGCGTCGACCTTGACCGGCAGGCGCTCGCCGGACTCGACGACCTCGTGCGCCCCCATCTCCAGGGCCCGGGCCCGCTTGTCGGCGCTGCGCGAGGTCGCGTAGACCCGCAGGCCGGCCGCCCGGGCGAGGATGATCAGGGCCGTCGAGACCCCGCCCCCGACGCCCTGGACGAGGACGGACTCGCCGGGCCGCAGGCCGCCGCGGACGAAGAGCATGCGATAGGCGGTGAGCCACGCCGTCGGCAGGCACGCCGCCTCGACCAGGCTCAGCCCGTCGGGCTTGGGCACGAGGTTGCGGCGCGGCACGACGACGGTGTCGGCGAAGGTGCCCTGGTAGCGCTCGGACAGCAGCGAGCGGCGCGGGTCGGTCGTCTCGTCGGCGCCCGTGAACCCCGGGTCGTTGATGACCGCGTGGACGACGACCTCGTTGCCCTCCTCGTCGATGCCCGCGGCGTCGCAGCCGAGGATCATCGGCAGGGCGTCGGCCGAGAGCCCCTGACCCCGCAGCGACCACACGTCGTGGTGGTTGAGGGCGGCGGCCTTGACGGTGACCCGCGCCCACCCCTCCGGCGCCTGTGGCTCGGGTCGCTCGCCGACGACGAGCCCGGCGAGCGGGTCCTTGCTGTTGATGCTCTCGGCGTACACGGCGCGCATCGGTGCGCTCCCTTCGATCGGGGACGATGCGCCCCACTCTGCCACCGGGCACTAGCGTGGGCATCACCGACTGTTCCCGAGCAAGGAGCTGCGCATGGGCACCATCGCCGACAACGTCATCGCGACCCTGAAGGCCAACGGGGTCACCCGTGCCTACGGCGTGCCGGGGGACTCGCTCAACGGATTCACCGAGGCCATGCGGCGTGACGGCGGCATCACCTGGCGGCTCGTGCGGCACGAGGAGTCGGCCGCCTTCGCCGCGGCCGCCGACGCCGAGCTGACCGGTGAGCTCGCGGTCGTCCTCGGCTCGTGCGGCCCCGGCAACCTGCACCTCATCAACGGTCTCTTCGACGCCCAGCGCAGCCGGGTGCCGGTCCTGGCGATCGCCGCGCAGATCCCCAGTGCCGAGATCGGCAGCGGCTACTTCCAGGAGACGCACCCGCAGGAGATCTTCCGCGAGTGCAGCGTGTGGGCCGAGATGGTCACCGACGCCTCGCAGATGCCGCGGATGCTCGAGACGGCCATGCGCGCGGCGATCCAGGAGCGCGGTGTCGCCGTGCTCGTTGTGCCCGGGGACGTCGCCCAGACCGAGGCCACCGACGAGCGGGTCACCGTCGTCGAGCGGGCCCGCGCCCGGGTCGTGCCCGCCGCCGACCAGCTCGAGCGGGCCGCGCAGCTGCTCGGCGCCTCGCGCCGGACCACCCTGCTCGTCGGCGCCGGCGCCGCCGGTGCGAAGGCCGACGTCCTCGCCCTCGCGGACGTGCTCGCGGCACCGGTGGTGCACACCCTTCGCTCCAAGCAGGAGATCGAGGGGGACAACCCCTTCGACGTCGGGCTCACCGGGCTGCTCGGCTTCGCCTCGGGCTACCGCGCGATGGACGAGGCCGACACCGTGCTCATGCTCGGCACCGACTTCCCGTACCGGCAGTTCTACCCGCAGGACGCGACCTACATCCAGGTCGACCTGCGCGGCGAGCACCTCGGGCGGCGCGTGCCGCTCGACCTCGGGCTCGTCGGCGACGTCGGCGACACGGTGCGGGCGCTGCTGCCGCTGCTGCAGCCGGCGAGCGACCGCAAGCACCTCGAGGACTCGGTCAAGCACTACCGCAAGACGCGCGACAAGCTCGACGAGCTGGCCGAGCCGCCGAAGAAGGGGCTGCTCGGGGGCCGCAAGCACCAGGCGATCCACCCGCAGTACCTCGCCCGGCTCGTCGACGAGATCGCCTCCGACGACGCGGTCTTCATCCCCGACGTCGGCTCGCCGGTCGTCTACGCCGCCCGCTACCTCGAGTGCCGGGGAGACCGCCGGCTCATCGGTTCCTTCATCCACGGGTCGATGGCCAATGCCGTGCCGCAGGCCGTCGGCGCCCAGCTCGCCCAGCCGGAGCGCCAGGTCGTCACGCTGAGCGGCGACGGCGGCCTGGCGATGCTCATGGGCGAGCTGCTCACGGTGCGCCAGCACGACCTGCCGATCAAGATCGTCGTGCTCAACAACTCGTCGCTCAACTTCGTCGAGCTGGAGATGAAGGCCGCCGGTCTGCCGGGCTTCGGCACCGACCTCGACAACCCCGACTTCTCGCAGGTCGCCGAGGCCTGCGGCATCAAGGGCTGGCGGGTCACGGAGGCCGAGGACCTCGAGGGCAGCCTGCGGGAGGCCTTCGCCCACGACGGACCGGCCCTCGTCGACGTCGTCACCGAGCGGCAGGAGCTGACGATCCCGCCGGCGATCTCCGCCGAGCAGGTCAAGGGCTTCACGCTCTATGCCCTGCGCACCGTGATGTCCGGCCGCGGCGACGAGCTGCTCGACCTGTCGCGGGTCAACCTGCGACAGATCTTCTAGGAGGAGACCCGATGACCCGACCCGACCTGCCCACGGCCGGCCTGGCTGCCCTTCTCGTCGGCGGCGGGGTGCTGCACCTCGTGCGCCCCGAGGTCTACGAGCCGATCATCCCCGCGCCCCTGAGGGGACGCGCCCGCGAGCTCGTGCTCGTCTCGGGCGTCGCCGAGATCGCCTGCGGCGCAGGGCTGCTCGTGCCGGCCACGCGCCCGGCCGCGGGCTGGGCGAGCGCCGCACTGCTCCTCGGTGTGCTGCCGGCCAACGTGCAGATGAGCGTCGACCACGGCCGACGGGCCCAGCGCAAGGGCACGCCGCAGGCCACGGCCTTCTTCGCGGGGACCCTCGCCCGGCTGCCGCTCCAGTGGCCGCTCGTGCGCACCGCCCTGCGCGCGGCCCGCGGCGGCTGACCCGTGAGCGTACTGGAGTGGTCGCCCACGACCGCGGACGACATCGACTCGCTCGTCCGCCTCGGGAGGGCCTGTCTCGAGCGCGACGGCGGGCTGCCCGACCTCGCCGACCCGCAGCACCTGCGTGACAGCTATCTGACCGACCTGTCGATCTGCGGTCGGGACGAGCTCGGCGACATCGTGGCGGCGGCCGCCATCGGAGTCAGCTCCGACGGCACCCGCACGGCGACCGGCCTGATCGACCCCGCCGCGATGGGGCAGGGGATCGGGCAGGAGGTCGCCGAGTGGGTCATCGGCCACAGCGTCGGGCCGGTGCGCTTCGTCCTGGACTCGGTGAGCCCCGAGGGGGAGACCCTCTTCGCCGAGCTCGGTCTGCACCGCGGCTTCGCGGAGTCGATCATGCGGCACAGCCTGCGCTCCATCCCCTTCGTCGGTCGGCCCGACGACATCGTGACGCTGCCCTTCACCGACGACACCTCCGAGGCCTTCCGCCACGCCTACGCAGCGTCCTTCGGTGATCAGCCCGGATACAGCGCCGGCAGCTCCCGGGCCTGGGGTCGGTGGCTGCGCGAGCAGCGTGGCTTCCAGCCGGAGGACTCCCGGGTCGCCATGGACCGCAGCGGCCACGTCGCCGGCTTCGTCACCCTCTCCGACGGCTGGATCGAGGAGGTCGGCGTCGTCCCGGAGTGGCGCGGCCACCGGCTCGGTGCCCACCTCGTCGCCCGCTCCCTGACGGCCCTCCAGCGGGCCGGCGCCGACGAGGTCTGGCTGGCCGTGGGGTGCGACAACCCCGCCCGGTCGCTCTACGAGCGCCTCGGCTTCCGGGGCCACGGCACCCGAGCCCTCTACGAGCAGCCGGCCCCCACGACGCGGGACTGACCACGATGCTCGAGACCCACGAGGCCCCCTGGCGCAGCCAGGTCTCCTTCGGGCGCCGGATGCGCTACGACCTCAGCGAGATGTGGGGCGACTGGCCCATGGGGTGGAACCGTCTCGGCGTCTTCTTCGTCGCGCCCATCGGGGTGCCCCTCCTGCTCGTGATCGCGGCCCTGCCGGTCGGGTCGGCATGGGACCGTCTCGGGACCCTCGGCTTCGCCGCCGCCCTCGGCCTCTACTGGTGCTCGATCTTCTTCCACATGCTGCGCCCCGGTCCGGGGGTGCGGCTGCTCCTCCTTGGGACCTATGTGCTGGGGGCCGCCGGAGCCGTCCTCGGCGGGCTCGCGCTGCTCACCGTCGCGGTGCTGGGACTCGCCGTCGGCGGCGACGTCGACCTCGGGGCTGGCCTCGTGGGTCTTGGCCTCTGCGTCGGCGGCGTGTTGTGGGCGCTCTGGTTGCGCACCGAGATCCGGGACGGCCCCCGGGATGCCCGTGCGCACCGGACGCCGGGACCGCCGGGGACGCCGGTGCCGATGGTGCTGCCGACCAACCCGGAAGCCTCGCAGGTGATCCTGCGGTCGCCCACCGGTGCCGTCGGCACGACCGTCCTCGGCCCGCTGCAGCCGGCCGCCCCGGTGACCTCCGCCGAAGGAGTCGTCGTGCACTCTCGGGCCGCCGCCCTGCTCGGCGACCCCGGGGGCCGGCTCGTCGTGCCGGCGGACGTCCCGACCCGACCCGGCCACGTGCTCGTCAGCGAGACCCTCCGCGGCGGGCAGGTGCACTTCCTCGTGCCGCAGTCCGCGCCGCCCCTTGCGATGATGTGGCGGCACGCCCACCCCGCACCCCCGCAGGAGCATCCGTGACCGAGACCACCGAGACCGACGTCGTCGTGCCCGACGAGGTGGTGGACGCCGTGCGCGCCGCCCGCCGGGTCCTCGTCCTCTCCGGCGCCGGGATGAGCGCGGAGTCCGGCGTGCCGACCTTCCGCGATGCGCAGACCGGGCTGTGGGAGGAGTTCGACCCGAGCCAGCTGGCGACGGCCGAGGCCTTCCGGCTGGATCCTCCCTTCGTCTGGGCCTGGTACGCCTGGCGGATGCGGCTGGTCCGCGACGTCGAGCCCAACCCCGGGCACCGGGCGCTCGCCGAGCTCGCCGGGCTGCGCGAGGTGACGATCTCGACGCAGAACGTCGACGACCTGCACGAGCGGGCCGGCTCGGCCGTCGCCGCGCACCTGCACGGGTCGATCTTCGCGCTGCGGTGCAGCGACTGCGAGACGCCGTGGGAGGGCGAGGTCGAGCTGCCGGCGGAGCCGACGGAGCGGATCGACCCGCCCACCTGCCCCGAGTGCGAAGGGGACGTGCGCCCCGGTGTCGTGTGGTTCGGCGAGGTCCTCCCGGAAGCGGACGTCGCGGCGACCGAGGCGGCCATCGAGGCCCTCGAGCCGGGCGACGTCGTCCTCGTCATCGGCACCTCGGGTGTCGTCTACCCGGCCGCCGGCTACCCGGCGATGGCCCGCGCCGAGGGGGCGACGGTCGTCGAGGTCAACCCCGTCGACACCGAGATCTCCGACATGTGCCACCACCTCGTGCGCGGCAAAGCGGCCGAGATCCTGCCGACGATGGTCAGCGCCCTGCGCTGACCGCCGGCTCCGGTGTGGGCTCGGGCAGGGCCTCGGGCCGGCGGGGGCGCGAGGCCCACAGCACCCCACCGACGACGAGGGCGCCACCGACGAGCTCGAGCGGGGCGGGCACCTCGTCGAGGAGCAGCCAGGCCAGGGCCAGACCGGTCACCGGCACGAGCATGGAAAAGGGAGCGACCGTCCCCGACGGGTGCCGTGCCATGAGCCAGGTCCAGATGCCCGAGCCGACGACGGTGGCCAGGAGGGTCGTGTAGGCGAGGCCCAGCCAAGCGGGGACCGCCGCGGTGGTCAGGGAGTCGGCGAGGGCCGTGCCGATGCGCTCGGGCCCCTCGACGAGCAGCGACAGGGCGAGCATCGGGACCGGCGGGACCACCGTCATCCACATCGTCAGGTGGAGGGGCCTGGGCGCCGCGGCCAGGCGGGAGGCGAGGTTGCCGAAGGCCCACCCGAGGCCGGCCATGAGCGTCAGGACGAAGGGGAGGAGCCCCGCCTCGGCGTCGAGTCGCTGAGAGCCGACGACGGCCATGCCGAGGGCAGCGACCGCGACGCCGGTCGCGGCGCGGCCGCTCAGTCGCTCGCCGAGCAGGACCGCGCCGAGGACGACGGTGAAGGGGGCCGAGCTCTGCAGGACGAGCGAGGCCAGGCCGGTCGGCATGCCGGCGTCCATCGCGAGGTAGAGGAAGGCGAACTGGAGGATGCCGAAGCCGATGCCGTAGCCGACGAGCCAGCGCGTGGGCACCTGCGGGCGGGGGACGAAGAAGATCGTCGGGATCGCCATGAGGGCGAAGCGCAGCGCCGAGCACAGGAAGGGCGGGAAGACCTCGAGCGAGGCGTGGATGGCGATGAAGTTGGCGCCCCAGAGGACGGCGACGACGACGGCGAGCAGGCGGTGGCGGATCGGCACCCGTCGATCGTCGGTCACCCGACTGTGCAGGACAAGCGAATCTTCATGACCGATCCCTTTAGGCTTCCTGCATGGACATCAGGCACCTCGAGCTGCTGCGCGACCTGCGGGAGCGGGGGAGTCTCGCCGCGGTCGCCGCGGCGACCCACCGCACCCCCTCGGCCCTGTCGCAGCAGCTGCGTACGGCCCAGCGGGCCGCCGGCACCCCGCTCGTCGAGCCCCACGGACGAGGGCTGCGGCTCACCGAGGCAGGGGAGCTGCTCGCCGACGGCGCCGACGAGGTGGCCGCCGCGATCGCGCGGGTCGACTCACGGCTGTCGGAGCACCGGGGCCGGCCGACCGGGCGGGTGAGCGTCGCCGGCCTGCCGAGCGGGCTGACCGCCCTGCTGCCCGGCGCGCTCGTCCTGCTCGCCGACAGCGACGTCGAGCTGAGCATCGACGACCTCGACCTGGCCGAGCACGACTACGCGCGTGCCGCAGCCGATGCCGACATCGTCGTCGCGCACTCGCTGACGAGCGAGGTGCCCGTGGGGAGCGAGGGCCTCGTCGCCACCGTGCTCACCCGGGAGCCGCTCGACGTCGCCGTCCCGCCCGACCACCGGCTCGCCCGCCGGGCGACGCTGCGACCCCAGGACGTCGTCGACGAGACCTGGCTCGCGGTACCCGAGCACTACCCCTTCGACACCGTGCTGCAGCGGGTCGAGGCCGCCTGCGGCCGGGGCCTGTACCGGCGACTGCGGCTGCGGGACAACCACCTCGTCGCCGCCCTCGTCGCGGCCGGCGAGGGCCTGGCCCTGCTGCCGCGCTACACGACCCGCACGGCCGACGAGTTCGCCCTCGTGCCGCTCGTCGGCGTGCCCTCCGCCCGGTGGATCGTCGCCCTCTCGCGGCCCGACCGCGCGGAGCGGGCCGCGGTGCGCCTGGTGACCCGACAGCTCGGTATTGCGGGGGCGGCGCTCATGGGTGAGCGGATATCCTGACGCGGTACACCCCCTTCGTCACGCTTGGAGTCCCGTCCGTGGTCACCCGCATGTCCTCCCTCTTCCTCCGCACCCTCCGGGAGGACCCCGCTGACGCGGAGCAGCCGGGCCACAAGCTCCTCGTGCGGGCCGGCTACATCCGCCGCGCCGCGCCGGGCATCTACACCTGGCTGCCGCTGGGGCTGAAGGTCCTGCGCAAGGTCGAGGCGATCGTGCGCGAGGAGATGGAGGCGATCGGCTCCCAGGAGCTGTCCTTCCCCGCGCTGCTGCCCAAGGAGCCCTACGAGGCGACCAACCGGTGGACCGAGTACGGCGACAACCTCTTCCGGCTCGTCGACCGCAAGGACGCCGACATGCTCCTCGGGCCGACGCACGAGGAGATGTTCTGCCTCGCGGTCAAGGACATGTACACCTCGTACAAGGACCTGCCGCTCGCGCTCTTCCAGATCCAGACGAAGTACCGCGACGAGGCCCGCCCGCGCGCCGGCGTGCTGCGCGGCCGCGAGTTCATCATGAAGGACTCCTACTCCTTCGACATCGACTCCGCCGGCCTGCAGAAGGCCTACGACGCGCACCGCGACGCCTACATCAAGATCTTCGACCGGCTCGGCTTCGAGTACGTCATCGTCCACGCCGACTCCGGCGCCATGGGCGGCAGCGCGAGCGAGGAGTTCCTCGCGGTCAGCCCCAACGGCGAGGACACCTTCGTGCGCGACGCCTCCGGCTACGCGGCCAATGTCGAGGCCGTCGTCGTGCCGCAGGCCCCGCCGGTCGAGGTGACCGCCGGCCCCGCCCACGTCGAGGACACCCCCGACACCCCGACGATCGACACCCTCGTCGCCGCCCTCAACGCCAGCCACCCGCGCACCGACGGCCGCGAGTGGACCGGTGCCGACACGCTCAAGAACGTCCTCGTCACCCTCGTCCACCCTGCCGACGAGGAGCACGACGAGCCGTGGCGCGAGCCGCTGGCCATCGGCGTGCCCGGCGACCGCGAGGTCGACGCGAAGCGCCTCGAGGCCCAGGTGGCGCCGGCCGAGGTCGAGGAGTTCGGCGAGGCCGACTTCGCCGCCCACCCGATGCTCGCCAAGGGCTACATCGGTCCCGGCGTCCTCGGCTCCGAGCGCTCCTCCGGCATTCGTTACCTGCTCGACCCGAGCATCGCCGAGGGCTCCGCCTGGGTCACCGGTGCCGACGAGCACGGCAAGCACGTCATCGACCTCGTCCACGGTCGCGACTTCACCGCCGACGGCACGATCCAGGCGGCGGAGATCCGCGAGGGCGACCCGAGCCCGACCGGCTCCGGCACGCTGACCCTCGCCCGCGGTGTCGAGATGGGCCACATCTTCCAGCTCGGCACCAAGTACGCCGAGGCGCTGGGCCTGAAGGTCCTCGACGAGAACGGCAAGCTCGTCACCGTGACCATGGGCTCCTACGGCGTCGGCGTCACCCGCGCCGTCGGTGTCGTCGCGGAGGACAACCACGACGACCTGGGCCTGGTGTGGCCGCGTGAGCTCGCCCCCTTCGACGTGCACGTCGTCGCGGCGGGCAAGACCGACGAGATCTTCACCGCCGCCGGTGATCTCTCCGCGCAGCTCGAGGCGAAGGGGGTCTCCGTCCTCTACGACGACCGCGCCGGCAAGGTGAGCCCGGGCGTGAAGTTCAAGGACGCCGAGCTCATCGGCGTGCCGACGATCCTCGTCGTCGGCAAGGGTCTGGCCGACGGGGTCGTCGAGGTCAAGGACCGCCGCAGCGGTGACCGCCGCGAGGTGCCGGTGGGTGAGGCCGTCGAGGCCGTGCTCGCCGAGGTGCGTGGCGGGGCGTGAGCGTCGACGAGATGCGCCACCCGCTGACCGTGCGTGAGCGGCCCGAGGCCGGGCCCGTCGAGGCAGTGATCTTCGACTGGGGCGGCACCCTCACCCCGTGGCACACGATCGATCTGGGCCAGCAGTGGCGGGTCTTCGCCCGCGAGGTACACGGCATCCCGATCGAGTCCGACGAGGTGCCGCAGGAGGACCTCGACCGGGCGCACGAGCTCGCCGAGCGGATCCACGCCGTCGAGGCCGATGCGTGGCGGCAGGTGCGCGACGACCAGCGCGGGGCCCACCTCGACGACATCCTGCGCGAGGCCGGGGCCGACCCCCAGCACGACCGGCACCACGTGGCCCTCGCGGCCTATCGCCGCTTCTGGGAGCCGCACACCCACACCGACCCGCAGGTGCGGCCGCTGTGGGAGGGGCTGCGTGAGCGTGGGCTCAAGGTCGGCGTGCTGTCCAACACGATCTGGAGCGGGGACTACCACCGCGAGATCTTCGAGCGTGACGGCGTGCTCGACCTCGTCGACGGCGACGTCTACTCGTCGGAGATCAAGGTGGTCAAGCCGCACCGCGAGGCCTTCGAGGCGGCGGCAGCGGCCGTCGGCGTGCCGGTGACCCACGCGGTCTACGTCGGCGACCGGCTCTTCGAGGACGTGCTCGGTGCGCAGGAGGTCGGCATGCGCGCGATCTGGGTGCCGCACAGCGACATCCCCACCGACCAGCAGGTGACGGTCGACGTCGAGCCCGACGGTGTGGCGCACGAGCTGCTCGACGTGCTCACCATCGTCGACGGGTGGCTCGCGGCCTAGGAACGGCGCTCGGCAGTCACCCGACGCTGTCGCCACCAGCGCCAGGCGCCGGTGCTCCACACCGCCCACACGACGAGGACCGGCTGGAAGAGCAGCCGGATCGCCCGCGCCGTGTCGCTCGTCAGCCCGAAGGCGTCTCGGTGCTCGGTGAGCTGCGCGATGTTGCCGGGGAAGACCGCGACGAAGAGCGCCGCCGTCGCCAGCCCGACCCCCGCTCGGGCGGGATGCCGCCAGGTCACGAGCAGAGCCGCGCCCACGAGGACCTCGACGACACCCGAGACGAGCACGACGAGGTCGGCGTCAGCGGGGAACCACGGCGGGACCTGTGCCTGGAACTCCGTGCGGGCAAAGGTCAGGTGAGCCACGCCCGCGAGGACGAGGACGGAGCCGAGCAGCACCTGCCCGACGGCGCGAACGGGTGAGGTCATGTCTCAGCCTCCCACGACGCCGAGCAGGCGCGCGGCGGCGAGCCAGGAGGCGCCGGCGAGGACGAGCGCGAAGCTCGCCACCCACAGCACCGCCGGCACGCCCGTGGCACGGGCGAGCGAGCCCGGGTCGCTCCGGGCCTCGATGCCACCGAGCATCGTCGCCAGATGACGCCAGGCTCCGACGAGGAGGAGCACGCCCAGGCCGACGAGCACCTGTTGCTGCAGGGCGTCGTCACGCCACCACCACAGGGCAGCGCCCGCCGCGAGCACCGCGACGACGACGAGGCCGGTGAGGGCGGAGCGCACCCGGGTCAGGGCGGCGAGCAGCCCGACGAGCAGGAGGGTGAGCGTCGGGGCTGCCCAGCCGGCCGTCGCGAGCCACACGACCGCCGCGCCGACGAGGCCGGGAGCGGGGTAGCCGGCCCAGGTCGTCGCGACCACGCCCGCACCTCGGGCCGGGCCGACGGTCACCGCGTGGCCGGACATGTCCGAGCGCAGGACGAAGCCCGTGAACCGCCGCCCGCACGCCATCCCGACGACCGCGTGGCCGAGCTCGTGGACGAGGGTCACGCCCAGGCGCAGCACCCGCCACGCCGGCCACCACGTGGCGGCGAGCAGCGCGAGGGCCAGGACCACGACGAGGGTCCAGCCGCCGAGGTCGGGTGTGCCCGTCGCGGGGGAGAGGCGGTCGAAGAGGTGCTGCACGGGTCAGACGCTAGGGGCGCAACCTGTGCGTGGGAGGGTGGCCCCATGACGCACGTGCTGATCCTCGGTGGGACCGCCGAGGCACGGGATCTGGCTGCTGTCCTCGAGGCGAAGGGAGTGCCCCTCACCTCCTCGCTCGCGGGCCGGGTCTCCCAGCCGCGGCTGCCGGTCGGGCCGGTGCGGATCGGGGGCTTCGGCGGGGTCGAGGGGCTCTCCCAGTGGCTGCGCGAGCACGAGGTGAGTGCCGTCGTCGACGCGACGCACCCCTTCGCCGCGACGATGGGCGCCCATGCGGCACAGGCCTGCTCGTCAATGAGGGTGCCGCTGCTGCGGCTGGCCCGGCCCGGCTGGGTGCAGCACCCGGACGCCGCGTCGTGGACCTGGGTGGGCGACCACGTGGCTGCCCGGGAGGCGGCCGACGCGGTGGGGGGAACCCCCTTCGTCACCACGGGGCGGCAGACCCTGCACCACCACGTCGAGGCCTGGGCCGAGCGGCCGGTGCTCGTGCGGCTCGTCGAGCCGCCGGAGGCGCCGCTGCCGGACGCGTGGACGGTGCTGCGCTCGCGGGGGCCCTTCGCCGTCGCCGACGAGGAGGCGATCATGCGCGAGCACGACGTGCGGGTGCTGCTCACCAAGGACTCGGGCGGACGGTTCACCGAGGCCAAGCTCGACGCGGCCCGCCATCTCGGGGTGCCGGTCGTCGTCGTGTCGCGTCCGGCGCGCGCCGAGGGCGTCGCCGAGGCGAGCGATGCGGTGGCCGCAGCGGCGTGGGTCGAGGACCAGGTGGGCGACTGACCCGCCTCAGCGACGGACGAGCAGGCGGGCCCCGACGGCCGCGACCAGCGTGACGGCACCCACCCGGCGGGCCAGGGCGACGGCGCGCGGCAGGTCGGCGACGACCGGCGCCGGGCCCGAGCCCATGACGACCCGATCCTCGGCGCCGCTCGAGTAGACGGTGCGCCCGCCGAGGCGCAGGCCCAGGGCGGCGGCGAAGCCCGCTTCCACCGGCCCCGCGTTGGGGCTGGGGTGGTCACGCCCGTCCCGCACCGCGGTGCGCACCACGTCCCGGGCCCGAAGGGGGGTCGCCGCGGCGGTGGCGAGGACGGTCACCCGGGCCGGCGCCCAGCCGAGCACGTCGTCGAGCCGCGCTGCGGCCCAACCAAATCGGGCGTAGCGAGCGGTTCGGTGACCGTGCATCGCGTCGAGGGTGTTGGCCGCGCGGTGGAGCACGACGCCGAGCGGGCCGAGGGCGGCGCCCCAGACGAGGGTGCCGACGACGGCGTCCGAGGAGTTCTCCGCGACGGACTCGACCGCGGCCCGAGCCACCTCGTCGGGGGTGAGGTCGTCGGTGACCCGGCCGACGAGGTTGCGGACCCGCGCGCGGGCGCCGGGCAGGTCGCCGGTGGCGAGCAGGTCGTGGACGGCCAGGCCCTCCCGGCCGAGGCTCGTGCCGCCGAGCGCCGCCCAGGTGAGAGCAGCCGTGGCCATGGCGCGGGCGGGCGCGGGCAGGCGGCCGGCGCCCACACCCAGCGCCACGACGGGGGCGAGGACGACCACCTCGGTGAGGACTCCGGCGGCTCGGGAGTCACGGTGCAGCCGCGTCTCGACGGCCGCGGCCCAGCTGCCGAAGGCCGCGACCGGGTGCCCGCGCCGGGGGTCGCCGAGCGCGAGGTCGGCGACCCAGCCGAGGGCGAGCCCGAGCGCGACCTGGTCGAGGCGACGGCCACGGTGGGCCGTGCTCACGCCCCGCCCTTGATCGTCAGCACCTGGCCCGAGACGACGAGGTCGACCCGGTCGGCGGAGGCGGCGATGCGCTGGTTGAGCCAGCCCAGACGGTCGGCGAAGATCCGCCCGGACCGGTGCTCCGACACCAGCCCCCAGCCGACCTCGTTGGTCACTGCCACGGCGAGATCCGTTGCGCGCCAAGCTGCTTCGAGGTCCTCGAGGCGCTGCTCGAGGGCGCCGACCCAGTGGTGCTCGGGCGCCTCCCAGGCCTCGATCTCGTCGAGCTGTGCGGTCAGCCAGGTGCCGAGGCAGTCGAGCAGGACCGGCCCCTCTGCGTCCCACAGTGCGCTCGCGGCGTCCGTGCTCTCGACGGTCGACCAGGTCTCCGGTCGCCGCTCGCGGTGGGCCGCGACGCGCGCCGCCCAGTCGGCGTCGTCGCGCTGCGGACCGGCGGCGAGATAGGTGACGGGCGTGCCCTCGGGCAGATGTGGGGGCAGCAGGAGCGACTCGGCGTGCCGGGACTTGCCCGACCGCACACCGCCGGTGACGAGGACACGCATGCTCACCACGCCACCGTCAGCAGGACGAGCAGCACGGTGAGAGCCACCTCGACACCGGCCCCGATGACATCGCCACCCACACCGCCGAAGGTGCTGGCGGCCTTGTCCCGGAGCGAGATCGCCGCCCAGATGGCGACGGGGACGGCCGCTGCCGCCACGAGGACGGCTCGAGTGGTCATCCAGAAGGGGGCCGTGGAGCTCCCGTCACCCAGCCCCCCCAGCAGCAGGGCGACCGGCAGCACCGATGCCACGAGGAGGGCGCCGACGGCGAGGACCACGAGCACGGCCCCGGCGAAGGGCACGGTGCCGACGAAGGCGGCCCCGAGCTTCGAGCCCGGTGCGGCCTGCTGCCCGCGACCGCAGACGGCGGCGGCAGCAGCCCGGGACGCCACGACCGCGGCCCCCACGACGAGCGCGCCTCGCCAGCCGGCGCCGAGCAGAGCAGCGATCGCGCCGACCTGCACGAGCAGCACGATCACGAGAGCCACGGCCCCCATCGGGCCGACGTCGCCGCGTCGCATGATCTCGAGCGCTCGCTCGCGATCCCAGCCGGCACCGAGGCCGTCGACCGTGTCGGCCAGGCCGTCGAGGTGCATGCCCCGTGAGCCGTGGGCCAGGACGCCGAGGGCGAGGCCCGCGGCGACGAGCGGCGGCACGCCGATCTCGACGGTCAGTCCGACGACGACGACCTGGAGCGCCAGGGGGAGGACGGCGAGTGGCGCGAGGAGCAGCGCGGCGCGTGCCGTGTCCGAGGTGATCGTCACCCGACCGCTCGGCGACCGGGTGAAGGTCCCGACCGCCAGGCGCAGCCCTTCGGACGCACTCACGGCGAGGTGGGGGCCGGTGCCTCGAGGGCGTCGACGACGTCGCCGATGACGGTGATGGCCGGGGGAGCGAAGCCCCCTTCGTCCGCCGCGGAGGCGATCTGCGAGAGGGGGGCCCGCACCGACCGCTGCTGCGGGGTGGCCCCGTCCGCGATGCACGCGGCCGGGGTGTCGGGGGACAGGCCGGCGGCGACGAGCGCCTCGGCGATCGCCCCGAGCGTCGCGACGCCCATGAGGACCACGATGGTCAGCCGCGAGGTTGCCAGGGCGGCCCAGTCGACCTCGCTGCGCGGGTCGTCGGGGCCGACGTGCCCGGAGACGACGGCGACGCCCTGCGAGAGGCCGCGGTGGGTCACGGGGATGCCGGCGAGCGCCGGGACGGAGAAGGCGGACGAGACACCGGGCACGGCCTCGACGGCGATGCCGGCGGCGACGCAGTGGTTCCACTCCTCGCCACCGCGGCCGAAGAGGTAGCCGTCGCCGCCCTTGAGCCGGACGACGGTGCGCCCCGCGCGCGCGTGCTCGACGAGCAGCTCGTTGATGCGCTCCTGGGGGGTGAACTCGCCGCGCGGGATCTTGCCCACGTGGATGATCTCGGCCTGCGGGGCGATCTCGTCGAGCGCGGCGACCGGGCCCAGGCGGTCGGTGACCACGACGTCGGCGGCGGCGAGCGCGTCGCGGCCGGCGACGGTGAGCAGGCCGGGGTCACCGGGCCCCCCGCCGACGAGGACGACCCGCCCGGTGGCGGTGGTGGTGGCGTCGGTCATGCAGTCCTCCGGTGGGAGAGATGGGCCAGCTCTCGCAGCAGCCCGTCGATGGTGTGGGGGTCACGGACGGCGATCCGCACCCAGGTGGCGTCGAGCCCGGGGAAGGTGTCTCCGCGGCGCACGGCCCAGCCTGCGCCGCGCAGCCGCTCGCGGACCCCGGCCCCGACCTGCGCGAGGACGAAGGGGGCGTCGCCGCCGCCGGTCGGGATGCCCAGGGCGTGCAGCCCCGTGGTCAGGTGCCGGCGCCAGCCGGCGAGCTCCTCGGTGGCGCGCTCCGCCTCGGTCAGGGCGGCGGGGGCCGCGGTCTCGGTCATGACCCGCAGCGCGAGCGCGCCGACCGACCAGTGCGGCTGGTGCGCGGCGAGGGCCGCGACGAGCTCGGCGTCGCCGACGACGTAGCCGGCGCGGATGCCGGCGACGGCCCAGGTCTTCGTCAGCGAGCGGACGACGAGCAGACCGGTGAGGTCACCGCCGACGAGCGACTCGCGCTCGCCGGGCACGGCGTCGATGAAGGCCTCGTCGACGAGCAGCACCCGCCCGGGCCGCGCGAGCGTGCGGATCGCGTCGGCCGGGTGCAGCACGCCCGTCGGGTTGGTCGGGTTGCCGATGACGACGAGGTCGGCGTCGCCGATCTGCCCGAGTGCCTCGGGAGTGAGCGCGAAGTCGTCCTCCGGCCGCAGCAGCACGTGCCGCACGTCGTGGCCCGCGGCGCGCAGTGCGGCCTCGGGCTCGGTGAACTGCGGGTGCACGACGACCGCGTCGCGCGGCGTCAGCGCCCGTGCGACGAGCGTGAAGGCCTCCGCCCCGCCGCTCGTCGGCAGCATCTGGTCCCGGGCCACCCCGTGACGGGCGGCGATCGCGTCCCGAGCACGGGTGGGGTCGGGGTAGGCCGCGACGGTCGAGAGCTCCTCGACGAGCGCCTGCGCCAGCCACCCCGGCGGCTGGGTGAGCCGCACGTTGACGGCGAGGTCCACCAGATCGCTCGACACCTCGGCGTCGCCATGATGACGCAGCGGATCGGGCACCGATCCCTCGAAGGCGACCGGTGACGGGCTCACCGGGAAGGACGTGGTTCGGGCTGGGGTGGCGCGACTCAAGGGCTGAGCCGGTTGCGATGAGTCAGGTGAGGGCTCCGAGGACTCGTGGTGCACGGGCGAAGCCCCCAGCGCCACCCCACCCGATCCACGGACGCCCCATGCGCGAGCCGCGTCGACGAAGGAGGCGGCGACGTCGGGGGAGCCGGCCCAGTGGGTGTGCAGGTAGGAGGCGACGAGGGTCGCGCGGCCGGTGCCGGCGGGGTCGAGGGCGAAGCCCTCGGTGCGGCCGCCGAGGTCCCACGCTGCCTGCCTGCCGAAGGGGGGATCGGTCACCGTGCGGTGGAACTCGTGGCCCGTCACGCGGGTGCCGGCGGGCCCGGCGACCGAGTCGACGAGCGAGGTCGCCTCGCGGTAGCCCAGGGTCAGCCGTCGGCCCATCGCGGCACGGGCCGGCAGGGCACCGACCATCGGGTGGTCGTCGAGGGTCTCGGCGAGGTAGAGCATGCCGGCGCACTCGGCGATGGTCGGCATGCCATCGGCGACGGCATCCCGGATCACCTGCACGAGAGGGCGGTTGGTCGCGAGGGTGCGTGCGTGCACCTCGGGGAACCCGCCGCCGAGGTAGAGGGCGCAGGTGCCCTCGGGCAGCGCCGCGTCGCGGGCCGGGTCGACCTCGACGACTCGCGCACCAGCCGCTTCGAGCAGCTCGACGGTCTCGGGGTAGCGGAAGGTGAAGGCCCGGCCTCCGGCGACGGCGACCACGGGGTTCTCCCTTCGAGACGCGTGCTGCCCTTCGAGACGGCGCTGGCGCGCCTCCTCAGGACCTGCAAGCTCCTCAGGGAGCGAGGGGTCCCACGGCTCGACGCCGAGGTCGGGTGCGGTGCGTGCGGCGGCGAGGAGCGCGTCGAGGTCGAGGTGCTCCTCGGCGACGGCGGCGATGTGGTCGAGGGTGGCCGCGGCCTCGCCGCGCTCGGCGGCGGGCACGAGCCCGAGGTGGCGCGAGGGCACGTGCATCGCGGCGTCGCGGGGGAGCACGCCCCAGACGGGGACGCCGACGCCTTCGACGGCGCGGCGGGCCTCGTCGCCGTGGCGGGGGGTGCCGGCCTTGTTGAGCACGACGCCGACGACGTCGAGGTCGGGGTCGATGGTCGCGAGACCGTGCACCGTCGCGGCGACGGTCCGCGAGGTCGAGCTGATGTCGACGACGAGCACGACGGGGGTGCGCGTGAGGGCCGCGACGTGCGCGCTCGAGGCGAAGCCGTCGCCCCCGAGCCGCCCGTCCATGAGCCCCATGACGCCCTCGAGGACGGCGACGTCCGCGGGCGTCGGGTGGGTGGCGCCGCGGGCGAGGAGGGGAGCGACCCTCCCTTCGCCCACGAGCCACGGGTCGAGGGTGCGGCTCGGTCGACCGGTCGCCAGCGCGTGGTAGCCGGGGTCGATGTAGTCGGGGCCGACCTTGGCCGGTGCGACGGTGAGGCCGCGCCGGGCGAGGGCGGCCATGATCCCCACGGCGATCGTCGTCTTGCCGTGGCCCGACGCGGGCGCCGCGACGAGCACCCGGGGGAGGGCCGTCACCACTCGATGCCCTTCTGGCCCTTCTGCCCCTGGTCGAAGGGGTGCTTGACCTTGGTCATCTCGGTGGCGACGTCGGCGATCTCGAGCAGCCGCGGGTGCGGGTCGCGGCCGGTGATGACGACGTGCTGGTAGCCGGGCCGGTTGGTGAGCGTGTCGATGACGTCGTCGAGCTCGACCCAGCCCCACTTCATGACATAGGTGAACTCGTCGAGGATGTAGACGGTGTGCGTCTCGTCGGCGAGGCGACGCTTGATCTCCTCCCAGCCCTCACGCGCATCGGCGGCGTGGTCCTCCTCGGACCCGGCCTTGCGCGACCACGACCAGCCCGAGCCCATCTTGTGCCACTCGACGGGGCCCCCTTCGCCCGTCTCCTCGTGGATGCGGCCGAGGGTCGTGTAAACCTCCTCCTCGCCGATGCGCCACTTCGCGGACTTGACGAACTGGAAGACGCCGATCGACCAGCCCTGGTTCCACCCGCGCAGGCCGAGGCCGAAGGCCGCCGTCGACTTGCCCTTGCCGACGCCACCGTGGACGACGACGAGCGGGCGGTTGCGGCGCTGCCGCGTGGTGAGCCCGTCCTCGGGCGTGACGGGGGTCTGTCCCTGGGCCATCAGGCGGCGCTCCTTCGGGGGGTGGTGCGGTCGGTGACGATCTCGACGAGGCCGCTCGCGGCGACCTGCTCGAGGGCGATGTGCTCGGCGCCCATGCGGTGGGCGAGGTCGGCGGCCAGGCCCATGCGGAAGCGGCCCGACTCGCAGTCGACGACGACGGTCTCGGCCGTGTGGCCCCAGGCGTCGGCGATGCGCTGCGCCCGGGCGAGAGCATCGGGCCCGGCCGTGGCCCGGCCGTCCGTGACGAGGACGACGAGAGCGCGCTGGTTGCGGTCGCGGATGCGCTCTCGCGCAACGACCCTGGCGATCTCGGTCAGTCCCTCGGCGAGCGGGGTGCGCCCGCCGTGCGGCATCTCGGCGAGGCGGGCGGCGGCGGCGTCGACGGACGATGTGGGCGGCAGCGCCAGCTCCGCGCCGGTCCCGCGGAAGGTCACCAGACCCACCCGGTCACGTCGCTGATAGGCGTCGAGCAGGAGCGAGAGGACGGCGGTCTTGACCTCGCCCATCCGCTTGCGCGCGGCCATCGAGCCGGAGGCGTCGACGGCGAGGAGCACGAGGTTGGCCTCGCGGCCGCGGGTGATGGCGTGGCGCAGGTCGTCGCCGGTCACCCGGGCGGGCCCGGTGCGGGCGGCCCGGCGGGCGGCGGAGGCGCGCAGGGTGGCGGTCAGGTGCACCGGCGACCCGGCGGGCTCGTGCCCGGCCGGGTGGGTGCCGACGACCCGCCCACGGGGGGTGAGTGCGGGGGAGCGGCGACCGGTCGGGCCGGCGCCGACGCCGGTGAGCTCGAGCCGGCGGGCGCGGTAGGGCTCGGTGGCCGCGGCGGTGCCGGTGGGGGTCGGCGTGGCACCCGCAGGGGGCGAAGGGGGTGACTCGGGGGCCTCCGCCGACTCGTCCGGGGAGTCGGGGGTCGGGTCGGCGGACGACTGGGGCCCGGTCGGCTGGTCGCCGGACGTCGTCGAGCTCGGGGGCGGGCCGGAGGGGTCGGCGTCGGGCGCCTCGCCCGGGCCCTCGTCGGGCTGGTCGCCGCCATCCGGCTCCTCGCCGCCGCCCGGCGGGTCGTCCTCGGGCTCCTCGTCGAGCAGTCGGTCGAGCAGGTCCTCGTCGAGCCCCGGAGCGTCGAAGGGAGCACGACGGCGCCGGTGCGGCAGGGAGAGCAGCGCAGCGGCCCGGATGTCCTCGCGGGTCACCTGCGTGCGGCCCTGCCAGGCGGCGTGCGCCGCGGCGGTCCGCGCGGTGACGATGTCGGCGCGCATGCCGTCGACGTCGAAGCCGGCGCACACCCGCGCGATGGTGCGCAGCGTGCGCTCGTCGAGCCGCACCGAGCGCACCGCCTCCCGGGCGGCGGCGAGGCGCTGGGTCAGCTCGGCCTCGGCGTCGGCGAAGCGGGCCGCGAAGCCCGCCGGGTCGAGGTCGGCCTCGAGGCGACGCCGCACGACCTCGGCCCGCACGTGCGGGTCGCGGCTCGCGGCGACGTGCACGGTCAGGCCGAAGCGGTCGAGCAGCTGCGGGCGCAGCTCGCCCTCCTCGGGGTTCATCGTGCCGACGAGGGTGATCCTGGCCGGGTGCGAGATCGAGACGCCGTCGCGCTCGACGGTGTTGCGGCCCATCGCCGCGGCGTCGAGCAGCACGTCGACGAGGTGGTCGTGGAGCAGGTTGACCTCGTCGACGTAGAGGATCCCGCGGTGGGCCTCGGCGAGCAGGCCGGGCTGGTAGGCCGCCTCGCCGTCACCGAGCGCGCGGCGCAGGTCGAGGGAGCCGACGACGCGGTCCTCGGTCGCACCGACCGGCAGCTCGACGAGCCGGGCCGGGCGGGTCGTGGCCGCGCTCTCGTGCGGGCCGTCGGGGCAGTCCTCGTCGCGGTCGGGGTCGCAGCCGAAGCGGCACTCGCTCGCGACCCGCTGCTCGGGCAGCACCGAGGCGAGGGCCCGGACGGCCGTCGACTTGGCCGTGCCCTTCTCGCCCCGGACGAGCACGCCGCCGATCTCGGGGGAGATGGCGCTCAGCAGGAGCGCCGACGTCAGCTCGTCGGCGCCCACGAGCGCGGTGAAGGGGAAGGTGGGGGTGCGGGACCCGGTGCGGCTCACAGTGGCGGCCTCCTGGCGAGTGTCCACGCTCGCCGTCCGACGACATCGGCGCGGGTTCGCGACGACGGGCACCGACCGAGTGTCTGGCTCTGGCCGTGTGGGCCGTGACAGTGGCGGGACCGCTCCGGAGTTGCACCGGATTCCTCGGTGGGGTGCCTGGGCGAGATCCTCTCACAGCGGGGCAAGGCCCTAGGGTGGGCGTCCGTGATCGAGGTCGTGGGTATCGGGGACGACGGGTGGTCCGGCCTGGACGAGGCCCGACGCGCCCTCATCGCCGGTGCCACGACCCTCCTCGGGGGCGCCCGCCACCTCGACCTGCTCGCCCTCCACGCGCCGGAGGCCCGGCTCGTGCCCTGGCCCAGCCCCCTTCGTCCGGC
The DNA here is from genome assembly GCF_050507325.1 of Janibacter zhangyanbonis. Taxonomy (NCBI): domain Bacteria; kingdom Bacillati; phylum Actinomycetota; class Actinomycetes; order Micrococcales; family Intrasporangiaceae; genus Janibacter; species Janibacter zhangyanbonis. The sequence continues at coordinate 1,195,768 of NZ_CP191481.1, forward strand.
GCTGCGCGGACTCGTCGAGGCCCACCCCGACGCCGTCGTCCTCGCGAGCGGCGACCCGCTGCGTTCCGGCATCGCGACGACCCTCATCGACGTCGTCGGGGCCGAGCGTGTCCGCGTCCACCCTGCCGTCGGCAGCGATGCCCTCGCCCGGGCCAGACAGGGCTGGTCCGCGGAGGAGACGCTCGTCGTCACGACGGTCGGGCGCGACCTGCGCGCGCTCCTGCCCCACCTGACCGACGGTGCCCGCCTCGTCGTGCTCCTCTCCGACGGTGACGGTCCGGCCCGTCTGGCGGCCCTGCTCACCGAGTACGGCTGGGGCGCAACGACGCTCACCGCCCGCTGGCACCTCGGCGGGCCCGACGAGGGCGCCCGTTCGGCCCGCGCCGACAGTTTCGTCGAGGCCACGCCCGACCTCGTGCTCGCCTGCCTCGACGTGCGCGCCGACGACCCCACCGTGGCCGGCGCGACCGCTGGCCCGGTGCCCGGCCGCCCCGAGGACTTCATCGACCACGACGGCCAGCTGACGAAGCGCGACGTGCGCGCGAGCGGCCTGGCCCGCCTGCGCCCCACGCCCGGTGCGCACCTGTGGGACCTCGGCGCCGGCAACGGCTCCGTGGCCCTCGAGTGGTGCCTCGCCGTCGACCGCGCGACCGTCACCTGCGTCGAGCGCGACGCGACCCGCGCCCAGCGCATCCGCGACAACGCCGCCGCCCTCGGCCTCGCTGCTCGGGTCGACGTCGTCGTCGGCGACACCGCCGGCACCGACCTGACGACGCTGCCCGCACCCGACGCGGTCTTCGTCGGCGGCGGGCTCGACCCCGACCTGCTCGACCGGGCCTGGTCCTCCCTTCGCCCCGGCGGACGGCTCGTCGCGCACGCCGTGACGCTCGAGGGGGACGCGGCACTCATCGGCCTGCACGCCCGCACCGGGGGCGAGCTCACCCGCCTGTCGGTGGAGCGGGCCGTGCCGCTCGGGCGCTTCCTGTCGTGGACGCCCGCCCGCACCGTCACCCAGCTCGCCGCGATCCGCACCGACTCCGAGGACCAGACATGACCGTTCACTTCATCGGCGCCGGCCCCGGTGCCGCCGACCTGCTGACGATCCGCGCGACCCGACTGCTCGCGGCGAGCCCGGTCTGCCTCTACGCCGGCACCTACCTCGACGCCGCCGTCCTCGAGCACTGCCCCGAGGGCGCCCGGCTCGTCGACACCCAGGACCTCGACCTCGACGGGATCACCGCCGAGTGCGTCGCCGCGCACGAGCGCGGCGAGGACGTCGCCCGGCTGTGCTCCGGCGACCCGAGCGTCTACTCCGCGATCGCCGAGCAGACCCGCCGGCTCGACGCCGCCGGCGTGCCGTGGGACATCACGCCCGGCATCGCCGCCTACGCCGCGACCGCCGCCCGGCTGGGCCGCGAGCTCACCGTGCCCGAGGTCGCCCAATCCGTCGTGCTCACCCGCGCGCAGCGCGACTCGACGGCGATGCCGTCGGGGGAGAGCCTCGAGGCCTTCGCCGCGACCGGTGCGACCCTCGTGCTGCACCTGGCGATCCGCCGCGCCCGCGAGCTCGCGGACCGGCTCGCCGAGCACTACGGCGCCGACTGCCCCGTCGCCGTCGCCTACCGGGTGGAGCAACCCGAGGAGATCGTCCTGCGCGGCACCCTCGCCGACATCGCCGACCAGGTCGAGGCGCACGACCTGCGGCAGGCCGCGATCATCGTCGTCGGGTGGGCGCTGCGGGCCGAGGGCTTCGTCGAGTCGCACCTCTACTCGTGCCGCCGCGCGGCCGGGCGCGAGGAGCGGACGGCGGCAGACATCCCGGGTGGGCTTCGCTAGTCTCGGCCGCAGCCTTCGCCTCCACCTGGGGGAACCCGGTGAGAGTCCGGGACGGTCGCGCCACTGTGAGCGGGTCTTCCGCGAGTCAGGAACTCCGGGGCGAGGGCTGCCGCGGTCGGACGCGTCATCCGGCCAGAGAGAGAGTGCACCGATGCACATAGCCGAGGGCTTCCTGCCCCCGGTCCACGCCGCCGCGTGGACCGCTGTCGCCGCCCCCTTCGTCATCCATGGCACCCGCAGTGCCGCCCGCGTCGTGCGGGACAACCCGAGTGCCCGCCTGCTGCTCGGCGCTGCCGGCGCCTTCACCTTCGTCATGTCGGCGATCAAGCTGCCGTCGGTCACCGGCTCGAGCTCGCACCCGACGGGCACCGGGGTCGGCGCGATCATCTTCCGCCCCCCGGTCATGGCCCTGCTCGGCACGATCGTGCTGCTCTTCCAGGCGCTGCTTCTCGCCCACGGTGGCATCACGACGCTCGGGGCCAACGTCGTCTCGATGGCCGTCGTCGGGCCCTGGGTCGGCTACGGGCTCTTCCGGCTGCTCGCCGCGGCCCCCTTCGTCGTGCGGGTCTTCGTCGGCGTCGCGATGGCCAACCTCGCCACCTATGTCACGACCGCCACGCAGCTCGCGCTGGCCTATCCCGAAGGGGGATTCGTCGAGGCGTGGGGTCGCTTTCTCGGGATCTTCGCCGTGACCCAGGTGCCGCTCGCGATCGTCGAGGGCCTCGTCGGCGTGCTGCTCCTCAATGCCCTCATCGCGTGGGCGCGGCCCGAGCTGGAGGACCTGCAGGTCGTGCCCGCCGAGACCGTCGAGACCACGGAGGCCGCTCGTGCGTGAGTCCACCCAGACCCTCGGTCGGCGCGGCGTCGCGCTCGTCGTCGGCGCCATCGTCCTCGTCCTCGTCGTCGCGCTCTACCTCGGTGGCCGGGCGGCCTCGGGTGAGGAGGAGGCCTTCGGCGGGTCCGATGCCGCCGCGACCGCCCAGATCGAGGAGGCCGGTCACGAGCCGTGGTTCGAGCCGCTCCTGCCGCCCGCCGGTGGCGAGATCGAGTCGGGCCTCTTCGCCCTGCAGGCGGGTCTCGGCGGGCTGGTCCTCGGATACGTCTTCGGCCGGCTCCGGGGCCGCCGCGCGGTGCCGGGTGGCGAGGGCGACGGGTCGCGCACGTGAGGCTCTCCCTCGACGACGCCGCGTGGTCCTCCCGGTGGCGGACCCGCTCGACGCTGGAGAAGTCCCTCCTCTGCCTGGGCCTGCTCCTCGTCGCCGCGACGACCACCTCGATGGCGGTGGCCGGGCTCGTCGGGGCCTGCGCCGTCGGCCTCGCGGCGCTCGCCCGGGTCCCGGTCGGCGTGTGGCTGCGGGCGATGCTCGGGCCGGCGGTCTTCGTCGGCATCGGGGCCGTGACCATCGCGGTGACCTTCGGCCCCGGTGACCTGTGGTCCTTCGGTCCGATCGGCGTCGACGAAGGGAGTGCCTCCCGGGCCGTGCTCGTCGCCGCCCGGGCGCTCGCGGCCACGAGCGCGATGGTCCTGCTGGCCGCCACCACCCCGATGGTCGACCTGCTCGCGGGCCTGCGCCGGGCGCGGGTGCCGGAGGTGGCCGTCGACATCGCCGCGGTCACCTACCGCATGGTCTTCGCCCTGCTCGACGCCGCGTCGGCGATCCGGGCCGCGCAGGCCGGGCGGCTGGGCTACGCGAGCGGCCGGGCCGCGCGACGCTCGGTCGGTCAGCTGTGCGCCGCGGTGCTCGTCGCGGCGTGGGACAAGGCCCGCCGGCTCGAGGACGGGCTGGCCGGCCGCGGGGGAGTCGCCGCCGTGCCGCTCGTGCCTGCCCGGGCCGTGTCGACCCCCTTCGTCCTGGCGGCGGGAGCGCTCGTCGTCGGGCTGGCCGGGCTGTCGCTGAGGGCGGGGTTGGCATGACGCACCGCCTCGGCTCCTGGACACCTCCCGACGACGCGGCCACCGTCCTCGCGCTGCGCGGCGTGCACGCCGGCTATCCCGGGGCTCCGGGCGTCCTCGACTGCGTCAGCCTGACGATCGGCACCGGTCGACGGATCGCGATCCTCGGGGCCAACGGCTCGGGCAAGACGACGCTGCTGCGCGTGCTGTCCGGCGCTCACGAGCCGGCCGAGGGGGCGGTCGTCTCGAGCGGTGAGGTGCTGCGGCACACGCGGCGCGGCCTGACCGCCCACCGGCAGCGGGTGCAGCTGGTCATGCAGGACCCGGACGACCAGCTCTTCAGCGCCGACGTGCGCAGCGACATCGCCTACGGGCCGACCAACCTCGGGTTGCCTGCTGAGGAGATCGCGGACCGGGTCGACGAGGCGCTCGCGGTGCTCTCGCTCGCGGCGCTCGCCGACCGTCCGGTGCACCGGCTCTCCTTCGGTCAGCGCAAGCGGGTCGCCGTGGCCGGTGCGCTCGCGATGCACCCCCGGGTGCTGCTGCTCGACGAGCCGACGGCGGGGCTCGACCCGGCCGGTGTCGAGGAGATGCTCGCCGCCGTCGCGGCGCTCGAGGCGCACGGCACGACGGTCGTGCTGTCGACCCACGACGTCGACCTCGCCTGGAGCTGGGCCGACGAGGTCGCGCTCGTCGTCGACCACGTCGTCCACCAGGGTGAGGTGACCGACGCCCTGACCGACGGTGCCCTCGTCGAGGCGGCCCGGCTGCGCCCGCCGTGGTCGGTGCAGCTGCTGCGCGAGATGGGGATCGAGCCGGCCGCGGTCGGCTGGCCCCGCACGCCCGCCGAGGTGGCGGTGGCGCTCGGGTCGTCCCACGCGTCCCACGGTTCTCGGGTCACCCGATAAACCGCGGGTCAGCCCTCGCGGGCGGCCAGTACCTGCTCGCGCAGGATGTCGGCGTGGCCCGCGTGCTGGGCGAGCTCGCGCAGCACGTGCAGGAGGACCCAGCGAAGGGGGAGCGGCCCCCGACGGTTGCCGGTCACCACGTCGTCGAGATCGAGGTCGGCGATCGCGGCCCGGCCGTCCGCGCAGGCCTGTCGGTGGGCCGCGACGACGGAGGCGATGGTGTCCTCGGCGGTCAGCGCGAAGGACTCGTCGGGTGTTGCGGGGATGCCGATCTCGGCGCGCGAGCGACCCCGGACGCCTTCGTCGAACCAGACCCGCTCGACGAAGGTGGCGTGCTTGACCAGCCCGAGCAGGGTCGTGCGCGAGGGCACGAGGCTGCGGCGTGCCTCGTCCTCGGTCAGGTCGTCGAGGCACGACGTGAGCAGGGCACGGTGCTCGTCGACGAAGGCGAGGAGCTGCTCGCGGGCCGGCGCGTCGAAGGGGACCTCGTGCTCGAAGGGCGGCTGGTTCACCCCTCGACCGTAGCGTCGCGCCGCCTCACCCCTCGGCGTAGACCTCGGCCGCGCCGTCGACCTCACCGGCACGCCGCGGCTCGGGCCCGACGACCTCGAAGAGCATGGCCGTGAACTGACCATCGCGCTCGACCCGCTCGCGCCGCAGCCGCAGGCGCCGCGGCAGCAGGGGAGCGCCGGCGCCCAGGACGACGGGCGTCTGGTGGACCCACACCTTGTCGAGCAGCCCGGCGTCGGCGAACTGACCGGCGAGGTCGCCGCCGCCGACGATCCACACGTCCTTGCCCGCTGCCGCCTCGGTCGCCGCGGCGTGCAGCTCGCGCACGTCGCCCGCGTGCGCCTGCACCCCCTCGGGCAGGTCGAGGTCGCGGTGCGTGACGATCCACGAGGGCTGCTCGTAGGGCCAGGCGAAGTCCCGCCCGTCGTGCGTCAGCTCGCGGTGCACCCACGCATAGGTGTTGGCCCCGCACACGACGGCCCCGACCGTCGGGATGAACTGGTCGAAGTCGAGGCTGTCCCCGTCGCCGTACCTTCCGCCCGGGTCCTTGTCGTGGGCCGGCGTCGCGAAGAGCCATGACAGGCTCTCCTCGTCGTCGGCGATGTAGCCGTCGAGACTCGTCGCGGTGCAGTAGATCGTCGCCATCGACCCAGCGTGACAGGCACCACCGACATCCGTCCGCGGCGCCGCGACGAGGCGCGGTTACGCTCCCTTCGCCCTGCTCGAGACCACCCGAGGACACCCACGATGAACCGCGTCCCCCGCATCCTGTGGACCGTCGCCACCGCGAGGCGTCGCGGGCCCGTCGCACCCGGTGAGGTCGCCGTGCTGCCGTTGCGGGTGCTGCCCAACGACATCGACTTCGCGTGGCACATGAACAACGGCGTCTACTTCACGATGGCCGACCTCGGGCGCATCGACCTGGCGATCCGCTCCGGGTGGGGTCTGGCGCAGGTGCGCAAGCGGGTGGCGCCGGTCGTCATGCAGGAGACGATGACCTTCCGCAGCTCGCTGCAGCCGCTGCAGGCCTACGAGCTGCACACCGTGATCGCCGGCTGGGACCGCGTCAGCGTCTTCTTCGAGCAGCGTTTCGTCGTGGACGGTCAGGTGAGCGCGCAGGCGCTGGTGCGCATGCGCTTCCTCCAGCGCGGCAAGGGCGTCGACACCGACCGGCTGTGGCCGATGCTCGGGATGACGCCGCCGCCCAGCCACGTGCCGGACTGGGCGAAGGGGTGGGGAGACGGCACCCGGTTGCCGTCGCCGCGCGAGGACGCACCGGCAGGACCGCCGCCCTTCTGGGGGTGAGCACAAGAGGTCGTCCTGGTGCATCTCGTGGCGTTGACCGCGCCAGATCGCCCTCAGTGCGACCTCTTGTGCACGGCAGTCAGTCCACCGAGCGCGGGGTCCACACCCGACCGTCGTCGGTGACCCGGGTCGTCGAGGCACCGACGACGACGAGGCAGCCCATGTCGACGGCCTCGACGTCGAGCTCGCCGAGGGTCGTCACCCACGACGACTCCTCGTCGCGGCCGACGTGGCGCGCGACGACGACGACGCGGTCCGGGCCGACCGCGTCGACGAGCAGGTCACGGGCGGCGCCGAGGGTGTCCGGGCGGGAGCGGGAGCGCGGGTTGTAGAGGGCGATCGAGATGTCGTTCGTCGCGAGCGCGGTCAGCCGTGCGGCGAGGACGTCCCACGGCTTGAGGTTGTCGCTGAGGTTGACCAGGGCGTGGTCGCCGCCGAGGACGGCACCGACGAGGGCGCTCGCCGCGTGCGCGGCGGTGACGCCCGGCACCACCTCGACCGGCACGTCGGCGTAGCCGGGGTCGTCGGACAGGGCCGCTTCGCGCGACTCGAAGAGCGCCGTCGCCATGCCGAAGACCCCAGCGTCACCACCCGAGACGAGCGCGACGTCCGCCCCCTCGCGGGCCAGGTCGAGCGCCAGGCGCCCGCGGTCGAGCTCGACGGAGTTGCCGGAGGCGTGGCGGGTCAGGCCCTCGCGCTGCGGCACCCGCGCGACGTAGGGCGCATAGCCGACGACGTGGTCGACCCGGGCGAGTACCTCGCTCGCCTGCGGTGTCAGCCAGTGGTCCGGCCCCGGCCCGAGACCGACGACGTGGACGGTGCCGACGGACGAAGGGGAGGGCTCGCCCCCTTCGTCGGAGGTGCCCGCCGTCAGCCGCGCGAAGTCCGCGGCCCGCCCGGCGGCGTCGTCCCGCAGCCCCTCGCCGGGGACGACGACGAGCGACATGTAGGGCACCCGCCCCTCGTCGACCTCGGCAGCCGGCATGACGAGCTCGCCCGGGTAGGACGCGCGCTCGACGTAGACGGCACGCTCGAGCATCCCTGCCTGGCGCAGGGCCTCTCGGACACCGGCGAAGGTGCGGCCGAGCTTCATGATGATCGCCGCATCGGTGTCGGCGAGACGCCGAGCAAGCTCGGGCACGGGCAAGGTGCCGGGCAGGACGGTGAGGGTGTCCTCGTGACGGCACAGGCCGGTCGCGACCGCGGCGGTGGCGGCGGACAGCGAGGTGATCCCGGGGACGACCTCGGTGGGGTAGCGCGGACTCAGCCGGTCATGGACGTACATGAAGGAGCCGAAGAAGAGCGGGTCGCCGATGGCGAGGACGACGACGCTGCGGCCGGCAGCAAGGTGGGTCTCGAGCCGGTCGCAGCACTCGTCGTAGAAGTCGGCTAGGGCCCCGTAGTAGCCGCGAGGGTGGTCGGTGAAACCGGTCGTCACCGGGTAGCGCAGCTCTTCCTCGATGGCGCCCTCGGGGATGAGGTCGGCGGCGATGGAGCGCGCGAGCGACTGCTTGCCGGTGCCCGCGTGGTAGGCGATGACGTCGGCGTCACGGATGAGCCGGGCGGCCTTGAGAGTGATGAGCTCGGGGTCGCCGGGGCCGATGCCGACGCCGTAGAAGCGGCCGCCGCTCATGCCAGCTCGTCCCGGTGCGCGAGGGCGTTGAGCGCGGCGGCAGCCATCGCGGACCCGCCCCGGCGGCCGTGGACGACGAGCCACGGGACCGGGCCGCCGGGCAGGTCGTGCTCGGCGAGGGCGACCTTGGACTCGGCCGACCCGACGAAGCCGACGGGCATCCCGATGATGGCGGCCGGTCGCGGCGCGCCGTCGTGGAGCAGCTCGAGCAGGTGGAAGAGGGCGGTCGGGGCATTGCCGATCGCGACGACGGCACCCTCGAGGCGCGCACCCCAGAGCGAGACGGCGGCGGCCGCGCGTGTCGTGCCCCACTGGGCGGCGAGGTCGGGCACCTGCGGCTCGCGCAGCGTGCAGACCACCTCGTTGTCGGCGGGCAGGCGGCGGCGGGTGACGCCCTGCGCGAGCATGTTGCTGTCGGTGAGGATCGGCGCCCCGGCGACGAGCGCGGCGTGGGCGGCAGCGGCGACCTCGGGGTGGCCGGCGATCTCGCTCGTGATGCCGACGTCACCAGCGGCGTGGATGATCCGCACGGCAGCACCGTGGAGGTCGGTGGGTAGACCGCTGAGGTCGGCCTCGTCGCGGATCATCCCGAAGGAGCGGCGGTAGATCTCCTGCCCGTCGGTGACGTAGTCGTACCGGCGAGGCGGTTGGCGAAGGGAGTTCATCAAGCCTTCTCGTGTTGTGCCGCAACGACATCCGCTGCGCTGGTGGGGTTGAGGGCGGTCGCGTGGGCGCGGGCGGGGTGGCCGCACGAGCGCTCGCAGCCGATGACGTGCACGACGGGTCCGGTGACGTCGACGAAGGGGGCGGCCTCCGTGGCGAGGTCGCGCGTGCGGGTCGTCGTGCGCCCGCACGACGGGGCTCCGGCGCAGGCGGTGAGGACGGTCCAGGGGGAGTCGGCGGTCGTGGCGAAGCCGGCCGCCGCGAGTTCCGCGGCCCGCGCCGCGCCCCCCGGCACGACGACCGAGCGCCACGGTGTGATGCGGAGCGTCCCCTCGAGCGCCGCGGCCATCGCCGGCGTCAGCAGCCCCAGCGGCACGAGCGCCACGAGGTCGTCTCCCACCGGCCCCGGCGAAGGCGGGCCGCCCGCCACGACGTCGAAGGGAGCGCCCCCCGGCAGCAGGTCGGCCCGGGCCTCGTCCGGCAGGTCGCGAAGGTTCCACGTGCGGGTGTCGGTGCGTGCGGCGAGGAAGCGTCGGGCGACGTCGAGCGCGGCCTCGGCGGCCTCGTCGCGGGGGACGCTGATCGCGCGACCGTCGGCGACGACCTGTGCGATGCCCCCTTCGCCCGGCTCGGCCACGACCGCGACGTCCCACGGCTCGGCGAGCACGGGACCGCCGGGGGAGGCGACGGCGAGCAGGAAGCGCCCCGGCAGCCCGGCCAGCCCGGGGTCCGCGAGCAGCCCCTCGTCGAGGGCGGTCACGAGGTCGTCGAGTCCGGCATGTGGATCGGCGACGATGTTGCGCGCCTTGTCGTGCGGGCCGGAGGGGACGAGTCCGAGGTCGCCGATCGCCGTGATGAGCTCACGGGGGAGCGGGTCGGGCAGGCCGCGCAGCTGCAGGCTGCCACGTGAGGTGAGCGTGATGTCCGGGTTGCCGAATCGCTGTGCGAGAGAAGAGATCTCGCGCAGCGTGGAGGCATCTACCCGACCGCCGGGGATGCGCAGGCGCACCATCGCCCCGTCCGCCGAGACGAAGGGGGTGAGCAGCCCCGGGCAGCGGTCGGCGCCGCTGCGGGAGGGCGTCGGTGTGCTCACGGCAGGGCAGCCTACGCGGCCCCGGTAGGCTGCCGGACAACCGAGCAGCGCGGAACCCGGTGCAAGTCCGGGACGGTCCCGCCACTGTGAGCGAAGCCCCCTTCGCGAGTCAGACACGCACTGCCGGCCGGCCTGCACGAGACCGTGCGGGTCCCTCCCTTCGACCGCGGGGCGCGGACCCCCGCCAAGGAGCCAGACGTGACCACCGTCGCCCTGCTGTCCACCTCCGACACCGACCTGCTGAGCGCCCGGAGCGCTGGCGTCGACTATGTCGTCGGCAACCCGGCTCGCCTCACCGACGAGCAGATCGCCGAGCGCGTCGCCGGCGCCGACATCGTCGTCGTGCGCTACCTCGGATCCCCGCAGGGGCTGTGGGAGGGCTTCGCGGACCTGCGTACGGCGAGTGCCCCGCTCGTCGTCCTCGGCGGCACCCAGGAACCCGACGCGGCCCTCATGGAGCTGTCGACGGTCCCGCCCGGCACCGCGGCCGAGGCCCACCGCTACCTCGCCGAAGGGGGCCCGGCCAACCTCGCGCAGCTGCACGCCTTCCTCGGCGACACCCTCCTGCTCACCGGTGAGGGCTTCGAGGCACCGCAGGCGCTGCCCCAGTGGGGTGTCCTCGAGCGCGACGAGCCGGCCGCCCTCGACACCGCCGGCAGCGACACCCGTCGGCCCCGCGTCGGCGTCCTCATCTACCGGGCCCAGTACGCCGCCGGCAACACCGACTACGCGCACGCGCTCGCCGACGCGATCGACGCGGCCGGCGGCCAGGGCGTCGTCATCCACTCCGCCTCCCTGCGCGACGCACCCGACGGCCTGCTCGAGGAGCTCGGCACCCTCGACGCCCTCGTCACGACGGTCCTCGCGGCCGGCGGCACCAAGCCCGCCACCGCCGGCGCCGGCGAGGACGACGAGGCCTGGGACGTCGAGAAGCTCGCCGCCCTCGACATCCCGATCCTCCAGGGCCTGTGCCTCACCTGGGGTCGCGCCGACTGGGAGGAGTCCGACGACGGCATGAGCCCGCTCGACGTGGCGACCCAGGTCGCCGTCCCCGAGTTCGACGGTCGCCTCATCACGGTCGCCTTCTCCTTCAAGGAGTTCGACGACGAGGGCCTGCCGCACTACGTCGCCGACCCCGAGCGCGCCGCCCGCGTCGCCGGCATCGCGGTCAACCACGCGCGCCTGCGCTCCACCCCGGTCGCCGAGCGCAAGATCGCCGTCGTCCTCTCGGCCTACCCGACGAAGCACTCCCGCCTGGGCAATGCCGTCGGCCTCGACACCCCGGTCTCGACGATCCGCCTGCTGCGGGCGATGCGCGAGGCGGGCTACGACCTCGGTGACGGCTTCGTGGGGATGGACCCGCTCCCTCCGGTCGAGGGCGAGGCGTCCGACACGACCTCGGGCAATGCCCTGATCCACGAGCTCATTGCCGCCGGCGGGCAGGACGAGGAGTGGCTCACCCAGGAGCAGGTCGAGGGCGCGCAGGTGCGCATCCCGGCCGCGCGCTACCGGGAGTGGTTCGACGCCTTCCCCGCCGACCTGCGCGAGGCGATGACCGAGCACTGGGGCGAGGCGCCCGGCGAGGTCTTCGTCGACACGACGCGTGACGCGAGTGGCGAGATCGTCACCGCAGCCCTCGTCCGCGGCAATGTCGCGCTCCTCGTCCAGCCGCCCCGCGGCTTCGGCGAGAACCCCATCGCGATCTACCACGACCCCGACCTGCCGCCGACGCACCACTACCTCGCGACCCACCGCTGGATCGAGGAGGAGTTCGGCGCGCACGCCGTCGTCCACGTCGGCAAGCACGGCAACCTCGAGTGGCTCTCGGGCAAGAACCTCGCGATGTCCGCCTCCTGCGGTACCGACGCGGCCCTGGGCAACCTGCCGCTCGTCTACCCCTTCCTCGTCAACGACCCCGGTGAGGGCACGCAGGCCAAGCGCCGCGCCCACGCGACGATCGTCGACCACCTCGTCCCGCCGATGGCCCGCGCCGAGTCCTACGGCGACATCTCCCGCCTCGAGCAGCTCCTCGACGAGTACGGCAACGTCTCGGTCATGGACCCGGCCAAGGCGCCGGCCCTGCGGGGCGAGATCTGGCAGCTGCTGCACGCCGCGCAGATGCACGTCGACCTCGGTCTGGGCGACGACGTCGACCTCGACGACGCCGACGGCTTCGACGACCTCGTCATGCACGTCGACGGCTGGCTCTGCGAGATCAAGGACGTCCAGATCCGCGACGGCCTGCACGTGCTCGGCCAGGCGCCGCAGGGCGAGGAGCTCGTCAACCTTGTGCTCGCCGTCCTGCGTGCCGCGCAGGTCTTCTCCGGCCAGGTCGGGTCCGTCCCCGGTCTGCGGGCGGCGCTCGGCCTCGCCGAGGATGCCTCCACCACCGAGACCGATGCGGTCGAAGGGAGGGCCCGTCACCTCGTCGAGGCCCTCGCCGCCGCGGACTGGTCTGCCTCTGCCGCAGGCGATCTCGTCGCGCAGCACGAGCCCGACCTCGCGCCGGAGGCGGCCGCCGAGGTCACCCGGGTGCTCGAGTTCGCCGCGACGCAGGTCGTGCCGCGGCTCGCCGCGACCGAGCGCGAGCTGCCGATGGTGCTGCACGCCCTCGACGGCGGCTACATCCCCGCGGGGCCGAGCGGGTCTCCCCTTCGTGGCCTGGTCAACGTGCTGCCCACCGGGCGCAACTTCTACTCCGTCGACCCCAAGGCGATCCCCTCGCGGCTGGCCTACCAGACCGGCACCGCGATGGCCGACTCGCTGCTCGCCCGCTACCGCGAGGAGACCGGTGAGCTGCCGACCTCGGTCGGGCTGTCGATGTGGGGCACGTCGGCGATGCGTACCTCGGGCGACGACATCGGTGAGGTGCTCGCCCTGCTCGGCGTGACGCCGGTGTGGGACGAGCAGTCCCGCCGCGTCACCGGTCTCGAGCCGATCCCGCTCGCGGAGCTCGGCCGCCCGCGCATCGACGTCACCGTGCGCATCTCGGGCTTCTTCCGCGATGCCTTCCCGCACGTCATCGCGCTCATCGACGACGCCGTCGCGCTCGTCGCCGGCCTCGACGAGGCCCCCGAGGACAACCACGTGCGCGCCCACACGGTCGCCGACCTCGCCGAGCACGGTGACGAGCGCCGCTCTCGCACACGGATCTTCGGCTCCAAGCCCGGGTCCTACGGAGCGGGCATCCTCCAGGTCGTCGAGTCGGGCAACTGGCGCAGCGACGACGACCTCGCGCAGGTCTACACCGCGTGGGGCGGCTACGCCTACGGCCGCGACCTCGACGGCGCACCGGCCGCCGAGGACATGGAGCGCACCTACCGCCGCATCCAGGTGGCGGCCAAGAATGTCGACAACCGAGAGTCCGACATCCTCGACAGCGACGACTACTTCCAGTACCACGGCGGCATGGTCGCCACCGTCCGCGCGCTCACCGGGGCCGAGCCCAAGGCCTATGTCGGCGACTCGACCTCGCCCGACGCGGTGCGCACCCGCACGCTGCAGGAGGAGACCAACCGCGTCTTCCGCTCGCGCGTCGTCAACCCGCGGTGGATCTCGGCGATGCAGCGCCACGGCTACAAGGGCGCCTTCGAGCTCGCGGCGACCGTCGACTACCTCTTCGGCTTCGACGCGACGGCCGGCGTCGTCCACGACTGGATGTACGACCGGATCGCGCAGGACTACGTCCTCGACGAGACCAACCAGGAGTTCATGCGCCGGGCCAACCCGTGGGCCCTGCGTGGCATCGTCGAAAAGCTCACCGAGGCTGCCGACCGCGGCCTGTGGGAGGAGCCGGACCCCGAGGTCGTGCGCGCGATGCAGCAGGTCTACCTCGACATCGAGGGCGACCTCGAGGACGACGAGTGAGCGCGGGGCAGGGCGAGGGCGGGGGCCTCGACGGCGCCCGGTACGCCCGCCCGGTCCCGACGATCGGTGACACGAGCAGCGCGGCGCAGCGTCGCGAGGACCCCTCGGGCTGGGCCATGGGCGAGGCCGTCACCGAGGCCCTCGCCTCCGTCGTCGCCGGCCGGCGCGACATCCGGCGCTACCGGCCGGACGCCGTGCCCGAGGAGCTCATCACAGCCGTCCTCGAGGCCGGGCACCGGGCGCCGAGCGTCGGCCACTCGCAGCCCTGGCGCTTCATCGTCGTCACCGACCCGGCGACCCGTGACCGGGCCGCCGCGATGGCCGACAGGGCGCGGGTCGACCAGGCCGCGCACCTCGCCTCGGAGCGTGCCGCGCGCATGCTCGACCTCAAGCTCGAGGGCCTGCGCGAGGCCCCCGTCGGCGTCGTCGTCGCCTGCGACCGGCGTACCCCGGCGACCGGCGTCCTCGGTCGGGCGACCTTCCCCGACGCAGATCTCTGGTCCTGCGCGACGGCCATCGAGAACATGTGGCTCACCGCCCGCGCCCACGGCCTCGGCATGGGATGGGTGACGCTCTTCGACCCTGATGAGCTCGCCGACCTGCTCGGTCTGCCCGAGGGCGTGGTCACGCTCGGCTGGCTCTGCCTCGGCTGGCCCGACGAGCGGCCGCCGTCGCCGGGTCTCGAGCGCGCCGCCTGGTCGAAGAAGACCCCGCTCGAGCAGGTCGTCCTGCGCGAGCGCTGGCCGGCCGACGAGGGCGCACCCCAGCAGCCGGTCTCGCACCTGCGCGGGCCCGAGCCGACGCGTCTCGTCGGCGCGACCGACGCCGCCGACGAGCTGCTCTCGCCGCCGGAGTCCCTCGGTGTCCTCGACCGCGCGCTCAACCGCGTGCTCGCCGTCGGCGCGCAGGACCTCACCGGCGGCACCCTCGTCCTCGCCGGCGCCGACCACCCGGTCACGGGCCTGGGCGTGAGCGCCTTCCCGGCCGCCACGACCCACGACGTGCTCGCTGCGACCGTCGCCGGCACCTCGCTCGGTGCCGCCACGGCGAAGGGAGCCGGACTCGCCGTCATCGGCGTGGACGCCGGTGTGGCACAGGCGGTCCCGGACGCCCACGAAGCACGCGCCACGGGGGAGCGGGGTGACCTCGCGACCACCGACGCGATGCCCCTCGCCGACGTCGAGGCCCTGATCGCTGCGGGGCGCAACATCGGCACCGCGGCCGCGGCCTCCGGGCTCGTCTGCCTCGGCGAGGTCGGCGTCGGCAACACGACCGTCGCTGCAGCCCTGGCCTGCGCCCTCCTCGACCTCGAGCCGCAGGACGCGGTCGGCCTGGGTTCCGGTTCGGATGCCGACATGGTCGCGCGCAAGCGCGACGTCGTCGCCGCGGCGCTCGCCCGTACGCAGGGTGAGCGGGACCCCCTTCGCCTCCTCGCGATGGTCGGTGGACCCG
Organism: Janibacter zhangyanbonis; assembly: GCF_050507325.1. Lineage (NCBI taxonomy): Bacteria > Bacillati > Actinomycetota > Actinomycetes > Micrococcales > Intrasporangiaceae > Janibacter > Janibacter zhangyanbonis. The sequence continues at coordinate 1,210,929 of NZ_CP191481.1, forward strand.
AGATCGCTCTGCTCACGGGTGTCACGCTCGGGGCTGCCGCCGCTGGCGCTCCGGTCGTGCTCGACGGACTCGCCGCCTCGCTGCCCGGCGTCATCGCCGCGCGCCTCGAGCCGGCCGCCCAGGCCTACCTGCTCGCCGGGCAGGTCAGCCGCGAGCGGGCGCACGCCCTCGTGCTGCGCGAGCTGGGCCTCGAGCCGCTGCTCGACCTGCGCCTGCGCTCGGGCGAGGGCGTCGGCGCCTGCCTCGCCGCCTCGATGGTGCTCCAGGGTCTCGCCGTCCGCCGCATCGCCGCCCGTACCCGCTGACCCACGGACCAACTTCGCAAAACCCTAGGGTCCTGCGCACTTGGCGGCCCCCTAACCCTGCAAAACCCTGGGGTTTTGCAGGGTTAGGGCGTCAGCGCGTAGACGTCCATGACCCAGCCGTGGGTCTCGCGCAGGCGCGCCCGCAGCTCGACGATCTCGTCGATGACATCGGCCAGGCGGCCGGAGCGCAGCTCCTGCTGCGGCATGCCGACGTAGGCACCCCAGTGGATCACCGTGTCCGGGTGGGTGTCGGCCAGCTCGCGGCAGTGCAGGTGCCCGTCGAGCATGACGACGACGGTGCCGAGGGTCAGGTCGGCGGCCCCAGCGGCCTGCCACTCCTCGACGAGCCGGCGGCCGGTCGTGATGTGCACCGGTTCGCCGACGCGGTGCAGCACGACGCCGTGCGCGGCCGCGAGGGTCTGGAAGGCCGAGATCCCCGGGATCACCCGCACCCGCGTCGCGATCCGCTCACCGATCGCGTCGACGATGCGGATCGTGCTGTCGTAGAAGGCCGGGTCGCCCCACACGAGGAAGCCCACGACCGCGTCGGCGGGCAGCTCGTCGATGATCTGCACGTAGGCGTCGGTGCGGGCGGCGTGCCAGTCGCGCACCCCCTGCGCGTACTCCGCGGAGTCGCGGTCGGCGTCCGGCCCGCGCTTCGGGTCGGGCACGGTGACGAACTCGTAGGCGTGGTCGGCGGGGATGAAGCGGTCGCAGATCGCCCGGCGCACCGCGACCAGCTCGTCCTTGGCCCCGCCCTTGTCCGCGACGAGGAAGACGTCGACCTCGGCGAGCGCCGCGGCCGCCTCGGCGGTCACGTGCTCGGGCGAGCCGGCCCCGATGCCGATGACGTGGATGGCTCGAGTGCTCAACGGGTCTCCTTGACGAGGGACAGCAGGGCGTCGACGTCGACGTGCGTCTCGAGGGCATCGGCGAGGATGTCGATCATCCCCTCGCGACGAGCGGCGAAGGGGGCCGCCCCAGGCTCCGCGGACCAGCGCGCCCCGGTCGTCGCGGCCACGTCGTCGAGCAGGGCCCGCCGGTAGTCGTCGCACTCCAGGGTGCCGTGCCAGATGGACCCGCGGACCGGGCCGATCGCGTGGCCGCCGGGGAAGTCCTCGCCGCCGGTCGGCTCGACGACACCGTGGTGGATCTCGTAGCCCTCGACGTGGTGCCCGCGCCAGCTCCCGCTCGGGCGGGCGAGGACCTTGTCCTCGTGGAAGACAACGCGACCGGGCAGCAGGCCGAGGCCCGGGACCGTTGCAGCAGAGGCGGTCTCGCCCCCTTCGTCTGGTGTGCTCTCGACACCGTCGTCGACGATCTCGTCGAGGAGCATCTGGTAGCCGCCGCAGATCCCGAGCACGGGCGCTCCGCGGCCGGCCCGCTCGAGGACGACGTCGGCCAGACCGGTGCGGCGCAGCCAGGCGAGGTCGGAGGTCGTGGCGCGGGAGCCGGGCAGGACCACGAGGTCGGCCTCGCGCACCGCGTCGGCATCGACCGTGACCCGCACGTCGACGCCGGGCTCGGCCGCGAGGGCGTCGACGTCGGTCCCGTTGGAGGTGCGGGGCAGGCGGACCACCGCGACCGACAGGCGACGGTCGGTGGGCACGCCGTCCTCGGCGTCGCCCCAGGCGCCCATCGACAGGGAGTCCTCGGAGTCGAGCCACACGTCCTGCAGCCACGGCAGCACCCCGAGCGAGGGCATGCCGGTGCGCCGGGTGATCTCGGCCAGGCCCGGCTCGAGGACCGAGGCGTCACCGCGGAACTTGTTGATGACATAGGCCGCGAGCAGCGGTCGGTCCTCGTCGGACACGAGCGCCCACGTGCCGTAGAGCGCGGCGAGCACGCCGCCGCGGTCGATGTCGCCCACGAGGACTGTGGGTAGCGAAAAGCGCTGTGCCAGACCGAGGTTGACGTAGTCACCGGCCCGCAGGTTGATCTCGGCGGGGGAGCCGGCGCCCTCGCAGACGACGAGGTCGTGCTCGGCCGTGAGCTCCTCGTAGGCGGCGAAGGCCGCCTGTGCCAGATGAGCCCGCCCGGTCGCGTACTCGCCGGCCTGCAGCTCACCGGCGGGCCGACCGCGCACGACGACGTGCGCGCGGCGGTCGCTGCCGGGCTTGAGCAGCACGGGGTTCATCGCCGACGTCGCCTCGACCCCCGCAGCCTGCGCCTGGAGGTACTGCGCGCGACCGATCTCGGCGCCGTCGCGGCAGACCATCGAGTGGTTGGACATGTTCTGCGCCTTGTAGGGCGCGACGGCCAGCCCACGGCGGGCCAGTGCCCGGCACAGACCCGTCACGACGAGCGACTTGCCCGCGTCGGACGAGGTTCCGGTGATCAAGAGGCCGCTCACGATCGGACACTCTACGGATCACCACTAGCGTGGGTCCCGTGAGCCCGACGCACGTGCACCTGGTCCGACACGGGCAGTCGACGTGGAACCGCGACGGCCTGGTCCAGGGTGCGCACCGGGGCTCCAACCAGGCCCTGCTCACCGACACCGGCCGGGCCGAGGCGGCCCGAGCCGGCATGGTCCTCGGGGCCCGGCTCGGCCGCCCCCGTGACGAGCGCTCGCTGCAGCTGTGGACGAGCGACCTCATGCGCACGCTGCAGACCGCCGAGATCATCTCCGTCACGCTGCGCCCCATGGGGTGGAGCGCGTCGGTGCGCAACGAGCCCGGGTTGCGCGAGCAGGCGCTCGGCGACCTCGAGGGAGAGCGGACCGACGCCCTTCGCTCCGTGCCCGTCCCCGAGGGCGAGCACATCAGCGAGGTGCAGTGGGGCGGGGGCGAGTCGATGCAGGAGGTCTTCGAGCGGGTGGGCGAGTGGTTCGCCCCCGCGCTCATCGAGCAGCCCGACCACCTCGTCGTCGTCAGCCACGAGCACACGATCCGGGCTGCTCTCGCGTGGCTGCGCTCGACCTCGCACCGCGACATCGACTGGGACGAGCCGGTGCTGCCCGGCTCGGTGACGACCTACGACGTCGTCGACTAGCACGTCGCGAGCCGCTCGGCCTGGTCCGCCCCGTAGCGGTGGCCGCTGCCGTCGGGCACCTCGAGCGACCCGATGAAGTCGGCCGCGTCGTGCACTGCGCTCACGACCGGCACCCACCTGCGGTCACCCTCGGGCGGGACGACGAGATCGCGGACCGAGGCATGCACGACGGGGTCGTCGGCGTTGGCAACCGACGCCTCGCGCGGCAGCCCCACGCGGTGCCCGCCGGATGTTCCCGTCCACAGCACCGAGCACACCGATCGCGGGCGCTCGGCTCCCGAGCCGCGGGAGACCGCCTGCCCCGCCGTCGCCCAGAGGGTCTCACCGACGACGTGCACCTCGGGCCGCTCGTGCACCAGCATGTTGTCGACCCGCTCGGTCACCGGGCAGCGTTGATGTCACCGGGCAGCGTTGATGTCACCTGGTTGCCCGGAGAGGGACAACCAGGTGACACCAACGCCGACAGGCTCGGGCCCGGGCCTGTCGGGGCCACCGGGCTGTGGAGAACTCCGCGGCCCCCACCACGATCCCGGTCACGATGTGGGCATGCATCCGATCATCCGGGCCGCGCTCGACGCGGGTCGTGGCACCGCCAGCAGCGCCGATCTGCACCGGCGCGGGGCGAGTCGCCGCGATGTCGAGCGGGCCATCGGTGCGGGCGACCTGGTGCGGGTCCGCCGCAATGCGCTCGTCGAGGGCGAGCGATGGCGGGAGACCAAGCCGTGGGATCGCCATGACCTGCGCGCCCGAGCCGTGGTCCGCACCCTCGGCGACGAGCCGCCGCTGGCCCTCACCCACCACAGCGCCCTCGCTGTGCGCGGTGTCGACGTCCACGGGGTCGACGACCGGGTGCACGTCGCCCGCATCGGGTCGGGGCGTGGGCGCACGGACACAGGTCTGGCGAGCCACCGGCCTCTCGATGAGTCCCTCACATCGGTCCATCGGGGTCTGCTGACCGTCACCCCGGCCGTGGCCTGCGTCCAGGTCGCCAGCCACTTCGGAGGGGAGGCTGGCCTCGTGAGCGCCGACCACGCTCTGCACCGAGAGGTGATGACCCGCGCCGACCTCGACGCGGCGATGGTGGCCCTTCGACCGTGGCGGTGGTCGCGTGAGCCCGCCAAGATGCTCGCCCTCGTGGACGGCCGCGCGGAGTCAGGTGCGGAGTCCCGCACGCGATGGGCACTGCGGACGCTGGGCTTGCGGATGCCGACGCCCCAGGTGGAGATCTTCGACGACGCCGGTGAGTTCGTGGCGCGGGTCGACTTCCTCTACGAGGACATGAAGCTCGTCATCGAGGTCGACGGTCGCAAGAAGTACGAGAAGGCGCAGGACCTGTGGGACGAGAAGATGAGGGAGGACCGTCTCCGGGCGCTGGGATATGTCGTCGTCCGACTGACGTGGTCAGATCTGGACGACCTCACGGTCGTGCGCGCCAAGATCCAGCGTGGGCTGGCCCTGGCAGCCTGACGGCGTTGGTGCCACGTGGTCCCCCTTCTCCGGGCAACCAGGTGGCGTCGACGCCGACAGGTGACGCCAACGCTGCCGAGTGACCCCGGCGGGACCCCTCAGTCGCCCAGCGCCTTGACGAGCGTCACCGCTCGCGAGACCGCCTCGGCGTCACCGTCCTCGACGCCCCAGATCGCACCCACCACGGCCCGCAGCGCACTGACCGCCCGCACGAGGTCCTCGTCGAGCCCCGTGACATCACACACGACCTCGACCCGGCGCCGCACCGACCAGCGCAGCGACGCGCCGGTCCCCATCTCCGCCCACCGGTTGGTGAGCAGCGGCCCGACCTCCCACGCGGGGTGGCCGACGATCGGCTTGGGGTCGATCGCCACCCAGTCGGTGCCGTCGGACAGGACGTTGCCGTAGTGCAGGTCGCCGTGGAGCAGCCGCTCGCCGCCGAGCTCCTCCAGCGAGCGAAGGGAGGACCGCCCCTGCTCGACGTAGCGTCGCGGCACGCCGGCCGCCGCCGACCGGCCGAGGATCTCGGTCGCCCACGGCACGAGCACCGGCAGCTGGGGCAGGGGAGCGGTGTGCAGGTCGGCGTAGAGCCCGGCGGCGATCCCGACGGCCTCCTCGTCCCAGAGCCCGTCGAGGTCCTCGGTCGTCAGCCGCTCGAGCAGCAGCACCGATCGACGAGGGTCGGCGCGCAGCAGCCGCACGGCACCGCGTCCGTCCCAGGCCCGCAGGGCGAGGTGCTCCCCGTCGGCGTCGGTGTGCGGCCAGCCCAGCTTGAGCACCGCCGCACCCTCGGGCCCGCGCACGGGCAGCACGAGCGAGCAGTGGCCGGTCATCGGGTCGCCGTCGACGGTCAGCTCCCAGGCGTCGACGACCTCGGCGACGAGGTGGGGGAGGGCGGCGACCCAGTCACCGCCGGCGGGACCCCCTTCGGCAGCGAAGCCCGCGATCCGCGCCGCGAAGTCCGCGGGCACGAGGGCCGCGGCGTCCTCGACCCTCACGACTGGTGCTTGCCGTCCCCGTAGAGCTCGGGGACGTCCTGGCGGAACTGCGCCCGCGAGATCCGCTCGGCCGTGACCATCCAGCCGGTCACCTCGAGGGCCGCGTCGCGGTCGTCGTCGAGCCGGGCGAAGCAGTCGGCATAGGCGGCCTGCAGCCGCACGAAGCTCCCGACGACCCAGTCGCGTCCGGCCGTCCCCGACAGGTCGTCGGGTCGCTCGTAGCCCAGCGGGGTGGGCTCGACGTCGTCGCCGGCGGCCGTCGCCTGACGGGCGCTGAGGTCCCGCAACTCCTCCGCCGCGGCGAGCGCCGCCTTGGCGACGACTCCCTGGCCCGGCTCCTTCGCCTGGCCGGCGATCACGTCGAGGGCGTACATCGTCGCCCGGGTGGCCTGCAGCGCGGTCGCGGCGACCTCACCACGCCGCCACGTCCCGGTGCCGGGAGCGGTCCACAGCCGCGACTTCCGCCCGAGGGGGGTCGTGATCCGCTCCGTCGCGGTGAGCTGCCCGACGAGCTGCAGCAGGCCGGGACCGCACTCGCGCACCGATGCCTCGAAGGCCGCCGCGGTCTCGGCGTCAGAGCCCGGTGCGGTCGCGTGCTCGATGACCTCGGCCGGGACGGCGGCCTCGGTGAGCGCGTCGCGCAGCAGGTCGGCCCGCTGGGCCGCGTGGAGCTCGGTGCCCTCGTCGAGCGCCCCGAGCACCGCGAGCAGGGCGCCCTCGCCGGGGATCGGCTCACGCCGCGGGACGAAGGGGAGGTCCGGCGCGTCGTCCTCGAGGCGCACCCCGCAGCCGGTCACGGCCGTCACCGAGAGGGTGAGGGCACCGGTGAGCAGGAGGCGTCGGCTGGGTCGGGCAGGCACGGTGTCGATCTTCGCACGCCACGCGTCGCGCCGATCATGACTAGAGTGTGCCGCCAGCACGTCAACTCCACACGGAAGGCTTCCCATGGGTTCGGACCAGGACATCCTCGAGCAGGTGTCCGGCGCGTTGGGTGACGACTTCACCGTGGCCGGAGTGAGCGTCACCCCTGCCGGCAAGCGCCGCGTCGCGCGGATCACCGTCGAGCGGCCGGTCGCCGACGCCGTCGGCGACACCCCCGTCGAGCCGCTCACGCTCGACGAGATCGCCGACGCGACCCGCCTGGTCAGCGACGCCCTCGACGCGAGCGACGTCATGGGCAGCCAGCCGTACACGCTCGAGGTGAGCACCCCCGGCACCGAGCGTGCGCTCACCGAGCCGGTCCACTTCCGCCGTCTCGTCGGCCGCCTCGTCGAGGTGTCCCTCGCCGACGCCCAGGTCACCGGGCGGGTCCTCGCGACGACCGCCGACGGGGTCGACCTGCACGTCAAGGGCACGAAGAAGGCTGCCCCGCACACCCAGCACATCCCCTTCGCCGACATCACCCGGGCCGTGGCCCAGGTGGAGTTCACGCGACCTGACAGCACGCCGGCCGCCGGCGAGACGGAGGACTGACATGGACATCGACATCCACGCCCTCAAGGCGCTCGAGCGAGAGCGCGAGATCCCCTTCGACATCCTCGTCGACGCGATCGAGGCGGCGCTGCTCGGCGCCTACCACCGCACCGAGGGCGCGTACAAGAACGCGCGGGCCGAGCTCGGGCGCAAGGACGGCCACGTCGTCGTGTGGGCTCGTGAGGAGCACTTCGTCGAGGAGCAGGTCCCGGTCGAGGCGGGCGAAGGGGAGGAGCCTCCCGTCGACGAGGAGGGCCAGCCGCTCATGCGCACGCGCACCCGTCGCGAGCTGGGCCCGGAGTTCGACGACACCCCCGAGAACTTCGGCCGGGTCGCCGCGGCGACCGCCCGCCAGGTCATCACGCAGCGCATGCGTGACCTCGAGGACGAGGCGATCCTCGGTGACTTCCGCGGCCGCGAGGGCGACATCGTCGCCGGCGTCATCCAGCAGAGCTCCAACCCGCGCAACGTCCTCGTCGACTTCGGCACGGTCGAGGGCGTCCTGCCCTCCTCCGAGCAGGTGCCCGGCGAGGTCTACAACCACGGTGACCGAATCCGTGTCTACGTCGTCTCGGTCAAGCGCGGCATGCGCGGGCCCGAGATCACCCTCTCGCGCACGCACCCCCACCTCGTGCGCAAGATCTTCGCGATGGAGGTGCCCGAGATCGCCGACGGCTCCGTCGAGATCGCGGCGCTCGCCCGTGAGGCCGGTCACCGCACGAAGATCGCGGTGCACTCCAAGGTGCCGGGCCTGAACGCCAAGGGCGCGTGCATCGGCGCGATGGGCGCCCGCGTCCGCGCGGTGATGACCCACCTGCAGGGCGAGAAGATCGACATCGTCGACTGGTCCGAGGACCCGCAGCGCTTCATCGCCGCCGCCCTCTCGCCGTCGAAGGTCGAGTCGGTCACCGTCGTCGACCCCAAGCTGCGCTCCGCGCGCGTCGTCGTGCCCGACTACCAGCTCTCCCTCGCCATCGGCAAGGAGGGGCAGAACGCGCGCCTGGCCGCCAAGCTCACCGGCTGGCGGATCGACATCCGACCGGACACCGCGCCGGACTCGAGCGGGGGCGTCGCCGTCCCCGGTCAGCCGGAGGGGTGACGGGGCCGAGCGGTGCAGGGGCTAGACTGATGGGGATCGACCGGTCTGGACTCCAGTCCGACCCGCCCGTCGCAGGTCCTGTCAGGACGTGCATCGGGTGTCGCGGACGGGATAGCCGGTCGACTCTGCTGCGCATCGTCGTGGAGACGGACGGCCGAGGCATCGCCACGGCCGTGCCCGACCCGCGTCGGCGCATGCCGGGTCGTGGGGCATGGCTCCACCCCGACATCGCCTGTCTGGACCTCGCCGTCCGGCGGCGGGCCCTCGCCCGGGCGTTCCGACGCCAGGTCGAGGTGACCGACGCCCTTCGTGCCTGGATCGATCAGATGGCGCAGTCGTTGTCATCCGTACGTACAGCAACCGAGAGCGGGTTTGACGCTGATGAGCACCCGATGAGTACTCAGCAATGAGCATTCACCTCAACTGACGACGGTCCGCGCCTTTTCTCAGGTACGGACCAGAGAAGGAGAAACGTGGCCAAGGTCCGTGTCCACGAGCTCGCCAAGGAGCTCGGGGTTTCCAGCAAGGCCCTGCTCGCCCACCTGGGCGACATGGGAGAGTTCGTGAAGTCGGCGAGCTCGACGATCGAGGCGCCGGTCGTGCGCCGGGTGAAGGACAACCCGCCCGCCGCCGACCCCAAGGCGAAGAAGGCCGCCGCGGCTCCCAAGCCCGGTGCCAAGCCCGGCCCGAAGCCGGCCCCCGCGCAGCCCGCTGCGCAGGAGCCTGCCGCCGAGGCACCCGCCGCCGCGCCGACCCCCGGCCCCACGGCGCCGACGCCCGGCCCCAAGCCGGCCGCCGCGCCCCAGGCCCCCGAGGCCCCGGCACCCGCCAAGCCGACCCCGGCCCCCGAGGCTCCCGCCGCTCCCGCTGCGGAGACCCCGGCCGCGCCGGCGAAGCCCGCGGCGACGCCCGGCCCCAAGCCCGCGACGCCCGGCCCCAAGCCGGCTCCGGCCAAGCCCGCCGCCCGTGGCGGTGGCCCGCGTCCGGGCAACAACCCCTTCGCCTCCAGCCAGGGCATGGGCACCCGTCGTGGCGAAGGGGGTGGCTCCGGCGGCGCTCGCCCCGGCAACAACCCCTTCGCGTCCAGCCAGGGCATGCCCCGTCCGGGCCAGCGTCCCGGCGGCCAGCGCCCCGGTGGCGCCGGTCAGCGTCCGGCGGCTGCGGCCGGCCAGGGCGGTCCGCGTCCTGCGGGTCCGCGCCCCGGCGGCGGTCCCCGTCCCTCGCCCGGCATGATGCCGTCCAGCTCGGCCGTCCCGCGGCCGGGTGAGCGTCCCGGTGGCCGTGGTGGCCCGGGCGCCGGTCGTGGTCGCCCCGGTGGCGGGCCCGGTGCCCGTCCGGGCGGTGGCCCCGGTGGCGGTGGCTACCGCGGTGGCCCCGGCGGCCGTGGCGGCACCCAGGGTGCCTTCGGTCGCGGTGGCGGCAAGCGCAAGCAGCGCAAGAGCAAGCGCGCGAAGCGGGCCGAGTTCGAGCAGATGCAGGCGCCGTCGATCGGCGGTGTCATCGTCCCCCGTGGCGACGGCTCCACCGTGGTGCGCGTGCGCCAGGGCGCCTCGATGACCGACTTCGCGGACAAGATCAACGCCAACCCCGCGTCGCTCGTCACCGTGCTCTTCAACCTCGGTGAGATGGCCACGGCCACGCAGTCGCTCGACGAGGAGACCTTCCAGCTCCTCGGTGCCGAGCTCGGCTACGACATCCAGATCGTCTCGCCCGAGGAGGAGGAGCGCGAGCTCTTCGACTCCTTCGACATCAACCTCGAGATCGGGGTCGACGCCGAGGACGAGGAGGACCTGGCGGCCCGTCCGCCGGTCGTCACCGTCATGGGTCACGTCGACCACGGCAAGACGCGTCTGCTCGACGCGATCCGCAACGCCGACGTGGGCTCGGGCGAGGCCGGTGGCATCACCCAGCACATCGGCGCCTACCAGATCCACACCGAGCACGAGGGTGCGGACCGCCCGCTGACCTTCATCGACACCCCCGGTCACGAGGCCTTCACGGCCATGCGTGCCCGTGGTGCCAAGGTCACCGACATCGCGATCCTCGTGGTCGCGGCCGACGACGGCGTCATGCCGCAGACCATCGAGGCGCTCAACCACGCCCAGGCTGCGGACGTCCCGATCGTCGTCGCGGTCAACAAGATCGACGTCGAGGGCGCCGACCCGGCGAAGATCCGTGGTCAGCTCACCGAGTACAACCTCGTGGCCGAGGAGTACGGCGGCGACACGATGTTCGTCGACGTCTCCGCCAAGCAGGGTCAGAACATCGACACCCTGCTCGAGGCCGTCCTGCTCACCGCGGACGCGGCGCTCGACCTGCGGGCCAACCCCGACCGGGACGCCCGTGGTGTCGCGATCGAGGCCAACCTCGACAAGGGCCGCGGTGCGACCGCGACCGTCCTCGTCCAGTCCGGCACGCTGCACGTCGGTGACGCGATCGTCACCGGCTCGGCCTTCGGTCGTGTGCGCGCCATGCTCGACGAGCACGGCAACAACGTCGACGAGGCGGGCCCGTCCCGTCCGGTCCAGGTGCTCGGTCTCTCCTCGGTCCCGCGGGCCGGCGACACCTTTGTCGTCGCCCCCGACGACCGGACCGCGCGCCAGATCGCCGAGAAGCGTGAGGCCGCCGACCGCCAGGCCAGCCTGGCCAAGGCGCGCAAGCGGATCAGCCTCGAGGACCTCGACCAGGTCATCGCGGCGGGCAAGATCGACACCCTCAACCTCATCCTCAAGGGTGACGTGTCGGGTTCGGTCGAGGCCCTGGAGGACGCCCTGTTGCAGATCGACGTCGGCGACGACGTCGACCTGCGGATCATCGACCGCGGCGTCGGCGCGATCACGCTCAACAACATCAACCTCGCCATGGCCTCGGACGCGATCATCATCGGCTTCAACGTCCGCGCCGAGGGCCAGAACGCCGAGGTTGCCGAGCGTGAGGGCGTCGAGATCCGCTACTACGGCGTGATCTACCAGGCCATCGAGGAGATCGAGCAGGCGCTCAAGGGCATGCTCAAGCCGGAGTACGAGGAGGTCGAGCTCGGCTCGGCGGAGATCCGCGAGGTCTTCCGCTCGAGCAAGTTCGGCAACATCGCCGGCTCGATCGTCCGCAGCGGCGAGATCAAGCGTGGCTCCAAGGCGCGCATCACCCGCAACGGCGTGGTGCTCACCGAGGGCCTCGAGCTCACCGGTCTGCGTCGCTTCAAGGACGACGTCACCGAGGTCCGCGAGGGCTTCGAGTGCGGTATCAACCTCGGCAGCTTCAACGACGTGCAGGAGGGTGACCTCATCACCACCTACGAGATGCGCGAGAAGCCGCGCGACTGATCTCGTCAGACGCACGACAGGTCGAAGGGGGGTGGGCAGCGCGAGCTGCCCACCCCCCTTCGCCGCGCCCGGGGCCGTCGCTCCCGCCGTGCGGGACCGATGCCGACTAGGGTTGGGGTGACCACACCCACGACTTCAGGGGAGCCTCAATGAGCACGCCTCCTCCTCCGCCCGGCAGCGGAGGCAACCAGCCCTACGACCCGACCGGCCAGGGCTCGACGCCCGGCCAGCCGCCCGCCTACGGCTCCCAGCAGCCGCCGGCCTACGGCCAGGGCCAGCAGTACGGCTCCGGCATGCCGCCGCAGGCCCCGCCGCCCGGCGGTGGCCTCCCGCAGCAGGGCGGTAGCAACAACGGCCAGATCCTGTCGATCATCTCGGTCGTCACCGGTGTCCTCGGCCTGTGCTGCTGCACCTGGTTCATCTTCTCGATCGCCGCGGTCGTCCTCGGCTTCTTCGGCATGAAGGAGTATGACAAGACCGGCCAGAAGAAGACGCTGGCGCAGGTCGGCATCGGCCTCGGCATCGCCGGCATCGTCATCGGGATCATCTACTGGATCCTCATCGCCACCGGCGTCGTCGACTCGAGCTTCGAGTACTACAGCAACTTCTGAGCGACACCCGCGCGACGCCCCCGGCACGATGGTGCCGGGGGCGTCGCGCGTCGCATACGGTGGGACCGTCCCCACCCAGCCCCTCACGGAGGTGTGCCATGGCCGACCCGGCCCGCGCCCGCAAGATCGCCGACCGCATCCAGGAGCTCATCGCGGCCAACCTGCAGCAGGTCGTCAAGGACCCCGACCTGGGCTTCGTGACGATCACTGACGTGCGGGTGACCGGCGACCTGCAGCACGCCTCGGTCTTCTACACCGTCTTCGGCGACGACGCGCAGCGCGAGCGCAGTGCCGAGGTCCTCGAGGCCAACCGCGGCAAGCTGCGCTCCTTCGTCGGCAAGCAGCTCGGGATCCGGCTCACGCCGACCCTCGAGATCATCCCCGACGCGCTGCCCGAGAACGCCTCGCACATCGACGACCTGCTGCGCTCGGCGCGCGAGCGCGACGAGGACCTCGCCCGCTCGCGCACCGACGCCCGGCCCGCCGGTGAGGCCGACCCCTACCGGACCAAGGACGCCGACGACGAGGGGACCTCCCCGGCGTGAGCGACGGTCTCGTCGTCGTCGACAAGCCGGCCGACTGGTCCAGCCACGACGTCGTCGCCCGCAGCCGACGTCTCTACCGCACCCGCAAGGTCGGCCACGCCGGCACCCTCGACCCGATGGCCACCGGCGTCCTCGTCCTCGGCGTCGGGCGGGGGACCAAGCTGCTCACCTTCCTCGTCGGCGCGGACAAGGAGTACACCGCGACGATCCGCCTCGGTCAGGCGACGATCACCGACGACGCCGAAGGGGAGATCACGAGCGTCGGCGAGGTGGCCGGGGTCGACCGGGCCGCGCTCGACGCGGCCATCGGGCGCCTGACCGGTGACATCCAGCAGGTGCCGAGCGCGGTGAGCGCGATCAAGGTCAAGGGCGAGCGCTCCTACGCCCGCGTGCGTGCCGGCGAGGAGGTCGACCTGCCGGCGCGGCCGGTCACGGTCTCCCGATTCGACGTGCTCGACGTGCGCCCCGCCGATGCCGGCGGCCACCCGGTGCTCGACGTCGACGTCGTCGTCGAGGTCTCGTCCGGGACCTATGTGCGCGCCCTCGCCCGCGACCTCGGGGCCGACCTGGGCACCCACGGCCACCTCACCGCGCTGCGCCGCACCCGTGTGGGCGGGCTGACGCTCGAGCACGCCCACACCCTCGACGAGCTCACCGCCCTGCGCGAGAGCGGGGGAGAGGACGCGCAGCTGCCGCTCACCCCGCTCGCCGACGCCGCCCGGGCGGCCCTCGTCACCCGTGAGCTCACGGCCGACGAGGCCCGCGCCCTTGGCTACGGGCAGCGCGTCGAGAGCGCCGAGCCCGGCCGCACCGAGCCGGTCGCCGCCCTGTCGCCGGAGGGCGAGCTCGTCGCCGTGCTCGACGAGAGCCGCGCCCGCGCGCGAGCCCACGTCGTCTTCGCCCCCGCCAGTTCGTAGAGTGTCCTCTCGTGCAGCACTGGACAGCCCCGAGCGACACCCCGCCGCAGCTGCGGCCGTGCGTGGCGACCTTCGGCAACTTCGACGGGGTGCACCGCGGCCACCGTGCGATCCTCGACGAGCTCAGCCGGCAGGCGCGCGAGCGTGACCTGCCCGCCGTCGCGGTGACCTTCGACCCGCACCCGGTCGAGGTCATGCACCCGGAGCGCGCTCCGGAGATCATCTCGCCCGGCCCGCTGCGCGACGAGCTGCTCGATCAGGCCGGGGTCGACGGGCTGCTGTCGCTGCCCTTCACCATGGAGTTCGCGCAGACGAGCGCCGTCGACTACGTCGTCGACACCTTCGTCACCGGGCTGCAGGCGCAGTGCCTCGTCGTCGGGGCCGACACCAAGGGCTTCGGCGCCGGCTACACCGGTGACGTCGAGCTGCTGCGCCGCTTGGGCGAGGAGCACGGCTTCGACGTCGTCGTCATCGAGGACCAGGGCGAGACCGAGCGCTGGTCCTCCTCGGCCGTGCGCGCCCACCTCGCCGCCGGCGAGGCCGCCGAGGCCGCCGCCATCCTCGGCCGTCCGCACCGCGTCGTCGGCACCGTCGTCCACGGCCACCACCGCGGGCGCGAGCTCGGCTACCCGACGGCCAACCTCGGCGCCGACAGCCTCGGGCTCGTCCCGGCCGACGGCGTCTACGCCGGCTGGCTCATCCGCCTCGACCGGCCGGAGGGCGACCCGGAGCGTCGCCTGCCGGCCGCCATCTCGGTGGGGACCAACCCGACCTTCGACGGGCAGGTCCGCGTCGTCGAGTCCTACGTCCTCGACCGCACCGACCTCGACCTCTACGGCGAGCGGGTGGCCGTCGACTTCGTCGGCCACGTGCGCCCGACGCTGCGCTTCGAGTCCATCGACGAGCTGCTCGTGGCCATGGCGCGCGACGTCGAGCGCACCCGCGACCTGCTCGACCTCTGACGCCGGCCGTGCCCGAGCCAGGTCGGCGTGGTCGGCTCGCGCGGCAGCTGCTGCGCTCCGACCTCGTCCTGCTCGCCGCGGCGCTCATCGCCTCGGGCCTGGGCGCCGTGCTCGTCCACTCCGCCACCCGGGCCGACGCCGGCTCCGCCTATCTCGTGCGGCACCTGCTCAACCTCGCCATCGGGCTGCTCATCGCCCTGGCCGTCGTCCGGCTGGACCGGGCGGCGCTGCGGGCACTGGCCCCCTTCGTCTACCTCGCGGGGATCATCGGTCTCGCCCTCGTGCTCACCCCGCTCGGCTCCGAGATCAACGGCTCGCGGTCGTGGATCCAGGTGCCCGGGGGCTTCTCGATCCAGCCGAGCGAGATGGCCAAGGTCGGCCTGTGCGTCGCCCTGCCGATGCTGCTCGCGCCCGCGGCGGAGCGCCGTG
This sequence comes from Janibacter zhangyanbonis, assembly GCF_050507325.1. NCBI lineage: Bacteria > Bacillati > Actinomycetota > Actinomycetes > Micrococcales > Intrasporangiaceae > Janibacter > Janibacter zhangyanbonis. Next base: position 1,226,052 of record NZ_CP191481.1, read on the forward strand.
ACCGGCCACGGCCCCGAGAGGTCCTGCTCGCCGGGCTCGTCACGGCCGTACCCGTGCTGCTCGTCATGGCCCAGCCCGACCTCGGCTCGGCGCTCGTGCTCGTCGCCCTCGCGCTCGGCGTGCTCGTCGTCTCCGGCGCCTCCTGGCCCTGGCTCGCCGGGGTGCTGCTCGCCGGCGTCGCGGCGGTGACCGCGGCCTTCACGACGCCCCTGCTCAGCGCCTACCAGCGTGACCGGCTCACCGCCTTCCTCGACCCGAGCACCGACCCGCTCGGCATCGGCTACCAGACCCAGCAGGTACGACGGGCGATCGCCGGAGGTGGCTGGGGCGGGCAGGGACTGCACGCCGGCGACCTGACGAGCTCGGGCGCCATCCCCTTCCAGGAGACCGACTTCGTCTTCTCGGTCGCGGGGGAGGAGCTCGGCTTCGTCGGTGCGGCCTTCGTCGTCTGCCTCCTGGGGCTCGTCGTCGCCCGCATCGCCCTCGCGGGCACGCGCAGCGACGACCCCTTCGTCCGGCTCGTGTGCTGGGGGGTCGCGAGCTGGTTCGCCGTCCAGTCGGTGGAGAACATCGGGATGAACCTCGGCCTGCTCCCGGTGACCGGCCTGCCGCTGCCCTTCCTCTCCTACGGCGGGTCGTCGATGTTCGCCTGCTGGGCGGCGATCGGCCTCGTCGTCGCCGTGACCCGGGAGGAGAGGTCCGCCACAGGTCGTGGACCGGCGCGACCGCGCGGGTGACGATGTCGCCGTGCAGATCCCGACCTTCCAGACCCTGTCCAAGGACCTCGGCGCCACCGCCCTGCGCCGCGGGCTCAACCTGTGGCCGCCCTTCCTCGCGGCGAGCGTCAACGTCGACCGCATCTCGCCCGACTTCCGCGAGTTCGACGTCTCGCTGCGGATGCGCCCCTGGAGCCGCAACTACGTCGGCACGCAGTTCGGGGGATCGCTCTTCGCGATGTGCGACCCGTGGTGGATGCTCGGCGCCCTGCGCAACCTCGGTGGGGACTACATCGTGTGGGACAAGGCGGGCGAGATCGACTTCGTCAGCCCCGGCCGCACCGACGTGAGCACGAGCATCCGGCTCACCGACGAGCTCCTCGACGGGATCCGGGCGGCGACCGCCGACGGCTCCAAGCACCTCGTGTGGTGCGACAACGACGTCGTCGCGCCCGACGGAACCCTCGTCGCCCGCTATCGCAAGCAGCTCTACGTGCGACGCAAGCCGGCCTGAGTGCCCCCCGGCCGGGCCGCCGCCCCGGGCCGTTGGTTACCAATCGGTCACTGTCCGGACAGGGCAGTGACACCGCCCGCCCTCGTGGGAGAAGATGCGCGCACCACCCGCAGCCCACGAAGGAGTGGACTTCCCGTGCCTGACCCCATCCCCTCGCGCGCGTCCGACGAGGTCTTCGACGCCAGCGTCTTCACCCACCGCGCCCCCTCCGTCGGTCACCTTCTGCGTGACCGCATCGCCGCCACACCCGACACCACCGCCTACTCCTTCCCCTCGGGCATCGCCTGGGGGGAGCTGACGTGGGCCCAGCTGGGGGAGCGGGTGTGGGCGCTCGCCGCGGGCCTCGTCGACCTCGGCATCCAGCCGGAGGACCGGGTCTCGCTCGCCTCGAGCACCCGCATCGAGTGGGTGCTCGCGGACTACGCGATCATGGCCGCGGGCGCTGCGACGACGACGATCTACCCGACGTCGATCAGCGACGACGTCGCCTTCATCATCGCCAACTCCGGCTCCCGCGTCGTCGTCGCCGAGGACGCCGAGCAGGTCGCCAAGCTGCGCGAGGTCCGCGACGCGATCCCCGACGTCATGACCGTCGTCGCGGTCGACACCGAGGGCGTCGACCTCGACGACTGGGTCATCTCCTTCGAGGACCTCGAGGAGCGCGGTGCCGCCCTGCTCGCCTCCGAGCCGGGCGTCGTCGACACCCGCATCGACGGCACGGGTCCCGAGTCGCTCGCGACGATCATCTACACCTCGGGCACGACCGGCCGGCCCAAGGGCGTGCGCCTGCTGCACCGGACGTGGACCTACCAGGGCGCGGCGATCCGCTCGACGGGGATGCTCACCGCCGACGACGTGCACTACCTGTGGCTGCCGCTGTCGCACGTCTTCGCCAAGGTGCTGCTGCTCATCAGCACCGACGTCGGCATGCAGACGGCGGTGGACGGCCGGATCGACAAGATCGTCGACAACCTCGGCGAGGTGCGCCCGACCTTCATGGCCGCGGCGCCGCGGATCTTCGAAAAGGTCTACGGCAAGCTCTCCCTGTCGATGCAGGAGGAGGGCGGTGCCAAGGCGAAGATCTTCGACTTCGCGTCCGAGACCGCCCGCGCCTACTCCCAGGCGATGTCCGAGGGCCGCTCCCCGGGCGTCGCGCTCGGCCTCAAGCACAAGGTCGCCGACAAGCTCGTCCTGAGCAAGGTGCGCGAGCGCTTCGGCGGTCGGGTGCGCTTCTTCATCTCCGGCTCGGCGGCGCTCAACACCGACATCGCCCACTGGTTCAACGGCGCCGGCCTGCCGATCCTCGAGGGCTACGGCCTCACCGAGACCTCGGCGGCGGCGACGGTCAACCGGCCCTACGCCCTTCGTGTGGGGACCGTCGGCTGGCCCAACGTGCAGACGGAGATGAAGGTCGCCGAGGACGGCGAGATCCTCGTGCGCGGCGAGCACGTCATGCAGGGCTACCACGACAACCCCGACGCGACCGCCGAGGTGCTCACGGACGACGGCTGGTTCCACACCGGCGACATCGGCGAGATCGACGCCGACGGCTTCGTCAAGATCACCGACCGCAAGAAGGACCTCTTCAAGACGAGCAACGGCAAGTACGTCGCGCCCTCGCTCATCGAGTCGACCTTCAAGGGGCTGTGCCCCTATGTCGGTCAGTTCCTCGTCCACGGCGAGAACCGGCAGTTCGTCTCCGCCCTGGTCACCCTCGACGAGGAGGCGATCCAGCCGTGGGCCCAGGCCAACGGCCTCGAGGGCGCGAGCTACACCGAGATCGTCTCCTCGATGCAGGCCCGCGACATGGTCCAGTCCTACGTCGACGAGCTCAACGCGGGCCTCAACCGGCACGAGCAGATCAAGAAGTTCCACATCCTCGGTCGTGACCTCACGGTCGAGGACGGCGAGCTGACACCGAGCCTGAAGCTGCGCCGCAAGGTCGTCGCCGAGAAGTTCAAGGCCGACATCGAGGAGCTCTACCCGAGCTGAGTGGTCGCGTCGTCCGGAGGGAGGTCCGGTCCGTGGCGTTTGGGACAGCCGCGGACCGGACCTACCCTTGGGGTATGTCCGGTGAGTCGATCTTCCCTGCCCTGGAGCCCCTGCTCGAGCAGGTCAGCAAGCCCATCCAGTACGTCGGGGGCGAGCTGAACTCCACGGTCAAGGACTGGCACGTCGGTGGTCACGGCCCCGACGGGCAGGACCTCACGGTCCGCTGGGCCCTGATGTACCCCGACGCCTACGAGGTCGGCGTGCCCAACCAGGGCGTCATGATCCTCTACGAGGTCCTCAACGAGCGCCCCGACGCGCTCGCCGAGCGCAGCTATGCGGTGTGGCCCGACATGGAGGCCCTGCTGCGCGAGCACGGGCTGCCGCAGTTCACCGTCGACGGGCACCGCGCGATCGGCGACTTCGACGTCTTCGGGCTGAGCTTCTCCACCGAGCTGGGCTACACCAACATGCTCACCGCCCTCGACCTCGCGGGCATCCCGCTCCACGCGGCCGACCGCGGCGACGAGCACCCGATCGTCGTCATGGGCGGGCACGCGTCCTTCAACCCCGAGCCGGTCGCCGACTTCATCGACGCCGCGATCGTGGGCGACGGCGAGGAGGCGGTGCTCACCGCCACCGACATCATCGGCGAGTGGAAGTCCCAGGGCCGCCCGGGCGGCCGGGTCGAGGTGCTGCGTCGCCTCGCCGCGACCGGCGGCGTCTACGTCCCCGCCTTCTACGACGTCGACTACCTGCCCGACGGGCGCATCCAGCGCGTCGTGCCGAGCGAGACCGGCGTGCCGTGGCGGGTTGACAAGCACACCGTCATGGATCTCGACGCCTGGCCCTACCCGAAGCAGCCGCTCGTGCCGCTCGCCGAGTCGGTGCACGAGCGGATGAGCGTCGAGATCTTCCGCGGCTGCACCCGCGGCTGCCGCTTCTGCCAGGCCGGCATGATCACCCGCCCGGTGCGCGAGCGCTCGATCACCGGCATCGGCGAGATGGTCGAGCGGGGCCTCGAGGCCACCGGCTTCGAGGAGGTCGGCCTGCTCTCGCTCTCGAGCGCCGACCACACCGAGATCGGTGACATCGCCAAGGGCCTGGCCGACCGCTACGAGGGCACCAACACCGGCCTGTCGCTGCCGAGCACCCGCGTCGACGCCTTCAACATCGACCTGGCCAACGAGCTGACCCGCAACGGTCGCCGGTCCGGCCTGACCTTCGCCCCCGAGGGCGGCTCCGAGCGCATCCGCAAGGTCATCAACAAGATGGTCACCGAGGACGACCTCATCAAGACGGTCTCCGCGGCCTACGGCGCCGGCTGGCGCCAGGTGAAGCTCTACTTCATGTGCGGCCTGCCGACCGAGACCGACGAGGACGTCCTCCAGATCGCCGAGGTCGCCAAGCGGGTCATCGAGACCGGTCGCCAGGTCGCCGGGCACAACGACATCCGCTGCACCGTCTCCATCGGCGGCTTCGTGCCCAAGCCGCACACCCCCTTCCAGTGGGCCGCGCAGCTCGGCGCCGAGGAGACCGACGAGCGGCTGCACAAGCTGCGCGACGCGATCCGCGCCGACAAGCGCTACGGCCGGTCCATCGGCTTCCGCTACCACGACGGCAAGCCGGGCATCGTCGAGGGCCTGCTCTCGCGCGGTGACCGCCGCGTCGGCCGGGTCATCGAGCAGGTGTGGCGCGACGGCGGTCGCTTCGACGGCTGGAGCGAGCACTTCTCCTACGACCGCTGGATGTCGGCCGCCGAGACCGCTCTCGAGGGCACCGGCGTCGACGTCGCCTGGTACACCACCCGCGAGCGTGAGGAGTCGGAGGTCCTGCCCTGGGACCACATCGACTCCGGCCTCGACAAGGAGTGGCTGTGGCAGGACTGGCTCGACGCCGTCGACGAGACCGAGGTCGACGACTGCCGCTGGACCCCGTGCTTCGACTGCGGCGTCTGCCCCCAGATGGGCACCGACATCGAGATCGGCCCCACGGGCAAGACGCTGCTGCCGCTCACCGTCCTCGGGGCGGGCAAGCAGGAGATGGTCCGCCCCTCCTGACCGCCCTGCGGGCCCCTCGACCCCGACGACGGACGAAGGGGGAGAATGCCCGACATGACTGCGACGCCGACGACCGCGACGCCGACCGTGCTCACCGAGGCGCTGCGGCGCGAGGGCGTCGCCGACGCCCGCACCGACGCCCTGACGATCGGCATGTACGCCACCGACGCGGGCATCTACCGGGTGCCCCCGCGGGCGGTCGTCTTCCCGCGGCACACCGACGAGATCGCCGCGACCCTCGCGGTCGCGCGTGAGCTCGGCGTCCCGGTGACCACGCGAGGGGCCGGCACCTCGTGCGCGGGCAATGCCGTCGGCCCGGGCATCGTCATCGACACCGCCCGCCACCTCGGCCGGGTCCTCGAGGTCGACCTCGACAGCGCGACCGCCCTCGTCGAGGCGGGCACGGTGCACGCGACGCTGCAGGCCCGAGCCCGCGAGATCGGGCTGCGCTTCGGCCCCGACCCGAGCAGCCACAGCCGCTGCACCGTCGGCGGCATGATCGGCAACAACGCCTGCGGCAACCGCGCCCTGGGCTACGGCCGCACGAGCGACAACGTCGTCGGCATGGAGCTGCTGACCGCGGCGGGCACGGCCCTGTCCGCGACGACGGGAGTGGCGGCGGAACCCCCTTCGCTCACCGGGGACGACGCCCTCGTCGCCCGCCTGACGCAGCTGGCCGACGACCACCTCGGCACGATCCGCACGGAGTTCGGCCGCTTCGGCCGGCAGGTCTCGGGCTATGCCCTCGAGCACCTCGCCCCCGAGCGTGGCCGCGACATCGGCCGCATGCTCGTCGGCTCCGAGGGCACCCTCGCCGTCGTCACGCAGGCCCGGGTGCGGCTGGTCACCGACCCGGCGGCCACCTGCCTGGCGGTCCTGGGCTTCCCCGACATCTACGCCGCCGGCGACGTCGCCCACCAGCTCAAGGGGCTGGGCGCGGTCGCGGCCGAGGGCATCGACTCGCGCATCGTCGACATCGTGCGCCGCCGCCGGGGCCCGCACGCCGTGCCCGACCTGCCGCGGGGCGCCGCGTGGATGCTCGTCGAGGTCCCCGGGGACGACGCCGCGGCCGCGCAGGCCGCCGCCGAGCGGGTCTGCCGCGAGATCCCGCACACCGACTCGCTCGTCGTCACCGACCCCGGCCACGCGCGCTCGCTGTGGAAGATCCGCGAGGACGGCGCCGGCCTGTCGTCGCGCTCGCCCCGCGACCGCCCCGCGCACGCGGGCTGGGAGGACGCGGCCGTGCCGCCGGAGCGGCTCGGCGACTACCTGCGGGACTTCGACGCGCTGCTCGACGTGCACGACGTGCAGGGCCTGCCCTACGGCCACTTCGGCGACGGCTGCCTGCACATCCGGCTCGACGTCGACCTCGACGCGCCCGACGCCACCGACCGCTACCGCCGGCTCGTCGAGCAGGCCGCCGACCTCGTCGCCTCCTACGGCGGCTCCCTGTCCGGCGAGCACGGCGACGGCCGGGCCCGCTCGGCGCTGCTGCCGCGCATGTACGGGCCCGAGACGATGGCGCTCTTCGGCGCGGTCAAGCACGCCTTCGACCCGACCAACCTGCTCAACCCCGGGGTCCTCGTCGATGCCGCGCCCGTCGAGGCCGACATCCGCATCCCCGCGGCCCACAAGGTCACCGTGCCGCTCGCCTTCGGCTACGCGGGCGACGACGGGGACTTCAGCCAGGCCGTGCACCGCTGCACCGGGGTCGGCAAGTGCCGCGCCGCCGGCACGTCGAGCACGGTCATGTGCCCGAGCTATCTCGCGACGGGGGAGGAGAAGGACTCCACCCGCGGCCGCGCCCGCGCCCTGCAGGAGATGCTCAACGGGACGACGATCACCGACGGCTGGCGCTCGCCCGAGGTCCACGACGCGCTCGACCTGTGCCTGTCGTGCAAGGGCTGCGCCAGCGACTGCCCGACGGGCATCGACATGGCGACCTACAAGTCGGAGACCCTCCACCAGACCTACAAGGGCCGCATCCGTCCGCGCAGCCACTACTCGCTCGGCCGGCTGCCGCAGCTGGCCCGCGTCGCCTCGAAGATCCCCCGGGTCGCCAACGCCCTCACCTCGCTCCCGGGCATCAAGCGGCTCACCCTGCCCGCCGCGGGCGTCGACCCGCGGCGGAGCATCCCGACCTTCGCGCGGCAGACCTTCCGCTCCTGGGCCGCCGACGAGGGCCTCGTCGCCTCGGCCGCGCAGGCGGCTGGCACCGACCACCCCGTCGCGCTCTTCGTCGACTCCTTCACCGACCACTTCTCGCCGCAGGTCGGGCGGGCCACCGTGGCCGTGCTGCGGGAGGCGGGGTTCACCCCCTTCGTCCCGGCGGAGGCGCTGTGCTGCGGCCTGACCTTCATCTCCACGGGGCAGCTCGACGCGGCGAAGAAGACGCTCGCCGAGGCCGCCCACGTCCTCGCCCCGGTCGTCGCCGCGGGCATCCCGGTCGTCGGCATGGAGCCGAGCTGCACCGCGGCCCTGCGCCACGACCTGCCGGCCCTCGTCGACTCCGGCGCGGCCCGGCAGGTGGCCGGGGGAGTGCGCACCGTCGCCGAGGTGCTCACCAGCGCCATCGACGAAGGGCGCTGGGTCGCCCCCGACCTCACCGGCACCGAGGTCGTCGCCCAGCCGCACTGCCACCACCACGCGGTGATGAGCTGGTCGGCCGACGAGGCGCTGCTCGCCCGCACCGGCGCGACGGTGACCCGGCTCGGCGGGTGCTGCGGGCTGGCCGGCAACTTCGGCGTCGAGCTCGGCCACTACGAGGTCTCGGTCAAGGTCGCCGAGCAGCAGCTCCTCCCGGCGATCGAGGCGGCCGGCCGCGACGCGGTCGTCCTCGCCGACGGCTTCTCGTGCCAGACGCAGATCGCCGACCTGTCGGAGCGGACCGGGGTCCACCTGGTCGAGCTGCTCGCGCGCGGCGCCTAGGCTTGACCTCCATGTCCCCGCAACGCACCCCCGACGGTCCGCCGCCACCGCCGGCGGTCCAGAAGTTGCGCATCCAGTACGCCCGACGCGGCCGGCTGCGCTACTCCTCGACCCGTGACTTCGGGCGCGCCCTCGAGCGGGCGCTGCGTCGCGCGGGCGTCCCGATGGCCTACTCCGCGGGCTTCCACCCGCACCCGAAGATCTCCTACGCCAACGGCGCGGCGACCGGTGCCGCGAGCGAGGCGGAGTACTTCGAGATCTCGGTGACCGAGCGGGTCGACCCCGACGCCCTCGGCCGGGCGCTCGACGCCGCTTTGCCCGAGGGGCTCGACATCGTCTCCGTCGTCGACGCCCAGCCGGGCGCTCTGGCCGACCGGCTCCAGGCGAGCCGGTGGCTGCTGGAGTTCCCCGGTGTCGAGCTGGCCGATCTCGACCGGGCGGTCGAGGGCTTCCTCGCGCAGGAGCGGGTCGAGGTCAGCCGGATGTTCAAGAAGGGCATGAAGTCCTACGACGCGCGCGAGCCGGTCATCCGGGCACAGACGGGTCTGTCCGACGAGGGCTGTGCGATACTGACGATGGTCGTGCGGCACACCACACCTGCCGTTCGCCCCGACGACGTCCTCAGCGCGATCACCGCTGCCACCTCGTTCGCGCCGACGCGATCGCCCAAGGCGACGCGCCTGGCGCAGGGGATCTGGAGCAGCGAGACCGAGAGCGTGGCCGACCCACTGGCCACCGACTGAGCCGTCGCCGGCCCCGACGGGGTGCCGCGCTGGGCGCGAGCCACGTCGAGGCAACACGGACTCTTCCGCGGGCGAGCGCCCGCCACGCCGCACGGCGGCTGGACTGCACCCTCGGGTGCTGGTGTCGGGGTCCGGCCGGTGTGCAGGAGGTGCCACATGGCCACCGACAACGACCAGCCGGTCGACGACACCGTCGAGACCGCCACCGAGACCGAAGCAACCCCGGCCCCCGCGGCCGTCCCGAGCTTCGGTCTGCTCTTCCAGCCCCCGGCCCCCGCGCCGGCCCCGGCCCGTCGTCCGGCCCCCGAGCCGCAGGACGTCGAGGACGACGAGGAGGACGAGGACGACCAGCCCGACACCGACCAGGACTCCGGCTCGGACGACTCCGGCTCGCAGGACGCCGACCCCGGTCAGGCTGACGGCGGGCGCCGGCGCCGGCGGCGTGGCGGCCGCGGCCGCAACAACCGCTCCGGTGACGACTCCGACTCCGGTCAGGACTCCGACGACTCCTCCGGCAGCTCCGACGACGACGCGTCCGCCGAGGGCGACGACGAGCAGCAGTCCGAGGGCAAGGCCAAGGGCAAGGGTGGCCGTGGTCGCGGCGGCAAGAAGAAGCAGGACTCCGCCGACGACGCGTCCGACTCGGACGCCGACGCCGGCTCTGACTCCGCCTCCGACGAGGACTCCGACGCCGACCAGGGCGAGGGTGACGACGAGGGCGGCAGCAGCTCGCGCCGTCGGCGCCGTCGTCGTCGCGGTGGCGGCGGCGGTGGCAACGGCAGCCAGGACGACCCGCCCGGCACCGTGACCAAGGTGCGCGAGTCGCGCCGCAACGAGCCGCAGTCGATCAAGGGCTCGACCCGTCTCGAGGCGAAGAAGCAGCGTCGCCGCGAGGGCCGCGAGGCCGGTCGCCGCCGCACGATCATCACCGAGGCCGAGTTCCTCGCCCGCCGCGAGAGCGTCGAGCGGGTCATGGTCGTGCGCCAGCACGGCGACCGCACGCAGATCGGCGTCCTCGAGGACGGCGTGCTCGCCGAGCACTACGTCTCCCGCGAGACGACCTCGACGATGGTCGGCAATGTCTACCTCGGCCGGGTGCAGAACGTGCTGCCGAGCATGGAGGCCGCCTTCATCGACATCGGCAAGGGCCGCAACGCCGTGCTCTACGCCGGCGAGGTCAACTGGGAGGCGCAGGGCGTCGGCAACGGCCAGGCCCGACGGATCGAGAATGCGCTGTCCGCCGGCGACTCCGTGCTCGTCCAGGTGACGAAGGACCCGATCGGCCACAAGGGCGCCCGCCTCACCTCGCAGATCTCCCTGCCGGGCCGCTACGTCGTCTACGTGCCGGGCGGCAGCATGACCGGCATCTCGCGCAAGCTGCCCGACACCGAGCGCTCGCGCCTCAAGGGCATCCTCAAGCAGGTCGTCCCCGACCACTCCGGCGTCATCGTGCGCACGGCGGCCGAGGGCGCCTCCGAGGCCGAGCTGACCGCCGACGTCGAGCGGCTCACCCGCGCCTGGGACAAGATCAGCTCCAAGGCCGAGAGCAAGAAGGGCAAGAAGGGCTCCGCCGGCGGCGCGCCCGTCCTGCTCCACGCCGAGCCCGACATGACCGTGCGGGTCATCCGTGACATCTTCAACGAGGACTTCGCCCGCATGGTCGTCGCCGGCGAGGGCGCCTGGCGCGAGATCAAGGGCTACGTCGACGACGTGGCGCCCGACCTGTCCGAGCGCCTCGAGCGCTGGACCGGGGACGGTGACGTCTTCGCCGCGCACCGCATCGACGAGGCGATCGCCAAGGCGATGGACCGCAAGGTCTGGCTGCCGTCCGGCGGCTCGCTCGTCATCGACCGCACCGAGGCGATGACGGTCATCGACGTCAACACCGGCAAGTTCACCGGCTCCGGGGGCAACCTCGAGGAGACGGTGACGAAGAACAACCTCGAGGCCGCGGAGGAGATCGTGCGCCAGCTGCGGCTGCGCGACATCGGCGGCATCATCGTCGTCGACTTCATCGACATGGTCCTCGAGGCCAACCGCGACCTCGTCGTGCGCCGCCTGCTCGAGTGCCTGGGCCGCGACCGCACGAAGCACCAGGTCGCCGAGGTCACCTCGCTCGGCCTGGTCCAGATGACCCGCAAGCGGGTCGGCTCCGGCCTCATCGAGGTCTTCTCCACCGAGTGCGAGCACTGCCACGGCCGCGGGATCATCGTCTCCAACGAGCCGGTGGCCCACGACCCGGGCGGTCACGCCGGGGGCGACCACGGCGGCAACCACGGTGGCGGCAAGTCCCGTCGCGGCCGGTCGAAGGGGGACAAGGAGCCCTCGCAGCAGCGGCCGGAGCCGGTCGAGGAGTCGACCGACGCCAACGGCCGCACCGCGGCCCAGATCGCGGCGGCGGCCCACGCCGCGGCGATCAAGAACATCGCCGGAGAGCCGGGCGAGGACGACGTCGCGCAGATCGCGCAGACCGAGGCCGAGGTCGCCGACGAGCCGACGCCCGAGCCGACCCCGGAGCCCGTTGCCGAGCAGCCGGCGCCCACGCGTCGTCGTGGCGGCCGTCGCGCCGCCTCGAGCGCGGGGGCTCCCGTGGCCCTCGAGCCGGTCGACCTGACCGCGACCACCGAGCCCGAGGCCCAGCCGGAGCCGCAGCCCGAGCCCGAGGTGGCACCGCCCGCCGAGGAGCCGGTGGCCGAGGCGGAGCAGGCCGAGCAGCCGGCGCCCACGCGTCGTCGTGGCGGCCGCCGCGCCGCCTCGAGCGCCGGTGCCCCGGTGGCCCTCCAGGCCGTCGACCTCACCGCCCCGGCCGAGCCGACGGGCGCCCCGCTGACCAAGGTCGCGGGGGAGTCGGGCGAGGCTCCGACCACGCCGGTCGCCGACCCCGAGCCGGCCGCCCCGGCCCGTCGCAAGCGCAAGCGCGTGACCTCCGAGGCCGGCCCGCCCAAGGCCTGACCCGAGCACTGCACGTCGACCCCCTTCGCCGGTTTGTCCGGTGGAGGGGGTCGCCGGTAGTCTTGACTCTTGGTGCGCCCACCGAGCGGACGCTCCATGCCCGTGCATGGGGACTGTTGGCCGGTCAGACAGAGCGAGTGCACTTCAGACAGAGAGTGAGTTCCCCCTGATGTACGCGATCGTTCGCGCGGGTGGCCGCCAGGAAAAGGTTTCCGTCGGCGACACCATCCTCATCAACTCGATCAAGGGCGAGGCCGGCGACAGCGTCGACCTGCAGCCGATCCTGCTCGTCGACGGCTCGACCGTCACCAGCGATGCCGACAAGCTGGCCAAGGTCAGCGTCAAGGCCGAGGTCGTCGGGGCCGCCAAGGGCCCGAAGATCACGATCATGAAGTACAAGAACAAGACCGGCTACCGCAAGCGCCAGGGTCACCGTCAGCCGCTCACGCAGCTGAAGATCACCGACATCAAGGCCTGAGCCTTCCTTCAACAGTTAGGAACCCACTGACATGTCTTCCAAGAAGGGTGTCTCCTCGTCCAAGAACGGCCGCGACTCCAACGCGCAGCGCCTCGGCGTGAAGCGCTACGGCGGCCAGATCGTCGGCACCGGTGAGATCATCGTGCGCCAGCGCGGGACCCACTTCCACCCGGGCGACAACGTCGGCCGCGGTGGTGACGACACGCTGTTCGCCCTGGCGGACGGCGAGGTCCAGTTCGGTGCCAAGCGCGGCCGCAAGGTCGTCAGCGTCCTCCCGGCGGGTACCGCCAGCTGACGCGAGCCACAGCATGCGCGAAGGGGGCGGGTCGAGGTGACCTGCCCCCTTCGCCGTACCAGATCGAAGGAAAGGTGAGGTCGTGACGACCTTCGTGGACAGGGTCACCCTGCACGTCGAGGCGGGCCGGGGTGGCCACGGCGTCGCGTCCGTGCACCGGGAGAAGTTCAAGCCGCTCGGCGGCCCCGACGGGGGCAACGGCGGCCACGGTGGTGACGTCGTCCTCGTCGTCGACGCGCAGGTGACGACCCTGCTCGACTACCACCGCAGCCCGCACCGCCGGGCGACCAACGGCGCGCCCGGCGCCGGCGACGAGCGCAACGGCGCCAACGGCGAGGATCTCATCCTGCCCGTGCCCGCCGGCACCGTCGTCACCAACCGCGCCGGTGACGTCCTCGCCGACCTCGTCACACCCGGCACGACCTTCGTCGCGGCCCAGGGTGGTCGTGGCGGTCTCGGCAACAAGGCGCTGGCGAGTGCGCGGCGCAAGGCGCCCGGCTTCGCCCTGCTCGGCGAGCCGGGGGAGTCGACCGACGTCGTCCTCGAGCTGAAGTCCCTCGCCGACGTCGCCCTCATCGGGTTCCCGAGCGCCGGCAAGTCCTCGCTGGTCTCCGTGCTCTCCGCGGCGCGGCCCAAGATCGCGGACTACCCCTTCACCACCCTCGTGCCCAACCTCGGCGTCGTCACCGCCGGCGACGTGCGCTACACGGTCGCCGACGTCCCGGGTCTGATCCCCGGGGCGAGCGAAGGGCGGGGCCTGGGTCTGGAGTTCCTGCGCCACGTCGAGCGCTGCTCCGTGCTCGTCCACGTCATCGACTGCGCGACGCTCGAGCCGGGCCGTGACCCGATGAGCGACCTCGACGTCATCGAGGCCGAGCTCGCGGCCTATGTCGCCGACGAGACCCTCGGCGGTCGCCCGCTGTCGGAGCGCACCCGCATCGTCGTGCTCAACAAGGCCGACGTGCCCGACGCGCTCGACCTGGCCGACATGGTCAAGGCCGACCTGGAGGAGCGCGGCCTCGAGGTCTTCATCGTCTCCGCCGTCGCCCACACCGGCCTGCGCGAGCTGACCTTCGCCATGGCCCGCCACGTCCAGGCGGCGCGCGCGGAGTCGGCCGTCGAGGTCGCCCCGCAGCGGGTCGTCCTGCGCCCCAAGGCCGTCGACGACGCCGGCTTCGTCGTGCGTCGCGAGGGCGGCTCGGAGGGCGAGGTCTTCCGCGTCCTCGGTGCCAAGGTCACCCGCTGGGTCCACCAGACCGACTTCGCCAACGACGAGGCCGTCGGCTACCTCGCCGACCGCCTCAACCGTGCGGGCGTCGAGGAGGAGCTGACCAAGGCGGGAGCCGTCGCCGGCTCGACCGTGCTCATCGGCCCCGAGGACGACGCCGTCGTCTTCGACTGGGAGCCCACCCTCGTCGGCGGTGCCGAGCTGCTCGGCGGCCGCGGCACCGACCTGCGCCTCGAGGAGAGCACTCGGCGCACGACCCAGGAGCGGCGCGAGCAGTTCCACGCCCGCAAGGACGCCCAGACCGCGGCCCGCGAGGACCTGCGCACCGAGCGCGACGCCGGGCACTGGACCGAGGACGACTGATGGGAGCCGACGCCCGGCGGGCGATCGCCCGGGCCCGGCGCATCGTCATCAAGGTCGGCTCGTCGTCGCTGACGAGCGCCGCCGGGGGAGAGCTCGACGTCGCCCGGCTCACCGCGCTGGTCAACGCGATCTCCGCCCGGCGCAGCGAGGGCACCGAGGTCGTCCTCGTCTCCTCCGGCGCCATCGCCGCCGGTATCGGCCCGCTCGGCATGGAGACGCGGCCCAGCGACCTCGCCCGCCAGCAGGCGGCCGCGAGCGTCGGGCAGGGCGTGCTGCTGTCGGCCTACGACAAGGCCTTCGGCCGGCACGGACACACCATCGGGCTCGTCCTGCTGACGGTCGACGACGTCACCCGGCGCACGAGCTACACCAATGCCAAGCGCACCTTCGACTCGCTGCTCGACCTCGGCGTGCTGCCGATCGTCAACGAAAATGACACCGTCGCCACCCACGAGGTGCGCTTCGGTGACAACGACCGGCTCGCCGCGCTCGTCGCCCAGCTCGTCGGCGCCGACGCCCTCGTGCTGCTCACCGACGTCGACGCGCTCTACACGGCCAAGCCGGGCACACCCGGGGCCGAGCGGGTCGAGCTCGTCGCCGACCCGGCGGAGCTGGAGTCGATCTCCATCGGCGGCACCGGCTCGGCCGTCGGCTCCGGCGGCATGACGACGAAGGTCGAGGCCGCGACGATCGCCGGTGCGTCCGGCATCCCGACGGTGCTCACCTCCGCCGACCAGGTCACCGAGGCGCTCGCCGGCGAGGACGTCGGCACGGCCTTCGCGCCCGCGCGACGTCGGCGGGGCTCACGCGCCCTGTGGCTCGCCCACGCGACGACCCCGCGCGGGTCGGTGCAGATCGACGAGGGCGCGGTGACCGCGCTGCGGGAGCGGGGCCGCTCGCTCCTGCCCGCCGGCATCACCGGGGTGACCGGCTCCTTCACCGACGGCGACCCGGTCGACGTCGTCGGCCCCGACGGCACCGTCATCGCGCGCGGCCTCGTCAACTACACCTCGGGTGAGCTGCCGCACCTCATGGGGCGCAGCACCAAGGACCTGGCCAAGGAGATCGGCCCGCAGTACGAGCGCGAGGTCATCCACCGTGACCACCTCGCCCTGCTCTGACCCGGGTCAGCGCACGCGGGTGACCTCGAACTGCATGCGCGGGTGGGCGTAGGCCTCCTGCGCCTGGACCAGCTGCAGCTCCCGCTTGCCGGAGTCGAGGGTGAGCTGCAGCAGGTCGAAGACCGCCGAGACGGTCGCGCCGAGGGCCTGCTGCAGGTCGCGGCTGCGCAGCCAGTGGCTCGTGAAGAGCGCGGCTGTGACGTCGCCGGAGCCGTTGGCCTTGAGCGGCAGGTGCGGGGTGCGCACGATCCACGCCTCGTCCTCGTGGCAGGCGAGCATCTCGATCGTGCCCTCGGGCCGGTCGGGGCGCAGCACCGAGGTGACGAGGATGGTGCTCGGCCCCATCGCCCGCGCGGCGTCGACGGAGGCGAGGGTCTCCTCGAGCGTCTCCGGCTCGGTCTCGGTGAGGAAGCCCAGCTCGAACTGGTTGGGCGTGATGAGGTCGGCCTGCGGGACGACCTTGTCGCGCAGCAGCACGGGAATCGACTCGTGGACGAAGCAGCCCGACTTCGCATTGCCCATGACCGGGTCGCAGGCGTAGATCGCGTCGGGGTTGGCGGCCTTGACCGCGGCGACGGCCTCGAGGATCGTCGCGCCGATGCCCTCACCGCCCTGGTAGCCGGACAGGACGGCGTCGACCTCGGCGAAGGCCTCACGCTCACCGATCCCGGTGATGACGTCGGCGACGTCGGCCGGGTCCATCAGCGGACCCCGCCACGCGCCGTAGCCGGTGTGGTTGGAGAAGTTGACCGTGTGCACCGGCCAGACCTCGACACCGAGGCGCTGCATCGGGAAGACAGAAGCGGAGTTGCCGACGTGGCCGTAGGCGACGTGGGACTGGATCGACAGAATCGTGGTCACCCCGGCATCATCGCATCGCCCGGTCGTAGCCTGTGCGCATGACGGACAGCATCGCCACGGTCACGGACCTCGCCGAGCGGGCCCGCGTCGCCTCCCGCACCCTCGCCCTGCTCACCCGCGCCGACAAGGACGCCGCCCTGCTGGCGCTCGCGGACGCCGTCGATGCCGCCACGGACGACGTCGTCGCCGCCAATGCGCAGGACCTCCAGCGCGGGCGCGAAGGGGGGATGGCCACCGGCCTCCTCGACCGCCTCGCCCTCGACGCCGAGCGCGTCGCGGCCGTCGCCGACGCCCTGCGCGACCTCGCCGGGCTGCCCGACCCCGTGGGCGAGGTCGTGCGCGGATCGACGCTCGCCAACGGCCTGCAGATCCGCCAGGTGCGGGTGCCGATGGGGGTCGTCGCCATGATCTACGAGGCCCGCCCCAATGTCACCGTCGACGCCGCCGGCCTGGGTCTGAAGTCCGGCAACGCCATGATCCTTCGCGGCGGCTCGGCCGCCGCGAGCACCAACCGTGCCCTCGTCACCGCCCTTCGCTCGGCCCTGGAGGCGCACGGCCTGCCGGCCGACGCCGTCCAGCTGCTCGAGGGCGATCACGACGCGGTCAAGGCGCTCATGACCGCCCGCGGCCTGGTCGACCTGCTCATCCCGCGCGGGGGTGCGGGCCTGATCCAGACCGTCGTCACCGAGTCGACCGTGCCCGTCATCGAGACCGGCGTGGGCAACTGCCACGTCTACGTCGACGCCGCCGCCGACCGGGACAAGGCCCTGGCGATCACGCTCAACGCCAAGACCCACCGCCCGAGCGTCTGCAATGCCGCCGAGTCGCTCCTCGTCCACCGCGCCGTCGCCGCCGACGTGCTGCCCGACGCGCTGCGCGAGCTCGCGGCAGCCGGCGTCGTGCTCCACGGCGACGAGGCGACCCGCGAACTCGCCCCCGAGGGCGTGACGGTCGAGCCGGCGACGGACGAGGACTTCGACACCGAGTACCTCGCGCTCGAGATGTCCGTCGCCGTCGTCGACGACCTCGACGCGGCGATGGAGCACGTGCGCCGCCACGGCAGCGGCCACACCGAGGCCATCGTCACCGAGGACCGGGCGGCCGCCCGGCGCTGGACCGCCGAGGTCGACGCGGCGGCGGTGCTCGTCAACGCCTCGACGCGCTTCACCGACGGCGGGGAGTTCGGCTTCGGGGCGGAGATCGGCATCTCGACGCAGAAGCTGCACGCGCGCGGCCCGATGGCGCTGCCCGAGCTGACGACGACGAAGTGGGTCGTCGAGGGCGACGGCCAGATCCGGGGCTGACCCCCCCTTCGCCCGTCCCGGACACAGCCGAGGGCCCTCCCCCCGACGCGGGGGAGGGCCCTCGACCGCTGTCCGTGTCACGCCCCGTGGGGTCCTGCGGCGACTGCAGCACAACGCGCGGCACGAGGCCGTGACGATGCGGTGACACGTGGACCAGGAGGCGCCGACGTCGCCATGGTCGCCCGAGCCCGACTCGGAGCCTCCCCCGTGCCAGACGTGCGATCGTCGTTATCCCTGTGGTCCTGCCGGCCGCCTCCCGACGGCCGCGGTGTGAGGACTGTTCTACGCCGCTGCGGCGGCCCCCGGCAACACCACAGCCCGCCCATCGGTGAGCGGACACCGCCCACACGTCTGTCCACAGGCGCAGGGCGCGTTCCTCGCTCTCACCCACAGGCCTGTGGACGGCGACGGTGGACAACCTCGGCCGAGGACGGCCGGGTAGCATGGGCCGCATGCTGAGCACCTTCGTCTCCCTCGCCGCCGAGACCGAGCACCACAACGCGCTGCCGATCCCGCCGTGGGGCTACGGCCTCTTCGCCCTGCTGATCTTCGCGATGATGCTGGCCGTCCTCTTCGCCTTCCGCCAGGCGGCGACCAAGATCCCGACCGCGGACAACACGGTCGCCCACGAGGTCCACGACGACCACGCACACGGGGACCACCACTGAGCAAGCGCCTCGGCGTGATGGGTGGGACCTTCGACCCCATCCACCACGGTCACCTCGTCGCCGCCAGCGAGGCCGCCTCGCGCTTCGGGCTCGACGAGGTCGTCTTCGTCCCCACGGGGGAGCCGTGGCAGAAGGCGGACACCCAGGTCAGCCCGGCCGAACACCGTTACCTGATGACGGTGGTCGCCACGGCGTCCAACCCGCGCTTCACCGTCAGCCGCGTCGACATCGACCGTGAGGGCCCGACCTACACGATCGACACCCTGCGCGACCTGCGCGAGCTGCGCCCCGACGACGAGCTCTTCTTCATCACCGGCGCCGACGCCCTCGCGCAGATCCTGTCGTGGAAGGACGTCGGCGAGCTGTGGGACCTCGCCCACTTCATCGGCGTCACCCGCCCCGGCTACCACCTCAGCGAGACGGGGCTGCCCGAGGACCGGGTGACCCTCCAGGAGGTGCCCGCCATGGCGATCTCCTCCACCGACTGCCGACAGCGCGTCGCCGCCGGCGAACCCGTCTGGTACCTCGTGCCCGACGGCGTCGTGCAGTACATCAACAAGTACGAGCTCTACACCGACGACCGGGAGTGACCGACACACCGTGGTAGCCACCCAGCAGGCCATCGACAACGCGACCATCGCCGCCCGCGCGGCGGCCGACAAGCTCGCGACGACCATCACCGGGCTCGACGTGTCCGGGCAGATGCCGCTCACCGACATCTTCCTCATCGTCTCCGCCGACAACGAGCGTCAGGTGCAGGCCATCGTCGACGCCGTCGAGGAGGCCATGCGCGAGGAGGCCCAGATCAAGCCGCTGCGCCGTGAGGGCAACGGCCCCGGCCGGTGGGTCCTCATCGACTTCGGCGACGTCGTCGTGCACGCGCAGCACGACGAGGAAAAGGACTTCTACGACCTCGAGCGCCTCTGGCGCGACTGCCCGCACCTCGACCTCGGTGTCGTGGGCTCGCAGCAGTCGGACGAGCGGTGAGCGAGGCGACCCGACGCCACGTCGCCGAGACCGACGGCGGGTCGAAGGGGGAGCCCCGTCGCCTCGTCGTGCTGCGCCACGGCCAGACCGTCTCCAACCTCAAGGGCATCTGGCAGGGGCACCTCGACCACGAGCTGACCGACCTGGGTCGGGAGCAGGCCGCGGCTGCGGCCCGGGCGATCGCCGCCCTTCGTCCCTCGCGGATCGTGTCCTCCGACCTCTCCCGCGCCCACGACACGGCACGGGCCGTCGCCGCCGCGAGCGGTGACCTCGACGTGGCCGTCGACGAGCGCTGGCGCGAGATCCACGCCGGGGCCTGGCAGGGCCTGACGGCCGCCGAGGTGGGCGAGCAGTACCCGCTCGACGCCGAGCGGCTCGTGAGCGGCGAGGACTTCAAGCGGGGCGGCCACGGCGAGTCGCTCGCCGAGCTCGCCCAGCGCGTGCGCCCGGCCATCGACGAGCTCGTCGACGGCATGGACCCGGGTGAGACCGTCGTCGTCGCGACCCACGGCGTGACCGGCCGCACCGTCGTCGCCGAGCTCGTCGGCCTCGAGCAGGAGACGGCCTGGCGGGTGCTCGGCGGCTTCGGCAACTGCCACTGGGCGGTCGTCGAGCAGGGCCGGACGCCGATGAGGGGCCGTCGCGGCTGGCGGATCACCCAGTGGAATGCCTCTGCCGAGGGCCTGTGAGCCGCTCGCGGAGCCCGATTTGGAAAAGCGGGGGTGCGTAGGGTTAAACTCTCGCAGTCCCCTTCGGGGGAAACCCACTCGGGGCTGTAGCGCAGTTGGTAGCGCACCTCCATGGCATGGAGGGGGTCAGGGGTTCGAATCCCCTCAGCTCCACCCGGGAGCCAGAAGGCCCGGATCGCATCGCGGTCCGGGCCTTCTGCATGTCACGGCACCCTCTAGCGTGTGCGCATGCCGATCGAGACGAGCCGCCCGGTCGCGGCCGGTGTCGTCACGGCGCTCGTCGGCTTCACGAGCGCCTTCGTCGTCGTCCTGCAGGGACTGACCGCCGTCGGGGCGACCCACGCCCAGGCCGCCAGCGGGCTGCTGGCCGTGACGATCCTCATGGGCCTGAGCTCGATCGTCCTCTCCCTGACGACCCGACTGCCGATCACCGTGGCGTGGTCCACGCCCGGTGCTGCGCTGCTCGCCTCCACGGGGACGGTCGACGGGGGCTGGCCGGCGGCGGTCGGTGCCTTCGTCGTCACCGGTGTCCTCGTCCTCGCGACGGGACTCGTGCCGGCCCTCGGGTCGCTCATCACCCGGATCCCCGCCTCGGTGGCTCAGGCGATGCTCGCCGGCATCGTCATGCAGCTGTGCCTCGGGCCGGTGACGGGCATGGCGGCCAACCCGTGGGCGGTGGGGCCGGTGGTCATCGTGTGGGTGCTCGCCCTGCGGCTGGCGCCGCGGTGGGCCTCGCCGCTCGCCTTCGTCGCGGCGGCGGTCGTCATCGCCGTCCATCTCGCCCGCTCCGGCGCGCCCGTCGACACCGCCTCCCTCGTGCCCCGGCTCGAGCTCACCGCCCCGACTCTCACCCTCGGCGGGCTCGTCGGGATCGCCCTGCCTCTCTATCTCGTGACCATGGCCTCGCAGAACGTGCCGGGCGTCGCGGTGATGCGCGGCTTCGGCTACGAGGTGCCGTGGCGACGCTCGATGCTCGTCACGGGTGCGGGGACGGTCCTCGGGGCGCCCGCCGGCGGGCACGCGATCAACCTCGCGGCGATCAGCGCCGCCCTCGCCGCCGGTCCCGATGCCGGGGAGGACCGCTCCCGCCGCTGGATCGCGAGCGTGACCTCCGGCATCGTCCTCGTGCCGATCGGCATCGCCTCCGCAGCCTTCGCCACCCTCGTCTCGCTCGCGCCCGAAGGGGTGGTGGCGGCCGTGGCGGGGCTGGCGCTCATAGGCACGCTCGCGACCTCCCTTCGCTCCGCGCTGGCGGAGCCGGGCGAGCAGGTGCCGGCGGTCGTCACCTTCGCCGTCGCGGCGTCGGGCACCGCCGTCGCCGGGGTCAGCGCGGCCTTCTGGGCCCTCGTGGCCGGGCTCGTGCTGCGGGCGGTGCTGCACCGGCCGACGACGGCCTGAGCCGCCCCGACGTCACTCCCCGAGAAGCCGGGCAGCGTTGTCGTGCAGCACTGCCCGCGTCCAGTCGTCGCCGAGACCGAGGTCGGCGACAGCCTGCACGGCGTGCTCGTAGGAGTAGGGGATGTTGGGGAAGTCGCTGCCGAAGAGCACCCGGTCGCCGAGCTCGGCGAGGTCCTCGAGCCGGTCGGTGGGGAAGGGCGCGAGGGCCTCGGTGAAGTCGGTGAAGGCCATCGTCGTGTCGAGGTGCACGTCGGGGTGCGCGCGGGCGATGTCGAGGAAGTCGCCGTAGTCGGGCATCCCCATGTGCGCGATGACGAGGACGAGGCGCGGGTGCCGCTCGAGCAGGTCGCGCACGGCGGCCGGTCCGGTGAAGCGCCCCGGGGCCGGGCCGTTGCCGGCGTGCATGACGATGGGCGTGCGCGAGCGCTCGAGCACCGGCCAGACCTCGTCCAGACGTGGGTCGTCGAGCGGGTAGTCGCCGACCTGGACGTGCACCTTGACGATGCGGGCCCCGGCCTCGATCGCCGCCTGCGTGTACTCCGCCGCACCCGGCTCCGGGTAGAAGGTCGCCGAGTGGATCGCCTCGGGCACCCGCGCGGCGAAGTCTGTGGACCAGTCGTTGAGCCACTGCGCCATACCGGGACGGTGGGCGTAGTTGAGCGAGGGGAAGGCCCGCACACCGAGCGCTCGCAGGGTGGCCAGGCGCTCCCCTTCGTCCGTGCGATAGGTGATCGGCCACGGCCGGCCGGTGAGCGGACCGGCGGAGTCGAAGTAGGCCCACACCTTGTCGAGGACCCGCTGCGGCATGAAGTGGGTGTGGATGTCGATGATGGGCGCGTGGTGCAAGGGCTCCATGACGGCACCCTAGGCCGGTAGGTTCGGGCGATGACTTCGACCCTGCTCGAGGTGGTCGGCTGGGTGGGCTCCGCGGTCCTCGTGGTGTCCCTGCTGCAGACCAACCTGCACCGGCTGCGGTGGATCAACCTCCTTGGCTGCCTCGTCCTGATCGGTTACAACGGCGCGGTCGGGGTGTGGCCGATGGTCGGGCTCAACGTCGTGCTCGCGGCGATCAACGTCTGGTACCTCGTGCGGGCGCACCGCGACCGCCACGACGGGCGCGCCTACGAGGTCCTCGAGGTGGCCGCCGACGACACCTACCTGAGGCACGTCCTGCGGGTGCACGCGGCCGACATCGAGCGTTGGCAGCCGGGCTTCGTCCACGACCCGAGCGCCGACGACGACTGCTACCTCGTGCTCACCGGCGACGAGACCGTGGGGGTGGTCGTCGTGCGACCCGGGGCGAAGGGGGAGGCCCGGATCGTCCTGGACCACGTCACCGCCCGCTACCGCGACCGCACGCCGGGGGAGTTCGTCTTCGGGCAGGAGGGTCCCTTCCGCCGGCGGGGCTACACGCGGGTGCGCACCCCGTCGGGCATGCGCAATCCCTACTACGCCCGCCTCGGCTTCGTGCCGGACGGTGACCACTTCGTCCTCGACCTCCCGGGGGACACGTAGGCTTGGCGCGCACACGTCGACCCCGGGAGAAGCACCACAGATGAGCGAGACGCCCTACCGCTACACCGCGGAGATGGCCGGTCGGATCGAGACCGGCTGGCAGGACCGCTGGGAGGAGCTCGGGACCTTCCGCGCGCCCAACCCCGCCGGCCCGTGGGCCGAGCCGGAGCGCGTGCGCGAGCACGACGGCCACATGCTCGTCCTCGACATGTTCCCCTACCCCTCGGGCGCCGGCCTGCACGTCGGTCACCCGCTGGGCTACATCGCGACCGACGTCTACGCCCGCTACCAGCGGATGCTCGGCAAGAACGTGCTGCACTGCCTCGGCTACGACGCCTTCGGCCTGCCCGCGGAGCAGTTCGCCGTGCAGACCGGTCAGCACCCGCGGGTGACGACCGAGGCCAACATGGCGACGATGAAGCGGCAGCTGCGCCGCCTCGGCCTCGGCCACGACGACCGGCGCGCCTTCGCGACGATCGACCCCGACTACTACCGCTGGACGCAGTGGATCTTCAGCCAGATCTTCAACGCCTGGTACGACGAGGAGGCCGTGCGGCCCGACGGCGGTCTCGGCCGGGCCCGGCCCATCGCGGAGCTCGTCGCCGCCTTCGAGTCCGGTGAGCGCCCCCTGCCGAAGGGGGAGACCCGCACCTGGTCGCAGCTGTCGGCCAAGGAGCGCTCCGACGTCCTCGACGAGTACCGCCTCGTCTACACCAGCCACGCCCCGGTCAACTGGGCGCCCGGCCTGGGCACCGTCCTGGCCAACGAGGAGGTCACGGCCGACGGTCGCTCCGAGCGCGGCAACTACCCGGTCTTCAAGGCCAACCTGCGCCAGTGGATGATGCGCATCACCGCCTATGCCGACCGCCTGGCCGACGACCTCGACCGCGTCGACTGGCCGGACAAGGTCAAGGCCATGCAGCGCAACTGGATCGGTCGCAGCGAGGGCGCGCAGGTGACCTTCACCGCGACCGCCGCCGACGGGTCCGAGCACCCGATCGACGTCTTCACCACGCGCCCCGACACCCTCTTCGGCGCGACCTTCATGGTCCTCGCGCCCGAGCACCCGCTCGTCGACGCGCTCGTCCCGCAGGGCGGCTGGCCCGAGGGCACCCTCGATGCCTGGACCGGTGGCGCGGACACCCCCTTCGCCGCCGTGTCGGCCTACCGCGACGCGGCCGGCCGCAAGAGCGACGTCGAGCGCCAGATCGAGAGCAAGGACAAGACCGGTGTCTTCACCGGCGGCTGGGCGACCAACCCGGTCAACGGTGCCCGCATCCCGGTCTTCGTCGCCGACTACGTCCTCATGGGCTACGGCACCGGCGCGATCATGGCCGTGCCGGCGCACGACGAGCGCGACTTCGCCTATGCCACGGCCTTCGACCTGCCGATCCAGCACGTCGTCGCGCCCCGTGACGGGGAGATCGACACCTCCGCCCCCTTCGTCGGGGACGGCGTCGCGACCGCCTCGGCCAACGACGACGTGAGCCTCGACGGGCTGGGCGTCACCGAGGCCAAGGCCGCGATCACCGGCTGGCTCGAGGAGCAGGGCGTGGGCCGCGGCACGGTCAACTACAAGCTGCGCGACTGGCTCTTCTCCCGGCAGCGCTACTGGGGCGAGCCCTTCCCGATCGTCTTCGACGAGGACGGCGTCGCGCACGCGGTGCCCGACTCGATGCTGCCCGTCGAGCTGCCCGAGGTCGACGACTACAGCCCGCGCACCTTCGACCCCGACGACGCGAGCAGCGAGCCGGAGCCGCCGCTGGGCCGCGCCACCGACTGGGTCGAGGTCGAGCTCGACCTCGGCGACGGGCCGAAGACCTACCGCCGCGAGACCAACACGATGCCCAACTGGGCCGGCTCGTGCTGGTACTACCTGCGCTACCTCGACCCGGCCAACGCCGAGGCGCTCGTCGACCCGGCCAACGAGGCCTACTGGGTCGGCCCGCGCGACGAGCCGGTGCCCGGCGCCCCCGCCGGCACCCGTGACCCGGGCGGCGTCGACCTCTACATCGGTGGTGTCGAGCACGCCGTGCTCCACCTGCTCTACGCCCGCTTCTGGCACAAGGTGCTCTTCGACCTCGGCCACGTGAGCAGCGAGGAGCCCTTCCGCAAGTACTTCTCCCAGGGCTACATCCAGGCGCACGCCTACCGCGACCACCGGGGCCAGCCGGTGCCGGCCGCCGAGGTCGAGGAGCGCCAGAGCGAGGACGGCTCGACGAGCTTCACCTGGCAGGGCGAGCCGGTCACCCAGGAGTACGGCAAGATCGGCAAGTCGCTGAAGAATGCCGTCAGCCCCGACGAGATGTACGAGCAGTTCGGCGCCGACACCTTCCGCGTCTACGAGATGTCGCTCGGTCCGCTCGAGCAGTCCAAGCCGTGGGAGACCCGCGCCGTCGTCGGCAGCCAGCGCTTCCTGCAGCGCCTGTGGCGCAATGTCGTCGACGAGGAGACCGGCGAGCTGCGGGTCACCGACGACGCCCTCGATACCGACACCGAGCGGCTGCTGCACCAGACGATCGCGGCGGTGAGCGAGGACTACGGCTCGCTCGGCTTCAACACCGCGATCGCCCGGCTCATCGAGCTCAACAACGCGCTCACCAAGCTCGACGCGGTGCCGCGCGCGGCGATCGAGCCGCTGGTGCTCATGGTCGCCCCCGTGGCCCCGCACCTCGCCGAGGAGCTGTGGTCGCGTCTGGGGCACCCCCAGTCGCTGGCGCACGAGGACTTCCCCGTCGCCGACGAGAGCAAGATGGTCGAGGCGAGCGTCACCTGCGTCATCCAGATCAAGGGCAAGGTCCGCGACCGCGTCGAGGTCCCGGCCGACATCGGTGAGGACGAGCTGCGTGAGCTCGCCCTCGGCCGCGACAAGGTCAGGGCGGCGACGGAGGGCGGCATCCGCACGGTCATCGTCCGGGCGCCCAAGCTCGTCAACGTCGTGCCGGTCTAGCTCCTGACGCCCGCTACCTGACGCGCACCGGGTGCTCGGAGAGGATCGACACCCGGTTGAAGGCATTCATCGTCACCGCGGCCCACTCGACCGCGGCGAAGGTCTCGTCGCCCAGCAGCGACCGGGCGGTGCTGAGGGCCTCGCCGCGCACCTGCGGGTCGGGCAGGGTCGTCGTCGCCTCGGCGACGTCGAGGACGGCGCACTCGACGGGGTCGAAGAGCGTCGAGTCGCGCCACGCGGGCAGCTGCGCGAGCTTTTGCACCGTGACCCCGGCCTCGGTCGCCTGCCGGGTGTGCAAGTCGAGGCAGAAGGAGCAGCCGTTGAGCTGCGAGATGCGCACGTTCATCAGCTCGACGGTCTCGCGCTCGAGGCCGGCAGCCTCGGCCGCGGCGGAGACCTTGAGGGCGAGGGCGTTGAGGGCCTTCCACGCCTCGGGCAGGGACGTGTCGAGGTAGGGCAGTCGGTCGGTGTCGGCCATGACCACAGGCTAGGGCTCTCGGTAGTCTCGGCCCGTGAGTACCGCCGTCATCACCGACTCGACCGCCACGCTGCCCGCGGCGGTCGTCGCCGAGCACGGCATCAGGGTCGTGCCGCTGCAGCTGGTCATCGACGGCGGGGAGCGGATCGAGGGAGACGGGGTCGATGCCTCGGTCGTCATCGAGGCGCTGCGTCGCAAGGCGGAGATCAACACCTCGCGGCCGGCTCCGGCGACCTTCCTGCGGGCCTACGAGCAGGCGGCGAAGGGGGGCGCCACCGAGATCGTCTCTATCCACATCAGCGGTGGGCTGTCGGGGACGGTCGAGGCGGCGCGGGCCGCTGCCGACGAGGCGCCGGTGCCCGTGTGGGTCGTCGACTCGCGGCTCGTGGGCATGGGCCTGGGCTTCGCCGTCATCGCCGCCGCGCGGGACGCGGCCGCGGGCCGGTCGGTCGACGAGGTCGTCGAGCGGGTCGAGCGCCGGTGCGGCGGCTCGAGCGTGCGGCTCGTCGTGCACTCCCTCGAGCGGCTGCACCGCGGGGGACGGATCGGGGGCGCGCGGGCGCTGCTCGGCTCGGCCCTGGCGATCAAGCCCGTGCTGCACATGGTCGACGGCCACGTCGAGCCCCTCGAGCGGGTGCGCACGGCCGGGCGGGCGATCGCCCGCCTGCAGGAGCTGACCGTCGCCGAGTGCGAGGCGTTGCCCGAGTGGGCCGACGGGGTCGAGGTCGGTGTGCACCACGTCGACGCGGCCACGCGGGCCGAGCCCCTCGCCGCCGCCCTCTCCGAGCGCATCGCCGGCCCGGTGGAGCTGTCGCCGATGAGCGCCGTCATCGGCGCGCACGTCGGTCTCGGCACGATCGGCGTCGTCGTCAGCCCGCGTCCGCGCGACTGATCCACAAGCCCCCGGGGCGAAGGGGGCCGGTCCACAGGTCCGCTCGAGTGCGGCTGGTGACGGCGGGTGCTGCCTAGCGTCGGGAGCATGAGCCGACGCACCTCCGAGCCCTCCGAGCGGGTCGCCGAGATCCTCGACGAGTCGCGTGACCCGCGACCGCTCGAGCTGCCGTCCACCCTCGCCGGCGGGCGCTACGGCGTGAGTCGACAGGCGATCGTCGGGGTCGCGCTCGTCGTCGCCGTGGCGGTGGCCATGCTCGCCGGGCGCACCGTGCTCGCCCGGCAGGACGCCGCACCTCAGCCCGTCACGACGAGCCCGGCAGGGGCGGTAGCGGCGAGCGGGGAACCGGACGGCGAGCCGACGACGGCACCAGCCGGGGCGTCGGCGACCCCGGGTGCGGCGCCGACGACGGCGGGGGTCACCGTCCACGTCGTCGGTCAGGTGCGCCGGCCGGGCATGGTCACCCTCGACGCCGGAGCGCGGGTCGCCGATGCGATCGAGGAGGTCGGCGGGGCGACCCGTCGGGCCGACCTCGACGGCGTCAACCTCGCGCGGCTGCTCGTCGACGGCGAGCAGGTCGTCGTGCCCAAGCCGGGGGAGACACCACCCGCGGGAGCGCCATCCGCCGCGGGCACACCCGGAGGCGCACCTGCCGGGGCCGCGCCCGCCGCCGGGGCCCCGGTCAACCTCAACACCGCCGACCTCGCGACCCTCGAGACCCTGCCCGGCGTCGGTCCGGTGCTCGCCCAGCGGATCCTCGACTGGCGGACCGAGCACGGGAGCTTCACGGCGGTCGAGGAGCTCGGCGAGGTGAGCGGCATCGGCGACAAGATCTATGCCCAGCTGGCACCCGAGGTCACGGTGTGAGCCGCGAGGAGCAGCCGACCCCGGCGGCCCTCGACCTGCGTCTGCTGCTGCCCTGTCTCACCGCGTGGGGGATCGGGGCGTGGGCCCTGTCGTGGCCGGGCGGGCTGCGCGCCCGGGTGGCCGTGGGCGCGGTCGTCGGGGTCGTTGCCCTCGTCGGGGCCGGGGTGCGCTACCGCGGCCGGCACGCCCGCGCCTCGCTGCGGCGCGACGGACCGGGCGTCCTCGCGCTCACGCTCCTCGCGACCGTGCTCGTCCTCGGGTCCTCGGCGGCCCACGAGACGACCCGGCGCACCGGACCGGTCGACGACCTCGCGCAGGAGCGGGCGATGGTGCGGGCCGAGGGCGTCGTCCTCACCGAGCCGATCGTGCGGGCCGGCCGTGGCTCGGGCGACGAGGGCGGCGACGTGCCCGAGCAGGTGCTGCTGCGGGTCCGGCTGGAGTCGGTGACCGCGCGGGGGACGACGACGCGGGTGAGCGCGCCCGTCTACGTGCGGGCCGCGGACGCGTGGGCGCAGGTCGGCTGGCACGACCGGATCCGCCTGTCGGGCAAGCTCGCTCCGGCAGAACCTGCCGACCCGGAGGTCGCCCTCCTCAGCCCGCGCGGACCACCCGAGGCGGTCGGCGACCGCTCGCCCGTGCGGCGGGCCGCGGAGCACCTGCGTGACGGCCTGCGGCAGGCCGTCGACCCACTGCCCGGCGACGCCCGCGGACTGCTGCCCGCGCTCGTCATCGGTGACACCTCGATGACGCCGCAGGAGCTCACCGACGACATGCTCGTCACCGGTATGTCGCACCTGTCGGCGGTGAGCGGGTCCAACGTCGCGGTCGTCCTCGCGGCCCTCGTCGGGGTGGGTCGACTGCTCGGCCTGCCGCGCCGCTGGCGACCCTGGGTCGCGGGGGTCGGGCTGGCCTTCTTCGTCGTGCTCGCCCGGCCCGAGCCGAGCGTCATCCGGGCGGCGACGATGGGGGCGATCGGGCTGCTCGGCATGAGCACCGACCGGCGCGGCGCGGGCACCCCCGCGCTGTGCTGCGCGGTCCTCGCGCTGCTCGCGCTCGACCCATGGCTCGCACGCTCCTACGGCTTCGTCCTGTCGACCCTCGCGACGCTGGGGCTGCTGCTCTTCGTCCGGCCGTGGTCGGCCGCGATCAACGCTCACCTCCCGCGTCGTCTCCACCTCGTCGGCCCGGCCGTGGCGATCCCCGTCGCGGCGCAGCTCGTCTGCGGACCGGTCGTCGTCCTGCTGCAGGGCAACGTGAGCCTCGTGGCCGTCGTCGCCAACCTCGTGGCGGCCCCCTTCGTCGCACCGGCCACGGTCCTGGGCGTCACCGCCGCCCTCGTGGCCGTCGTCAGCGGGGGACTGGCGGGACTCGTCGCCTGGTGCGGCGCCCCCTTCGCCCTGGCCATCGCGTGGACCGCCCGGGTGAGCGCCGACGTCCCCGGTGGGGCGATGCCGTGGCCCGATGGTCCGCCCGGCGCGGTCCTGCTCACGCTCGTCACGGGGGTGGTCGTCCTCGGTGGGCCCTGGACGATCCGGCGCTCGCGGGGGAGCCCGCTCGTGGCGATCGCCCTCGTCGTCGTGGTCGCCGTCGGTGCGGTGCCCTCCCGCAGTCTCGCCTGGCCGCCGCCGGGGTGGCGGCTCGTCGCCTGCGACGTCGGGCAGGGGGACGGGCTCGTCCTCGCCTCGGGGCCCGGGCGGGCGGTGGTCGTCGACGTCGGGCCCGAGGGCGGCGGCATCGACGGCTGTCTGCGCCGGCTCGGTGTGCGCACGCTCGACGCGGTGGTGCTCACCCACTTCCACGACGACCACGTCGGCGACCTCGCCGCCGCGATGGACGGGCGCGCGGTCGGGCAGGTGCTCGTCTCGCCGGTGGAGGACCCGGCCTGGGCCGTGCGGCAGGTGCGCCAGATCGCCGACCGGCACGGGGTGCCGGTGCGCACCCTGCGCGCTGGCGAGAGCTGGCAGCTCGGCGATGTCGCGGCCGAGACGTGGTGGCCGGACCGGCCGGTCGCCGGAGGGTCCGCGGCCAACAACGGCAGCATCGTGCTCCACGTGCGTGTCGGTGACGTCAGTGCCCTGCTGCTCGGCGACATCGAGCGCGAGGCCGGCGGCGCGATCCGGCTCGCGCTGCGTCGCGACCCGCGGATGAGTGCCGCTGCAGGGGACCTCGACGTGCTCAAGATGCCGCACCACGGGTCGAGCAATGTCGACGAGGGGCTCATGGCTGCGGTGGTCGCACCCGTCGCGATCATCAGCGTGGGCGCCGACAACACCTACGGCCACCCCACGCCGACGGCCCTGGCCTGGGCCGCTCGCCACGGGTCGCGTGTGCTGCGGACGGACCGGGACGGCGACGTCGCCGTGCTCGACGGGCCGGCGGTCGTCACGTCCGGATGAGGGCGGATGAAGGGACCCTCATCCGGATCTCATGCCCGCTTCACCCCGGTGCGGTGATCTGTCTCTTGTGAGCGCAGGACCCTGCGAGCACCGGACACGAGCACAGGAGCCGATCATGACGACGACCACCGACCGCACCGGCGAGGCCACGACGCTCGTCCTCGACCCGACCCCCGCGATGGCCCCCGGCCACCACACCGAGGCGCTGGACCCGCTGCGGCTGCGCCGGGTGCTCAAGGCCTACACCACCCGCTTCGTCGCCGCGGCCGTCGACGCCGCCCCCGACGGCTACCACCTCGAGTACGGCGCGGACGTCGTCCCGCGTGCCGGTGACGTCGTCCTCGCGCGGGTCGTCGAGATCGGCAAGCACACCCGTCTCGAGAGCCCCGTCTCCCGTCGCCAGATGCTCTTCCCCGGCCGCGAGGTCCTCGTCGCCTACGGCGACCGCTACGCGCCCGACCAGTTCCTCGCGCACGTGCCCGACTCGCTCGCCCCGGCCGACCTCGTCGCCGGCGGTGGCCTCGCCTCGCAGGTGCTCGAGCAGCACGCGAGCATCGACACGGCCACCCGCCTGGAGCCGCTCGGCCTGCTCGCCGACGCCAAGGGGCGGGTCACCCTCGACCGCTTCGCGCCGCTCGGGTCGGGCACGAGCGCCGCCGCGCCCGCCGGGGCCCGGCCGCCGGTCGTCGTCGTCCTCGGGTCGTCGATGAACTCCGGCAAGTCCACGGTGCTCGGCTCGATCGTCAACGGTCTCGTGGGCGCGGGCCTGCAGGTCGCCGCCGGCAAGTCCACCGGCACCGGGGCGGGCAACGACCCCCACCAGTTCCGCGACGCGGGTGCCTCGACGGTCCTCGACTTCACCGACTTCGGCCACGCGACGACCTACCGCCTGGGGCACGAGCGCATCCGCGAGATCTTCGTCCGGATGGTCGACGAGCTCGTGGCCACCGGCCCGGATGCCGTCGTCATCGAGGTCGCCGACGGGGTCTACCAGGAGGAGACCCGCTGGCTGCTGCAGGACGGCGCCTTCCACGACCGCGTCGACCGGGTCGTCTTCGCCGCGCAGGACGCCCTCGGAGCGGTGGCCGGTCTGCAGGTGCTCGACGGTGCCGGGCTGACCACGGCGGCCGTCTCGGGTGTGGTCACCTCCTCGCCGCTCGCCGCGCGCGAGGCGGGGGCGACCCTGCCCGTGCCGATCATCGGCACCTTCGACCTGCGCGAGCCGGCGACGGCGCTCGGGCTGCTGCCGGTCGAGGCGGCCGGGGCGCTGGCGTCCTGATGCCTCCGCTCCTGCGTGGCCCGCGACGGCTGCTCATGGCCCTGCTCGTCGCGACGTCGATCGCCCACACGGCGTGCGCGATCGGCGCCGGCCTGCTCGTGGGCGTGCTGCTGCGCGACGCGGGCCGGCCGGCCCGCGAGGTCGGTGTCGACGTCGCCGTGCTGCTCGGCGCCCTCGTCGGCCTCGGGGCCACGAAGTACGTCGAGCGGGTGGTGGCGGAGCGCCTCGGCCAGGACTACGTGCAGCAGATCCGCAGGGGTCTTGTCGAGCACGCGATGACCTCGGCGAGCGCTCCCTCGCTCGGCATCACCATCGCCCGCTCGACGAACGACCTCGCCAGCGTGCGCAACTGGGTCTCGCTCGGCATCGCCCCGCTCGTGGCCCTCGTGCCGCTCGTCGTGGGGTCGGTGGCCGCCCTCGCCGTCATCGCCTGGCCGCTCGCTTTCGCCCTCGCCGCGCCTCTCGGGCTGCTCGGCCTCGCGCTCGCCCGCGTCTCCGGGCCGGCCTTCGAGCGGGCACGGGACCTGCGTCGCCGCCGCGGGGCCCTCGCCGCCCGGGTCGCCGACACGGTCAGTGCCGCCCCGGGCATCGCGGCGGCCGGCGGGGTGGACCGCGAGCTGCGGGCCATCGACCGCTCCGGCTCCCGCGTCGTCGACGCCGCGGTGCACCGCTCCCGCACGGCCGGCCTGCTGCGGGCCTGCGCCGTCGTCGCGCCGGTGGCGGGGTCGGCCGGCGCTGCCGCGCTCGGGGCCCTCGGCATCGTGCCCGTCGCCACCGTCGCCGTCGCGCTGACGATCATCGGCATCGTCACCGGCCCCGTCGGCGACGCGGGCCGGATCGTGGAGTACCGGCAGAACCACCGTGCCGCCCGCCGGATCATCGCGCTTCTGCTCGCCGAGTCGGCTGCCGACGTCCCCGGGCCGGCACGGCCGGCGCCCGTCGTCGACCCCGGGGTCTCGTCGGGTGGTCGCGTCGTCGTGCGCGGGCTGCGGGTCGACGGTCGCGAGCTGCCCGGCCTCGTCGCCGAGCCGGGGGAGCGCATCCTCGTGCGAGGGGCCTCGCCGGGCCACGCCCGGGAGGTGCTCGCCGCCCTCGCCGTGCCCGGTCGCTCGGGCGAGGGCAGCCTGTGCGTCGACGGCAAGGACCTCGCCGTCACCGGGCCGAAGACCCGTCGGCGGAGGGTCGGCCATGCTGCGGCCGGGGCCAGGCTCGAGCGTGGCCCGATCTCCCGGGCGGTGCGCTACCGCCGACCCGACCTCCCGGCTGAGGAGGGCACTGCGGCCTTGGCGGCGGTCGGTCTCGCGGACCGGGTGGCCGCCCTCCCCGAAGGGGAGAGGACCTCCCTTCGTCGTGGTGGGGAGCCGCTCACCCGGCACGAGCGGGCCCGGCTGCACCTGGCGCGCGCCATGCTCGGCGAACCGGCGCTGCTCCTGCTGGAGCACGTCGACGACGACCTGGGCACGCAGGGGAGAGCGCTGCTGCGCCGGCTGCTCGAGGACTACCCGGGCGTGGTGATCGTGGCCTCGGACCGGCCGCAGGAGATCCTCGCGCAGTGGCGCGACTGGACGGTGCCTATGCCGGCAGCGACGTCTCTGCCGCCGCGGTCAGCGCCTCGAGCGTCGTCGCCACTGCCGGCACCTTGAGCAGGTCCTCCGTCGTCACGACGTGGATCCGGCGCCGGGTCTGCGGGTCGAGGGGGCGGATGACGACGTCGTCGTTGGACGTCGCCGCCCGGATGAGGTCGGGGATCAGGGCGACGCCCAGACCGGCGGCGACGAAGCCCTGAACGGCGACGTAGTCCTCGGTCTCGAAGGCGACCTTGGGCGCGAAGCCGGCGTCGTGGGCGATCTTGAGCAGGTGTCCGCGGCAGCGGGCGCAGCCGGCGATCCACTCGTCGTCGGTGAGGTCGGTCATCGAGACGACCTCGTGGTCGGCGAGCGGGTGGTGACGCGGCAAGGCCACGCGCACCTCCTCGTCGAGCAGCGGGTGCACGACGAAGCCCTCGAGGTCCTCGCCCCGGGCCAGCTCGCTGCCGTCGTAGGAGAAGGCGACGGCGAGGTCGACCTCGCCGGCCCGCAGGGCCGCGAGCGACTCCGGCGGCTCGGCCTCGGTGAACTGCACGGACAGGTCGGGGTGCTCGGCGCGGACCGCCGCCAGGGCGCGGGGGACGAGCGTCACCGACGACGACGGGAAGGCCATGAGCCGCACCCGACCCGAGCGCAGCCCGGCGATCGCGGCGACCTCCTCCTCGGCGGCGTCGAGAGCGGCGAGCACGGGGGTGGCGTGGCGGGCGAGGACGGCGCCGGCCTCGGTGAGCCGCACGGAGCGACCGACCTTTTCGACGAGGACGGTGCCGGTGCGCTGCTCGAGGCGCTTGACCATCTGGGAGACCGCGGGCTGCGAGTAGCCGAGCGCGAGGGCAGCGGCGGTGAAGCTGCCCTCATCGGCGATGGCCCGCATCACGCGCAGCCCAGCGGCGTCGATCATGGGGCCCATCGTAGGTCGTCGCGCCGACCTAGGATCGAGGCATGCCAGACGACGTCGATCGGGTCGAGCAGATCGCGAGGGTGCTGCGCCACGGGCCGGCCCTCGTGCTCACCGGGGCCGGCATGTCGACCGAGAGCGGGATCCCCGACTACCGGGGCCCGGACGGGACGCGGCGAGTGACCCCGATGCACCTGTCGGAGTTCGTCGGGAGCAGCTCGGCGCGACAGCGCTACTGGGCGCGCAGCTTCGTCGGGTGGCGGCGGTTCCACGCGGCGCGGCCCAATGCCGCGCACCACCTCGTGACCCGGCTGCAGGAGCTCGGGGCCGTGGGTCCGGTCATCACGCAGAACGTCGACGGCCTGCACCAGGCCGCCGGGACCCACGATGTCGTCGAGCTGCACGGCAACCTCGTCGAGGTCGTCTGCCTCGCGTGCGGGGCGCGCATCGACCGGCCCACGCTCGATGCGCGGATGGCGGCGCAGAACCCGGGCTTCGACGTCGACAGCGACGAGATCCGGCCGGACGGCGACGTGCGGCTCGAGACCGTCGACGTCGAGCGCTTCGTCGCACCGGAGTGCGAGCGGTGCGGGACCGACATGCTCAAGCCGGACGTCGTCTTCTTCGGCGGAGCGGTCGCCAAGCCGCTCGTGCAGCACTGCTTCGACCTCGTCGACGCGGCGCCGAGCCTGCTCGTGCTCGGCAGCTCGCTGCAGGTGATGTCGGGGCTGCGCTTCGTGCGGCACGCCGCGAAGCGCGGGATCCCGGTCTCGCTCATCACCCGCGGTCCCACCCGCGGCGACGACCTCGTCGACCACCGCGTCGACGGGGAGCTGGGGGACTCCCTTCGCTCCCTCGTCGACCTCGTGGAGGTGGGCGTCAGAGACGCCGCAGCACCGCGGTGACCTTGCCGAGGATCGTCGCGTGGTCGCCGTCGATGGGGTCGAAGGCGGGGTTGTGGGGGAGCAGCCACACGTGGCCGTCCGTGCGCTTGAAGGTCTTGACCGTCGCCTCGTTGTCGAGCATCGCCGCGACGATGTCGCCGTTGTCCGCGCTCGGCTGCTGCCGCACGACGACCCAGTCGCCGTCGCAGATCGCGGCGTCGATCATCGAGTCACCGACGACCTTGAGCAGGAAGAGCGAGCCCTCGCCGACGATCTGCTTCGGCAGCGGGAAGACGTCGTCGACGACCTCCTCGGCGGTGATCGGGACGCCGGCGGCGATCTGACCCAGGACGGGCACGTAACTCGCCTCGGGGCGCTCGTCGCCGGAGCCGGTCGGGTCGACGGCCTCGTCGTCGGCACTGGCGCCACCGCGCATGCCGGCCATGTCAGCGACCGACCCGGGGTCGGTCGGGGAGGGCTGGTCGTCGGGGGAGATGACCTCGATCGCGCGGGGGCGGTTGGGGTCGCGACGCAGGTAGCCCTTGCGCTCCAGGGAGGAGAGCTGGTGGGCGACCGAACTGGGGGAGGTGAGGCCCACGAGCTCGCCGATCTCGCGCAGGCTCGGCGGGTAGCCGCGGGTGGCGACGGCATTGCGGATCACCTCGAGCACCTTGCGCTGGCGCACGGTCAGCCCGTCGCCGGTGTCCCGCTGCGGGAGCTGGTGGATGTTGTCCTCGTCGCCCATCTCGACCCCTTCGTGCGTCCGCCGCGACACCGTTGTCGGTGGTCGCTGGTCAACTTCTCGCTGTGACCGACAGTAGGCCGATCGAACAGGCATTTCAAACATCTGTTCGAGCGTGTTGTTGATTTCCTTCGAACACCCGTGCTAGACATCGTACAGACGTTCTATCGAACACCGGTTCGACAGAGCCGCCACGAGGAGGACCGCATGACCGCTCTCACCGCCGCCCCCGCCCGCATCGACGTGCGCCCGGCGCGCCCCGCGCGCTCGCGTCACCTCGTCTCCGTGCCCACCGGTGATGCCGTCCCGGAGCGGGCGACGACCTCCCTTCGTCTGACCCGTCGCGGGCGCCTGGCGATCACCGTGACCACCGTGCTCGTCGCGAGCGTCGCCGGCGCCACGGTCGCCTTCGGCGGTCCGGCGACCACCCCGCAGCAGGTGGCCGTCGAGCCGGGGCAGACCCTCGGGCAGATCGCCGAGGCCGAGCTCCCCCAGCTGCCCACCCGCGAGGCGGTCGCCCGCCTCCAGGTGACCAACGACCTGTCGACGAGCCACGTCCACGCGGGCCAGGTGCTCACCATCCCCGCGCCGTGAGGCGCCCCTGACACCCGGGCCCTTCGACCCGGCCCGGGCCAGCCATCGGCCGTCTCCGCAGCATGCGGGGGCGGCCGATGTGCCGTTCGTCGACAGTTCACGTGGGGGACTTGCGTGGAGGCTCACAGAGGGTTCTAATGGTCACTACATCTAGTGGTTACACGGTTGTCATTCGTCCACATCTAGTGCACAGGATGAGGCCAGTTCTCCACAGGTGATGGGGTTCCATCCCCAGACTCGTCCACCGCACCGTCCACAGGACGCACGAGCGAAGGGAGCACGGCGTGCACTGCCCGTTCTGCCGTCACACCGACTCCCGGGTCATCGACAGCCGCACGACGGAGGACGGCAGCGCCATCCGGCGCCGCCGTCAGTGCCCCGAGTGCAGCCGGCGCTTCACCACCCTGGAGAGCGCCAGCCTGACCGTCACCAAGCGCTCGGGTGCGGCCGAGCCCTTCAGCCGGGCCAAGGTGCTCGCCGGTGTCCGCAAGGCCTGCCAGGGCCGCCCGGTCACCGAGGACCAGCTCGCCATCCTCGCCCAGCGCGTGGAGGAGAGCATCCGCTCGCAGGGCAGCGCCGAGATCGACGCCCACGAGGTGGGCATGGCGATCCTGCCGCCGCTGCGCGAGCTCGACGAGGTCGCGTACCTGCGCTTCGCGTCGGTCTACCAGTCCTTCGACTCGCTCGAGGACTTCGAGACCGCCATCGAGCGCCTGCGTGCCGAGCACGCGACCGCCACCTAGAGACCCCCCGGGTGCCGCCAGCGAGTGGGCTGTCGGTACCCGGTGACACCGTTTGACACAGCACTCCACACCGACCAGCAGCAGACCGTCACCACACGGATCGAGGAGAAGCAGCATGACCGAGACCGCCGGCAAGTCCAGCGCCCGTCGCGGGTCCCGCACCAAGGGCCTGACGATCGAGCGCATCCACACGACCGAGGGCGTCCACCCCTACGACGAGGTCACCTGGGAGAAGCGTGACGTCGTCCAGCAGAACTGGAAGACCGGCGCGACGATCTTCGAGCAGCGTGGGGTCGAGTTCCCCGACTTCTGGTCGGTCAACGCCTCGACCATCGTCACGACGAAGTACTTCCGGGGTGCGGTCGGCTCGCCGGAGCGCGAGGCGGGCCTCAAGCAGCTCATCGACCGGGTCGTGCTCACCTACGTCAAGGCGGGCAAGGAGCACGGCTACTTCGCGACGGACACCGACGCGGAGATCTTCGAGCACGAGCTGACCTACGCGCTGCTGCACCAGATCTTCAGCTTCAACTCGCCCGTGTGGTTCAACGTCGGCACCGCGAGCCCGCAGCAGGTCAGCGCCTGCTTCATCCTCTCGGTCGACGACTCGATGGACTCGATCCTCAACTGGTACAAGGAGGAGGGCTTCATCTTCAAGGGCGGCTCCGGCGCCGGCCTCAACCTCTCCCGCATCCGCTCCTCCAAGGAGCTGCTCTCCTCCGGTGGCACCGCCTCCGGTCCGGTGTCCTTCATGCGCGGTGCCGACGCCTCCGCGGGCACCATCAAGTCCGGTGGCGCGACCCGCCGCGCGGCCAAGATGGTCGTCCTGGACGTCGACCACCCGGACATCGAGGAGTTCGTCGAGACGAAGGCGCGCGAGGAGGACAAGATCCGCGCCCTGCGCGACGCCGGCTTCGACATGGACCTCGGTGGCGCCGACATCACCTCGGTGCAGTACCAGAACGCGAACAACTCGGTGCGCGTCACCGACGAGTTCATGCGCGCCGTCGAGGAGGGCACCGACTTCGGCCTGACCTCCCGCATGGACGGCTCGGTCATCGAGTCCGTCGACGCCCGCGAGCTGATGAGCAAGATCGCCAAGGCCGCGTGGGAGTGCGCCGACCCGGGCATCCAGTACGACGGCACGATCAACGACTGGCACACCAACCCGGAGACCGGTCGGATCACCGCGTCCAACCCGTGCAGCGAGTACATGTCGCTCGACAACTCCTCGTGCAACCTCGCCTCGCTCAACCTGCTGAAGTTCCTCAAGGACGACGACACCTTCGACGCCGAGCGCTTCCAGAAGGTCGCCGAGCTGGTCATCACCGCGATGGACATCTCGATCTGCTTCGCGGACTTCCCGACCGAGTCGATCGGCGCGACGACGCGTGACTACCGCCAGCTGGGCATCGGCTACGCCAACCTCGGCGCGCTGCTCATGGCGACCGGCCACGGCTACGACTCCGACGGTGGCCGTGCGCTCGCCGCCGCGATCACCTCGCTGCTCACCGGTGCGTCCTACAAGCGCTCCGCGGAGATCGCCGGGATCGTCGGCCCGTACAACGGCTACGCCCGCAACGCCGACGCCCACAAGCGCGTCATGCGCAAGCACCAGGCGGCCAACGACCAGATCCGCACCATGCACACCATGGACAAGGACATCCACGCCTACGCCACGAAGGCCTGGGACGCGGTCGTCAAGACGGGTGAGAAGAACGGCTACCGCAACGCCCAGGCGTCGGTGCTCGCCCCGACCGGGACCATCGGCTTCATGATGGACTGCGACACCACCGGCATCGAGCCCGACTTCTCGCTCGTGAAGTTCAAGAAGCTCGTCGGCGGCGGCTCGATGCAGATCGTCAACCTGACGATCCCGCGTGCGCTCAAGAAGCTCGGCTACACCGAGGAGACCATCGAGGCGATCGTCGAGTACATCGCCGACAAGGGTCACGTCATCGACGCCCCGGGCCTCAAGCCCGAGCACTACGAGGTCTTCGACACCGCCATGGGTGCGCGGGCGATCGCGCCGATGGGCCACGTGCGCATGATGGCCGCGGTTCAGCCCTTCCTCTCCGGTGCCATCTCCAAGACGGTCAACCTGCCGGAGTCGGCCACGGTCGAGGAGATCGAGGACGTCTACATGCAGGGCTGGAAGCTCGGCCTGAAGGCGCTCGCGGTCTACCGCGACAACTGCAAGGTCGGGCAGCCGCTCTCCGACGGCGGGTCCACCGCCAAGGAGGCCAAGGCCGGTGCCTCGGCCGCTGCGGCCGAGCCGGAGAAGGTCGTCGAGTACCGCCCGCTGCGTCGTCGCCTGCCGAAGCGTCGCACCTCGCAGACCACGAGCTTCGCCGTGGGGGGCGCCGAGGGCTACCTCACCGCCGGCACCTACGACGACGGCGAGCTCGGCGAGATCTTCCTGAAGTTCGGCAAGCAGGGCTCGACCCTCGCCGGGCTGATGGACGCCTTCTCCATCGCGATCTCGATCGCGCTGCAGCACGGTGTGCCGCTGGAGACCTACGTCGAGAAGTTCACCAACCTGCGCTTCGAGCCGGCCGGCATGACGGACGACCCGGACGTGCGGATGGCGCAGTCGATCATGGACTACGTCTTCCGTCGCCTGGCGCTGGACTACCTGGACTTCGACACCCGGTCCTTCATGGGCATCCACACCGCCGAGGAGCGGGCCCGCCAGCTCGAGACCGGCTCGTACGCCCCGGAGTCCTCGGACGACGACGGCGACTACGACGAGTCCTTCAGCCAGTCGGCTGCCACCTCGGAGGTCAAGGAGACCAAGGAGGCTTCGACCGCCACGGTCGCCACCTCCGAGGAGGAGTCCACCGACCAGACCGGCTCCGGTGCCGCCTCCGTCCGCGAGGTCGACGCCACGGTCCACTCCTCGGCCGAGCTGCTCGAGAAGTTCCAGGGCAAGACCGCCGACGCCCCGATGTGCATGACCTGCGGCACCAAGATGCGTCCCGCCGGCTCCTGCTACGTCTGCGAGGGCTGCGGCTCCACCAGCGGCTGCAGCTGATTCGCTGACGAGCTGACGAAGGGGGTCAACCGGCTAGTCCGGTTGACCCCCTTCGGCGTACCCCGCAGTGCGACCTATGAAGCAGCAGCCGCGGCCGTCAGGTAGATGCTCTGCGGCAGCGGAGTGTGGAGCCTCCACGTAAAGGCGATCGGGCGTTCACCGCGGTGACTCTCGTAGGTGGCTGGTCCGAGGAAGATGTAGGGGACACCTGATCCGAACTCGTTGAGCTTCGTCGCCCGGGCGAAGAGGAGAACGTGACTGCCGCGCTCAGCGTGGTGGATGTATCGCTGCCCGGTCCGCGATGCGATGGCCGTGCTGGATTGGGACTCCCAGTGAAACCTCTCGGGGCTGATGGCGTAGTCGCGGTACATCGTCGTGGGGGAGTAGTCGGCCTCGGACTTCTTCAACGTCACGAAGAATGCGTCAGTGGCGATCTCGGGGGAGTAGAGGACACCCTCCCTGAAGCTATTAGGGGCGCGCCCCTCGAGCGAGGCGTAGTGCAGCGCGCTGACGGCTTCTTCACGGGTGTAACGAGCGTGCACGCGCAGTGGGAGATGACCCAACTCGCCCACGAGTGGGTGTGTGACGTGCTGTGCCTGCGCCAGTCCGAGGGAGATGACCTGCCGGAGATCATCGCGGACGTTGGTCTCTGCGCGCAGTGATCGCAAGCCCTCCTCGTAGGTCGCGAAGTCGCCCCCGGAAGGCCACAGGGAGAAGAAGAGCATTCGAGCAAACTCCCGGGCACGGGGGGACAACTCGTCGTACGGCGTAGCGTCGTCATCGAGCAAAGACAGGTAGGCGTGTGCCCGTTCGGGGTCGTCGAT
Source organism: Janibacter zhangyanbonis (assembly GCF_050507325.1). NCBI lineage: Bacteria > Bacillati > Actinomycetota > Actinomycetes > Micrococcales > Intrasporangiaceae > Janibacter > Janibacter zhangyanbonis. The sequence continues at coordinate 1,267,025 of NZ_CP191481.1, forward strand.
ATGTGCGAAGGCGCGGGCACGCTTGAGGAGCGCAATTTCGCTCTGACCCTGCGGGGGGCATTCGATGCCCGCCTCACGTCGCAATCGTGTCCACGAGCGATCCGACTTGAGGATCTCCGAGAGCTCAACATCGGCTTGATCCAAGAACTGAGCCAAGTCGTTGGTCGGATGGGCCCTGAGCTCACGCACGAGGGCTGGGCGAGTGGTGATCAGCTGGCTCTTGACGTTGTCAAGGATGATGGTTTGAGCCTGCTCATCGAGGATGATCTGGCATCCCGAGGGGAGGAAGGGGAAGCCCTTGGCGATCTGGTCCTGCAGGGCCTTGCGTGTGCTCCCGGTCAAGGCGCGGAAGCGATCCGCGAACCTGAACTGCTTGTTTTGATGACCCACGAAGTCCAGGGCGGTGAGGACAGCCTTGCCGTTGGCGCGCCGAAGACCACGGCCGAGCTGCTGGAGGAAGATCGTCGACGACTCGGTGGGGCGGAGGAAGAGCACCGTATCGATCGTCGGCAGGTCTACACCCTCGTTGAACATGTCCACGGTAAAGATGGCTGCGATCCGACCGTCACGCAGGTCGGTGAGGGTCTGCGCCCGGTCAGGGCTCTCGGGGCCACTGGTCACGGCGGCGGCAGGCACTCCCGCATCGCTGAAGACCCGGGCCATGTACTGGGCGTGCGCGATCGAGACGCAAAAGCCCAGCGCACGCATGGATCGCGGATTGGCGATCTTGTCACCGACGGCCTTCAGGATGAGTGCGGCCCGCGCGTCGTTACCCGTGTACATGTCGTTCAGGGCGTCGGTGTCGTACCCGCCCCGCTTCCAGGTCAGTCCCGACAGGTCGGTGCCGTCGGCGACGGCGAAGTAGTGAAACGGGGAGAGGAGGTCAGACCCCAGGGCGTCCCACAGCCGCAGTTCAGCGGCAGTCCTTCCGTCGAAGAACGTGGCGGCGACGTCCGTTCCATCCGAACGCTCAGGCGTCGCGGTGAGTCCCAAGAGTTCCTGCGGAGTTAAGTGTGCCAAGACATCTCGGTAGGTCCGCGCCTGCGCGTGGTGAAACTCGTCAATGACGACGATGTCGAAGTGGTCGGCCGGGATATTGGTGACCCCATAAGAGGTCAGCGATTGCACGGACGCAAAGACGTGGTCCCATCGTTCGGGCCGAGCGCCGCCGACATAGAGCTCCCCGAAGTCCTGTCGGCGGAGAACCTCGCGGTAGGTGCGCTGACTCTGGGTCAGGATCTCCTGGCGGTGGGCAACGAAGAGCAACCGGGGGAGTCGACCGAGTCGTTCGCAGATCCGGCGGTAGTCAAGCGCGGCTAGTACGGTCTTGCCGGTTCCTGTCGCTGCAACGACGAGGTTTTGGTGCCGGTCGTGGACCAGCCGCTCAACATCAAGGGATTCGAGCATCTCTGCCTGGTACGGGTACGGCTGTACATCCAGGCTGGCAATGCCCAGTTGAGTGGGTGCCTCTTGGCGTCGACCCGAGGCCTCTGCCAGTGCGTCGTCGAGCCGGTCCCTGTCCTTCCGGGGGTCGTATGCCTCGAACGTCGGGTCGTTCCAGTACGTCTCGAAGGTGGCTGAGAACTTGTTCATGAGCGCCGGCGTGGCTACGGCGGACAGACGTACATTCCATTCGACGCCGTCGAGGAGGGCGGCGCGAGAAAGGTTGGACGAGCCGACGTAGGCGGTATCGAAACCTGTCTCGCGCCTGAAGAGCCACGCTTTGGCATGAAGCCGGGTGCGGAGGGCGTCGTACTGGATCCTCACGTCCGCCCCGAACTCCGTGACCAGTCGATCCAGCGCTTGCCGTTCGGTCGCACCCATGTACGTCGTGGTGATCACGCGCAGGGCGATACCTCGGGCCATCAGCCTGCGTAACTGCGGTTCAAGCAGTCGTAGCCCGTGCCACTTGACGAAGGCGATCAGCAGATCGACTGAATCAGCCGTCTCGAGCTCCGCTCGCAGCTCGGATCCAAGGTTCGGCTCGCCAGCCGTGTTCGTGAGCAATGCGGCTTCGGACAGCGGGGTGGCAGGCCTTTCGGGGAGGACGTAGTCCACGCCCGGACCTGGCGGACGGTGCAAGAAGAGGAGTTGACTGCTGCGCCCGAGAACCTCGTCTGAGGTGTCACCAATCTCCGACAACAGGTGGTTGACGAGCGCGAGGCGGCGATCCTGGTCTTTCTCCGCGGTCAGGGCCCGCTGAAGCGACGCGGCGACGTGACGCGCGAGAACGTGAGGCTGATCGCCGTCGTCGACGCTGTTCAGAATGTGCCGAACATCGGTGCGCTGGTCGAGCAGCTCTTGCAGGCGGCGCGTCAGCAACGACTCGTAGAGGCCCTCGGGAAGTGCGTCTCCATCGCTCACGAATGGGAGCTTGCCAGCCCCGAGCGACGACGAGGGAACTAGCGCGTACCCGGTGTCGCTGCGGACGCAATCATTTCGACGGCTGGGATGTCAGCGGGCGCCCACGGGAGTTGCGGCAACTCATCGGGTCGCAGCCATGCCAGGTCTGAGTGCACGGTCAGCCCTGGCTGACCCGCTGTGAGCGTGCACCAATAGGTCGTGAGGACGACTGTGGCGAACGGGTAGACGTGGCGAGTTGCGATGACGCTCTCGCCGACGGAGACCCGGCAGCCGAGCTCCTCACGAATCTCGCGACGAAGGGCGTCCGGTGGTGATTCGCCCCGTTCGACCTTGCCCCCGGGGAACTCCCAGAGGCCCGCGAGCCGACCTCCTGGGCCTCGCTGAGTGCAGAGGATCAGTCCGTCCTGGAGGATGACCGCTCCAACGACCTCGATGGCGCTCACTCAGGCCCCCTGAGTTGGACTCGACACGGACGGTCGCGAGCTTAGAAGGCTGGGCGGTCCTGATGCAGTTCATCGAGGTGATTGACCAGCGAGACTCGACTCGTTCCGGGAAGCGCTGTCGGTGGTCGCTGCAAGCATGGACACATGTTCGAAGACGAGCTGGCCATGGTGGAGGAGTCCTTCAGGGGACTGGGGCGGGTCCGCGAGGGGGTGGGCGAGCAAGCCGCGCGGGCTGACGAGGCGTCGCTGGGCGAGATGCTCCAGGCAACCGAGCGCCTCAGACGTGCGGCAGACGCACTGGAGCTGACCGTGATCGGGCACGCCGCTCGGTGGGGCGAGGAGGTCGGTGACGACCACGTCTACCGGCCCGTGCACCTGCCCGCCGGGCAGGTGGCCGAGTTCGCGGTCGAGGCTGTGGGCCTGGCCGTCGACGCCGGGCCGCCCGAGGCAGGGCGTCGCTGCGACCTCGCCGCCCGGGCGATCACGGACCTGAGCCGACTGGCCGACCTCGTCGCCGCCGGGCGGATGCGCGAGCGGTCGCTCGAGGTCGTCGCCAAGGAGACGAAGGACGCCAGCCCAGAAGCCGTGGCGGAGATCGTTGCCTACCTGCTGCTCTCCCTTCGCGGGCAGCCCGGGACGGTGCGGGCCGGTGATCTCGACGAGCGTGAGCTGCGCAGGGCGATCCGGCGGATGCTCGCCCGCGTCGAGCCGGAGGTGCTCGAGCGCAAGGCGCGACGCAACCGGCGGGAGCAGCTGCATGTCGGCTTCGCCGCCGGCCCCGTCGGCTGCAGCAACATGTACGCGACCCTGCCCACGGAGGTGGCGCTGGCGATCCAGGCGGCGATCGACGCCGCCGCCAAGATCTGCCGCGAGGACGACCCCGGCCTCACCGCCGGTGCCGCGCGGGCGCAGGGCCTGGCCGACCTCGTGCTCCGGGGCGTCGAGGTCCGGGCCGAGGTCCGGCTCGGCCTGCCCGTGATCACGTCCGCCGCCTCGCGCCTGTCCTTTGCCCCCTCCACAGGGGGCGAAGGGGGCGGGGACAAGGACCTCGCCGAAGCTCTCCACGGGCCGACCGCGGTGGGTGGTCGCTTCGTGACGGGCGAGGGCGCTGATGCCGTGGACGTGCTGCCCGAGGAGTGGGCCGGCGATGCCATCACCTCCCAGGTGCCGACCACGCTGGGGCCGGGCGGACCGGCCTCGTGGGTCAGCGGCTGCGACGTTCCCGGCGTCGGATTCGTCCCCGCGGACGTCGTCGCCGCACTGACGACGAACCTCGACACGAAGATCTCCCGAGCCCTGATCGACGCCCGGACAGGCGTGCTCATGGAGACCTCCAACCCGCGCTACGTGGTCACCGACTCGATGCGCGACTTCGTCGCCGCCCGCGACGAGACCTGCCGCATGTGGGGCTGCAACCGCCGGATCGTCACGGGCTGCTCCCAGCACGACGCCGACCTCGACCACGCCGTGCCCTACCCCGAGGGCCCGTCCTGCCCGACCAACCTCTCCGGCCTGTGCCGCCACCACCACCGGCTCAAGCACTCGCCCCGCTGGACCCACACCCTCCACGAGGACGGCCGCACCGAGTGGGTCAGCCCGACGGGTGCGGCGGCGAGCACGCATCCCGGCCGCTGGGTGCACTCCCTCGAGGAGGGGCAGATCCCGGTGCCGGAGGAGGACCGGGACCGCCAACCCACCTACGTGCTCGACGAGGACGAGGAGCTCGCCCGCTGCCACACCGGCTACGCCAAGTTCGTGGGGGAGGCAGTCGGCGGGGCACTTGCCCCCTTCTGAGGGGGCAAACGGTGGCCGCTACCTTGTGGCCATGCCGCGACTGATCCCGCAGGACCCGCAGCTGACGACCACGTCGGAACGCAAGGTGTGGGAGCGGCTGCGTGACTCCCTTCGCCCGCAGGACACGATCATCGCCAGCCTCCGGCTGACCGACCAGGCCAAGGACCACGAGCTCGACCTCGTCGTCGTCATGCCCGACGTCGGGATCGTCGTCGTGGAGGTCAAGGGATCGGGGCTGGCCGTGCACGACGGGGCCTGGACCATGCGGCAGGGCAATCGGGTGAGGCCGACGGACCCGGTCCGGCAGGCGCGGGAGTCGCGCTACGCCCTGCGGGCCTACGTCGAGGCCGATCCGCGGTGGCGCGACAGCAGCCGGCGGCGGGTGCGATTCGCCCACGCCGTGGTCACCCCCTTCACCGTGCTGGGGCCGGACTTCTCGTTGCCGGACTGCCCGCGCTGGCTCGTCCACGACCGCGACGACCAGGCCGACCTCGCCCAGCGCCTAGCCGACATCCCGCTGCGCCAGGAGACCGCCCAGCTCGTGCCCGATCTTGACGACTGCGAGCTCATCGTCGACATCCTCACCGGCCGCGGCACCCACGTGGGCACGGCACTCGTCGCCGACGCCGACGAGCGCGAAGCCCGCGCCGACCGGCTCACCCAGGAGCAGAGCCAGATCCTCGGGGTGACCCGGCTGCTGCGGCGCATCGAAGTCCGCGGTGGTGCCGGCAGCGGCAAGACCGTGCTCGCCCTCACCCAGGCCCAGCAGCTGAGCGCCGGCCGCGACGGACGCCGCCCCGAGCGGGTCGCCCTGCTGTGCTACTCCATCGGCCTGGCCACCTACTTCTCCCGGGTCGTCGCGACCTGGCCGCACCGGCAGCGGCCGGCCTTCGTCGGGACCTTCGAGGACCTGGCGAACCAGTGGGGCGTGCCCTCCGGCTCGCGCGACGACCCCGACTACTGGGAGGAGGTCATGCCGCGCCTCATGGCCGAGCGGGCCGCCGAGCTGCCGCCGGGGGAGCGCTTCGACTCCTTCGTCGTCGACGAGGCGCAGGACTTCGCCGAGTCGTGGTGGCACCCGCTCGTCGGCGCGCTCACCGACGAGGTCGAGGGCGGCCTCTTCATCTACTCCGACGAGAACCAGCGGATCTTCCACCGCTTCGGTCGCCCGCCCGTGCCCCTCGTCCCGCTCGTGCTTGACCACAACCTGCGCAACACCAAGCAGATCGCCGAGGTCTTCCGTCCGCTCGCCCCGCTGCGGATGCGCCTCGAGGGCGGCGACGGGCCCGAGGTCGCCTTCGTGAGCGCCGCTCCCGGCGACGCCCTCGAGACCGCCGACGACCAGATCGACCTCCTGCTCGACGAGGGCTGGAGCCCCGGTCACGTCGCGCTGCTCACCACCGGCAAGCGCCACCCCGTCCAGGTCGAGCGGCAGGAGGAGCTCGGGCAGAGCGGCTACTGGCGCACCTTCTGGGAGGACGACGACGTCTTCTACGGCCACGTCCTCGGGGCGAAGGGGATGGAACGTCGCGTCGTCGTGCTGAGCATCAACGAGGACGGGACGAGGGAGAGGTTCCGCGAGCGCCTCTACGTCGGCCTGTCCCGGGCGACCGATCGTCTCGTCGTCGTCGGCGACCCGCAGGCGCTCGCCCGTGCCGGGGTCAGGGTGCCGCAGGGTTAGAGTGCCTCGAGCAGATCAGGGGGACAGATGAACGAGCACGCACCCGGGTGGTACGAGCACGACGGCGAGCGCCGTTACTGGGACGGCACCCAGTGGACGCACGCCACGACGACGCCTCCGGCGGGCTTCCCGCCGCCGGCACCAGCGCCCGCGCCGGCCTACCCGCAGCCGGCCTACGCAGCGCCGCCGCCACCGCAGCAGCTCGTTCCCTACGGGGTGACGGGCGCCCCCTTCGCCCCGCCGGTGCCGCGCAAGGACCCGGCCATCGCGCTGCTCGTCTCCTTCCTCGTGCCGGGTGTCGGCTCGATGATGAACGGCGACGTCGGCCCGGGCATCGGCTTCCTCATGCTCTACATCTTCAGCATCGTCTTCTTCGTCTGCTTCGGCTGGGCGCTCATCGGCTTCCTCGGCCTGCCCCTGATGCTCCTCGCCTGGGGCTGGGGCATGTGGCACGCCTACCAGGGCGCCGTCGAGGCCAACCGGCGGGCGGGCTACGCGGGCTGAGTCCCATGGGGAGTGCTCCCCACTGCTGACTGCCCTTTCGGTGGGTACTCTTGCGACAGCAATTCACGGCAGTTGGACAACTGCACTCGAGACAGAGATGGAGGGGGCCTCGATGAGCTCCTGGGCGGCCGGTTGGTATCAAGATCCCGAGCACGAGGGTCAGATCCGCTACTACGACGGCAACGGATGGACCGAGCACCGGCAGGCGACCCCAGAGGGCTTCGGCGTCGGCCAGCCCGGCCCCGACGCTGCCGGGACCGGCGTCCGCCAGGACACCGTCGGGTCGACGAGTGAGGTCGACGAGGCGACGCGCGTGCGTCCGAGCGCCGACCGGGCCCCCGAGACCGAGGCGATCTCCACGACCGACTCCTCCTCGCAGGCCGGGGCCGCCGGCGCCGCCGGCGCCGCGGGTGCGGGTGCTGCCGGCTACGGCCAGGAGCAGGGCTACGGGCAGTCGGCCTACGGCCAGTCCGGCTACGGGCAGTCCTCCTACGGCCAGGACGAGCAGGGCTACGGCCAGTCCGCCTACGGTCAGCAGGCCTACGGCCAGGACCAGCAGCAGGGCTACGGCCAGTCCTCGCCCTACACCCAGGGCTACGACCAGCAGCAGGGCTACGGCCAGCCCGCCTACGGCCAGCAGGGCCAGGGCGAGCCGCCCCAGGGCAAGAGCAAGATGCCGCTGATCATCTCGCTCGCTGCCGTGGGCCTCGTCCTCGTGCTCGTCCTGGCCTTCGTGGGCTTCAAGCTCATCGGTGGCAGCGACGACGACCCGACCGCGGACCCGACCGACTCGACGACGACCTCGCAGCCGACGGACTCCTCGACGGACAGCTCGACCGACACCACGACGGACTCGTCGACGACCGACCCGAGCACCACGAGCTCGTCCACCTCGGACGACCCGGGCACGAGCATCCTCGACAACAAGAACAAGGCCGCCGAGTGGGGCAAGAAGTACACCGGCAGCGGCAAGGCCTTCATCGGGGTTCCCTCCGGTGACGGCGCCGGCCTCGTCGAGTTCACCTACAAGGGCGACGACTACGACTCCCTGACGATCAAGGGCCTCGACGGCAACGGCCGCAGCTCCGAGTACGTCCTCACCGCCTCCGACGCCACCAAGGGCACGGTCGCCTACAACCTCACCAACTACACGGCGGCCACCTCGCGCATCGAGATGGACACCGAGGGTGACTGGACGATCAAGTTCATCCGCATCAACCAGGCGCCCAACTTCGGCTCCTCGCAGAAGGGCACCGGCGCCCAGGTCTTCAAGTGGGACGGCAAGCGCAGCGACCTCTCGGCCAAGTACACCCAGCCGGCCGACTCCTTCCTCGGCAACTTCCGGGTCCAGGCCGTGGGCACCGAGGACTACCCGGACCGCCTGATCAGCGAGTACGACAACTACGAGGGCACGACGACCGTCCAGGACGGCACGAAGTACCTCGTCGTCGACGCGACGGGTGACTGGGAGCTCACCAAGAAGTGAGCAGCAGCCGGGTCTTCCCGATCATCATCGCCACGGTGGTCGGCGCGGGGCTCGTCGCTCTGATCGTCCTCGGGGTCATCGGTGTCCGCTGGTTGTCCAGCGGTGCTGATGGCCCCGAGGACGTTGTGGCCTCACCGTCGTCTTCGCCGTCGGCCTCGGCTCCGACCTCTGCGTCACCGTGGGGCGGCGTCTCCTCGGGCACCCGGGGCGGAGGGACCGTCGACGTGCCCGACGTGGCCGGCGAGGAACCGGCCCTGATCACCTACACCCAGCGCGGCCTCCCCTTCGACCCCCTGTCGCTCACCGGGGTCGACGCCGACGGGCTGGAGACCGAGGCGATCCTCGACAGCTCGACGGGCCGGTCCGGCACCGTCCTCTTCAACGTCAACGCCCATGGCGCGCCCACCGAGCGCATCGAGGTGGAGGCGAAGGGGGACTGGACCGTCCGTTTCGCACCGCTGGACCGGGCGCCTGCAGCCGGCAAGGTCGAGCGGGGTCGTGGTCCGGCGGTCTTCGCCTGGGACGGCACGGACGGCGACCGGCTGGACGTGACCTACTCCCAGATCACCGAGGCCCCGTCCAGGTCCTTCTACCTGCAGGCCCTGGACGCCGACGGCGGAGTCATCGACAGGGTGCTCACCGTCGACGACGACCACGAGGAGTCGACGACCCCTCCCATCGGCACGAGATATCTCGTGATCTTCAGCCCCGGTGGTGAGTGGGAGATCAGCACTCGATGACGTTGACGGCGAGCCCGCCGCGTGCCGTCTCCTTGTACTTGACCTTCATGTCGCGGCCCGTCTCGCGCATCGTCTTGACGACCTTGTCGAGCGAGACGACGTGCGAGCCGTCGCCGCGCAGCGCGGTCCGGGCGGCGGTGATCGCCTTGACCGAGGCCACGGCATTCCGCTCGATGCAGGGGATCTGCACGAGCCCGCCGACGGGGTCGCAGGTGAGGCCGAGGTTGTGCTCCATGCCGATCTCCGCAGCATTCTCGACCTGGGCAGGGGAGCCGCCGAGGACCGCGGCCATCGCTCCGGCAGCCATCGAGCACGCCGACCCGACCTCGCCCTGGCAGCCGACCTCGGCGCCGGAGATCGAGGCATTTTCCTTGTAGATCACGCCGATCGCGGCAGCCGTGAGCAGGAAGCGGCAGATGCCGTCGTCGTCCGCGCCCGGCACGAAGTCGGTGTAGTAGCGCAGCACGGCCGGGATGATCCCGGCAGCGCCGTTGGTCGGCGCCGTGACGACGCGACCGCCCGCGGCATTTTCCTCGTTGACCGCCAGGGCGTAGAGGCACAGCCAGTCCATGCCACGAAGGGGGTCGTCGCTGCGGCCCTCGGTCCGCAGCCGCTGGTGGAGCTGGGGAGCGCGCCGGCGCACCTTGAGACCACCGGGCAGGACCCCTTCGGTCCGCAGGCCGTTGTCGATGCACTCGCGCATCACCGACCAGATGTGCAGCAGCTCGCTGCGCACCTCCGCCTCGGTACGCCACGACAGCTCGTTGTCGAGCATGACCTGCGAGATCGACAGACCCGTCTCGGCACAGATCGCGAGCAGCTGGTCGCCGGTGGTGAAGGGGTGCTTGACCGGGGTCGTGTCGGCGACGATCCGGGTCGAGCCGGACGCGTCCTCACCGACGACGAAGCCACCGCCGACGGAGTAGTAGGTGTGGCTCGACAGGGGAGTGGCGCCCTCGCCGCTCTCCTCGCCCCAGGCGGTGAAGGTCATGCCGTTGGGGTGCAGGGGCAGGGACTTGCGGCGGTGGAGGACCAGGTCGTCGTCCTCGACGAAGTCGATCTCGTGCTCGCCGAGCAGGCTCACCCGACGGCTGGACCGGATCTGCTCGAGCCGGCCGGTCACCGTGCGGGGGTCGCACAGCTCGGGACGCTCGCCGGTGAGCCCGAGGAGCACGGCGGTGTTGGACCCGTGGCCGTGACCGGTGGCACCGAGGGAACCGAAGAGCTCGGCCCGCACCCGCCGCACCTGCGGCAGCAGGCCCTCGTCGCGCAGCCCCTCGACGAACATCACGGCGGCACGCATCGGGCCGACGGTGTGCGAGCTCGACGGGCCGATGCCGACGGAGAAGAGGTCGAAGACACTGAGTGCCACTGGGGGTCTCCCGGAGGTCGCGGTGGTGCCGCCGACGGGGTGTGGGCCGGCGTGCCGGTCGTCACACTACCCGCGCCGCGACCCGGGACGGGCGCCTGTGGAAAAGCTCGCGGCGGCCCGCCGTGACGTGGCCATGATGAAGGGCATGACCTACGACGACCTGCCGGCCGACTGGCCCCAGCGCCCCCTGACCGACCCCACCCTCACGGCCGACGTCGTCGACCTCGTCGTGCGTGAGGCCGACCGCGCGGAGGGGTGCCTGAGCATCCTGCTGTGCAGCCGGGAGCACCGACTCGTGCAGCCGGTGACGATCAACGACGTCGAGGGGGTCCCGCCGCACGAGCGACGCCGCCCCTTCGACGTCTTCCTCAGCGGATTCGCCGACCGCCTCGGCGGCATCGTCGTCGCCGTCGGCCGTCCCCGCGGCTACACGCCCGACGACGTGGCGAGGGGGTGGCACGAGGCGGCGATCGCCGCCTGCCGCGAGCACCGGGTGCCCCTGCTCGGCACCTATCTCGCGTCGGTGCACGGGGTCGTCGAGATGCCCGCGTGGCCGGGCCTCGCGATCGCCGGGTAGCGACCGGCCGGGTCACCCCTCGTGCAGCAGCCCCTCGACCTCGGCCGCGATGGCGGCGGCGATCGCGGCGGCGAAGCCCTCGGGGTCCTCGTGCGCGGCCGGCTCCTCCGGGACGATGACGTCGACCGTGCCGTCCTCGTGCATCTGCGTGGCGCCGACCCGCTGCCGGGCGGCGAGCAGCGCGGCGTGCTCGGTGTCCTTGTAGACGATCGCGCTCGCACCCTCCGGGGGCAGCGGCGAGAGCCAGGCGTGGCCCGCGGCGATGATCCGCTGCGCCGGCAGCAGCGCGAGGGCGCCGCCGCCGGTGCCCTCGCCGAGGAGCACGGAGACGCTCGGCACGGTCAGGGCGGTCATGTCGGAGATCGAGCGGGCGATCTCGCCCGCGAGGGCGCCCTCCTCGGCACGGGGCGACAGGTCGGCTCCGGGGGTGTCGATGATCGTCACGAGCGGCAGCCCGAGCTCGGTCGCCATCCGCATACCGCGTCGCGCCTCGCGCAGCGCGGCCGGCCCCATCGACTGGGCGGCCTGGTAGCGCCGGTCCTGACCGACGAGCACGCAAGCCCGCCCGGCGAAGGACGCCAGCGCGAGCATGACGCCCTTGTCCGACTCGCCGTAGCCGGTGCCGTTGAGCGGGATGACGTCGTCGGCGGCGTGCCGCAGCAGCTCGCGCACACCGGGCCGGTCCGCACGACGCGTCGTCTCGATGGACGTCCAGACGCGGGCGACCTCCTCGTCGGTGGGCTCCGGACGGGAGACGAAGGGGGCGATCGGCCACGTCGGGTGGTCGGCCGGGTCGGCGGTGCGCCTCGTGCTCGCCGACAGCAGCGTGAGCGCGCGGGCGGCGATGTCCGCGAGGCCCTCGACGGGGACGACGGCATCGACGATGCCCTTGTCGACGAGGTTCTCGGCGACCTGCACCCCGTCGGGGAAGGGCACGCCGTTGACCGTCTCGTAGACGACCGGGCCGAGGAAGCCGATGAGCGCGTCGGGCTCGGCGATCGTCATGTGGCCCAGCGACCCCCACGAGGCGAAGACGCCGCCGGTCGTGGGATGACGCAGGTAGACGAGGTAGGGCAGACCGGCAGCCTTGTGCGCGACGACGGCCGCCGAGATGTCGACCATCGTCACGAAGGCCGGGGTGCCCTCCTGCATGCGCGTGCCCCCGCTCGCGGTGGCCGCGACGAGGGGCAGGCGCTCCGACGTCGCCCGGCGGATCGCCGCGACGATCCGTGCGGCCGCGGCCCGCCCGATGGAGCCACCGAGGAAGCGGAACTCGCCGACGATGAGTGCCACCTCGTGACCGCGGATGCTCGCCCGACCGGTGAGCACGGACTCGTCGGTCCCGGCCCGCTCGGCGGCCTTGTCGACCGCGGCGCGGTAGTCGGGGGAGAGGCCGCTGACGTCGATCGGCTCGTCCCACGAGACGAAGCTGTCGGCGTCGACGACGGAGGCGATGAGCTGCTGGGCACCGGGACGCGGGTCACTCATGGCAGTGATGGTCGCAGGCCGCGCGCTGGGTACCCTTGCCCGGTGCTTGTGCCCTTGACCACTGTCGTCATCGTCGCGGTCGGCGTGCTCGGACTGCAGTCCCTGGCCTACCTCGTCCTCGACCGCCTCGTCGACGACCTCATGCTGATCGTCACCGCGGTCCTCGAGCTCGCCCTGCTCGTGCTCGTCGTCGTCTCTGCGATCGCGATGGGCAAGGTGTCGGGCCAGGGCGAGGGTGCGACGATGCTCGCCTACGCCCTCACGCTGCCGATCCTGCCGCCGATCGTCGTCTTCATCGCGCTGAAGGAGAAGACCCGCTGGGCCATGGGCGTCGTCCTCGCCGGCGCCTTCACCGTCGGGGTCATGGCCTACCGCATCCTCCAGATCTGGCAGACCCATGGCCCGGCCTGAGGTGCGCACGGGCACCGGGCCCGGCCGGGTCGTCGTCGCGGTCTACGCCGTCCTCGCGCTCGCCGCGACCGGCCGCTCGGTCCTGCAGATCACCCAGTACTTCGACCGCGCGCCGCTGGCCTACGTGCTCTCGGCGCTCGCGGCCGTCATCTACGTCGTCGCGACCGTGGCCCTGGCGAAGGGGGGTCCCTCCGGCGCCCGGGTGGCGACCGGGGCGATCACCGTCGAGGCGGTCGGCGTGCTCGCGGTCGGCACCCTGTCCTTCGTGCGGCCGGAGCTCTTCCCGGACAAGACCGTCTGGTCCCACTACGGGTCCGGCTACGGCTACCTGCCCCTCGTCCTCCCCTTCGTCGGCCTGTGGTGGATCCACCGTGTGAGACGCGGCTGAAGTCTCGCGCCACCATCTCCTATCCTCGGGGCAGGTCTTGAGCGCCAGCGCGAAGCCCCGGCTCGCTGGCCGGCAACCCTCCTCCGCGGTGGGGTGCCCCGGGAGACGACCTGGTCCGCGACGACCGTCGCGGTCAAGCGCGCACAGCACAGGAGCACAGCCATGACCGACGCCTCCACGTGGAGCTTCGACACCCAGCAGATCCACGCCGGCCAGGCACCCGACCCGACGACGGGCTCGCGGGCGCTGCCGATCCACGCGACGACCTCCTACGCCTTCAAGGACACCGAGCACGCGGCGAACCTCTTCGCGCTCAAGGAGTTCGGCAACATCTACACGCGGATCATGAACCCCACCCAGGACGCGGTGGAGCAGAAGATCGCCGCGCTCGAGGGCGGTGTCGGCGCGCTACTCACCGCATCGGGGATGTCCGCGACGCATCTCGCCCTCGTCAACATCGCCGAGGCCGGTGACCACATCGTCGCCAGCGCCGCGCTCTACGGCGGCACGATCAACCTGCTGAAGTTCACCCTGCCGAAGTTCGGCATCGAGGTCAGCTTGGTCGAGGACCCGAGCGACCTCGAGCAGTGGCGGGCGGCCGTGCGGCCCAACACCAAGGCCTTCTTCGGCGAGACGATCGGCAACCCCAAGCCGGTCGTCCTCGACATCGCCGGCATCGCCGAGGTCGCCCACGAGGCGGGGGTCCCGCTCGTCGTCGACAACACGATCGCCACGCCCTACGTCCTGCGGCCCATCGAGCACGGCGCCGACGTCGTCGTGCACTCGGCGACGAAGTACCTCGGTGGCCACGGCACCGCGATCGCCGGCGTCATCGTCGACTCCGGCAACTTCGACTACGCCGCCGACGCGGAGAAGTTTCCCAACTACAACCAGCCCGACCCGAGCTACCACGGGCTGCGCTTCGGGCCCGACCTCGGTGTCAACGGCGCCCTGGGGGCCAACCTCTCCTTCATCCTCAAGGCGCGCGTGCAGCTGCTGCGCGACATCGGTCCGGCGATCTCGCCCTTCAACGCCTTCCTCATCGGGCAGGGCATCGAGACGCTCAGCCTGCGCATCGAGCGCCACCTCGACAACACCCGCAAGGTCGTCGACTTCCTCTCCGGCCACGGCCAGGTCGAGTCGGTGAACTGGGCCTCCCTCGAGGGCTCCGCGAGCTTCGAGCAGGCGCAGCGCTACACGCCGAAGGGGGCCGGTGCCGTCATCTCCTTCGAGATCGCCGGCGGCTTCGAGGCGGGCAAGAAGTTCGTCGAGGGGCTCACGCTGCACAGCCACCTCGCCAACATCGGTGACGTGCGCTCCCTCGTGATCCACCCCGCGTCGACGACCCACTCGCAGGGTCCGGAGGAGGACCGGCTCGCCGCCGGCGTCACCCCCGGCCTCGTGCGCCTGGCGGTCGGCCTCGAGGGCATCGACGACATCATCGCCGACCTCGAGGAGGGCTTCGCCGCGGCGAAGTGATCGAGCTCGTCCGAGGGGCCTGTGGATAATTCCACGGGCCCTTCGGCGTTCTTTCCTAGCGTGGGGGCATGGACGGACAGCAGCGCATCTCCATCGACAGCGAGGGCATCGACGGGCTCGGCCGACAGCTGAAGGCCATCGCCGACTTCCTGGAGGAGAAGGCGGCGAAGGCGAACAACGAGGCGGTCGAGACCTTCGGCTTCCCGAGCTGGTACGGCACCGATGCGTACGAGGGCGCGATCGGCGACTTCGAGCGGGAGCGGATCCGGGTGGGCAAGCAGCTGCGCGAGCTCGGCCGCCTCGCCAAGGATGCCGGGGGTTGGTACGTGAAGACCGAGGACCTCCTCGACCGGCGGCACCAGGGAGTCCTCTGATGGCGTTGGACGAGACAGGGACGATCGAGGAGGGCGACCCGGAGATGATCCGGGCGGAGGCGGACGAGCTGAAGACGGTCGCCGCCAACATCCACACCGTCGCCGAGATGCTCCGCATGGTCTCGACGAAGGGAGTCTGGGAGTCGTGCTCCGGCACTCTCTTCGAGCAGGAGGTCGGGACGACCCCGCAGGACCTCGTCGCGATCGCCAACCGGCTCAGCGACACCGAGCAGATCATCCGGCCCTATGCCGACCGGCTCGAGAAGAGCCAGGCCGAGCTCGCGCGACTGCGCGCTCGTTACGACGCCAACGACAGGACCAGCGAGGACCGGCGGGCGAGGCTCGAGACGATGACCCCGGAGGACCCCGAGTACGCGACGGTCGACCGGGAGTACCGCGCGGCGAGCAACTCGCGGGAGATGAACAAGCGAGGGTACCGGCGGGTGGCCGACGCCGCAGTGGCCGACGAGCGGGCGACGGCCGGGCGGCTGGGCTCGGTCGGAACAGCCTTGTCCGACCCCCGGACCTACAACAGCTTCGAGATGGCCAGCCGGACGGGGACGAGCAGCCTCTTCAACAACCCGGTCGTCGACGTCACCCCGTGGGGCAAGCCGGCGGCGATCATGACCGCAGGCGATCCCATCGGCAAGCTCGGCCGCCGCGCGGTCTACGGCGAGGGGAGCTACAAGGACGTCGGCGCGACGACCGTCCTCACTGCCGTCGACATCGTCATCCCCGGGAGCAAGCGGGCCGATGCCAAGAATGCCACCAGGCTCAGTCACCGTGCCGACGAGCTCAAGAACATCAGGGCGGCGGACACGTCCACCAACCCCATCGCCCATCGACGGATCGCGGCGAACGCCAAGAGCTGGACCCAGCACAAGGTCGCGACGAACACGGTGAAGCTCAAGCACCGGGCCACTGACAAGCTGGCCGAGGCGAGTGGCGCCCGCCTGGTCGACGACATGGTGACCGACTGGGCGGCGGTCGCTGGGTCGGGTCGTGTGCGCAAGGGCGGCTACGTCGTCAAGTACTCCGTGCGGACCACCAGCAAGGTGACGTCCCAAGCCAGCTCGGTGACGTCGACTGCGGGCCGGATCGAGCAGGCAACGGAGTCCCCGGCAGACCGCCGAGCCCGCCGGGAGAAGGAGGAGGCGGCGCAGCGTCGGCAGCTCGCGGAGCAGCAGCGTCGGGACGAGCGGGTTCACGACCTGTCGGCCGGCCCGCTGCACGAACCCGCGGTCACGCTCGTTCGCTAAAGCCGTTGCCGCGTCGAGGGGTGGGTGCCACGGTTGCTGCATGACGAGCGACATCGAGATCACCCGGATCGACCCCGCCGACGAGAGTCAGGTCGAGGGGTTGCTCGAGCTCGACAAGTTCGTGTGGGCCGACGCGGGCCGCCGACCGCGCGAGGCGCAGCTGCGCGACACCCCGAGCCGGGCCGGCTTCGTCGCCACCCGTGGGGGAGAGCCCGCCGGGACGGCCGGGTCGTGGGACGTCGAGGTCTCCGTGCCGGCTGCGGGAGGCGAGGTCGCCTCCCTTCGTCCTGCGGAGGGTCTGACCTGGGTCGGGGTGCACCCCGACCACCGGCGACGCGGGGTGCTCACGGCGACGATGGCCCACCACCTGCGGTGGACCCGTGACGAGCAGGGGCGCTCGCTGTCCGTGCTCAAGGCGTCGGAGCACACGATCTACGGGCGCTTCGGCTACGGGGTCGCGAGCACGGTGCTGCGGTCGAGCTTCGGCCGGGGCACGAGCTTCGCCGCGCCGCCGCAGGTGCGGGCGCTCGCCGACGCGACGACCCTGCGCACCACGACGGTCAGCCCGGACCAGGGTGACCGGTGGCACGACATCGCCCGCGCGGCCGCGGTCACCGGTGCCGGGCAGGTCGTGCGCAGCCGCGAGGACTGCGCCCGCCTGCTCCACGACAGCCCCGAGACCCGCGGCGACCGTGAGCCGGCCCGCCTGCTGTGGGCCACCCGCGACGGTCGCGACGTCGGCGCCGCGTACTTCCACCGCACGGCGAAGTGGTCCGACGGGCGACCCCAGGGCGAGGTCGGCGTCTTCTTCCTCGTCTCGACCGACGTCGGGGCCCGGCTCGCGCTCGCCGAGCGGCTCGTCGACCTCGACCTCATGGGCAGCACGGAGTACTGGGTCACCCTCGACGACCCGCTCGTGCAGTGGCTGCCCTCGCCGCGCGCCCTCGGCGGCGGCGGGCCGAGCGACAACCTCTGGCTGCGCATCGTCGACCTGCCGACCGCCGTCGCCGAGCGCGGCCACGCCGCCGATCTCGACGTCGTCGTCGAGATCAGCGACGCGATCCTGCCCGAGCAGGCCGGCCGCTGGCGCTGGACCGCCGCACGCGACGGTGTCGGCGCCCTCGAGCGCACCGACGCCACCGCTGACCTCACGCTCGACATCGGCGACCTCGGCGCCGTGTGGCTCGGCGGGCAGACGATCGCGGCCCGTGCCGCCGCCGGGTACGTCACCGGTGACCCGGCCGCGGTCGCGGCGCTCGACGCCGCGCTGCGCACGCCGACCGGTCCGGTGACGACGATCGACTTCTAGCGGGGCACGTATCCTGACACCCATGCCCGTCCCCCTTCGCGAACCCGTGTCCGCGGAGGACCTGCACTACCCCGAGGACCTGCCGGTCGTCGCGCGCAAGGACGACATCGCCGCGGCGATGCGCGAGCACCAGGTCGTCATCGTCGCGGGGGAGACCGGGTCGGGAAAGACGACCCAGCTGCCCAAGATCGCGCTCGAGATCGGGCGTGGTCGTGAGGGGCAGATCGGCCACACCCAGCCCCGTCGGATCGCCGCCCGCTCGGTGGCCGAGCGCATCGCCGAGGAGCTGCGGGTCGACCTCGGCGGGCTCGTCGGCTACCAGGTGCGCTTCGCCGATCACAGCAGCGACAGCACGGCGGTCAAGGTGATGACCGACGGCATCCTGCTGGGCGAGATGCAGCGCGACCGCGACCTGCGCCGCTACGACACGATCATCATCGACGAGGCGCACGAGCGCTCGCTCAACATCGACTTCATCCTCGGCTACCTCAAGCAGCTGTTGCCGCGTCGCCCCGACCTCAAGGTCATCATCACCTCGGCGACGATCGACCCGGAGCGCTTCGCCGCCCACTTCAGCGACGAAGGGGGCGAGCCCGCACCGATCATCGAGGTCTCCGGCCGCACCTATCCCGTGGAGGTGCGCTACCGCCCCCTCGGAGAAGAAGACGGCGAGGACGGCGGAGTCGATGGAGATGGCGACCAGGTGACCGGCATCTGCCGGGCGGTCGAGGAGCTGTGGACCGAGCCCGAGTCCGGCGGCCCGCGCGATGCCCTCGTCTTCCTCAGCGGCGAGCGCGAGATCCGCGACGCGCAGGACGCCCTGACCGGGATGAACCTGCCGGACACCGAGATCATCCCGCTCTACGCCCGGCTCTCCGCGGCCGAGCAGCACCGCGTCTTCGCCCCGCACTCCGGGCGCCGGATCGTGCTGTCCACCAACGTCGCCGAGACCTCGCTGACCGTCCCGGGCATCCGCTACGTCATCGACACCGGCACCGCGCGCATCTCCCGCTACAACCAGCGGACCAAGGTGCAGCGCCTGCCGATCGAGCGCATCTCGCAGGCCTCGGCCAACCAGCGCTCCGGCCGCTGCGGTCGCGTCGCCGAGGGCGTGTGCATCCGGCTGTACTCGCAGGAGGACTTCGAGGCCCGGCCGGAGTTCACCGACCCCGAGATCCTGCGGACCAACCTCGCGAGCGTCATCCTCCAGATGACCGCGCTGGGCCTGGGCGACGTCGCACGCTTCCCCTTCGTCGAGCCGCCGGACTCCCGTCAGATCACCGACGGTGTCCGCCTGCTGCAGGAGCTGCAGGCCTTCGACACGGAGCACCGGGCGAAGGGGGCGCGTCGCCTCACCCCGACTGGCCGGACCCTCGCCCGCCTGCCCGTCGACCCCAAGCTCGGCCGCATGCTCATCGAGGCCGACCGACTCGGCTGCACCACCGAGGTCCTCGTCATCGTCGCCGCGATGTCGATCCAGGACCCCCGCGAGCGGCCGACCGAGCAGCGGGCCCAGGCCGACCAGCAGCACGCCCGCTTCCGCCAGGAGGGGTCCGACTTCGCGAGCTGGTGGAACCTCTGGGTCTACCTCAAGGACCAGCAGAAGGCCTTGTCCGGCAGCGCCTTCCGCCGCATGTGCAAGCGCGAGTACATCCACTTCCTGCGCACCCGCGAGTGGCAGGACCTGCACAGCCAGCTCGTGCGCGCCGCCAAGCAGTGCAAGATCGACACCCGCCAGCGCACCTCGGCCCCCGACGCCGAGCCCGACTGGGACCGCGTGCACCAGGCGCTGCTCACCGGGCTGCTCAGCCACATCGGCCTGCGCGACGAGGAGAAGCGCGACTACCTCGGTGCCCGGGGAGCCCGATTTTCCATCCAGCCGGGCACGACGAACTTCCGGCGGCAACCCCCCTTCGTCATGGCGGGGGAGCTCGTCGAGACCAGCCGGCTGTGGGCCCGCTCGACCGCTCGCATCGACCCCGTGTGGGCCGAGCGGGCCGGCGCGCACCTCGTCAAGCGGACCTACTCGGAGCCGCGCTGGAGCAAGAAGGCCGCGTCGGTCATGGCGACCGAGCGGGTGACGCTCTTCGGGGTGCCGCTCGTCGTCGGCCGCGCCGTCTCCTACGGCAAGATCGACCCGGTCACGAGCCGTGAGCTCTTCATCCGGCACGCGCTCGTCGAGGGGGAGTGGGACGGCCGGCACGAGTTCCTCACGACCAACCGCAAGCTCGTGCGCCGGCTCGAGGCGCTCGAGGAGCGCGCCCGCCGACGCGACCTGCTCGTCGACGAGCAGGACGTCGTCGACTTCTACGACGCCCGCCTGCCCGACACCATCGTCTCCGGGGCGCACTTCGACAGCTGGTGGAAGACGGCCCGCCACGAGCAGCCCGAGCTGCTCACCCTCACCGAGGAGCTGCTCACCCGCGACGACGCCGAGCAGGTCGACGGCCGCGACTACCCCCGCCGCTGGCGCACCGACGGTCTCGAGCTCGTCGTCACGTACCAGTTCGAGCCCGGCACCGAGGACGACGGCGTCACCGTCCACGTGCCCGTCGCGCTGCTCAACCAGCTGACCGCCGAGGGCTTCGACTGGCAGGTGCCCGGGCTGCGCGCCGACCTCGTCACGGCGCTCATCAAGTCGCTGCCCAAGGCCACCCGCCGCCACCTCGTGCCCGCGCCCGACCACGCCCGCGCCGCGCTCGCCGAGCTCGACCCCGACGCGGGCACGTCGATCACCGAGCAGCTGTCGAGCGTGCTCGGGCGCCGGGCCGGCATCCGCATCGACGAGGGGGAGTGGGACTGGTCCAAGGTGCCTGACCACCTGCGCGTCACCTTCGCCGTCGAGGACTCGAGGCGTCGTCGACTCGGCCGGGGCAAGGACCTCGAGGCGCTCCGCGAGAGCCTCGCCGGTCATGTCCAGCAGGGCATGTCGCGCGCCGGTGCCTCCATCGAGCGCACCGGTCTGACGACATGGGACCTCGACGAGCTGCCCGCGACCTTCACGACGAAGACCGGCAAGCACACCGTCGTCGGTTATCCGGCCCTCGTGGACGAAGGGAGCAGCGTCGCCATCCGCGTGCTGCCCGACGAGCAGCAGGCCGTCGCGGCCCACACCGCCGGCGTGCGTCGGCTCCTCCTCCTCGGCACGACCCCGCCGTGGAAGCGCGTGCTCGCCCGGCTGACCAATGCGCAGAAGCTCGCCCTCGCCGACAACCCCCACGGCTCCGTCCCCAAGCTGCTCGACGACGCGCTCGCCGCCGCCGTCGACGACATCGTCACCCAGCACGTCACGGGGGCGGTGCGCACGCGCGCGGCCTTCGACGAGGCGCTGGCCGCGACCCGCACGCACGTCGCCCAGCGGGTGCTCACCGCCGTCTCCGAGGTCGAGCCCGTGCTCGGCCAGCGCACCGAGATCATCGCCACCCTCGACCGGATGAGCGCGCCCGCGGTCGCGACGACCGTCGCCGACGTGCGCGCCCAGCTCGACGGGCTCGTGCGCCCCGGCTTCATCGCCGACACCGGGCTGGCCCGGCTGCCCGACCTGCGGCGCTACCTGCGCGGGATCTCCCTTCGCCTGGAGCGGGCTGCGGACAACCCGCGCCGCGACGGCACCCACCAGGAGGTCGTCGACGGCGTCGAGGGCGCCTATGCCGACCTGCTCGACGCGCTGCCGCCCCTGCGGCGCCGCTCCGCCGACGTCGTCGCCATCGGGTGGATGATCGAGGAGCTGCGCATCTCGCTCTTCGCCCAGTCCCTCGGCACCGCGCAGTCCGTCTCGGCCAAGCGGGTGCGGGCGGCGATCGCCGCGGTCGAGCGGTAGCCACCGGGCGTGATCCCTTGCGGGGGAATGGTCCCGGCACGTGCGTCGTTGCCACAATGAGTGCTTCACCGACCAGGAGGACCTGACGTGACCGAGCGCCTCTACCGCTACGAGGTCGACACCGACCCCGCGCTGCTCCAGCCCGGGCCGATGATCGTCGCCTTCGACGGCTTCTTCGACGCCGGCATGGCCCAGCGCCTGCTCGTCGACCACCTCCTCGAGGCGGGCGACCCGACTGTCGTCGCGTCCTTCGACGTCGACTCGCTCATCGACTACCGCAGCCGCCGGCCGGTCATCACCTTCGACGCCAACCGCTACACCGACTACGCGGACCCGGCGCTGCTGCTCTACCACCTGCTCGACCGCGACGGGCAGACCTACTACATCCTCACCGGGCCCGAGCCCGACTACCGGTGGGAGGCCGTCGTCGAGTCGGTCATCCGCCTCATGGACGAGATCGGCATCAGCCTGGCGACGCACGCGCACGGCATCCCCATGGCGGTGCCGCACAGCCGCCCCGTCGGCATGACCGTCCACGGCTCCGACGAGCGCCTCATCGGCGAGCACAAGCCGGTCTTCGGCACCGTCCAGGTGCCCGCCTCCCTGGCGGCCCTGCTCGAGATGCGCCTGGGCGAGAGCGGGCGCGATGCCGTCGGCTTCAGCATCCACGTGCCGCACTACCTCGCGCAGTCGACCTTCCACGACGGCGCGCTCACGGCGCTCAACGCGATCGTCGACTGCACGGGTCTCAACCTGCCCAACGACGCGCTCGCCGAGGCCGCGCGCGAGGGGCGCATGCAGATCGAACGCGAGATCGAGGACAACGACGAGGTCCGCGAGGCCGTCCAGGCGCTCGAGCGGCAGTACGACGTGCACCTGCGGGGCCTCGAGCGGCCCAGCCTGCTTGCCGGCGAAGGGGAGAAGTTGCCCTCCGCGGACGAGCTCGGCGCGGAGTTCGAGGACTTCCTGCGCACGGTCGACGACTCGGAGCAGTAGCCGCTACTTCGCCTCCGACCACCGGCGCACGACCGAGGTGTCGGCGACGAAGCGCACCTGCTCGCCGCCGAGCCAGCGTCGGGCCGCGTCGGTCAGGGCCCGGTCGACGAGTGCCGCGGCCTCCTCGGCGTGCTCCTGCGGTACGTGGACGAGCAGCTCGTCGTGCAGGCAGAGCACGATGCGCCCCTGCAGCGGGCGGACTGCGACGCGCACCGTCGCCGCCCACGCCTTGAAGAGCTCGGCGGCCGAGCCCTGGATGACGGCATTGCGCGCGAAGCGCCCGCGGGCCGCGGCCAGGCCCTCGCGCGCCTCGTCATCGCCGCCCCCCGGGAAGTCGGTGCGCACGAGGCGCCCGCCGTGGGTGCGCACCGGCTCGCCGCGCCGGCCGGCGTCCTGCGCGCGCTGCAGGTGCGCCATCGCGACCGGGTAGGTGTGCTCCAGTCCCTTGAGCGCCTCGGCCGCCGGCCCCGAGCGCTGGCCGTACATCGCCGCGAGCACCGCGATCTTGGCGACCGAGCGCTCGACGCCGAGGCGCTGCGCGACCGGGGCGTAGAGGTCGTCCTCGCGGGTCGCCGCAGCGAAGGCCTCGTCGCGCGAGACGGCGGCGAGGACCCGCGGCTCGACCTGGCCGAGGTCGGCGCGCACGAAGGCCCACCCCTCGTCGGCGGCCACCGCCGGCCGCAGCTCCGCGGGCAGGTTGTGCAGACCGGCCTGTGCGGTCATCCGCCCGGCCGCCCCGTCGCACGCGGCCCAGGCGCCGCGCAGCCGGTCGTCAGCGCCGACGTGCTCGCGCAGCCACCGCCAGCCGTAGGTCGTCGCGATCCGCTCGCGCTTGCGCCACTCGAGCAGAGCGGGCACGACCGGGTGGGTGGCCCGGTGCGCCTCGAGGACCCACTTGCGGGTCGAGGGCACGTCGACACCCGCGCGGGCGAGCATCGCCTTGACCTGGGCGGGGTTGCGCAGGTCGACGTGGCCGGTGCCCGGCAGCGCCGCGAGCACCGGGGCATCGCGGGCCGTGCGGGCCGCGAGCTCCTCGTCGAGGGTGTGCGGTTCCTCGCCGGCCGCCTCGGTGACCAGCCGGCGCGCCGTGGCGCGGTCGATGGGCAGGCCGTGCAGCTCGAGCTCGACGCACAGGACGGCGGCGGCCGACTCGGCGTGGGCCGTGGCGAGCGCCCGCCCGCCGCGGGCGGACATCGCGTCACGCTGGTGCGCGGCGACCTGCCGGGCGGCCTCGGCGAAGGCGGCGCACCGCTGCGGTGTCGTCAGCCAGGCGCCCGTCACCGCGTCGGCGCGCAGGTGGCCGTCGTCGCGGACGAGCTGCTCGGCCGGCACCTCATCGGTGAGCAGGTCGAAGAGGTCTCCCGTCGGCGCGCTCGGGGCGCCCGCGGGGTCCAGCCGGTGCACCGCGGCCCAGGCTCGCTCGGGTCCGGCGGCCCAGCCACCGTGTGCCAGGCGGTGCGCCTCGGCGACGTCCCAGGTGCGGTCGAGCCGGGCGCCGGCGGCGACGAGCGGTACCACCGACGCAGCCGACCAGGTGACCCATCGGGTGCCGGGGGAGAGGGCGGCGACGAGCGAAGGGAGGTCCGTCGCCAGCAGGGGGTCGCCCTCCGGCGGGAGCACGGCTCCGACGCCGTCGACCCCGACGACGACGGCTCCCGGCTGCTCTCCACCCACGAGCGGTGAGGCTACCCGCGCGCACCGACGGGGCCCCCTTCGTCATGACAGGATGCCGACATGGGATTCATCTCCGACCGACTCGGCTTCGGCAAGAAGAAGCAGGTGCAGGACACGCGGACCGCGCTCGAGCAGGCGCGTGACCCCAAGAGCCGCCGCGGTCTGTCCGGATCGTCGCTCACGCTCGTCGAGAACCTCCTCGACACCGGCATCGACGGACGCGGCCCCTTCGACTCCGCGGCGCAGGTCGCCGACGAGGCGCTGGCCAAGCACGGCGGCGACGTCGACAAGGCGGTCGACGAGGTCGTCGGCGACACGCTCAAGCTCGCCGGTGCCAGCGGCTTCCTCACCAACCTCGGCGGCTTCGCGACGATGATCGTCGCCCTGCCGGCCAATGTCTTCGGCTTCTACGTGCTCGCCACGCGCATGTCGGCGGCCGTGGCCCGGCTGCGCGGCTACGACCTCGCCCAGCCCGAGATCCGCTCCGCCGTCCTGCTCAGCCTCGTCGGCGCCGACGCCCAGGACCTGCTCGCCAAGGCGGGGGTCGTCGCGCCCACCGGCCGACTCGCCAGCATGGCCGCCCAGCGACTGCCCGGGCCGGCCCTGATGGTGGTCAACAAGGCCGTCGGCTTCCGCATCCTCTCGAGCGCCGGCAAGGGCGTCTTCGCGCGCTTCGGCAAGGCGGTGCCGGTCGTCGGCGGTGCCGTCGGTGCCGGCATGGACGTGTGGCTGATGCGGCAGATCGGCACCCACGTGCGGACCGAGTTCCCTGCGGCGGCGCCGGACCTGAGGTAGCGTCCCGCGGGTCCATGACCCGCGCCACAGGGAGCTCTACCGCATGTCCTTCGCCGAACTCGTCGACGCCACCAACGGCGTCATCTGGTCGATACCGCTCGTCGGGCTCTGCCTGGCTGCTGGCGTCTACTTCACAATCCGCACTCGCCTCGTCCAGGTCCTCGGGATCCCCGACATGATCGCCCAGCTCGTGCGGGGCGAGAAGTCGCAGGACGGCACCTCGTCCTTCCAGTCGCTGATGATGTCGCTGGCCAACCGGGTCGGCATGGGCAACATCGGTGGCGTCGCGACGGCCATCGCCTTCGGTGGTCCGGGCGCGGTCTTCTGGATGTGGGCGGTCGCCCTCCTCGGGGCCGCGACCTCCTTCGTCGAGTGCACGCTCGGGCAGATCTACAAGGAGAAGGACCCGGACACCGGTGAGTACCGCGGTGGTCCGGCCTACTACTTCGAGAAGGCCTACGCCCACAAGGCCAAGACCTTCTCGCTCGTCTACGCGATCGTCTTCGCCGTCGTCACCGTCTTCGCGATGAGCTTCTTCCTGCCGGGTGTGCAGGCCAACGGCATGTCCTCGGCCATCGAGTCCGCGTGGGGCGTGCCGACCTGGGCGACCGCCATCGGCGTGGTCATCGGCCTGGCCTTCATCGTCATCGGTGGCGTCAAGCGCATCGCGACCTTCGCGGCGTTCGTCGTGCCGCCGATGGCGATCCTCTACATCCTCTTCGCGCTCGTCGTCTTCTTCGTCAACGTCGACCAGATCGGCCACGTCTTCGGCGAGATCTTCTCCGGTGCCTTCGGCGGGCACGCCGTCTACGGCGCCATCGTCGGCCAGGCCGTCAAGTGGGGTGTCCAGCGCGGCATCTACTCCAACGAGGCCGGCCAGGGCACCGGCCCGCACCACGCCGCCGCGGCCGAGGTGTCGCACCCGGCGAAGCAGGGCTTCGTCCAGGCCTTCGCCGTCTACATCGACACCCTCTTCGTCTGCACGGCGACCGCCTTCATCATCATCTCGACGGACATGTACACCGTCTTCAAGGGCGAGACCTTCGGCGACGAGACCCTCTACGTCGGCGGGGTCGGCACCGACACCGAGCCCGGTCCGGGCTTCGTGCAGGCCGGCTTCGACACCCTCGCGCCCGGCTGGGGCTCGAGCTTCGTCGCGCTGGCCCTCGTCTTCTTCGCCTTCACGACAATGGTCGCCTACTACTACATGGCCGAGGTCAACCTCGCCTACCTCACCCGCAAGATCGGCAACGGCGTCGTGCGCCGCGGCATGATCCGTGCACTGCAGGCGCTGATCCTCGTCTCCGTCGCCTACGGCGCGACGACGACGGCCGGCTCCGCCTGGGGCCTGGGTGACATCGGCGTCGGCACGATGGCCTGGCTCAACATCCTCGGCATCCTCATGCTGCAGGGCCCGGCGCTCAAGGCGCTCAAGGACTTCCGCGCCCAGAAGAAGCAGGGTCTGGACCCGCAGTTCGACCCGCGCGACCACGGCATCGTGGGCGCGACCTTCTGGGAGGACCGCGCTGACGGGCTCGTCACACAGGGTGCCCCGGTGGAATCCCCGGCCGACGCGGGTCGTTGACCCCCGTGGAGCGCCCCCGACCCGGGAGCGCCCGAGCGTCAGGAGACCCCGATGGCCATGAGCCGCCGAGTCCGTAGTGCTGCCCACCTCGCGTCGGCCGTCCGGAGCGCCTCGCGCCCCGGCAGCCCCGGCATGATCGCGCGTCTGCGGGCCGTGCCGCGGATGATCCGCGCGGTCCGCTCCGGGGCCTACACCGGCCTGTCGTCCGCGCGCCTGGTCATGATGCTCGCCGGTGTCGGCTACGTCGTCTCGCCGATCGACATCGCGCCCGAGGGGCTGCTGCTGGCCTTCGGCCTGCTCGACGACGTCATGGTCGTCGGCTGGCTCGCCGCGACCCTGGTCAAGGAGACCGAGGACTTCATCGCGTGGGAGCAGGGCACGGCTTTCCAGCCGCAGCCCCAGCCCCAGCCGGGGACCGTGCGCTCGCACGTCGTGCCGGACTGATCCACAGCCTCGTGGCCGCTGCCGCGAGGATCCACAGGCGGCCCGCCCCTCGGTCGAGGGGGCGGGCCGCTCGGCATCGTCGGGGCATGACACCGACTGCCTCCCCCCGCGACCCCGCCGAGCTCGCCGTCCTCGTGCCCTACCAGCTCGGTTACCACCCGGGCCCCTCCCTCGTCCTCACGGCGCTGCACGGTCGTCGCGTGGGCATGGTCCAGCGGCTCGACCTCCTGCCCGATGCCGCGGCGTGCGAGCAGGTCGCGGCGCACTGCGTCGCCGTGCTGGCCCACAGCGGGGCGCAGGGTCTGGCCGTCACGGCCTTCGAGGAGGACGAAGGGGGGTCTCGCCCCCTGCGCACGGCGGTCACCTCAGCCGCCCTCGTCGCAGGTCTGCACGTGACACCGCACCTCGTCGTCCGCGAGGGCCGCACCTGGCCGGGCGGCCGCGAGCTGCCGCAGCCGCACGAGGTGCCGGCGGTCGCTCCCTTCGTCCTCGCCGGCGTGAGTCCCTGGCCGAGCCGGCAGGCGCTCGTCGACGGGGTGGTGCCGCCGACCGACGAGGTGAGGGCCGACCGGGTCGCTGCCGCGGCCGAGGGACTCGACCTCGCCCACGTCGACGAGGACGAGCTGGTCGACGTCTGGGCCCGGGTCCTCGACCCGCGCCGCACCGCGGAGCCGGTGGCGGTGCTCACCGACGCCGAGCTCGCCTTGCTCGCGATCTCGCTGCTCGACATCCCGTGGCGCGACGGGCTGCTCGCCATGCTCGCCCCCGGCTTCTTCGACCTCGACGCGCTGCCGCCGCACATCGCCACGCTCGTCATCGACGCAGCGGGGGACTGCCCGTGGGTCGACCTGTGGGAGGAGGGCGACGAGTGGCCGCGGCCGCAGGAGTGGCCCGAGGAGGTGCTGCTCGTGCGCGAGCGCCTCGTCGAGGTGGGCCGTCTGCTGCCGCCGCCCCTGACGGCGGCGGTGCACGTCGCGGTCGCGCAGCTGGCCTGGTGGGCGGGCGACGGCACGATCGCCGGCATCTGCCTCGAGCGGGCTCTCGAGGTCGACCCCGACCACCGGCTCGCCGACCTGATGTCGCGGCTGCTCGTCACCGGCGCGCACCCGTGGAGCGACGCGGTGGCGGGTCCGCACGACGGACGCGGCTCGATCCCGCGCGCCTCATGACGTTAGAGTTGGCGGCAGGTCATGAGTGCCAGCGCAAAGCCCCGGCTTGCTGGCCGGCAACCCTCCTCGCGACGGGGTGCCCCGGGTGATGACCTGGCCGCGTCGAGGCGATGTGGCAAGGCGAGACACTTCGGGAGCACTCCGTGAGCGTGACCACCACACCCCCCACGAGCACAGCGTCGTGGCGCGACGGTGACGAGCCGGGCGACCGGCACTTCCACTCCGTGGGCCACCTGCGGCTCGAGTCCGGCGAGTCCCTGCCCGACGTCGTGCTCGCCTACGAGACGTGGGGGCGGCTGAGCCCCGAGCGGGACAATGCGGTGCTCGTCGAGCACGCGCTGACCGGTGACAGCCACGTCGTCGGTGACGCCGGTCCCGGTCACCCCACGGCGGGCTGGTGGCCCGGGCTCATCGGTGAGGGTGCGCCCCTCGACGACTCCTACTTCGTCGTCGCGGTCAACGTCCTCGGTGGCTGCCAGGGCAGCACCGGGCCCGCCAGCACCGCGCCCGACGGGCGGCCCTGGGGCAGCCGGTTTCCCCGACTGACGATCCGCGACCAGGTCGCCGCCGAGGCGCGCCTGGCCGACGCGCTCGGCATCGAGCGCTGGCACACCGTCATCGGCGGGTCGATGGGTGGCATGCGGACCCTCGAGTGGGTCGCGAGCCACCCCGACCGGGTCGGCACGGCGATCGCGCTCGCGACCGGTGCCCGGGCGACCGCCGAGCAGATCGGCTGGTGCCAGGCGCAGATCCTCGCCATCCGCAACGACCCGTGGTTCGCCGGGGGCGACTACTACGACCACCCGCAGGGACCGGAGAGCGGCCTGGCCATCGCCCGCCGCATCGCGCACATCACCTACCGCAGCGAGCTCGAGCTGCACGAGCGCTTCGGCCGCGAGGAGCAGGACGAGCCGGCGGGGGAGTCGGGGCGCCCGCGCTACACCGTCGAGAGCTATCTCGACCACCACGGGGGCAAGCTCGCGCGTCGCTTCGACGCCAACTCCTATGCGGTGCTCTCCGAGGCGATGAACTCCCACGACATCGGTCGTGGACGCGGCGGGCTCGAGGCGGCCCTCGCCCCCTTCGCCGGTCGTCTCGTCGTCGCGCCCGTCGACTCCGACCGGCTCTACCCGCCCCGGCTCTCGAGCGAGATCGCCGCGGCGCGGCCCGGCACCCGGCTGCGCACGATCCACTCGGCGGTGGGTCACGACGGCTTCCTCACCGAGGTCGACCAGGTCGGCGAGCTGCTCCACGAGACCCTGCGCGACGCCTGACTCGTCGACACCCCGGCGGGGAGTGAGACAGGTCACGGGACCGCGGTGTAGCGTCTGGCCCAGGTTGTCCACCTGAGCGAGCTGACGAGGAGCACCGATGACGATCGTCGTGGGATACGTGTCCACCAAGGAAGGCGAAGCCGCCCTGGAGCGGGCCTTCGAGGAGTGCCGCCTGCGCAATGACAAGCTCGTCGTCATCCACTCCGACCGCGGCGGTGTCGGCCTGAGCGGTGACACCGCGCGCAAGCACGAGGACGACCTCGCGCAGGTGCGGGCCCGCATGGACGAGGCCGGGGTCGACGGCGAGGTCCGTGGGCTCGTGCGCGGCAAGGAGCCGGCCGAGGACCTCATCGTCGTGGCCGAGGAGACCGGCGCCGAGCTGATCATCATCGGCCTGCGTCGTCGCACCCCCGTCGGCAAGCTGATCCTCGGCTCCAACGCCCAGCGTGTGCTGCTCGACGCGCCCTGCGACGTGCTGGCGGTCAAGGCCCGCTGACGGGCCGCTGCCACCCCTGGTGGCGGCATCTGCGCCGCCCGCGTTTTATAATGGTCACGAGCCCAGCGCACAGCGACCGGGCGAGTCGGGACCGCGGGGTGACGCCACCCCCTTCGTCCCGGCGGAATCCTCCGTGACGAAAGGTTGTTGGTGACTGCTGTGTCCCCACGGTCCGGCGAGACGCAGGGCTCCCTCCCCAAGGAGTTCTCGCACCCATCGTTGCAGGAGCTCGTCCTGAAGGGCCGCACGACCGGATCCATCACCAGCGACCAGCTGCAGGCAGCATTCAGCGAGGCGAAGATCAGCCCCACCCGGGGTCGGGTCGTCCTGCGTGCACTGGGCGACCAGGGAATCGAGGTACAGGTGCCAGAGTCCACCCCGGCGAAGAAGACCGCGAAGAAGGCTCCCGCCAAGAAGGCGGCGACCAAGACCGCGGCGACGAAGACGGCCACGAAGAAGACCGCGACCAAGAAGGCCGCCGCGCCCGCGAAGAAGGCTGCTCCGGCGAAGAAGGTCGCGGCCAAGAAGGCCGCGTCGACGGCGACGGCCGCTGCCGCCGCTGCGCCCGTGAAGCAGGCGGCGCCGGCCAAGCAGGCCGCCGCGAAGAAGGCCGCCGCCAAGAAGGCTGCGGCCAACCCCACGACGACGACGGCCGAGGAGCCGGCACCCGGCGAGGACGAGCTGCTCGTCGACGAGCCCGAGGCGAAGACCAAGCCCGAGACGGAGCAGGACGAGAAGTCCGGCTTCACGATCAGCAACGACGACGAGGACGACGCGCCCGCGCAGCAGGTCGTCACGGCCGGTGCCACCGCCGACCCGGTCAAGGACTACCTCAAGCAGATCGGCAAGGTCGCGCTCCTCAACGCCGAGCAGGAGGTCGAGCTCGCCAAGCGGATCGAGGCCGGCCTCTTCGCCGAGGAAAAGCTCGCCTCCGGCGAGAAGATCGACATGAAGTTCAAGCGCGAGCTGTGGTGGATCGCCCAGGACGGCAAGAACGCCAAGAACCACCTGCTCGAGGCCAACCTGCGACTCGTCGTCTCGCTGGCCAAGCGCTACACCGGTCGCGGCATGCTCTTCCTCGACCTCATCCAGGAGGGCAACCTCGGTCTGATCCGTGCGGTCGAGAAGTTCGACTACACGAAGGGCTACAAGTTCTCGACCTACGCCACGTGGTGGATCCGCCAGGCGATCACCCGCGCGATGGCCGACCAGGCGCGCACGATCCGCATCCCCGTGCACATGGTCGAGGTCATCAACAAGCTCGCTCGTGTGCAGCGCCAGATGCTCCAGGACCTGGGCCGCGAGCCCACGCCGGAGGAGCTGGCCAAGGAGCTCGACATGACCCCCGAGAAGGTCGTCGAGGTCCAGAAGTACGGTCGCGAGCCGATCTCGCTGCACACCCCGCTCGGCGAGGACGGCGACTCCGAGTTCGGTGACCTCATCGAGGACTCCGAGGCCGTCGTGCCGGCCGACGCGGTGAGCTTCACGCTCCTGCAGGAGCAGCTGCACTCGGTGCTCGACACCCTCAGCGAGCGCGAGGCCGGCGTGGTCTCGATGCGCTTCGGCCTGACCGACGGCCAGCCGAAGACGCTCGACGAGATCGGCAAGGTCTACGGCGTGACCCGTGAGCGGATCCGCCAGATCGAGTCCAAGACGATGAGCAAGCTCCGTCACCCGAGCCGCTCCCAGGTCCTGCGCGACTACCTCGACTGATCACCCCCGGCGGAGGAGGCGGCGCAGGATCGCGCGGCCGAGCGTCCGCCAGGCGTCGACCCCGTCCTGGGGCCACAGCACGGAGCGCAGCTGCATCGAGCGCTGGCGGCTCGCGCGCACCCGGTCGACGACCTGGCCGACCTCGCGGGAGATGTCCGGCAGGTCGGCGCCGGGCGGTGCGTAGCGCGCCCGCTCGAGCGTCGCGACGACGTGGTCGAGGTGCTCCTGGGGCTCGCCCTCGAGGTGCAGCCGTCGGGAGAGCCAGGCGCCCGTCTGGCGCGGCGTCGCCCCGACCGGAGGACGCAGCCCGAGGTCGTCGAGCTGGCTGACCAGCTCGTGCCACTCGCGCTCGACCCGCTCGGTGTCGTCGAGCGAACGGCGCCGATCCAGACGGCGCGCCACGAGCGCGGACACCGGCATGATCGCGAGGACCAGCCCGGCGCCGAGCAGCCACAGCAGCCAGGTCAGCCACGCGGGTCGTCCCTCGTCCTGCCCGGTCGCGGCCTCGGGGACGGCGACGTCCTCGGGACGATCGGCGGAGCTGGCCGAGCTGCTGCTCGCGTTGTCGGAGCTGGTCGAGGTCTCGCTGCCTGCGCTGGAATCGGTCGTGTCCACCGAGTAGCCCGGCGTCGAGGCCGCGCGCGAGCCGGGCGTCGGCTCGAAGCGCGTCCAGCCGACGCCCTCGAAGTAGAGCTCCGGCCACGCGTGCGCGTCGCTCACCCGCACCACCCGCTCCTCGCCGGTCGACAGCGACCCGGGGAGGAAGCCCACGGCGACGCGCGCCGGGATGCCGCGGGCGCGGGCCATGAGGGTCATCGTCACGGCGAACTGCTGGCAGTAGCCGGTCTTGGTGTCGAGGAAGGAGACGATCGGGTCGCGGCCCTGCGCGTCGGGCAGCTCGAGGCTGTAGGTGAACTCGCTGCCGCGCAGGTACTCCTGGATCGCCTGCGCGGTGGCGAGCGGGGTCGCGTCCTGGGGGACGACCTCGTCGACGAGCTCGCTGATCTCCGTCGAGGAGCCGGGGTCGAGGGTGAGGTAGGAGTCGTCGGCCGCGCTCGGGTCGACGGGCAGCGCGGTCTCCAGGTCGAAGTCGTCCTCCTCGGGCGTCAGCTCGGTGAAGGTCGCCGAGTAGGTCCCGGGCGTCTGCTGGACGCGGGCGGTGCCGTCCTGGCCGAGGGCCCAGGCGATGCCCCCGGTGTCGACGGAGCTGACGAGCGAAGGGAGCGGCAGCTGCGGTGCCGCGACGCCGTTGGACTGCACGACGATCGTCCGCCGCTCGGCGGGGATGTTGCCCGGGATGCGCAGCGTCGGGTCGACCGGGGAGAAGCCGTCGACCGGCTCGGGGGCATCGGAGCGCATCCGTCCCAGGCCGTCGGAGAAGTCCTCGACGACGGCGACGCGCAGCGGCTCGGGCGAGGGGGCGCTCGTCGTGTAGGTGAGCACCGGCTCCTCGCTCGGTGAGGCGAGGCTGCGGCGCAGGTCGAGCGCACTGGCCAGGCGCACGCCCGAGCCGCCGACCGACGAGCCGCCGCGTCCGAGCCCGTCGAGCACGTAGCGCGTGGGCAGGTGGGGGACGAAGGTCGCCAGGGCGACGGCACCGGCCAGGCCGAGGGCGCCCAGGCGCACGGCCTGCCAGCGGTGCGAGCGCGCCGCGACCTCCTCGCCGTCGCCGCGCGCGAGCCGGGGGACCGAGGTCACCCAGCCGTGGAGGTCGACGTCGGCCTGGTGGACGACCATCGCCAGCCAGACGCTGGCCGCGACGAGGAACCACAGCCCGTGGAGGGACCCGCCGGAGTTGGCCGCGGAGACGAGGAAGAGCGACAGCAGCGGCAGGCCGGCGACCGATGGCGACATGGCGGTGGCGCTCGACATGTCGACGGCGAGCGCGACGACCACGACGACGGTGACGAGCATGACGACGATGCCCGGCGTCGCGGGGGCCGGTGCGGCATAGCGGGTGATCGTCTCGTGCGCGTCGGAGACGTGCGCGGCGAAGGTCGAGATGGTCTGCGGCGTCGGCACGACGCCGAACCACGTCGTCTCCCGCAGCTGGGTGACGAGCAGGTAGAAGCCGGCGACGAGCGCCTGGCCCAGGACGACGAGACCCGCCCGGGTGGTCAGTCCGCGCAGCAGCATGCCGCTGAGCATGACGAGGAGGATCCCTCCCATCGCCGGGCCCACCCACGGGTTGTCGTCGAAGAGCGAGCGCAGCGGGAGCGCGACGACGAGGGTGCCGAGCGCGGCGAGCAGCCCGGCGACGGCGCGGAGGTCGTGTCTCATGCCCGCACCCCCAGGCCGACCGACAGCCGTGTCCACAGCTCCGGCAGCTGGGCTCCGGGGCGCACGACCTCGGCCCGCCACCCGCCGAGGGCGAGCCGGTGGGCTGTCTCGTCGGCAGGACCGGTGCCCGAACGTCCGGTGAAGCCGCCACGGTCGACGACGAGGGCCCGGCCGTGGCGCGAGCGCGAGGTGCACAGGTCGACGACCTCGTCGTCGAGCTGCCCCAGGACACCGACGACGAGACCGCCCCCGTGGAGCATGAAGTCGTCGAGCGCCTCGACGAGCCCGTCCGGCGAGGTCGTCTCCGCCGGCTCGACCGCCGCCAGCTCGTCGAGCGCGTGGTCGAGGTCGACGAGCGGGACGACGGCGCCGGTCTCGTCGGACGCGAGGCACAGGTGCACCTCGAAGCGCTCGCCGAGCAGCACGGTGACGATCGAGGCGACGGCCGTGACCGACCACTCGAAGGACCCCCCGCCGCCCGTGCCGGCGTGCGAGCCTGCGCGGTCGTCGAGCAGGACGAGCGCGCGGCGACGGGAGGGCTGCTCGTCCTGACGGACCATCGTCTCGCCGGTGCGGGCGGTCGAGCGCCAGTGGATGCGCCGCAGGTCGTCGCCGATGCGGTACTCGCGCACCCCGATGTCGTCCTCACCCTGGAGTGCGACTCGTGAGGAGGTCGACGTCTCGCCGCCCCCGCCTGCCGGCACGCCGCGGACGGGGGTGAGCGGCAGGACGCGGGGCAGGACGACGAGCGAGGTCTGGCCCGGCACTGCGATCGATCGGGTCGCCAGGCCGAAGGGGTCGGTGACGCGCACCGAGAGCGGACCGATCACGTGGTGCCCGCGCACGTGCGAGCGCACCCGGTAGGAGAGCCGGCGGCTCTCGCCGCTGTCGAGCCGCGGCACGAGCAGGTGCGGGCGGTCGCCGAGGGCATAGGCGAGGGTCTCCTCGCCGCGCAGCAGGGGGGTGCTCAGCCGTCCGGCGTTGCGCACCTGCACGGTCACGTCGGCGTGCCCGTCGGTCGGGATCCGCACGGGGGAGACCTGCCGCGAGACGTCGAGGTCGAGGTCGCGACGGGAGAGGAGCAGCGCGAGGGCCGGAAGGACGACGAGCAGCCCGCCGACCTTCGTCAGGTCGTGCAGGCCGAGCACGAGCCCGGTGAGGGCGACGAGCACGCCGGCGGCGACGAAGAGCCGCCCACGGCCGGTCATCGCGCTCGCCTCACCGGGTGGCCGGCACGCGCGTGCGCTGGACCAGCTCGCTGACGATGTCGGTGGCCTCTCGGCGGGCGAGCTGGGCCTCGCTGCTCAGCAGCAGCCGGTGGGCGAAGACGACCGGGGCGATCTGCTGGATGTCGTCGGGCAGGACGTGGTCACGACCCGCGAGAGCGGCATGGGCCCGGCCGGCCCGCAGCAGGTGCAGGGTCGCGCGCGGCGAGGCCCCCAGACGCACGAGCGAGCTGGTGCGCGTCGCCGTCGCGATGTCGACGACGTACTGCCGCACGGCGGCGGAGGCGTGGACGGTGCGCACGGCGGCGATGAGCCGGGCGATGCCGGCGGCGTCGGCGACGGGGTGCAGGTCCTCGAGCGGCGAGCGGGCGCTGTGGTGGTCGAGCATGGTGATCTCCGCAGCCGCCGTCGGGTAGCCCATCGACAGGCGGGCCATGAAGCGGTCGCGCTGCGCCTCGGGGAGGGGGTAGGTGCCCTCCATCTCCACCGGGTTCTGCGTCGCCATGATGATGAAGGGCCGCGGCAGCTCGTAGGTCGTGCCGTCGACCGTCACCTGCGCCTCCTCCATGCACTCGAGGAGGGCGGACTGCGCCTTGGGCGACGCGCGGTTGATCTCGTCACCGATGACGACGTTGGCGAAGACCGCGCCGGGGCGGAACTCGAAGTCGCGCTGGTCCTGGTTGTAGATGCTCACGCCGGTGATGTCGCTCGGCAGCAGGTCGGGCGTGAACTGCACCCGTCGCACCGAGGCGTCGATGCTGCGCGCGAGGGCCTTGGCGAGCATCGTCTTGCCGGTGCCGGGGACGTCCTCGACGAGGATGTGCCCCTCTGCCAGGAGCACCGTGATTGCCGTGCGCACGACATCGGGCTTGCCCTCGATGACGCCGTTCATCGTCTCGGCGAGCGCGCGGCCGACGGAGACGACGTACTCGAGGTCGTCGCTCACCTGCACCGCGGGCGCACCTTCCGTGCTGAGGGTCACCACGACTCCGATCCGGGGGCCGACAGTGCGCCGCCCCACTTCGCTCCGATGTGCCCCCGACCCTACGTGGCGGTCGGGCCCCGGCCCCAGGAAACGGGGTCACAAGACGGAGCTGCCGTCGATCCCGGCACTCGAGGTACCCCCTTCGTGGTGATGTACGGGCGAAATTGCCCCACTTTGCACCACCCCTGATTTATCAGGGAAAAGTCACCAAAGAAGTGCCCGAAAAGTGCGCTGATGGGTGTGATCTGGAGCAAAGGTGGAGTAAAGTGGTGGAACAAGGAAGCGCAGGGAGCCCTCGGGTCGAGACGAAGGGGAGGTGGCCGCCGTGTTCCTCGGTACCCACACCCCCCGCCTCGACGACAAGGGCCGCCTCTTCCTGCCGGCGAAGTTCCGCGACAAGCTCGCCGGCGGTCTGGTCATGACCCGTGGCCAGGAGCGCTGCCTCTACGTCTTCCCCATGGACGAGTTCGTCAAGATCACCCAGCGCTTCCAGGAGGCCCCCACCTCGAGCAAGGCAGCTCGCGACTACATGCGCGTCTTCCTCTCCGGCGCGAGCGACGAGATCCCCGACAAGCAGGGCCGGGTCACCGTGCCGGCCGCGCTGCGTCAGTACGCCGGCCTCGACCGCGAGTGCACCGTCATCGGCACCGGCTCGCGGGTCGAGGTCTGGGACACCGCCGCGTGGGAGGACTACCTGGCCAGCACCGAGCAGGCCTTCGCCGACCAGTCCGAGGAGGTGATCCCCGGACTCATGTGAGCAGCTGCCGCCCGGCCTCCAGCCGTGACGGCGCCGACCCGACTTCCCCCGGGCCGGAACGTCCCGGATGGGGACCAGGCGGCAGCTGCCGGACAGCCCGGAGATCACCACCCACCACCAGCAGCACGAAGGGAGCACCGTGGAGCACAACGACACCGGCACCGGCCGCGACGCGGCCTCCCGCCACGTGCCCGTCATGCTCGACGAGGTCCTCGACCTGCTCGCCCCGGCGCTCTCCACGGAGGGCGCCGTCCACGTGGACGGC
This sequence comes from Janibacter zhangyanbonis, assembly GCF_050507325.1. Lineage (NCBI taxonomy): Bacteria > Bacillati > Actinomycetota > Actinomycetes > Micrococcales > Intrasporangiaceae > Janibacter > Janibacter zhangyanbonis. Next base: position 1,304,173 of record NZ_CP191481.1, read on the forward strand.
ACGCTCGGCATGGGCGGGCACGCGCAGGCCGTGCTCGAGGCCGACCCGCACGTGCGGCTCGTCGGCATCGACCGTGACCCCCAGGCGCTGCGCCTGGCAGGGGAGCGGCTGGCACCCTTCGGCGAGCGGGTCACCCTCGTGCACGCGGTCAACGACGAGATCGGCGAGGTCCTCGACGACCTCGGCATCGAGACCGTCACCTCCGCCTTCTTCGACCTCGGCGTCTCCTCCCTGCAGCTCGACGAGACCGAGCGCGGCTTCGCCTACGCCCACGACGCGCCGCTCGACATGCGCATGGACCCGACGACCGGGATCACCGCGGCCGAGGTGCTCAACACCTACGACGCCCGTGACCTCGCGCGCGTGCTCTCCGAGTACGGCGAGGAGCGCTTCGCCCGCAAGATCGCCGGCGCCATCGTCCGCGAGCGGGAGGTGACCCCCTTCGACCGGTCCGGCCGGCTCGTCGAGCTGCTGCGCGCCACGATCCCGATGGCCTCGCAGCGCGGCGGGGGCCACCCGGCGAAGCGGACCTTCCAGGCGCTGCGCATCGAGGTCAACGCCGAGCTCGCCGGCTGGGCCCGGGCGCTGCCCGTCGCGCTCGAGCGGATCGCCGTCGGTGGCCGCATCGCCGTCCTGTCCTTCCACTCCCTCGAGGACCGCATCACCAAGCGGGGCCTCGCCGCGGGGGCGGCCTCGACCGCCCCCGCCGACCTGCCCGTCGAGCTGCCGGAGCACGCCCCCGAGCTGCGGCTGCTCACCCGTGGCGCCCTCACCCCGGGGGTCCGCGAGCTCGAGACCAACTCCCGATCCGCCTCGGTCCGCCTGCGCGGCGCCGAGCGCATCCGACCGCCCCGCCAGCAGAGAGGTACGTCCCGATGAGCCAGTCGTCCGTCGCCACGACCGTCGCCCGTCGTGCGCCCGCCCGCCGCACCCGAGCCTCCCTCGAGGTGGTCACCCCGGCCGACCGGGCCGGGTCCCCGTGGTTCCCCGCGGCCTGCGTCGCCCTGCTGCTCGCCGGCCTCGGCGCCGTCCTCGGTCTCAACACCGCGATGGCCCAGGACTCCTTCGAGGTCACCGCGCTCGAGGCCCGCTCCGCGTCGCTCGCCGACAAGGAGGACTCGCTGGCCCAGACGATCAACGACCGGGCCGCGCCGCAGCGGCTGGCGACGAAGGCCGACGAGCTCGGGATGGTCCCCGCGAGCAGCGCCGCCTTCATCGACCTCGACCAGGGCAAGGTCCTCGGCGTGGCGTCGGTGGCGCAGAAGCCGGACGGATTTACCGTGGGAGCAGCGGCCACGGCGACCGCCGACGAGTCGACGAAGAGTGCCTCCGCCTCCCCGTCGAAGGCCACGAAGAAGAGCACCGCCAAGAGCACGAAGAAGAGCCAGAAGTCCACCCGCTCGAGCAACTGAGGAAGGGCCCCACGTGAGCCAGCGCCGACCACACCGCCCCCAGGGCACCGGTCGACCCTCCGGCTCGTCGCGGCCTGCGAAGAAGGCGGCACCAGCGAAGCGGGCAGCCGGCCCCGCCAAGAAGGCTGCTCCGGCTCGCAAGGCCGCTCCGGCCAAGAAGGCTGCGCCGGCGCGCAAGACGGCACCCCCGCGCAAGGCTCCCGCCCGCAGGGCTCCGGCCCGTCGGCCGGCCGCGGCCCCCGCCGCCGCGGCCAACCCGCGCGGACGGATGCGCGCACTCATGGTCGTCTCGCTCATCGTGCTCAGCCTCTTCGCCGCCCAGCTGCTGCGCATCCAGGGCTTCGACTCCGACGCGGTCGCCGCCGACGCCCTGCGCCAGCGCACCCAGACCGAGGCGATCCCCGCGCACCGCGGGACGATCTACGACGCCAACGACACCGTGCTCGCGCAGAGCCAGGAGCGGCGCACCGTCGTCGTCGACCAGACGGCCGTGCCGGCCTACGAGAAGGACGTCGACGGCACCCAGACCAAGGTCGGGACGGCAGGGGCCGCCAAGGACCTCGCCGAGCCGCTCGGCACGACCGCGGAGGACCTCGAGCCCAAGCTCACCGGCACGCAGCGCTACCGCGTGCTCGCCAAGAACGTCTCGCCCCTGACCTGGCGCAAGATCAACGCCCTGGGCATCCCCGGCATCTACTCCGAGCGCTCGACCCAGCGCACCTACCCGCAGTCGACGACCGTCGCCTCGCTCGTCGGCTTCGTGCAGCCGCAGGACCAGACCGCCGGTGGTGGGCTCGAGCTGCAGCTCGACGACATCCTCAAGGGCACGCCCGGCCAGGCGACCTACGAGATCGCCCAGGACGGCTCGCGCCTGCCCAATGCCTCCGACGACGTCAGCTCGGCCGAGAGCGGGCGCGACGTGCGCCTGACGATCGACAACGACGTGCAGTGGTACGCGCAGAACGCCCTGGCCGACCAGGTCAAGGAGACCGACGCCCTCTCCGGCACGATCGTCGTCCAGCGGGTCGACACCGGCGAGCTCGTCGCCCTCGCCTCCTACCCGACCTTCGACCCCAACGACATCGGCGACGGCAAGGGCGTCTTCTCCAACCTCGCCTTCTCCGACGTCTTCGAGCCCGGCTCGACGTCGAAGATCATGACCGTCGCCGCCGGCCTCGAGGAGGGGGAGATCACCCCCGAGACGCCGATGATCCTCCCGGGGTCGATGCGCCGCGGCAACCAGACCCTCAACGACAGCCACCCGCACCCCGACGAGTACCGCACCGTCGCCGGCGCCCTCGCCGAGTCGAGCAACACCGGCACGATGCTCATCGGCGAGACGATGTCGCCGAAGACCCTCGAGGAGTACCTGCGCCGCTTCGGTCTCGGGTCGACGAGCGGCTCGGGATTCCCCGGCGAGTCCGCTGGTCTGCTGCCGAAGTCGGAGACGTGGAACGGCTCGCAGCGCTACACGATCACCTACGGTCAGGGCGTCTCGACGACCGCCGTGCAGGTGACCAACGTCTTCCAGGCGATCGCCAACGACGGTGTGCGGATCAGCCCGACCTTCGTCAAGGAGGTCAGCGACGGCGAGGGCGGCTGGGAGCCGGCCCCGGCCGGCAAGCGCAACCGTGCCGTCTCGTCGAAGACCGCCAACCAGGTCTCCCGGATGCTCGAGGGCGTCGTCTCCGACGAGGGCACCGCCCCGCAGGCGAAGATCAAGGGCTATCGCGTCGCCGGCAAGACCGGCACCGCCGACCGCTACGACCCCGAGACCGGTGGCTACAGCGGCAAGACCGCGAGCTTCATCGGCTTCGCCCCGGCGGACGACCCCAAGCTCGTCGTCTCGGTGATCCTCCAGCGCCCGATCAAGGGCTACTACGGCGGCGCGGTCGCCGCGCCCGTCTTCAAGGACGTCATGACCTACGCCCTCCAGAAGGAGCAGGTCCCGCCGACGCCGCAGGACGCGAAGTCGCCCAAGGTGCGCACCAAGCTGTCGAAGAAGCCCGCCGACGACACCCCGGGGCTGCTGCGTGACCGGGGCGCGCCGGACGGCGGGTAAGGTCGCGGATCGTGTCTTTTCCTCGCCCCGAGCGGGTCGCCCCGCTGACTCTGGCTGCCGTCGCCGACCTCGTCGGCGACGGCGCACCCGCGCCGGTCCACGGTGACCCGGCCACTGAGGTCACCGGTGTCTCCCTCGACACCGCGACCGTGCGCCCCGGCGACCTCTGGGCCGCGCTGCCCGGCGCCCGCGCCCACGGCGCCGACTTCGTCGACAAGGCGGTGGCTGCCGGTGCCGTCGCCGTCCTCACCGACGCCGACGGCGTCTCCCGGCTGCAGGCGAAGGGGAGTGACCTCCCCTTCGTCGAGGTCGAAGGACCCCGCAGCGTCCTCGGCCGGGTCGCCGACGCCGTCTACGACAGCGCCGCGCGGCGGCCGACGATGTTCGGCATCACGGGGACCAACGGCAAGACGACGACCGCCTACCTCATGGTCTCCGCGCTCGAGGCGCTCGGCCGCACGACCGGTCTCATCGGCACCATCGAGACCCGCATCGGCGACGAGCGGATCAAGTCGGTGCGCACGACCCCCGAGACGACCGACCTGCACGCCCTCCTCGCGACGATGGGGGAGCGCGATGTCGACGCCTGCGTCATGGAGGTCTCGAGCCACGCGCTGACCCTCCACCGGGTCGACGAGGTCGTCTACGACGTCGCCCTCTTCACCAACCTCAGCCAGGACCACCTCGACTTCCACGGAACGATGGAGGCCTACTTCCGCGCGAAGGCGAGCCTCTTCACCCCCGCCCGCTCCCGCCGCGGCGTCGTCTGCGTCGATGACGAGTGGGGGATGCGGCTGGCGGAGGAGGCCACCGTGCCGGTCACGACGGTCACCTCGCGGCTCGACGTCGAGGCCGACTGGATCATCGGCGGCGACCCGCGGGAGGCCCAGATGACGCTCACGCGCGGCGAGCAGGTGCTCGAGCTCGAGTCGGCGCTTCCGGGCGACTTCAACCGGGTCAACACCGCGATGGCTGCCGTCGCCCTGCTCGAGAGGGGCATCGCGCCGCAGGACGTCGCCCGCGCCGTCCTCACCCGCCCGCAGGTCCCCGGTCGCATGGAGCTCGTCGCCCCGAGCGACCCGACCCGTGAGGACCTGCCGACGGCGGTCGTCGACTTCGCGCACACGCCCGACGCCGTCGGGGCGGCCCTCGCCGCGCTGCGCCCGCAGACCAACGGCCTGCTCGTCGTCGTGCTCGGCGCCGGCGGCAGCCGCGACCCGGGCAAGCGCCCGGGCATGGGTGCCGCCGCTGCCGCCCACGCCGACGTCGTCATCGTCACCGACGACAACCCCCGTGAGGAGGACCCGGCCACGATCCGCGATGCCGTCGCGGAGGGGGTCTGGCCCCGCTCACGGGCCCGTCTCGAGGTCGTCGAGGGCCGCGTCGCGGCCATCGAGCTGGCCGTCGAGATCGCCCACGGATCCGGGCCCGGCGCGACCGTCGCCGTCCTGGGCAAGGGCCACGAGCAAGGACAGGAAGTGCGCGGAGAGATCCGTGAGCACGACGACCGGGCGGTCCTGCGGGCCGCCCTCGACCGCCGGAGCGTCACCGGATGATCCCCACGAGCCTGGGCGCCCTCGCCGACATCACCGGCGGGCGCCTCCACGCCGCCAGCCCGGACGAGGCCGGCGCGATCGTCGTCGACGGCCCCGTCGTCACCGACTCGCGCGAGGCCGGCCCCGGCAGCCTCTACGTCGCCCGGGTCGGCGAGAGCGCCGACGGGCACGACTTCGTCCCCGGCGCCGCCGCGGCGGGTGCCGTGGCCGCCCTGACGACCCGTGAGGTCGACGGGCTGCCGTGCCTCGTCGTCGAGGACGAGCAGGCGGCCTTCGTCGCCATCGCCCGCCACCTCGTCGACTCCCGCCCCGAGATGACCGTCATCGGCATCACCGGCTCCTCCGGCAAGACGAGCACCAAGGACCTGCTCGGGTCCGTGCTCGAGACCGCGGGGGAGACCGTCGCCCCCGTCGGGTCCTACAACTCCGAGGTCGGCGTGCCCCTGACCGTCTGCCGGGTCACCCCGACGACGGCGCACCTCGTCGTCGAGATGGGCGCCCGCGGCATCGGCCACATCGACTACCTCACCCGCATCGCCCCGCCGCGCATCGGCATCGTCCTCAACGTCGGCCACGCCCACGTCGGCGAGTTCGGCTCCGTCGAGGCGATCGCCGAGGCGAAGGGGGAGCTGCCCGCCGCCCTGCCCGCAGACGGTGTCGCCGTGCTCAACGCCGACGACCCGCTCGTCGCCGCGATGGCCGAGCGGACCACCGCCCGGGTCGTGCTCGTCGGCGAGTCCGAGACCGCCGACGTGCGGGCCACCGACGTCACCGTCGACGAGACGGGGGCCGCGTCCTTCACCGTCACCGCCCCCTTCGGCACGGCGCGGGTGCGCCTGGGGCTCATCGGGCGCCACCACGTCGGCAATGCCCTGGCCGTCATCGCGGCCGCCGAGGCCGCGGGGATGACGCTCGACCAGGTCGTGCCCGCCCTCGAGACCGCCCGGCCGCTGAGCCGTTGGCGGATGGAGGTCTCCCGCCGCGACGACGGGGTCGTCGTCGTCAACGACGCCTACAACGCCAACCCCGACTCGATGTCGGCCGCGCTGCGCAGCCTCGCGTCGATGTCGACGACCGGGCGCCGCTGGGCCGTGCTCGGCGCGATGCTCGAGCTCGGCGAGGCCTCCGCGGAGCTGCACGCCGCCGTCGGCCGCGAGGCCGCGGAGCTCGGCACCGACGAGATCCTCGTCGTCGGCGAGGTCGCCGAGCCGATCGCGGCCGGGGCGCGCGACAATGCTCGTGAGGACGGTCCGCACGTGCGGGTCGTGCCCGATGCCGACGCCGCCGAGGCGGTGCTCGCCGCCGAGCTCGCCGCGCCCGACGTCGTCCTTCTCAAGTCCAGCCGCGACGCCGGGCTACGGTGGCTCGGAGACCGCATCGTCCAGAGGGAGGCCCGCGCATGATGGCGGTGGTCATCGCTTCTGTCGTGTCACTCGTCGTCGCCCTGCTGGGCACGCCGATGTTCATCACGTACCTCGTCAAGCAGGGGTACGGCCAGTTCATCCGCGACGACGGCCCGACCTCGCACCACACCAAGCGCGGCACCCCGACGATGGGCGGTGCCGTGATCATCGCGGCGACCGTGATCGCCTACTTCGTCGCGCACCTGGCCACCCTCCAGACGCCGACGGCGAGCGGCCTGCTCGTGCTCTTCCTCATGGTCGGTCTGGGGGCCGTCGGCTTCGCCGACGACTTCATCAAGATCAGCAAGCAGCGCAGCCTCGGCCTGAAGTCGGGCGAGAAGCTCCTCGGCCAGACCCTCGTCGGCGTGACCTTCGCGGTGCTCGCCCTGCAGTTCCCCAACGAGGCGCTGCGCCGGCCGGCGTCGACGCACATCTCCTTCGTGCGCGACACCGCCCTCGACCTGGCCTTCTTCACCCCGCTCGTCGGCCTCATCCTCTTCGTGCTCTGGGCCAACCTCATGATCGCGGGCACGTCCAACGGCGTGAACCTCACCGACGGTCTCGACGGTCTGGCGACGGGCGCCTCGGTCATGGTCTTCGGGGCCTACGTCGTCATCTCGATCTGGCAGTTCAACCAGAACTGCCAGACCAACCCCGTGGCCAACTGCTACGACGTGCGCGACCCGCTCGACCTCGCCGTCGTCGCGGCCGCCGGCACCGGTGCCTGCTTCGGCTTCCTGTGGTGGAACGCCTCGCCGGCCAAGATCTTCATGGGCGACACCGGCTCGCTCGCGCTCGGCGGCGCGATCGCCGGTCTGGCGATCCTCTCGCGCACCCAGCTGCTCGTCGTCATCCTCGGCGGCCTCTTCGTGACGATCACCCTCTCGGTGATCATCCAGGTCGCGTCCTTCAAGTCGACCGGCAAGCGGGTCTTCCGCATGGCGCCCCTGCAGCACCACTTCGAGCTGCTCGGCTGGCAGGAGGTGACGATCGTCATCCGCTTCTGGATCATCGCGGGGCTCTTCGTCGCCATCGGCCTGGCGATCTTCTACGCCGAGTGGGTCGTGGGGGCACCGTGACCGACGCTGCCTCCCGCGAGGCGCGTCTGGCCGGGCTGACCTGCCGCGAGGCCGACTGGGCCGGGCTGCGCGTCGTCGTCACCGGACTCGGTGTCTCCGGCTTCGCCGCCACCGACGCGCTGCTCGAGTACGGCGCGCAGGTGCACGTCGTCGACGCCAAGGTGCCCGAGCCGGAGACCCAGATGGCCCAGCGCGCCCAGATCCTCGAGGTCCTCGACGCCCACCTGCACCTGGGTGACGGCGCCGAGCAGAGCCTGCCGGTGCCCGCCGACGAGATCGACCTCGTCGTCACCTCACCGGGCTGGCCCCCGCACCAGCCGCTGCTCGCCGCGGCAGCCGCGGCCGGCATCCCCATCTGGGGCGACGTCGAGCTCGCGTGGCGGATGCGCCCGCGCGCCGGGGGCGCGCCCTGGCTGCTCGTCACCGGCACCAACGGCAAGACGACGACGGTGCAGATGCTCACCTCGATGCTGCGCGCCGCCGGGCTGCGCGCCGCGAGCGCGGGCAATGTCGGCACCCCCGTGCTCGACCTCGTGCAGGACCCCGAGCCCTACGACGTCATCGCCGTCGAGCTGAGCAGCTTCCAGCTGCACTGGAGCCACTCCCTTCGTCCGCAGGCGGCGGCCTGCCTCAACATCGCGCCCGACCACCTCGACTGGCACGGCTCCCTCGAGGAGTACGCGCGGGCCAAGGGCAAGGTCTACGCCAACGCCGAGATCGCGTGCGTCTACAACGAGCAGGACCCCGCGACCCGGCGCCTCGTCGAGGAGGCCGACGTCGTCGAGGGGTGCCGGGCGGTGAGCTTCACCCTCGGCTCGCCCGGACCGTCGATGCTCGGGCTCGTCGAGGACGTCCTCGCCGACCGGGCCTTCGTCGAGGACCGGGCGACGACCGCCGCCGAGCTCGGCAGCCTCGAGGACCTGCGCGGCGACGCGCCGAGCGTCGCGCCGCACCTCGTGGCCAATGCCCTCGCCGCCGCCGCTCTCGCCCGTGCCCACGGGGTGCCGCCGGTCGCCGTCCGCGACGGGCTGCGCGCCTGGCAGCCCGAGCCGCACCGCATCGCGCACGTCGCCACCGCCGGTGACGTGCACTGGATCGACGACTCCAAGGCGACCAACCCGCACGCCGCCGAGGCGAGCCTGACGGCTCACGAGCACGTCGTCTGGGTCGCCGGCGGCCTGCTCAAGGGCGCCGACGTCGACGAGCTCGTCGCGGCCGCCGCGGGCCGGCTGCGGGCCGCCGTGCTCATCGGTCGTGACCGGGAGCAGATCGCGGCCGCCATCGCCCGACACGCGCCCGATGTCCCGGTGATCGACGTCGCCGCGACCGACACTGGGGCGATGGACCTCGTCGTCCGGCACGCGGCCTCGCTCGCCGTCCCCGGCGACGTCGTGCTGCTGGCCCCGGCGGCGGCGTCCATGGACATGTTCGACAACTACGGGGCCCGCGGCGACGCCTTCGCCGCGGCGGTGCACAGGTACCTGCAGGAGGGGTGAGCGTGAGCAGCAGCGCAGCGACCGGGTCCGGTCGAGGCCGCGCGCGCCGGACGCGCTCCACCAGGGTCGACGAGTGGGTGGCGCGCTTCGAGTCGCCGATGACGACCTACTACCTCCTGCTCGGCATCATCGGGCTGCTCGTCGGCATCGGCCTGGTCATGGTCCTGTCGGCGTCGATGATCGTCTCCCTGCGGGAGAACGACAGTTCCTTCACGATCTTCCTCAAGCAGTTCATCTTCGCCATCGCGGGCGGCCTCGCCCTGTGGTGGGCCTCGCGGCGCAGCATCGGCTTCTGGAAGAAGATGTCGCTGCCCGCCGTCGGCCTCTCGATCCTCCTGCTCCTGCTCGTGCTCACCCCGCTCGGCTTCGGCTTCCAGGGCAACCGCAACTGGATCGGTGTCGGGTCGCTGTCGATCCAGCCGAGCGAGATCGCCAAGATCGGGCTCGTCCTCGCCGGAGCCCTCGTCCTCGAGCGCAAGCGCGCCCTGCTCGGCTCGATCAAGCACGCGATCGTGCCCTTCCTCGTGCCGGGCGTCATGATCGTCGTCGGCCTCGTCATGCTTGGCCACGACCTCGGCACCGCCATGGTCATCTGCGCGATCGCCGTCGGCATGCTCTTCGCGGCGGGCGTGCAGCTGCGCTGGTTCGCGCTCGGCGCCGGCGTCCTGGCGCTGCTCGGCGTCCTCGCCGCGAGCATCGGCAACAACCGCATGCAGCGCATCCAGATCTGGCTCGACCCGCAGCAGTGCGCGCCGGGCACCGACCTCTTCTACGGCATCTGCCGGCAGTCGGTCCACGGCCGCTACGCCCTCGCCGACGGCGGGTGGATCGGTGTGGGTCTGGGCGCCAGCCGGGAGAAGTGGGGCTGGCTGCCCGAGCCCTACAACGACTTCATCTTCGCGATCATCGGCGAGGAGCTCGGCCTCATCGGCACGCTGACCATCCTCGGTCTCTTCGCCGCCTTCGCCCTCGCCGGGCTGCGCCTGGTGACCCGCACGGACGACTTCTTCGTCCGCATCGCCACCGCCGGCATCTGCACCTGGGTGCTCGTGCAGGCGATGATCAACATCGGCGCCGTCATCGGGATGCTCCCGGTCATCGGCGTCCCCTTGCCCTTCGTCTCCTCCGGCGGGTCATCGCTCGTGACCTCGATGCTCGCCGTCGGCATCCTGCTCAGCTTCGCGCGGGGCGAGCCGGGGTGCTCTGAGATGATCGCCGCCAAGCCCTCGCGGGCGCGTGCCCTGCTCGCCCGCTTCCCGAGCAGGAGGACCTCGTCGCGATGACGCCCACCCGCCCCTCACGCATCCTGCTGGCGGGGGGTGGCACAGCGGGTCACGTCTCGCCGCTGCTCGCCCTCGCCGACTGCCTGCGCCGGCGCGACCCCGCCACGCAGATCCTCGCCCTCGGCACGTCCGAGGGTCTGGAGTCCCGGCTCGTGCCGGAGCGCGGCTACGACTTCGCGACCATCCCCAAGGTGCCGCTGCCGCGCAAGCCCTCCGGCGACCTCGTCCGGCTGCCGGTCAACCTCCGTCGCGCCGTCGCCGCGGCCGGGCGGGCCATCGAGCAGGTCGACGCGCAGGTCGTCGTCGGTTTCGGTGGCTACGTCTCGACCCCGGCCTACCTCGCCGCGCGCAAGGCGGGCGTGCCGATCGTCATCCACGAGCAGAACGCCCGCGCCGGGGTGGCCAACAAGGTCGGTGCCCGCTTCACCGACGTCGTCGGCGTCACCTTCCCCGGCACCAAGCTCTCCGGCGGCCGGGTCATCGGCATGCCGCTGCGCCCCGAGATCGTCGCGCTCGACCGGGCGGCGACCCGGGCGGAGGCCCGCGCGGGCCTCGGGCTGCGCGAGGACCTGCCGGTCCTGCTCGTCACGGGTGGGTCGCTCGGCGCCAAGCGGCTCAACGACGCCTTCGAGGCGAGCGTCGCGACGCTGCGCGACGCCGGCGTGCAGGTGCTGCACGCGACCGGGGCCGGCAAGGACTTCGTCGCCACCGGCGGCGACCCCTCGGTGCCCTATGTCGTGCTGCCCTACGTCGACCGCATGGACCTGGCCTACGCGGCCGCCGACGCGGTCGTCTGCCGGGCGGGTGCCAACACCGTGTGCGAGCTGACCGCCGTCGGCCTGCCCGGCGTCTACGTCCCGCTGCCCATCGGCAACGGCGAGCAGCGGCTCAACGCGGCCGGGGTCGTCGAGGCCGGCGGCGGCCTGCTCGTCGAGGACGCCGACGTCGACCCGGCCTGGGTCGCCCGCGAGATCGTCCGGCTGCTGAGCGACCGGGCGCGCCTGGAGACGATGTCGGCGGCTGCGGCCGCCGTCGGGCACCGCGACGCCGACGAGACCCTCGCCGACATGGTGACCGAGGCGTGGGTCGGCGGTGGCCGACGTGGCTGACACCCTGCCTCCCGTCCCGCGCAACCCCCGCTTCGACGTCCTCGCCCCCCGGGTGCCGCTGGCCGACCTCGGGGTCGTGCACGTGCTCGCCGCCGGTGGCGCGGGCATGTCGGCGATCGTGCGCCTGCTCCTCGACGCGGGCGTCGAGGTGCGCGGGAGCGATGCCCACGACTCGCCGCTGCTGGAGCGGCTGCGTGAGCGCGGCGCGGCGATCTGGGTCGGGCACGACCCGGCGCACCTCGAGGGCGCCGACACCGTCGTCGTCTCCTCCGCCATCCGCGAGGACAACCCCGAGCTGGCAGCGGCCCGGGAGCGGGGACTGCGCGTGCTCCACCGCAGCCAGGCGCTCGCCTCCGCGATGGGGGAGCAGACCCGCATCGCCGTCGCCGGGGCCAACGGCAAGACGACGACGAGCTCGATGCTCACCGTCGCACTCCTCGAGGCCGGGTCCCGGCCCTCCTTCGCCCTCGGTGGCGAGCTGTCGACCCAGGGCGTCAATGCCGCGCTCGGGGAGGGCGCCCCCTTCGTCGCCGAGGCCGACGAGTCTGACGGTTCCTTCCTCGCCTACGCGCCGCAGGTCGCCGTCGTCACCAACGTCCAGCCCGACCACCTCGACTTCTACGGCGACTTCGCCACCGTCGAGGCCGCCTACCTCGAGTTCGCCCAGACGATCAGCGACGGGGGTCTGCTCGTCGCCTGCGCCGACGACCCCGGCTCCGAGCGCCTCGCGACCCGGGCGCAGGCCGCCGGGGTGCGCGTGCTGCGCTACGGCTTCGCCGAGGGCGCCGACGTGCGCCTCGTCGACCCCGAGCTCGACGGGACGAGCGCCCGCGCCGGTCTCGTCGAGGGCGACGTGCGGCGTGAGCTGGTCATCGCCGTCCCCGGTCGGCACAACCTGCTCAACGCCGCCGCCGCCTACGCGGCGGCCGCCCACGGGACCGATACCGATCCGCAGGCTGTCCTCGACGGGCTCGCGGCCTACGGCGGGACCCGACGTCGCTTCGAGACGAAGGGGGAGGCCCGCGGGGTCACCGTCGTCGACGACTACGCGCACAACCCCGGCAAGGTCGAGGCCGTCGTGCGGACGGCGAAGGAGATCGCCGGCGAGCACCGGCTGTGGGTGCTCTTCCAGCCCCACCTCTACTCGCGCACGCGCGACTTCGCCGAGGCCTTCGCCGCCGGGCTCGAGCCGGCCGACGAGGTGCTGCTGCTCGACGTCTACGGGGCGCGCGAGGACCCGATGCCCGGGGTCAGCTCGCAGCTGATCGCCGACCCGCTCGCCGCCCGTGGTCGCTCGGTGCGGGTGCTGTCCGCCGACGAGGCCGTCGCACGCGTCGCCGCAGGCGCCGTCGCCGGAGACCTCGTGCTCACCGTCGGGGCCGGCGACATCACCCACCTCGGGCCGCGGCTGCTCGAGGCCCTGGGGCGATGAGCCGGGGGAGCGGGACCCGCGCGGCGACCGAGGAGCGGTTCGCGCAGCGGGCAGCTCAGGCACGCGGCCAGCGGGTGCGCCGCTGGCTCGTCGGCCTGCTCGTCGTGGCCCTGCTCGTGGCCCTCGGCTGGGCGGTCGGCTTCTCGTCCCTGCTCGCGACCCGCGAGGTGACCGTCAGCGGGGCCGACCCGGCTGACCGGGCCGACGTCGAGGAGATCGCCGAGCGTCAGGTCGGGACGCCGCTCGCCCGGGTCGACGGTGACGCGGTGGCCTCGTCGATCACCGACGAGGTCCCGGCCGTCGCCCACGCCCGCGTGGAGCGGGGCTGGCCGCACACCCTGAAGGTCAAGGTGACGTCGAGGGTTCCGGCGCTCGCGGTGCGTCAGGACGGGGGCGGCTTCCGGCTGCTCGACCTCGACGGCGTCGAGATCCGCACCGTGCGCTCCGCGCCCCGGGACGTGCCGACGGTCAGCGCCGAGAGCGGCGCGGAGGTCTCCGGTCACGGGGTGCGCGCGGCGCAGGGCATGCTCGCCGCGCTGCCCGACGACCTGCGCGAGGACGTCGACGACGTCACCGTCGACTCGGCCGACCAGATCACCTTCCAGCTCGGGAAGACCAAGGTCTCGTGGGGTGACGGCAGCAGTCCGGACGTGAAGGTGAGGGTCATCCAGGTGCTCCTCGACAAGAAGCCGAGGACGATCGACGTCTCGGCGCCCGACACGCCCGTCACGACGGGCTAGCAGGGGATAGGCTGGCGACACGCGGGCGTGGCGTTTGCCCCGGCGGCCCGCGCCGCATAACGTCACCCGCACACCGAGCGTGATCAAAACGTAACCCTGAAGTTCACCTTGAGCTTCGAGGTCGAGGCACCACCGAGCAGCAGCAACAGGAGTCCCCCGTGGCATCAGCCCAGAACTATCTGGCCGTTATCAAGGTCGTCGGCATCGGCGGCGGTGGCGTCAACGCCATCAACCGCATGATCGAGGTCGGCCTCAAGGGCGTCGAGTTCATCGCGATCAACACGGACGCCCAGGCCCTCCTGATGTCCGACGCCGACGTCAAGCTCGACGTCGGTCGTGAGCTGACCCGTGGTCTCGGTGCCGGTGCGGACCCCGAGGTCGGCAAGAAGGCCGCCGAGGACCACGCGGAGGAGATCGAGGAGGTCCTCAAGGGGGCCGACATGGTCTTCGTCACCGCGGGCGAGGGTGGCGGCACCGGCACGGGTGGTGCCCCGGTCGTGGCCAAGATCGCCAAGAGCCTCGGTGCGCTCACCATCGGCGTCGTCACGCGCCCCTTCACCTTCGAGGGCCGTCGTCGCGCCAACCAGGCCGAGTCCGGGATCGGTGCCCTGCGCGACGAGGTCGACACGCTCATCGTCATCCCCAACGACCGGCTGCTGTCGATCAGCGACCGGGCCGTGAGCATGCTCGACGCCTTCCGCAGCGCCGACCAGGTCCTGCTCTCCGGTGTCCAGGGCATCACCGACCTCATCACCACGCCGGGTCTGATCAACCTCGACTTCGCCGACGTCAAGTCCGTCATGCAAGGGGCAGGGTCCGCCCTCATGGGCATCGGCTCGGCGCGTGGTGAGGACCGTGCCGTCCAGGCCGCCGAGCTGGCGATCTCCTCGCCGCTGCTCGAGGCGAGCATCGACGGCGCCCACGGCGTGCTCCTGTCGATCCAGGGTGGCAGCGACCTCGGTCTCTTCGAGATCAACGAGGCGGCCCGCCTGGTGCAGGAGGCCGCCCACCCGGAGGCCAACATCATCTTCGGCGCGGTCATCGACGACGCCCTCGGCGACGAGGTGCGCGTGACGGTCATCGCCGCCGGCTTCGACGGCGGTGCACCGCAGCAGCGTCCCGACGACCGGGCCCTCGGGCAGGTGCAGTCGGGCGGTCAGGGTCGTGCCGCGGCCCCGGCGCAGCAGGCTCCCGCCCAGCAGCGTCCTGCCCAGCAGGCTCCGGCCCAGGCCGCTCCCGCCCAGCAGCGTCCTGCCCAGCAGGCTCCGGCCCAGGCCGCTCCCGCCCAGCAGCGTCCTGCCCAGCAGGCTCCGGCGCAGGCGGCCCCGGCGCAGCAGGCTCCGGCCCAGCAGGTTCCTGCTCAGCAGGTTCCTGCTCAGCAGCAGGCGCCCGCTCAGCAGCAGCCGCCGGCCCAGCAGCCCGTGCAGCAGCCTCCGGCCCAGCAGCCGCCGGCGCAGCAGCGTCCGACCCAGGCCGCGCCACCGCGTCAGGTGACCTTCGACGACGGTGACGACCTGGACGTCCCCGACTTCCTGAAGTGACCACCGGTTGACGTGACACGCAGGGCCCCGACCGCACCGGTCGGGGCCCTGCGTCGTGTGTCGTCCGTCGACCGCGGGGAGATAGGTTGCAGACGTGTTCGCCTGGAGAGATGACGCCCCGGGGCTCGTGCGAGCCTTCACCGACCGACACGGCGGCCGCAGCGTCGCCCCCTTCGCCGGCCTCAACCTCGGCGCCCACGTCGGTGACGACCCCGACGCCGTCCGGGGCAACCGGGAGCTCGTCGAGCAGGCCGTCGGCCTGCCGCTCGTCCTCGCCGACCAGGTCCACGGCGCCGACGTCGTCCACGTGACCTCGCAGCTGCTCGAGGCCCCCCGTACCACCACCGGCGCCGTCGGGGAGGGCGACGCACTCGTCACCGACCTGCCCGGCGTCGCCCTGGGCGTCCTCGTCGCCGACTGCACCCCCGTGCTCGTCCACGACGCGGCCGGTGGCCTCGTCGGGGCCGCCCACGCCGGTCGGCCGGGGATGGTCGCCGGCGTCGTGCTGCGGCTCGTCGAGGCGATGCGCGACCTCGGTGCCCGTGACCTGCGCGCCACCGTCGGGCCCTCGGTCTGCGGACGCTGCTACGAGGTGCCGGCCGACATGCGGGCCGCGGCAGCCGAGGTCTCCCCGCCCTCCGCCGCGGTCACCTGGACCGGCACACCGGCCATCGACGTCGCGACCGGAATCGTCGACCAGCTGCAGGGCGCCGGCGTCCCGGTCGAGTGGGTGCCCGGGTGCGCCCGCGAGGACGACTCGCTCTACTCCTACCGCCGCGACGGCCGGACCGGCCGCTACGCGGGCATCATCGGCCGGCGGGGCGAGTCGGCATGAGCGCCGAGCGTCGGGACGAGCTCGCCGCCAACCTCGCGGCGGTCGAGCAGCGCATCGACGCGGCCTGCGAGGCCGCCGGGCGGGACCGGGGGCAGGTGCACCTCGTCGTCGTGACGAAGTACTTCCCGCGCAGCGACCTCGACCTGCTCGTCGAGCTCGGGATGCGTGACCTCGGCGAGAACCGCGAGCAGGAGGCGGCGGCCAAGCTCGCCGACGGAGGCACCCCGGTGGGGGTGCGCGCCCACTTCATCGGGCAGCTCCAGTCCAACAAGGCCGGCGCCGTCACCCGCTGGGCCGATGTCGTGCAGTCGGTCGACCGGCCCAAGCTCGTCGGTGCGCTCGCGCGCGGCGCCGAGGCCGCCGGCCGGGAGGTCACCGCCCTCGTCCAGGTCAACCTCGACCCGCAGGCAGACGGCGGTCGTGGGGGAGCGGACCCGGCCGACGTGCCGGCCCTCGCCGATGCGATCGCGAGCTCCTCCCTTCGTCTCGGGGGACTCATGGCGGTGGCGCCTCTCGGGGCGGACCCGGACCCCGCCTTCGCCCGTCTCGCGGAGCTGTCCGAGGCCCTGCGCGCGGACCACCCGGAGGCGACGTGGGTCTCCGCAGGCATGAGCGGTGACCTCGAGTCGGCCGTGCGCCACGGTGCGACACACCTGCGTGTCGGGACGGCAATCCTCGGAGAACGTCCGTCACACCGGTAACTTCGGTGACACCGACGAGGCACCCGGCGACAAAGGATCTGACAGACATGACGGCACTGCGCAACGCGATGGTCTACCTCGGGCTCGCAGAGGACGACAAGCGCTACGACGAGTACGACGACCAGTACGTCGACGAGTACGACGCGGGTCACGAGCTCCTCGAGGAGGAGCACACCGCCGCCGAGGTCACCCCCCTGCGCCGCGTCCCCACGGCACCGGCCGTCCGCGAGGTGGAGGTCACCCCGATGAACCGCATCACGACGATCCACCCCAGCACCTACAACGACGCCCGGGCGATCGGTGAGAGCTTCCGCAACAACACCCCGGTGATCATGAACCTCAGCGACATGGACGACTCCGACGCCAAGCGTCTCGTCGACTTCGCCGCCGGTCTGGTCTTCGGTCTCCACGGCTCGATCGAGCGGGTGACCAACAAGGTCTTCCTGCTCTCGCCCGAGCACATCGAGGTCGACGCCGAGGGTGGCGACGCGCCCCAGCCGCGCGCCCTCTTCAACCAGAGCTGACCTCACAACCGGGCCTCAGGCCCCCTACCTAGGCTGGACCCATGTCGATCGTCCGCGACGTGCTGCACCTGCTGCTGTACGTCTACTTCCTCGTCCTCATCGGACGCCTCGTCCTCGACTGGATCCAGGTCTTCGCCCGCCAGTGGCGGCCCCGAGGAGTCATCCTCGTCGTCGCCGAGGCGATCTACACGCTCACCGACCCGCCCCTGCGGGCCATCCGCACCGTCATCAAGCCGGTGCGCATCGGTGGCGTCGCCCTCGACCTCGCCTTCCTCGTCCTGATCCTCGTGGTCTCGGTCCTCCTGCGCATCGTCTAGGCTGGCCTCGATGCCCGTGCGCGCGCTGCGCGCCACGAGCGTGCACCCTGTCCAGTCGCTCAACGGAGGAACAATGGCGCTCACGCCCGAGGACGTCCTCAACAAGACCTTCACCCAGACCCAGTTCCGTCGCGGGTACGACGAGCGCGAGGTCGACGACTTCCTCGACGAGGTCGTCGCCGAGATGCGTCGCATGGTCAAGGACTCGGAGGACCTGCGGGCTCGCGCCCAGGACGGCTCCGGCTCCCGCCCGGCCGCCGCGGCCGCCGTCGCCGACACGGGCAAGGCCGACGAGGCCCTGACCCGCGAGAACCGCGACCTGCGCAGCCGACTCGAGGACCTGCGCTCCCGCTTCGACAAGGAGACCGCCGCCCGCGCGGCCGCCGAGAAGCGCGCCACCGAGCTCGAGCAGACCGCTCGCACCAACGACGAGCGCGCCAAGGGTGACGCCGCGAACCTCTCCAAGGCCCAGCAGGGCGCCGACGAGCGCATCGCGACCGTCAACGCCCGTGCCGAGGAGGCCGAGGCGAGCGCCCAGGAGCGCATCAAGGCCGCCAACGCCGCAGCCGAGAAGGCCGAGGCCGAGGCGAAGGCCCGCCAGGACGAGGCCGCCAAGGCCCCCGTCGCCGCGGCCAAGGACTCCGGCGCCGGCGAGATGGCTGCCGCCGCTGGCGGTGGCGCCGGCGCCTCCGGTCTCATCGCGCTCGCCCAGCGCCTGCACGACGAGCACGTCGCCGAGGGCCAGACCCAGCGCGACAAGCTCATCGCCGAGGCGCAGCGCCGCCATGACGAGCTCGTCTCCACCGGTCAGGGCAAGCACGACGAGCTGCTGTCGACCGGTCAGTCGAAGCACGACGAGTTCATCAAGACCGGTCAGGGCAAGCGCGACCAGTTCATCGGCGAAGGCACGACCCAGCGCGACAAGCTGATCTCCGACGCCCAGGCCAAGAGCACGACGATGGTCAGCGAGGCCGAGGCGCAGCGCAAGAAGATCCTCGACGACCTCAACGCCCAGAAGTCGAAGATCGAGACCCAGATCGCCGAGCTGACGACCTACGAGCGCGACTACCGCCGCAAGCTCAAGGACTTCATCTCGGGCCAGCTCAAGGGCCTCGACACCTCGGCGAGCGTCGCTCCCGAGCAGCCCGTCAAGCACTGACGAAGCCCGCGCGGATGCCGCGCGAGCGCTCCACGAGGCGGCGTCACCCGACACGGGTGGCGTCGCCTCGTCGCGTCCCGGAGAGTGGGACGTCGACGTCGGGAGGAAGAACACGGCGCGGTGATCCCGCCCACAGCGCCAAAACGTCGTACCCTTCGTTGACTCTGATCCGTGCAGGGGTACGGATCATCTCCAGGTGAGGATGGTCATGGCGGCGAAGAAGACGGCCACGAAGGCGGCGACCAAGGGGTCGACCGGCTCGAAGGCCACGAAGACCGCGACGAAGAGTGCGGCCAAGGCGGCGCCCGCGAAGAAGTCCGCCGCGAAGAAGTCCACGGCGAAGAAGGCTTCGGCGACGAAGGCTCCTGCGAAGAAGGCTCCGGCCACGAAGAGCGCCGCCAAGAAGGCGCCGGCGAAGAAGACGACCGCCACGAAGGCCCCCAAGAAGGCCGCCCCCGAGGCGCTCGTCGTCCGCGAGGACGAGAGCCCGTGGACCGCGAAGGAGCTCAAGGAGGTGCGCGCCGAGCTGCACACCGAGATCGAGCGCCTCACCGCCGAGATCGCGTCCGCCGAGAGCAGCCTCGACGAGTTCCTCAAGGAGCCGATCGACGGGGCCGGCGACGACCAGGCCGACGCAGGGTCCAAGTCCTTCGAGCGTGAGCACGAGCTGAGCCTCGTCGCCGGGGCCCGCACCGGCCTCGAGCAGAACCAGCACGCGCTCGACCGCCTCGACGACGGCACCTACGGGATCTGCGAGTCCTGCGGCAACCCGATCGGCAAGCTTCGACTCCAGGCCTATCCGCGTGCGACCCTGTGCATGTCATGCAAGAGTCGACAGGAGCGGCGCTGAGCGCCCCAGACATCCCATCCGACGACACCCCGGCGACGCGATCCCGCCCCGGGGTGCTTCGTTGGTATGCCACCACCGCGGTCGTCGCGCTCGTCCTCGACCAGGCCACCAAGGTCTGGGCGATGGGCGCGCTCGACGACGGGAGGGTCGTCCCGCTCGTCGGCGACGTGCTCTCCCTTCGCCTGATCCGCAACTCCGGCGCCGCCTTCTCGATCGGTGATTCGATGACCTGGGTCATGACCCTCGTCGCGCTCGGCGTGACCGGGGCGATCGTGTGGGTCACCCCGCGCATCCGGTCGCTGGCCTGGGCTCTGGCCCTCGGCGCGCTGCTCGGCGGGTCGGTCGGCAACCTCGTCGACCGCTTCGTCCGCGAGCCGGGGCCGCTGCGCGGCCACGTCGTCGACTTCATCGACTACGGCGGGCTCTTCGTGGGCAATGTCGCCGACATCGCCATCGTCGGCGGGGCGATCGTGCTCGTGTGGCTCGTCTTCAGCGGGATCGGTCTCGACGGGACCAAGGAGGAACAGGCCGATGCCTGATGTGCGCAACGTGCTCGTGCCCGAGGGCCTCGAGGGGGAGCGGGTCGACGCGGCCGTCGCCCGCCTCTTCGGCGTCTCCCGCACCCGGGCGGCCGAGCTGGCCGCCGACGGCAAGGTCCTCGTCGAGGGCGCCACGGTCGCGAAGTCGGCGCGGGTGAGCGCCGGCGACCACGTCGAGGTCACCCTGCCCTCCGCCGACGAGAGCCCCAGCCTGGCGATCGTCGCCGAGCCGGTGCCCGGCATGCGGATCGTTCACGACGACGACGACATCGTCGTCGTCGACAAGCCGATCGGCGTCGCCGCCCACCCGAGCGTCGGTTGGTCCGGCCCCGACGTGCTCGGCGGGCTGGCCGCGGCCGGCTACCGGATCAGCACGAGCGGCGCCAGCGAGCGGCAGGGCATCGTCTCGCGCCTCGACGTCGGCACCTCGGGCCTGATGGTCGTGTGCAAGAGCGAGTACGCCTACTCCGTGCTCAAGCGCGCCTTCAAGCAGCGCACGGTCGACAAGACCTATCACGCGCTCGTCCAGGGCCTGCCCGACCCGCACGTCGGCACGGTCGACGCGCCGATCGGCCGGCACCCGAGCGGCGAGTACAAGTTCGCGGTCATGGACTCAGGCAAGCACGCCGTCACCCACTACGAGCTGCTCGAGGCCTTCCGCCACGCGTCGCTGCTCGAGATCAAGCTCGAGACCGGACGCACCCACCAGATCAGGGTGCACATGGCCGCCCTTCGTCATCCGTGCGTCGGTGACCCGACCTACGGCGCCGACCCGAGCCTGGCCCGCACGCTCGGCCTCGAGCGGCAGTGGCTGCACGCGATGGGCCTCGGCTTCATCCACCCGGGCACGGGCGACTACGTGCACTTCGAGAGCACCTACCCGCAGGACCTGCAGATGGCGCTGGACCGGCTCGCCGACATGTCCTGACAGACGAAGGGGAGGGCGCCGGTCGGACCGGCACCCTCCCCTTCGTCATGGCTCAGTTGACCTGACGCTCGCGGCCCTCCCAGTAGGGGGCCCGCAGCTTGAACTTCTGCAGCTTGCCCGTCGCCGTGCGGGCCAGCTCGTCGCGGAACTCGATCGACGTCGGGGCCTTGTAGCCGGCCGCCTTGGACTTGCACCAGGCGATGAGGTCGGCCTCCGTGGCCGTCGACCCCTCGGTGACGACGACGAGCGCCTTGATCGTCTCGCCCCACTTGTCGTCGGGGACGCCGATGACCGCGACCTCGGTGACGTCGGGGTGCGAGAAGAGGACGTCCTCGACCTCGATGGACGAGACGTTCTCGCCACCGGTGATGATGACGTCCTTCTTGCGGTCGCTGATCGTCACGTAGCCGTCGTCGCCGACGACGCCGCCGTCACCGGTGTGGAACCAGCCGCCGTCGAAGGTGCGGGCCGTCTCGTCGGGCAGGTCGTGGTAGCCCTCCATGATGACGTTGGACCGGGCGAGGACCTCGCCGCTCTCGTCGTCGACCCGCATCCGGCAGCCGAGCGCCGGGGCGCCGGCGCGCACGAGCTTGGCCGCACGGTCCTGCGGCGAGAGCTCGTCCCACTCGGCCCGCGAGCGGTTGATCGTCAGCAGGGGAGAGGTCTCGGTCAGGCCGTAGATCTGGATGAACTCCCAGCCGAGCTCGGTCTCGACCCGCGCCACGGTCGTCGTGGGCGGCGGGGCGCCGGCGACGATGATCCGCACCCGGTCGCGACCGGGGATCTCGCCCTCCCACTCGGCCGCGGCCGCGAGCACGGAGTTCACCACGGCGGGGGCGGCGCACATGACCGTCACTCCGTGCCGCTCCACGCGCCGCAGGATCTCGGCACCGTCGATCTTGCGGATGACGACGTGCTGGGCGCCGACACCCGTCATGGCGAAGGGCATGCCCCACCCGTTGGCGTGGAACATCGGCAGGGTGTGCAGGTAGACGTCGCGGTCGCTGATGCCCGCGTGCAGCCCGAAGGTCGCGGCATTGGTCCAGATGTTGCGGTGGGTGATCCGCACGCCCTTGGGGCGGGCCGTCGTGCCGGAGGTGTAGTTGATCGTCGCGATCGCCTCCTCGTCGGCCTCCCAGGCGCGCGGCTGCGCGCTCTCGGGGTCGACGTCGCCGAAGAGGTGCTCGTCCTCGCCGAGGACGAAGGTGTGCTCGGCGGAGACCTCGTCGACGAGCGCGGTGAGCTCGGGGTCGATGTAGAGGACGCGCGCGCCGGAGTGCTCGACGATGAACTTCACCTCCTCGGGGGCGAGGCGGAAGTTGATCGGCACGAGCACGCGGCCCGAGCCGGCGACGCCGAAGAAGCTCGTGAGCAGACGAGCCGAGTTGTGCGAGACGACGGCGACGCGGTCGCCGACCTCGATGCCCAGGGAGTCGAGGTGGGCCGCCTGCGCGTTCGCGAGCTGGCGCATGCGGGCATAGGTGACGCCCTCGAGGGGCGGTGCCGGCTGGTCGGGCTCGTCGACGACCGCGAGACGGTCGCCGTACACGGCGGCAGCACGGTCGATGAAGTCGTTGACGGACATGGGCACGAACATCCGGAAGATCCTCCATGCGGTGTGGACGACGCTGTCGAGGCGACGTTATCCCCCTTCGTCCGCGGTGACGGCGGGCCACCGGAAGCGGCGCGCCGAGCGGCTGGCAGGAGTCGACCGGCGGCGTGCGGGGGTGTCGGTGGGGCGATCTAGACTCACACCGATGTCCGAGCTGCCGCGTTCCGAGAACTTCGTCCACCTGCACAACCACACCGAGTACTCGATGCTCGACGGTGCTGCGCGCATCAAGGACATGTTCTCCACCGCCCAGGAGATGGGCATGCCGGCGATCGCGATGACCGACCACGGCTACCTCTTCGGCGCCCACGAGTTCTGGAAGACGGCGCAGTCCTACGACGTCAAGCCGATCATCGGGCTCGAGGCCTACGTGGCGCCGGGGACCCACCGCACCGACAAGAACCGCGTGAAGTGGGGCGACGAGCGCACCCGCCCCGGCGACGACGTCTCCGGTGGTGGTGCCTACACCCACATGACGCTGTTGGCGCGCAACAACACCGGCATGCACAACCTCTTCACCATGGGGTCGCGCGCGTCCTTGGACTCGGTCTTCGCCAAGTGGCCGCGGCTGGACCGCGAGCTGCTCTCGCAGTACGGCGAGGGGCTCGTCGCGACGACCGGCTGCCCCTCCGGCGAGATCCAGACCCGGCTGCGCCTGGGGCAGTACGACAAGGCGGTCGAGGCCGCGTCGGAGTTCCGCGACATCTTCGGTCGCGAGCACTACTTCCTCGAGCTCATGGACCACGGCAACCAGATCGAGCGCCGGGTCCGCGACGACCTCATGCGGCTGGCCAAGGACCTGCAGCTGCCGCTCCTGGCGACCAACGACCTCCACTACGTCAAGCAGGAGGACTACATCGCGCAGGACGCGCTCCTGTGCATCAACTCCGGGTCCAAGCTGCACGACCCCGACCGCTTCAAGTTCGACGGCGAGGGCTACTACCTCAAGTCCCCGGCGGAGATGCGCCAGCTGTGGCGCGAGCTGCCCGAGGCCTGCGACAACACCCTGCTCGTCGCCGACATGTGCGAGGTCTCCTTCACGGAGGGCGAAGGGCGGTACATGCCGCGCTTCGAGTGCCCGCCGGGGGAGGACGAGACCTCGTGGTTCATCAAGGAGGTGCAGACCGGTCTGCACCGCCGCTTCCCCGACGGCATCCCCGAGTACGCGCAGCGCCAGGCGGACTACGAGATCGACGTCATCGTCGGCAAGGGCTACCCGGGTTACTTCCTCGTCGTCGCCGACTTCATCAACTGGGCCAAGGACAACGGCATCCGCGTCGGCCCGGGCCGTGGCTCCGGTGCCGGCTCGATGTGCGCCTACGCGATGGGCATCACCGACCTCGACCCGATCCCGCACGGCCTGATCTTCGAGCGCTTCCTCAACCCGGAGCGCAAGTCGATGCCCGACTTCGACGTCGACTTCGACGAGCGCCGGCGCTCCGAGGTCATCCGTTATGTCTCCGACAAGTACGGCGACGAGCGGGTGGCGATGATCGCCACCTACGGCACGATCAAGGCGAAGCAGGCGGTCAAGGACTCCGCCCGCGTCATGGGTCACCCCTTCAACGTCGGCGAGCAGCTGACCAAGGCGATGCCGGCCGACGTCATGGGCAAGGGCGTGCCGCTGGCGAAGATGTGGGACAAGGAGCACGACCGCTTCGGCGAGGGGCAGGAGTTCCGCGAGCTCGTCGAGTCGGAGAAGCACCTCGGCGAGGTCGTCGACCTGGCCAAGGGCCTCGAGGGCCTCAAGCGCCAGTGGGGCGTGCACGCCGCTGGCGTCATCATGAGCAGCGAGCCGCTCATCGACGTCATCCCGATCATGCGCCGGCTGCAGGACGGCCAGGTCCTCACGCAGTTCGACTACCCGACGTGCGAGACGCTCGGGCTGGTCAAGATGGACTTCCTCGGCCTGCGCAACCTGACGATCCTCGACGACGCCCTGATCAACATCAAGAGCAACCGCGACGAGGAGATCGACCTCGACGCCCTCTCGAAGGACATGACCGACAAGGCGACCTACCGCCTGCTCTCGCGCGGCGACACGCTCGGGGTCTTCCAGCTCGACGGTGGCGGCATGCGCACGCTGCTGCGGCTGATGCAGCCGGACAACTTCGAGGACATCTCCGCCGCCCTCGCGCTCTACCGACCCGGCCCGATGGGTGTCAACGCCCACACCAACTTCGCCCTGCGCAAGAACGGCCGCCAGGAGGTCGTGCCGCTCGACCCGCAGCTCAAGGGCAAGCTCCAGCCGCAGATGGAGGAGGCCCTCGGCCCGATCCTCGGCACGACCTACGGCCTGTGCATCTACCAGGAGCAGGTCATGGAGATCGCGCAGAAGCTGGCGGGCTACACGCTCGGCAACGCCGACCTGCTGCGCCGTGCCATGGGCAAGAAGAAGAAGGAGGTGCTCGACGCCGAGTACATCCCCTTCTCCGAGGGCATGAAGGCCAATGGCTACAACGAGGAGTCGATCGCCGCGCTGTGGGGCGTTCTCGTCCCCTTCTCCGACTACGCCTTCAACAAGGCGCACACCGCCGCCTACGGCCTCGTCTCCTACTGGACCGCCTACCTCAAGGCCAACTACCCGGCCGAGTACATGGCGGCCCTGCTCACCTCGGTCGGCGACGACAAGGACAAGTCGGCGCTCTACCTCAACGAGTGCCGTCGCATGGGCATCAAGGTGCTGCCGCCGTCGGTCAACGAGTCCGTCGGGCCCTTCGCCGCCGTCGACGCCGACATCCGCTTCGGCCTGCACGCCATCCGCAACGTCGGCCGCAATGTCGTCGAGGCGATCATCACCACCCGCGAGGAGAAGGGCGCCTTCACCTCCTTCGACGACTTCCTCGCCAAGTGCCCGGCGGTCGTGTGCAACAAGCGGACCATCGAGTCGCTCATCATGGCCGGCGCCTTCGACGACCTCGGCCACCCGCGCCAGGGCCTGGTCATGGTCCACGAGGAGTACGTCGACGCCTTCGTCGGGGTCAAGCGCCAGGAGGCGGTCGGCCAGGACTCTCTGTGGGACATGTTCGGCGGCGGTGACGACGAGGAGGACACGTCCGGCTCCGGCATCGAGGGGATGGGCCTGCGGCCGATCCCGCAGGTGGAGTGGGACAAGCGGGCGAAGCTGAGCAACGAGCGCGAGATGCTCGGTCTCTACGTCTCCGACCATCCGCTCTTCGGCGTCGAGCACGTCCTCCAGCGAGCCGCCGACACCTCGATCGCGACCCTCACCCAGGCCGACTCCGGGGTGAAGGAGAACAGCACGGTGACGATCGCCGGCCTCGTGACGGGCCTGAGCGTCAAGCGAACGAAGAAGGGTGACCTCTGGGCGATCGCGACCATCGAGGACCTCGAGGGTGCGATCGAGTGCCTCTTCTTCCCCAAGACCTACCTGACGGTGCAGACGATGCTCACCCAGGACATCGTCGCCGTCGTGCGCGGCCGGGTGAACGCCCGTGACGACACCGTCTCGATCTATGCCGAGGACCTGCAGATCCCCGAGCTGACCGACGGCCCGCGCGGCCCCGTCGTGCTCACCCTCGACTACGCCCGGGCGACGACCGGGCGCATCGAGGAGGTCAAGCAGGTGCTCTCGCAGCACCCGGGCAGCACCGACGTGCAGATCAAGCTCGTCCAGCCCGGCCGCTCGGTGACGATGTCCGTCGACGCGGCCTACCGGGTCGAACCGACCGAGGCGCTCATCGGCGACCTCAAGGTGATCCTCGGAGCCCGGGCGGTGAGCGCATGAGCGAGGGCATGACGCCGCCGGTCGCCGCGCAGAAGCCGTGGACCCGTCGCCACCACGGCGACGACGTCGCCGACCCCTACGAGTGGCTACGCGACGGCGAGGACCCGCAGGTCATCGCCCACCTCGAGGCGGAGAACGCCTACGCCGAGGGCACGACGGCGCACCTGGCCCCCCTTCGGCAGGCGATCTTCGACGAGATCAAGCACCGCACCCTCGAGACCGACCTCAGCGTGCCCGTCGCCTCCGGCGACTGGTGGTACTACTCGCGCACGGTCGAGGGCAGCCAGTACGCCATCCAGTGCCGGGCGCCGCTCACCGACCGCACCGCCGTGCCCGAGCTCGACCCCTCGCAGCCGTTGCCGGGCGAGGTCGTCCTCCTCGACGGCAACGAGCTCGCACAGGGCCACGAGTTCTTCTCCCTCGGGGGCTTCGAGGTCAGCGCCGACCACTCGCGCATGGCCTACGCCGTCGACGTCACCGGCGACGAGCGCTTCGACGTGACGGTCATGGACATCGCCACCCGCGAGGTCCTCGACGAGAGCGTGACCGGCGCCGGCTACGGGCTGGCCTTCTCCCGCGACGGACAGCACCTCTTCCACGTGGCCGTCGACGACGCCTGGCGTCCGCACGAGGTGTGGCGCCACGAGGTCGGCGCGCCCCGCGACGCCGACGTCCTCGTCCACCGCGAGGAGGACGAGCGCTTCTGGATGGGGCTGGGCACCAGCCGCGACGAGCGCTGGATCGTGCTCGGGCTCGGCAGCAAGACGACTTCCGAGGTCCACCTCATCGACGCCGACGACCCGACCGCCCCGATGCGCTGCGTCGCGCCGCGCCGCGAGGGCGTCGAGTACGACGTCGAGCCGGCCGGCGACCACCTGCTCGTCGTGCACAACGAGCGCCAGCCCGAGGGCGACCTCGCGTGGGCCCCGATCGACGCGACGAGCCACGAGCAGTGGCAGCCGCTCCTCGACCGGGCCGAGGGGGAGCGCTTCGTCGGCGTCGACGCCTTCGACGACTTCGCCGTTCTCAGCCTGCGCGCCGACGGCCTGCCGACCCTGCGGGTGCTGCCCCGGGTGGCGCGGTCGACCCCCTTCGTCGCCTCGGACTACGGCCCGGCGCGATCCGTGGGGCTCGACGCCGAGCTCGCCAGCGTGGCGCTGGGCCCGGTCGCCGACCCCGACACCGACCGGATCCGCGTCGTCCACGAGTCGTGGGTCAGCCCGCGTTCCGTCCTCGACGTCGTCGTCGCCACCGGCGCGCAGACCGTGCTCAAGCGTCAGTCGGTCGTCGGTGTGGACCCGGCCGACTACGAGCAGCAGCGCACCTGGGCCACGGCGCCCGACGGCACGCAGGTGCCCATCTCGCTCGTCATGCGGCGCGGGGTCCGGCCCGACGGCAGCAACCCCGGCCTGCTCTACGGCTACGGCAGCTACGAGATCAGCCTCGACCCGTACTTCTCCATCGCCCGCCTCTCGCTGCTCGACCGTGGGGTCGTCTACGCGGTCGCCCACGTGCGCGGCGGCGGCGAGCTCGGTCGGCACTGGTACGACGACGGGAAGATGCTCGCCAAGGGCAACACCTTCACCGACTTCGTCGCGGCGGCCGAGCACCTGCACGAGCGCGGCTGGGTGGCGCGGGACCGGCTCGCGATCGAAGGGGGGTCCGCCGGCGGTCTCCTCGTCGGCGCCGCGACCAACCTCGCCCCGGACCGCTTTGCGGCCGTGCTCGCCGCGGTGCCCTTCGTCGACGCGCTGACGACGATCCTGCGTCCCGACCTGCCGCTCACCGTGGGGGAGTGGGAGGAGTGGGGCAACCCCCTCGAGGACCCGCAGGTCTACGCCTACATGCGCGGGTACAGCCCCTACGAGAACATCGCGCCCGTCGCCTACCCGGCGATCCTCGCGACCACCTCGCTGCACGACACGCGGGTCTACTTCACCGAGCCGGCGAAATGGGTGGCGCGGCTGCGCGAGGTGACGCGGCACGACGCCGACCGTCCGGTCCTGCTGCGCACCGAGATGAGCGCCGGCCACGGTGGGCGCTCCGGGCGCTACGACGCCTGGGAGCAGACGGCGTGGGAGTGGGCCTGGCTCCTCGACCAGATCGGGGCGGGGCAGGTCACTCCAGGTCGAGGGTGATGAACTTCGGCCGGTAGAGCGTCGGGTCACGCGTCAGCTCGTCGAAGTCGAAGGTGTTGACGTTGTACGAGATGAGCAGCTCGCCGTCGTCGGAGATCTCCGGGTGGCCGTGCGCGTTGTACGTGAAGTGCCGCCCCACCCCCGACTCCGGCGTTTCGTAGATCGTCTGCCGGTCCTGCCAGGGCCCCTCGGGCGTGCAGGCGGTCCAAGCGTTGATCTTCGGGCTGAAGGGCTGCGAGGTGTCCGACGAGATCATCACGTAGCCGTCGCGGAAGCGGCTGACGCTCAGCTCGTTGGCCACACCGTCGGTGAGGCGCGTGCTGCGCGTGGGGTCGCTCGTCCAGCCGCTGTCCGTGCGGTACTCCCACTGGCTGCGGTCGGTGAGGTTGCCGGCGGGCACGCGCGCCAGGTGCAGGTGCTTGGTGTCGCCGAGGTCCTCGATGCCGTAGACGTAGCTGGTCGTGCTCGTCGTCAGCACGCCTGCACCCCACGCGACGTGGTCGGTGCTCGGGCCGGGGTCGTCGATCTCGGTGACCTCGAGGTCGGGCAGCGAGACCCGCGCCGTGGCGTTGTGGCTCCACTCGAAGCCGTCCTTGCCCACCTGCCGCGTGCGGGAGAGAAAGACGACGAGCTCGTCGCCCTCGACGGCCGCGTCCTGGACCCAGTAGTACGACTCGTCGTCGGGGTCGGGGAAGAAGGACTCCGGGCCCTCCGCCGTGCGGGTGCTCAGCCGGCCGCTCTCGTCCTCGGTGACGAGCGCGTTGTGCACCATCGCCATCCCGGGCTGCGGGTGGCCGCTGGACGTCACCTGGCCGATGAAGGAGTCACTGAAGAGCCAGAGCGTCCGCTCGTCGGGCAGCCGGACGGAGTAGGTCGAGTCGCCGGCGATCCACCCGGGCCCGGTGAGCTCGAAGCGCTCGTCGTCGTCGCGACTCGGCGTCGCCCAGTCGAGCTCCGCTCCCACGGCCTCGCACGCCTGCGACGGCGCGTCGTCGCTGCACGCCGCGAGCAGGCCGGCGCCCACGGCGAGCGCGGCGAGGGCCGCGGCGGCGCCGGTTCGTCGCATGCGGTGCTCCTGGCGGGTGTGGACGGCTGGTGCGGACGGCTGACGGTGCTCCTGGCGAAGGGGGAGCCCCCGGCCCATTGTGACCCACGGGTAGATCGCGTGGGTCGGCGCCGGCTCAGAGCCAGCCGAGGTCCTGGGCGCGCCGGGCGGCCTCGACCCGGTTGCTCGTGCCCGTCTTGCCGATGGCGGAGGACAGGTGGTTGCGCACGGTGCCGGGGGAGAGGTGCACCCGGGCGGCGATGTCCGCGGCCGAGCGTCCGTCGAGGGCGACGGCGAGCACCTCGCGCTCGCGGTCGGTGAGCGGGTTGGGCCCGCCGACGACGACCTCGGTGGCGAGGGAGGGGTCGACGACGCGACCTCCCTTCGCCACCGTGCGCACGGCCTCGGCCAGCTCGTCGGACGGGGTGTCCTTGACGACGAAGCCGCTGGCGCCGGCCTCGAGGGCCCGCCGCAGGTAGCCCGGCCGGCCGAAGGTCGTGACGATGAGCACCCGTGTGCCGGGCAGCTCGCTCGTCAGCTGCGCTGCGGCGGAGATGCCGTCGAGACCGGGCATCTCCACGTCGAGGACGGCGACGTCGGGGCGGGTCCGGCGGGCAGCCGCCAGCACCTCGTCGCCCGAGCCGACCTCCGCGACGACCTCGAGGTCCTCCTCGAGGCCGAGCAGCGCGGCCATGGCGCCCCGCACGAGGGCCTGGTCGTCGGCCAGCAGCAGCGTGATCACGGCAGGTCCACCCTCAGTCTCGTGCCCGGCCCCCGGGGTCCGGGATTGCCCTCGCTGACGTCGAGGGTCCCACCGACCCGGGCGAGCCGCTCCCGCAGGCCGGTGAGTCCATGACCCTCGCGCCGCCCGCGCAGGCCGCGACCGTCGTCGGTCACCTCGAGCCAGGTCGGCCCCCACGAGACGTCGGCGTGCTGGGCGCCGCTGTGGCGCAGCACATTGGTCGTCGCCTCGCGCAGGACCCAGGCGAAGGTGATCCGGTGCGCCGGGTCGACGACGTCGATGTCGTCGGGCATCGACACCTCGATGCCGGCGTCGCCCAGCGCCGCGATGGCGGCATCCCGCTCGTCGGACAGCCGGGTGACCCGCAGCCCGGACACCGTCGCGCGGATCTCGGCGAGGGACTGCCGGGTGAGGGAGCGGATGGCGGCGATCTCCGCCTTGGCGCGCTCCGGGTCGCGGTCGACGAGGCGCTCGGCGAGGTCGGCCTTGAGCGAGACGACGGTCAGCGAGTGGCCGAGGACGTCGTGGACGTCGCGCGCCACCCTGTCCCGTTCGGAGGCGACGGCCAGTGTGCGTTGGAGCTCTTCGCGCCGCTCGTCGCCCTCCATCAACCGGCGCAGCAGCAGGCCGAAGCCGCCGATGAGCATGGGGATGAAGAGCAGCGGCCACAGGTTGCTCAGGTCGTCGGTGACCGCGATGACCAGCGCGGTGCCGGCGCCGACGCCGACGACCCCTCCCACGGACCAGCCCCGGGGCCAGCCGAAGGCCGCCAGGCTCGCGAGGAAGGCGCTCATCCCGAAGATCTCGAGCCCGATGATCGGCCACAGGGTCGCCATCGCCGCCACCATGCCGGCGAAGCCGCCGAAGGCCCACACCCGCCGGCGGGTGGTCCAGCAGCCGTGCACCCCCATCTGGCTCTGGATGAAGGCGAGGACGTAGACGAGGGCGAAGGCGATGATCAGCCCCCACCCGAGCAACCGCACGACCGGACGGTCGGTCGTCTGCTGGGCGACCTCGTTGGCGGGGAAGAGCAGGAAGACGAGCCACACCGCGGCGAGCAGCCACCCGTGCCGAGCCCATGGGTCGACCACCTGCGCGGACAACTCCTCCGCGAGGTGGTCGACGTCGTCGGTGGGCGTCACTGCCGGTCCCGACCCCGTCGCACGAGGTAGACCGTCAGCAGCGCGAGGATCAGTGTCCACACGCCCACGTTAGTCAGCGGGACCCACAGCGCCTCGTGGTGGAGGGCGCCGTCGGTGTCGACCGAGTAGCCCTCGGTGAGCGGGTAGCGCGCCAGCGAGACGATGCCGTAGAGCGGGGTGAACTTCGCGATCGTCAGCATGACGCCAGAGAGCGGGATGAAGATGTTGCCGAGGAAGGCGAAGATCACGAGCGACCCGCTCGCCGCCCCGACCGCGGACTCGGACTTGAAGGCGAGCCCGAAGACCAGCCCGTAGAGCGCGAAGAGGCAGGCGGCGAAGAGGGTGATCCCGGCCGTCGCGAACCACACCCAGGTGTCCCCCTTCGCCCCGCTCGCCACGCCGATGGCGTAGATCAGACCGATGGGGATGCACGCGATGACCATGGCGACGACCGCCTTCGCGGCGACGTACCAGCCGTCGCGAAGGGGGGTGAGCCCCAGCTGTCGACCCCAACCCTGCATGCGCTCGACCGCGGACGAACCACCGACCGAGACGGTCGCCGTGACGGCTCCGTAGACGGCCATCGAGATCATGATGTAGAGCGCGACGTTGCCGCGGCCGATGTCCTCCTTCGCGAAGTCCTGCGATGCGCCGAAGACGACGTACATGAAGGCCGGAAGCACGGCGATGAAGAACAGGCCGACGTAGTCGCGGGCGATCCGCTTGAGCTCCAGGCCGATGAGTGTGGGGTTCATCAGTTCTCCTCCGTCGGGCTGCCGGTGATGGCCAGGAAGGCCGCGTCGAGCGAGGCCGTCGTGACCTCGAGGTTGCTGCCGCCGAGGTCGGTGAGCAGCAGCCGGGCAAGAGCGTCGGAGTCCTCGCCGATGGCGGTGACGCGCTCGCCGGTGACGGTGACCGAGCTCGTCCCCGGGAGCTCCCGAAGTCGCTCCGCGGCGGCGCCGACGTCCCCCCTGCGGACGTCGGCGCTCACCGTGCGGCCGCTCGCGCGGGCCCGGATCTGCTCGGTCGTGCCGTCGGCGACGACCCGGCCGCCGGCCATCATCACGATGCGGTCGGCGAAGCGGTCGGCCTCCTCGAGGTAGTGGGTCGCGAAGAGCACCGTGCGCCCGTTGCTCGCGTCCTCGTGCATCGTGCGCCAGAACTCCGCTCGCGCCCCGACGTCCATGCCCGCGGTCGGCTCGTCGAGGATGAGCAGGTCGGGGTCGGGGAGCAGCGCCAGGGCGAAGCGCAGCCTCTGCTGCTCGCCGCCCGAGAGCTTCGAGACGAGGCGGTTGGCCTTGTCCGGCAGCCCCGCGCGCTCGATGACCGCTTCGACGGGCTCGTGCCGCGGGAAGGTCGAGGCGACGTAGCGCACCACCTCCCGGGCCGTGAGGTCACGCAGCAGGCCCCCGGTCTGCAGGACCGCGGAGACCCTCCCTTCGTGCACGGCCCGACGTGGCGCCGCGCCGAAGGAGGTGATGGTGCCCGAGGTCGGCTCGGTGAGGCCGAGCACCATGTCGAGGGTCGTCGTCTTGCCCGCGCCGTTGGGGCCGAGCACCGCGACGACCTCCCCGGGGGCGATCGTCAGGTCGACGCCGGCGACGGCGCGGACCGTCTCGCCGCCGGATCTGAAGTGCTTCGTCACACCCTCGAGGCGCACACCCTCGGCGGTGGAGGTGGCGGCGCCCGTCGTCGGGCTCGTCGTCGTGGTCATGGCTCAACACTCCCGGGCAGCGGGTACCGGCCACCATCCCCTGATGTCACGAGTGCGCAATGACAGGTGTCATGGTGCAGACATCTCACAGGTGGCCGGAGCATCATGGGGGCAGAGGGCCTGGTTGCCCGACCGGGTCCCACCGACACCAGGAGGTAACCCCATGGGCGCAGCAGTCGAGATCAGCACCGGCACGATCGGACCCGAGCACCTCGCGGGCAAGCGGGTCATGCTCGGCGGCGTCGAGCTCGGGGTCCTCGACGGGAGCACGTCGTCGGTGCAGTACGACATCCCGTCCGGGAAGCACGTGCTCTACCTCAAGGACGGCCTGACGACGTCGGGAGCCGTCGC
This sequence comes from Janibacter zhangyanbonis, assembly GCF_050507325.1. Taxonomy (NCBI): domain Bacteria; kingdom Bacillati; phylum Actinomycetota; class Actinomycetes; order Micrococcales; family Intrasporangiaceae; genus Janibacter; species Janibacter zhangyanbonis. The sequence continues at coordinate 1,337,631 of NZ_CP191481.1, forward strand.
CTTCCGCGTCCAGTCGGGCCACTGCGCACAGATCGAGGTCAGGGACGCCGACGGGGGCATGTTCGCGGCCTTCTTCGGCGGCTGGTTCGCGCTCAAGCGCGCGGGCGACACCCACCTGCCGGAGGGCACGCCCGGGGCGGAGGAGATCAGCACGGACGACGTGCCGATCGGGGCCTGACACGCGGCCGCACCTCGTAGGGGACGATGTCCCCCATGAGCACCGACCACGCCTCCCGACTGGCCCGCGGCGACGAGCTGGACTTCCGGAGCGTGCGCACGGGCATGGTCTTCGTCCTGCTGTTCTGCCTGGGATTCACGGTCATCGGGCTGTGCCTCGTCGGCGGTGGTGACGGGCTGCTGCGGATGCTCGGCGTCGCGCTGCTCGTCTTCTTCGGCGCCGTGGGGATCACCGTGGCCGTGTGGCGGTTGGTCAAGCCCACGATCGAGCTGAAGGTCAGTGCGCAGGACGGGGTGTGGCTGCGCGACCGCCGCGCCACCTGGCTCGCGTGGGACGAGATCGCTGCCGTCGAGCGTGACGCGGTGGGATCCCGTCCGGCGGTGACGCTGCGGCTGACGGAGGGCGGCTCGCACACCCTCTCGCCGACGATCGCGGCGTCGCCCGCCGAGCTCTACGCCCTGCTGTCGGAGCAGCAGACCATCCGCGCGCGTCGGGGCTGACCTCGTGGTCGGTCGCCGAGCGGTGCCTGGTGCTCACCTACGATCGAGAGCATGCGCGTCACCCAGCTGCGGCTCTACCCGGTCAAGTCCCTCGGCGGCACGGAGGTCGAGTCGGCGCACGTCGAGCCGTGGGGTGTCGCGGGCGATCGCCGGTGGGGGCTGGTCGACCCGGCGGGTGAGAAGGTCACAGCCCGGGAGGAGCACACCCTCCTGCGGCTGCGGGTCCAGCAGGTTGACGATGAGACGATCCGGATCCACGACGGCGACGAGTCCATCCTCGTCGACATCCCGCTCGGGCTTCCGCCTGTGCCCGTGAGCCACTCGCGGCAGGGTTTCGCCGTACCCGCCGACCAGGACGTCAGCGAATGGATCAGCGACCGCGTCGGCCGCCCGCTGCGCCTGGTGTGGCAGGAGGACCCGACGGTGCGTCGCGTGTCGGGAGCCCACGGCGGCGTGGAGGGCGACACGCTCTCCCTGGCCGACGCCGGTCCGCTGCTCCTCGTCTCCGAGTCGTCCTTGGCGCGGTTGCAGGAGTGGGTCGACGAGGCTGCGGATGGGGACGGCGCCGACGACGGGGCGCCAGCAGCGGCTGGGCCCGGCGCGCTGAGTGTCGTGCGCTTCCGGCCCAATGTCGTCATCGACGGGGAGACGCCCTTCGTGGAGGACGACTGGCCGACGGTCCGCATCGGCGACGTCGAGTTCCGGACCGCCGAGGTGTGCGACCGCTGCGTCATGACGACCATCGATCCCGAGACCCTCGCGACGGGCAAGGAGCCGATCCGCTCCCTGTCGCAGCACCGGAAGTGGGACGGCAAGACGTGGTTCGGCACCCGTCTGGTCCCGATGGGCGAAGGGGAGATCCGCGTGGGTGACGAGGTCGTGCCCGGGTGAGCCGATCCGCGGCGCGAAGCCAGCACTCCTACGTGCGCCGGTGGAAGGCGAGCGACACCGTGCCGTTGCCGAGCTGGGTGACGACATGTCGCCACAGGGCGCTGTCGATCATGTGGTGGTGGTTGCCGCACAGCGGGGCGGCGTTGTCGAGGTCGGTGAACCCGCCCGCCTCCCACGGTCTGAGGTGATGGACCTCGGTCCAGGCGAACGGTCGGTCGCACCCTTCGGCGGCGCACTCGTCGTAACGGGTGGCCAGCGCCATCCGCTGGTTGTCGGTGAAGAGTCGGCGTTGCCGACCGAGGTCGAGCGGGACGGACTCGCCGTCGAGGACTGTCGGCAGCAGGCCCGCGCCGCAGGCGAGGCGCCGTGCTGTGCCGGCGCTGATGACGTCGTGGACGTCGGTCGAGCCGACTCGGGTGCCGGCGGGGACGAGACCCTCGTCGACGAGACCGCCGAGCAGGTCGTCGACCCGGGTGGTGATGAGCATCGTCGCCGACACCTTGGAGTGCAGGTGGTCGGTCGGGATGCGCATCAGCAGGTCGGCGAAGGCCAGGCCGCGGCGGTGCTGCCAGTCGAGGCTGCGGTCGGTGGCGGAGAGCCGCCCCGCATCCCCTCGGGTCCCGGCGAACTCGCCCGACGCTGCGCCAGGGGCGGCGCCCAGCCCAGCGCTTGTGCCTGCCGCAGGACCCGCGCCTGCTCCAGTGCCCTGCACCCCTGCGTCGTGGCCGTCCGTGGCACGGCGGCGGGGCGCGGTCATGGCGTCGATGACCTTCTTGAGCATCATCCCGGAGACCCAGGGCACGGTGAACTGCCCGGTCATGGTGCCGTCGCGGTTGTCCTTGACCCAGAAGGCAGAGCGCTCCCGGGCCGCCTCCTCCTCGCGGGCCACGAGGTCGTCCTCGTGCTGGTCGACGACGGCCTCGTCGGGCTCGTAGGTCGCGAGCACTCGCCGGGCGGCGCGTCGCAGCTGGCTGGGGGAGCGGTTCGCCGCCAGTCGCAGCAGCTCGGCCTCGCACTCGCGCCGCTGGTCGGCGGTCACGCCCTCCGGCAGGTCGTCGAGCCCGCGGAGGATGACCTTGGCGTGGTCGGCGCTGATCTCGCCGGCATCAAGAGCGGCCCCCGTCAGGGTCAGGCGCGGCCTGGACTCCCCGTCGCCCGTAGCGGCCGACGCGTCGTCCTGGTCATCCGATGCATCGCGCTGGGTCTCCGGCGGGTCGCCCTCGGTCTCCTGCGTCTCGGTGCCTGCGCCCGGGTTGTCGTGGCTGGACGGGAGCTCACCCATGGCCTCGGCCAGCATCGCGTCACTGGCCGACCTGTTGCGGTCGCTCCCCGTCGCCCCGGCCAACCACGACCCGGTGTCGGTGTGGCCGGTCGAGCCGGTCGCCCCGGTGGTCGCGGCTCGGGCGGTCAGCCGCAGCTTGACCGCATCGACTCGACGAGAGAGCCGCTCGACCTCGGCGATGTGTCCACGCAGATCGGTGAGGTCGTCGGGCCGTTCGCCGATCGCTCGCATCATCTCGTCGACCCGCCCATGCGCCTGCCGCACGAGAGTGGCCAGAGGCGGATGGGGGAGGTCGGCGGGGCGGCGCAGGTTCGCGAGGTCGATGGCGGTCATGTACTCCGCCAGTCGCGTCTCAAGCCCCGATGCTTGCCCCATGAGAAGAATCTATCGAACATGTGTTCGATAGGTCAACCCCCTTGGTCGTCTCGTCCGGATCGTCGCCTTGCCCTTGGTGAACACACTAGGGAGGGCCACCGACAGCCCCGCGCCGACGATTCCGAGCCAGGTGGGAGAGTGGCTTCGTGGGTAGCGAGACCGAGGACCGGACCCTGGCCCGTCTCCAGGGCGAAGGGGGCACGCCCCACCGCGCCGAGGTGGCGACCCTGATCGCCTACGGCGACCAACCGGACCAGGTGGTCGAGCTCCACGAGCCGCCGCGCCCCACCAGCCCGGGCCCCGCCCCCGCCCAACCCGAACCACCCCGCACGCTCGTCGTCGTGCACGGTGGGTACTTCCGCCCGGCCGTCGACCGCACCCACGCGCGTCCCATGGCCCGAGCGCTCGCGGCGGCCGGCTGGCGGGTGGCCCTGGCCGAGTACCGACGCGTCCCCGGCGACCCCGAGGCGACGACCGCGGACCTCACCGCCCTCGACGCCCGGCTGCGGGCCGACAGTCACGACACCGCCGCCTGGGTCGGGCACAGCGCTGGCGGAACCCTCGTGCTGTGGCGCGGGCTCACCCAGACGCTGCCAGGCACCCCCGTCGTCGCCCTGGCGCCCGTCGCCGACCTCGGCGCAGCCGTCGACGAGCGCCTCGGCACCGACGCCATCCGCGATTGGGTCGGCGCCACCCCGGCGGATGCGCCGGAGGTCTACGCCCGCCTCGACTCCCTTCGCCTGCGGGAGGACCGAGCCGCGCGTGCGGCCGATGGCGTTGCGGCACAAGGCATCACGGTCCTCCACGGGGACGCGGACGCGAGCGTCCCCCTTCACCAGTCGCAGGCATGGGAGCGCACCGTGCTCGCTGGTGCCGACCACTTCGACCTCATCGACCCGACCTCGCCGCACTGGCCGGCCGTCGTCGACGCGATCAGGCGGAGCGCAGCACCTCGTCGACCATGACGAGCGCCTCGGCCACCTCGCCATAGCTCGTGCTGAGTGGCGACAACCCGAGGCGGATCCCGTCGGGCTCGCGGAAGTCCGGCACGACGTCACGGTCCCAGAGCACCCGGTAGACCTCCCGGAAGCGCGGGTGCGCCAGCGTCACGTGCCCACCCCGCGACGCGTCGTCGAGCGGGGAGACGACGCGCACACCGTGGTCGCCGAGCACGTCGTCGACCGACTCGATGACGAAGCGCCCGAGCCGAGCAGCCTTGTCCCGCACCGCATTGAGCCCCACGGACTCGATGAGGTCGAGGGTGTCCTCGATGCCGATCATGCCGAGCACCGGCGGCGTGCCGGAGATGAACCCGCGCATGCCGGCGCCCGGCTCGTAGCCGGGCCCCATGACGAAGGGATCGGCGTGCCCCATCCAGCCCTGGATCGGCTGGCGCAGCCGCGCTTGGTGACGCGCCGCGACATATCCGAAGGCCGGCGCGCCGGGCCCGCCGCCGAGGAACTTGTAGGTGCATCCCACCGCGAGGTCGACGCCGTGCGCGTCGAGGTCGCTGGGCACGACGCCGACGGAGTGGCACAGGTCCCACAGCACCAGCGCGCCGGCGTCGTGGGCGAGCCGGGTGATCTCGGGCAGGTCGGCGATCCACGCGGACTTGTAGGCGACGTGGGAGAGCAGGACGACACCGGTCCGCTCGGTCAGCGCTGCGGCGACGAGGTCGGGCGTCGCACCTGTCGCCGGGTCCGGCTCGAGCCAGACCAGCTCGGCGCCGGTCTCGGCCGCGATGCCTTCTGCCACATAGCGATCGGTGGGGAAGTTCTCGGTGTCGAGGACGATCTCCGGCCGCTCCGGACCTGCCGCGGTGACCGCCGCGCGCAACAGCTTGTAGAGCATGACGGTCGTCGAGTCGCCGACGACGGTCTGGCCGGGCGCCGCGCCGAGGCACACCTCGCCGATCCGGTCACCGAGCCGCAGCGGCAGCTCCATCCACTGCTCGTCCCACGACCGGATGAGCCGCGTGCCCCAGGCCCCGGCGACGAGGTCGGCGATCCGCTCCGCGGTGGCGCGAAGGGGGCGGCCCAGCGAGTTGCCGTCGAGATAGGCGACGAGCCCAGGGGAGGGCAGGTAGAGGTCCCGTGTGTGGCCCAGGGGGTCCGCTGCGTCGAGCTGCGCGGCCCGGGCGCGCAGCTGCGCTGCTCCCGAACCGCTGCCCGCTGCTCCCGCACCGCTGCCCGCTGCTCCCGCACCGGTGCCCGCCGTCGCCCCGCTCATGCCCCGATCTCCGTCCGCACGGCGAAGAGCTCGGGGAAGAAGGTCAGGTCGAGCGCCCGCTGGAGGAACCCGACGCCGGAGGAGCCGCCGGTGCCCGTCTTCATCCCGATGGTGCGCTGCACGGTCTTGAGGTGGCGGAAGCGCCACAGCTGGAAGTTGTCCTCGAGGTCGACGAGCTCCTCGCAGGCCTCGTAGACGTCCCAATGCTGCTCGGCGTCGCGGTAGATGTCGGTGAGCACTCGCGTCAGCTCGGGGTCGAGCACGTGGGCGGTGGTGACGTCGCGCTCCAGCACGCGCTGCGGGATCGCGTAGCCGCGGCGGGAGAGGTATCGCAGGAACTCGTCGTAGAGGCTCGGCGCCTCGAGCAGCTCGCTGAGCACGGCGTGCGCCTCGGGGTCGCTGGCATGGACCGGGAGCATGCCGGCGTGCTTGTTGCCGAGGGCGAACTCGACCGCGCGATACTGCCAGGACTGGAAGCCCGACGCGTGCCCGAGGAAGGGCCGGAACTCCTGGTACTCCGTCGGCGTGAGGGTCGCGAGCACGGACCACTGGTCGGTGAGGGTGCGCTGGATGTGCTTGACCCGGGCGATCCGCTTGAGTGCCATGCGCATCTCGTCCTCGGCGAGGAGCGCCATCGCCGAGCGGGTCTCGTGGAGCACGAGCTTGAGCCAGAGCTCGGAGGTCTGGTGCTGGACGATGAAGAGCATCTCGTCGTGGTGCTCGCTCATCGGTCGTTGCGCGTCGAGCAGGGTGTCGAGGGCCAGGTAGGACCCGTAGGACATCTCCTCCCGGAAGTCGCGGTGGACGCCGGCCTCGATGTCGCGCGTATTACCAGTCACCGCTCCACGGTACGGCCCCGCAGGGCGGCTCCGGCGAGCAACCCGCCGCCGGCGATGACCACGGAACAGGCGATCATGGCGGTGCGAAATCCGGCGTCGAAGGCGGCCGGGTCCTCGACGACGCGACCGGTGAGCCCGGCCAGAGGTGGCACTGCGGCGACGCCGAGCAGGCCGCCGGCGCGGGCGACGGCGTTGTTGATGCCGGAGGCGAGGCCGGCGTGCTCGTCGGGCGCGCTCGACAGGGCCGTGGCCGTGAGCGGCGCGACCATCAGGGTCAGGCCGAGGCCGAAGACGACGACCCCCGGCAGCACGTCGAGCACGTAGTCGGTGGTCGGGCCGGTGCGCAGCAGCAGGACGATCCCGACGGCCATGATGATCGGCCCGACGCTCATCGGCAGGCGCGGCCCGATGCGCTCGCCGAGGGCGCCCGCGCGGCTCGAGCCGACCATCATGAGCAGGGTCGTGGGCAGCGCGGCGATGCCCGACGCGAGCGGCGACCAGCCGGCGACGACCTGCAGCTGCACGACGAGGAGCAGGAAGACCACGCCCATGCCGCCGTACACGAGGAAGGTCACGACGGTGACGGTCGTGAAGGTGCGCGACCGGAAGATCCCGAGCGGCAGCATCGGTGCCGCCGTGCGGCGCTCGTGGACGACGAAGGTGACCGCGGCGACGACCCCGACCACCGCGGCCACGACGGCGAAGGGGGGAAGTCCCCCTTCGCCTGCAGCGGTGAGGGCATAGGTCGTGCCGGCGAGCGCGACGACACCCAGCCCCGCGCCGATGACGTCGAGCGGGGCCTGCTGCGACCGGTCCGCCGGAGCGGGCCCCGGCAGCCGTGCGGCGATGGCCAGCGTGACGGTCGCGATCGGCAGGTTGATGAGGAAGACCCAGTGCCAAGAGGCGACGTCGACGAGCCACCCGCCGAGGAAGGGGCCGATCGCCATCGCGACACCACCCAGCCCCGCCCACAGGCCGATCGCCCGGGCACGGTCCTCGCGGACCACGGCCGACTGGAGCAGCGCGAGGCTCGCCGGGTGAGCAGCGCGCCGCCGACGCCCTGCAGGGCGCGGGCCGCGACGAACGTGCCCGTTGTCGGGGCCAGCCCGCAGGCGAGCGAGGCGAGGGTGAACCACGCCGTGCCGAGGACGAAGACGCGCATCCGCCCGAGCCGGTCACCGAGCACGCCGCCGAGGAGGATGAAGGCGGCCAGGGTGAGCGCATAGCCGGTGACGACCCACTGCAGGGTGGCGAAGGGGGCGTCGAAGGAGCGCCCGATCTGCGGCAGGGCGACGTTGACGATCGTCCCGTCGATGCCCGCCATGCCGGACCCGAGGATCGTCATCACCAGCAGCAGGCGCCCCTGCGGGGAGGCCAGGCGCACGCCGCTGGGCGCGGTCACGCGAGGCCTTCGACCTCGGGCAGGCGGCGTGAGGAGACGACGCCCAGGACGCCGAGACCCGCGAGGAAGAGCAGCGCCCAGATGACGCCGAAGCCGGCGATGGCCGAGCTGATCGCGCCGACGAGTAGCAGGACGATGCCCATCGCTGAGTTGGAGACGGCGACATAGGTCGTGCGCTGGTCACCTTCGGCCATGTCGACGACATAGGTCTTGCGCCCGACGCGCACGCCGGTGTGCAGCATCGTCACGAGGAAGTAGGCGGCGACGAAGATCGCATAGGTCACGAGGCTGTCGCCGTCGAGGTCGAGGGACGTGTCGAGCAGCACGAGCACGAGGAGCACGAGGGACGCCAGGGCGGCGCCGGTCGTCATCAGGCGCTTGCTCGAGCGGTCGGCCATGCGCCCGAAGATCCGTCCGCCGAGGAGCGCCGCCAGGCCCGAGGCGATGATGAAGCCGCCGAGGCCGGTCAGCGCCGGCGCGCCCGCCTGCACCGCGAGAGTGACGATGAAGGGCGGGCTGAGCGAGGAGACGAGCAGGAAGCTGCGGACCGTGACGAAGGAGCGGAAGGTCGCGTCCTCGCGCAGCAAGGTGAGCGTCTGCGCGAACCAGTTGTCCTGCTCCTCCTCACCCTCGCCGAGGTCGCTCTGCGGGACTTCGTCCACCGGCTCGTGCACGCTCCACCACACGACCGCCACGAGGACCCACAGCACCGAGCCGATGCCGAGGATCGCGGCCAGCGTCTGGGCGTCGAGGCCTTCGCCGAGGGCGCGGACGGCGAGGCCGAGGGTGATGGCGACGAGACCGGAGGCGGTCGTGGCGAGGCCGTTGATCTGGCCGCGCTCTCCCTTCGGCACCGTCCTGGCCTGAACGTCCTTGGAAGCGATGGACGTCAGGCACCGTCCGAGGGAGAACACCGCGAGCGCGAAGATGATCGTCAGGCCCGCGGCGAGTCCGCTGCCGATCGCGGCGGTGACGGCCATGACGGCGACGGACACGGCCTGGACGAGGGCGCCGACGAGCGTGACGAGCTTGCGCTGGCGGACCTTGATGACGAAGGGGGTGAGGAACGCCTGGGGGAGCATCGAACCGGACTCGCGGATCGGCACGAGGGCGCCGGTGAGCGCGGCCGGCACGCCGATGGCGTGGAAGAGCCACGGCAGGACCGTCGACGCGTTGACCATCTGGTCGCCGGAAGACTGCAGGGCATTGGCCCCGACGAGCCGAAGGGTGTTGCCCGGCACGTTGCGCTGCACGTCGTCGGGCAGCTGCGCCTCGGCGTCCGGGTCGCGCTTGATCAGGCGGGCATGCAGGCGCTGGGTCGTCGTCACGGCGTCAATCTAGACGGCCCCACCCACAGCGCGTCCGCGGTGGCTGAGGTGCGAGGCCGCCCGCGGCGCACCCGGTGGCTGAGGTGCGAGGCCACCCGCGGCGCACCCGGTGGCTGAGGTGCGAGGCCGCCCGCGGCGCACCCGGTGGCTGAGGTGCGAGGCCGCCCGCGGCCGAAGCCTCGAAGCCCCGCCTGTGGACAACTCGACGTGCGAACCTCGCCAATTTCTCTACTGTGGTGGACCGAGAGAGGGCCCGGTGACGGGCTCGAGGGAGGATCACGTGAGAGCTGTTCGACGACCTGCTGCCCTGCTGGCCGCCATGACCTTGGCCGTTGGGGCCCTGTCTGCATGCGGGGGAGACGACCCTGACGGGGACGGGTCCAGCACCACCACTGCCACGCCCTTGGACCCGTCGTCCTCCTCGAGCAGCAGCTCAGGGTCCGAGAGCAGCAGCTCGAGTTCGTCGTCCGGGTCCGGGTCGTCGACGTCCGCCAGCGCGAAGGGGGATGCCCCCGAGTTGCCTGCGGCCGCCAAGGAACACACTGACGACGGTGCTGTCGCGTACGCCCAGAACTATTGGGAGGCTCTGGGACGGTCTCAGGCGTCCACGGACACGAAGGAACTTCGTGGGCTTGTGTCGGGCGATTGCGTGCCCTGCCAGACCCTGATCGAGAACTTCGATGCGATGCACGCTGAGAACACGGTGGCGAGTATTAACCCGGTTTCCGTCACCGAGGCGAAACTGTCCTCGACTGCAGATGGGAAATCTGACGAGGCGGTTCGTCTCCAGATCGACAACGCCGAGCACAAGAGACTGAAAGACGGAAAATCGATCGGGGTCGTCAAGGCCTCTCAGTACAGGGCCATCGTGTACTTGTCGTGGGAGGGGTCGCGGTGGACGGTTATCGACAGTGTCGTCATCACATGAGGAACTTTGGGCTCGCTGCACTCTTGGCGGCTTCTATTATTTGCGGGTTCGCCCCGATATCCCTTGCGGGACCCGGTACCGAACTCACTGACGCCGTCGTTGAAGGTCACGCTCAGAGCAAGCGCCAAGTGGAGTCGAGCCTGGCCAAAGACGAAGCTCTCAGCAACGCTGACGATGCCAAGCACCAGGGCAAGGCAAAGAACGTCACCTTCAACGCGCCCCCCGTGATGTGGGAGACCAAGACGAGGATCTGCACGGGCGGAGGCCTTGACCCCATGTGCAGCGCCACCATCATCGACTGTCGAGACACCGGCGGCGGGAGTCCCCGGCTCATCTGGATGCGGCCCGAGGGGACTACGGAGTGGATGGGGCCTTGGCAGCGGTGCACTCCTGGCTATCCAGCGGCGCCCGACATCAACGCCCCGACGATCCCGCGCACGCCTCCGCCGCCGCCGGTCCCGACGATCACCCAGATCCGCGAGGCCTTCCTGGAGCTCCCCTTCGCCAAGCCGACGGTCTCGACCAACCCTGGTGAGGTCGACGGCAAGACGCTCAAGGACTTCAAGACCTACTACGCGGCGAGCTGGCCGGACGAGGGCTTGGCTCCCGGCGACGTGAGCAAGCCGGTCAAGCTGCTGTCGTGGACGATCGAGTTCAAGATCGCGTCGAAGGACTACCGCTACGACTTCGGTGACGGCCAGGCCTCGGGGTGGACGTCGAGCACGGGCGGTGTCTACCCGGACGGCGACGTGACGCACTCCTATCAAGAGGTGGGCACGAAGGACATCAAGGTCGACGCACGCCTCGTGGGGCAGTACCGCGTCAACGGCGGCGCCTGGCAGGACCTCGGCGCTGTCGCCGACCTTCAGGACGAGCCCGTCGCGGACATCCAGGTGGTCGGGACGCGCACTCGCCTCCAGGCCTACTGACGCACGGGCAGGCTCCCGCCACCGGCACGTGGCAGGAGCCGCCCGTCGGACACCCGGTCGCACGCCTCGATCTACGCGGAAGCCGGCGACTTGTGATCCGCTGGCGAGGAGACCTTCGCGAAGACCTGCGGATCACCATCGGCGATGAGCATGACCTCGTAGGGGTCGAAGCGATCACCTCGCTCCATCCCGGGCGTCCCGACCGGCATGGCAGGGACGCTGAGGCCGCGGGCCCCCTTCGGCCGGTTGGCGATGTACTCACGCATGTGGCGGGCAGGCACGTGGCCCACGAAGAGGTCGCCCCGACTCGTGCGGGCGAGATGGCACGACTGCAGGGCGGCCGGGATGTCGTGCCGGCTCCACACGGCATCGAGGTCGTCCGTCACCTCGGTCGTGACGGCGAAGTCGTGCTCTTCGGCGTGCTCGACCCAGCCTCCGCAGCATCCGCAGGACGGGTCCTTGTAGACGGTCATGGTCACCTGCTCGTCACGAGCAGAGTCCGTGGTGTCCGACGCGCGCCCGGTGGCGTCGCGGGGCGGGTCTGCGGCGGAGGCGGACGTCGACGGAGTGGCACCACCGCCACAGGCGGCGAGGACCCCGAGGAGGGGGAGGGCGAGCAGGGTTCGACGTGTCGTCGTCACGAGAGTCCTTCGGTGGAGTGGGGGCGGCCCGGCCGGCGATGCCGGCCGGGCCGGTGGGGAGGAGGCGAGCTCAGAGGGCCTTGCGCATCTGCTCCATCGTCGTGATCTCGGCCTTCTGGTCCTTGACGACGGTCTTGGACAGTGCCAGCGCTTCGTCGTTCTTCCCGGCCTTGAGGTGCTTCTCGGCCATGTCGACGGCGCCCTCGTGGTGCTCGATCATCTGGTCGAGGAAGAGCCGGGACGCCTGCGGTCCGTCGGCCTTCTGGAGCTCAGCGATGTCCTCCGAACTGACCATGCCGTCCATGTGGTCGCCGTCCATGGACGGGTCGGAGCCGTGGCCGCCGTGCTCCATCGGGTGACCCCAGTCCTCGAGCCAGCCCTGCATCTTCGTGATCTCGGGCCCCTGTGCCTTCTTGATCTGGCGGGCGAGGTCGGCGACGTCGGCGTCGACGTCGTCCTTCTCGAGGAGGATGTCTGACATCTCGACGGCCTGCTGGTGGTGCATCGACATGCCTTGGGCATAGGTGACGTCGGCCTGGTTGAAGTCCTCCGCGGAACTGCTCGACGAGCTCGACGTGCCGGAGCCGTGGCCGTCCGTGTGCGAGGAGCCGTCCGACGAGCAGCCGGCGAGGGCGAGGGCCGCCGCGGCGGCGAGTGCGGTGATCGGTGCGTGCTTGGGCATGGTGGATCTCTTCCTGACGAACGGAGGTGCTGGGTGATCGGGGTGCGTCGGGCGGCGCCGTGGTGTTGGGCGCCACCGCTGGGCCGGTCACGTCCGGCTGATGCACAACCTCGTCAGGAGCTCGCGCGACCTGGCCCCGGGTGGGACGTCGTCGACGGGCAGGGGGAGGGCCGTGAGCCAGGTCGGGTGCGCGTGCCAGACCGCCCGACCACGTCCGCGGAGCCTGAGCGCGAGCGACAGGAGGACGAAGAGGCACATGGCCCCCATGGCTCCCGCGTCGTCCATGGCTCCCGCGTCGTCGCACGACCCGGCCGGGCACGAGTCGACGGCCGTCGGGTGGGGCTGCTCGTGACCGGAGGCATGGGCCACCGTCTGGTCGAAGACGGCATGGTGCCCGACGGAGAACCCGTGCATCGCGATGATCCCCGCGATGACCCCGGTCGTGAGTGCGAGCAGGACGGCCGTCCACGCGGGTCCTGCCGCGCGGAGCAGCTCGCGGTGCGCTGGCCTGCTCGTGCTCACGTGACCCACCCTAGGCCAGCCGTCGGATCCTCCCGTGGCCTACCCCCACGGGGTACGAGGTGTCCGAGATCTCGGACAAAGCCTGCGCCAGGACGCTGCGCGAGCACGGGACCGAGCGTCACGATGGACACCTGCCGGAACACCGTCGTTCACCACCGGTCGGGCCGGAGCCGACCTCACCGCGCGGGCAGGATCGTCCCCACGCACTCGCCGAAGTCGATGACCGACCCGTCAGCGCCCGGCGCACGCCCTCGCAGCACGACCGTCTGGCCGTCCTCGAGGAAGCGCTGCTCGCGACCGTCGGCGAGCACGAGCGGCTCCTTGCCGCCCCACGACAGCTCCATGAAGGAGCCGCGCTGGTCGCGCTCGTCGCCCGACACGGTGCCGGAGCCGAAGAAGTCGCCGGGCCGCAGCGAGGCGCCGTTGACGCTCATGTGCGCGACCATCTGCGGCGCGGTCCAGTACATCGCCCGGTAGGGCGGGTGCGAGACGACCTCGCCGTCGAGCTCGACCTCCATCGTGATGTCGAGGGCCCATTCCTGACCCCCTTCGTCGAGGTAGTCGGCCAGGGTGTGCTCGCGCTCGGGCGGGCTTACCCGGGCCGTCTCCAGCGCATCCCACGGCACGACCCACAGCGAGATCGACGAGGCGAAGGACTTGCCGAGGTAGGGCCCGAGCGGCACGTACTCGAAGCCCTGGATGTCACGCGCGGACCAGTCGTTGAAGAGCACGACGCCGAAGAGGTGCTCCGCGGCGGCCTGCGACACCGACACCTCGCCCTCGGGTGCGGACCCGCCGATCACGAAGCCCAGCTCCGCCTCGATGTCGAGCCGGCGCGACGGACCGAAGCTCGGGGTCCCGCCTTCCTCGGGCCGCAGGCCCTTGGGCCGCCGCACGTCGGTGCCCGACGGCACGACCGTCCCGGCGCGACCGTGGTAGCCGACGGGCAGGTGCTTCCAGTTCGGCAGCAGCGGCGCCTGGTCGGGGCGGAACATCCGACCGATGTTGCTCGCGTGCTGTTCCGACGCGTAGTAGTCGACGTAGTCGGCGACGGTGAAGGGCATGTGCATCGCCACCTCGGCGACGGGCGTCGCGGCGGCGGCGACGATGCCGTCGAGCCCGTCGGTCGTCACGACCTCCTGCAGCCACGTCCGCAGCGGCTGCCAGGCGGTGTGGCCGGCGGCGAGCAGTGCGTCGAGGTTGCTCCCGGAGGCCGCGTCACCCACCTCGACGGCCAGCGCGGGGCCGCCGGCACCGGCCACGGCCGGCACGAGGTCGCGCAGCGAGATCGCCACGTCCCCGAGGCGCACGCCCAGCCGCGGGTCACCATCGGCGGGGGAGAAGGAGCCGTAGGGCAGGTTGTCGGGGCCGAAGCCCTCGGTCGAAAGTCGTTGTGCCGCAGTCGTCATGGAGTCGTACCTCTCGTCAGGTCGCGGGGAAGAGATCAAGTCGGTGCAGGCTGTCGGCGGGCTCGCCGACGCTGCACGTGCCGAAGCTGGTGAAGGAGTCGCGCCACGCCCCGTCGGACGCCGCGGCGGCCTCGCCGAGGCGCGCCGGGTCGGTCTCGGCGAGCCAGCCGGCGACGACGTCCCGGTCCTCGCCGGCGCGCGCCGCCTGCGTCGCGAGCGCGATGTTGAGGAAGCCGTGGTGGGTGAAGCCCGTCCCGGCGTTGGTGTAGCGCACCGCCTCGTGCAGCCCGGCCGTGAGCTTGAAGGGCAGCCCCGCGGACACCGCGGCGACGAGGACGTCACCGAGCTCCTGCGGGGTGGGGAAGAGGTGCGCCTCGATCCCGCCCGTCCGGTACTTCAGGCGAAGGGGGGTCCCCGCCAGCAGGTCGAGCGCCCCCTGCGAGACCTGGGCTGCCGTCAGCTCCACGTAGACCGGCAGGTCGGTCACCGCTGCGGCCTCGCGGATCTGGGCCCCCCACAGCGACCGGTCTTCGGGGGAGGTCTTGAGCTCCACGGCCACGACCTGCAGCTCGGGGGTCACCCCCTTCGCCATCTCGAGAGCCTCGCCGAGCCGGCCCGCCGGCGTGACGACGGAGACCTCGACGGGGCCACCGGAGAGGTCGAGGCCGGCCGCGACCCGACGGGCCTCCGGCAGATCCGCCAGCGACAGCACGGCCGGGCCCACGGCACCATCGAGGAGCGCCGAGCGGCGCGCGACGTGGTCGGTGACGGCCTGCGCCACCGGCGCGAGCCCGGGCGGGAAGGTCGCGGCATCGTCGAAGAACGCGATGAACTGCTCGGGCACGGCGCTCATGCGTGGCCCACCCAGCGCCCGCCGGTCCACGACCGCGCGTAGACCCCGTCGTCGACGGCCACGCCACCTTCGCCGAGGTCGAGCGGGCGGAAGGTGTCGACCATGACGGCCGTCTCGTCGAAGTACTCCGCGCCGAGCGAGGCCTCGACGGCGCCGGGCTGCGGGCCGTGCGCGTGCCCGCCGGGGTGCACCGAGATCGAGCCCTTGCCGATGCCCGAGCCCTTGCGCGCCTCGTAGTCGCCGTCGACGTAGAACATGATCTCGTCGCTGTCGACGTTGGAGTGGTAGTACGGCACCGGCACGGCGAGCTCGTGGTAGTCGACCTTGCGCGGCACGAAGTTGCAGATGACGAAGTTGTGCCCCTCGAAGACCTGGTGGACCGGCGGCGGCTGGTGCACCTTGCCCGTGATCGGCATGTAGTCGCGGATGTTGAAGACGTAGGGGTAGAGGCAGCCGTCCCAGCCGACGACGTCGAAGGGGTGCTCCGGCACCGTGTGGATCGTGCCGGCGATGCCGCTCGGTCCGCGCCCGCGGTGCTTGATGTGCACGTCGACGTCCTGCTCGTCGACGAGCAGCGGCTCGGTCGGGCCGCGCAGGTCGCGCTCGCAGTAGGGCGCGTGCTCGAGCAGCTGGCCGTAGCGGGAGAGATAGCGCTTCGGTGGGGCGATGTGGCTGCTCGCCTCGATCGCGTAGAGGCGCGCGGTCTCGCCCTCGCGCAGCACCCACCGGTGGATCGTCGCGCGCGGGATGATCGCGTAGTCGCCCTCGGCGACCTCGAGCGCGCCGAACTGCGTCTCGAGCAGCGCGGACCCGCGCTCGACGTAGACGCACTCGTCACCGATCGCGTTCTTGTAGAGCGGCGAGGTGGCGCCGACGTGGGCGTAGGAGATGCGCACGTCGCCATTGCCCAGGACGAGCCGGCGACCGGTCACGGCATCGGTGGTCGCGGCCTGCTCGTCGGTGAAGAGGTCGTGGAGCTTGAGGTGGCGGGGGAGCAGCGGCTCGTTGGGCGTGAGCGTCTGGTCGGGCAGCTCCCACGGCCGCGCCCCGACGATGCTCGACGGGATGTGGCGGTGGTAGAGCAGCGAGCTGTCGGAGCTGAAGCCCTCCTCGCCCATGAGCTCCTCGGACAGGATGCGGCCGTCGGCGTCCTTGAAGAGGGTGTGCCGCTTGCCCGGCACGGGTCCGACCTGGCGGTAGTGGGCCATGGTCACTCCTTCGTCTGCGGCGGGGTCCCCGCCTGGTGGGTGTCGTGGGGTCGGGTGCGGAGGTGGGTCAGAAGGTCCCGACCGTCAGGCCGAGCGCGGTGACGACGACCAGGCCGATGAGCGGCACGACCACGGTCACGGCGAAGATGTCCTTGTAGGACTCACGGTGCGAGAGCCCGCAGACGAGCAGGAGCGTGATGATCGCTCCGTTGTGGGGCAGTGAGTCGAAGCCCGTCGCGGCCATCGCGGTCACCCGGTGCATCAGCTCCATCGGGATCCCCTGCTCGGTCGCCATCTGCGCGAGCTGCTCGCCGAAGGTCGACAGCGTGATCGTCAGGCCACCGGACGCCGAGCCGGTGAGACCGGAGATGCCGGTCGTCGAGACCGCGGCGACGATGGCCGGGTTGTCGCTCACGCCGAAGAAGCCGTCGCGCACGGTGGCGAAGACGGCCAGCGACGCGATGACCGCGCCGTAGGCCACCTCGCTCGCGGTGTTGAAGACCGGCAGGACGGCGTTGCGGGCGCCCTCGGTGATCCCCTCGACGTAGGAGGAGGCGGAGCCCGGCCGCAGGGCGAAGACGAGCAGGATGCCCGCGAGCATCGCGACCGTCACCGACCAGATGCCGGTCACCGCGCCCAGGTCCGTGGCGCCGAACTTCTCCTCGGCGAGGTAGCTGACGT
Source organism: Janibacter zhangyanbonis (assembly GCF_050507325.1). Classification (NCBI taxonomy): domain Bacteria; kingdom Bacillati; phylum Actinomycetota; class Actinomycetes; order Micrococcales; family Intrasporangiaceae; genus Janibacter; species Janibacter zhangyanbonis. The sequence continues at coordinate 1,354,508 of NZ_CP191481.1, forward strand.
CGAGGGCGGGGAAGACGACGTAGGTGCACAGCGCGTTGACCGCGACGATGACGAGGATCGGGGCGAGCCCGACAAGGCCGGCGAGGGCGGTGGGCCGCTGGCCAGTGCCCTCGGTGGCCATGGCCACGGCGGACGAAGGGGAGGGACGCTCGGCCATCGCGACCGCGGTGCGTGCGGGGCTGGTCTGCGTGGCGCCGGCACCGTCGTGCCCGTCGGCGTCGGGCCCGTCGCCGTCGAGCACGTCCGGGTCGGCGACCCGGGCGCCGCCGGTGGGCAGCGGGGCCCCGGTGCGCTCGGCCTGCTTGATCTCCGCCTCGGTCGGGTCGGCGAAGGACTCGCCGGCCGCGGCCAGCTGACGCTGCCGACGCTCGAGCCACAGCATGCCCAGACCGAAGACGACGACCGCGCCGAGCAGGCCCAGGCCGGGCGCGGCGAAGGTGTTGGTGCCGAAGAACTTCGTCGGGATCGTGTTGTGGATCTGCGGCGAGCCGGGCAGGGCCGCGGTGGCGAAGGTGAAGATGCCCAGCGCGATCGCGGCCGGCATGAGGCGACGCGGGATGTCGGCCTGCGCGAAGAGCGAGGTGGCGATCGGGAAGATCGTGAAGACGACGACCCATGCGCTCACGCCGCCGTAGGTGAGTAGAGCGGTCGCGAGCGTCGTGACGAGGATGGCGAAGCGCGGCCCGAGGACCCCGGAGATCCAGCCGGCGATGTCGTGGGCGTAGCCGCTGACCGTCATCAGCCGACCGAAGATCGCGCCGACGAGGAAGAGCGGGAAGAAGTTGGCCATGAAGCCGCCGAGCGCCGGCATGAAGACCTGCGTGTAGCTGGCGAGCAGCGGCGCGCCCGACATGAGGACGGCGATCGACGCCGCGATGGGGGCGACGGCGATCACGGAGTGGCCGCGGTAGGCCAGCGTGATGAGCAGTGCCAGGGAGATGAAGATGCCCAGGAGTGCAATCGACATTTGGTGCCTTCGGTGTGGGTCGGTGGGTGGACGAAGGGGGTCAGAGCCCGAGGACGAGCCGGTCGCCGACTGCTCGCGAACAGCACGACATCATCCGGTCGCCGGCACGGCGTTCGGCGGTGGACAGGACGACATCGCGGTGGTCGACCGCCCCGTCGAGGACCGGCACCTCGCAGGTGCCGCACAGGCCCTCCTCGCAGTTGGACGGGATCTCCCGGCCGGCGTCCCGCAGGGTCTGCAGGAGGGTGCGGTCGTTGGCGACGACGAGGTCGGCGTCGGAGTCCTCCAGGTGCACGGTGAACTCGTGCTCCTGCTCGGGGTCGAGCGCGCCGAGCGTCGAGGAGAAGTGCTCGAAGACGACCGTGTCCTCCGGCCAGTCCTCGCTGCCGGCGGTGAGGTCGTCGATCATCCGCTGGGGGCCGCAGGCGTAGACGTGCACCCCGCCCGCGCGGCCCTCGTCGGCGAGGTCGTCCATGAGACGGCGCAGGTCGGCCCGGCCGCCCTCGGTCGAGCAGTGGACGTGCAGGCGGTCGCCGTGCTCGTCGCCGAGCTCGTGGACGAAGGCCATCCGGGAGCGCTCGCGACCGAGGTAGTGGATCTCGTAGGGGACACCGTCGCGTCGCGCCCGCGCGGCCATCGACCGGATCGGGGTGATCCCGATGCCGCCGGCGACGAAGACAAGCCGATGGGCCTGGTCCGGCAGCCGGAAGTGGTTGCGCGGACCGCGGACGGTGAGGACCTCCCCTTCGCGCACGTGGTCGTGCACCCAGGTAGAGCCGCCACGCGACTCCTCCTCGCGCAGCACGGCGATCTCGTAGCGCTCGGGACGCGGGGCGTGCGGGACGGGGCAGCCCTCCGGCGGGACCGGCGCGGGCGGAGCACCGCACAGCGAGTACTGGCGCACGATGCCGGTGTCGCCGCACTCGACGTCGATGTGCGCACCGGGGGTGAAGGCCGGCAGGGCGGTGCCGTCGGCGCTCACGAGGGTGATGTGGCGGACCCCGTCGGCCGCGTCGACCACTCGCTCGACCCGCAGCGGGCGACTGTGGTGCGCCGCCGTCGGCTCGCCGATGTTGACCTGCAGCCGAGGCTGCAGGACCGAGGGGTCGGTGCGCTCGGGGTTGGCCGCCGGGTCCCACTCGACCCACAGGTGCTCCGGCCCGCGGAAGGAGGTGTTGGGCACGTAGGTGAAGTCCTGCTCGGCCAGCCGCATGTGCGGAAGCCGGGAGGTCAGCTCCTCGAGGAAGATCTGCATCTCCATGCGGGCGAGGTTCTTGCCCAGGCACTGGTGGGCGCCGTAGCCGAAGGTCAGGTGGTCGGCTGCGTCGTCACGGTGGACGTCGACGAGCTCGGGGTCCTCGAATCGTCGCGCGTCGTGGTTGCCCGACGACGAGACCATGAGGATGCGTGCGCCCTCGGGGATCGCGACCCCGCCGACCTCGGTGGCCCTGGTCGTGATGCGCCGCCAGGCGGCCTGGGAGCCGTTGTGCCGCAGGCACTCCTCGACGGCGTTGGGGATGAGCGAGGGGTCGGCGCAGATCTGGTCCCAGATGACGCGGTGCTCGAGCAGCAGCTTGACGGCGTTGGCGATGCCGTTGGCGGTGGTCTCGTGCGCGGCGACGATGCCGGCCATCATCATCGAGTGCAGGTAGGAGTCGGTGACGACCTCGGGCTGCTCACGCTGGGCCCGGATGCCGTACTGCATCCACCCCTCGTCGTCGGGGCGCTGGCGCATCCGCTCGAGCACCCCGCCGGCGTACTGCCAGAAGTTGCCGACGGCGTGGGCGACGGCCACCTGCTCCTCGGGCTCGGGGCGCCCCCAGGTGTTGACGGTGTGCGCCACGGAGTACTCCCGCAGCTTCGGCTTGTCGTCGTCGGGCACCCCGAGGAACTCCAGTGCCACGGTGAGCGGGACCTCCCAGAACATCTCGTCGACGAGGTCGGCCCGGCCGGTGTCGACGAAGGCGTCGACGTGCTCGCGGACGAGTCGTCGGACCGCCGGCTCGTGGTGGGACAGGTGCTCGGGTGCGAAGGGAGCCATGAGCGCACGTCGTCGTTCCATGTGGGCCGGCTCGTCCTCGTTCACCAGGGTCCGGGCCATGCCGTAGTCGTAGGAGGCGAGCACCGCGTCGGCCTCGTCGCTCGTCGGCGTGATCTTCTCCAGCGCGACCGCGGGGGAGAAGGTGAGGTTGTCCCGGAAGATCGCCTTGATGTCGTCGTAGCGGGTGACGACCCAGTAGCCCAGCTGCGGTGACCAGAAGACCGGCTCCTCCTCGCGCGACCAGGCGACGTAGGCCGGCGGGTCCTGCTGGTAGCCGTCGCCGAAGGGGTCGAAGTCGGCCGCAGCAGCCGACACGGCTCCGGTGATGGGGCAGGTGGTCATGCAGGGCACTCCCTTGTGCGGACAGCGCACGTTGTGTGCGTTCAGCGCACAACCTAGAGCAGGCAGGAGTCCCGGTCAAGACCCGTTGAGCCGGGTGGGGTCAGAGCTGGGAGACGAGGTCCCGAGCCCGCTGCACGTGGGGGAGCAGGCTGTCGATGTCGAGGTCGGCAGGGGCCCCGAGGCGGATGACGCCGATCGAGCCCTCGACCTCGTCGGCGATGCTCCCCGTGCCGATGGCCAGGCCGACGGTGCCCGGCTGGACCTGGCCGTCGGAGACGGCATAGCCCAGCTCGCGGGCGACCCGCACGGCCTCGGCGTCGGTCGCTGCGGCGGGTCGCTGTGCGAGGATCGCGATGCCGTCGGCGCCGTGGGCGATCGGGTGGCGGGTGCCGATCTGGTAGCTGATGCCGATGGCGCCGCGCGCGCCCGGCTCGGCGACGGCGACGGCGACCGACTCGTCGCGGTCGGCGATCGAGACGAAGGCCGTGCAGCCCGTGCCGTCGGCGAGGTCCTGCACGAGCGGCTGCGCCGCCAGGCGGTACTGGCTCATGAAGCGTCCGGCGTAGGCGAGCGCGCCGGAGCCGAGCCGGTAGAGGCCGTCGCTGCCCTTGGCGACGAGGTGTCGCTGCTCGAGGGTCGCGAGCACCCGGTAGGCCCCGGCGCGGTGCACCCCGAGCTCGTCCGCGAGCGCCGCCGGGGAGGTGCCGCTCGTGCGCCGCGAGATGATCTCGATCGCCTCGAGGCCGCGGTCGAGGGTCTGCAGGGTGCTCATGGCTCCCGGAGTCTACGCAGCAGGCAGGGTCGCCTCGATGGCTGCCAGCAGGCCGAGCGGCGACTCGAACATCGCGTAGTGCCCGGCGTCGGGCAGCACCGTCAGCTCGCAGCCCGGGATCTGCTCCAACCACGTCGCGCGCATCGTCTCCTCGCCGAGGGCCGGGTCGTGGGCGCCGGCGACGGCGCGCACGGGGATGCTCGGCGCGGGCAGCTCGTCGGCGAAGTCGGCCCCGGTCCACGAGGCGAGGTAGCCGGCCACGGCCTCTGGCGTGGAGTGCTCCTGCGAGTAGGCGGTCATCGCGTCGAGCCAGCTGCCGGGGTGCCGGTTGCCCGTCGTGAAGTCGATGATCGCGCGCCGGTTGCCCGGCTCCTGCGCGGCCCCGCCGAAGAGCGCCTGTCCGTCGGCGTCGAGCGGCACGCCGGACGCGGGCACGGGGGAGATGCCGACGATCGCGGTGACGCGCTCGGGGTGCCGGCTCCAGGCGCGCAGCACCATGGCGCCGCCCATCGAGTGACCGATGAGCGCGAAGCTGTCCCAGCCGAGCTCGTCGGCCAGCGTGAAGACGTCGTCAGCGACGTCGTCGACGGAGAAGTCGGTGGCCTCGCCCTGCCGCGCCCCGTAGCCGCGCAGGTCGAGGAAGGCGAAGGTGAAGGCCTCGGTGTCGACGAGATCGGGCAGGAGTCCCCACCCGTCGGCGCCGCCGAACCAGCCGTGCACGGCGATGACCTTGGTCGGGCCGTGGCCCACGAGAGTCGGGGAGATCGTCATTGACCGTCCTTGTCGTCGGGCGCGACGCGGCGGTCGCGCGCAGCTCGTCGAAGTGCTCCGGAGTCTACGCAGGGGCCGGGCGCCGGCGGCCGCCCCGCAGGAGCCGGCTCACTTCCGCGGCGGCGGGCCCGACGGCGTGTCCGAGTCGGGTGGCGTCGACGTCGTCCTGGTGGCTGCCGCCGACGCAGACGGTCACCCCGTCGTAGTCGGCCAGGGTCCCGACGAGCGTGCGGGCCGCGCGGGCGTCCGGGCGCCGCGGCACGCCGATGACCACGCACCGCGCGGTGTGGGCCGTCAGAGCAGCGGTCCAGGCGTCGGTCGGCAGGTCGGCGCCCAGGTAGACGACGTCGACGCCCAGCCGACGCAGGGCGACGGCGAAGGCGAAGATCCCCAGCTCGTGGTGCGCCCCGGCGGGCAGGCCGACGATCACGCGTGGTCCACCGGTCCGGCTGGCAGCTGCGTCGTAGGCGGCAGCCAGCCGCCGCAGCACGGTGTGCGCGACGAGGTGCTCGCCGGCGACCGTGACCCGGCCGTCGGCCCACGCCTCGCCGAGCTCGACGAGGGCGGGCATCAGCCAGTCGTCGACGACCGCCTCGAAGGAGCCGGTGGCGAATCGCTCGTCAAGAACCGCGGCGACCCCGGCCGGATCCATCGCAGCGGCGGCGTCGAGCAGCCGCCGGGTCGCCTCGTCGCCGGACGAAGGCGGTGTGCTGAGGTGCGACGGAGGAGCCTCGACGTGGGGGCCGTCCGCCCGCGAGGGGGCGGGCGGGTCGGGGGTGGCCGATGGTGCGGGGGAGGGTGACCCCGTGCCGCTGTGACGTCGGCCCGCCTCTGCCGCAGCAGTGCTCGCCGTCCAGCCGTCGGCGACGAGCTCGGCCATCGTTCGCAGCCGCGCCAGCGTCTCGTCGTCGTAGAGGCGGTATCCGGCTTCGGTGCGCTGCGGCTCGACGACGTCGTAGCGACGCTCCCAGGCGCGCAGGGTCGCGGCGGGGACGCCGGTCAGCTCGGCGGCGCGCTTGATCGTGTACATGGGCGGTGGTCCTCGGGCTCCTCTACAGCTGCGGCAGCACTCGGGTGAGTGCCTCCTCGGCATCGTCCCCGAGGCGCCGCAGCGGGCCGCGGAGGAAGGGGGTGGCCAGCTTGGCGAGGCCCTTGAAGGTGAAGTCCGCCTCGTAGACGAGCACGCTACCGCCGTCGGGACCCGCACTGATCGACATGGTGTCCTGCACGCCCACCGTGTCGTTGTCGCCGCGCATGACGACCAGGCGGCCCGGCTGCAGGTCGACCGTCACGTAGGTCAGCTCGGTCTGCCGCCCGCGGAAGACCGAGCGGTTGTGGTGGCGGCTGCCCACCCCGCCGTCGCCCTCGACGAGCTTCGTCTCGAGGGTGCCCGGGTCCCACTCCTCGCTCGTCGTGAAGTCGCTGAGGTAGGCGTACACGAGCGCCGGAGGGGTACCGGGGACGGTGATCGTGCGGGTGATCTTCATCGTCGAACCATCCTTGAACAAACATTTGACAACCGAACGAAAGTCACTCTAGCGTCTGGACAAAGGTTAAACAATCTTTGGACGCGGGTGGCGCCGAACCCCCTTCGAGAGTCGCCCTCTTCGAGAGTCGCCCCCTTCGTCCCCGTCCACCGCAGGAGTCCCGCCGTGACCGACCACCGCGACCCATCGTCCACCGGGCGTCCGCGCGCCGCCGTCGTCGGCGCGGGCGTCTCAGGCCTGACGGCCGCGCACGTTCTGGCCCGCACCCACGACGTCACCCTCTACGAGGCCGACAGCCGGCTCGGCGGGCACGCCCACACGCACACGGTGCCCACGAGCGACGGGGGCAGCCTGCGGGTGGACAGCGGGTTCATCGTCCACAACGAGCGCACCTACCCGCACCTGCTGCGCCTCTTCCGCGAGCTCGACGTGCCGACCCGGCCGACCGAGATGAGCATGTCGATCACCTGTGACGGGTGCGGCCTGTCGTGGGCCGGTGGCCGCGGCGCGGGCGCGGTGCTCGCCCAGCCGCGGCGGGCGCTCGACCCGCGCTTCGTGCGCATGCTCACCGAGATCCCGCGCTTCCACCGCGCCGCCCGGGCCCTGCTCCACGACGCGGGCGCCACGGACGACCCGACGTGGGGCGAGTTCCTCGACCGGCACGGCTTCTCGCGCTACTTCGTCGCCCACTTCGCGCTGCCGCTCGTCTCGTGCGTCTGGTCCTCCGGTGACGAGGACTCGCTCGACTACCCGGCCCGCCACCTCTTCGCCTTCCTCGAGCACCACGGCATGCTCAGCGTCTCCGGGTCGCCGACCTGGCGCACCGTCGTCGGCGGCTCGGCCACCTACGTCGACGCGCTCACCGCGCGACTGCCCGACGTGCGCACCGGCTCGCCGGTCACCGCGATCACCCGGCACGACGACGGGGTCGACGTGCGCACCGCCGGTGGGGGTCCCCTTCGGGGCTCCGCACCCGCCGAGACCTTCGACAAGGTCGTCGTCGCCACGCACGCCGACCAGGCCCTCGCCCTCCTCGCCGACGCGACCCCGCAGGAAAAGGAGGACCTCGCCGCGATCCGCTACACCCGCAATAAGACCGTGCTGCACCGCGACACGAGCCACCTGCCGCGGGCGCGGCGGGCGCGCGCGTCGTGGAACTACCGCAGCGCCACGTGCGGCGGCGCGCTGCAGCCGCGGGTCAGCTACTGGATGAACCGCCTCCACGGGTACGACGAGGGCGGTGACCAGTTCCTCGTGACGCTCAACTCCCCGACCCCCTTCGACGAAGGGGACGTGGTCGCCCGGATGGACTACGCGCACCCGGTCTTCACCCGGGAGGCGGTGGCCGCGGCCGCCCGCCTGCGCACCGCGGGCGGCGACCGGCTCGCCTTCGCCGGCGCGCACCTGGGCTGGGGGTTCCACGAGGACGGGTGCCGCTCGGGTGTCGAGGCGGCACAGCGGCTCGGGGGCTCGTGGTGACCACAGCAGCGACCCGCACCGACCTGCCGACCCTCCCGAGCCTGGTCGTCGGGACCGTGAGCCACACCCGCCGCACGCCGCTCGAGCACGCCTTCGCCCACCGCCACTACCAATGGCTCGTCGACGTCGACGACCTGCCGCGGCACCGCGGGCCGCTGCGGGCGCTGACCCGCATCGAGGCCCGCGACCACCTCGACGGCGGTCGGCTCGGCGGCGGGATCCGGGGCGACCTCGAGCGGTTCCTCGCCCACCGCGGCGTGCAGCTCGAGGCCGGTGACCGCGTCGTCATGCTCGCGCACGCGCGGGTGCTCGGGCACGTCTTCGACCCGCTCACCGCCTACTGGTGCCTCGCGCCCGACGGGCGGCTGCGGGCCTGCGTCTTCGAGGTGCACAACACCTACGGCGAGCGGCACGCCTACCTGCTCGACGTCGACGCGAGCGGTCGGGCGCGCACGGACAAGGCGTTCTACGTCTCGCCGTTCAACGACACCGAGGGGGAGTGCGCGGTCTCGCTGCGGCTCGACCCCGAGCGGGTCACCGTGACCGTCGGCCTCGACCGCGACGGTGCTCGGGTGCTCACCGCGACGACGACCGGGGTGCCGCGCGCGGCGACGGACGCCGCGGTCGTGGGCACCGCCCTTCGCCATCTGCTCATGACCTGGCGCGTCAGCGCGCTCATCCGCATCCACGGCATCCGGCTGTGGGCGCGACGCCTGCCCATCCAGCCCCGCACTCCCCACCCACAGGAGCATGTCCGATGACCACAGCCCCCGCCCTCGACCAGCCGCTGTGCCTGCGGCGTCCCTCGCTGCGCCCGTGGTGCCTGCGTGCGCACCTGGCCCGCCCGATCCTCGCCGCCGTCCTGCGACGGGCGCCGGTGCGGGTGACGATGCCCGACGGCACCGAGCTCGGCGGCGCCGACGACCCGGACGCGCCCACGCTGCGCATCCTGCGGCCGACCGCGCTCTACGAGCGGATGGCCCACCACCCGAAGATCGGGCTCGGCGAGGGCTACATGGCCGGGGACTGGGACGCCGCGCCCGGGACCGACCTGGCGGACGCGCTGCTGCCCTTCGCGCAGCGGATGACGACCCTCGTGCCCCCGGGGCTGGCCCGGTGGCGGCGGGTCGTCGACCGGCGCATCCCGGCCTCGACGCGCAACACGCTGCTCGGGTCGCGGACCAACATCGAGGCGCACTACGACCTGAGCAACGAGCTCTTCGAGGCCTTCCTCGACGAGACGCTCAGCTACAGCTCCGCGCTTTTCGACCGCTCGCGACCGCTCGCGGAGCAGAGCCTCGAGGAGGCCCAGGCGGCGAAGATCGAGGCGGTCCTCGACACCGCCGGGGTGCGCAAGGGGTCGCGCGTCCTCGAGATCGGCACCGGGTGGGGATCTCTCGCGATCGCCGCCGCGCGCCGAGGCGCGCAGGTCACGACGATCACGCTCTCGCGGGAGCAGGCCGAGCTGGCCCGTGAGCGCATCGCGGCTGCGGGCCTGGCCGACCGGGTGTCCGTGCGGCTGCAGGACTACCGCGAGGTCCAGGGACAGTTCGACGCGATCGTCAGCGTCGAGATGATCGAGGCGGTCGGCGAGGAGTACTGGCCGACCTACTTCCGGGCGATCGACGACCTGCTCGCCCCCGGTGGGGTGGCCGCGATCCAGTCGATCCTCATGTCGCACGATCGCTACCTCGCGACCCGGCGGTCCTACGGCTGGATCCAGAAGCACATCTTCCCCGGCGGGCTCATCCCCTCGACCCGGGCGATCGAGGAGACGACCGAGCGGCACACCTCGCTGCGGGTGACGAGCGCGCACCACTTCGGCCAGGACTACGCGGTGACGCTGCGCCGGTGGCGCGAGCGCTTCCTGGAGCAGTGGCCGACGATTTCCGCGGCGGGCTTCGACGAGACCTTCCGGCGCACGTGGGAGTTCTACCTCGCCTACTGCGAGGCGGGCTTCGCCGCCGGCTACCTCGACGTGGCGCAGATCCGCCTCGAGCGCGAGGTGCTGTTGTGAGCAGCCTGGTGGGGCAGCGGGTCTGGCTCGTCGGGGCGTCGAGCGGCATCGGCGCGGCTCTCGCCGATGAGCTGCACGAGCGCGGCTCGATCGTCGCCGTGAGCGCGCGCCGGGCGGATCGGCTCGACGAGCTGTCCCGCGGGCGCTTCGCGACCGTCCCGGTCGACGTGACCGACCACGCCGCGGTGCTCGAGGGGGCACGGCAGGTGGGCGAGACCATCGGGCCCATCGAGACGGTCGTGTGGTGTGCCGGCTACTGGCACACCTTCGACGCGACCGACTGGCAGGCCGAGGAGTTCGCCCGGCATGTCGAGGTCAACCTCCTCGGGCTCGGGCACGTCATCGACGCGACCGTGCCCGAGATGGTTGCCCGGCGCAGCGGGCACGTCGTGGGGGTCGCGTCGGTCGCCGGCTACCGCGGGCTCTCCGGTGCAGAGGCCTACGCCGCAACGAAGTCGGCCCAGATCACCCTCCTGGAGTCCATGCGAGCGTCCTTGTCCGCGAAGGGAGTTCGCGTCACGACGGTCTGCCCCGGCTTCGTCCGGACGGAGATGACGGAGAGCAACTCCTTCCCCATGCCTTTCATCATCGACGCCGACGAGGCGGCGCGCGAGATCGCCGACGGCCTCGAGTCGGGCCGACCCGAGATCGTCTTCCCGTGGCCCATGGCGGTGACGATGAAGCTCGCCCGCCTCCTGCCGGTGCGCGCATGGACGGCGCTGTCCGCGCGACTGGCGGGGAGCTCGTGACCAGCGTGATGTGGTTTCGCCGGGACCTGCGCCTGGCCGACCACACGGTGCGGCCGCGACGTGTAAGGCTGGACCGTTACGACCAGGTACGTGCATGATCCACCCCGTGGTGGAGCTGCGGGCCTTCATCGCAGCAGCGGTTGTCGCGCCGGTGCCGCGTGACCACCGGGAGCCCGACGCGCGGGTGCACCGACGCCGCGTGGTCAGCGCGCTGACCCTCGTCGTCGGGGCGGTCGTCCTCGCCTTCACCCTGCGCATCCCGCCGGGTGACGAGTCCTTCTACGTCGGCGGGCTGGCGCTCGCCGCGGTGTGGGTGGTCGGGGGCCTGGGGGCCGGGAGGCTGCACGTCGGGTGGGCGCACACGCGCGAGTCCGGGCTGGCGCGACCGGTGGTGCAGCCCGTGGTGCTGGCGCTGCTCGCCGTCGGAGTCTTCGTAGCCGGCGCCGTCGTCGTCGGCGCGGTGCCGTGGCTCGCCGACCGGGTCGATGCGGTGCTCGACCACGCCCGCTACGGCTCGCTGCCGATCGTCTGGCTCATCACCGTCGTGACGGGAGTCGGCGAGGAGCTCTTCTTCCGCGGGGCCCTCTTCGCCGCGGTCGGTAGTCGGCACGCGCTCAGCGTGACGACCCTCGTCTACACACTTGTCACCGCCGCCACCGGCAACGTCATGCTCACCTTTGCTGCCCTGCTGCTGGGGCTGCTCACCGGGGCCCAGCGTCGGGTCACCGGGGGAGTGCTCGCCCCGGTCATCACCCACGTCATCTGGTCCAGCTCGATGCTCGTGCTCCTTCCACCCGCCCTCGACCTCCTGAGGTGATCCGCCCATGACCGAAACTTCCACCCCCTTCGCCGCGCCGAAGAAGCCCGGCACCGCACTCGTCACCGGCGCCACCGGCTACATCGGCGGGCTGCTCGTGCCCCGGCTGCTCGACGACGGCTGGACGGTGCGGGTCCTCACGCGCTCGAGTGAGCGGCTGCGCGGCCGCGACTGGGCCGACCGTGTCGAGGTCGTCGAGGGCGACGCGACGTCTGAGGCCGACCTGCGCCGGGCACTGTCGGGGACCGACGTCGCCTATTACCTCGTGCACTCGATGGACGGCGGGGGTGATCTCGCGCGCCGCGACCGAGAGCTCGCTGAGGGCTTCGCCGCGGCCGCGGGCGAGGCCGGGGTGGGGCGCATCGTCTACCTGGGCGGCTTGCACCCCGAGGGTGCGGACCTGTCGGAGCACCTCGCCTCGCGCGTCGAGGTCGGGCAGATCCTGCTCGACGGGCCGGTGCCGGCCGCGGTGCTCCAGGCGGCGGTCGTGCTGGGCGACGGGTCGGTCTCCTTCGACATGCTGCGCTACCTCACCGAGCGGCTACCCGTGATGGTCGCGCCGCGGTGGTTGCGCAACCGGATCCAGCCGATTGCGATCGACGATGCGTTGCACTACCTCGTGGGTGCGGCGGGGCTGCCGGCCGAGGTCGACCGGGCCTTTGACATCGGGGGGCCCGAGGTGCTGACCTACGAGCAGATGATCCAGCGCTTCGCGACGGTGACCGGACTGCGGCGACGGGTGGTCGTCACGCTGCCGGTGCTCACGCCGTGGCTCGCGAGCCACTGGGTCGGGGTCGTCACCCCGGTCGACGCCGGCGTGGCGAAGCCGCTCGTCGGCAGCCTCGTGCACGAGGTGGTGCGCCGCGAGCACGACCTCGACGACCTCGTGGGTCTGCCCGCGCAGGGACTCGTCGGCTTCGACGAGGCGGTCCGGCGGGCGATGCGGGGAGTGCGCGCGTAGCGGGTCACGGCCGGGTCAGGCCGGCGTCACGGCCCGGTCAGGAATCCCTGGCCGCTCGCCCGCCGGTCGCGAAGCCCCCACCGTTCGCCTCACTACCGGGCGGTCACCCTTGGGGCCCGTGCGGCCCCGGCGAAAGCCTGCGCGGACCACCGTCAAAGGAGCCGCAGATGCACGCCACGCCCGACGAGACCCCGGACCGGACCGCTGACCGCCCTACCGGTGACGACCACGCCACGACCGGCCGACTGCCGCGCCGCGCCTTCCTCGGTGGCGTCGGCGTCGCCGTGCTGGGGGTGGCCACCGCGGGAGGCGCCGGGGCCTTCCAGCGCACGTCGCCCCCTTCGACCGGCATGTCGGGGGCGGCGATCCCGGCCGCGGACATGGACCCGCTCGACCTGCTCAAGCGGATGCTGTCCTTCGACACGCAGAACAGCGGCCAGGGTGGCAAGACCCGGCCGCACGCCGAGATGCTCAAGGCGGTGTGGGAGCGCGCCGGCGTGACGGCCGAGATCATCGACACCCCGCAGCCGGACAACGTCCACCTGCTCGCCCGTATCCCCGGACAGGGCAGCGAGAAGCCGCTGCTCATCCTCGGCCACTCCGACGTCGTGCCCGTAGAGGAGGAAAACTGGGACGTCGACCCCTTCGCCGGCGAGGTCGTCGACGGCGAGATCTATGGTCGCGGTGCGCTCGACATGAAGGGCGCCAACTCCGCGATGATCAGCGCCCTGCTCCGACACCTCGACGAGGGCGCGACCTTCGACCGCGACATCATCGTGCTCACCGACTGCGACGAGGAGGCCGGCTCCTACGGCTCGGGCTGGCTCGCGGAGAACCACTGGGACAAGATCGACGCGGGTTGCGTTCTGACAGAAGGCGGCTGGTTCCTCGCGCAGAGCGACAAGACGACGCCGATGCTCATCACCGCCACCCGGCAGGACAACGTCTACTTCAACATCGACATCGTCGCGAAGGGCACCGCCACCCACTCGTCGAAGCCGATGCCCGACGACTCCGCGATCGTCACGCTGTCGCGGGCGCTGACGACGCTCGGCGAGTGGGAGGCGCGGGTGGAGCTCACCGACGTCACGCGCGAGTACTTCCGGGCGCTCGCCGACGCGACGACCAACCGGGACTTCGCCAAGGTGATCCGCCTGATGCTCAAGGCGAAGAGCCAGCCCTCGCGCGAGCGGGCCGCCGCGCTCGTCGTCAAGCACTCCGACTACCCCTATTTGCACCGCGCGCTGCTGCGCACGACGCACGCCTTCGTCATCCAGGAGGCGGGGTACAAGGAAAACGTCATCCCGTCGGAGGCGACGACGCGCGTCAACTGCCGCGGGATCCCCGGTGGGGAGAAGCCGCGCGACTTCCTCGCCGCGGTGCGCAAGCTGCTCGCGGACAAGGAGGTCGAGGTCGTCCTCGCCGGCAACCCCGGCGAGAGCGAGGAGCAGGCGCTGGCCCGGCTCGACACGACCTGGGCGACGCCGCCGGCCGACATCGACACCGACCTGTGGCGGGCGCTCGAGTCGGCCGCGGAGGAGACCTACGAGGGCACCCCCTTCGCCCCGGCGCTCTTCGAGGCCGGCACGAGCCTCGGCCCGTGGCGGGAGAAGGGCGTGCCGGGCTACGGCGTCTACCCCTATGTGCTGAGCAACGAGCAGCTCATCGGCATGCACGGCAACAACGAGCGGATCTACGTCGAGGCGCTCCAGCAGGGCAGCGACTACATGTACGACGTCTTCGGCGCGATGCGGGTCTGACCCGGACAGGGGAGCGGGGTGCGTGGTAGTCATCGAGGGTGCCTCCTGACGAAGTCCACGCGCTCCGCTCCTACCGACGCACCGCCGCGTGGGTCTTCCGCGGCGGTGCGGCGCTGCTCGTGGCGATCGTCGTCGGCACGATCGCGGTCGCCCTCGGCGCGCCGGACCGCCGCGAGCACTTCCTCGGGCAGAGCGCACACAGGCAGGCGACGGTCGTCGGCGTCGACGCGGGTGGTCTGTGCGGCCGGAGCGCGCAGCGCGAGCACCACTACACGCTCACCTGGGACGAAGGGGGCGCCTCCCGTCAGGAGACCATCACCCGTTGCGGGAGTGGCGAGCTCGACGTCGGTGAGCGCGTCGAGATCTGGTCGACGTCGGGCATGCCCTACACGGAGTCCGCGCTGGTGTGGCGACTGCTCGTCGGCGGCATCGCGCTCGCCTTCGTGCTGCTGGGGGCCGGTGCGCTGTGGCAGGAGCGTCGCCTGCGTCGTGACGTCGATGCGGTGCTCGGCGGGGCGCAGCCGGCGGCGTCGTATGCGGTGGCGGACCTGTCGCGGTGGTGGCTGCCCTTCCACCGCACGCTGTACCCGAAGGGGGCTCCCGGCCCGCACCCGCCGCCCGGAACCGTCTATCCCCTTCGCCTGGGGAGGCGCGGTCGGCCGCGTGGGCTGACCCTGCACGTCGCGCCGGACGGTGCGCGGCGGTGGTACTCGACCTGAGGGCCGGCGCTCCCGTTTGCGACGATGGGGCCATGACCTCCCTGCACGACCGCCTCGACCTCACCCACGGGCCCGCGTGGGCCAACCGGCTCGCCCTGGCGCCGCTGACCAACACGCAGAGCCACGCGGACGGGACGCTCTCGGACGACGAGTACCGGTGGCTGGTGGCGCGGGCCGAGGGCGGCTTCGGCATGACGATGACGTGCGCGACCTATGTGGCGCGCGCGGGGCAGGCGTGGGGTGGCCAGCTGGGCATCAGCGACGACCGCCACCTCGAGGGGCTGACCCGGCTCGCCGACGGCATCCGCGCCGCGGGGAGCGTCTCGTCGGTGCAGCTGCACCACGGCGGCCGGCGCTCCGACCCGGGCGTCACCGGGGTCGACAACGTCGCGCCGTGGGCGGACCCCGAGCGCGGGGTGCGGGCGCTGAGTACCGGTGAGGTGCAGCAGGCGGTCGAGGACTTCGTCGTCGGGGCGGAGCGCGCGCAGCGTGCGGGCTTCGACGGCGTCGAGGTCCACGGTGCGCACGGTTATCTCCTGTGCCAGTTCCTCGACGGGCGGCACAACCACCGCACCGACGGCTACGGCGGGTCGCTCGAGGACCGGGCGCGGGTGATCTTCGAGGTGCTGCGCGGGATCCGTGAGCGGACCGGTCCGGACTTCCAGGTCGGTATCCGCCTGACGCCGCAGGGCAACGGGATCGTCCTCGACGAAGGCGTCACCGTCGCGCAGTGGACCCTCGACTCCGGCCTCGTGGACTACGTCGACATGTCGCTGTGGGACGCCTTCATGACCGTCGGCGAAGGGGAGGACCTCCTCATCGACGCCTTCACCGGGCTCGAGCGGGGCCGGACCCGGCTGGGTGTCGCGGGCAAGATCCGCTCCGCGCAGCAGGCGCGCTGGTGCCTGGCGAAGGGGGCGGACTTCGTCGACCTCGGACGCGCCGCGATCGTCCACCACGACATGCCGCGGCGGATCGAGCAGGACTCGAGCTTCGCGATGGCGGCGCTGCCGGTGAGCCGGCAGCACCTGCGTGACGAGCGGGTGAGCGACACCTTCATCGACTACCTCGACGCGGGGTGGCCTGACTTCGTGGCGGGGTGACGTCGGCTGGCGCTGTGGCCGGAGCCAATCTAGGTGGCGGCCGAGTACACCTGATATGGAGCGACTTCTTGTCAAGAGGCAGGGTGAGGCGCCCGTCCCCGAATCAGGGGGCGGGCGCCTCATGCTTCGTCGTCGTGGTGCTGGCGAGCGTGTCGTTTCCCGACGCGCGGTCAGACTGATATTCGCGGGTTGGTTACCGCAGGACGGTGCTTTCGGCAGGAGCTGGACCGCGTGTCTAGCAACGAGCGTGGCCAGTCTGGGCTGGCTGCTCATAGGTGTTTCGCGGGTCGCTCCACGCGCTGCCACCAGTACCGGCGCGGCGACGAAGCAGTTCGTGGGGCCTATGGCATGGACGCTCCTTCGAGGACGGCCAGGGACCAGCACCAGCCGGCGAGCTCACGCGCGATGGCGATGTTGGCGACGGTGGGCTTCTTCCTGCGTTCGTTGAACCTCACCCACCGCTCGTGCAGGCGTCGGTTGCCCGCGTCCCCGCGGGACCGGGCAGCAGCGGGTGCCAGGTCCCACCGATCACGCATGGTCTTGCCGATCCGGTAGCGGGGGCGGTGGTGCCAGGCGGCCTCGACCAGCAGTCGACGTACATGGGTGTTGCCGGTCTTGGTGATCGATCCCTGCACGCGCGAGCTGCCGGAGGAGTACTCGCTGGGTACGAGCCCGACGAAGGAACCGATGCTGTTGCCGGTGAACCGGTGCCAGTCGCCGACCTCGACCGCCAAGGCGAACCCGGTCAGGGTGCCCACCCCGCGCAGGCACCCGAGCCGGTGGACCACGTCGGTGAACTCGCCGTCAGCGGCCATCTCCTCGATCGCGACGTTGAGTCGGTCGCGGCGTGCCTGGACCGTCAGCACGGCCTCGTAATCGGAGTCGAAGGCCAGCCGGGTGGCACGACCGGTCAACTGTGACAGTGCCTCTTGGCGCAACCACACGTCATGCTTGCCGGTCCACGCGGCACCGCCGTAGTAGACGACCCCGTGGCGCAGCAACAACTTCGACAGTCGGTGCCGGGCGCGCATCAGGTCACCGCGGCAGTCCTCACGGGCACGGACCAGATCCCGGGCGGCCTCCTGGTCCACGCTCGGGATCGCGACCGAGGTGACTTCGTCCAGGCGCAGCAGCCGAGCCAAGTGGATCGCGTCCTTGGCGTCGGTCTTGACCCGATCACCGGAGGGCTTTTGCAGCTTGCTCGGCGCGGCGACCTCGCACCGGATCCCCGCCGCGGCCAGATGTCGGTACAGGCCGAATCCGGTCGGCCCGGCCTCGTAGGTCACCGCCACTGGTCCCGGCAAGGCTTGGACCCAGGACACGACGTGCTCGTGAGACGGAGTCAGCTTCGATTGGAACAGCTCGCCCGTGACACCATCGATCGCCGCCGCAGCAACAGATCGTGCATGCACGTCGAGCCCAACACTCGTACGCTCGGTAAACACCGGGGCCTCCCACAACTGTCGGACAGGCCGAGCAGGCAGCCCCTACTCGGTAACCCACGAACATGTGTGAGAGAGGCCCCGGCCCGCAACCCCTCGGTCAGCCCGAGTGGTCACCCATACCGTCTAGCGGGCCAGATCGGCGACTACGCCGTTGCTCCGTACGACGGTCCCGCCGGCCTGTGGATCGTCTGGTTGCGGCCGGCCTCTCGTGGTTCGCATCCACCAGCACCCGCCGACGACTCTTCGCCCCGTCGGTGGCCGGCGACTCAGCGGGTCAGGCGGGTGCGGGTGCCGAGGACTTCGAGGGTGTCGACGGGCTCGTCCTGCAGGTCGGCGACGGTGGCGATGTCCTGCCACTGACCGCCGTTGACGCGGTACTGGCCGGTGAGGCGGGCGTCGACCTTGATCTGCCGGGTGCCGGTGTCCTTGTAGGTGTGCACGACGTCGCCGTCGGGGTAGGTCCCGCCCATGCTCGTGGTCCAGCCGGAGGTGGTGCCGTCGCCGTAGTCGTAGCGGTACTCCTTCGCCGCGACCTTGAACTCGACGGTCCACGACAGCAGCTTGATCTTGTCGCTGACCTCGCCGGGCTCGAGGCCCGAGTCGTCGGGCCACTGCGCTGCGTAGAAGGTCTTGAGCCCCTTGAGCGTCTTGTTGCCCTTGGGCTGGACCGTGACGCTGGGCTTGCTGAAGGGCAGCTCGCGGAAGGCGGTCTGGATCTGGGCGAAGGTCGGGACCGGTGGCTGCTGGACCTGGACCGTGCCCTCCACTCCGGGAAGGGTGATGCTGGTCGGGGGGCCGCACGTCAGGCCGTGGTAGGTCCACGGGCCGTTGTCGATCTTGATCCACGTGATCGTGGGCGACTGGTAATTGGTCCCACCTGCGTCGGCATCACAGGCCGCGCGGCTTTGTGAGCACTGCTCAACTCCGAAGTCGGTGCACGGTTCGCTGTTGATCTGGACGTTGACCTTCTTCGGGGCGTTCTTGATCTTGGGGGCGTTCTCGCCTCCGTCGGGGTTCGACGGGCCGCGGGGCGCGCCGGCTGGGGAAGGGGCCCGGTCACGGCCTCGCTGTGGTGAGAGGTCACTCCCGGTTTCGTCGTAGACCGTTGCCGAGTGATTGTTCGCGCCCGCGGATGGCCCTGTCGTCCCCGGGGGTGGAGTTGCGGGGGCGGTAGATGGCGGGGGTGGTTGAGGAGGGTCGGTCGGCTCGCCCTGGGCTGTTGGGGTGATGAGGAGCGTGGCCATGAACAAGGCGATAGCCAAGAACGCGCGCATCACTCCACCCTCACAAGAGCGCGGATCTGCCAGCCGTTGCTCGTCCACTGGGTATTGCTCACGATGGTCATGGAGACCGGTTGGATCTCGGGTCCCTTGGCTCCGTCGGCGCCAACCTCGCGGTAGCTGGAGTTCTTCACGTCCATCTCGACCCGGTAGCCGCCGTCGTCGCGCTTACGAATCGTGGTGCCTTCGGCAACGGCGTACGGATTCTTACTGGCACGCACATCTCGCTGATTGAAGTCATCGGCGACGTCACCCAACCCGTCGCAGACTGCACAGCCTTCGGAGTATGCGCGGAGCGTCGCGGAGTCGGCCGTCTTGAGAGCCTCACCCATCTGCATCTGGTACCACTCGTTGAAGGCGATCGCGCCTTCCTTCGTCTGAGCCTTCGCCTCTTCGGGCAGCTCCGCGACCTTCCCCTCGCCCGAGGTCGACGAGGTGCTCGGCTCCGAGCTGGACTCGGACGAGGAACTCGAATCCGAAGACGTGGACGACGACTTGCTTGGGTCGATGGGGGAGGCGGTGGTCGTCGACTCCTCGGGCTCGCTGTCGTCACCACAGGCGGCCAGGCCGCCGGTCAGGACCGCCACGGCAGCAAGGATCGCTGCACCTCGCGTGGACTGCACGGGTTCTCCCCTTCGTCGCATGTGGGGCAGAGCCCGCCCCCGAACTGCATCCACCGTAGTGAATTGCGGGGAAGCCGCATCTCGACGATCCACAGGCCCGGCCTGGACCGTCGTACGGAGCAACGGCGTGGTCGCCGATCTGGCCCGACAGGGCGCGGTTCTGAGGGGCCTCGGAGCACCCCGCGCGTCAACACCGCCGACGACTCATCGCCCCGCCGGTGGGCCGGCGGGGCGAAGGGAGTCGTGGGTCAGTTCGGCGGCTGCTTGACGCGCGAGTTGGTCATGAGGGTCTGCTCGACCCAGGCCATGACGAAGGGGAGGGCCGCGACCGAGATCGTCGCCGCTCCCGTCAGAAGGCCTGTCGTGAGGTTCATGTCATCCACGGTTGCATCGATGGCACGATCCGGCGATCCAGAGTGGCGAGTCGGCGATCTCGTCACCGGATCTTGACCTTAGGGCCCGAACTCGTCCCGCCATGCGGACCGCGCGCCGGCCGACGCCGCGTCAGTGGGCGACGGTGAAGCGCTGGCGCGGGTGCTTGCGCTGCTCGATCTCGTCGACGTAGGCCAGGGCGAAGTCGGTCCCGGAGATCTCCGAGTTGCCCTCGGCGTCGGTCACGAGCTCGTCGCCACCGAGCTGGTAGCTGCCGGTGGTCTCGCCAGGAGCGAAGGAACCGAAGAGGGCAGCGGGGGAGACGTAGAACCAGTCGAGCTCGGCGGGGCCCTCGCGCAGGGCGTCGAGCACCTTGGCGTGGGAGAGGGCCTCGGGCTTCCAGTCCTCGTGGAAGTCCGGGGTGTCGATGAGGCGGGGGCCGCCCTTCGCCACGTGGAGGGACCCGGCGCCGCCGACGAAGGACAGGCGCGCGCCGTGCTCGATGGCCGCGGAGGTGAGGCGGCCGACGTGGTCGATGAGTGGGGAACCGCCCACGTCGGCGCCGTGCGTCGCGACGACGAGGTCGTCCGCGTCGATCGCGGCTTGCGTGAGGACGGTGTCGTCGGTGAGCGAGCCGGTGCGGTACTCCACGCCTTCGGCCTGCTCGGCCGGGGCGGTGCGGCTGTAGGAGATGACCTGGTGGCCGCGGGAGACGGCTTCGCGGGCGATGTTGCCGCCGGCGTATCCGGTGCCGCCGAAGATGACGATGGTGCTCATGGTGTTCCTATCTGTTGGGGTTTCGGGCGGGGATGGGCGCGACGGGGCCGTCGCTGTTGCGGCGCCACCCGAGCTCGGGGGCGACGTGCTGGGCGAAGGCCTCGAGGATGTGCAGGTTGTAGTCGACGCCCAGCTGGCTCGGGATGGTGAGCATGACGGTGTCGGCGGCCTCGATGGCAGGGTCGGCCTTGAGCTGCTCGACGAGCTGGTCGGGCTCGGCTGCATAGGTCTTGCCGAAGGTCGAGCGGAAGCCGTCGATGATGCCGACCTGGTCGCTGCCCTGGCCCTGCAGGCCGAAGAAGTGCCGGTCGAGGTCGCTGACGATCGGGAAGATGCTGCGGGAGACCGAGACTCGCGGCGACCAGCCGTGGCCCGCCTCGCGCCACGCAGCGCGGTAGAGGTCGATCTGCTCACGCTGGAGCTCGCCGAAGGAGGCGCCGGTGGCCTCGGTGAGGAGCGTCGAGCTCATGAGGTTGACCCCCTGACGGGCGGTCCACTCGGCCGTCTCGCGACTGCCGGCGCCCCACCAGATGCGGCGGTCGAGGCCGGGGGAGTGCGGCTCGACCCGCAGCCGGCCGGTGGGGCCCTGCGTCGGGTCGGCGTCGACGACCTGATCCCCGCGGATCGCGGACATGAAGGTGTCGAAGTGCTCGCGGGCGACGTCGGCGCCCCGCGGATCGCGAGCACCGGTGTGGCCGAAGGCTTCCCACCCACGCAGGGCCGGCTCCGGTGACCCCCTGCTCACGCCGAGCGCGACCCTCCCTTCGGAGATCAGGTCGAGAGCCGCAGCCTCCTCGGCCAGCTGCAGCGGGGTCTCGTAGCGCATGTCGATGACGCCGGTGCCGACCTCGATGTGCTTGGTCCGGGCCGCGATCGCCGAGAGGACCGGCATGGGCGCCGCGCCCTGCCGGGCGAAGTGGTGGACGCGGAAGTAGGCGCCGTTGACGCCGATCTCGTCCGCCCCGACCCCGATCTCGACGGCGTCGCGCAGGGCCTGCCCCGCGTCGGGGTCACCAGGCCCGCTGCCGTGGCCGTAGTGCCCGAAGCTCAAGAATCCGAAGGCGTGCATGTCCGGTGCAACTGGTTGTCGGGGCAAGTAATTCCCCACGCCCTTCGAGACGTTCGGCCGTGGGCGGCCTCGCTCCTCAGGGAGCGTCGCGGTTGCGGACCTCCCTTCGGCGCGGTGTCATGTAGGCGACGCGACAGGGGGTCGCGACGAAGGGGGAATCGCCATGTACCGCACCGCCATCACGTCCTGTGCCGCCGCGCTGCTGCTGATCGGCACTAGCGCCTGCGGGTCAGGGGAGGACTCGGGCGACCCGCCGTCGGTGAAGGAGACGAGCCGGACGAGTACGACCGAAGGGGGCGAGAGCGACGCCGCGTCGTCGACCACGGAGCCGTCGAGCTCCTCGCCTGCTTCCACCACGACCGCGCCTCCCAGCTCCAGCACGACGGCGAGCGAGACGGAGGACGGCGGTGGCGACGCAGCGCCGGCGACCCAGGTCGTCAACGTCTGGGTCGACGACTCCTGGAAGGTCGAGGAGGTCGACGAGGACGTGTGCGGCGGGTCGGCTTACCAGTCGCAGTTCTCGACGCAGGACGACGTCTACACGTGCGGGGCGACGGCGGCGAGCGCCCTCGCCTGCCTCGACGACGAGAGCGGCGAGACGGCCACGTGCATCGCCAACGGTCAGGACGGCATCGCGATCCACTTCCCGCACGAGCCGATCGACCCCTCCAAGGTCACCGAGCGCGAGGCCGACGCGATCCCGCTCTACGTCGAGCTCGCCGACGGCACGACATGCGGGGTGCTCAGCCACGACCAGGCGCAGCACTGGGACAACATGTTCAGCTGGTACGGCTGCTCCGACGACTCCGAGCTGCTGACGAAGGAGAAGATCGCCGACACCTTCGACGACGGCGAGCAGGCGTGGACCGTGGAGCGCTCGACCAACAAGGGCAAGCCGGTGGAGACCCTGGTGGCCAAGGCGGTCTTCGCCGGGAAGTAGGCGTCGGTCAACGCGGCGTCAGGCAGGAGATGTCCAGCCGGGCCCCGCCCGCGAACTCACGTGCAGGGCTGTCCGCCAGCAGCATCCGGGTGCCGTGCGTCTCCGGTGGTCCTGCGGTGACCACCTCGGCAAGGGGCATCCATGTGCCCCCTTCGGACCGGCCGCGGACCAGCCACGTCGTGCGCGGTGCGCTCCACACGAAGGGCTCCACCACCGTGACGGTCACGTCACGCAGCGTGGCGTCGCCTGCCAGCTCGACCTGACGGTGCAGGTCGACCAGATCACCAGGGCGGGCGTCGACACGCTGGACGTCGACGAGGAGGGCGCCGGGGTCGTGGGGCTGGAGCAGAGGACCGACGACCGTCCAGCCGTCCGCGTCGGGCACGCGGCGCGCGGCCTCGTCGCGCGTGATGACGGCGGGCCGGTTGGCGGGCTGCAGGTCCCACCAGGCCCCGCATTGGCTGCAGTGGCGGATCTGCACCCAGTCGGCCTCGGCCACCTGACGCACGCTGGGGTGGCGGGCGGCGTGGATGCACACGGCGGTGCACGCCTCGCAGGCGCCTGCGTAGCTCGACACCGCCGAACTCAGCGCGAGGTGAAGATCATCGGGGCAGTCCGGTCTGCTCGTCGTAGAGGTCGTCCACGTCGGTGATCGCGTGCTGGCGGCTGGGGGTGTCGATGTAGGCCCGCACGATGTTGCGGACCTGGTCGATCCTCGCCGCGAGAGGTCCCTCGTCCGGGTCGGTGTCGTTGGTGATGTCCATGCCCATGGGCCCATCTTCTCTCGTCGCGCTGCTCGAGACCCGGTCCTTCTCCGGCGGCGTCGTGCTGCTGCGATCCACCCGACCTGTTGCCTGAATCGTCGACGGAGCGCTCATCGGCGTGGCGGTCAGCGCGCCCTGACCCCCGTCGCTGCCATGCTGGGCAGTCCACCTCTTCCGACGACGCAGGAG
Organism: Janibacter zhangyanbonis; assembly: GCF_050507325.1. Lineage (NCBI taxonomy): Bacteria > Bacillati > Actinomycetota > Actinomycetes > Micrococcales > Intrasporangiaceae > Janibacter > Janibacter zhangyanbonis. The sequence continues at coordinate 1,377,952 of NZ_CP191481.1, forward strand.
GCGCGATCGTGAGCACCCGGACCGACACCAGCACGCACGGCAGCGAGAGGTTCAAGCGCTCGCTCGGGCGCATCGAGATCTTCTTCATCGGCTTCGGCGCGATGATCGGCTTCGGGTGGATCACCTCGACGAGCACCTGGCTCAACGACGCCGGCATGCTCGGCGCCGCGATCGCCTTCGTCATCGGTGGCGCGATCATGGGGCTCGTCGGCCTCGTCTACGCCGAGCTCGTCGCGGCGATGCCGCTCGCGGGCGGCGAGCACAACTACCTCATGCGCGGCTTCGGTCCGCGGCCGGCCTTCATCGGCTCGTGGGGCATCATCGGCGGCTACATCAGTGTCGCGGCCTTCGAGGCGGTGGCGATCCCGCGGACGGTCGCCTACATCGTCCCCGACGTCTACTCGATCCCGCTGTGGAGCGTCGCCGACTCGCAGGTCTACCTCGTGTGGGCGCTCATCGGGACGATCACGAGCATCGTGCTGACGGCGCTGAACATCCGCGGCATCAAGGCGGCGAGTCTGCTGCAGAGCTCGGTGATCATCTTCCTCGTCGTCATGGCCTTCGCCCTCGTCGGCCTCTCGCTCTTCGAGGGCGACACGAGCAATGCCGAGCCGCTCTTCACCGACAGCGCCGGGCTGCTCGCGGTCCTGGTCGTCGTGCCCTTCTTCTTCGTCGGCTTCGATGTCATCCCGCAGTCGGCCGAAGAGGTCAAGGTCCCGCCGCACAAGGTCGGTCGCCTCGTCATCGTCTCGGTGGCCATGGCGACGGCCTTCTACGTCGCCATCATCGTCACGACCGGTCTGGCGCTGCCGGCGTCGGAGATGCAGGACTTCGACCTCGTCACCGCGGAGGCGATGGCGGCGCTGTCCGGTGAGTTCTGGGGCAACCTCGTGGTCGCTGGCGGGCTCGCCGGCCTGCTCACCTCGTGGAACGCCTTCCTCATCGGCGCCTCCCGACTCATGTGGGCCATGGCCAACTCGGGGATGCTGCCGGCGTGGTTCGCCAAGCTGCACCCGCAGCACAAGACCCCGGTCAACGCCCTGCTCTTCATCGGCGCCATCTGCGCGGTCGCGCCCTTCTTCGGCGAGGTGATGATGGGCTGGCTCGTCGACTCGAGCTCGGTGTCGATCGTCATCACCTATCTGCTCGTGTCCGCCGTCTTCATCGTGCTGCGTCGCCGTGAGCCCGAGATGGACCGCCCGCTGCGCGTCGGTGGCCGTTCGGCCGCCGGCGGCATCGCCGTGGGCGTCGCAGCCGTCATCACCACCGCCTGCCTGCTCGCGCTCTACGTCCCCGGGATGCCCGCGATGCTCGACGTGCAGCCCTACGTGATCCTCGGCCTGTGGTGGCTGCTCGGGGTGGTTTTCCTCGTGCGGGTGCCTGGGGGAGTGGCGCCCGGTGAGGATGCGGAGGAGCGGTTGCTTGAGAGGCTGGCGGAGCGGCGTTCGTCCGCTTCGTGAGGACGCCGTCCGCGGCCGTGGCCCCTTCGCTCCCTGAGGAGGCCGTCCGCGGCCGTCTCGAAGGGAGGAATCGTCCCGTGCGAGGGTGGGCCGGATCTGTTCCGGGCCGAGTTCCAGACCGCCGCTCGTCACACCGGGACGGCTTCGCCGAGGACGCGCTCACGGAGTGCGCCTCGCATTGTGTCGGCTGCGACGACGTCGACGTTGACCTGCAAGAGATCGCTGAGTGCGAGTCGAAGGCCGACCTCGTCGAGCACGGAGGCATCGGCGTCGAAATCGACGAGGATGTCGAGGTCTGATGCGGGCGCCGCGTGTCCACGGGCGACGGATCCGATGACCCGAGGGTTCAGCGCGTGGTGCTGGGCGACGATGTGTCGAATGGCGTTTCGGTGGTGCTCGATGCGTTGGGCGATCGGCACGTGAAGGGACCGCTCGACACGTGCCATGCTCAGGCCCGGAGCGCGGCCATGTCGTAGGCGTCGATCTGCTGGTCGCTCGTGACGATGATCGCGTCCTCGCAGAGGGCCTGTGCGACCAAAAGCCTGTCGAAGGGGTCGCGGTGGTGCCACGGGAGGTCCTGGACGCAGGCGGCGTGCTCGGCAGTGATCGGGAGCGCCACCAGGTCGAGCCCGGTAAGCACCTCGCGCCAGCTGGGGTGGAGGCTGAGCTTGCCGAGGGACCGCTTGATCGCGATCTCCCACACGGCGGCAGCGCTCAGCAGTGGTTCGTTGCCTGGGTCGCTGATGAGTTCCGTTGCCTCGGGCGAGATGGAGTCGCGGTTGCCGAGGAGCAGGCGGACCACGACATTGGTGTCGAGCAGATATCGCGTCATGAGTAGTCGGCGAAGTCGGCCAGGGGCGCGTCGAAGTCGTCGGGCAAGGAGCCGGCGAGGTCACCCCAGATCATGCGCTGCTCGGTGACCACGGGCGCAGGGCTGAGGATCGCGACCCGATGGGCGCCCCGCCGGATGACGATCGTCTCGCCGGCCTCCACCCTCCGCAGCAGTCGCGAGAGGTGGGTCTTGGCCTCGTGCACCGTGACCTCCATACCGTCAACGGTAGGTTGGTCAAGTTGGTTGGTCAATGTGTCTCGCCGCGCTCCCGAAGGGCATCGAGTGCCTTCTTCTCGATCTGACGGATCCGCTCGCGGGTGACGCCGAAGCGCTTGCCGATCTCGTCGAGCGTCATCGGCGGCTGGCCGGTGAGCCCGTGGCGCAGCTGGAGCACGGTGACCGCGCGGGTGCTGAGGCCCTGTAGTGCGACGAGGTACTCGAGCAGGTCCTGGACGTCGGCCTCGTCGTAGACCCGATCGATGCACTGCTCGATCGGGTCCAGGCCGGGTCGTCGTCGACGATGTCGAGCTCCTCGCCGATCTGCTCGTGGCGGGCCGCAGGTGGGCCCCGCCACCCGCCTGGGGCCGCTCTCACGCATCGCGACTACCCGCCCAGCGCTGGTCAAAGTCACATGCCACCAATCCCGAAATAGGCCAGAAGTCGGCGATGCCATCGCTGGCGGTTCTTCTGGGGAAGAGTGCCCCCTTCAATGGGAGTGGCTTGAAGGCTCCCGGGCGACGACGTTCTGGCTGGCCCAAGGCCTGAGGGCGTTGGCGAGGTCTGCCCCGGGGCCAAAGACGAGGAAGTTGGCTCCACAAGTGAGGGTGAGCCGCCAGGCGGGAGTTCTTGGATTCGTTCCGAGCTCTGCGGTTCGGGAGCAGGCGTCCTTCCGAGAGGTGACGGTCGCTCCACATGCGTATCGGTCAAAGGGCCCGGGAGGAGGGGTGACGGTGACTGAGGCAGCGCGCCCACGCTCCACTCGGTGGATGATGCCTCGGCCTTCGTCAGCGCCAAAGGCGCGCAAGTATCAATGCGAGGGGCGCTGGCCGGGCGACTTGCCGCACGAACTTGGGAACGTCGGCGCCGGGCTCTGGCGGCAGCCCTCAGGATGTCCTCCTGGCGCCTACCTTCGCGAATTCTCCGAATGGCAGGTGTTAGGAACACTGGCACTTCGGCGCGCAAGTCAACTGAACACCTCTCTAGGGGAGCAGTGTCGACGAGCATGGCGGGCTGGTGACCGCGCTGTCCCTCGTACCAGCGACGGAGTTCGGGTGGGTCGAGCTGTGTCCACTCTTCATCGGTCCGTTGCGGGAGCCTCTTGGCGATGTGGAAGGGGGTCCCAACCAGAGCGCGAGTTGGGTCGAACCAATGAAAGATCACGTCGGCCCTGGCGAGGGCTTCCTGAGCGTCGATTCGCTCTGTGGTTGGCCATCGGTGTCCAGCGGTCGGCGCGGAATAGCGTCGGAAATTTCCTGAGGATGGCCCCCAGAACCACCAGAGCGCGTAGCCCTGCCGCCGATAGAAGCGCGTTCGCTGCTCGACATCCTTGGGACTCCCCGGAGAATGCTGGAACTCGATGACGATGCGCCGACCGTCTGCGAGGGTGGCAAGGACGTCCGGTGTTCGGCGCTCGCCGTCTACCTGGACTTGCTCCTCGTCCACGACGATGCTCCGCAACTCGTCACCAAGTTCGCTGGTGAGCCATGCGGCGAGCCCCGCCTTACCCGCTCGGTGCGCGGCGGATTCCAAGGCTGGGTGACCGTGGGCTTGGCCACCTCGCGCGTGCGCGAAGCAATCGTGCTTGGTGGAGTTGCGTCGGACCGTCTGGAAAGGGCCGCAGCCCTCAACCAAGCAATGGACTGCGCCTCGCCGGACCCATTCCTTCACCGTGATGTTCGACGAACTCCCAGGGACCGGCTGGTTGGCCCCGTCGTAGGGCAGGCGGAAGACGCGCTCCGCTGTTGCCTCGTGTAAGACGGCGAACTTGGTGAGGTCCTCGGCCGTGATGGTCGAGTTCCACGGAAGCTCTTCCTGTCGGTGTCTCATCATTGCCCCTCTCAATGAAGCGAGTCGACGCCGTTGCCCGAACGCTCGAGCGGCTTCCGGAGCTGTGGTTGCGCCCTTGCAACGGTTCTATCGCCAAGCACCGACAGGGGTTTGGTTACTCGTCTCGAGCTCACCGCGCCGGCACTCACCTGCCAGCAGGACGAGACATGCGCTGATCTGCTGTCAGCGTGGCTCTCTACCGCGCCAAGCCCGACGGCCCGGGGCCGCTGGCCCGTCAGGGTCCAGCGGGGGCCTCGGCTCGACCAAGGGCATGAGCTGCTGTTCATCGGGTACGTGCAGCTTGCCCTTCTCGGGGAAGTAGGCGTCGAGTCGGAGCAGCCGTACTTGAGCTCGTTCCGCCGTCGCGCCGAGCGAGAAGCCGGCCTTCCTCAGCAGGGTTGCGATGTCTGAGTCCACTCGGAAGGCGGACTGGCTCTCGATGTTGATCGCAACGTGCCGAGCGCCGTTGAGCAGAACCGCGCGTCGGGCCGCCTCGAACCCGGCCTCGTGAGGGTAGACGCTGTCGCCCGGATCCATCGGAGCTCCACCCGTGCCGAGCTGTTCGAAGGCGATCTCTTCCCGGGTCGACTTCGAGAACTCCGTTGATGCCGAACCCTGCGGCAACTTTCCCTTCAGTGCTAGGCGGGACAGGTCTCCGCGGAAGCTTCGGGTGACCACGGTGTGCGCGCCGAGCGTCTGGACGATCCGCAGGGCCTCGTTGAACTTGTCCGTCATCACGAGACTGTCGTACTGCCCGTAGGGGACGACTCGTGACTCGATCCGTGGGTGACGGACGTACACGACTTTGGCGATCGTCGGTTCGTTGCCGAACGTGAACTCGTCTGCGCGCTCCAGTGGCAGTTGCACCACAGACGCGCCCTTGGCCTTGATCGGGTCGGAGTCATAGAAGGAAATCAGCTGCATCTCATCGCAATCTACGAGGTTTCTGGTCAGGGTGTTTGTGCGTCGCGCGTCCAGGTCACAGCTGCTCGAAGTACGTCCTCATGCGACTTGCCATGAGCAGCCGCCGCGCAGCGAGGAACTCGCGGTAGTTGCCGCTCGACACCTCGGGGAGCCACTCGGGCACGGCGTTCTCGACCAGGTTCGCAGCGAGGTCCTGCCCGTCGGTGATCTCGCCGAGGGAGAGCCGTCCACTCTCGATCTGATCGGCTATCAGCGCCATGTACTCCGACGGAGGCTTGTTCGACACGCTGATATTGATCGAGGTCTCCGTCAGCGCGAAGTTCGCGACCTGGTTGTAGTCGCCCCGGTCGGGGAAACCGTTCTTCTGGAGGTAGTCCTTGGGGACGATGTGGTGGATGTCGCCCGACTGCTGGTGCATCGCCGCCACGGTGATGGCCTTGGACAGGAATCCGCGAGCCCCTGACTCCACCTGGGAGGCGAGGAAGGTCTGGAAGTAGGGGCTGGTGGTGCTAGTCGTCTCGAGATTGGCCGGGAGCGCAACGTTCCAGAACCCATCGGTGAGTTCGGACTCTTCGATCTGTTTCAGGTACGCGGCAGCTCCGAGCGTTCCGATGCGACGGATGTCTTGCTCCCACGTGGACTCGAAACTCCCCGAGTGGCGTGCAGTCAGCATCGACATGACGAACCAGCGGCGCACGATGCGCTTCCGCTCGCCTTCGCTCATCTCCGAGTCTGCGCGCAGACGCAGGTACAGCGCGTAGGCGAAGTTCAGGGCGTTCTTCGACCCGATCATGTCCGGGGTGATGAAGCCCGCTGACTTGATGGTCATGACGAAGTTCTCGTAGTGGTACTTCTTGACCATCGTGTCCAGGGCGGCTTCGAGCTTCTCGTAGGCGACAGGGATCCTGGCCTCGTCCACCTTGCGGGTCTCCGGGTCACGCCCGGACAGCTCGGACACGATGCTTGAGGCCTTGCCCCGACTGAAGCCCACCAGTCCGGCGACGCGGATCATGTCGCTGTAAGTGGGGTCGTACAGGTCCTCCGAGTCGTCCTTCAGCCAGGCGATCTTGGCCAGGTGTCCGCTGCTCTGGAATTCGGTGTCGTTGGTCTGGATGTCGTCGTAGGCGTGAGGCGCGATGGCCAGGTGGCAGAAGTAGTCGATGAGCTTGCGGAGGTTGCGCCCGCGGTCTCCGTACGTGGCGATCTTGCTCATCGCGAAGTCTGCGCTCGAGAGCGGAACGCCCTTCGAATTGATCCGGATGAAGATCTCGGAGACGGTCTCGACATCCAAGTCATCGCTCAGCTGGATGATCCCGATCTGGGCGTTCTTCAGTTGTTCCAGGCGGCCAAGGTTCCCCTCGACCACCTCTGCGTCGACGTCCGGGTTGGCCTCGAAATACTTCTTGTAGAAGCCGAACGTTGACGCACTGGTGAAGAGAGCGCTGATGTCCGAGATCCACTCGGGATCCTTGTCGATGACCGGCGTCAGGGTCGCAAAGGTCTCGGTCACGGGGTTGAAGGCGATCTTGATGCGCTTCGTGCGGTACCGCTTGTCGATCACGTCGAGTCCTGCGACCGCTGCTCGAAGTGCTGTGATCCGCTGCTGCCCGTCGATCAGGATCTGTTGGTGGGCTGCAACCTGGCCGCCCTTCAGATGGGCCCCGATGGACTGCCACGTGATGAGGTATCCGACCGGATACCCCTTGTAGAGGGAGTCCATGAGGTCGCGGACCTTCACGGTGTCCCAGACAAAGGGCCGTTGGAGCTCGGGGATGGCGATCTCTTCGCGGCGGACGTCGGCCAGCAACTGACTCACGGCCGACTGGGTGACCTTGTACTTCGACACTCCTGCTCCCTCCTTGCGGCTGGCCTGACCATATCCAGCGAAGGGGGCCGGTCGCCGTACGACGACCGGCCGACTTCACCGCTTGGTCCAGCCGTCGCAGCCGCTCGACTCGAAGAACTTGTCGGTGGCTGCGATCGTCACGAGCGACTGCCCGCTCGAGTTGTTGTTGTCGATGATGTCGTCGAAGGAGTCATTGCCGCTGAGCCGTGCCCAGTAGCAGTTGCCGCTGGCGGCGGCCGGAGAAACGTAGGTCCCCGGCTCGATGTCGACGCCGATCTCGAAGGTGCCATCGCCAGGGATCGCGGTCTCGGGTGCGGGCGGCTCCGCGGTGACCGTCTTGGTCGAGGTGCGCGTGGTCGTGGTGGGAGCAGCGGTCGTGGTGGTCGTCGCGCCAGGGTCGGTCACCGTTGCCGTGGATGTCACGGTCGATGCGCTGGGACGGGACGTGGCCGTGGAGTCGCCTCCCGTGCCGATGAGCATGACGAGCGCTCCGAACACGAAGGCCGCAAGGGCCGTGGTGCCGTAGCCGATCAGATGCAGTGTGGTCTTCATGACTTCCTCCGTGGGTGGTGGTGGACTGCTGGGCCGTGCCCTCCCCTCCGGGGCACGACCCAGCAGGTGGACCGGCGTCAGGCGACGCCGGTGGTCTTCTCGCCGTCGATCGGCGTGAGCTTGGTGCCGGCCAGCGCGGTCTGTGCCTGGAGCAGCAGACGGTTGAGAGTCGTCTGGAGTCCGTCCGCCTGGGTGGCGACCTTGTCCCCGGACTTCTTGATCTGGCCGGCAACCTTCTGGATCTCGTCCAAACGGCCGAGAGCGTCAAGCGCCTCACCGATCCGCTCGCGCGCAGTCTCGACCTCGCCATCGTCGTCGCGGGTCGACGCGGCCACAGACGCCGCGCGGAGCAGGCAGATCACGGTGTGCAGCAGCGACTGGTCGTCCGTCTCCGGGTCGAAGGCCATGACGATCCGGCGGCTGCCGATCGTGCGGACCCGGTGGCCGTCGTTCTCCTCGACCGTCGGCACGAGCCCGAGCGACGCGGCGGCGCCGCGGTTGCGCTCGGCCTCGTCGAGGTAGTCACCCCACCCGCGCTTCTGGGCCGAGGAGTTGGTCATCTCGAAGACGACCTTCGCGCCGGAGTCGGCGATGCTGAGGACCCCGTCTCCCTTCTTGCAGTAGGGGATTGCGCCGGTCGTGGTCCCGGTGGCGATGTACTCGTCACCGAACCCCGTGGCCAGGGCGGCGAGCACGGCACCGGCGTTGTCCTCGTAGCTCGCGCCCTTGATGGGCGTGACGTTCGCGGCGGCCTTGGTGGCAGCGGCGGCAGCGCGCTGCACCTCGATGGCCTTGGTGAGCTCGGAGACCTTGGTCTTGAGTTCGTCGTTCTGCTTGGCCGACTGCTCGACGAGCTCGGTGTGCCTCTTGTCGAAGGCCGCCATCTGCTTGGCGATGGGCGACGTCGGGTCATCCGGGTTCAGCGCCTTGGTCGCCTTCTCGAACATCGACGACGTGTGCTCGTCGGTGCGCTTGGTGAGCTTCGCAGTGAAGTCGTCGAGGACGGGCTGCAGCCGTGCGACGAACTCCGGGTCCTCGCCGCCGAAGAGGCGAGTCAGTTCGTCGCGCAGGTCCTTGCGCGCCGAGGAGACCGTCTCACTGATGGACTTCTTCGAGGCCTCGCTCGACTCCGCCAGCGACTTGCGAGCCGTCGTCGTCGCCTTGTCCATGGCGTCGGCCGTAGCAGTCGTCACCTTGGCGGTCGACTCAGCAGCGCGCTGGGAGGCTTCCGTCGTCCGGTGGCCCACGTCCCGGATCAGCTGCTCGAGGTTGTAGGTGTCCTGCGCGCCGCCGGCGGCATTGATGGCCGTTGCGCCGACCGTGAGCGCCTGGATGACGAAGGGAGCGAGATCGTGCCCCTCGAGGTCGCTGCCCGTGACCGCTGCGCCGCGGTTCCCGGTGGACCACCGGAGGGCTTCCTGAGTGACCGCAGGCTGATTGACCTGGAGGTCGGTGACGATGATGGTCGAGGTCGCCGCGTCGTACGAGACCTGGTGTGTGGAGTTGTTGCTCATGTCGCTGTCCTTTCGCTCGGTCGGTTGCCGTGGTCTCACCATCGATCAGCTCCAGCGACGGCGGCCAGCCAAGTAACTGATAAGGGGGCTTATCGGTTTTGCCACTAGTAGCTGTCGGTGGGTCGGTCTACCTTGGGTTCGTCAGATCGAGCACACGCACGGATGAGGAGGGCAGCTGATGGTCGACACGCACGGGACCGACGTCATGTCGCTCTCCGACATCGCGGCACTTGCTCACGTGCAGCGCCCTGTCGTCTCGATGTGGCGCCAGCGCACTGTGCTGCGGGGCGAGCCCATCCCCTTCCCCGACCCCGTGGCGACGAGCGGCGGCGAGCTCTTCGCGATGAGCGCGGTGGTGGCCTGGCTCGAGGCGACGGGTCGGGGCAACAACCCTGACGCTCGCGCAGATGCCTTGGCTCACGCCCGCCCGATCGTGCGGCTCGACGACGATCTGCGGGCGGCTGCTCTGGAGGCTCTGCTCTGCCTCAAGGCGCGCAGCGGGATCGACCTGTCCGAGGCCTCGGTCGACGAGATCGCGAGCGAGGCGCGCGAGCTCGACCCCGACGACGACCACCTGCAGAGCGAGGTCAAGCGCGCTGGCGACGAGCTTCGCGAGCTGGCTGACTACGCCGAGCGTCTCGCCGATGCGATGTGGGACGCACCCACCGCCTTCGATCGCGTGCGCGTGGGTAGCACCGGCCATCGCCCTGGGCTGACCCTCGCTGCCTTGCAGCTGTTGGGCGCGGCCGGAGCCGCGGTGGCACTCGACGGAGGCGGCGAGGTCGTGATCACCGATCCGTTGTCCTCCGACTCCGACGTGGTGGACTCCGTACTGACCCACCTGGGCGAAGGGATCGCTGCTCACGTCCTCGTCGAGGGCGACTGCGTCGCTTCTCGTGCCGCGCGTCGGCTCCACTGGACCAAGGGTCGGAGCGTCGTCGACTCGGCCCCCTCGGTCACGCTTCCCTTGGTCATCACCCGCGTTCCCGTCGGGGGCGCAGACAGTGACCCGGCGTCGGTCCTCGCGGCGGCCGACGACATCCAGCTGGACCTCCATGAGCAGCAGCGGGCCATCATCGTCGGGCCGGCCTCGGTCCTGTGCGACGGGTTGACCAGCGGCGACCTCGACCAGCAGCGCGATCACCTCATCCGCCTCGGACGACTGCGCTGTGCGCTCCGGCTGCCGCATGGCCTGGTCTCCGACGGGTCGCGTCAGGTCCTCGGTTTGTGGGTGCTCGGCGGGGAGCCGACCTCAGTTCAGGTCGAGGCGCGCAGACTGGCAACGGCTGACCTGACGAACGAGCCGGTGCGGCCCGACGTGGTCGACGATGTCGCGACGGACGTGGTCGCGTCGTTGACCGGCTCCGCCAGAGCGACGCACGCCTTCCGGTACGCGCGCCTGCATTCCACGGCCACACTTCTGGCGGGAGTCCGCCCGCTCGTGACACCCGGCTCGGGTCCCGAGCGCGTGAGTGGCGAGTCGGCGGCCGCGCGGACGGTCATGGTGCGGCAGCTCCTGAGCGACCTCGACGAGGACGCCACGCCCCAGCCGTTCTTGGATGGCCTGACGATTGATCCCGGCCAAGATCCCGCCACGACAGGTCTCCTGTCGGTCGATGAAGCACTGCGGGCGGGGCTCGCGAGCGTGCACTCGGGCTCGCGGATCGGTCCGGCCCCGCGGTCGGCGACCGGTGTTCGGGTCATCGATGCCGACGCGGTCACGGACCCAGACCAGCCACGACGCGGGCTTGACCCCCTGGATCTGGAGGCGATCGCACCCCGGGCTCGCCGCACCGAGCCCGGCGACGTCGTCTTCTGCGTGTCACCCACCCCGGCCGCCGTCGTCGACCAAGAGGGCCTGTCGGTGGTCGCCTATCCGGCCCGAATCATCCGGTGTGCCCCCGACAAGGGACTCCTGCCTGAGGCGGTCGCCCAAGCAATCAATGACCTGCCGTCACGCTCGCCTCGCTGGCGCGCGTGGCGCGTGCCCCGGATGCCGGTCCACCAAGCGCAATCGCTGCGCGCGGTACTCCGCCGCATCGCCCAGGAGGAGATGCGCGCCAGAGAACGCCTCTCTCGGCTCGACGCTCTCGCTCACGAACTCACGGACGGCGTCGCTGCAGGCGCCCTCACCATCACCCCAGACCCCACCGAGGAAGGACTTTGACATGCCACCCAGGACCAAGCAGGAACCGTCGGCCCCGTCGACGATGAAGGAGCTCAAGGACACCCTGTGGAAGGCGGCCGACAAGCTGCGCGGCTCGATGGACGCCTCGCAATACAAGGACGTCATCCTCGGGCTGATCTTCCTCAAGTACGTCTCGGACGCCTACGAGGAGCGGCGAGGGGCAATCCGGGCGGAGCTGGCCGAGCAGGGCATGGACGACGAGCAGATCGACATGCTGATCGACGACCCCGAGGAGTACCTGGGGTACGGAGTCTTCGTCGTGCCGGCGCAGGCGCGGTGGTCCTACCTCGCGCAGAACGCCAAGGGTCTGCCCGCCTTGGGGAGCGAGCCGCCGAAGAACATCGGCCAGCTCGTCGACGAGGCCATGGACCTCGTCATGGGCGCCAACCCTCCCCTCGCCGGCACGCTGCCCCGCATCTTCAACCGGGACAACGTCGACCAGCGCCGGCTGGGTGAACTTCTGGACCTCTTCAACAGCGCCCGGTTCTCGCGGCAGGGCGAAGGGAGGGCCCGTGACCTCCTCGGGGAGGTGTACGAGTACTTCCTCGAGAAGTTTGCCCGGGCCGAGGGCAAGCGAGGCGGCGAGTTCTACACACCCGCCAGCGTGGTCAAGGTCCTCGTCGAGGTGCTCGAGCCGACATCTGGCCGCGTCTACGACCCGTGCTGCGGATCGGGTGGGATGTTCGTCCAGACGGAGAAGTTCATCCACGACCACGAGGGTGACCCGAAGGACGTGTCCATCTACGGCCAGGAAAACAACGAGCGCACCTGGCGGATGGCGAAGATGAACCTCGCCATCCACGGCATCGGCAATAAGGGCCTGGCCAACCGGTGGGGCGACACCTTCGTGCGCGACTACCACGCGGAGCTGTCCATGGACTACGTCCTGGCGAACCCGCCCTTCAACATCAAGGACTGGCACCGTGCCGAGGAGGACCCGCGTTGGGTCTACGGGGTGCCGCCGAAGAACAACGCGAATTACGCGTGGATCCAACACATCCTGTCCAAGCTCGCGCCGGGCGGGCAGGCCGGCGTGGTCATGGCCAACGGGTCGATGTCGAGCAACAGCAGTGGCGAAGGGGAGATCCGCGCCCGCATCGTCGAGGCAGACCTGGTCTCGTGCATGGTTGCCTTGCCGACCCAGCTCTTCCGGTCGACCGGCATCCCGGTGTGCCTCTGGTTCTTCGCCAAGGACAAGAGCGCGGGGGCGAAGGGGGCGACCGATCGCACCGGTGAGGTGCTCTTCATCGACGCCCGGGAACTCGGCTACATGGTCGACCGTGCGGAGCGGGCGCTAACGCCGGAGGACATCGCGAAGATCGCGGACACCTTCCACGCTTGGCGGGGATCTGCTTCGGCTGTCGAGAGAGGGTTGGAGTACCAGGACGTGCCCGGCTTCTGCGCCAGCACGACGCTCGCTGAGATCAAGGCGTCGAATTACGCGCTCACGCCGGGACGCTACGTCGGAGCGCCGGACTTGGAGGATGACGGGGAACCGATCGAGGCCAAGATTGAACGGCTGACGGAGGAACTGCTCGTGCAGTTCGATGAGTCAGCGCGGCTGCAGCAGGTCGTGCGTGAGCAATTGGCGAGGATCTCGTGAGGCACCGGCTGGGCACCGTGGGCGATCTCGCGGAGGTGGTCATGGGTCAGTCACCGCCCAGCAGCCTCACAAACAAGGAGGGCCGTGGCCTACCGCTGCTGAATGGCCCTACGGAGTTTGGACTCTTCCATCCCTCGCCAGTCCAATGGACTACCCAGGCAGCCAAGGAGGCGAGGGCGGGTGATGTGCTCTTCTGTGTCCGCGGGTCGACAACCGGGAGAATGAATCGGGCGGACGAGCTGTGCGCCATTGGCCGGGGAATTGCTGCCGTACGCGGAGCAACAACTTCGGATTCTCGTTTCGTGGAGTACGCCCTGCGCAATTCCATGGCCGAACTGCTTGCAGGGGTCACCGGTTCCACGTTTCCCAATATTTCGCGATCTCAACTAAGTTCGCACCCGATTCCTATCCCCAAAGAAAGTGACAGGTGGGCGATCGCGGAGGTGCTGGGGGCGCTCGACGACAAGATCGCCGCCAACTCGCGTCTCACTGGTACTTCGCAGTCTTTGGCCAAGGCAGAGTGGGAACGTGCCAACAACCACACCGTTGAGTATCTGCGTCTTCGTGACGTGGCCACGCTCAACTACGGCAAGTCCCTGCCGGCCAAGAGGCGGGTGGCTGGAGACGTCCAGGTGGTCGGAAGCGGGGGTGTGACCGGCACGCACGATCAGGCGCTCGTGGCAGAGGCTGGGATCGTGGTGGGGCGTAAGGGGACTGCTGGAGCCGTTCACTGGATTCACGGCCCGCACTTCCCAATTGACACGACGTTCTTCGTGACCCCGACAGGGGGACTGACCAGTCACTTCCTCTACTACGAGTTGACCAGCATGCGTTTGACGGAGATGAACTCCGACTCTGCCGTCCCCGGGCTGAATCGTGAAGAGGCGTACGCAGCGCCTGTGCGCCATCCTGATCAGTCCTCCATGCGACGATTCAATGAGGTGGTTCCGGTCCTCTTCGACCAGTTTGCCCAGATCGAAGCGGAGTCGCGGTCGCTCGCAACCACTCGCGATGCGTTGCTCCCGCTCCTGATGTCGGGCAAGGTCACCGTCCAGGACGCTGAGGCGATGGTTGGAGAGGTCGTGTGATGGTCGATCTGGGGGACTTCACCGAGGACGCGTGGGAGCAGCTGACGCTCGAGGCGCTGGCCGAGCACGAGTGGCCGACCAAGCCGGGGGCGGCGATCGCTCCGGGCTCGGGGGAGCGGGCGACGTGGGACGAGGCGATCATCCCGTCGCGCCTGCTCGCAGCCATGGTGCGACTCAACCCGACGGTGCCGACTGACTATCTGCAGCAGGCCATGGCAGACATTGTCGCTCCGAAGTCGCAAGACGCGATCACCGAGAACTTCCGCTTCCACCGGTTCCTCGTCGATGGATACCGCGGCGTGAGTTACGTCGATTCCGACGGGCGTGAGCAAAACCCGACCATCCGTCTCGTCGGTGCACGAGTGGAGGACAACGACTACCTTGCCGTCAACCAGGTGACTGTCCGGGTGGGGGAGGTCGAGCGTCGCTTCGACATCGTGCTTTACCTCAACGGACTCCCTGTTGCCGTCATCGAGCTGAAGCAAGCGGGGGCTGCCCACGTCGACCTCACTGCTGCGCACGCCCAACTGACGACGTATGTTCGCGACCTCCCGATGGTCTTCCGCTCGGTCGTGATGACGGTCGCCAGCGATGGGCTCGAGGCGAAGTACGGCACGCCCTTCACGCCACTGAACCACTACTCGCCGTGGAACGTCGACGACGACGGCGAGCCGGTCCCCTTCGGAGTCCAGCACGAGGACAGTCACTACGGATCGGCGATCGAGCATCTCGTCGACGGGGTCTTCAACCCCCTCCGCTTCCTCCAGCTCGTACGCGACTTCACCGCCTTCGACTCCGACCCCGACAGCGGTCTGCTCAAGCGGATCGCCAAGCCGCACCAGTACTTCGCGGTGACCAAGGCTGTGGGGACCACCGTCCAGGCGGTGAAGACCAACGGCAAGGCTGGCGTCGTCTGGCACACGCAGGGCTCCGGCAAGTCGATGGAGATGGAGCTCTACGCAAACAAGGTGATGAACCACCCGGACCTGCTGAACCCGACGATCGTCGTCGTCACCGACAGGACTGAGCTCGACGGTCAGCTCTACGAGACCTTCCAAAGGAGCCAGTTGCTCCCGGAGGCTCCCGTCCAGGTGACGCGGCGATCGCAGCTCCGCACTGCACTGACCGAACGTGTCACTGGGGGCATCTATTTCACGACCTTGCAGAAGTTCGGGCTGAGCAAGGCTGAGCGAGACGCTGGCGCTGACCACCCGATGCTCACAGACCGGTCGAACGTCATCGTCATCGTGGACGAGGCTCATCGCAGCCATTACGACGATCTCGATGGATATGCGCGCCACCTCAAGGACGCGCTGCCCAACGCGACGCTCATCGCCTTCACGGGAACGCCGATCTCCTTCGCCGACCGGAACACGAGGGACGTCTTCGGGGATTACATCGACATCTACGACCTGTCCCGCGCAGTCGAAGACGGTGCGACAGTGCCCGTCTACTTCGAGCCTCGTTTGATCAAGGTCGGGCTCGCGGAGGGCATCAGCGAAGACGACCTCGACACTGCAGCCGACGAGGCCTCGATCGGGCTCGACCTCGCCGAACGAGAGCGGATCGAGAAGTCGGTTGCGGTGATCAATGCCGTGTACGGGGCTCCGGCGCGGTTGAAGACGCTCGCTGCCGACATCGTTGACCATTGGGAGAACAGACGCTCCCAGATGGCCAAGGTGATTGGCGCCAACGGCAAGGCGATGATCGTCGGAGCCACCCGCGAGATCTGCGCGAACCTCTATGGCGAGATCATCGCCCTTCGTCCTGACTGGCACTCCGACGACCTGCACGCGGGGCGCATCAAGGTCGTCTACTCGGGCAATGCCACGGACCAGCCACCGATCTCGGACCACGTGCGCCGCGACTCGGACAACAAGGTCATCAAGCAGCGGCTGCGCGATGTCGACGACGAGCTGGAGATCGTCATCGTCAAGGACATGATGCTGACCGGCTACGACTCGCCGCCGCTGCACACGTTGTACCTGGACCGACCGCTCAAGGGAGCGCTGCTCATGCAGACGCTCGCACGGGTCAACCGCACCTATCGCGGCAAGCAGGACGGTCTGCTCGTCGCGTATGCACCGTTGGCGGAGAACCTCAACAAGGCGCTGGCCGAATACAGCGCCACCGATCAGGCTGGCAAGCCGATGGGGCGCAACATCGACGAGGCGATCGCTCTGACCGAGAACCTCTTCGCGCAGTTGGGAGAGGTGTGCGCTGGATACAACTGGAAGGCAGCCCTCGACGGCGGCCCGACGTCGTGGATCAAGGCCGCCACCGCGATGACCGGCTACCTGCGTGACCCTGCGACGCCGGGCAACCACGACTTGGTGGAGGGGGAGGAGAGCCTGACCGATCGCTTCCGCAAACTCAGCGCGCAGCTGTCGCGGGCATGGGCGATCGCGTCCGGCTCCGAGACACTGGACAACGTGCGATCGGACGTGCGCTTCTACGAAGAGGTGCGCGTGTACATGGGCAAGTTCGACGCCATCGAGCGCCAGTCTCGAGGCGAGCCCGTGCCGGCCGAGATCCAGAGGCTGCTCAGCAGGCTCGTGGCGGAGTCGACGGAGAGCGGTGAGATCGTCGACATCTACGAGGCGGCCGGCCTGCCGAAGCCGAGCCTGGCCGACCTCGGTCCGGACTTCACTGACAAGGCGACGGCGGCGACCAACCCGCACCTCGCGATCGAGGCGCTGCGTGCCCTGTTGGTCGAGGAGTCAGGTCGGGTGTCGCGCTACAACTTGGTGCAGCAGCGCGCCTTCTCCGAGCGCATCACCGAGCTGATGAACAAGTACACCAATCAGCAGCTCACGTCGGCCGAGGTGATCGCCGAACTCATCGCGATGGCCAAGGACATCGTGGCCGGGGCCAAGCGGGGGGAGGAGTTCGACCCAGCACTCAGCGAGGACCAACTGGCGTTCTACGACACCGTCCACCTGAACGACTCGGCTGTCGAACTCATGGGTGACGAGGTCCTGGCTCAGATCGCGCGAGAACTAACTGCTGTGATGCAGCGGGACATCAAGACCGACTGGACGTCACGCGATGACGTGCGGGCCAAGCTGCGGTCCTCGGTCAAGCGGCTCCTGGTGAAGTACAAGTACCCGCCGGACAAGCAGCCTGAGGCGATCAGGTTGGTGATTGAGCAGATGGAGGCGATGGCTCCGCGGTACGCGTCCTGACTGTAGGTGGAAACCGCCCCTCAGAGGTTACTGGCTGCATTGAAGCCTAGCCTAGTCGTGCCAGCGGAGACTTAGAAAGGTGCTGCGCTAGGGCTGCAATGTCGGGGTATATGTGGGCATTGGTGAATCCCATCCGTGTTTCCAAAAATTCTCGTATTGTGGGCTTCGCTTTGGCTGGGATGCGGAACGAGAAAGTGGGGGCGAGGTTGTGCTTGTTCGGCCTAGGCTTCCGTTCGGGATTGAATGTCTTGGCGTAAATGGAGCTTGACTCGAGCAGGTCGTCTCGCGACCAGTACACCTTTTCGCCATCCTTCGAATGTCCGTTGAAGTAGGGGCTGAGGTTTCGTCGTGCGAGAGGTGTTCCGTCGATTAGAAATGCGGCGTTCTGGGCGGGGATCCGCGGGTCGTATGCGGGTGGAACCCACAGACGTCGGTTGGCCCCGGTTCCCCAGTCAACGCTCTGCCTTGCTTCGTCGTCGCTCCACGAATGCCAAGCGGGCATGCGCCCACCCCATTCGGCGTCCAACTCGATGCGACTTGGGATTGATGGAGTGGTTCCCGCCTTCAGGGTCGGGGAGGTTGCGAATGCAAAGAGACGAGCATCGCGTTCGTCCTCATCCGAGGACTCCACGGCGAACCACGTGGCAACGAATGGATTAAAGGTGACATCGATCAGGCGCGTGGGCCCTCCGAAATGCTGCAGGCGAGCGAAAGTTTCCAGCGCCGACATTCCGTCGAACCTCCACCGAACTCGAGCGGATTTAAGAATGTTGGCCTCCGCCTCTATGAGTTGGTCCTCCGTGGGGAATGGCTGCTTCGACTTGGGTTCCTTTCTCGCAGGCTGAACCCCATTCTCGTCGAGAAGTTTCCGCCACAACGATGAGTGAATACCCCATTCGGCATCCCTTTGGCCACGCCATACGAGCTCGAGATCTGGCACCTTTTCGATCAGAGTGGCGATCTTCTTGTTCAGTTCGTCGACGGAGTTGACGACGACCTCGTCCTTGGCGAAATAATCAGAGGGAGAAGTGAATGAACTTGAGTGGCCAGATTTTTCATTGGATTCCCCGAAGTCGGACGCGTCGGAGAGTGCCTGAAGAGTTGGGGCGAGGGCGTCATGTACCAAGTGGTTGAATTGGCCTGATCTGGAGAGGTTCTGCAATCCTTCCATGAAAACTGATGTATCGAACTGTGGCACTACTGAAAGGTCGCGGAGTGCGGCGCTCAAGGTTCGGCTGAGATCAGGCGTAATCCTGGCGCTCCTGGAGATCTGCTCCAAGGCGCTCCTAGTTTGAGTCAGGTGCGCAGTTTCCAGGAGCGGAGTCAGGCGGTATTGGTGGGAGATCTGATTGCGCAGCTGCCGGATTGTGTGGTTTATGCTGGCCGCGAGTGGATCGTTAGTCGAAATCCCACTGTCTGTCATGTGCACAGCCTAGTCGGTGATTTCGGTATTCGCCCGATTGGCGTCGACCAAATGGTGGCGGCAGCTAGGCGCCCCGTTTCGAAACTGTGCTGCTCGCAATATGGGCCCCAGGGCGTGCTCACTGCTGCCTCAAGCCGCCCAGAATTGTGGATCGGCTTGGTCCGCCGAGGACGCCCACGAACTCGCCGCTCGGGTCCAGCGGTGGACACTCCGCAGGAGTCTAGGTCGCAAACGGTCGCTCAGACCGGGCGCGTATGTGCGGCTGCGGCCGCCAAGGTGTTCCGCGCGTGGCGTCATATCGTGGCGTCCAGATGCCAAGTGCTGATCCCGCAAGGATCTCCAGCCGCCATGACGAACTGCCAGGTCCTCTCCGGACTACACCGACGGATCGCGAGGCGTGGGTGTGGGCGTTTGAGGTAACGGACCTCCTGTCGATGTTCCCCTCAGGACGGTGCTGCTGCCCGGGCAGCCCTCCTCGTTACCTCTTCTCAGGTAGTGAGGGAGCCGGCAGGTCCATCGCGGCAAGCCGCGTCGGGTCCAGGACCGCCACCACCTCGGTGATCCGCCCACCCGAGACGGTGCACGCCATGAGCCCAAGCGGCTTGCCGGCGCGGGACCAGGCGAGGATGCCGGGCTCGCCGTTGACGAGCACCCGGCGGACGGCGCCGGCAGCTCGCAGGCCACGGTCGGCGGCGGCGACGATTTCGGTGCGGCCCAGGCGCACGACCCGTCCGTGCGGGTGGTGGGTCTGCCACTGGATGTCCGGGTCGAGCAGCTCGAGGAGTCGCTCGAAGTCCCCTTCGCGCGCCGCGGCGATGAAGGCGTCGACCACCTCTCGCTGGCGGGCCCTCCCTTCGCCCGTCACCGGCGAGCCCTGGACCTTGCGCCGCGCCCGGCTGGCGAGCATCTTCGCCGCGTCGGGGGAACGCCCGACGATCGGGCCGATCTCCGCGAAGGGCACGGCAAACATGTCGTGCAGCACGAAGGCGAGCCGTTCGTCCGGGCCGAGCGTGTCGAGGACGACGAGCAGGGCGAGCCCCACGGAGTCGGCGACGACCGCGGAGTCCTCGGGACCCCCTTCGTCCTCGGTCACGACGAGCTCCGGCAGCCGCTCGTCCAGGCTCGCCTGCGGGTGAGTCCGCCGTGAGCGCAGCACGTCCAGACAGCTGCGGCCCACCACGGTCGTCAGCCAACCGGCGAGGTTGTCGACAGACCCGGCGTCCTGCCGGCTCAGGCGCAGCCAGGCCTCCTGCACCGCGTCCTCGGCGTCCGCGCGTGACCCGAGCATCCGCTGGGCCAGCGCCGTCAGGCGGGCTCGCTCTGCATCGAAGTCCTGCGCCAACTGCGTCTCGTCACTCATCCCGTTACCTCTCGCCTCCGGTCGCCGTCATGACTGATGACGAGCCCGCACGGGCTGACGTAACCGATCAAGGAGCCTGCAATGGACACCCTGCTGTGGACCATGGCCATCGTCCTGGCCACCGCCTTCACCATCGGCGGCCTCACCCAGATCCTCCTCCCGAAGGGGAGGTACCGCGAGCTGTCGGTGACGCAGCACTGGGTTGACGACTTCACCGCCGGCCAGCTCAAGGCCATCGGCACGATCAAGACGACCGGTGCGGTGGGCCTCGTCCTGCCGGCTGCGGTCGGCGTCGCGCCGGTCCTCGTGCCACTCGCTGCCAGCGGGCTGATGCTCTTCATGACCGGCGCGGGGACGACGCGGTTTCGCCGTCGTGAGTACGGCGCGATGGTCGGGGACCTGTTCTTCCTCGCGGCCTTCGCCTTCATCGCGTGGGGGAGGTTTGCGCTCGAGCCCTTTGGCGGGTGAGGGCGCGTTGCCTCGGCGGTGAAGCGGTCGCACGCAAGGCCGTCCCGATACGGGCCGAGCTGCTGAGGAGGGCTCGGCGTGGCGAGAACAAGGACTCAGCGTGCGAGCCTTTTGGCAAACCTGCGACGTCTGGCCACTACTTAAATGCTGAACTCTGGTGAGTCTGCGGATCGTTCGTGGAGAAGACGGATGCGAGTGTCGATGCCTGCAAGGGCGGAGGACGCTGCAAGTCGAGGGCTTGGCCAGCCCCACAATGCCGTGATGGCGGCAGTTGAGAAGGTCAACGAGCTCCCCACTAGGAACCACTGCGACGGAAGTAGTTCGATACGGCCAACGACGTGCAGCGACAGAGAAATGAATCGCCCCGGCGTGTCCGGAGGCTCCGTTCCTTGGGAAGGATGGAGTCATGTCAGGGAGTACGTCGAAGAGGTATCCGGCCGAGCTGCGTGAGCGGGCGGTACGGATGGTCGCCGAGGTGCGGGCCGAGCACGAGTCGGAGTGGGCCGCGATGAGCCGGGTCGCCGAGCTGCTGGGGGTGGGCACACCGGAAACGGTGCGCAAGTGGTGTCGCCAGGCTGAGGTGGACGCCGGCCAGCGCCCGGGGGTCACGTCCGAGGAGTCGGCAGAGCTGAAGCGGCTGAAGCGGGAGAACGCCGAGCTCAAACGCGCGAACGCGATCCTCAAGAGCGCGTCGGCTTTTTTTTTCGCGGCCGAACTCGACCGGCCACAGCGCTGATCGTGCGCTACATCGACGAGCACGTCGGTGAGCAGCACGAGGACGCCGACGGGCAGGGTCTGCGATGGGGAGTCGAGTCGAGTCGATCTGCGCCGCGCTCACCGAGCTCGGCTGCAAGATCGCCCCCGCGACCTACTACGAGCACCGAGGCCGCCAGCCGAGCGCCCAGCAGGTGCGCGACGAGGAGCTGAAGCCGATGATCGAGCAGGTCCACGCGGCCAATTACGGCGTCTACGGCGCACGGAAGGTGTGGCTGACGCTCAACCGTCAGCGGGCAGCCGACGCAGCGCCGATCGCGCGCTGCACCGTCGAGCGGCTCATGGGCGAGCTTGGGCTGGCAGGCGCGGTGCGCGGGAAGGTCAAGCGCACCACGATCAGCGACCCGAAGGCCCCGAAAACCGTTTGACTTGGTCGATCGCAACTTCGAGCCGTTGGCGCCGGACCGGCTGTGGGTGGCCGACTTCACGTACTGCTCGACGTGGTCGGGCTGGTGTTACACCGCCTTCGTCATCGACGCCTACGCCCGGCGGATCCTGGGCTGGTCGGTGTCGACCACGATGACCAGCCAGCTCGTCCTGGACGCAGTCGAGCAGGCCATCTGGACCCGCGGCCGCGAAGATCGTGGCGGTGACCTGACCGGCCTGATCGCCCACCACGACCACGGCGCGCAGTACATGTCCGTGGCCTACTCCGAACGGCTCGACACCGCGGGAATCAAGCCCTCGACCGGCCTCGTCGGCTCGTCGCACGACAACGCGCTGGCCGAGTCGATCATCGGGCTCTACAAGACCGAGCTGGTCAAGCGACAGCGGCCGTGGAAGGGCTTCGACGACCTCGAGATCGCCACCGCCGAGTGGGTCGACTGGTACAACTGTGAGACTGCTCAGGCGTCCGCTGGCCAGGGTCTGACCCCTGGTTACAACTGACTCGTCCATGGACGGTGTCCTTCGAGTGGACCTGTCGGCCCTGAGCCAGCGGATGCGTCCCGGTGATCAGACCGGCCGGGCAGTGACCTGATAGAAGCCTGATCTGACCAGGTCTCGTCACAGTTCTGTCCCGCTCCGGCCGGTCCGTTCGCTGTCCCGCACCGATCAGTGGAGGCCAGCAGTGAGCATCATGACGAATCCGACCCCATCACGTCCACGCCACAACGAGGCACGGCGCCTCATCGTCGGCGTCGACACACACAAGGACTTCCACGTCGCGGCAGCCCTTGATGATCGCGGTGCTCTGCTCGAGATCGCTCGCTTCACCGCCACACGGGCCGGATACACCAGCCTCGCGCTGTGGGCCGAGGGCCTGCGCCGACAGGTCACTGGACAGCCTGCTGACACGGACCTCACGTACGCCATCGAAGGCACCAGTTCGTATGGGGCCGGACTGGTCGCGGCCCTGCGGTCCTCGGGCGTCACGATCCATGAAGTCGCCCGCCCCAACCGGCGAGACCGTCGCCTGCGCGGCAAGACGGACGCCTTCGACGCCGAGAACGCCGCACGAGCCGTGCTCGCGGGGACCGCCACAGGAACCGCGAAAACCGCGGACGGTCACGTCGAGATGATCCGCGTGATCAAGTGCGCCAAGCACACCGCCGTCAAGGCGCGAGCGGCCACCATGATCAGCCTGCGCCATCTGATCGTCACCGCCCCCGCCGACCTGCGCGAGCAGCTCGAGCCGCTGACCAAGATGGCCCTGCTACGACGCTGCGCCGCACTTCGCCCTGGCGAGGTCCACGACCCCACCGTCGCAACGAAGTACGCGCTGCGCGCGATGGCCCGCCGCTGGCTCCACCTCAGCGAGGAGATCGCCGAGCACGAAGCACACCTGGACCGGTTGACCACCGCGACAGCTCCCCAGCTCCGCGAGGGTTGCGGCATCGGTCCCGACGCGGCCGCCGAGCTGCTCACCGTCATCGGCGACAACTTTGCCAGGGTTACCAGCGAAGCCGCCCTGGCCAAGCTGTGCGGCGTCAACCCCATCCCTGCCTCCTCCGGCCGGACCAATCGTCACCGACTCAATAGGGGCGGACACCGGCAGGCCAACGCGGCCCTCTACCGCATCGTCATCGTCCGCATGCGGCTGGACGAGCGCACCAAGGCCTACGTAGCCAGGCGGATGGCCGAGGGCAAGACCAAGTCCGAGATCATCAGATGCCTCAAACGACACCTCATCCGGGAAATCTGGCGCAACACGCGACACCTACGACAGCAGGCGCCAACCGCGCGAGCCGCGGTCCAGTCCGCCGCTTGACTGATATAGAAGCGTCCACCGCCGACCCCACGAGTACTGCGACGACCTCACCCCAGTGCAGGCCGAGCAGGCTCACTACGCTCACCACCAGGCCCCAGAAACCGCTGGAGTCTCAAACTAGAAGGTCTCCGGACACACCGGGGCGGTTCAGATGGAGCGAGCCAACTGAGTTCTGACGGGCCGTAGGTGCTCCAACTCCCGCTGAGCCAGTTCTTGGGTCAACTCCTGGTCCAAGGGGCTCAGTATTGCGAGCAGCGTTGTGAACAGAAGCCATGTAGGGACGGCAAGGAAGCCGGAGTCGGCGTCGCCGGCGGCGGGCATGGCCACCGCGAGGCATGCGCCGAGAAATAGCGCGGACGCAGTCACCGTGCGAAGCACAAGACCTGCGAGGGGCTCGAACTCTCCATCGTGGTTACGACTGCCCCGAAACTGAACAGAGATGAAGAGGCCAAGCGCCACGGTCATTACTGGCTGTTGCGATGTTGTCACTACCTCGGTCGGCATCCCGAGTCCTCTGACTGCCAAACCGCTCACTAGCCCTGCGATGAGGGACGCGGCCAGCCAGGGGCCCCAAGTGCGAAAGAACGGCGACAGCGCGTGCTTGCCAGCGCCCGGTTCAGCAAAGTCCCATTCGAGCGGGCCCATCCACGTCGACACCCAGTCCTTCATTGTCGTTCCCTTCTAGCGGCTGTTGAGCAACCTACGGACAGGGGCCGACAGCGCAGTCGCATGAGTTACTCGAACTTGGGGTTCCAGACTCGGATACTCGTGGCGGAACCGCGCCCTCGTGAGGGCATCGAAGCGGCGATCCGTCAAGCGGCGCCGTCCCCTTCCCTCAGGTGGCGGGCCATCGACGAGGTGTGACCGTGCTCGTCGGCGCGCCGTTGGCGAGTTGAACCGCCCCGGTGTGTCCGGAGACCTTCTAGTTTGAGACTCCAGCGGTTTCTGGGGCCTGGTGGTGAGCGTAGTGAGCCTGCTCGGCCTGCACTGGGGTGAGGTCGTCGCAGTACTCGTGGGGTCGGCGGTGGACGCTTCTATATCAGTCAAGCGGCGGACTGGACCGCGGCTCGCGCGGTTGGCGCCTGCTGTCGTAGGTGTCGCGTGTTGCGCCAGATTTCCCGGATGAGGTGTCGTTTGAGGCATCTGATGATCTCGGACTTGGTCTTGCCCTCGGCCATCCGCCTGGCTACGTAGGCCTTGGTGCGCTCGTCCAGCCGCATGCGGACGATGACGATGCGGTAGAGGGCCGCGTTGGCCTGCCGGTGTCCGCCCCTATTGAGTCGGTGACGATTGGTCCGGCCGGAGGAGGCAGGGATGGGGTTGACGCCGCACAGCTTGGCCAGGGCGGCTTCGCTGGTAACCCTGGCAAAGTTGTCGCCGATGACGGTGAGCAGCTCGGCGGCCGCGTCGGGACCGATGCCGCAACCCTCGCGGAGCTGGGGAGCTGTCGCGGTGGTCAACCGGTCCAGGTGTGCTTCGTGCTCGGCGATCTCCTCGCTGAGGTGGAGCCAGCGGCGGGCCATCGCGCGCAGCGCGTACTTCGTTGCGACGGTGGGGTCGTGGACCTCGCCAGGGCGAAGTGCGGCGCAGCGTCGTAGCAGGGCCATCTTGGTCAGCGGCTCGAGCTGCTCGCGCAGGTCGGCGGGGGCGGTGACGATCAGATGGCGCAGGCTGATCATGGTGGCCGCTCGCGCCTTGACGGCGGTGTGCTTGGCGCACTTGATCACGCGGATCATCTCGACGTGACCGTCCGCGGTTTTCGCGGTTCCTGTGGCGGTCCCCGCGAGCACGGCTCGTGCGGCGTTCTCGGCGTCGAAGGCGTCCGTCTTGCCGCGCAGGCGACGGTCTCGCCGGTTGGGGCGGGCGACTTCATGGATCGTGACGCCCGAGGACCGCAGGGCCGCGACCAGTCCGGCCCCATACGAACTGGTGCCTTCGATGGCGTACGTGAGGTCCGTGTCAGCAGGCTGTCCAGTGACCTGTCGGCGCAGGCCCTCGGCCCACAGCGCGAGGCTGGTGTATCCGGCCCGTGTGGCGGTGAAGCGAGCGATCTCGAGCAGAGCACCGCGATCATCAAGGGCTGCCGCGACGTGGAAGTCCTTGTGTGTGTCGACGCCGACGATGAGGCGCCGTGCCTCGTTGTGGCGTGGACGTGATGGGGTCGGATTCGTCATGATGCTCACTGCTGGCCTCCACTGATCGGTGCGGGACAGCGAACGGACCGGCCGGAGCGGGACAGAACTGTGACGAGACCTGGTCAGATCAGGCTTCTATCAGGTCACTGCCCGGCCGGTCTGATCACCGGGACGCATCCGCTGGCTCAGGGCCGACAGGTCCACTCGAAGGACACCGTCCATGGACGAGTCAGTTGTAACCAGGGGTCAGACCCTGGCCAGCGGACGCCTGAGCAGTCTCACAGTTGTACCAGTCGACCCACTCGGCGGTGGCGATCTCGAGGTCGTCGAAGCCCTTCCACGGCCGCTGTCGCTTGACCAGCTCGGTCTTGTAGAGCCCGATGATCGACTCGGCCAGCGCGTTGTCGTGCGACGAGCCGACGAGGCCGGTCGAGGGCTTGATTCCCGCGGTGTCGAGCCGTTCGGAGTAGGCCACGGACATGTACTGCGCGCCGTGGTCGTGGTGGGCGATCAGGCCGGTCAGGTCACACCGCCACGATCTTCGCGGCCGCGGGTCCAGATGGCCTGCTCGACTGCGTCCAGGACGAGCTGGCTGGTCATCGTGGTCGACACCGACCAGCCCAGGATCCGCCGGGCGTAGGCGTCGATGACGAAGGCGGTGTAACACCAGCCCGACCACGTCGAGCAGTACGTGAAGTCGGCCACCCACAGCCGGTCCGGCGCCAACGGCTCGAAGTTGCGATCGACCAAGTCAAGCGGTTTCGGGGCCTTCGGGTCGCTGATCGTGGTGCGCTTGACCTTCCCGCGCACCGCGCCTGCCAGCCCAAGCTCGCCCATGAGCCGCTCGACGGTGCAGCGCGCGATCGGCGCTGCGTCGGCTGCCCGCTGACGGTTGAGCGTCAGCCACACCTTCCGTGCGCCGTAGACGCCGTAATTGGCCGCGTGGACCTGCTCGATCATCGGCTTCAGCTCCTCGTCGCGCACCTGCTGGGCGCTCGGCTGGCGGCCTCGGTGCTCGTAGTAGGTCGCGGGGGCGATCTTGCAGCCGAGCTCGGTGAGCGCGGCGCAGATCGACTCGACTCCCCATCGCAGACCCTGCCCGTCGGCGTCCTCGTGCTGCTCACCGACGTGCTCGTCGATGTAGCGCACGATCAGCGCTGTGGCCGGTCGAGTTCGGCCGCGAAAAAAGCCGACGCGCTCTTGAGGATCGCGTTCGCGCGTTTGAGCTCGGCGTTCTCCCGCTTCAGCCGCTTCAGCTCTGCCGACTCCTCGGACGTGACCCCCGGGCGCTGGCCGGCGTCCACCTCAGCCTGGCGACACCACTTGCGCACCGTTTCCGGTGTGCCCACCCCCAGCAGCTCGGCGACCCGGCTCATCGCGGCCCACTCCGACTCGTGCTCGGCCCGCACCTCGGCGACCATCCGTACCGCCCGCTCACGCAGCTCGGCCGGATACCTCTTCGACGTACTCCCTGACATGACTCCATCCTTCCCAAGGAACGGAGCCTCCGGACACGCCGGGGCGATTCAAGTATCTGGGCGCTGGGTGTGTAGGGGCGCCTCTATGCGTCGATCACGTGCGGCCCCGTTAGCCACCGATTGGGGATGGCGGGTCTTTGACAGACGGGCCACCATGGCTTCATGGAGGCCACACTCATCTTGGGTCAGGAGGGCAGTCTCGTCATCCCGGCAGACGTCCGGGCCGCGCTCGGGCTCGTCCCCGGTGACGCGGTGCACCTGCACGTCGAGGGCCGTCGTGTCGTCATCGCGCGTCAGGCGGACGCGGTGGCCGAGCTGCGGTCCCTCGGGTCGTCGTTTCGCCGTGGCCCCTCCCTAGTCGGCGAGCTGTTGGCCGAGCGGCGCCGTGCTGCCGCAGACGGCGAGTGACCGTGCTGCCGATGTTTCCCCTCGGGACGGTGCTGCTGCCCGGGCAACCCCTGCCGCTGCAGGTCTTCGAGCCTCGCTACCTGACGATGCTGCGCGACGTCGCGGCCGGCGACGGGCGCTTCGGGGTGGTGCTCATCGAGCGGGGCTTCGAGGTCGGTGGGGGAGACCAGCGCTTCGCCGTCGGGTGCGTCGCGGGCATCGAGCAGGTGCGTCCGATGGGTGGAGGTCGGGTCGGGCTCATCGCTCGTGGCCAGGAGCGCATCGAGGTCGCGCGGTGGTTGCCCGACGATCCCTATCCGCGAGCCGAGGTCACCCGGCTGCCGGACCTGACGTGGGCCGATGGCGACGCTCCGCGCCTCGCCGAGACCGAGCGCACCGTCCGACGCGCGCTGACGGTGATGAGCGAGTACCGATCGCCGGCGCTGCCCGCCGACATCGAACTGGCCGACGACCCGGTCACGCGCAGCTGGCAGCTGGCGTGGGTCGCCCAGCTCGGTGCCCTCGACCAGCTCGCGCTGCTGCGGTCGTCATCCCTCGGCGAGCTGCTCGAGACCACCACTCGCCTCACGAGCGAAGCCCTCGAGCTACTGCCGCTCCAGTCACCCGACGAGCCGGACTGACCATGGGGAGGGGTCCCCACTGGCCCTTCGAGACGGCTCGTTCCTCGCCTCCTCAGGGACCGGTGGGGAAGGGCGAGGCCGACTCAGTCAGCGTCGACGAAGAGCGGCCGCGACGCCTCACCCGAGCCGAGCACCTCACCCATCGTGCGGTACTCACCCCGCTCGAGCACCTCGTCGAGCTTGGCGTGGTCGACGAGGTGCGCCGAGTGCAGCTCACCGCCGGCGAACTGCAGCAGCGAGCCGACCGGCAGCGCCAGGTACGGGCCGAAGGTGCGGTCGCACGACTGCAGCTCGCCCGCGTCGATGTTGCGCAGCGCGCGCTCCTCGTCGCTCTGCGCCGACGGCAAGACGATCGACCAGCCGGACCGGCGGGTGCCGTCCGTCAGCGTCTGCGCGTCGGGGTCGAGCTCGTAGCGCTCCATGATGAAGGCACTCGGCTCACCCAAGACGATCGCATCGAGCGCGGCCGACTGGATCGCGATGGTCTCGGTGGCCCTGACCGGCGCCGCATCGACACCCGCCTTGCGAGCCGTCTGCACCTGCTCGACCTGCCCGAGCAGGGCACCGGTGAGGTCATCGGTCGTCCTCTCCCGATAGGCCTCGGGAGAGGAGAAGTCCGGGGTCGTGACGAGGAGGACGCCCCCTTCGTCCGTGGCCTCGAGCGTGTAGGGCGCATACGACATCTGCAGCCGGGCGCCCGGCTCCAGCGGACCGGCCGCACCGGCGGCGAAGGCCATGAGGACGCTGCCTGCCAGCGGCGCGAGCTGCGGATGGGTCCGCGCGCGCAGGGTCACGCCGTCGACGACCTCTTCGATCGTCTCGGTGGTCGGTGCCGCCGCCTGCCCGCGCTCACCGATGGGAGCACCCGCGCCGCGACCGTCGGCGTCGAGCAGCTGCCGGTCCGCATCGGTGACGGTGCCATCGGCGGACCGCGTCGCCCAGGCGCCGACGAAGCGGCCTCCAGCGACCCGCGCCACCGTCCCCGTGGGTAGCGCGAGTAGCGGCACGAGGTAGGCGGCCGTCTGCACGAGCAGCCCGGCGAGGATCTCGACCTCCTTGTTGCGCAGGAAGGACTTCTCGGCCGTGCGCACCAGCCAGCCGGAGTCGTCCTCCGACGTCGACGGGCGCCGCACGAGGACGAGCTCGTCGGTCCGGCCCCTTTCGACGACCGTCAGTGCCGCCTTGGTGAAGGTCACGCCCATCGCCATGTCGATCGGCGCACCATCGACGTCCGCGCGGCTGAGCACGTCCGCCTGGGCGGCCTCGATCCACAGCGCGAGCGTCAGGTCGTCGGTCGTGGCGTCGACGAAGTCTTCCGTCGCGTAGTCCGGCGCCGTGATCGCGAACTGCGTCTCCCGGTCCTGCCGCAGCTGCCAGAAGCCGAAGCCCACCATCGTCCGCAGCCCGTCCTCCGTGTTGCCCGCCTCGTGGTGGCGGCGGTAGCGGTCGACGACCGGCCGGGCGAAGGGAGCCACCTCACCCGCGCAGCGCAGCGTCGCCACGATGCCACCACCGAGGTCGACGGCAGGCTGCGGCTCGGGCTGGGTCGAGGGCAGGGGGAGCGGGAAGGTCGCCATGGCTCCATCCTTGTCCTCCCGCCGGCCGGCGGACAGGGGGAGCGCTCCCCCTTGTTGGCTGAGGTGCGACCGAGGAGCCTCGAAGCCGTCCGGCGCCCGAGCCGAGTACAACTAGGCGGCGAGCAGCGGCGCGACCTGCTCACGGACCAGCGCGATCGGTCGGGTCGAGCGCTGCAGCCGGGCGAGGGTGATCGCGCCCTCGAGCGAGGCGATGGCGTAGGTGGCCAGGTCCCTTCGAGACGGTCGCTGCGCGACCTCCTCAGGGACCGGGCTCGTTGCGTGCTGCGCGACCTCCTCGGGGACCGGGCTCGTTGCGTGCCGCGCGCCCGCCTCGGGGGTAGGGAGGAGGGCAACCGCCCAGGCCTCGACGATCGCCCGCGCCAGGGGGCCGAGGTCAGGCTCGTCCGGCGCCTCCTGCACCACCGCCCACACCGGGCAGCCGGCGACGAAATCGCTCGACTCGAGCTGGCGTGTGTAGTGGTCGCACAGGCCGGCGAAGACCTCGGCGGGGGAGGCTCCTCCCTTCGCCTGCTCCTGCAGATGAGCGGTCACGCCGTCGCCGGCCTCGCGCAGCGCCTCGGTGAGTAGTTGTGTGCGGCCGCCGGGGAAGTGGAAGCCGACCGACCCGCGCGGGCCGCCGGTGCGCTCAAGGACCGCCCCGACCGTGGTGCCGCGGACTCCCTTCTCCCGCAACAGCATTGCCGCGCCGGTCACCATCCGCGCCCGGGTCTCCCTGCGTGCTCCCATGCCTCTCGACCTCTCTACTATGCTGCTCTGCATAGTATCCGAACGAGGGGCTGACATGCGTGAGCTGAACTTCATCAAGACCGGCGTCATCGAGTGGCGCGACCGGCCCGAGCCGACGCTGCTCGAGCCGACGGACGCGCTCGTGCGGCCGATCGTCGCCTCCCGCTGCGACGGCGACACGCTGCCGATCCACCGCCACGTCTCGCGCCCCATGCAGGCCGGTCTCCGGGCCGGGCTCATCGACGCCTCGGTCGGGTCGATCGTCGGCGGGCTGCCCTTCGAGGGGCCCTTCGGCATCGGCCACGAGGCGATCGCCCAGGTGACCGAGCTCGGGGAGGAGGTGACCGGCCTGGGCGTCGGTGACCTCGTCGTCGTGCCGTGGGCGATCTCGTGCGGCACCTGCCGCGAGTGTCGTCTGGGCATCACCGCGAAATGCTCGACGATGACGCCGACCAGCCCCGGCAAGACCCTGGCGTGCTGGGGCTTCGGCCCGACCTCCGGCGCGTGGGGTGGCATGGTCGCGGACTCCCTGCGCGTCCCCTTCGCCAGCCACATGCTCGTGCCCCTGCCGAAGGGGGTCGACCCGCTCCGTGTCGCCGCGGCCAGCGACAACCTGACCGATGCGTGGCGGGCCGTCGTGCCGCCGCTGCGGCAGCGCCCCGGTGGTCGGGTGCTCGTCCTCGGTGGCGGCGGGCAGAGCATCGGCCTGTACGCGGCCGGTCTGGCCGTGGCGCACGGGGCCGAGGTCGTCGACTACGTCGACGACCGGACCCAGCGGCTGGAGGTGGCCGAGGGCTTCGGGGCCACGGTGCACGAAGTGAGGCGGTCGCGGAAGTCCGTGCTGCCCGCGCTGCCCGGCACCGGCTACGACGTGGTGGTCGAGGCGTCGTCGACCTCGCAGGGTCTGCGCGACGCCCTTCGCTCGCTGCGGCCCGGCGGCATCTGCACGGGCACCGGCTACTACCTCGGCACCGGCACGATGCTGCCCGTCATGGACATGTACGCGACGAGCTCGCAGCTGAACGTCGGGGTCTCGAGCGTGCGGCCGCACCTGCCCGAGCTG
The DNA here is from genome assembly GCF_050507325.1 of Janibacter zhangyanbonis. Lineage (NCBI taxonomy): Bacteria > Bacillati > Actinomycetota > Actinomycetes > Micrococcales > Intrasporangiaceae > Janibacter > Janibacter zhangyanbonis. The sequence continues at coordinate 1,409,452 of NZ_CP191481.1, forward strand.
CTCGACTGGGTCGCGGAGACGGGCTTCGAGGCGGAGCGTGTGACGAGCCTGGTTGCCGACTGGGACGACGCGCCGCAGGCTTACCTCGAGCGGACGACCAAGCTGGTCCTGCAGCGGGAGGCGCTCGACCTGGCGACGGTGTGAGGCCATCTATCGCGCATCTGTACACCTCGTACCTCTTGGGAACGCGGTCGCCGACACGGCCCCGGGTGGAGATGGGCGCGGCGACGTGTCCTCGGCGAGTTGGAGGCTGCACATGAAGCCGGATTCACCTTAGGGTGTGGGCATGTTCAACGTCATCGCCACCATCAGCGTCAAGCCCGAGTGCACCGAGGACTTCGAGGCGGCCGTCGCGACCGCACGCGCAGCCTTCCTCACGGATGAAGGGTGTCTGCGGTACGACCTGCAGCGGGTCGTCAAGAGCGAGGGCGACTACGTCTTCATCGAGGCCTACGACTCCAAGGACGCGCTGCGCCGGCACGGTGAGATGGCGGAGTTCGCCGCCATGGGTGAGGCGACCAAGACCTTCGTGACGGGTCCGCCGCAGGTCACCGTGACGTCGCCGGTCGGCGACCAGGTGGGCCTCGCGCGCTGACCTGCTGCGCCGCGGCCTGTTCGACCCATCGGCTCCCCTTCGCCGCGCATCGTCGCGCCGAAGTCATCAGGGCGCGGCAGCATGAGCTTCCTGCCGGGCGACGCGCAGGAAGGAGTCTGCTGCGGGGTTGCGGCGACGATCGCGGTGCCAGGCGATCGCGACCGTGCGCGGTGTGACGTGCTGGAGCGGGAGAGTGCGCAGTCCCTCGCGGGCCGAGTCCACGGACAGCCACGAGATCACGGCGGCACCCACGCCTTCGGCGGCCAGTCCCAGGATCGTGCCGTTGTCGTTGGAGCGCAGCAGGATCTGATCGAAGAGCTCCGGACGCCCCAAGCGGTTTTCGATGGCGTGGACCTCACGCATGTGCCCGTAGGTGAGCAGCGGCATGCCGGTCAGCTCGCGAGGGTGGATCGGCCCACCGTCCGCCACGAGGGGGCTGTCCTCTCGGACCACGACGACGTAGGGGTCCTCCAGCAGCTCCTGGTAGCCGAAGGGTCCGCTCATCATCGGCAGGACGACGAAGGTGAGGTCGAGCTCGCCACTCTCGACGAGGTCCAGGAGCTGCTCGTCGTTTTCCGCCTCGGTCAGCTCTATGCGCACCTGAGGCCATGCCGTGCGAAACTCGCGGACCACGCGGGGCAGGAGCCGGGAGCCCACGCTCTGGTAGCAGCCGACTCGCAACGCCGGACTCGGGTCACCCCGATCAGGGGCACGAGGCCACGGATCAACTCTGTCCTCACCTACGGTGAGCGGCCCGACATGGTGCTCAACGACCTGACCTCCGAGTTGTTCTACGGCCGCACGTCGGCCTGAGCGTCACGCACCCCAGCCCACGAGCACGACGAGCAGCAGCGAGGTCCCACCGGCGATGAGCGTCGAGATCGTCGCGAGGGTGAGCACCTGCACCGGCAGCGGCCACAGGTCACGGGCGCGGATGCCCATGCCGAGGCCGTACATGCCGGCGGCGAGCAGCAGCGTCGTCACCACGTCGGCGACCGACAGGACCCCCTGCGGCAGCAGGCCGCTCGTGCGGACCGCGACGGCCGCGACGAAGGCGACGATGAACCACGGGACCAGGTGAGCGGTCGCTCCCTTCGCCCCGGGGGTGGTGCGGGCAAGCACGGCCGTCAGCGGCGCGAGCAGCGCGACCCGGCCGAGCTTGACGGTCATCGCCAGCGCCACGGCGGAGGTGCCGATGAGCGACCCCGCAGCCGCCACCTGGGCCACCTCGTGGATGCTCGCGCCGGCCCAGATCGCGGCCTGGCCATCGCTCAGGCCGATGACGCCCGCGAGCCAGGGCACCGCCACGATCATCGCCGAGCCATAGATCGTGACCATGGCGACGGCCAGGGCCACGTGCTGCTGCCTGGCCCGGACGGTGTCCTCTACGGCGGCGATGGCCGCGGCGCCGCAGATGGAGAAGCCGGTGGCGATGAGCATGACCAGTCCGTCCTCGAGGCCGAGTCGCCGACCGACGTACTGCGTTCCGGTGAAGGTCGCGAGCACCGTGGCCGCGATGACGACGAGCCCGCTCGGCCCGATCGAGACGATGTCGGCGAAGGGGAGGCGCAGCCCGAGCGCGGCCACGCCCAGCCGGAGGAGGAACTTCGTGGCGGCGCCGTGACCGGCGATGGCCGGGACGCTGCCCAGGCGGCTGTTGACCACGACCACGCCGATGACCAGGGCGATGAGCAGCGGGCCGAGCAGCGGGATCACCGTGCTCAGGGCCAGCGCCGCCCCGGCCGCTCCCAGCGGCGCGACGAGCGTCGCCCCCCGCCCTCGCTCCCTGAGGAGCTTGCGCAGCAAGCGTCTCGAAGGGGGCCGGGCGGTCATCGTCTGCATGACCACCACGGTGCCCGCACTGCCCCGCCTCCGGTAGACCCCGAACCCGGCACGGGTCATAGTCTTGGACTATGGCTGACCTGCCCGACCTCGACATCGAGACGCTGCGGCTCGTCGTCGCGGTGGATGACGCCGGCAGCCTGAGCGCGGCCGCTCGGGCGCGCGGGCTGAGGCAGCCGTCAGCGAGCGCGCGGGTGCGGGCCTTCGAGGCGCGCTGGCAGCTGACGCTGCTCGATCGCACCCCGCGGGGCTCGCGGCTGACCACCGACGGGCAGGCCGTCGTCGCCTGGGCACGGCAGGTGCTGCGCGAGGCCGACACGATGCGCTCGGGTCTGGCCTCGCTGCGCGGGGCCAGGCGGGGCGAGGTGAGCGTCGCCGCGAGCCTGACGATCGCCGAGCACATCCTGCCGCGCTGGCTCGGCGAGCTGCGCGAGCGGCTCGAGGTCCACCCGCAGCTGCACGTCGTCAACAGCGACCGGGTGGCCGACATGGTCCGCAGCCGGCTCGTCGACATCGGCTTCGTCGAGACGACGATGACGACCCCTGGCCTCGAGCACCGCGTCGTCGGCGCCGACCGACTCGTCGTCGTGGTGCCACCCGGTCACGCGTGGGCGCGCCGGCGCTCCCCGCTGACCGCGCCCGCACTCGGGGCTGCCGAGTGGGTGCTGCGTGAGGAGGGGAGCGGGACGCGCAGCACCTTCGAGCGGGCGCTCGGGCAGCGGCCGACGGTGGCGCTGCAGGCAGGCTCGACCGCTGCGCTGCTCGGCGCGGTCCGCGCCGGTCTCGGGCCGGCGGTGGTCTCGCAGCGGGCGGTCGACGCCGAGGTGGACGCCGGGGGGCTCGTCGTCGTGCCGACCACCCTCGACCTGGAGCGACAGCTGACAGCGGTGTGGCGCAAGGGCGCTCGCCTCAGCCCGGCGACCTCGGCGCTGCTGGCGGTGGCCTCGGGGGGATGACCGCAGCGTCGCCCCCTTCGTCAGGTGGCGTCAGCCGCGGCGAGCCCGCTCGCCGAAGGCGTCCAGCGCGCTGGTCACCTCAGGTGCGACCCACGCGACGTAGCGCTGCCTGCCGCTTGCACGACTGACGATGTCGTGGTCGCGCAGCCGGGCGATCACGGCATCGGCTGCTGGCTGCGAGAGGCCGATCTCGGTCTGGATCGTCGCGGAGGTGATGACGGGCTGCCGCAGCAGCAGGGTGAGCACCCGCCAGATCGCGGCCGTGCGCCGCGCGGTGATCCTCGCTGTCCACGTCTCGTGGATCTCGACGAGGTCGTGCGCGAGCTGCCGGCCATTGCCGATCGCGGCGAAGGCGGCGTCGGCGAACCGGGTGACGATCGGGGATGCGTCACCCTCGCGATAGGCCGTGAGGGCGTCGACGTAGCTGCGGGTGTCGCCGAGGAGACCGGCGGAGACGGGGACGGTGACGCGGGTCGTCGCGCCGGAGTGCTGGAGCATGGCGTGCACGAGGGCTCGCCCCACGCGTCCGTTGCCGTCGACGAAGGGATGGATCGTCTCGAACTGCGCGTGCGCGATCGCGCACTGCACGACGAGGGGCACGTCGGTGCGCCCGATGAAGGCGCACAGGTCGTCGATGGCCGCGGGGACCCGGTCGTGGTGCGGGGCGACGAAGCTCGCCCCGTGCGGTGAGACCGACGAGCCGCCGACCCAGACCTGCTGGTCGCGGAAGGCACCCGGGTCCGCAGTCGGCGTGCCGTGCATGAGGGCCGCGTGCACGGCGAGGATCGAGGCGGGCGAGATCTCCTCGGCGAGCTCGACGGCGCGCCGCATCGCCTCGACATTGGCGGCGACCAGCTGGGCATTGCTGCCGGGGCGGGCCAGGTCGAGCTCCGCCATGGCGAGCGCCCGCGCCCCGGCCGTGACGTCCTCGATCTGGGAGGAGGAGGCCGACTCGGTGCGCAGCAGGACCGAGGCGAGCGGGGCCAGCTCGGCGCCCGGCAGCAGGGTCGACAGCTCGGCGTCGAAGCGTGAGATCTCGGCCCGCGCGTCGTCGGCAGCTGCAGCAGCGTCTGCCGTGATCGTGGGAGCGAGCGTCGCGATGCGTCGCGGGATGGCGGCCTCGTACCTCGACGTGATCCGGGCGCGCTGGCTGCGGGAGAGGGCCTGCCGCGGGTCGCGATCCCACGGCAGGGTCTCCCAGGTGATCGAGGTGTCGCCTGCACGAGCCATGGGACGATTTTACATAGGGTAAATGTTCTTCACCTATGTTAGGTGGACGTGGCGGGCCGTCAGGTCCCAATCATCGCGGGCCCGCCGGAGTACTGTGCCCACAGGGGATCGAAGGGGGACGCGATGTCGCGTTGGCAGTGGGCCGTGGTGGCCGTGGTCATGTCCGTCGTGCTGGTGGGGGCAGGGGCCTATGTGCTCGTCGGGCCGCGGGAGCAGGTGCCGGTGCCGACGGCGCAGGCGACGCCCGAGGAGGTGGCTCGCGCGTGGATCGACGCCGCCAACGCCCGCGACCTGGGCACGATGCGGGCGATCGCCTCCGAGGACCGGGCCGATCACTTCGTGCCGTCCTACGTCGACCTGCTGACCCAGCAGGACCTCGTCGTCACCGACGACAGCATCGGCGAGGCGCGGGACTACTGGCTGGCCGGCACGAGGCTGAAGGGCTGGCAGCAGGTCCAGTACGTGCCGGTGCAGTTCCGGGTGCTCCAGTCCGACGGGTCCTTCTCCCCGACGAGTCGCACGACCTGGGGCTACGTCTTCGCGCGCAACGGCGACGACGAGCGGTGGCGCCTCGTCGACCAGGGCGTCGGCTGAGCCGCGACACCTTCCGCGACCACGGGTCGACGTGGCAGACTCCACCTAGACAACAAATTGACCATTGGAGTCGTCGACCATGCCTCACTCGTACCCGCACCTACTCGCGCCGATCACCGTCGGGCGGACCACCCTGCGCAACCGCGTCCTCATGGGCTCGATGCACGTCGGCCTCGAGGAGCAGCCCGACGGCTTCGAGCGGATGGCCGCCTTCTACGCCGAGCGGGCGAAGGGGGGAGCCGGCCTCATCGTCACCGGCGGCATCGCGCCCAACGACGAGGGCGCCCCGCTGCCCGGCGGCAAGACGCTGACGAGCGTGGACGACGTCGCCGACCACCGGCTCATCACCGACGCGGTCCACGCCGAGGGCGGCAGGATCGCGATGCAGATCCTGCACACCGGCCGCTACGCCTACCACCCGCAGATGGTCGCGCCGTCGCCGATCCAGGCGCCGATCAGCCGATTCGTCCCGCGGGAGATGACCGAGGCCGACATCCAGCGCACGATCGAGGACTACGCGCGTTGCGCGCGCCTGGCCCAGCAGGCCGGCTACGACGGCGTCGAGATCATGGGCTCCGAGGGCTACCTCATCAACCAGTTCATCGTCACGCGCACCAACCAGCGCACCGACGACTGGGGCGGGTCCTACGCCAACCGCATGCGCTTCCCGCTCGAGATCATCCGCCGTGTGCGCGCCGCCGTCGGCGACGACTTCGTCCTCGTCTACCGCCTGTCGATGCTCGACCTCGTGCCCGACGGCTCGACCCACGACGAGGTCGTCGAGCTGGCCCGAGAGGTCGAGGCCGCCGGCGCCGACATCATCAACACCGGCATCGGGTGGCACGAGGCCCGCGTCCCCACGATCGCCACCCAGGTCCCGCGCGCCGCATGGGCCGGCGTGACGAAGCACCTCATGGGCGCCGTCACCGTCCCGCTCGTCGCGACCAACCGGATCAACACCCCCGAGGTCGCCGAGCAGCTCCTCGCCGACGGCTTCGCCGACATGGTCTCGATGGCCCGGCCCTTCCTCGCCGACCCCGAGCTGGTCAACAAGGCCGCCGCCGGCGCCCCCGAGACGATCAACACCTGCATCGGCTGCAACCAGGCCTGCCTCGACCACACCTTCGCCGGCAAGATCACCTCCTGCCTCGTCAACCCCCGCGCCTGCCACGAGACCGAGCTGATCATCGGCCCGACCCGGCTGGCGAAGCGGATTGCCGTCGTCGGTGCCGGGCCGGCCGGCCTGGCCTTCGCGACGACCGCCGCCGAGCGCGGCCACCACGTCACGCTCTTCGATGCGGCCGACGACATCGGCGGTCAGCTCGACGTCGCGCGGCGCGTCCCCGGCAAGGAGGAGTTCGACGAGACCCTGCGCTACTTCCGGCACAAGCTCACCGACACCGGCGTCGACGTCAAGCTCGGCGCCCGTGTCGAGGCCGACGATCTCGAGGGCTACGACGAGGTGGCCATCGCCACCGGCGTCACCCCGCGCGTGCCCGAGCTGCCGGGCGTCGACCACGACAAGGTCGTCGGCTACCTCGACGTGCTGCGCGGCGGCGCCCCGGTGGGGGAGCGCGTCGCGATCCTCGGCGCGGGCGGTATCGGCTTCGATGTCGCGGCCTTCGTCACCGACCCCGGCGACGACGCGAGCCTCGACATCGCGGCCTTCCAGCAGACCTGGGGCATCGACGAGGCCGAGACCACGCCGGGTGGGCTGACCTCCCCTTCGCACCGGTCGGCAGTGCGCGAGGTGACCCTCCTGCAGCGCAAGACCTCCAAGGTCGGCGCCGGCCTCGGCATGACGACGGGCTGGATCCACCGGACCGAGCTCAAGGCCCGTGGCGTGACCATGGTCCCGGGCGTCACCTACGAGCGGATCGACGACGACGGCCTGCACGTGACCGTGGACGGGGCACCGCAGGTCCTCGACGTCGACACGATCGTCCTGTGCACCGGGCAGGAGCCCAACCGCACCCTCCACGACGAGCTCCAGGCGAAGGGGGTCACCGTGCACCTCATCGGTGGTGCCGACGTCGCCGCCGAGCTCGACGCCAAGCGAGCGATCGACCAGGGCACCCGCGTCGCCGCTGCGGTCTGATCGCATGACGGGACAGCCGCTGCGCTACGTCGCCATCGGCGACAGCCTCTCGGAGGGCATCGGCGACGAGCCGTGGCCCGACGGCACGCCGCGGGGCTGGACCGACCGGCTCGCGGCGCTGCTCGCCGCGCACCACGGCGAGGTCGACTACGCCAACCTCGCCGTGCGTGGCCTGCGGGCCCACGAGGTGCTCGCGACGCAGGTTGGGCCGGCGCTGGCGATGGAGCCGGACGTCGTCACGCTCACCGCGGGCATGAACGACCTGCTGCGTCCGCGCTTCGACGCCGCCACGCTGCGGGCGACGCTCGCCGAGATCGTCGCCCCCTTCACGGCGAAGGGGGCGCGTCTCGTCGTCGTGCCGATCCCCGACATCCGGTCGGTCTCGCCGGCCGGGCGGCTGCTCGCGCGGCGGCGGGTGGTGCTCAACGAGATCTATGCGTGGCTGTCGACCGAGCACGGCATGGAGCCGCCGGCGGTCACGACCGGGACGGTCTTCGAGGACCGGCGGGCCTGGGCCGACGACCGGCTGCACCTGTCGTCGCTCGGGCACGAGCGTCTGGCGATGGCCGCCGCGGACGCTCTGGATGTGCCCGGGGTCGACGCGTGGGCCCCTGTGCCGCAGGGGGATCCGCCGCGTCGGTCGGTGCGCACGGAGGCGGTCTGGGTGCGCGAGCACGTCGGCCCGTGGGTCGGGCGGCGGCTCACCGGACGCTCGTCGGGTGACGGGGTCGCGGCCAAACGGCCGGACCTCACCGGCTGGCAGCCGCCTGCTTGATCGCCTCGAAGCGCTCGGCCATCCGGGCGGCGAGCGCCTGCGATGCCTTGAGCGGGCGGGTCATCACCATGAACTCGACGACCTTGCCCTCGTCGTCGAGCGTGAGGAAGTCGCATCCGGTGATGTCGAGCCCATCGACCTTCGCCTCGAAGACGTAGGCCTCCTCCGACCCGTCACGCAGCTGGCGCACGTAGCGGAAGTCCTCGAAGACCTCCACGACCTCGCGCAGGATCGCGCTCGTGATCGCCTTGCCGGGGTAGGGGGTGTGGGCGACCGGGCTGCGGAAGACGACGTCCTCCGCGAGCAGCGCGTCGACCGCGTCGAGGTCCTTGGCTTCCACTGCGTCTCGGAACATGTCGCCAACCTACTCAACAAAGTGAGTATGCGGAACCCTCGATCCCTGAGGAGCTTGCGCAGCAAGCGTCTCGAAGGGACGCCTACGATCGCCCCATGGCCCTCCAGGACGCGATCCTCACCGCTCTCGCCCACGACGAGTCGTCGGGCTACGACCTGGCCAAGGCCTTCGACGTGTCGGTCGCCAACTACTGGACCGCGAGCCCGCAGCAGCTCTACCGCGAGCTGGACAAGATGGAGGAGGCCGGCCTCGTCGCCGCCCGCCACGTCGCCCAGTCCAAGCGTCCCGACAAGCGGGTCTTCCGCCTCACCGCTGCCGGTCGCAAGGCCCTGCGGGCGCACACCCTGCGCTCACCCAAGCCGCTGGCGGTGCGCGACGAGATGCTCGTCCAGGTCGCCGCGCTCGAGTCCGGTGACCCCGAGGCGATCCGTGAGCACGTCGTCGAGCGGATGGAGGCCTTCGAGGCGAAGCTCGCGACCTACCGCCTCGTCCAGGAGCGCACCCTCGCCGGCCGCAGCGAGGAGGACTTCCTCGCCTCGGGCGAGCCGGTCGGCCAGTACCTCACGCTGCTGCGGGGGATCAGCTTCGAGGAGGAGAACCTGCGCTGGGGCCGCCGGGTCATCGCCGTCCTCGACGCCCGCTCCGACGCCTGACCCGCCCCCTTCGGATCTCGTGGAGGTCGTGCGCACCCAACTCTGCAAAACCCTAGGGTCTTGCAGAGTTCTGGCTCGTGCTCTGGAGCAACGGCATAGCCGACGAAGGGGGCCGTCGGGTCATCGCCGTCCTCGACGCCCGCGCCGACGGCTGACCCCGCCCCCTTCGCATCTCCTGGAGGTCGTGCGCACCCAACTCTGCAGAACCCTAGGGTCTTGCAGAGTTCTGGCTCGTGCTCTGGAGCAACGGCATAGCCGACGAAGGGGGCCGCCCCGGTCTCCCGGGACGACCCCCTTCGCTCAACCTCGGACCTCAGTCCTGGGTGCGCTCCTGCACGGCCTCGGCGGCCCGCTGCGCGGCCTGGCCGACGGCCCCGCTCACCTGCCGCGGAGCCCGCTGCGGTGCAGCACCGCCACCGGATTGCAGCTGCGGCAGCAGCTGGGCCATGAGCAGCGTCGACAGCGCGGAGCTGTCGCCGGCGCCGGCGTCGGTGTGCACGATGACCGGGCGCGGGGCGTCCTCGGCGAGGGTCGCGCCGACGTCGAGGCGACGACGGGCCAGCTCGTAGCCGAGCACCGCGCGGTTGTCGCGGTAGGCGGTGGCCAGCTGCTCCTGGGCCTTCGCCTCGCCCTGTGCCGCAACGAGGTTGGTGCGGGCCCGGGTCTCGATCTCGTAGCGCACCTTCTGCGCCTCGGTCTCGCGCTCCTCGAGCATCTGGGCGACGTCCTTGCGGGCCTTGTTGAGCGAGGCCTGGACCTCGACGACCTTGGCGTCGCGCACCTTCTTCGACCGCTCGATCTCGAGCAGCAGGGTGTCGATGCGGCGCTTGCGCGTCAGCTCCCACTCCTTCTCGTAGGCCACGAGCTCCTTGGCCACCCGCTCCCGCGTCGCGAGGTGCTCGCGGTACTGGTCGGGCAGCTGCACGTCGGGGATGTTGCAGCCCATGATCTGCACGCCATAGCGGGTCAGCTGGCGGTTGAGCAGGTCCTGCATGTCCTTGACGTCGCTGCCGCGCAGGTCGTAGGCCTGCTCGGTGCGCACCTGGCGGCTGCGCTGCCGGATCGCGTCCTGCACGGAGTTGCTCAGCACGAGGTCGAAGTTGCCCGCGCCGATCGTCTGGACGAAGCGGATCGCGTCGACGATGCGGAAGCGCAGGAAGAACTCGATCGACTTCAGCGGCACGTTCTCGTGCGTCGGCGAGCTGAGCACCGGTGCCGTGTAAGGGATCTCGGTCGTCACGTCGACGACGTAGGCGACCCGCGCCCACGGGTGCCACAGGTAGTGGCGGCCGGGGGTGAGGCCGGGGCCGGTGATCGCGCCGAACTTCGTCAGCACCCCGACCGTGCCTTCCTCGATCTCGATGATCGAGCTGCGCCACCACCACAGGGCCGACAGCATGAAGGCGAGGATCGCGACGAAGATCGACAGCCCGCCGAGGGCGCCGTGGTCGGTCGCGGCGAGGAGGACACCGCTGAGCAGTGCCCACACGCCGAACCACACGAGGGAGGTCCAGCGCATCCCGCGCTTGTCCTTGGGGATGACGACCGGCACGAGTGAGCCGGAGTCACCACCGCGCAGGTAGCGCGCGACGTCGCCCCACCCGGAGACGACCTCCTTGATCGAGCTCATGCCCTGGCCGCGCACCGCACGGACCGCCTGCTCCATCATCTGGTCACTCACTGCGCTCACCCTCCGTCGACATGTCGGTCACCTGGACGCGCGGGGCCGGAGCCACGCGGGGTGCCGGCGGCACCGGCGGGGCACCCGGGGCGGGCGGTGCCAGTCCCGGCGGCGGGGGCGGCGGGTCCTCCCCTTCGTCCTGCAGGTCGGACCGTGGGTTGGTGTCCTCCGGGAGCGAAGGGGGCGGGGTCGCCTCCTCCTGCACGGCACCGATGGCCTCGGTGACGCTCTCGTCGGTCACCGACTGCCGGATCTCGTCGAGGCGCTGCGCGCCCTCGGCGTCGAGGTCGGACTCGGTGACCGGCAGGATCTCGACGTCGCTCTCCTCGGGCACCTGCAGCAGCTGCTCGATGTCGGCCTCGCGCTCGGAGACGCGGGCGGCGATGTCGGCCTGGCGGGCGCGGATGGCCTCCATGTCCTCGGCGGTGAAGAGCTGGGCGCCCTGACCGCCGACGAGCTGGCGGGCGATCTGCAGGTAGTCGACGCCCTCCGACTCCTCGCCGACGCGCACGATCTGCGGCAGCGACCCGGAGACGCCCTCCATCTTGTCGAGCATGTCCTGCTGGTAGCGGTAGTCGAGGATCTCCGGCGCGAGGGCCGCGCTCAGTGCGCGGATGTCGAGGGCCTGGGCCTCGAGCAGCGCGGCATTGGCATTGGCCTCAGACTCCGACTCGACGAAGCGCTGGCGCGCGACGGCGTTGGCCCGGTTGGTCTCCCGCTCGAGGGCGGTGTCCATCTGCGCCTGGTAGCGGGCGATGTCGGCCTGGATGGCGGAGAGGTTCTCGTTGAGCGAGGCGAGGTCCTTGTTGAGGTCACCCTCGTTCTGCTCCTTCTTCAGCCCCAGCTCGTAGTCGTAGGTGTAGGCCTCCTTGGCGACCCGGATCATCTCCGGCGCCGCGAGGTCCATCCGGTACTCCTGCGCCGACGGCTCCGCGTGCGTGATGTTGGCCGTCGTCAGCTCGACCGCGGGGGCGAACTGCGCGTTGAGCTGCTCGAGCAGTCGCGCGGTGCTCTCGCCGACGAGGTCGTAGATGCCCGAGGCCTCCTGCTCGTAGATCAGCGAGCGGGTCGTCTCCGAGATCGCGTTGTTGAGCTTGTCCTGGAATCCCTGGACGGCACCGAGGACGAAGACGAACTCACGGGCGCTGACGATGCGGAACTGCAGGAAGAGGTCGACCGACGCCTGCACGCCCGACTTCGTCGGTGCCGAGCGGATCGGCGCGTTGAAGGGGTACTCGCGGGTGGTGTTGACGATGTATGACACGCGCTTCCACGGGTTCCACAGCGTCACCCGGCCGGGGCCGACCTCGGCCTCGACCTTGCCGAAGCGCGAGATCAGGGCGGTGCAGCCCTCGGGCACCATGACCATGCCCTGGCGCCACCAGAGGAAGGCCGCCGCGACGAGCACGAGCAGCCAGTAGTGCGGGCCGAAGACCGCGAAGCTCAGGTCGAAGGGGAGGAGCACGACCCCGCCGGCGATGCCGATGAGGACGAGCGCGATGACCGGGATCATCGCGCGCAGGCGGCCGCCCTTGGGCATGACCATCGGCGTGATGACGTGCACCGGGCCGGTCTGGCTCATCTCGTAGCGGCTGCGGCTGAGCGCCTCGGCCGCGTCGTCGAGCGAGACGTGCTCGGCGTTGATCCGGGTGCCGGCGGACCCCCCTTCGCCCCGGGCGGCGGGGAAGTCCCGCGCATTGAGGTCGAAGCCGGTGCCCTGCTGCACCTGCTCCAACGCCTGGTCGACGGCGCCACCCATGCCGGCCGCTCCCGCGACCTGGCGGGCAGCGTTCATGAACTGCTGTGCCCCTGTGCTCAAGGCGATTCCCCTTCGTGGTGCTGGTCTGGCGCGATCCTTTCACGCAGAGGGCCGCCCACGGGAGGGGGAGCACTCCCCGCCCCGACGTCCCGGTCCCTGAGGAGCTTGCTCTGCAAGCGTCTCGAAGGGACTACAGCTGCGTGTTCAGATACCGCTGCAGCTGAGCCGTCGTCCGCGGCGTCCACCGCGTCGCCCCGTCACGACTGATGCCGAGGTAGTCCTGCAGCGTCCGGATCGACGCAGGGTCCCAGCGGCCCGAGGTGGTCGCGCCGATGCGCCACTGGAGGGACGTGATGGTCGCGGAGTCCCAGACGCGGGTCTCGGGCTTGCCCAGCCAGCGCTGGATCCGCCCGACGAGATAGGGACTGAAGGTGCCGGTCGGCGTCATCCGCGTCCCGAGCATCCCGGCGGCCTCCTTGGCGCGCAGCACCCGCAGGGAGGCGGCGTCGACCTTCGCCCGGAAGCTCGCGTCGCTCGCGGCCCGGGTGCGCACCGCCGAGACCATCGCCGGCAGGGTGTCCGTGCGTGCGGTGAGGACCATGTCGCCGCCGGCGTCGATGAACTTCGTCGCCCGCTGCGCGGGAGTCCACGCCGCGAGCTGCTTCGCGTTGCCGACGTCATCGGTCATCACGACCCCGTCGAACCCCATCCGCTCCCGCAGGATCGTGCGGATCACGGTGGGGGAGAAGACCGCTGGCCGCGAGGAGTCGATCCGCGAGTAGGAGGCCGACGACATCATGACGAAGGGGGTCCCCGCCGTCACTGCGTCGGCGAAGGGCGTGAGCAGCGCCGACGTGCTCGTCGTGACGGTGTCGGTCACACCGCTCGTGGTGTCGGTGTTGCCCGTGACCCGGCCCAGACCGGGGAAGTGCTTGACCGTCGTCGCGACCCCGGCGCGCGACATGCCGGCCCGCACAGCACCCCCCTTCGTCGTCACGGTGGAGGAGTAGGCGCCGTACTCGCGGTCCCAGCGACCGAGCGGCTCGTTGGTCGCCTTGTACGCCGGCGGGACGGTGTCGAGGACCGGCCCGAGGTTGGTGTTGACCCCCGCCCGCGACAGCTGCGTGCCCCAGCGCACGGCATTGGCCCGCAGGGTCGAGGTGGCCTGGGTGCCCTGCGAGAGGGCCGTGGGCATCCGTGAGAATCCGGAGCCCTGCAGCACCTGCACGTTGCCGCCCTCCTGGTCCGCGGAGAGGAAGGCCGGCACCGTGGCCGTGGCGTCGGCGGGCTCGGTGAGCCGCTGCAGCGAGGTCGTCACCGAGCGGATGTGGTCGGCCCCGCTCGTGCTGCGCCCCATGAGGATGACGTTGCCGACGTGCTGCTCGCTGACGACCGAGCGCAGCCCCGCGGACACCGAGTCGGCGGGGGTGGCCACCATGAAGAGCTGTCCGATGCGTTGGTCCCGGGTCATCGCCGCGTGCACCTGGTCGGCCCGGCTCGCGGTCACGGCCGAAGGGGGCGCCGCTCCCGTCGTCGGTGCGGCGGAGGCCGACGCCGCGGTGACCGCGAGGACCGCGGCGGCGCTGGTCAGGGCGAGCGTGCGCTGCACCCCTCCAGAGTGGCACTGATCGGCGCCCTCCGCCTCCCTTACCGCTGGCTGAGGAGGTCGCCCCGCGACCGTCTCGAAGCCACCGCCAGGGGCAGGGTGACGAGCGCAAAGATCGCCGTGGCGAGCAGCGCCGTGGGGAAGTCGGAGGCCGTCGCGATGGCGCCGACGAGCATGGAGCCGATGGCGGTGCCGAGGTCGTAGCCGACATTCCAGATCGAGCTCGCGAGCCCGACGTGCCGGCGGGAGACGGCGGCGAAGGAGAGCACGAGCGTGAGGTTCTGCAGCGCGCCGTAGGCACTGCCGAGCACGAGCGCACCCACGAGCAGCAGCGGCACGGACTGCTCGTCGACGGCCCAGGCGATCGCACCGACCCCGAGCACCGTGAGGACGACGAAGGGGGCGACGAACCGCTGTGCACCGTGCCGGTCCGCGACGCCGCCGATCCACCAGCGGAAGATCGCGGCCATGAGCTCCATGAGGGCGAGGGCGGGGATGACGACCGCGGGGTCGCGCACCATCTGCGGCCCGAAGGTCAGCACGGCGCCGCCGGCGATCGTCGCGCCCATGAGCAGGACCATCGGCCGCAGCAGGGTGAGCGCCACCCGCGACGTGCTCGGGCCGCCGGCGTCCTCGTCCCCGGCCGACGGGTGCGGCAGGCGGGAGAGGACCCGACCGAGCGCGAGCGCGGCGGGCGCGCCGAGCAGGGGCACGGCGCCGACGACGAAGACCCAGGCGAAGCCGATCGTCTCGGCCACCCACGACCCGAGCGGCAGGAGGACGACCTGCGGCCCGGCGACGGCCAGCCCGTAGGCGCCCACGGCCTTGCCGCGGGTCTTGGGGGTCGACAGCTCGGCGACGGCCGCGCTGCCGGTGACGGTGAGGATGCCGAAGCCGACGCCGCGCACGGCGGACAGGGCCAGGACCGCCCACAGCTCGTCGCTGGCGATCAGTCCCAGGGACGGGGCGCCGAGCAGCACCAGCCCGGCGGCAAGGGTCGGCCCCCAGCCGAAGCGCCGCAGCAGCGCCGGGACGGTGAACTGGGTCAGGACGGTGACGAGCAGCAGCACGCCGTTGACGAGACCGGCGCCCCCTTCGTCCGCACCACCGCGCACGACCCACAGGGGCACGACGGGCATGAGGACGGAAAATCCGCTGAAGCCGAGGAAGGTCGCCGCCAGCAGCGCGGGCATCCCCCGCGCGGTCCACACACTGCTCACTGGCAGCAGTCTCTCACCCCCGGCCCCTGCCCTTCGAGACGCTCGGCCGCGGGCGGCCTCGCTCCTCAGGACTCGGAGGCCGTCCGCGGCCGTCTCGCAGGGGCTACCGGCGCTCCCACACGTGCCAGCCGCCGAGGGTGACCCGCTCGGCGTAGTGCCCGGCGAGCGTCTGCTGGGCCGCGGCCGCGCGCAGCCCCCAGCCGTCGAGGCCGGAGCCGGAGGTCACGACCCAGCGGGGTGCGCTCGGTCCGGCGAGCACGCCGCTCAGCCCGCTCAGCCGGGGGTCACGGACCCTGACGGGCAGGCTCCACAGCTGTGGGTAGGGGCTGGTCGCGCCGCTGCCGGCGACGATGTCGGGGTGGCCGTAGGCGACGACGACGCCGTCGCCCGGACGTGCGTGGTCGTGCAGCCAACCCATGACGAGCGCGTCGTCGGAGGGCGGGGTCGTGGTGAGGGCACGTGCCCCGTGCGCGGTGATCGTCGCCGCGACGACCACACCGACCGCCGCGGCCAGCACCCGCCGGGCCGTCGGGCCCGGGCGACACAGCAGGACGAGCAGCACGGCTCCCGGCACCATCCCGGTCAGGTAGTGCAGCCAGTAGCTGCCGCCGGCGAGCACCGCGACGGCCTCCCAGGCCGCCATCGCGACGGCCGGGACGACGAGCCATCGTGCGGCACCGGCGCGTCCGTGAGCCCGGGCGACGAGCGCGAGGGCCACGACCAGCAGCGGGAGGAGCCCGCTGAGCACGGACATGGTCATGAGGTGGACGAAGCGTTCGCTCGTCGCCGGGCTCGCCGACTGCCCGATGACCGCCGCCGCCCGGCCGCGGAAGACGACGACGGCCTCCCAGAGCCCGGCGGGCCCCGTCCCGCGTGACGCTGCGGCGACGAGAGCGGCGGTCAGCGTGGCGAGCGCACCCGCCGCGAAGGCCGTCGCCAGGCGCGTCCCGGATGCGACCCGCGGGCGGGCCCGGCGGCCGGCGAAGGCGAGCATGACCCCGGCGAGCACGAAGCCGTCGACGACGTTTTGCTTCACGAGGGCAGCGGCGACCGCGGCCGCCCCGGCACCCGCCATGAGCAGCAGGGCGCGGGCGCCCGCGGGTCCGCGGGCGCCGTGGACGAGGAGCAGGACCGTGAGCATGACGCAGGGCAGCGCCAGGAGCTCGCCGTCGACCTCCGGCATGCCGAGCAGCGGACTGGTGAGCAGCGCGGCGGCGGCGACGAAGGCGGCCCAGCGGGTGAGGCGGGTGCCGACGAGCCTGCCGAGCTGCCAGGTGAGTATCAGGGTGAGCCCGGTGGCGCACGCGCCGAGGAGCTTGACGCCCGGGTCGATGACACCGGCGGTGGTGAGCCCGACGGGGAACCGCGAGGCGAGGGCGAAGATCGCGACGAGGAGAGGTGGCCGGTCGACCCAGTAGTCGCCGTAGAGCGAGCTGCCCGGTGACCAGTGGCTGCCCACGAGGAGGTAGCCGGCTTCGTCGGAGGTGAGCGGCGCACCCAGCAGAGTCACCCACAGGGCGACGGCGACACCGACGACCGTCAGGGCGAGCAGGCGCTCGCGGCGGGTGACGGTGGTGGCCGCCGGGTCCCTGTGGACAGGGGGGAGAGGGGACCCGGCGGCCCGCGCCGTCACGGTTTCTCGGCTCGAGACGGTCACGATGTCATCGTGCGCCGGGACGGCTGCAGACAACCTGACTGCCACGTCGCCCCCCTTCGTCATGCGGCGCGGTGCTCCCGCAGGGGCCCGACCTCTGCCGTCGCGAGATCGCCGCGCAGCAGTCGACGGGTCGCCTCGTGAGTGCGGCGCCAGTCACCGTGCGGAGCGTGCAGATCGGTGTCGTGGAGCAGGAGGGTGCCGCCGGGGCGCAGTCGACGCGTCGCCGTCGTGACGACGGTGTCGGCCGTGGCACCCCACTCCCACTCGCGGCCCCACGCCGTCCACAGCACCGGGGTGAGCCCCAGTCGGCGGCAGGCGATCAGGGCCTCGGTCCCGAGCACCCCGTAGGGCGGGCGGTAGTGCTCGACCCGCTGACCGGTCAGGTCCTCCAGGAGGCTCCGGCCGGCGCGCAGCTGCCGGGTGAGCGTGCCCGGCGGGATCGCCAGGACGCATCGGTGGATCCACCCGTGCAGGGCCACCTCGTGGCCGTCGGCGACGATCCGGCGCACGAGGTCGGGGTGGTCCGCCGCCTGCGACCCCAGGAGGAAGAAGGTGGCCCGTCGTCCCTCCTGCGCCAGCAGGTCGAGGAAGGCGGGAGTGCTGCGCGGGTCCGGGCCGTCGTCGAAGGTGAGGGCGATGTGCCGCCCCTCGGCGCGGCCGGCGAGTCCCGGGGCCACCGCCGCCCGCAGCGGCGCGATGGCTGTTGCCGAAGGGAGGGCCTGCCCGGCGGCGAGCGCCGCGAGGGCGACCGCGGCCGGTTTCACGCCGCCACCGTCGCACGTGATCCGACGAGGACGTCGCCGACCTCCGGGGCGTCGACGGGCAGGCGACTCGCCCTCGGGGCCGTGGCGCTGGCGGCCAGGTGGGCCGACAGCTCGCCCCGGGTGCGGGCCCACGGCACGAGGCCGACCCGGTCGAGGTTGGCGCAGTTCGTGACGCCGTGGCCGGCGAGCGGTCGATAGGTGATGACCGGGGTGCCCGAGGCCATCGCCTGGAGGGAGGTGAAGCCGCCCGCGTTCTGCACCACGCAGGTCGCCGTCGCCATGAGGTCCGGGACGTCGTCGCGCCAGCCGAGGGCGACGACCCCGGGCACCCCGTCGAGGCGACGGCGGAGTCGCTCGTCGGTGCCGCAGAGGACGACCGGCACGAGTCGTCCGTCGTCGCGGATGTCGCGGGCGGTGGCGACGAGGTCGCCCATGCCGAGCGAGCCACCGGTCACCAGCGCCCACGGTGAGCTCGGGATCCCGGGCGGAGGCGTCGCGACCGGACCCTTGGGGCCCGCGATGTCGACGAGCGGGTGCACGACCGCCGTGCGACCACCGAGAGCGCGTGCCTCCTCGGCCGCGACCTCGTGGACGGCCAGGTGCAGGTCCGCGCCGGGGTGCACCCACAGCGAGTGCACGGAGGTGTCGGTGAGATAGGTGACGACGGGGGCGGCGAGCCGCCCGCCGGCCCGCGCGTGGCCGAGCATCTGCGCACCGAAGGGGTGGGTCGTCACGACGAGGTCGGGCTCGCCGACCGCCTGCAGGAGACGTCCGGAGAGCAGGCCGAGCAGGCCGGTGGCGGCGCGCTGGGCGATCGTTCCCGGGCCGAGCAGGTCGAGCGTCGTGCCCCACGACCCCGGCACCGTGCGCAGCTGGGCGTAGTAGGCCGCTCGCAGCGCCGGCCCGAGTCGCCACGGCAGCAGGTCGACCACGTCGAGCACGTTGACCCGGCAGCCGCGCTCGGTCAGCACGCGGGAGATCTCGCGGGCCGCGCAGTTGTGCCCCGCGCCGTAGGTGCCGGTGACGACGACGACTCGCGGTGCGGCGTCGGCGGTGAGGGGGAGGACCGGTCGGGGTTGGCTGATGGGGCTCATGTGCTCACAGTGCTGGACACCACCTGCAACCAGCCTGAACACGTCGTCTCCGTCGCGTCGCCGGGCAGGGCAGCAGCACGGCCCGCACTGGTTCTTGACCGGTCCGGCCCGGCGGGTGTGCACTGAAGAGTGCACTTCACGGTCACGACCCGGGCCACGCCCGATCAGGTGCTGCGCGCCCTGACCGACATGTCGCCGCGCCGCCTGCAGACGTGGAGCCGCACGCTCGACCCCGCCACCTATGAGGTGCGTGCGCAGGGTGACACGTGGGCGATGGTGCGCGAGAGCTCACCCGGATCGCCCTTCTGGGTCGTGCCGCGCTACGACTGGTCCGACCCGACCACCGTCCGGTGGACCCTCGAGGAGACGAGCTGGGGCGGGGGAGGCGACGGCGCGGTCCGCATCGCGCCGGCCCCGGCAGGTGGCAGCACCGTGACCGCCGAGTGGACCTACACGGGGATGACCCGGCGCAGCCACCGGCTCTTCATCGCCCTCCTCCAGCGGCCGCCGCTGCGCAGCCTCCTGGCGCGGGGGTGGCGGACCGCCTTCGACCGCTTCGCGGTGCAGGACTCCTAGCCCGCTGCCGCACGGCTCCACCCTGAAGGTTGTGTGTTGAACCGGTAGCCCGGGGAGCCGGTAGCGCTCCAGGAGGCCTGCCGGCTCCCCGGGCTACCGGTTGGACACCGGGCCAGCATGACGAAGGCCCCAGACCCCCGGGATGTCGGGGATCTGGGGCCGTTCGCGTGCCCAGTCGGCTCAGATGTCGAAGTACATCTCGAACTCGTGCGGGTGCGGGCGCACCTGCAGCGGGAGCACCTCGTTCTCGTACTTCCACTGGATCCAGGTGTCGATGAGGTCCTGGGTGAAGACATCGCCCTCGAGCAGGAACTCGTGGTCGGCCTCGAGGGCCTTGAGCACCTCGGGGAGCGAGGTGGGGACCTGCTCGATGGCCTCGTGCTCCTCCGGGGGCAGCTCGTACAGGTCCTTGTCGACCGGCTCCGGGGGCTCGATGCGGTTCTTGATGCCGTCGAGGCCGGCCATCAGCTGGGCGGCGAAGCACAGGTAGGGGTTGCTCGACGGGTCCGGGATGCGGAACTCGACGCGCTTGGCCTTGGGGGAGTTGCCCGCGATCGGGATGCGGATGCAGGCAGAGCGGTTGCGGGCCGAGTACACGAGGTTGATCGGGGCCTCGAAGCCCGGGACCAGGCGGTGGTAGCTGTTGGCCGTCGGGTTGGTGAAGGCGAGCAGCGCGGGGGCGTGCTTGAGCAGACCACCGATGTACCAGCGGGCGATGTCGGACAGGCCGCCGTAGCCCTGCTCGTCGTAGAAGAGCGGCTCGCCGTCCTTCCACAGGGACTGGTGGGTGTGCATGCCCGAGCCGTTGTCACCGAAGATCGGCTTCGGCATGAAGGTCGCGGTGCGGCCGTCGTTCCACGCGGTGGACTTGACGACGTACTTGAACTTCATGATGTCGTCGCCGGACTGGAGCAGGGTGTTGAACTTGTAGTTGATCTCCTGCTGGCCCGCGGAGCCGACCTCGTGGTGGCTGCGCTCGACCTCGAGGCCGACGGCCTTCATGTTCAGGCAGATCTTGTCGCGCAGGTCGGCCATGTGGTCGACCGGCGGCACGGGGAAGTAGCCGCCCTTCATGGCGGTCTTGTAGCCCTTGTTGCCGCCCTCCTCCTTGCGGCCGGAGTTCCACTTCGCCTCGATCGAGTCGAGGTAGTAGTAGGAGCCCTGCGGCTGGGTGTCGAAGCGCACGTCGTCGAAGACGTAGAACTCGGCCTCGGCGCCGAAGAAGGCGGTGTCGGCGATGCCGGTCGACTTCAGGTAGGCCTCGGCCTTCGCCGCGACGTTGCGCGGGTCGCGGCTGTACTGCTCACCGGTGAAGGGATCGACGATCGAGAAGTTGACGATGAGCGTCTTCTCCTCGCGGAAGGGGTCCAGGTAGGCGGTCTTGATGTCCGGGACGAGCTTCATGTCGGACTCGTGGATGGCCTGGAAGCCGCGGATCGAGGATCCGTCGAACATCTGGCCCTCGGTGAAGAAGTCCTCGTCGATCGACTCGGCCGGCACGTTGAAGTGCTGCATGATGCCCGGCAGGTCGCAGAAACGGATGTCGACGAACTTGACGTCCTCGGCCTTGATGAACTCAAGGACCTCGTCAGGGGAGCTGAACAAACCATCCTCCTGGGGTGGGGCGGCAGGCCGCTCTGACCCGCCGCTTCAACTGTTGGTGATGACTGTAGGCACGGCCGGTTTCTCGACCATGACCCGAATGTTTCACCGGTGTTACATGAGACATGCGTCCCACGTGTTGAGACCAACCCTAGCGCCCGGGGGCACGGCCCGGCGGGAGCGTCCATCGGCGTTGCATAGGCTGCCCCGGTGAGCAGCAGCACCGACCGTCCCATCCCGACCCCTGACGAAGGGGGGAGCAGCGCCGGTTTTGCTCGGCGCCTGGTGGCGGTCGTCATCGACTGGGTCGCCTGCCTGCTCATCACCAACGGCCTCATCGGCCGCTTCGTCGAGCTGAGCCCGGAGGCCTTCTCCTTCGTCCCGCTCGGGCTGCTCTTCCTGCTCAACCTCGTCGGCGTCACCCTCGGTGGTGCGACCTTCGGTCACCGTCTCCTCGGGCTGCGGGTGGTGCCGCTCGTGGGGGAGTGGGTCACCCCCCTTCGCTCCGCGGTGCGGGCCGCCCTGCTCTGCCTCTTCATCCCCGCGCTCGTCACGGCGAAGGGGGACGGCCGCGGCCTGCACGACCTCGCCGCCCGCACCCACGTCGTCCGGGTCTGACCAGCGTCTCCCGCCCTTGAACTCCGCAAAACCTTAGGGTTTTGCGGAGTTGGGCGCTGTGGGTCGGCCCGTTCAGCCGCGGAAGAAGGTCAGCGCCACCCGTGACAGGTCGAGCAGGTCACTGGTGCCGGCCAGCTCACGGGCCGAGTGCATCGACAGGATCGGGATGCCGACGTCGACGGTGCGGATGCCGAGGCGGGTCGCGGTGATCGGCCCGATCGTCGACCCGCACGGCACGGTGTTGTTGGACACGAAGTCCTGGCTCGTCACACCGGTCTGCTCGCACCACCCGCGCCAGGCCGCGGCGCCGACGCCGTCGCTGGCGTAGCGCTGGTTGGCGTTGATCTTCAGGATCGGGCCGGAGCCGAGGACCGGCCGCACGGCGGGGTCGTGCTTCTCGGGGTAGTTGGGGTGCACCGAGTGCCCCACGTCGCTGGAGACGCACCACGACGACGCGAGGGCACGCAGCCGCTCACCACGGTCGGCGCCGAGGGCGATGCCGATGCGCTCGAGCACCTCCTCCAGAAAGGGGCCGCCGGCACCGGTGCGGGTCGCCGATCCGACCTCCTCGTGGTCGAAGACGGCCAGGAGCGGGATGTGGTCGCCCGCGACGTCGTCGAGCTGGGTCATCGCGACGGTGCCGGCGTGCACGCTGGCGAGGTCGTCGAGGCGGCCGGCGGCGAAGAAGACGTCGTCCTTGCCGAAGACCGCACCGCGCGCGGAGTCGGCCGTCATGAGGTCGTAGCCGCGCACCCGGGTCGCGTCGACGCCGGCCGTCGCGGCGAGCTCGCCGATGAGGTCGGCAGAGGCGGCGGCGCCCACGCCCCACACGGGCTGGGTCTGCACCTGCTTGTCGAGGGCGAAGCGCTCGTTGGCCTCGCGGTCGAGGTGGATCGCCAGCTGCGGCAGCCGCAGCAGCGGCCCGGAGTCGGCGAGCACCTCGGTGCCGTCGTCGAGCACGAGCCGGCCGGCCAGGCGCAGCTCGCGGTCGAGCCAGGAGTTGAGCAGCGGCCCGCCGTAGACCTCGACGCCGGCCTGCAGCCAGCCCAGGCGGCCGGTGGTCGGCTGCGGCTTGAGCTTGAAGCCGGGGGAGTCGCTGTGCGCGCCGAAGATGCGCACGGGCGTCGTCGTGGTCGCCCCCTCGGGCACGACCCAGGCGATGACCGCGCCCTCGCGCAGGACGAGGTAGCGGCCCGGTCCCTGCGGCCAGGCGTCCGTCTCACGAAGGGGGGCGAAGCCCGCCTCCTGCAGGCGGCGGGCCACCTCGGCCGCCGCGTGGTAGCTCGACGGCGACGCGGCGACGAAGTCGGCCAGGTCCTCGGCGTGGGTGGTGGCGGCAGCAGGCACGAGTGGGTCTCCCGGAGGTCGGCGGGTGGGGGCCGTGGGTGGGTCCGGGCCGCTCGACGCGGGCGGACCCGTGGGGTCAGCGGCCGCGCAGGGCGCTGCGGTTCATCCGCGCACGGGTCGGGTCGACGCCGGCGGGGACGCCCTGGCGGATGCCGGGGAGGGACTTCAGCCGCTTGTTGACGACGGCCATCTCCTCCTTGCTCAGCTCGGGGCGCAGGCGGGTGAGGGTCATGCGGATCTTGCGCGGGTGCAGCTCGCCCTCGGCGGAGCCGACGATGTAGGTGTGCACCGGCACGCCGGGGGCGACCCGGTTGACCTTCTTGGTCTCCTTGGCGAAGAGCTTGTCGACGCGGTGCTTCGGGCCCTCGCCGAGCAGGACGATGCCCGGGCGGCCGAGGGCGCGGAAGACGACGGCGGCGGTGTTGATCTCGCTCGGCTTGGTGGCGTCGGCAGCGACCGGCTCCTGGTCGAAGTACCACCCGCGACGCAGGGTCGACATGCCACCGATGGCGGCGCCGCGCTGGCCCTCCATCTGGGCGAAGGCGGCCCGCTCGCCGCGGCGCGAGAGCACGATCATCGCCGCGAGAGCGGCGAAGGGCAGCGCGACGAGCAGCGAGGCGAAGACGTGGCCGAAGATCAGGCCGATGATCGCCCCGATGGCGAGCACGACGACGAAGGCGAGGATCATCCACAGGGTCACCTGCGGGTCGATCGCCTTGATCGTCTTGTAGACCGAGGCGATCCGCTTGAAGGGGTTCTCGCGCTTCGGCTTCTCGGGCTTGTCGTTCTTGCTGGCCATGAGGAGAGAGTCTAGTTGCTCGGGCGGGGTGCCAGGTCAGCCGTCGGTGCCGGTGGCGGGCTGGTCGAGGATCGCCTGCGCACGCGACTTCGCGACGAGCGACGAGGCCTCCTGGCGGGCCGGCTCGTCCACCGCAGCGGCGAGGTGCGACAGGTGCTCGGGGATCGGGCGACCCCACTTGGCCATGGCCGTCGAGTAGAGGCGGCCGGCGCGGTAGCTCGAGCGCACGAGCGGCCCGGCCATGACGCCCTTGAAGCCGATCTCCTCGGCGAGCTCGCTCCAGTGGACGAACTCCTCGGGCTTGACCCACCGGTCGATCGGGTGGTGCAGCTTCGACGGGCGCAGGTACTGGGTGATCGTGATGATGTCGCAGCCCGCGTCGTGCAGGTCGCGCAGTGCGGTCTCGATCTCGTGGTCCTCCTCGCCCATCCCGAGGATGAGGTTGGACTTCGTCACGAGCTCGGCCTCGCGGGCCATCGACAGCACCTTGAGCGACTTGTCGTAGGTGAAGGCCGGGCGGATCTGCTTGAAGATGCGCGGCACGGTCTCGAGGTTGTGGGCGAAGACCTCGGGGCGGGCATCGAAGACCTGACCGACGAGCTCGGGCTTCGCGCCGAAGTCGGGCGGGAGGATCTCGACGCCGGTGTTGGGGTTGAGCTCGTGGATCGCGCGGATCGTCTCGGCGTAGAGCGCGGCGGCACCGTCGGGCTGGTCGTCGCGGGCGACACCGGTGACGGTCGAGTAGCGCAGCCCCATCTCGCGGACGGACTCGGCGACGCGGCGCGGCTCGTCCATGTCGAGCGAGGTCGGGCGGCCGGTCGCGATGTCGCAGAAGTCGCAGCGGCGGGTGCACACGTCACCGCCGATGAGGAAGGTCGCCTCGCGGTCCTCCCAGCACTCGAAGATGTTGGGGCAGCCGGCCTCCTGGCACACGGTGTGCAGGCCCTGCCCGCTGACGCGGCCCCGGATGGCGTTGTACTCGGGGCCCATCTTGGCGGTGGTCCGGATCCACTCCGGCTTGCGCTCGATGGGGGTCTCGGCGTTGCGCGCCTCGACGCGCAGCAGACGACGTCCTTCGGGTGCGACGGTCACGCAGCTCTCCTGGCAATCTCGGTGACCCCGGTGGTGTCCGGAGTCACTCCAGACTACGCCTCCACCGTGGAGGGCCGAAGGGGGGCGACGCGGACCCCCCTTCGCCACTACACTGTGTAGTAACCGCGGGCGAGGCCCGCGCCCGACGCAGGAGGTCGTCATGACGGAATCACCTGTCCACGTGATGCGCGCCGAGGAGAGCTGGGAGGCGCTGCATGCCAACGAGTTCGGACGCCTGGCCTTCCACCTCGCGGGGGAGGTGCACATCGTGCCGATCAACTACGCCACGGACGGTGAGGTCCTGCTCTTCCGCACCTCGCAGGGCAACAAGCTCCTCGGGATCGTCATGAGCGCCGACGTCGCCTTCGAGATCGACGGCTACGACTCCGCGCACGCCTGGTCGGTCATCGTGCGCGGCAACGCACGGGTGCTCGAGACGACGGACGAGCAGGCGCGGGCCGAGGCGTCGCGGCTGCGCTCGTGGGTCCCGACGGACAAGGACGTCTTCGTCGAGATCACGCCCCGCGAGGTGAGCGGGCGGCGCTTCGACCTGGCCAAGCCCTGGGAGCACATGATCCCGACCGGCTGACGCGTCGGTCAGGCGCCCTGCGCCTGAGCAGCCCCTGTGGTGAGCGGCAGGTCCTCGGTCATCACCTCGAGCAGGTGGGCCCGGGCCGAAGGGAGGATGTCGGCCACGGTGATGTCGCGACCGGTCTCGAGGGCCAGGGTCGAGACGTCGGCATCGGGGATGCCGCACGGGACGATCGTCTGCGTCCACGACAGGTCGCAGTTCACGTTGAGGCTGAAGCCGTGCATGGCGACGTCGCGCGAGACGCGGATGCCGATCTGGCCGAGCTTGCGGTCGCGGGTGCCGTCGGTGCCGGGCACCCAGATGCCGGAGCGGCCGGGCACGCGGGTCGCGGTGACGCTTACGTCGGCGGCGACCCGGATCATCATCTCCTCGAGACGACGCACGTGGGCGATGACGTCGCGCCGTCCGGGCAGGTGGGCGATCGGGTAGCCGACGAGCTGCCCGGGGCCGTGCCAGGTGATCTTGCCGCCACGGTCGACGTCGATGACGGGGGTGCCGTCCATCGGTCGCTCGTGGGGCTCGGTGCGCTTGCCCGCGGTGTAGACGGCGGTGTGCTCGAGCAGCAGGGTCGTGTCCTCGAGATCGCCGGCGACGACGGCGGCGTGGACCCGCTTCTGGTGCTCCCACGCGGTCAGGTAGTCGACGGTGTCTGGGGCGAAGCCGAGCTCCTCGAAACGCATGGCCGCCAGCCTACGCCGCGCCAGTTGTCCTCCCTTCGCCCTCCGCCACGTCGCCCATCCGCACCCGGCACGAACTCTGCACAACCCCAGGGTCTTGCAGAGTTCCGCGACCGCAACCCTGCAAGACCCTAGGGTCTTGCAGGGTTCTGGGGAGGGCTGTGGAAATCTCGACGGCCGGATCGGCGAGGTCCGGCAAGGTGGAGGGCATGGACGAGATCCCACCCGAGGTCCCCGGCTATCGCCTGACCCGCCTGCTCGGGACCGGCTCGACGTCGACGGTCTGGCGGGCGCGGCGCGAGGCCGACGACGAACTGGTGGCGATCAAGCTGCTGCGCGGAGGAGCCGACGACGAGGCGCTGCGCGAGTACTCGATGCTCCAGCACGCGGCCGCCGAGCACGTGGTCACCCTGCACGAGGTCCGCGAGGTCGACACCGACGAGGGGCCGGCCACGGCCCTCGTGCTCGAGCTGCTCGCCGGCGGCAGCCTCGGCCGCGTCGTCGCCGAGCGGGGCCACCTCACCCCGGGGGAGACCGTCACCGTCA
This sequence comes from Janibacter zhangyanbonis, assembly GCF_050507325.1. Lineage (NCBI taxonomy): Bacteria > Bacillati > Actinomycetota > Actinomycetes > Micrococcales > Intrasporangiaceae > Janibacter > Janibacter zhangyanbonis. The sequence goes on from NZ_CP191481.1 coordinate 1,436,180, forward strand.
TCGCGCCGATCGCCCGTGCCCTGGCCGGGCTGCACGGCCTCGGGGTCGTCCACGGCGACCTCAGCCCGGGCAACGTCCTGCTCGACAGCACCGGACGGCCGGTGCTCGCGGACCTCGGATTCTCCCGACTGACCGGGGAGGCGCCGGGCGACGTGCACGGCACCGACGGCTACGTCGCGCCGGAGGTCCTCGACGGCGAGGAGCCCAGCCGGGCCAGCGACGTCCACGCCCTCGGCGCGCTCGCCTGGCTGTGCCTCGTCGGGGAGCCCCCCGGCCACGTGGCGGACCGGCTCGACCTGGGTGCGGGCCTGGCCGACCACCCCGCCCTCGTCGACGTCGTCGAGTCCTGCCTCGCGGGTGACCCGGCGAGCCGTCCGGAGGCCGACGAGGTGGCGGTCGACGTCTTCGACGCGGCACCCGCGCAGCCCCTGCGCATGACCGCCACCGGTGATGTCGCCTCGGGTCTGACGCGGCGCATCCGTGAGGCGGCGGCCCGGGACGGGGTGCAGGTGCCCGACTGGCAGCGTGAGCTCGTCGCCGACGAGGCGCCCTCGCCGACCCGGCGGTGGTGGCAGCGCCGACGCGACGAGGAGCAGACCGCGAGCGAAGGACCGCGAGCGCGGGCCGGACGCCACGCGGCACCCCGCCGTCCCCGTGACGAGGACATCGATCTGTCACGCGACGCCGACGTGTCATCCACCCGGGACATCGCGCGGGCGGCCGAGCAGGGTCCGAGCAGCCGTCGCCTCGCGGTGGCCGTCACCGTCGCGCTGGGGCTGGCCCTCGCGGTCGTCGTGCCATGGCGGCAGCTGGCCTCCGCCGATGACGAAGGGAGCGCCCCGCGCCCCGCGTCGGTGGTCGCGACGGACGATCCGGCCGGGACCGGCTCGGCGGACGCCGCCGACACCCGCGTGCTCACCGATCGCTCCGCACCCCGGTCGGCGCCGGTGCGTCTCGCGCAGGCCCTGACGACGATGCGGCAGCAGGTCGTCACCGACCTGGATCCGGTCGTGCTCGGCCGGCTCGACGAGCAGGGATCACCTTCGGCGACGCGAGATCGCGAGCTGCTCGAGGAGCTGCGTGGGGGTGGGCTGCGCTACGAGGGGCTGTCGATGACGGTCCGCTCGGCGAGCCTGGAGCGCACGAGCGGCAGCACCGCCGTGCTGCGCACCGTCGTCGACGAGGGTGCCTACACGGTCGTCGCCCGCGACGGCTCGCGCCAGCAGCGCCCGGCCCGACGTGCGCAGCGCGCCGATCTCGTGCTCGTGTGGGACGGGAGGTGGCGGGTGCGCGACGTCACCGCGTCGGACGCGGGCTGAGCAGGTCGTCGAGGGCGTCGTCGAGATGGGGGTGCCGGTGCTCGAAGCCGGCTGCGTCGAGCCGCTGGGGGAGCACCCGGGTCGAGGCGAGCGCCTCGCCGGCGAACTCGCCGATCGCCAGCCGCATCGCGACCGCGGGCGTCGGTACCACCGCGGGGCGGTGCAGCCGCCGCCCGATGCCTCGAGCGAGCTCGCGCTGCCGCACCGGGTGGGGCGCGGTGAGGTTGACCGACCCCTCGAGGGTCGGGTCCTCGACGAGCCGGGTGTAGGCGCCCACGACGTCCTCGAGGGAGACCCATGGCAGCCACTGCCGTCCCGAGCCGAGCGGGCCGCCGATGCCGAGACGGCCGACGAGCAGCATCGGGGCCAGGGCGCCACCGTGGGCGGCAAGGACGATGCCGGTGCGCGCGTGGGCCACGGGGACACCCGCAGCGACGGCGGGAGCCGCGGCGGCCTCCCAGTCGCGGACCACGCCGGCGAGGTAGGTGCGCCCGGGAGCGGACGCCTCCGTGAGCACCTCGTCGCCGCGGTCGCCGTAGAAGCCGACGGCGGATGCCGTGACGAGTCGTGTCGGGCCGGCCCCGGCCGCCACCGTCCTCGCGACGAGGTCCGTGCCGTGTACCCGCGAGGTGCGGATGAGCATCTTGTAGGTCGGGGTCCAGCGCCGGTCGCCGACCCCGGCGCCTGCGAGGTGCACGACGGTGTCGACGTCGGCGAGCACTGCCGGGTCCAGGACCCGACGGTCCGGGTCCCAGGGGCGCTCGTGGTCTCCCTTCGCCTCGCGTCGCACGAGATGGACCACCTCGTGACCGTCCGCCCGCAGGGACGACGACAGCGCGCCGCCGATCAGTCCGGATGCTCCGGTGATGGCGACGCGCTGTCGTCGTGTGCTCATGTCAGGCCTCGAAGCGGCCTTCCTCCAGACGGGCCTTGACCGTCCCGAGGAAGCGGGCCGCGTCGGCGCCGTCGACCACGCGGTGGTCGTAGCTGAGCGCGAGGTACATCATCGACCGGATCGCCAGCGTCTCGCCGCCGTCGTCGGTCGTGATGACGACGGGGCGACGCACGATGGCGCCGGTGCCGAGCATCGCGACCTGCGGCTGGTTGAGGATCGGGGTGTCGAAGAGCGCACCCCGGCTGCCGGTGTTGGTGATGGTGAAGGTCCCGCCCGACAGGTCGTCCGGCGTGATCTTGTTGTTGCGCGTGCGGTCGGCGACGTCGGCGATCGCCCGGGCGAGACCGGCGACGTTGAGGTCACCGGCGTTCTTGACGACCGGCGTGAGCAGGCCGCGCTCGGTGTCGACCGCGATCGAGAGGTTCTCCTGACCGTGGTAGACGATCTCCTCGCCCTCGACGCTGGCGTTGATGCCCGGGTGCGCCTTGAGCGCCTCGGCCGTGGCCAGGGCGATGAAGGGCAGGAAGGACAGCTTCGTGCCCTCGCGGTTGGCGAAGTCGGCCTTGGCGGCGTCGCGGACGCGGGCCACCTTGGTCATGTCGACCTCGACGACCGTCGTCAGCTGGGCGGAGACCTGCAGCGACTCGACCATCCGCTGGGCGATGACCTTGCGCAGGCGGGTCATCTTCTCGCGGGTGCCGCGCTTGGACTGCGGGACGTTGGACTCCAGACCGGCCGGGACGCCCGCGGGGGCAGCCGCAGCGGGAGCAGCAGCCGGAGCGGCGGCGGCCGGGGCGGCAGCCTCCTGCGGCTGGTTCTTCGCCTTGGCGGCGTCGAGCACGTCCTGCTTGCGGATCCGACCACCGATGCCGGTGCCCTGGACCTGCGAGAGGTCGATGCCGTTGTCGGCGGCGAGCTTGCGCACGAGAGGCGTGACGTAGGCGGCGGCGTCGCCACCGGACGCAGCCGGAGCCTCCGCCTTGGGAGCCTCCGCCTTGGGGGCCTCCGCCTTCGGGGCCTCCTGCTTCGGCTCCTCCTTGGGTGCCTCCGCCTTGGGCTCCTCCTTCGGAGCCTCCTGCTTGGGCTCCTCGGCCTTCGGCTCCTCCTTGGGGGCCTCCTGCTTGGGCTCCTCGGCCTTCGGCTCCTCCTTGGGGGCCTCCTGCTTCGGCTCCTCGGCCTTGGGCTCCTCGGCGGGCGCGGCGGCGCCGCCACCGGAGCCACCGACGATCGCCAGATCGGCGCCGACCTCGACCGTCTCGTCCTCCTGGACGAGGATCTTGGTCAGCGTGCCCGCGACGGGGGAGGGGATCTCGGTGTCGACCTTGTCGGTCGAGACCTCGAGCAGCGGCTCGTCGACCTCGACGGTGTCGCCCTCGGCCTTCAGCCAGCGGGAGACGGTGCCCTCGGTGACGGACTCGCCCAGGGCCGGCATGGCCACGGTCGTGCCGTCGCCGGAGTCGCTCGACGAGCTCTCGGCAGCGGGGGCCTCGGCCGGGGTCTCGGCGGCGGGAGCCTCCTCAGGCTCCGCTGCCGGGGCCTCCTCGGCAGCCGGCTCCTCGGCGGCAGGCTCCTCGGCGGGAGCCTCCTCCTGCGCGGAGTCGTCGCCGGAGTCGGAGGCCGCAGGGGCGTCGCCGTCCCCGATGACGGCGAGGTCGGCTCCGACCTCGACGGTCTCGTCCTCCTCGACGAGGATCTCCTGGATCGTGCCCGCGACAGGCGACGGGATCTCGGTGTCGACCTTGTCGGTCGAGACCTCGAGCAGCGGCTCGTCGACCTCGACCGTGTCGCCCACGTTCTTGAGCCATCGCGTCACGGTGCCCTCGGTCACGGACTCACCCAGTGCCGGCATGGCAACCCGCTCAGACATGCGCCTCTGCTCCTTCTATCGAGATGGGATACGTCACAGACTCTCACGAGTCTGCGGGGTCTTGTCCACGGGGCCCACGTCGTGTCCCGTGGAGATCTGCAGGTGCCGCCCTCGTCCGGCTCAGGCGTGCGCGTGCAGGGGCCGGCCGGCGGCGAGCATGGCCGCCTCGCCCAGGGCCTCACCCTGCGACGGGTGGGCGTGCACGAGCGGGGCGACGTCCTCGGGGTGGGCCTCCCAGCCGACGACGAGCTGCGCCTCGCTGATCAGCTCGCTGACGCCGAGTCCGACCATGTGGACCCCGAGGACGGGGCCGTCCTTCTCGCGGACGAGCGTCACCGAGCCCGTCGTGCCCCGGATGATGCTGCGGCCGTTGCCGCCCAAGGGATAGGTGACGACCTCGACGTCGTGACCGGCCCCCTTCGCCGCCTCCGTCGACAGCCCGACGGAGGCGATCTCGGGGTCGCAGTAGGTGACCTTGGGGATCGTCACGTCGTCGACCGGTCGCGGGTCGAGCCCGGCGAGGTCCTCGGCGACGAAGATCCCGTGGGCGAAGCCGCGGTGGGCCAGCTGGAGGCCGGGCACGAGGTCACCGACCGCGCGCACGCCCTCGACGTTGGTGCGCAGCCGCTCGTCGGTCGGGACGAACCCGCGGTCGACGGCGACACCCGCCTCCTCGAAGCCGAGACCCTCGCTGCGCGGACCGCGCCCGACGGCGACGAGCACGAGGTCGACCTCGAGCTGGTCGCCGCCCTCGAGGTGCACGACGGCGCGCTGCTCGTCGGCCTCGACGGAGGCGACCCGGGTGGCGGTGCGTGAGGTGATGCCGCGCTTCTTGAACTCGCGCGTCAGGTGCTTGGAGATCGACGGTTCCTCGGCCGCGACGATCCGGTCGAGCGCCTCGACGATCGTCACCTCGGCGCCGAAGCTGCGCAGCATCGAGGCGAACTCGACGCCGATGACGCCGCCGCCGAGGACCGCGACCCGCTGCGGGATCGTCTCGAGGTTCATCGCCTGGTCGCTCGTCATGACGCGCGGCCCGAGCTCGACGCCGGGGATGGTGCGCGCGTACGAACCCGTCGCCAGCACAACGGTCTTCGCGCTGACGCGGGTGGTGCCCCCTTCGCCCTCGACCTCGACGGTGCCGGCGTCGACAAGGCGACCGCGGCCGCTGACGACCTCGATGCCCGCCTGGCCGATGAGGCCGGTCAGGCCCTTGTGGAGCTGCCCGATGACCTTGTCCTTGCGGGCGTGCAGGGCCGTGGTGTCGATGCCCTCGAAGCTCGTGAGCACCCCGTGGGCGGCACCGGCCCGCGCGCCGTCGGCGAGCTCGGCCGCGTGGAGGAGCGCCTTGGTCGGGATGCACCCGCGGTGCAGGCAGGTCCCGCCGATCTTGTCCTCCTCGACGAGCGCGACCTTCATGCCCAGCTGCGCTGCCCGCAGCGCGCAGGCATATCCGCCGCTGCCGGCTCCGAGGACGACGAGGTCGAAGGGGGTCGAGGTCGCGGGGTCTGCCACGAGATGCTCCTTTGCACGGGATGTGTCCGGGGTCACGGACCGGCCCCAGCGTAAGGGGTTCTCGGCGTCAGTCGCCCAATCGAAGAAGAAGCGCCCGGTCGACCGAGCGCTTCTTCTTCGAATGGATCTGCGTGGGTGTCAGTCGAGGTTGGCGATGTGCTCCAGGAGGGTGCCGACGGCGACGCCGGTGCCGCCCTTGGGCAGGTGGCCGGTGGCGCCGCCCTCGTTGAAGGAGGGGCCGGCGATGTCGAGGTGGGCCCAGGGGATCTGCTCGCCGTCGGCGTCCTTGGCGAACTCCTGCAGGAACAGGCCCGCAGTCAGGGCGCCGCCCATGCGGTCGCCCTTGTGGGCGATGTCGGCGGTGGCGGAGTCGAGGCCGGCGCGCAGGGCTGTGGGCAGGGGGAGCGGCCAGCTCGGCTCGTCGGCGCGGTCGGCGGCCTCGGTGATCGCCGTGCGCAGCTCTTCGTCGTTGCCCATGACACCGAAGATGTGCGGGCCGAGGGCGACGACGCAGGCGCCGGTGAGGGTGGCGACGTCGAAGATCTGGTCGGGACCCGACTCGGCGGCCAGGGCCATGCCGTCGGCGAGGACCATGCGGCCCTCGGCGTCGGTGTCGAGGATCTCGACGGTCATGCCGTTGCGCATCGTGACGACGTCGCCGGGGCGCTGGGCATTGCCGCCCGGCATGTTCTCCGCGAGGCAGAGGTAGCCGGTCACGGCGACGTCGAGCTCGAGCTCGGCCGCGGCGACGACCGTGGCCGCGACGGCGGCGGCACCGGCCATGTCGGACTTCATCGTCGCCATGCTGGCGGAGGGCTTGATGCACACGCCGCCGGTGTCGAAGGTGATGCCCTTGCCGACGAGCGCGACGTGCGACTTCTTGCCGCGGGGGCTGTAGCTGAGGGTGACGATGCGGGGCGGGCGGCTGCTGCCCTGGCCGACGCCGACGATGCCGCCGAAGCCGCCCTCGAGCAGGGCCTTGTCGTCGAGGACCTCGACCTTGAGCTTGCCGGAGGAGGCCTTGGCCACCTGCTGCACCTGCTCGGTGAAGGACTGCGGGTAGAGCAGGTTGGGCGCGGTGTTGACGAGGTCGCGGGCCCACGCGACGTTGCGCGCGATCGTCGCGGCGGTCTCGAGGACCTCCTTGGGCGCGGCCTTGCGGTCGAGGGAGGAGAAGACGGTGATCTCCTGCTCGTCCTGCTCCGCGGGCGCGGACTTGTGCGCGGTGAAGGTGTAGGCGCCGGCGAGGGCACCCTCGCCGATGGCGGCCAGGTCGGCGTCGTCCTCGTGGGGGAGGGCGATGGCGACGGATTCGGTGCCCGCGGCGCGGACGGCGGCGCCCGCGGCACGACGAAGGGAGTCGGTCCCCCCTTCGCCCGGCTCCTCACCGAGGCCCACGAGCACGACCTTGGCGGCCTTGAGGCCCGGGACGGCCGGCAGGCTCGTCGTGGCGCCGACCTTGGTGCTGGCCTCGAGGGCAGGCAGAACCGTGGCCAGGTGCTCGACGGCGGACTTCGGCAGGTCCGCGCTCGCGGTGGCGGTCGGCTCGGAGCCGGTGACACCCAGGACGAGGGTGCGGCCGGACCAAGCGGCGAGGGAACGGGAACCGAGGATCAGCTGGGCCACGTGAGTGGGACCTTTCGCGCGGGGAAACGGTGGATGTACCACGCGCAGGCTATCCCGTATGGCGAGACGGTAGCGTCTGGGGCATGACCGCCAGCGATGCCCTGCGCACCTCACCGATCCATGAGCGCCACGTCGCGCTCGACGCCAAGATGGCCGACTTCGGCGGCTGGGAGATGCCGATCGAGTACCCCGGCGGCGGCGTCGTCGCCGAGCACACGGCCGTGCGCGAGCGGGTCGGGCTCTTCGACGTCAGCCACCTCGGCAAGGCCCGCGTCGCCGGCACCGGCGCCGCCGAGCTGGTCAACTCGACGCTGACCAACGACCTCGGCCGGATCAGCCCCGGCAAGGCGCAGTACACGTTGTGCTGCAACGAGTCCGGTGGCGTCGTCGACGACCTCATCGCCTACCTGCGCGGCGACGACGACGTCTTCCTCATCCCCAATGCCGCCAACACCGCGACCGTCGTCGAGATGCTGCGCGAGGCCGCGCCCGAGGGCGTCGAGGTCACCGACCTGCACGAGGACTACGTCGTCCTCGCGGTCCAGGGGCCCAAGAGCGACGAGGTGCTCACCTCGATGGGCCTGCCCGTCGACCACGACTACATGTCCTTCGACGACGCCGTGTGGGAGGGCCACGACATCACCGTCTGCCGCACCGGCTACACCGGCGAGCGCGGCTACGAGCTCGTCGCCCCGGCCGCCGCCGGCCTGCAGCTGTGGGACGCGATCATCGCGGCGATGGCTCCCTTCGACGGCCTGCCGTGCGGTCTCGGTGCCCGCGACACCCTGCGCACCGAGATGGGCTACCCGCTGCACGGCAACGACCTGTCGCCCGAGATCACCCCGGTCATGGCACGCTCGGCGTGGGCCGTCGGCTGGGACAAGGAGACCTTCTGGGGCAAGGACGCGCTCGTCGCGCAGCGGGTCGCGAAGTCGGGCCCGCTCCTGCGGGGCCTGCTCGTCACCGGCCGCGGCATCCCGCGCAGCCACTGCGCCGTCAAGACCGCAGACGGCACCGAGGTCGGCGAGGTCACCTCGGGCACCTTCAGCCCGACGCTCAAGCAGGGCATCGCCCTGGCGCTGCTCGACCGGTCGGTCGGCGAGGGCGACGAGGTCGTCATCGACGTGCGCGGGCGTGAGGTCGCCGCCACGGTGACCAAGCCGCCCTTCGTCGAGGTGCAGGTGAGGCAGGCATGAGCGAGGCCTACCGCTGGCGCTTCGAGGACACCTCGGGGCAGCCCCTGCCGAGCGAGCACTCGGTGCCCTTCCCGACCCAGGCCGACGCCGAGGCGTGGTTCGCCGAATCGTGGGAGGACCTCGCCGACGCGGGCGTGGCCCAGGTGAGCCTGCTGCGCGAGGCGGAGGTCGTCTACGGGCCGATGCCGCTGTCGGCCGGCTGACAGCCGCCACCAACAGCTGAGGGGCCGCACCCGATCGGGTGCGGCCCCTCAGCTCGTCGCCGGAGCGGTCAGAGCGTGTCGCCGCGCTCGACCATCGGCTTGGGCATGCGCGTGCGGCGCATCTGGAAGGCGCGCATCGCGAGGTACATGGCCAGACCACGCAGGTTGGTGTCGGCGCCGAAGCGCTGGAGGAGCTTCGGCTTCGTGCGACGCCACAGCAGCCACACGTCGACGATCGCGATGAGGATGAGGACGTAGACGCCGAGGAAGACGTAGGTCGCCCACGTGCCGGCGAAGAGGCTGAGCACGAGCACCGCGAGCATGAGCGGCAGCAGCAGCTCGCCGAGGTTCCAGCGCACGTCGACGGCGTCGCGGACGAAGCGGCGCACCGGGCCCTTGTCGCGCGGCGGCAGGTGGCGGTCGTCGCCGGTCACCATCGCCTCGCGCATCTTGCGCGCGTTCTCGCGGCGGGCCTCGCGGTCGGCGGCCTTCGCGCCCTTGCGGTCGGCCTGCACGAGGGGACGCTTGCGCGCGGCCTCCTGGTCGCGCCGCTTGGGTGTGGGCCGGTTCTTGGCGCCCTCGCGGTGGGGCCGCTCGTCCACGGGGGAGGCGGGCTGGTCGTCCTTCTTGCGTCCGAACACGAGGAGAACTCTAGGTGCACCGCGCCGGTCGGTCGGAGCCGGTCGTCCGCGATAGCGTCTGCCGCGTGACCGACACCACCCTCACCGCAGACCAGATCGAGACCCTGCGCGCCCGCGTGCGCGAGCTGATGCCGCAGGTGCGCGCCGACCTCGAGGACCTCACCCGGATCCCGAGCGTCAGCCTCGACTCCTTCGACCAGGCCCACGTCCAGGCCTCCGCCGAGCGCACCGCCGAGCTGTTGCGCGCGGAGGGCCTCGACGTCGAGATCGTGAGCGAAGGGGGACGCCCCGCCGTCATCGGGCACGTCGACGGCCCCGAGGGCGCGCCGACCGTGCTGCTCTACGCGCACCACGACGTGCAGCCGCCCGGTGACCTCGACGACTGGGACTCCGACCCCTTCGAGCCGGTCGAGCGCGATGGTCGCCTCTACGGGCGCGGAGCCGCCGACGACAAGGCCGGGGTCATGGCGCACGTCGCCGCGCTGCGGGCGCACTCCGGCAACCTGCCGGTGGGCGTGACGATCTTCGTCGAGGGCGAGGAGGAGATCGCCAGCGAGTCGCTGCCGCGGCTGCTCGAGCGTCATGGCGACCGCCTGACCTCTGATGCGATCGTCCTCGCGGACTCGCTCAACTGGGCCATCGGCACGCCCGCGCTCACGACGACCCTGCGCGGCTCCCTTCGCGCCGTCGTCACCGTGCGCACCCTCGACCACGGCGTGCACTCCGGCATGTTCGGCGGCGCCTGCCCCGACGCGATCACCTCGCTGTGCCGGCTCATGGCGACTCTGCACGACGACCAGGGTGACGTCGCGATCGAGGGGCTCGTCCACGAGGACGCGCCCGAGATCGACTACGACGAGGCGCGGCTGCGCGAGGAGTCGGGGCTGCTCGACGCCACCGAGCTCATCGGCACCGGCTCGATCCCCTCGCGGCTGTGGACCAAGCCGGCCGCCGTGGTCATCGGCATCGACGCGCCCGCCGTCGACGAGGCGGGCAATGTCCTCGCCGCGAGCGCCCGCGCCAAGATCAACCTGCGGCTCAACCCGACCCAGGACCCGGCCGAGGCGTGGGAGGCGCTGCAGCGCCACCTGCAGGAGCACGCCCCGTGGGGTGCGACCGTCGAGGTCGAGCTCGACGAGCAGGGCTGGGGCTTCGCGGCCGATGCGCAGGGGCCGGTCTACGACCAGGCTCGGGCGGCCTTCGCCGACGCCTGGGGCACCGACCCGGTCGACGTGGGCATCGGCGGTTCCATCCCCTTCGTCCAGGCGTTCGCGGAGAAGTTCCCCGACGCCGCGATCCTCGTCACGGGTGTCGAGGACCCCGACACCCGGGCGCACGGTGCCAACGAGTCGCTGCACCTCGGCGAGTTCGAAAAGGTCTGCACCGCCGAGGCGCTGCTGCTGGCCCGCCTCGGCGCGATGCGCGGCTGACGAGGAGCTGACGTGCCCCAGAGCGCCGAGGAGATCTTCGAGCTGGCGAGGACGCGCACCGACGCGCCCTCGCTGGACTTCGTCGAGTGGCCCGCCTTCCCCTGGGTGGCCGATGGTGGTCGCGTGGTCGCCAAGGACCTGCTCCCACCGGCCGAGGCCGACCGCGTCCGCGACGGCGAAGGGGGCCGCGACTGCTGGCGCTGCGACCACCCCGACGAGGGGGTGGTCTGGAGCAACGAGCGCTGGGTGCTCTCGGCCGATCGCGGGGGGCGCGGCGGTCTGCTGGCGTTGTGGTTGCAGACCCGCGAGCACATGGACTTCGGCGACATGGACGAGGACCTCGCGGGGGAGTGGGGGCGGCTCGTGCACCGCCTGCACAACGCGATGCTCGCCCTGCCCAACGCCGGTCGCGTCCACCTTGGCAAGTGGGGCGACGGGAGCGCCCACCTGCACACCCTCGCGATGGTCCGGCCGGCGCGCCTGCCGCAGGTCATCGGCTCCTTCGCCGTCGAGTGGGACGACATCCTGCCGCCGGTGCCCGAGGAGGTCTGGCAGCGCGAGGTCGACGAGGTCGTCGCGGTGATGGGCACGCGCGACGGGGCGAGCGGAGGAGACTGAGGTCATGGTCCGGCTCATCGCGGTGCACGGAGACATCACCGCCCAGCAGGTCGACGCGATCGTCAACGCCGCCAACTCCGCGATGCGCGGTGGCGGGGGTGTCGACGGTGCGATCCACCGCGCCGGCGGTCCGGCCGTCCTCGAGGACTGCATCGCCCGGTTCCCCGACGGCCTGGCCACGGGAGAGGCCGGGTGGACGACCGCGGGGGACCTCCCCTCGCGCTGGGTGATCCACACGGTCGGTCCCAACCACGCTGCCGGACAACGCGATCGCTCGTTGCTCGTCTCCTGCTACCGCAGGTGCCTCGACGTCGCCGACGCGCTGGGAGCGCGCTCGGTCGCCTTCCCGCTCGTCAGCGCCGGCATCTACGGCTGGCCCAAGGACGACGCGATCGCCGCAGCGGTCGAGACGATTCGGGCGGCGCCCACCCGGGTCGAGGAGGTGCGGCTCGTCGCCTTCGACGAGGCGACCTTCGCGCAGGTGGAACAAAGTTCAAATTTCAACTAAAGTGTGGGTATGGCACAGGGCAGCTACGTCGAGAAGGACTACACCCGCGACACCGCGTACATCGAGGACCGGATCACCTCGGACGGGTCGAGCGACTGGCCGGTCGAGCCGGGGCGCTACCGCCTCGTCGTCTCCCGGGCCTGCCCGTGGGCCAACCGCGCGATCATCGTGCGCCGCCTGCTCGGCCTCGAGGACGTCATCTCCATGGGCATCACGGGCCCGACGCACGACGCCGACTCGTGGACCTTCGACCTCGACCCCGGTCACCTCGACCCGGTGCTGCAGATCCCGCGGATCAAGGACGCCTACCTCGCTCGCTTCCCGGAGTACTCGAAGGGGATCACCGTCCCCGCGATCGTCGACGTGCCCTCCGGCCAGGTCGTCACCAACAACTTCCCGCAGATCACCTTCGACCTGTCGACCCAGTGGCGCGAGCACCACCGCGAGGGCGCGCCGGACCTGTGGCCCGAGCACCTGCGCGAGGAGATGGAGGTCGTCAACAAGCGCGTCTACACCGAGGTCAACAACGGCGTCTACCGCTGCGGCTTCTCCGGCGACCAGGCCGCCTACGAGGCCGCGTACGAGCGGCTGTGGAGCGCGATGGACTGGCTCGAGGAGCGGCTGTCGACCCGCCGCTACCTCATGGGCGAGCACATCACCGAGGCCGACGTGCGGCTCTTCACGACCCTCGCGCGCTTCGACCCCGTCTACCACGGGCACTTCAAGGCCAACCGCTCGAAGCTGTCGGAGATGCCGGTCCTGTGGGCCTACGCCCGCGACCTCTTCACGACGCCCGGCTTCGGCGACACGACCGACTTCGTGCACATCAAGAGCCACTACTACGAGGTCCACCGCGACATCAACCCGACCGGCATCGTCCCCGCAGGTCCCGACCTGTCGAACTGGCTGGAGCCGCACGGCCGCGAGGCCCTCGGCGGTTCCCCCTTCGCCCCCGGTGCCACGCCTCCCGGACCCCCGAGCGAAGGGGAGCGCGTCCCGGTGGCGCACAACCCCCTGCTCGACGAGACCGGGATGGTCCGCTCCGCCTGACGCCCCGGCCGCCGGCGCGCGTTGGCGCAGCATTCACCCCGTGGGCGCGCTTGCGACACCCGCGGCCGCGAGGGTGCGACCATGCACCCGATCTCCCGCACCCGCTCGGTGACCGCCACGACCGCAGCGCTGGCACTGGCCCTCGCCGCACTGGCCCAGCCCGCCGCAGCCGCACCGGCTCCCGTCGACCTCGGCACCCCGCTGCCGCAGGCCCACGCGCACAACGACTACGAGCACGAGCGACCGCTGCTCGATGCCCTCGAGCACGGCTTCACCTCGGTCGAGGCCGACGTGTGGCTCGTCGACGGTGAGCTGCGGGTCAGCCACGACGCCGTGGGCCTCGCCGACGCGCCGACCCTCGAGGAGGCCTACCTCGACCCGCTGAGCGAGATCGCCTCGCGCGGCGGCCGGCAGATCTACCCGGGCTACGCGGGCGACGTCCAGCTGCTCATCGACATCAAGAGCGACGGGCCGTCGACCTGGCGTGCCGTCGAGGCCGAGCTCGCCGACCACGCGCAGATCTTCACCCGGGTCAAGAACGGCAGGGTCCACGACCGCGCCGTCGAGGCGGTCATCAGCGGCAACCGCCCGCGCGCCGAGATGGAGGCGGCGACGACGCGCTACTCCTTCTACGACGGGCGCTCCACCGACCTCGACTCGGGCACCGACGCCGCCCTCATGCCGCTCGTCAGCGAGAACTGGACGAAGCTCTTCACCTGGCAGGGCATCGGCGAGATGTCGCAGGCCGAGCGCGAGCGGCTGCACGCCTACGTCGCCAGCGCCCACCGTGACGGCTACCGCGTGCGCTTCTGGGCGACCAACGACATGGCCGGCGAGGCCCGCACCAACCTCTGGCGTGAGCTGCGGGCCGCGGGCGTCGACCACATCAACACCGACGACCTCGGTGGGCTGCAGGACTTCCTCACGCAGGAGTGAGTCCCTACGCGCGGGTACGGATACCACTTGTCCCGCCGAGACTCCGGCGAAGCCCGGAAACTCGCGATTTCACGCCGCGGCCATCCGACGAGAGATATCCGTACCCGCGAGTCACAAGCCCGTATCAGGCACCGAGCCGCTCGCGCACCGTCGCGGCTCCGTCCCCGCCGATCCGGTCGAGGTAGGCGCGTCTGCCCGACATCACCATGGCGAGCGCCTCTACGGTCCCCGTCACCGCGGGGCCGTCGCCGTGGGTCCAGTCGGAGTCGGTCGCCTCCCAGCGCAGCCCGTCGAGCAGGCCGGGCGTCGGGACGAAGGACTCGCGGCCGCGGGGGGAGACGATGATCTCGAGGGCGGCGCGCCAGTGCTCCAGGGGCACGGTGACGTCCAGGCCCTGCGGGTCGGCGAGGTCGCGCAGGTGGATGCACGAGTCGGTGAAGGGGCCGGCCCAGCCGATGAACCAGGGCTTCGACCCGGTGCCGGCCGGGTGCCGCAGCTCCGCCGCCGTCTCTGCGAGCGGTCGGTCGCCGAGCCGGGCCGCGTGCACGTCGCAGGCCCGCGCCATCGAGCGGTGCCGCGCCGCGGTCAGCAGGAAGCGCCAGGACGGCACGTGCACCGGCTGCAGCATGTGACCGGCGAGGGTGCGCACGTCCCAGTCGGTGCACAGCGTGGCGTCGTGCGCGTGGTCCTCGCCGAGGGAGTCGAGGACATCGGCGAAGAGCCGCCGGTTGTCGGCGGTCCGGGCGAGGAGCTGGGTGTCGTCCACGGGCCCAGCCTGCCAGCGCTGCGGCCGAAGGGGGGCGGCTCAGTCCTTCGACGTCTCGCCCGGCAGGGCGAGCATCTGGTCGAGCGCGACCTTGGCCCAGTGGGCGACGTCGGGGTCGACGGTGATCGGGTTGACCACGCGCCCCTCGACGAGGGACTCGAGCGCCCACACGAGGTGGGGCAGGTCGATGCGGTTCATCGTCGAGCAGTAGCAGACGTTCTTCTCGAGGAAGCTGATCTGCTGCTCGGGGAACTGCTGCGCCAGGCGCTGGACGAGGTTGAGCTCGGTGCCGACGACCCACTTCGTGCCCGCGGGGGCCTGGGAGACGACCTTGATGATCTTCTCGGTCGAGCCGACCTCGTCGGCGAGCTCGACGACCTCGTGGCGGCACTCGGGGTGGACGATGACCTTGACGTCCGGGATCTCGCGCCGGGCCGTCTCGACGGCGTCGACCGTGAAGCGGCCGTGCACCGAGCAGTGCCCGCGCCACAGGATCATCCGTGCGTCACGGATCTGCTCGACCGTCAGGCCGCCCATCGGCAGGTGGGGGTTCCACACGACGCAGTCGTCGAGGTCCCGGCCGAGGTCGCGGGCCCAGGTGTTGCGGCCGAGGTGCTGGTCGGGCAGGAAGAGCACCTTGCCCCCGCCGTCGACCCCGCCGGTCTGGTCGAAGGCCCAGCCGAGGGCGGTCTGCGCGTTGGACGAGGTGCAGATCGTCCCGCCGTGGCGGCCGGTGAACCCCTTGATCGCCGCCGAGGAGTTCATGTAGGTCACCGGGATCGTCACGTCGGCGACGCCCGCCTCGACGAGCTCGTCCCAGCACTCCTCGACTTGGTGCAGCGCGGCCATGTCGGCCATCGAGCAGCCGGCGGCGAGGTCGGGGAGCACGACGGTCTGATCGTCGCTGGTGAGGATGTCGGCCGACTCCGCCATGAAGTGCACGCCGCAGAAGACGATGTAGGGCGCGTCGGGCCGGGCCGCGGCCTCCTTGGCCAGCTTGAAGGAGTCGCCCGTGGTGTCGGCGAAGTCGATGACCTCGTCACGCTGGTAGTGGTGCCCGAGGACGAAGACCCGGTCGCCCAGCGCCTCCTTGGCCGCGCGCGCCCGCGCGACGAGGTCGGGGTCGGAGGGCGCGGGCAGGTCGCCCGGGCACTCGACTCCCCGCTCTGAGTGCGGGTCGGTGCCCTGCCCGAGGACGAGCAGGGACAGGGGCTTGGGCGAGGACTGCGTCGGGGCGCTCACGGCAGGCATGATCCCACAGCGGCGTCGAGCCCCTCGGTAGAGTCCACGCGTGCACGTGCTCATCGCGCCCGACTGCTTCACCGGCACCCTCACCGCCACGCAGGCGGCCGAGGCCATGGCCGCTGGCTGGCGCCGCCGCGCCCCCGACGACCTGCTGACGCTCGTGCCCCTGTCCGACGGCGGTCCCGGATTCCTCGACGTGCTCACCTCGAGCGTGCCCGGCGAGTCGACGATCGTCACCGTGAGCGGTCCCCGGGGCGGGTCCGTGCCCGCGGCCCTGCACATCACGACGGACGAAGGGGGGCGACGCACGGCCTGGGTGGAGTCGGCCCAGGCGATCGGTCTGCACCTGCTCGACGCCACCGAGCGCGACCCCGGCGTCACCTCCACCCACGGCCTCGGCGAGCTGCTCGACGCCGCGCTCGCGCAGGGCGTGCAGCGCATCGTCGTCGGCCTCGGCGGCTCCGGGACCAATGATGCCGGCGCCGGCATGCTCGCCGCCCTCGGTGCCGGACCGCGCGAGGCGCTCGGTGGCGGGGGAGCGGGCCTCATCGCGGTCCGCGAGCCCGATCTCGCCGGCCTGGCCGCGGCCCGCGAGCGCTTCGCCGGCGTCGAGCTCGTCGCCGCGACCGACGTCGCCTCGCCGCTGCTCGGCCTGCAGGGCGCGAGCGCCGTCTTCTCCGAGCAGAAGGGCGCGACCCCGGAGCAGGCCCAGGTCCTCGAGGGGGCTCTGGGGCACTTCGCCGACGTCGTGCGCCGGGTCATGCCCGCGGGCAGCGACCTGCTCACCGGGCGGGAGCGCCGCCTCGACCGCGAGCCGGGTGCCGGCGCCGCCGGCGGGGTCGGCTACGCGCTGCTCCTCCTCGGCGGTCGCCGGGTGAGCGGTGTCGAGACGGTGCTCGCCGCGGTCGGGCTCGACCGGCTCGTCGCCGCCGCCGACCTCGTCATCACCGGTGAGGGCTGCCTCGACTGGCAGAGCCTGCAGGGCAAGGTCGTCGCCGGGGTCGCCGAGCTGGCCGCCGCCCACGCGACGCCCGCGGTCGCGCTCGCGGGCCAGGTGCTCATCGGTCGCCGGGAGGCGATGGCGATGGGTCTGGCCGGCAGCTATGCCGTCGCCGACAAGCACGCGGACCTCGCGCCGGTCATGGCCGACCCGGTCGGCACCCTCGCGGAGCGGGCCGAGCGGGTGGCCGCCACGTGGTCACCGCGACGGTGACCCCCCTTCGTCCCTGACGTATGGTGGGAGGACGGGAACAACCCGGGCACCGCGCGTGTTGACCCCGTCGTGGCGGACTCCGCCACTCCCAGTACCCCGAGCCGTGAGGACATCGCATGAGCGTCCAGGACACCCAGGCCACCACCCCCGAGACCACCGAGACCCACGGCGTCATCCTCACCGACGTCGCCGCCGGCAAGGTCAAGTCGCTCCTCGAGCAGGAGGGTCGTGACGACCTGCGCCTGCGCATCGGCGTCCAGCCGGGCGGCTGCTCCGGCCTGATCTACCAGCTGTACTTCGACGAGCGCTCCCTCGACGGTGACCTCGTGCGCGACTTCGACGGTGTCGAGGTCGTCGTCGACCGCATGAGCGCTCCCTACCTCGGCGGCGCGACGATCGACTTCGCCGACACGATCGAGAAGCAGGGCTTCACCATCGACAACCCCAACGCGGGCAGCTCCTGCGCCTGCGGCGACAGCTTCAGCTGAGCCGCCCCGCACACGATGCGGCCCCCACCGATCCGGTGGGGGCCGCTTCGTCGTCTGTAGGGTGGCCCGGTGCCCATCGCCATTGCCGGATCCATCGCCACCGACCACCTGATGACCTTCTCGGGTCGCTTCGCCGACTCGCTCGTCGTCGAGCAGCTCGACAAGATCTCCGTGAGCTTCCTGGCCCACAAGCTGGAGATCCGGCGCGGGGGAGTGGCCGCCAACATCTCCTTCGGCATGGCCAACCTCGGCCAGCGCCCCGTGCTCGTCGGCTCCGTCGGTGAGGACTTCGCCGACTACCGCAGCTGGCTCGAGCGCCACGGCGTCGACTGCGAGTCGGTGCGCGTGTCCGAGACGCAGCACACCGCGCGCTTCGTGTGCACGACCGACGACGACATGGCCCAGATCGCGACCTTCTACGCGGGCGCCATGAGCGAGGCCCGTGAGATCGAGCTGGCGCCGATCGCCGCGCGCGTCGGCGGCCTCGACCTCGTGCTCGTCGGCCCGGACGACCCGGAGGCGATGCGCCGGCACACGCGCGAGTGCCGCACCCGGGGCATCCCCTTCGTCGCTGACCCGAGCCAGCAGCTGGCCTTCAGCGACGGCGAGCTGATCCGCGAGCTCGTCGACGGCGCGGAGTACCTCATCACCAACGAGTACGAGTCGCACCTGACGGAGCAGAAGACCGGCTGGAGCCAGGACGAGATCAACTCCCGGGTCCGGTACCGCGTCACCACCCTCGGCAAGGACGGGGTGCGCATCAGCGGTGGCGAGCTCGACGAGGACATCGTCGTCGGCGCCGCCCGCGAGGTGAGCAAGGCCGACCCGACGGGCGTCGGCGACGCGTTCCGCGCCGGGTTCCTCACGGGTGTGGCCGAGGGGCTGCCGCTGCGCGAGTCCGCAGAGCTCGGCTCGATGCTCGCGACCTACGTCATCGAGACCGTCGGCACCCAGGAGTACGAGCTGGGCACGGCACGCTTCCTCGAGCGCCTCGCCGAGGCCTACGGGCAGGAGTGCGCCGACCTGATCGCCGGGCACATCACCTGCCCGCGCCCCTGACCCGGTCCCACCGGTCGACGTGAGCCCGGCCCCCTTCCCGCCCGTCGAACCCGCCGGGGGGAGTGCCCTGTGGGCCGGCTACCTGCGCGCCGGCCTCGAGGCCGCGGAGACCGCTCCGGGGGACGTCGGTGACGTCGTCGGCATCGGCGGACGCCTCGACCCGGCCTCCGTCGTCACCGCCTACCGCCTCGGCGCGTTCCCCATGGGCCTGGGCGAAGGGGGCACCCCGCCGATGGGGTGGTGGAGCCCGACGTGGCGCGGAGTCCTGCGCCCGGGCCACGTGCACATCAGTCGGTCCCTGCGGCGCTCCCTGCGGCGGTTCACGGTGACCGTCGACGAGGACTTCGCCGGTGTCGTCGCAGCGTGCGCCGACCCGGGGCGTGACGGCCGGTGGATCACCGACGACGTGGCCGCCGCCTACACGCAGCTGCACGAGCTCGGCTGGGCGCACAGCGTCGAGGTGCGCGACGAGGACAGCACGCTCGTCGGCGGCCTCTACGGGCTCGCCGTGGGTGGGCTCTTCGCCGGGGAGTCGATGTTCCACCACGCCACGGACGCCTCCAAGGCGGCGGTCGTCGCCCTCGACCGGATCGTCGGCGCCGACGGGGACCCCCGCCGGATCATCGACGTGCAGTGGCGCACCCCGCACCTGGGCACGCTCGGGATCGAGGAGATCCACCGGCGCGAGTACCTCGCGCGCCTGGCGGCCGCGCTGCAGGCCCCGGAGCTCGACCTGCGGGCGGTCGCGGCGGTCAGTGACCCGCTGCGATCCGCTCCCGGCACTGCCTGACGACGTCGCCGAGCTCCGCGACGAGCCGCTCGACCGCGGCCTCGCGGTCCGGGACGACCGCGTCGAGCGGGAGGGTGATGCGCACATTGCCCTGCGTCAGGGCGCCCATCGCGGCGAGCACGTGGCTCGGCTCGAGGGTGTCGGCGGTGCAGGCCGAGCCGGAGGCCACCGCGAGGCCCCGCCGGGCCAGCTCGTCGACGATCGTCTCGCCGTCGACGTAGAGGACCGAAAAGGTGCACACGTGCGGCAGCCGGTCCTGCGGGTCGCCGACGACGTCGACGTCCTCGAGGTCGGCAGCCGCCGAGCGGATGCGGTCGACGAGGGCGCGGGCGCGCCTCCCTTCGTCCTGCTGGTGGGCGGTGACCTGCTGCCACGCCTCCGCGGCCGCGAGGGCGGTGGGCACGTCGACCGGGTCCAGCGCGAAGCCGCCCTCGTGCGGGCTGGGCGGGTGGTGCGGGGCGACCCGCGTGCCGGTGCGCACGACGAGCACGCCGAGGCGGGGTCCGCCCCACGACGTCGCGTCGCCGACGAGCACGTCGAAGTCGGTGGGGACCGCGTCCCGGCCCAGCCCCGCCCGGGCATCGACGAGCAGGGGGACACCCGCGGCCCGCGTCACCGTGCGCGCCTCCACGAGCGGCTGCCGGGTACCGACCTCTTGGTTGGCGGACTGCAGGACGGCGAAGGGCGTCGCGGCGTCCACCGCCTCCGCCCACGCAGCCAGGTCCACGGCCCCGGTGGGGGAGACCGCGACGAGCGAAGGGGGGCGCTCACCTGCCCGGAGCCAGCGCAGGATCGAGGAGTGCTCGACAGCCGAGGCGACCACCGGACCACTCAGGCGGCGCCGACCACGGGCGAGCGCCTCGAGGGCGCTGCGGGCGGCCTGGTCGCCGCTCGCGTGGAAGGTGACCTCGTCGGGGCGCACGCCCAGACCGGCCGCGACGACCTCGCGGGCGCGGTCGAGCAGGGCCCGGCTGCGCCGCCCCGCGGCATGACGGGCCGTGGGGTCGGCCCAGGCCACGGAATGCGCCGCGACCAAGGTCTCCAGGGCCGGCGGGAGAACCGGTCCGGGGGTGGCGTCGAGCAGACCGGAAGGCCCGGTCACCGCACCCCCGTCGGGAGGCGCGCCGGGGCAGTCGTCACGGGGGTCCGCAGGGGACGAATCGCGCTCTCTCGCCACGTGTCGAGGTTAATGCCCCCCTTCGTCGGAAGTGGTCGGGTGCTGCGGTAACGTGGCCCATGCCCTGTGTAAGAACTTCGGACCAGTAGTAGGTGCCCCTTGCCTGTGTCTTCGAGCCCATCCTCCCGGCGCACGCGCCGTGGAGTCGGTGCCATCGGACTCGTCATCGCCGTCGTGGCTCTGTCGGCCTGCAGCGCGGTCGGTGTCAACACCGACCCCAAGAACGGGTACCTGCCCGAGGGCGTCACCGAAGAGGCCCAGATCGTCGAGAACCTGTGGATCTGGGCGTGGGTCGCGGCCCTCGCCGTCGGCATCCTCGTCTGGGGCCTGATCCTGTGGTGCATGGCGGCCTACCGCCGGCGCAAGGACGACGACGGCTCGCTGCCCGTGCAGCTGCAGTACAACGTCCCGCTCGAGATCCTCTACACCGTCGTCCCCATGCTGATGGTGGGTGCGCTCTTCTACTACACCGAGGACGCGCAGAGCCGTCTGCAGGACGTCTCCCAGGAGCCCGACCAGACGATCAACATCGTCGGCAAGCAGTGGAGCTGGGACTTCAACTACGTCGACGAGGACGTGTACGAGGCCGGCCTGATGGCCGAGCTCGACGGCAACGAGGGCGCTGAGGAAAAGCTGCCGACCCTCTACCTGCCGAAGGGGGAGCGCGTCGAGTTCGTCCTGACCTCCCGCGACGTCATCCACTCCTTCTGGGTTCCCGCCTTCCTCGAGAAGATGGACGTCAACCCCGGCATCGTCAACCGCTTCCAGGTGACCCCCAACCAGACGGGCACCTTCCAGGGCAAGTGCGCCGAGCTGTGCGGCGCCTACCACTCCCAGATGCTCTTCAACGTCAAGGTCGTCGAGCGCGACGAGTTCGACGCGCACATGGCCGAGCTGCGGGAGAAGGGCCAGACCGGTCAGCTCGACAACGGGCTCAACCGCGAGAAGATCAACCCGCGCGACCACGACCTCCTCGACGAGGACGACGCCGCGCGCACCTCCGAGGAGAACTGATGTCGACCGCATCCGGCGCACTCGCCAGGAACACGACCGAGACCGAGGTCTCGGAGCGGACCATCGCCCGGCGTGAAAAGGCGGGCTCGCAGTTCTTCCGCTACATCACGACGACCGACCACAAGGTCATCGGCAACCTCTACATGGTCACCAGCTTCGTCTGGTTCCTCCTCGGAGGACTCATGGCGCTGGTCATCCGGCTCGAGCTGTGGGCCCCCGGCCTGCAGGTGGTGGACAACCCCGAGCAGTTCAACGAGATGTTCACCATGCACGGCACGATCATGCTGCTGCTCTTCGCGACGCCGGCCTTCGCGGCCTTCGCCAACGCGCTGATGCCCCTGCAGATCGGCGCGCCGGACGTCGCCTTCCCGCGACTGAACATGTTCGCCTACTGGCTCTACCTCTTCGGCGGCATCATCGCGGCCGCGGGCCTGCTGACCCCCGGTGGCGCGGCCTCCTTCGGCTGGACCGCCTACACCCCGCTGTCCGACCCGACCTACAGCCCCGGCATCGGTGGCGACCTGTGGGTCTGGGGACTGGCGCTCAGCGGTTTCGGCACGATCCTCGGTGCGGTCAACTTCATCACCACGATCATCTGCATGCGCGCACCGGGCATGACGATGTTCCGGATGCCGATCTTCACCTGGACCGTGCTGATCACCTCGGTCCTGGTCCTCATGGCCTTCCCGATCCTGGCCGCAGCGCTCATCGGCCTCGGCGTCGACCGTCGCTTCGGTGGGCAGATCTTCGCTGCGGAGAGCGGTGGAGCACTGCTCTGGCAGCACCTCTTCTGGTTCTTCGGCCACCCAGAGGTCTACATCCTCGCCCTGCCGTTCTTCGGCGTGATCTCCGAGATCCTGCCGGTCTTCTCCCGCAAGCCGATCTTCGGCTACAAGACGCTGGTCTTCGCGACGATCGCCATCGCCGCCCTGTCGGTCTCCGTGTGGGCCCACCACATGTACGGCACCGGCCAGGTCTTCCTGCCGTTCTTCGCGATCATGACGATGGCGATCTCGGTCCCGACGGGCGTGAAGTTCTTCAACTGGATCGGCACGATGTGGGGCGGCAAGCTCGTCTTCGCCACCCCGCTGATCTGGGCGATCGGCTTCCTCGTGACCTTCCTCTTCGGTGGTCTGACCGGTGTCATCATGGCCAGCCCCGCGCTGGACTTCCACATCACCGACACCTACTTCATCGTCGCGCACTTCCACTACGTGCTCTTCGGCACGATCGTCTTCTCCTTCTTCGGCGGGCTGTACTTCTGGTGGCCCAAGCTCACCGGCAAGATGCTCGACGAGGGCCTGGGCAAGCTGCACTTCTGGCTGCTGTTCATCGGCTTCCACATGACCTTCCTCATCCAGCACTGGCTGGGCGTCGAGGGCATGCCGCGCCGCTACGCGGACTACATGCCGGAGGACGGCTTCCAGCTCGCCAACCAGATCTCCACGGTCGGCTCGTTCATCCTGGCGGTCAGCTTCCTGCCCTTCTTCTACAACGTGTGGAAGACGCAGGTCAGCGCGCCCAAGGTCGAGGTCGACGACCCGTGGGGCTACGGCAACAGCCTCGAGTGGGCGACCTCCTGCCCGCCGCCGCGGCACAACTTCACGTCAATCCCGCCGATCCGCTCCGAGCGCCCGGTCTTCGACATGAACCACCCCGAGTACGCCCCGGCTGCCATCCGCTCGCGCGCGGCGCGCACGGCCGTGGCTGCCACGACTGACGGTGAGGGCACCCGATGAAGACCGAGATCTCGCTGTTCGCCATCATCGGCGCCTTCTTCGCCGCCGTGGCCGTGGGCTACGGGATCGTCACCGACTGGGCCGAACCCGTCGGGTGGGTGGCGCTCTTCCTCTCCGCCGGCCTGGGCTTCATGATCTCCTTCTTCCTCTGGAACACCGCGCGCAAGCTGCCGCTGCGTCCGGACGACGACGAGGACGGCGACATCGAGCAGGCCGAGGGTCCCTACGGCACCTTCTCGCCCTACTCCTGGTGGCCCCTGTGGCTCTCCCTCGCCGGGGCGCTGATCTTCCTCGGCGTCGCCGTGGGCTTCTGGGTCGGCGCGCTGGGTCTGGTCGTCGGCGTCTGGGCGCTGTGCGGCTGGGTCTTCGAGTACTACAAGGGTGAGCACGCGCACTGACGCGGGGCGTACACTCGGCTGAAGGGGCCACGGACCACCGGTCCGGGCCCCTTCAGCACGTCCGCGGTCAGGGACACCGTCGGACGTGTCGTCTCGACCCTTGGGGGGTGCATCGTCTCGTGATCTCGGCTCTCGTTCGCCCGCTGCGCATGCTCGCGCTGGCTCTCGTGATCGTCCTGGCACTGGCGGCCTGCGCCGGTGGGGGATCTGACTCGCCGACGGCCAGCCAGAGCTCTGCGGGCTCGACGACCACGACGACACCCGACCTGCCCGAGGCCGAGGTCAAGGTCAACCCCGGCGCCGGGGCCAAGGACGTCATGCCCGATGCCGAGATCAGCGTCCAGGTGATGCGCGGCAGCCTCGACCGCGTGCAGGTCACCGGGCCCGGGGGAGCCTCGGTCGACGGGGATGTCAGCGGTCAGACGTGGACCTCGACCTCCCGGATGCGACCGGCGACGACCTACACCGTGGCC
The DNA here is from genome assembly GCF_050507325.1 of Janibacter zhangyanbonis. Lineage (NCBI taxonomy): Bacteria > Bacillati > Actinomycetota > Actinomycetes > Micrococcales > Intrasporangiaceae > Janibacter > Janibacter zhangyanbonis. Next base: position 1,460,346 of record NZ_CP191481.1, read on the forward strand.
GTCACGGCCGAGGGACCCGAGGGCGGTTCGTCGACCCAGCGCTCGACCTTCACCACCCACGACCCTGAGATCACGGCGACCTACGGCATCGTCTACGACGGGCAGACCGTGGGCGTCGGGATGCCCGTGAGCATCCAGTTCGACACCGCCGTCACCGAGCCCGCCTACCGCAAGAAGATCGAGCAGGCCGTCTCGGTCACGACCACCCCCAAGGTCGAGGGGTCCTGGGGATGGCTCGACAACCGGCAGCTGATGTGGCGGCCCAAGGACTTCTGGGCCCCCGGCACGCAGGTCTCCGTCGACGCTCCGCTCACCGGGTTCCAGACCGGTGAGGACAAGTGGATCGCGGAGGACCTCTCGGGGTCCATGACCATCGGTCGCGAGCAGATCTCCCACGTCGACATCGCCAAGCACAAACTGACCGTCAGCCGGGCCGGGCAGCAGGTCAAGTCCTTCCCCGTGAGCAGCGGTCGCCCCGGCAAGGAGACCGAGACCCGCTCGGGGATGAAGGTCGTCATCAACAAGCAGCGCGAGATGACGATGGACTCCTCGACGATCGGCATCGACAAGGGGGAGCCGGGCTACTACAAGGTCGACACCGACTACAACGTCCGGGTGACGTGGACGGGGGAGTTCGTCCACTCGGCTCCGTGGTCCGTCGGTGCCCAGGGCAGCTCCAACGTCTCGCACGGCTGCGTCAACATGGCCCCGGGCAATGCCGAGTGGTTCTACGACAACTCGCTGCCGGGCGACCCGGTCGACTTCACCGGCTCCAGCCGCCAGTTCCAGCCCTCCGAGGGCATCGGGGTGTGGCAGTACTCCTGGGCCGACTGGCAGGCGCAGAGCGCGCTCTCCTGACCCGCTGCCGGGCTCACCACGGGCGGGCTCAGCCCCAGCCGAGCTCGTGGAGGCGTTCCTCGTCGATGCCGACGTGGTGCCCGGCCTCGTGGACGATCGTGATGGCGATCTCCTCGCGCAGCTCGTCGAGGTCCTCGCACATCCGGGTCAGCGGCCCCCGGAAGAGCACGATCCGGTCGGGCAAGGACCCGGCCCACCCGTCGGTGCGCTCGGTGAGCGGCACCCCGAGGTAGATGCCGAGCAGCTCGGCGTTGTCCTCGTCGGACAGGTCCGGGTCGGCGTGCTCGGGCCCCGGCTCGTCCTCGACGAAGAAGGCGACGTTGTCGAGCACGTCGAGCAGCTCGCGGGGCACTGCGTCGAGGGCGTCCTGCACGGCGAGCTCGAAGTCCTCGGCACTGATGTCGACCACGTCAGACCACCTCGGGCGAAGGGGGCGGCGCCGGCACCGCGCGCACGGGGCGTCGCGTCCCGTGCCGGTGCACGTGGAAGAGCACGATGCCGAGGGAGAGCAGCCCCAGGCTCGTCAGCGCCAGCCGCACGAGGGAGGTCGCGGCGACGGGCACGACGAGCGCGGTGAGCAGCGAGTTGAGGACGAGCATGCAGAAGGTCGACACGGAGGCCGCCGTGCCCCGGGCGTGCGGGACCGCGTCGAGCAGGGCCAGCTGGTAGACGGGCATCGAGATGCCGGTGCCGAAGGCGATCGCCGTGGAGCCGACGACGGCCCACGGCAGCACCGCTGTCGCGGGGAAGGTCGCCAGCGCGACACCCACGACGGCGCCGCTGAGCGCAACCGCCTGACCCCCGACGATGAGTCGCTCGCCGCTCACCCGCTCGGCCAGGCGGCCGTTGGTGAAGGAACCGAGGACCATGCCGGCGACCATCGGCACGAAGAAGACCCAGAAGTCCTGCGGTCCCTGACCGAGCAGGGTGACGACGAAGATCGGCGCCGCCCCGATGTAGAGGAACTGCCCGGCGAAGGAGAAGGCCGAGGCGGCTGTCAGGACGAGGAAGGGGCGCATCCGGGCGACCTCGACGACCCCGCCGACGACGGAACGCACGTCGAGGGGAGTGCGCCGCTGCGGCGGGTGGCTCTCCGGCAGGAGCAGCAGCACGCTGATCGCGATGACCGCCCCGAAGAGGGTGAGGAACCAGAAGACGAGCTGCCAGGGGCCGAGGAGGAGCAGCCAGCCGCCGACGATGGGGGCCAGGGCCGGGCCGATGCCGAAGATCATCGCGATCGTGCTCATCAGCCGCTGGGCACGTGGGCCCTCGAAGAGGTCGCGCACGACCGTGCGCGAGACGATCGTGCCCGCCCCGGCCGACATGCCCTGGAGCACGCGGAAGGCGAGCAGCACGGGCAGGGACGGGGCCAGGGCGCACCCGACGGAGGCCAGCGCGTAAACCGCGGCCCCTGTGACCATGACCGGCTTGCGTCCCACGGCATCGCTCAGCGGCCCGTGGAAGAGGCTCATCACGGCGAAGGCCCCGAGGTAGGCGCTGACGACGAGCTGCATCGATGCCTCGGAGGCGTCGAAGGCCTCGCCCATCTCCTGGAAGGCAGGGAAGGGGGTGTCGATGGAGAAGGGGCCGAACATGCCGAGCAGCGCGAGCAGGACGGTCGTGACCGCCAGGGGTGCGGTGCGCCGGCTGGCGGGTGCGTCGGTGGTGAGCATGTCGGGGACATCCTCGCACTGGCCGTGGACCCCCTTCGCGCTGGTCCGTGCCCGGGAACGCCGCAGGCCCCGGAGGAGAACCTCCGGGGCCTGCGGGCTGCGCTGACCAGGTCAGTGCGTGGAGACCTTGTCTCCTGACTCGATGGCCTCGTGGTGGCCGTGGTCGTGGTGGGCCGCCTCGAGCTCAGCCGGGGTGACCGGTGCGACGACGCCGCCGAAGTAGAAGTCGTGCAGACGCGCGCGCAGCTTGCGCTTGCGGGCACCCTTCTTGTCGACGCCGTTGGCATCGGTGGCGGACTCGAGCTCCAGCGGGGGAGCGCCCTCGTGCTGGACGAGAGTCCAACGGGTGTACTCGTCGAGCGGCTCGTGGATCTCCTCGAAGTCGCCCGCAGCACCGCGGTGGATGCGGCCGGTCTCGCGACCGTGGAGGACGAGGTCGCGGTCGTGCCGCTGCAGGCTCAGGCAGATCCGGCGGGTCGCCCAGAAGGCGACCACCGGGCCGATGAAGACGAGCGCCCGCAGAATGAGCGTGATGTCGTTGATCGACATGCCGAACTTGATGGCGATGATGTCGTTGCTCGCGGCGAACATGAGCACGCCGTAGAGGGTCATCGCCGCCATGCCGAGGGCGGTGCGGGTCGGGGCATTGCGCGGGCGGTCGAGCAGGTGGTGCTCGCGCTTGTCACCGGTGACCCACGACTCGATGAAGGGGTAGGCGATCATGCCCGCGTAGAAGGCCGGCATGACGACGAGTGCACCGATGACGACCGGCAGGGCCCAGGTGAAGCCGAACGTCTCGAACTCGAGCCAGCTCGGCAGCAGTCGCAGGGCGCCGTCGGGGAAGCCCATGTACCAGTCCGGCTGGGCGCCGGCCGTGGTGGCATTGGGCTCGTAGGGGCCGTGCACCCACACCGCGTTGATCTGGACCAGCGAGGAGATGAGGGCGATGCCGCCGAAGACGATGAAGAAGAAGCCACCGGCCTTGGCCGCGTAGACCGGCATCACCGGGAAGCCGACGACGTTGTCGTTGGTCTTGCCGGGCCCGGGGTACTGGGTGTGCTTGTGCACGACGACCAGCAGCAGGTGGACGGTGAAGAGGATGATCAGGATCGCCGGCAGCAGCAGGATGTGCACCGAGTACAGGCGCGGCATGATGTCCTCGCCCGGGAAGGTGCCACCGAAGAGGAAGTAGCTCAGGTAGCTGCCGATGACCGGTGCGGCGACCATGAAGCCCTGTGCCGCGCGAAGACCGGTGCCCGAGAGCAGGTCGTCGGGCAGGGAGTAGCCGGCGAAGCCCTCGACGAGAGCCAGCAGCGACAGGACGCAGCCGATGATCCAGTTGATCTCACGCGGCTTGCGGAAGGCGCCGGTGAAGAAGACGCGCAGCATGTGCACCGACAGCGCGACGATGAAGAGCAGCGCCGCCCAGTGGTGGATCTGCCGGACGAGCAGACCGCCCTTGACGTCGAAGGAGATGTCGAGCGTCGAGGCGTAGGCGCGGGACATCTCGACGCCCTGGAGCGGCGCGTAGCTGCCTTCGTACGTCGTGTGGCCCATGGACGGGTCGAACCAGAAGGTCAGGAAGACCCCGGTGAGCATGCACACGATCATCGAGTACATGGCGATCTCGCCGAGCATGAAGGACCAGTGGTCCGGGAAGACCTTCTTCATGAAGTAGTTGATGCCCTTGGCGGCACCGGTGCGGTCGTCGATCCAACCGGCGACCCCACCGACCTTCTTCATGCCGGGGGAGACAGGCGCCTTCGCCGGTGCGTCACCGGTGCGCAGGCCGTCTGCGGGACGAGCATTGGCGGTCACGATCAACCACGCTCCCAGAAGCTCGGGCCGACCGGTTCCTGGAAGGGCTGGTCAGCGATGAGGTAACCCTCGCTGTCGACGGTGATCTTCAGCTGCGGCAGGGGGTGCCCGGCGGGACCGAAGATCACCTCGCAGTCGTTGGTCACGTCGAAGGTGGACTGGTGGCAGGGGCAGAGCAGGTGGTGCGTGGTCTGCTCGTAGAGGCCGACGGGGCAGCCGACGTGGGTGCACACCTTGGAGTAGGCGACGATGCCCTGGTAGCCCCAGTCGCGGGCCTTGCGGCCCTTGTCGGTGTCCTGGAAGTCCTCGGGGTTGAGGCGCATGAGGAGCACGGAGGCCTTGCTCATCTCGTTGAGCTTGTCGTGCTCGAGCGTCAGCAGGCCCTCGGGCTGGATGTGGAAGACCGAGCCGATGGTCACGTCGCCCGGCTTGATCGGGGTGTCCTCGGGGTCGCGGTGCAGCCGCAGCTTCTTCGGGTGGTACTTGCCGTCCGGGCCCTTCTCGCCGTTCCAGAAGGTGACGGAGAGGTCGTTCTTGGGCAGCGGGCCGAGCGAGCCGACGAGCTGGACGAGCAGGGGGAGGGCGAAGAGGCCCATCGCGCCGGCGAAGGTCGCCTTGAGCAGCGGACGACGCGTCAGCTGCGCGGACTCGGCGCCACCCTGCATGACGTCGACGAAGTCGTCACGGTCGGCGTCGGCCGAGCGGATCGGGTGCCGCATCTCGACGCTCTCGGTGTCGGGCATGAGGGTCTTGGCCCAGTGGACCGCACCCAGACCGATGCCGAGCAGAGAGAAGGCCAGCCCGAGACCCAGCACGAGGTTGGACAGGCTCATCTCGTTGGTGAAGGGCACCCAGACCTGGTCCTCGACGTCGACGAGGAAGTAGGCGACGAGGAAGACCACGGTGCCGACGATCGACAAGCCGAAGAGCGCAGCCACCTGGCGCTCGGCACGCTTGGCCGCCTTCTCGTCGCGGTCGGCGTTGCGCAGCACGTGGGGCGGCAGCCCCGGGTTGCTGAATCGCTCCGGGATACCACCGGAGCCCTGCACGTGGCCCTGGTCGAGACGCACCGCATCGGAGCCCGAGGGCTCCTGCGGCGTCGCCCCTGTCGGGGGGTGCTCACTCATCTACGTCGTTCCTGTCTGTGTGGCGAGTTGTCAGGTCTGTCAGGCGGACTTCTGGCCGAGCCAGACGGCGATGCCCACGAAGAGGCCCAGGCCGGCGGTCCAGGCGAAGAGGCCCTCGGGCACCGGGCCGAGGCCACCGAGCGGGTTGCCGCCGGGGCTGCCGGCCTCCTGCTGGGCCTCGAGGTAGGCGATGACGTCGCGCTTGTTCTCGGGGGTGAGGTTCTTGTCGTTGAAGACCGGCATGCTCTGGGGGCCGGTGACCATGGCCTCGTAGATGTGCTTGCCGGAGACCCCGGTGACCTTGGGCGCGTCCTTGCCGCGGGTCAGGGCGCCACCCGCGCCGGCGCTGTTGTGGCACATGGCGCAGTTGACGCGGAAGATCTGGCCGCCCTTGCCCGGGTCGCCCTGCGCGCCGTCGGTGTACTCCTCGTCCGGCACGGCCGGGCCGGCGCCGAGGGAGGCGACGTAGGCGGCGATGTCGGAGATCTCCTCGTCGGTGAACTTCACCTTGATGTTGCCCGGCGCCTGCACGCCCGGCTCGGCCATCGGCATGCGGCCGGTGCCCATCTGGAAGTCGACCGACGCGGCGCCGACGCCGGCGAGGCTCGGGCCGGAGTCCTCGATGCCCAGGCCGTTGGCCCCGTGGCAGGTCGCGCAGTTGGCGACGAAGAGCTTCTTGCCGTTGGCGACGTCGTCGGAGCTGGTCACCGTGGCCTCGGCCTGCTTCGGTGCGACGGCCGCGTAGGCGGTGCCGGTGACGAAGAGGCCGAGCATGAGCAGCAGGGCGATCGCCGCGGGGTGACGGCGAGAGAGGGTCGGCATGGACGATCCTGTCCTCTGGGAGCGGGTACGGAGCAGGGGGAGGCGCATGGGGGTCACGCGCCCAGGAGGTAGATGGCGGCGAAGAGGGCGATCCACACGACGTCGACGAAGTGCCAGTAGTACGACGTGACGACCGCGCCGGTCTGCTGCGCGTGGCTGTAGCTGCGGGTCGTGTAGGTGCGGCCGATGATCAGCAGGAAGGCGATCAGGCCACCGGTGACGTGGATGCCGTGCAGGCCGGTCGTCAGGTAGAAGATCGAGGACCAGGAGTCGGTCGAGATGGTCACGCCCTCGGTGACGAGCGTGGCGTACTCGAGGATCTGGCCGGAGACGAAGACCGCGCCGAAGATGTAGGTGAGGACGTACCACTCACGCATGCCCCAGCCGGCGACGTTGAGCAGGGAGCCCGTGCGGGACTTCTGACCGTGCTCTGCCTTGAGCACACCGAGCTGGCACCACACCGACGAGACCACGAGGATCAGGGTGTTGGCGGCCGCGAAGGGCACGTTGAGCATCTCGATGTTGTGCTCCCACAGGTCCGGGCGCATCGACCGGACCGTGAAGAAGATCGCGAAGAGCCCGGCGAAGAACATCAGCTCGCTGGACAGCCAGACGATGGTGCCGACGGACACCATGTTGGGGCGGCTGACCGGACCCATCGCAGGATCGGCGGCGGTGTGCCCGGACACGTTTGAAGGCAGGGAGGTTGCAGTGGCCACGGGCCCATTATGTCCTCAACCGTGAGCGCGTGTGCGCCACCCCCCTCCGCGAGTCTCGTGGGGTGGGTCACCGCTACGCTCTGGGGCATGACCGGTACCTCGTCAGCCACCTCTTCCGCCCCGGCAGCATCGGCCGGAGAGGGCGCCACCGTCTCCGTGCAGGTGCTCCTGCACAGCGACAACATCACCACCCGTGACGCCGTGCGCGCCGCGGTGGGACGTCGCCCGGCGCGCGACGTCGAGATCTCCGGCTGGCGCGAGTGCGCCACGCCGGCGGCGGTCGTCGAGGCCGTCGAGGCCGGTGGGGTCGACCTGCTCGTCCTGGACGGCGAGGCGGCCAAGCTCGGTGGTCTGGGGCTGTGCCGTCAGCTGAAGTCCGAGATCCACGACTGCCCCCCGGTGCTCGTCCTCACCGGCCGCCCACAGGACGGCTGGCTGGCCACGTGGTCCCTCGCGGACGCCGCCGTGCCGCACCCGATCGACCCGATCGTCCTCGCGGACGCGGTGGCCGATCTGGCGCGGGGCGTGTCCGCCCGATGAGCCAGGCGGGCACCCACACCTGGTCGGGCGTCCTCACCCAGCTCCTCGCGGGGCACGACCTGGAGTCGGACGCGACCGCGTGGGCGATGCGCGAGATGATGTCCGGCGACGCGGCTCCCGCGCAGATCGCCGGCTTCCTCGTCGCGCTGCGGGCGAAGGGGGAGACCGTCACCGAACTGCGGGCGCTGGCTGACGTCATGCTCGAGCACGCCCTGCCGATCGAGGTCGACGGCCCGACCCTGGACATCGTCGGGACCGGCGGTGACATGGCGGGCACGGTCAACATCTCGACGATGTCGGCCATCTGCATCGCCGCGACCGGCGTGCGGGTCGTCAAGCACGGCAACCGCGCCTCGTCGTCGAAGTCCGGCTCCGCCGACGTCCTCGAGTCCCTCGGGGTCAACCTGACGTTGAGCCCCGCTGACGTGTCGCGGGTGGCCGGTGAGGCCGGCATGACCTTCTGCTTCGCCCAGACCTTCCACCCCTCCTTCCGCCACACGGCCGCGCCCCGGCGCGACCTCGGCATCGGCACGGCCCTGAACGTGCTCGGCCCGATGACCAACCCCTCGCGCCCGACCTACTCGGTCGTGGGCGTCGCCGACGAGCGGGTCGCGCCGCTCATGGCGGGTGTCTTCGCCCAGCGCGGGACCACCGCGCTCGTCTTCCGTGGGGATGACGGGCTCGACGAGCTCACGGTCGCCGACGGCTCGCACGTGTGGTGGGTCGCGGGCGGCGAGATCCGCGAGGTGCACCTGACGCCGGAGGACCTCGGCCTGGGTCGCAGCCCGCTCGACGCGCTGCGCGGCGGCGACGCGGACTTCAACGCCGACGTCGCCCGACGACTCTTCGCCGGGGAGCGCGGTCCGGTCCGCGATGCCGTGGTGCTCAACGCCGGTGCGGCGGTCGCCCTCGCGCAGCAGGGTGACCAGCAGCCGAGCGACCCGATCGCGACCCTGCGCGCGGGCATGGACACCGTCGAGGCGGTGCTCGACTCCGGTCGTGCTGCGGAGCAGCTGCAGCGCTGGGTCCGGGCGACGCAGGACGTGGCCTCGGCCTGACCCGCTGAGCCCGGGCCTGCGGGACCTACTCCAGGCCGATGCTGAAGGCGGCGTCGAGGTCGTGGCGGCTGTAGGCGCGGAAGGCGATGTGCGTCGACGTGTCGACGATCCCCTCGACCTTGTTGAGCCGGCCGGCGATGACGTCGTCGAGCTCCTCGTGCTCGTGGACGCGGACCATCGCGATGAGGTCGGCGTCGCCCGCCACCGAGTAGACCTCGCTGACGCCGTCGAGGTCGGCGACGGTCTCGGCCACCTCGGGGATGCGGGCGGTGTCGGCGTGGATGAGGACGATGGCGGTGATCACGAGGCCCACCCTAGAGCAGGCGCCAGCTCGCGGTGGGCGGCAGCGGCACCGCCCACGGGGCAGGTCCACTCGCCCTCGATGTCGACCAGCCGGGTGCCCTCAGCCTCGAGCCAGCGCAGGACGAGCTCGGTCTCATCGGGCAGGGCGCTCGTGCCCGGCCCCGCGGGCGGCGCGACCACCTCGGCGCTGGCGCGCAGGGCCGCGACGTAGGGCATCGGGTCGGCGCCGACGGGGGAGTGCGAGCTGCCGGCGAGCCGGCCGTGGCGCACGCAGACCAGGTCCCAGCCGCCGCGCGCGGTGCGGCGTGCCGCGACGAGCTCGGGGGCGGCCGTGAGCGGGGCGGCGCGCTGGCTGCGCGAGGCCGCCCGCACGAGGTCGGCGAGCCGGTCGCGCAGGGCGCCGGCCTCCTCGAAGCGCTCCTGGGCCGACAGCTCGGCCATGCGCTCCCGCAGCGCCGCGACCGCGGAGCGCGAGTCGCCGACGAGGACCTGGGCGGCCTCGGCGACGGTGACCGCGTAGTCCTCGACGGGCACCTCGCCGGTGCACGGGGCGGAGCAGCGGCCCATGTCGGCGAGCGCGCACGCGGAGGTCGGCCGCCGCGGCGACAGCCGGGTGAGGCACTGGCGCAGGGGGACGGCGTCGTGGAGCGCGGCCATGGCCTCCTCGGCGGTGCCACGCGTGCCGAAGGGTCCGGCGAAGGCCAGGTCGTCGGGTCCCACCGAGCGCACGATCGACAGCCGGGGGAAGACCTCGTCGGTGAGCTTGAGCCACCAGGCGCGCTCGGGGTGGCGCGAGCGGCGGTTGTAGCGCGGCTTGTGCCGGGCGATCAGCCGCAGCTCGCGCACCTGGGCCTCGAGCGTCGTCGCGCAGACGATCGGGGTGATCTCGGTGGCCAGCCGCACCATCTCGCCCATGCGCCGACGCTGCTCCGACGCGGTGAAGTAGCTGCGGGCGCGTGAGCGGATGTCGATCGAGGTGCCGACGTAGAGCGGCTCGCCGCGCTCGTCCTTGAAGACGTAGACGCCCGGCGCCGACGGCAGCCCGTCGGCGAGGTGGCGCTTGCGCCGCAGCTCGTCGCTCACCCGTGAGGTGTAGGAGCTCAGCTCCTCGAGGGTGTGCACCCCGACCGAGCCCAGCCGCCCGATGAGCGCGTGGAGGACGTCGACGGTGGCGCGGGCGTCGTGCAGGGCCCGGTGGTCGGGGGTCGTCGTGGCGCCGAAGTACCTCGCGAGGGTCCCGAGCTTGTGGTTGGGCACCTCGTCGCGCGAGACGACCTGCCGGGCCAGCCGCACCGTGTCGAGCACGGTCGGTCCCGGCCAGCGCAGGTCGTGGGCGGCGCACGCGGCCTTGAGGAAGCCGATGTCGAAGCCGGCGTTGTGGGCGACGAGGACGGCGCCGCGGGCGAACTCGAGGAAGCTCGCGACGGCCTCGCCGGTGCGCGGGGCGTCGGCGACCATCGCGTCGGTGATGCCGGTCAGCGACTGGATGAAGGCGGGGATCGGCTCGCCGGGGTTGACGAAGGTCTGCAGCTCGCCGAGCTCCTCGCCGCCGCGCACCTTGACCGCGCCGATCTCGGTGATGCCGCAGTCGCGGGCCGAGCCGCCGGTCGTCTCGAGGTCGACGACGACGAAGGTGACCTCGGCCAGCGGTGTGCCGAGATCACCGAGCCTGTCCTGGACGACCTCCATGACGACGACCGTAGGTCGCCCCACCGACAACGAGCGGGAGGCGCACGGTGTGACAGGGTGCCCGCATGCGGACCATGGATGATCTCGGGGACCCGGCCGACTTCTACCGCCATTTCGCCGAGCGCGAGGCGAAGGGGGAGTCCCGCACCTTCGAGGAGTGGGCCCGTGGCCTCGCAGCCGACCCCGAGGCGCTGGCACTCGTCGCGACGCTGCCGGTGCGCAAGCGCCAGCCCAACCTCGTCTTCGCGGCGGCCCGGTGGCACGGTGCGCGCACCCCGTCCGGCTACGACGACCCCGGTGCGCTGCGCGAGGTGCTGCTCGGGCAGTGGCCGCAGGTGCGCGAGACGGTCCTCGCCCGCTCGACGCAGACCAACGAGGTCGGTCGGTGCGCGACGCTGCTGCCCGTGCTCGCCGGTCTCGAGGGGCCGCTGGCCCTCATCGAGGTCGGGGCGAGCGCCGGGCTGTGCCTGCACCCCGATCTCTGGTCCTACCGCTATGTCGACGACACCGGCGCGCAGGTCGCCCGCATCGACCCCGCGACCGGTCCCTCCGGCGTCGTCCTCGACTGCATCGTGCGCGGGGAGGCGCCGATCCCCCCTTCGGCACCGCAGGTGGTCTGGCGTGGCGGGCTCGACCTCAACCCGCTCGACCTCACCCAGCCGGACACCGCCCGGTGGCTCGCGACGCTCGTGTGGCCCGAGCACGAGGACCGGCGGGCCCGACTGGCCGCCGCCTGCCGCGAGGTGGCCGACGTGCCGGTCGACGTCGTGCGGGGCGACCTGCTCACCGACCTCGACGCGCTCGTCGACCGGGCCCGTGCCCAGGCACCCGACGCGACGGTCGTGATCTTCCACTCGGCGGTCATCGCCTACCTCGACGACGCGGGCCGGCGCGCGTGGCAGGACCAGGTCACCGCCACCCTCGAGCGGGTGCGCGCCGCAGGCGGCCGCGCCCACTGGGTGTCCAACGAGGGCGCCCGCGTCCTGCCCGACGTCACCGCGACCGCACGGTGCGAGGGAGTCGAGAGCGACTTCTGCCTCGGCCTCGACGGCTCGGCCGTGGGCTGGACCCACGGCCACGGCCGCCGCCTCACCTGGTGCTGACGCGAGCCGTCGCCCAGGCCACACGCAAGCGGACGATGGGGACGGGTTGGTCGCGGACGAAGGGTGGGGCGACACTGCCGAAGTCCCTTGGTCCTCCTGCGGCCGCCGGTTGTCGTGCCGGACTTCGGCTTGACGTCGCCGCCCCACCCTTCGCCCGCTCCCGCGTCGATCCCACTCACCACCCGCGTCGAGAGGGCTGTCGGGGGTCGCTCCTAGCGTGGTCGGTGCCGGGAGGGACCCGGTGCGACGAGGAGGTGACGGACATGACCCGTCGACCCGGACTGCCCCTGACGATCGACTGCGGCACCTGCCCGGTCCAGCACGTCGGCTGCGCCGACTGCATCGTGACCGCGCTGGAGTCGCCGGCCACCCTCACGGACCCCGACCTGGCGCCCCAGCTGCCGCTCGACCGCCGCGAGCGCGAGGTCGTCTCGCGGCTCATCGCGGCGGGACTGGTCAGTGTCCAGGAGGCCAACGAGGCCCGCGCGGTCGCCGAGCCGATGGAGCACTACGACGACGTGCGCCGGTACGCGGGCTGAGCCCACGCACCGGCGCACGTCGATCGATCACCGGGGTGATCAGCTGCCGTAGAGCGCCTCCACGTCCTCCTCGAAGTCGCGCATGATGACATTGCGCTTGAGCTTCAGGGAGGGCGTCAGGGTGCCGTTGTCCTCGGTGAAGTCCTCGCTGAGGATGGAGAACTTGCGGATCGACTCGGCCTTGGAGACGGCCTTGTTGGCCTCGTCGACCGCGCCCTGGATCTCGGCGAGGACGGTCTCGTTGGTCCGGGCCTGCTCGATGGTCAGGGCGCCGAGGCCGTTGTTGGCCGCCCAGCCCGGGAGCATCTCCTCGTCGATGGTGACGAGCGCGGCGATGAAGGGCTTGCCGTCGCCGACGACGAGGCACTGGCTGATGAGCGGGTGCGCGCGCAGGCGGTCCTCGAGGACACCGGGGGCGACGTTCTTGCCGCCCGCCGTCACGAGGATCTCCTTCTTGCGGCCGGTGATCTTGAGGTAGCCGTCCTCGTCGAGCTCGCCGAGGTCGCCGGTGCGGAACCAGCCGTCGACGATCGCGTCGGCCGTCGCCGCGTCGTTGCCGTGGTAGCCGCGCAGGACGTTGACGCCCTTGATGAGGACCTCGCCGTCGTCGGCGATGCGCAGCGAGACGCCGGGCAGCGCCGGGCCGACGGTGCCGATCTTGACCCGGTCGGGCAGGTTGACGGTCGCCGGCGCGGTCGTCTCGGTGAGGCCGTAGCCCTCGAGGATGGTCACGCCGATGCCCCGGAAGAAGTGGCCCAGACGGGTGCCGAGGGGGGCGCCGCCGGAGACGGCGTACTGCACCTTGTCGCCCATCTTGGCCCGCAGCGTGCTGTAGACGAGCTTGTCGAAGACGGCGTGCTGGAGCTTGATCTTCAGCGGCACCGACCCGGTGTCCTGACCCTCGGACCAGGCGATGGCGACGTCGGCCGCGCGGGCGAAGATCTTGCCCTTGCCGCTTGCCGTGGCCTGCTCGTTGGCCTTGTTGAAGATCTTCTCGAAGACCCGCGGCACCGCGAGGATGAAGGTCGGGCGGAAGGCCTGGAAGTCGTCGAGGATGTTGGCGATGTCGGCGCTGTGACCCATGCGGGCCTCTGCCGAGACCGCGAGGACCTCGATGAAGCGGGCGAAGACGTGCGCGAGCGGCAGGAAGAGCAGCGTCGACGCGTCGGAGCGGTGGAGGACGTCACCGAGCTTGGCCGCCGCGTTCTCGGCCAGGCCGAGGAAGTTGTCGTGGGTCAGCTCGCAGCCCTTGGGGCGGCCGGTCGTGCCCGAGGTGTAGATGATCGTGGCGAGCGAGCTGCGGTCCTGCGCGGCGATGCGCTCGTCGACCTGCTCCTCGGTGACCTCGGTGCCCGCGGCGACGATCGTGTCGAGGTCGCCGTTGTCGATGACCCACAGCTTCTCGATGCCGCCGGCGAGGTTGCCCGCGGCCTCCTGGGCGATGGCCTGGTGCTTCGCCGTCTCGACGACCGCGAATCGGGTGCCCGAGTCCTTGACGATCCACTCGACCTGCTCGGCCGAGCTCGTCTCGTAGATCGGGACCGGCACGCCGCCGGCGACCCACGTGGCGAAGTCGAGGACGGTCCACTCGTAGCGGGTGCGCGCCATGATGGCCAGCCGGTCGCCGGGCTGCAGGCCCTCGGCGATCAGGCCCTTGGCCAAGGAACGGACCTCGAGGTTGAACTGCGCCGCCGTGACGTCGCGCCAGGCGTCCTGCTCCTTGACGGTGAAGGCGACCCGCTGCGGGTTGTTGTCCGCATTGCGCCCCGGCAGGTCCGCCAGGGAGTCGTCGGGGTTGCCCTCGATGAGTCGGGGCATCTGGCTGTCGTTCACGGGATCTCCTTCGTTCGCCGTCCGGTCCACCTGCTGGAGGCTGGGCTCGCGAGGAGCCTACCCGCGGGTTGGACGCTCCTCGGGGGGTCCTCTCGTGATGGTGGCCATACTCTTCCAGCGGGACCAGAGCTCCCGCCACCACCGCTCCCGAGCCACCCGAAGGACCTCCCGTGCCCCTGCTGCGCCCGGCCCCGCTCGTCGACATCGTCGACGAGACCTTCGTGCGCGCTGCCCCGGACGTGGTGCGTGCACGGCTCGAGGCCCCCGGTCTGCTCGACGGGCTGTGCCCCGGCGTGCGCCGGGAGGTCGTGCAGGACCGTGGGACGAAGGGGGTGCGCTGGCGGATCGAGGGTGAGGTCACCGGTCGCATGGAGGTCTGGCTCGAGGCCGCCCACGGCGGCACGATCGTCCACCACTTCGTCCACGGCGAGCACGGTCGGGGCTCGGCGCGATGGGCCCGGCGCTACCGGCGCCGGTGGAAGGGCGCGGTCCACGAGATCAAGGACCGCCTCGAGGGCCGCGCACGATAGTGTCGCCCGCATGGCCGACAGCACACGCTCCAGCACCGTCGTGGACGCCGCCCCCGGTGACGTCCTCGACATCATCGCCGACCTCGAGGCCTACCCCGAGTGGGCCAAGGAGATCACCCGGGTCGAGATCCTCACCGAGGACGGCGACGGCTGGCCCGACACCGCGTCCTTCACCCTCGATGCGGGCCCGATCAAGGACACCTACGTCCTCGACTACACGTGGGACGTCGACGAGGACGGCCAGGGAGTGGCCTCGTGGACGCTCGTCGAGGCGACGATGCTCAAGGTCATGGACGGCTCCTACACCCTCACCGCGCTCGAGGACGGCACGACCGAGGTCGTCTACGACCTGACCGTCGACGTCAAGGTCCCCATGCTCGGGATGCTCAAGCGCAAGGCCGAGAAGGTCATCATCGACACCGCGCTGCGTGACCTCAAGAAGCGCGCCGAGGCCTGAGAGGACCGTGCGCGCCCACCTCGTCGTCGGTGGCGGTGACCACGGTCCGGCCGTCGCCTCACGGGTGCTCGCCGCGCTGACCCCTCACCACGTGGTCGCGCGGCCGGCGCCCGACGACGGCCTGCCCGACCCCGTCGTCACCGCGCTCGAGGACCTGCTCGACCGGCTCCTCACGGCGCTGGACCTCCCTTCGCCCGTCGTCGCCGACCTCGTCTCGCGGATCCTGCCGCCGGAGCTGCCCGACCTGCTCCGCCTGGCGCGCCAGCTCGACCGGGCCGGGCGCGACGGCCACGAGCTCGTCCTCGAGGTCGACCTCGAGGTGGCCCGGCTGCTCGACGCGCCCCAGCGGGTGGCCCGCGCGATGAGCGCCTTCGTCCCCGTCATCGCCCGCTGGGAGGTGCTCGTCGCGCCCGACGGCGTCGGCAACCTCCCGCACCCCGACCCGCCGGTGCTCACCGCGCTGCGCGAGGGGGCGGCCCTCCTCGAGGCGCTCGACGCCGCTCTCGCCGACCCCGGCGAGACCACCCTGCACCTCGCCGCGCCCGCCGGGCCGGTCGGCGCCGCGCGCCGCGCCGACGCCGAGGTGCTCCTCGCGCTCATGGGACGGACGCTCACGGCCGTCCATCCCGAGGGCGGGGCCGGTGTCGAGCACCTGCCGGCCCCCGCCGGCGACCCCGGCGTGCGCGTCGAGCGTGCCGACGACGGCAGCGACGCCTGGCGCCTGCACATCGGGCTGCCCGGGGTGCGCGCCGCCGACCTCGACCTCGTGCGGCACGACGACGAGCTCGTCCTCGGGTGCGCCGGGCGCAGCCGTCGGGTGCTGCTGCCCTCGGTGCTGCGCCGCTGCGACGTCGCCCGCGCGGGCGTCGCCCACGGCGTGCTCACCGTGACGATGACCCCCGACGAGGCGGTGTGGCCGCGTGGCTGACGAGGACCTGCACGGTGACCCCCAGGACGTCGTCGTCCAGCTGCTGCGCGTGCTCTCCGAGGTCGACCTCGAGGGCCTGGGCGAGGACCTGCGCCACCTCGACGACGCGACGACCCGACGCGCCCTCACCGGCGCGAGCATGTTGGCCGAGGCGATCACCCGGGCGGCCTTCGGCTCCGACACCGTCGCCGGTGCCCTCGGGGTCACCCTCGACGAGGCGCCACCCCACGTGCCGCTGCGCTCTCGCGGCGAACGCATCGCGGTCCACGACGACGAGGCCGAGCAGAGCGGCGGAGAGGTGAGCGGGGCATGAGCGGCAGCGCGATCGGCATCGACATCGGGGGGACCAAGATCGCCGGCGCCCTCGTCGACGAGGCAGGCCGGATCACCGGGCGCGAGCAGGTCGCGACGCCCGCCGACGACACCGACGCGATCATCGAGGCCACGGCCGAGCTCGTGCGCACCCTCGAGGCCGCCGCCGACGGCCCGACGGTCGGCGTCGGCATGGCCTGCGCGGCCTTCGTCGACGCCCGGGCCGGCCACGTGTGGTTTGCCCCCAACCTGCCCTGGCGCGACCTCGACCTCGCCGACGCGGTCGGCTCCGCGGTGGGTCGCGAGGTCGTCGTCGACAACGACGCCAATGCCGCCGCGTGGGGTGAGTACCGCCACGGCGCGGGCAGCGAGCACGACGACATGGTGCTCGTCACCGTCGGCACGGGCGTGGGTGGTGGCTGCATCGTCGACGACCGCCTGCTGCGCGGTGCCTTCGGCATCGGCGGCGAGATCGGCCACGTCGCCCTCGACCCGAGCGGACCCCGGTGCGGCTGCGGCAACACCGGCTGCCTCGAGGTCTTCGCCTCGGGCACCGCCCTGGTCCGCACCGCCCGCGAGCTGGTGACCTCCCCTTCGCCCCTGGGTGCCGCCCTGCGGGAGCGGTGCGGCGGCGACCCCGAGGCCCTGTCCGGCCGCGACGTCACCGAGCTGGCCCAGGCAGGCGACGGCGCCAGCATCGAGCTGCTCGACGACCTCGGCACCCGTCTCGGCCAGGGACTGGCCTCGATCTGCGCGGTCCTCGACCCCGGCCTCGTCGTCATCGGGGGTGGGGTCGCCGACGCCGGTGACCTGCTCGTCGAGCCGACGCGCAGGTCCTTCGCCCGCCACCTCATCGGCCGGGGCAACCGGCCCTCGCCGGAGATCGTGCGGGCCACCCTCGGCAACGACGCCGGCATCGTCGGGGCGGCGACCCTCGCCCGGGAGGCGAGCACGTGACGACGGGCGACGCGACGAGCCTGGGCATCGACATCGGCGGGACCAAGGTCTCCGGCGGCGTCGTCGACGGCGAGGGACGCATCCTCGTGCGCACCCGGCGCGACACCCCCGACCGCTCCAACGCACCGCGGGTCGTCGAGGACACGATCGTCGAGGTCGTCGACGAGCTGCGCCACCTCGCCGAGGACGCCGGCGTGACGCCGCCGGGCACCGTCGGGGTGGGTGCCGCCGGCTTCGTCGCGGCCGACCGCTCGACGGTCGTCTTCGCCCCGCACCTGTCCTGGCGCAACGAACCCCTGCGCGAGGCGCTCGGCGCCCGCCTCGACCTGCCGATCTCCATCGACAACGACGCCAACGCCGCGCTGTGGGCGGAGCACCGCTTCGGCGCCGCCCGCGGCACCACCCACGCGGTGATGATCACCCTCGGCACCGGCATCGGCGGCGCGATCCTCGTCGGCGGCCACCTCGTGCGCGGTCGCTACGGCATCGCTGGGGAGTTCGGCCACATGCAGGTCGTGCCCGGCGGGCAGCGCTGCGAGTGCGGCAACCGCGGCTGCTGGGAGCAGTACTCCTCGGGCAATGCCCTCGTGCGCGAGGCCCGCGGCCTGGCGATGGCCAACTCGCCGATGGCGACCGATCTGCTCGCCCACGTCGGTGGTGACCCGGCCTCGCTCACCGGTCCGATGATCACCGAGGCGGCGAAGGGGGGCGATGCCATCGCCGTCGAGCTGCTCGCCGAGATCGGGCACTGGCTCGGCGTGGGCATCGCCAACCTCGCGGCCGCCCTCGACCCCGAGGTCTTCGTCATCGGCGGCGGCGTGAGCGCTGCGGGCGACCTGCTGCTCGGGCCGGCCCGCGACACCTTCGCCCGCCAGCTCACCGGCCGCGGCTACCGCCCGGCCGCACGGATCGTCGAGGCCCGCTTCGGTCCCGACGCGGGACTCATCGGCGCGGCCGCCCTGGGGGCGGAGGAGCAGGTGTGAGCCTGCGCGTCGCCTCCTACAACCTGCGAGGGCTCCAGGACGACGTCGCGGCGCTCGCGCGCACGGTGCGGGTCATCGACCCCGACGTGCTGTGCCTGCAGGAGGTGCCGTGGGTGGGTGCGGTCGACCACCGCATCGCCGACCTCGCGCAACGCTGCGGACTCGTGTGGTCCGGTCGCAGCCAGCGAGCCGGGCAGACCAGCGTGCTGACCAACCTGCGGACCCAGGTGCTGTCGGTGACCCACCACCGCCTGCCGACCCGCTCGTGGCGCGACCGGCGGGGCGTCGCGATCACCCGGGTCGCCCCCTTCGGCCGCACCTCGATCGCCGTCGCCAGCGTCCACCTCAGCCTCGACGCCGACGAGCGCCTCGCCCACGCCCGCGCCATCATGGAGCGGCTCGCGGCGGTGCCCGGGCCGGCGCTGCTCGCCGGCGACCTCAACGAGCAGGAGGACGGCGCGGCGTGGCAGCTCTTCGGGGCGGCGATGCGGCCGGTGAGCCCGACGGAGCCGACCTATCCCTCGGCGACGCCCGAGCGTCTGCTCGACGTCATCTTCGCCACGCCCGACGTCGAGGTGCTGCCGCACCGGGAGGTGCCGTGGGTGTGGGAGGACCTCAAGGCCGCGACCGACCACCGGCCGGTGTGGGTCGACGTCGAGACCTCGCCGCTGCCGGCGGGCGCCGCCACGTCGGGGGAGTGACGCCGGTCAGACCCGGGCGCCGTTCGTCGGGTCGTCGTCGCGACTCTCGGGCTGGCGCAGGACGAGGCAGACGAAGCCCCCGACGACCAGGCCGATGGCCACGGCGGTCGCCCAGCCGCCCACGGACGGGCGGGCGACGACGAGCCACACGAGCATCAGCGGGCCGAGGACGAGACCGAGCAGGGCGCCCCAGAAGAGCCGGTCGGTGCGCGGCGGCAGCGGGGCCGGGGGAGGCGGGGTGAAGCCCTCGCCGTCGTCGGCACTGCCCGGGTCGTCGTCCTGACCGAGGAGCGCATCGGCGACCGAGTGGGTCGGGTCGACGCGCCACGGCACCTCGCGCGCGGGCTCGGTGCGGGGCAGGTGGTCGCGCACGTCGCCCGTGCTCTGCCGTCGAGGTGGGAGCGGACGCGGCGGCTCGTCGGCGCGGTCGTGCTCGGGGGTGTCGGCCAGGGGCAGCTCGTCGTCCCAGCGGGCGACGATCGACGCGAAGGCCGCGTCGACGTCCTCCTCGTCTGGATGCTGTCGCTCCACCATGCCTGCTCCGTCGGTCCGTCCGCTCGTCCTCGCTCGTGGACAGTCTGGCACGCGTCACGGGGGCCGTCGTTACCGTAGAGTTCGCAGCGATCTGGAGGTGATGGAGCAGTGCTGTACTGGATTCTCAAGAGGATCGTCATCGGACCCGTGCTGAGGGTGCTCTTCCGACCATGGGTCGAGGGCCTGGAGCACATCCCCGAGGAGGGGCCGGCGATCCTCGCCAGCAACCACCTCTCCTTCTCCGACTCGATCTTCCTGCCCCTGGTCGTCGACCGCCGGGTGACCTTCCTGGCGAAGTCCGACTACTTCACCGGACCGGGCCTCAAGGGCTGGCTGACGGCGGCCTTCTTCCGTGGGGTCGGGCAGCTGCCGATCGACCGCAGCGGTGGCAAGGCGAGCGAGGCCGCGCTCCGCGCCGGCCTGCGCGTCCTCGAGGGCGGTGACCTGCTCGGGCTCTACCCGGAGGGCACACGCTCGCCCGACTCGCGCCTCTACCGCGGCCGCACCGGCGTCGCCCGCATGGCCCTGACGGCCGGCGTCCCGGTGATCCCCGTGGCGATGATCGACACCGACAAGGCGCAGCCGACCGGCCAGGTCATCCCCAACATCCGACGCATCGGCGTCAAGATCGGTGCACCGCTCGACTTCTCCCGCTACGAGGGCATGGAGGGCGATCGCTTCGTTCTGCGCTCGATCACCGACGAGATCATGTACGAGCTCATGCAGCTGTCCGACCAGGAGTACGTCGACATGTACGCCACGTCGATGAAGGAGAAGCTGCTCACCAAGGCCCGTCGCCGCGCCCGCGAGCTGCAGGAGGCGGCCCGTCCGGGCCGCGCCGTGCCCGAGCTCGAGGAGGGCCTCGACGCCGGCGACGCCAGCAACCCTTGGTCCGGCGAGGGCAAGGACGGTCTGTAGACCGTGGTCCTCGACCCCGGGGCGAGCGCGCTGCGTCGGCACTACAACCCGTCGCCGCTCATCGACAGCGCCGGAGGGCGGGGGCTAGCCCTCTACCGCTTCGTCGCACTCGTCTACGCGGCCGTGCTCGTCGGCGTCCACCGCGGTCACGTCGAGCTGTGGTGGCCGATCATCGCGTGGTTCGTCGTCGCGCTCGTGTGGTCGGTGGTCGCGCCGCTGCTGCCGCGACCGACCCGCATCGCCATCGCCGTCGAGCTGGCCATTGCGTGCGTCGGCATCTTCCTCACGAGCGAGGTCTACGACCCCGTCGAGGTCAGCGCCGGCATCTCGACCGTCCCGGGCGTGTGGAGTGCCGCGTCGGTCATGGCCGGCGCGCTGCTCACCGGGATCCGCGGTGGGGTCCTCGCGGCGACGGTCATCGCCGCCGCCAACCTCGTCCAGGCCGAGCACCCGGGCCAGCTGACCTGGCACAACATCTTCCTGCTCTACATCCTCGGCATCCTCGTCGGGCTCGCCGTGCAGCTCGCCCGCGAGAGCCAGAAGCGTCTCGAGCAGGCGCTCGCGATCAGCGAGCGGCTCGCCGAGCGCGAGCGCATCGGACGAGAGGTGCACGACGGGGTGCTCCAGGCCCTGGCGATGATCCACCGGCGAGGTCGTGAGATCGGCGGCGAAGGGGAGGCCCTGGCCGATCTCGCCGCCGACCAGGAGCGCTCCCTGCGCACCCTCATCACCCGCTTCGAACCGGCCACCTCCGGGCCGACCGCCGTGCCGGCGGACGAGGGCGACCGCCGTGACCTCGCTGCCGGGCTGGCCTCACTTCGCTCGGCCACCGTCGAGGTGGTCCTGCCCGCGGGACCCGTGCAGGTGCCGCAGCTCGTCGCCCGTGAGGTCGAGGCCGCCGTCGTCGCGGCGCTGGACAACGTCGCCCGGCACGCCGGTGACGGGGCTCGGGCCTGGGTGCTGCTCGATGCCGACGAGACCGGCGTCGAGGTCGTCGTCCGCGACAACGGTGTCGGCATGCCCGTCGACCGGCTCGTCCGGGCCGCCGACGAGGGCCGGCTCGGCGCGAGCAGCTCGATCCGCGGGCGGATGCTCGACCTCGGCGGCGACGCGAGCTGGCGCTCGCCGTCCACCGGCGGCACGACGGTGACCCTCACCGTGCCGACCACGCACATGGCAGGCTCCTCCTCATGACCGAGCCCGGCGCCCCCCTCACCGTCCTCGTCGCCGACGATCACCCGCTGTGGCGCGATGCCCTCGTGCGAGACCTCGAGGAGGCGGGCTTCGACGTCGTCGGCACCGCCGCCGACGGGCCCTCGACGGTGCGCCGCACGCGCGCGACGACGCCCGACGTGCTCGTCCTCGACCTCAACCTGCCGGAGCTGCGCGGCGACGAGGTGTGCAGGGCGATCAGCGACCTCGCGACCAAGGTGCTCATCCTCTCGGCGAGCGGCGAGGAGCACGACGTGCTCGCGGCGGTCAAGGCCGGCGCGAGCGGCTATCTCGTCAAGTCCGCCTCGCCGCAGGAGATCCGTGACGCCGTCACGGCGACCGGGGCGGGGGACGCAGTCTTCACCCCGGGCCTCGCGGGTCTGGTGCTCGGCGAATTCCGCGAGATGCGCACCCGCGCCCGCAGCGCGCCCGAGCCGGAGGCGAGCAGCTCGCCGGTGCCCGAGCTCACCGAGCGCGAGACCGAGATCCTGCGCTACGTCGCCATGGGCATGACGGCCAAGGAGATCGCGGCCGACCTCGTCATCTCGCACCGGACGGTGCAGAACCACGTGCAGAACATCCTCGGCAAGCTCCACCTGCACAACCGCGTGGAGCTGACCCGCTTCGCGATCAGCCGGGGTCTCGACCAGCCGGAGTGACCTCCCTTCGTCCTGCAGGTGGACGGGTCGCCGGTGCGGTGGCGGCTCGACCTATCCTTGGGTGGTGACCACCGCAGTGCCCACCTCCACGTCCGCCGCTGACGCCATCGCCAGCGACCTGCCCGCTGCCCAGCAGCCGAGCTGGCCCGACCGGGCCGCTCTCGACGACGTCGTGGCGACCCTCGGGAGCTATCCTCCGCTCGTCTTCGCGGGGGAGTGCGACGACCTGCGCGACCGGGTGGCCAAGGCCGCCGTCGGTGAGGCCTTCGTGCTCCAGGGCGGCGACTGCGCCGAGACCTTCGTCCACGCGACCGCCGACAACATCCGCGACCGGATCAAGACGATCCTGCAGATGGCCGCCGTGCTCACCTACGGCGCCGGCATGCCGGTCGTCAAGATGGGCCGCATGGCGGGGCAGTTCGCCAAGCCGCGGAGCAAGGACACCGAGACCCGTGACGGCGTCACCCTGCCCGCCTACCGCGGCGACATGGTCAACGACTTCGCCTTCACGCCCGAGTCCCGCGAGCCCGACCCCGAGCGGCTGCTGCGCGGCTACCACACGAGCGCCGCGACGCTGAACCTCGTGCGGGCCTTCACCCAGGGCGGCTTCGCCGACCTGCGCCGCGTCCACGACTGGAACGTCGGCTTCGTCTCCAACGCCGCCAACCGGCGCTACGAGGGGCTGGCCCGCGAGATCGACAAGGCCATGCGCTTCATGGCCGCGTGCGACGTCGACTTCGACGCGATGAAGACGACCGAGTTCTGGTCGGCGCACGAGGCGCTGCTCCTGGACTACGAGCGCCCGATGACCCGCGTCGACTCGCGCACCGGCGACCTCTACGACACCTCGGGGCACTTCCTGTGGATCGGCGAGCGCACCCGGCAGATCGACCACGCGCACCTCGACTTCGTCAGCCGGATCCGCAACCCCATCGGGATGAAGGTCTCCGACAAGGCCGACCCGGACGAGCTGCTGCGCATCATCGACCTGCTCGACCCGCACCGCGAGCCCGGCCGCCTGACCTTCATCACCCGGATGGGGGCGGGCAAGATCCGCGAGGCGATGCCGCGCATCGTCGAGCGGGTGCGTGACTCCGGCGCGATGGTCACCTGGATCTGCGACCCGATGCACGGCAACACCTTCGAGTCGGCGTCGGGCTTCAAGACGCGCGACTTCGAGGACGTCGTCGACGAGGTGCGCGGCTTC
This sequence comes from Janibacter zhangyanbonis, assembly GCF_050507325.1. Taxonomy (NCBI): domain Bacteria; kingdom Bacillati; phylum Actinomycetota; class Actinomycetes; order Micrococcales; family Intrasporangiaceae; genus Janibacter; species Janibacter zhangyanbonis. The sequence goes on from NZ_CP191481.1 coordinate 1,483,826, forward strand.
TTCGAGGTGCACCGCGCGCTCGGCACCGTCCCCGGCGGCCTGCACGTCGAGCTCACCGGCAACGACGTCACCGAGTGCCTCGGCGGCGCCGAGCGCATCCTCGACGAGGACCTCAACAAGCGCTACGAGAGCGTCTGCGACCCGCGGCTGAACCACCAGCAGAGCCTGGAGCTGGCCTTCCTCACCGCGGAGATGCTCAGCGAGGGCTGAGCCCTCTCGTTCGTCCTGCCGAAGACAGGGCCGCCCGCCGAAGGTGGGGTCGACGCTGGGGAAAAGTCCGGACCGCCTGGTCTGCCTCTCACGAGGCGCAGGCAGTCCGGACTTTTCCTTGATTCGCGTCGACCCCACCCTTCGTCGTGCTGGCGGCGGCGCCCCCCTTCGTCGTGCTGATGGTTGTGTGTTGAACCGGGAGTTCAGCGAGCCGGCGGCGCTCACCGGGCGCTTCCGGCACCCGGCGCTACCGGTTGACCACACAACCCAACCCGGGCGGGCTCTCCCCTTCGTCGTGGGCGGTCTCGTTGCGGGGCAAGGGGATTGGTGTCCCGGATGGCGAGACGCCCATCTCCTTCTCTTGCAGTAGGAGATAGTTCTGCGTAGGTTCGTCATCAGGTCACGAGATCCAGCGTCAAGCCCCGGCTTGCTGGGCGGCAACCCTCCACTCGCGGTGGGGTGCTCCGGGTGAGGACCTGGCTCCTGCCGTCGCGGCCGGAGCAAGCGCGAGGCACTCACCGGCCTCATGACAGGACGGACTCCCCATGAGCACCACCGCCCCGACCGCGCCGCGGTCGCTGCGTCCGGCGCTGCGGCGCCACGTCGACCTCCTGCGGGTCAACAGCGCCCTCTGTCGCTGACCTGAATCCGCATTGCCCAACGGCAATGCGCACCCCTGGCCGACCTCAGGGCTCTCACGCACCCTCCCACTCCCACCGCGGTGACGACCTCCCTTCGTCAGCCGTCGATCCGTCGTACCCACCTGCCCATCGAAAGGCACCCCCATGGCTGTCATCGCCACGATCTCCAGCTCACCCTCGACCACCTCCCGCACCGAAGCCGTGCTCGGCGACCTCGCCCACCGGGTCCAGCGCGCCGGGCACGTCGTGCACCCGATCGTCCTGCGGGACCTGCCCGCAGAGCCGCTGCTGCGGGCCGACGCCGAGCACGACGACATCGCCCGGGCCGCCTGCGCCCTGCAGCGGGCCGACGCCGTGATCGTCTCGACCCCGGTCTACAAGGCGGCCTACAGCGGACTGCTCAAGGCCTTCCTCGACCTCCTGCCGCAGACCGGGCTCAAGGACAAGGTGGTCCTGCCGATCGCCACCGGCGGCAGTCCCGCGCACGTCCTGGCGGTGGACTACGCCCTGCGGCCGGTCCTGGCGAGCCTGGCGCCGAGTGCGATCACGCCGGGGTGGTTCGTCCTGGCCTCCGAGGTCACCCGGTACGACGACGGCGAGGTGAGCATCGCCGACTCCGCGGCGGGTCCGCTCGCCGAGGTCACCCGCGTCTTCCTCGATGCCGTCGCCGGCCGCTCGCTCGTCGCGGCCGCTGATGCGGCGCACCGCGGTGAGCTCTTCGCGCACTCGGTGGCGGTGGCCTGATGAGCGCGCTCACCTCCCGCCGCACCGTCCTGCTCGGCCTCGCCGGTATCGCCACGACCTCCACCCTCGCCGGCTGCGCCCTGCCGTCGAGCGATGCCGCCGGCACCGCGCCCGGGGGCAAGGTCACCTTCCGCTACCAGGGCAGCGCCAACAACGTCACCTTCCCCGAGCTCGCCGACGACCTCGGCTACTTCAGCAAGGTCACCCTCGAGTACGTCGGCGCCACGGTGAGCGGTCCGCAGGACATCCAGTCCGTCGCGACCGGCCAGACCGACGTGGGTGGCGCCTTCTCCGGGGCCGTCGTCAAGCTCGCCGGGGCCGGCTCGCCGATCACCGCGGTCATCAACTACTACGGCTCGGACGAGACCTCCTACCAGGGCCTCTACGTGCGCAAGGACAGCAGGATCCGTGGGCCGAAGGACCTCGTCGGCGCGAAGATCGCCGTCAACACCCTGGGTGCCCACGCCGAGGCCTTCGTCGAGACCTGGCTGACGAAGGCGGGGCTGAGCGCCGCCGAGATCGAGCAGGTGCAGCTCGTCGTCCTGCCGCCCAACGACACCGAGGAGGCGATCCGCCGAAAGCAGGTCGATGTCGGCGCCCTGGGCGGGATCCTGCAGGACCGGGCCAAGGCCCAGGACGACATCCGCGAGCTGATCCGCGACGTCGACGTCCTCGGACGCGAGCTCAACGGCGGTCAGTACGTCCTGCGCGACGACTTCATCGCCGAGCACCCGGACGCGGTCCGCGACTTCACGACGGGTGTCTCCAAGGCCATCGAGTGGGCCCGCCGGACACCGCGCGCGCAGGTCATCGCCCGCTTCGAGCGGATCATCGAGGGCCGCGACCGCAACGAGACGACGGACAACGTCCGCTTCTGGAAGAGCACCGGCGTCCCGGCGAAGGGGGGAGTCGTCACCGACCGTGATTTCACCCAGTGGGCCGCCTGGCTCGAGAGCACCGGGATCGTCGACCGGGCCGACCTCGACCCCTCGAGCCTCTACACCAACGAGTACAACGACCTCGCGAAGGGGGAGCAGAAATGACCTCGAGCATCGAGCTGCGCCACGTCACCAAGGAGTTCGTCGTCCGCCCGACGAAGGACCAGCCCCGCGCGAGCGTGCTGCGGGCCCTGGAGGACATCAGCCTCACCGTCCCGGCGGGGGAGTTCCTCACCCTCGTCGGCCCGAGCGGGTCGGGCAAGACGACCCTGCTCGACCTCCTCGGCGGGCTGAGCACCCCGACGAGCGGCCAGGTCCTCGTCGACGGCGAGGCCGTCACCGGACCCGGTCTAAACCGCGGGATCGTCTTCCAGCAGTACGCCCTCTTCCCCTGGCGCACGGCGCTGGCCAATGTCGCCTTCGGCCTCGAGCAGCTGCCGCTCAGCCGCCGGGAGCGCACCGAGCGAGCCCGTCACTACCTGGCGCTCGTCGGCCTCGAGGGCTTCGAGGAGCGGCTGCCGCACGAGCTCTCGGGCGGCATGAAGCAGCGGGTGGCGATCGCCCGCAGCCTCGCCTACGAGCCGGGGATCCTCCTCATGGACGAGCCCTTCGCCGCGCTCGACGCCCAGACCCGCGAGCAGCTCCAGGACGAGCTGCTGCGCATCTGGCGCACGACCGGGACGACGGCCGTCTTCATCACCCACGGCATCGAGGAGGCGGTCTACCTCGGCCAGCGCGTCGCGGTCCTCTCCTCGCGGCCCGGACGCCTCAAGGCGGTCGTCGACGTCGACCTCGGCGACCGCGAGGGCGCGACGGACCTGCGCTCCGACCCCGACTTCGTCTCCTACCGGCACCAGGTCTGGAGCCTGCTGCACGACGAGGTCGAGCGCGCCCGCCGCGCCGGCCACTCCAAGATCCAGCCCGACGGCACCGAGAAGGCGGCCTGAATGAGCACCGCGACCCTGTCCCAGCCCACCACGGCACCGGCGGAGGTGTGGGTGTGTGGCACCGGGCGGCCACCTGACGGCGTCAGACGACGAGGATCGTGACCGTCGAGCCCTTGGGGGCGGTGCCGCCGCTCGGGCGCGAGGCGCGCACCTCGTCGAGCGGCCCGCCGAGGAAGGTCTGGACCGAGACCTTGAAGCCCGCCGCCTGCAGCTTGCTCGTCGCCGCAGAGCGGCTCAGGCCCTCGACCGACGGGACGGCGACCATCTCCGGGCCCTTGGAGACGGTGATCGTCACCGTCTCACCGGGAAGGAGGGTGCCGCTGCTGGGGGACTGGCTGATGACCGAACCCTTGGGCACGGTCGTCGAGTAGGCGTCGTCGGCGCGGGTGGCCTCGAGCCCGGCCTTCTCGATCGCGGTCGTCGCGGCCTCGGCGCCCTGCCCCGTCACCGTCGGCACGGCCACCGGCTCGGGGCCCTTGGAGACGACGAGGGAGACCTTGGCGTCGCGCTTGACCTCGGTGCCGGCGGCCGGCGAGGTCGAGACGACCTCGCCGGCCGGCACCTCGTCGTCGTAGGCCTCGGTCGTCGTGCCGAGCGCCAGGTGGCGGGAGCCGAGCGAGGTCCTGGCCTGCGCTGCGGTGCGGCCCGCCAGGTCGGGGACCTCGTAGCGCTCGGGACCCTTGGACACGACGACGGTGACGTCGGACCCCTTCGACAGCTCGGTGCCGACCGGCGGGTTGGACGTGATGACCTCGCCCTTGGGCACCTGCTCGTCGAAGGCCGTGGACTCGACGTAGGACAGGTCGCCGTCCTGCGTGACGCTGGCCTCGGCGTCGGCGCGGGAGAGGCCGGTGACGTCGGGGACGAGGACCGTGCTGCCGGGCCCCTCCTGCGTCCACCACCAGCCGCCGCCGACGGCGAGCGCGGCGACGAGCAGGAGTGCGGCAAGGGCTGCCGGCCACCGCTTCCGGGTCGAAGGGAGGTCCGCTGCGGTCGTCGAGGCACCGCCTCCGGCAGCACCACCGCCGTCGCCGGTCCGGATCGCCTGGGTCCGCTCGGGGCGCGGGTGCGCGACGGTCGCGGCCGCGCCGCTGCCACGCGCGGCGCCACCTCGTGACGTGCGGCCGCTGTCGTCGCCCTCGTCGGAGGGGACGACCTGCGGCCGTCGGTCCAGCTCCTGGGCCGACAGGCCGGCGCGCACGCGCTGCAGCTCGGCGAGGTAGGCGCCCGCGTCGCGCGGACGCTCGTCGGGGTCGCGGGCGGTGGCCAGCGCGACGAGGTCGTCGAGCTCCGACGGCAGGTCGGCCACCCGCTCCGACGGCAGCGGCACCGACCCGTGCACGTGCTGGAAGGCGACGTGGATCGGCGACTCGCCGTCGACCGCGCGCCCGCCGGTGAGCAGCTCGAAGAGGATCAGCCCGCACGCGTAGACGTCGCTGCGGGCATCGGCGATGCCGCGCTCGACCTGCTCGGGGGAGAGGTAGGCGACGGTGCCGAAGAGCACCCCGTCCTCGGCGGTCGTCGTCTGCGAGGTGACCGCCCGGGCCAGGCCGAAGTCGGCGACCTTGATGGCGCCCCGGTCGGGGATGAGGATGTTCTCGGGCTTGACGTCGCGGTGGATGTAGCCGGCCTCGTGGGCCGCGGCCAGCCCGGTGAGCACCGGCTCGAGGACGTCGAGCGCGGCGCGGACGGTGAGCGCGCCCTCGGCGTCGACCACGGCGCGCGCGGTGCGGCCCTCGACGTACTCCATGGCGAGGAAGACCTGACCGCCGTCCTCGCCCTGGTCGAAGACGGGCACGACGTTGGGGTGGCTCAGCCGTGCGGCCGAGCGGGCCTCACGACGAAACCTGGAGACGAAGGTCTCGTCCGCCGCGAGGTCGGGACGCATGACCTTGAGCGCGACCTCGCGGTCGAGCCGGGTGTCGGTCGCGAGCAGCACCGTGGCCATCCCGCCGTCGGCGAGGTGCCGCAGCACGCGGTAGCGACCGTCGACGAGGTCGCCGACGAGCGGGTGCGTGGATGCGGTGGTCACGCCCAAAGTCTAGGTTCGCCCCCTTCGTCAGCCCGTCACATCCGCGTCCGGAGTGCCTTGACGTTGGCGACGTACTGCTTGGTGTCGGCGTACATGCCGTGGGACTCGACCGAGGCGAGGCCCTGGTAGTAGCCGGCGATGGCGTCGGAGGTCGTGTCGGCCTGCTGGGTCAGGACCTTGAGCAGGAGCACGCCCGCGGTGATGTTGTCGTCCGTGTCGAGCAGGTCGAGCTCACGGCCCGCCAGCTGCGAGGTCCACTCACCGGTACTCGGGATGACCTGCATGGCGCCGACGGCATTGGCGACGGAGACCTGCCCCATGTCCCAGCCCGACTCCTGGTAGGAGATGGCCAGGGCGAGCGAGGGGTCGACGCCGTGCTGGCGGGCGATGCGAGTGATCTTGGCCCGGGTCTCGTCGCGGCTCGGCACACCGCGGGAGGCCAGGGTCGCGCGGTTGCGGTCGGCGGCGGAGACGATGTGGTCGGCGTAGGTGCGGCCGGCGAAGGTGTTCTTCGAGGTCTTCGCGGGGGTGGCCTTGCGCGGCGCGGAGCCGGTGACCTTGAGCTTGGTGCCCGGGTGGATGAAGTCGCTCGTGCTGATGTGGTTGAGCTTCGCCAGGCGGGTGACGCTCATGCTGCGGCGGGCGGCGATGCCGGAGAGGGTCTCGCCGGAGCGGACCGTGTGGGTCGACGTGGCGGCGGGGCGGGCCGTCGCCCGCTTGGCCGGCTTGGCGGCGACACCGGTGACGCGCAGCGTCTGCCCGGGGTGGATGAAGCCCTGGCCGAGGCCGTTGAGGCTGCGCAGCCGGTCGACGCTCATCCGGTGGCGGGCGGCGATGCCGGAGAGGGTGTCGCCGCTGCGGACGGTGTAGCCGCGGGTGCGGCCGGAGCGGGCCGGCTTGCGCACGGTGGACGAAGGGGAGGACGCGCCGGAGCGGCCCGGCACCGTCAGGCGCTGGCCCGGGTGGATGAAGTCGCTGGCGGCCAGGCCGTTGCGGGAGAGCAGGGCGCCGGGGGAGACGTGGTAGCGGGCGGCGATGTCGTAGACCGTCTCGCCGGAGCGGACGGTGTGGTGGCGGCCGCCGGCCGAGGAGGTGACGTGCGTGGTGGTCTCGGCGGTCAGGTCGACGGTCGGGGCCACGGGCGTGGCCGGCACGGGGACGATGAGCGGAAGGACCAAGGGGGACTCCGATGTTCGGGGCGCAGGGGACGCCCGGTGGGCAGCGGGGTGAGGTGCTGTGCCGAGACGCATGTTGTGCATGTGACTCGTGTGGCGTATGTGGTTTCGCTGTCGACGGTACCGAAGATCCGTGCCCGAGGCGGGATGAACGGCGTGGCGGGCCCCCTTCGTCGCTCGTGGCCGGGGCGGCTGACACACTGGCGGGCGTGGACGAGACCCCTGCCGTGGCCCCTGGACCGACCCCCGACGAGACGCAGTGGCTGACCCTGCCGGACGTCGCCGAGCGCCTCGGGGTGCGGCTGGGCGACGTGCGCCGCATGCTCGAGGAGCGTCAGCTGGTGGCGGTGCGTCGCGGTGAGCGCAAGGTGCTGTCGGTGCCGGTCGACTTCCTCGGTGAGGAGGGGCCGCTGCCGGAGCTCGCGGGGACCTTCACCGTCCTGTCGGACCATGCCTTCGCCGACGACGAGATCGTCGAGTGGATGTTTGCCCACGACGACACGCTGCCCGGTGGGTCGACCCCGATCGCGGCGATCCGCGCCGGCTTCAAGACCGAGGTGCGCCGCCGGGCGATGGAGGAGGCCTAGGCCTCAGGTGGCGCGGGCCGTCGTCGCGTCGACGAGCTCGGCGAGCACCTCGCGGGCCTCGTCGGCGATGCCGGTGGCCTGCTCGAGCGCATCGCGTGCGACCTGTGCGCCCTCGGCGATGTCGCGCTCGACGGCGTCGAGCGCACCCGTGGCGACGATGAGCTCGCGGAAGGCCTCGACCTCGTCGGTGCCCAGGTCCGGCGCGCCGAGCCACTGGTCGACCCGGGTCGCGGTGACGTCGTCGCCACCGGCGAGGGTGTGCGCGATGAGGACGGTGCGCTTGCCCTCGCGCAGGTCGTCGCCGGCGGGCTTGCCGGTGACCTCCGGGTCGCCGAAGACGCCGAGCACGTCGTCGCGCAGCTGGAAGGCCTCGCCGAGCGCCAGGCCGTAGCGGGAGAGGGCGGCGAGGTCGTCGGCGCTCGCGCCGCCGGCGGTCGCACCGATGAGCAGGGGGTGCTCGATGGAGTACTTCGCGCTCTTGTAGCGGATGACCTTGCGGGCCCACTCGATGCGCTCGTCGTCGGCGAGGTCGTGCCACGGGCGCATCGAGGTGACGATGTCGAGGAACTGCCCTCCCATGAGCTGGCCGCGCATCCGCTCGAAGACCGGACGGGCGGCGGCGAGGGCCGCGGTCGGCAGCCCGCTGTCGGCGTAGAGATCGTCGCACCAGCCGAGGCAGAGGTTGCCGGCGAGGATCGCGCCGGCGGTGCCGAAGCGCTCGGGGTCGCCGTGCCAGGCCCGCTCGGCGTGGGAGCGGGCGAGGGCGCGGTGCAGCGCCGGCTGGCCGCGTCGGGTCTCGCTGTCGTCCATGACGTCGTCGTGGATGAGCGCGGCGGCTTGGAAGAGCTCCATCGACGCCGCGAGGGTGATCGCCCCGTCGTCGTCGGGCTGCCCGGCGGCCCGCCAGCCCCAGTAGGCGAAGCCGGCGCGCAGCCGCTTGCCGCCCTGCAGCAGGCTACGGACGGGGGTGGTCAGGTCGACGACGTCGGGCCCGATCTCGGCGAGCTCGCCGCCCCAGCGGTCGAGCTCGGTGTCGATGCGGGCCTGGACGCGCGAGCGCAGGTCGGCGCGGTCCAGCGGGTGCGGCACGGGGGCTCCAGTGACGAAGGGGGCGGGGCGGGTGTCGGTGGTCCGTGGTCGGATCACCGGGTCGCGACCAGCCTACGTCGGGCGGGGTGGCCGGGGTTGACGGGGTGTCGGCACCCCGGGCTACTGTTGTTCGAACAGGTGTTCGAGCAGAAGGAGTGGTCATGGTCAGGCTCGTCGAGGAGGCCATCGAGGTGCGGGTGGGCGACCCGCAGCCGGCGGGTGGCGGAGCCCCCGAGCAGTTCCTGTGGCGGGGGCGGCTCTACCGGGTGACGGAGGTCGTCGACCACTGGCAGGAGCGGCACGCGTGGTGGCGCTCGACCGGTGAGAGGGCGCTCGCGCAGGTCCCGCTCGCCCGTGAGGTGTGGCGGGTGAGCGCCCAGCGGGGCCGGGCGAGCAGCCCGGGCGTCTACGACCTCGGGGTCGACGGCGACGGCACGTCGGGCGGGGCCGGCTGGCTCCTCCTGCGGACCCAGGACTGAGGCGCGATGGCTGCCGTCCCCGCCCTGCACCCCGAGCGCCTCGACGCCGCGCTCGACCTGCTCGCCGCCGCCGGCGAGAGTCTCGCGACCGCGCACATGGCCCGCACCGTCGTCGGGCGCAGCGCCGGCACCAAGCTCGCCGTGCTGCGGGCGGCCGCCGCGGTCCTCACCGTCCGCGGTCGGCCCGACCCGGTGGAACCACCCGGGCACGGCGCCGGTGGGACCACCCGTGGCCCGGTCGACGTGTGGCGCCTGCTGCCGCGGGTCGCGCCCGAGCTGACCGAGTGGGCCGACTTCTTCGCGACCGTCCTGCCCGAGGGCGGCGCCCGCCCCGGCGTCGGGGCGGCCGGGCCGATGAGCGTGCGCGAGGTCGACGACCTGCTGCGCCAGGGCGAGGACTTCGTGCGGATCGCGGCGGGCACCCTCGGGCTGCCCCCGGTCCGGGTCACCGCCGACCTCGTCGCCATCCCCCCTTCGCACGACCTCGAAGCGCACGACCTCAAGGACATGCGGCGAAGGGGGGAGGCCGGGTGAGCTTCGCCCACCTGCACGTGGCGTCGGGCTTCTCCCTTCGTCATGGCACGACGACACCGGAGGACCTCGTGGCCCGGGCCGCGGAGCTCGGGCAGCCGGCGCTCGCCCTCACCGACCGCGACGGGCTCTACGGGGCGGTGCGCTTCGTCCGGGCGGCGACCGCCGCGGGCATCGCGCCGGTGCTCGGGGTCGACCTCGCCGTCGACGGCGGGGGCCGGGCCCCGGCAGGTGCCCGGCGCACCCCGGTGCGCGGCGGCGCGCAGGTCGACCCGCGCCACCCCCGGGTCACCGTGCTCGCTCGTGGTGCCGGCGCCGGGGTGCCTCACGGGGTCGGCTGGGCACGGCTGTGCCGGCTCGTCAGCGAGGTGCACCTCACGGGGGAGCGCGGCGAGGCCGTGGCGACCGCGGCGATGATCGCCCGGCACGCCGCCGCGCCCGGACCCGACGAGCCCGCGCCGCTCCTCGTCCTGCTCGGCCCGACCTCCGACGTCGGCGCCGCGCTGCTCGCCCGCCGGCCCGACCTCGCCCGCGAGCGGCTGCGCGCCTGGCAGCGGCTGCTGCCGCCGGGCTCCGTGGCGATCGAGGTCGTCGACCACGGTGGCCCGCCGGGCACACCGGCCTCGACCGGGCACGCGGCCCACCTGCTCGGGCTCGCCGATGCCTGCGGGGTCCCGGCCGTGCTCACCGCCGCCGTGCGGCACCTGCACCCGCAGGACGCGGCGACCGCCGACGTCCTCGACGCGACCCGCCGCCTCGTCGTCCTCGACACCCGCCACCTCGACCGGGTGACGACGGCCGGGCACCTCGCCGACGACGCGACGATGGCCGCGCGCGCCGAGCGGGTCGCGGCCGTCCTCGGCGGGGGTGCCGGTGGCTTCGCCTGCGCCAGCCCTCGGCAGCGGGCCGCGGCGCTGCTCGAGGAGACGGCTCGCACGGCGATGGCGTGCGCGCTCGACGACCGCCGCGACCTCGGCATCGGCCGGGTGCACCTGCCCGAGGCGCGCGTCCTCGGGCTGCGCCCCGACGAGGATCCGCAGGCGGTGCTCGCGCAGCGCTGCCGGGCGGCCATCGGCGAGCGCTACCCCGACGCGTCGCCGGCGGTGCTGCGGCAGGTCGAGGAGCGTCTGGCCGACGAGCTCGACGTCGTCGAGGCGCTGGGCTACCCGACCTACTTCCTCACCGTCGCCGAGGTCGTCGACATCATCACCGGCGCGGGGGTGCGGGTCGCCGCCCGTGGCTCCGGCGCCGGCAGTCTGGTCAACCACCTGCTCGGCATCAGCGCGATCGACCCGATCCGGCACGACCTGCTCATGGAGCGCTTCTGCTCGCCGCTGCGGGCCGAGCTGCCCGACATCGACATCGACGTCGAGTCGGCGCGGCGCACCGAGATGTACGAGCTGATCCTCCAGCGCTTCGGGCGCGACCGGGTGACCTGCGTGTCGATGATGGACACCTACAAGGCGCGGCACGCGATCCGCGACGTCGGTGCCGCGCTCGGGGTGCCGCCGGCCGAGGTCGACGAGATCGCCAAGGCCTTCCCGCACATCCGGGCCAAGGACGTGCGCTCGGCGATGGCCGAGCTGCCCGAGCTGCGCACCCGCAGCCTCGAGGGTGGCCGCCTGACGACGCTCTTCGACCTCGTCGAGCGGCTCGACGGGCTGCCGCGGCACATCGCCCTGCACCCGTGCGGGGTGGTCCTGTCCGACGGCGGGCTGCTCGACCGCACCCCGGTCGAGTCGAGCTGGCTGGGCTTCCCGATGAGCCAGTTCGACAAGGACGACGTCGAGGCGCTCGGGTTGCTCAAGCTCGACGTCCTCGGCATCCGGATGCAGTCGGCGATGGCGCACGCCGTCGGCGAGGTCGAGCGGGTCACGGGGGAGCGGGTCGACCTCGACGACCGGTCCGACGTGCCCCTCGACGACCCGGCGACCTTCGCGATGATCCGCACGACCCGCACCCTCGGGTGCTTCCAGATCGAGAGCCCGGGGCAGCGCGAGCTCATCGGCAAGCTCGCGCCGACCGTCTTCGACGACCTGATCATCGACATCTCGCTCTTCCGCCCCGGTCCGGTGAAGTCCGACATGATCCGGCCCTTCCTCGAGGCGCGGCACGGGTGGAGCCGGCCGCAGTTCCTCCACGACCGGCTCGTGCCCGCGCTCGCCGAGACCGAGGGGGTCGTCGTCTTCCACGAGCAGATGCTGCGGATCATCGCCGAGACGACCGGCGCGACCCTCGCCCAGGCCGACGAGGTGCGCCGCACGATGGGCAGCCCGCAGGGGCAGGAGCGCATCGAGGCGTGGTGGCGGCCGGCGGCCGCGGCCCGCGGGTACCCGCCGGAGGACGTCGACCGCATCTGGGCGGTGCTCGCGGCCTTCGCCTCCTTCGGCTTCTGCAAGGCGCACGCGGCGGCCTTCGCCATGCCGACCTACCAGTCGGCCTGGCTCAAGGCGCACCACCCGGCGGCCTTCCTCGCCGGCGTGCTCACCCACGACCCGGGCATGTACCCTAAGCGGCTGCTCCTCGAGGAGGCCCGCTCGCTCGGCATCACGGTCCTCGGCGTCGACGTCAACGCGAGCACGGGGGAGTACCGCGTCGAGCGCGCCCCCGTCCCCGGCCGGGTGCCGGACGACCCCGACCTGCCCGACGGGTCGCCGTGGGCGATCCGGCTCTCGCTGGCCGACGTCAAGGGCATGAGCGAAGGGGAGATCGCCCGCGTCGTCGCCGGGGCCCCCTTCGACTCGCTCACCGACTTCTGGCAGCGGGCCCGGGTGAGCCGGCCGGTCGTCGAGCGGCTCGTCCTCGTCGGGGCCTTCGACTCCGTCCACGGCACCGGTGCCGACCGCGGTGGGCCGGGGCTCGGCCACCGGGGGCGGCTGACCCGGCGCGACCTGCTGCTCCACGTCGCCGAGCTCGACCGGTGGTCCCGGGCGACGGCGACCGGGCGCTCCCGGGGCCGGGGTGCGCGGGGGCGGTCGTCCGAGGCGCCGGCGTGGGCCGCGGGGCAGCCCGGGGCGCAGCAGGTGCGCACGAGCACGACGCCGACCCCGGTCGCGAGCCAGCTGACCCTCGACCTCGGTGACTCGCCGGAGCTCGGCGAGGGCGTCGGCCTGCCCGAGATGAGCGTGCCCGACCAGGTGGGCGCCGAGCTGGAGATCCTCGGGCTCGACGCCTCGCGGCACGTCATGGACTTCTACGCGCCGATGCTCGAGGCGCTCGGGGTGACCCGCAGCGCCGACCTGCTCTCGGTGCGCAGTGGTGCCCAGATCCTCGCCGCGGGGGTCAAGGTCGCGACCCAGACCCCACCGATCCGTTCCGGGCGTCGGGTCGTCTTCCTCACCGTCGACGACGCGACCGGGCCGGTCGACGCGACCTTCTTCGAGGACGTGCAGGGGCCCTACGCGGCGACGATCTTCCACTCCTGGCTGCTCCTCGTGCGCGGCACGATCCGGCGCGCGGGGCCGCGCGGGGTCTCGGTGCTCGCCTCCGGCGCGTGGGAGCTGTCGACGCTGTGGGAGGCCTGGCAGCGCGGCGGCATCACCGCCGTGCACGCCGCGCTCGACGAGGCCGACGACCTCGCCCGCGCCCGCGACGCCGCGCACCAGCAGCCTGCCGGGCACCGGGTGCTCGTCCACGCGTCGGGCTTCCGCCAGTCGCCGTGGGCCGACACCCGCCCCGCCGGCACCGGCGTCGAGCCCCCGCGCAAGCTGTGGCACTCCTCGCCCGGCAGCTCGGGCCACTGAGGGGCGTCGACCGGCCGGGTCAGCCCCCTTCGCCCTGGGTCGAGGTATCCCCGACCGGATAGTCGGTCGCAGGTACCTCGACCCCGAGCGGGGAGGCGCAGCGGGTGTTGGTGGCGACCTGTACTTGAATGTCCACATGGATGACTTGGCGCTGATCACGGTCCTGGACCTCGAGCGCGAGCTGCAGTCGCCACAGACGCGGGCCGATGCCGGGCGTCTGCGCGACCTCATCGCCCCGGACTTCGAGGAGGTCGGGGCGTCTGGTCGGGTCTGGGACCGCGACTCGATCCTTGCGATGCTCGAGTCGGAGTCCGCGGACCCCGACTCGTCGACCATCGAGATCGACGACCTGCGAGCCCGGGTCATCGCACCGGGCGTCATCCGGGTCTCGTGGACGTCGGCCCAAGGAGAGCGCCGCGCGCGGCGCACGTCGATCTGGTGCGCACGAGAGGGCGGCTGGCGCCAGGTCCATCACCAGGGGACTCTCCTCACCTGACGGTGGATCGAGGTATCCCCGACCGGATAGTCGGTCGCAGGTACCTCGACCCGGAGCGGGGAGGCCGAAGGGGGTGTCGGCGGCGGCGACTAGGGTTGGGGCCATGAGTGAGGAGCGTGCGTGGCGACGAGGCGGCAGCGGAGTCGAGGGCAATGTCCGGACGGCAGCCGTGTGGTCCCAGGTCCGCACGCTCAGCGAGTCCCGGCAGCGTGAGCTCTCCCGGCCCCTGCGCGTCCTCGACCTCGGCGGCGGCACCGGCGGCCTGGCCGTCGCCCTCGCCGAGCAGGGGCACACCGTCACCGTCGTCGACCCCAGCCCCGACGCCCTGGCCTCGCTGAGCCGCCGGGTCGCCGAGTCCGACGCCGCCGCGCGCATCAGCGCCGTCCAGGGCGACGCCGACACCCTCGCCGGCACCGTCGCGCCCGGCAGCATCGACCTGCTGTGCTGCCACGGCACCCTCGAGTACGTCGACGACCCCACGGCCACCCTCACCCGCATCGCCGAGGTCCTCGCCCCCGGCGGGCACCTCTCCCTCGTGACCGCGCAGCGGGTCGCCGCCGTCATCGCGCGCGCGATCGCCGGGCGCTTCGACCAGGCCAGGGCCGCGCTGACCAGCGCCGACGGCCGCTGGGGCGACGACGACCCGATCCCGCGCCGCTTCGACCGCGACGAGCTCGGCGAGATGCTCACCCGGGCCGGCTTCACGACCCTCGAGGCCCGCGGCGTGCGTCTCTTCAGCGACCTCGTCCCGAGCGCCTTCGTCGACTCCGACGCCGAGCGGGCCGCCCTGCTCGAGCTCGAGGAGCTCGCCTCGGCCGACGACGGCCGCACCGGTCTGGGCGGCCTGGGGGCCGCGGTCCACCTCGTCGCCCGCCGCGACTGAGGCGACGATGAGCCGGCGTCAGTACCGGCCCCCACCGCGGGCCGGCCAGGGCCCCCCGGACGACACCGGGTGCACGATCCTGCACGTCGACATGGATGCCTTCTTCGCGTCCGCCTCCCTCATCGCCCACCCCGAGCTCGTCGGCACCCCCGTCATCATCGGTGGCGGCAACCGCGGCGTCGTGCTCTCCGCGACCTACGAGGCCCGGGCCTTCGGGGTCACCTCGGCGATGCCGATGGGCCGTGCCCGGCGGCTGTGCCCGCAGGCGACGGTCCTGCCACCCGAGCACGAGCTCTACTCGCGCATCTCCTCGGCCATCATGGCGACCTTCGCCGACATCACCCCCTTCGTCGAGCCGCTGAGCAGCGACGAGGCCTTTCTCGACGTCGCCGGAGCCGTGCGCCTCATGGGCTCGCCGGCGACGATCGCCCAGCGCATCCGCGACACCGTCGCCGACGAGCAGGGGATCACCTGCTCCGTCGGGGTCGCGAGCACGAAGTTCGTCGCCAAGCTCGCCTCCGGCCTCGCCAAGCCCGACGGGCTGCTCGTCATCCCCGCCGACGAGGTCGTCACCTTCGTCCAGCAGCTGCCCGTCGGCGCCCTGTGGGGCGTGGGGGACAAGACCGAGGAGGCCCTCGCCAGGCTGGGCCTGAAGACCGTCGCCGACATCGCCCACACCCCGCGCCAGACCCTGGTCCGCGCCCTCGGCGAGGCCACCGGCAACCACCTCCACGACCTCGCCTGGGGCCGCGACCACCGCTCCGTCGAGCCGGTGCGCCGCGAGCGGTCCATCGGCAACGAGCGCACCTACGACCACGACGTCGACGACCCCGTCGTCGTCCACCGCACCCTGCTCGCCCTGAGCGACAAGGTCGCCTCCCGGCTGCGGGGCGCCGGCCTCGTCGGCCGCACCGTGAGCATCAAGGTGCGCTTCGCCGACTTCACGACGATCACGCGCTCCCGCTCCCTTCGCGATGCCACCGACGTCTCCCGCGACATCGCCGCGCTGGCGCGTGAGCTCTACGACGCCCTCGGCCTGCAGCGGGCCCGGGTCCGGCTCGTCGGCGTGCGGGTCGAGCAGCTCTCCGAGGCCGCGTCGACGCCGGTCCAGGTCGCTCTCGACGAGCCCGAGCACGGCTGGCGCGAGGCCGACCGGGCCGTCGACCGGGCGAGCGCGCGCTTCGGCGCGGGCAGCGTGCGGCCGGCCAGCCTGCTCGGGGATCGCAGTCGACGGCAGTCCCCACCTACCGCGGGCCCCGGACGCGACCTATCATGAGAAGACCACGGCGGTACTCCCGTCGTGTGCATCCCGCGGGCACGAGCCCGCCAGACAACAGGCGTGGTCAGGAGGTCACCGTGGCGCTGTCGGAGCGCGAGCGGCAGATGCTCGAGGAGATGGAAGAAGCCATCCGGGCTGAGGACCCTCGATTTGCCTCGCAGATGAACGGCTCACGCGCGGTCGGGGGAGACCGCCGTCGCCTCGCCGTCGGCATCGTCGGTGCCCTCGCTGGTCTCGGCCTCGTCCTGCTCGGCATCAACACGATCATCTGGGTCGGCGTCGCCGGCTTTGTGCTCATCGTCGCGTCGGTCGCGCTGGCGCTGACCCCCGGGCGGCCCCGCGAGCAGCACGGTCTGGGCGTCGTCGGCTCCGACGACACCGTCCGCAGCGCCAGGCCCCGCGGCTCCCGGATGAAGGGGGGCGCTCGCCCCGCCCGGGCGAAGCGTCAGGGCAGCTTCATGCAGCGTCTCGAGCAGCGGTGGGAGCACCGCCGCCAGCAGGGGCAGGGCTGGTAGGTCCCCGTCGAGGGCGCCTGCGGGGGTCTCGAGGGCTCGCTGGCGCTGGCCACCTCGACCATCGGGAGTGTCAGTGCGCGAGGACCCCGACGGTCCAGGTCAGCGCGATGAGGGTGGCGGCCGACAGCTCGATGCCCATGCTGTGCAGCACGCCGCGCAGGGCTGACTTCGTCGCCTGCCAGGCCCGCTCGAGGTCACGGAAGCGCACGTACTCGGCGGCGAAGACGCCGAAGACGAAGCCGATGGGCAGGCCGATGCCCGGGATGACGAAGAGGCCGACGATCGCGCCGACAATCCCGAAGCCGAGCGTCATGCCGCCGACTCCCTCGCGCTTCATGCGCCGGCCGGGGATGAGGAACTGCAGGAGCAGGGTCACCGCGTAGATCGCCGCGACGACGCCGAAGGTCACCCACGCGGTCGTGCCGCCGGTGTAGCCGGCCCAGACGAGCACTCCCGCGACGCACAGGAGCAGCCCGGGCAGCACGGGGACGACGATGCCGAGGACACCCACGACGAAGAAGAGGATGCCGATCGCGAGAGCGATCGACGTCGGGTCGTGGGTGGCCTCGGCAGCCAGGGAGAGCACGGCCGGGGGCCGCTCAGCGCTCGTCGACGGGGGCCGACGCGGGGGTGCTCTCGTCGAGACGGGCGGTCTCGTCCTCGATGTCGGCGAGGTCCTTCAGTGCCGGGAGGTGCTCACGCCCATGGTGGGCGCAGAAGAGCAGCTCGCCGCCCGCGTGGAGGCGGGCGCGCACGTAGGCCTTGGCTCCGCAGCGGTCGCAGCGGTCGGCTGCGGTCAAGGGGCTGGCCAGGGTCGCGTTCACGTGTGCCTCATTTCCTGCAGTGTTGCGTGGACGTCTCGGTCAACAGTCAAACACGCGAAAGCCTTCCCGTCCCGCACCCGTTCCGCGCGGCGTGACCGAGGGCACACCGTCGCGGCGCCACCGGCGGTGCCTCCCGGGCGTCGTCGGTGGCGCGGTCTACCCTGCGAGGAGCCCACCGACCCGACGACGCAAGGACGGCCCCCTTCGTGCCTCCGGTAGACACCTCCGCGAAGAAGACCGCGAGCAGCAAGTCCGCGAAGGACTACACCGCGCACCATCTCCAGGTGCTCGAGGGCCTCGAGGCCGTGCGCAAGCGCCCGGGCATGTACATCGGGTCCACGGACCAGCGCGGCCTCATGCACTGCATGTGGGAGATCATCGACAACGCCGTCGACGAGGCCCTCGGTGGCCACGGCGACCGGATCGAGATCGTCCTGCACCCCGACGGCTCCGTCGAGGTCCACGACAACGGTCGCGGCATCCCCGTCGACATCGAGCCGCGCACCGGCCTCACCGGTGTCGAGGTCGTCTACACCAAGCTGCACGCGGGCGGGAAGTTCGGCGGCGGCTCCTACACCGCCTCCGGTGGTCTGCACGGCGTCGGCGCCTCGGTCGTCAACGCGCTGTCCTCCCGCCTCGACGTCGAGGTCGACCGCGGCGGCAAGACCTGGGCCATGAGCTTCCGCCGTGGTGAGCCCGGCACCTTCTCCGACGATGCCGGGGCGAAGGGGGAGAAGTCTCCCGACCACGACTTCGTCCCGTACGACAAGGGCAGCGAGCTGCAGGTCGTCGGCAAGCCCAAGCGCGGCGTCACGGGCACACGAGTGCGCTACTGGGCCGACCCGCAGATCTTCCTCAAGGGCGCCGGCATCGACCGAGAGGCCCTGGCCGCCCGGGCCCGCCAGACCTCCTTCCTCGTGCCCGGCCTGACTCTCGTCGTGCGCGACCTGCGCGGCGACGAGCCGCTCGAGGAGGTCTTCCACCACGACGGTGGCATCAGCGAGTTCGTCGACTTCCTCGCGCCCGATGCCCCGGTCACCGACGTGTGGCGGCTCGAGGGCACGGGGACCTTCACCGAGACCGTGCCCGTGCTCGACGACAAGGGGCACATGACGCCGACCGAGGTCGAGCGCCAGTGCGGCGTCGACATCGCCCTGAGATGGGGCACCGGCTACGACGCGAAGATGTCCTCCTTCGTCAACATCATCGCCACGCCCAAGGGCGGCACCCACGTCGCGGGCTTCGAGCAGGCGCTGCTCAAGGTCTTCCGCAAGCAGCTCGAGGTCAACGCCCGCAAGCTCAAGGTCGGCAACGACAAGGTCGACAAGGACGACGTCCTCGCCGGCCTGACCGCGGTCGTCACGGTGCGACTGGCGGAGCCGCAGTTCGAGGGCCAGACCAAGGAGGTGCTCGGCACCAACGCCGTGCGCTCGATCGTCTCCAAGGTCGTCGAGACCGAGCTGACCTCGCAGCTGACGTCGACCAAGCGCGGCGACAAGCAGATGGCCACCCAGCTGCTCGAGAAGGTCGTCGCCGAGATGAAGTCGCGCATCTCCGCGCGGCTGCACAAGGAGACCCAGCGCCGCAAGAACGCGCTGGAGACCTCGTCGCTCCCGCCGAAGCTGCGTGACTGCCGCAGCAGCGACGTCGAGGCCACCGAGCTCTTCATCGTCGAGGGCGACTCCGCGATGGGCACGGCCAAGGAGGCGCGCAACAGCGAGTTCCAGGCGCTCCTGCCGATCCGCGGCAAGATCCTCAACGTGCAGAAGGCCGCCGTCGGCGACATGCTCAAGAACGCCGAGTGCGCCTCGATCATCCAGGTCATCGGGGCCGGGTCCGGGCGCAGCTTCGACCTCGACGCCGCCCGCTACGGCAAGGTCATCATCATGACCGACGCCGATGTCGACGGCGCGCACATCCGCACCCTGCTGCTCACCCTCTTCTTCCGCTACATGCGCCCGCTCGTCGAGGCCGGCAAGGTCTTCGCCGCGGTCCCGCCGCTGCACCGCATCGAGGTGGTCAACCCCGGCTCGAAGAAGAACGAGCTGATCTACACCTACTCCGAGGCGGAGATGCGCAAGAAGCTGTCGTCGCTCAGCTCGCGCGGCAAGAACATCAAGCAGCCGATCCAGCGCTACAAGGGTCTGGGCGAGATGGACGCCGACCAGCTCGCCGAGACGACGATGGACCCGCGCCACCGGATGCTGCGCCGGGTGACGACCGAGGACCTCGAGATGGCCGAGCAGGTCTTCGAGCTGCTCATGGGCAAGGACGTCGACCCGCGCCGCGACTTCATCGTCTCCTCGGCCGACCAGCTCGATCGGGAGCGCATCGACGCCTGAGGCCGGGCTGCTCCGGCACGACGCGCCCGTTTGGACACGATCTCGGCGCGTCGCCGCGTCGGTGGTTGCACGCGGACGTGCTCTGGGTCACGGTTAGGGGATCGGTGCGCGCACCCGTGCACCCCCGACCCAGGGAGGACCCATGTCCGACGTCGCCACCTCGGACCATGCCGCAGGTGAGGACAACACCGAGCTCAAGAGGGTCATGGGCCCCAAGCTCCTGCTCCTCTTCATCGTCGGAGACATCCTCGGTACGGGCGTCTACGCCCTGACCGGCGCGGTGGCCGGCGAAGTCGGCGGCGCCGCGTGGGCCCCCTTCATCGCGGCCTTCGTCGTCGCGACGATCACGGCCTTCTCCTACCTCGAGCTGGTGACGAAGTACCCGAAGGCCGGAGGTGCGGCGACCTTCATCCACAAGGCCTTCGGCCTGCACTTCCTCACCTTCATGGTGGCCTTCGCCGTCATGTGCTCCGGTATCACCTCGGCGTCGACCGCCTCCAACGCCTTCGCCGGGTTCCTCAGCGACGGACTCGGCCTCGACTGGGGCCCGAACCAGCTCCTGATCGCCGCGCTGGCCTTCATGCTCGTCATCGCGCTGGTCAACTTCCGCGGCGTCGGAGAGTCGGTCAAGGCCAATGTCGTGCTGACCCTCGTCGAGCTCTCCGGTCTGCTGCTCATCATCTTCATCGGCCTCTACGCCGTGACCCAGGGCAAGGCCGACTTCTCCCGCGTGATGGTCTTCGAGAGCGCGAGCGACAAGAACACCTTCTTCGCCATCACCATGGCGACCTCGCTCGCCTTCTTCGCCATGGTCGGCTTCGAGGACTCGGTCAACATGGCCGAGGAGACGCACGAGCCCTCGCGGATCTTCCCCAAGGTCATGCTCACCGGACTCGGCATCACCGGTGTCATCTACGTCCTCGTCTCGATCACCGCGGTGGCCCTGGTCCCCGTCGGCGACCTCACCGACCCGGACAAGGCCTCGGCCCTGACGCAGGTCGTTGCTGCCGGAGCGCCCGGGCTGCCCTTCGACAAGATCTTCCCCTTCATCGGGATGTTCGCCGTCGCCAACTCGGCCCTGATCAACATGCTCATGGCCTCGCGCCTCGTCTACGGCATGGCCCGCCAAGAGGTCCTGCCTCCCGGCCTCGGCGTGGTCCACAGGACCCGTCAGACTCCGTGGGTGGCCATCATCTTCACCACGCTGATCTCCTTCGGACTGATCAGCTACGTCGTCCTCGACAGCGAGTCGCAGGTCGTCGCGCTGCTCGGTGGCACGACCTCGCTCCTGCTGCTCGCGGTCTTCACCATCGTCAACATCGCGGTGCTGGTGCTGCGTCGCGACAAGGTCGGCCGCGAGCACTTCAGGGCCCCGACCGTGCTGCCGATCATCGGTGCGATCGCCTGCGCCTTCCTCGTCGGCCCGTGGGCCCGCAGCGAGGAGCAGCAGCAGCAGTACGAGATCGCCGCCATCCTGCTCGGTCTGGGCATCCTCCTCTGGGTCATCACCTGGTTCATCAACCGCGCGGTCTACGCCAAGAAGACCTACATGCGCGACCCGGAGCACATCGACCACGACTGAGCTCCACGACGCGAAGGGGGCGACACCGGCGATCCGGTGCCGCCCCCTTCGTCATGTCCTCAGAGGGAGCCGATGCCGCCGATCACGGCGGAGGCGGGGGTGCCGGAACCGTCGCGGCGGCCGTCGGCCTCGGGCAGGGTGATCGCCACGCCGTTGGGCTGTGCGGCACGGGCGCCGGCGCGGCCCACCCAGGCGGTGACCAGCGCGTCCTCGCCCTTGAGGAAGCGGTGCGCGCGGACGCCGCCCGTGGCGCGACCCTTGCCGGGGTACTCGTCGAAGGAGGTGACCTTCCACGAGCCGGCATCGGTGCCCGGCAGCGCGTCGGAGGAGCCCGAGACCGTGACGACGATGTTGTCGAAGTTGAGGTCGGCGGCGCCGAAGAAGACGACCTGGGCCCCGTCGGTGAGCCGGATGCCGGCGACACCGCCGCCGCCGCGTCCCTGGGGGCGCACGTCGGCCGCGGAGAAGTGCAGCAGGCTGGCCTGGCTCGTGACGAAGACGAGCTCCTCCTCGCCGGTCGTCAGCTCGACGGCACCGACGACGCGGTCGCCCTCCTTGAGCGAGATCGCCTCCCAGGAGTGACCCTTGGGATAGTCGGTGGTGACGCGCTTGACGATGCCGTGCGCCGTGCCCAGGGCCAGCCCGGGGGAGTCCGGGGACAGACTCATCAGGGTCAACGGGGTCTCGTCACCGGGCAGGTCGACGTAGGCCGCGAGCGGGGCACCGCCGGAGAGGGTGGGCGCTCCGTTGGAGGGCGGCAGGGTCGGCAGCTCGAGTGCCCCGAGACGCACGATCCGGCCGGCCGAGGTGACGACGGCGACCTCGCCGCGCGCGCTCGTGCGCACCGCGGCGACGATCGCGTCGTGCTTGCTGCGCCCGCCCTCGCGGCTGAGCGGCTCGGCGTCGCTCGTGCGGGCGAGCAGGCCGGTGCTGGAGAGCAGCACCCAGCACGGGTCGTCGGCGACCTCGAGCGGGGTGGTCGCGGTCGCCGGGGCGCCCGCGGACTCGAGCAGGACCGTGCGGCGGGGGTCGCCGTGCTTCTTCGCGACCTCGGCGAGCTCGCCGGAGATGAGCCGGGTCATGACCTTGTCGTCGCCGAGGATCTCCTCGAGCTCGGCGATCTGGGCGAGCAGCTCGCTCTGCTCCTTCTCGAGCTCGAGCTTGGAGAACTTCGTCAGCCGGCGAAGCTGCAGGTCGAGGATGAAGGTCGCCTGCACCTCGGAGAGGTCGAAGACCTCCTGCAGCCGGGTGCGCGCGATCGTCGCGTCGTCGCTGGAGCGGATGACCTGGATGACCTCGTCGATGTCGAGGATCGCGATGAGCAGGCCCTCGACGAGGTGCAGCCGCTCGCGGCGCTTGGCGAGCCGGTACTCGCTGCGCCGGCGCACGACGTCGCGCCGGAAGTCGACGTAGACGGTGAGCAGCTCCTTGAGACCCATCGTCCGCGGCTGGCCGTCGACGAGCGCGACGTTGTTGATGGAGAAGGAGTCCTCCATCGGCGTCAGCTTGTAGAGCTGCTCGAGGACCGCCTCGGGGTTGAAGCCGTTCTTGATCTCGATGACGAGCTGGAGGCCGGACTCGCGGTCGGTGAGGTCCTTGACGTCGGCGATGCCCTGCAGCTTCTTCGAATGGACGGAGTCCTTGATCTTCTCGATGACCTTCTCGGGGCCGACGAGGTAGGGCAGCTCGGTGACGATGATGCCCTGGCGGCGCGGCGAGACCTTCTCGATCCGGGTCGTCGCCCGCGTGCGGAAGCTGCCGCGGCCGGTGAGGTAGGCGTCGCGGATGCCGTCGAGGCCGATGATCCGGCCACCGCCGGGCAGGTCCGGGCCGGGGACGAACTTCATCAGGTCGTCGAGGCTGGCATCGGGGTGGGTCAGCAGGTGGCGGGCCGCCCCGATGACCTCGACGAGGTTGTGCGGCGGCATGTTCGTCGCCATGCCGACGGCGATGCCGGTCGTGCCGTTGACGAGGAGGTTGGGGTAGGCCGCCGGCAGCACCTCGGGCTGCATCAGCTGGTCGTCGTAGTTGGGGACGAAGGGGACGGTGTCCTCGTCGAGCCCGGTCACCATGAGCAGCGCAGCCGGGGCCATGCGCGCCTCGGTGTAGCGGCTCGCGGCGGGGCCGTCGTCGAGCGAGCCGAAGTTGCCGTGGCCGTCGACGAGCGGCAGGCGCATGGAGAAGGGCTGGGCCATGCGCACGAGGGCGTCGTAGATCGCCGAGTCGCCGTGGGGGTGGTACTTGCCCATGACCTCGCCGACGACGCGCGAGGACTTCACGTGGCCGCGCTCGGGCCGCAGGCCCATCTCGCTCATCGAGTAGAGGATGCGGCGGTGGACCGGCTTGAGGCCGTCACGGGCGTCGGGCAGGGCCCGCGCGTGGATCACGGAGTAGCTGTACTCGAGGAAGGCATTGCGCATCTCGTCCGCGACGTCGATGTCGACGATCCGCTCGGGGACGTCGGGCGTCGCGGGGGTGGCGGAACGGCGGGCCATGCTGGCGGTGCACTCCTCGGTGGACGGGTGTCGAGCCCGTCCATCCTCACCCCTGGGCCCGCTCTGCCGCGGGACCGACACACGCCCGGTGGGCGCCCGGTCGGGCGAGGGAGGCCGTGGCAGGATTGGGGCCATGACGGAGCTCCCTCCGGGGTACCCGGTCCATGCGGAGGCCGATGTCGTGCTGCGGGACGGCTCGGTCTGCCGTCTGCGTCCGATCAAGCCCTCGGACGCCGACGGTGTCCGTCGCTTCCACGCCGGCCAGTCCGACGAGTCGATCTACCTGCGCTTCTTCGCCCCGATGCGCACCCTCAGCGACCGCGACATCAAGCGCTTCACCGAGGTCGACTACGTCGATCGCATGGCCCTCGTCGCGACGATCCGCGACGACATCATCGGCATCGGCCGCTACGACCGGGTGAGCCCGCACAGCGCCGAGGTCGCCTTCAACATCTCCGACCACTACCACGGCAAGGGCATCGGCTCGGTGCTGCTCGAGCACCTCGCGGCGATCGCCTATGCGACCGACATCACCGAGTTCGAGGCCGAGGTCCTGCCGCAGAACCGCAAGATGCTCAGCGTCTTCTCCGATGCCGGCTACCAGGTCAGCCGGCGCTTCGAGGACGGTGTCGTCACCCTCCACTTCGCCATCGAGCCGACCGCCGAGTCGCTGTCGGTGCGCTTCGCCCGCGAGCACCGCGCCGAGGCGCAGAGCGTGCGGGCGATGCTCCACCCGGACTCCGTCGCGGTCATCGGCGCGAGCCGCCGGGAGCGGGCGATCGGTCACCAGGTCCTCAAGCAGATCGTCGACGGCGGCTTCACCGGGCGGGTCCACGCGGTCAACCCCGAGGCCGGGACCGTCCTCGGCCTGCAGGCCGAGCGCTCCATCGGCGAGATCGAAGGGGGCGTGGAGCTGGCGGTCATCGCGGTGCCGGCGGACAAGGTCCCGCAGATCGTCGGCGAGTGCGCCGCCGCGGGGGTCAAGACGCTGCTGATCATCTCCTCGGGCTTCGCCGAGGTGGACGAGGAAGGCGCGCGCATGCAGCAGCAGGTGCTGCGGCTGGCCCGCACCCACGGGATGCGGGTCGTCGGGCCCAACTCCTTCGGCCTGATCAACACCGACCCCGCGGTCAGCCTCAACGCGACGCTCACGCCGATCATCCCCGAGCCCGGCCACCTCGGGCTCTTCTCGCAGAGCGGTGCGCTGGCCATCGCCAACCTCGACTCGGCCGCCCGACGCAACCTCGGCATCTCGGTCTTCGCCTCCGCGGGCAACCGCACCGACGTCTCGGGCAACGACCTCATGCAGTACTGGGTCGAGGACGAGCGCACCCACGCCGTCGGCCTCTACCTCGAGTCCATGGGCAACCCGCGCAAGTTCTCCCGGATCGCCCGCCACCTCGCGTCGAGCAAGCCGGTCATCGTCGTCAAGGCGGCGTCGGCCAACTTCAGCGCCCCGCCCGGGCACCGCGTGCGCCGACCGAAGGTCAAGCCGCACGCCTTCACCGCGATGCTCAACCAGGCGGGCGTCATCCGCTGCGAAAACGTCCACCAGATGTTCGACGTGGCCCAGCTGCTCGTCCACCAGCCCCTGCCGAGGGGCCGCCGGGTCGCCGTCGTCGGCAACTCCAACCAGCTCGTCGCGCTCTCGGCGGACAACGCCACCTCGCGCGGGCTCGAGGTCACCCACGGGCCGGTGGCCGTGCGCACCGAGGCCTCGGCGGCGGAGTTCCGCCGGGCCGTCGACGCGGCCTTCGACGACGAGCAGGTCGACTCGGTCATCGTCTGCTTCATCCCACCCGTCGGCGCCCTCGAGCAGGACGTCGTCGACGCGGTGCGGCACGCCGCCTCACGCTCCGACAAGCCCTGCGTCGCCACCCTGCTCGGCATGCGCGGCGTCGACACCGGCGGCGAGAGCGCTCACTTCGCCAACGAGTGGGGCGAGACCGAGGAGGGGCAGCCGCGCCAGGCGATCCCGATCTACCCGATGCCCGAGGAGGCGGTGCGGGCGCTCGCGGCCGCGACGGACTACGGCGCCTGGCGGGACAAGGACAAGGGTGAGGCGGTCGTGCGCGAGGGGATCGACCGATGGGCCGCTCGGGCCCTGCTCGACCGGGTGCTCGCCGAGGACCCCGAGGGGCGGGCCCTGACGGCCGACGAGTCCCAGGAGCTGCTCGCCGCCTATGGCATCACCCTGTGGCCGCGGCGCGAGGTGGCCACCGCCGAGGAGGCCGTCCTCGCCGCCGAGGAGGTCGGCTACCCCGTCGTCGTCAAGTCCCTCTCGCCGCTCGTGCGCGGGCAGGCCGTCCTCGAGGGCATCCGCGTCGACCTGCACGACGCCGATGCCGTCCGCGTGGCCTTCGAGACGATGGACCGGCGCCTGGCGCCGCTCGACGCCAACTACTTCGTCGTGCAGAAGATGGCCGGTACCGGCGTCTCCACGGTCTGCTCGTCGATCGAGGACCCGCTCTTCGGGCCGGTCGTCTCCTTCAGCATCGCCGGGGCGACGACGACCCTGCTCGACGACATCGCCTACCGGATCCCGCCCCTGACCGACGTCGACGTGCGCGAGCTCGTCGAGGACCTCAAGTCGGCGCCGCTGCTCATGGGGCACGGGGGAGCGGCGCCGGTCGACCGGGCGGCGCTCGAGGATCTCCTCGGTCGTCTGTCGCTCATGTCTGACGACTTCCTCGAGCTGTCGTCGGTGGAGCTCAACCCGGTCATCGCCCACCCCTCCGGCCTGACGGTCCTCGGCGCCGACGTGATGATCGCCCCCGCGCTCCGCCGGATCGACGCCAGTGCGCGGAGCCTGACCTGAGGCTGGGGCACAATGGCGGGCATGCCCGCACACGCCGACCTCACCGCGATCAGCCTGCCTGACGTACTCACCGCCGACATCGAGCGGGCGGGCTACTACCCGGCGCTCGTCGGCGACGTGGTCAAGGCGGCCGTGGGCACCGAGGAGGTCCACGGGCACCTCGTCCACCAGGAGACGACCTTCGACCAGGACACCGTGCGTCGGCACATCACCGTCTTCGCCCGCACGGCGACCCGCCTGGTCGTCGCGCACGCCGACGACTACCCCGACCACTTCTCCGGCGCGCAGGAGATCGCGACGGCGACGACCGAGTGCATCCCGCTGTCGTCGGTGCGCGGCGTGATGCTCACGCACGTCGTCGGCGACCCATCCCGCTACGTGCCGGGTTCCCTCGGTCGCGAGCTGACCCTCACCATCGGCTGGGGTGCCGTCAGCCGGGTCGACCTGCTCCCCGCGCTGTGCAACGACCCCGACTGCGACGGCGGCGACCACGGCTACGAGGGCACCATCGCGAGCGACGACATCGCCCTGCGCATCAGCGCCGAGGCCGAGGGTCGGGTCGCGCTCGACCGGGCCATCGAGTTCGCCCGGGACCTCTCGGCGAGCATCGGCCACTGATCCGGCGCATGGCCCACCACGACCACGCCCACGGACCGCTTCTGCCGACCACCCCGCGGCTCGACCGCGTCCTGCCCGCCGTCGCCACGAGCCTGGGAGTGCCCGGGCTGACCAAGGCGGGGGACCGCCCCCTTCGTCCCGCCCGCCGGGCCGTCGTCGTCCTCGTGGACGGGCTCGGTGCCGCGCTGCTGGCCCGACGCGGCGGGCACGCGCCCTTCCTGCGGCGGCTCCTGCAGGACCCGCAGGCCGCCGTGACCATCGACTGCGGCTTCCCGTCGACGACCGCGACGTCGATGGGCACCTTCGGCACCGGGGTCCTCGCCGGTGTCCACGGGCTCGTCGGCTACGAGGCCTACGACCCCGACACCGACAGCGTCTTCAACGAGCTGTCGTGGGAGGACGGGCCGCAGCCCCACCGGTGGCAGCCGACCCCGACGGTCTTCGAGGCGGCGCAGGCGGCCGGGGTGGCCGTCAACCGCGTCGGACCGGGCTTCTTCGACGGCTCCGGGCTCACCGAGGCGGCCCTGCGCGGTGGCCGCTTCACCGCAGCCAACAGCCTGGCGGCCCGCGTCGACGCGACCGTGACCGCCCTGCGCGCAGCGCCGCGCTCGCTCGTCTACCTCTACTGGGGCGATGTCGACAAGGTCGGCCACGTCCACGGCGTCGGCTCGCTGGAGTGGGGCGAGGAGCTCGAGGAGGTCGACGCGCAGCTCGCCCGCCTCGCCTCCCTCCTCCCGCGCGACACGGCGCTGCACATCACCGCCGACCACGGGATGGTCGACGTCCCGCTCGAGTCCCGGCCCGACCTGGCGGACGACGCCGAGCTCGACGCCGGCGTGCGGCACGTGTCGGGCGAGCCGCGCTGCCTGCAGCTGCACGTCACCCCGGGTGCCCGTGACGACGTGCTGGCGACCTGGCGCGGGCGGCTCGGCGACGACGCGCTCGTGCTCGACGCCGACGACGCGATCGCCCGCGGGTGGTTCGGTCCCGTGAGCGAGACGGTGCGGCCGCGGATCGGCGACGTCATCGCCGCGATGACCGGCCCTGTCGCCGTCGTCGACTCGCGACGCCACCGCCCGGAGCTGCGGGCGCTGCTCGGCGTGCACGGCTCGATCACCGCCGACGAGGTCACGATCCCGTGGCTCGTCCTCGACGCCCAGGAGCAGTGACGTGGCAGAGCTGAGCTTCTTCGCCGGGACGATGGACTGCGGCAAGTCCACGCTCGCCCTGCAGATGGACCACAACCACCGGGCCCGGGGGCGGGTCGGCATCATCCTCACCCGCCTCGACCGCTCCGGCGAGGCCGTCCTCTCCTCCCGACTGGGTCTGTCCACCCCGGCCGTCGAGGTCGCCGAAGACCTCGACCTGTGGGACACGGTCGTCGCCCAGCTGACCGCCGGCGGCCGTGTCGACTACCTCATCTGCGACGAGGCGCAGTTCTACACCCCCGAGCAGGTCGACCAGCTCGCGCGGATCGTCGACGAGCTCGACATCGAGGTCTACGCCTTCGGCATCACGAGCGACTTCCGCACCCAGCTCTTCCCGGGCAGCCAGCGGCTCATCGAGCTCGCCGACCGCACCCAGGTGCTGCAGGTCTCGGCGCTGTGCTGGTGCGGGCGCCGGGCGACGCACAATGCCCGCGTCGTCGACGGCGTCATGGTCGTCGAGGGGGAGCAGGTCGTCGTCGGCGACACCGCGAACCCGCAGCACGAGGCCGAGGTCGAGTACGAGGTGCTCTGCCGACGGCACCACATGCGACGGATGAGCTCGCGCGCCGCACGAGCCGTCGCGCAGTCGGCGGACGTCCTGCCCTTCGACCTCGACGCCTGCCCGGTCCCGCCGCCGACCTGACGTCGGAGTCCGAACTCCGCACAACCCTAGGGTTTTGCAGGGTTGAGAGGGCGAGCCCCGAACTCTGCAAGACCCTCGGGTTGTGCAGAGTTAGCAGGGGCCGTGCACAGCCCTGGGGTTGTGCAGAGTTCAGCAGGGGCCGGGCGCAGCCCGGGTGCCGGCGTCGGGTCAGTCGCGGGTGGTCCCGAACATCACGTCGTCCCAGCTCGGCACGCTGGCGCGGCCCTTGCGGCCCCGCCCCTTGCCCTGGGGCTCCTGCTGCTCGGCGTCGTCCTGCTGCGTGTCGTCTTGCTCCGGTGCGTCGTCCGATGCCTCGGAAACGGTGTCGGCGCTGTCGGCGGGCTCGGCCCCGGCGGTGGGAGTCGAGTCCGACTCGTCAGCCTCCACGTCGGCCGAGGGCTTCTCGTCGGTGGACGACGAGTTGGAGGCAGTCTTGCCCGACGGGTCGGCGCCCTCGCCCGCTGATTGGTTGGCGCGGGAGACCTGCTGCGGTGCCTCGTCGTCGGCGACTGCCTGCTCGGCCGGCTCGGTCTGCTCCGGCTCGGGCTCGGGCTCGGCCTGCCCGCGCTCCGGCACGGCCGGCTCGGGCGTGGCAGCGGCGGCCGCAGGGGCACGGCGCTCTGCGGCGGCCGGCCGCGGGGCAGAAGCACCGGAGTCGGCAGGCTCCTCGTCACGCGGGTGCGTGCCGCCGGCCGGGGGCGGCAGCTCGTCGAGGGGGAGCGCGACATCCGTCGGCTGGGCGCCGGTCGGCTCGGCTGAGCGCTTGCGTCGCCCGCCGCGCCGGCGGCTCTTGGCGCCGGAGTGCTCGCGCATGGAGTTGATCAGCTCGTCGGTCGATGCGCGGCTGGCGCGCTCGGCCTTGGTCTCCTCGACCTCGACGTCGAAGACCGCGGTCGGCCGGTGCACGGCCGTCGGCACGGGCCCCGCAGCGGGGGTGTCGGCCTCGGAGAGCCACTTGGCCTCGTCGTTCTTGGCGACGACGCTCATGCCGGCGAGGTCGAACCACCACGTCGCCGTGCGGTCCCGGCCGCCAGCGGCGAAGACCGCGGAGACGGTCCACTGGCCCTCGGCGTCGCGGAAGGCATCCCACTCGACGGAGGACGGCTCGACGCCGCGGCCGGTCAGGCGCGTCGCGGCACGCTGGGCGAGGGTCTCCGGGGAGCCGGCCTGGTTGGTGCCGCGCATGCGCACGGTCTGGGCGCGGCTGGCTACGTGCTCGCGCTCGGCGAGCACCGGCCCCTCGAAGCGGGCGATCTTGTCGAGGTCCCACCCGGTGCGGGCGGCGACCTCGTCGGCGCTGGCGCCGGCGCGGATCATGGCCTGCACCTCGCGCGGGCGCACGTTGTTGTCGATCGCGATCTGCAGCTGGCCCAGCCGCGGGCGGTCACGGCGCGCGGCGGCGCGCAGGGGCTCGTCGATGCGCAGGCGGTACTCCTCGCCGGCATCGTCGGTCACCACGAGGTGCTCGCCGTCGTCATGCACCCCGATGAGTCGCAGGTCGCGCATCAACAATCCCTCTCGTCTTCGTGCTCGGCACGACTCTGCCACCTGCCGCGCCCGATCCGGTGACGCACACGCCGCAGGGTTACCTTGTGTCCATGCCCGACCCCATGACCGATCACCCACTTCGCCCCTACGACGCGGTCCTCGTGCAGTCCTTCGGCGGTCCCGAGGGGCCCGACGAGGTCCTGCCCTTCCTCCGCCGGGTGACTGCCGGTCGGGGCGTGCCCGACGAGCGTCTCGTCGAGGTCGCTGCCCACTACGAGCGGGTCGGCGGCGTCAGCCCGCTGCCGGCGCTCAACCGGCGCCTCGTCGCCGACCTCGTCGCCGAGCTCGCCGCCCGCGAGTGCCCGCTGCCGGTGGTCCTCGGCAACCGCAACTCCACCCCCTTCGTCACGGAGGCGCTCGACGAGCTGGAGGCCGGCGGTGCCCGCCGCGTCCTCGTCGTGCCGACGAGTGCCTGGCGCAGCTATTCGTCCTGCCGTCAGTACCGCGAGGGCCTGGCCGATGCGGTCGAAGGGAGGGAGGGTCTCGTCGTCGACAAGGTCCGGCCGTTCGGCGAGCACCCGGGCTTCGCTGCGACGCTCGCCCGGCACACGCTCGACGCCGCCCGTGGTGCCGTGGAGCGCGTCGGTGCCGACGGGGTCGCCCTGCTCTACGTCACGCACTCGATCCCCGACGCGATGGACGAGACCTCCGGCCCGGGAGACGGGGACGGGCGTGCCTACTCCGCCGACCAGGCCGAGCTCGCCGCGGCGATCACCGCCGAGGTCGACGCGGTCCTGGGCACGGACCTGCCGGCGGGGCTCTCCTTCTGCTCCCGCTCGGGCTCGCCGCGCACGCCGTGGCTCGAGCCGGACGTCAACGACCGCCTGCGCGAGCTCGCCGACGAGGGGCTGCGGCACGTCGTCGTCGTGCCGATCGGATTCGTCTCCGACCACATGGAGGTCACCCACGACCTCGACGTCGAGGCCGCCGAGACCGCGGCAGAGGTTGGCCTGGGGATGACCCGGGTGCCGACCCCCGGAGCTGACGGCGACTTCGTCCGCGGTCTTGTCGACGTCATGCTCGAGCGGGCCGCCCAGGCCCGCGGCGAGCAGCCGGTGCGCGCCACGTGGCGCGACCTCGACTCCCACCCCGCGGTCTGCCCGGCCGGCTGCTGCCCCAACCTGCGCGAGGCGCGTCCTGCGCTGTGCGGATCGGACTGACATGACGGCGCCCACCCCGCCCGACCTGCCTGCCGGGGTCGACCCCGCCGACCTCGCCCGCACGGCCCTGGCCGTGGCGCTCGAGGCGGGCGAGCTGATCACCGCCGGGCGCCCCCGCGACCTCGGCGTCGCCGAGACCAAGAGCTCGCGCACCGACGTCGTCACCGTCATGGACCAGCGCAGCCAGGACCACCTGCTGAGCCGGCTGGGGGAGCTGCGTCCGGACGACGGCTTCGCGGGGGAGGAGCGGGGCGGTCGGGCCGGGACCTCCGGCATCACCTGGGTCGTCGACCCCATCGACGGGACGGTCAACTACCTCTACGAGATCCCCGCCTACTGCGTCTCCGTCGCGGCCGTCGTCGGCGACCCGACGCGCGACGGCGCCTGGCGACCGGTGGCCGGTGCCGTCGTCAACCCCGTGACGGGGGAGCGCTACAGCGCGTGGAGCGGCGGCGGTGCCTGGCGCGCCGTCGGCGACGGCACCCCGCAGCGCCTGCGCGTCGCCGAGACCGACCTCGGCCTCGCCCTGTGCGGCACCGGCTTCGGCTACGACGCCGACGGGCGCGCCTGGCAGGCCGCACTGCTCACGCACGTGCTGCCCCGGGTCCGCGACATCCGCCGCCTCGGCAGCGCCGCCCTCGACCTGTGCCGGGTGGCCGAGGGGAGCCTGGACGTCTACTACGAGCGGGGGCTCAACCCCTGGGACATGGCCGCCGGCTGGCTCGTCGCGACGGAGGCCGGCGCGCTCGTCACCGACCTCGACGGGCAGGCTCCCCGGGAGGCCATGACGGTCGCCGGGGCGCCCGGCCTGCACGCCGATCTGCTCGCGCTGCTCGTCGACGGAGTGGGGCGGGTCGGACCACGATCCGGTCGGTGACGTCATAGAGGTGGCTTTCGTCACCGCAATGGGGCACAATCCGGCGCGCCGGGCACAAATTCAGCATTCGCTGCGTTGATGACGGCGCATCACGATTTCAGCCCTGCTACCCCCAAGGAATCAGGAGAGATGGCGACCGATTACGACGCCCCTCGCAAGACCGACGACGACCTGTCCGAGGACTCCATCGAGGAGCTCAAGTCCCGTCGCGGCGACGCGACCTCCGCAAACGTCGACGTCGACGAGACGGAGATGGCCGAAGGCTTCGAGCTGCCCGGCGCCGACCTCTCCGGCGAGGAGATGTCGGTGCGGGTCGTCCCGCGCCAGGCCGACGAGTTCACCTGCACGAGCTGTTTCCTCGTCCACCACCGCAGCCAGCTGGCGAGCGACGGCAAGAACGGTCCGGTCTGCACCGAGTGCGCCGCGTGAGCCGTGGCTGACGGAGCCCGTCAGGTCCCGGTCCCGGTGCACCTCGTGCACCGGGACGCGGTCCTGCCCGCCTACGCCAAGCCCGGCGACGCGGGTGCGGACCTCACCTCCGTCGAGGAGGTGACCCTCGCACCGGGGGAGCGTTCCCTCGTGCCCACGGGCGTCTCGATCGCCCTGC
Source organism: Janibacter zhangyanbonis (assembly GCF_050507325.1). NCBI lineage: Bacteria > Bacillati > Actinomycetota > Actinomycetes > Micrococcales > Intrasporangiaceae > Janibacter > Janibacter zhangyanbonis. Next base: position 1,516,837 of record NZ_CP191481.1, read on the forward strand.
CCGCCGGATGGGTGGGGCTCGTGCACCCCCGCTCCGGCCTCGCGGCGCGCCACGGCATCTCCGTGGTCAACGCGCCCGGCACCGTCGACTCGGGCTATCGCGGCGAGATCCTCGTCAACCTGGTCAACCTCGACCCGCGCGAGAGCTTCACCGTGCACGTCGGCGACCGGATCGCCCAGCTCGTGCTCCAAGAGGTCGGCGAGGGCCGCTTCGAGACGGTCGATTCGCTTCCACCCAGCCCCCGGGGTGAGACTGGACACGGATCCAGTGGGGGCTTCGGCCCACAGTCGACGACAGGACGTGAGTGATGTTCGGGCGCAAGAAGAAGGCCGCCTCCTCCGAGGCGAGCACCGAGCAGGACACGACGACGCAGGCCGGCGCCGAGGCGACCGGCCCCGCGAGCGGTGGCCTGTCCACCGACGGACCGCACGACTTCGGCGACGTCACCGACGTCGACCACCTCGTCGACCTGGGCTCCCTCCTCATCGCGCCCGCCCGCGAGGGCATCGAGCTGCGCGTCGAGGTCGACCAGGAGTCCAACGAGGTCACCGCCGTCCAGCTCGGTGACGACCACGGCGCCGTCCAGCTGCAGGTCTTCGCCGCCCCGCGCTCGGCCGGCATCTGGGGCGACATCCGCGACGAGATCTCCGAGATGATCTCCGGCAGCGGCGGCACGGTCGAGGTCGTGAGCGGTCCCTTCGGCGACGAGCTGCGCAGCCGGCTGGCCCAGCCCGGGCCCCAGGGGCGCACCGTCTTCGCCCCGGCCGTCTTCGCCGGCGTCGACGGACCGCGGTGGTTCCTGCGGGCCGTCTACTCCGGCTCGGCCGCCGTCGACGACGCCGCCCGCGCCGACCTCGACGAGATCGTGCGCAGCGCGGTCGTCGTCCGCGGCGACGACCCGCGCGCCCCGCGCGAGATGCTGCCGCTGAAGATGCCCGTGGCCCGGCAGTCCCGGTCGCAGGCCCCGACCGAGCCCGAGGGCCCGGTCGACGACCTCAAGCCCTTCGAGCGCGGCCCCGAGATCACCGAGGTGCGCTGATGGCCACCCTGCTGCGTCGACTCATCGACCTCGGCCGCTCCGACGACGAGGTCGCGGCCGACGAGTTGCGCGACGCGGCAACCGCCCACGGCTGCACCCAGATCACCGAGTCGACCGACCGCGAGGTCGTCACCGTGGCCGGCACCGTCACGGCCGTGACCCTGCGCCCCAAGGTCACCGTCCCGGCGCTCGTGGCCGACGTCTTCACCGGGTCGGCCACCGTGCAGCTGGTCTGGCTCGGCCGCCGCAGCATCGGGGGGATCAACCCCGGCGCCTACGTCAAGGCCACCGGCCTCGTGTGCCGCCCCAAGGGCACACCGGTCATGTACAACCCCGCCTACGAGATCCTCCCCGGCCATGGCGGCTGACGGGCCGGACGCCCCCGCGATCTCCGCGCCGGTCCACCCCACGGTCGAGGCGCTCATCCGGCACCGCCTCGGCGAGGCCTTCGGCGGTCTGCGCGGTTCCCTCGAGGCCGCGCTGCCGATGCTCGTCTTCGTCGTCGTGTGGTCGGTGACGAAGGACCGCACCCTCTCGCTCGGCTCGGCGGCTGCGCTGACCGTCGTCCTCGCCGTCGCGCGTCTCGCGCAGCGCCAGACGCTCCAGTACGTCCTCACCTCGATCTTCGCCACCGGGCTCGCGGCCTTCTTCGCGCTGCGCTCGGGCAATGCCGAGGACGCCTTCCTCCCCGGCATCCTCACCTCGCTGGCCTACCTCGTCGGCTCGCTCGTGTCGGTCCTCGTCCGCTGGCCGGTCGTGGGGCTGATGGTCGGCGTGGCCGACCAGGCGGCGGTCGCCGCGGGTGATCCCTTCCGCTGGCGCCGCAATGCGGCGGCCGTGCGCGTGTGCAGCCGCCTGACGCTCGTGCTCGTCGCGGTCTACGTCATCCGCGTCGGCATCATGGGCCCGCTCTACCTCGCGGGCAATGTCGCCGGTCTGACGATCGCCAAGGTCGCGCTCGGCTGGCCGCTGTGGGTCGGCGCGGTGGCCGTCATGGGCGCGATGCTCATGAAGGGCCACACCCCGATCGACCCCGACGACGAGCTGGTCCAGCCGGTCGACGTCACCCGGGCCTGACCACGGACGAAGGGGAGGGGCCTCCCCTTCGTCATGGGGTCACGCGGGGCGGCGCCGGGGTGCGGCGCCCGGGCGCATCATCGCCTCGAGCTCCGGCTCCGCGTCGGCGGTGGTGAGCAGCAGCAGCTCGTCGTGCGCCTCGAGGGAGTCGTCGGCCGTGGGGCCGAAGGGGCGACCGTCGCGGATGATGCCGACGAGGAGGGTGTCGGCAGGGAAGTCGATGTCGCCGACGCGACGCCCGACATTGGGGTTGTCGGCGGGCAGGGTGATCTCGGCCATCGACGCATTGCCCTGCTGGAAGTCGAAGATGCGCACGAGGTCGCCGACGCTCACGGCCTCCTCGACGAGAGCGGTCATCAGGCGCGGCGTCGAGACGGCGACGTCGACACCCCAGGACTCGTCGAACATCCACTCGTTCTTGGGGTTGTTGACGCGGGCGACGGTGCGCGGGACGCCGAACTCGGTCTTGGCGAGCAGCGAGACGACGAGGTTGGCCTTGTCGTCACCCGTGGCGCAGACGACGACGTCGCAGGTCTGGACCTCGGCCTCCTGGAGCGTCGAGAGCTCGCAGGCGTCGCCGGAGAGCCAGCTGGCGTCCGGCAGCTTGTTGACCCGGCTCTCGTTGGCGTCCTTGTCGATGAGCAGGACGGCGTGCTCGTTCTGCAGGAGCTCCTGGGCGATGGACCGGCCGACCGACCCGGCGCCGACGATGACGACACGCATGACTCAGACCTCCTGCGGGGGGTGGCCGTCGAGGACGCGCTCGACGTCGGGGACACGGTCGCGCGGGATGACGAGGTGCACGAGGTCGCCCTCCTGGTGGACCGTCTCGGGGCCGGGGATGATGCCCTCGCCGAGGCGGGTGACATAGGCGATGCGGGCGTCGGTCGCCTCCTCGAGTCGCGTCAGGCGATGGCCGACCCAGGCCGGGGAGACCTGGATCTCGGCGATGACGAGGCGGCCGGAGGCGTCGGTCATCTCGGTCGCCTGCCCCTGGGGGAGCATGCGCCGCAACACCTGGTCGGCGGTCCAGCGCACGGTCGCGACCGTGGGGATGCCCAGGCGCTGGTAGACCTGCGCCCGGTCCGGGTCGTAGATGCGGGCGACGACGTGCTCGACCCCGAAGGTCTCGCGGGCCACCCGGGCGGCGAGGATGTTGGAGTTGTCGCCGCTGGAGACCGCCGCGAGGGCATAGGCCTCCTCGATGCCGGCCTGCAGGAGGGTGTCGCGGTCGAAGCCGACGCCGGCCACGCGGCGCCCGCTGAACTCGCTGCCGAGGCGGCGGAAGGCGGCCGGGTCCTGGTCGACGACGGCCACGTCGTGCCCGAGGCGCTCGAGGGATCGGGCGAGCGAGGCGCCCACGCGGCCGCAGCCCATGATGACGAAGTGCACGGGTTGACGGTACCCCTCCCGGGACGGGCCTACACTCGCGTGGTGTCTTCAGGACGACTCATCAAGCGTCTCCTCGTCGGTCGCGCGATGCGCAGCGATCGGCTCGGCGAGACCCTCCTTCCCAAGCGGCTCGCCCTACCCGTCTTCGCCAGCGACGCACTGAGCTCCGTGGCCTACGCCCCGGACGAGATCCTGCTCACCCTGGGGCTCGCCGGAGGCGCCCTCGCCGTCACCCGGTCGTGGCCGGTCGCGCTCGCCGTCGTCGCGGTCATGGTCGTCGTCGTCGCGAGCTATCGGCAGAACGTGCACGCCTACCCTTCGGGCGGAGGCGACTACGAGGTCGCGAGCACCAATCTCGGCCCCAAGGCCGGCCTGACCGTCGCGAGCGCGCTGCTCGTCGACTACGTCCTCACCGTCGCCGTGTCGATCTCCTCGGGCGTGCAGAATGCCGCGGCCGCCTTCCCCTGGCTGCGCGGGCACGAGGTGCTCGGTGCGCTCGCCCTCGTCGCCGCCCTCACGGGGATGAACCTGCGCGGCGTGCGCGAGTCGGGCAAGGCCTTCGCCATCCCGACCTATCTCTTCATGCTGTCGGTCGTCGGCATGGCGCTCGTCGGCCTCGTGCGCCGGGCCACCGGCTCCCTGCCGCCCGCCGAGAGCGCGGGGCTGACGCTGGCCCCGGAGCCGGGCATGGAGCAGCTCGGCACGCTCGCCATGGCCTTCCTGCTGCTGCGCGCCTTCTCGTCCGGCTGTGCCGCGCTCACCGGTGTCGAGGCGATCAGCAACGGCGTGCCCGCCTTCCGCAAGCCCAAGAGCGCCAACGCCGCCTCGACGCTGCTGCTCATGGGCGGCATCGCCGTCACCATGCTGCTGTCGATGATCGCGCTCGCCACGTGGACCGGGGTCAAGGTCGCCGACGACCCGGCCACGCAGCTGCTGCGTGACGGCGTCCCAGTGGGGGACAGCTATGTCCAGCACACGGTGATGGCGCAGGTGGCCAGCTCGGTCTTCGACGGGTTCCCTGCGGGGGTCGTGATCGTCTCGGTCGTCACCGGCCTGATCCTCGTGCTCGCCGCCAACACGGCATTCAACGGATTCCCCGTGCTCGGCTCGATCCTCGCCCGCGACGGCTTCCTGCCCCGGCAGCTGCACACGCGCGGCGACCGGCTCGCCTTCAGCAACGGCATCATCCTGCTCGCGGCGTCCGCGGCGCTGCTCATCGTCATCTACGACGCGCAGGTCACCAAGCTCATCCAGCTCTACATCGTCGGCGTCTTCGTCTCCTTCACGCTCAGCCAGATCGGCATGGTCCGGCACTGGAACCGGCACCTCGCCGTGGAGAAGGACGTCCCGGAGCAGCGGCGGATGGTGCGCCGCCGGGCGATCAACGGCGTCGGCGCGCTGATGTCCGGGGTCGTCCTCGTCGTCGTCGTCCTCACGAAGTTCACCCACGGCGCCGGCTTCGCGATGGCCGCGATGGCCGCGCTCTTCGTCCTCATGGGCGCGATCAGCAAGCACTACCAGCACGTGAGCCAGGAGCTCGCCGTGCCCGAGGGCGACACGAAGCACCAACTGCTGCCCTCGCGCGTGCACGCCATCGTGCTCGTCAGCACGATCCACCGGCCGACGCTGCGGGCCCTCGCCTATGCCTCGGCGACCCGGCCCTCGCGGCTCGAGGCGATCACCGTCGAGGTCGACCACGAGGCGACGCGCGGCCTGCAGGCCGAGTGGGACCGGCGGGGCATCCCGGTGCCGCTCAAGGCGCTCGACTCGCCCTACCGCGAGATCACCCGGCCGGTCGTCGACTACGTCAAGTCGATCCGGTCGGGCAACCCCCGCGACCTCGTCGTCGTCTACATCCCGCAGTACGTGCTCGGCCACTGGTGGGAGCAGGCCCTGCACAACCAGTCGGCGCTGCGGCTGCGCAGTCGCCTGCTCTTCACCCCGGGTGTCATGGTGTCCTCCGTGCCCTGGCAGCTGGCGAGCTCCGAGGGCGCCGAGGAACGCATGGACGGCCCCGTGGTGGGCGACGTACGACGAGGTGGAGCATGACCGGACCGAGCGCAGACGAGCTGACCGTGGGGCACGAGGTCGACGTCGAGGTGGGCCCCGTCGCGCACGGCGGGCACTGCGTGGCCCGCTACGAGGGGCGGGTGCTCTTCGTCCGGCACACGCTGCCGGGAGAGCGGGTGCGTGCCCGGATCACCGAAGGGGGTCCCGGTGACCGCTTCCTGCGGGCCGACGCCGTCGAGGTCGTCGAGGCATCACCGCACCGCGTCTCCTCCCGCTGCCCGGTCGCCGGGCCCGGCGGGTGCGGAGGCTGCGACTTCCAGCACGTCGACACCGCCCACCAGCGCGAGCTCAAGGCGGCCGTCGTCGCGGAGCAGCTGCAGCGGCTCGCGGGGGTCGAGCGGGAGGTCGTCGTCGAGGCGCTTGCCGACGACGACGGGCTGCGCTACCGCACCCGGGTCGAGCTCGCCGTTGCGGACGGTCGCATCGGCCTGCGCCGGCACCGCAGCCACGACGTCGTGCCGGTGACCGGCTGCCCGATCGGGGTCGCGGCCGTCGACGAGGCGATCACCGACGCGCTCGCCGAGACCGAGAGCGCGCCCGGCGCGCTCGACGGGATCAGCGCGCTCGACGTCGTCGTCCCGTCGGGGGAGAGCGACACCGTCGTCGTCGAGGTCCCGCACGACGCGCCGACCCCGCCGATCACCGTGACCGAGACCGTCGTGACCGCAGCAGGGGAGCGGGCCATGCACGTCGACGCCCGGGGCTTCTGGCAGGTGCACCGGGATGCCCCCCGCGCCTTCGTCGAGGCCGTGCTGGCCGCCGCGGACGTCCGGCCGGGGGAGCGGGTGCTCGACCTCTACAGCGGCGTTGGCCTCTTCTCCGTCCCGCTCGCCGAGGCCGTGGGCCCCGAGGGTCAGCTCGTCGCCGTCGAGTCCGACCGCCGGGCCACCGACCACCTGCGCGACAACCTCGCCGGTCACCCGTGGGGCCTCGTCGTGCCGGGTCGCGTCGACGACCTGCTCGGCGTGCCCCGCAAGGGCCGCCGCCGCGGGCCGCGCCGCCCGGCGCGCTCCGACCTGCTGCCGCCGAGCGCGGACGTCGTCGTCCTGGACCCGCCCCGCACCGGGGCCGGACGCCAGGTCGTCGAGGCGCTCACCTCCCTTCGCCCGCGTCGTCTCGTCTACGTCGCCTGCGACCCCGCGGCACTGGCCCGGGACACCGCCTACCTCGCGGACCAGGGCTTCGACCTGGCGGGCCTGCGGGCCTTCGACGCCTTCCCGATGACCCACCACGTCGAGTGCGTGGCCACCTTCGAGCCGAAGGGGGCGCCGCCCGCCCCGTGACAGGGGAGGGCGACGTGGGGAAGAGTGCAGGGGAGCGCGCCGGTGGGTTCGCGTCCGCAGGCGCTGTGATAGTTTTATCTTGACGTCAAGATAACCACGACAGAGGAGTCGACTGTGGCCAGCTCGAACACCTTCAACGCCAAGGACACGCTCACCGTCGGTGACGAGTCCTACGAGATCTACCGGATCGACAAGGTCGAGGGCTCGAAGAACCTGCCCTACAGCCTCAAGGTCCTGCTGGAGAACCAGCTGCGCACCGAGGACGGCGAGAACGTCACCGCCGACCACATCAACGCGCTCGGCTCCTGGGACGAGAACGCCCAGCCCGAGACCGAGATCCAGTTCACGCCCGCCCGCGTGATCATGCAGGACTTCACCGGCGTCCCCTGCGTCGTCGACCTCGCCACGATGCGCGAGGCCGTCGCCGAGCTCGGAGGCGACCCGACGAAGATCAACCCGCTCGCGCCCGCCGAGCTCGTCATCGACCACTCCGTGCAGATCGACGAGTTCGGCACGGCACAGGCCTTCGCGCACAACGTCGACTTCGAGTACGAGCGCAACAACGAGCGCTACCAGTTCCTGCGCTGGGGCCAGACGGCCTTCGACGACTTCAAGGTCGTCCCCCCGGGCACCGGCATCGTCCACCAGGTCAACATCGAGCACCTGGCCCGCGTCACGATGACCCGCGACGGCGTCGCCTACCCCGACACCTGCGTCGGCACCGACTCGCACACGACGATGGAGAACGGCCTGGGCGTCCTGGGCTGGGGCGTCGGCGGCATCGAGGCCGAGGCGGCCATGCTCGGCCAGCCGGTCTCCATGCTCATCCCGCGCGTCGTCGGCTTCAAGCTCTCCGGCTCGATCCCGGCCGGCGCCACCGCGACCGACGTCGTCCTGACGATCACCGAGATGCTGCGTGACCACGGCGTCGTCGGCAAGTTCGTCGAGTTCTACGGCGAGGGCGTCGCCCAGGTGCCGCTGGCCAACCGCGCCACCATCGGCAACATGAGCCCCGAGTTCGGCTCGACCGCCGCGATGTTCCCCATCGACGACGTCACCCTCGACTACCTGCGCCTCACCGGCCGCTCCGAGCAGCAGGTCGCCCTCGTCGAGGCCTACGCCAAGACGCAGGGCATGTGGCACGACCCCTCCGTCGAGCCGCGCTTCTCCGAGTACCTCGAGCTCGACCTGTCGACGGTCGTCCCGTCGATCGCCGGCCCGAAGCGCCCGCAGGACCGCATCGCGGTCACCGAGGCCAAGGAGCAGTTCCGCGGCGACCTGAAGAACTACGTCGTCGACGGCAACGGCATCGAGAAGTCCTCGGTCGACGCCGAGCTCGCCGGCACCTTCCCGGCCTCCGACTCCCCGAGCCACGACGCACTCGAGGCGTCCGAGAGCGCCGGTCGGCCGTCGCACTCCGAGCCGCGCGCCAACGGTGACCGGGCCTCCAACCCGGCGAAGGCCGTCATCGACGGCGCCGAGGTCGAGATCGACCACGGCCACGTCGTCATCGCCTCGATCACCAGCTGCACCAACACGTCCAACCCGTCGGTCATGATGGCCGCCGCGATGCTCGCGAAGAACGCCGTCGAGCGCGGCCTGCAGGTCAAGCCGTGGGTCAAGACGTCGATGGCGCCGGGCTCGAAGGTCGTCACCGAGTACTACGAGAAGGCCGGCATGTGGCCCTACCTCGAGAAGCTCGGCTACCACCTCGTCGGCTACGGCTGCACGACGTGCATCGGCAACTCGGGCCCGATCATCGAGGAGGTCTCGCAGGCGGTCAACGCCAACGACCTCGCCGTGACCTCGGTCCTCTCCGGCAACCGCAACTTCGAGGGGCGCATCAACCCCGACGTGAAGATGAACTACCTCGCGTCGCCGCCGCTCGTCATCGCCTACGCGCTCGCCGGCACGATGGACTTCGACTTCGAGACCGAGGCCCTCGGCCAGGACGCCGACGGCAACGACGTCTTCCTCAAGGACATCTGGCCCAACCCGGCCGACGTGCAGAGCACGATCGACACCGCGGTCACGCAGGAGATGTTCACCGAGAAGTACGCGGACGTCTTCGCCGGTGACGAGCGCTGGACCTCGCTCGAGACCCCCGAGGGCAACACCTTCGAGTGGGCCGACGAGTCGACCTACGTGCGCAAGCCCCCGTACTTCGAGGGCATGAAGATGGACCTCGACGCCGTCGAGGACATCTCCGGTGCGCGCGTCCTGGCCAAGCTGGGTGACTCGGTCACGACCGACCACATCAGCCCGGCCGGTGCGATCAAGGCTGACAGCCCGGCGGGCGTCTACCTCGCCGAGCACGGCGTGGAGCGCAAGGACTTCAACTCCTACGGCTCGCGCCGTGGCAACCACGAGGTGATGATCCGCGGCACCTTCGCCAACATCCGGCTGAAGAACCAGCTGCTCGACGGCGTCGAGGGTGGCTTCACCCGCGACTTCCTCGGCGACGGCGGCCAGACGACGATCTTCGAGGCCTCGGAGAAGTACATCGAGGCCGGCGTCCCGCTCGTCGTCCTCGCGGGCAAGGAGTACGGCTCCGGCTCGTCGCGTGACTGGGCGGCCAAGGGCACGCGCCTGCTCGGCGTCCGCGCCGTCATCGCGCAGTCCTACGAGCGCATCCACCGCTCCAACCTCATCGGCATGGGCGTCATCCCGCTCCAGTTCCCCGAGGGGCAGAGCGCCGACTCGCTCGGCCTGGACGGCACCGAGACCTTCGACATCGCGGGCATCACCGAGCTCAACAACGGCTCGACGCCCAAGACGGTCAAGGTCACGGCGACCCGTGAGGGTGGCGAGAGCGTGGAGTTCGACGCGGTCGTGCGCATCGACACCCCCGGTGAGGCGGACTACTACCGCAACGGCGGCATCCTGCAGTACGTGCTGCGGTCGCTCGTCGGCTGACCTCCGACGCACCACCGAAGGGGGGTGGCCACCTACGGGTGGCCGCCCCCCTTCGTCGTGCGTGCTGTGCACGCTCCCCACCCTGCAGGACCCTGGGGTTGTGCAGGGTTGTGACCTCCGAACTCTGCAAGACCCTAGGGTTTTGCAGAGTTCTGGTGGGGTGGGTTCAGGGGCGTACACTCGAACACGTGTTCGATCAGTCAGTGCGTCCGCCGGTGCGGACGGCGCTGCCCGGGTCGCCGGGCGCGCGGACCGAGGCTGCGGGGGCGAAGGGGGGGCCGCCGGGGTGGCCGGACCGGGTCCCGCCGCCCGGGGTGCGCGGCTGGCAGCCGGCAGCGGTCTCGTGGCTGCTCGATCTGTGCCCGCCCGACTACCGCGGGCACGCGGTCCTGCGGCGCCACCCGGTCGCCCTGGCCTGGCTCGCGGAGCAGCACGTCGCCGCCCAGGTCGAGGCGATGCGACAGGCCTATCGCACCGTGCGGGTCGACCTCGCCGAGGCCCTGCCCGAGGGGACCGTCGACGCCCTGCTCGTGTGCCTCGAGCACGAGGGTCTGCGGCTGCGCTCGGCGCAGCGCAGCATCCTGCTGCTGCGCGAGGCGCTCGACGGCAACGTCTTCGTCGAGCGGCTGTGACCCCCTTCGCCCGACGTGGTGAGGACCGAGGCGGGTCACAGCCACGTGCCAGCCTTCGAGACGTAGACTCAGGCGGTCCCCGACACCGGAAGGAAGCCCGCGTGGCAGTCCTCGAGACGATCACCTCTCCCGCCGACCTCAAGCGACTCCCCGAGGAGCTGCTCGACACCCTGGCGCAGGAGATCCGTTCCTTCCTCGTCGCCGAGGTCTCACGCAGCGGCGGGCACCTCGGCCCCAACCTCGGCGTCGTCGAGCTGACCATCGCCCTGCACCGGGTCTTCGACTCGCCCGACGACACGCTCGTCTTCGACACCGGTCACCAGTCCTACGTGCACAAGCTGCTCACGGGGCGGCAGGACTTCAGCGCGCTGCGCACCCGTGACGGGCTCTCCGGCTACCCCAGCCGCGCCGAGTCCGAGCACGACGTGGTGGAGAACAGCCACGCCTCGACCTCTCTGTCGTGGGCCGAGGGCATCGCCAAGGGCTACCGCCTGCGCGGCGAGGAGCGGCACGCCGTCGCCGTCATCGGCGACGGTGCGCTCACCGGCGGCATGGCCTGGGAGGCGCTCAACAACATCGCGGCCGACAAGGACCTGCCGCTCGTCATCGTCGTCAACGACAACGAGCGCTCCTATGCGCCGACCATCGGCGGCCTCGCCGACCACCTCGCGATGCTGCGGACCAACCGTCAGTACGAGCAGGTGCTCGACTGGGGCAAGGACAAGCTCAACCGCACCCCGGTCGTCGGGCGGGCGGCCTACCAGGCCATCCACTCGATGAAGAAGGGCGCGAAGGACTTCTGGGCGCCGCAGGGGATGTTCGAGGACCTCGGCATCAAGTACGTCGGCCCCGTCGACGGGCACGACGAGGCGAGTGTCGAGCAGGCGCTGCGCCGGGCCAAGGCCTTCGGCGGGCCGGTCCTCGTCCACGTCATCACGCAGAAGGGCCGCGGCTACGAGCACGCGGTCGGTGACGAGGCCGACCAGTTCCACGCCGTCGGCAAGATCAACCCCGAGACCGGCCTGCCGCTCGAGATCGCCGGTCGCTCGTGGACCGACGAGTTCGGCGACGAGATGCTCGCGCTCGGGGCCGAGCGGCCCGAGGTCGTCGCGATCACCGCCGCGATGATGATGCCCGTCGGGCTGCAGCCCTTCGCGCTGGCCCACCCGGACCGGATCTTCGACGTCGGCATCGCCGAGCAGCACGCGACGACCATGGCGGCCGGACTCGCCTTCGCCGGGATGCACCCGGTCGTCGCGATCTACGCGACCTTCTTGAACCGCGCCTTCGACCAGCTGCTCATGGACTGCGCCATGCACAAGGCAGGCGTGACCTTCGTCCTCGACCGCTCCGGCGTGACCGGCCCCGACGGCGCCAGCCACCACGGCATGTGGGACATGTCGCTCGCGAGCATCGTGCCCGGCCTGCGCCTGGCCGCCCCCCGCGACGGGCAGCAGATCAGGGTCGCCCTGCGCGAGGCCGTCGACGTCGAGGACGGCCCGACGGTCATCCGCTTCCCCAAGGGCAGCGTCGCCGACCCGCTCGAGGCCGTCGCGACGGTCGACGGGCTCGACGTCCTCGCCGGTGACCCGGCGGTCGACCCCGAGGTGCTCGTCGTCTCGGTCGGCTCGATGGCCGGCACGGCGACGACGGTCGCCGAAAAGCTTGCGGCAGAGGGCCACTCGACGCTGGTCGTCGACCCCCGCTGGGTCCTGCCGGTGCCCGCTGCCCTCGTCGAGCTCGCCGCTCGCTCCGGCCGGGTCGCCGTCATCGAGGACAACAACGTCTCCGGCGGCGTCGGCGCCGAGGTCGCCCGCGTCCTCGACGAGGCCGGGGTCACCGCCCCGGTGCACCGCTTCGGCCTGCCCAAGGAGTTCCTCGCCCACGCCTCGCGGGCCCAGGTGCTCGAGAGCGTCGGGCTGACTCCCGAGCCGATCGTCGAGCGGCTGCGCGCGCACCTCTGAACCGACCACGAGACGAAGGGGGCGGAACCCCCTTCGTCGTGGTGCGGCATGCCATGACCCGGCGCCAAGAGTGGTGCGACAACCCACGCCACGGCGTGACCGCCACCGGTTGACTCCCGCCATCGGTCGAGCGTCAACGGTTCTCGTTGCAGCAAAGGCGCGAGCGCTCGCCGGGGTGGAGGTCCTGCCATGTCCATGTCGTGGAAGCTCGCTCTCGCGAGCGTCGCCGTCAGCCTGAGTGTCACCGCGTGCGGTGCCCCCGGCAGCCCCGGGTCGGGCGGCGACGGGGGAGACGCGGACGGGCCGCACAAGGTGGGCCTCGTCTACAGCAAGTCGGGACCACTCGCGACGTACGGCGCCCAGTACCGCGCCGCCTTCGACGCCGGCATCGACTACGCCACCGACGGCACCGGAGAGGTCGACGGCCAGCCGATCGAGATCACCGAGAAGGACGACGCCGGCGACCCGGCCAAGGCCGTCTCCGGCGCCACCGACCTCATCGGCCAGGACACGAAGATCATCGCCGGCTCGACGGCCTCGGGCGTGGCCCTGCAGGTCGCCCCGCTGGCCGAGGACAACAAGGTTCTCTTCATCTCCGGTCCGGCGGCGGTCGACGGCGTCACGGGCGCCAACGACTACACCTTCCGCTCCGGCCGCCAGACCTATCAGGACGTCGCGACCGCCGGGACGATGCTCGGCGACGTCAAGGGCAAGAAGGTCACCGTCCTGGCCCAGGACAGCGCCTTCGGCACCGCCAACATCGACGCGGTCAAGAGCGTGCTCGGTGCCCAGGGCGCGAAGGTGACCGCCGTCGAGGCGCCTGCGGGAGCCAAGGACTTCACCCCCTTCGCCACGAAGATCAAGGCCGGATCGCCCGACCTGCTCTTCGTCGCGTGGGCCGGCGACAACGCGACCGCGATGTGGAGCACGCTGTCCCAGCAGGGGGTCTTCGACGAGACCAAGGTCGTCACCGGCCTCGACATCAAGGCGACGCACGCGCTCTTCGGCGAGGCCGGGACCAAGATCGACTTCCTCAGCCACTTCTTCGCCGGTGCCGCCGACAACGAGGCCTACACCGCGCTGGAGGAGAGCCTGGCGAAGGACGGCGAGGAGGTCGACCTCTTCAGCACCGACGGCTTCGTCGCCGGCCAGATGGTCGTCCAGGCGATCAAGGAGGGCGGCAACGACCCGGACAAGATGGTCAAGGCCCTCGAGGGGTGGAGCTTCGAGGGGCCCAAGGGGCCGATGGAGATCCGCGCCGAGGACCACGCGCTGCTGCAGCCGATGTTCACCGTGTCGCTGGAGAAGAAGGGCAAGAACTTCGTGCCCGTCCTCGGCAAGACGATCGACGCCGCGGACGTGGCCCCGCCCGTCGCCGGGTCGAAGTGATCGCCGCTGCCGGTGTCGGGTGGCGCATCGGCGGCGCGCGGATCCTCGAGGACATCACGCTCGAGGTCGGCGTCGGCGAGCTGCTCGGCATCATCGGTCCCAACGGCGCGGGCAAGTCCTCGCTCGTCAACATCCTCTCCGGCGTCACCCGGCCGAGCGACGGGCGAGTGACGCTGGGGGAGGACGACGTCACCCGGCTGAGCGCGACGAAGCGCGCCCGTCGGGGGCTCGCCCGGTCCTTCCAGACCTCGGCGCTCTTCGACGGGCTGTCCGCGAGGGAGAACGTGCGGCTGGCCATCCAGGCGGCGGGGCCGGCGCCCTTCTCGCCCTTCCGTGCGGCCGGCGCCGTCGGCGGGGACCGGATCGACGACCTGCTCGCACGGGTGCGGATGCCCGGGAAGGGGCAGACCCTCGCCCGGGACCTGTCGCACGGCGATCGCCGCAAGCTCGAGCTGGCGATGGCGCTCGCGTCCGACCCCAAGGTGCTCCTGCTCGACGAACCCATGGCCGGCGTCTCGGCCGAGGACGTCGACGGGCTCACCGAGATCATCGGCGACGTGCGCGACAGCGGTGTCTCGGTCGCCATGGTCGAGCACCACATGCACGTCGTGCTCGGCCTCGCCGACCGGGTGGCCGTGCTGCACCACGGTCAGCTGCTCGCCGTCGGCAGCCCGACCGAGGTCACCTCGGACGAGCGCGTCCAGCAGGCCTACCTGGGAGAAGCACTGTGAACGACACGACCACGCCGCCGGTCCTCACCGTCGAGGACCTCCACGTGCGCTACGGCGGCTCGCACATCCTCCAGGGCGTCTCCTTCGAGGTGCCGTCCACCGGGGTCACCGCCCTCCTCGGGCGCAATGGCGTCGGCAAGACGACGACCCTCAAGGCGCTGCTCGGGCTGGCCCCTCGCACGGGCACGATCCGGCTCGACGGGCAGGAGATCCAGGGACGTCAGACGGTCCGGATCGTCCGCGACGGGATCGGGTACGTCCCCGAGGACCGGGAGGTCTTCGGTGGCCTGAGCGTCGACGAGAACCTGCGCCTCGTCGACGCGGCTGCCGGGGCGGACGCTCCGATCGTGCGTGACCTCTTCCCCGACCTGGTGACCCGCAGGGACCAGCGGGCGGGGACGCTTTCCGGCGGGCAGCAGCAGATGGTCTCGCTCGCGCGGGTCCTCCTGCGGGACAACCGGTTGCTCCTCATCGACGAGCCGACCAAGGGGCTGGCGCCCAAGCTCGTCACCGAGGTCGCCGACGTCCTCGCCGAGGTGGCTCGCACGACCCCGATCCTGCTCGTGGAGCAGAACCTGCCGCTCGTGCGCCGCATCGCCGACACCGTCGTCGTCCTCGACGCCGGCAGCGTCGTGCACACCGGCACGGCGGCCGACCTCGTCGCCGACCAGGAGCTCACCCGCGAGCTGCTCGGCGTGTCCATGCGAAGGGAGAGCGCGGCATGAGCGACCTGACCCTGATCCTCGGTACCGGCCTCGGGCTGGGCGCGCTGTACTTCCTCGCCGCGGCCGGGCTCAGCCTCATCTACGGCCTGATGGGCGTGCTCAACTTCGCCCACGGTGCCTTCATGATGGCCGGCGCCTATGCCGGCTGGGAGACCATGCAGCGGCTGCCCGGCGAGCTGTCCGTCAGCCTGCGGCTGCTCGCCGCGGTCGTCGTGGCGCTCCTCGTCGGGGCCCTCATCGGCGTGGTCGTCGAGGTCTGCCTCATCCGCCCCCTCTACAAGCACCACATCCAGCAGGTGCTCGTCACCGTCGGGCTCTCCCTCGCGGCGGTCGCCGTCGCCCAGGCCGTCTGGTCCGCCGACCCCAAGCCGGTGGAGAAGCCGTCGTGGATGGCGTCGACGACCCAGCTCGCTGGCGCGCACCTGCCCAACGACCGGCTGCTCTTCGTCCTCGTGGCCGGGCTCGTCTTCGCGGGGTTGCACGCCCTGCTGCGCTACACGCGCCTCGGGCTGGTGATCCGGGCCGGCGTCGAGAACCGCACGATGGTCGAGGCACTCGGCATCAACGTGCGGGCGACCTTCACCATCGTCTTCGCGATGGGCGGGGCCGCCGCCGCGCTCGCCGGTGTCCTGTACTCGCAGTACGCCGGCTCGGTGTCGCCCGCCCAGGGTGGCTCGCTGCTCATCTACGCCTTCATCGTCGTCGTCATCGGGGGCATGGGGTCGCTCACCGGCACCGCGGTTGCCGCGGTCGCCGTCGGGCTGGTGCAGCAGCTCGCCAACTACTACGCGGCCAGCGGTGTCGGCGACCTGTCCGTCGTCCTCCTGCTGGCCCTCGTCCTGCTGGCTCGTCCCGCCGCCATGAAGGGAGCACCCGCATGAGTGCCCGATCGGTCGCCAAGGCCCTCCCGGGCCTGGCCCTCCTGCTCGTCCTCGTCGCCCTGCCCTACGTGTCGGCGACGGTCCCGGGCGTGCTGCCCGGCCGGGTCAACGGCCCCGGCTCCTTGCAGCTGCTCGCCACCTGCTTCATCTTCGCCGGCTTCGCGCTGGGCTACGACGTGATCTTCGGCCGCACCGGTCTGCTGAGCTTCGGCCACGCGCTCTTCGTCGCGGTCCTCCTCTCGCTCGGGGTGACGCTCCTCCTCGCGCTCGTGGTGGGTGGCATCGCCCTGCGGGTCGGTGGCATCGCCTTCGCCATGGTGACGCTCGCCTTCGCCCAGGCCGCGTCGATCATCGTGCTGCGCAACCCCGGCGACGTCACCGGCGGTGAGGAGGGGCTCATCCTCCGCCGTGAGGCGGTCCCGGCGCTGCTCGTCGGGGTGCACAACGCCCCCTACCGCTACTGGCTCGCGCTCGCCTTCGTCGTCCTCGCCTTCGTCGCCGTGGCGCTGCTCGTCCGCACCCGCGCCGGGCACGCCATGGCCGCCGTCCGTGAGAACGAAGCGCGTGCCGCCGTCCTCGGCTACGACGTCTACCGGGTCAAGCTCCTGGCGATCGTCGTCGGCGCCCTCCTCGGTGGCCTCGGAGGCATCGTGCACGCCATCGTCCTCGGCGGCTCGAGTCCGCACGTCACGACGACCGAGTTCACCCTCGCGCTGCTCGTCATGGTCGTCCTCGGGGGAGCGGGTCGGCTGTGGGGCGCGGTCGTCGGCGGGTTCGTCTACCACTACGCCGACGCCCGGCTGGTCGAGGTGAGCGGCTCGTCGGCCGTCGCCGCCATGCCCGACATCGTCCAGCGCCTGCTCGGGGAGCCGCTGCTCATCCTCGGCGTGCTCTTCATCGTCGTCGTGTACTTCGCGCCCGAGGGGCTCACCGGCCTGGGCGCCCGACTGCTGCAGCGCTCCCGGTCCGGCCGATCCCGGCAGACCGAGGGCGCTCGGGGCCTCCTGCCGAGGAGGTCGGACGCATGAGCCCCGACGAGTCGACCTTCGTCATCGAGCAGCCCGTGGGCTCGCTCGCGGTCCACGACCTCACCGTCGCGCCTGCGCGCGAGGGGGCGCCCGTCGTGCTTGCCGTCCACGGCATCACCGCCAACGGGCTCTCGTGGCGTGCGCTCGCCGACGAGCTGCACCGACGTCACGGGCCGGGCGCGGTCCGGGTGCTCGCACCGGACCTGCGGGGCCGTGCGGCCAGCCGTGAGGCGTCGGGCCCCTATGGTCTGGCGGTCCACGCCCAGGACCTGGCCACGATCTCGGCGGTCTTCGGCGTGCGGCCGGTCGTCGTCGGGCACTCGATGGGAGCCTTCGTCGCCGCGCTCGCCGCCGCAGCCCAACCGGGCCTCTTCAGCTCCGTCGTCCTCGTGGACGGTGGGCTGGCCTTCCCCGCACCTGCGGACCTCGACATCGACGCGGCCCTCCAGGCCGTGATCGGGCCGGCCATGGACCGCCTGGCGATGCGCTTCGAGAGCCCTTCGGCCCACCTGGGCTTCTGGGCCCGGCACCCTGCGGTCGGCCCGCTGCTCGCGGGTCCGGCGGCGTCCGTCGTGCGGGCCTACCTCGGTCACGACCTCGTGCCGGCGCCCGACGTGCCGGGCCGGTGGATGAGCTCGTGCATCCTCGACGCCGTCCGCGCGGACGGTGCCGACGTGCTCGCCGACGCGACCGTGCACGCGGCCGCACGTCGAGCGCTCGAGCAGGACGTGCACCTCGAGCTCGTGTGGGCCGAGCGGGGGCTCATGGACGAGCCCCAGGGGCTCTACGACGAGTCCCGGCTGGCGGCGCTCGACCTCCCTTCGTCCCTGGCGACGCACCGGGTCGCGGCCAACCACTACGACGTCATCCTCACCGGAGAGGGGCTGACGACCGTCGCCGACGTCGTCGACCGATCGTTGGGCGACGGGTAGAGGTGCCAGCGACCGGATAGTCGGTCGGGGATACCTCAACCTGGCGTCAGCGGCTCTCGAGCAGTCGTCGCATGCGCAGGGCGAGCTGGATCTCCAGCGCGCGGTCGGGGTGCTGCCAGTCGTCCCCGAGCAGGGCGGAGACCCGAGCCAGTCGTTGCGCCACGGTGTTGACGTGGACGTGCAGCTCGCCGGCCGCGTGGCGCGGGCTCGAGCCGGCGGCGAAGTAGGCCACGAGGGTGCCGACGAGGTCGCTGCCCCGCTCCGCGTCGTAGTGCAGGACCGGACCGAGGACCGACTGGACGTAGTCGTGGACGTCGGGGTCGGAGCCGACGATGAGGCCGGCGAAGCCGAGCTCACGGGCCGCGGCGCCCGTGCCCGAGCGCCCCAGGGCGATGAGCGCGCCGGCGGTCCGGGCGCCGTCCTCGAAGGCCCGGGGGAGGTCGTCGACGTCGGTCAGCGGGCCGCAGCCGCCGACGGTCAGTCGGGGTCCGCGGGTGACGCGCTCGGCGAGCGAACGGGCGAGGTGGTCGGCGTCGTCGCCCCCCACGAGGGCGACGATCGCGCCGTCGTGCGTGCCGACGAGCGAGCCCTCGCCGAGGAGCGTGCTCACCGTGAGGGCCAGCGCTCGCTGCTGCGTGGGGTCGCCGCCCCGGGCGAGGAGGAGGCACATCGGCTCGCGCGGCTCGAGGCCGGCCGAGCGCAGGTAGCCGGTCCGTTCCTCGTGGCTGCCGCGACCGCTCAGCAGGTCGGCGAGCAGTCGGTTGCGGGCGGTCTGGCGGGCGTCGTCGGCCTGGCGCTCGAAGAGCAGGACGAGGGCGGTGACGACTGCGGCCCGCTCCACCGTGCGCTGGTCGGCCTCCTCGAGGGTGCCCGGGGCACCGACGACGAGGGTGCCGAGCTCCTCGTGCGAGGCGATGACGCCGATGGCGTGCACCCCGTCCTCCTCGACGAGTCGCCCGGCCTCGTGCCGCGCGCGGTCGACGACGGGCAGCGAGAGGAGCGCGTCCCGGTCCCCGTCGGGGGCCGGCGCCGGCCCGAGGGTGCTGCGCCGCTCGCCGGTGCCGTCGAAGAGCACCGCCCACCCACCGAGCAGGTCGACGAGGGCCCGCGTGACGTCGGCGACGCCACCGCCCTCGAGCACGACGGAGGCGAAGCGGTCGTGGGCCGCCGCGGCGCGCGCGACACCGGTGGCCTGCTGCCGGACGGTCTCGTGCGCCTCGGTGAGGGCGGCGAAGGCCGTCTGCGCGTCGGCGAGCGCACGGGTCTGGACGATGGCCAGGGCGGCGAAGGCCGCGAGGTCGCCGAGGAGGACGACCTCGGACCGGGAGAAGGGGCGCGGGCTGCGGTTGGCCGCGAAGAGCACCCCGACGAAGTTGGACTCGACGATGAGCGGGGTGCCGCAGATGGCGATGATGCCCTCGTCGCCGACCCCGTGGTCGATCTCGTGGGTGTGGCTGAAGCGCTCGTCGGCGGGGTAGTCGGCCGTCCAGTAGGGCTTGCGGGTCGAGGCGACGAGCCCGCCGAGGCCGTCGCCGAGGGAGAGCCGCAGTGACTGGAAGTCCGCGGACACCGAGCCGTCGGTGACCTTCATGAAGGTGTCGCCGGCCTCGGGGTCGTAGAGCGTCAGGTAGGCCAGGTCGGTGCCGATGAGGGTGCGGGCCCGCCGCACGATGGCCTCGAGGACGACCTCGGGTTCCTTCTCGGTCGACAGCTCGCGGGCGATGTCGAGCAGCGAGGACTGCGCCGACTCCCGTCGCCGGTGCAGCTCGCGGGTGGCTCCGATGCGCAGGGCGAGGTCGCGGGCCCGCTCGGGGGCCGGCGCGTCGGCGAGCTGGTCCACCGGGGCGTCTGCGGCGAGCAGCTCGAGCAGGTGAACCACCTGCTCGGTCTGCTCGTGATCCTCGGTGCCCGACATGGCCTGCATCCTAGGTACGCGGCCGCTCAGTGTGCGGTCCAGCCCCCGTCGACCGGCAGCGAGGACCCCGTGATGCTCGTGGCGGCGGGGGAGCAGAGGAAGAGCGCCATCGCGGCCACCTCGTCCACCTCGACGAGACGCTTGATCGCGACCGGTCCGAGCATGATCTGCTCGAGGACCTCCTCCTCGGCGATGCCGTGGGTGCGGGCCTGGTCGGCCACCTGCTTCTCCACGAGCGGGGTGCGCACGTAGGCGGGGTTGAGGCAGTTGCTCGTCACGCCGTGGGCAGCGCCCTCGAGAGCCACGACCTTGCTCAGCCCCTCGAGCCCGTGCTTCGCCGAGACGTAGGCCGACTTGTAGGCGCTGGCTCGCAGGCCGTGGACGCTCGAGACGTTGATGATCCGGCCCCAGCCCTGGGCGTACATGTGCGGCAGGACCGACCGGATGAGCCTGAAGGGGGACTGGAGCATCAACCTGTGGATGAGGTCGAACTTCTCGACCGGGAACTCGTGGACCGGGCTGACGTGCTGGATGCCGGCGTTGTTGACGAGGACGTCGACGTCCTCGGGCAGGTCGGCCAGCCCGTCGAGGTCGGCGAGGTCGACGGCCCGGGTCTCCACGGCCAGGTCGGGCAGCCCGCCGGCCAGGGCGGTCAGACCCCCTTCGTCGAGGTCGACCGCGGTGACGCGCGCCCCCGCGGCAGCGAAGCTCGCGACGCAGGCGGCGCCGATCCCGCTCGCGGCGCCGGTGACGAGGACGTGACGACCGGTGAGGTCGGTGAGGAGTGCGGACTCGGGCTGCTGGCTCATGACGAGCAAGGTACGAGCCCGACCACGCCGGCGAGGTGGTGCGCCGCCACGTGATATCGGTGAAATGGTGTGGCGACACACCCACGCCGCGACTCGTGGCCGGTGCGACCATCGACGGCGCCACACCTGGCGTCGGCCCCGCCGACGCCACCCCTGATCCCCCGAAAGTAGGAGACACCGATGTCCCTCGGACTTGTCGGCATCATCGCCTCGCTCGGCCTGCTGATGTATCTGGCCTATCGCGGCATCAACGTGCTGATCCTCGCCCCGATCCTCGCCCTGCTGGCGACCCTGATGTCCGGGGGGCCCTTGCTCGCCACGTACACGCAGGTCTTCATGCCGGCCCTGGGCAAGTACGCCATCACGTACTTCCCGCTCTTCCTCCTCGGCGCGATCTTCGGCAAGCTCATGGACGTCAGCGGCTCGGCCAAGGCGATCGCCGACTTCATCGTCGACAAGATCGGTGCGCAGCGCGCGATCCTCGCGATCACCCTCGCCTGCGGCATCCTCACCTACGGGGGTGTCTCGCTCTTCGTCGTCGCCTTCGCCGTCTTCCCGATCGCCGCGGCCCTCTTCAAGGAGTCGGGCATCCCGAAGCGGCTCATCCCGGCGACCATCGCGCTCGGCTCCTTCACCTTCACGATGACCGCCCTGCCGGGCACCCCGGCCATCCAGAACGCCATCCCCTCGCCCTACTTCTCGACCAATGCCTTCGCGGCGCCCGGCCTCGGCATCATCGCCGGCCTGATCATGTTCGTCGGCGGTGTCGCCTGGCTGCAGTACCGCTCGGGCAAGCTCGTGGCCGCGGGTGAGGTCTACGAGCCCCCGGTCGCCACCGGGGGTGGCTTCTTCGGTCGTGGCCGCACCGGCTCCGACGACGCGCCGCGCGGCGACGCCGACGGTGAGGGTGCCGTCACCGTCAAGGAGAAGGTCGAGGTCGAGCAGAGCGAGGCCGATGCCCAGCTCATGGACCGTCCGCACGTGCCGTGGGTGATCGCCTTCGCGCCGATCGTCGTCGTCATCGCGCTCAACTACGCGCTCGTCAACTGGATCTTCCCCTCGATGGACTTCGCCTACCTCAAGCAGGAGGCCTACGGCTCCGTCGGCATCGACGACGTCGCCGGCATCTGGGGCATCATCGTCGCCCTCGTCGCGTCGATCGCCCTGGTCCTCGCGGCCAACTGGACCCGGATCGTCGACGTCAAGGACGCGGTCAACGAGGGCACCATGGGCTCGCTGCTGCCGATCTTCAACACCGCCTCCGAGGTCGGCTACGGCGCCGTCATCAGCTCGCTCGCGGCCTTCGGCACGATCAAGGACGCCGTCCTCGGTGTCTCGAGCAACCCGCTGATCTCGCTGGCCCTGTCGGTCAACGTCCTCGCCGGCATCACCGGCTCCGCCTCCGGCGGCATGAGCATCGCGCTCGAGGCCCTCGGCGACCAGTTCAAGACGATGGCGCTCGAGCAGGGCATCTCGCTCGAGCTCGTCCACCGCGTCACGGCGATCTCCTCCGGCGGCTTCGACGCCCTGCCGCACAACGGCGCGGTCATCACGCTGCTGGCGATCTGCGGCCTGACCCACCGCCAGTCCTACAAGGACATCGCGGTCGTCGCGATCGCCGTCCCGGTCCTCGCCCTGATCACGATCATCGTGCTGGGCTCGGTCTTCGGCAGCTTCTGACGCAGGCGCGCCAGCGCCGTGACGAAGGGGAGGCCCCCACCGGATCACCGGTGGGGGCCTCCCCTTCGTCGTGGACCGTCCGCGGCGGCGTCAGCCGATGTCGCGGAAGGGGTGCACGCTGGCACCCAGGGCGTTGAGGCGCTCGGCGAGGTCCTCGTAGCCGCGGTTGATGACGTAGACGTTGCGCAGGTAGGACGTGCCCGGGGCGGCGAGCATCGCCAGCAGGACGACGACTCCGGGGCGCAGCGCGGGCGGGCAGGTGACCTCGTTGGCGCGCCAGCGGACCGGGCCCTCGACCAGCACGCGGTGCGGGTCCATGAGCGTGACCCGGCCACCGATCTTGTTGAGCTCGGTGAGGTAGATCGCGCGGTTGTCGTAGACCCAGTCGTGGATCGTCGTCGTGCCCTCGGCGCAGCTGGCGATGAGCGCGAAGAAGGGCAGGTTGTCGATGTTCAGACCCGGGAAGGGCATCGGGTGGATCTTGTCGATCGGTGCCTTGAGCGGCCCGGGGTGGGTCGTGATGTCGACGAGCCGGGTGCGGCCGTTGTGCGCGAGGTACTCCTCGGAGAGCGAGTACTGCATGCCCATGCCGGTGAGGGTCGCCAGCTCGATCTCGAGGAACTCGATGGGGGAGCGGCGGATGGTGATCTCCGACTTCGTGACCACGGCGGCCGCGATGAGGCTCATCGCCTCGATCGGGTCCTCGCTCGGCGAGTACTCGACGTCGACGTCGATCTCGCGCGCACCGGTGACCACCAGCGTGGTCGTGCCGATGCCCTCGACCCGGACGCCGAGCTTTTCGAGGAAGAAGCACAGGTCCTGGACCATGTAGTTGGGCGAGGCATTGCGGATCGTCGTGCGGCCCGGGTGGCGGGCGGCCGCCATGAGCGCGTTCTCGGTCACGGTGTCGCCGCGCTCGGTGAGCACGAAGGTCTTGTCCTGCGTGCCCTGGCCGGTCACCCGGGCCTCGTACCAGCCGTGCGTCGCCTCGACGTCGAGACCGAAGTGGGTCAGCGAGGTCATGTGCGGCTCGACCGTGCGGGTGCCCAGGTCGCAGCCACCGGCGTAGGGCAGGCGGAAGGAGGGGAACTCGTGCAGCAGCGGGCCGAGGAACATGATCACCGTGCGCGTGCGGCGGGCGGCCTCCTCGTCCATGCCGTCGAGGTCGAGCCGCTCCGGCGGGATGATCTCGAGGTCGGAGCTGTCGGGCAGCCAGCGGGTCTGCACGCCGATGGAGTGCAGCACCTCGAGGATGCGGTTGACCTCCTCGATGCGGGCGAGGTTGCGCAGCGTCGTCGTGCCCTTGTTGAGCAGCGAGGCGCACAGCAGCGCGACGGCGGCATTCTTGCTCGTCTTGACGTCGATGGCGCCGGAGAGGCGGCGGCCGCCCTCGATCTGCAGGTGGACGGCGCCACTGGTCGAGGTACGGGTCAGCGCGACGAGCTCGGTGTCGAGCGCTTCGCTGATCCGGGCGAGGTTGTCGAGCGTGAGGTTCTGCCCTCCAGCCTCGATGCGCGCGACGGCGCTCTGGCTCGTCTCGAGCTTGGTGGCGAGGTCGGACTGCGACAGGCCGGCGCGGTGACGCGCCTCCTTGATCGTCGTGCCGATGCGGGCGAGGTAGTCATCAGACATGCCGACAACGGTAACCCATATATGAGATATGTACAGCCCGTGTGGTTCCCCGCGTGTCGCCCCACCTCGATGCTGCCACACCCGGCCCATGACGAAGGGGAGGCCCCGCGCCGTGGCGGGACCTCCCCTTCGGGCTGACGCGGACGCGCCGAGCCGTGATCAGGCCGGGACGCTGGCCGCACCCGGCGGCAGGAAGCGCTGACCGGTGACCTTCTCCGAGACGCCCTCACGGTCCAGGAGCGGGGTGAGGCCGCCGTTCCAGAACTGGAAGCCGGCACCGGTGATCATCGCGAGGTCGATGTCCATCGGGGCCTGCGCGACACCGTCGTCGAGCATCGTGCGCACCTCCTCGGCGAGGACGCCGAGGACGCGCTCGCGCACCTGCTGCGCGGTGAGCACGACGGGGGACTCCGGAACGGTGAGCAGCTCGGCCGCTCCCTCGTCGTCGTAGGAGCGCTTGCCGGCCTCGACGAGCGCCTTGAGGTTCGGCGAGACGTAGAAGCGCTCGCCGAGCTCACGGTGGAGCGTCTCGCTGTTGTGCAGCGCGATCGCCGGGCCGACGAGACCGACGAGGACCAGCGGCGGCATCGGGGCCAGGCCCGCGATGCCCTCGTTGGCGACCTCGACCGGCGTGCCCTCGTCGACGATCTTCGAGAACTCGCCCATGAAGCGACCGAGCAGACGGTTGGCGATGAAGGAGGGGCTGTCCTTGACGAGGATGCACGTCTTCTTCAGGCCCTTGCCCGTGGCGAAGGCCGTCGCCAGCGCGGCGTCGTCGGTCCGCTCGCCCGGGATGATCTCGAGCAGGGGCATGACGGCGACGGGGTTGAAGAAGTGGAAGCCCACGACCCGCTCCGGGTGCTGCAGCTCGGACGCCATCTCGGTGATCGAGAGCGACGAGGTGTTGGAGGCGAGGACGCACTCGGGGGTGACGATCTGCTCCACCTCGGCCCAGACCTTCTTCTTGACGCCCATCTCCTCGAAGACGGCCTCGATGACGAAGCCGGCGTCGGCGAAGCCCTCCTTGCTCGTGGAGCCGGTGATCAGGCCCTTGAGCTGGTTGGCCTTGTCCTGCGTGATCTTGCCCTTGGCGAGGGACGCGTCGATCTCGCCGTGGACGTAGGCGACGCCCTTGTCGACCCGCTCCTGGTCGAGGTCGGTCATGACGACCGGCACCTTGAGCGAGCGGATGAAGAGCATCGCGAGCTGGCTGGCCATGAGGCCGGCGCCGACGATGCCGACCTTGCCGACGGGGCGCGCGAGCGCCTTGTCGGGTGCGCCGGCGGGGCGCTTCGCCCGCTTCTGCACCAGGTCGAAGGAGTACAGGCCGGCGCGCAGCTCGTCACCCATGAGCAGGTCGGCCAGGGCCTCGTCCTCGGCGGCGAAGGCAGCATCGCGCTCGGCGGTGCGGGCGGCGGTCACCAGCTCGATGGCCCGGTAGGGCGAAGGGGACTTCCGTGCGGTCTTCGCGTCGGCCAGCTTCGTGGCGGCCGCGGCAGCGGCCTCCCACACGGCGGCGTCGTCGCTGACCGGCTCGCGCTCGACCTTCGTCTCGCCGGCGAGGACACCCGCGGCCCAGATGATCGACTGCTCGAGGAAGTCGGCGGCGTCGAGGAGGGCGTCGGCCAGGCCGAGCTTCGCCGCGGCCGGGCCGTTGAGCATCCGGTTGGTGTTGAGCGGGTTCTCGACGATGACCTTGAGGGCCTTCTCCGGACCGACGAGGCGGGGGAGCAGGTAGCAGCCGCCCCAGCCGGGGACGAGCCCGAGGAAGACCTCGGGCAGCGCGATGGCCGGCACGGCCTTGCTCATCGTGCGGTAGTCGCAGGCCAGCGACAGCTCGACGCCGCCGCCCATCGCCGCGCCATTGACGAAGGCGAAGGTCGGCACGGGCAGGTCCATGATCGCCGCGTAGGCCGCGTGGCCGGTGCGGGCGATCTCGAGCGCCTGCTCGCGGCTGGTGATGCCCGGGACTCCGGTGAGGTCGGCGCCGACGGCGAAGATGAAGGGCTTGCCGGTGACGGCGACGGCGACGATCTCGCCGGCCTCGGCGCGCTGCTGCAGCGTGGCGACGGCGGCGCGCAGGCCGGCCATGCCCTCGAGGCCGAAGGTGTTGGGCTTGGTGTGGTCGTGGCCGTTGTCCAGCGTGACGAGGGCCAGCGTGCCGCCGTCGGCGGGGAGCTGGACGTCCTGGACGAGGGCGCGGGTGACGACCTCGGGCTTGGGCTCGCTCATGCTCAGTTCTCCTTGCCGTAGTCGGCGTGGTGCGGGTTCTCCCAGATGACGGCGCCGCCCATGCCGATGCCGATGCACATGGCGGTCATGCCGTAGCGGACGCTCGGGTCCTCGGCGAACTGCCGGGACAGCTGCGTCATGAGGCGCACACCCGAGGAGGCGAGGGGGTGACCGGTCGCGATGGCGCCGCCGTAGCGGTTGACCTTGTCGGAGTCGTCGTCGATGCCGAAGTGCTCGAGGAAGGAGAGCACCTGGACGGCGAAGGCCTCGTTGAGCTCGAAGAGACCGATGTCGTCGATCGTCAGACCGGCCTTGGCCAGCGCCTTCTCGGCGGCGGGGACCGGGCCGTAGCCCATGACCTCCGGCTCGACGCCGACGAAGGCGAACTCGACGAGGCGCATGCCGACGGGCAGGCCGAGCTCGGCGGCGGTCTCCTCCGCGGCGAGGATGCAGGCGGTCGCGCCGTCGTTGAGCCCGGCGGCGTTGCCGGCGGTGACCTTGCCGTGGGGGCGGAAGGGGGTCTTCAGGGTCTGCAGCGACTCGAGGGTCGTCTGCGGGCGCGGCGGCTCGTCGGTCGTCGCCAGGCCCCAGCCCTTCTCGGAGTGGCGGGTCGCGACCGGCACGAGGTCGGGCTGGATCTTGCCGTCCTCGTAGGCCTGGGCGAGCTTGCGCTGGCTGTTGACCGCGAACTCGTCCGAGCGCTGCTTGGTCAGGCTCGGGTAGCGGTCGTGCAGGTTCTCCGCCGTCTTGCCCATGACGAGGGCCGACGGGTCGACGAGCTTCTCCGAGACGACGCGCGGGTTGGGGTCGACGCCCTCACCCATCGGGTGGCGGCCCATGTGCTCGACACCGCCGGCGACGGCGACGTCGATCGAGCCGAAGGAGATGGCACCGGCGATGTTGGTCACCGCGGTCATCGCGCCGGCGCACATGCGGTCGATGGAGTAGCCGGGCGTGGTGTTGGGCAGCCCGGACAGCAGGGAGGCCATGCGGCCCAGGGTCAGGCCCTGGTCACCGATCTGGGTCGTGGCCGCGATCGCGACCTCCTCGACCCGCTCGGGCGGCAGCTCCGGGTGACGGCGCATGAGCTCGCGGATGCAGGTGATGACGAGGTCGTCGGCGCGGGTCTGGGCATACATGCCCTTCTCCCCGGCCTTGCCGAACGGCGTGCGAACGCCGTCGACGAAGACGACCTCACGTGAAGTGCGGGGCACGGTGGGCCTCTCTGTCGTGGTGCAGGTGGCACGACGGGCTGGAGCCCGTCCGCGATCAGGCTACTAAGCGCTTGCTCACCTCGGACAGGTGCGCCTCACGTGACCCCGCCCACGTTCGCCTCCGGTGGTCGAGGTGCAAGGAGCTCTGCGACGAGCCTCGAGACCCGGCTCCGGTCGACGGGGGACGTCGGCGCCCGACCCGCTCCCGGCGAGGAGGGCCGGCGCGCTGCGACGAGCCTCGAGACCCGGCTCCGGACGAAGGGGGACGTCGGCGTCCGCCGAAGTCCTTCGTTCGCGCATGGCCGGAGGTTGTCGTGCCTGACTTCGGCTTGATGTGCGCCGACATCCCCCTTCGACCTGCGCCTCACCCGCGGCCGCCTCGAAGGCAGCCCCGCGCCCGACTGCCGGGTTGAGGTGATCGCGTCCGACTATCCGGTCGCTGCTACCTCCACCCGCTCCCGCGCCCCGCCCCCGAGTGGTGGATTGAGGTGATCGCGTCCGACTATCAGGTCGCTGGTACCTCCACCCGTTGCGGCGCCCTGCCCTCGAGCCCGTCAGGCGTCGGGGTGGGCGGCGAAGGCGTCGGCGAGCATGGGGGCGACGATCTCGCGCTGCCAGGGGCGCACGCCGAGGTCGGCGAGGGCCTCGGTGAAGCCCTCCGGGCTGAGGTCCTGCGGCGGTGACCACACGACCCGGCGAAGGGGGTCGGGGGAGCAGACGTTCTCGATCGGGATGGTGCGCTCGTCGGCGAAGCTGCCCAGGGCCTCGCGGGTGGCCGTCAGTCGGTCGGCGGCGAGCGGGTCGCGGTTGGCCCAGGAGCGCTGCGGCGGAGGGCCGTCGGACTTGACCGAGGCCGGCGGCAGCTCGTCGTCGGGCAGGCGTCGTGCCCGGGCGACGGCGTCGAGCCAGGCGCGCTGGCTGCGCTGGATCGCGCGGTGCCCACGCGGCAGGTCACCGGGCGCCTGCGGGTCGGCCAGGGCGATGTCGACGAGAGCGGTGTCGGGGATCACCCGGCCGGGGGAGGTGTCGCGGTCGCGGGCGATGCGGTCACGCTCGTACCAGAGCTCGCGCACCGTCGCGAGGACCCGTGGCTGGCGGATCTTGTGCAGGCCCGAGGTCCGACGCCACGGGTCCTCCTTGACCGCCGGCCGCCAGCTGAGCAGCGCCTCGAACTCCTGCCGCGCCCACTCGCTCTTGCCCTGCGCGGCGAGGTCGGCGCCCATGAGGTTGCGCACCTCGGTGAGCACCTCGACGTCGAGGGCGGCGTAGCGCAGCCACGGCTCGGGCAGCGGCCGGGTCGACCAGTCGACGGCCGAGTGCTCCTTGGCCAGGCTGATGCCGAGGTAGTGCTCGATGACCGCGGCGAGGCCGACGCGGGGCAGGCCGAGCAGCCGGGCCGCGAGCTCGGTGTCGAAGATCTGCCGGGGCGCCAGACCGAGCTCGCGCAGGCAGGGCAGGTCCTGGGTCGCGGCGTGCAGGATCCACTCGCCGGTGCCGATGGCCCGGTCGAGCGGGGTGAGGTCGGGCAGGGTCACCGGGTCGATGAGCCAGGTGCCCGAGCCCTCGCGGCGGACCTGGACGAGATAGGCGCTCTGCCCGTAGCGGTAGCCGGAGGCGCGCTCGGCGTCGAGGGCCACGGCCCCGACACCGCTGCCGATCGCCTGGGCGCAGGCGTCGAGCTCGGACTCGAGGGTGATGACCGGCGGGATGCCCTCGGCGGGCTCGGTGAGGACCGGCAGGGGAGCCGGCTCGGGCGTCGAGTCGGGAGTCTCGTCGCCGGGCGGGGCGGCCACCTCGGGAGTGCTCTCGGGCTCGGGCGGGGCCCCGGTGTCCTGCGGCGTCACCGGCGACGCCCCGGCAGGGCCACGACACCAGAGGGCAGCGGCGGCAGACCGCCGACCGTGCCCAGCATGTCGGCCCAGGCCAGCAGGTGGGGGCCGACCGCGGAGTCGGCGGGGCTCCACGAGGCGCGGATCTCCATCTCGACGTCGGGCTCTCGGTCCTCGAGGTCGGCGAAGGACTCGGAGACGACGTGCGTCACCGTGCCGGCGAGGTTGGCGGCCTCGATGCCGTGCTCCTCGAGGGCGTCGGTGAGCCACGACCAGCCGACGGCTCCGAGCATCGGGTCGCCGGCGACCTCGGGCTCAAGCTCGGCGCGGGCGAAGGTGACGATGCGCCAGGCGCCGCCCCACGGCTCGGGCTCGCTCGGGTCGTGCAGCAGGACGAAGCGTCCGGTCGCGAGGTCCTCGCCGTCGGCGGAGTCGACGATGTCGGCGGTCATCGCGACGGCGTGGGGGGCCAGACGGGTCGGCGCGGGCACCTCGGTCAGGCGCACCTCGGGGCGTAGCCGGGTCTCGTGCAGGCTCCGCAGCGCATGGGCGAAGTCCGGCGACTGCGCCTCGGAGATCTCTCGGGTGGCCACCTGTCGAGCCTAGGTCGCGAGAGGCCCCGTCGGCGGGAGGGCACGCCGGGCGGGCATGGGAGGATGCGCCCCGTGACCACCCACGCCTCGCCCTCCGACAGCCCCCTCGTCCGCGCGGCCCGCGGAGAGTCCGTGCCCCACACCCCCGTGTGGTTCATGCGGCAGGCCGGCCGGTCGCTGCCCGAGTACCGCGAGGTGCGCCGCGGCACCGACATGCTCGAGGCCTGCCGCACGCCCGACCTCGTCACCGAGATCACCCTGCAGCCGGTGCGCCGGCACCGGGTCGACGCGGCAATCTTCTTCTCCGACATCGTCGTGCCGCTCGCCGCTGCGGGGGTCGACATCGACATCGAGCCGGGTGTCGGGCCGGTGCTGGACCTCCCCTTCGCCTCCCGCGAGGACCTCGACCGCCTGCCCGAGCTGACCCCGGACATGGTCCCCGACATCACCGAGTCGGTCCGCCGGATCGTCCTCGAGCTCGGTGCGACGCCGCTCATCGGCTTCGCCGGCGCGCCCTTCACCCTCGCCTCCTATCTCATCGAGGGCGGGCCGAGCCGCAACCACGAGCTGACCAAGTCGCTCATGCACGGCGACCCCCAGCTGTGGCACGACCTGTGCGCCCGGCTGTCGCAGATCTCCGCGGCCTTCCTCAAGGTCCAGGTCGAGGCGGGGGCCAGCGCGATCCAGCTCTTCGACTCGTGGGCCGGCTTCCTGTCGAAGGCCGACTACCGCCGCTACGTCCTCCCGCACACCGAGGCCACCCTGGCGGCGCTCGCCGACGCGGGCGTGCCGCGCATCCACTTCGGCGTCGGGACCGGTGAGCTGCTGCCGGACATGGCCGCGGCCGGCACCGAGGTCATCGGGGTGGACTACCGGGTGAACCTCGCCGAGGCCATCGAGCGCGTGGGTGGCAACCAGCCGGTGCAGGGCAACCTCGACCCGGCACTGCTCTTCGCGCCCTGGGAGGTCGTCGAGCGCGAGGTCCGTCGCATCCTCGACGAGGGTCGCGCCGCGCCCGGCCACATCTTCAACCTCGGCCACGGCGTGCTGCCCGACACCGACCCCGTGGTCCTCACCCGCGTCGTCGAGCTGGTCCACGAGGTCAGCGCCCGCTGAGCCCCGCGGGGCTCAGGCCTCCGCGGTCGGGGCCGTCGGCGTGGCGAGCGGACGAGACGCCCGCCGGCGCCGGACCCACCGCGCGAGCGGCCAGCCGACGACCAGGCCCACGACGGCGAAGGGGGTCACCGCACCCAGCACCGTCAGGCCGACGGTGAGGGCCCCGGTAAAGGCCGACCACCCGGACCCGAGCCCTGCGAGGAAGCCGGTGCGCTCCTCCTCGGGCTCGTCGGCGGGTGCGTCCTGCGTCGACAGGCTCACCGTGATCGGTGCCGTCGTCGTGCGCTTCTCGAGCGACTTCTGCTGGCTCGTCATCGCCTCGAGGTCCGCCTCGCGTCGGCTCAGCTCGCTCTCGAGCGTCACGACCTGGTCGAGGCCCTCGGCCGAGTCGATGAGCTTGCGCAGGCGCTCGACCGACTTCGTCATCGTGCGCACCCGCGCCTCGGTGTCGGTGTACTGCGCGGTGAGGTCCTCGGCCTCGCTCGAGCGGTGGGTCACCTCGCCGATGTCCGCGAGACGGGTCATCGTCGCGTCGAGGTCGTCGACGGGGACGGTGACGGTGATCTCGGCCCAGTCGCCGCGGTGCCCGTCGTCGGCCCGCGAGTCCTCGCTCGAGACGTAGCCGTCGACCCGGGCGGCCGTGGAGCGGACCTTGGCGGTCGACTTCTCGACGTCGTCGACGGTGATCGACAGGCTGGCCGTGCGGGCGACGTGCGTCCCGCTCGCGACCTGCGTCGTGTTGCCCGCCCGCTTCGACGAGCCCGAGTCGCCCGACCCGGAGCCGGCGGCTCTGTCGGAGCTGCCCGACTCCTGGTCCGCCGCTGAGGTCGCGGACGAGGCGGCGCCGCCCCCTTCGTCCTGGCTCATCGGTCGGCTGCTCACCGACTCGTCACCGCCGCCGCCTCCGCACCCGGCGAGCGCCAGCCCGCCGGCCGCGACGAGCGCCGCCCACCGTGCCGTCGTCCACCGTGCCGTGCCTGCCGTGGTGCCCATCGTCGTACCCCCTGCGTCGTGCGGCGGGTCGGTCCCGCCGCGGTGTCGTGGGTCTGACGGGAGCGGACCCCTGTTCGGTTCCCACCCCCGTCCGCGGGGCTCGAAGCGCGGTGGGAGAGTGGGGCCATGGGTCCGCGGGTCGTCGTCATCGGTGGTGGGCTGGCCGGCCTGGCCACCGCCCACCACCTCCTGCGGTCACGCCCCGACCTCGACCTCACCGTCGTCGACGGCGGTGACCGCCCCGGCGGCAAGGTGCGCCGCGAGCAGGTCGGCGGCGTCCTCGTCGACGTCGGCGCGGAGTCGGTCGTGGCCAGCAGCGCCGCCGCCCGGGACCTCGTCACCGGGCTGGGCCTGGCCGACCGCCTCGTCCACCCCGAGCCGGTCCCGGCCTCCATCTGGTCCCGCGGGCGCCGGCACGCGGTGCCCGGCCGCACCTTCATGGGGGTGCCCGGCCACGAGACCGACACCTCAGGTCTCCTCGACGAAGGGGAGGTCGCTCGCGCCGCGCAGCCGGCCCCCTTCGCCCTCGACCGTGACGACGTCACCGTCGCCGAGGCGGTCGCCACGGTCCACGGCCGGGCGGTCGTCGACCGCATCGTCGAGCCGCTGCTCGGCGGGGTCTATGCCGGCCGCGTCGACCGGCTGTCGCTGCGCGCCACGATGCCGGTCCTGTGGTCGGCGATGGCCGGCGGTCGCACGATGACCGAGGCCGTCGACGGGCTGCTGCCACCCCCGAGCGCCACGCCGCGACCCCGGGTCATGGGACTGTCCGGTGGCATCGGCGGGCTCGCCGACGCCCTCGCCGCGTCGGTGCAGGCCGCAGGCGGCCGGATCGAGACCGGCACGCTCGTGCGACGGATCGAGCGCATCCCGACGGGGTGGCGGGTCGTCACGGGAGCGACCACCGCGCCCCGGGCGCTCGACGCCGATCTCGTCGTCCTCGCGACCCCCGCGACGCCGACGTCGCGGCTGCTCGCCGACCACGCGCCCGCGGCCTCGACCGCGCTCGCGGGCATCGACTACGCGTCGATGGCCGTCATGACGATCGCCCTGCCCGCCTCGGCGGCACCCGCCCTCGCCGGCAGCGGATTCCTCGTCCCCGCGGTCGACGGCCGCACGATCAAGGCGAGCACCTTCTCCGCGAGCAAGTGGGCGTGGGTGCGCGAGGCCAGCGACGAGGTCGTCCTGCTGCGCGCCTCCGCCGGTCGTGCGGGGGAGGTCGCGGCCCTGCAGCGCGACGACGACGAGCTCGTCGCCGATGCGCTCACCGAGATCGGCCAGGCGCTCGGCGCACCGCTGCCGGCGCCGGTCGACCACCACGTGCAGCGGTGGGGCGGCGGGCTGCCGCAGTACGACCTCGGGCACACTGAGCGGGTCGCCGCCGTGCGCGCGGCGGTCGCCGAGCTGCCCGTGATCGAGGTCACGGGCGCGGCCTACGACGGTGTGGGCATCGGTGCGGTCCTCACCGGGGCCGCCGCCACGGCCACCACGATCCTCGACGCACTTCCCCCTTCGTCCACCCCTCGACAGGAGCCCAGATGACCACCCGGCCCGTCCCCGCCAAGCCCTCCCGCGAGCAGCTCGAGGCGATCAACAGCAGCGTGCACTACGCGATGTTCTCCGCCTTCGCGCTCGTCACGCCGATCGGCGACGACGACCGCGCGGCGATCACGCGCGAGGTGGAGGAGCTCTTCGCCGAGCTCACCGAGGACGGCGTGCGCATCCGCGGTGTCTACGACGTGGCCGGACTGCGCGCCGACGCCGACGTGCTCGTGTGGTGGCACGCCGACGACATCGAGCAGCTGCAGGACGCCTACAAGCGACTGCTGCGCACCGAGCTCGGCGCACACCTCGACCCGGTGTGGTCCAACGCCGCCGTCCACCGTCAGGCGGAGTTCAACCGCAGCCACGTGCCGGCCTTCCTCGCGGGGGAGGAGCCGCGCGACTACGTGTGCGTCTACCCCTTCGTGCGCTCCTTCGACTGGTACGTCATCGACGAGAAGGAGCGGCGCACGATGCTCGCCGAGCACGGCGCGATGGCCCGCGACTTCCCCGACGTGCGCGCCAACACGATCCCCGCCTTCGCCCTGGGCGACTACGAGTGGATCCTCGCCTTCGAGGCCGACGAGCTGCACCGCATCGTCGACCTCATGCGCGAGCTGCGCGCCTCCAAGGCACGCCTGCACGTGCGTGAGGAGATCCCCTTCTTCACCGGTCCGCGGGTGAGCGTCGAGGCGCTCGTCGCCGGCCTGCGCTGACGACATGCCTCGGGGGCCCCACCCGATGGTGGGGCCCCCGAGGGACGGGCTCAGCCCTGTGCCGGGCGCAGCGTCATCGAGATCGAGTTGATGCAGTAGCGCTGGTCGGTCGGGGTGTCGTAGCCCTCGCCCTCGAAGACGTGGCCCATGTGGCTGCCGCAGTTTGCGCAGCGGACCTCGACGCGGGGGCGGCCGGGGAGGGAGTCGTCCTGGATGTACTCGACCCGGTCCTCGGCGAGCGGGGTGTAGAAGCTCGGCCAGCCGCAGTGGCTGTCGAACTTCGTGTCCGAGGTGAAGAGCTCGGTGCCGCAGGCGCGGCAGGCGTAGACGCCCTCGGTCTTGGTGTCGGTGTACTCACCGGTGAAGGGCCGCTCGGTCCCGGCGGCCCGCAGGACGGAGAACTCGTCGGCCGACAGCTCCTCGCGCCACTGCTCGTCGGACTTGGTGACCGCGTAGTCGCGGCCGGTGGGCTCCATCATCGTCTGGCTCCTCGTCGATCGGTCTGCTCATCATGCAACGCGACGGCCCCCGGAGATCATCCGGGGGCCGTCGCACGCCGTGGTGGGCGAAGGGAGGTCAGCTCACTTCTTCAGGTCGAGGTGGACGACCTGCGGGTCGTGGTCGCTGTCCTGGTCGGCGAAGGGTGAGTTGGTGTGGACGATGTCGTAGGTGAAGGCCGGCCGCTGGCCCTTGCCGGGACGGAAGGGGCCGACCTTCGTGTCGAGCGTCGCCAGGGCCGGCGAGACGAAGATGTGGTCGAGCACCTGGCTGTTGCCCTCGTAGACATAGGTCCACCGCTCCGACTCCGGCAGGGTGCGCGGCAGGTCGGTCAGGGCCTTCGACCCGGAGCCCTCGACGATGTCGGCGAGGATGTCGCTCGTCTCGCTGAACTCGAAGTCGTTGACGTCGCCGGCGACGACGAGCTTCGCCTGCGGGTCGGCCGCGAGCAGGTCGTCGGCGAAGGCGCGCACCTCACGGGCCTGCTCGTGGCGGGCGTCCTCGCTCGAGCGCACCGGCTGCTGCCAGCGACCGAAGAGCGGGTCGTCGCCCCCCTTCGAGCTGAAGTGGACCGCGGCGACGAAGACCCGCTCACCGCGGTAGCGGTACTCGCCCACGAGCGGCTTGCGCGAGTCGTCGAAGGCCGCCGACGAGGGGGCGATGCGACCGGGCGACTCGGTGAGGTGGGCGCCCTTCTTGTCCGCGACCACGTCGGTGGCGTGGTCGGCGGCACCCGAGCTGCGCTCGACGAAGTCGATGTCGCGGTCGGTGCGGTGGAGCAGGACGTTGCGGATGTTGCCGCCGGGCTGACCGCCGTCGGTCTTGTCCTGCGGGTCGACCCAGTGGGCCTCGTAGGTGGGTCCGCCCGCGGACTCGATGGCGGCGATGAGCTTGTCGGTCGTCGCGCTGGAGTCGACGGTGCCGTCGTCGGTGGGCCCGCTGTTGTCCTGGACCTCCTCGACGGCGATGACGTCGGGGCTGCGCAGGTTGGTGACGACCTGACCGGCGAGCCGGTCGAACTTGCTCTGGTCGTTGCTCGGCGCGAGGTTCTCGACGTTGAAGGAGGCGACGGACAGCTCGCGGTCGTGCTGCGGCTGGGTCACCTCACGCTCGAGCCCGCCGTCCTCGACGGTCGGGACCTGCGTCGCCAGCAGCTTGAAGTTGGCGAAGGAGTAGTCGAGCGGGCCGGCGACGAGACCGGGCAGGCGGTCGCGGACGTCGGCGTCGGGCAGCGAGCCGCTCGGCAGGAGCACGTCGTCGACGAGCACCCGCATCGCATTGGGCTGGTCGTAGCCGCCGTAGACGACGCCACCGGCGGACGAGCGGGTCGCCTCGACCTGCGAGCCGGGGACGACGGGGATCTCGTAACCGGTCGGCCCGACGACCTGCGCGTCACGGACGGCGACCTGCATGCCCTCCATCGACTCGTAGAAGTCGATCGCGTCGCGGTCCGGGCGGAAGGCCGCCTCGGCGTACTCGACGCTCTTGGGATCCTCGGCGTCGATGGTCTGCTGCGGCGCGACGCGGTCCTCGCCGAGGACGACGGGCGCGGGCACCTCGCCGGTGCCGGTGCGGGTCACGACGGGGGAGACGATCTCGGTCGTCGTGAGGTTGTCCCATCCGCTCGAGCCGCCGGGGCGGAACTCGTCGACGACCCCGTCGACGCTCGCCGTGTCACCGACGGCGACGGTCGGCGTCGAGCGGGTGTAGACGAAGATCCCCTCGGACGTCGCCTCGTCGTCGTCCGGCGTCGTGCTCTGCAGCCAGAACCCCGAGGACGAGACCGCGGTGACGACGCCCTCGACGCCGTTGACCTTCGACCCGTCGAAGGGGGAGATGTGGTGGCTGCCCTGGATCTCGGCGATGGTCTCGGGCTCGTCGACCGGCGGCTCCCCGCCGTCGTCGGGCTCGCAGACGACCGGCGTGGTCGAGGAGTTCTGCGGGGTCGGCGCGCCAACGGCGAAGTCGGCGGCGTTGTTGTCGGTGTCGACGCACACGTCGGTGCGCGCCACGGAGGTCTCGTTGCTCGTCGCGTCGGCGGCAGCGCCCTCGGCGGTCGTGGCCGCGCCCCATCCGAGGCGGTCGGCGACCTGGCCGTCGGGTCGCACGATCTCGACGCGGGCGCCGGAGGAGGACATCGGCACGGTGCCCGTGGCATCCGGCGTCGGCAGTGCGGGCAGCGAGGTGTTGGCGCCGTCGGCCTGCTTGACGAGGTAACGACCGCCGGCGACGACCTGGCCGCTCAGCGACGTCGTCTGCGGCGTGGTGCCGCTCGCGGAGTAGTAGCGCAGCGTCCAGCCGGTGAGGTCGACGTCGGTCTGGCCGCGGTTGGCCAGCTCGACGAAGTCGCTGCGCAGCATCGCGCGCGAGTTGCCACCCCCTCCGTAGGCCTCGGAGATGACGAGGTCGGGGGAGGCGGCGGAGGCGCTCGGGGCGAGCACCGCGAGGCCGGTGAGGCCGAGCGGCGCGACGGTCAGTGCCGCGAGCACGCGGCGACGACGGGAGGGCATGTGGGCTCCTAGGAAGGGGTGGGTGTGGCCACGGGCACAGTAGGACCACCGGGTGCTCCGCGCAGCGCGAGCGGGTGAACGTCGCGTGACGATCACCCGACGGGACGAAGGGGGCGAGCCGCCCCCCTTCGTCGGTGGCAGCCCATACGCTGACCGCATGGCCAAGACCCCCGCCGTCATGGTGCCCGCCGGCGACCGGGAGGTGCGCGTCTCGAGCCCCGACCGGGTGATCTACGAGGCCACCGACCGCACCCCCGAGATCACGAAGCTGCAGGTGTGCGAGTACTACGCCGCCGTGGGCGAGGCGATGATGCGCCAGATCGGCGACCGCCCCACGGCGATGGAGCGCTGGCCCGACGGGTGGCGCGAGGGGATGCGCCTGGCGGTCGGGCCGCGGGACAAGGACGCCGACGGCTTCTACCAGAAGCGGCTGCCCCGGGGAGCGCCCGAGTGGATCGAGACGGTCGGCATCACCTTCCCGAGCGGCCGTGGTGCCGAGGAGCTGTGCCCGAGCGAGCCGGGGGCGCTCGTGTGGGCGGCGCAGATGGGCACGCTGACCTTCCACCCGTGGCCGGTGCGCCGACCGGACGTCGACCACCCCGACGAGCTGCGCATCGACCTCGACCCGCAGCCGGGCACGACCTTCGCCGACGTCCAGCGGGTCGCCGGCGTCGCCCGGGAGCTCCTCGAGGACCTCGGCATGCGCGGCTACCCGAAGACGAGCGGCAACCGCGGCATCCACGTCTACGTGCGCATCGAGCGGCGCTGGTCCTTCGAGGACCTGCGGCACGCGGCGATCGGCTTCGGCCGCGAGCTCGAGCGGCGTGACGACGGGGTGACGACGGCCTGGTGGAAGGAGGAGCGCGGCGAGCGGATCTTCGTCGACTTCAACCAGAACAACCGCGACCGCACGATCGCCGGCGCGTGGAGCCTGCGCGCCCGGCCCGGTGCTCCCGTGAGCACCCCGATGACCTGGGAGCAGATCGCCGAGGTCACCGACCCGGCCGAGCACAACATCCTGACCGTGCTCGACCACCTGGCCGGCGGCGACCCCTGGGCCAACATTGACGAGACCGCCCACTCGCTCGAGCCGCTCCTCGAGCTGTGGGAGACCCTGCCGGGCGGCGAGCTCAACTTCCCGCCCGACTACCCGAAGATGCCCGGCGAGCCGCCCCGGGTGCAGCCCAGCAAGAAGGTCGCCTCGCACTGGGACGAGGACGGCAACCGCATCGAGGAGTAGGTGCGTTGGCCCGCCTGCGTGACGGTCTGCTCACCTGTGTCACGCCATCGGGTCACACACGTGCACATGTCGTCACTCAGGCCAGATCAGTCGAGGACCTCGCCCAGGTCGTAGGCCGCGGCCCGGTCGATCTGGTCGAGCGTGCACGACTCGGGATCGCGGTCGGGCCGCCAGCGCAGGAACTGCACGGTGTGCCGGAATCGCCAGCCCTCGAGCTGGTCGAAGGCGACCTCGACGACCCGCTCGGGTCGCAGCGGCACGAAGCTGACGTCCTTGCCCGAGCTGAAGCGTGAGCGGTCGGTCTCGGCGTGCTCGATGTTGCCGTCGGCGTCGCGCCGCACGAGCGGCTCGAGCTCCTCGACGAGCTCGAGCCGCCGCTTCGCGGTGAAGGCCGCGATGCCGCCGACGTTGAAGAGCTGCCCCTCGTGGAAGAGCCCGAGGAGCAGCGAGCCGACCCCCTGGCCGGACTTGTGCACGCGATAGCCGGTGACGACCGCCTCGGCGGTGCGCTTGTGCTTGATCTTGAGCATCGTCCGCTTGCCGGGGGAGTAGGGCGAGGCGAGCGCCTTGGCGACGACCCCGTCGAGCCCGGCGCCCTCGAAGCGGGTGAACCAGTCGCGGGCCTCGTCGGCATCGCGGGTGACGCGCGTCAGGTGCAGCGGCGCCCCCTTCGCCATGCCGTCGAAGAGCGTCTCGAGCCGCTCCCGCCGCTGGGCGAAGGGAGAGCCCGTCACGTCCTCGTCGCCGACGGCGAGCAGGTCGAAGGCGATGAGCTCCGCGGGCGTCTCCTGCGACAGCTTGGTGATCCGCGACTCGGCCGGGTGGATCCGCTGCCCGAGGGCCTCCCAGTCGAGGCGCTGGGCCCCCGGCTCGCCACTGCGGACGACGACCTCGCCGTCGACGACGGCGCTGCCGGGCAGGTGCTCACGGATCGCGGCGACGAGCTCGGGAAAGTAGCGGGTGAGCGGCTTCTTGCCCCGGCTGACGAGCTCGACGTCGTCGCCCTCCTTGCGCACGATGCACCGGAAGCCGTCCCACTTGGGCTCGTAGGAGTAGCCACCCTCCACGGCATCCGGCGCGGGCACGTCCGTGACGGCCTTGGCGAGCATCGGGTCGAGCACGAGGTCAGCGGGAAGTGGTGTCACTCACCACATTCTGCCCGCGAGCCACGACATTTGAGACGATGACGCCGTGACTCAACGGACGGTGGCCGAGCGGGCCCTGACCTACGGCGCGGTCGCCGCGGGATCCGCCCTCATGGGCGCCGGTTCGGTGTGGGTCGGGGCGGGCACCTACTTCGCGCGCAAGGTGCTCACCCCCGACCTTGTCCGCCCCGACGACACCCGGATCCACGTCATCCACTCGGACAGCGTGACCCTCTCCGGCACCCCCGACCTGCTCGTCCCCGGTCGCTACGGACTGTGGCTGGACGGCGGTCGTGGCCACGCCCGCATCGGTGGGGTCCTCGAGGTCGACCACCGCCGGCAGCGGGTGCGCCGCGAGCTCCTCGGCGTCGACGAAGGCGTGCTGCAGCCCGGGACGGCCCGCTTCAACGGCTACTACTACGGCCGCGACCCCCAGGCCGACCTCGGCCTCGAGACCCAGGACGTCGTCGTGCCCGCGGAGCTCGGGCCGATGCCCGCGTGGGTCGTGCCCGGTGGCAGCGGCGACCGGTGGGCCGTCCTCGTCCACGGGCGCGGTGCGCGCCGGCACGAGACGCTGCGCGCCATCCCGGCGCTGCACGCCGCCGGCCTGACCTGCCTGGTCCCGAGCTATCGCAACGACGGCGACGCCCCGCGCGGTCCCGACGGGCGCTACAACCTCGGCCTGTCCGAGTGGCGCGACATCGAGGACGCCGTGCGCCTGGCGCTCGCCCGTGGCGCCCGCGAGATCGTGCTCGTCGGGTGGTCGATGGGCGGGGCGATCGTCCTGCAGTTCCTCGACCGCTCGCCCCTCGCCTCCGACGTCTCCCGGGCGGTCCTCGACGGTCCGGTCGTCGACTGGGGCGACGTGCTGCGGCACCACGCGGAGCTGCACCGCGTGCCCGCGCCCGTGTCCCACCTCGGCAGCGCGCTCATGGGCAAGCACTGGGCCCGTCGTCTCGTGGGCGTCAGCGAGAGCGTCGACGTCGCGAGGACCAACTGGGTCACCCGGGCGGAGGAGCTCGAGCACCAGATCCTGCTCATCCACTCGCGTGACGACGAGTTCGTGCCCGTCGGGCCGAGCGAGGCGCTCGCCGCGGCACGGCCCGACCTCGTGACCTTCGAGCCGTGGTCCCTCGCCCGGCACTGCAAGGAGTGGAACGTCGACCCGCGTCGCTGGACCGACACCGTCCTCGACTTCGTCCGCTAGCGCCGACTGCCGTCAGCCGGTCAGCGGCTCACCCGCCACAGGCCGAGGAGGGTCCCGTCCTCCTCGAGCAGGTGCCGGCACGACAGGCGAAGGGCGACCCCGTCACCGTCGAGGATGCGCGGGTGGTCGACGCGGCGCCCCCCGACGACCTGCGGGGTCCACGACAGGCCGAGCTCGTCGACGAGTCCGGCGCCGGCGAGGTCCGCGGCCAGGGAGGGCCCCCCTTCGCACAGCACGTGGGGCCCGAAGGTCTCCCGGGCGCGCTCGAGGACCTGCGCCAGGTCGACGGTCTCGTCGCCGCACAGCCAGGTGTTCTCCTCCTCGTCGATGCCGGCGGCGCTCGTCGTCGCGAGCACGACGTCGGGCTCGCCCCGGAGGGTCTCGGGCAAGTGCCCGCGGCGCGAGACGACGACGAGGGGCATGTCGGCGCTGCCATAGCCCTCCGCGCGGGCGGTGCCGGCGCCGACGAGCAGGACGTCCGCCGCGAAGCGCATCGCCGTGAAGGCCCGGTGATCGGCCGAGGAGTTGATCGACCCCGAGAGCCCGTCGCTGCCGGTGGCGGCGCCGTCGAGGGTCGTGACGAAGTTCAGCCGCAGGAGCGGACCGTCGTGGGCGTAGAGCGCGTCGAGGGTCTCCTCGTCGACGTCGGAGCCGGGGGAGACGTCGGTCGCCGCGTCGTCGGCGCTGAGGATCCGCATGGCGCGAGTCTGCCCCACGGGACCCCCGCCCTGACATGATGCGGCCATGGCCAAGGACAAGAAGTCAGCCAAGACGTCGTCTGCCACGTCCTTCCGCGAGGTGCTGCGTGCCGACCCCGGCACCGACCTGTCGAAGATCGACCCCCGTGGCACCCCCGGCTTCGACGGGGACAAGGCCGCCGGGCAGGCCGCGCTCGCCGAGCTCGCCGATGTCCTGTCCGAGCTGCAGGAGCGGCTCTTCGCCGAGTCCAAGGCGGGCGGCGGTCGCAGCGTCCTGCTCGTCGTGCAGGGGATGGACACCGCCGGCAAGGGCGGCATCATGCGACACGTCGTGGGCGCGGTCGACCCCCAGGGCGTCGACATCACGAGCTTCAAGGCGCCGAGCGCCGAGGAGCGCAAGCACCCCTTCCTGTGGCGCATCCGCAATGCGCTGCCCGAGCCGGGGATGATCGGGGTCTTCGACCGCAGCCACTACGAGGACGTGCTCATCGTGCGGGTCCACGACCTCGTGCCGCGCGCGCAGTGGTCGCGCCGCTACGGGCAGATCAACACCTTCGAGGAGACCGTCGCCGACAAGGGCACGACGATCATCAAGGTGATGCTGCACATCAGCAAGGACGAGCAGAAGGAGCGCCTCACCGAGCGTCTCGACCGCCCGGACAAGCACTGGAAGTTCAACCCCGGCGACATCGACGAGCGCGAGCACTGGGACGACTACCAGGAGGCCTACCAGGCCGTCATCGACAAGTGCTCGACCGAGGTCGCGCCCTGGTATGTCGTGCCGGCCGACCGCAAGTGGTTTGCC
Source organism: Janibacter zhangyanbonis (assembly GCF_050507325.1). Lineage (NCBI taxonomy): Bacteria > Bacillati > Actinomycetota > Actinomycetes > Micrococcales > Intrasporangiaceae > Janibacter > Janibacter zhangyanbonis. The sequence continues at coordinate 1,559,270 of NZ_CP191481.1, forward strand.
CGCCTGGCCGTGATGCAGCTGCTCAAGGAGCACCTCGAGGAGCTCGACCCGCAGTGGCCGAAGGCCGACTTCGACGTCGCCGCCGAGCAGAAGCGGCTCAAGAAGTCCTGACCCGCAGGACTCGGGTCAGGCGGTGACCGAGGCGCGCTCGATGGCGGCGGGGCCCGCCGCGGCCACGAGGCCGGCGTCGAGCGTGCCGAAGCTGTCTCCCTTCGCCCCGCCGAGCCGCGACTCGACGAAGGCCTCGGCCAGCTCGGCGGGCGAGTGCTGCACCATGAGGCTGCCCTGGAGGGTCAGGGCCAGCCGCTCGACGAGCCGGCGGGCGCCCGTGGCGGCCTCGACCCCGTCGAGCGCGGCGAGCCCGGCGCAGTCGCGCTCCACCTCGTCGAGCGCGGTGTCGAGCGTCGTGAGCCGGCCCCGGGCGACCGAGGCCTCCTTGAGCAGCGCCATGAGCGACGCCGGCTCGCGGCCGATCGCGCGCAGCACGTCGAGCGCGTTGACATTGCCCGAGCCCTCCCAGATGGAGTTGAGCGGCGCCTGCCGGTACAGCCGAGCCATGCCGTTCTCCTCGACGTAGCCGTTGCCGCCGAGGCACTCCAGCGCCTCCGCGACGAAGGGGGAGGTCCGCTTGCAGACCCAGTACTTGCCGACGGCGACGCCGAGGCGGGTCAGCTCGGTCTCGCCCTCGTCGACGGCGTGGGCCAGCCGCATCCCGAGGAGGGTCGCGGCCTCCGACTCGAGAGCGAGGTCGGTGAGCACGTTGCGCATCAGCGGCTGGTCGACGAGCAGCGCGCCGAAGGCCCGACGGTGGCGGGTGTGGTGGACCGCCCGCGTCAGGGCCGTGCGCATCGTGCCGGCGGAGCCGAGCACGCAGTCGAGGCGGGTCGCCGAGACCATGTCGATGATCGTGCGGACCCCACGCCCCTCCTCGCCGACGAGCGCGCCCCAGGTGCCGTCGAGCTCGATCTCGGAGGAGGCATTGGACCGGTCGCCGAGCTTGTCCTTGAGCCGCTGCAGAGCGAAGGGGTTGCGCGTCCCGTCCTCGAGCACCCGGGGGACGAGGAAGCAGCTCGGCGCGGCCTCGGGCGAGGTCTTGGCCAGGACGAGGAAGACGTCGCTCATCGGGGCGGAGCAGAACCACTTGTGCCCGGTGAGCCGGTAGGTCTCGCCGGTGAGCGGGCCGTCGGGGGTGCGCACGGCGAGCGTGGAGTTGGCCCGCACGTCGGACCCGCCCTGCTTCTCCGTCATCCCCATGCCGGCGATCGCCCCGGCCTTGGTCCCGACCTCGCGCAGCCCGAAGTCGTAGTCGCGGGAGGCGAGCTTGGGCGTCCACCGCTCGGCGAGCTCGGGGGAGTGGCGAAGGGCGGGGACGGCCGCGTTGGTCATGGTGATCGGGCAGATGTGCCCCGGCTCGACCTGGCTCCACGTGAGGAAGCCGGCGGCGCGGGTGACGTGGGCCCCGCTGCCCTGCGGTCGGGTCCACGGCACGGCGGTCAGGCCCGCGGCGGTCGCGTGGCCCATGAGCGCGTGCCATGCGGGGTCGAACTCGACCTCGTCGATGCGGTGGCCCCAGCGGTCGTGGGTCACGAGGCGGGGGATGTTGCGCTGGGCCCGGTCGGCGAGCTCGGCGGCCTCGGGGGACCCGGCGAGCCGACCGAGCGCGGACAGGTCCCTCATGGCCCCGGCGAGGTGCTCCGTGGGAACCCATCGCTCGACACCTTGTGCGACAACGGGATCGCTCGCGAAGACGTCGTGACCCCCGTAGGGCGGGACCTGGTTGGTGACCTCGTGCGTCGGCATGACCGCACGATACGGCCAGCGACGGACAGGGATCCCGGCAGCGTTCACCCTCGGTTTGGAATCTGGCCTCGCTCTGGGCTACTCTCGCTCAGCGCGGTCAGCAGAGATGCCGACAGCGAGTGCGGATGTAGCTCAGTTGGTAGAGCGCAACCTTGCCAAGGTTGAGGTCGCCGGTTCGAGCCCGGTCATCCGCTCTGATGGCGCCACTCCGGTGGCGCCGTCCCCGGGCGATTGGCGCAGCGGTAGCGCGCTTCCTTGACACGGAAGAGGTCACTGGTTCAAACCCAGTATCGCCCACCAGTCCCGGTCCGGTGGCGCGGCCCGGGACTACGTGTTTTCCAAATGCTGCACGTGGAGGCCCCGGACGGGAGAGCGGTCCGGGGCCTTCGTCGTGCTCGGACGTGGGCCTCGGGAGGGGGCGGGCGCCGGTGGCGGCGCGCCGTCCGGGCCGGGTTGGGAGTCTCGGGGGCCATGGGTTAATGTTTCTCCTCGTGCCCCGCGTTACAACGCGACCTGGCGGGGCGTGCGGATGTAGCTCAGTTGGTAGAGCGCAACCTTGCCAAGGTTGAGGTCGCCGGTTCGAGCCCGGTCATCCGCTCAGAAGGTTGAAGACCACCTTCGGTGGTGGAGTGGCCGAGAGGCGAGGCAACGGCCTGCAAAGCCGTCTACACGGGTTCAAATCCCGTCTCCACCTCGACCATGCAGACACCTGCATGACCCGGGCGATTGGCGCAGCGGTAGCGCGCTTCCTTGACACGGAAGAGGTCACTGGTTCAAACCCAGTATCGCCCACCAGTCCCTGTCCGCTGGCGCGGCCAGGGACTTCATGTTTCCCAGAAGCCATCCCTGTCCGCTGGCGCGGCCAGGGACTTCGTGTTTCCCAGAAGCCATCCCTGTCCGCTGGCGCGGCCAGGGACTTTGTGTTTCCCAGAAGCTGTCCCTGTCCGCTGGCGCGGCCAGGGACTTTGTGTTTCCCAGAAGCTGTCCCTGTCCGCTGGCGCGGCCAGGGACTTCGTGTTTCCAGAAGCAGATTCTTCCCATGCCAGCCAGACAGGCCCCGATCCGTCCGCGGACCGGGGCCTTCGTCGTGCTCCAGCGTCCCGTGCGCACCCTCGCTCCGCAAAGATCGTCGTGGGGACCGACCGATCGGCGGGCTGCACCGTGATGTCTGGTGAGAGCAACCGGAGAAGGGGAGAGCATGAAGGACACCGAGGTGGACGCCTTCAGGGAGTTCGCCGGTGCGGCCATCCCGCAGCTGCATCGCATCGCCCTCGCGGCCTGCGGCGACCGCCACGACGCCGACGACCTGGTCCAGACCACGCTGGAGAAGATGTGCGGCGCCTGGAGCCGGATCGAGCGCCGCGACGAGCCGCCCATGGCCTACGCCCGCACCGTGCTCGTGCGGGCCTTCATCGACAGCGGTCGACGGGCCTGGCGCCGGTCGGAGCGCTCCTTCGAGATCCTGCCCGAGACCGCCTTCGCCGAGCGCGGCTACGGCCAGGTCGACGACACCCCCGGCCTCTACGCGGCCCTGAGCACGCTCACCGCCCGACAGCGTCTCGTCGTCGTCCTGCGCCACGTCGAGGGTCTGCCGGTCGCCGAGGTCGCGCGCGTCCTCGGGTCGAGCGAGAGCAACGTCAAGTCGGCATCGGCCGAGGGGCTGGCCCGGTTGCGCCGGGCCATCGCGAGCCCCGCCGACGCCCGCACACCCACCCACCCGGCAGCACACCGGGTCGTCACCCAAGGAGCCCAGCGATGACCCGCACCGTCCTGCAGCCGTCCGACGAGGAGCTCGCTGCCCGCCTGCTCGCCGAGCTCAACGCGATGCCGCCGAGCATCGATGTCGAGGCCACGGTGACCGGCGCGCGACGGCACCGCCGACGTGCCGTCGTCGCGACCGCGGGAACGGTGGCCGGTGGCGTCGCCATCGTCGCCGGCGTCGTGGGGCTGGGCCTGGCCAACATGCCGCGGTCCGACTGGCCTGTCGCCCCCGCCGCGCCCGCCACCATGAGCGGGTGCACGCTGGCCCCGGCCACCTGCGACCCCGACGTCATCGACGCCTGGGTCGACGAAAAGGTCGTCGGCGGCACGACGACGGTGCACATCGGTGAGTACGGACCGTCGCCGACGGGCGACGGCGAGGGCACGACGATGGGCGCCTACGAGTCGCTCGTCACCGTCTACCGCGACCGGTCGGGGTCCAAGCCTCCCGAGATCGTCGGCGAGATCACCGTCTCGGTCAGCACGAGCGTGCAGGCGGACCGCCTCGTGGCGCTCAACGAGAGCGAGGGCACGCTGACCGAGCGCGAGTCGACGTGGCAGGTCGGCGACGAGGAGGTCACCGCCCGCGTGGTCGACATCGACCGGGGCATGCAGACCGAGGGCGAGCTCGACCAGCTGTGGATCGTCGAGGAGGACCAGTCGCACGGCGGACTGATCGTGTGGGCGTCGAGCTTCAAGGGCGCGGGCCGGTTCGTGCCCAGTGACGGCAGCGGTCCGGGCGTCACCGATGCCTCGGTCCAGGACCTCATCACCCGACTGCTCACCGAGCCGCCGGAGCAGGGCTGACCCAGGGGTCGCATCCTGCCGCGACGTCCCGTCCGGTGGCAGGATGCGACCCATGGGCCTCAAGGACAGTCAGCTCTCCGACGGCGAGGAGATCCGCCTCGAGATGCACACGCACTGGAAGGCGCTGATCCAGCCGCTGCTGACCCTCGTCGTCCTCGTCGCGGTCGTCGTCGCCGCAGCGATGCTCACGCGGGACTCCGACCAGGCTGGCTGGATCACGCTCGTCGTGGGGGTCGTCGCGCTCCTGCTCGCCGTCGTCGGGGTGCTCCTGCCGCTGTGGCGCTGGCGGTCGACCCACTACGTCTTCACCAACCGCAGGGTGAGCCACCGCTATGGCCTGCTCACGAAGCACGGTCGCGACATCCCGATCTACCGGATCAACGACGTCGCCGTCGAGAAGGGCCTGCTCGACCGGATGCTCGGCTGCGGCACCCTGATCATCTCCGACGCGACGGACAAGGCCGGCATGGAGCTGACCGACGTGCCGCACGTCGAGCAGGTCCAGGTCGAGCTGCAGAACCTGCTCTTCGCCGCCGACGACGGCAGCGACGACGGGGAGTGGCCGCCGACGGAGCCGCGTCGCCGCCGGTGACCGGCCCCGGCCTCCGGTGTCGGCCGGCCGGAACCTACTCGGTGATCCCGAACCGCGCGTGGAGGCGCTTCATCCACCGCGGCGCCCACCAGTTCCACTCGCCGAGGACCGACATGGTCGCGGGGACGAGCAGCATGCGCACGAGGGTCGCGTCGATGACGATCGCCAGCACGAGGGCGACACCGGTCTCCTTGACCGCCAGGACCCGCGCCAGCACGAAGCCTCCGAAGACGATGCACATGAGCAGCGCGGCGCTCGTGATGATCTTGCCCGAGCGCTGCAGGCCGAGCCGGACCGCCTCGTTGGTCGAGTGGCCGCGCTCGTGCAGCTCGACGATGCGCGAGAGCAGGAAGACCTCGTAGTCCATCGACAGCCCGAACCCGAAGGCGAGGACGAGCACCGGGATCGAGACCTCGACCGCCCCGACCGAGTCGTAGCCCAGCAGCCCCTCGAGGTGGCCGTCCTGGAAGACCCAGACGAGCACGCCGAGCGAGGCGCCCAGCGAGACGATGTTCATCAGCAGCGCCTTGATCGGGACGACGACCGAGCCGGTCATGAGGAAGAGCAGGACGAAGGTCGCGAGCACGACCGTGCCGATGGCCAGCGGTGCCGTGTCGGCGATCGAGCCGGTGAAGTCGGCGAGGTCGGCTGCCTGGCCGCCGACCTTGGCGTCGAAGGGGGGACGCTCCTCGTGCAGGTGCGTCACGAGGTCGCGCGTGCCGGGCCCGAGCGGACCGTCGGACGTGCGCAGGTCGACGCTGCGGACCGTCTGCCCGTCGAGCGTGCCGATGGTGACCACCTCGGCGGACTCGACACCGGGGAGGTCGCGGGCATCCCCCTTCGCCCAGTCCTTGACCTCGTCCGCCTCCGCCGTGGTCACGACCTGCAGGTCCGGGGAGGCGAGGAGGGGGTAGTCGCGGCCGAGGTCCTCGAAGAAGGTGCGCTGCTCGTTGTCGGCCGGGAGCAGCTCGACACCCGAGGAGGTGACCTCCATGCGGGTGGCGGGCAGGGCCATGGCGACGAGTGCGGCGAGGACGAGACCGACGACGAGCCACGGGGCGCGCTGCACACCGCCGGCGAGCGAGGCGAAGACGCCGGTGTCGGAGGTGCGGTCGGTGCGGCCACGCAGGAGGCGGCGGGCCGACAGGGCACAGATCGCGGGCACGAGGGTGACGGCCACCAGCAGGCAGAGGACGACGACGGAGACGCCCGCGGCGCCGGCCGCCTGCATGAAGACGGTGGGGAAGAAGAGCAGACCGGACAGCGCGATGGCCACGGTGACCGCTGAGAAGACGACCGTGCGTCCGGCGCGGTCCACGGTGCGCCCGGTGGCCTCGACCACGAGCTCGCGCGCGTCCGCGCCGAGCGGTTGGCCGTCGAGGAGGTCGCGCATCTCCTCGCGAAACCGGGAGACGACGAGCAGCCCGTAGTCGATGCACAGGCCCAGCCCGAGCACGCTCACGATGTTGACGACGGTCGCGTCGAGGTCGATGAGGTGGGAGAAGCCCCACAACGAAGCGAGGGCGCCCCCGATCGAGGCGAGGGCACCGGCGATCGGGATGCCCGCGGCGAGGAAGCCCCCGAAGACGAGGACCATGACGACGAAGGAGATCGGCAGGGCCAGGCCCTCGCCCACCTTCATGTCGGTCTCGACCTGGCCGACGACCTCGTCGACGAGGTCGGCGACGCTCCCGCGCTGGCTGCTCGTGCCCTGGGAGCCGAGGACGACCTGGTCGAGCTGGACGTCGACGTCGCGTCGCACCTTCGCCAGCTCGTCGTCGTTCAGGGTGCTGTCGTACTCGACGACGGTGAGGAACCCGTAGCGGCGGTCTCCGGGCTCGTCGACGACGAGCGGCTCGGCACGGGGGTTCTTGACGCCACCGTCGAGGACGAGCGGGTTGACGACCGAGGCGACCCCGTCCATCTCGTGGATCCGGCGGAGGGGCTCGGCGACGCCACGGCGGACGAAGGGGTCCGTGGCCGGCGACCCCGACACCATGAGGGTGTCGCTGGCCAGCTCGCTGCCGCCGGAGTCAGCAAGGAGGTCCCGGGCCTGCTGGGCCTCGCCGGGCGTGGTCATCTCGCCGCTGTGCAGCCGGTCGAAGAGACCCTGGCCGGTGACCCCGCCGAGCGCGAGCGCGAAGAAGGAGACGACGAGCACCGCCCAGGCCCCGACGATCGCCCACGGGTGCCTGGCCGTGCCGGAGCCGAGTCGGTGCAGGAGGGTGCGGCGGTCTCGGCTGGTCACCGGGACAGCCTGCCACCCGGGCGGACCCCGGGCGTCGTGGCGGCCGATCCTGCCCACCATGTGGCGCGGAACCGTTGCGGCACAAGCGGATTCGCGACGTCGAGGGAGGTCCAGATCACACCGGGAGCGGTCGCGAGACCTGCGCTCCGCTGCGACGCTTGCACCGCACCTCACCGACCCCAGGAGGCCTGCATGATCCCCTGCACGCTGGCCGACCAGGAGCTGCGAGGCGGTGACGTCACCCGCTGGGAGCTCGATGTCACGACGCTCGCACGCTGGAGCGAGCAACCCACCGACCCGCGCCCCGCGAGCTTCGACCAGCAGGGCCGACTGCACGAGGACCCGGACGGCACGGCCCCCTCGTCGGCGTGGATCGGCCTCTCGGTGCTGCTCCCGGACGCGACGCCGAAGAGCCTGCGCGCCACTCTCACCGCATGGGTGCGACAGCACGAGTCACTGCGCAGCCGCCTCACCCTCGACGACGGCAGCATCCGTCGGCGGACCCTGCCGGCCGACGCCGTCGACGTCACCGCGACCGCGCTCGGAGACCACGACGAGGAGGCACTGCGCGCGCTCCTCGTCGACGAGTTCCACACCCGGTGCCGCCCGAGCGCGGCGCCGGCCTTCGCCATCTTCACCGTCGAGGTCGACGGCGGCCACGTCCTGCACGGCGCCTTCGACCACATCACCTTCGACGGGCTGTCGGCCTACGCCGCGGTCGGCGCTCTGGCCGGACTGCACACCGCGATCGTCGCCGGCCTGCACGAGCCGCACACCTCCCCGAGCCACGTCGAGACGACGACGCTCGAGCGCGCCGTCGGCGACGGGCTGGGCGACGACGACGCGCGACTGCGACCATGGCGGGACTTCCTCGCCGGGGGGTCGGTGCCGGGTGCCCCCGCTGCGTCCGGGATCGACCCCGAGGGCCGGTACGAGCACGACCTCGTGCGCCACGACATCTGCGACGGCGACGTCGCTGCCACCCTCGACCTGCTCTACGCCGCCGAGGGGATCCCGACCGGCATGCTCTGGACCGCGGTGCTCATGCAGGCGATGGGCGACGAGGTGCACGCGATGGTCTCCACCCACGGGCGGCCCTCCGCGCTGTGGACCGAGTCGGTCGGGTGGTTCGCAGGGGTCGCCCCCTTCGCCCTGAGCATGCCGGCAGGTGCCACCTCCCGCGACTGGGTCCTCGCCGCCGTCGACAGGTGGCGCGCGTCCGCGCCGGCCGCAGCGCTCCCGCTCGGCCTCGTCCACCGGGTCCTCGACGTGCCGGTCGCCCCCCAGGTCGTGCTGTCGACGATCGACGGGTCACGGGTCGAGGGGCACGAGTGGTGGCGGCCGCTCGAGGCGGGGATCCAGCTCGGCGACGTGCCACCGAGCAGCCAGACCCACCTGTGGCTGACGATCCTCCCCGAGGGCGTCAGCCTCGTCACCCGGCTGCCGCTGGCACCGGGCAGCCGCGACTGGCTCGACGGCGTCGCCGCACGCCTCGCCCGGCTCGTCGACGGCGAGACGTCCGCCCCCTTCGTCCAGCAGGAGCTGTCCGCATGATCAAGATGCAGCGCATCACCGACCGCGACACGATCGGCGGCGACTACCTCGCCTTCGTGCCGACCGCCGGGATGGAGCGTGCGATCGCCACGGCGACGCCGGGGGACCGGCAGCCGTCCTACATGCAGGCCGCGCACCTGGACCTGCGCTCCGACACGCTCGGGACGGGTGCGCAGGACGACATCTGGCTCGGCTTCACCTACCGGATCCCCGGGCGCCTCGACGCCGACGCCCTCGCGCGCACGATCTCGCGCTGGGTGCGCCGGCACGGCGTCATGCGCGGCTGGTTCACCCGCGACGAGCAGCGCCAGACCGGCTGGGCCCGGGTCGACCTCGCGCCGGAGGACATCGCCTTCGAGCCCCGGGGCGAAGGGAGCGTGGCCGCGGAGAACGCCAACGCGCGGGTGAGCGACGACTTCCGGGTCGGCTGCAACCCACTCGGCCGCATCGGCTACTGCTTCCGGGCCGTCGTCGCCGAGGACGAGACGATCCTCTACCTCGGGCTCGACCACACCTACACCGACGGGTTCTCCTTCTTCCTCGTCTTCTTCGAGCTCGACGCGATCTATCGCGAGGAGACCGGGGGAGAGGCGATCGAGCTGCCGCCGGTCGGCGACTTCATGGACTTCGCCCAGGCCGAGCGCGAGCGCACCGCCGACATCGACCTGACCCACCCCGCGCTCGCGGCCTGGGCCGGCTTCTGGTTCGCCGGCGACGAGGAGCTGGGCCGCTTCCCGCTGCCCCTGGGCACGACTGCGGACCAGCCCGTGGAGCTCGAGCGCTACCACGAGCCGCTGCTCACCGGGGAGGAGGCCGAGGCCCTCGACCTCGTCGCCGAGCGGCTCGGCGCGCGCACCACCCAGCTCGTCTACGCCGCGGTCGGGGTGGCCGCGCGCGAGCTGGGCGGGGCGCAGAGCCTGCGCTTCCTCAACCCCGTGCACACGCGCGACGCCCCGGAGTGGCTGCTCGCCGCCGGGTGGTTCATCAACGTCATGCCGGTGCACGTCGACGTGGCCGAGGGTGATCTCGTCGAGGTGGCCGGACGCGTGCGGCAGTCCTTCCGCGAGGCGCGCGGGGCGTCCGCGCTGCCGGCGCGGAAGGTCTACGACGTCGTCGAGCAGACCCTCGGCGCCAAGCTCTCGCAGGTCGGGGAGCGCTTCATGCTGTCGTACATGGACCTGCGCCACCTGCCCGGCGCGGCGACGTGGGGCGACGCCGACGCGGTGCTCGTCTCGCGCGGGGGCCGGGACAGCAATGTCACCGCCTGGGTCATGCGGGAGGAGTCGGCGATGCACGTCCTCGCCCTGCTGCCCGGCACGCCCGAGGCCGAGGACGGCGTGCAGCGGCTCTTCGCCCGGGCCGGGGAGCACCTGCGCGCCCTGCTCTGACGTCCTCCTCAGGGGACCCTCCGGCTCACCACTGCCAGGTGAAGCCGAAGGCGCCCGGGCCGGCGTCCTCGAGGACGATCGACGCCCGGCGGTCGTCGTCGAGGGTCACGGCCCCGCCGAGGACCAGCTGACCCCCGGGTGGACACTCGACCCGCGTGACCGCGGCCGGTGGGACCTCGAACTCCACCGACACGACGACCGACCGGGCCGTGTGGGGCGGACCCCAGACGAAGCCGTCGCTGTCACCCAGGTCGGCGTCCGGTGCCACCTCGTCGATGATCTGGTACGCGTAGGCGTGCATCTCCCCCTTCGTCAGACGGCGGGGGAGACCCACCTCGAAGACGACGACATTGCTGTCGGGGAAGTCCTGTCGGCCCAGCAGGGAGCACCCGAGCAGCGGGACGAAGCGCATGTCCGCCGCGCACGTCGTCTCGTCGCCGCCCTGGACGCTGAAGACCCGCTCGAGGCCGTCCTCGACGGCGGCGATGGAGGTGTGGCACCCAGTGCGGGTGATGCGGCGGTTGGCCGCGACGCTCGTGCGCCACACCTGGCTGATGACGCGGTAGGCGCCCAGCGAGGGGCGGGTCAGGGCGTCGATCTGCTCGAGCTCGCTGAGCCCGGGGTCGAGCAGCTCCTCGAAGGTGATGAGCCGCTCGGTCGCCCAGGCGTGCATGAACTCGGTCTGCTCCTGGGGCGTGAGGCCGAGGGCGACGGCGAGCTGCTGGAGGGTGGCGATCTGCGGGGCGAGGATCTCGCCGCGCTCGAGGCCGCGGATCGTCCGGACGCTGACGCCGGAGCGTTCGCTCAGGTCACCCTGGGTCAGACCTTCGTCTCGGCGGTAGCGACGGAGCCGGGCCCCGCCGCGCGGTGCGCGGCTCATGGCACCAGAGTGCACCAGCGGAGGGCTCCGTGAGGGGCCAGACGTGCCGGGACTCCGCGGGCTGTGCGCGGCAGCACGAAGGGGGCCGCACCGGTCGCCGGTGTGGCCCCCTTCGCCCTGTCCCCCGGAGCAAGCGCCGCGGGCAACGCTAGGCGGGCTCCCAGCGGCTATCCAGTGTTTCGGCAGGAATTGCCGCTGGATTGCCGCTTCTGCGGCTCTCGCCGCTCGGGCCGGGGCGAATTCGTGCCCCTAGGCTGGCGGCATGGCGCACCCGCTGATGTTCGACGACGCCGACCCGCTGCTGGCGCGGGTGCGCACGATCGCGCTCGAGCTGCCGGGGGCGGCGGAGAAGATCAGCCACGGGCACCCCGCCTTCTTCACGACGAAGGTCTTCGGCTACTTCGGCGGCTCGATCAAGGTCGACGGCGCCTACGTCCAGCACGAGCACTCGCTCGTCGTCCTGCCGGACGAGGAGGAGGCCCGGGCCCTCCTCGAGGATGCCCGCTGCTACCGACCGGCCTACCTCGGGGCGAGCGGCTGGGTCGGCCTCGACCTCGACGAGCGCACCGACTGGGACGAGGTCGCCGAGCTGCTCGAGATCTCCTACCGGCGCACCGCCGGCAAGCGCCTCGTCGCCCGCCTCGACGCGGAGCGCGGGGCCGGCTGACCCTGCGCCTATCCTCGTCGCGTGGAGTTCGCGCGCTTCGGGTCGACGACGTGGTCCGACCCGGTCGAGGTCAGCCACGACCCCGCCGACCTCGAGCGTGGCCGGTGGGCCGTGGTCGTCACCTTCGAGGGCGAGCTGACGGCGGTGCGCTTCGCCCGGCAGGACGAAGGGGGCGCCGCCCCTGGTGACGCAGATGGCTGGCCCGCGGTGACGGACTGGCGCCCGTCGCTCGACGAGGCCCGCTACGTCGCCGGCGTCGAGGAGATCCGCCGCCGCATCGCAGCAGGCACCGTCTACCAGGTCAACCTCACGACGGTCCTCGAGGCACCGCTGCCGTCGCACGCCCGGCTCCCCGACCTGGCCGCGCGCCTCGCGGCCGGCAACCCCGCCCCCTTCGCCGGCATCGTGCACGTGCCCTCCGCCGGGGTCGACGTCGTCACGGCCTCACCCGAGCGCTACCTGACGCGCCGCGGGGACCGGCTCGTCTCGAGCCCGATCAAGGGGACCGCACCGACGCTCGACCAGATGCTCACCAAGGACGTCGCGGAGAACGTCATGATCGTCGACCTCGTGCGCAACGACCTGCAGCACGTCTGCGAGCCGGGCACCGTTGTCGTGGAACGGTTGTGCGGGCCCGAGGAGCACCCCGGGCTGGTCCACCTCGTGAGCGATGTCGCCGGCACCCTGCGGTGCGGGACGACGTGGGCGCAGGTGCTGGGTGCGAGCTTCCCGCCCGGGTCGGTCAGCGGGGCGCCGAAGTCGAGCGCGCTCGCCGCGATCGCCGATCTCGAGCCGGTGCCACGTGGTCCCTACTGCGGCGCCGTCGGCTGGGTGGACGCCGACCATCCCGACGGGCCGCGCGGGGAACTCGCGGTGGGGATCCGCACGTTCTGGACGACGACGGGCCTTGACGGGGTGCGTCTGCTGCGCTTCGGCACCGGGGCGGGCATCACCTGGGCATCGCAGCCCGAAGGGGAGTGGCGCGAGTGCGAGCTCAAGGCGCGGGTCCTCGTCGGGCTGGCATCTGGAAGAGTGGTGACATGAGCAACGAGGTACGGGTCTGGGTCGACGGCGCGCTCGTGGGGGCGGACCAGCCGGCGCTGGCCGCCCTCGACCACGGGGTCACCGTGGGCGACGGCGCCTTCGAGACGTGCAAGATCGTCGACGGGCAGGTGTTCGCGGCCGACCGGCACTACGCCCGTCTCGACCGCACCCTCGCCGGGCTGGGCCTGCCGCCCGCCGACCGCGAGGTCATCGAGCAGGGTGTCGCGGCGGTCCTCGGGGCCGGCCCCACGATCGGCTTCGGCCGGCTGCGCTACACGATCACCGCGGGTCTCGGGCCGCTCGGCTCCGACCGGGGCGACAGCGGCATGACCTACATCGTCACCGCGGCAGAGGTTCCCCCCTTCGCCCCCAGCGTGGCGGTCGCGACCGTGCCCTGGACCCGCAACGAGCGGGCGGCCACGGCGGGGCTCAAGACGACCTCCTACGGCGACAACGTCATCGCGCTCGCGCACGCCAAGGCCCGCGGGGCGTCGGAGGCGATCTTCGGCAACAACCGCGACGAGCTGTGCGAGGCGACCGGCAGCAACATCTTCGTCGTCGTCGACGGCGTGGTGCGCACACCCGCGCTGAGCAGTGCACCGCTGGCCGGCATCACCCGTGAGCTGACCATCGAGTGGGCCCGTGCCGCCGGCATCGAGGTCGTCGAGGAGGCCCTGCCGATGTCCGTCCTCGAGACGTGCGACGAGGTCTTCCTCACCGGCACCACCCGCGACGTGCACCCGGTCCACCGGGTCGACGATCGTGAGCTGCCGGCGCCCGGCCCCGTGACCACCCGCGTCCAGCAGGCCTGGGCCGCGGCGTCCGCGACCGAGATCAACCCCTGACCGGAGTGGAGACCATGGCGGGGGACGTGGACACGACCAGCGAGACGGCTGGTCAGGGCAAGGACGCATCGGGGGCCCGACGGGCCTACCGTGACGTGCGCCGCGAGCAGCACGCGATCGTGCGCCAGGAGCTGCTCGACCGCTTCGGCGAGGACGGCCGGATCGACGCGCACGAGGACCCGATCCGCTGGCGACGGGCGCTGCGCACCCATCCGGTCATCGGGCCGGTCTACCGGGTCGTCATCGCGACGCTCGGCCTGCTGCTCATCATCGCCGGCATCCCGATGGTCCCGCTCGTGGGGCCGGGGTGGGCGGTCATCTTCATCGGCCTCTTCCTGTGGAGCACGGAGTTCATCTGGGCCCGCCGGGTGACGCAGTTCGTCAAGGCCGAGGTCAAGGCCTTCGATCAGTACACGCGCGCCCTGCCGTGGAAGGCGAAGATCCCGATGCTGCTGCTCTCGGCGGCCTTCGGGTGGTTCTGCTTCTACCTCGCGCTGCTCATCACGGGCGTCCCCGGATGGCTGCCCCAGCAGGTGCTCGACCTGCTGCTGCAGGTCCCGGGGCTGCACCGGGCCTGACCCGGTCCCTGCCCTTCGAGACATTCGCCCGCTTCGCGGACTCTTTCCTCAGGACCCGGAGGCCGCCCGCGGCCGTCTCGAAGGGGACGACACGCCGCGGGACCGATTGGCACCGAAGGGAGCCCGCCGGGTACTCTGCTCAGGTTGACCGGCCGGGAGACTGGTCAGGGAGCACCACGGACGTATAGCTCAGTTGGTTAGAGCGTTCGCTTCACACGCGAAAGGTCAGGGGTTCGAGTCCCTTTACGTCCACCACACCGAAGGCCCGAGACCTGCATCAGCAGGTCTCGGGCCTTCGTCTTGCTGGCACCTCAGCCGGGACCAGACGCCTGCTTCCAGACGGCGTACTCCTGCGGCAGGCAGACGGCACAGGGGCGGAACCCGGCAGCGATCGCCGTGGCCTCGTCGGCGAAGAACACGCGCTGGGTGACGTATCCGCCCTTCGCGATGGCCCGCAGCGCCGTCGGGCAGTCGAGACGACCGTAGATCCGTCCCTTTCGGTGCCCGCCCAAGGTGCCGGGGGTCGGGCTCTCGTACCGCACCTTGTCCGCGCCGAGCAGCGTGTACGTCTTCCTGGTCATCGGGCGCTCCCTTCGGTCGACGTGACGACCGTAGACTCACCGCACCATGGACACCATCCACTGGGTCGAGGACGGCACCGACCACGAGGCCGAGTGGCACTCCGAGAGTGGCGCGCCCGCCCCGTCCCGGGTCGTCGTCGCCGACGACACGATGACTGCGGACGCGGCGATGCGGCTCGCCTCCCGTGGCACCGCGATCCTCTGGCGCGGCGACCACCACAACGCCCGCCAGCTGCTCAAGGCCATGGACCGTCGCATCGAGCGCCGCGCTTCGCGGCGGCAGCGCGGCGAGGTGACCTTCGCCGGGCACCGGGCCGAGCGAGCCGAGCGGGCGAGGCTCATGGCGCAGCTCGTCGTCGAGCTCGGTGCCGACCGCTCGCTCGACCTGCGGCGCGCGCCCGACGTGCGCGCGGCCTGCCTGGCCGCCTACGGCCCGGGGTTCGGACCCATGGTGGTCGCCCTCAGCGAGCTGCTCGGCGTCATCGGGGCCCACCAGTGGCAGACGAAGGGGGTGCACGTCCCGGCGCTCGGGGCGAGCATCCACCCGGCCTACGGCGTCTTCTCCCCGGTCCGCGGCGAGTACATCGATCTCGTGGCCGATGCGCCTCTGGCGCAACCGATCCCGCGCACGGCCTTCGACCTCGGGACGGGCACCGGCGTGCTCGCCGTCGTGCTGGCGCAGCGCGGTGTCGAGCGGGTCGTCGCCACCGACATCAACCCGCGCGCCGTGGCCTGCGCCCGCGACAACGCGCACCGGCTGGGCGTCGCCGACCGGGTCGAGGCGCTCGAGGCGGACCTCTTCCCGGACGGTCGGTCCGATCTCGTCGTGTGCAACCCGCCATGGCTGCCCGGCGAGCCGACCTCCGACCTCGAGGCGGGCATCTACGACCCCGGCTCGGACATGTTGCGCCGCTTCCTCGCCGGCCTCCCGGAGCACCTCGAGCCGGGGGGCGAGGGCTGGCTGGTCATCTCCGACCTCGCCGAGCACCTCGGTCTGCGCGCTCGGGAGGAGCTGCTCGGGCTCATCGGCGATGCCGGACTCGAGGTCGTCGACCGGCTGGAGACGGTGCCGCGCCACAGCCGGGCGAGCGACGCGAAGGACGCCCTCCACGCCGCTCGACGTGCCGAGGTCACGTCCCTCTGGCGGCTGACGGTGGCCCAGGGAAGCCAGCCGGCCCGGTAGCCGGGCACTCAGAGCGCGACGAGTCCCCGGGCCAGTGCGGTTGCGGCCGACTCGACGTCCTCGGTGCTCGTCGACCGGCCGAGCGAGAGCCGGAGGGCACCGAGCGCGGTGTCGGCGTCGAGGCCCATGGCGAGCAGCGCGGCGTTGGGCGAGTGCACGCCCGCGTGGCAGGCGCTGCCGGTCGATGCCGACACGTCGCTGACCGCCTCGAGGACCTGCGCCCCGAGACGACCGGGGAGGGACACCATGAGGGTGTTGGGCAGGCAGCCGACCTCGGGAGAGACCCGCACCAACCCCGGCACGGCACGAGCGAGCCTGTCCCACAAAGCCTCTCGCAGAGCGGCCTGACGCTCGACCTCCGCGGAGAGCAGCTGCCCGGCGACCTCGGCGGCGACCCCGAGACCGACGATGAGCGCGACATTTTCCGTCCCCGGGCGCAGGCCACCCTCCTGCCCGGCTCCGAGGACGACGGGGGAGACCCGGGTGCCGCGGCGCACGTAGAGGGCACCGACCCCCTTCGGCCCGTAGAGCTTGTGCCCCGCGATCGACAGCAGGTCGACCCCGAGCTCCTCGACGTCGACCGGGATCTTGCCGACCGCCTGGGCCGCGTCGGCGTGGACGAGGCCACCCCGACGGTGGACGCGCTCGGCGAGCTGCGCCACCGGCTGGATCGCGCCGGTCTCGTTGTGCGCGAGGATCAAGGTGCCGAGCCCGATCGCACCGGTGGGGAGCGCGTCGAGGCGGACCCGGCACCCGCCGTCGACCGGCAGCTCGTGCACCTGCCAGCCGTGGTGCTCCTGCAGGTGCGCCAGGGGAGCGGCGGTCGCCGG
The DNA here is from genome assembly GCF_050507325.1 of Janibacter zhangyanbonis. NCBI lineage: Bacteria > Bacillati > Actinomycetota > Actinomycetes > Micrococcales > Intrasporangiaceae > Janibacter > Janibacter zhangyanbonis. The sequence continues at coordinate 1,576,028 of NZ_CP191481.1, forward strand.
GTGCTCGACGCACGAGGTGACGGCCACGCGGGTCGTGAGGTGCCGAGCGCTGCCCCGGATCGCGATGTTGTTGGCCTCGGTGCCACCCGAGGTGAAGACGATCTCGTCGGGCTCGGCGCCGACGAGTGCCGCGACCTGCTCGCGGGCCCGGTCGACCGCAGACCGAGCACGCCGGCCCTGCATCGAGGCGCTCGACGGGTTGCCGAAGTCCTGCGTCAGGTGCGGCCACACCGCCTCGGCGACCTCGCGGGCGATGGGCGTCGTCGCGTTGTGGTCGAGGTACACGGGGTCGGCGGTCATGCCCCCATGATGTCGAGCGTTGCCCGGCCGGGGAGGATGGGGCCACCCCCGACGAGAGGACCGCGATGCCCCGCTCCCGTGCCTTCACCCAGGTCGACGTCTTCGGCACTCGGCCGTACTCCGGCAACCCGCTGGCCGTCGTCCTCGACGGCGAGGGCATCGACGACGACCTGCTCCAGGAGGTCGCGCGCTGGACCAACCTGTCGGAGACGACCTTCGTCCTGCCGCCCATCACGCCCGAGGCCGACTACCGGGTGCGCATCATGACCCCCGGCGGCGAGCTCCCCTTCGCCGGTCACCCGACGCTCGGGACCGCCCACGCCTGGCTGACCCACGGAGGCACCCCACGACACGAGGACCGCATCGTGCAGGAGTGCGGCGCCGGGCTCGTCGACGTCCATCGCGAAGGGAGCGAGCTCGCCTTCACCGCACCGCCGTTCGTGCGCACGGGGCCGTTGGACGACGCCGACCTCGACCGCCTCGTCGCGGCCCTGGGCATCACGCGCGCCGACGTCGTCGGGCACCAGTGGGTCGACAACGGTCCGGGCTGGGCCGCGGTGCGCCTCCCTTCGGCCGAGCACGTGCGCGACCTGCGACCGGACTGGTCCCATGCACCCGACGCAAAGGTCGGCGTCATCGGCTGGCATGAGGACGGTGGCGAGCACCTCTACGAGACGCGGGCCTTCGTCCCCGGTCTCGGCGTCGGCGAGGACCCCGTCACCGGGAGCCTCAACGCCGGCATCGCCCAGTGGCTCGTGGCCGAAGGGGAGGTCCCGCACCGCTGGACCGTGACCCAGGGCGGGTGCATCGGGCGCTCCGGCGTCCTGTCGCTCACCGCCGAGGGCGGCGAGGTCCGGGTCGGCGGCACGGTCACCTCACTCGTGCAGGGCACGATTAGCCTCTGACCCTAGGCTGGAGCCATGGCACGCATCGTCACCGACCAGAAGACCCGAGTCGTCAGCGCCCCGGTGGCGATCATCGTCGCCGTCGTCAGTGCCGGCTACATGCTCCCGTGGGCGATCGCGGCCGTGCGGGGCAACCGCAACGCCTGGTCGGTCTTCTGGGTCAACCTGCTCCTCGGCTGGACCGTCATCGGGTGGATCATCGCCCTCGTCATGTCGATCAAGGAGCACCGGATCCTCGAGGTGCGCTGACCCTTCGAGACGGCCGCGGGCGGCCTCCTCAGGGACCGGCAAAGAATGCTGTTGGTGGCCGACGGCTGATGGGGGAGGATCCCCCTTCGTGGGACATGTCGACGTCGCCGGTGTCAGGTACGAGCTCTCGGACGGGCGCGTGCTGCTCGACGAGGTCTCCTTCCGCGTCGGCGAGGGCGCCAAGGTCGCCCTCGTCGGGGCCAACGGCGCCGGCAAGACGACGCTGCTGCGGATCGTCACCGGGGAGCTGACGCCGCACGCCGGGTCGGTCGCTCGCACGGGTGGGCTGGGGATCATGCGCCAGCACGTCGGCGCAGGTCTGGGGGAGCGGCCCACGGTCACCGACCTGCTGATGTCGGTGTCTCCCAAGGCCGTTCGTGACGCGGCCGCCGAGGTCGACCGTCTCGAGATGGCGCTCATGGAGACCGAGGACGAGCGCACCCAGATGCGCTATGCGACGGCCCTGTCCGACTTCGCCGACGCGGGCGGATACGACCAGGAGGTCGTGTGGGACGTGTGCACGACGGCCGCGCTGGGCGTCCCCTTCGAGCGCTGCAAGTACCGCGAGCTGAGCACGCTCTCCGGGGGCGAGCAGAAGCGGCTCGTCCTCGAGTACCTGCTGCGCGGGCCCGACGGGGTCCTGCTGCTCGACGAGCCGGACAACTACCTCGACGTTCCCGGCAAGATCTGGATGGAGGAGCAGATCCGCGCCTCCGACAAGACGATCCTCTACATCAGCCACGACCGTGAGCTGCTCGCCAACACCGCCACGCGCGTCGTCACCGTCGAGCTCGGGACTGCGGGCAACCGCGTGTGGACCCACCCGGGCGGCTTCGGGACCTACCACGAGGCCCGCCAGGAGCGCTTCGCCCGCTTCGAGGAGCTGCGCAAGAGGTGGGACGAGGAGCACGCGAAGCTCAAGGCGCTCGTGCTCATGTACAAGCAGAAGGCGAAGTACAACTCGGACATGGCCTCGCGCTACCAGTCGGCCCGCACCCGGCTCGAGCGCTTCGAGCAGGAAGGGCCGCCGAGCGAGCAGCCCCGCGAGCAGAAGGTGACGATGCGCCTGCAGGGTGGCCGCACCGGCAAGCGCGCGGTCGTGTGCGAGCGGCTCGGGCTCACGGGGCTGATGCAGCCCTTCGACCTCGAGGTCTGGTACGGCGAGCGGGTCGCGGTGCTCGGGTCCAACGGCTCGGGCAAGTCGCACTTCCTGCGCCTGCTGGCCGCCGGCGGCAGCGACCCGGAGGTCGACAACCTCCCGGTCGGCGAGGCCGTCATCGAGCCGGTCGCGCACACGGGACGGGCCCGGCTCGGTGCGCGGGTGCGCCCGGGCTGGTTCGTCCAGACGCACGAGCACCCCGAGCTCATCGGGCGCACCCTCCTGGCGATCCTGCACCGGGGCGACGACCACCGATCGGGTCTCGGGCGCGAGGCCGCGAGCCGGGTCCTCGACCGCTACGAGCTGGCCCACGCGGGGGAGCAGACCTTCGAGTCGCTGTCGGGCGGCCAGCAGGCGCGCTTCCAGATCCTGCTCCTCGAGCTGTCTGGCGCGACGCTCCTCCTCCTCGACGAGCCGACCGACAACCTGGACGTCGAGTCGGCCGAAGCCCTCGAGGAGGGTCTCGACGCCTTCGCCGGCACCGTGCTCGCCGTGACCCACGACCGGTGGTTCGCCCGAGGCTTCGACCGCTTCCTCGTCTACGGGGCCGACGGGCGGGTCCGGGAGACCGACGGCCCGGTCTGGGACGAAGGGAGGGTCACCCGCGCTCGGTGACCCTCCCGTCCCGGTCTAGAAGGCCGCGAGGTCGGCCATCATCTCGGTGCCGAGCCAGGCGTCGGGGATGCCGAAGCCCGAGACGAGGGTCGCGGCGTGGGGCCGCAGCTCGCCGCACAGCTCGTTGACCCGCGCGACGACCCCCTTCGACTGGCTGGCGCTCAGCCGCCCGTGCTCGATGAACCACGCGCGGTTGGCCTCGACGGTGCTGAAGACATAGAGGTCGCACACGAGGTTGAGCAGGTCGCGGCCGGGGCCGTCAGGGGCCTCCTCGATCGCGGTGACGAAGGCCTCGAGCGCGATCCGGTCGATGTGCGCGCGCGCCGACTCGAGCAGGTGGTCCTGGGCCTCGTTGAAGACCCGGAAGGAGTCGGCGCCCTCCTCGCCGGCGCGGCGCAGGCGCATCGCGAGCGTCTCGGTGAGGTGCGACTCGCGGTCCTCGAAGAAGGCGAGCTGACCGCCGCGGTCCTCGAGCGCGTTGTCGCCGTCCTTGCCCGGGGCGCCGGAGATCAGTCGCTGGATGATCGACCCGCCGATGGTGTGCTCGATGACCGAGGTCGTCACCTGCCGGGCGCCGAAGAGGATCGCGCCGCGGGTGTCGAGCTCCTGGAAGTCGCTCTTGTAGTCGGTGAGCATGCCCTTGGCGAGCAGCTGCAGCAGCACCGTGTTGTCGCCCTCGAAGGTCGCGAAGACGTCGGTGTCGGCCTTGAGGTCGGCGAAGCGGTTGAGCGCCATGTAGCCGGCCCCGCCGCACGCCTCCCGGCAGGCCTGGATCGTGTCGTTGGCGTGCTCGGTCGTGATCGCCTTGAGCCCGGCGGCGCGCGCCTCGAGCTCGCGCTGCGAGGACTCGTCGGTGATCTCGCCGGTGCTGATGTCGGCGAGCTTGCCGGTCAGGGCGTTCTGCGCGAGGGCCAGCGCGTAGGACTTCGCGAGCCGGGGCAGGAGCTTGCGCTGGTGGGCCCGGTAGTCCATGACGACGACCTCGTGCTCGCCGTCGGGGTAGGTGAACTGCGTGCGCTGGAGGCCGTAGCGCACCGCGAGGGTGAGGGCGCTGCGGGTGGCTGCACCGGCGCCGGCGGCGACCGTGACCCGCCCCCGCACGAGCGTGCCGAGCATGGTGAAGAAGCGCCGGTTGACGCTCTCGATGGGCGAGGAGTATCGGCCCTGGTCGTCGATGTCGCCGTACTTGTTGAGCAGGTTGGCCCGGGGGACGCGCACCTGGTCGAACATCAGTCGGCCGTTGTCGACACCCTTGAGGCCGAGCTTGGTCCCGCAGTCGCCGATCGTCACGCCGGGCATCGGCTGCCCCGCCTCGTCGCGAAGGGGGACGAGGACGCAGTGCACACCGTGCTGCTCCTCGCCGACGACGAGCTGGGCGAAGACCGCTGCGAGCCGGGCATCGCGGGCGGCGCCGCCGATGTAGTCCTTGCGCGCGGCGGGCGAAGGGGAGTGGACGACCAGCTCGTCGGTGTCGGGGTCGTAGGTGGCCGTGGTGAGGATCGACTGCACGTCGGAGCCGTGGCCGGTCTCGGTCATCGCGAAGCACCCGGGCAGGGACAGGTCGGCCATGCCGGGGAGGTACTCGCGGTGGTGGCGCTCGGTGCCGAGGTTGGCGATGGCCCCGCCGAAGAGGCCGAACTGCACGCCCGCCTTGACGAAGACCGACAGGTCCCCGTGCCCGATCATCTCCAGCCCGGTCACCGAGGCCCCGACGTCACCACTGCCGCCGAGCTCGACCGGCAGGGTCGCCCGGACGAGCTCGGTGTCGGTGAGGGCGGTGACGAGCTCGAGGGTGCGCGCCCGGTGCTGCTCGAGGTCGAGCCGCAGGTCGGGCTCGGCGACGGGGAAGCGCGGGTCCGCTCGCAGCTGCTGACGCGTCTCCTCCCACCGACCGTCGAGGACGGAACGGATCTGCTCGGCGACGGGGTCCTTGGTCTGCTCGGCGCTCATGTCCTGCATGCTCGCAGATGCGACCTCACCACGGGGTGCTCGGCACCCCCGGCGGGAGCTCGGGCTGCCCGCGCAGCTCCGACTGGGCGATGGAGCGCAGGTGGACCTCGTCGGGACCGTCGAAGAGCCGCATGGCGCGGTGCCAGCCATACATCGCCGACAGGGGCGTGACGTCGGTGACGCCGGCGCCGCCGTGGACCTGGATGGCGCGGTCCATCACCCGGGTGGCCGCCCGAGGCACGGCGACCTTGGCCATCGCCACGAGGTGCCGGGCCGAGCGGTTGCCGGCGGTGTCGATGACCTGGCAGGCCTGGTGGCACAGCAGGCGCGCCTGGGCGATCTCGAGGCGCGACTCGGCGATCTGCTGCTGGACGACTCCCTGGTCGCTGAGCGGACCACCGAAGGCGACACGCTCCTTGGCCCTCGCGACCATGAGCGCAAGTGCGCGCTCGGCTGCGCCGAGAGCACGCATGCAGTGGTGGATGCGACCGGGGCCCAGCCGCATCTGCGCGGCGGCGAAGCCACCCCCTTCCTCACCGAGGAGGTTGCGCACGGGTACGCGCACGTCGGTGAGCTCGACGACGGCGTGACCGTGCTGGTCGTGGTGGCCGAAGACGGGCAGGTCCCGCACGACCCGCACGCCCGGGGTGTCGATCGGGACGATGACCATCGACTGCTGCCGGTGCTTCTCCGCGTCGGGGTCCGTCTGGCCCATGACGACGAGCACCGCGCAGCGTGGGTCCATGGCGCCGCTGGTCCACCACTTGAGGCCGTTGATGACGTACTCGTCGCCGTCGCGTCGGATGCGCGTGCGGATGTTGGTCGCATCGCTGCTCGCGACCTGTGGTTCGGTCATGGCGAAGGCGGAGCGGATCCGCCCGTCGAGCAGCGGCTCGAGCCACTCGGACTGCTGCTCGGGGGTGCCGATCAGGTGCAGCAGCTCCATGTTGCCGGTGTCCGGTGCGGCGCCGTTGATCGCCTCTGGCCCCAGCTCGAGGCTCCAGCCGGACAGCTCGGCGATCGGTGCGTACTCGAGTTGGGTGAGCCCGGACTCCGCGGGGAGGAAGAGGTTCCACAGGCCGCGCTCCCGCGCCCTGGACTTGAGGTCCTCGAGGACCTCCGGCGGGTCGTGGAGGGAGCCCTGCGCACGCTGGGCGTGGTAGGTCTCCTCGGCCGGGAGCACCTCGTCGCGCATGAAGTCACGCATCTCTGCGAGCAGCTCCTCGGCGCGGGCGGACGGCGCGGTCAGGGCATGGGTGGTGGTCATGGGTCTCTCTCAGGAAGGCTGGTCGGTGTGCGCGGCCCAGGCGGAGTCGAGCAGGCCGGGCACGAGCGGGCCGAGCCGCTCGAAGCCGTCACCCACCGTGAGCCCCTCGTCGTGCCGGTGGCGGATCCCCTCGAAGATCGCCGCGATCTTGAAGAAGGCGAAGGCGAGGTACCAGGGCAGGTGGGTCAGGTCGAGGTCGGAGTGCTCGGCATAGGCGGAGACGAGCAGGTCGCGGGTGGGGTAGCCGGCGATGTCGCCGGGGTGCGCCGCCACGGGCATGTCCATGCCACGCATCCCGTCCCACCACACGAGCGTCGAGGCGACGTCCGCCAGCGGGTCTCCTCGTGTGGCCATCTCCCAGTCGAGGACCGCGACGATCTCCTCGTCGGCACCCACGACGACGTTGTCGAGGCGGTAGTCGCCGTGGACGAGGCTGGTCCGCTGGGTGCTCGGGAGACTCTCGCGCAGCGCCGCGGCGACCTCCTCGAAGCGCCCGAGCAGCGGTGAGTCGATCGAGCCGACCTGCCGCAGCCAGCGGTCGAGCTGACGTGTGAGGTAGCCGTCGGGACGGCCGAGAGAGCCGAGCCCGACCTCGTCGGGAGCCACCGCATGCAGCTGGGCAAGGCATCGCATGAGCGCGGGGGCGAGACGGTCGGGGTCACCCACCGCCGCGAGCTGGTCAGGCTCACGCAGGACCGCGCCGTCGGCGAAGCCCATGACGAAGAAGGGTGCCCCGAGGATCTGCGTGCCCTCCTCGTCGCCGAGGTGCACCGGCGCGGGGACCGGCACGCCGGTGGGGTGCAGGGCCCGGATCATCCGGTACTCGCGGTCCATGTCGTGGGCGGTCTCGAGCACCACCCCGAGCGGGGGCCGGCGCAGCACCCAGCGCCGGTCCCCGTCGGTGAGCAGGTAGGTGAGGTTGGACCGCCCCCCGGAGATCAGCGACGCCGTGAGCGGGGCGTCGCCGATCTCGGGGACGTGCCGGGCGAGGTAGGGCGCCAGCCGACGAAGGGGGAGTCCCGGCAGTTCACCCGCGGCCGCCTCGTCGGTCGGGTCAGCCACGCAGCTCCCTCCGCAGGATCTTGCCCGTGACCGTCTTGGGCAGCTCGTCGATGATCTCCACCTGGCGCGGGTACTTGTAGGCGGCCATCCGCTCCTTGCAGAAGGCGATGATCTCCTCGGGATCCACCGAGGCACCGGCACGCGTGCTGACGAAGGCCTTGACTGTCTCGCCGCGCTTGTCGTCGGGAACCCCGATCACGGCGGCCTCGCGGACGGCCGGGTGCTCGGCCAGGACGTCCTCGACCTCGCGCGGCCACACCTTGTAGCCGGAGGCGTTGATCATGTCCTTCTTGCGGTCGACGATGAAGATCCAGCCCTGCTCGTTCATGAAGCCCACGTCGCCGCTGTGCAGGGCGCCGCCCGGCAGGGAGGCGGCGGTCTCCTCCGGCTTGTTCCAGTAGCCGGCGACGACCTGCGGGCCCTCGGCCACGATCTCGCCGATCTCTCCCAGGGGCAGGTCCCTCCCTTCGTCGTCCTGGATCCGCACGATCGTCGACGGGACCGGCGCCCCGACGGACAAGGCACCGGAGGCAGGGTCGACCGGCGACTCCGTCCCGAAGGGGGTGAGCGTCATCGGGCTCGTCGTCTCGGTCAGGCCGTAGGCGTTGTGCACCTGGCGACCGGTGACCTCGAGGAAGCGACGCTCTGCCGTCGGCGAGATCGGTGCGCCACCGGAGTAGACCGTCTCGAGCGAGGCGAAGTGCTCCGGCGTGACGTCAGGGTGGTCGAGGAGTGCGTTGAGCGCGGTGATCGCCCCGATCGTGCACGTCGGACGGTGGCGCTCGAGGGTGTCGAGCATGACCCCCGGCTCGAAGCGGTAGGCCAGCACGAGCGGCATCGGTGCGAGCAGGCTCAGGGCGATGTGCCCGATGAGCCCGGTGATGTGGAAGAGCGGCGCGATGGCCAGGACCGAGCCGCCGGGGGCGAACTTCGCGCAGTCGCGGTAGACCATCGCGGTGAAGACGACGTTGCCGTGCGTGTTCATCGCGCCCTTGGGGCGGCCGGTCGTGCCCGACGTGTAGGTGAGGAAGGCGATGTCGTCCGCGCTCGGGCTCACCGGCGGAGGCACCTCTCCACGGTGCCGCTCGATGAGCTCGGTGAGGTCGCTCGTCCCCTCGTGCCGCACCCGGCTGCTGCCGGCGAAGAGCCGCTCGTCGGACTCGGTCTGGTGCTCGAGCTCGCTCGTGGTGAGCACCAGCCGCACGGGGGAGTCGGGGACGACGTGCCGGGCGACCTCGTCGTAGAGCCCCTCCTGCGAGAGCAGGACGCTCGCACCCGAGTCCTCGAGCAGGTAGCGCAGCTCGCGCTCGCGGCTCATCGGGTTGATCGACACGAGCATCCCGCCGGCCTTCCACGCGGCGATCATCGCGATGACGAACTGCGGGACGTTTTGCAGGTAGACCGCCAGCCGGTCACCGGGGGCGAAGCCCTCGGCGAGCAGACCGACGGCGAGGGCATCGCTGCTCTCGTCGAGCTCGCGCCGCGAGATCACCCCGTCGAAGTAGCGGATCGCGTCGCTGTCGGGGTCGGCCTGCACGCCGGCCCGGAACATCTCCAGGGCCGAGGCGTGCTCGGGCTCGATCGTGGCGGCCTGCTCGCCGTACAGCCCCAGCCAGGGGCGCTCGTCGTAGACGCTCATCCACGCCTCACTTGATGACGATCGGGTTGACCGGCGAGCCGCTGCCCTGGGCCACCTTGAGCGGGGCCGCGGCGTAGAAGACCTCGTAGGTGCCGTCCTCGGCGCAGTCGGCGGCCAGGTCCTCGAGGTCGACGATCTCGGTGAAGGCGATGCCGAGGTTGCGCATCAGGGCGTTGTGCAGCGTCAGGGCGACGCCGGTCTCGGGGTCGGTCGTCACCTCGTTGGCGATGGTGTCGGTGACGAGGTTGGGGATCTCCATGTCGGCGAACCACTGGACGAGCTCCGGGCTGTAGATCAGGCCCGGCTCGCAGAAGTCGTCGTAGAAGGCGTCACCGAGCTCGTGGAAGAGGGCGAGGTAGTTGGTGCGGATGAGGATGATGTCGCGCTTGCGCAGCTCGACGCCCTGCTGGGCGGCGCACGCGAGCAGGTCCTCGTGGGTGTACGTCTCGGCGGACTCGAGCTTGTCCTTGCCGCGGTATCGGGCCATGTCGAGCAGGACGGCCCGGCCCACGACACCGCGCTCGGCGATGGGCTGCACGCTCGCCTTGTCCATGCCGCCGACGGTGGTCCGTGCGTCGTAGCCGTTCCACAGCTTGCCGCCGAACCAGACGTGGCCGAGCGCGTCGTACTGGGTCGACCCCTGGAGGAAGGCCTCGATCTTGTCGTCGGCGTAGTGCAGGCCGCCGGGGAAGGCCGGGGCGTCGTCGCCGTCCCAGGTCGCCTCGTCCATGATCTGGGTGCGGGTGGCCGGCTGGCGGCTCGGCCACACGGGGTCGCCCTTGGGGTCGCCGATGAGGCGCTGGATCGGGAAGACCTTGCCGCTGCGGATGAGGCCGGCGGCGGCGATCACCTGCTCCGGACCGAGGTAGTTGAGCGAGCCCACCTCGTCCTCGGGCCCCCACTTGCCCCAGTTGGTGGGGGCGTCCTTGAGCAGGTCGGTCAGGTCGGGCGCAGCGTCGGTCATGGCTCCTCCTTGAGCACGGCGGACTGAACAATCACTTGGTTGATCAGTGATGTGCCTACCGTGCTAGCCCGGGATCTAGGGTGTCAACGATGATCTTGTTCAGCGCCGCTGAACACTAGGCCGAAGGGGTGAAGACCATGGGCGGACACGTGGAGCCATCGGCGCACCGCGTCGCGATGGGCCGCGCGGTCCGTGACCTGCGCACGGGGCGCGGCCTGACCGTGCGTCAGGTCGCGGACCGGATCGGGGTGAGCATCGGCACCGTCAGCGCCATCGAGAACGGTCACGTCGCCACGTCGACGGAGCGGGCCGTCGAGCTCGCCGACGTGCTCGGGGTCCGGCCCGAGCGGTTGCTCCTGGGCGTCGTCGAGCCGATCCGCGACGAGCGGTGGCGCGTGGCGTCGGGCGAAGGGGAGGGGGCCGGTGCCGAGCACTGGCGCCACTACGAGCCGCTCGACCTCGACCCCGCCCTGCGCGGTGCCCTCGCGTGCTTCCTCGAGCTCGGCTACCACGGCTCGACGATGCGGGGTGTCGCGGAGCGGGCCGGCCTGTCGGTCGCCGGTCTCTACCACTACTACGCGAGCAAGCAGCAGCTCCTCGTCTCCATCCTCGACCGGACGATGGACGAGCTGTCGCGCCGCACCTCCGCGGCGCAGGCCGAGGCCGACGAGCCGTGGACCCGCTTCGCGCGGCTCGTCGAGTGCCAGGCGCTCTTCCACAGCCACCGGCGGGAGCTCGGCTTCATCGGGGCGACCGAGATGCGCAGCCTCGCCGGCCCCGCCCGTGCCCGCATCGCGCAAGTGCGTCGGCAGGAGCAGACGCGCATCGACGACGAGGTGCGTGCCGCCTGTCGGGCCGAGGCCTTTGCCACGCCCCTGCCGCACGAGGCCGCCCGTGCGGTCGTCACGATGTGCACGGCGATCCCGCAGTGGTACCGGCACGGGGGAGACTCCACGCCCGAGCGGGTGGCGCAGTGGTACGTCGACTTCGCGCTCGACCTCGTGCAGTGCGACCCTGCCCTCCGCCCGACCTCTGCATTGCCATAGGGCAATGCAGCCTCGGGGTGGCTCAGGCCCCGACGGGCTCGAGTTCCCGGCCTTCGGAGTCAAAGACGTCCCGCGTGTTCAGGCACGCGGGACGTCTTTGATTCGCCGGATCGGTGACGCGGGCGAAGGGGGAGGAGGCCGGCGGTGGTCGTGGGTTCGCATTGCCGTTGGGCAATGCAGATAGGGGGTGCGCACGACCTCAAGGAAATGCGGCCTGGGGCGGCGGTGGCTCAGGCCTCGACGGGCTGCAGTTCCCGGTCGGTGGTGGGCAGGCGGGTCAGGGCGAGCGCGGCGAGCAGGGCCGAGCCGGAGCAAATGCCCCACACGACGAGGTATCCCGACAGGGGCGCGTGGCCCTCCGTCGGGTCGGAGATGCTGCCGGTGGACGCCAGCGCCACGGCGAAGAGGGCCGAGGCCAGGCACCCGCCGACGGTCTTGGTCGCATTGGTCAGGCCCGCGGCCTCGGCCGTGCCGCCGTGCGTGGCGGCCGCGGCCGCGGCGGCCGGGAGTGAGGCGACGAGCGCTCCCGACCCCAGGCCGGCGATGCCCATGGCGAGCATCGCGTGCACCAGCGCGTCGTGCAGCGGGATGAAGGTCGCGTAGCCGACCGCGACGAGCACGGCGGCCCCGACGAGCATGCCCCGCACCCCCAGACGACGAGCGGCGAAGGGGGAGAGCAGCGCCCCGACGGCCATCGCGACGACGTAGAGGCCGATGAGGTTGGCGATCGCGGCGGCGTCGACGCCGAGTCCGTAGCCCACCTCCGCGGGGTCGGTCCGGGCGAAGGTCGACAAGGGGATCTGCGCGCCCAGGACGCTCATGCCGAAGAGGGCGGCGGCCAGCTGCACCGGCCACATCGTCGGGGCGGCGAGGGCGCGCACGTCGAGGAGCGGCGAGCTGCTCGCCCGCTCGACGCGGACGAAGAGCCACAGCACGGCGCAGCCCAGGGCGACGAGCAGCCAGGCCGGGGGACTGCCCAGGCCCTGAAGGCGCACCAGCACGAGCCCGCCGAGGACGAGCAGGAGCCCGGTGCTCAGCAGAGCGGTGCCGACGAGGTCCAAGCGGCCGGTGGCCGGAGCCGACTCGTCGCGCACTCCGAGGAGGATGGCCACCAGGGCGATCGTCGTCGCGGCGGCGGGCACGGCGAGCAGTGCGGTCATGCCGAGGACCGGCTGGAGCGCGCCGGCCCCCAGCGCGCCGGCGATGACGCCGACCTCGAGTGCCATGACGAGGAGGGCGGCGCCGCGCCTGACGAGCGCCGGGCGGTCGGGGTGCTCGCGAGAGCGTTCGTGGAGGATGGCGATCTCCATCGGGAGCCAGACCGTGTAGGCGCCCTGGACCGCCCACCCGACGAGGAAGGTCCAGAAGCCGGGAGCCAGGGCCACGACCCATCCGCCGATCGCCGTGATCACCGTCGCGACGACGAGCACCCGACGGTGACCGTGCAGGTCACCCAGCCGCGAGAGCACCGGCACCGCCAGTGCCACGACGATGAGCTGGGCCGCCTCGAACCAGTTGACGTCGCCGTCGGCGATGCGGAGGTGGTCGGCGATGTCGCTGTAGATCGGCGTGTAGTAGCCCTGCAGGATGCCCGACGCGATCTCGACGGCGGCGAGGAAGCCGACGATCCGCCAGATCGTCGGGCTCATCGCACGCCTGCCAGGCCGTCGAGCAGGGCGCGGTACCAACGGATCCCGTCGAGGAAGTCCTCGACCCCCAGACGCTCGTCGTAGGAGTGGATCGCCTCGCGCTGGTCGGCGCTCATCCGGAAGGGCGCGAAGCGGTAGACCCGCTCGCAGATCGCCGTGAAGTGGCGCGCGTCCGTCGCGGCGTACATGACGTAGGGCACGGGCACCGCCTCGGCGAAGACCTCGGTGATCGTCCGCTCGAGGAGCGCGAAGGCAGGGTCGTCGACGGGCGAGAGCGGGCTCGGCTCGTGCGCGTCGGCCACCTCGATGTCGATGTCGGGCCCGACGACCCGCCGGATCCGGGTGGTGGCGTCCGCCGTAGTCTCGCCGACGGCGATGCGCAGGTTGAGCCCGGCGACGACGGAGGTCGGGCTGACGTTGATCGCCGGCGACCCGGTGAGCGTCGTGACCGCCACGGTCGTGCGCGCCAGGGTGGCGGCCTCCGGACCGGCGGCGACGAGCAGCCGGGCGAGGGCACCGGGGAAGCGGTCGGCCCGCTCGACGACCGGTCGCAGGGGCCGCGGCAGGTGCGGTGCCAGGCGCCGCAGCATCTCCAGGGTCGCGGGGGAGACGTGGGCCGGGAAGGGGTGGCGCTCCAGCCGGGTGATCGCCGCGGCCACGCGGGCGGCGGGACCTCCCTTCGCCGGTCGTGATGCGTGACCGCCGCGACCGCTGGCGGTGAGCCGAAGGGAGAGCACGCCCTTTTCGGAGACGCCCACCACCCCGAGGGGCCGGGTGACCCCGGGGAAGGCCTCGGAGGCGACGGCACCGCCCTCGTCGAGGACGAACCAGGGCTGGACTTCCCGCGCGCGCAGCACCTCCACGGCACGCTGGGCGCTGCTACCCATGACCTCCTCGTCGCTGCCGAAGGAGAGCCACACGTCGCGGGCGGGCCTCCGCCCGTCGGCCAAGAGGGACTCGACGGCGGCGATGACGGCGACGAGCTGCCCCTTGTCGTCGAGGGTGCCCCGGCCCCAGATGACGCCGTCGACGACCTCGGCCGCCAGCGACGGGTGCGTCCACAGGGTCTCGTCGCCGAGCGGGACCACGTCCATGTGCGCCATGAGGACGACCGGGTCGGCCGCGGCGGTCGGCGAGGCCGGGTCGGCGGGCACGCGGATGAGCAGCGCGTGCGGCGGGACGTCGATGACCTCGCCCACCTCGTGGGTCAGCGGGAAGTGCTCGCGCAGGCGGGAGTGCAGCTCGACGAAGGGAGCGGGGTCGGTGAGATCCGGGTCCTCGGAGGCCACGGTGGGCAGCCGCAGGATCTCGCGCAGAGCCGCGACGGGGGCCGCGTCGATGGGGTCCATGAGCGGGACCCTACTCGTCGGTAGGCCGCTTCCAGGCGATCTTCAGGCCCGACCAGGCGAGGTCGGTCAGCTGGGCGGTGACCTCCTCGCGGGAGACCTCGCCCGCGGCGCCGGCAAGCCACGCGTCGGCGCCGGCTCGCACCAGTCCGACCATCGACTGGCCCCACAGCATCGCGGGGGCCGGGTCGTTGCCGCGCTCGACGAGGGCGGCTGCGACGAGGTCGCTGATCTGCCCCGCCATCCGACCCGTGGCGCTGGCGGCGACCTCGGCGGCGTTGCCGCCGGTCGAGGTGCCGACGATCGGCGCGGAGACGATGAATCGGTAGACCTCGGGGTCGCGCTCGACGAGCTGGAGGTAGGCGTCGATCGCGGCGTGGATCACCGAGCGCGGGTCGACGTCGAGCGCGTCGAGCCCGGAGCCGGACCCGCCCGTCCGGCGACCGAGGACCTTGCCGATGTCGCGCAGGATGAGCTCGTCGACCCGGGCGGCGACGGCCTGGTAGAGGCCGCGGCGGTCGGTGAAGTGCCGGTAGAAGACGGTCTTGGACGTGCCGGCGTCGGAGGCCAGCTCGTCCATGCCGACGGCGGCGCCCCGGCTGCGGATGGTGCGGATCGCCGACTCGACGAGGGCCTTGCGGCGCTCCTGGCGATGCACCTCCCAGCGGGCGCTGCGGCCGTCGGTGGTGTCACTCACAAGGCGGGACGGTATCAGGGACGAGGGGTACCTGCTACCGTCCGTATCGCATAAAGTCAGTGGTGGGAGAGGCGGCGCACGACGCCGTCCCCGACTGACACCAACACGACCCAGGAGACCTGTGGTGGCTAACAACCTGCCGCGTCGCGCCGCCGTCCTCGGTGGCAACCGCATCCCCTTCGCCCGCCAGTTCGCCGCGTACGCCGAGGCGTCCAACCAGGACATGTTCACCGCCGCACTGGACGGGCTCGTCGCCCGCTACAACCTCGGTGGCAAGCACATCGACGAGGTTGCCGGTGGTGCGGTCATCAAGCACTCCCGCGACTTCAACCTCGTCCGCGAGGCCGTCCTCGGCTCGGCGCTGGCCCCGACGACCTCCGCCTACGACCTGCAGCAGGCCTGCGGCACCGGCCTCGAGACCGCGATCCTCGTGTCCAACAAGATCAAGTTGGGCCAGATCGAGTCCGGCATCGCCGGTGGCGTCGACACCGCCTCCGACGCCCCGATCACCGTCACCGAGTCGCTGCGCAAGAAGCTGCTCAAGGTCAACCGGGCCAAGGGCGCCAAGGCGCAGGCCCTGGCGCTCACCAAGATCCGCCCGACGGACCTCGGCATCGCCACCCCGGCCAACGTCGAGCCGCGCACCGGCCTGTCGATGGGTGACCACATGGCCATCACGGCCAAGAAGTGGGGCATCACCCGCGAGGCGCAGGACGAGCTCGCCATGAAGAGCCACCACAACCTCGCCCGCTCCTACGACGAGGGCTTCCAGGACGACCTCGTCACGAGCTTCATGGGTCTGTCCAAGGACCAGAACATGCGGGCCGACTCCTCGATGGAGAAGCTCGCCAAGCTCAAGCCGGTCTTCGGCAAGGGTGACGACGCGACGATGACCGCCGGCAACTCGACGCCGCTCACCGACGGCGCGTCCGTGGTGCTGCTCGGCTCCGAGGAGTGGGCAGCGGAGCAGGGCCTCACCCCGCTCGCGTGGTTCGTCGACGGCCAGGCCGCCGCGGTCGACTACGTCCACGGTGCCGAGGGCCTGCTCATGGCTCCCGCCTACGCGATCCCGCGCATGCTCGAGCGCAACGGCCTCACCCTCCAGGACTTCGACTACTACGAGATCCACGAGGCCTTCGCCGCGACGGTGCTCTCCACGCTCGCCGCGTGGGAGGACGAGGACTTCTGCCGCGAGAAGCTCGGCCTGGACGCCCCGCTCGGGTCCATCGACCGCGACAAGCTCAACGTCAACGGCTCCTCGCTCGCCGCTGGTCACCCCTTCGCCGCCACCGGTGGCCGCATCGTCGCCGCGCTGGCCAAGATGCTGCACGCCAAGGGCCCGGGCAGCCGTGGCCTGATCTCCATCTGCGCCGCCGGTGGACAGGGCGTCGTGGCCATCCTCGAGGGCGCCTGAGCCTTCCCCGCACCGACTCAAGGAGAACACCCACATGGGATTCGAGTACGGCAAGTTCGTCAGCTCCGGTCTGGGCAAGCAGATCGCCAACACCCTCGGCCTGCCCCGTCCGACCAAGCTGCGTCGCCACAAGGCCGGCGCCCCGCTCATCGGCGGCGCGGTCCTGCTCGCCGGGCACGGTGACGCCCCGGTCGCCGCTCTGCTCACCGAGGCCCTGCAGGCCGACGGCGTGCAGATCGCGACCTCTCCGTCGACCTCGGTCGCCGGTGTCGTCGTGGACATGACCCAGGCCCGCACCCCCGCGGACCTGGAGACCCTGCGCGGCATCCTCGCCCCGGCGCTGAAGACCCTGGCCCCCACCGGTCGCGTCATCGTCATCGGCCGTCCGGTCGCGGACACCGACGACGTCGCCGAGGCCGCGGCCCGCCGCGCGCTCGAGGGCATCGTGCGCTCGGTCGGCAAGGAGATGCGCGCCGGCGGCACGGCCAACATGGTCTACGTCGCCGAGGGCGCCGACGCCAACGCCGAGGCGACCGTCCGCTTCTTCCTCTCCGGCCGCTCGGCCTACGTCTCGGCCCAGGTCGTGCACGTCGGCGAGGCCGTCGGCGACATCGTGGTCCCCGAGAGCTGGGACGCCCCGCTCGAGGGCAAGGTCGCGGTCGTCACCGGCGCCGCGCGCGGCATCGGTGCGGCGATCGCCGAGGTGCTCAGCCGTGACGGCGCGACCGTCGTGTGCGTCGACATCCCCGCCGCCGGCGGCCCGCTGGCCGAGGTGGCCAACCGCATCGGTGGCTCGGCCCTGCAGGTCGACGTGACCGCGGAGGACGCCGGGGCCAAGATCGTCGAGCACGCGAGCCGGCTGCACGGTGGCTTCGACATCGTCGTGCACAACGCGGGCATCACCCGCGACAAGTTGCTCGTCAACACCGACGCCGACCGCTGGGGCTCGGTGCTCAACGTCAACCTGCTGTCGATCCTCACGATGAACGAGGCGCTCGTGCCCGCCATCAACGAGGGCGGTCACATCGTCAACGTCGCCTCGATCGCCGGCATCGCCGGCAACCGCGGTCAGGCCAACTACGGCGCGAGCAAGGCCGGCGTCATCGGCATGACCGCGAGCCTGGCCAAGGACCCGCAGGTCCTCGCCAAGGGTGTGACGGTCAACGCCGTCGCCCCCGGCTTCATCGAGACCGAGATGACCGCCAAGATCCCGCTCGCGACGCGCGAGATCGGCCGTCTGACCAACTCCCTGTCGCAGGGTGGTCTGCCGGTCGACGTCGCCGAGACGATCGGCTGGTTCTCGTGGGACAGCAACCGCGCCGTCACGGGCAACACCGTCCGTGTGTGCGGTCAGATGCTGCTGGGTGCCTGATGGCCGACACGAACGTCAAGAGCATCCCGGCGCTCGGGCCGATCTACGCCAAGGCGGCGCTGGCGGGCAAGGGCGGCGGCTCGTCGCTGCCCGACACCCGGCTGCGCCTGGAGGGCCACCAGATCGACCGGCTCGACCTGCTCGAGTACCAGCGCATCTGCGGCTTCAACAACAGCGACGTGCTGCCGCACACCTACCCGCACGTCGTCGGCTTCCCGCTGCAGATGCAGCTGATGTCCGGCAAGGGCTTCCCCCTGCCGCTCATGGGCCTGGTCCACGTCGAGAACGTCATCACGGTGCACCGTGAGGTCCGCTTCGACGAGGCCCTGGACATCACCGTCTCCGCCGACAACCTGCGGGCCCACCCCAAGGGCAAGGTCGTCGACCTCGTCACCGAGGTCGACGTCGCCGGCGAGCGTGTCTGGGAGGGCCGCTCGACCTACCTGGCCCGCGGCAAGGGTGACGCCGAGGCGGACCGGGGTGCGCAGCCCCCGGCGATCCCCACGGGCCAGGCCGCCGCGAAGTGGTCGCTGCCCGGCGATCTCGGTCGCACCTACGGGCTCGCGTCGGGTGACATCAACCCGATCCACATGAGCGCCGTGACGGCGAAGGCCATGGGCTTCCCCAAGGCGATCGCCCACGGCATGTGGACCTATGCACGGGTCCTCGGCGCCATCGGGCCGCGCACCAGTGGTCCGTGCACGAGCCACGTGTGGTTCAAGAAGCCGGTGCTGCTGCCGGCCAAGGTCGACTTCGTCATCGACACCACCGGCGAGGAGGTCGTCGCGGGACTGCGCAGCACGCGCAAGCCCGAGACCGAGCACCTCGTGCTCACCCTCGCCTGACCGCCGAGGTCACGACGGCCCGTGTCCCGCAGGGGGACACGGGCCGTCGTGGTCGCCGTGGTCAGCCCCGGGTCCGGGTCTCCCGGATGCGCTCGCGCAGCCAGGCATAGCTGTCCTTGGGCACCCGCTGCTGGTCGCCCTCGACGTCGACCCGCACGAGCCCGAAGCGCTGGGTGTATCCCTCCGCCCACTCGAAGTTGTCGAGCAGCGACCACACGAAGAACCCCCTGACGTCGACCCCGGCGTCGATGGCGTCGGCCACGGCGTCGAGGTGCTGGTCGAGGTAGCGGATGCGCGCGTCGTCATGCACGGTGCCGTCCTCGACCACGTCGTGCGTCGAGCAGCCCGACTCGGTGATGTGCACCGGGGGGAGCTTGTCGCCGTAGCGCTCGCGCAGCTGCACGAGGACCTCGGTCAGACCCTCAGGCGCGACCGGCCACCCGAAGGCGGTGTACTCGCGCGCCGGCACCGGCACAAGGTCGAAGGGGATGCCCTCGGGGACCGCCAGCTGGACCTGCTGGTCGGGCACCGCGGCGCGGGCGGCCGCGGTGCCGGGCGACCCGGGCATCCCGACGAGCGTCGGGTTGTAGTAGTTGACCCCGTAGGCATCGAGGGGCGAGCTGATGACCGTCAGGTCCTCGGCGACCGGGCCGGGCATCCCGTCACCCATGCCGTTGGGGTACTCGCCGAGCAGGATCGGCTCGGCGAAGGCCCGGTTGTGGATCGTGTCGTAGAGCGTTGCGGCAGTGACGTCCTCGTCGGCGTCGCTCACCGCGTGCACGGGCGTGTGGTTGTTGGCCGTGCCGATCGCCGCCGCCCCCGCCGCGCGCAGTGCCCGGGTGGCCAGCCCGTGGCCCAGGAGCAGGTGGTGGGCCGCCGCCAGGGCCTCGAAGCCGCGTGACTCACCGGGCGCGTGGACCCCGATGGCGTGGCCGAAGAGCGTGGCGACGACCGGCTCGTTGACCGGGAGCCACATGGCCACCCGGTCGGCGAGGCGGTCGGCGACGAAGGCCGCGTAGTCGCCGAAGCGCTCGGCGGTCTCGCGGGCCATCCAGCCTCCCTTCGCCTGGAGGGCGGCGGGCAGGTCCCAGTGGTAGAGCGTGGCGAATGGGGCGATCCCCGCCTCGCACAGGGCGTCGACGGCGCGGTCGTAGAAGTCGAGACCCTGTGGGTTGGCCGGACCGGCCCCTGTCGGCTGGATGCGGGGCCAGGCGAGGGAGAAGCGGTAGGCGTCGACGCCCAGCCCACGCAGGAGGGCGACGTCCTCGTCCCACCGGTGGTAGCTGTCGCAGGCCACCGCACCCGACGACCCGTCGGCGATCGCGCCGGGCCGCTCGCAGAAGTCGTCCCAGATGCTGCGACCACGACCGCCGGCGCTCACGCCCCCTTCGATCTGGTAGCTGGCGGTGGAGGTGCCGAGGACGAGATCTCGGGGCAGGGGGCGGGGCATCGGGGACTCCTAGGCGACGCTGCGGATCTTGCGGATGAGGACGGCGGCCGCCAGCCCGATGGCCGCGGCCAGCAGGTAGAGCGTGCGGTACCCCGCGGCGTGCGTGGCGTGGGCGGCGAACCACGTGATGATCGGTCCGGCGATCGCAGGGGCCAGGACCTGGGGGAGGGCATTGGCGATGTTGATGACCCCGAGGTCGCGGGCCCGGTCACCAGCCCGCGGGAGCACCTGGGTGATGAGCGCGAAGTCGACGGCGAGGTAGACGCCGTAGCCGATGCCGAGGATCACCGCGCCGACGAGCGCCGCGGACCACGTCTGGACGATCGCGAGGAGGACGGCAGCGGTCGACATGACGACGCCGGAGGCGGTGACGAAGGGCTTGCGCAGGCCGATCCGGTCCGACCAGATGCCCGCGACGATCGCGGAGACGATGAGGCACGCGGCGTAGAGCAGGGTGAGCACGAGGACGCCGAGCTCGGGGTCGGCGACGCCGACGGCGTCGGTGAGGAAGAAGAGCAGGTACATCGTGCAGATCGAGTTGGCGACCGTCGCGAGGAAGCGCGTGGCCCAGGCCCACGCGAAGTCGGGATGGCGTCGTGGCGAGATCCAGAAGCCGGCGAGGAACTGCCGCACGGGCGTCCTCGGGAGGTGGCCGCGGGGGAGTGGCCGGTCGAGGGAGCGCAGCACGAAGGGGGTGACCGCGGCGACCGCGAGCACGGCCAGGACGAGGTAGGCGCCGGTGGTGCCGGAGACGAGGGTCGCGACCCCGGTGCCGACGACGATGCCGAGGGTCTGGGTCATGCCGACGACGCCGCTCACCAGCCCGCGCTGCTCGACGGGGACGAGGTCGGGCACCGCGGCCGTGAGGGCGGCGAGAGTGCCGTTGAGCCCGGCCTGGACGAGGCACCAGCCGAGGATCATCACGGGGACCGACTCGGCGACGGCGAGGACGACGAGGCCGAGTGCCCCGACGAGGGTCCCGCCGACGAGCCACGGGACCCTCCGGCCGAAGCGCGAGGTCGTCCGGTCGCTGAAGGCTCCGGCCAGCGGGTTGGCGAGCGTCGACACGGCGGCGCCGATCCCGGTGACGAGGGAGAGGGTGGCCTCCTTGTGGTCGGGCGTCAGGCTTGCGGCCTGGAGCCCGAGGAGGACCTGGATCGGGCCGAACCAGCCGGCGCACATGCCCACACCGGCAAGGCCGAGGCGGGCGATCCACCCGGGCGGGACCGGTGTCGTGGGGTCCGCGAAGGGGTCCGGGGCGTCGACGGTGACGCCCGAAGGAGGCTGCATGGCCGCACGCTACTCGTCGGTAGGTCGTGGCGGGAGGATCACGGCGAGCGGATCGCGCCGGCCAGCCTCGACGGCGTCGCGGGGCGGCCCCGACCGTTCACCTCGTGGGTGTGGTGGCTGTCACACGTCGCTGCCATGCTCGGGAGATGGCACACGGAGACATCACACACATCGACATCCCGGTCAGCGACCTGACGGCCGGAGCGGCCTTCTACAGCGGACTCTTCGGCTGGCAGATCGCCGAGATCCCCGGATTCGAGGGCTACCCCATGTGGCAGGCCCCCAACCAGATCAGCGGCGGCGGACTGGCGCCCAGGGGCGAGGGCCTCGAGCAACCGCGGTCCTATGTCGAGGTGGACTCGATCGACGAGGTCCTGACCAAGGCGCAGGAGAGCGGAGGGTCGGTGGTCATGGACAAGGCACCGATCAGCGAGACGAGCTGGTTCGCCGTGCTCGCCGACCCCGACGGCAACCACATCGGGCTCTACGAGGGCACGACCGACGCGGGCTGAGCTCAGCCGAGCATGATCCCGGCGATCGTCGCGCTCATCAGGTTGGCCAGGGTCGCGGCGAGGATCGCCCGCATGCCCAGGCTGGCGATGTCCTTGCGGCGGCTCGGGGCCATCGACCCGAGCCCGCCGAGGAGGATGCCGAGCGAGCTGAGGTTGGCGAAGCCGGTGAGGGCGAAGGTGACGATCGCCTGCGTGCGGGCGCTGTAGGACTCGACCTCGGGCCCGAAGGTGGTGAAGGCGACGAACTCGTTGACGATGACCTTCTGCCCGAGGAAGGACCCGGCGTCGACGGCCTCCTGCCACGGGACGCCGATCATCAGCATGATCGGCGCGAAGACGTAGCCGATGATCGTCTCGAAGGACAGGTCGGGGTGGCCGAACCAGCCGCCGACCCCGCCGATCATCGTGTTGAGCAGCGCGATGAGCGAGATGAAGGCGAGCAGCATCGCGCCGATGTTGATCGCGAGCTTCGCGCCGTCGGCGGCACCGGCCGCCGCCGCGTCGATGACGTTGCGGTGCTCGGTGACGTCGCCGAGCTCGCTCGGGGTGTGCTTGGCCGCCTCGATCTCGTCCTCGTCGAACTCGATGCCGGCCGCGACGTTGTCGGGCTCCTCGGGCACGAGGATCGTGGCCATGAGCAGGGCTCCCGGAGCGGCCATGAAACTCGCGGCGATGAGGTAGTCGAGCTCGGCGCCGAGCAGCGCGTAGCCGACGAGGACCGACCCCGCGACCGTCGCCAGGCCGCCGACCATGACGGCGAAGAGCCCCGAGCGGGTCAGGCCGGCGACGTAGGGCCGGATGACCAGGGGCGCCTCGGTCTGCCCGAGGAAGATGTTGGCAGCCGCATTGGTCGACTCGGCCTTGCCCGTGCCGAGGACCCGCTGCAGTCCGCCGCCGAGCACCCGGACGACGACCTGGAGCCAGCCGAGGTGGAAGAGCACCCCGGTGAGCGAGGCGAAGAAGACGACGACGGGCAGCACCTGCAGGGCGAAGACGACGCCCTCGTCGGGCAGCAGGGGGCCGAAGAGGAAGCTGATCCCCTCGGTGGCCGAGTCGATGACGGACTGGAAGCCGTCGGAGACCCACCGCAACGCGGTCCGGCCCCAGGGGACGAAGAGCACGAGGGCCCCGAAGCCGACCTGGATCGCCAGCGCCGGCAGCACGGTCCGCAGCCGGATGGCGCGGCGGTTGGTCGACAGGGCAGCGGCGATGAGGAGCAGGCCGAGCATGCCGCCCAGCCCCCAGATGACGTGCATGGTCGTGCCTTCCATGGGTGGCGCCGTGGTGTGCCCGCCCACACTCTCAGATCAGTGCGGGGGCTCGCGTCCCGACCGAAGGGAGGCAGTCCTCAGGCCCCGGTGGCGGCCGCGACCACCGCGTCGCCCACGTGCACCGTGCCCGGCTCGAGGACGTCGGCGTCCAGGCCGAAGGGCACCTCGCCCTCCGGTCGGTCGCGGCGCGCCAGGGTGTGCAGGTGGCGCGTGTCGAGGTCGCCGGTGGCGGTGTTGACGTCGACGACCCGGCAGCGGGGGATGGGGCCGCGCACCCGGACGACGGCGTCACCCAGGTGCAGCACGGTGCCCGGCGCGGGGTCGCTCTCGGCGTCGACGGTCACCGTCGCCCGGAACCGCGCGCCCTGCTCCTCGCCGAGGTCGCGCAGGGCCCCGGTGGTCACCAGGCTGACCGACCCGCCGTAGACGACCGCACCCGGGCGGAGGGCACGGGCGAGGCGGACCGGCCTCCCGAGGTGGGCGGCCAGCAGGTCGGTGAGCGGTGAGTCCATCACCTCGAGCTCGGCGCGCCGCCCCCAGTAGTCGCAGGAGCGGATGTCGCCGGTGGGCTCTGGTGCGTGCGCGACCGGTCGCGATCCGGGCGTGCCGACGGTGAGGACCGTGCCGTCCCAGGCGGTGGAGACGAGCACCATCGTGGGGTTCTCCACGGTGCGCAGCACCCGGTCCTCGTCGGCCTCGAGCAGGCAGAAGAGCCGGTCGCCGCGTGGGCCCGTCGGGTCGACGTGGAGGTGGGCGAGGTCGGCGTGGCGGGCGCCCTTGAGCGGGGTGAGTCCGATGCGGGTGATGTGCACGGCTGCCAGTCAACCAGCCGTGGGCTCAGGCGACGTGACGCTCGTAGTCGCGGTCACCGCGGAAGGGCATGAGGTGCTGCTCGACGATGCCCTCCGGCACGCTCTCCAGCCGCAGGACGCCGTACTCCTGCGGCCAGCTGCCGTCACGGGGGAGCTTGAAGCTGCCCATGAGCATGTCGACGACCGGCAGGTGGATCGCGTAGTTGCGGTCCCAGTAGTCGACGTGCCGGGCGTGGTGCCAGTGGTGGTAGCGCGGCAGGACGACGAGGTACTCGAGCCAGCCGAAGCGCACCCCGATGTTGGCGTGGGCCACGACGGCCTGGAGGCCGACGATGATGACGTAGGCGTTCATCGCGGGGGTCGAGAAGCCGAGGACCATGAGCGGCAGCAGGACGATGCTGCGGGTCAGGACGGTCTCGGCGAGGTGGACGCGCGAGCCGGCGAGCCAGTCGAGGTCGCGGCTGGAGTGGTGCACGGCGTGGAACCGCCAGAGGCTCTTCACCCGGTGGTAGGCGCGGTGCAGCACCGCCTGGGCGAGGTCGGCGACGAAGACCGCGAGCAGGACCTGCAGCCACAGGGGGACCGCGCGGACCAGGTCCTTGACCGGGTCGACGGCGATGGCTGCGGCGACCGTCGTCGTCGACGTCGTGACGACGATGAGGATCAGCTGGACGAGGACGTGGCTGAGGAAGAAGTAGCAGACGTCGGTGCGCCAGCCCCGGCGGAGCACCGGGTGCGGTCGGTGGGCGAGGTGGCGCTCGAGCGGGATGAAGACGACCGCCGAGAAGACGAGCGAGAGGATGAACCAGTCGACACCCAGCGACCACGGGGTCGCCTCGATCTCGCCGAGGGTGACCTCGGACCCACCCAGCAGCACAGCCACCGTGGCCGCGACGACCCCGGTGAAGGCGATGGGCCGTCGCTGCCCGGCGAGCACGGCGACCGTGCCGATGACCAGGGCTGCGATGATGCCGACGAGCAGCAGCCCGCGGGCGAAGCCCGAGGTGTAGACGGGGCGGAACTCCTGGCTCGTGAGCAGCTCGGGGAAGTGGAAGCACAGCACGGCGAGCAGGCTGAGCACGCCGAACCAGCAGGCGGTGTGCGGGAGGAGTCGAGCGTCCTTGGTGAGCATGCATCGACGGTAGGGAGGGCGAAGGGGGCGCGGCCTGAGGTCTGGTACTCAAGGTGGAATGCGTTGGGGGCCGCCCCCTTCGCGGGGATAGAGTTCTTCGCGGTGCCCGGCCGGGCACCGCACCCCGTCCCACAGGAGCATCCCGTGTCTGCCCAGATCACCATCAACGTCGCCGGAGACGAGCGATCGGTGGACCGGGGGACTACTGCGGCGGACCTCTTCGAGGGAGACCGGGCAGTCCTCGTCGCCCGGGTCAACGGCGAGCTGCGCGACCTGGCCCACGAGGTCGCCGAGGGTGACGTCGTCGAGCCGGTCACGGCCGCCGAGCAGGATGGTCTCGACGTCCTGCGCCACTCCACGGCCCACGTGCTCGCGCAGGCCGTGCAGCAGATCAACCCCTCCGCCAAGCTCGGCATCGGCCCGCCGATCCGCGACGGCTTCTACTACGACTTCGACGTCGAGGAGCCCTTCACCCCCGAGGACCTCAAGGCGCTCGACAAGGCGATGCAGCGGATCATCAACGAGGGCCAGGCCTTCGTGCGCCGCGAGATCAGCGACGACGACGCGCTCGTCGAGCTGGCCGACGAGCCCTACAAGTGCGAGCTCATCGGGCTCAAGGGCGGCGCCTCGGAGGACGCGGCCGAGGGCGCCTCGGTCGAGGTCGGCGGCGCCCAGCTGACGATCTACGACAACGTCCGCCGCGACGGCACCCGCGCCTGGGGCGACCTGTGCCGCGGACCGCACGTGCCGAGCACCAAGGTCATCGGCAATGCCTACAAGATCATGCGCAGCGCCGCGGCCTACTGGCGCGGCAGCGAGAAGAACCCCCAGCTGCAGCGTGTCTACGGCACGGCCTGGCCGTCCAAGGACGAGCTCAAGGCCTACCTCGACCGGCTCGCCGAGGCGGAGAAGCGCGACCACCGCAAGCTCGGGCGCGACCTCGACCTCTACTCCTTCCCCGACGAGATCGGCTCCGGCCTGCCGGTCTTCCACCCCAAGGGTGGCGTCATCAAGCGCGAGATGGAGGACTACGTCCGCCAGCGGCACATCGAGGAAGGCTTCGAGTACGTCGGCACGCCGCACATCGCCAAGGAGGGGCTCTTCCACACCTCCGGCCACCTGCCCTACTACGGCGAGGGGATGTATCCCCCCTTCGACGTCGACGGCATGGACTACCGCCTCAAGGCGATGAACTGCCCGATGCACAACCTCATCTACCGCAGCAAGCAGCGCTCCTACCGCGAGCTGCCGCTGCGGCTCTTCGAGTTCGGCCACGTCTACCGGCACGAGAAGTCCGGTGTCATCCACGGCCTGACGCGGGTGCGCGGCTTCGCCCAGGACGACAGCCACTCCTACGTCACCAAGGAGCAGGCGCCCGACGAGATCCGCCACCTGCTCGACTTCATCCTCGGGCTGCTGCGCGACTTCGGTCTCGACGACTTCTACCTCGAGCTGTCCACCCGGGACGAAGGGGGCGAGAAGTCCAGCAAGTTCATCGGCAGCGACGAGGACTGGGCCGAGGCGACCGCCGTCCTCGAGCAGGTGTGCTCCGAGACCGGGCTCGAGCTCGTGCCGGACCCGGGCGGCGCCGCCTACTACGGCCCCAAGGTGTCGGTGCAGGCCCGTGACGCCATCGGCCGCACCTGGCAGATGAGCACGATCCAGTACGACTTCAACCAGCCCTCGGCCGACCGCTTCGCGCTCGAGTACCAGGCGGCCGACGGCTCGCGGCAGCAGCCGGTGATGATCCACTCGGCGAAGTTCGGCTCGATCGAGCGCTTCATCGGTGTGCTCGTCGAGCACTACGCCGGCGCCTTCCCGGTGTGGCTCTCGCCCGTCCAGGTGCTCGGCGTGCCGGTCGCCGAGGAGTACAACGACTACCTCTGGGACGTGCTGCAGCAGATGCGGACGAAGGGGATCCGCGTCGAGCTCGACGAGAGCGACGACCGCTTCCCGAAGAAGATCCGCAATGCGAGCAAGTCCAAGGTGCCCTTCACCCTCATCGCCGGCGAGGAGGACCGCAGCAACAACGCCGTCTCCTTCCGCTACCGCGACGGCAGCCAAGAAAACGGGCTGCCGATCGAGACCGCGATCGCGCGGGTCCTCGCGGCCATCGAGGCCAAGGACCAGATCACCTCGGCCCCGAGCCTGACCAACCCCGGCCCCGACGCCGCCCCTGCCGGCACCATCTGAGGCGTCGCGCCCACAAGAACCCGCATTTCCTTGAGGTCGTGCGGCCTCCGGGCCGCATTTCCTCAAGGAAGTGCGGGTTCTTGGCTATGTTGCGGGCATGACGACGCGGATCCGCCCGATCGAGCGCGACGACGCGCTCTCGCTCGGCGCGCTGCGCCTGCAGCAGGACCGGGAGGTCGGGCACACGCCGCGGCCCGGCTTCCTCACCGACTACGCCGATGCGCTGCTCGCCGACTTCGACGGGGTCCGTGGCTGGATCGCCGAGGAGCCCGACGGGCGGCCGGTCGGCTGCGTACTCGCGCTGCGCGTGCGCAAGCTGCCCACGCTGAGCCACCTCGGGCGGCCGGAGTGGTGGTACGTCCAGCAGGTCTTCGTCTCTGCCGACCGACGCCGCGAGGGGCTGGGCCGCCGCCTGCTGCACGCGGTGCAGGAGGCCGCGACCGCCGAGCGGGTCCGCTTCGTGCGGCTCAACGCCAGCGACGCCGGGCGGCCGCTCTTCGACGCCACCGGCTTCGACGACCCGACCGCCCGTCTGCGCGAGTGGGTCCCGGGGCAGGGCTGAGCGCCGGCCCGGCCACGGGACGAAGGGGGCGGACCCCCCTTCGTCACGGGGCGTGACAGGATCGGGCCCATGAGGCAGCAGGACCACCCGACCGAGGACGCGCGCTCCCTCGTGGGCGTGCCCGACGGCTTCGACCGGCTGTGGACGCCGCACCGCATGGCCTACGTGACGGGGGAGCGGCCGAGTGACGACGCGGGAGACGGGTGTCCCTTCTGCGTCGCCCCGGACAAGGACGACGACGAGGGGTTGATCGTCCACCGCGGCGAGACCTGCTTCGTCGTCATGAACCTCTTCCCCTACAACGCCGGTCACGTCCTCGTCTGCCCCTATCGGCACGTCTCGCTCTACATCGACCTCACCGACGAGGAGACGGCGGAGTTCACGGCGCTGACCAAGACGGCGATCCGCGCGCTGCAGGCCTCGTCCAACCCGCACGGCTTCAACCTCGGGATGAACCAGGGCGCCGTCGCCGGCGCCGGGGTGGCAGCGCACCTGCACCAGCACGTCATCCCGCGGTGGGGCGGGGACATGAACTTCCTGCCGATCATCGCCCAGACCAAGGCGCTGCCGATCCTGCTCGAGGACGCCCGTGCGGCCCTCGTCGCGGCGTGGGAGGACGCCAGCCGCTGAGGCTGCTCGCCCACACGCCGGTGCGCCGTCCGGCGGCGGTGCGGGGCGCGGTTACGCTTGACCCGCCATGCTCAATCGATACGCACGCGCCGCCGTCACCCGGATCCTCACCCCGGTGGCGCGCCTTCTGCTCCGGATGGGCATCAGCCCCGACGCCGTCACGATCATCGGCACCCTCGGCGTCTGCCTCGGTGCCCTCGTCTTCTTCCCCCGCGGGCAGCTGCTCGTCGGCGTGCTCGTCATCACCGCCTTCGTCTTCTCCGACACGATCGACGGGATCATGGCCCGCCAGCTCGACCGGTCGAACCGCTGGGGTGCATTCCTCGACTCGACGCTCGACCGGCTCGGTGACGCCGCGATCTTCTCCGGCCTGGCGATCTGGTTCTTCCAGGGCGGCGACGACCGGCTCATGGCCTGGCTCGCCCTGGCCTGTCTCGTCCTCGGCAGCGTCGTCTCCTACGCACGCGCCCGCGCCGAGGGGCTCGGGATGCGGGCCGACGTCGGCATCGCGGAGCGGGCCGATCGGCTCGTCGCCGCGCTCGTCACGACCGGCTTCGTCGGCATGGGCCTGCCCGAGGAGGTGCTCAAGGTCGTGCTCGGGCTGCTCGCCGTCGCCAGCGTCGTGACGATCTTCCAGCGCGTCCTGCTCGTGCGCCGGCAGGCCTTCGCTCCCGAGTCCTCCGGCACCGCACCCGCCGGGTCATGACGCGGCTGCGGCAGCGCGCCACCGTCCTCGCCTTCCTCCTGGCGTGGCGGGCGCTGCGGCTGCTGCCGGCCCGGCTGGCCTACCTCCTCTTCGACCTCGCGGCCGACCGCACCCACCGCGCCGACGGCCCGTCCGTCCAGCGGCTGCGGGCCAACTACGCCCGGGTCCGCCCGGAGCTGTCGGCGGACGACCTCGAGCGGCTCGTCGCCGATGGCGTGCGGGCCAGCCTGCGCTACTACGTCGAGGCCTTCCGGCTGCCCGCGGTGAGCGGCGAGCACGTCGACTCGGTCGTGCGCTTCGAGGGGGCGATGCCGCAGCTCAAGGCGGACCTGCTCGCCGGCCGACCGGTCCTGGCCTTCCTCGGCCACACGGGCAACTGGGACCTCGCCGGGGTCTGGTGCGCGCGCCACCTCGGCACCGTCGTCACCGTCGCCGAACGGCTCGAGCCGGAGGAGATGTTCCGCGCCTTCCTCGACTACCGAGAGAGCCTGGGCATGGTGATCCACCCGGCCGAGCGGGGCACCTTCGTCAGGCTGCGCGAGCAGCTCGCGACGGGGGAGCCGGTCGTCATGCCGCTGCTCGCCGACCGCGACCTGTCCGCGAGCGGCGTCGAGGTCGACCTGTGCGGGCACCGGGCGCGCATGGCCGCCGGCCCGGCGGCCCTCGCCGTCGAGACCGGCCTGCCGCTCTACCCGGTGACGCTGCGCCACGAGCGGGTCGGCGGCACCTGGGGCATGGTCGTGACCGTCCACGACGCCGTCGCCGTCGCACCGGCGAGCGCGCCCGACGCGGTGGCCCGCACGACCCAGGCCTGCGCCAACGCCTTCGGCTCGGCGATCCGCGAGCACACCGCCGACTGGCACATGATGCAGCGGGTCTTCGTCGACGACCTCGACCCGGCACGCGATGCCGCCCGACGCGAGGCCTCCCGACGGGAGGTCGCATGAGGATCGGCCTCGTCAGCCCTTACTCCTTCGACGTGCCCGGGGGAGTGCAGTTCCACATCCGCGACCTCGCGGAGTACCTCGGCGCCCACGGTCACCAGGCCTCCGTGCTCGCCCCGGCCGACGAGGGCACCGCGTTGCCCGACTACGTCGTGCCCGCCGGCCGCGCCGTGCCGATCCGCTACAACGGCTCGACCGCCCGCCTGCTCTTCGGCCCGGTGGCGGCGGGCAAGGTGGGCCGCTGGCTCGAGGAGGGCGACTTCGACGTCGTGCACATCCACGAGCCGCTCGCACCGAGCCTGTCGATCCTCGCGCTGTGGGCGGCGACGACCCCCGTCGTCGCGACCTTCCACACCTCCAACGTCCGCTCCCGCGTCATGCAGGCTGCCTACCCCCTGCTGCGCCCCTCGTTGGAAAAGATCCACGGCCGCATCGCCGTCTCCGAGGACGCCCGCCGCACGGTGACGACCCACATCGGCGGGGACGCCGTCGTCATCCCCAACGGCGTCGACACCTCCGCCTTCGCCTCGGTCACCCGTGACCCGCAGTGGACCGGTGCGCCCGGCCGACCGACGATCGTCTTCCTCGGCCGCATCGACGAGCCGCGCAAGGGTCTGCCGGTCCTCACCGAGGCCATGCCCGCCGTGCTCGACGCCGTGCCCGGGGCGCGACTGCTCGTCGTCGGGCCGGGCAGCGCCGAGGCGGCGCGGGCGCGCATGCCCGAGCGGGTCGCTGCCGCAGCCGAGTTCCTCGGCGCCCTGTCCGACGAGGACAAGGCGCGTGCGCTGGCCTCGGCCGACCTCTACGTCGCGCCGCACACCGGGGGAGAGAGCTTCGGGATCGTGCTCGTCGAGGCGATGGCCGCCGGTGCGCCGGTGCTCGCCAGTGACCTCGCGGCCTTCCAGCGGGTCCTCGACGGAGGCCGGAGCGGCATGGCCGGGGCGCTCTTCCACTCCGAGCGCCCCGACGACCTGGCGGCACGCACGATCGAGCTCCTCGGCGATCCGGCGCGACGCGCGACGCTCTCACAGCTGGGCCGGGAGCGGGCACGCGTCTTCGACTGGGACGTCGTGGCCCGCGAGATCATCGCCGTCTACGAGACGGTCCTCGACGCCGGGCACCGGCACCACGAGGTCACCCGTCTGCGGCCGGGGCTGGGGCGCCTGACCGGCGAGGGCCGTGACCACGGTCAGGCAGGAGAGCCATGGAGACGCTGAGCTGGATCGCCCTCGCGCTGTGCGTGGTCCTCGTCCTCGCCTGGTACCTCTCCTACAGCGCGGCGCGGCTCGACCGGCTGCACGCGAAGGTCGAGGGGGCCCTGTCGGCCCTCGACGCCCACATCGTGCGGCGTGCCGAGGCCAGCCTCGAGCTGGCCAACTCCGGTGCCCTTGACCCGGCGAGCGGCTTCCTCGTCGCTGCGGCGGCCAGCGAGTCGCTCGAGCGCGTCAACGAGCGGACCTTCGAGACCGATCTGCTGGAGGGACAGCACTTCGCGGGGCGTGAGGCGGTCGAGAGCGAGCTGACCGAGGTGCTCCACGCGGCCCTGCCGCCCGAGGTCGCGCGAGGGATCGATGCGGACGGCGGGTCGGGCGCCGCCGCGCTGGAGCGCGTGCGCGAGGCCGGGCTGCGGGTGCAGCTGGCCAGGCGCTTCCACAACGAGGCGGTCAAGGAGGTCCAGCGGGTGCGGGCCAAGCGCGTCGTGCGACTCTTCCGCCTCGCCGGCTACGCCGCCCTGCCCCAGACGGTCGAGTTCGACGACGCCCTCCCGGGGGCGTGAGCCGAGCCTCCCTTCGGCCCGGCCACAGGGGCGAAGGGAGGTCAGGAGCACTCGTCGACGGCAGCCAACAGGTCGTCGGCGAGCGCGGCGGCCTCCGCGTCGGTGAGGTCGTGCACCGTGAGCCGCAGGTGCTGTGACGGCTCGTCGCCCTCCTCGAGGCGGAACCCGTCGCCCGTGCGCACGAGCCAGCCGCGCCGGGTCAGTCGCTCGGTGACCTCGCGGGCGGGAACCGGCAGAGGGACCCACAGGCTCATCCCGTCGCCCGCGACGGTGGGCAGACCCCGGTCGGTGAGCAGCCCGGCGAAGCTCGCGTTGCGCTCGGCGTAGTGCGCACCGGCCCGCTCGATGAGCGCCAGCGCCGCCTCGTCGGTCATCACCGCGTGGGTGATCCGCTGCAGCAGGTGACTCACCCACGTCGTGCCGGGGCTCAGGCGCAGCTCGAGCCGGGCTGCGGTCTCCGGGTCGCACGCGGTCACGGCGAGGCACATGTCGGGCCCGGCGAACTTCGACACCGACCGCACGAGGGCCCAGCGCTGGTGCTCGGGGCCCACGATCGAGTGGAAGGGCTGCCGGGACAGGTAGGAGTAGTAGTCGTCCTGCACGACGAGGACGTAGGGGTGGTCGGCGAGGACCTCGCGCAGCGCCGCGGCTCGCTCGGCGGTGAGCGACGCCCCCGTCGGGTTCTGCGCCCGCGGGGTGCACACGACCGCCCGCGCGCCCTGCTCGAGCGCGTGCCGCAGCCCCGCCACGGTCATCCCCTCGTCGTCGACGGGGACCGGGACCGCCCGATAGCCGCCGAGCTGGGCCAGGTGGATGCTCGCGAGGAAGCACGGGTCCTCGAGGGCGACGGTGTCGTCGCGCAGGAGCGCCTGGGCGAGCAGCCGCTCGACCGCGTCGACGGCGCCGCTGGTCAGGGTCAGGCGCAGGTCGTCGGCCCCCACGGGCACGTCGGGCGCCATCCACTCCCGTGCCCAGGAGCGCAGGTCGGCGTCGATCGTCGGCTCGCCGTAGAGCACGTGGCGTCCGGCAGCGGCCGCCAGCGCCGGGCCGAGGTCTGGGATGAGGCTCGGGTCCGGGTTGCCGGTGCCGACGTCACGCAGGGCACCCGCACCGGCGAAACCCTCCTGGGGCACCCGGCTGCGTCGGGCCACGCGGGTCCCCGCCCGTCCCTGGGAGATGACGACACCGGAGCGAGCGAGGTCGCGATAGGCCGCGACGGCGGTGTTGCGGTTGACGCCGAGCTGTTCGGCCAGCGCCCGGACCGGGGGCAGCGCCTCGCCGGGGGCGAGCTGCCCGCGCTCGACGAGGCCGCGCACGCTCTCGGCGATCTCGGCCGCGGTGCCGCCGGAGATCTGCGGCGTCTGGGTGCTCACGACAGCCGAGTCTAGGTGGCGTCGTCCCCATCTGTGGACGGGGGATCGGCATTGTCCTGTGCCGTGCTAGTTTTTGGCCTAGATCAAACGACATCGCAACCTGCGACCCGACGAGGAGCACGACATGAGCACCGAGACCCAGACCCAGACCGGGACCGCGCGCGTCAAGCGAGGCATGGCCGAGATGCTCAAGGGCGGCGTCATCATGGACGTCGTCACCCCCGAGCAGGCGAAGATCGCCGAGGACGCCGGAGCCGTCGCCGTCATGGCCCTCGAGCGCGTCCCCGCCGACATCCGCGCCCAGGGTGGCGTCTCGCGGATGAGCGACCCCGACATGATCGACGGCATCGTCAGCGCGGTCTCCATCCCCGTCATGGCCAAGGCCCGCATCGGCCACTTCGTCGAGGCGCAGGTCCTGCAGTCGCTGGGTGTCGACTACATCGACGAGTCCGAGGTGCTCACCCCGGCCGACTACGCCAACCACATCGACAAGTGGGCCTTCACCGTCCCCTTCGTCTGCGGCGCGACCAACCTCGGCGAGGCGCTCCGTCGCATCACCGAGGGCGCGGCGATGATCCGCTCGAAGGGGGAGGCCGGCACCGGCGACGTCTCCAACGCCACGACCCACATGCGCCAGATCCGCCAGGAGATCCGCCGCCTCCAGGGGCTGGCGGAGGACGAGCTCTACGTCGCGGCCAAGGAGCTGCAGGCCCCCTTCGAGCTGGTCAAGGAGGTTGCGACTGCCGGAAAGCTCCCGGTCGTCCTCTTCACCGCCGGTGGGATCGCCACGCCCGCCGACGCCGCGATGATGATGCAGCTGGGCGCCGAGGGCGTCTTCGTCGGCTCCGGGATCTTCAAGTCCGGCAACCCCGCCCAGCGGGCCGAGGCGATCGTCCGGGCGACGACCTTCTTCGACGACCCGGACATGCTGGCCAAGGTCTCTCGCGGGCTCGGTGAGGCCATGGTCGGCATCAACGTCGACGAGATCCCGCAGCCGCACCGCCTGGCCGAGCGCGGCTGGTGACGTGTCACCCAGCGCATGGGTGAGGGGCCCCGGTCGACGACCGGGGCCCCTCACCTGCCGCCGGCCGGTCAGTAGCTGCCGACGAACTGGGTCCATCCGGGGTACAGCTCGGCGCCGTCGGACACCAGGATCTTGCGGTCCGCGGCCTTGCGCAGGTCGAGCGGGCGGCCCAGCTTGAAGCTGTAGATGCGGATGACCGAGCGACCGCCCCCGCCGCTCAGGCCCGCCCGCAACCCGTGGTCGGTCTTGCCGCTCATGGCGACCGTCGTGGTGGAGATGATGTTGTGCGGGGGCCGTAGACGGCCACGTACCCGGCCCGGTCCACGCCCAACCCGGTGACCCCGGTGCACAGGTGATGTCGGTTGCCGTAGGCGAGCGCGTCGGCAGACGTCTCCGAGAAGCGGATGCGACACCCGCGCTGAACGAGGGCGATGGGTTCGACGGAGCCGTCCATGAAGGGTCCGTATGCGTGCGCTGCGGGCGTCGTCACGGCATTGGACACTCCCGGTCGCTGGGTCGTCTTGGTCCAGGAGAGCCACACGTTCGCGGTGCTGCCGACCACTCGCGCGTAGTCCTGCAGCTGCCGCAGGTCGAGCCGCCGACGCAGACGGGAGTCGAAGATGCTCACCGTCTGACCGACGCGGTCGCGGACACGCCGGTGACCAGACCGCGGGTGGCGAGCGTCTCGTCGGGGTCCGCCTGGGCGTTGACGACCGCTCCACGCTGCTCGGTCGACGAGACGACCTGCAGGTCACCGGTGGATGACAGGCGCACGGACGAGACCCCGATGCATCGGTGCGACGAGTTGGCGTGGACGCGCGGGGTCTCGCTGTCGAAGCGGATGACGCATCCGCCCGCGATCGTCGTCTCCGACGTCGCCGTGCGGTCACGGTAGGGGCCGAGCGCGTCGTACCCCGGGTCCTTGAGCAGGGACGCCGCGGTCGTCCCGGACGGTGTCACCTTGACCCAGCCGATGACCAGGTCGGCGCCGACCACCCTCCGCCGCTGCGTGGTGCTGCGCAGGCTGATCCGGCTCTTGTCCCGGGCGTCGTAGAACCTCACGGTGACGTGCTTGCCGTTGCCCGTGGCACTGGTGGCAATGCCGCGAGCACTGAGCACGGGGCCGGCCTGCACCATGATCCACAGCGAGGGATACGGCGCCTGGGGCGTCATCCGCACGATGAGGTCGCCGCGGCTGTCGACCCCGAGCGAGCTGACGCCCACGCAGGGCCGCCCCGCGGAGCCGACCGGACTCGCGGTCCCGGCCGCGTCGAAGGCGATCCGGCACCCTCCGACGACGTACCGGTCGACCGGGACGAACTCGTCGTCGATGGCCGCAGCGTTCCCGGACGGGACGAGGAGGACGGCGAGGAGAAGTGCTGACAGGACGGACGCGATCAGCCCGCGGCGAGGCATGATGAGCAAGGTGACCCCCGGTGACCAGCCCGGGCTTCCCCTCCGGGCAAGGCACGCACACTGCGTGCGGGGGAAAACCCAGCGCACCGTTCCGCGCCGTGGGCGAGGCGGACGTCCGTGCATTTCCGCGGCGGTTCCGACCGGGGCACACCGCGTGGCCTGCGCTCAGTCGCCGTCGGTGCGCCCGTGCCCCCTGCGGCGCAGTGCTCGCGCATCCCGGACGTCCGCCTCGTGCTTGTCCTTCTTCTTGTCGATGCCGGTCGTGTCCCGCCGAGGCAGCTGGATCTCGTCCTCGGCGGGCATGCCGGCCTGCAGCTCCCGCCCACGCTCGAGCTCGGCGTCGAGCTCAGCACCGAAGAGCAGGGCGAGGTTGGTCAGCCACAGCCACAGCAGGAAGACGATGACGCCGGCCATCGATCCATAGGTCTTGTTGTAGGAGCCGAAGTTCGCCACGTAGATGCCGAAGGCCACGGACGCGAGCACCCACACGAGGATCGCCACGAGCGCGCCGGGGCTCATCCACCTGATCTTCGGCTGGCGCACGTTCGGCGTCGACCAGTACAGCAGCGCGACGATGACGACCACGGCGAGGAGGAGGACCGGCCACTTGGCGATCTGCCAGACCGTGACGACACTCGACCCGAGCCCCAGCAACGAGCCGATCGACTCCGCGACCGGTCCCGAGACGACCAGTGCCACGAGCACGGCGGCCACCAGGACGAGAAGCACCGCGGTGACGAGGAGCATCAGCGGGCGCAGCTTCCAGACCGGCCGGCCCTCGGTGACGCCGTAGATCCTGTTCATCGCCCGGGAGAAGGCGTTCACATATCCCGATGCCGACCACAGGGCACCGGCGAGGCCGAGCACCAAGGCCAAGCCGGCGCCGGTGCCCTGGGCCAGTGAGGTGAGGACCGGCTCGAGGGTGTCCGCCACGGAGGCTCCCGCCGTGTCCCGCAGGACGCCGAGGACCGTGTCGACCGTCTGCGGCCCCTGCCCGACGAGGCCCACGAGTGAGACGAGCGCGATGAATGCCGGGAAGAGTGCCAGGACGGCGTAGTACGTCAGTGCCGCCGCGAGGTCCGTGCACTCGTCCGCGGAGAACTCCCGCGCCGTCCGGCGCAGCACGTGGCGCAGCGTGGGCTTCTCGAGGTCGGTCGGTCCGTCCGGCGCGCGGGAGTCCTCCGAGTGCGGTGCTGGACCGCTGCGGTCAGCTCGTCCGGTCATCAGAGCCGGTAGCCCCGGTACCGGTGGAGCCGTCTGCCACGTGAACGGACGAGGCGCACGGCGAGCGGCAGCCCGACGAGCGCGACGGCCGCGGCGACACCCGCTGCCCAGACCTGCGGCAGCGGCTTCCCCTCACGATCGGTCGCGGAGCGCCGCACGTTGGCCACGGCGTGCTGCACCCGCGCCTTCTGCTCGTCGGCCCCGTGCTTCGCCCGCGTCCTGACGTCGAGCTTCGCGGCGAGTGCGTCGACCGTCTCACCGAGCTCGGCTCGCGTGGCGGCGGCCTCGCGCTCCAGCTGCTCGACCCCCTCGTCCGGTGACGGATGGTGCTCGTCCGGGACCGCGCGGAGGTCATGGCGGGGTTCCTGCTCGTCGAAGGTGCTCACGGGTGGTTGCCTCCCCTGACCGTGTCGATGTCGGCCTTGACGTTGTGGACGGTGCGCTCGGCGGGCGGTGCCGCCTCGGACACCTGCTTCTTGCCCACGAGGGCAAGGAGACCGGCGACCGCCAGGAGGACCACGCCGACGACCAACGCGGCCAGCCACAGGGGCATGACGAGGTCGAGGGAGATGATGGCGGTCGCGACGAGCGCGGCGACGCCGTACAGCGCGACGAGACCGGCACCTCCGAAGAGTCCCGCTCCCGTCCCGGCCTTCTTCGCGCTCTGCGTCAGCTCGGCACGAGCGAGCGCCATCTCCTGACGGACGAGCTGTCCGATCTGCTCGGTGGCGTCGGCGACGAGCTGCCCCGTGCTCTCGTGCTGGGTCGGGATGTCGTCGCGGCCCGCGGCGTGCGAGCCGCTCGCGTGGGTGGGATCAGCCAAGGCCGCCACGTCCCGGGGTGGTGCCGGGGCCCGAGGTGGGCTCGCCCGACCCGAGACCGCCTGCGCCGGTCCCGGGGGTGGTGCCGACGCCGGTGCCGGGGGAGGCGGTGGTGGTCGTCGTCGGGGTGTCGGTGGAGTCGTTCCCCGCCTTTTCCTTGACCTTGGCGGTGATCTTGTCCCCCGCCTTGTGCCCCAGGTCCTCGGCGGCCTCCTGGGCCTGACCGGCCTTGCGCTGCACCTTGGGGTCCTTCCACAGCCGCTTGGCCTGGCCGCTGATCTTGTCGTACTGCTCACGGCCGGCTCGCGTGCCGAACACGTAGCCGATGGCTCCGGCGGCGAGCATCGAGATCTTGCCCATGACAACCTCCTGGGTTGAGTCGTGCGGTTGGTTCATCTGGCTACCCGCTGACCGGGGGACCAAACACGTCCACGCATCGAGGCGGCGGCAGTCGCAGGCGTGCGGGCGACTACATTCCGCTCCATGAGCGACCTCTCCCGTCCCGTCATCGGAGTCCTCGCGGTCCAGGGCGACGTCCGGGAGCACCGAGCCGCCCTCGAGGAGGCCGGCGCAGCGACGCTGCCGGTACGTCGACCGGAGGAGCTGGCGACGGTGGACGCGCTCGTGCTCCCCGGAGGGGAGTCGACGACCATCGACAAGCTCACCCGCACCTTCGGCCTGCGTGACCCCCTTCGCTCCCGGATCGCCGACGGTCTGCCGGTCTACGGCAGCTGCGCCGGGATGATCCTGCTCGCCGACCGCCTGCTCGACGGGCACCCGCAGCAGCAGACGCTTGGCGGGCTCGACATCACGGTGCGGCGCAATGCCTTCGGCCGCCAGGTCGACTCCTACGAGACCGATCTCGAGGTGGCCGACATCGCCGGCGGGCCGGTCCGCGCCGTCTTCATCCGGGCTCCCTGGGTGGAGCAGGCCGGCGACGGCGTCGAGGTGCTCGCCGGCGTGGAGGCGAAGGGGGAGACCCGTCCGGTCGTCGTGCGGCAGGGCCACCTGCTCGCCACGAGCTTCCACCCCGAGGTGACCGGGGACCACCGCGTCCACGCGCTCTTCGTCGAGATGGTGCGGCGCGCCGCGTAGGATCGACCCTCGGACCACCTGCCAGCCACAACGAGGAGACAACGTGTCCGGCCACTCCAAGTGGGCAACCACGAAGCACAAGAAGGCGGCGATCGACGCCAAGCGCGGCAAGCTCTTCGCCAAGCTGATCAAGAACATCGAGGTCGCGGCGCGCACCGGTGGCGGCGACCCCACCGGCAACCCCACGCTCTACGACGCGATCCAGAAGGCGAAGAAGAGCTCGGTCCCCAACGACAACATCGACCGCGCCGTCAAGCGCGGCTCGGGCGCCGAGGCCGGTGGCGCCGACTGGGAGAACATCACCTACGAGGGCTACGCCCCCGGCGGTGTCGCCATCCTCATCGAGTGCCTGACCGACAACAAGAACCGCGCCGCCACCGAGGTGCGCACGGCCCTGTCGCGCAACGGCGGCAACCTCGCCGACCCCAACTCGGTGGCCTACCTCTTCAACCGCAAGGGCGTCGTCATGGTGCCCAAGGCGGAGAAGAGCGAGGACGACCTGCTCGAGATCGTGCTCGAGGCCGGCGCCGAGGAGATCAACGACTTCGGCGACTCGTGGCAGATCGTGTCCGAGGCGACCGACTTCGTCGCCGTCCGCACGGCGCTCCAGGAGGCCGGGGTCGACTACGACTCGGCCGAGGCCTCCTTCCTGCCGAGCATGCAGGTGCCCCTCGACAAGGAGGGCGCCAAGAAGATGATCCGCGTCGTCGAGGCCCTCGAGGACAGCGACGACGTCCAGGACGTCTTCACCAACGGCGACATCTCCGACGAGGTCCTCGCCCAGCTCGAGGCCGACGAGTCCTGAGCCCGGCGTGTCGGCGGCGCCCGGTGCGCCGCCGACACGTAGTCTCGACCAGAACAGGTGTTCGAGTCGATCCGGGAGGCCGCAGGTGCGAGTGCTCGGCGTGGACCCCGGGTTGACCCGGTGCGGTCTCGGCGTCGTCGAAGGGGAGGCCCGTGCCCTGCGCATGGTGGCCGTCGGTGTCGTGCGCACCTCGGCGGACCGCTCCACCGGTGACCGACTGGCCTACGTCCAGGACGAGCTCGACGCCTGGCTCGACCGCTTCGAGCCCGACGCGATCGCGCTCGAGCGCGTCTACGCCGCCGACCACGTGCCGACCGTCATGACGACGGCACAGGTGAGCGGGCTGGTCCACCTCGCCGGGGCCCGCCGCGGGCTGCCGGTCACCCTGCACACGCCCACCGAGGTCAAGGCGGCCGTCTCCGGCTCCGGCCGGGCAGACAAGGCACAGATCACGACGATGGTCACCCGCATCCTCTCCCTGGCCGAGGCCCCCCGGCCGGCCGACGCGGCCGACGCCCTGGCGCTGGCGATCTGCCACCAGTGGCGCGGGGCCGGTGCCGCCCGCCGCGACCTCGCCGCCGCGAGCGAGCGGGCCCGCCTGAGGTCGGTCGCCCGATGATCGCCTCCGTCACCGGCACCGCCCAGCACGTCGGCCTCGACCGGGTCGTCGTCGACGTCCACGGCATCGGGCTGCTCGTGCACACCCCGCCGGCGGTGGCCGCCGCGACCCGGGTGGGCCAGCCGGTCGAGCTCGCGACGAGCATGATCGTGCGCGAGGACTCGATGACCCTCTACGGCTTCGCCGAGGCCTCCGAGCGCGACACCTTCGACCTCGCGCAGACCGTCACCGGCGTCGGCCCGCGCGTCGCCATGGCGCTGCTGTCGGTGCTCAGCCCCCAGGAGCTCGCCGCCGCCGTCGCCGCGGACGACATCGCCACGCTGACCAAGGTCCCCGGCATCGGCAAGAAGGGCGCCGAGCGCATCGCCCTCGAGCTGCGGGGCAAGCTGCCGGAGGTGCCCGGGGCCGCCGCCGCGGGTGCCGCCGGGGGAGCGACGGCCGCGCCCTGGCAGGACCAGGTCATCGAGGCGCTCGTGGGTCTGGGTTACTCCGCGAGGCAGTCCGCGGACGCGGTGGCCAAGGTCGCCGACGAGCACGGTGACGGTGGCGTCTCCAGCGTCCTGAGGGCCGCCCTGCAGGTGCTCGCCCGGTGAGCGG
This sequence comes from Janibacter zhangyanbonis, assembly GCF_050507325.1. Classification (NCBI taxonomy): domain Bacteria; kingdom Bacillati; phylum Actinomycetota; class Actinomycetes; order Micrococcales; family Intrasporangiaceae; genus Janibacter; species Janibacter zhangyanbonis. Next base: position 1,616,760 of record NZ_CP191481.1, read on the forward strand.
CTTCAGCTCCGAGATGCGGGTCGCCGACGACGAGGACCCCCGGGCCTCCGACGGTTCCTACGACGCAACCGCCCGCATCGTCGACGCCGGCGGCACCGACGACGACACCACCGTCGAGGCGGCGCTGCGACCGCGACGGCTCGACGAGTTCCCCGGCCAGCCCAAGGTGCGCGACCAGCTCGGTCTCGTGCTCGAGGCCGCGCGCCGCCGCGGCGCCCCGCCCGACCACGTGCTCCTGTCCGGTCCGCCCGGCCTGGGCAAGACGACCCTGGCGATGATCGTCGCCGCCGAGCTCGAGCAGCCGATCCGGGTGACCTCCGGCCCCGCGATCCAGCACGCCGGCGACCTCGCGTCCGTCCTGAGCTCGCTGTCGGAGGGGGAGGTGCTCTTCCTCGACGAGATCCACCGCATGTCCCGCCCCGCCGAGGAGATGCTCTACCTCGCGATGGAGGACTTCCGCGTCGACGTCGTCGTCGGCAAGGGCCCGGGGGCCACGGCGATCCCGCTCGAGCTGCCCCCCTTCACCGTCGTCGGGGCGACGACCCGGGCCGGCCTGCTGCCGGCGCCGCTGCGCGACCGCTTCGGCTTCACCGGTCACCTCGACTTCTACGAGGTCGCCGACCTCGAGCGCATCCTCGCCCGCAGCGCCCGGCTGCTCGGCGTCACCGCCGACGACGCCTCGCTCGCCGAGATCGCGATGCGCTCCCGCGGCACCCCCCGCATCGCCAACCGACTCCTGCGCCGGGTGCGCGACTGGGCCCAGGTGCACGGCACCGGGCAGGTCGACGTCGACGCCGCCCGGGCCGCGCTGGCGCTCTTCGACGTCGACGAGGCCGGGCTCGACCGCCTCGACCGGGCCGTGCTCGACGCGCTGTGCCGCCGCTTCGGGGGCGGGCCGGTCGGCCTGTCGACCCTCGCCGTCGCCGTCGGCGAGGAGACCGACACCGTCGAGACCGTCGCCGAGCCCTATCTCGTGCGGCAGGGCTACATCGTGCGCAGCCCGCGCGGACGGATGGCCACGCCGGCGGCCTGGGCCCACCTCGGCCTCACCCCGCCAGCGGGGGAGCAGGGGGCTCTCCCCTTCGCCGGGCGGCCGGACACCGGCCGTCTCGGCTGACGTCACACGGAACCAGATCGCCCGCCGTGTCTGTTGGTGAGGGCGCAGGTGCCTGACCTAGACTCTGCCACTGGCTCGGGCGACCCCGAGCCACTGCGACGTCACCTCGACCGACCAGTCCCGACCCAGGAAGTCCGCACTCATGAACCAAGGCTCGCAGACCGCCAGCCTGATCCTGCTGATCCTCCCGCTGATCCTCATCGGATTCATGCTCTGGAGCGCGCGGCGACGGCAGAAGACCATGGCGGACTTCTCTGCCTCCCTGCAGGTCGGGGAAGAGGTCGTGACGACCTCGGGCATCTTCGGGCGGATCACCGAGGTCGAGGACGACCGGGTGCGCCTCGAGGCCGCCCCGGGCATCGTGCTCACCCTCGACCGACGCGCCATCGGTGCCAAGGTCGCGCCGGGCGGGGACGTCACCACCGACACCGACGGGCGGGACTGACATGGCTGACCGGCGACGCAGCAAGGACGTGGCCCGCAAGGACAACGCCAAGCGCACCCTGATGTGGCTCTTCGCCTTCATCATCATGCTCACCGGCGCGCTGGGCTACGGCGTGTGGAAGAAGGATGCCTCGTGGACGCCCGCGCTCGGGCTCGACCTCGAGGGCGGCTTCCAGTTCATCCTCTCGCCGCGCAGCACCGAGGGTGGCTCGGTCTCCCAGCAGCAGCTCGAGGAGGCCCGCGACATCATCGTCCAGCGCATCGACGCGCAGGGAACCTCGGGGGCGGAGGTGACCACGCAGGGCTCGTCCAACATCGTCGTCGCCATGCCCGGTGTGCCGACCAAGGAGCAGCAGGACGCGATCGCCGCGTCGTCGCAGATGCAGTTCCGCCCGGTGCTCGCGACGGACCTCGGCTCGCCGCAGGCCGCCGAGCCGACGCCCTCCGCGACGACCTCCGGGTCCGGCAGCGGGTCCAAGAGCAGCTCGTCGAGCAGCTCGACCCAGCCGAGCGCCAGCCGCAGCAGCTCGACCGCCGCCTCGCGCGAGCAGGAGCGCACCGCCGAGCCGACCTCGACGCCGAGCGGCTCGAAGTCGAGCACGACGTTGGGCACGAAGACCACGTCCGGCACGAAGACCACCTCGGGCGCCACTCCCACGGCGAGCGAGCAGTCGTGGAAGCCCTCGGGCAAGCCGACCGACGAGCTCGACCCCAACAACATCTCGACGAAGGTCTGGAAGGAGTTCCAGGACCTCGATTGCTCGAAGCCGCCGGAGGACCAGCCGGCCGGCAACACCGACAGCGCGATCGTCGCCTGCAAGGAGGACGGCTCGCTCAAGTACGTGCTCGGCCCGGTCGTCGTCGCCGGTACCGAGATCGCCGACGCGCAGGCCGGTTACCGGGTCGGCCCGCAGGGCCAGCAGACCAACGAGCCCGAGATCCAGCTGACGCTGACGAGCAAGGGCCGCAAGGAGTACGGCGACGTCTCCAAGCAGATGGTCAAGCTGCAGGGGCTCAACCCGGCCAACCCGACCAACCCGCCGGCCTCCTACAACGCGCTGGCCGCCGTGCTGGACTCCAAGGTCCTCATCGACCCGGGCTTCAACGAGGCGATCCCCAACGGTCAGGCGAGCATCTCCGGCTTCTCGATCGACGAGGCACGGTCGCTGGCCAAGTCGCTGAAGTTCGGCGCCCTGCCGCTGTCCTTCGACGTGGAGAGCCGTAAGGAGATCAGCCCGACGCTCGGCTCCGAGCAGCTGCGCTACGGCATCATCGCCGGGCTCATCGGCCTCTTCGTCGTGCTGCTCTACTCGCTCGTGCAGTACCGCGCGCTGTCGATCGTCGTCATCGGCTCGATGCTCGTGGCCTTCGGCATCACCTACCTGGCGATCGCCCTGCTCGCATGGGGCTACAACTACCGCCTCGACATGGCCGGCGTGACCGGCCTGATCATCGCCATCGGTGTCACCGCCGACTCCTTCATCGTCTACTTCGAGAGAGTGCGGGACGAGCTGCGCGAAGGGAGGAACCTGCGGGCAGCGGTCGAGGCCGGCTGGGCCCGGGCCAAGGGCACGATCCTCGTCGCCGACGGCGTCAACCTCATCGCCGCCGTCGTGCTCTACGTCCTCGCCAGCTCGGGTGTGCGTGGCTTCGCCTTCACGCTGGGCCTGACGACGCTCATCGACCTCGCGATCTTCTGGCTCTTCACCCACCCGCTGCTGACGATCCTCGCCCGCAACAAGTTCTTCGCCTCCGGGCACAAGTGGTCCGGCTTCGACGTCGACACCCTGCGTGAGGCCAAGGTCCGCTACAAGGGTCGCGGCAACTTCGACATCGACAACCCGGTCGCCGTGCCGGCCGAAGGGAGCGCCCGATGAGTCGCATGGCGCAGTGGGGCAACGACCTCTACACCGGCGACCGGTCGATCGACTTCGTCGGCAAGTCCAAGACCTGGTACATCGCTTCGGCCGTCATCATGGCGGTCGCCGCACTCGGCTTCGTCGTCCAGGGGCTCAACCTCAGCCTCGAGTTCACCGGCGGTTCGGAGTTCCGCGTCGTCACCCAGGGGGCACCGGCCTCCTACGAGGACGACGCGACCTCGGCCGTCCGCGAGGTCGCCGGTGGCTCCGCCTCGGCCAATGTCACCACCATCGGCGGCAACGTCGTCCGGGTGCAGACCGAGGAGCTCGACGGCAACGAGTCGCGGGAGGTGGCCCGCGAGCTGGCCAGCACCTTCGGCGTGCCCCAGTCGGAGGTCAACTCCAGCTTCATCGGCCCCTCGTGGGGTGCCTCGGTCAGCCAGCAGGCCCTGCGGGCCCTGGTGGTCTTCCTCGTCATCACGACGGCGCTGATGGCGCTGTACTACCGCAACTGGAAGATGGCGATCTCGTCGATCGTCGCGCTGGCGCACGACATGCTCATCACGGTCGGCATCTACACGTGGACCGGCTTCGAGGTCTCGCCGGCGACGCTCATCGGCTTCCTCACGGTCCTGGGCTACTCCCTCTACGACACCGTGGTCGTCTTCGACCACGTGAAGGAGAACACCCGGGCCGCCTTCCAGAACAAGCGCTCGACCTTCGCGCAGGCGGCCAACCTCGCGGTCAACCAGACGCTCGTGCGCTCGATCAACACCACGGTCATCGCCGTGCTGCCGATCGTCGCCGTCCTCATCATCGGCTTCGCGAAGCTCGGCCCCGGCACCCTGCTCGACCTCTCGCTGGCGCTCTTCATCGGCATGACGGTCGGTGCCTTCTCGTCGGTCTTCATCGCGACCCCGCTGCTCGTCGACCTGCGGCGCAAGGACGCCGACGTCGTCGCGCTCGACAAGGCGGCGACGAAGCACCAGGCATCGGCCGCGCGACGGGCCGTGCCCGCCACCGCCGGTGCGCGCACGGGGGCCGGCTCGACCGGCGCCGGCGAGGGCACGGCGACGGTTGGTGCCACGACCGCCGGCACCGCCACGACCGCCGGGACCGCCACGACGGCCGGCGACTCGTCCGGCACGGCCACGACGAGCGAGGCGGCGCCCCCTTCGTCCTCGGCGGACCCGGACGAGGCCCAGACCGTCACCGGGCGCAAGGTGCACAAGTACGCCCAGGCCGGGCCGCGCAACCAGCCGAAGAAGACCCCGCGCAACCGGCGGGGGAAGGCGTGAGCCAGGTCGACCGCGACGTGCCGGCGCAGCTGCGGGAGCAGATCCTCGGTGCGCTGCGCGACGTGGCCGACTTCCCCGAGCCGGGCGTGACCTTCAAGGACATCACGCCCCTGCTCGGCGACGGGCGGCTCTTCGGCGAGGTGACCCGGGACCACGCACGGGTCTGGGACGGACAGGTCGACGTCGTCGCCGGGCTCGAGGCGCGGGGCTTCATCTTCGGCGCGGCGGTCGCGCTGCACCTGGGTGTGGGGTTCGTCCCGGTGCGCAAGGCCGGCAAGCTGCCGGGGGAGACGGTCGGGCTCGACTACGCGCTGGAGTACGGCACGGCCCGCATCGAGGTACATGCCGACGCCGTCGCCCCGGGAGCCAGGGTGCTCGTCGTCGACGACGTGCTCGCGACGGGTGGGACGGCCCGAGCGGCGTGCGATCTCCTCGAGTCCTGCGGCGCAGAGGTGCCCGGCATCGAGGTCCTCGTCGAGATCGCCGCTCTCGGCGGACGCGCAGCGCTGGCGGGGCGTGACGTCCGCAGCCTCGTCACGGTCTAGGCTCACTCCATGAGCGAGCGCAACGCCGGCAGCAGCGGATTTTCTCCGCGGTCGCTCGCGCGCGCCTCGCTGGCTCGTATCGGCGGCGGACGAACCGCGACTCCGGGAGTCCTCGACCCGCTGCTGCAGATCGTGCGGCAGGGCCACCCCAAGGCCGACACCTCGATCATCGAGCGCGCCTACGTCGTCGCCGAGAAGGCGCATCGCGGGCAGGTCCGCAAGAGCGGCGACCCCTACATCACGCACCCGCTCGCGGTGACGACGATCCTCGCCGAGCTCGGCATGACGCCGGTGACCCTCGCCGCGGCGCTGCTCCACGACACGGTCGAGGACACCGACTACGGCCTCGACGACCTCGAGGAGGAGTTCGGCGCCGAGGTGGCCAAGCTCGTCGACGGGGTGACCAAGCTCGACAAGGTCACCTACGGCGACAATGCCCAGGCCGAGACAGTCCGCAAGATGATCGTCGCGATGGCGCGCGACATCCGGGTGCTCGTCATCAAGCTCGCCGACCGTCTGCACAATGCCCGCACCTGGCGCTACGTCTCCGCCGCCTCGGCCCAGCGCAAGGCGCAGGAGACGCTGGAGATCTACGCTCCGCTCGCGCACCGGCTGGGCATGAACACCATCAAGTGGGAGCTCGAGGACCTCGCCTTCGCGACGCTCTACCCGAAGGTCTACGAGGAGATCGTGCGCCTCGTCGCCGAGCGGGCGCCGGCGCGCGAGGAGTACCTCACCACGGTCAAGGCCCAGGTCGTCACCGACCTGCGTGAGGCGCGGATCAAGGCGACGGTCACCGGGCGGCCGAAGCACTACTACTCCGTCTACCAGAAGATGATTGTCGGCGGCCGCGAGTTCGGGGAGATCTACGACCTCGTCGCGGTCCGGGTCCTCGTCGACACCGTGCGCGACTGCTACGCGGCGCTCGGCGCCCTGCACGCCCGGTGGAACCCGCTGCCCGGTCGCTTCAAGGACTACATCTCGCTGCCGAAGTTCAACATGTACCAGTCCCTGCACACGACGGTCATCGGACCGCAGGGCAAGCCGGTCGAGATCCAGATCCGCACCCACCAGATGCACCGTCGCGCCGAGTACGGCGTCGCCGCGCACTGGAAGTACAAGGACCAGGGCAGCCCGGACGGGGGCCGCGTCGACGACGGCCAGGTGGGGGAGATGGCGTGGCTGCGCCAGCTGCTCGACTGGCAGAAGGAGACCTCGGACCCGAGCGAGTTCCTCGACTCGCTGCGCTACGAGATCAACACCCAGGAGGTCTACGCCTTCACCCCGAAGGGGCAGGTCATCGCCCTGCCCGCCGGGTCGACGGCCGTCGACTTCGCGTATGCGGTCCACACCGAGGTGGGGCACCGGTGCATCGGTGCCCGGGTCAACGGCCGTCTCGTGCCGCTGGACTCACCTCTCGAGAACGGTGACGCCGTCGAGATCCTCACCTCGAAGGCCGAGGGCGCCGGTCCGTCGCGCGACTGGCTGACCTTCGTGCGCTCGGCGCGCGCCCGCAACAAGATCAAGCACTGGTTCACCAAGGAACGCCGCGAGGAGATGGTCGACGCCGGCAAGGAGGCGATCGCCAAGGTCGTGCGCAAGCAGAACCTCCCGCTGCACCGCATCGTCACCGTCGAGAGCCTCACCGCCGTCGCGAGCGAGCTGCGGCGCCAGGACGTCGACGGCCTCTACGCCGCGGTCGGGGAGGGGCACGTCTCCGCGCAGCACGTCGTCTCGCGACTCATCGCCGCGGCCGGTGGCGAGGACGGCGCGACCGAGGACCTCGCCGAGGCCACCCTGCCCGGGCCCGTCGGGCGTCCGCGCAGCAGCGGCGACCCCGGGGTGGTCGTCCGCGGTGTCGACGACCTGTGGGTCAAGCTCGCGAAGTGCTGCACGCCGGTCCCCGGTGACGAGATCATGGGCTTCATCACTCGCGGCAACGGCGTCTCCGTGCACCGCGTCGACTGCCCCAACGCCTCGTCGCTGAAGAAGGAGGCCGAGCGGCTCATCGACGTCGAGTGGGCCCCGAGCAGCACGAGCCTCTTCCTCGTGCAGGTGCAGGTCGAGGCGCTCGACCGGGCCGGCTTGCTCTCCGACGTCACGCGCGTGCTCTCCGAAAGCGGGGTCAACATCCTCTCGGCCGCCGTGCAGACCTCACGCGATCGCGTCGCCGTCCTGCGGTTCACCTTCGAGATGGGCGACGTCGCGCACCTGAGTCACGTCATGGACCAGGTCAAGCGGATCGAGTCGGTCTTCGACTGCTTCCGGATCACGGGCGGCACCAGCAAGAAGGGGTGAGCTTCGCCCTGCGGAGCCTGCGGACCGCTCCCGGTGAGGAGGGGTGGCGCGCTGCCGAAGTCCTTCGTCGTCGTGTGGTCACGTCGTCGTTCTCGACTTCGGCTTGATGCTGCGCCACCCCTCCTCACCGTCCGCTGTGCTGCCGGCCGCCGTGAGACACGCGTCCAGTGCTGCTGCGCCGGATCTCCCGTCCGGGAGCGGGAGCGGACCCTTCGAGACGCTGCGGGCGCGGGCGGCCCTGCTCCTCAGGGACCGCGCGGGGTCAGCCGCCGAACTCGTCGAGCCCCTTGCGGGCCTGGTCGAGCCACGCCTGCTGGGCGTCGAGCTGCTCGCGCAGCTTCGTCGCGCGGGAGGTGTCACCCTTCGCCTCGGCTGCCTCGACGTCGGCCTGCAGCTCGGCGACCTTCGACTCCAGCTGGGTGACCATCGAGGAGGCGCGGGCCGACAGCTCCGGGTTGGAGGAGGCCCACTTCTTGTCCTCGGCCTCGCGCACGGTCTGCTCGACACGGCGCATGCCCTTCTCCATCCGGTCGATGTCGGCGCGCGGGACCTTGCCCGCAGCCTCCCACCGCTCCTGGATGCCGCGCAGCGCGGCCTTGGTGCGCTCGAGGTCCTTGACCGGCAGCAGGGCCTCCGCCTCGGCGAGCAGGCCCTCCTTGACCTCGAGGTTGCCCTGGTGCGCCTCGTCCTCCTTGGCGGCCTCGGCGTCCTTGGCGTTGAAGAAGGTGTCCTGGGCGCTGCGGAAGCGCTCCCACAGGCGGTCGTCGTCGGCGCGGCCGGCGCGACCGGCGCGACGCCACTGGTCCATGAGGCGCTTGTAGGCGCCGGCCGTGGCATTCCAGTCGGTGGAGGTCGACAGGCGCTCGGCCTCGACGACGAGGTCCTCCTTGATCCCCTTCGCCTCGCCGCGGGACTGCTCGAGGTGGGCGAAGTGCGAGCGTCGTGCCTTGTCGAAGCCGTTGCGCGCCTTGGAGAAGCGCTGCCACAGCGCGCTCTCGACGTCCTTGTCCAGCCGGACCTTGCCGCGCTGGTGGGCCTTCCACTCGTCGAGCAGGGCGCGCATCCGCGCGGTCGACTGCTTCCACTGGACCTTCTCGACCGGCTGGGCGGCGATCTGCTCGGCCTCGGCGACGATCTTCTCGCGCTCGGCGCCGGCGACCTTCTTGGCCTCGGCGCGCTCGGCGGACTCGGTCTGACGCTTTGCGGTCAGGCCCTCCTCGAGCTCGCCGATGAGGGTGGCGAGGGCGGGCAGGTCGCCCACGACGTTGGGCTGCTCGGCGTGCTCGCGCAGGGACTTCAGGCCGTCGGCGATCTCCTTGGCCGAGACGTCGTGGGAGTCGAGGCGCTGCCGCAGCAGGGTCGCCGAGGCGAAGAGCTCGTCGTACTTGCGCGCGAAGTACTGCAGCGCCTCCTCGGGCGTGGCGCCCGGGTAGGAGCCCACCTCACGCTCGCCGTCGCCCTCGCGCACGTAGACCTTGCCCTCCTCGTCGGCGCGGCCGAAGGCGGCTGACGCGGAGTGGTCGTCGGTGACCGCAGGCACCTCGGGGGCCGGGGTCACGGAGGGGCGGGGGGCCATGCGGGCCAGGGCCGCAGGCGAGGGCGCAGCGGGGCGCGGGGCGTTGGTGTCGTCACTCACAGGCCCGAGGTTACCCATTCCCGCGGCTCGTGCGTGGGCGCACGTAGGGTTGGGACGTGCTCACCGTGTCCTTCCCGGCCCAGGCGTTCGGGACCAACTGCTATGTGCTCGCCGATGCCCCCGGCGAGGAGTGCATCATCGTCGACCCCGGGATCGGCATCGAGGAGACGCTGCGGGAGGTGCTCGCCACGCACCGGCTCAAGCCGGCAGCGGTGCTGCTCACCCACGGTCACGTCGACCACGTCTTCTCCGTGACGCCCGTCTGCGGGGGCGAGCTCGCCGCCTACATCCACACCGACGACCGTTATCGCCTCGAGGACCCGCTGTCCGGCTCCTCGCTCGGACCTGCCCTGAGCGGCATGCTCGAGCAGCAGTTCGGCAAGCAGGTCACCTGGCGCGAGCCGGAGCGGGTCGTCGAGATCCGGGACAGCGAGACGGTGACCGTGGCCGGGCTCGAGCTCGAGGTCGCCCACGCACCCGGCCACACCGAGGGCTCGGTCGTCTTCGGCATGCGCCGGGTCCCCGATGGGATTCCGGACGAGGCCCAGGTCGACCGCACCCTGATCACGGGTGACGTGCTCTTCGCCGGGTCCATCGGCCGCACCGACCTCCCGGGCGGGTCGCACGAGGCGATGCAGGACTCCCTTCGTCGCGTCGTCCATCCGCGGCCCGACTCGAGCCTCGTCCTGCCCGGCCACGGACCGGCGACGACGCTCGGCCGTGAGAAGGCGACCAACCCGTACCTGCAAGGACTGTGATGACTGACCGCACCACCCCCCGCCCGACGAAGGTCACGCCCCTGTCGGGCTTCCCCGAGTACCTGCCCGAGCAGCGGGTCGTCGAGCAGCACTTCATCGACGTCATCCGCTCGACCTTCGAGCTGCACGGCTTCCCCTCCATCGAGACCCGCGCCGTCGAGCCGGTCGAGCGCCTGCTGGGCAAGGGGGGCGATGCCGACAAGGAGATCTACGGCATCCACCGCCTCGCCGAGGACGAAGGGGGTCCCGCCGCCGGTGGTCGTGAGGGCGAGCTCGGTCTGCACTTCGACCTGACCGTGCCCTTCGCCCGCTACGTGGTCGAAAACGCCGGCAAGCTCAACTTCCCCTTCCGCCGTCACCAGATCCAGAAGGTCTGGCGCGGCGAGCGCCCCCAGGAGGGTCGCTACCGCGAGTTCACCCAGTGCGACATCGACGTCGTCGACGCCGGCGAGCTCGCGCCGCACTTCGAGGCCGAGATGCCGCTCGTCATGGCGGAGATCTTCGCCAAGCTGCCGATCCCGCAGATGGTCATCCAGGTCAACAACCGCAAGATCCCCGAGGGCTTCTACCGGGGTCTGGGCATCGAGGACGTCGCGGGCACCCTGCGCATCGTCGACAAGCTCGACAAGATCGGGCCGGACAAGGTGGCCGCCCTGCTCGTCGAGGCCGGGCGCACGCCCGAGCAGGCGCGAGCCTGCCTGGCCCTAGCGGAGATCCGCACCGAGGACACCTCCTTCGTCGAGCGGGTCCGGGAGCTCGGCGTCGAGCACCCGGTCCTCGACGAAGGGTTGGCCGCCCTGGCCGCCGTCATCGAGACGGGCGCGGCCGCTGCACCCGGGGCGATGGTCGCCGACCTGCGCATCGCCCGCGGGCTCGACTACTACACCGGCACGGTCTACGAGACCCAGCTCGTCGGCTACGAGTCGTGGGGCTCCTTCTGCTCCGGCGGTCGCTACGACGAGCTGGCGAGCGACGGACGGACCACCTATCCCGGGGTCGGCATCTCGATCGGTCTCTCGCGGCTGCTCGGTCTGCTCCTCGGCAAGGGCCTCGTCGGGGCCAGCCGCAAGTCGCCGTCGGCGGTACTCGTGGCCGTCACGGACGAAGGGAGCCGCCCCCGCTCCGTCGCCGTCGCCACCGCGCTGCGGGCGCGGGGCATCCCGTGCGAGGTCGCGCCCGCTGCGGCGAAGTTCGGCAAGCAGATCCGCTTCGCGGAGCGGCGTGGCATCCCCTTCGTGTGGTTCCCCGGAGCGGGGGAGGACGACGGGGACCAGGTCAAGGACATCCGCTCCGGCGAGCAGGTCGACGCGCAGGCGTCGGTGTGGGAGTGCCCGGAGGAGGACCTGCGGCCTCAGGTCATCGCGCTCGAGGGCTGAGCGGCGCCTGTCACGCGGCTGAGCCGCGGGGCCGTCGCCAGGTCCACGCCCGCCCCTTGACGGAGGAGTCCTCGCGCAGCTCGTTCGCCGGGTGCCAGGTGACCTGCGCGTCGGGTGGCGGGCGCCGGTGGCGGGCATCGCGCGCCAGCAGGTCCTCGGCACCCCACCAGGTACTCGGTGGCTCTGCCGCCGCGAGATCTGGTGGGCGGGCGACGGGCAGCGCCGGCGCGACGGGGTCGGGCGGCTCGGGATCCGGCGGCCACGGACCGGGCTTGGTCGGGTCCACCGGCAGCAGGGCCAGGCGGTAGCCGATGTGACGCAGGAGGCTGTCGACCTTGTCGACGGACTGCACGCCGGCATCGCTCTCCAACCTGCCCAAGGAGGCGCGGCTCCACCCGACCTCGGCGGCCAGGTCGCGTTGGGTCAGGTGGTGCAAGCGACGGTGGAGCCGGGACAGGAGCCCGATCCGATCGGCGAGCCCCAGGTCGGCCCGGGCGGCCTCCAGCTCGCTCGCCTTGCTGGGGTGGGCGTATCCCCGAGGTGGGGGAGCAGGAACCTGGTCCTCGTCAACCAACCGGGGCCAGTAGAGGCAGTCGAGGCAGTCGTCGCAATCACCCGGTGCCGTGCAGACCGTGCACTCCATCGGGCAGGTGGTCTCGGGTTCGTGCGGATCGTGTGTGCTCGTCATGATCCGATCCTTCGCCGTCCGCGTCGGGCTCGGGAGAGACACGACGAACCTGTGGATGGCAGCCCCTGCCACGCCCCGTCTGTGGACGACGGTCACGGGCGACGTTGCTCCGTACGACGGGCCGGGTGGGGGCCCGCGGGGCAGTGCCCACCTGCCCCGTTCGCTACGCCGCTGCTCCGTACGACGGGTATCGCTACGCAGGACCGTGCTCGCCGTACGGCGCAGCGCGGCCGTGCTCGTCGTACGGCGCAGCGCGGCCGTGCTCGTCGTACGGAGCAATGGCGAATACCGGGATGGCCCCCGTCGCTTGGCGGCTGGGCAGGTCCGGCTCGTCGTACGGAGCAACGGCGTATGGGCCCGCGGTCCTCCCCGGTCGTCCGCTGAGCGGGTGGTCAGCGCCCGGAGCCGGGGGAGTCGCGAGAGCCCGCGGGCGGGCGCAGGCCGCAGTCGGCGAGCTCGAGCAGCGCGAGGCTGCGGATCACCTCGCTGTCGCCGCGCCGCCAGGCGCCGGCCGGGTCGGAGCTGATCCGGGAGAGCGCCGGGAGCGGCTGGTTGGCCATGGCCCGCAGCGCGAAGAGGTCGAGGTCGTCCACGTCGTCGACGAGCGCCTGGGCCGCGGTGGCCCGCCGCACGAAGCGCCACCGCTGGGACAGCCACAGCGCGCCGACGATGAAGATCGGCGTGAGCGCGGTGACCCAGCCGAGCACGTCCGCCAATTTCTCGCAGGCATCGACGAGATCGCGACCAGCGTCCTCGATCGACGTCCCCGCGCCCGCGGCGTCGCGGAAGGGATCGGCGACCCGGTCGTCGAGGATCGGCAGGTCGTCGACGCCGTCGCCCGCCGACTCCAGCCGTTCGCGGAAGCCGCTGCCGGCCGACTCGAGGCGCCGCCCCGGAGCGGCCAGCTGCAGCGTCGAGTCGTGGACGGCCAGCCCGATCCTCGCCCAGACCACGACCCAGGCGAGGAGGAAGAGGTCAGCGACGATCTGTCGGGTTCGACGCGCGGGCAGATCCGCGTAGAGCTTCATGCAGGCCATTACACTCCCGATCCGTGGCCCTGCCACCCGTGGGCACAATGGCGTGCCCGCGGCACATCCCTCCACGGAAGGCTGGACCGGTGAGCACGACCCCCATGGAGCGGGCCGTGCGGACCTGGCTGACCCAGCTGGACGTCGAGCGCGGCGTCTCCGCCCACACCCTCGCGGCCTACACCCGCGACGCTCGGCGTTACGTCGACCACCTCGCGACGCACGGCGTCACCGACCCCGCCGACGTCACGGAACTCCACGTCTCGGGTTTCCTCGCCTCCCTTCGCTCCGGTGATGGCGACCACCCGCCGCTGGCCGCCAGCTCGGCCGCTCGCACGCTCGTCGCGGTGCGGGGCCTGCACAAGTTCCTCGCGCTCGAGGGCGAGACCACGCACAACCCGGCCCAGGACGTGGCGCCGCCGGCACCCCCTTCGCGCCTGCCCAAGGCCATCGGCCGCGACGAGGTGGTCCGCCTCATCGACGCCGCCGGCGTCGGCGACGGCCCGGTACCGCTGCGCGACCGGGCCCTGCTCGAGCTCCTCTACGGCACCGGTGCCCGCATCTCCGAGGCCGTCGGCCTCGACCTCGACGACCTCGACCTCGACATCGGCGCTGCGCGGCTGCTCGGCAAGGGCGGCAAGGAGCGGGTCGTCCCGCTCGGCTCCTATGCCGTCGACGCCGTGCGCGCCTGGCTGGTGCGGGCCCGTCCCGAGCTGTCGGCGAAGGGGAGGGCCGGGCCGGCGCTCTTCCTCAACCGACGCGGGGCGCGGCTGTCCCGGCAGAGCGCCTGGGAGGTCATCACGACGGCCGCCGGCCGGGCCGACCTCGCCGGCCACGTCTCGCCGCACACGCTGCGCCACTCCTTCGCGACCCACTTGCTCGAGGGCGGGGCCGACGTGCGCGTGGTCCAGGAGCTGCTCGGGCACGCGTCCGTGACGACCACGCAGATCTACACGATGGTGACCGTCGACCAGCTGCGCGAGGTCTACGCACAGAGCCACCCCCGTGCCCGCTGATAGTGTCGTCGCTGATCAGCGAGAGGCTGACCGACCGCCAGACCCGATGGAGTGATCCGCCTGTGGCATCCGAGGTGACGCCGCCGCTCGACTTCGAGCACGACTTGGCCCAGCCGGGTCCGACCGGCCGACCCCTGCCCTCCTTCCCCGAGCCGCCGCCCCTGGCGTCGCACGGCCCGGCGCGCATCATCGCGATGTGCAACCAGAAGGGCGGCGTCGGCAAGACGACGACCACGATCAACCTCGGCGCGGCCCTGGCCGAGGCCGGGCGCCGGGTCCTGCTCGTCGACTTCGACCCGCAGGGTGCCCTCTCCGTCGGCCTCGGCGTGCCGACCCACACCCTCGACCTGACGATCTACGACCTGCTGGTCACCCGCGGCCACGAGATCACCGAGATCATCCAGCACACCGCCGTCGAGGGGCTCGACGTCGCCCCGGCCAACATCGACCTGTCGGCCGCCGAGGTCCAGCTCGTCGGCGAGGTCGCCCGCGAGCAGATCCTCTCGCGCGTGCTGCGCCCCGTCGTCGACGACTACGACGTCGTGCTCATCGACTGCCAGCCCTCGCTCGGCCTGCTCACCGTCAACGCACTCACCGCGGCGCACGGCGTGATCATCCCGCTCGAGACCGAGTACTTCGCCATGCGCGGTGTCGCGCTGCTCGTCGAGACGATCGACAAGATCACCGACCGGCTCAACCCCGGCCTGACGATCGACGGCATCCTCGCGACGATGTTCGACGGACGCACCCTGCACAGCCGCGAGGTCGTCGGGTCGGTCGTCGAGCACTTCGGCGACAAGGTCTTCCACACGGTCATCTCCCGCACGGTGAAGTTCCCCGACGCCACGCTCGCCGCGGAGCCGATCACCACTTACGCCACCGGCCACTCGGGCGCCAACGCCTACCGTCAGCTGGCCCGCGAGCTCATCTCGCGCGGCGGCGCCCCCTGACGTCCGTGGAGGCCCCCGAGGTCGCTGTCCCGGGCGGCGTCATCACCAAGCGGGGCGCCGAGCAGGCCTTCACCGTCCACCTCGACAACTTCGAAGGTCCCTTCGACCTGCTGCTCGGCCTGATCAGCAAGCACCAGCTCGACATCACCGAGATCGCGCTCGCCAAGGTCACCGACGAGTTCATGGCCCACCTGCGGGCGCTCCAGGCGAGCGAGCCCTCGTGGGACCTCGGCCAGACGAGCGAGTTCCTGCTCGTCGCCGCCACGCTGCTCGACATCAAGGCCGCCCGCCTGCTGCCGAGCACCGGTGATGGCGACGAGGAGGACCTCGAGCTCATCGAGGCGCGTGACCTGCTCTTCGCGCGGCTGCTGCAGTACCGCGCCTTCAAGGACGTGGCGCGCTTCCTCGGCGAGACGATGGCCGCGACCGGTCGGATGACCGCCCGCCAGGCCGGCCTCGAGCCGCACCTGGCCAAGCTGCTGCCCGAGCTGGTCATCAGCGTCACGCCCGAGCAGCTGGCGATGGTCGCTGCCCGCGCCCTGACGCCCAAGGAGCCCGAGACCGTCGGGCTGGCCCACCTGCACGCGCCCGCGGTGAGCGTGCGCGAGCAGGCGGTCGTCGTCGTCGACCGCCTGCGCCGCGACGGCACGACGTCCTTCCGGTCGCTCGTGCGCGACGCGGACTCGACGCTCGTCGTCGTCGCGCGCTTCCTCGCGCTGCTCGAGCTCTTCCGCGACAAGCAGGTCGTCTTCGAGCAGCCCGAGGCGCTCGGCGAGCTCGAGGTGAGCTGGACGGGCAGCGAGGAGGGCACCGTGGACGTCGGTGCCGAGTTCGACGAAGGGGAGGCCCCGCCCCCTTCGCCCGAGCAGGACGAGCAGGACGAGCGGGTCGTGGAGGAGAGCGATGACTGAACCAGACGCCCCGGTCCCGGAGGCGGTGCCGGAGGCGGCCGCGGAGGCCCTCGAGCCCGAGAGCCTCGAGCCCGAAGGCGTCGAGCCCGAGGGCGACGACGTGCAGGTGGCCTTCGACGTCGGTGAGCTGCCGGGCGGCGCCCGGGCGGCCATCGAGGCCGTGCTCATGGTCGTCGAGGAGCCGGTCACCGACCACGCGCTCGCCTCCGCGCTCGAGCTGCCGGTCGAGGAGATCCGCGACCACCTCGCCGACCTCGAGCGGCAGTACACCGACGGCTCGCACGGCTTCACCGTGCGCAACGTCGGCGGCGGCTGGCGCTTCTACAGCCACCACGCCTACGCGCCCGTCGTCGAGCGATTCGTCCTCGACGGCCAGCAGTCGCGCCTGACCGCGGCCTCGCTCGAGACCCTCGCCGTCGTCGCCTATCGTCAGCCGATCTCCCGCGCGCGCATCTCCGCCGTGCGCGGGGTCAACGTCGACGGCGTTGTGCGAACCCTCCTCACCCGTGGCCTGATCATCGAGGTGACCAAGGACGAGGAGTCGGGTGCGACGCTGTACGGGACGACGCCCTACTTCCTCGAGCGCATGGGCCTGAACTCCCTCGACGACCTGCCGCCCATCGCCCCCTACCTGCCCGACGCATCCGTGCTCGACGAACTCGTGAACGAGGCCCGCTGATGACCCCACCCCGCAACCGCCGCCCCGGAGGACCCCAGGGAGCCCCGCGCGGCACCGGACCGAAGAAGCCGCCGCGCCCCGGCCGCCGACCCCAGCCCGACCGGGGGACCACCGGTCGCAGCCGAACCGGCCAGCCGGACCTCGCGCCCCCGCCGCCCACCGGCCCGACGATCGACGTCCACAACCCCGAGGGCACCCGCCTGCAGAAGGTGCTGGCCGCCGCAGGCGTCGGCTCCCGCCGCGCCTGCGAGCTGCTCATCGCCGAGGGCCGCGTCGAGGTCGACGGCCAGGTCGTCACCGAGCTCGGGGTGCGCGTCGACCCCCTTCGCCAGACCGTCCACGTCGACGGCGAGCGGATCCAGCTCGACGAGTCGCGGGTCTACCTCGCCTTCAACAAGCCCGCCGGCGTCGTCACGACGATGTCCGACGAGCTCGGCCGGCTCAACATCGGCGACTACGTCGCCGGCCGTCCGGAGCGGCTCTTCCACGTCGGCCGCCTCGATGCCGACACCGAGGGCCTGCTCATCCTCACCAACGACGGCGACCTCGCCCACCGCCTGCAGCACCCCGCGCACGGCGTGCTCAAGACCTACATCGCCGAGATCCCCGGTCCGGTGCCCAAGGACCTCGGCAAGACGCTGCGCGCCGGCGTCGAGCTCGACGACGGGCCGGTCCAGGTCGACTCCTTCCGCATCGTCGACTCCAAGCCGGGCAAGGCGATCGTCGAGGTGATCCTCCACGAGGGGCGCAAGCACATCGTGCGTCGTCTCCTCGAGCATGTCGGTCACCCGGTCATCTCGCTCGTGCGCACCCAGGTCGGACCGATCACCCTCGGCTCGACGAAGTCCGGCCGCTGGCGCCCGCTCAGCCAGCGCGAGATCAGCGACCTCTACAAGGCTGCGGGGCTGTGACCGCCTCCACCGAGGCGAAGGGAGCGGCATCCGCCCTGCCCCCGGTGCACGTCATCGGGACCGGCCTCATCGGCGCGAGCATCGGGCTGGCGCTCACCGCCGCCGGTGCCGACGTCACGCTCGAGGACCAGTCGGAGACCTCGGTCTCGCTCGCCCGTGACCTCGGGGCAGGACGGATCAGCAAGGACGCTGCTCCCGGGGTCGTCGTCGTGGCCGCGCCGCCGGACGTCACGCCTCGACTCGTCGTCGCCGCCCTGCAGCGATGGCCCGAGGCCGTCGTCACCGACGTCGCGTCCGTCAAGCAGGTGATCCTCGCCGACCTCGTGCGCGCCGGGGTCGCCATCGAGCGCTATGTCGGCAGCCACCCGATGGCCGGCCGCGAGCGGTCGGGCGCGATCAGTGCCCGGGCCGACCTCTTCGAGGGGCGGGCGTGGGTGCTCTGCCCGCACGAAGGGAGCGACCCGACCGCCACGCAGGTCGTCGCCCAGCTCGCGCAGGCCACGGGTGCCGCGGTCACGACCCTCAGCCCCGCCGACCACGACGCCGCCGTGGCCGCCGTCTCCCACGCTCCGCAGGTCGCCGCCTCGCTCGTCGCGGCCCGGCTGGAGCACCTGAGCGAGCAGGCCGTGGGCCTGGCCGGCCAGGGCGTGCGTGACGTCACCCGGATCGCCGCGAGCGACCCCGGCCTGTGGACCCAGATCCTCTCCGGCAACGCCGGAGCCGTCGCGCAGGTGCTGCGCGCGATGTCGCACGACCTCGTCGGGATCGTCGAGGCCCTCGAGGCCCTGTCGACCGACCCGCACGTCGCGGACGCCCCCGGGGCCCGTGCGGTGCTCGCCCGCAGCATCGCCGACGGCAATGCCGGCCACGCACGCATCCCCGGCAAGCACGGTGCACCGCCCGCGGCCTACGCCGTGGTGCGGGTCGTCGTCGACGACCGGCCCGGTGAGGTGGCTCGGCTGCTCACCGAGATCGGCGAGGAGGGGGTCAACATGGAGGACCTGCGCCTCGATCACGGCCTCGGACTGCCCTTCGGCGTGGCGGAGATCTCCGTGCTCCCGGCCGCTGCCGGACCGCTCACCGAGGCCCTGCAGACCCGCGGGTGGCAGATCCACTCCTGAGCGGCGACTAGGCTGACCCCTCGTGACCAGCCAGCCCGCCCCCTTCGTCATCGGCATCGACGGACCCTCGGGATCCGGCAAGTCCAGCGTCTCGCGCGCCGTCGCCACCCGGCTCGGCGCCGGCTACCTCGACACCGGTGCGATGTACCGCGCCCTGACCTGGTGGTGCCGACACACCGAGGTCGACCTCGGGGACGCCGACGCGATCATCACGGCCGCGCTCGGTCTGCCGCTCGAGATCGGCGACGACCCGCAGGCGCCGACGGTCGCCGTTGACGGCACCGACGTCGCCGCGGCGATCCGCACCAGCGAGATCAGCTCGCTCGTCTCGACCGTCGCGACCGTGCCCGAGGTGCGCGTCGAGATGCAGCGCCGCCAGCGCGCGCTCATCGACGACATCGCCGCGCGCCACGGCGCGTGCGTCGCCGAGGGGCGCGACGTCACGACGGTCATCGCGCCCGACGCCCAGGTGCGCATCCTGCTCACCGCGAGCGAGGAGGCCCGGCTGCGGCGCCGCTCGCTCGAGGTGCACGGCGCCACCGACGACGCGGCCATCGCCGCGACCCGCGACCAGGTCGTGCGGCGCGACCGCGACGACTCGACCGTCTCGCAGTTCACCGAGGCCGCGGAGGGTGTGACCGTCGTCGACACCTCCGATCTCGACTTCGAGGGCTCGGTCGCCGCGGTGATGGACGTCGTCGCTGCCGCGCGAGCGAGCTGACACCCCCTTCGACATCGGCGGCCCCGGCCGCCCACGGCTGCGACAATGGCCGTCACCACCGACTGACCAGGAGCATCGTGGACACCACCGAACCCACCGCACCCCACGGGGACGACGAGAGCGCCGAGGGCGTCGAGCGGGTGCTGCGTGCCGGGCTCGAGGACTTCGAGCTCACGGCCGAGGACCGCGCGATCATCGACGGCTTCCAGCCGGACGAGGAGGAGCACGCCGCCGGGCCGCTGCCCGTCGTCGCCATCGTCGGCCGGCCCAACGTCGGCAAGTCGACCTTCGTCAACCGCGTGCTGCGGCGCCGCGAGGCGGTCGTCGAGGACACGCCGGGCGTCACCCGTGACCGGGTCGCCTACGACGCCGAGTGGTCCGGCCGGCGCTTCACGCTGCTCGACACGGGCGGCTGGGAGATCGGCGCCGAGGGCATTCACCTGCGCGTCGCCGAGCAGGCCGAGGTCGCCATCGAGATGGCCGACGTCGTCGTCTTCGTCGTCGACGCGATCGTGGGCGCGACGGACGACGACGAGGCGGTCGTGCGCCTGCTGCGCAAATCCGGCAAGCCGGTCGTCCTCGTCGCCAACAAGGTCGACGACCAGCGCTTCGAGGCCGATGCGGCCGCGCTGTGGAACCTCGGCCTCGGCGAGCCGCTGCCCGTCTCCGCCCTGCACGGGCGGGGGAGTGGCGACGCCCTCGACGCCGTCCTCGACGTCATGCCGGAGGTCTCCGCCTCCGCCAAGGCACTGCCCGAAGGGGGTCCGCGTCGCGTGGCCCTCATCGGCCGGCCCAATGTCGGCAAGTCGAGTCTGCTCAACAAGCTCGCGGGGGAGGAGCGGGTCGTCGTCGACGACTTCGCCGGGACCACGCGTGACCCCGTCGACGAGATCATCGAGCTCGGCGGGCGTCCGTGGCGCTTCGTCGACACCGCCGGCATCCGGCGGCGGGTGCACCAGACCAAGGGCGCCGACTTCTACGCCTCGCTGCGCACCCAGGCGGCGCTCGAGAAGGCAGAGGTCGCCGTCGTGCTCATCGACACGCACGAGTCGATCACCGAGCAGGACCTGCGGATCATCAGCCAGGTCGTCGAGGCCGGGCGCGCGCTCGTCATCGCCTACAACAAGTGGGACATGCTCGACGAGGAGCGGCGCTTCTACCTCGAGCGGGAGATCGAGCGCGAGCTCGTGCAGACGCAGTGGGCGCCGCGAGTCAACATGTCGGCGCTCACCGGTCGCCACGTCGACCGGCTGACGCCGGCTCTCGACACGGCTCTCGACTCGTGGGACACCCGTGTGCCGACCTCGCGGCTCAATGCCGTGCTCGGCGAGATCGCCTCGGCGCACCCGCACCCGGTGCGCTCGGGCAAGCAGCCGCGGATCCTCTTCGCGACCCAGGCCTCGACCCGTCCGCCGCGCTTCGTCATCTTCGCCTCGGGCTTCATCGAGGCCGGCTACCGACGCTTCCTCGAGCGCCGTCTGCGCGAGGAGTTCGGCTTCGAGGGCACGCCCATCGAGATCTCCGTGCGGGTACGCGAGAAGCGTCGTCGGCGCTGATCCGAGACCCGCGGACCTCGATTCGGTGAGTGCCGGGGACGTGGGATATGGTGACGTTCGCTCCTGAGGGAGCAGCCACGGGCTGTGGCGCAGCTTGGTAGCGCACTTGACTGGGGGTCAGGTGAGTTAGAGCGGCGGGACTGTCCGAAAACTAAACAACGGGATGTGGCGCAGCTTGGTAGCGCACTTGACTGGGGGTCAAGGGGTCGCAGGTTCAAATCCTGTCATCCCGACAAAAAGCCCTGGTGAGAGGCAACTTTCACCAGGGCTTCGTCGTATCTGAACGTGGTCACTGGCTGGTCCACTTCCCTCATCCGCCCGTCCCGCTCGTTCGCGGATTGGTCCACTTCCGTTCGGTCTCGTCGGCTGCGGAGTGCACCAAAAGGTGACCATGAGGTGCACCAAAACGCGGGCATGACGGTGCTCCGGCCCCCTCTGGGAGGGTCGGAGCATGGGTTCTGAAGTGGTCACAAGCGGGGTCCGTCGCGGCGGCTAGCGTCCTTCCTCTGAGGTGTCCTGGAAAGGAACTGATTAGCCTGTCTCGCGGCTTCGGCGAGGTGTCGATGGTCGGGGTGGAGATACCCCTTGGTCGTCTCGATCGACTGATGCCCAAGGATCTCCTGGAGCACATGCAAAGCGATACCGGCGTCGGCCATCCACGTCGCCCCCGTATGCCGGAGACCGTGCCGGGTGAGGTCCGGCAACCCGAGGCCTGCGACGAGGTCATCCCAGTGCGTCGCATCCCGCACCGTCGCAGTCGTGAGCACCCCACCCCGTGGCCCACGCAGGAGCGGAGCTTCGGGCAACTTGTCTTGGGTGAGGCGTTCGAGGATCGGTTCGAGCGCATCGAGCATCGGCACCGGCCGGTCTCTACGGCCCTTGGTCTTCTTCACGACGAGGCCGCCCTTGCCGGGGTAATGCTGGCGTCTGATCCACACGATGTGGTTCTCCCAGTCAACATCACCGACTTGGAGGCCGGCGACTTCCGAACCACGGGCAGCCAGGAGGCTGGCGAGCATGACGTGATCGGAATACGCCTGATGTACCTTCCCGCAGGCTTTCGCGAGCTTCCGTAGCGTCGCGAGATCCGGCAGTGCGTGTTGACGGAGTGCTCCGGTGGTGTGGGTGACGTTGTTGCCGAGGTTGCGCCGAGCACGATGCTTGGCGGGGTTGATGGAGATGACGTCATCACGCACGGCCTCATCCAGTACCCGGACGAGTGGGGCGATGGAGTTCTTGATCGTGGACGCGGAGTGTTCGGCTTCCCAGGCGTCGATGGTGCGGTCGATCATCCCGGCGGTGAGTTGAGTCCCCGATAGTGGTGTAGCGCGGTTGCCGAGTTCATCACCGTGATGGACATAGGCGCGGCCACCGCGTGATCCTTCGAGCGAACGTCTCACAGCACTCTCGAACGGAGTCATCACGATGACCGCACCACACATTGTCGACCCTGCAGGCCTCCTGGGTGAAGCCCTGTCCGAAGCATCACCGGACATGATGCGATCGCTGCTGCAGACCATGATCAACGCCCTGTTGTCCGCGGACGCCGATGCGGTGATCGGCGCGGAGTACGGCCGGCCCACCCCAGGTCGGTCGGCGCAGCGCAACGGCTACCGCCACCGCGACCTCGACACTCGCGTCGGCACCGTCGACGTCGCCGTCCCGAAGCTGCGCACCGGCAGTTACTTCCCCGAATGGCTCCTCGAACGCCGCAAACGCGCGGAGTCCGCGTTGATCACTGTCGTGGCCGACTGCTACCTCGCCGGCGTGTCCACCCGCCGCATGGACAAGCTCGTCAAGACCTTGGGGATCGACTCCCTGAGCAAGTCCCAAGTCAGTCGCATGGCCGCTGACCTCGACCAGATCGTCGACGAGTTCCGCCACCGCCCCTTGGCCGAGGCAGGACCGTTCACGTTCGTCGCCGCGGACGCGCTCACGATGAAGGTCCGCGAGGGCGGACGCGTGATCAACGCCGTCGCGCTGGTCGCGGTCGGCGTCAACGGCGATGGCCACCGCGAAGTCCTCGGACTGCGCGTGGCGACCTCGGAAACCGGAGCGGCGTGGAACGAGTTCTTCGCCGACCTCACTGCACGCGGCCTGACCGGCGTCCGGCTCGTGACCAGCGACGCCCACAAGGGCTTGGTCGAGGCCATCGCGGCGAACCTGCCCGGCGCGGCCTGGCAACGCTGCCGCACCCACTACAGCGCGAACCTCATGAGCGTCACACCCAAGTCGATGTGGCCGGCCGTGAAAGCGATGTTGCACTCGGTGTACGACCAGCCCGACAAGGACGCCGTGCAGGCGCAGTTCGACCGGCTGCTGGACTACGTCGACGGCAAGCTTCCCGACGTCCACGAACACCTCGACGCCGCCCGAGCGGACATCCTGGCCTTCACCGCTTTCCCCAAAGACGTGTGGACCCAGATCTGGTCGAACAACCCCGCCGAACGCCTCAACCGCGAAATCCGACGCCGCACCGACTCCGTTGGAATCTTCCCCAACCGCGCCGCGATCGTGCGCCTGGTCGGAGCCGTCCTGGCCGAACAAACCGACGAATGGGCCGAAGGACGGCGCTACCTCGGCCTCGACGTCCTCGCCAGATGCCGCGTCAACATCGTGCCCGCCCTCGACCCCGAGATCGGAGGCGACAACCTGCCCGCATTGACCGCCTGAACCACCAGAAGGAACACGCAGGCGCTACACCACTACCCGGGGCTTGACCCGGCGGTGATCTTCGCAACCCGCACATGCCCGAGCGCGGGCAGCACCCGGAGCCGGAACCCGGTCTCGTACAGCTCGGCAGTGGAGGTCGGGTCCAGGCCCCGCTGCCACCGGTCCCCGATCGAGGCGGCGTAGTCGGCGAGGGTGACGGTCGGGTCGTTGCCGGTCTCGGTCGCTGCCCGCATCTGATCGAAGAACTCCTCCACCTCCTCCTGCGAATGGACGTGGGCGACGCGGCCGACACGCTTGTGAGTGGACGGGTCGGTCCAGCGGACGCGGGCCCGGAACCCGTCGACGCGGCGTTCGACATCGGTGGTGAGCTTCACCCCGACCGGCGGCATCCGCCGATTCCGCGGATCAGCCACGATCCCGACCCTGTTCCTGCTCGGTGACCCAGGCGCGCACCGTGGCCGGGTTGTAACGGGAGACACCACCGACCCGAAGGAACGGCGGCCCAATCCTCTCTCTGCGCCAGCGCGAGAGCGTGGCCTGGGAGACGTTCAAGAACTCGGCCACATCCCGCGCACACCACAGGGCCTCAACGGGGGTGATGCCGTGCTCAAGCGCTGTTGGGGCGTTCATCGTCGAGACTCGCGTAGAAGGCGTCCTCGGCCGCCTGGCGCTGGGCGATGTCAGCGGCAACGAACGCATCGAAGTCCGCCGCCCGATCCAGGATCACGACATCCTCCACCGGCGGTGCAGGCTTCTCGCCCGGCCAGACGGTCTGCCGAGTGGGACGGTCGCGATCCAGCCGGGTGACGGAGCCTGCGACCCAGTCGCGGAGCCGCTGCTTGGCATCGACGAAGTCCCGGTGCCAACCGATAGGCGCGGAACCGTTCTGATCAGGGTCGTAGGCGCACAGCCAGTGCAGATGCAGCGCGGACAGTTCCCACACCAGTTCGGGGTGCCGGTGCCAGAACGGCGGAATGACGTTCGCGGACAGGCCGTAGGTGTGACGGAGCCAGTTCACCCACCGATCCAGTTCCAGCCATTCCGCCCCTGCCTCGTCGGCGGTCAGCAGGTTCCAGTTCACCGGATGCGGCGGCCCAGGAATCGAATCGGGATCAGACAGCGCCGGCTTCGTGCCAGGTTTCTCGTCCTGGAGTGCGGGTTCGGGCTCGTCGATCTCCGGGATATCCGTGGCGATGGTGCTCATGGTGGCGTCTCCTCAGAGTCGGGGCGCGGGCGGCGTCGGCGCGCTGCTGCGATTCGGTACCTGGAACTCCGGCGCTGGCTGGGCTGGGGTCTCCCGTGCCGGTGCTTCCTGAGTCGGGGCGTTCTGGTCGAGCTGTTGGGTTGGGGTGCGGGGTGTGCGGTCGACGTCGTAGCGGGTGCGGGCGGTGTCGTGTCCGATCTTCTTCGCGACGAACTGCTCGGCCTGGATCTGCTCACCATCGCGGGTGGTCTCGTACTCGCGGACGTAGCCCTCGGCGACGAAGCTGTCGCCCTTCTTGAACCGCTCGTGCGCCCGCTCTGCACTCGCCCGGAACAACACGAGATCGTGGAAGGTCGAGTCGAGCTGAGTGAAGGTGCCGTCGGGGTTGCGGTCGAAGTGCTCTTGGCCGAACCTCGCGTAGAACCGGGCCTGGTTCTGGTCGTTGTAGCTGAGCTGCGGGTCCGAGGCGATGAACCCCGAGATCGACTGCTGCGTGTGAATGTCCATCGAAATGCTCCTTGACGATCACGCGACCCCACTTGTCAGGGGTCATCCGTGAAAGTCAGGTGCACTACACCAGCCCAACCACTTCAGGCGTCGGAAGTGCGCTGCAACAGCCCCTCGATCTCGGCCCGGTCGCGCTTCAACTGCTCCGCATCGGGACGGCTCGGCCAGGCGCGCAGGTCGGTGACGATGGGTGGTGCGGCACGGAGGAGGGTGACGCCGGTGCCGAAGGGCAGGGTGCGGATGCGGTCGGGCGGCAGGATCGGCACCCGCCTGATCGAGCGTTGGTTCGACCGGCTGCCGTGGTCCCCGAGGGTGACGGAGTCGGTGAACTCGTCGCGTTCGCCGATGAGGGTGGAGAGGTCTTGGAGGTCTTTGGAGTTCGACGCCCCACCGAGAATGACCTTGACGATGGAGGCATCCCAGATCGCTCCGGCCTGGTTCTCCGACCACTTATCGCGGGCCTGCGCGAGTGACTGCAAGACCGGGAGCGTGGTGATGCCCGTGCCGCCGCCCTCTGCCATGAGTGTCGGCAGTGACGGGAGGGGCGCGAGGTTTCCAATTTCGTCGAGCGCGAGTAGGAGGGGTGGGTCGAGGCGGGCTCCGGGTGATCGTGCGGCGATGCGGCGTGCGGTTTCGATGAGGTCTTCCACGAACGCCGCCACCAACGCTGCAGACGCACCAGCCCCCGCTCCGGTGGCGAGGAGATACAGCGTGCCGCGGTCTTTGATGAAGGCTTCGGGGTCGAAGCTCTCACCCTCACTCGGCGACACGGCATCCAGCACCCTGGGATCAGCGAGGGCACCGAGCGCGAGGGAGACGCCTTGCCAGATGGAGTCTCGGGTGCGGGGGTCGGAGTCGATCATCGCCTCCAAAGAATCCGCCCAACCTGCGGCCGCGTTCGGGTTCGCGGTGAGGATCGCGACCGCCTCCGCCGCAGCCGACGGGTCGAGGGTCCAGCGGAACAGTTCGGCCGGTGAGCGATGATCGAGGGCGGCGGCGTGGAGGAGGCCTTGGAGTGCGGTGCGGGTCTTTCCTTCCCAGAACCCACCGGACTCGACACCGCCAGCGGAGAGGCCGGTGGCGGAGGCGAGTCCGGTGGCGCGGATCATCGCCGTCAACGGGTCCTCACACCCCCGTACCGGCGACCAGCGCAGGCCTGCGGGGACGCCTTCGGCGAGGTGCTGTGGATCGAACACCGCCACCGGCCCCGCATTACGCCGCCGGGCGCGGAGGGTGGCGGTGAGATTGTCCGGCCTCGTGGAGGTCGTCACCACGGCTCCGGGGGCGTCGAGGATGGCGTTGATGACGACGTGCAGGCCCTTGCCGGAGCGGGGCGGCCCGATCAGCAAGATCGAGTCCTCGACCGACGCCCAGACCTGCTTGCCCCGCGAGGAGCCGAGGAGGTAGCCGACATCGGCTGGTGATGGTTCGTCGAGCGATGGCCGCAGCGTCGCAGCACGCTTCAACAAGGCCTTGGGCGACGCGGTCTGGGTGACCTCATGGCTGGTCGCGGTGCCCGCGAGGCGGCGGGGGTCGGTCTCGACCTTGCGGTTGTGGCGTCGCCATTTCGTCCAGCACCAGCCCAGCCCGACCGTCACCGCAGCAAGGAGCACGACGGTGACGATCCAGTAGACGACCGGGCTCAGGCCCTCAGCTCCGAGGGCGCCGCCGGGGTCGCCGGGGTTGAACAGCACCCCCATCCCGCCCGTCGGCCCTGACGTGGGCTGCGCGGTCCCGGTGAGGAACGCGGCGATGGAGCCTGCGCCGCGGAGGACGAGCCCGAGGGCGAAGATTCCGATGAGGCCGATGAGGGCGGCGTTGGTGAGTTCATCACCCATCGAGCCCGGCTGCCGCTCGTTCATGGCAGTGTCTCGATGTGGACGGTGCCGGAGATCCGGCCAAACAGCAGCACGTCCTGTGCCCTGCTTGTTGGTGTCGGGAGCTGGTTGAGATCCAGCAGGGCGCACGCACGTCCGCCCGCCGCATCCGTATGGGAGACGATGATTGCGACGGCGACATCTTCGCCGGGCAGGAACCCGTCGGCGGTGACCTCGACCAGCACTGGCCCCTTCAGCTTCCATACTGGCTTCGCGGGCTCGGACGGCGGCACGGATTCGGGGGTGCGTGTGCGTTTGCGGGGGTGGATGAGGTCGGTGAACACCGACCCGTCAACCTCGCGGACCTCGATCCGCACCGCCACGCTTCGGTCCTTCGTGACCGCGTCGAGGAGGTCGGTGAAGCTGCCGCGCGTCCATTCCCCGCGAGGAGGCGGCGGGAACACGGCACCGTCCACCGTGACATCGAGGGTCCCGGTGTCAGTGACGATCACACGGACGTTCGGGAGCACCGCCTGCACCGGCCCCGGTGTCTCGTTCGACGCTGCGGCGGCGTGTTTCTTCTGGGGACGCACGTTCATCACTTCACCCCCGAGGTGAGGCGGGAGCTGGTGTCGAACATCTCCAGCTCGGCTGGGTGGAGCTGATGCTGCGTCACGAACGACCTGTCCTTGATCCGCCACAACCCCTGCCCGACACCGAGACCGGGAAGGAGCTTCTGCTCGGTCCCGGTCAGCCCGAGCGCACTGGCGGTGGCTCCGAGCTGGTCGGATTCCTGCCGGTACACGATCCGGGTCTCCGCATTCGCGAGCAAGGAGTTGGCAAGGGAGCGCATGGCTGAGCCTTGGTCGCCGACATTGTCCAAGTCGGTCAACTTATGAAAAATCAACATGTTCGCGATCCCGTAATGCCGCGCGAGCCGCCAGTGCGCATCCATCCGGCGCAGGAGCGCGGGGTGGGACATGAGTCGCCAGGCTTCGTCGTAGATCACCCACCGCTGCCCACCATTCGGGTCCAACAACGCCGATTCCATCCACGCGCTGGAGCACGTCATCAGCACCGAGATCAACGTCGAGTTCTCGGTCACGCGGGAGAGGTCGAGGGAGATCATCGGCAACGACGGATCAAACCTGACCGTCGATGGCCCATCGAAAAGACCGGCGAGGTCGCCGGCGACGAGGCGGCGGAGGGCGTGGCCGACGAGCCGCCCATCCTCCGCGAGCCGGCCGTCGGTGTCGTCACTGGGGTTGAGGACGCGGTCAACGACCATTGGCAGAATCGGCACCGTGTTCTCCCGCACCGTCTGCGTCAACGCCAAGTCGATCGCAGTGTGTTCCAACGGCGACAACCCCCGCGCCAGCACCGTCTCCGCCAGAGCCCCGATGAGATCCCTCCGGCGAGAGGCGACGGTCGCGGCCCACTGCTCATCCGACAGGCCGGAGGTCCGCATGCCCTCATCGAGCGGATTCAACCGCGTGTTGAGGCCGTGGCCGAGGACGATCGCTCGACCCCCGACAGCCTCCGCTACCGCGGTGTGTTCCCCCTTGGGGTCGCCGGGGACGTAGACGCGACGCCCGAACGGCAGTGACCGCGTGTAAAGGGATTTTGCGAGTGAGGATTTCCCGGAGCCGACGATTCCGGCGAGGACGACGTTGGGTGCGGTGATGATGCCGCGGGCGTAGAGCACCCACGGGTCGTAGACGAAGCTGCCGCCGGAGTAGAGGTCCTGGCCGACGAAGACGCCGTCGGAGCCGAGACCCCCTTCAGCGACGAACGGATACGCCCCAGCGAGAGTCGCGCTGGTGTCCTGGTGACGTGGCACCTTGAACCTGCCCGGCGACCGTAACCCAGCTGCGCCCGGCTCGCCCGACGCAGGCAGATACGTTGTCGCTAGGCGTTCGGCACGCTCGGCCTCCGCCTTCGCCACCGCAGCCGCCTTCTCGGCCAGCCGCTTCTCGGCGGTGATGCGGGCGGCGGCCTGCCGGCGTTGCTTCCGCAGCTTGCGGCGCTCGGACGCTGGGGCGACGAGAACCGAGGTATGTAGCCGTTCGGGCTCACGGGCGCTCACAGACCCAGCCCCCGACCCGAGGTGTGCGACGAGCGAGTGGTGTTGGCGAACCAGTCCTTCTCGACCGCGACGCCCTGCGCAGCGGACGGCCCCGCAGCAGCGGCTGCACGAGCAGGACTACCCGCGACCCTTGCCGGATCGGCCGCTGGTGGCGAAGGAGGCTCGGTCGATTCTGGTTCGAGGGGCACGTTGTGGGCGCGGTGCAGGGAGACGTGACCGTGGAACGGGTTGTAGGTAAGGGCGTAGTCGCCGTCGGTGACCGCGCGGTCGAGATCACTGACCGGTGGGGTGTCGTAGACGTATCCGTTCTCCAACGCCGCATCAGTGGTCTCCTCGCCGTAGTCCCACTGCTTCAAATGCTCGATCCCTGCCGCCGGGCCGTCGCGGCTGATGAGGTCCATCACCTGGTCGGCCTCCTCGCCCTGGAGGAAGACGATGTTGACCCACTGCCGGATCGAGCGGGAGGTGCCGGGTTGCCAGGCGATCCGCCCTGCCGCGTTCATGGCCGCGTCGAGGCGGTCGTGTGCGGAGTCAATCAGGGTCGCTGCCTGGTGCAGTTCGTCCGCTGCCGCGAGAGCGTCACGGGCACCTGCGGCGGGGTTGCCGTGATCGTCGGTCGCGTGGATCTGCCGCGATGCGTGGGCGTTGGCAAGCTGGTCGAGGACCTGCCGCAGCGACCGCACCCCGGCGAGCAGATCACCCATCACCGGATACATCTGCGAGGGCTGACCGAACGTCCGGCTGGCATGAGCCAGACCCCGCATCGCTTCGGATGCTTCAGCGGCGTCTTTGGTGGGGTCGGTGAACGTGGGCATGAGGAACCTCCCTGACGATGGATGTCAGAGAGGAGGTGAGCGACAGGCTCCTCGTCTTGCTCGCTCTTGGCACGGGCAGCAGTGCTCGTGGGGAGATGTGTCGGTGGTACATGCCAGCATCTGCGCAAACGAGCAGACCCACACCGGGAGGAACTGATGTTGAGTGCGATCAAGGAGATTCCGGGCACGATCAAGAGCTGGCGCGACAACCGAGAGTCGATCTACAACCTCGTTGCGACTATCGCTGCTGCCCTCGTCGTTGCGGCCGTTGCGACAGGAACGCGACCGAGCGACGCCCTGGCCGCGGTCGCGCGCCATATCCAACTCACGCCGGTGGCGGAGTGGTTGACTGGCCTATCGCTCGCTAACGACCCGGCCCCCGCCGTGAACGGGATCATGCTTACGGCTCTGCTTGTTCTTCTGGCTTGGATGGTCGTGATCCCGTTGGTGCGCAGCAGACATGATGACAACCAGATGTTCGCCTACGAACCTCTTCGCCTCGTCGGTGCGCCCGCAGCTGCGACCGTCTGGCTTCTTCTTTTCGTCGCGGCACAGTACGGCGACATCGCGGCACCGCTGCGCTCATGGGCGCACACCGCGTTCGCCGCAGCGCTATGGGTGTTGGGCGGGCTCGCCGCTGCGGGTGTTCTCTACCTCCTCGCGCGGCGATACGGAATGGACGACCTTGCCCGTCTCCTGTTGTGGCCCCCGGCAGTGGTCGTTTACCGCGTCTATGTGGGGATCTGTTTCACGGGTGTCGCAGTAGTTGTTGCCGCTGTCGGCATCCCGGTCGGGATCATCTCGTGGTTTGCCGGATTGGAATCTGACCGTAGCCGCAAGATTCGTGACGACATTGAGCGAGAACGTATCGAACGCGAACCTGTGGCCACAGGCGCCGCCATCGTCCGTCTCGACCGCGCCGCCTAAAGATCACACCTTCCGGCACAACGGCAATGCGGCGGCCGTGAACGCGGCGGCCTGCTGCCCGACGAGGAGTCGGGTTTCACACGAGGCCTGGATCGCTGCTTGTTCGATCGCCGCGACGGCGGCGTCCAACTCGTTGATGGTGGGTGCGGTGATGGTGACGAGGCCGGTGTAGCGGAGGATGCCGTGCCCGGCGGTGAGGTCGGCCTCCTGTTGGAGGACGTCTTGGTATTCGGCGGTTTGGGAGGCGTCTTCGATCTGCCCGATCCGCTGCCGCTGCGCCGCATCACTGATGTGCTCCACCTTCTTCTTCCGAATATCCCGCGCCGCTTGGTCCGACCGCATGGGTGTGCAGATCAGCGAGAAGGATCGCTGGATGCCGGTGGAGAGCAGCACGGGTGAGAGGAATCCCGGATAGACCAGAGAGCGGGGCCATTCGGAGATCCAGAGGGTGGCGTGGTGGGCGGAGTCGGTGCGGATACGTCCCCAGGATTCGTTGACCGCGAGCGGGCCTGCGGTGGCGAGGGATTGTCCGATTTGCCCGTGCCGTTCCAAGGTCGCGGCGATCGCGGGGTCATACGCGGAGCGGAGAATCACGGCGATCTGCCCTGGGGTGAGCCATCCGGACGGGGTCAGGTCCGCCGACCGGAGCGCCGCGGTCAGCGTCGCCATCTCCTGCCGGAGGACGGCGGCCGCGCCACGGATGCCGCCGCCGGCGGTGCGGATCTGTCGCCCGGCGGCCCGCATGTCCAAGGACAGTGACAGGGTGGTGGCGTGGCGTTCCCCGGCAGGACCTGCCCGGTCGATCAACTCGCCATAGGTCGTGGAGGCCCAGGAGTCGTCGTGGGTGCCGTGCGCAGCCCACCACTCCGCCAATCCAGTGCCGGAGTCCGGGAGGGTGCGTTCGAGGATCTGCAAGGTCGCGATGCGCCCGGAACGGCAGACGGTGGCGAGCACGCGGCCCCAGGAAGTGACGCGGCGTTCCTGCTCACCGGGATCGAGGAGTACGAACGCCGGATGGGTGACCTCGCAGACCACAGTGAGGGTGCCCGCGTGCGGGTCGTGGATCATCCCGGCTTCGGTTTCGGGGTCGGTGAACTCCCGCAGCCGCGCCATATCGCCCGGCAGCGCGAGGGTGCCGACCGGGCGGGGTGCGACGACTTTGCGGCGGTAGATGAGCTGCCCGATCGTGGTGCGGTAGAGCCACCAGCATCCGACCGGCAACCATTCGACCAGGGGCCTTCCCGCAATCGGCACCCACGTCAACGTGATGGAGAGTGCCCAGATGGGTGCGGTGTAGGCGAGCAGGATGCCGCCGCCGGCGTAGAGGGCCCCGACGAAGGAGAGGATGCCGACCGCGAGCGTCACGAGCTGCGGAAGCGATAACCCGAGGAGGACGCCGCGGCGGGTGAGGCGGGAGAACTTCACCGGCACCAGTTCGCTCGCATTCTTACTGCTGCTGCTCATGGGGTTCACTTCTTCCCGGGTGTGGGGTCGGGCGGTGTCGGGTCCTGCGGTGGTGTCGGCGTCTTCGGCACCGGGGACGAGGGTGGTGCCGTGTCACTGCCCTGGGGTGGTGGGGTGATGTTGCTGCTCGCACCGTCGGCGGCTGCTTCGCCTTGACCGCCGAGCTTGTCGCCGAGGTCGTGACCGGCGTTGAAGGAGTCCTTGGCGACCTTCGCCGCGATCACCGCCGCAGCGACCGGGGCCGCGACCGCAGCACCCGCACCCGCCCCACCTCCGGCTGCCGCGGTTGAACCACCACCGGATGCGGCAGGCGCAGCACTCTCAGGCGGAGTGCCACCCGTGGAGGCCGGTGTCGGCTTCGGCGGCGGAGTCGTACCGCCGCCGCCGTTGCCGCCACTGCCTTTGCCCCCGCCGCTGTTGTTGCCGTCGAGGACTTTCTGCGCGTCCTGCCCCTGCGGCTTCGACGGCACAGGCATCGGGCGGTTGAGAGCCTGCTTGGCGTCTTGTTCGGAGCCGATCGCGTGATACATGTCGAAGCCGACGAACGCGATGAACTTGTACGTCAGATACGGCGCGAACGCGGCCATCGCCATCAGCACGACGCCCGCGATGGGGTCACTGATCGACGCGAGATCCATGTCAATCGGTGCCGACACCTGCGTGATCGCGACGAGGAACATGACGACCAGCACGAGCTTGGAGGCGATGAGGGCGATTACGAACATCGCCCACTTGCTGATCCACCCCCGGCTCGCGTCCCAGGAGGCGCCGGAGAACGCCAACGGTGCAAACACGATCGCAACCAACAGCAAGGCTTTGCGGATCAGGAGGGAGAGCCAGACGATGGCGGCGGCCGAGATCGCCAGTCCTGCGAGGAAGATGGTGATGATCGCACCCACACCCGGAGCCGCGATATTGATCCCCGCCAGCCCCGCAACCAACAGGGTGATCTTGTCGCCCATCGTGGTGGTGGTTTCGCCTGCGGCTTGGATGATGCCGGTGCAGAGCTGATCCACGATCTCCAACCCGAGCCCGGTCAACGTGATGACGACGAATGACCCAAGCACCGATTTCGCCAGCCCCAACGCAGCCCGAGACAGGGCGGTGGGGACTCGTTTGATGAGGCCGGTGATGAGTTGGAGGCAGAAGAACAGCAGCATGATGAACACTGCGATCCCGAACACCAGGTTGTACACCGAGATGTAGCCGTCGCTGGTGACGTCGACCAACGTGGTGGTGTCGAAGACGTTCCAGACTGCCTCGAACAACCACCCGGCAGCGTTGCCCATTGCCTGGGCAAGCCAATCAAACGGTGCCGAGATCAGGGCGCCGGCGGCGTCGCCTGCGATATCGCAGACGTTGGAGATGATGGGTATATCGCACACGCCCATCACGCACCTCCTTCAGATTGAAGTCGTTGGTGGTGGGCGGGGTCAGACTTGCTGGCCGACGTTCCAGAAGAAGTTCACGAGCGTCACCGACGCCCCGCAGATGACCGCGGCTCCGCAGGAGACGAGGACGCCGATCTTTCCCCGCCCTGCCAGATGCGGGTTCGAGGAGTTCGCGCCGAAGCCCCAGACGATCGCGCTGATGATGAGCGCGAGGACGGAGAGGATGAGGCCGACGGTCATGACCGCGCCGACGATCGTGCGGAGCTGCGCGATACCGGGAAGGCCGGAGTCGTTGGGGTCGATGTTCACCTCCATCGGAACGAGAACCGGGGCGGCGAGGACGGACGAGATGAGATCGAACACGATGGGCTCCTGACACGAACAAGGCCCACAGGAATCGTGGGCGGGGGAAGGGTTCGCGGATCAGGTGCGCCTTCGATACCGACAGCGCATCCTCTGCCGTGTCGGGGGTGCCGCCTACGCTTGGGGACTGGTGAGAGGAGGCCGGTATGGCGGAGTACAGCGCGGATTATCTGCGTCGGTTGCGTTCGGCAATCGAACAGTTTGAGGGAGCCTTCGAGGCGTGGATGCAGACCCAGCACGAGTCGACACATATGGAGTCACGCGGTCTTTTCCCTACTGTCTGGGCCAAGGAGGGAGAAGACAGCGCTGCCATCCAGGGACTTGAACTCGATGTTGCTGAAGCAGCAGGACTTGCAGCGCGTGCCGTCGCCGTCACGGGGGCTTATATCGCAGTGCAGGGTCTGGGAATGATCGATCCTGTCTCGAACTGGTCGTTCATGGCGGCACCGAAGGCTCCGCTTGCACCCCGCGATGTTCGGATGACCGCGTCCAACGTCAAGGGGCGGCTCGATGCGATGATCGCCGACGCGGAAGCGCGTGACGATTCCGGCCTTCCCGGTTTCTCTCCTGCCGAGCTGCACAAAGTGATCTGGGCTGCGGCGGCGGCTCATTGGACAACGCATCAGTATCGCGTCGCCGTGCGCGAAGCGGCAGAAGCGCTCACCGTCCATTGGAAAAACCGACTTGGCCGCAACGATGTGGACGACACCCCGTTCTGGCAACAAACTTTGTCGCCCGGCGAGCCCCTTCCCGACCGACCGAAACTTGTGTGGCCAGGCGAGCCTTCGGATAAGACCACCAAGAGCATGCGCGGTGGTCTCGAACCGATGGCTAAGGCCCTGACGAATCTAGCAACAGGCGTCAATCTGACGGTGCGAAACGTCACGACACATACGCGGAGCGAACTCACCGAGCAGGAAGCAATGGAACGCCTCGCTGCTTACAGCTACCTTGCGCGGCTACTCGATCAGTGTGAGATCCAGCGTGCTGAGACCGCTGACGATCTCTAGAGCTGGTCGCCGATGGCGATGAGCCAGTTCATCCACGCGACCGCGCCACCGGCGAGAGCAGCAGCGCCGACAGCGACGAGGAGGCCGGTGCGGGCTTTGCTAGCGGTGGCGTGGTTGCCGTGCGCGGAGGCTACCGCCCAGGTGATGGCGCACACAATGAGCATGAGCACGGCGATGATGAGCACGAACGTCAGCAAGGCTCCGATGACTTCTTTGAGGTCTCCGATGCCGCTGATGCCCTCGAAGTCGGGAAACACGTTCACGATCCACTCCCTCCGTTGCTGCATGATCCTGTTGGGGTGATGTCTCCGACGGGGAGGTCCGCGGCCCCGTGCTCGGTGAGCCAGGCGGCGGGGTCGGTGTAGTCGCCGTTGGTGCCGCCGATACGGACCTCGAAATGCAGGTGCGGCCCCGTCGAATACCCCGACGAACCCACGTCGGCGATGTGCTGCCCCGCCGTCACCCGGTCACCGACGGAGACGTGGATGCCGTTCTCCCACGAATGCGCATACGCCGTCGCAACGGTCTGCCCGTCAACGGTGTGCTCGATCACGACAAGCCCCCCGTAGCCGCCGGTGTATTCGGCGACGGTGACGATGCCGTCGGCGGCGGCGAGGATCGGTGTGCCGTCGGGGCCTGCGAAGTCGGTGCCGGTGTGGAGCTTGTATTCGCCCGTGATCGGGTGCTCGCGCATCCCGAAGGGGCTGGTCATCACCCAGGTGCCCTCCGGCAGCGGGAACACGATCCGCGACGACTCCGCCACCGGGCCAGCCGCCGCACCACCGGTGCCCGCCGGCTGCGTGTTGTTGCTGCCGCTGTTCACAGTCAGTGCTTGAAGGATGGCCTCGGCGACGGGCTCGTAGTTCTGATACCTGTCCGGGTACGCGGAGACCTCGACGGCTTGGGCTACTTCGCCCTTGTCCATCGACTCCCACCCGGGGATATCGAGCAGGCCCCTGGGGCTCGGGTAGTTCGGTCCGGTGGGGCCGCCGAAGAACGCTTTCGCTTGGTAGGTCGGGTCCATGAGGTCGGCGACGGTGCCCCACCCGGACTGCGGACGCATCTGGAACAAGCCGAGACTATCGTGATCCCCGCCATCACCATCGTTCGGATAGTCGGCCGACTCCGGGTAGGTGCTGGTGTTGGAGAGCATGCGGAGGGTGGATTCGGTGAGGGCGGCCATGATCGCGATCTGCACCGCATCCCGATCCACTCCCTCGATCTGGGAGCCGGTGGTGATGATCGTGGCGGCATGTGTGAGCTGCCGCTTGTTCAACGTGAACGAGTACCCATCCGCCGTCGTCACCGACAGGGAATCCGGGATCTCGCCGACGGTCAGCCCGGTGGTGAGGCAGGTGGCGTTCGCGGTCTGCGCGGGGTTGATGAGCGCCCCGATGGACACGAGCATGACGGCCGGGGCAAGGAAGACCAGGGCGATCCCCGCGATAGCGAGCTTCTTGAACACGACACACCACCCGTCCTATTTGAGGGGGTTGTCGAGCTGCGAGAGCCGCAGGAGCGAGCAGGTGTCGTAGGTGGGTGCGCAGACGATAAACACCGTGAACGCCACCTGATGCTCCGACGCGGCGGGGGTGCCGTTCCATTCGCCGTCGCGATGCCTCGTGCCCTCGATCGTGTAGGCGACGGTCCCTTCTGCGAGCTGCCCCGGCTGCGCCTGCGCCACCGCCGTCTCCCACGACTCCGGGACGTAGATGCTGTCGATGGTGAGGGTCTGGGCGGTGACATACTTGCGTAGCTCCATCCAGGAATCCCGTGTCGGCAGATACGCCGCCACGTCCGACGCGAGCCCGGCTTGTTCCTCACCGGAGGGGTCGCCGACATCGAGGATCACGCTGCTGTAGTCGAGGGGCATGAATCCGCTGCCGGTGTCCCAGGTGAACAAGGCTTCGGCGACGTTGCGGGCGAAGGTTTGCGGGTCCGCCGACCGAGGCACGGACGGGAGCCGTGGCGTCGCCGTCGGATTCGACGTAGACGGTGATGTCGAAGCCGGTTCGGAAGCGGATGGTTCGCTGGGTGTGGTGTCTCTGGGGCCGGTGATGAGGCCGTAGATCCCGATTCCGGCGAGGATCAGGAACACCACACCGGCGGCGATGGTGGCGATGAGGCGGCGCTTGAACCCTGGACGGCTGCTATCGAAGAAAGTCATGCCCCACAGGTGCACGAGACACCGCAGCCACGAGCTGAGCGGTCAGAGAGCGCGAAGCAGCCGCGCATCCTCGGCGGTGTCCGCCGTGCCACGCGCAGTACGGAGGCGATCAGCGAACGCGACGGTGCCATCGACGGTCGCGTAGAAGGCGTCGGCTTGCTCGTCGGTGAGTTCGGTAGCGATCTGGTGGAGGTCGTAGCGTTCCCACCAGTCGATCAGCTCGCCCCAGGTCAACACAAACGCCCGCACGGGGAACTGCACGATCTCCCCAGCAGGAGCGGGTGCTGGCTTGCGGGGCTTGTTCTTCTTCCGAGCAGCCTTGTTCTCAGCATGGACGCGCGCCAAGGTCTCTTCCGCGATCTGATGTAAGTCCTCTGCCGGTCGGCCTTCGGCTTGTTCGCGGATGCGTTGGTAGGCGGGGTTGACCGGCGCTCCAGCTTTCACGGCGTCCAGCTCGCGCCGTGCCTGGGCGCGGAGGTCATCAGGCTGGGCGGGATCGGCGGCGACCTTTTCGAGGTAGCCGACTTGTTCGAGCTTGGAGTAGGACGCAGTGCCGGTGACCATCTGTGCGGCCTGTCGGCGCGCATCCCCGGTCGGGCTGGTCAACGGCTCCGCCGAATCGGCGGAGCCGTTCCACCTCGGCTGATGCGCAGTCGTGAACTGATTCGCCGCCTCACGCCGCGCCGCATCCTCAGCCATTAGGACCTTCAGCTCCCGATACAGCGCTGCCGCCTCCACTGAGTTCAGGGGCTTATGGAGCACGTTGTCGTCCTGCTCTGCGAGGAGTTTCCCGAGTCGGTCGGAGATCCCGGATCGCATCCACACGTTGATCGTCTTCTTCCCGAGGAGTTTCACCGCCGCCAAGCGCCGGGCACCGCAGACGAGTGACCCGTCGGGGGCGATTGTGATGGGCTGAAGCAGGCCGACTCTCTTGATGGAGGCGGCGAGGGTGTCGATGTCGCCGAGTTCTTTGCGGTGCCTCGCGCCGACGGTGATGGCGGGTACGGACCATTGGACCTGGACGCCGTCGATGTCGCCGCTCATCGCTCGTCCTCGATCCGGGCGGCTGCGAGGGAGAGGGCGAGCATGAGGTCGTCATCGCGCAGCAGGAGCCGCATGGGTTCTTCCATCGCCAACCGCAACAGAATCCCGCGCCCCGCACTCGTGGTCGCAAGCGCCGGATCAGGATGGCCGAGGAGGGCACGGATGAGGGTGTGCCAGCAGGGAGCGGGAATGTCGAGGAGGGAGCGTGCGACCTTATCGCGCCGCAACCCCTCATACGCCGACTGGCGGGTGCCTGAGCGCATGAGGGCTCCGCAGACGTGCTCGACGCCTGCGCGGGCGACATCGGCCGGCCACTTCGCCAGCACGAGCACCCCGATCGCATCCTCCACCGTCGAATGCGCCGACCCGGTACCACCATCCTGCTCAGCAACGGTCTGCTCTGTGTCGGGGTCGTCGGTGATGCGGAACGCGGGGTGGTAGTCGGTCAGCGGGTTCTCCCTGTCACTGAAGCGTTCGGGGTCGTGGAAGGCGGAGATGTGGGGGCGGCGGGCTTGGTGGACGGAGCAGAGGAGGCCTTGGGCGCGTTCCTCGAAGATGCAGGTGAGCCGCACCGCATGCGTCACCACAGCCCACGGATCAACCGCCGACCTCGCCGATTTGGTGCGCATCACATCGAACGCCGCCGACGCCGCCTCCCACGGGTCCAACCCATGCTTGACCGCGAGGGGCGCGTACTTCTCGCAGGCATAGGCCATCAACTCTGCGGCGACCGGATCGTGTTTCCAGGCGTCGGGGCCGCTGTCGTGGAGGCGATGGAGTAGAGCGCGTAGGCCCTCGCTGCTTTGGTAGTCCTCCGGGCCATCCGGGGCTGCGGTCATCGTCCTGTAGCTCATGGTCGGACACCTCCTCGACCCAAACCAGGTGCACTACCCACCCACAGAAAAGATCCCGTCATCGATTGCGTGTTCATGGCATCTCACCGGCCTAGCTTTTCCCGACCGCACCACGAGTCACCGGCTCCCGCGAGCTGGTGCGGCGACCGAACGCGGACAGGGGCGGCAACTGCTTCGCCCGCTCCGCCAACGCCTTCGCACCGGCACCGACCGCTCTTGCGCCGGTAGCGATGCCGGTGCGAGTGCGACGCGACAGTTCGGCTTGGAAGTCGATCCCGCGCCCCGCAACCACGGCAGAGTGCCGGGCCATGAGATCGGTCGGGCGCACCCAATCCACACCCCGCGCCTTGTGCTGCTCTTGGGCGAGGTCGGCGGCTTGCTGTCGGGTCTTCTCGGCCTCGATCGCATCCGGCGTCATGTCCTCGACCTCGCGCTTGCCAGGGCCGTTGTTCTGATTGTTCATGGTGTTCTCTCTTCCTCCACCGCTGTGGGCGGATCATCGGTTTCTTCTTGTGGTTCTGGGGTCGGGAGCCAGCGGCCCACCGTTGACGGATGCACGCCGAGTTCGCGGGCGATCTTCTTGTTCGACCACCCCTCAGCGCGCAGCTCCGCCGCCTGTTCTCGCCGGTCACCGGAGTCATCGGGCGCAGCGGACTCGACGGCGGTTACAGACGCGGTGGGTGTGGCGAGATTGAGCGGCACCCGACTCTCGGGAACGGGCGATGCAGCGTTGGTAGTGCTGCGGGTGAGGATCACGGTCAGATGCGTGATCGCCAGCAGAACCACGGGTGGCACCGCAGCAACGGCCGCTGCCAGCAGCGCGGGTACGTCGGTTTCGGCGGTGAGGATGGCGTGGATCGCGTTCGCGGTCACCGAGACGGCCGCCCCACCCATCAGCAGAACCCACGGATACCACGCCGCCCGCTGCCCAGCCAAGGCAACGACCGCAACGGTTGCGACGACGATGATGCCGTCCACGATCAGCGGCCACGCCCACGCCTGCCCCGCACTAATCCCGGAACGACGCGCCAGATCAGCAAGCGCGGTGAATGAGAGCCAGAACGCCCCCAACGCGATCAGCACCGTTCCCGCGATCGCGGTGACGACCGCGAGCCGCACACTCCGCGTCCGCGTCTCCATCACAGCCCCCGTCCGGTAGCGGCAGGGGCGCGCGTTCTCGGGGCGTCACCGAAAGGGCGCGCGCTACTTGCCGGTGCCGGGTTGGTGGTGCGGTAGGCGGAGCGGATCGTCGCCGACACCTCCCGCGTACTCAGGCCGATGTGCTCGGCCGCCGGCCCGAGCGCGGCGAACGTCTCAGCAGGCCTGGTGCCTGCTTCTGCCAATCGGCAGGCGGCCCAGAACAGGCCACGATTCCGCTCACCCTCACCCAGCGACGCGACCCAGCGGCCGAGACGATCCGCATCCAGACTCTGTGCCGGCACCGACCGAGACGGGAGCGGTGGGCGCGGGTCTAGGAACTCCCGCAGCCGGGTGGCATCCACCGGCTGCGCCTCGACAACACCAGTGGCGCGCAGCTCGTAGACTCCTGTGCTGCCATCCGGCTGGGTGACGCCGGAGGGTGGGGCGATGATGTAGCCGCCCGCGCCACGGAAGTCGATATGCGCCGGTGGTGCCTGCCACGACGACTGCCCATCCTCCAGGTCGGCCGGGAAGTAGATGTGCAGGCCACCCGACGGTGACCGCACCAGTCCTGCCCACGCCGGGATCAGCCCCGCCCGACGAGCCCGCTGCAACGCCGGGAACCCCGACTCCTCGCCGTGGATATCCACGTCAACGACATCCACCCCGGATGCTGGGCCGGTGGGGATGCCGATGTTCGCTGTCGGCCACCGCCCCCACCAGGCGCTGATCTGATCGGGATCGGTCGTGGCGTCGTGGAAACCGTGCTGAGTCAGTGGCCGTTTCTCACCAGGCACGCACGGGAACACCGGCACCCCGGCAGCAGCAAACACGGCCGCGGCCTCCGTCAGGGTGAGGCGGCTGGTGTGGGCGAGGAGATCGCTGATCGACGGCATCTCACAGCCCCCTCACGACCCCAGATGACCGAGACGCCGATGACGCAGCAGGAACCGGCGACGATGCGACCGTGCGCTGCGGCTGCTCTTGTTTCGGCGCCTCACGATCCAGCCCTGGTGGGGTGCCATCAGCGACCATCACGGTGTCGAGCTGATCGAGAATCCCCAGAGCCGCCTTCCGCACCCGCTCACCGGTTGCCTTGACGACCTCGACCGGCTCCTTCCCATCGACACGCGCAGCCCAGGAAGAGACGTACGGGATCGTGTAACCGGAGGTGTCCATCCCGTGAGCGGCACCAACCATCAGGGCAACGGACTCGGCCTCGACCTCACCGATCCCGCGATGATGCCGCGCATCCTCGCTATCCGGGTCATGCAGCAGCACATGACCGAGTTCGTGGGCGAGCGTCTTGACCTGCGCGGCGGGGTCCATGTTCTCCCGCACCGTCACTGTCCGCGCCTGCCAATCCGTCATGCCATTCGCGCCGTGAATCATCCCCTCATGCGGCACCATCAGCAGCGTGAACCCCGCCGCCTCCACCTGCGCGACCAGCCCCTCCCACAGCTCAGCCGGAGCTTCACCCTCCAACAGCTTCGGCGCGGGCGGCTCCGGGATCGGATCACCATCGGTCTGAGAGACATCCCACACATAGGCAGGCCGGGCGGCGATCATCCGCGACCGCACCACCTCCCCAGCACGGGGCTTCTCGCCGCGCTCCAGCCGCCGCCACGAATCCGCATCTGCCGGATTCGAGGA
Source organism: Janibacter zhangyanbonis (assembly GCF_050507325.1). Taxonomy (NCBI): domain Bacteria; kingdom Bacillati; phylum Actinomycetota; class Actinomycetes; order Micrococcales; family Intrasporangiaceae; genus Janibacter; species Janibacter zhangyanbonis. The sequence goes on from NZ_CP191481.1 coordinate 1,658,787, forward strand.
CGCGAATCGGCCCGTGACGGGGGCGAAGATTTGTAGCCCCGGCTGCCCCTTCTGCACCTGACGTCCGAGTTGCTGCCACTGCCGATACCCCGCCACGAACGACGGGAACGGCTCAGCAACCCGCCCCGCAGCGAAGTTGGCTTCGTGCTGCACCCAGATCAGCAACGTGTTGTTGAACGAACGCGACCGGAACCGCGCCGCGAACGACAACGCCCGCGCCCAGTCCTCACCAGAAACCAGCGTCTCGACCTCGCCAGTCAAGCGCTCGTGAAGTTCGTCGAGCTTCGCATCCCGCGCGGCTCGGGCTTCCTCTTTCGTCGCCATCATCGGACCTCCTCCCGGCGAGGCCCACGACACGACAGCCGCGAACCCTTGCGACCATGAGGTACGCGCCGGGGTGTTCAGGAGGCCCGAGAGGAACGAGTGAGTACGAGACCGCCAGGGATCTGACCAGACCCGACGAGTCCGATCCGGTCTATCTCCTGGCTCGCGGTGATGTCGAGCCTTTGGGGGCTGTCCGGGTCGCTTGACGAGTAACGCGATTCATACGACGAGTTCGAGAGGGCGCCACCCGCCGACGAGCGCGCGGGAACTCGTCGCTACGCAGTTTCGCTGCCGGGCGTGGGTAGGCGATGCCGGTAGTGGGTCGGCGTTACGCCGAATCGTCTAGAGAACCACGCCGAGGCGACGCGCGGATCGGCCCAGCCGACCGCTTGTGCCGCTTGACGGACTGATAGATCAGTCTCATCAATGAGGCGGCTGAACTCGGTCAAGCGAACTTCGGTAAGAAATCGCATTGGGCTGGCCCCCATGTGCGTCGAGAACAGCCGTGTTAGGTGCGTGCGAGACAGCGCGAGCTCTTGGGCCAGCGACGCAACAGTCCACGGCTCGCCCATGCGCTCCCGAAGCAGCCGCGCAGCCCGTCCGACGTGCCCAATCATTGCCGGATCTGCCTGCCGCTCCGAAGACGGCACTTGATTCCGGGTGGGCACGTGGAGAGAGCGACTGTCTTCAGTAAGGAAGACCGGTGCGACTGTGCCAACCCACCTCGCGAGAAGCTCGACTGTGCGAATCGATATCTCTTCGGGCGATGAACACGTATCTGGAAGCACACTTATCTGTCGCCAGATCGGTTCCAGCCGCCGAAAGGACTCGATTCCTGGGGTAAGTACCAGGGAGTTGCCGTCCCAGTCATCAGGATGCACGCCTCGACGAACGTGCTGCCGTGGCCGCAAGAGCCAGCGCATCTGCGCCCTAATGAAGGGTTCGTCGGCATAGATCACCCACAGCCGTGATGGCGATAGCGGCAACAGTTGGTGCCTCCTGTGCGAGCCGAGCGCCACCGCTGACCCGGGTGCCAAGCGCTGTATCGACACATCCGTACAAAAATCGATCTTTCCGGACACTACGTGGATGAGCGTGACGACCGGAAACGTCAACTCCTGCGTCGGGACGCAGCGCAATATCTCGATCGCTGACATGAGCCCGAACTGTTCTCCGGGCGACGCGTCTATCGCAGGGTCGCACGCCTCACGAAGTCTGCTCTCGCCGGCCGCTTCGGCGGACACGTCCCATCCGCTTCCTCAGCCCAATTGGTGGCGTGGGCTGGCCGGACTCGTTGTAACAGCAAGAAGGAGACTGCGCGTATGTCCATGATTCGACGACCGAGAGGCTGCCGGTTCAAAGAGCAGGTCGATGCGCGAGCAAAGGTGATACCGGCCTACTCGACGTCGAACAGATATGGTGTTGTCGCCACTATGCATGGGACTCTCTGGATCTGATCGCGATGCCGACCATGGTCACAGTGGCCACGATGGCGGCGAGGACCGCGTAGAGAGTTTGGGCGTTCGGCGTCACTGCGACGAGTGCAAAGACGAGTGGCTGGGCGAAGCCGATATAGGAGAGCGAGTAGAACGCGGCGTTGAGCCGTGCGCGATCTTTCGGATGACCGATCTCCTCCATGCGACGAAGACCTGCGACGAGCACCAAGCCGTACGCGGCGCCGAGGGCGATAGCGCTGGGGAGCATCAGGATGGTGAGCCGCGCCGCGAAGGTTCCCGCGGCCAGGAGCATCCCTAGAGCGGCGATTCCCATCCCTAGAGGGAAGGCTCGTCCGGCCCTGCCGCGCTCGATGCGTTGCGCCAAAGGCTGGATGAGTGCCCCGGTGCCCATGGTGAGTCCCGTGATGATCCCCGCCGTGGCGGCCTCGAATCCATGGACATGGATGACCGACGGGATCACGGCGAAGCTCATCGTCGCAGCGCCAAAGACCCACGGAGCCGTGAGCGGAATGGTCCAGAGGAATGGCCGTGTCATGATCGCGCTCCAGAAACTCGCTCGGCGTCTCGATACGGGTTCTGGGGCGGAGACTTCAGCCTGCTCGACGAGTTCTTCGTGGTCGAGGGAGGTATCTGGGGCCCGCCATAGCAGCGCAGCCGCGATGGCCGAGATGAGCAGGTGGAGGGCGTAGGGCAGGACTTCCGGTAGCGGTGCCCATTGCGCGACGAGCCCTGCTGCGAGCGGGCCGCCACCAAACCCGACGGAGAGCGCGACCGCCACTCGCTTCGGAGCAGCGGAGCGGTCATCCGCAGACAAGTCCGTCACCCATGCCGTGCCTGGACCGAGAACTGCACCAGCCGCTGCACCGGAGAAGAACCTGCCCAGAAGGAGAAGCCAGGCGTCCTGCGAGCCGAGGCACAGCACGACAGAGGCGACAGCGGAAAGGATGACCGCAACTCGGACCGGCCAACGTCGGTCAACGCGGTCCGCGACCTCGGCGGCGACGAAGAGCACCGGGATGAGACCCACGATGTAGGTAGCGAACGCGAGGGCGATGAACGAGTCCGGCAGGCCGGCGGTCTCCCGGTACACCGGTAGCAGAGCAGCGAACTGGTTCGCTCCCCACCCCACGACGGTGATACCGGTCGCGACGCGTGCCCAACCAGGCAATCGAGTTCCCATACACTCTCCTAAGTAACCGTTCTATCGGTTACTATAGTTGCATGGTTACCGACCTTCGAACCAGCACGGCACTGCGGAAGCTTCGTTTCGACGGTGGCTCCCTCGTTCTCAACCTCACCGCAACCGTCGGGCGGCGGGGCGCTGGCGAAGAGCATCGCGTCGAGCGCCTCGACGGTGAGGAGGCCCTGGAACAGTGGCTCGTCGGCGTAGGTATCGAGGTCGACGCGAGCGTGGATCGGGGAGCGCTGCTGACGGAGTTGCGTGAGCTTCGCGAGGATGCCTGGGAAGTGCTGTCGGGGGTCGTACACGAGCGACCCGTGTCATCGTTCGCCGTGCAGCGGATAGAGCGGTGGGCCAGCGCCGATGTTCCCCCGCCCCGCTTGGCGAACACCTCGCATGGACCGCAAGCTCAGATGGTGGCACTCAGCCACAGCGCGATGTGCGCCCGCGCGGCTCGGGATCTGCTGGAGATCCTCGCAAGCCCTGACGTGCGTCATCGACTCCGGGAGTGCGCGAGCGAGGAATGCCGCATGATCTACCTGCTCCCGTCTGGTTCGCGAGAGCGTCGCTGGTGTTCGATGAGTCAGTGCGGTAACCGCGCGAAAGCCGCCGCGCACCGCGCACGTTCACGCCAACCGCGAGAGCGCACCACCAACGTTGACGTGACGGAAGATCGCTCGATCAAGGAACCGGGAAGATGACGTCACCCGGCTCGCATGTTGCGAATCCAGACGGCCTCTGGCTTGACGACCTCGCCGTCGGAATGCAGTTCCATTCGCCCGTTGTACTCCTGCGCGAGGAGGACATCGTTGCCTTCGCCGAACAGTTTGACCCGCAGGCATTCCATCTCTCTGCCACGGCGGCCCGAGACAGCTTCTTCGAAGGACTCGCTGCGAGCGGATGGCATACTGCTGCGTTGTCGATGAAGCTGCTCGCGCAGGCTTTGCCCTTGGCTACAGGAATCATCGGTAAAGGCGTGGAGATCGAATGGCCAAGCCCAACACGACCGAATGACGAACTCAGGGTCGTTGCCCAAATCGACACGATCACGCCGTCGAAGAGTCGCCCTGATCGCGGATCGATCACCGTGGGCTACCAAACTCTGAACCAGAGCGGCGATATCCGGCAGCGCGCGCGCATCACGCTCATAGGCTGGAAGTGCCACGTTGGAACTCAGGCCACAGCACTGGGTGCTGAGAGCGGCGAAAAGGCGATCAAACGCGGAGAAAGTCGCTGAGTCGTACCTAGTCTGGCAGCGCGTACTACAGGCTGATAGCGGCAATGCCGGCAAGTACGATCACGGCGCCGATCAGCCGGCGGACAAGGTGCCCTTCGCCGAAGAGACGCCAGGCCAGAAGTGCGCCGATCACGATGGATGCCTCCCGCAGTGGCGCGACGAGCGCCACGGGCGAGGTTTGCATTGCTGTCAGCACCAGGATGTACGCGAGCGGGGACAGCACTGCGACCGCGGCGATAGACGCGCGATTGACGCGGAGGGTGTTCGCGAACGCTGTGCGGCGTCTGATGATGGCCGGAGCCACGAACACGACCTGGACGACGAGCGTGCCGGTGTAGTAGCTGACTGGGGCGAGTCCGATGGAGCCGATCGCGAACGAGTCCCAGAGCGTGTAGGCGGCGATCGTTGCCCCGGTGGCAGTACCCCATACGATGCCGCGGAGGGGGCGGGCGCCCGTTCTCTGAAAGGGGTTGCCGGTGACGACGAGGATGCCTGCGAGAATGGCGAGCGCTCCGATGACCGCCAGTGCCGTGGGGCGTTCTCCGAGCAGGAGGATAGCGATCACGATGGTGAGCAGCGGCCCCACACCCCGAGCGATCGGATAGACGACTCCGAGGTCTGCTCGGTCGTAGCCTGCCTGCAGGGTGAGCGAGTACGTCAGATGCAGGGCGGCGGACACGGCCGCAGCGGCGACCAGGGTCCAGGTGATCGGCTGCGAACCGGTGACGGCGGCACCGATCGCGAGGGGGAGGCACAGAATCGCGGAAGAGGTCGTGTAAGCGCCCACGAACAGCAGCGTGTCGCCCTTCTTGTACTTCGATACGAGGTTCCAGCCAGCGTGGGCGACTGCGGCGACGAGGACGATCGCAACGGTTCCCGGCGGCATCAGGTGATGTCGGGCAGATCGATCCCGGCCCGCTCGGCGCGCGAGACACGGTCGGGATCGCGCAGTGCCAGCGCGGCCGCGAGAGCATCGACGACGACAAGCTGCGCCAGACGGCTCCCGGCAGCGGCCATCTGCGTCGTCAGCGGTGCGCCACCCACGACCAGTGCAACCGTGGAAACATCGGTGAGTGGCGTGCCGTACTGGTTGGTGATGGCGATGACCGTCGCATCGGCGGTCGCGGCGGCGTCGGCGATCGCGACGGTCATGTCGGTGCGGCCGGTGGAGCTGACGGCGACGACGACATCGCCAGGGTCGAGCAGGCGTGCCGCGATCATCGCGGACTCGTGATCGACGACTCCCGATGTCCGCACGCCCAGCGAACGCAGCCGGAACACGACATCGGCCGCGACCGTCGCCGAAGGGCCCGCACCATAGGCGAGGAGCTGCCCCGCGCCACGAATCGCAGAGACCGCCTGGTCGAGAGCGTCCGGGTCGATCGCGCCGCCCAGGGCGGTGAGCGCGTCGATCCCTGTGCGCGCTGTCGTGTCGATGATCGTGCGCGTCGAATCGGTGCTCGTGAGCGTGTGTGGCGGGGCGAAGAACTCCGCTGTTCCGCGAGCGCGGGCGATTTCCAGCTTCAGTTCGGCGAAGCCCGAGAACCCGATTGCCCGGGCGGCACGGACCACGCTGGGTGCCGAGACCCCGGCACGGTCGGCGACTTGCGCCGTCGTGCTCCTCCCTACGAACAACGGGTCCTCCAGCACGAGGTCGACGACCTTTGCCTCGCTTGCCACTAGGCCCGCGCTCCGCGCCTGAACCGTTCCGAGCCAGCGGCGCAGTGGGTCCTCCACTGCCGAAACTGCGTTACGTGGTGATTCTGTCACGGGTAATAGCGTAACATTGGGGCATGGTGACAGAGCAACGGCGCGGCTCCGCTGGAGGGCGCATACGGGTTGGCGTGGTGGGTCCGGGGGCTATCGGTACGACGGTGTCAGCGCTTATGCATGAGGCAGGCAGCACGCCGACGCTCTATGGTCGTACGACGCGAACGGAACTCACCCTGATCGACGGCGACCGCCGGATCGTCGTCCCCGGCCCCGTGCGCACCGATCCCGCTGCACAGCCCGAGAGGGCGGATGTGCTCTTCTTGGCGGTCAAGGCCACCCAGACCGCTGCGGCAGCCCCCTGGCTGCGTTCTCTGTGCGGTCCTGGGACTGTGGTTTGCGTGTTGCAGAACGGCGTCGAGCAGATCGCTGCCGTTCGACCCCACGTTCCTGAGGGAGTCGAGGTCGTCCCCGCGGTCGTCTGGTTCCCGGCGCAGTCGCAGGAAGACGGCACCATCCTCCTGCGGGGCGAGCCCCGGCTGACGCTTCCCGCATCACCGGGGGCGGAGCGCATCGCGGACGTCCTGCGCGACACGCGCTGCCAGGTCGAACTCGCGGCGGACTTCACCACCCTCGCCTGGCGCAAACTTCTCCAGAACGCCGCCGCAGGGCTCATGGCACTCACCGGCCGGCGCGCCGGCGTGTTCAACCGCCCTGACTTCGCGTACCTCACGCTCGCCTACCTGGCAGAGTGCGTGGCCGTCGCGCAGGCCGAAGGCGCGGCCCTCGGTGAGGACGCGCCTGCCGCCATCCTGGCCCGCTTCCAAGCATTCCCCGCCGACATGAGCACCTCGATCCTCACCGACCGGGAAGCCGGCCGGCCGCTCGAATGGGATATCCGCAACGGCGTCATCTCGCGTCTCGCGCGCAGACACGACATCCCTACACCGATCAGCGACACGATCACTACGCTCCTTGCCGCCACAAGCGACGGGCCAGGATGATCCGGTTGTCGCCGTTCCGGCTCAGCGTCCAGGGAGGTTGCTGAGCGACTGGGACCGGGCGGCGAGGAGTTCCTCGTAGGTATCGTCGTGCTCAGCCCAGCGGAGGGGCTTGGCACGCTCGACGACGATCTCCTTCGGAGTCGGGTTCTGGGTGAGCAGCCCGATGACTTCGTCGAGGAAGTCGCCCATGGGCAGGGCATTCGGGTTGAGCTTCTCCTGGCCGGCGTTGGCGACGGCCGGCGGGATCAGCTCGGTGACGGCGATACCAGTGCCAGCGAGGTGCGCGCGCAGCGATTCGGTGTACGAGTGCACGGCCGCCTTCGACGCGCCGTACGTCGCCATGAGAGGGAACGGCAGGAAGCCGATGCCCGAGGAAACGGTGATGATGTCGCCGGCGCCACGGCCGAGCAAGTGGGGGGTGAACGCGTCGATCACGCGGATCGTGCCGAGCAGGTTCACCGAGATCGTGGTCTCGGCCTGGGCGATGTGGTCCGGCTCGCGCAGATCCTCAGTGAGCATGACCCCCGACATCGTCACGACGACGTCAAGGTCGGGGTGCTTCGCCAGCACCTCATCGCGCGCCTGAGCGACTGACGCCGCATCGGTGACGTCGATGCGCACCGTCTCGACGCCGTCGACCTGCTCGATGTTGCGCCCGCCGACAACGACCGTGCTGCCCGCGTCAACGAATCGCTGGGCGAGGGCACGTCCGATTCCCGTGGTGCCTCCGACGATCAGGACGGTACGTCCGCTGATATCCATGTGCTTCCTCACGTGTCCATCTCCGACCACTGGCCGGATGGTCTCCCGGCTCGATCGCCGGCATGCATCCATGCTCGGCCGATGTTCGAAGCCGAGGAAGGACCCCGCTGATCCGCGTCCCGACAGGGCACCTTTCGATCGGCCGGGAATAGCTACCGTTGATCACATGGACGGCAACAACGACAACCGCCTCGGGAAGTACCTGAGCGCACGCCGTGCGCTGGTCACTCCCGAGCAGGCGGGCATACCCGCTGGATCGGGGCGCCGAGTCCCCGGTCTTCGGCGTGAGGAGGTTGCGCTCCTCGCCGGCATTAGCGCTGACTACTACTTCAGGCTCGAACGTGGCCGCGACAAGAACCCCTCACCTCAAGTCCTGGAATCGCTCGCCCGGGTGCTGCGCCTCGACGACATCGAAGCCGACCACCTGATGAGCCTCGGCGGGCCGCGCCCTCGTGTCCGCCGCGCGAAAGCCGCCGGGCGCACTGAGCGGGTGCCGGCCCGGCTGCGCGACCTGCTCGCAGCGCTGAACATGCCCGCGTTCATCGAGAACCGCTACTTCGACGTCCTTGCCGCCAATCCGTTCGCGATCGCGTTCAACCCCCGCCTGGAGCCAGGGAACAACCGACTGCGCTCGTTAATGCTGGACCCCGCCGAGCGCGACTTCCACGAGGACTGGGAGACGGCGGTCGACGAGTTCATCGCTGCTTTCCGTCGTTCCCTCGGCGACGAGACCGACGACCCGCGCGCCATCGAACTCGTCGGCGAGCTCTCGCTCGCCAGCGCACGCTTCCGCACACTGTGGGCTCGACACGACGTCCGGCAACTCGCGGGTGGCACCGCGGTTGTCAATCATCCAAGTCTCGGCGTGCTGCGCCTCCACCGCGAGAAGATGCCGATCGACGACCTTGTCCTTGTCGTCTACTACCCGGCCGAACAGAGCGCCGACGCCGAAAAACTCGACCTTCTCGCATCCCTCACCGCCGAATAGGGCCGCCGGGTGCCGCCACCGGAGAACAGCGACCCCACGGCAAGGGGCCTCTGCTGAGAGTCGGTGCTATCTGACATGAGGACTCCATCTGTTCGATGACCCCGGTCGGAAGTCGCGTCTGCGATCTCCTCGGAGTTAGTCACCTGCCAGGTACGCCGCTCGCCGCAGAGCCACAGCGCGAGCGTCCGTGAAGTTGTCAGCAGCCTTCGCTTCCTGACCCGCTTTTGAGCTGCCACACGTCTTTCAGAAGAGGTTCGGGCGGTTGTTCCGCTAGCGTTCTGGAGCAGGAGATCTCCGCAGGAACGAGGACGGATTACACATGGGCACCGAGCGCAACGTCGCGGTTCTGGTCGGCAATGGCCTGTCTATCGCGTTCAATCCGGACTTGAATCTTCAGCGCATCACGGAGGAGGTCCTCCGGAGGATCGAGCGGGCCGACGGTGGTGATGTCGTTGCCGCAATGCAAGAGATCGCAGAACGCACGCTCCCGGATGGGGCGAGGAGCTCCGACGACTTCGAGGCACTGGTCGGCGCGTTTGGTGCGGAATCCCGGACTCTGGACGTTTTGGACGCGCTCGCCGAACTTACAAAGCCGCGCGACAAGAAGCTTCGGAAGGCGATACGAAGAGTTACCAGGTTCGCCGAGCAGGTGCGGGACACGGGTGTGTCGCACGTCCTCGAGGTGATCGCGGAGAGGTCCCACGCGTACGTGGATGAGGCCGAGAATCTGCACCGACTTGTCGAGGCGGTCACGACCTCCTTCAGTGGACGTGTGACCATCGGGAATCTCAACTACGACACGCTTCTTCTCGCTTCATTGCTGGCAACGTGCCAGTCGGATCTAGTCGACATGGGGCACGGGTACCGTCGTGTGAACATCCTCGCGGACGGTGAAATCACACACACGGTTCAGGCTCTTCGGTCAAGCAGCGGTGAGTTCCCGGACGGCAAGAGAGTCAGGTTGCTCCACCTGCACGGGTCGCTCACTTTCTGGGCGACGCGTGATCGCAAGATATACGCAAAGCTGCCCAGGGAGTTGCTCGAAGACGGAGATCAGTGGCGGTCTGTTCGTGAACAAACTACAAATGTTCGACCGGTCGTGGTGCTGGCGAATAGAAGAGATAAAGCAGAGCATGTGGCGCGTTTCCCTTTTAGCCTCGCGTACGAGATGTTCTCTGATGGACTCTCCAACGCCGAAGATTGGCTGGTAATCGGATACTCGTTCAAAGATCATCCAGTGAACTCCGCTTTACGTTCGGAGTTCATTGACCGTGAGGTGAAGCCAAGGGTCCTCGTCGTCACCTACGGGGAAGAACCTCGTCGGCGCGACGTAGAGAGGGCTTTCGGATGGGGTACCGAAGACGGTTCATCAAAGGAATGGCTGACTATAAATAGAGACGGCGCGAGTGGTGTCGAAGACACTCGCGATTGGGAGCGTTTCGTGAACGTCTAGTGGGAATGCATCGGCCGATGCTGGTGGTAGCTTCGCGACCACCTGACCGGCATGACGGTCTCGATGCGCGTGATGTCTGCCGGCGACGGCTACAAGTACCTTCTGCGATCCGTCGCTGCCGGTGATGGTGACCGTTCCCTCTCGACGCCGTTGACGCGGTACTACGCCGAGGCAGGGAACCCGCCCGGTCACTGGCTCGGTTCCGGGCTCTCGGCGCTTGGGAGTGGCGAGCTCTACGATGGTGCGCAGGTGAGTGAGGCGCAGCTTCAGCTTCTGATCGGTATGGGCCACGACCCGATCACCGAGGCTTCGTTGGGGCGGGCGTATCAGCAGTTCGCGTCGGTCAGCGAGCGGATCGAGACCCGAACCAAAGCCCTGCCTGTTGATCTGGGGCCGTCCGCACGGGCGGAGCAGATCGTGCAGATCGAAGCCGAAGAGGCCGAGCGTGGCACGCGGCGTGCGGTGGCGGGGTTCGATTACACGTTCAGCGTCCCGAAGTCCGTCTCCGCGCTCTGGGCTGTCGCCGATGCCGGGACGCAGGCGCTGATCGCAGACGCGCATCACGCGGCGGTTGCAGAGCTGGTTGCGTTCATGGAGCGCGAGGTTGCATCGACCAGGGTGGGTGCAACTGGCCCCGACGGGGCGGTTGCACACGTCGATGTCGCAGGCGTCGCCGCCGCAGCGTTCGATCACTACGACTCCCGGGCTGGTGATCCGCAGTTGCATACCCATGTCGTGGTGAGTAACAAGGTCTTCACCGTGCAGGACGGGAAGTGGCGGACGCTGGCAGGGCGGCCGATGCATCAGGCGGTGGTGGCGATCTCGGAGATGTACAACGCGGTCCTCGCCGATCAGCTCACCCGCACCCTCGGCCTGACCTGGGAAGCCCGAGATCGCGGACGCGACCGGAGCCCCGCGTGGGAAATCACCGGCGTCCCACAAGAACTGATCGACGAGTTCTCCACCCGAACTAGGCACATCGAGGAGGAGAAGGAACGACTCATCGCCGATTACGTCGCTCAGCACGGTAAGCAACCCACCGCCACGACCGTCCTGAAACTCCGCGCCCAAGCAACCCTCGCCACTCGCCCCGAGAAAGAGATCCACTCACTCGCCGAACTCACCACCGACTGGCGCGGCCGCGCTCGCCGCATCCTCGGCCAGGACGCAACCGGCTGGGCACGCGAGCTCGCCACAAATGCATCCGTGCTGGTGCTGCGCGCCGACGACGTACCCCTGGAAATGATCGGTGAGATCGGGCTGGCGGTGATGGAGGCGGTCGGTGAGCGGCGCTCGACGTGGCAGCGCTGGAATCTGCACGCCGAGGCATCCCGGCAGTTGATGGGATGGCGGTTCGCCACGATGCAGGATCGGGAGGCGATCACCGGGATGGTCGCCGACGCTGCCCAACAAGCATCCCTGCGTCTGTCGCCGCCGGATCTTGCGTCGAGCCCGGTGCTGTTTCAACGGGCGGATGGGTCGAGCAGATTCCGGCCCGCGCACGCCAACATTTACTCATCAAAAACCCTCCTCGACGCCGAAGACCGTCTCCTGGAAAGATCCCGCACCACCACAGCACCCACCGTGGCGTTGGAGACAGTCGAAAAGGTCACCACTCATCCGGATCGGCAGGGTCGGGTACTCAGCGACGACCAAGCCGCAGCCCTCACCGCGATCGCCGTCTCCGGCCGCCAGATCGATGTTCTCGTCGGCGCCGCCGGGGCGGGGAAGACCACCGCTATGTCCGCCTTGCGGCAGGCATGGGAGACCGAACACGGACGAGGTTCTGTCGTTGGCCTCGCACCGTCTGCGGTCGCTGCTGCGGTGCTGGCGGAGGACCTCGGGATCGCGACCGAGAACACAGCGAAATGGTGGAGCAACCACACCCTCCACGGCACCACCTTCCAAGCCGGTCAGCTCGTCATCGTCGACGAAGCCTCCCTCGCCGGAACCATCTCCCTCGACCACATCACCGATGCAGCGGCGCGGGCGGGGGCGAAGGTGCTGCTGGTCGGTGATTACGCCCAGCTCCAATCCGTCGACGCCGGCGGCGCGTTCAACCTCCTCGTCTCCGACCGTGACGATGCGCCCGAGCTGGTCGATATTCACCGGTTCACGAACGAGTGGGAGAAGACCGCCTCCTTGAGCCTGCGGCACGGACGCACCGACATCATCGACACCTACCTCGACCACCAACGAATCCACGACGGCGACGCCGACACCATCACCGACGCTGCTTATGTGGCTTGGCGAGCCGACACCCAGAACGGACGTGCGTCGATCCTGATCGCCGAGACGAACGAGACCGTCACCGCCCTGAACAACCGGGCCCGTGCTGACCTCATCATCGACGGCACCATCACCCCAGTGAAGGAGATCGAACTGCACGATGGCAGCACCGCCTCCGTCGGCGACACGGTCATCACTCGTCGTAACGACCGGAGGCTCCGCAACCGACACACCTGGGTCCGCAACGGCGACCGCTGGCAGATCACCAACGTCCGAGACGACGGCTCCATCACCATCCGTCCCCACGGACGCCGGTTCGGAGGTGCGATCATCCTGCCAGCCGCGTACGCCTCAGAATTTTTGGATCTCGGATACGCAGTCACCGCGCACAGGGCGCAAGGCGTCACCACCGACACCGCCCACACTGTCGTGACGGCAACGACGACGCGGGAGAACTTCTACGTCGCCATGACCCGCGGCCGCCACGCCAACCACGCCTACGTCGTCACCGACCAGCCCGACCACGACCATCGGCATCCGCACCCCAGCGACAACACCGACGCCACCGCGAGGTCTGTCCTCTATGGAGTGCTCCAGCATGTCGGTGCCGAGCTCTCCGCCCACGAGAGCATCACTGCGGAGCAGGAACGGTGGGGCTCGATCGCGCAGCTCGCGGCCGAGTACGAAACCATCGCCCAAGCAGCCCAACACGACCGCTGGGCCGGGCTCCTTCGCGCATCCGGTCTCACTGACGAGCAGACCGATGATGTCCTGGCCTCCGACGCCTATGGTGCGCTGTCTGCCGAACTCCGACGTGCAGAAGCCAACCACCACAACATCGACGCCCTGCTTCCGCGCCTGATCCAGGCCCGGCCGCTCGGCGATGCCGACGATCTTGCCTCTGTCATCCATCACCGTGTCGAACGCGCTACCGCACGCCCCGCTGGCTCCGGGCGTACTCGCCGTGCGCCACGTCTGATCGCTGGGCTCGTCCCGGAGGCCACTGGCGCTATGACGCCAGAGATGCGGCGTGCGCTCGATGAACGACGAATGCTTATCGAGCAACGAGCCGTTTTCTGCCTCGACACCGCGGTGACCAACGCAGAGCCTTGGCTGACAGCCCTCGGCACGCCGCCCACAGAGCCTTGGGAGAGTGCGACTTGGCGGCAATGCGCGACGGTGATTGCTGCCTATCGCGACCGCTACGGCGTCACGACTACGTCAGCGCTTGGCGCAGCGGAATCGACCAGGCAGAAGATCGACGAGGCCCGCGCCCGGAATGCCTACGACCAACTACACGACTTGACTCGATCGCGTATGGAAGTTCCTTCTCGCCGCACGTCGTCAGGTGTTGCCCTCGGAGGCCTCTGATTCGCGCGTGGTGTCTACTGCGACACGGGCTCGTCAGGGCCGCGATGTCGGACCCCCTCGGTAGAATCGAGCTGTGATTCTCACCACCTATTAGCAGCGTCGGGAACGAGCTCCAACCTCGGAACCGGGATTGGAGATCAGACAGTGCAAGAGGACGAACCAGCATCCGAGCATCGCTCGGCTATCGCAAGCGAGTTGCGACGTATTCCCTCACGAGTACACCGACTCTTGGGGATACCCGACTGGCTGCCGGAAGCGCTCGATGTCGGAGTGGCCACGCTCCACGATCTGTTGGATGACTCCGAAGAACAAGACTGGGAGAGCCGGTTTGATCGGATCGTTGTTCGTATCGAGCAGTTCTTCCCCGACGGTGTTCCAGATGAGAGAGTCACGAAGTTCCTAGAGTTCAACGAATCTGAGCTCAAGACCAGAGTCGAGCGCTACGCCGCGCGGTACAAAGACGGAAACGGCAAGCGGTTCATGAACCGGCTCCTTGGAACCAAGACGTTTGACCGACTGAAGTCGGCTGTCGAACAAGACTGGTCCCTATTTCTTGTCGGATCGCGCCGTCTGCTTCGGGCCGCGATGCCGCTCGCGCAAGCCATTGAAGATGCCGTTCTTCCGCTTTCGGCGCAGGAACGCTCTAGCCTTGGCGCACTCACAGAAGCCCAGGCAGTGCTCCTGAACAGCGCGCTGCAGATCGATCAACAGATCGGCGCATTCTTCGATAAGCGCGACATGGACTTCATTGAGCTGAATCTTCCGATACGAGATGACGAAGCCACCACACTCGACATAGATGTGTCGGAGCTGTCCACGATGATGCGCGGGTTCCTCGACAATGAGGTCCAGCGCCGTGCAGCAGAACTCAGCGATGTTCTCGCACGAAAGCTCCGTGGGTTTGAGCACGCGCTTGCCAACTCTGACGATGGCGTCTCCCAGGCCGCGTCTAGCCTGGTTGAGTTCATCGACCGATTGTTGCGGATGTCCTTCACCACTCAAGAGGTGTTGACCTGGATCGACTCGAGCTTGCCCGATGACAAGACTCTCGTGTTCGAGCGAAACGGACAGCGAGTACCGACGAAACGTGGGACAGCGCTGTGCTTCGCATACGCAGGACAGCCTCCCATGGAGAACTCGACTCTGGAGCCGTTGGTCGCGCTGAGCCTCGTGAAAGTTCGGAACGCAGCAGAGAAGCTGAAGCATGCCGATGAAGGCACACCAGAAGAAGCGGAACAGCTACGACACTTGATGCAAGCCCTCCGGGGTGCGCTGATGTTCATCTTCCGATTCAGTTGGCAGCTTAATAGCCGGTGATGGTTATGACCGGCTCCGCGAGAAGTTCATGCAACACGCTGCTTAGAGGCTCTAAAGTGGATGACGAGGCGGCCTCTAAATATGTGCTGTCGCTCGTCGCGACAGTATGGCTCCACCGCTTGCGGGTGAGTCCTTCAAGGTTCTTGTCGCCGAGACCATGACAGGACTCCGCCATGCTCCGACTCATCTGGACCCTCAGCGTCCGCACCCGCAACTTCCTGCGCCGCTACATGCCCACCAACCGGCTCCTCGATGCGATCCGCACCCGCCGCGGACTCAAGTGGGGCGTCCCGGCGATGCTTCTCGCCATTCCGTACCTCCTCGGCGCAGCCGCCTTCCGAGATCTCATCGAAGACGGTGGGCCCGGATGGCTGCACCTCCTGGTTCTCCTGTGCATCTGGAACTCGATGAAGCTGACCATCATCGGACCCGTCAGCCTGGTTCTCCTGACCCATGCCCGCATCGGAGAGACACTCACCCGGCGGCGTGCTCGCCAGGCCAAGGCGGTGGACGCGTAATCCGAAATTGGCATCTGAGGCCCTCGACGCTTGTCCTGCCGCTAGCTGCATCTGTGTCGGTGCGCCTCGGTAGCCTCGGAGCTGTCAACGGTAAGATCGGACCAGATGACACCACACGCGGCTGAGGAGGCGGGACATGGCACGAGCGGACCTGCTCCTCGACCTCGTTGAGGCCGAACGTAGGGGCGATAAAGACCGATTCCGGGTGCTCGTTGAGGCTGTCATCGCCGAGGAGCGCGCCAACCAGCATCATCTCCTGGCGGATCGTCTCTCAGAGATCATCACCACAACTGGGCAGAGCCACGTCCGAGATGACAGGGCGGCAGCGATCCGTGACCTCGTCCAAGAGGTTGTTCCGACACGTCGGCTCAGCGACATCGAACTCGCCTCTGTACCCCAACGGGTCGTCACCGAGCTGATCGAAGAGCAGAAGCGGGCTGAGCTGCTACGCAGCTACGGGATCGAACCGCGAAATCGTCTTCTGCTGTCCGGGCCTCCGGGCAACGGAAAGACCAGCGTTGCTGAGGCGATCGCCGCCGAGCTGATGCTTCCGTTTTACGTCATCCGCTACGAGGGTGTTGTGTCGAGCTTCCTCGGTGAGACTGCCGCCCGGCTCGACAACGCTTTTGAGTTCGCCCGGACCCGGCGATGTGTTCTGTTCTTCGATGAGCTGGACACGATCGCGAAAGAACGGTCCGATGAACACGAGACTGGTGAAATCAAGCGGGTTGTATCGACGCTGCTGCTCCAGATCGATCGACTCCCTGCGCATGTGATCTTCGTTGGAGCGACTAACCACAGCGAGTTGCTTGATCGTGCTGCTTGGCGGCGTTTCCAGATTCGTGCGGAGCTTGACGCACCCAGCAGAGCACAGGCGACCAGGTTCTTGGAAAGTCTCGCAGTCAGGCTCGGCGGTGACCTTGGCTTCACGCCGCGCACATTGGCCGACAAGCTGGCTGGGGCCAGCTATGCCGAGCTGGAGGAGTTCGCTCTCGACGTGCGTCGTCGGGCCGTATTGGAGTTACCGGACAGCAACCTGCGTCGTATTGTGCAGGAACGTCTTGAACATAGGCGTGGTCAGGCAGCGGGGTGACCGCGGAGCGCAGGCCGCTCCTGGCATTCGGACCGCCAGTCATCGTTGATCGGCCCTCACAACCAAACCGGGACATGCCGCGTCTCACTAAGCCGGGTGCTCGGCGCCAGGGTGAGCGATTGTCTCCTCAGTTTCGCGAACTCACGGCGGCATTCGACGCCGAGCGGGCGCGACTCGCGGCGGACATGCCTGACGAGGTTGATCCCGAGTTAGTCGTCGTCTTCGACCTCGCAGGAAGTGTGAAGGACTTCCAGAACGCCATTAAGCGCATCGAAGGGCTGGAGTTCCTGTCTGAGCTTGTCGGCGACGAGGTCGATCCCGACGACGACTTCCATATGTCAGAGCGAGAGACAGGACGCACCGAAAAGTCGGTGAAGCATTCGCTATACCTTGTGATGTCGAACGCAAAGGCGATCGACGAGCTGGTGCGACTCTTCCGCAAGTGGCAGGAGAACCCGACTGCCTCCTTCGAGTATGGGCTGGGGAAATTCAAAGACGCCTTCCTGCAGTTGACAGCGATCCGGCGATGGAGCGCGGAAGACCGCATTCGAGAGACTGGACTGCGCGAGCGATGGCAAGAAACCCTCTCCATCGTCGGCCAATCGATCAGCGCCGTGAAAGTCGAGGTCGAACTCTGGCATCGGAGCGATCCGTCACAGCGAACAGCCGCCGAATCCCACGTGGAACAAGTCATCACCGCGAGCGGCGGTACCATCCTGGACCGCTCGCAGATCGGAGAGATCAGCTACCACGCCATCCTGGCGGAGCTGCCGATCCAGCAAGTCGAGGCCGTCCTCCGAGACGGAGCGACGGCTATCCGCCTCCTCACCACCGATGAGGTGATGTTCGTCAGCCCGTTCACTCCGATGAACGTTGCTCCAGCGACGCTGGACCCGGTCGCTGAGGTGCAACTTCCCATCGGCGAGCAAGTAGCAGGACTACCACGTGTCGCACTGCTGGACGGCATGCCATTCCAGAACCACGATGCGTTGGCGGGCCGACTCACGGTCGATGACCCCGACGGGATCGGCGAGGACTATGCGATGGCGGCCCGCCACCACGGGACGGCGATGGCATCGCTCATCATCCACGGTGACCTTTCCGCACCCGGTGAGCCATTGGATCGCAAGCTGTACGTTCGGCCGATCATGCGCCCACACGAGTTCCACACCGGGCATGAACAAGTCTTGCCGGACCGACTGCTACCCGACCTTCTGCACCGTGCGATCCGTCGCATGCAAGTGGGAGAATCCGGACGACCGGCGACTGCTCCGAGTGTTCGCGTCGTCAACCTCTCCATTGGCGCGCAAACGCGAGCGCTCACTCGACGGATGAGCCCAGTCGGTCGACTCCTGGATTGGCTCGCGAACGACTACAACTTGCTGTTCATCGTTAGCGCAGGCAATCACCACGACGCGATCTCGATTCCCGCAACTGACTCGCCTGATGTCGAGACGGTGCGGAAGGCCGCGACGCGCGCCGTTTACGAAACGAGTTTGCTCCGTGGCATCCTGCCGCCTGGTGATGCACTCAACTCGCTCACCGTCGGCGCAACTCATGAAGATGGATATGGTGACATTGAGCTCCCGGATACTGTCTGGGACATCACAAGTCCCAGAGCGCCGTCGCACTACAGCGCGACCGGTCCCGGTGTCGACCGCTCGATCAAGCCTGACGTCCATCACATCGGTGGACGAGCCGTCTACCTCCGGCCCGTTCACACGCCTGGCGAAGCGCAGACCACTCTGGAAATCGCTCCATCGGGAGTCACGGGACCGGGGCTCCAGGTCGCCAGCCCCGGTCGGGGAGGCGCGACGAACAGCACGGTCTTCACGTTTGGGACGAGCAATGCCACCGCCCTGGTCACTCGGGAGGCGAGCAGACTGTTCGACATCCTCGAATCCGGGACTGGCGATGCAGAGGACGCGCCTCTGCCCGACCCGCTTTACCACCCGTTGCTCGTGCGAGCCCTCCTCGCGCACGCAAGTAGCTGGGGCGAATGGGAGACGCGCCTACGTCGCGAACTCGGGCTCACGGGCCAAGACGTTCGACGCAAGCTGTCATTGTTGCTCGGCTACGGCAAGCTCGACACGGCACGGCTTGGCCGCGCGGCAACCAATCGCGCTGTGCTCATAGCAGGGGGCCTCATAGCGCGCGATCAGCGCCATACATATGAGCTTCCGCTTCCCCCGTCGCTGCGGTCGCGCTCTGCATGGCATCGCTTCACGATCACCCTCGCTTATGCCGCCCCCACAGCCGGTCAGCTCAAGCGCTACCGCGCGGCAAAGGTCTACTTCGCTACACCAGACACCCATCTTGCCGCAGGCGACCGCGTAGAGGGGGAACACTTCGCTGTGCGCCGCGGAAGCCTGCAACACGAACTCGTACAGGGCACTCAGGCAATGGTCTTCGGCGACGGTGCCGGATTCCCAATCCACATCGAGTGCATGGATGATGCGCAACGACTCCGCGCAGGCAATCGTGTCCGGTACGCGCTTGTCGTGTCCGTCGAAACTGCGGAAGAGGTTTCGACCACGATTCATGATGAAGTTCGCGCGCGGCTGCGCGAGCAGATACGGGATCGCGCGCGAGAGCGAGTCCGAGGGAATGGCTAATCTGAGCCTCCCTTATGTGGCTCGTATGGGAACTGCCGAGGCGTACATCGCAGTCAGTCTTCGATTCGACGGACTAGGCATAGGAATCGGATGATGACTGCAGACACCACTCAGGCGGTTGGAATGATCCGCTCGTTCGGCGCCTTCGCGGTTGTTGGCGCCGGGCTTTCTGCCGGTGGCTACCCGATGACGGCTCAGCTTCCCCCGCTTCTATGGCAGGCAATCGAGGACGTCCCGGAGGCGCTTATCGCGCTGCGCGAGAGAACCGGCATCGCGGGTAGCGCGAAGGAGGTCCTGAGCTCAGGTCGCAGCGCACTAGATGAAGGGTGGCGGCTGGTCCGAGCTTTCCCACTCGTCAGAACCGCTTTCCAGACAGCTTTCGCGGCGCTCGATGCTGATCGCGACCCGTCAAGTGCCCATTTCGATCTCGCCCGTCTCGTGAACAGTGGCCACATCGAGGGCGTGGTTTCGTTCAACTGGGACACCTGTGTAGAACGTGCCTACGAGCACATGTACGGCGTGGCGTTGCCAACAGGTGTGCTCCACAAGCCGCACGGCGATGCTGCTCATCCTGAGGACGATTGGGTCCTACCGGACGAAGACGGCGTGGTTTCGTCCGAAGTGCTCGATCACGTCGTCGCTTTATCGGATCGACCCCGAACACTCCTCGTACTCGGATACAGCGGAAGCGACGCAGCGGTCGTGGAGTCTTTGTTGGCACCATTGGAAGAGCGGTGGCCCGTTGTTCGAGTCGGACCGTCCGCAACCGGCGAAGGCGCAATCAGAAGCACAGCCGACACTGCTCTATCAGATGTCGCCTCCCAGCTCGTGCCACCGGACCCGCTGGCGGGTTGGAAGCACGTCACCTTCGCACGCAGTAGAAGTTTTCTCGCGGCACTGCGAGGAGAGAGACTTCGTCCTACGGATGTGAACGCATGCCCTGAGTTGCCGGCTGCGCCGAGGCTGGCTGAGCGGCTTTTGGCTTCGAGGTTTGCGACTCTTTCGGGGTCGAGCGGCACCGGAAAATCGGTGACGGCTTTTCATGCCGCACGTCGACTCAATCGCGATGGGTGGCAGGTAGTCGAGTTGAAACAGGCTGGAGTGGCGACCCCAGCAGACGTAGCGGAGTTGACGCGAATGCGGGGCCCCGTGCTTGCAGTCGTCGATGATGCCCAAGCTATTGATCGCAATGTGATCGCGGCCTTCGAGTCTTCTGTCGATGATGGTCATGCGGTGCTCTTGGTTTCGACGGAGCAGCTCGAACCGCGTGATGGCGAGATGCTCCTTGCCAATCAGGCAGTCGCTACGTTGCATGCGTACTGTCGCGCCAATCTGAACACGATTGGCCCATTAATGACTGAGCTTGACGATCGAGTCCGATGGTCGGCGTTCTCCGATACCCCCGAACAGCGCCTCGAGCTTGCGGCTCGCACGGCCACTGAGCCGTGGCTATACATGTTCGTTGCTTCCGGCGGCGAACGCCGCATCGTTGGCACGTTGGATCGCGCGGTTGAGAACATTGATGCCGCGCTGGTGTTCGCCTTCGTTTGCGTCGGACAGATGACCTCTCGCGACGCCGGTGTCACGCGAGGTGAACTCGACTCAACGGCAATGAAGATTGGAGGAGCGCGCTTCTCCTCTGACGGCGTGCTGGACACGGAACGCATTGATCGTGCGCTTCTCTTTCTGTCCAACTCAAGACTCGTTCGTGAGCAAGACGACCGTATACGCGCGTCGCATATTCGCATCGCTGAGCGTGCTCTTCAGAATTTGGGGCTCCGGGCCGAGTCAGGAATCGGAGCGATCGTGCGCGAATGCGTCCGGGCCGCCTTGCTCGACGTGCGGGTGGACGCGGCGGGTAAGTTTTGGCTTCTCCGAGTCTTCGATCGGATCGACACTTATAGATATCAATGGGCGAGTGCCCTCGTGGACGAGGAGGTCTCCGAGGCCCTGGTAGACCAGTGCCTCGGAGCATCTCCTGGCAGCGACCGCGGCGTCGCTCTCAACCTCGTGTGGACCTCTGAGTGGTTCCGCAAGTTGTCCGACCAGGCCGCCGAGGAGCTCGCAGACAGCATCATCGACTGGCTGCCGGCCATGACCTCGGAGGAAGCAAACGGATACAAATGGATGTTCAGCGGCTTGCGCTCAAGCCACGAGGCCGCTTACGAGCGCATCCGCAACTCGATTCCGGCATCGGTGATTGCTGAGCGAGTCTCTGTCGCAGGTAGTCGCCAGACAGCGATGGACTGGACACATATCATCCAGGAGTTGTGCACGGATTGGCGCACGGGGGATCTACTTGCGTGGAGCGCTGAGTTTGAACGCGGAATAGACGCAGGGGCGCTCAAGGAGTGGCTATCGATGCGAGACTCTCGATCCCATCCCTTCGAAATCTACGACTTTGTCGACGCGCTTGCTTCGATCTCCCCGCAGACGGCAGTGATCGTGTTTGACGTCTGCGCTGATGAGATACGCGAAGCAATGGAGCGCGACCTCGCAGACGCGGCCAGCAATTTTTCAGATTGGGTATTCGGCACGATGCTTATCGTCGCGATGCTTGCTGATGCTCCGTCGGCGAGCGATGCCGACGAGGAAGACGCCAAGCGCGAGCCGCACGAGTCAGATGGTGTTCGCGCGGCGTTCATGGAGGCTAAGGAGCCCGCGCTTCGCGAGCTCGCGGATGCTGTGCTCGTTGCGATGCAGAAGGTCGATTGGGGGCTCTTCACCGATGAGTGTGGGGTGAGCGCGACGCGCCGGGGCGTGGGGTAAGGGTGGAAAGGGTCGAGGCCCTCGAAGATCAGAGGACTCTTACCTCTCCTGATCGCAAGGACCTCGACGATGCCCGAGCCTACGTTGTGCTGCCGTGTGCGCGGCGGCTACTGCGACCGTTGCGACGTGCTCGTCGGACTACCCGGGCTGCATGTGATCGCTGTCGAGCAGCACGGTGACGACCGGTTGGTCGTGACGGTGGAGTCGGCTCCGGAGCCGATGGGATGCCGCTCCTGCGGGGTCATCGCCCGCGGCCACGGACGGGTGGAGGTGCGCCTGGTCGACGCGCCGGCGTTTGGCCGGCCGGTGCGGATCATCTGGCGCAAGCGCCGCTGGCTGTGCCTGGAGCCCGCGTGCGGGGTCGGCTCGTTCGTGGAGCAGGACGACGCTGTCGCGACGCCTCGCGGGTTGTTGACGGCCCGGGCGTGCCGGTGGGCGATCGAGCAGATCCGCCGCGAGCACGCCAGCGTCAACGGGGTACGGCGCCAGCTCGGGACAGGGTGGCGGACCGTGTGGGAGTCGATCCGGCCGCTGCTGCAGGCCGCAGCCGACGACGTGTCGCGCTTCGAGGGGGTCGCGATCCTCGGGGTCGATGAACATGTGTGGCATCACGTCTCGACCAAGCCGATCGAGGACGGCGGACGCGGCCCGAAGGAGCTGACCGGGATGGTCGACCTGACCCGTGATGCGGGCGGGCGCACCAGGGCCCGGCTGCTCGACCTCGTCCCGGGTCGCTCCGGCGCCGTGTACAAGGACTGGCTCGACCAGCGCGGCCAGGCCTTCCGAGCCCGGGTCGAGGTGGCCACGCTGGACCCGTTCCACGGGTACAAGAACGCGATCGACGACCAGCTCGAGGACGCCCGCTCGGTCCTGGACGCCTTCCACGTCGTCAAGCTCGCCACCGCCGTCGTCGACGACGTCCGCCGACGTGTCCAGCAGCAGATCCACGGCCACCGAGGCCGCAAGAACGACCCGCTGTACCGGATCCGCAACATCCTGCGCGCCGGCGCCGAGAACCTCACCGAGCGACAACGCGCCCGGCTCGAGGCGGCGTGGGCTGCCGACGAACGCCACCTCGAGGTCGAGGTCGCCTGGGTGTGCGCCCAGCAGGTCCGCTCCGCCTACCACCAGGCCACTCATGCTGCCGGGCGAGCGGTCGCCGAGAAGATCCTCGACACCTTCGCCTCATGCCCGATCCCCGAGGTCGCCCGCCTGGGCAAGACCCTGAACACCTGGCGCCGCGAGTTCCTCGGCTACTTCGACACCAACGGCGCCAACAACGGCGGCACCGAAGCCATCAACGGCCTCATTGAGCTCCACCGCCGCGTAGCCCGCGGCTTTCGCAACCGCGACAACTACCGCCTCCGCATGCTCCTCATCGGCGGCGGCCTCAACCTACGACCCCACACTCATCGGTGAAGAGCCCGATTGGGTGGCCGCCACGAGGTCGCTCGAATCCAAGAAGCGCTACCAGCTTCACAACCTCGACATACTTCTCGGTTGGTTGTCCTACCTGTCGACTGACATCACGGATGAGATCGCGATGAACCTCTCTACCGATTGGCTATTGAACGTTGTAGATGAAGCGCGACAAGAGGGGTGGCCAGAGGGTCGCCCATTCGGTGCCGTAGATCATCTGCTTCACCATCTTTCTTTCGGGAATCGAGGAGCTAGCGTCGTACGTGGGTTTCTGTTAAGTAACGAGAGCGATATCGAACGGGCGTGAGGAACGAATCGGTGACAACTGATCGTTAGTGCCGGGAGGCGCTGACGGGGAGGATGTCATCATGCCCGGTCCCTATCCCAGAGAGTTCCGCGAAGACGTTGTCGCGGTCGCTCGCAGCCGCGAGAGCGGCGTCACCATCAAACAGATCGCCACCGACTTCGGTATCAGCGAAGCGACCCTGCAGAACTGGCTCCGTCAAGCCGATGTCGAGGACGGCAACCGTCCCGGCCAGACCGCCGCGGACGCCGCCGAGGCTCGGGAACTGAAGAAGCGGATCCGGTTACTCGAGCAGGAGAACGAGGTCCTCCGGCGAGCGGCGGCGTATCTGTCGCAGGCGAACCTGAAACTCGGTGGCTCCCCAAAATGACCTACCCGCTCGTATCTGAGCTCGCCGACTCGGGGATCCCCGTGACGGTGTCGTGCCGGGTCCTCAAGCTCGCCCGCCAGCCCTACTACCGGTGGCGAGGCGACCCTGTCAGGGATGCCGACGTGCTCCGCGCGTATCGGATCAACGCGCTGCACGACGCGCATTACGACGACCCGACGTTCGGCTACCGATACCTCGCCGACGAAGCCCGCCGAGCGGGGTGGCGGATGAGCAGGCGCACGGCGTGGA
This sequence comes from Janibacter zhangyanbonis, assembly GCF_050507325.1. Taxonomy (NCBI): domain Bacteria; kingdom Bacillati; phylum Actinomycetota; class Actinomycetes; order Micrococcales; family Intrasporangiaceae; genus Janibacter; species Janibacter zhangyanbonis. The sequence continues at coordinate 1,683,156 of NZ_CP191481.1, forward strand.
AGCTGTGCTCGCAGGCCGGGATCCTCTCCTCGGCGCAACGGCGGCGACGCGGGAAGGGCAAGAAGGCCGGGCCGCCGGTGTTCGACGATCACGTGCAGCGTGTGTTCCGCGCCGACGCCCCGAACAGGCTCTGGCTCACCGACATCACGGAGCACTGGACTGCCAAGGGCAAGCTCTACTGCTGCGCGATCAAAGACGTGTTCTCCAACCGGATCGTCGGCTACTCCATCTCGGATCGGATGACCGCGAAGCTCGCCGTCGACGCCGTCCGAAACGCCGTCGCCCGCCGCGGTGAGGTTGCCGGGTGCATCCTGCATGCCGATAGGGGTAGCCAGTTTCGCAGCCGGGCCATGGCCCGCGAGTTGCGCCGTCACGACATGGTCGGATCGATGGGCAGAGTCGGCGCCGCCGGGGACAACGCGGCCATGGAGTCGTTCTGGTCGCTGCTGCAGACGAACGTTCTCAACCAGCAGCGGTGGGCAACTCGGCAGGAGCTGCGGCTCGCGATCGTCGTCTGGATCGAGCGGAAGTATCACCGCCAGCGCGCCCAGGACACCCTCGGCGGCTTGACGCCCATCGAGTTCGAAGCCAAGCTAACCGAGCCGCTCACACTCGCGGCCTAAACCGAACCTGTCACCAGTTCGTTCCTCACGCCCAACCGTTCCCTTCCACGCTCGTGAAGCTCTATCCCGACCTGGCAGTCCGTTGGCTCAAGCAAGGAAGGCTCGTTGAGGTCCACGGGCCGCGCGGGTCTGGATGGAGCAGTATTTCTGCTGATTTGGAAGCCGTAGCCCTCGTCGACCGGGAGGCCGCAGGAAGTTGGCTTTCCCAGATGCACAGCGACCTGCTTGCCGCACTCAACCAGCCGCAGAAGCACGACTTGGTTGATGCCGGCCGCTTCATCGCGTTGGCGGACTCGTTGGACTCATCCGTGCTCGATTCAGTGATCGCGCAGCTCGACAGCCAACGCACACAGGACAGTTGGTCGGCGAGGTGGGAAGACGCACGCGACGCTCTGCGGCCGATGCTCCGCCGCGTCTCACTGGTTGCCTGTGACGCAGCGAACACGGCCAGGGCATTGCTCCGTCAGGACGAGGTTCAGGTGGTCCAGGACAGCCAGGCCGGTGGCAACGAGGCCAGCTAATTCGGTACATCCGCCGCCGTGGATGAAGTGGACCAATTAGGTGACCAACAACCTGCAAACCCTGCGAAATGTGACGCGCAGAGCGCGCTCCTGAAACGCAAAACCCCTGGTCAGGTGGGCTATGAGCCTTGTTCCTGCCACCTGGGGGTCAAGGGGTCGCAGGTTCAAATCCTGTCAGCCCGACGGGTAAAAGGCCCGGAATCTCAACGGATTCCGGGCCTTCGTCATGTCCGGGGCGAGGAGCGAGAGCGTGTCTGACAGCAACCGTGACAGCAACGGGGAAACGCGGCGTGGTCGGGAAGCGTCAGACAGCAATGCGCAAGGCGCCTCGCGTGAGATTTGTTGCGGAGGGTCAGGCGCGGGCCTACCGTCGCCGCATGGATGAGATCGAAGGGGGAGAGGCCGGGGCGACCTTCGTCGTCGTGGCCAGTGAGGACGGGCGCGCGGTCGCGCTCTTCAGTGACGGGTCATGGGGCCCGGCGGAGGAGTTCGGGCTCGGAGAGGGCTAGAGCGCGCGCGGAGCGGCCGAGGTCCCGACCCCACGCCAGAACGCGGCCGGGGAGACCGACAGGGGCGCGGTGCGCCGAGGCAGGCTCTAGCGACGGCGGCCCAATGTCGGCAGACCCCGCTCACCGGCCGGCCGGTCATGCCGTCGCGGGCTGCGGGTACCCCCGCGCGCGTCGGTCCGCCGCGCGCGCTTCCATCCGCTCGATCTTACGGGCGTCCTCGGCGTCCTCACGGTCCAATAGATCGAAGATCGAAAGGCGGCGCCGATCGGCGGCGGCAGCCTCCTCGACGCTCGCCGCGCGTCGCTTCCGCGTCGTGGCGCTCCCACCCTTAGCGCTCGGCGACGGGCGGCGCCCGCTGCCCTGTTGGTGCCGTCCTGCGGCCCTGTTGAGCGAGGGGACGGTGATGCCAGCACCGGAGGGAGTCGCCGAGAGGATGCCTTGCCCCACCATGGCCCGGACCTCGTCGGTCGTCACGCCGAGTTGCTCGGCGGCTTCGCGCACGGAGACCGACGGCGGTGAGGCCGTGCAGGGCGCCGAGGAAGGCATCCTGCATCGCATCGCCGAGGCAGGGGGCGGGGGGCGTGCGAAGGGGGCGGGGGTGGGCGGTGTTGTTTACACGGGGCATCGCGCCCGGCCGCGAGTCGGTGCGCGAACTACGTGCGATGGCCGTCGCCCTGCGAGAAGACAACGAATTCGACCTGTCCCGGCTCCGGGGCCTGATGAAAGTGGCAACCTCATGAGCATCTCGATCCTTCGAACCGCCGACGCCTGGTGGGTCCAGACCACCGAGGGCGCCGTTCGGGTCGACACCTCGGCGACGATCACCGGAGAACTGCTCGCCGACCGTGCGGCCGGCGACCGGGATGGTCGGCACCATCAGTCCTGAGGACTACGACGGGATCGCCGAGCTCCGCTTCGCGGGTGTCGTCGGAGCCGTCCGCAACATCCCGCACTCCAAGGCTGTCTACTTCGACGAGCAGAACCCCTTCGAGACCGTCATCGGCTACCAGACCGGCCAGTCTCGAGGGCGGTGGTGGACCGAACGACTCGACGACAGCGTCGGGCATCGGACCGTCGTCATGATCCGGCAGCGCAAGGGCACCCGGTCCCGTGATTTCCGCACCTTCATCCACGACGAGCTGGGACGAGCGTTGCACGGGGCCGGCGCCCAGGATCTGCGCACGTACACCTTCATGCGCTACATCGCAGCCATGTGGAGCACCCCGGGCGTGAACCACGCGGGCCCTGCGCACCGCCGCCACCACGCGGCTTTGGTCATCGGAGCCGACTCCCGCCAGCAGTTCGACGACATCCTCAAGTCCACGGAGGTGGCCGCTGTCATCGATCGTCAGGAGCGGCACATCACCGCAGCACACGCCTACACCGTCGATCGGACCGTTCCCGGCATCAGGATGAAGCCGGGAAGGTCACCGACGAGCCCGGCCCGACTGAGGACCCCATCGTCATCCGGCCGCGGGCATCACCACGGGTTGGTCGGCGACCCGTCGGCCTGCCAGAGCGGCGCCGATGACCCCCGCGTCGTTGCCGAGCGCTGCCGGGACGATCGGGGCGCGGGTGCGCACGTGCGGGAGGAACCGGTCGGCCGATGCGCTCACCGCCCCGCCGACGACGATGAGGTCGGGGGTGAGGAGGCTCTCGAGGAGCCCGTAGTAGGCGGTGAGCCGCTCCGCCCACTTCACGTACGAGAGCCCTTCCCGCTCCCGAGCCGCGGTCGAGGCGAGGTGCTCGGCGGGGCGGCCCGACATGGGCAGGTGACCCAGCTCGGTGTTCGGCACGAGGGTGCCGTCGACGAGGAGGGCGCTGCCGATGCCGGTGCCGAGGGTCGTCACGACGACGACACCGGAGCCTGCCGCCGCGGCGCCCCGCCTGGTCTCGGCGATGCCGGCGGCATCGGCGTCGTTGACGGCCGTGACGGGGCGCGCCAGTGCCGTGTGGAGCGAGTCCTCGACGGGGTACCCGATCCACGACGGGTCGATGTTCGCGGCCGTCTCGACCACCCCGCGCCGGACGACGGCCGGGAGGGCGATGCCGACGGGGGTGGCGTCGGTCGGTGCCAACGCCCGCACGATCTCCGCCACACACTCGGAGATCGCCGCCGGCGTGGCCGGCCGGGGGGTGTCGGCGACGAATCGCTGTCCCATGAGGATGCCGCTGCCGGCGTCGACGAGGGCGGACTTGATCGTCGTCCCGCCGACGTCGACCCCGACGACGTGCTCAGGCACGGATGGTCCCGGCCACCGCGAGCGCCTCGCTCGCGAGGCGGGTGATCTCGCCCCAGTCAGCGACCTCGACCACGGCCGCGGGGGTGATCCACGAGCCGCCGACGCAGCCGACGTTGGGGAGCGCGAGGTAGTCGGCGGCGTCGGCCGGGCCGATCCCACCCGTGGGGCAGAAGCGCATGTCGGGCACCGGGCTGTGCACCGCCTGGAGGAAGGGAGCACCACCCGAGGCCCGCGCGGGGAAGACCTTCGCCTCGCGGATGCCGCGCTCGCGCAGGGCGAGCATCTCGCTCACGGTCGCGGTGCCGGCGAGGAAGGGCAGCCCGGTCTCCGTCATGGCGTCGAGGAGGGGGTCCGTGGCGCCCGGGGAGACGAGGAAGCTCGCCCCCTTCGCTGCAGCCTGCCCCGCCTGCGCCGGGTCGACGACCGTGCCCGCCCCGACGGTGATCTCGGGCACCTCCTCGGCGATCCGCTCGATGGACTCGAGCGCGGACGAGGTGCGCAGGGTGAGCTCGATGATGTCGATGCCGCCCGCGACGAGGGCCCGTGCGAGCGGGACCGCCCGGCTGGCGTCCTCGAGGATGACGACGGGGATGACGGGGGAGATGTCGAGAAGGCTCATGCGTGACCACCTGAGAAGAAGAAGGACGCGCCCTCGTCGGCCGGGCCGGCCGACGCGCGCATGTTGTCGAAGAGCTCACGGCCGGTGCCCGTGAAGTCGTGGGAGACGAGGTGCGCCTCCCGCGCACTGATGTCGTCGTGGACGAAGAAGGTCCCGGCATCCGCGTCGACGGTGACGAGATCGCCGTCCACCACGCGGCAGAGCGGGCCGTCGAGGCTGGCCTCGGGCGTGACGTGGATGGCCGCGAGGATCTTGCCCGAGGCGCCGGACATCCGGCCGTCGGTGACGATCGCGACCCGGTGGCCTCGGTCCTGGAGGACCCCGAGCGCGGGCGTGAGCTTGTGCAGCTCCGGCATCCCGTTGGCCGCCGGACCCTGGTGCCGGACCACGGCGACGAGGTCGCCGTCGAGGCTGCCCTCCTCGAAGGCGCGCAGCAGGTCGTGCTGGTCGTCGAAGCACCGCGCCGGTGCGGTGACGCTCCGGTGCTCCGGCGCGACCGCGGAGACCTTGACGACGCCGCGACCGAGGTTGCCCTCGATGACCCGCAGACCGCCGTCCGTGGCGAAGGGGGCGTCCACCGTCCGCAGCACGGACTCGTCGAGGCTCTCTGCCGGTCCCTCCTCACGCACCACCTCGCCGTCGCGCAGCCGCGTCTCACGGGTGTACCGCCGCAGGCCCCGGCCATCCGCGGTGAGGACGTCCTCGTGGAGCAGTCCGTGCTCGAGGAGGGTGCGCACGGTGACGGCGAGCCCGCCCGCCGCCGCGTAGTGGTTCACGTCCGCGGAGCCGTTGGGGTAGATGCGGGCGAGGAGGGGCACGACCGTCGACAGGTCGGCGAGGTCGTCCCAAGAGAGGATGATGCCGGCGGCCCGCGCGATGGCCACGAGATGGAGAGTGTGGTTCGTCGAGCCGCCCGTTGCGAGGAGCGCGACGCACGCGTTGACGACCGCCCGCTCGTCGACGACCTCCCCGAGCGGCGCCTGCCCGGCGAGCGCGAGCTCGGTGACCCGGCGCCCGGCCTCGACGGTCAGCGCCTCCCGCAGTGGCGTGCCGGGGTTGACGAAGGTGGCTCCCGGCAGGTGCAGGCCCATGACCTCCATGAGGAGCTGGTTGCTGTTCGCCGTGCCGAAGAAGGTGCACGTGCCCTCGGAGTGGTACGAGCTGGCCTCCGCGTCGAGGAGGGCGCGCCGGTCGACCTTGCCCTCGGCGTACTCCTGCCGCACCCGCGCCTTCTCACCGTTCGGCAGTCCCGAGGTCATCGGACCCGCGGGCACGAAGAGGGTCGGCAGGTGGCCGAAGGACAGCGCACCGATGAGCATGCCCGGCACGATCTTGTCGCACACGCCGAGCAGGAGCGTGCCGTCGAACATGTCGTGCGAGAGCGCCACAGCGGTCGACATCGCGATGACGTCACGGCTGAAGAGCGAGAGCTGCATGCCGTCGCGTCCCTGGGTGATCCCGTCGCACATCGCGGGCACGCCGCCGGCGACCTGCGCGATGCCGCCCGCCCCGAGCACCGCCTTCTTGAGCGTCTCGGGGTAGCCGGCGAAGGGGACGTGCGCGGAGAGCATGTCGTTGTAGGCCGTGACGATCGCGATGTTGGGCTTGACCAGGCCGCGCAGGTCCCCCTTCGCCTCCCGAGGTGCTCCGGCGAAGCCGTGGGCCAGGTTGGCGCAGCCGAGCCGGCCGCGGGCGGGTCCGCGGTCGGCGGCGGCACGCACCCGTGACAGGTAGGCCCGGCGGGTCGTCGCGCTCCGCTCGCGGAGTCGGGTGGTCACGTCGTCGATGACGGGGTGGAGGGTGGGGTTCATCGGGTCACGTCCTCGTTCCATGAGCGTCCGTCACGCTCGATCAGCAGGTCGGCCGCGGCGGGGCCGTCGGTGCCGGCCGCGTAGGGGCGGGGTCGGCGGGCACCGACCCCACGGATGATCGGCTCGACCCAGCGCCAGGCCGCCTCGATCTCGTCGCGGCGCATGAAGAGCGTCGTGTTGCCGCGCACGACGTCCATGAGGAGTCGCTCGTAGGCGTCGGGGGAGGGTGCGCCGAAGGCCTGGGAGAAGTTGAGGTCGAGCGAGACGGGGCGGACTCGGATCCCGCCGGGTCCGGGCTCCTTGGCGACGAGGTGGAGCCTGACGCTCTCGTCGGGCTGGAGGCGCATGACGAGCCTGTTCGGCTCCTGCGTCCCTTCGCTGCCGGGGAACATCGGGTGCGGGGTCGGCTTGAAGGCGACGACGATCTCGGAGCAGCGCTCGCGCATCCGCTTGCCGGTGCGCAGGTAGAAGGGGACGCCCGCCCAGCGCCAGTTGCGGACCTCCGCCCGGAGCGCGACGAAGGTCTCCGTCCGGCTCGGCGCCTCGACCTCCTCGACGTAGGAGGGGGCGGCCGCGCCGTCGACGAGACCGGCCGTGTACTGCCCGAGGACGCACGCGCCGTCGAGGTCCTCGAGCGGCGTGAGGGCCTGCAGGACCTTGAGCTTCTCGTCGCGCACCGACTCACCGGCGACCTGGGTCGGGGGTTCCATCGCGACGAGGCAGAGGAGCTGGAGCAGGTGGTTCTGCAGCATGTCGCGCATCGCGCCTGCACTGTCGTAGTAGCCGCCGCGGCTCCCGACACCGACCGACTCGGCGACCGTGATCTGCACGTGGTCGATGGCCGTGGCGTGCCACAGCGGCTCGAAGACCGAGTTGGCGAAGCGCGTCACGAGGAGGTTCTGCACGCTCTCCTTGCCGAGGTAGTGGTCGATCCGGAAGATCTGCGACTCGGCGAAGACCTCGCCGACGGAGTCGTTGATCTCCCGGGCAGAGGCGAGGTCGTGCCCGAGCGGCTTCTCGAGGACGACACGGCTGCTCGGCTGGACGAGCCCGATCTCGTCGAGGCGGTGGCAGATCGTCCCGAAGAGGGCCGGCCCGACGGCGAGGTAGAAGACCCGGACCGGGTTCGCCCGCTCGCGGAGGCGATCCCCGAGTGCGTGCCAGTCGTCCGGCTCGTCGACGTCGAGGCACACGTGCTCGAGCCGCGCGGCGAAGTCGTCGATCTCGCCCGACGTGACGCCGGGGACGAACTCCGGGAGCGCGCCGCGCACCTTGTCGCGGTAGCCGGCGTCGTCGAGACCGGCGCGCGAGACGGCGACGACGCGCGTCCGCGTGGGCAACTGGCCGTCGCGCAGTCGGAGCAGCAGCGCGGGGAGCAGCTTGCGGAGGGCGAGGTCGCCCGTGCCTCCGAAGATGACGAAGTCGGTGGCCTCGAGAGGCGCGGTCACGTTCATGGGCGGTGAGCCTAGGGAAACTTATGAACGCTGGCAATACAAAAGTCAGTATTCGAAAGAACTAAAGTCCTGCGTGGTTGAATGACGCGGTGCCCGCCCCCTCCGCGCCCGCCACTGCCGGGGAGGTCCTCGCACTCATCCGCGAAGGGCGAGCGACGACCCGAGGCGATGTCGGTCGGGTCACCGGGCTCTCCCGCACCGCCGTGACCGCTCGGCTGTCCGCGCTCCTCAGGGCCGGGCTGCTCGTCGAGACAGTCGTCGAACCCTCGGGAGGTGGCCGCCCGCCGGCGCGCCTGACCTTCAACTCGGACTTCGGGGTCGTCCTCGCCGTCCCGCTCGGACGGAGCCGGACCCAGGCCGCGGTGTGTGCCCTCGACGGCGAGGTCCTCGCCGCCACGGCCTTCGACCACGCCGACGGGGCATCGCCGGAGGAGATGATGCCGCGGATCCTCGGGGCACTCGAGGAGCTCCTCGCATCGATCGACGTGCCGCCGGAACGAGTCCGGGGCATCGGGGTCAGCCTGCCCGGCACCGTCGACACCGAGCGCGGCATGAGCCTGTCCTCGCCGATCATGCCCGGGTGGGACGGCGTGCCGCTCGCCCCCTTCTTCGACGCCTACGGGGAGGCCCCGGTACGCGTCGAAAACGACGCGACCGTCCTCGCCCTCTCGGAGGCCGACGGCCACCGTCGGCGCTTCGACGACTTCGTCGCCCTCAAGGCCTCGACCGGGATCAGTGTCGGCATCTTCGGCGGAGGGCGCCTCCTGCGGGGCGCTCTCGGCGCGGCCGGGGAGATCGGGCACACCCGCACCCCGGCGGCGGCGGGACGCACCTGCCGGTGCGGTGGCACGGGCTGCCTCGAAGCCGTCGCGGGCGGCTGGGCGCTCGTCCAGGACACGGTGGCCGCGGACCGTCCGGTGGCCCACGTGCGCGAGCTCGTCGCCAGGGCCATCGAGGGCGACGCCGCCGCGCGTCGGCAGCTGCGCGAGAGCGGACGGCGGGTCGGCGAGGTGCTGTCCGGGGTCGTCAACCTGCTCAACCCCGGGGCGGTCGTCGTCGGTGGCGACATGGCTGCGGGCTACGACTTCTTCGTCGCGGGACTGCGCGAGACCCTCTACGCGGAGGCGACGGCACTCGCGACGCGGGACCTCGAGATCCTGCCGAGCACGCACGGGCAGGAGGCCGGAGTCGTCGGCTGCGCCCAGCTGGCCCTGAGTGAGGTGCTCCGACCCGAGCGGGTGGACCGCTACCTCGCGCGGGCGGGGTCCTGAGGGCTCGCGACACGCGCTTGCAGCAAGTTGCAGATCTCTTGCACGGCAACTTGCGGCTGCGTTACCGTCGGTCGGCACTCACCCCGACCGAGAGAGACCGATGACCCACCCCGCACCCACCGCACCCACCGCGCCCGCCTCGGCCGCCCCCTTCGCCCACGAGGACGCGGCCGACTGGTACCGCGGCGCCGTCATCTACCAGGTGTACCCGCGCAGCTTCGCCGACAGCGACGGTGACGGCATCGGTGACCTGGCCGGCATCCGCGCACGGCTGCCCTACCTGCGGGACCTCGGCGTCGACGCCGTGTGGATCTCGCCCTTCTACGCCTCACCCCAGGCCGACGCCGGCTACGACGTCTCCGACTACCGCAAGGTCGACCCGGTCTTCGGTGACGCCGCCGACGCGGAGGGGCTCGTGCGCGAGGCCCACGAGCTCGGGCTGCGGGTCATCTTCGACATCGTCCCCAACCACTGCTCCGAGGAGCACGAGTGGTTCCAGCGGGCCCTCGCCGAGGGGCCCGGCTCCGCCAGCCGCGCGCTCTTCCACTTCCACGAGGGGCGGGGCGAGGCCGGCGAGCTGCCGCCCAACGACTGGGAGTCGATCTTCGGCGGGCCGGCGTGGACCCGCGTCGAGGACGGCGAGTGGTACCTGCACCTCTTCGCCCCACAACAGCCGGATCTCAACTGGGACAACCCGGTCGTGCGCGAGGAGTTCCGCTCCGTCCTGCGCTTCTGGCTCGACCTCGGGGTCGACGGATTCCGCGTCGACGTCGCCCACGGCCTCGTCAAGGCACCCGGCCTGCCGGACATCGGTCGGACCGGTCAGGTCGGCCTGCTCGGCAACGCACCGATGCCCTTCTTCGACCAGGACGGTGTCCACGAGATCTACCGCGACTGGCGGCGTGTCCTCGAGGAGTACCCCGGTGAGCGAGTCCTCGTCGCCGAGGCGTGGACCCCGACCATCGAGCGGTCGGCGTGCTACGTCCGCCCCGACGAGATGCACCAGGCCTTCAACTTCACCTACCTCGCGACGGACTGGGACGCCTGCGCCCTTCGCGAGGTCGTCGACACGACGCTCGAGGCGATGCGGCGGGTGGGCGCCCCGGCGACCTGGGTCCTGTCCAACCACGACGTCACCCGGCACACGACCCGTCTGGGCAACCCACCCGGCTCGGGGACCCAGATGGTGACGCCCGGCGACCCGGTCCTCGGCCTGCGCCGCGCCCGGGCCGCGACGCTCCTCATGCTCGGCCTGCCCGGCTCCGCCTACCTCTACCAGGGGGAGGAGCTCGGCCTGCCTGACGTCACCGACCTGCCCGACGAGGTCCGCGCCGACCCCTCCTTCCACCGGGCGGCCGGGCAGGAAGGCTTCCGGGACGGCTGCCGCGTGCCCATCCCGTGGTCCGGGACGAGCCAGCCCTACGGCTTCGGCCCACGAGAGGGCGGCCCGAGCTGGCTGCCGCAGCCGGACGCGTGGCGCGAGTTGAGCGTCGAGGCCCAGACCGGGGTCGCCGGGTCGACCCTCGAGCTCTACCGCTCCGCCCTCGACGTGCGCCGCGAGCAGCCCTCGCTCGGAGCCGGCGACGAGGTCGAGTGGCTCGACGCGCCCGACGGCGTCCTCGCCCTGGTCCGGCGCGGCGAGGACGGCGCGCCCGTCGTCGTCACGACGAATCTCACGAGTGAGGAGGTCCGCCTCCCGCTGCCCGGGGGCCTCCTGCTCGCATCGGCGGAGCTCGCGGTCGACGGCGACGAGGCCGTGCTGCCGGCTGACACGACCGCGTGGTGGCTGGGCTAGATGACCGAGTCGCGCCCGGGAGCCCGTCTCGCCGACGTCGCTGCCCACGCCAGGGTCAGCCAGGCGACGGTCTCGCGCGTCCTCAACGGTCGGGCGGGCCCCTCCGCGTCGACGCGACAGGCCGTCCTGGCCGCGCTCGACGTGCTCGGCTACGAGCGACCCCGCCGGCCCAAGGAGACGAAGGCCGGTCTCGTCGGGCTGATCATGCCGGAGCTGAGCAACCCGATCTTCCCGGCGATCGCCCAGGTCATCGAGCAGACCCTCGCGATACACCGCTACATCCCGGTGCTCGGCACACAGACCCCGGGCGGGTCGACGGAGGACGACCTCGTCGAGGTGCTCATCGCGCGCGGCGTCGACGGGATCATCTTCGTCTCCGGCCTGCACGCCGACATGACGGCCGACCACGAGCGGTACGCACAGATCGCGGCGCAGGGCATCCCCTTCGTCCTCGTCGACGGGTACAGCGAGCGGATCTCGGCCCCCTTCGTCTCGGCCGACGACGCCGCGGCCATGGAGATGGCCGTGAGCCACCTCGCCGAGCTGGGCCACGAGCGAGTGGGTCTCGCGCTGGGGCCCGAACGGTTCGTCCCCGTCGCCCGCAAGGTCGCCGGGTTCGCCGACGCGATGCGCCGCAGGGGCCTCGACGCAGGCCACGTCGAGCACTCGCTCTTCACCCTGGCGGGTGGGCAGGCGGCCGCCGGTGCGCTCCTGGACCGGGGGTGCACGGCGATCGTGTGCGGCAGCGACATCATGGCGCTGGGCGCGGTCCGTGGCATCCGTGCCCGTGGGCTCTCGGTGCCCGAGGAGGTCTCCGTCGTCGGCTTCGACGACAGCCCGATGGCGGCCTTCTCCCATCCCGCACTCACGACGCTGCGCAAGCCGGTCGAGGCGATGGGGACCGCAGCGGTCGACGCGTTGCTCGACGAGATCGGCGGCAGCACGGCCCACCGCGCGGAGTTCCTCGTCCAGCCCGAGCTCGTGCTCCGCGGGTCGACAGCGCGGGCACGCTGACGCGACTCGACCCCCGGATTCTGTCGGGAGCGGAACTCTCACCGCAGCGCCGCCGGCCAGTCCTACGCTGAGGCATGGCCGAGTCAGCCCAGACCACCCACCGCGAGGCGACCCCCTTCGAGCGGGCGCTGCTCCAGCGACGACGAGCAGCCGAGCCACTGTGGCGCGATGCCCTGGGCGAGCAGCTCCGGCGACGACGCCACGAGCGTCGCGACACCCTCGACGACACGGCCACCCGAGCGGGGATCTCCCCCCAGTACCTCTCGGAGATCGAGCGCGGGCTCAAGGAGCCGTCGAGCGAGATGATCGCCGCGGTCGCCGGCGCGCTCGACGTCACCCTCCTCGACCTCACCCTCTCGGTGGCGGCGTCGCTGCAGGCGCCGGCCAGGGCGCGGGGGAGCGCGTCCACCCTGGCCCTGGCCGCCTGACGCTCACCGCACGTCCATCACCTCGTCGACGATCCCGAAGTCCTTGGCGGCCGCGGCGGTGAGGACCCGAGTGCGGTCGGTGTCGCGCCGCAGCTGCTCCGGCGTGCGGCCGGTGGCTCGGGCGAGGATGCCCTCGATGTCGGACCGCACGCGCACCAGCTCGTCGGCCTCGAGGATGAGGTCGGGGATCGGGCCGCGCCCCTGGGTCGACGGCTGGTGCAGCACCACCCGGGCGTGGGAGAGCGCTGCGCGCTTGCCCGGCGCGCCCGCCGCGAGCAGGACTGCACCGACCGAGATCGCCTGTCCCACACAGGTGGTCGCGACGTCCGGGCGGATGTAGCGCATCGTGTCGTGGATCGCGAGCATGGCGCTGGGGTCGCCCCCTTCGCAGTTGACGTAGAGCTGGACGTCGCGGTCGGGGTCGACCGACTCGAGGTGGATCAGCTGCGCGATGAGCGCGTTGGCGACGCCGGCATCGATGGCGGTGCCGAGGTAGATGATCCGCTCGGTGAGCAGGTGCGAGTAGACGTCCATGATCCGCTCGCCGCGCGGGTGCTGGGCGATGACGTTGGGGATCGGGTAGGTGCTCATCGGTTGCTCCCGACGAGTCCGCCGCGGAATCCCGTGGGCGCGCGGCCGCCCGGGACCACGTCGTCGAAGCTCGCGACGATCTCGTCCACGAAGCCGTAGTCGAGCGCCTCGGTCGCGCTGTACCAGCGGTCACGAAGGGAGTCCTCGAAGACCCGCTCGAGTGGTTGCCCGGTGTCGCCGGCGATCAGGCCGAGCACCGTGTCGCGGGTGTGCCGCAGGTCGTCGGCCTGCAGCTCCACGTCGACGGCCGTGCCGCCGATGCCGGCCGAGCCCTGGTGGAGCAGGATCCGTGAGTGCGGCAGAGCGCGTCGCTTGCCCGGGGTACCCGCCGAGAGCAGGAACTGGCCTGCGCTGCAGGCGATCCCGAGCGCCAGCGTGCTGACGTCGTTGGGCACCAGCCGCATGATGTCGCGGATCGCGAGCATCGCGGGGACGGAGCCGCCGGGGGAGTGGATCCACAGCGCGATGTCACTCGTCGGGTCGTCGGCGGCCAGCGACATCAGCTGGGTCATCAGCAGCGTGCCGTTGCCGTCGTCGAGGACGCCGTCGAGGACGAGGACTCGCTGTCGCTGCAGCTCTCGCCGGGTGCGGTCGTCGAAGGAGGTGGGTGTCGGTGTCTCGCTCATGGGTCCACCGTCGCGCGGCGCAGCGCGCCCGGCGGCACGAATCCGCCTGCGGCGGATCCGCCCACAGCAGAGGGGTCTAGCCTGCGGAGGGTGAGCACCGCGACTGCCGCCCCCACCATCTCCACCGTCGGCGAGCTGCGCGCCGCCGGCCACGAGGCCAAGCCCCTGCGGGTCGAGATCCGCGACAACCTCCTGGCCCGACTGCGCGCCGGGGAGGACCCCTGGCCGGGGTTGCACGGCTACGAGGACACGGTCATCCCGCAGATCGAGCGGGCCCTGCTCGCCGGGCACGACATCGTCCTGCTCGGCGAGCGCGGTCAGGGCAAGACCCGCCTGCTGCGCACCATCGCCGGCCTGCTCGACGAGTGGACGCCGGTCATCGAGGGCTCGGAACTGGCGGAGCACCCCTTCGAGCCGATCACGCATGCCTCCCGCCGGCGGGCCGAGGCCGAGGGGGACTCCCTTCGCATCAGCTGGATGCACCGCGACGAGCGCTATGTCGAAAAGCTCGCCACCCCCGACACCTCCGTCGCCGACCTCATCGGCGACGTCGACCCGATGAAGGTCGCCGAGGGACGCTCGCTCGGCGACCCCGAGACGATCCATTTCGGGCTCATCCCGCGCAGCCACCGCGGCATCGTCGCGATCAACGAGCTGCCCGACCTCGCGGAGCGGATCCAGGTGGCGATGCTCAACGTCATGGAGGAGCGCGACATCCAGATCCGCGGCTACGTCCTGCGCCTGCCGCTGGACGTGCTCGTCCTCGCGAGCGCCAACCCCGAGGACTACACCAACCGCGGGCGGATCATCACGCCGCTCAAGGACCGCTTCGGCGCCGAGATCCGCACGCACTACCCGCAGGAGCTCGAGGCCGAGGTCGCCGTCACCCGGCAGGAGGCGCACCTCGTCGCCGAGGTCCCCGACCACCTGCTCGAGATCCTCGCCCGGTTCACCCGCAACCTACGGGCCTCCTCGTCCGTGGACCAGCGCAGCGGCGTGAGCGCCCGCTTCACCATCGCCGGGGCCGAGACCGTCGCCGCGTCGGCCTTGCACCGCGCGGCACGTCAGGACGAAGGGGAGGCCGTCGCCCGCGTCGTCGACCTCGAGACCACCGTCGAGGTGCTCGGCGGCAAGATCGAGTTCGAGAGCGGTGAGGAGGGCCGCGAGCAGGAGGTGCTCACCCACCTGCTGCGCACGGCCGTGGCCGACACCGTCCGTCACCTGCTGCGCGGCATCGACCTCGGCCCGCTCGTGGCCGCGATCGAGGACGGCGCGGAGGTCGCGACCGGCGAGCAGGTCACGGCGCGTGACGTCCTCGACGCACTGCCGGCGCTGGGGGAGGCGCAGGTCTACGAGGAGCTCTTCGACCGGCTCGGGGCCACGAGCGACGGCGAGCGGGCCGCAGCCGCCGAGCTCGCGCTCGAGGGCCTCTACCTGGCGCGCAAGGTCGGCAAGGACTCTGCCGGGGGCGAGACCGTGTATGGCCAGTAGCCGCAGTCGATTTCGTCGCTACGCCGGGGGTGACCCGCTCGCCCCGCCCGTCGACATCGCCGAGGCGCTCGACGACATCGGCGAGCGGGTCATGGGCGGGTCCTCGCCCGAGCGGGCGCTGCAGGAGCTGCTGCGCCGGGGCACGTCCGACCAGATCGGGCTGGACGAGCTGTCCCGACGCATCCACGAGCAGCGGCGGGAGCTGCTGCAGCGGCACAACCTCGACGGCACCCTCCAGCAGGTGCGCGAGCTGCTCGACCGGGCCGTGCTCGAAGAGCGGGGGCAGCTGGCCCGGGACGTGCAGATGGACGACACCGACCGGGCCTTCGCCGAGATGAGGCTCGACGGGCTCCCTTCGTCCACGGCGGCGGCGGTGAGCGAGCTGCAGGACTACTCCTGGCAGTCCTCGCAGGCGCGGACCGACTACGAGCAGATCAAGGACCTGCTCGGCCGCGAGGTGCTCGACCAGCGCTTCGCCGGCATGAAGCAGGCGCTGGAGGGGGCCACGGACGAGGACCGTGCTGCCGTAGGGGAGATGCTGCGCGATCTCAACTCCCTGCTCGAGAAGCACCAGCGCGGCGAGGACACGCCGCAGGACTTCGACGACTTCATGGCCGAGCACGGGGAATTCTTCCCCGAGGGACCGCAGGACATCGACGAGCTCGTCGACGCGCTGGCCCAGCGAGCCGCCGCAGCCCAGCGGATGCTGGCCTCGATGACGCCCGAGCAGCGCCAGGAGCTCATGGAGCTGTCCGCGCAGGCCTTCGGCTCGCCCGACCTGATGGAGGCGCTGGGGCGGCTCGACGGCAACCTGCAGGCCATGCGTCCGGGAGAGGACTGGAGCGGGTCGGAGCGCTTCGGCGGTGACCAGGGGCTGGGCCTGGGCGACGGGACCGGGATGCTCCAGGACATCGCGAGCCTCGATGCCCTGGCGGAGCAGGTGTCGCAGACCTACGGCGGAGCACGACTCGACGACATCGACCTCGACGCCCTCGCCCGGCTCCTCGGTGAGGACGCCGCTGTCGAGGCCCGCGCGCTCCGCGAGCTCGAGCAGGCCCTGCGTGGCAGCGGGGCGCTGCGCCGGGATTCCGAGGGACACCTGCGGCTGACGCCCAAGGCGATGCGGCAGCTGGGCAAGGCCCTGCTGCGTGACATTGCGCAACGCATGTCCGGCCGTCAGGGCCAGCGCGACCTGCGACAGGCGGGCGCGGCGGGGGAGCGCTCGGGCGCGACCCGGCCCTGGGCCTTCGGCGACACCGAGCCGTGGGACATCCCGCGCACCGTGCTCAACGGCGTGCTGCGCCGGGCGGGTGCCGGCGCCGACGGTGGTCGGCTCATCACGACCGAAGACATCGAGGTGGCCGAGACGGAGGCGCGCACCCAGGCCGCCGTCGCGCTGCTCGTCGACACCTCCTTCTCGATGGCGATGGACGGACGCTGGGTGCCGATGAAGCGGACCGCGCTGGCGCTGCACACCCTGATCCGCACCCGCTTCCGCGGTGACCACCTCCAGCTGATCGCCTTCGGTCGGCACGCGCGCGTCATGGAGATCGAGGAGCTCACCGCGCTGGACGCCTTCTGGGACAAGGGGACCAACCTCCACCACGGTCTGCTCCTGGCGCACCGGCACTTCCGCAAGCACCCCAACGCGCAGCCCGTGCTGCTCGTCGTGACTGATGGCGAGCCCACCGCCCATCTCGAGCCGCACGGGGAGACCTTCTTCGACTACCCGCCGCACCCCCTGACGATCGCGCGGACGGTGCGCGAGCTCGACGCGGTGAGCCGGCTCGGGGCGCAGACGACCTTCTTCCGGCTCGGCGAGGACCCGGGTCTTGCCCGCTTCATCGAGTCGCTCGCCCGGCGGGCGGACGGCCGGGTCGTGGCGCCCGAGCTCGACGACCTCGGCGCTGCGGTCGTCGGCTCCTATCTCGGCTCACGGCAGCCGGGCCGCGGAGACGAAGGGGGCGACTTCGGCGGCTGGTTCGGCGGCCGGGGCTTCTGGTTCGACGAGTGACGCCGCCCGATGGGGCGGGGTGTGCGGCCGTGCTGACTGCTACGCCGTTGCTCCGTACGACGAGCGGCGCGTCGTACGGAGCAATGCCGAAGGGTGCGTGCTGGGGGCGGCTTCGACCCCGCGTGGGCTCGTTGTACGGAGCAACGGCGCAGTGCGCGGATCGACAGCAGCCCCGACCACCGTGGCCCGTCGTACGGAGCAACGGCATAGCGCGCCGGAGCCCCGGTGGGTGTGTCAGGGCACGAGGTAGTCGGAGTCGCGCGCGTCGGTGATCGCCATCATCCCCGGCGCGTGCCCGATGGCGAAGGGCGGGCGGGACTGCATGATCGCCGCTTGCGGGGTCACGCCGCAGGCCCAGAAGACCGGGACCTCACCGGCGCGCACGGGCACAGCGTCGCCGAAGTCCGGCGACCCGAGGTCGCGGATGCCGAGAGCGGCAGGATCGCCGACGTGGACGGGTGCGCCGTGCACCGCGGGGTAGCGCGAGGTCACGCGGACCGCGGTGGCGACCTGGTCCGCAGGCATCGGCCGCATCGACACGACGAGCGGCCCGCCGATCTGGCCCGCCGACCGGCACTGCCGGTTCGTGGAGTACATCGGCACGTTGCTGCCGACCTCGATGTGGCGCACGGGTGCCCCGGCTTCGAGCAGCGCCGCCTCGAAGGTGAAGCTGCACCCGACGAGGAAGGCGACGAGGTCGTCGCGCCACACGTCGCGGACGTCGGTCACCTCGGCGACGAGCTCGCCGTGCTCGTAGACCCGGTAGCCGGGCAGATCCGTGCGCAGGTCGCCGTCGAAGATCGAGCAGGCCACCTCGCCCGGCTCCGTGACGTCGAGGACGGGGCACGGCTTGGGGTTGCGCTGGGCGAAGAGGAGCACGTCATAGGCCTGCTCGCGCGGCACCGCGATGAGGTTGGCCTGCGTGTAGCCCGCGCTCCAGCCGGAGGTCGGGACGGACAGCCCGTCGCGAAATCGCGCACGAGCCTCCGTGGGGGACAAGGCGGCCGGGACGAGGTCAGCCACGGCGAACACTCCCTTCGAGCTCGAAGCGAAGGCGCTGGCCCGGCTGTGCCTGGGCCGCGCGCCCGATGTCGGCGGCGATGACGACCCCGATGACGGGGTAGCCACCGGTCACCGGATGATCGGCGAGGAAGAGCGTGGGCTGCCCGGTCGGCGGCACCTGGAGAGCTCCGGGCACCATGCCCTCGCTGCTGAGCTCACCCTCGCGGGCGCGCTCCAGCCGCGGCCCGGACAGGCGCATCCCGACCCGATCGCTCTCCGAGGTCACCTCGTACGTGCCGCCGAGGAGGGCGTCGAGGGCCGTGGGCTCGAACCAGTCGTCCCGCGGTCCGGGGACGACCCGCAGCCGCACCTCGCCGGTCGTCGGCGCGGCGACCGGCGCCAGGTCGACGAGCGGCACGGCGAAGGGAGCCCGTCCCACGGGCAGCAGGCTGCCGGGGGAGGGCACCGCCGGGCCGAGTCCGGCGAGGGTGTCGGTCGAGCGGGAGCGCAGCACCGGCTCGACGTCGATCCCACCGCGCACGGCGAGATAACTGCGCAGCCCGGCCGCCGCCGCCCCAAGCCGCAGCCGCGCCCCGTCCGGCAGCCAGGTCACCGCCGCGTGGCCCACTGGGACCCCGTCGACGGTCGCGGGGGTGGTCGCCCCCGTCACGGCGAACCACGTGCCGCCGACGGACCGCACCTCGAGCCCGCCGAAGGTGACCTCGAGGGCCGCGGCCCCCTCCCGGTTGCCGAGCAGCCGGTTGGCCAGCCGGAGCGAGCCCGGGTCGGCGGCGCCGGACCGGCCCACGCCCAGCCCGGCGAGCCCGACCCGGCCGAGGTCCTGGACGGTCGTCTGCGGCCCGGTCGCGAGGACCTCGAGCGCCCGCGTCCCGGCCCCGGCCCGGGCCGCCGTCCCGGTCACCGCCCCGGTACTCACGACGACACCTCGACGTAGCGCACCGTCGTGCCGGGCACGAGCAGCGCCGGGGGCTCGCGGCCGATGTCCCACACCTTGAGCGTGGTGCGGCCGATCAGCTGCCAGCCTCCCGGGGACTCGCGCGGGTAGACGCTCGCGAACTCGCCGGCGATCGCCACGGACCCGGCCGGCACGCGCGTGCGGGGGTTGTCGCGTCTCGGCACCCGCAGCCGCTCGTCCCCGCCGATCATGTAGCCGAAGCCGGGCGCGAAACCGCAGAAGGCGACGGTCCACGGAGACCCGGTGTGTGCCTCGATGACGCCCCGCTCGCCGAGCCCGGTGATCCGACCCACCTCGGCCAGGTCCTCACCGTCGTAGACGACCGGGATCTCCACCTCACCCGTCGTGGCCCGCTCGTGGCTGCCGACGGTGACGCCCGAGACCTGCCGCGAGATCCGCTCCACGTCGGTCGCCCTCGGGTCGATCGTCACGAGCAGCGTCGACGCGGCCGGCACGAGGTCGATGACCCCCTCGGGCAGGTCCTCGTCGAGCTGGGCGTAGAGCGAGAGCACCTCGTCGAGGTCGCCGAGCTCGACGAGCAGCGCGGTGTCACCCGCGGGCATCAGCCTCATGCCGCCCCCAGGGCGAAGGGAGTGAGCCGCACCCCGGCATCCTCGAGCCCGGCGCGCACACGCCGGGCGATCTCGACCGCACCGGGGCTGTCGCCGTGCACGCACAGCGACCCGGCGGGGGCCGGCACGACGCTGCCGTCGACGGCGACGACCTCTCCCTTCGTCGCGATCCGGATGCACCGTTGCGCGATCTCGTCGGGGTCGTGGAGCACGGCGCCGGCCTCGCGTCGCGAGACGAGGGTGCCCTCGGGGGTGTACGCCCGATCGGCGAAGGCCTCGCCGACCGTCGTCAGGCCGGCCTCGCCGGCCAGCCGCAGCCAGGCCGAGCCGGGCAGGCCGAGGACGGGCAGCGTCGGGTCGTACTGCACGACGGCCGCGACGACCGCGGCGGCCTGCTCCTCGTGGTGGACGATGGCGTTGTAGAGCGCCCCGTGCGGCTTGACGTAGCGCACCCGCGTCCCGGCGACCCGGGTGAAGGCCTCGAGCGCGCCGATCTGATAGAGCACGTCGTCGGTCAGCTCGGCCGGTGCGATGTCGATGAAGCGTCGCCCGAAGCCCGCCAGGTCCCGATAGCCCACCTGGGCGCCGATGGCGACGCCCCGGGCCGCGGCCTCCTCGCAGCTGTGGCGCAGCACCGACGAGTCGCCGGCATGGAATCCGCACGCGACGTTGGCGCTCGAGACCACCTCGAGCATCGCGTCGTCGTCGCCGAGGGTCCAGCGGCCGAAGCTCTCACCGAGGTCGGCGTTGAGGTCGATCTGCATCATCTGCTCCTGTCGTCGTACGTCGTGGTCGGTCCCGGGACTCACTGCTCCCAGAGGTCGACGATCCCGCTGAAGGACTCGTAGCCGAGGTAGATCGTCAGCAGCCACACGACGAGCCCGACGTAGGCCAGGACCTTGGGGTAGCGGTAGCCGCCGAGCAGGTCCCGCCGCATGAGTGCCACCCAGATGAGGATGCCGAAGCCGAAGGGGAGGATGAGGCCGTTGAGCGCACCGGCGAGGACGAGCAGCGTCGCCGGAGTCTGCCCGAGGGAGAGGTAGATGGCTGCGGAGAAGATGATGAAGCCGACGACGACCCACTGCGCGTGCCGCTTGATCGTCTCGCTGAAGGTCGTCAGGAAGCTCACCGAGGTGTACGACGCCCCGATGACGCTCGTGATGCTCGCGGCCCAGAGGATGACACCGAAGATGTGCAGCCCGACCTTGCCGAGTGCCGACTCGAAGGCCACGGCCGGAGGGTTGTCGACCCCGACGAGGTTCACGCCACCGACGACGACTCCGAGGATCGCGAGGAAGAGCAGTGCACGCATGACGCCGGTGACGAGGATGCCGGTGATCGAGCCGCGGCTGATCTCGGCGACGCGCTCGGGGCCGGTGATGCCGGAGTCGACGATGCGGTGGGCGCCGGCGTAGGTGATGTAGCCGCCGACGGTGCCGCCGATGAGGGTGGTGATGATGAGGAACTCGACCTTGTCGGGCATCACGGTCTGCTTGAGCGCCTCGCCGTAGGGCGGCTCGGTCGCGACGGCGGCGTAGGCGACCATCGCGATCATCAGCACGCCGAGGACGACGACGATCCGGTCCATGGCCACGCCGGCGCGCTTGCTGACGAAGATGCCGATGGCGACGAGGGCGGAGATCGCACCGCCGATCTTGGCGTCGACGCCGAGCATCGCGTTGGCGCCCAGCCCGGTCCCGCCGATGTTGCCGATGTTGAAGACGAGCCCGCCGAAGACGACGAGTCCGGCGAGGACGTAGCCGAAGCCGGGGATCACCTTGTTGGCGAGGTCCTGGGCGCGCAGGCCGGAGACGCCGATGACGCGCCAGACGTTCAGCTGCACGGCGATGTCGACGATGATCGAGATGACGATCGCGAAGGCGAAGGCTGCGCCGAGCTGCGCGGTGAAGACGGTGGTCTGGGTGATGAAGCCCGGGCCGATCGCGCTGGTGGCCATGAGGAACATCGCCCCGAGGAGCGCGCCCTTCGTGGCCGTGGCGGCCGTGCCGGGGGGCGGCTTCACCGATCCGGCGTCGTGGGTGTCGGGGCTGGGAGCCTGCGTCATCGGGGTTCTCCTGTCGCTCACGGGACCACCTCAGTGTGCTCCCGATCAGCCAAAGTAGCGATTGTTCAACAATCCCGCAATACCCCTATCGGCTAGAGTCGCCGCAGACCGGTGACGAAGGGGTGAGCGGGATGGCGGACGACTGGGTCGCGGCGCTGGAGGCGCACCGAGAGCAGATGGAGCGCGCGAGTGCGACCGACAAGGTCGCCGATGCACTGAGGACGCGGATCACCGAGGGCGATCTGCGCCCGGGGGTGCGGTTGTCCGAGGAGCGCATCGGGCGAGCGCTCGGCGTCTCCCGCAACACCCTGCGCGAGGCCTTTCACCTGCTCGGCCACGAGGGTCTGGTCGTCCGTGAGTTCAACCGCGGGGTCTTCGTCCGGTCGCTCGATGTCGACGACGTGCGCGACCTCTACGCCTTCCGTCGCGTCCTCGAGACCGCAGCGCTGCGTCGGCTGGCGGAGGTCGGTGGCGACCTCACCGGTGTGCGTGCCGCGGTGGACGAAGGGGGGCGCGCCGCGGCCGACGAGGACTGGCGGGCGCTGGGCTCGGCCAACATGCACTTCCACGCCGAGCTCACCGCCCTGGCGGGGATCCGGCGACTCGACGAGGCGATGCGACAGGTCCTCGCGCAGATGCGCCTGGTTTTCGCGACGATGGACGACCCCCGCACCTTCCACCAGCCCTACCTCGCCCACAACCGTGTGCTCGTCGAGCTTCTCGACGCCGGCCGGTGGCCCGAGGCGGAGCAGTCCCTGCTCGACTACCTCGCGACGGCAGAGAGCCAGCTCCTGGCAGCCATGGCCGCCTGAGCGCCGGGTGCAGTTTGCCGGCGCGGAGGGTTGGGTACGTCCCCTTCGTCCCGACGACGAAGGAGCACCTGATGATCGAGGCAGAGATCGCCCGACGAGCCGCGCAGCTGGCCAACGGCCCCGAAGGGGGATTCCTCGCCCAGCAGCAGCAGTTGCCGGGCGAGACTCGCGAGATGGACCCCGTCCCCGACCACGGTGAGGACAGCTGGGTGGGCGCCCAGCGGCTGCAGGGTGTGCGGGCCCTCATCACCGGGGGCGACTCCGGCATCGGCCGAGCCGTGGCCATCGCCTTCGCCCGGGAGGGCGCCGACGTGGCACTGGGCTACCTGCCGCAGGAGCAGGACGACGCCGAGATGACAGCCGACTGGGTCGAGCGGGCGGGTCGCACGGCGGTGCTCTGCCCGGCGGACATCAGTGACCGCAGTGCCTGTGACGAGGTCGTCGCCGCTGCGGTCGACGGACTGGGTGGGCTCGACGTCCTCGTCAACAACGCCGGGGTGCAGATGGCCCGCGACGAGGGCCTCGAGGACATCAGTGATGAGCGCATCGACCGGGTGCTGCGGACCAACCTGCACGCGCTCTTCTGGCTGACGCGCGCGGCGCTGCCGCACCTCGGGCGGGGTTCGAGCATCATCAACGTCAGCTCGATCCAAGCCTTCGAGCCCTCGACGTCCCTGCTCGACTACGCGGCGACCAAGGCGGCGATCAACAACTTCACCGTCAACCTCGCCGCAGAGGTCGGGTCCCGGGGCATCCGGGTCAATGCCGTTGCCCCGGGACCGATCTGGACGCCGCTCCAGCCGGCCACCCAGAGGAGGGAGAAGATCGAGGCCTTCGGGGCGGACACCCCGCTGGGTCGCGCTGGCCAGCCGGCGGAGCTCGCCGGTGCCTTCGTCTTCCTCGCCTCCCCTCGAGAGGCGAGCTACGTCTCGGGCACGGTGCTCGGCGTGACCGGAGGCAAGCCGGTCTTCTGACGGATCAGGAGGGTGCGGCCCCGGCGGCACGGGCCGCCCGGCTGCGCATCGCGAGCAGACCGCCCCCGACGAGCGCCGAGACGAGCGAGCCCAGGAGCACGCCGATCTTGACGTGCTCGTCGGCGACGCTCGCAGCGCCGTAGGCGAGCTCGCCGACGAGCAGCGAGACGGTGAAGCCGACGCCGGCGACGAAGCCCATGCCGATGATGTCCGGCCAGCGCAGCGTCTCGTCGAGCTGGAAGGCCGGCAGGCGGCTCAGCAGGAAGGTCGTCGTCGTGATGCCGATCGGCTTGCCGATGAAGAGCCCGGCGATGATGCCGATGGTGATCGGGTCCTGCATCGCGGTGCGGAAGCCGTCGAGTCCACCCACGGTGACCCCCGCCGAGAAGAAGGCAAAGACCGGGACCGCCACGAGCGTGGTGAAGACGCCCCACTGGTCGGCGAGGTAGGCCGTCAGGCCGTCGTAGACGGGGGTCCCGTCGTCGTCGGTCGAGGCCTGGACGCGGGCCCGCTCGGTGGCCACGACCGGGACGGTGAAGCCGAGCAGCACCCCGGCGACCGTCGCATGGATGCCGGAGGCGTGGACCAGAGCCCACATGAGGACGCCGAGGGGGACGAGCAGCCACCAGGAGATGACGCCACGCTGCACGAGGAGCGCGAAGAGGGCGAGCGGCACGAGCGCGAGCAGCAGCCACTGCAGCTGCAGGCCCTCGGTGTAGACCACCGCGATGACCGTGATGGCGATGAGGTCGTCGACGATCGCCAGGGTCAGCAGGAAGACCCGCAGGGCCGGTGGCAGGAAGCGACCGACGACGGCGAGGACGGCGACGGCGAAGGCGATGTCGGTCGCGGTGGGGATCGCCCAGCCCCGCAACGCGCCCTCGGAGTCGGACGCGATGGCGATGCCGGCGAAGACCAGCGCGGGCACGACGACACCGCCGAAGGCCGCGGCGATGGGCAGCGCGGCCTGTCGCGGGTTGCGCAGCTTGCCCGCGACGAACTCCTCCTTGAGCTCCAGCCCGACGACGAAGAAAAAGATCGCGAGCAACCCGTCGGCGGCCCACTCGCCGATCGTCAGGTCGAGGTGAAGGGCGTGGGGGCCGAGGGTGAAGTCACGGACCGAGGTGTAGAGGTCGGCGGCGGGGGAGTTGGCCAGGAGCAGGGCGACGACGGTGGCGATGAGCAGCAGGGCGCCGCCGACGGCATCGCTCTGCGCGGTGGCGTGCACGCCCCGCCACAGCTCGTGGGGAGCCAGGCGACTCGTGGATCGGGGGGACTGGGACATGGGTGGGGCCTGTCTGGTGGGAGGGAGATGGGCTGCCTGTCGGCGCCCGTCGTCGCGGGCGCCTCAGCCGCTCGGCGGAGGGCAGCCGGCGATCTCCCCGTGGGCATTGGTGCCCCACGTGCTGATCCAGCCGTTGGTCCCGGGGTGGCGCACCGTGCGCATGTGCGCGCGCAGCCGAGCCGCCTCCGCGAGGAGGCGGGGCTGTGCGGCGGTGCGCGACTGGGGACCGGTCACAGGCTGAGTCTAGGGATCGACGAAGGGAAGTGACCGGCGGACTCGCCGCGGTCACCTCCCTTCGTGCTCCGCTCGTGGCTCAGCGACCGCAGGCGTCGAGCGCTGCCGACTCCTCGGCGATCGCCTCCGAGCCGTAGTCCTCCGGCTCGGACTCGGGAATCTCGGTGCCGTGGAGCGAGGCGCCGGCGGTCTCCTTGACGAAGAGCATCGCGATCATGCCGATGACGCAGGCGCCCATCATGTAGGCCGCCGGGAACTCGAGGAAGCCGGTGCTGTCGACCACGCCCTCGTTCACGGAGGCCGCGGTGCCGCCGAAGGCCGCGGTGAAGACGTTGTACGTCACCGCGAACCCCGCGAAGCGCACGTGGGCGGGGAACATCGCAGGGAAGGTCGCCGAGATCGTCGACAGCTGCGGGATGTAGAGCAGGCCGAGGACGGCGAAGCCCACCATCGCGCCGACGAAGCCGGTGCCCATGAGGAAGTACATCGGCAGCGCGAAGACGAAGAGCCCGATGAGCGAGAACCACCACATGGGCCTACGCCCGACGATGTCGGAGAAGTGCCCGGCGAAGGGGATGAGCAGCATCATCAGCAGCTCGCCGACGATGATGACCACGAGCGACTCGGTCTCGCCCATGCCGATCTTCGTCCCGAGGTAGGTCGGCATGTAGGTCAGCAGGGTGTAGTTGACGACGTTGAGCGGGATGACCAGCCCGGCCATCGTCAGCATCGGCTTCCAGTACTCGACCATGAGGTCGCGAAGGCCCTTCGTGGCCGACTGCTCGCTCTCGCCGGCGTCGTCCAGGTCCTCGTAGACGGGCGTCTCGTCGAGCTTCGAGCGCAGGTAGAGGCCGATCGCGCCGAGCGGTCCGGCGACGAAGAAGGGGATGCGCCAGCCCCAGTCGTTCATGGCGGCCTCGCCGAGCACGAGCTGCAGGACGAGCACGACCGAGGCGCCGAGGGCGAAGCCACCGAGCGTGCCGAACTCGAGGAAGCTGCCGTAGAGACCACGGCGCTTGTCCGGGGCGTACTCGGCCATGAAGGTCGCGGCACCGCCGTACTCACCGCCGGTCGAGAAGCCCTGGACGAGGCGCAGGATGATCAGCAGGATCGGGGCGCCGATGCCGATGGTCTCGTAGGTGGGCAGCAGACCGATGCAGAAGGTCGCGGCCGACATCATGATGATCGTCATCGCGAGGACACCCTTGCGACCGAGCCGGTCGCCGAGCGGGCCCCAGAAGAAGCCACCGAAAGGTCGGGCGATGAAGGACACGGCGAGCGTGGCCAAGGTCAGCAGGGTCTCGTGCTCACCGGGGAAGAAGTGGTGGCCGATGTAGGTCGCGACCACCGCGTAGGCGCCGTAGTCGTACCACTCGGTGGCATTGCCCATCGCGGAGGCGGCGACGGCCTTGCGGATCGTCGGTCGGTCCGGCAGGTCCTCGAAGGCCGTGGCGCCGGCTGCGCCTTCGGCAGCCGGATCACCAGCCGTGCTGTGCGTGCTCATGGATCTCCTTGGGTTGATCTTTTCCACGCCGGGGCGCGGCTTGGCACGTCGTCGCACATTACGTAGATCCGATCCCTGCCGCCATCCGAAACGCCCGTGTCCGATGGATGGAATGCCCGTCTCACTTCTCGGATGCGGGCGGGCGGCCACCGATGACACGGGGGAGGAGCACGAGCGAGCCGAGGACGAGCAAGGTCATCCCCCCTCCGACCGCGAGCGCGCCGGAGCGTCCGACGACGACGTCGAAGACGAAGGTCGCGATCCCCGCGACGAGGAGCGAGACGAGCGCGAGGACGACCCGGGCGATCACGTGGCCGGCAGCGACCAACCGGTCCTTGCGCCGCCAGCGGAAGACCCGACGGTGGATGGCGATCGGCGCGACGAGCGCTGTCGTCGTCACCGCCGCCAGGACGACCAGCACGAGGTAGAGCCCACGTTGGAAGGGGTCCAGATCGGGGAAGGCCGACTGGAAGGGCAGGGTGAGCAGGAAGCCGCCGAGCACCTGCACCCCCGTCTGCAGGACGCGAAACTCCTGCAGCAGGTCGTTCCAGTTGCGGTCGGCCCGCTCCGCGGGAGTCTCGTGGCGGTCGCCGTCACCGGCGTGCACGTTCATCACCCCATCCTGCCCCGGGGTGACGACGCATGGGGGCAGCGGTGCCGGGTAGGGGCAGGGGACACCCGCACCCGACGACAGGAGCAGACCGTGACGTCCGCAGACGAGCGCACCACCCGCAACATCGCCGTGCTCGTGGCGATGGAGGGCATCGAGCAGGTCGAGCTGACCGGCCCGTGGAAGGCCTTGGAGGACGCCGGCTGGGAGCCGGTCCTCGTCGCCCCGGACCGGGGCGACGTCCAGGCCTTCGAGCACCTCGACCGGGCCGACAGGTTCCCCGTGGATCGCACCGTCGCCGACGTGGCGGTCGAGGACTTCGCCGGCCTGGTGCTCCCCGGCGGGGTGGCCAACCCCGACGCACTGCGGACCGATGCCGCGGCCGTCGATCTCGTGCGCGGTTTCGTGCAGGGCGGGGCGCCGGTCGCGGCGATCTGCCACGCCATCTGGATGCTCGTGGAGGCGGACGCGGTCCGCGACCGCACCCTCACGTCGTGGCCGAGCCTGCAGACCGACGTGCGCAATGCCGGAGGGACGTGGGTGGACCAGGAGGTGGTCACCGACGGCTCGCTCGTGACGAGCCGCAAGCCTGACGACCTGCCGGCCTTCAACGCCGCGATGCTCGACGTGCTGGGTGCCGTCGGCTGAGCGGTCACCGCGCCCCCTCGGTCGGCCTGGTCGTCACCCGGCAGAGAGCATCGGCGGAGACCACCGGGAAGCGGTACTCGTCGCGGAGCACGTCCAGGACGAGCTCGTGCAGCTCGGGCCGGTACGAGGCGATCGCGTCGCGGACGAGTACGACCTCGAGGTCCGCGGCGAAGGCATGGGCCGCGGTGAGCTGCACGCACGTGTGCGTCGACACCCCGACGACGACGACGGCCTCGACGGCCAAGGAGCTCAGCACCTCGGCCAGGCCCGTCTCCACGAAGGCGTCGTCACGCGTCTTGACGACCTCGATGGCCGAGGTCAGGTCGAGCTCGGCCAGCGACGCCGTGTGGGGGGCGCCGTCGAAGAGGAATCCCTGATCGTCCTGGCGCATCGTGATCGTCCACGTCGACCGGTCCCTCCGGTGGACCGTGCGCACTGCGACGACCGGCAGCCGCTCGGCCTCAGCCCAGCGCAGGACCTGCCGGCACCGGGCGACCAGGGCGTCTCGGCGGGCGGCGAGAGCGGGGTCCTCGAAGAAGGCCTCCTGCAGGTCGATGGCGAGCACGGCCGTGCGCTCGAGCGGCGCCCGCCACGGAGCATGGTCGGCGTGCGGCCCGGCGGTGGATTGGTCCATGCCGCCCATCTACCCCGCCGCAGGAGGATCATGCCGTCCGGCGCATGTCACGCGAGGGCCGGGGGTAGAACGGTCTGACGTGACCACGAGAGGAGCACACCATGCCCGAGCGGACACCAGGCCCGAGCGTCAAGGACGACGAGCTCTACGAGGAGCTCCGCGACGACGGAGCGAGCAAAGAGAAGGCGGCGAGGATCGCCAACGCCGCGGCCAACAGCTCACGCTCCGAGGTCGGGCGCCGCGGCGGCGAGTCCGGGTCGTACGACGACTGGAGCGTCGACGAGCTGCGCGAGCGCGCCAGAGAGCTCGAGATCGAGGGGCGGTCGTCGATGGACAAGGCCGAGCTCATCGACGCCCTGCGTCACCACTGATCCCGACCTTCCCACCAGAGCGCGAAGGGGGGCGGACCACGCGGGTCCGCCCCCCTTCGTCCGGCCGAAGCCTGGGGAGTGCTCAGTCCTCGGTGAGGACCGGGTAGACGCCGTTCTCGTCGTGGACCTCACGGCCGGTGACCGGGGGGTTGAAGACGCACGCGCAGTGGATGTCCTCCTCGACGGTCACGGTGTGCTTGTCTGCGTCGTCGAGCATGTACATGACGCCCGGCTCGAGGACGTACTCCTCGCCGGTGTCGCGGTCGAGGAGCGTGCCCTTGCCCTGGTAGACGTAGACCGCCTCGACGTGGTTGGCGTACCAGAACTCCGAGGACGTCCCGGCCTTGAGGATCGTGATGTGGAAGCTGAAGCCGACCTTGTCCTTGGCCAGCACCATCCGGCGGCTCTGCCAGTTGCCGTGCGTGACGTCGTACTCGGTGCCGTCCAGGTCGTTGACGTTGAGGACCTTCATGCGGATCTCCTTGTCTCGTGGTGCAGTTCGGTGGGGCGAAGGGGGATCAGGCGCCGGTGCGAGCCGGTGCCCCGAGGACCTCGCGGGCGGCGTCCTCGAGCTGGTCGAGGCCGGCGGCCATCTCGTCCTCGGTGATCGTCAGGGGCGGCATGACCTTGACCGCCTCGCTGTCGGGACCCGAGGTCTCGACGAGGAGCTTGCGCGCGAAGGCAGCCTTGGCGATCTTCTCGGCGACCTCGTGGTCGGCGAAGGCGACGCCGGCCAGCAGCCCGCGGCCGCGGACCTCGCTGCCCTCGGCGAGGCCGGCGAGGACCTCGAGCCGCTCACGCAGCTGGGCGGCGCGGTCGGCGATGTTGCGCTCCAGGGCGTCGTCGGTCCAGTAGGTGCGCAGCGCCTTGGTCGCGGTGACGAAGGCCGGGTTGTGCCCGCGGAAGGTGCCGTTGTGCTCGCCGGGCTCCCAGTCGTCGACCTCGGGCTTCATCAGCGTCAGCGCCATCGGCAGACCGTAGCCGGAGATGGACTTGCTCAGCGTGATGATGTCGGGGTCGAGACCGAAGGGCTCGAAGGAGAAGAAGGTGCCGGTGCGGCCGCAGCCGGCCTGCACGTCGTCGATGATCAGCAGGACGCCGTGCTCCTTGCACAGGGCCTCGAGCTCCTTGAGCCACTCGCCGCGGGCGGCGTTGAGGCCGCCCTCGCCCTGAACCGTCTCGACGATGACCGCGGCGGGCAGGTTGTGGCCCGAGCCGCTGTCGGCCCAGATGCGCTTGAGCCAGGCGAAGTCGGAGGTCTCGCCGACGATGTAGTCGTCGTAGGGGGCCGAGGTCGCGTGGTAGAGCGGCGTGCCCGCACCGGCGCGCTTGAAGGCATTGCCCGTGACGGCGAGCGAGCCGAGCGTCATGCCGTGGAAGGCATTGGTGAAGGAGACGATCTCCTCGCGGCCGGTGACCTTGCGCGCGGTCTTGAGCGCGGTCTCGACGGCATTGGTGCCGGTCGGCCCGGGGAACTGGATCTTGTGGGTCAGTCCCCGCGGCTCGAGGATGACCTCGGTGAAGGTCTCGAGGAAGTCGCGCTTGGCCTTGGTGTGCATGTCCATCGAGTGCGTCACGCCGTCGCGGGAGACGTAGTCGAGGAGCGCCTCCTTGAGCACGTCGTTGTTGTGCCCGTAGTTGAGCGCGCCGGCGCCGGAGAAGAAGTCGGTGTAGACCTCGCCGTCCTCGGTCGTCTGGTAGACGCCCTTGGCGGTGTCGAAGACGACGGGCCAGTTGCGGCAGTAGCTGCGCACCTCGGACTCGCGCTCGGTGAAGATCTGCGTGGCGGGGTGGGTCATGTGGGGTCCTTCCTCGAAGGGGGAGTGTGGCGGGGCTGTCGTTGGGGCCGGGTCAGAACGGTCCGATGCGGTGCAGCACCTCCGGGTCGTGCCCTTCGTCGGGGAAGTGGGCCTTCACGAAGAGGTCGGTCTCCTCGTGCTGAGCGTCACGGGTGCGGGCGAAGCGGGCGAAGAGCGCCCGGGAGGCCCCGTTGTCGTCCGTGATCGTGGTCTCGAGCATGGTGACGCCGGGGACGTGCTCGGCGAGGTGGTCGAGCATGCGGCCGGCCAGCCCGTGGCCTCGCTGGTCGGCGTCGACGGCGACCTGCCAGACCATGAGCGTCTCGGGGGAGTCGGGGCGGAGGTAGCCGCTGACGAAGCCGACGACGGCACCGTCGCGCTCGGCGACGACGCTGGTCGCGGCGAAGTCCCGTGCCCACAACAGGTAGGCGTAGGAGCTGTTGAGGTCGAGGGTCTGGCTGTCCCTCGCCACGCGCCACATCGCGCCACCGTCCTGGACGGTCGGCGGGCGCAGCACGAAGGGGGACGGCTCGGTCGTGGGGGTCGTCTCGTCGGGGGCGGTCACCTCGTCGAACATAACGTGACCATGTCCAAGATCAAATCGAGTCCCGTCTCAGGTGGCCAGATCCGTTGCGCCCCAAGGGATCTGGCGTGTTCGTGATCCGGACCACCTCGCCACCGGCGGGTCGGGGGAGTGGCGGTGGTCACCCCCTTCGTCATGGCAGCGAGGCGGCCATGCGCTCGACGGCCGCGGTGATGATCTGCGGCGAGGCGGCGAGGTTGAGCCGGGCCCAGCCCTCGCCGGCGCCGAAGGGGAGGCCGGAGCTCAGGGCGACCCTGGCGTGCCGCTCGAAGTGTCGCGCCGGGTCCTCACCGAGACCGAGCTCGCGGAAGTCCAGCCAGGCGAGATAGGTCGCCTCGACCGGCTGCCACCGCACCAGCGGCAGGTGCTCGCGGAGCAGGTCGGTCAGCAGGCCCCGGTTGGCGTCGAGGTCCGCGACGAGGTCGGCCAGCCATGGGCGGTCCTGCTCGAGGGCGACCCGGTGCAGTCGGACCGCGAGGTGGCTCGTCGTGTAGCCCAGACCCTCCGGCAGCGCCGCGAGGAGGTCCCCGGCGGCGCCGCCGCCGGCGATCCCGGCCGCCTTGACCCCGGCGAGGTTCCACCCCTTCGCCGCGGAGATGACCGACAGCCAGCCTTGCGCCTCGGGGACCGCGAGTGCGGGGGTGAAGCGGGCGCCCGGCAGCACGAGCGGGGCGTGCACCTCGTCGCACGCGACGGAGACGCCGTGGCGATCGGCGACCTCGGCCACGGCCCGTAGCTCGTCGGCCGTGTGGACCACTCCCGTGGGGTTGTGGGGGCTGGCGAGGAGCAGGGCGCCACGGCCGTCGCGGCCGAAGGCCTCGTCGAGGGCGGCGGCGTCGAGCCGACCCTGCGGGCTCAGCGGCACGGTCACGAGGCGGCGGCCGAGCTCGCCGACGATCGCGTGGAAGGGCGGGTAGACCGGCACGGTGACGTAGACCGGGTCGCCGGGCTCGGTCATCGCGCCGACGGCGGCCTTCATGCCGCTCATGACGTCCGCGGCCGGTCGCATCCTCTCGACCGTGACGTCCGCGCCGTGCTCCACGTAGAAGTCGGCCAGGGCTTCGAGATAGGGCCCGTTGACGGGGTATCCGGTGTCCCCGTCACGCGCGATGCGGGCCAGCTCCTCGGCGACGCCGGGCGCGGGCATGACGTCCATCTCGGCGATCCAGAGGGGCAGGACGTCCTCGGGGTACTGGCGCCACTTCAGGCTCGTGCGGCGTCGGCAGGTGGCTTCGTCGAGGGTGAGCAGACGTCGGTCCATGGGACCACTCTGGCACCGCCCCGGCGTGGTGGGCTGTACTGGATCCCGTCCGACATCTACGGTCTCGGGGGCACCCGACCCGCGCACGAGAGGAGCAGCGAGTGCGACCTGACGCACCCGACGGCGCACGCCGTCCTGCTCCGGCGCGGATGAGCGAGGAGGACCTCGGCGAGGACGAGGTGGACTACGCCGACGCCTCGGGCGTGGCCCACCCCGCGCGGCGGCGTGACGCCTCGATGACGCTGCTCACGTCGATGCTCGAGCGGCCGCTCGACCCCGGCTACGCAGCTGCCGCGGAGCAGCGACGGGCCGCCGGCCTGCCGGACTCCAGCGGGACGCGCCGGCCCATCCTGCTCGTGTGGCTGCTCATCATCGGCCTGGTCATCGGCGTGAGCACCGCCGCCCTGCGCGACCGCGACGGCACCCGGGCCCAGGCACGTGCCGAGCTGATCCAGCAGATCGAGGACCGGCAGTCCGACGTCGACTCCCGGGACAAGCGAGCCCTGGAGCTGCAGCGCGAGATCGACCGGGCGACCGCCCGCCTCGACCCGGACCTCGTGGGCACCCAGCAGGCCGAGCTCGACGCCCTGCGCGTCGCGAGCGGGCTCGTCGCCGTCGACGGGCCGGGGCTGCGGATCACGCTCGACGACGCACCCGGCGGCGACACCAGCGCCGACGGCAACCCGCGCACGAGCGTGAGCAACGAGGGGCGGGTGCAGTCCAAGGACATGCAGCTGATCACCAACGGCCTGTGGGACGCGGGCGCCGAGGCGATCAGCATCAACGGCCAGCGGCTCACCTCGCGCACCGCGATCCGATTTGCGGGCGAGGCGATCCTCGTCAACTTCCGCCCGCTCACCCGGCCCTACACGATCGAGGCCATCGGTGACTCCACCGACATGCAGACCCGCTTCGCCGAGGGCGCGGCCGGCTCCTACCTCACGGGGCTGAGCAGCAACTACGGCATCCAGACCTCGCTGACGACGCAGGAGGAGCTCCACCTGCCCAGCGCCGTCAACGTCAGCACCCGTGAGGCCACGGTCGTCCCGCAGGGACGGACCGCACCCCGGGTGACCCCACTGAAGAAGGAGACCTCGTGATCCCCGCCCTCGGACTCGTGGCCGGGATCGTGCTCGGCCTCGTCCTGCAGCCCGACGTGCCCGTCTGGCTGCAGCCCTACCTGCCGATCGCGGTCATCGCCGCCCTCGACGCCGTCTTCGGTGCCGTGCGGGCGACGCTCGACGGGATCTTCGACGACAAGGTCTTCGTCGTCAGCTTCCTGTCCAATGTCGTCGTCGCCGCCTTCATCGTCTTCCTGGGCGACCAGCTCGGTGTCGGCTCCCAGCTGTCCACGGGTGTCGTCGTCGTCCTCGGCGTGCGGATCTTCTCCAACGTCGCCTCCATCCGCCGACACCTCTTCAAGGCATGACCAGCACCCCCAGCACTCCCGAGACCCCCGACGAGTCCGAGCCCACGACCGAGGCGCAGACGGCGAAGGGGGAGCCGCCCACGTCCGAGGCGAACCCCGAGGCCACGACGCCGAAGGGGGAGCCGCCCACGTCGTCGGCTGCCGCCGCGGCCCCGACCAGTGCGTGGCGCCGGGTCCACCTCATGGCCAGACCACGGGCCACGCGGGCCAACGCCTTCGCGCTCCTGCTGGCGTGCCTGCTCGGCTTCGCGATCGCGACCCAGGTGCGCCAGACGCAGTCGCAGGGCCTCGAGGACCTGCGGCAGGACGAGCTCGTGCGGATCCTCGACGACGTGACGCAGAACGGCAACCGCCTCGACGACGAGATCGCCGAGCTCGAGTCGACCCGTGACGGTCTCGCCACGAGCGAGGGCAACTCGCCGGAGGCGATCGCTGCCGCGCAGGAGCGCGCCGACACGCTCGGGATCCTCGCGGGGACCGAACGTGCCACCGGCCCGGGCATCACCCTGACGATCGAGGACCCCGACGGCGGGGTCGATGCCGCCACCCTCCTCGACACCGTGCAGGAGCTGCGCGATGCGGGGGCCGAGGCGATGCAGGTCGACGACGTGCGCATCGTCGCCAGCACCTGGTTCCGCGACGACGCGGACGGAGTCATCGCCGACGGCGCCTCCCTGGAGCGTCCGTACACCTTCACGGTCATCGGTGACCCGCAGACGATGAGCTCCGCGATGGAGATCCCCGGAGGCGTGTCGGAGTCGGTGCGCAGCAAGGGAGGGGAGGTGACGATCCGCGAGTTCTCGACGATCAACGTCGAGGCATTGCACACCGATTCGTCGCCTCGTTACGCTCAGCCCGTCCCGGAGCCGACCGACGGCTCGAAGTGATCCGGGCTCGACGAGGAGAGAGATGACCGACGCGACCTACCCCGAGGACCTGCGGTACACGAGCGACCACGAGTGGGTTCGTGAGAGCGGAGCGGGCGTCGTCCGCGTCGGCATCACGCACTACGCCCAGGACGCGCTCGGCGACGTGGTCTACGTCAGCCTGCCGGCGGTCGGCGACGCGGTCGACGCGGGGGGCTCGTGCGGTGAGGTCGAGTCCACGAAGTCGGTGAGCGACCTCTACGCGCCCCTGGCCGGGACCATCACCGCGGTCAACGACGCGCTCGACGCGACCCCCGAGCTGGTCAACTCCGACCCCTACGGCGAGGGCTGGATGTACGAGCTCCAGCTCGCCGACGGCACCGACACCTCGGGCCTGCTCGACGCCGCGGCCTACGCGGCCGAGATCGGCTGACCACACCGCACCACGGTGACCGGCACCGAGTGGTGCCGGTCACGTAGGCTTGACCACGGACACACAGGAGGGAGCGCTGGATGAGCGGCAACGACCACGACCAGCCCGCACGACAGGACCCGGCGACGCAGCAGTTCACCGGGGCGGAGGTGGGCCTGCCGGCCGACGCGCCGGACTCGGACTACCACCTCACCCGCGACGAGCAGGCGACCGTCGACGCGCTCATCCCCGGCACGGCGCTGCTCATCGTGCTGCGGGGGCCCAACACCGGGGCGCGCTTCCTCCTCGACGACGCCGAGGTGACGACCGGGCGAGGCCCGGACAGCGACATCTTCCTCGACGACGTCACGGTCTCGCGCAAGCACGCGGTCTTCGCCCGTGACGGCCAGGGCTACGGCGTGCGCGACGTGGGCTCGCTCAACGGCACCTACGTCAACAAGGAGCGCATCGACCAGGCGACGCTCCGCACGGGCGACGAGGTCCAGATCGGCAAGTTCCGGCTGGTCTACTACGCCAGCTCCGCCAGCTGACGTTGCCCGGCGACCGCATCGGGATCGGCGCCCTGATCGAGCGGCTGGAGGGCGACTTCCCCGACATCTCGATCAGCAAGGTGCGCTACCTCGAGAGCGAGGGGTTGGTCTCTCCGGAGCGGACGGCCTCGGGGTACCGCAAGTACTCCGAGGACGACGTCGACCGGCTGCGCTTCGTGCTGACGGCGCAGCGTGACCGCTTCTGGCCGCTCAAGGTGATCCGTGAGCGGCTCGACGCCCACGACCGTGGCCTGGACGTCGCCGACGACGGGGCGGTCGTCGCCCCGTCGTCCGACGGTGGCGACGGTCAGCCGACCACCACCGGACGGCTGGCACCCGCCGACCGGGGTCGCCCCCTTCGCCTCACGGCCATCGAGCTGCAGCACGCCGCCGACATCGACACCGGGACCTTCCGCGAGCTCGTCGCCTACGGTCTACTGCCCAAGCAGCGTGACCACTTCGACCGCAGCGACCTCGAGGTCGCCCGGGCCTGCGGGGCGCTCGTGGCGGCCGGGATCGACGTGCGGCACCTGCGCCCCTTCAAGAGCGCGGCCGAGCGCGAGGTCGGTCTGGCCGAGCACGTCCTGGGCCAGCAGGCGCTGCGGGGCCGTGCCGCGGATGCCGTCGGTCTCGACGACGAGACCGTGCGGCGGCAGGTCGTCGAGGACTGCCTCGAGCTGCACCTGGCGCTCGTGCGCCGCGGCCTCGCCGACGGTGCCTGACCGCTCCTCCCGGTGGAGGGATACGGTGTGGGGGTGAAGCCTCTCGACGTCCTCGGTGTCCGGGTGGAGATGCCCACCTCCCAGCCGATCGTGCTCCTGCGCGAGCGCGACGGTGGCCGTCACGTCCCGATCTGGATCGGCGCGGCCGAGGCCACCGCCATCGCCTACGCCCAAGAGGGTGTCGAGCCGCCCCGCCCGTTGACGCACGACCTGCTCGTCGACGTCATCGAGGCCCTCGGCCGGCACCTCGTGACCGTGCGGATCGACGCCGTCGTCGAGGGCGTCTTCCACGCGACCCTCGTGCTCGACGACGACACCGAGATCCCTTCGCGCAGCTCGGACGCGATCGCCCTCGCGCTGCGGACGGCGGCCGAGGTCGTCACCACGGACGCCGTCCTCGACGAGGTCGGCATCGAGTCGTCCGACGAGGAAGAGGACGAGGTGGCGAAGTTCAAGGAGTTCCTCGACGAGGTCTCGCCCGAGGACTTCGAGGCGCCCGACGAGGACCCTCCCGCGACCTGATCGTTACCGACACGCCCCGCCTCCCGCGGCGGGGGTGTTTGACCGTTTGCTGGCACCGCCGTAGCGTCGAAGACATCACCGGAAGCACACCGGTGTCATCTCCGACCGCTCGGGTCGGACCGACGGTGACTCAGGAGGGCGTAGTGGACGCCACCAGCGACGAGGGCAAGACCCCGGTCCGCGCTCAGGGCGTGCTCTTCGACGACGACCTGCCCGAGCTCTCCGAGGACATCGGCTACCGCGGTCCCGCCGCGTGCGCCGCAGCCGGCATCACCTACCGCCAGCTCGACTACTGGGCCCGCACCGGCCTCGTCGAGCCCTCGGTCCGTGGAGCGGCGGGCTCCGGCAGCCAGCGTCTCTACGGCTTCCGCGACATCCTCGTGCTCAAGGTCGTCAAGCGACTGCTCGACACCGGTGTCTCCCTCCAGCAGATCCGCGTCGCCATCACGCACCTGCGTGAGCGCGGCGTCGAGGACCTCGCCCAGATCACCCTGATGAGCGACGGGGCCAGCGTCTACGAGTGCACCTCCGCCGACGAGGTCATCGACCTCGTCCAGGGCGGTCAGGGTGTCTTCGGCATCGCCGTCGGCCGTGTCTGGCGCGAGGTCGAGGGCTCCCTGCTCGAGATCCCGAGCGAGCGCATGGGTGGCGGCGACGCCGCGCCGACCGAGCTCCCCGGTGACGAGCTGTCGGCTCGCCGCCGCGCCAAGCTCGCCTGACGCACCGTACGGGGCCACGGCCGCTGATAGCCTGTGGCCGCTGCTCACCCCACGGGGGAGAGTCCTCGCGCGTCTCGCGCGGGGCGCCGAAGGGGCAAACTCCCCGGAACCTCTCAGGCGCCAGGACCTCGTGGATCAGGCACCTCTGGAGCGCCCTCGCGTGACAGATGGGGAGGCTGGCTTTGTACACCCGCGTCCAAGGGAGCCTCATGAGCGCCTCGTCCCCCCTGTCCGAGTTCGTCGGCCGTCACGTCGGTCCCCGTGAGGGCGACGTCGAGCAGATGCTCGCCACGATCGGGCAGCCCACCCTCGACGCACTGTGCGACGCGGCCGTCCCGGGGGCGATCCGCCAGACCGAGGCCCTGACGATCGAGGCAGCCCCGAGCGAGCTCGCGGTCGTCGAGGAGCTGCGCGCCCTCGCGGCGAAGAACACAGTGCTCACCTCGATGATCGGCCTCGGGTACTACGGCACGGTGACGCCGGCCGTCATCCAGCGCAACGTCCTGGAGAACCCTGCCTGGTACACCGCCTACACGCCCTACCAGCCCGAGATCAGCCAGGGGCGGCTCGAGGCGCTGCTCAACTTCCAGACGATGGTCGCCGACCTCACTGGTCTGCAGACGTCGGGTTCGTCGCTGCTCGACGAGGGCACGGCCGCGGCCGAGGCGATGACCGTGATGCGGCGCTCGAGCAAGGTCGCCAAGGACGCGGTCCTGCTCGTCGACGCCAACACCTTCCCGCAGACCCGGGCGGTCATCGACACCCGCGCGGTGCCGCTCGGCATCGACGTCGTCGTCGCCGACCTCACGGGGGTCACCTCGGCCGAGGCGCTGCGCGAGGCGGCCGGTGGCCGTGACGTCTTCGGCGTGCTCGTCCAGTACCCCGGTGCCGACGGCATCATCAGCGACTGGCGTGCCCTGACGGACGCGGCCCACGAGGTGGGTGCCCTCGTCACCGCCGCGGCCGACCTGCTCGCGCTCACGCTGCTCACCGCGCCGGGGGAGTGGGGCGCCGACGTGGCCGTCGGGACGACCCAGCGCTTCGGTGTCCCGATGTCCTTCGGTGGCCCGCACGCCGGCTACATGGCGGTGCGCGCCGGGCTGGAGCGCACGCTCCCCGGCCGGCTCGTCGGCGTCTCCGTCGACTCCGCCGGTCGCCCGGCCTACCGTCTGGCGCTCCAGACGCGCGAGCAGCACATCCGTCGTGACAAGGCGACGAGCAACATCTGCACCGCGCAGGTGCTCCTCGCCGTGATGGCTTCGATGTACGCGGTCTACCACGGCCCCGACGGCCTGCGGGCGATCGCCGAGCGAGTCCACGGCACCGCGGTCGCCCTCGCCGAGCGGCTGCGCGCCGCGGGCGTCGAGGTGGCCGAGGGCCCGTGGTTCGACACCCTGCGCGTGCGCGTGCCCGGGGGAGCTGCCGCCGCGGCCGCGGCCGCCGTCACCGCCGGGGTCAACATCTGGCAGCACGACGAGAGCACGGTCCTCGTCTCCGTCGACGAGACGACCGATGCGAGCGAGATCTCGGCCGTCGCGGGTGCGCTGGGCGCTGCCACGGAGGTCGCTGACGTCGAGACCGCGCGCATCTCCCCGAGCTGGCCGCAGGAGCTGGTGCGCACGAGCGACTACCTCACTCACCCGGTCTTCCACTCGCACCGCAGCGAGACCGCGATGCTGCGCTACCTGCGACGGCTTTCCGACCGCGACTTCGCGCTCGACCGAGGCATGATTCCCCTCGGCTCCTGCACGATGAAGCTCAACGCGACCACCGAGATGGTCGCCATCACGTGGCCGGAGTTCGCGGGGCTGCACCCCTTCGCACCCGATGACCAGACCGTCGGCATCCGTGAGCTCGTGGGTCAGCTGAGCGGCTGGCTGAGCGAGGTCACCGGCTACCACTCGGTCTCGCTCCAGCCCAATGCCGGGTCGCAGGGGGAGCTGGCCGGGCTGCTGGCGATCCGTGCCTTCCACGCGGCCAACGGCCAGTCCGAGCGGCACATCTGCCTCATCCCCGCCAGCGCCCACGGCACCAACGCGGCCTCCGCCGTCATGGCGGGCATGAAGGTCGTCGTGGTCAAGACCGCCGAGGGCGGTGACATCGACATGGACGATCTGCGGGCCAAGGTCGAGCAGCACCGTGACGACCTCGCGGCGATCATGGTGACCTACCCGAGCACCCACGGTGTCTACGAGGACACCATCAGCGAGCTGTGCTCCCTCGTCCACGACGCGGGTGGCCAGGTCTACGTCGACGGCGCCAACCTCAACGCGCTCGTCGGGCTCGCCCAGCCGGGCCGCTTCGGTGCTGACGTCAGCCACCTCAACCTGCACAAGACCTTCTGCATCCCGCACGGTGGCGGTGGCCCGGGCGTGGGGCCGGTGGCCGTGCGCGAGCACCTGGCTCCCTACCTGCCCAACCACCCGCTCGCCGAGGCAGCGGGACCGGCGACCGGCGCGGGCCCGATCAGCGCCGCTCCCTATGGCTCGGCCGGCATCCTGCCGATCTCGTGGGCCTACGTCCGACTCATGGGTGGGGCGGGTCTGGCTCGGGCGACGCAGGTGGCGGTACTCAACGCCAACTACGTCGCGCGTCGTCTCGGCAGCCACTTCCCGGTCCTCTACAGCGGCCCCGGCGGGGTCGTGGCCCACGAGTGCATCCTCGACCTGCGTGGCCTGACCAAGGACACCGGCGTGACCGTCGACGACGTCGCCAAGCGCCTCATCGACTACGGCTTCCACGCCCCGACGATGAGCTTCCCGGTCGCCGGGACCCTGATGGTCGAGCCCACGGAGTCCGAGGACAAGGGCGAGCTCGACCGCTTCTGCGACGCGATGATCGCCATCCGCGAGGAGATCGACCAGGTCGGCGACGTCGAGTCCTCCGTCCTGCGCAATGCCCCGCACACCGCGGCGGAGCTCGCAGGGGAGTGGCCGCACGACTACGACCGCGCCACCGCCGTCTTCCCCGTCGGGGTCGACGCAGCCGACAAGTACTGGCCGCCGGTCTCGCGGATCGACGGCGCCTTCGGCGACCGCAACCTCGTCTGCTCCTGCCCCTCGCCCGAGGCCTTCGAGGACTGAGCCACCGGGGCGCCCCCGAACCACGGGTGACCCGACGAGCCCCGGCGTCGCACGCATCTCGTGCGAAGCCGGGGCTCGCTGCTGTACTGGACGGCGGAGGGCGGGGACGACCGGCACTGGTCCCCGCCCACGGGGACGAACGGAACTGACGACCCACGCCTCGGGCCGACATCCTGCGCTCGATCCACCGCCCCCGCGGCTGAACCCTGCAAAACCCTAGGGTCTTGCAGGGTTGGGGCTGGTTCCGCCCAACGGCCGCACGACCATAGGGAATTCGAAGGGGGAGGGGCGGTCGTCAATGCGGCGAGACCAACGGGACTGGTCCCCGCCCACGGGGACGAACGGAACTGACGACCCACGCCTCGGGCCGACATCCTGCGCTCGATCCACCGCCCCCGCGGCTGAACCCTGCAAAACCCTAGGGTCTTGCAGGGTTGGGGCTGGTTCCGCCCAACGGCCGCACGACCTTAAGGGAAATCGAAGGGGGAGGGGCGGTCGTTGATGCGGGGAGACGAACAGGACTGGTCCCCGCCCACGGGGACGAAGGGGATCAGGCCGCGCCCTGGACCCCCACGACCGTGACGGTCGAGCCGTGCTGGGCCTTGTCGACCCGCACCTGAGTGGGGATGCGGGTGCGCATCTCGCTGACATGGCTCACCACACCGACGCAGCGCCCTCCGTCGCGCAGCGCGTCGAGGACGTCGAGCACCTGCTCGAGGCTGTCCTGGTCGAGACTGCCGAATCCCTCGTCGACGAAGAGCGTGCCGAACTCGAGCCCACCCGACTCCTCGCGGATCGCATCGGCCAGCCCGAGAGCCAGAGCCAGTGACGCGGTGAAGGACTCGCCACCGGACAGGGTCGCCGTCGTCCGATCCTGACCGGTCCACAGGTCGCGCACGACCAGGCCGAGCCCGCCGCGTCGACGGCCCCTGGCAGAGGCGTCGTCGTGGGCGAGCTCGTATCGGCCGTCTGCCATCACCGACAGCCGTGAGTTGGCCAGCTCGACGATTCGCTCCAGCCGGGCAGCGAGGACATAGGTGCTCAGGCGCATGCGCTTGTCGTTGTCGGCGCTCGTCCCCGTCACCAGGTCGGCCATCCGACGCACGAGCTCGGCCTCGGCTGCAGCAGGTCCGATGCGCGTGCACTCGTCGACGACGAGCTGGGTGACCCGCGTCAGCTGTCGGTGCACGGTCGACGTGCTTGCCTGGTGCCGGCGCGCGTCATCTGCGGCGTGCTTGGCCCGGGACGCGGTCTCGGCCAGGTCGTCGACGTCGACGGGCTGGGTCTCGAGCGCGTCGACGACGTCCGGCTCGGCGAGGATCCCACGG
This sequence comes from Janibacter zhangyanbonis, assembly GCF_050507325.1. NCBI lineage: Bacteria > Bacillati > Actinomycetota > Actinomycetes > Micrococcales > Intrasporangiaceae > Janibacter > Janibacter zhangyanbonis. The sequence goes on from NZ_CP191481.1 coordinate 1,725,128, forward strand.
GCCGTCGCCAGCTGCTGCTCGTGGGCATGCACGCGCGCCTCGAGTGCGGCGATCTCTGGCCGCGGAAGAGCCGCGGCCCGCGCCTCGGCCGCACCGTCGAAGCCGTGCTCGCCCAGGGCGCCCGCCAGGTGCTCGGCGGCGTCGGTGACCGCGTCCCGGGCGCGGCGCTCGTCGAGGGTCGCCGAAGCGAGGTTCTCCGCGAGGGCTCGGGCGCGGGAGTGACCTTCGTCGACATCCCGGGCGGCATCGAGAAGGGGAGTGACCCACCCGACGGACCCGTCGGCCATCGGTGAGAGCGCGACGTCGTGCCCGCCGGCGTGGTCGTCGTGGTCGTCAGCCGGGTCGGCACAGACGCAGGCGGCGTGCTCGAGCACGACTACTCTCACGATGTCGGCGGCCTCGACCATCTGCTCGGTGATCTGATCGTGCCGGGCACGCAGGGCCGCGAGCTCGTCCGCGGCGACGCGCACGGACTCGTGTGCGCGCTCCAGCCGCGCGGCGCGCGCGTCGACGCGACGCGCCACGTCGGCGGCGGCGCCGACCGCGGTGCGCAGCCGGGCAACGTCCTGCGCAAGCTGCTCGCGTGCGCGCACCTCGGCGGCAGACACCTCGAAGGGGTCAGCGCTCGCGTCGGTCGTGCCGGACTCGTCCGCCCCAGCCAGTCGGGCGACCTCGGCGCGAGCGACCTCGAGCCGGGAGGTGACGGCGTCCCGTGCCTGGCGTGCGGCCTCGTGGACCTGCTCGGCACGGGTGGCGGCCGCACGGGCCGCGTCGATGTCCTCGGGCCTGACCACGCGGGCGGCTTCGGCCAGCCGGGGGTGCTCGGTCGACCCGCAGACGGCGCACGGGTCCCCGTCGGAGAGCAGCCCTGCGAGCTCGCCGGCCATGTTGTCGAGTCGGGCCGCGACGAGCTCGTTGACCGCCTCGCGCAGCTCCTGGGCGTGCTCGCGAGCCTCCTGCGCCTCGTCGGTCGCCCGGCGAAGCTGCTCGTCGATGGTCCGGCCCTGCCGGCGAGCGGCGATGCGTGCCTCGACACGCTCCAGCTCCGCTGTCGACACGGTCAGCTGGTCGCGCTCGCGCTGGAGCTCCTCGCGGATGGTCTCGTCGGCCTCGGCCTCGGTCTCGAGGCGGGCCACGAGCCCCTCGGTTCGCTCGAGCGCGGAACGTGCATCTGCCAGCCGCTCGGCCACGGCCGGCAGCTCCGCCGATCGGCGCCGCAAGCCGGCCGCCTCGTGCCGCGCCCGCTCAATACGAGCGCCACCCGCGTCGAGCACCTCGAGCAGCTCGACCCCACGGGCCTGCGCGGACACCTCGGCCTCACGGCCGGGCGGGGAGGCCTCCCACCGTGCACGCAGTTCCTGGGGGAGAGCCTCGGCAGCCGCCTGCCGGGCCAGCTGAGCCTCTTCGAGTGTCGACTCGGCGCGCGCCATGGCCTCGACGTGCGGGAGCACGGCAGCCGCGGCCCGTGCCTTCTCGAGGGTGTGGCGACGCCGGGCGTGCTCGTCGGCGACGGACTCGAGCTCCGCCACCTGCCGCCGGGCCACCAGGCCACGACGCCGCAGGTCGGCTCGTCGACGCTCCGCGTCGAGGGCCTCGCGCGATGCGACGGCGGCGGCGTCGGTGCGGTCCACGCGGGCCATCGCCTCCGCGGTCACCATGTCGAAGGCCTCGCCGACCGCCCGGAGCGCGACCGGCAGCTGCGTCGGGTCGAGCTCGGCCCACGGGGCATCGGGCTCGGGCAGCTCGACGTCGATCGCGGACAGCACGTCGACGAGGTGCGTCACATGGGTGGTGAGCCGTCCGCGTGACTGGGAGAGCGTCGCCTCGGCGTCCTGTCGACGTCGGACGAGCACGTCCTCGACCGCGGCGAAGTCGGAGACGTCGAAGAGCCGCTCGAGGACCTCGCGGCGCTGCTCGTCGCTCGCGCGCAGGAAGGCGGCGAAGTCGCCCTGGGGCAGCATGACGACCCGGCGGAACTGCTCGAGCCCCATGCCGAGCAGGTCGTCGAGGAACTGCGCCGTTTCGTCGATGCGGGTGCTGAGGGTCCGCCACCCAGAGCTCTCGCGCTGCTCGAGACGCACGCCCGCCGGCTCGGTGGTCGTCCCGGACCCTCGCCGCTTGGGGCGCTCATGAGCAGGGTGACGCACCACCCGCAGGCGACGCCCGGCCAGGGTCAGCTCGAGCTCCACCTCGGTCGGCACGTCCACGGCAGCGTGCTGGCTGCGCAGCGAGGTGCTCTGCCGGTCACCCGGCACCCCCGCGTAGAGCGCGAAGCAGATCGCGTCGAGCAGGCTCGTCTTGCCCGAGCCGGTCGGGCCGTGGATGAGGTAGAGCCCGCCCTCGCCGATCGTCCCGAGGTCGAGCTCGACGGTGCCGGCGAAGGGTCCGAAGGCGCTGGCTCGAAGGCGGTGCAGCCTCACGCCACGCCTCGCCGTCGTCGCCGGGGGGCGCCGTGCTCCTCGGCCAGGTCCCGGTCACGCCGGCCGGCCTCGAGGGCGTCGGCCAGCAGCCGGCGCTCGGACTCGTCGGCCATCGCGCCGCGACGCACGTCGCTGACGAAGTCGCAGCACACGTCGAGCGGCTGGCGCTGCCGCACCCGGGCGGCATAGCTGCGCACGGGCACGACCTCACCCGTGGGCTCGAAGCACAGCTGCAGCAGGTGCGGGAAGCGTCGACGCAGCCGGTCGTAGGCACCGACGGGACGGACCGGGTCGGTGAGCGTGACCTGGACCCAGGCCTGCTCGGCGGCCGTGTGGCGGGCGTCGGTGAGGACCTCGTCGAGGTGCCCCCGCACGAGGGCGAGCTCGCGGTGGACGGGGGCGGCGACGTGCTCGACCGTGGTCAGGCCACGCTCGTCGATCTCGACGAGCAGCGACCCCTTCGTCTGGCCTGCCTCGCCGAAGGACATGGCAACGGGGGAACCGCTGTAGCGGACGGTCTCGCCGATCTGCTGCGGGCGGTGCAGGTGACCGAGAGCGGTGTAGGCGGCCCCGTCGAAGGTGCTCGCGGGCACCATCGCGACGCCGCCGGTCGTGATGTCGCGCTCGGAGTCGCTCGCCGCCCCACCGCTCGCGAAGCAGTGGGCCATGACGACGCTGCGCGGTCCCCGCCCGGCCAGGTCGGCACGGACCCGGTCCATCGCGGCGCCGAGCACCGCCGTGTGGGACCGCTCGGTCACGCCGAGGGCGTCGGTGACGGTCGTCGCGGTCGGCTCGAGGTAGGGGATCGCGTGGATCGCCATGTCGCCGACGAGCACCGGGGTGCCCACGGTGCTCACGTCGGAGCGGATGTGCAGGCCGGCCCGGCTGAGCAGGTCGGCGGCGAAGCCGAGTCGGATCGCCGAGTCGTGGTTGCCGCTGGACAGGACGACCTGGGCGCCGGCGTCGATGAGCCGGGTGACGCTCTCGGAGAGCAGCTCCACGGCGTCGGGCGGGGGCAGGGCGCGGTCGTAGACATCGCCCGAGACCAGGACGGCGTCGACCCCCTCGGAGCGGACCGTCTCGACGAGGTGGTCCACGTACTCCGCCTGGGCAGGCAGCAGGCCGGCGCCGTGGAAGGAGCGCCCCAGGTGCCAGTCGGAGGTGTGGATCAGCTTCACGACCACCAACCTAGGAGCCCTCACCGACAACCCCGTGGCGCGACACCCCCTTCGCCCGAGCCGTGGCACGAGACGCGAAGGGGGTGGGGCCGCCCCGTGCGCGGCCTCACCCCCCCGGGCAGTCGGCCCGTCAGTCGGCGGCCAGCGCAGCGGCCGGGGCGACCCCGTGCCGCCCGACGGGCCGACAGCGCGGACGTCGATCGCTCCGTCGAAGGGATCCGACTCCTGGACGATCCGGTAGGCCGCGAGCCCGACCTCGCGGGGCACCTCGTGCAGGTCGGCCAGCCCCTCGGTGGGGGCGTAGGCGAGGTGAGGGACCTCCCCTTCGTCGTCCGTGGTGCGCAGGACACCCACGAGGTGCCGGGTCTCGGCGAGGGCCCCGCGGGCGGTCGTACCGATGGTCGTGAGCGCGGCGTGGGCCTGCTCCCGGCCGAAGTCCGTGCCGTGCCGGGCGGCGCAGGCGGCGCCGTCGGCCTGCACGACGACGACGCTCAGCGGCTGGGCCACGACGTCGTGCATCTCGCGCGCGATGCGGGTGCGCTCGCCCTGGACGGCGATCCGGGCTCGCTGGTCACGATCGCGGCGAGACCCAGGCCGAGGCGTCTGATGCCGGCATCGGTGAGTCGGCGGCGACGAGCTGACCCACGTGCCCGTCGAACCAGTCCCGGACGCGGGTGGTCGCTCCCGCTCGCCGGGGTGCCGTCTCGGAGATCACCGACCGAGGGTAGGCAGGACGAAGGGGGTGCCGCATCCGACCGTGGTCTGATCCTCGCCGCGGGTCGGTCGCGTGGGTAGATTCGACTGCAGCCGACCCGGAAGAGGTGTACTCATGGGCAAGGAAGTCGCCGCGCAGAGCTACTCGCGCGAGGAGCGTCAGCGCTACCGGGAAAAGGTGCGGCAGAACCTCGACGTCTTCGAGCGCATGCTCAACGAGCGCGCCTTCGACGAGGAGGTGCCGCTCACCGGTCTGGAGATCGAGCTCAACCTCATCGACGAGGGGCAGCAACCGGCCTTCGTCAACGACGAGGTCCTCGAGGCGATCGCCGATCCCGAGTACCAGACGGAGCTCGCGCAGTTCAACATCGAGCTCAACGTCGCTCCGCGGCCCCTGCCCGGGGACTCGGCGCTGCAGCTCGAGGAGAGCCTGCGCGAGTCGCTCAACCGCGCCGAGGGCAAGGCCGAGGACGCCGGCGCGCGGATCATCGCCATCGGCATCCTGCCGACGATCCGGCCCGAGCACTTCCAGGGCGAGTGGATCAGCGCCAACAACCGCTACACCGCGCTCAACGACTCGATCTTCGTCGCCCGCGGCGAGGACATCGTCATCGACATCGAGGGGCCGACGGGGGAGCGGCTGCACACCTTCGCGGACTCGATCGCCCCGGAGTCGGCGTGCACCTCGGTCCAGCTGCACCTGCAGGTCGGTCCGGGCCAGTTCGCCGACCACTGGAATGCCGCCCAGGTCATCTCGGCGCCCCAGCTCGCGCTCGCGGCCAACTCACCCTTCTTCTTCGGTCGCCGCCTGCACGCCGAGACCCGGATCGCCCTCTTCTCCCAGGCCACGGACACCCGGCCCATCGAGCTGAAGAACCAGGGCGTGCGTCCACGGGTCTTCTTCGGCGAGCGCTGGATCACCTCGATCTTCGACCTCTTCGAGGAAAACGTGCGCTACTTCCCGGCGCTGCTCGCCGAGGCGACCGACGAGGACCCCGTGGCGGTGCTCAGCGAGGGCGGCACCCCCGACCTCGGCGAGCTCAACCTCCACAACGGCACCGTCTACCGGTGGAACCGACCGATCTACGACCCCGGCAAGGGTCACCCGCACGTACGGGTCGAGAACAGGGTCCTCCCGGCGGGCCCGTCGATCATCGACACCCTGGCCAATGCCGCCTTCTACTACGGGTGCGTGCGCACCCTCGCCCACGAGGACCGGCCGATCTGGACGCGCATGTCCTTCCCCGCGGCCGAGGCCAACTTCGAGGCGGCGGCCCGCGACGGCATCGGCTCCCGCCTCTACTGGCCGGGGCTGGGCGAGCTGGGCGCCGACGAGCTCGTCCTGCGGCACCTGCTGCCCATGGCTCGCGCCGGTCTGCAGGACTGGGGCGTCGCCGAGAGCGTCATCGAGCGCTATCTGTCGGTCATCGAAGGGCGGTGCACCACCGGCGTCAACGGCGCCGTCTGGCAGGCCGAGTGCGTGCGCCGGCTCGAGAAGGCCGGGCTCGACCGGTCCGCCGCGCTCGCCGAGATGACCGGGCTCTACACCGAGCATATGCACCGCAACGACCCGGTGCACACCTGGCCGCTGCCCTAGCCCGTCAGCAGTTCCAGCTGAGGATGCAGGGGTCCTCTCGGTGGTGGCCGAGCACCGCGAGCCGGGAGGCGTCGAGCGTCAGCTGGGCCGCCAGCCGGGGAGCGGTGCGCAGCCACACCGTCGCGAGGATCCGCGAGGTGTGGCCGTGCCCGACGAGGACGACGTCGCCCTCGAGCAGGTGCGGCCGCACGCGGGCGAGCACGCGTGAGGCACGGGCCGCGACCTCCTCGACCGTCTCGCCCGGGGTCGCCCCGGGGACCACACCGTCACGGAAGACGTCCCAGTCGGTGCCGAGGTCCTCCCGGATCTGGGCCGTCGAGCGCCCTTCGTAGCCGCCGTAGTCCCACTCGCGCAGGTCGCGGTCGACGGTGGCGTCGAGCCCGGCGAGAGAAGCCGTGTCCCGAGCTCGCTGCAGGTCCGAGGTCAGGGTGAGCACGGGGCGGACACCGAGCTCCTCGAGCCGCCCGGCGGCCTCGGCGGCGCGGGCCCGGCCCTCGTCGGTCAGGGGCAGGTCCGTCGAGCCGGTGTGCCGCCCGTCGCGGCTCCACTCGGTCTCTCCGTGGCGCAGCAGGACGAGGCGGTGCGGCGGGGTCGCGTGCATGCGGTCAGGCTAGTGGCGCCCGGTCTGCGAGGATCGGACCAGCACGGGGCGCGCCCCGCAGACCAGTGACGTGGAGGTAGGCATGACGAGCGACGAGACGACCGGCGGGAGCGGGCCCGGCCACCGCAGCGTGGAGCTGACCCGGCTGGCCCTGGGGCGCTACGAGATCACCAATGCGCGCGGCGGCCGGATCACCATCGGTGACGGGTCCACCGACGACTTCACGCCCGTCGAGCTGCTGCTCGCGGCCCTCGCCGGCTGCAGCTCCGTCGACGTCGACCACATCACCTCGCGGCGGGCCGAGCCGGAGTCCTTCGAGGTCGTCGCCGAGGGGGAGAAGGTCTCGACCCCCGAGGACGGCAACCACATGAGCGACCTCGCCGTCACCTTCCGCCTGGGCTTCCCCGAGGGCGAAGGGGGCGACGCCGCCCGTGCTGCCTTCCCCCGGTCGGTCGCGCAGTCCCGCGACCGGCTGTGCACCGTCTCGCGGACCGTGCAGATCGGCGTCCCCGTGGAGATGACGGCAGAGGACGCCTGAGGCTACATGCGCCGAGAGGTCGACGTCGCCGTCATCGGCGGAGGTCAGGCTGGGCTGGCGACGGCCTACCACCTGCGCCGCCGGGGGATCGAGCACGTCGTCCTCGACGACCGCGACGAGCCGGGCGGAGCGTGGACCTCGACGTGGCCCTCCCTTCGCCTCTTCTCGCCGTCGGCCTACTCGTCGCTGCCGGGGTGGCCGATGCCCCCGCACCCCGACACCTTCCCGCCGGTCGAGCATGTGCGGGCCTACCTGCGTGCCTACGAGGAGCGCTACGACCTCGACGTCCAGCGCCCGGTGCGAGTGCACGACGTGCACGCGACGCGCGAAGCGCTCGTGCTCGACACGAGCGCCGGGCAGCTGGCCGCGCGCTGCGTCGTGAGCGCCACGGGCACGTGGTCCGCTCCCTTCGTGCCGATGGTCGAGGGTGCGACGAGCTTTGCCGGGCGCCAGCTGCACAGCGCCCACTACCGGGGGCCGGAGGACTTCGCCGGGCTGAGGGTCGCCGTCGTCGGCGGCGGCAACTCCGGGGTCCAGATCACGGCCGACCTCGTCGACGTCGCCGACCGGGTCTCGCTCGTCACCGCGAGACGGCTGCGCTTCCTGCCTGACGACGTCGACGGCCGGCACCTCTTCGACCAGGCGACCGCGCGGCTGCGTGACCCGGGCGAGGCACAGGCTGCCTTCGTCGGCAATGTCGTCGCCCTGCCCCAGGTGCAGCGCGCCCGGGCCGCGGGTGCGCTGAGGGTGCGCGCGATGTTCGACCGGATGGTCCCGGAGGGCGCGATCATCGGCCGGGACCGGCTCGAGCTCGACGCGGTGATCTGGTGCACGGGCTACCGGCCCGCGCTGCGGCACCTGCGCTCCCTGCGGCTGCGGACGTCCGAGGGTGTGCCGCAGGTCGTCGACAACCAGTCGGTGCGCGACCCGCGGGCGTGCTTCGTCGGCTACGGGGACTGGACCGGACCCGCGTCGGCGACGCTCATCGGGGTCGGCCGCACGGCCAAGGCGCTCGCCGCACGCCTGGAGACGCAGCTGGGCGGACTACTGGTCCTGCTTGACCAGGGAGATCTCGAACTCGAGGTCGATCTTCTCGGAGACGAGGACGCCACCCTTGTCGAGCGGCATGTTCCACTCGAGGCCGTAGTCACGGCGGTTGACCCGGCGCGACCCCTCGAAGCCCGCGCGCACGGCGCCGAAGGCGTCGACCATGACGCCGCCGAGCTCGAGCGGGATGGTGATCTGCTTCGTGACGTCGCGGATCGTCAGGTCACCGCTCACGATGTATGCGCGCTCGCGGATCTCCTCGATGTTGGTGCTGACGAAGGTGATGTCGGGGAAGCGCTCGACGTCGAAGAAGTCGGGGCTGCGCAGGTGCTCGTCGCGCTGGTCGTTGCGGGTGTCGACGCTCGCGGCCTTGAGGACGACGCGGGCCGTGGATGCATCGAGGTCGTCGACGTCGACGTGCACCTCGCCGGAGACGTCGTTGAAGGAGCCGCGGACGGTCGAGATCATCGCGTGCCGGGCCGAGAAGCCGCAGCGGCTGTGGCCGGGGTCGATGGTCCAGTGACCGTTGAGGTCGAGGTCGGTGTCGGTCATGGGCTCCCCTGAGAGACGAAACTTTTGTTGAAGATTGTAGCAACTCGGTGTGGCGCCACCAGTCTTGCAGGCGCGCGGGCGCGGATGGTGCGCCACGCCCGGGCCCGCGCCGCCTACGGTGGACTCATGGCCACCTTCGTCGAAGTGCACCCGGACAACCCCCAGCCCCGCACGGTCGGCAAGCTCGTCGAGCGGATCCGCGAGGGGGCGCTCGTCGCCTTCCCCACGGACTCGGGCTATGCCCTCGGTGGGCGGCTCGACGACCAGGACATCAAGGACCGCATCCGCACGATCCGCCGCCTGGACGACCGGCACCACTACACGCTCCTGTGCGCCGACTTCGCCCAGCTCGGGCAGCTCGTCCACGTCGACAACGCCGTCTTCCGCGCGGTCAAGGCGGCGACCCCGGGGCCCTACACCTTCATCCTCCCGGCCACGAAGGAGGTGCCGCGTCGGCTGCTCCACGCGAAGAAGAAGACGGTCGGCGTGCGGATCCCGCAGCACCCGCTGACCCAGGCCCTCCTTGAGGGCCTCGGCGACCCCATGCTCACCTCGACGCTCCTGCTGCCGGGGGAGGAGCGCACCCCGACCTTCGGCTGGGACGTCAAGGAGGCCCTCGACCACCAGGTCGACATCGTCGTCGACGCCGGTGAGGTGAGCACCGAGCCGACCACGGTCGTGGACTTCTCGTCGGGTGCCGCCGAGGTGGCCCGGCACGGCGCCGGTGACCCGGCCCCCTTCGAGTGACGAAGGGGGCCGGCCCGCGGCTCGCGTAGCGCGCGCCGCGTCGGCGGACCGCTAGGCGGTGGGCTGGTCCCCGAGCACCTCGGCCCGGGCGGCGACGAAGGCCGCGACGCAGGTGCGCACGTCCTCCTCGCTGTGCGCCGCGGACAGCTGCACCCGGATGCGCGCCTGGCCCTGCGGGACCACGGGGTAGGAGAAGGCGATGACGTAGACGCCGTGGGCGAGCATCGCGTCGGCGATCTGCGCGGCCTGACGGGCTCCGTCGTCGCCGGGGAACATCACCGGGGTGATCGGGTGCGACCCGGGGAGCAGCTCGAAGCCCGCGTCCGTCATCAGCTCACGGAAGAGAGCCGTGTTGCGCTGCAGGGTCTCTCGCGCCTCGTCGGACCCGCGCGCGATCTCGATCGCCTTGAGGGAGCCAGCCGCGACGACCGGGGCCACGGCATTGGAGAAGAGGTAGGGCCGCGACCGCTGGCGCAGCAGCGCGATGACCTCCGCCGGGCCGCTGACGTAACCACCGCTGGCCCCGCCGAGCGCCTTGCCGAGCGTGCCGGTGAGCAGGTCGACACGGTCGGCGACGCCGCACGCCTCAGGAGTGCCACCACCGCTGGCGCCCACGAAACCCACCGCGTGGGAGTCGTCGACGAGGACCATCGCGCCGTACTCGTCGGCGAGGTCGCAGATCTGCTCCAGGGGAGCGAGGTAGCCGTCCATGGAGAAGACGCCGTCGGTGACGATGACGGTGCGGCGGGCCCCCTTCGCCGCCTCGAGCTGGGCGCGCAGGTCGTCCATGTCGGCATTGGCGTAGCGGTAGCGCGCCGCCTTGCTCAGCCGGATGCCGTCGATGAGCGAGGCGTGGTTGAGCGCGTCGGAGATGATCGCGTCGTCCGTGCCGAAGAGCACCTCGAAGACGCCGCCGTTGGCGTCGAAGCAGCTCGAGTAGAGGATCGTGTCCTCGGTGCCGAACCAGTCGGACAGCGCGCCCTCGAGACGGGTGTGCTGCTCCTGCGTGCCGCAGATGAAGCGCACGCTCGCCATGCCGAAGCCCCACTCCTGCAGGGCATCCGTGGCCGCGGCGAGGACGTCGGGGTGGTCGGCCAGACCGAGGTAGTTGTTGGCGCAGAAGTTGATCGCCGAGGTCTTCGTCGTCGTGATGTGCGCCTGCTGGGGGCTCGTCAGCTGCCGCTCGTCCTTCCACAGCCCGGCGTCCCGGATCTCCTGCAGGGTGGCGGCGAGGTCGTCCTTGATCGTGTACATGCGTCAGCTCCAGTCCATGATGACCTTGCCGCACTCTCCCGAGGCGGCGGTGGAGAAGGCGTCCTCCCACTGCTCCGCGGGGAAGCGGTGCGTGATGACCGAGGAGATCGCCTCACGCAGGGTCGGCGAGGTCGAGAGCATCGCGCTCATCGTGTACCAGGTGTCGTACATCTCCCGGCCGTAGATCCCCTTGATGGTGATCATGTGGGTGATGACCTTGCCCCAGTCGATCGGGTAGGGGTCCTTGGGCAGGCCGAGCATGGCGATCCGGCCGCCGTGGTTCATGTGGTCGAGCATGTCGCCGACCGCCGGGGGAGCGCCGGACATCTCGAGGCCGATGTCGAAGCCCTCCTTCATGCCCAGCTCGCGCATCGCGGCGCCGAGGTCGCTGCGCGCGGCGTTGACGACGAGGTCCGCGCCGGCCCCCTTCGCCAGCTCGAGGCGGGTGTCCGACAAATCGGTGACGGCGATGTGGCGGGCGCCCACGTGACGGGCGATCGCCGCCGCCATGACGCCGATCGGCCCGGCGCCGGTGATGACGACGTCCTCGCCCGCGAGCGGGAAGGACAGGGTCGTGTGGACGGCATTGCCCAGCGGGTCGAAGACCGCGCCCAGGTCGGGGTCGATGTCGTCGTGGTGCACCCAGGCATTGGACGCGGGGATGACGACGTGGTCGGCGAAGGCGCCGTCGCGGTTGACCCCGACGCCGATGGTGTTGATGCACAGGTGCCGTCGTCCGGCGCGGCAGTTGCGGCAGGTGCCGCACACGAGGTGGCCCTCGCCGGAGACCCGGTCGCCCTCCTGCACGGAGGTCACGTCGCGCCCCACCTCGTCGACGACGCCGTAGAACTCGTGGCCGATGACCTGCGGCGTGCTCGGCACAGCGGAGGCGGCCCACTCGTCCCACCCGTGCAGGTGGAGGTCGGTGCCGCACAGGCCGGCGCGCAGCACGCGGATGCGCACCTCGCCGGGACCGGCGTGCGGCTCGGGGACGTCGGTCAGCTCCAGGCCCGGTCCGGGGCGGGGCTTGACGAGTGCTCTCATGCGTTCTCCTGTCGGGACTGCGGGGTGACCGCGACCCCGACAGTAGCCGCCCGGAGGCGCAGGTCACACCAGCCTCGACCACGCGGTGTCGACGGGGGAGTCCTCCCCGTGGTGCACCGCGGCGGCGAGGTCCTACGGTGGGAGCACCATGACCCAGCAGCCAGGCCCCTACGCCCCGTCGCCCTACCCCTTCCCGCAGCAGCGCGCGCACGGCACCGCGACCGCGGCGCTCGTGCTCGGCATCGTCGGCCTGACCGTCGTGCCGGGCCTGGGGATCCTCGCGTGGGTGCTCGGCGCCTCGGCGATGAAGGAGATCGACGCCAACCCGCAGGCGTGGAGCAACCGCGACCACGCGAAGGTCGGCACGATCCTCGGGATGGTCGGCACGGCGATCTTCGCGGTCTTCTTCCTGCTCGGCCTGCTCTACTTCATCGGGGTCATCGTCTTCGTCGCGTCGGCACCGGGCACCTGACGGATCGCGCTCCGGCTCAGCGCCGCTCGAGCAGCACGGCCACCTCGTGGTGCTGGGTCTGGGGGAACATGTCGAACAGGCGCGCCTGCGTCCCCCGGTAGCCGGGCAGCGCGGCCAGGTCGACGGCGAGGCTGCGTGCATTGCAGCTGGAGTAGATGACGTGCGCAGGTGCGGCGGTCTCGATCGCGGCGCACAGGGGCGCCCCGATGCCGCGTCGTGGCGGGTTGACGACGACCAGCTCGTGGCCGACATCGGCGAGAGCCCCCGCGTCACCGACGCGGAAGTCGGCGGCCACCCCGAGCTCGGCCGCCGAGCGGCGGGCGCTCTCGACGGCGTCGGGCGCCACCTCGACCCCCTCGACACGGCGCGCGTGGTCCCCCTTCGCCACGGCGGCGTTGAGGGCGAAGCCGCCCACCCCGCAGTAGAGGTCGAGCACGCTCGCCGGGTCGAGCCGGGCCACCCACTCCCGGGCCTGCCGGTAGAGACCGGCCGCGACGGTCGTGTTGGTCTGGAAGAAGCTGCGCGGCCGCAGGTGGAAGGTGATGTCGTCGAGCCGCATCGGCAGGGTGTCCTCCTCGGTGAGGACGAGCTCCTCGTCGCCCTCGAGCACCGCCTTGTGCTCGGGCTGGAGGTTGACCGAGACGACCCTCAGACGGGGCACGGCCTCGCGCAGCGACTCCAGACCGCGGCGGATCCGACCGACCTGACCGGGGGAGCGCAGGACGAAGCGGGCCATGAGGTCGCCGTCCGGTGACCCGGTGACGATGAGGTGCTTGAGCTCGCCCTGCCGTCCCGGCACGTCGAAGGGCACGAGGCCCAGCTCCGCGACGGCGGGCACGAGCCGGTCGAGCGCTGCCTCGAGCTGCGGCTCGTAGAGCCCGCACTCGGGCAGCGAGACGCCGCGCAGGTCGGCATCGAGGATCCCGAAGGTCGGGGCGTCACGGGTTCCTCCGACGACGAGCTTCGCCTTGTTGCGGAAGCCGGCCTCCGGTCCGACGAAGGGGGTGCCCCATGCCTCGTCGTCCACGGTGTCGGTGAGCAGCCCGCGCACCTGCGCGGCGAGGTCGACGACCTGGCGCTCGTAGGGGCGGCCCATGAGGGTGCACGAGCGGCACTCACCGGCCTCGTGATGGGAGCAGCGCATGGGTTCACCTAACCATCCGGAATCCGGGGGCCTCTCATCCGGCACCGACGGCCGATCGTCAGTACGGTCGAAGGGCCAGACACACACATGTCACGACAACGGGAGGACATCATGGACACCGGCTTCTTCGACGGGGTCGATTGGCCAGGACTGCTCGGCAAGGCCTTGGCTGCCGTGGCGATCCTCGTCATCACCTGGATCGTCGCGATGATCGTCAAGTCGCTCTTCACCAAGCTCTCGGGCAAGATCCCGGCGCTGCAGCGGGCAGGTGCCGACGGCGCCTCCGTCGGGACGACGCTCGGCTCGATCGGCTCCCTCGTCGTGTGGATGCTCGGTCTCGTCGCCATCCTGCAGGTCCTCGGCCTGAGCCAGGTGCTCACGCCGATCCAGGGCATGGCCGACGGGGTCCTGGGCTTCCTGCCCAACCTCATCGGTGCCGGCATCGTCTTTTTCGTCGGTGCCCTGCTCGCCAAGGTCGTGCGTCAGCTCGTGGAGACCGCGCTCGCGGCCCTGCCCTTCGACCGCTGGCTGAAGAAGGCCGGCTCGACGACGAGCTCGCTCCCCGGCGCCCCGGCCGTCTCGCAGGCCGGTCCGCCGCCCCCGCCGCCGGGTCAGCCGGCCCCGCCGCAGCAGCACCCGACCCAGCAGGTGCACACGGCCGGTGGTCAGCAGGGCGGTGGCGCGGCCGCGTCGATCCCGCGCACCATCGCGACGGTCGTCTACGCCCTCATCATGATCGTGGTGACGATCGCGGCCCTGCAGATCCTCGGCATCGCCTCGATCTCGCGCCCGGCCGAGCAGATGCTCCAGTCGATCTTCGACGCCGTGCCGGTCATCATCGCCGCGGGCATCATGCTCGCCCTGGGTGTCTTCATCGCCCGCTTCGCCGGTGACATCGTCGAGCAGGTGCTCGACGGCATCGGGGTCGACCGCCAGCTCGCCGAGCTCGACGTGCTGCCGCAGGGCACCAAGGTCGTGCCGATCGTCGCGCGCATCGTGCAGATCGGCATCGTGCTCTTCTTCGCGGTCATGGCGGCCCAGCTGCTCGACTTCCCGCAGATCACGGCCTTCCTCAGCGAGGTCCTCGGCCTCGGCGGCAAGGTGATCTTCGGTGCGGCGATCATCGCGGCCGGCCTCTTCATCGCCAACCTCTTGGCCAAGCTCCTCTCCGGCGCCGGGGCCACGATCGTCAAGTACGCGACGATCGTCCTCTTCGTCGCGATGGGCCTGAAGTACATGGGCATCGCCGACTCGATCATCGAGCTCGGCTTCGGTGCGCTCGTCGTCGGTGGCGCTGCCGCCGCGGCGCTCGCCTTCGGGCTCGGTGGTCGCGACGCGGCCGCCCGCACCCTGGACAAGCTCTCGGCCAAGGCCGAGCAGCAGTCCTCGGCGCAGGGTGACCAGCAGGTCTGACCCACCGCACCACAGCACGAAGGGCGGCACCCCGGCTACCGGGGTGCCGCCCTTCGTCATGGGTCACCGCTCAGGGGCGCAGGATCTCCACGGCCTGCTCGCGCATCTCGACCTTGCGGACCTTGCCCGTGACGGTCATCGGGAAGGCCTCGGTGACGTGGACGTAGCGCGGGATCTTGTAGTGGGCGAGCTTGCCGGTCGCGAAGTCGCGCACCTCGTCGGCGGTGAGCGTGCCGACGCCGTCCTTGAGGACGACCCACGCCATGAGCTCCTCGCCGTAGCGCTCGTCGGGGACACCGATGACCTGCACGTCGGCGATCGACGGGTGGGTGTAGAGGAACTCCTCGACCTCGCGGGGGTAGACGTTCTCGCCCCCGCGGATGACGAGGTCCTTGATCCGGCCGACGATCTCGACGTACCCGGCCTCGTCCATCGTCGCCAGATCGCCCGTGTGCATCCACCGGGCGCGGTCGATCGCCTCGGCCGTCTTGTCCGGCTCCTCCCAGTAACCGAGCATGACGCCGTAGCCGCGGGTGCACAGCTCGCCGGTCTCGCCACGGGGCAGGGTCACGCCGGTCACCGGGTCGACGACCTTGGACTCGATGTGCGGCATCGAGCGGCCGACCGTCTCCGTGCGCCGGGCGAGGTCGTCGTCGGTGCGGGTCATCGTCGACACCGGTGAGGTCTCGGTCATGCCGTAGCTGATGGCGACCTCGGCCATGTTCATCTCGGCGACGACCCGCTTCATCACCTCGACCGGGCACGTGGAGCCGGCCATGATCCCCGTGCGCAGGGAGCTGAGGTCGTAGTCGGCGAAGTCGGGCAGCCCGAGCTCGGCGATGAACATCGTCGGCACGCCGTAGAGCGAGGTGCAGCGCTCGTCGACGACCGCCTGCAGGGTGGCCGCCGGCTCGAAGGAGGGGGCGGGGATGACCATGCAGGCACCGTGCGAGGTGGCCGCGAGGTTGCCCATGACCATGCCGAAGCAGTGGTAGAAGGGCACCGGGATGCAGATGCGGTCGGCCTCGGTGTAGCGGATCATCTCGCCGACGAAGTAGCCGTTGTTGAGGATGTTGTGGTGGCTGAGGGTGGCGCCCTTGGGGAACCCGGTCGTGCCCGAGGTGTACTGGATGTTGATCGGGTCGTCGGGGGTGAGGGTCGTACCGCGCTCGGTGATGGCCTGGTCCGCGATGTGGCTGCCGCCGGCCACGAGCTCGTCCCACGACGGGTCGCCGATGAAGACGACGTCCCGCAGGTCGGGCAGTCCACCACGCACCTCCTCGACCATGGCGCGGTAGTCGGAGGTCTTGTGCCGCTGGGCGCTCACGAGCATCCGCAGTCCGGACTGCTGCGCCACGTAGGTCAGCTCGTGGGAGCGGTAGGCGGGGTTGATGTTGACGAGGATCGCGCCGATGCGGGCGGTGGCGTACTGGAGCAGCGTCCACTCGGCGCAGTTCGGTGCCCAGATCCCGATGCGCTCGCCGGCGGCGACGCCCTTCGCCAGCAGCCCCTTGGCCAGGGCGTCGACATCGGTGAGCAGCTCGCGATAGGTCCAGCGCCGACCGCTGGGCACGTCGACGAGTGCCTCCCGGCCGCCGTGGGTCGCCACGGTCCGCTCGAGGTTGCCGCCGATCGTGTCCCCGAGGAGGGGCGCGTCCGAGGTTCCGGACGAGTACGAAGGGAGCGCGGGCTGGGTCATGGGTCGAACCTCCGATGGTCGCGTCGTTGCGATGCAGGGGTCAGCCTGCCACCGCAGGGCCTGCGATGCTGGCGACATGACGATCGCCGACCCGAGCATCCGACCCGCGACCGACGACGACTGGCGGCAGATCTTCCCCTTCTGGGCCCGCATCGTGACCGAAGGGCGGACCTATGCCTACCCGGAGGGCCTGACGTCGGCGCAGGCGCACGGGCTGTGGATGGAGCGGGCGCCCGGTCGCACCGTCGTCGCGGAGGTCGGGGGCCGCATCGTCGGCTCGGCGAAGATGGGCCCCAACCGTCCCGGTCGTGGGGCGCACATCGCGACCGCGTCCTTCATGGTCGATGCCGAGGCCGGGACCAGGGGCGTGGGACGAGCCCTCGGCGAGCACGTCGTCGCGTGGGCTCGCGAAGGGGGCTACGCCGGGATCCAGTTCAACGCCGTCGTCGAGACCAACGAGCGTGCCGTGCGGCTGTGGCGATCGCTCGGCTTCGAGGTCATCGGGACCGTGCCCGGGGCCTTCGACCACCCGGAGCACGGCCCCGTGGGCCTGCACGTGATGTTCCTGGACCTGGGGTAGGACGCCCGCCCCGGTCCCTGAGGAGGTCGCGAAGCGACCGTCTCGAAGGGCCGCTCAGTCGGCGTCGCCGACGAGCACCGCCTCGCCCTCGGCGGGGCTGTGGGCCGCGGGGGTCTGCTCGCCCCGGAGGAAGCGCGAGCCGTAGACGAAGATCGCCACACCGACGAAGACCGCGACCGTCGCCATCCAGTAGGGAGCGCTGAGGCCGACCTCCTCACCGAGACGCCCGGCGGCCCACGGCGCGACGGCACCGCCGGAGAAGCGCACGAACGAGTAGGCCGACGAGGCGACCGGACGCTCGACCGGCGCCGAGCCCATGACGGCCTCGGTGATCAGCGTGTTGTTGACGCCGAGGAAGGCGCCGGCGAGGACGACCCCGACGACGAGCGCCGCCTTGGAGTCGACGAGCAGCGCCATCATCGCCAGGTCGAGGCCGAAGAGCGTCAGGGCGCCGATGATCGAGGGGATCGTGCCGAAGCGGCGCTGCAGCCACGGGGCCGTCTTGACCGAGGTGACCGCGAGCAGCACGCCCCAGCCGAAGAAGACCCAGCCCACCTGCGAGGCGGTCATGTCGAGGGGGAAGGGGGTGAAGGCCAGCAGGGTGAAGAAGCCCATGTTGTAGAAGAGCGCGGTCAGGGCGACGGTGAGCAGGCCCGGGTGGCGCAGCGCCTTGAGCGGTGCGGCGAGCGAGGTCTTGTGGCCCGACGGGGGAGTGGGCGGCAGGAGGAAGGATGTGACGACCACGGCGATGACCATGAGGACGGCGACTCCGAAGAAGGGCGCCCGCCACGAGATCGAGCCGAGCTGGCCGCCGACGATCGGCCCGACGGCGATGCCCAGGCCGAGAGCGGCCTCGAAGAAGATCACGGCCTGACCGACGCTGCCGGCCGAGGCGACGACGATCGTCGACAGGGCGGTGGCGACGAAGAGCGCATTGCCCAGGCCCCAGCCGGCCCGGAAGCCGACGATGGCACCGATGCTGTCGGAGGCGCCGGCGAGCGCGGAGAAGACGATGATCAGGACGAGGCCCGCGATCAGCGTCCGCTTGGCGCCGATGCGCGAGGAGATGAAGCCGGCGACGAGCATCGCCACGCCCATGATCGCCATGTAGCTCGTGAAGAGGAGCGAGGTCTCGCTGGGCGTTGCGCCCAGCTCGTCCGCGATCGGCTTGAGGATCGGGTCGACGAGGCCGATGCCCATGAAGGCGATGACGCACGCGAAGGCCACGGCCCACACGGCGCGCGGCTGCTTCCACATCGACGGGGTGCTCTCGGCGGGTACTGCTGGGGTTGTCACTGCTGACCTTCCTGCTGGGACGAGCTGGCCTCCATGACCGCGCGCAGCACCGCGACGGCGGTGACGAGGTCCTCGGGGGTCAGGGTGGGGTGCTCCCGGATGGTCCGGGAGACGGTGGTGGCGCTGCGCTCGCGGACGACGGCGAGGGCGCGGCGTCCGTCGTCGGTGAGGGTGACCCTCGTGGCGCGGGCGTCGGACGGGTCGGGCTGCTTGGTCACCCAGCCGCGCTCGACGAGCGTGGTGACGGCTCCGGACATCGTCGGCTGGGTGGTGCGGTCGAGCTCGGCGAGGCGGCCGATGCCCGTGGGCCCGTGCTCGTCGAGGAGGGAGAGCACCCGGATGCCCGCGGGGGGAGTGCGGTGGATGTGCTGGCGCGAGGCGCGGACGAGCCGGGCGGCATAGGTGACGAGGTCGCTCGCGGTCTGGTCGATGGAGTCGTCGGGCACGTCCCGCTACGTTACATAGGGATCCTATGTATTGCAATCGGGTAGACGAGAGGGCCGCGACACCGGGTGGGTGTCGCGGCCCTCTCGGGTGGCCGGTGGTCCTAGACCTGGTCGGCGAGGACCTCTGCGGCGGTCCAGCGCTCGAGGTGGTCGAGCACGTCGGTGGCAGACCTCCTCGCGGTCGTAGGCGAAGACGTCGTACCCACCGCCGGTCGGCAGGGCGACCTCGAGGCGCGCCGTGCGGTCGTCGGCCTCGATCATCCGGGCGCCGTAGCTCGGCGCCGCGACCTGACGCACCTGGACGGACCAGACGAAGGGGGAGACCCCCTCGCCGACGACGAGCCGGGCGGACCCCGGCCGGTTGGGGCCGCCGTCGTTGACCTCGACGGTGGCGGTCCTCCCTTCGTCGGTCATCGCGTCGGCGACCTCCTGCAGGGCCGGGACGACGACGCTCGCCAGGCGCTGGTTGGCGCGCTTGAGGCTCACCGTGCCCAGGGTGTTGGCGACCCGGCGGCGCCAGGAGCCCTGGTGGGCGCCCTCGCGGCCGACGAGGTGCGATGCGAGCGAGAGGCGGGCAGCCGTCGTCTGGGTGCGCTCGGCCTCGAGCGCCCGGTACAGGCCGATCATCACGAGGACCATGACGATGGCGAAGGGCAGCCCCATGACGATCGTCGCGTACTGCAGCGCGACGATGCCGCCGACGACGAGCATGGCGATCGTCAGCACGCCGGTGGCGCCGGCCCACAGGATCCGCAGCCACGGGCGGGCGTCGGTCTCGCTGTCGGGGAGCTCGGAGCTGAGGTTGGCCATGACGAGGGCGCCGGAGTCGGCGGAGGTGACGTAGAAGAGCAGCCCGACGAAGGTCGACAGCCCGACGAGGAAGAGCGCCCCGGGGTACTGCTGGAGGAGGGCGTAGAAGCCCTGCTCCGGCTGGTTCATCGCCATCTCGCCGAAGGCCGCGTCGCCGTCGGCGATCTGCTTGACCGCGCTGTTGCCGAAGATCGAGACCCACATGACGATGTAGCTGAAGGGGATCGTCAGCGTGTCAAGCATGAACTGCCCGATGGTGCGGCCCTTGGAGATGCGCGCGAGGAACATCCCGACGAAGGATGCCCAGGCGATCCACCAGGCCCAGAAGAAGAGCGTCCACAGGGACATCCACTCGGTCGGGTGGTCGTAGGCCATCGTGTCGAGGGTCATCCCGGGGAACATCGAGACGAAGTCGCCGACATTCATCGTGATGGCGCGCAGCAGGAAGGCGGTCTCCCCGGTGACGAGGATCCACAGGGCGAGGAAGATCGCGAGCAGCACGTTGAGCTGGCTGAGCAGCCGGATGCCCCGGTCGACACCGGTGGTGGCCGACACGGTCGCGGTGGCGACGGCGAGGACGACGAGACCGATCTGGGCGGGGATGCCCTGCGGCACGTCGAACATCACGCCGAGGCCGACGTTGAGCATGACGACGCCGATGCCCAGCGAGGTCGCGACGCCGAAGATCGTGCCGAGGACGGTCGCGATGTCGACCGCGTCGCCGATCGGCCCGCGCACTCGCTTGCCGACGAGCGGGTAGAGCGCCGAGCGCACGGCCAGGGGCAGCTTCTTGCGGTGTGCGAAGTAGCCCAGGGCCACGCCCATGAGCGCGTACATGCCCCAGCCGGTGATGCCGTAGTGGAAGAGGGTCCACACGGTCGCCTCGCGGGCGGCCTCGACGGTCTCGCCCGGCCCCTGCGGGGAGCGAGGTACTGGCTCGCGGGCTCGGCGACGGCGAAGAACATGACGTCGGTGCCGATGCCGGCCGCGAAGAGCATCGAGGCCCACGCGAAGGTCGAGTACTCGGGACGGTCGTCGTCGTCACCCAGGCGGATGCGGCGGTAGCGCATGCCGACGTAGACGACGAAGACGAGGATCGCGGTGGCCAGCAGGATGTAGAACCAGCCGAACCAGTTGGCGATCCACCCCACCACGCTGCCGAGGGTGGCCTCGGCGTGGGTCGGGGCGATGAGGGCCCAGGCCGCGACGACGACTGTCGCGACGACCGAGACGACGAGGACCGACTTCTTCGCACGGGGTTTCGTCACCCGGTCCTGCGTCAGCTCGGGGTCGATGACCGTGCTCATCAGGCGTCCCCCTTCGACTGCGCATCACGCACTGCCGCAAGGGCGCTGGGGATCTCGGTGCGCGCATCCCAGGCGTCGTTGCGCGGGTCGCCCTGCGGGTAGAGGGGCATCCCCTGCTTGGCCCGGTAGACCGGCGGGTGCTCCGCCGCGAGCGGCGTGTTGCCGGCGATGAGGTCGGCCGCCTTCTCCGCGACCATCATCACCGGGGCGTAGATGTTGCCGTTGGTGATCGTCGGGAAGACCGAGGCGTCGACGACGCGCAAGCCCTCGGTCCCGTGGACCCGCATCGAGCCGGGGTCGACGACGGCCATGTCGTCGGTGCCCATCTTCGCCGAGCACGACGGGTGCAGGGCCGTCTCGGCGTCCTTGGCGACCCAGTCGATGATCTCCTGGTCCGTCTGCACGTCCGGCCCGGGCGAGATCTCGCCACCGTCGAAGGGGGCGAAGGCCGGCTGCGAGAGGATGTGCCGCGCGGCGCGCACGACCTCGACCCACTCACGCCGGTCGCGCTCGGTCGACAGGTAGTTGAAGAGGATGCCCGGCTTGGTCCGCGGGTCGGCGTTCTTGATGTGCACGTGGCCGCGCACGTCGGAGTTCATCGGCCCGATGTGCACTTGGTAGCCGTGCTTGCCCTCGGCCGCCGTGCCGTCGTAGCGCACGGCGATCGGCAGGAAGTGGAACATGAGGTTGGGGTAGGCGACCTCGTCGTTGGTGCGGATGAAGCCGCCGCCCTCGAAGTGGTTGGAGGCACCGACGCCCCGGTTGAGGAAGAGCCACTCGGCGCCGATGTAGGGCGCCTTCCACTTCTTCAGCCACGGCGAGATCGACACCGGCTGCAGGCTGGTGTGCTGCAGGTAGACCTCGAGGTGGTCCTGCAGGTTCTCGCCGACACCCGGCAGCTCGACACGGGTCTGCACGCCCGCGGCGCCGAGCACCTCGGGGTCACCGACGCCGGAGAGCTCGAGGAGCTGCGGCGAGTTGAAGGCGCCACCGCAGAGGATGACCTCACCGGCGTCCACCGAGTGCCGGCTGCGGCCGGCGCGCACGAAGTCCACACCGGTCACGCGGGTGCCCTGCCAGCGCAGCCCGGTGACCATGGCCAGCGTGGTCACGTCGAGGTTCTTGCGGTCGCGGACCGGCCGCAGGTAGGAGCGCGAGGCCGACATCCGGCTGCCCTTGTAGACATTGCGGTCGAAGGGGGCGAAGCCCTCCTGGCGATAGCCGTTGACGTCGTCCGTCCGGGCGAAGCCGGCCTGGGTCGTCGCCTCGAAGAAGGCCTGGAAGAGGGGCGAGTCGGCGGGGCCGCGCTCGAGCTTGAGCGGGCCGGCTCCGCCGCGCCACGCGTCGGCGCCGGCGATCGTCGTCTCCATGCGCTTGAAGTAGGGCAGGCAGTGGGCGTAGTCCCACGCCTCCATGCCGTCGAAGGAGGCCCAGGTGTCGTAGTCACCGGGGTTGCCGCGCTGGAAGATCATGCCGTTGATGCTCGAGCTGCCGCCGAGCACCTTGCCCCGGGCGTGCGGGACCCGACGGCCGCCCATGTGCGGCTCGGGCTCGGTCTCGTAGGCCCAGTCGTAGAGCGGGTTGCCCGAGGGGAACATCAGCGCCGCCGGCATGTGGATCAGCGGGTCGGCGAGGAAGTCCGCCCGCCCGGCCTCGAGGACGAGGACGCTCGTGCCCTCGTCGGCGCTCAGGCGGTTGGCGAGGGCGGATCCTGCGGACCCACCTCCGACGATGACGTAGTCGTAGCGATCTCTCATGCGTCCTCTCCCTCGGTCGTGGCGTCGTCGAACCACCCGGCGCGGGCCGGGCGGGTGTTGTGCCAGATGTGCTTGGTCTCCTGGTACTCGTGCAGGCCGGCGAGCCCGAGCTCACGCCCGATGCCGGACTGCTTCATGCCGCCCCACTCCGCCGCGGGGACGTAGGGGTGGAAGTCGTTGATCCAGATGGTCCCGTGGCGCAGTCGGCGGGCGACGCGCTCGGCGCGCCCCGCATCCTGGGTCCACACGGCACCGGCCAGGCCGTAGATCGTGTCGTTCGCGATGGCCACCGCGGCGTCCTCCGCCGCCTCGCGGGTCTCGCCGGCGAAGGTCTCGACGGTCAGGACCGGCCCGAAGGACTCGTCCTGGACGCACGACATCTCGCTCGTGCACCCGTCGAGGATCGTGGGCGGGTAGTAGCTGCCGCCCGCGAGGTCGCCACCGGGGCGCTCGCCGCCGCAGCGCAGCACCGCGCCCTCGGCCAGACCCGCGGCGACGTAGGCCTCGACCTTGTCCCGGTGGGCGTCGCTGATGAGCGGGCCGGTCTCGGCGCGCTCGTCGAAGGGGCCGCCGAGACGGATCGCCCGGGCGCGGCGGACGAGCTCGTCGACGACCTCGTCGTGCACCGACTCCTCGACGACGAGGCGCGAGCCCGCGGAGCAGACCTGGCCGGAGTCGAGGAAGATCGCGGTGAGCGCGTTGTCGATCGCGGCGTCGAGGTCGGCGTCGGCGAAGATGACGTTGGGGTTCTTGCCGCCGAGCTCGAGGGCGATCTTCTTCACCGTCGGGGCAGCCGCCGCCATGATCGTGCGGCCGGTGTGCAGGCCGCCGGTGAAGGAGACGAGGTCGACCTCGGGGGCCTCGGTCATCGCGGCGCCCACGGTGGCGCCCGGCCCGAGCACGAGGTTGGCGACGCCGTCGGGCAGGCCGAGCTCGGCGAGGGTGCGCACGAGCCAGATCGAGGTCTGCGGGGTCAGCTCGCTCGGCTTGAGGACGAAGGTGTTGCCCGCGGCCAGCGCCGGGGCGACCTTCCACGCCGTCTGCAGCAGCGGGAAGTTCCACGGGGTGATGAGCGCGCACACGCCGACGGGCTCGCTCACGACACGGGAGGAGACGTCGGGCATGCCGGGGTCGACGACCCGGCCGGCCTCGGCCTGGGCCAGGCCGGCGAAGTGCCGGAAGACCGCGACGATGTCCTGCATGTCGATGCGCGTCTCGACCATCCGCTTGCCGGTGTCGAGGGCCTCGAGACGCGCGACCTCCTCGAGCTCGCTCTCGAGTCGATCGGCGAGGCGGTGCAGGAGGGCGACCCGCTCGGGCGCCGGGGTGCTCGGCCACGGGCCGGAGTCGAAGGCTTGTCGGGCGGCGCGAACGGCCTCGAGGGCGTCGGCGGCACCCCCTTCGTCGACCGTCGCGACGACGGATCCGTCGGCGGGGCAGGTGATCTCACGGGTCTCTCCGGACGCGGCGGTCCGCCACTGCCCGTTGATGTGCAAGGTCGTCATCGGTGGCTCCCTGTCGGTGGCGTGGGTCGGCACCGACCGTAACGCACGTTTCAGTTCCATGTGAAACGCGCGTTACGGTTAGGCTGGCGACATGGCCACCACGGAGCGCCGTCGTCCGGCGCGGGAGCGGCTGCTCACCGCAGCCGACGAGCTGATGTTCGTCGAGGGTGTCGTGCTGACGCCCGTCGACGTCATCCTGCGACGTGCCGGCGCCTCGCCCGCCACGCTCTACGCCAACTTCGGCAACAAGGACGGGCTCATCGCCGCGGCGCTCGAGCGAAGGCTCGGGGAGTGGACCGAGGTCTGGGACGCGGCGCTCGCCGCCGCCGCCACGCCCACCGACCGGCTGCTCGCGATCTTCCCGGCGCTGCGGACCTACCAGCGCGAGCGGCTCGACGAGCGGTGGTGCGCCTTCAGCGGGACGGCCGCCGCGACGGGCAACCCGGCACCCGCGGTCGCCGAGATGCTCACGGCTGAGGACACCCTCCTGCACGAGCGGATCGAGGCGCTCGCCGCCGAGGTCGTGCCGGGGGAGCGTGGCGTGCGACTGGCCGACGAGGTCGTCGTCGCCTACCTCGGCGCCATCACCGGCATGCTCCGCGGCGACCAGGAGCGGGCCATCGCCGCCGGCGAGCGCACCGCCGCGCACCTCGTCGAGGTCGCCCTCGCCGAGTTCTGACCGTCAGGGTCGGCGCCACACGCTGACGTGGGACTCGCTGTCGGGGCCGAAGGGGGTACCGATCCAGTCCTCGTGGCGGGACTCGAGCTGCAGGCCCGCACAACGCGCCATGAGGTCCAGCTCGCTGGGCCAGACGTAGCGGTAGTTGTGGGTGCCCCGGCGGTAGCTGCCGTCGGCCTGCCGAGTCAGGTGGTGAGACGTCGCCTGCTGGGTCACCGGGTCGAAGGTGTCGAACCCGAGGTGGCCGTCGGAGACGTCGAAGGGGACCGCCACCTGGCCCGGGACGAGCCGGCGCAGGGGAGGGACGCCGACCTCCACGACGAACCGGCCGCCGGGGGAGAGGTGACGGGCGGCGTTGCGGAAGCACTCGACCTGCTCGTCCTGCGTCCGCAGGTTGCCGATGGTGTTGAAGACGAGGAAGACCAGGGTGAACTCACCGTCGACCCGTGTCGTCGCCATGTCGCCGACGACCACGGGCAGCTGTGCCGCGGAGACCTTCGTCCGCAGGACGTCGACCATCGGGGTGGACAGCTCGATCCCGGTGACCGGGACCCCCTTCGCCAGCAAGGGGACGGCGACGCGACCGGTGCCGATCGCGAGCTCGAGCGCGGGCCCGCCACCCGCGAGCTCGGCGAGCGCGTCCACCACGGGATCCAGCACCTCCGGCGCGGACATCCCGGTGCCCGCCGGGTCGTCGTAGCGCTGCGCCTGCTCGGCCGTCCACACGTCGCTGCTCGTCATCGCACCAGCACAGCAGGGCGAGGTCGCGGGCCGCCACCGGATTTCGACGACGTCGTCGGGACGATCTGGTTGGATCACAGGCGGCCCACCCACCCCCTTCGTCTGGAGCTCGCATGCCGCACGCCGCCGACAGCCACGACCTCATCCGGGTGCAGGGAGCGAGGGAGAACAACCTCAAGGACGTGAGCGTCGACCTGCCCAAGCGGCGGCTGACGGTCTTCACCGGGGTCTCGGGCTCGGGCAAGAGCTCGCTCGTCTTCGGGACGATCGCGTCCGAGTCGCGCCGGCTCATCGACGAGACCTACAGCGCCTTCCTCCAGGGCTTCATGCCCTCGCTGGCACGGCCCGACGTCGACCACCTCGAGGGCCTGACGACGGCGATCATCGTCGACCAGGAGCGCATGGGGGCCAACCCGCGCTCGACCGTCGGCACGGCGACCGATGCCAATGCGATGCTGCGCATCCTCTACTCGCGCCTGGGCCAGCCGCACGTCGGGCCGCCGACGGCCTTCTCCTTCAACGTACCCACGCGCAAGGCGAGCGGGTCGATGACGACGGACAAGGGCACCCACACCGAGCGCAAGACGGTCAAGCAGCAGGTCTACCTCGGCGGCATGTGCCCGCGCTGCGAGGGCATGGGGCAGGTGAGCGACATCGACCTCACCGCCCTCTACGACGACACCAAGACGCTCGAGGACGGCGCACTGACCGTCCCCGGCTACTCGATGGACGGCTGGTACGGCCGCCTCTTCGCCGGCATGGGCCTGCCGATGGACAAGCCGATCAAGGACTTCACGACGAAGCAGCTCGAGACGATGCTGTGGAGCGAGCCGACGAAGATCAAGGTCGAAGGGGTCAACCTCACCTTCGAGGGGATCATCCCCAAGATCCAGAAGTCGATGCTCAGCAAGGACCCCGAGGCGATGCAGCCGCACGTGCGCCGCTTCGTCGAGCGGGCCGTGACCTTCCAGACCTGCCCCGAGTGCGAGGGCACCCGCCTCACCCCCGAGGCCCGCGCGTCGAAGATCAAGGGCAAGAACATCGCCGACCTGTGCTCGATGCAGATCAACGACCTGGCCGCCTGGGTGCGCGAGCTCGACGAGCCGGGCTTCGAGCCGCTGCTCGCCGGCCTGCAGCACCTGCTCGACTCCTTCACCGAGATCGGTCTGGGCTACCTCTCCCTGGACCGCCCAGCAGGCACGCTCTCCGGAGGAGAGGCCCAGCGGGCGAAGATGATCCGTCACCTCGGGTCCTCGCTCACCGACGTCACCTATGTCTTCGACGAGCCGACGATCGGGCTGCACCCTCACGACATCGACCGGATGAACGACCTGCTCCTGCGCCTGCGCGACAAGGGCAACACCGTGCTCGTCGTCGAGCACAAGCCGGAGACGATCGCCATCGCCGACCACGCCGTCGACCTCGGCCCCATGGCGGGGTCGAAGGGGGGAGAGATCGTCTTCGAGGGGTCCGTCGAGGAGCTGCGGGCCAGCGACACCCTCACCGGGCGCCACCTCGACCACCGCGTGGCGCTCAAGGACGAGGTCCGCTCCGCCACAGGGGCGCTCGAGATCCGGGGCGCCAGCACGCACAACCTCCAGGACGTCGACGTCGATGTCCCCACCGGGGTCCTCGTCGCGGTGACGGGCGTCGCCGGGTCGGGCAAGAGCTCGCTCATCCACTCCGGTCTCGACCACCGTGACGAGGTCGTCGTCGTCGACCAGTCGGCGATCAAGGGCTCGCGGCGCAGCAACCCCGCGACCTACACCGGCCTGCTCGAGCCGGTGCGCAAGGCCTTCGCCAAGGCCAACGGCGTCAAGCCGGCGCTCTTCAGCTCCAACTCCGAGGGCGCCTGCCCGACCTGCAACGGCGCCGGCGTGATCTTCACCGAGCTCGGGGTCATGGCTACCGTCGAGTCGCCGTGCGAGGACTGCGAGGGTCGCCGCTTCCAGGAGGCGGTCCTCGAGTACGAGCTCGCCGGCAAGAACATCGCCGACGTGCTCGAGATGTCGATGAGCGAGGCGGAGGCCTTCTTCGCCAAGGAAGGCCCGGCGTCCCTGCCGGCCGCGCACAAGATCCTCACCCGGCTCGTCGACGTCGGTCTGGGCTACCTCACCCTCGGCCAGCCGCTCACGGCGCTGTCCGGCGGCGAGCGCCAGCGCCTCAAGCTCGCGGTGCACATGGGGGACAAGGGCGAGGTCTACGTCCTCGACGAGCCGACGACCGGCCTGCACCTCGCCGACGTCGACAACCTGCTCGCCCTGCTCGACCGCCTCGTCGACGCGGGCAAGTCGGTCATCGTCATCGAGCACCACCAGGCCGTCATGGCGCACGCCGACTGGATCATCGACCTCGGTCCCGGTGCCGGCCACGAGGGTGGTCGGGTCGTCTTCGAGGGCACACCGGCCGATCTCGTGGCGAAGGGGGAGACCCTCACCGCCACGCACCTGGCGGCCTACGTGGGTCACGAGAGTTAGGATCGCCTCACCTTCAGCGCCGGCCGGTGGCGCTGGGAGCGAGGAGGTGAGGCATGACGACGACCGCGACGCGACTCGAGCTCGCACGCGAGGCGACGCGGACACCCCCTTCGCTCGGCCGACGGGCGATCTCCCTCCTCGTCCTCGGCGCACTGCTCGTCGGGGTCGCGCTCGTCTCGCTCTTCGTCGGCAGCGGCGACATCCCGGTGGGCGAGGCGTGGCGGGCCCTGTGGCACGACGACGGCAGCACCAACGCCGAGATCATCCGCGGGTCGCGACTTCCGCGCACCCTTCTCGGCGTCGCCGTCGGCGCCGCGATGGGTGTCGCCGGCGCGCTCATGCAGGCGATCACCCGCAACCCGCTCGCCGACCCCGGGCTCCTCGGCGTCAACGCCGGGGCCTACTTCGCCATGGTCGTCGGCTTCTCCCTCGTCGGCGCCACGTCGACCGCCGGCAGCATCCCCTTCGCCATGGCCGGAGCCCTCGTCGCCGCAACGCTCGTGCACGTCGTCGGCTCCCGGGGCAGGGGAGGGGCCAGCCCGGCGAAGCTCGTGCTCACCGGCGTGGCCGTCAGCTGTGTCTTCACCGGGGTGGCCTTCGGCATGACGATGGTCGACCCCAAGGCCTTCGACGCCATCCGCGGGTGGCAGGTCGGGTCCCTCGACAAGGACCACGCGCTCGACCTGCTGGCCGTCGCGTCACCGTGGATCGCCGGCGGGCTGCTCGTCGCGCTCCTGCTCTCGGCCCAGCTCAACGCACTGGCCCTCGGTGACGACCGGGCGCGCTCCCTGGGTGTCCCGGTGACCGCGGTGCGCACCATCGGCTTCCTCGCCCTGACCGTGCTCTGCGGCGCGGGGACGGCTGCCGTCGGGCCGATCTCCTTCCTCGGCCTGATGATCCCGCACGCCGTGCGCACGCTCGTCGGTCCCGACCAGCGGTGGCTTCTGTCGGCCTCGGCGCTGGCGGCGCCGGTGCTCTTCCTCGCCGCCGACGTCGTCGGCCGGGTCCTGCTCGTCACCGAGCTGCCGGTGGGCATGGTGACGGCCTTCATCGGGGCACCCGTGCTCATCCACCTCGTCCGATCGCGCGGGGCGAGCGAGCTGTGAGCACGCCGGCCCAGATCTGGCCGCGCCGGGTCCGCGTGCTGCGCACGCGCTCGGGGCGCACGAGCCTGCGCGTGGACCTGCGCACGAGCCTCACGACGCTCGCCCTGACCCTCCTCGCGCTCGTCGTGGCCGTCTGGTCGCTCGGAGTCGGCTCCACGCCGGGGTCCGACCTGCCGCTCGACCGCGTCGTCGGGGCCTTCACGGGCACCGAGTCGGAGGTGGTGCGGCGCATCGTCGTCGAGGGCCGCCTGCCCCGGGTGCTCGTCGCGCTGCTGGGCGGCGCGGCCCTGGCGCTCGGCGGCGCCATCCTCCAGACGCTGACCCGCAACCCCCTCGGCAGCCCCGACATCATCGGCTTCACCAGCGGCGCCAACACCGGCGCCCTCGGCGCCATGCTCGTGCTCGGCACCGGCTATGCCGGGGCGACGGTCGGCTCGCTCGTCGGGGGTCTGCTCACGGGTGCGGTGATCTACCTCCTCGCCTTCAAGGACGGCGTGCACGGCACCCGCCTGATCGTCATCGGCATCGGCGTGAGCGCGATGCTCGTGGCCTTCAACGGATTCCTCCTCGTGCGGGCCCGGGTCGAGAATGCCGCGGCCGCCGCGGCCTGGGGTCAGGGCATCTTCGACCAGCTGCGCTTCGTCGACGTCATCGCCGTGGGCGCCGCGCTGGCGGTCCTGCTGCCGGCGCTCGCAGCACTGACCCCGAGCCTGCGGATGTTCGAGCTGGGGGAGGCCGCCGCCCGGAGCAAGGGCGTCGACACCACCCGCGACCAGCTCCTCCTGCTCGTCGTCGCCGTCGCGCTCGTCGCCGCGGTGACCGCCGTGGCCGGGCCGGTCGCCTTCGTCGCGCTCATCGCCCCGCAGGTCGCCGCGCGGCTCGCCCGCAGCCCGGGCATCCCGCTGACGACGACCGCGGCCGTCGGGGCCTCGCTGCTCGTCGTCTGCGATGCCGTGGCACGCACTCTGCTGGCGCCCGTCCAGCTCCCCGTGGGGGTCATCACGACCGCGCTCGGCGGCGTCTACCTGCTCGGTCTGCTCCTGCACCAGTCCCGGAAGGCCACGACATGAGCCCCTCCCGCCTGCACGCTGCCGACCTGCGGGTCGGCTACGACGACCGGGTGATCATCGAGGACCTGTCCGTCGAGATCCCCGACGGCTCCTTCACCGTCATCGTCGGCCCCAATGCCAGTGGCAAGTCCACCCTGCTGCGCGCCC
Organism: Janibacter zhangyanbonis; assembly: GCF_050507325.1. Taxonomy (NCBI): domain Bacteria; kingdom Bacillati; phylum Actinomycetota; class Actinomycetes; order Micrococcales; family Intrasporangiaceae; genus Janibacter; species Janibacter zhangyanbonis. Next base: position 1,755,469 of record NZ_CP191481.1, read on the forward strand.
TGTCCCGCCTGCTGCGACCGACGCACGGGGCGGTGCTCCTCGACGGCCACGACGTGCGGGAGATGGGCGGCAAGGAGTTCGCGAGGGAGCTCGGCCTGCTGCCGCAGGAGTCGATCGCGCCCGAGGGGATCACCGTCGTCGACCTCGTCGCGCGGGGGCGCTTCCCCTACCAGCGGCTCTTCCGGCAGTGGAGCGACGAGGACGAGCGCGCCGTGTGCGAGGCGCTCGAGGCCACCCAGCTGCTCGAGCTGTCCACCCGCCCCGTCGAGGCCCTCTCGGGCGGGCAGCGGCAGCGGGTCTGGATCGCCATGGCGCTCGCCCAGGAGACACCGATCCTGCTGCTCGACGAGCCGACGACCTATCTCGACCTGGCGCATCAGCTCGAGGTGCTCGAGCTGTGCACCCGCCTGCACCGACAGGGACGCACCCTCGTCGCCGTCCTCCACGACCTCAACCAGGCCGCCCGCTATGCATCGCACCTCGTCGCGATGTCGTCGGGGGCCGTTGCGGCGCAAGGGACCCCGAGCGAGGTCGTCACCGAGGAGGTCGTCCACCGCGTCTTCGGGGTGCGGGCCCGCGTGATCGACGACCCCGAGTCCCACACACCCATGGTCATCCCCCTGGCCAGCGGGGCGGTCTCCGCCGCCGACCTGCCCGGTGACACCGCCATCGCCCACGACCCGTCCCACCCCTGACCCACCCCCTTCGGAAGGACCCCTCCCATGGCACCCCTGCGACGACTCGTCGTCACCCCGACCCTCGTGCTCGCCCTGACCGCACTCGCCGCGTGCGGCTCGTCCGAGGACTCCACGGAGGGCGGTGACGGCGGCAAGGTCGTCGGCACCGTCGAGCGCGGACCCGAGACCGACGTGACCCAGGCCGGCGACGAGCTCAAGGTCGTCGCCCTCGGCTGGTCCGACGGCGAGATCGCCGCCTCGCTCGGGGTCACCCCGACGGCGATCTACGACTGGCAGGGCCACGGCGCGGACAACCAGGGCGTCGGCGAGTGGGCCCAGGACGACGTCGAGGACGCCGACATCGAGGTCATCAAGAACTCCGGCACGACCTACAACTACGAGCAGATCGAGCTGCTCGAGCCCGACCTCATCCTCAACGTCCGCGCGGCGGGCGACGACAAGGTCTTCGACCGCCTCTCGAAGATCGCGCCCGTGGCCTCGGCCCCGAAGGACGCGCCCGACTTCGCGGTCGACTGGCGCACCCAGACCGAGATCATCGGCAAGGCCCTGGGCAAGGACGAGGAGGCCAAGGAGGCCGTCGCCGAGACCGACGAGGTCATCAAGGACGCCGCGGCCGAGCACCCGGAGTTCAAGGACAAGACCTTCGCCTACGGCGTGAAGTTCGGTGAGGCCTACGGCGGCTACGTCGAGGGCGACGCGCGCTTCGACGTCTTCGGCGAGCTCGGCTTCGTCGAGAACCCCGCGCTCAGCAAGCTCACCCCGAGCGGTGGCTTCTTCGCCGCGGTCGCGGCCGAGCAGGTCAAGGCCTTCGACGCCGACGTCGCCGTGCTGTCGACGATCGGCCTGCCGCTCAAGGACCTCGAGTCCGACGCCAAGATCAGCTCCCTGGCCGTCGTCAAGGAGGACCGCGCGCTGGTCCTCGACGAGAAGGACGAGGTGAACGTCGCCCTCGCGGCCGGCACCCCCGAGTCGATCGCGCTCGCCGTCGAGGAGGTCACCCCCGACCTCGCCAAGGCAGCCGCCAAGGCGAAGTGACCGTCGGGCTCAGCCTCGGCCGAGCCGCCGGCGACCCTGCTGCTGCTTGCGCATCCGACGCTGAGTCCGCTCGCCCTGCCGGACGACGAAGGGGGTCAGCGCCAGCCCGAGGGCCGGGAAGAGGTCGCCGAACCGCACGACGGCACCCCGCCACCTGGGCAGGGCGGTGACGAGCCGGGGCTCGTCGAGGACCTTGCCCACCGCGGTCACCACCTCGTGGGGCTGGAGGAGCTTGCCGGAGAAGGAGAGCGCAGCGCCGGGGTCGTCGAGCTTGTCGTGGAGCATCGGGGTCCAGATGCCGTCGGGGCAGATGCACGAGATGTGCACGTCCTTGACCTTCGCCGCGCGCAGGTCGGCCATGGTGCTCAGGCTGAACCCCATGACCGCGTGCTTCGAGGCGGAGTAGACGCCCTCTCCGGGGACCGCGGTGATGCCCGCGAGCGAGGCGATGTTGATGATGTGGCCGCCGCCGCTCCCGCGCCGCATGGCGCCGACCGCCGCGAGGGTGCCGTTCATCGTGCCGAGGGCGTTGACCTCGAGCATCAGCCGTCGCGTCGCCTCGTCGTGCTCCCATGGCGGGCCGGTGACGAGCACTCCCGCGTTGTTGACCCAGACGTCGAGCCGTCCGGCCACCTCGACGATGCGGTCACGCGCTGCCAGGACCTGGCTCTCGTCGCGCACGTCGACGGTCATCGCCGTGGCCAGGCTGCCGAGCGCGGCGGCGGTCTCGGTGGCAGCCGCCCCGTCGACGTCGGTGACGAGGACGTGGTGGCCGCGCTCGACGAGCATCGTGGCGATCTGCCGCCCGAGACCGCGCCCGGCGCCGGTCACGACGGCACCGGCGGGCCAGCGGGTGGGGGAGGAGCTCATCGCCGACCCGCCCGGATCGTGCCGTAGTCGATGCCGCCGTGGTGATGGGTCGGCACGACGGGCCAGAAGCGCTTCCACGGGGCGAGCTCGCTCGAGGGGAGGATCTGCAACCACCGCGGGTCCTCCTTGCTCGGGTCCGCGAGCGTCTTCTCCTTGATCATCGAGTCGTACTGGTCGAGCGAGTCCTCGAGGGTGTTGCCGTTCGGGCAGATCTCACGGCCGTACTGCTGGTGGTAGAGCTTCACGCCCGGGATCCGGGACTGCTCGGGCTGCCAGTTGTCGAGCGCGATCCCGTTCTCCGACGAGACCCAGACGCCGTCCGGGGTGTTGACGACGAGCGAGTGGTTGCCGTCGGTGTGCCCTGGGGTCCACAGCAGCGCGACCCCCGGGCCGAGCTCGATGTCGCCCTCGAAGGTCGCGAACTTGTCCAGGTCGACGCCCTCGAGACTGCCCTCGACGTACCAGGCCCACTGCATGGGATGCAGGTTCTGCAGGGTGGCCAGCTCGCGCGTGTTGACGAGCATCTTGGCCTCGCCGAAGATCGGGCCGCGCGGAGCCTGCTCTCCGGGGATGGTCGTGGAGGAGCCGAGGATCATCCGCGGGTCCTGCACGTGCAGGTGGTCGAAGGCGCAGAAGTCGACGTCCTCGGGGCCCAGACCGACCTGGGCCAGCGCCTCGTCCGGCTCGTTGTAGTAGTTGACGATGACCTGCTCGGCGCGATTCGCGTAGGGGATCTTGTTCATCAGGCGCTGCAGCTTGTCGAAGAAGGGCGCCTTGGCCGAGCCCTCCGGCACGGTCGGCTCGAAGACGAGCGTGCGTGGCCGACCGTCCCAGTCGTCGTACTGCACGACGACCATCCGGTTGATGATCGGGATCAGCGGGCTGTGCGGCCCGATGACGGCGGTGTTGAAGCCGTACTTGACGGGGTAGGGCGCCGAGGCGATGTCCACCGACTTCACCGCGGTGACCTGGCCCTGGGCCGTGAAGCGCTTCTTGTAGGCGACGGCCGCGCTGCGCACCGCCTCGAGCCGGTCACCGCGCGGCCAGATGTCGTGCACCCCGTCGAACTCGGGGATCGTGCGCGCCCCGAGGGAGCGGACGTCCGTGGTCGTGGGGTGGGTGGTCGGGGTGTCGGTCACGTGGTGCCTCCGGGGTCGGTGCGGTCGCAGTGCCGTCCAGCATGGCCGTCGCGTCCGGGCAGAACTTGACTCAGCGCGACAGATTGTCCGGCCCCCCCCCGCGTGTCGACCGCACCTCCCGAGGGCTCGAGCCGGTCCAGCGACGCACCGCGCGGGTCAGCGTGCTCTGCGAGGTGAAGCCCACCATCGTCGAGATCTGGGCAAGGGGCAGCGTGCTCGTCGAGATGAGGCGAAGGGACAGCGTGCGCCGGACGTCGTCGAGCACCGCCTCGTAGGTCGTCCCCTCTGCGGCCAGCGCGCGCTGGAGGGTCCGCGGGTGAATCGCGAGGAGGCGGGCCACGTCGGCGAGGGCGTGGCCGGTGGTCCCGATGGTCTCGACCAGCAGCTGGTGGACCCTGACCGAGGTCGTCTGCCCCGGGTCGCGGTGGTCCCTGGCCAGGTGGGCGATCGCCAGGGCGCGGATCGCCTCGTCGGCGCCCGCGAAGCGCACGTCCATGGTGCGCTGGTCGACCCGCAGCGCCGCGACCTCGGTGCCGAACCTCACCCTGTCGCCGAAGACCTCGGTGTAGCGGGTGAGCGGGGACATGGGTGCGTGGGGGAGGTCGACCGATCGCAGCCCCGCGGTGGTCCCCACGAGCGCCGTCGAGATGCGGAAGAGCAACCCGATGCCGAGCTCCATCGCCTGAGGGGAGTAGGGGGACTCGCGCAGCTGCTTGCGGTAGGTGATCGCCACGACGCCCTTCGCTCCGCTCGGGTCCTCCTCGACGGCGATCCGCAAGGCCGGGCTGTGGACGAAGAGGAACCTCGTGACGCACTCGAGTGCCTCGTTCACCGTGCCCGACGCCTCGATCGCCACGGCGAGCGGGCCGAGGATCGTCAGGTCCTGGGCTGCGGCGAGCCGCAGGCCGAGGTCGGGGCAGGCCAGCTCGACGGCCGCCCGGTCGAGCATGAGGTCGTGACCGGTGATGGGGAGCACCCCGTCGTCGGCCTCGAGGACCTCGGGGTCGATCCCGTGCTGCTCGAGCGGGTCGAGCGGGTCGCCCCCGAGCTCGCGCACCAGCTCGGGGAACCCGCGCAGGCTGGCGCTGCGGATGAGGCCGGCGTCGCTCACGGCCAGGGGAGGCGGCGGGTGCATCCGAGCAGTCTCCCGCACGCCACCCCTGCCCGTCCGGCTCCGGTCAGTGGTCGACGCGCTCCCGCTCCTCGTCCTGCGTGGCGCTCGCTCGGTCGAGCGAACGCATCCGCCACAGGGAGGCGATCACGGCGACGACCATCGACACGAGGATGACGACGAGCGAGTGCCAGGTCTCGATGTGCGGCACCCACGTGATCGGCTCGCCGCCGTTGATCCAGCTCACCTCGTTGGCCTCCATGGCGTGCAGCACGAGCTTGACGCCGATGAACCCGAGGATCGCGGCGATGCCGTAGTGCAGGTAGACGAGGCGCTCGAGCAGCCCGCCGAGCAGGAAGTACAGCTGGCGCAGACCCATGAGCGCGAAGATGTTGCACGCGAAGACGAGGAAGGGGTCGGTGGTCACCGAGAAGATCGCCGGGATCGAGTCGATCGCGAAGACGAGGTCGACGGTGCCCAGGGCGAGGATCACCAGGACGAAGGGGGTGAAGAAGCGCACCCCGTCCTTGCGCACGACGGCCTTGGCCCCGTGCCACTCGTCGGTGAAGTTCAGGCGGCGCTTGAGGGTGCGGATCACGAGGTTGTCGGGGGCGCCCCCTTCGTCGTCGTGGCCGAAGGCCTGCTTCCACGCGACGTACACGAGGTAGGCGCCGAAGAGGTAGAAGACCCAGGCGAAGGACTCGATGACCTGCACGCCGACGAGGATGAAAATGCCTCGCAGGACGATGGCGATGAGGATGCCGATCATCAGCACCCGCTGCTGGAGCGCGTGCGGCACCGCGAAGCTGCCGAGCAGGATGATGAAGACGAAGAGGTTGTCGATCGAGAGCGAGTACTCGAGGAGCCAGCCCGTGAGGAACTCGCCGGAGCGCTGCGTGTCGCCCATGGCGAGGAGCACGCCGGCGAAGACCAGGGCGAGGGAGACGTAGACGGCGACCCAGGCGCTCGCCTCCTTCATCGACGGCACGTGGGGACGCTTGATGACGAGGAGCAGGTCGAGGATCAGGATCGCGCTGAGCACGGTCAGCGAGGCGATCTCGAAGATCTGGTAGGCGGACACGGAGGAACCCTTCGGGTGGGGGACGGCGGACAGGTCCGCGAACGTCTCTCCCACGCTGTGCGCGCCTCCACGACCGGGAGCCGGGGCTCCGTAGTGACGATCGTGGGGTGTCGGGATACTCCCCTTCGCTGGTCGGAGTCTACGGAGACGGCCCCCGACGGAGAAATCGTGCGCTCAGAGAATGACGGCGTCGGGGTCGTAGGTGCGGCGGACCCGGGCGTGCCGCGTGGCATTGGTCGAGAGGTACTCGCGCTGCGGTCGCCCGGCCTCGAGGTAGCCCAGGTAGCCGCCGGAGCTGCGCGTGCCCATGAGGTCGTGGGCGTGCGCGAGCCACGAGCGGGCACGTGAGTACTGCGTCGACCCGGCGTCCGAGGGCATGCCGACGTACCACTGGACGCTCGCGGTGTGGCCACGCCAGGGGAAGGGGGTGTCCGTCGACCCGAGCGTGCGCACCGCCCCGTCGAGCGGGTCGAGGATCGTGGCGGCGGCCAGGCCGCGGGAGGCGGCCGAGCGCATCGCCTCGACGACGGCCTCGGCGGTGCCGCTCGTCATGACCCGCACGATGTCGGAGCCGGCGACGAAGCGCGTGCGCGGTGTCGTCGTGCCACCGCCGAGGTAGGCCACCGCGGCGAGGTGGGTGCGCGACGTCGTCGACGTGCGCAGGGGAGTGACGCCGATGGCGGAGCGCGCGGAGGCCGCCCGGGAGTCCTGGCGGCCGGCGGGGCAGACGCCGAAGACCCGGACGGACAGCGAGGACCCCGAGACGTCGACGTGCGCGTTGGCCCACGTGTCGCTGGGCTGCTCGGCCACCCATGCGGCCCAGCGGCGCACGACCGTCGCGGCCGCCGAGGCCGGGTAGCTGAGGGTGAAGAAGCCCATCGACGTGGCCGGGATGGTCCGGTAGGTGAAGGAGGTGACGATGGCGGCGCCCGATCCGCCGCCCCGCAGCGCCCAGTAGAGGTCGGCGTCGTGCGCCGCGTCGACGGTGCGGATGCGTCCGCGCCCGTCGACCACGGTCGCGCGCACGAGCCGGTCGGCCGTCAGGCCGTAGCGACGGCTGTCGACGCCCAGCCCGCCGGCGAGGGTGAGACCGGCGGTGCCGACGGTCGGGCAGGTGCCGGTCGGGATCGAGCGTCCGTGGGCGGCGAGGGCCTCGTGCACGGCGTAGAGGCCGGCTCCGGCGCCGACGGTCGTCTGCGTGCGGCCGGGCGTGAGCGAGACGGTGCGCAGGCTGCGGGTGTCGACGACGAGTGCACCGGTCGTGGCCGAGGCGCCGACGTAGGAGTGGCCACCGGAGCGCCCGGTCACCTGCAGCCCGTGCGCCCGGGCGAACTCGACGCAGGTCGCGACGTCCCGGGTCGACAGCACGCGGGCGATCGCCGCCGGTCGGCGGAAGTCCCACCGCGGGTCGAAGAGCGTCCGACGGCTGGAGTAGAGGCTGCTGCCGGGTCTGGCGATGCTGCCGCGGATCGCGGCGTCGAGGTCGGCCCAGTCCGTGGGGCTCGGCCCGGCTGACGCTGCCTGGGGTGCGACGAAGGGCAGCGCGGCCCCGGCACCGAGGACGGTTCGACGTGAGATGTCCATGATTCCCCCGACGCGCCCGGCCCTGTCGTGGTTGCCGTCGTCACCCATCCGTGACCTGACGTCGTCCACATCCTCCTCCGGTCGACGGGCTGCGTCCACAGCCTCGGGCGGGCCCGTCCGCGGACTCTCCGGTTCGGTGAGGCTGGACGCACCACATGCCGACGAAGGGGGAGTGCCATGGCCACGACGAGCACGGGCGAGGCGGTCGAGGAGGTCAACGAGGTCGTGCTGACCGGTCGGCTGAGCGGCGGGACGCAGGTCCGCGAGCTGCCCAGCGGCGACGAGCTCGTGACGCTGCGGGTCGTGGTCACCCGGGGAGCGGGCCACGTGGTCGATGCCATCGACTGCGCCTGCTGGACGGCGGTCACCCGCCGCGCCGCGCAGCGCCTGTCCGAGGGGGACCGGGTCCGGGTCGAAGGGAGCCTGCGTCGCCGCTTCTTCCGCACCCCGGCCGGTGCCGCGAGTCGTTACGAGGTCGAGGTCCGGCGGCTCGTCCGGGATCGCCGATGAGCGATGTGTACCGTGGACGGATGGGGTCCACCAACTTCGAGATCGCCCACGACGAGGTGCCGGTCATGACGCGCGACGAGATGCTCGCCATGGAGGGCAGCGGCTGGACGGGCGACCTCGAGGCACTGAGGTCCGACCTCGTGGAGTCGGTGTGACGCACGTTGGCACCTCGCTGTGACGACCACCGACCTCCGCGGGTTGAGCGCCTTCCCGCTGACGCCGATCGTCGACGACGCGGTCGACGAGGCAGCCTTCGCGCGCATCGTCGAGCAGCTCGACGGCTCGGCGGTCGACAGCATCACGGCCCTCGGGTCGACCGGCAGCTATGCCTACCTCGACCGGGACGAACGCCGCCGGGTCGTCGAGCTCGCGGTGGCCACCGCCGGTGACGTCCCCGTCCTCGCAGGCATCGGTCACGTGCGCACGCGCGAGGTGCTGCGCCACGCCGACGACGCGCAGGCGGCAGGAGCGAGCGGCCTGCTGCTCGCACCCGTCACCTACCAGGCGCTGACCGACGACGAGGTCTTCCAGCTCTTCGCCGACGTCGACGCGGCGGTCTCGGTGCCCGTCGTCGTCTACGACAACCCCGGCACCACGCACGTGGCCTTCAGCGACGAGCTGCACGCGCGGATCAGCCGGCTCCCACACGTCGCGGCGATCAAGATCCCGCCGGTCGCCGGGGGAGTGGACGTGGTGAGAGCCCGGGTCGACTCCCTTCGCTCGGCCATCGCGCCCGAGGTGAAGATCGGCATCAGCGGAGACGCCGTGGCTGCCGATGCCCTGCTCGCCGGGTGCGATGGCTGGTACAGCGTGCTCGCCGGCACGCTGCCGGGGCCGTGCCGCGCGATCGTCGACGCGGCCGCCGCCGGCGACAGTGCGATGGCGCAGCGGCTGTCCGGCCGGCTCGACCCACTGTGGCAGCTCTTCGGCGCCCACGGCAGCTACCGAGTCGTCGCCGCGCTCGCCGAGGAGCTCGGCCTCGTGCAGCACCCCACGCTGCCCCGCCCCGTCCTGCCCCTGGACGAAGGGGGGCGCGCCGACGTGCGGGCGGCGCTCACCTCCCTTCGTGACGCGGGTGTGGTCGAGCGGTGATCCTGCCGCCAGTGCGTGACCCCCGGATGATCACGGTCCGGCGTGGCGGGACGCTCACCGACGCCGACCACCGGCTCCTCGCGCTGTGGGCCGCCGAGTGCGCGGAGCACGTCCTGCCACTCTTCGAGGCGGCGGTGCCCGACGACCGTCGGCCGCGCGAGGCGATCGCTGCGACCCGGACGTGGGCCGATGGCGAGATGCCGATGATGACGGCACGCGCCCTGGGCGGGCATGCGATGGGTGCGGCTCGCGAGCTGCGCGGACCCGCACGGTTCGCCGCCTACGCCGCCGGCCAGGCGGCCTGTGTCGGCCACGTCGCCGAGCACGACCTCGGGGCGGCCGCCTACGCGATCAAGGCGACCGTGGCGGCGGCACCCGACGACGGGGGCGAGCAGGCCCGCCGGGTGGAGGCTGCGTGGCAGCGCGAGCGTCTCCCTCACGCGGTCCGCGAGCTGGTCCTCGAAGACATGGCAGGGCGCAACGACATCTGCTGGTCGGTCTTCGACGTGGACGGTCACTGACGACGCGACACCCGTGCGTGGCGCTAGGCGTGACGTGCAGGAGGGCCAGCGGTACCTTGGTGGACGAAGGGATGTGATCCAGATGACATTCGAGATCCACGACCTGGGCTCCGACGTCGAGACTCGTCTCAGCGAGGTGGCCCGCAGCCACGGACGCACGATGGAGGCCGAGGCCGCCGGCATCCTCACCGCCATCACCCAGGGTCGAGCGCACGACCCCGAGGCCGTCATGAACCTCTACACGGCCGCGCGGCGCAAGGTGTCCAAGGAGGCGCTGGCGCCGCCGACGCAGGTCGACTTCACGCCTGACGGCTACTGATCCGGCCGGTGCGCTCCGTCGACGACCTCGTCGCCGAAGCGGCCGCCGCCGACGTCACGGGCTGGGGATTCGCTTGGCTCGACGGGCGGACGACCGAGGAGCGCCCACCATCGAGTTATGTCAGATTGATCGAGGCTGCGCTGGCTGATGCCGGCGCCGCACTGGACATCGACACCGGCGGGGGAGAGGTGGTCGACGAGGCCGCTGACCTCCCTTCGCGCACCGTCCTCACCGAGGCCTGGCCACCCAACGCGGTCCGGGCACGTGCTCGTCTGGGGCCGGGTGGTGCCGAGTCGTCGGCGCCCGGTCCGACGCCTTGCCCTTCGAGGATCGACCCTTCGACCTGATGACCTCGCGGCACCCTGCGTCTGGTGGGTCCCGGACTTCACGGTCGAGCGCCACGAGGCCACGTTGCACTGGACCCGGCACCTCGTCCGTGCCCACCCCGGGACGCTTCTGACATAACGTCTGGCTTGTCCTCGCGGTCACGCTCCAAGGGGGGAGGCTCGCCGGTCAGACCGGGTAGTCGCCCTTGATGACGAAGTAGCTGCCGCGGATCGTCCCGGCGAGCTTCGACTTCTGGCGCGCGAACTTGAAGGCGGACAGCTCCTCGGGGACCTCCATTCCGTCGGACAGCTTGAAGCCGACGGCGCGCTTGCCGCCGTCCTCGAGGGTCCACAGCACGTTGATCGCGAGGCCGGACTCGTAGAAGACGTGCGTCCAGTGGATGCCGTCCACCTCGACGACGGTGGCCTGCAGCGGCCGAGCGGCGATGACGATGCCGCGCTCGTCCTCGAGGATGCGCGAGACCCGGTCGATGACCTCGGGCACGTCGGCCGCATCGTCGACGGCGAAGGTGTGGTCGTACTTGTTCTTGAAGTAGCGCGCCTCGTTGGCACGCAGCCCGGCGAGGGCGTCGGCGACCGGCGAGCTCTCGAGGCCCTCGGTGGACACGTGCGTGAAGTCGACGACTTGGCTCATGAGGCTCCTTGCGTGGTGTGCCGGTGAAGGAAATCTACGCCTGAGAACCGCTCACGACACCGGAGACGACATAACGCCGATAATCCACATTATGTCAGTTCAGTCATGACTGGACGTCGAACCCTGCCCCCCACGCCCGTCGGCACCCAGCTCGTGCCGGATGCGCCGCAGGTCCTCCATGAGCGAGCCGACGAGCACCCATCGCATGCCCTGCGGTGCGCTCGTGTCGAGCGGCTCGGTCAGCGCGGGCGCCGTGTCCTCGAGCGCGTCCGCCGACGTGGTTGGCACGGCCAGCCGCAGCTTCATCCGGGTGTCGTGCGCGGCGCGCTCCAGCTCCTCGGAGATGCCGGCGACCAGCGGCTCCTGCCGGACGCCCTCGTCGTAGTGGTCGACGTAGGCCCGGGTCATCCCCCGCACCTGCGTGCCGACCTTGGCGAGCATGTCGAGCGTGTCGCGCAGCGCCGCGAGCTCACCGCGGTAGCGCGCTGCGCGCGGGTTGAGCAGCAGCGAGTCCTCGGCCGCGTCGATGGCCTCCGTCGCCTCGTCACGAAGGGGGTGCAGCCGCCGGGCGTCATGGAGCAGCAGCAGGCGGCCGGGTCGGGTCTTGCGGGAGACGAGCGCATCGGCCAGGCGTTCGAGGGCTTCTGCCGTCTCCTCCCCCAGCAGGTCGAGCGCCGTACGAGCCGGCGCCAGCGCGACCGGCGGGACGAGCATCAGGTGCACGACGATGCCGATGACGGCACCGATCATCGTCTCGACGATGCGGATCGTGGCGTAGTCCGGCGTCGACGCGCCGAGGGTGAGGACGAGCAGTGCGCTGATCGCGATCTGGATGCCCGACCCGGTCGTCAGCCGCAGCGCCCACGACAGCACGAGTGCCGCGCTCACGGCCAGCATCACGACCCATGACGCCGTGCCGAGCACGACACCCATGCCGGTCGCCAGCAGGACCCCGGCCACCACGCCGACGCTGCGCTCGACCCCCTTCGTCAGGGACTGGTTGAGACTCGGCTGGACGACGAGCATCGCGGCGATCGCCCCGAAGACCGGCGGCGGACCGTCCGGGATCACGAGGTCGCAGACGATCCACGCGACGATCGTCGCCAGGGCGGTCTTGGCGACGTGCAGGAGTGGGTCGCGTGCGGAGGCGCGCACGGCCGCGGTCAGGCGCATGGCCTCACCGTAGGCCGTCGGCGCTCGTCATCCGCGCTTGGCCACGAGCTCGACGAGCGTGCCGTCGGGGTCCAGAACCACGGCATTGCGGTTGTCGTTGCCCGTGTCGTGGGGCTCCGTGTGACCGACGACCCCGTGGGACTCGAGATCGCGGTAGGTCGCGTCCACGTCATCCACCCAGAAGACGAGGCTCATCGCGGGGCTGCCGACCTGCGGATCGAGGCCATGGACGCGGCGCGCGGCCTCGGCGCTGCTGATCGCCACGACGAAGCCCCCTGCGGAGAGCTCCGCGTGCTCGGGCACGCCGTCGGTGGGCGTCCGGAAGGTCTCCGTGAGCCCCAGCCGCCCGCCGTAGAACTCCAGCGCCCGGAGCACGTCGTGGGTGAAGACGTTGACGAGGCCCGAGGTGATCACGAGCCCACGCTATCCCCCGGCATCGCCCTCGCTCCCCTGCGCGACGACGGAGAACTCGTTGTCGTCCGGGTCGGCCAGGAGCACCTCGCCCGGCTCGAGCTCGAGGTCGAGCCGCCGAGCCCCCAGCCCGACGAGTCTCTCGACCTCGTGGTCGAGCGTCGAGTCACCCGTCACGACGAGATCGAGTCGGAGCTTGTCGAGCCCCTCCTTGGCCGCGACGGGCGGGCCACCCCAGGCGATCTTCGTGCCACCTGCCGGGGACTGGATGGCGGTCTCCTCCCCCTCGTCCCAGACGAGCGGCCACGCCAGGGCCTCGCTCCAGAAGAGGCCGACCGCGCGGGTGCCGTCGCACGACAGCGCCCCGATGCGCGCGGTGTCGGCGAGGAAGCCGTTGCCCGCCTCGATGACGCAGAACTCGTTGCCCTCGGGGTCGGCGAGCACGACGTGCCCCTCCTCCGGCAGCTGTCCGACGTCGATGTGCGAGGCACCGAGGTCGAGAGCCAGCGCGACGGTCGAGTCCTGCTCTGCCGCCGTGGCGCTCGTCAGGTCGAAGTGAGCTCGGCCAAGCCCTTGTCGCACGTCGTCACGTCGGCAGAAGCGGATCGCGACGTCGCTCGGGCCCGCCGGGAGCAGCTCGGTGCCGGACTCCCCCACGTCTCTGCCGAGGACCCGCGCCCAGAAGGCGGCCAGCGCGGCCGGGTCACGCACGTCGAAGGACAAGGACCTCAGCTCGCAGCTCATCCACCGACGCTAGGGCGGGCGGTCGGGTGCCGCAACGGACTTTCGACCCCTAGTCGAGCCCGGCGAGTCCCCCGGGGTCGATCTCGAGGTCGTGCAGCACCATGCGCGACCGGATGGCGACGACGCCGTGGTCGGCGCGCAACAGGTCGACGATCGACTCGAACTCCTCCGCGTCCCGGCAGGCCAGGCGCAGCTCGTAGTCGTAGTCGCCGGTCAGGCGCGACCCGGCGACGATCTGCGGGATGGCCGCGAGGCTGGCGGCAAACTCCCTGCGGACCGTGGACTCGCGCAGCCGCACCTCGCTGACCATCGTCAGCGGCCGACCCAGGGCAGCCGCATCGAGCTCGGCGCGGTAGCCACGGATGACGCCGGACGCGCGCAGGTGGCGCACCCGCTCCGCGACCGAGCTCGCCGACAGGCGGACCTCGCGGGAGAGTTCCTGATAGGTCGCGCGGCCGTCGCGCACGAGATGGCCGAGGATCTGGCGGTCGAGGCGATCGAGTGGACTCACCGTGACATCATCGCCCATTCCAGGCCCTAGCCGCGATCATCACGGCCAGACCCGCGCACCGGGGCCACAACCCGCGCCATCCAGGGTCGCCGTCCGACGAGGGTGGTGCCACGTGGAAACCATCGCGCTCCGTCTGCTCCTCCCGCCCCTCGTCATCGCTGTCGCGAGCCTCGCGCAAGGCCGTCTCGGTGATCGCCTCGGGGGCCTCGTCGTCGGGCTCCCCCTCACCTCCGGCACCTTCCTGGGCCTGCTCCACCTGTCACATGGCCCCGAGGCACTCGCCCACGGCGCCCTGGGCATGCTCGGTGGCCAGATCGCGGTCGTCGCCATGTGTGTCACCTATGCGACCGCAGCCCCACGCCACTCCTCCGCCGTCGCCCTCGCCATGACCCTCGTCGCCTGGGTCATCGGCATCGCCCTCGTGCGGACGTTCGCGCAGGGAGTCCTCGTGACCGCCGCACTCCACGTGCTCGTGGCCCTGGCAGTGATGGCCTGGTGGCCCCGTGCCGAGCCGGTCACGATGGCCGGGCCCGGGCGGAGCGCACGGCACGACCTCGTCGTCCGCGTCGCGATCGGCTCCGCTCTCGTCATCGCGCTGACCGCGACCGTCGAGACCCTGGGCTCGGGCCTCGCCGGCACGCTGGCGGCCGCCCCGCTCGTGGCGCTCGTGCTCTCCCCGTCGACCCATCGGTACCGCGGAGCCCGTGCCGTGCAGGACCTCCTGGGCGGAGTGGTCCGGGGCTCGCTCGGGGCCGCCGCCTTCGGTCTCGTCGTGGCCTGCACCGCGCCGCACCTCGGTGGGCTCGCGCTCGTCGCAGCCACGACGGCATGCCTCGCCGTGGTCGGGCTCGTCGGGCGCCTCGATAGCCTGCGGCCATGAGCCAGGCCATCGAGTCCGTCGCCGTCGTCGGGGCAGGTGCCATGGGCGCCATGTACGCCGCGCACTTCGTCGAAGGGGGTCTGCGCACCTCCCTGGTCGCCTCGGGTGAGCGGGCCGGACGCCTGCGCACCGACGGCCTGACCGTCAACGGCGCCCCGCTGCAGGCGTCCGTCCTCGATCCCGGCAGTGACGCTCCGCAGCCGGTCGACCTCGTGGTCGTGGCGGTCAAGCACCACGACCTGGCGGCTGCGATGGACGACGTCACCCCCTTCGTCGGGCCGCAGACCACACTCGTCTCCGTGCTCAACGGCTTGGACAGCGAGGAGGTCCTCGCCGGGCGGTTCGGCGCGGAGAGCGTGCTGCTGTGCATCGCCCTCGGCATGGCGGCAGGCCGCGAAGGGCGTGAGGTCACCTACCTCTCCCCCGGCCAGCTGACCCTCGGCACGGCGCCCGGCCTGGCGTCGACCGATCGTGTCCACGCCGTCACCGACGCGCTCGACCGTGCCAGCCTGCGGTGGGAGACACCGGCGGACATGCGCCACGAGATGTGGTGGAAGTTCATGGTCAACACCTGCATCAACCAGGCCTCTGCCGTGCTGCGCCGGCCCTACGCGGACTTCACGGTCGAGGGTCCGGCCCGCTCGCTCATGCTCGCCCTGCGTGACGAGGTCATCGCCGTCTCCGGGCCCGAGGGAGTGCCGCTCGGCGAGGCCGACTGCGAGCGGTGGGACCAGGTCCTCGCCGGCCTGCCCGGCGAGGGGCGCACGTCGATGCTCCAGGACGTGCTCGCCGGCCGCCCCACCGAGGTGGCCCTCTTCGCCGATCGCGTGGTCGAGCTCGGCAGGCGGCACGGGGTGCCCACGCCGCACAACCAGACGATCTCCTGGATCCTCGCCTGACCACGAACCGAGACACCTTTGGGTGATCGAACTCCTTCTTATTTGGTAGGACTAATCCGCAGTCGACCGAAGGAGCCATCGTGACCAGCCCCGACGCCGTGAGCTTCGCCTACTGGGTCCCCAACGTGTCCGGCGGCCTCATCGTCTCCGACATCGAGCAGCGCACCGACCACTCCCCCGCCTACAACATCGACACGGCGCGCACGGCCGAGCAGGTCGGCTACGACTACGCCCTGACGCAGGTGCGCTACCTCGCCTCCTACGGCGCCGACGCCCAGCAGGAGTCGGTGGCCTTCTCCCTCGCCCTCCTCGGGGCCACCGAGCGGCTCAAGGTCATCGCCGCCGTCCACCCCGGTCAGTGGCCGCCGCACATCCTCGCGAAGCTGGCCGCGACGGCTCAGTCCACCTCCGGCAACCGCCTGGCGCTCAACATCGTCTCCGGGTGGTTCAAGAAGGAGTACACCGACCTCGGCCTGGCCTGGCTCGACCACGAGGAGCGCTACCGCCGCGCCGAGGAGTTCATCGAGGTCCTGCGCGGCCTGTGGGACGAGGAGGAGTTCACCTACCGCGGCGACTTCTACCGCACCCGCGACGTCACCTTCCGCCCGGCGCCCGACACCAACCCGGAGATCTTCCAGGGCGGCAACTCCACGTCGGCGCAGGCCATGGCCGGGCGTCTGTCCGACTGGTACTTCATGAACGGCAAGACGCTCGAGGGTGCCGCCGAGCAGGTGCAGGCCGTCCGCGAGCAGGCGGCCCTCCACGGCCGCCGGGTCCGCTTCGGCATCAACGGTTTCGCCGTCGTGCGCGACAGCGAGGCCGAGGCCGTCGCGGTCGTCGACGAGAACATCGCCAAGGCGAACACCGACAAGGTCAACGACTTCGGCGAGGCGGTCAAGCAGGCAGGATCTTCCACCGCGGACAAGAAGGGGATGTGGGGCGACAGCGAGTTCAAGGACCTCGTGCAGTACAACGACGGCTTCCGCACCGGGCTCATCGGGACGCCCGAGCAGGTGGCCCAGCGGATCGTCGAGTAGAAGAAGGTCGGGATCGACCTCGTCCTCACGGGATTTCTCCACGTGCGCGAGGAGGTCGAGCGCTTCGGCCGTGAGGTCATCCCGCTCGTGCGTGAGCTCGAGCGGGACCTGCCGGAGCAGCAGCACAGCCAGCGCCTCGTGGCGGCCGGTGGCGGGGTGGCGCGCACTGTCGGGTGAGACCCTGACGTCATGAACGAGCTGCGCGTGCCCTCGGGGCCCGGGATCCCCGGCGGGCTCGTCGTGCCCGCCGGCGAGCTCACCGAGCAGTTCAGCCGGGCCAGCGGACCCGGCGGCCAGGGGGTCAACACGACCGACTCCCGCGTGCAGCTCTCCCTCGACCTCGCCACGACGACCTCGCTCACCGACCATCAGCGGGAGCAGGCGCTGGCCCGCCTGGCGCCCCGTCTCGTGGGTACGACCCTCACCGTCGATGCATCGGAGCACCGCGCACAGCGCCGCAACCGCACCGCCGCACGTGAGCGGATGGCCGCCCGGCTGCGCGAGGCACTGGCGCCCCCTCCCCCTTCGCGTCGGGCCACGAAACCCACCCGCGGGTCGCAGCGCCGCAGGCTCGCCGCGAAGTCCCGACGGGGCGAGATCAAGCGGGCCCGCTCACGCCCGTCCGGCGACGACTGACGACACGCTGCGTCCACCCTCCGTTTGACACGGCGCCTCGTGCGTTGTGGTGTGGATCACGGGACGCACGCGCCGCACCGGCGGCGCACCCGGGCCGGAAGGACGCCGATGTCCGTCGACACAGCCAACCCCGAAGGGTCGTCCGAGCTCAACGCCGACTCCGAACTGAAGCAAGGTGTCAGCGGCCGCCTCCTCTACTTCTACGTGCTCGGTGACGTCCTCGGGTCCGGCATCTACGTCCTCATCGGCCTCGTCGCCGGAGCGGTCGGCGGCGCCTTCTGGGCCGCCTTCGCCGTCGGTGTCACGGTCGCGACGATCACCGGGCTCGCCTATGCAGAGCTGGTGACGAAGTACCCGCAGGCGGCGGGGGCCGCCCTCTACGTCAACAAGGCCTTCAAGAACAAGACCCTGACCTTCTTCATCACCTTCTGCATGCTGTCGGCGAGCTATGCGGCGGCGGGCTCCCTCGCGACCGGTTTCGCCCAGTACTTCGGCGAGGTGTGGGAGGCGGCACCGGCGCTCGTCGTCGCCCTGGCCTTCATCGTCGCCCTGGCGATCATCAACTTCATCGGGATCACCGAGTCGGTCGTGGCCAACATGCTCATGACCTTCGTCGAGGTCACCGGCCTGGTCATCGTGCTCGTCATCGGCGTGGTCGCGGCCGTCCAGGGCAAGGTCGAGCTCGGCCGGATCGCCGAGTTCTCGACCGACAGCAACCCCGCCCTCGGCCTGCTCGCGGGCGTCGCGCTGGCCTTCTTCGCCATGACCGGCTTCGAGAATGCCGCCAACCTCGCCGAGGAGACGCGCAACCCGCGCCGCGACTTCCCGCGGGCGCTCATCGGTGGCATGGCGACGGCCGGCGTCCTCTACGTCCTCATCGCGGTCACCGCGGCCGTCACGGTCCCCATCCAGCAGCTGGCTGAGTCGGATGCCGCGCTGCTCGAGGTCGTCAAGACCGGGATCCTGCCGATCTCGGTCGCCGTGCTGACGATCATCTTCGCGATCATCGCCATGGTGGCCATCACCAACACCTGCCTGGTCTGCCTCGTCACCGAGTCGCGGATCCTCTACGGCATGGCACGCGAGGACGTCGTGCCCGCCCCCTTCGCCAAGGTCAGCAGCCGTCAGGTGCCATGGCTGGCGATCCTCTTCTCCGTCCTCGTCATCGCCGCGCTGCTCGTCTCCGGCGCCGACCTGGCCCAGCTGGCCAATGTCACGGTGGTCTTCACCCTGCTGATCTACGCGCTCGTCATCGTCTCCGCCGTCAAGCTCGACCGCCACGACCGCACCGACGAGACCTTCAGAGCGCCCCGGGCACTCCTCGCGATCGGTGTCGTGGCCAACTTCCTCATCCTCGGCTACGTCATCTACGACGACCCCGGGTCGCTCCTCTACTGCGCCGCGCTGCTGGGCGTCGGCGTCGTCCTCTTCATCGCCGAGCGGCTGCTCGGCGGCGGCACCCCGACCACCGATCTGGAGAGCTGACATGCACGTGCTCATCGCCACCGACGGCTCCCGCCAGTCCCTGCGGGCCGCCCGGCACCTCAAGTCCTTCGCGGACCCCACCAAGGTCGAGAGCATCCTCGTCCTGGCCGTCACCCGGCCCCTGGCGAGTGTGTCCTTCGTCGACGAGATCTCGGCCGACGCCAGGGCCCCCAGGCAGCTCACCGGGAGCTCCTTCAAGGCCGAGGCGGAGGCTGCGGTCGCGGTCATCGCCGCGGAGTTCGACGACTGGTCCGAGACGACCACGGTGCGCACCCGGGTGCGCAGCGGCACCCCGTCGACCGAGATCATCCGGGCGGCCAAGGTGTCGGGCATCGAGCTGATCGTCGTCGCGAGCGGCAGCCGGGGTCTGACGGACAAGGTCCTCATCGGCAGCACCGCCCAGCGGGTGCAGAGCACTGCACCGTGCCCGGTGCTCGTCGTGCGCCCGATCCCCCGGCCTCGACGCAAGAA
Source organism: Janibacter zhangyanbonis (assembly GCF_050507325.1). Taxonomy (NCBI): domain Bacteria; kingdom Bacillati; phylum Actinomycetota; class Actinomycetes; order Micrococcales; family Intrasporangiaceae; genus Janibacter; species Janibacter zhangyanbonis. Next base: position 1,774,657 of record NZ_CP191481.1, read on the forward strand.
GTCGTGACGTCGCCGCCGGCACACGGGCCGGCGGCGACGTCGACCTCACGCGCCGAAGGTCGTGACGAGCACCGAGGCGCTGGTCGGGGCCTTGCCACCCAGCAGGCCCGTGACGCGCCCGGAGCCGTTGCGCACGTTCATGTCCGGGCCGAAGGAGTGCTCGCCGCCCGGGTTGGTGTAGAAGAACTTCAGGGTGCTGCTCAGCGAGCGAGAGGTCCCCGAGCGGGACGTGAGACGGCCGGTGAAGGACCCGGAGCGGCCGGTGCTCGAGACCCAGGCGGTCGTCGCGTCGGTGTTGCGCATCGGCGTCGTCGCGACGAGCGTGCAGGCGGCCGGCACCGGGCCGGCCGGAGGCACGACGGCACCACCCGTGCAGGAGAAGGACTCGACGTTGACGAAGTTCTGCTGGTTCTTGCCGAAGGTGCTCGTGTTACCGCGCTTCATCAGCACGGAGACCCGGTGGGTGTCGCCGGGGAAGCCGGCGAAGGTGGTGTCGTAGACGCCCACGTAGGTAATGGTCGACAGCTGCGGCGGGGTGCTCGTGGTGGCCGCGGAGACGGCCCCACCGGCGGCGACCGCGGCGGCGGCGACGGCGGACGAGATGGCGATGGTGCGGCGGGACAGGTGCATTCGTGAACTCCTGACAGAGGTGTGGGTGTGGCGGATCCCGGCCCCCGTTGACACTCCCCTGGGCCCGTCGTCCGGGGGAAGTATGTCCCCCTTCGCGTGCGAGCGCCAGAGGGTAGCGTCGCCGACATGGACGACCCTCGCTCGACGACCCGCATCGCCGTTCTCATCGACTGCGACAACGTCTCCGCCAAGCACATCTCCGCCGTGCTCGAGGAGCTCGCGAAGTACGGCACCCCGACCGTCAAGCGGGCCTACGGAGACTGGACGACGACCCAGCTCGGCGGCTGGAAGCCGGAGCTGCACCGCAATGCCATCCAGCCGGTCCAGCAGTTCGCCTACACCGTCGGCAAGAACTCCACCGACAGCGCGCTGATCATCGATGCGATGGACCTGCTCTGGCAGGGCAACGTCGAGGCCTTCGCGCTCGTCTCCTCCGACTCCGACTTCACGCGGCTGGCGACCCGGCTGCGCGAGTCGGGCAAGCGGGTCTACGGGCTGGGTCTGCGCAAGACCCCGGAGTCGCTGCGGCGTGCGGTCGACCAGTTCGTCTTCCTCGAGCTGCTCCAGGAGCAGGCCCGCGACGACGAGCCGCCCCAGGACGAAGGGGGTGCCCCCTCCCCTGCCGAGGCCGAGCCGGAGACGACGATCAACCTCCAGTCCGCACTCACCAAGGCGATCAACGCGACCTCCGACGACGACGGCTGGAGCACGCTGGGCACCGTGGGGCAGCACCTGAGCCGGGCGCACGCCGACTTCGACCCGCGCACCTTCGGCCACCAGAAGCTGTCGACCCTCGTCGACGAGCAGCCCTACCTCGAGACCCGGACGGCGGGCCCTCAGCTGCAGGTGCGGCTGCGCCGGCGCAAGGCCGCGGCGAAGGTGAAGGCGAGCTCGAAGACCGCCTGAGGACGCCCCCTTCGCCCTGCGCTGCGTCCACGGGGACGTGTACGTCGACGACCGACGGCCCTATGATTGCTCGGTCTGTCCCTTCCCAGGAGAACCCATGCGAGCTCGTCCCCGCCACGGCGGTGCGACCAGCGCGGTCGTCGCGCTGTGTCTGACCACCGGTCTGGCCGCGTCGTCGGCGTCGGCGGAGCCCGTCGACCCCACCCCCACGACGAGCGCCCCCTCCAGCCCGAGCACCGCCTGGTCCGTCGACGAGGAGGGCCTGCCCGTCGGCGACGGCAACGACACCCCGCTCTCCTCGAGCGACCTCGAGGAGCAGATCGCCGAGGCGGACCGGCTGACGGCCGACCTGGTCAAGGACAACAAGGACATCGCGGCGGCCGTGAAGTCGCTGAAGTCGTACTCGACGAAGGCCAACAAGCTCCTGCAGAAGAAGGCGGAGGCACGCGACGAGTACGACTCCGCGAAGGCCGAGGCCGACACCGCTCAGCGCGAGCTCGACAAGTACCGCAACCGGCTGGCGAAGGGACGCGCCGACCTGCGCAGCTGGGCCTTCGACACCTACACCCAGGCCGGCGGGTACAGCGACACGATGACGATGATCGGGACGCTCACCGACAGCTCGAAGACCAAGGGCGAGTCCGCGGGCGACCTGAGCTACCTGACCGACGAGCGGATCCGCACCGTCGACCTCGTCCGCAAGGACACGGTGACCAAGTCGTCGCTGACGAAGAAGAAGAACTCGGCCCTCAAGAAGGCCGCCAGCGCCAAGCGTCGTGCCGACCGGGCCAAGCAGCGTGCGGACGAGGTGCTCAAGGAGCGCAAGGACGAGCTCGCCGAGCTGCGCCGCAAGCACGCCGCGGAGCTCAAGGAGGCCGGCCCGGTCGTCAACGCGCTGATCAGCCGCCCCGACGGGCGGGCGCAGGGGGCGAGCGACCGGCTCACCTCGGCCCTGAAGAAGCTCGGCCAGGACGTCAGCCAGTTCGAGGGGCTCAAGCCCTGCTCGACCAATGTCGGCACCTATCCCAACGGCCAGGTGCCGCCGAGCGCGCTCTGCCCGCTCATCGGGGCGCCGGGCGAGTCCCTGCGACCCGCTGCCGCGGCGGCCTTCAACACGATGAGCAAGGCCTACCAGCGCGACACCGGGCACCTGCTCTGCGTCACCGACTCCTATCGCTCCTACGCCGACCAGGTCGTCACCAAGCAGCAGCGCGGCGGCTGGGCTGCGGCGCCCGGCACGAGCAACCACGGCTTGGGCAAGGCCCTCGACCTGTGCGGTGGCGTCAACAGCTTCGGCCACCCCGCCCATGCGTGGATGCAGCAGAATGCGCCGCTCTACGGGTGGTTCCACCCGTCCTGGGCCGCGGCCGGCGGTGCGCTGCCCGAGCCGTGGCACTGGGAGTACGCCGGCTGATCCGCCCGGCGGGTCCGTCCCGCCGATCAGCCCGCCTGGGGCCCGACCTGCTCCTGCGGGGTCTTGACCGGGATGAGCACTGCGAGCCCGGCGACGAGGACGAGCGCGATGCCGAGGATGCCCCAGTACTGGGTGTTGGACTCCCCCGTGATCCGTGCGCCGATCCAGATGAAGAGCGCGAAGGCGGCCGGCGAGAGGAACGACACGACGCGTCCGGTCGTCGCGTAGAGGCCGAAGATCTCACCCGCCTGCCCCTCGGGGATGACCCGGGCGAGGAAGCTGCGGGAGGCGGCCTGGGCCGGTCCGACGAAGGCGGTCATCGCCAGCCCCAGGGTCCAGAAGACCATCGGGCCACCGTCGTGCAGGACGAAGACGCCGGCGCCCAGCAGCACGAGCGCGACGAGCGAGATGAGGATGACCCGCTTGGGCCCGAGCACGTCGTCGAGCAGGCCGAAGAGCATCGTGCTGATGCCGGCGATGATGTTGGCCGCGGCGCCGAAGATGATGACCTCGCCGGCCGACATCTCGAAGGTGCCCGCGGCGAGGACGGCGCCGAAGGCGAAGACGCCGGCGAGCCCGTCGCGGAAGAGCGCCGAGGCCCCGAGGAAGTAGACCGTGTGCCGGGAGTGACCCCACAGGCGACGAAGGGAGGCCCCGACGAGCTTGTAGGAGTCGACGACCCCGACGCGAGGAGCCTTCTCCCGCGGGCGGTCCCGCAGCACGAGGAAGGTTGGGATGGTGAAGAGCAGGGTCCACAGGCCGCAGACGACCATCGACACCCGGATGTCCATGCCGTCGTCGCCGGTGACGCCGAAGAGGCCCACCTCGGGCTGGATGAAGACGAAGTAGAGCAGGAGCAGCACGAGGATGCCGCCGAGGTAGCCCATCCCCCAGCCGAAGCCGGAGACCCGGCCGACATTGTGCGGGGAGGCGACCTGCTCGATGGACGCGTTGTAGTTGACGCTCGCGACCTCGGAGACGATCGAGCCGATGCCCAGCAGGACGAGGCCGAGCACGAGGAATCCCGGCTCCGGCTTGACGAAGAAGAGCGCGGCCGACAGGGCCGCCAGCAACCAGGTCTGCAGGCGCAGGTTGCGCACTCCCCTGCCGGACCGGTCCGAGTTCTGCCCCAGCACGGGCGCCAGCAGCGCGACGAGCAGACCCGACAGGGCGGTCGAGATCGCCAGCGCGGTCGAGGTGGTGTTGGTGGCGCCAAAGCTCTCGCTCGTCAGGTAGACGGAGAAGACGAAGGTCGTGATGACCGTGTTGAAGGGCTGGGTCCCCCAGTCCCACATGGCCCACCCGATGATCCGGCCCTTGCCGCCCTGGGGCTCGGATCGCAGGGCGGTCGTCGGCTCGCTCGTCGGTGGGATCACGTCGGTCACGTGGTGAGGCTAGCGGGCGGAGCGGGCTCGATGTGCGCGACACGGTGGCACTCCGCTATCCTGTGGGGTCGGCCCAGGTCGTGCCACGAGCACACCGCCAGATCGGGCCCCACTCGGAAGGCCCGCCCACGGGTCACGGCGCCGCAATGATGCGTGCAGCCGGAACAGATGACGCACCACGAGCGTTGTCATGTGACGAGGGGCCCGCGCGGCAGGGGCGCGGACATCGCGAGAGACACCAGGAGACTTGCAACATGGCAGAGCGCACGCTGCGCGGAACGCGCATGGTCAGCTTCAGCATGGAGACGACGGACAACGTCGTCCCCAGTGACCGTCAGATCACGACCTACGTCTGTGACGACGGGCACCGCACGGAGCTGCCCTTCTCCGTCGAGGCCGACATCCCCGGCACCTGGGAGTGCCGCTGCGGCAAGCTCGGCAAGCTCCTCGACGGCCCGGAGCCCGAGCTCAAGCCCGCCAAGCACGTCCGCACCCACTGGGACATGCTGCTCGAGCGTCGCTCCATCCCCGAGCTCGAGGAGCTGCTCGAGGAGCGCCTCGAGCTGCTGCGCGCCTCCCGTGGCGAGAAGCCGCGCAAGCGCAGCGCCTGACCTCGGCGCCCCAGCACGACGAAGGGGGTGGCCCACCGATCACGGGTGGGCCACCCCCTTCGTCATGTCCTTCGGTCCCCGCCCTTCGGTCCCTGAGGAGGCCGTCCGCGGCCGTCTCGAAGAGGTCAGTCGTCGACGATCTCGCCCTCGACGACCTCTCCCCCGTCGTCGCGCCCCTCACGTCGCGGCGAGCGGCGCACCCGGGCCTCGCCGGGCGCGACCGGCAGGCCCGCGGCGAGCAGGCGTCGCGCGACGACGGCCTCGAGGCCGATCCGGGCGATGGGCCGCGTGAAGGGCAGCACGACGACGAGACCGACGACGTCGGAGACGAAGCCGGGCAGGGTGAGCAGCAGTCCCCCGACGAAGACGAGCGCGGCGTCGGCGATCTCGCGCGAGGGCATCTGACCGCTGCGCAGCGCCTCGCGCAGCGCCACCCACGTCCGACGCCCCTCGCGCCGCAGGAACCACACGCCGAGGGCCGACAGAAGCACGAAGGCGAGCAGGGTCCACCAGACGCCGACGAGCTGCACGACACCGACGACGGCGGCGATCTCGACGATCAGCCACAGGACCAGGGCCAGCGGGATCCACGCCACCCGACGGCGACGGCGGGGCGATGGGCCGGGCCCCGAGGGACCCGACCCGAAGATCACAACCGGTGCCACGTGGGCTCCCGGTCGACGAGCCGACGCAGCTGCTGGCGACGGTGTGCCACGCCCCAGCCGGTGATCCGGGCCATCGACTCACGCACGACGTCACCGTCCATCTTCGAGTCGCCGATCTCGCGCTCGACGAAGGTGATCGGCACCTCGACGACCCGCAGCCCGGCGCGCACCGTGCGCACCGTCAGGTCGGTCTGGAAGACGTAGCCAGCGCTCTCCACCTCGTCGAGACCGATGGTCCGCAGGGTCTCGGCGCGGTAGACGCGGTAGCCCGCGGTCGCGTCGTTGACCGGCATGCCGAGGACGAGCTTGATGTACATGTTGCCGGCCATGGAGATCGCCTTGCGGTCGATCGGCCAGTTGACGATCTTGCCGCCGCGCACGTAGCGCGAGCCGATGACGAGGTCGGCGTCGGCCGCGACCTCGAGCATGCGGGGCAGGTGCTCGGGGCGGTGCGATCCGTCGGCGTCCATCTCGACGATCGCGTCGTAGCCCTGCTCGAGCGCCCACCGGAAGCCGTGCAGGTAGGCCGCGCCCAGGCCCTGCTTGCCCTCGCGGTGGATGACCGAGACCTGCGGGTCTGCGGCGGCCATCGCGTCGGCGACGTCACCGGTGCCGTCCGGGGAGTTGTCGTCGAGGACGACGACGTCCGCCGTGGGGACCGCGCGGCGCAACCGGTCGACGATCAGCGGCAGGTTGTCGCGCTCGTTGTAGGTCGGGATGAGGACCGCGACCCGCTCGATCGGCGGTCGCTGGGCATGCTGCGTGTCAGGCACCGGTGGTGGCTTCCTCGGTCTGCTCGGTCGGGCTCTGGTCGCTCCGTGGCTCGTCACCGACACTACCCGTCGGTCGTCGGCGCAGGCGCCAGACCACCGCGAGCAGCAGCACGAGGGCGCTGCCCCACTCGACCCAGGGGCCGAGGCGGTCGGAGACCGTCAGTCCGCTGCGCAGGACGACGTCGTCGACCGGCTGGGCGGCGGTGAAGAGCTGCGTGACCGGCGTCGTGCTGCCGTCGGGGTTGACGAAGCCGGAGACGCCGACCGTCGAGACGTGGGCGACGCTGCGGCCGTGCTCGATCGCCCGGATGCGCGAGATCGCGTACTGCTGCGTCGACTCCGCGGTGTAGCCGAAGGTCGCGTTGTTGGTCTGGACGACGAGGAGGCTGGGGTCCCCCTTCGTCTCCGCGTCCTTGACCGCCGAGCGCATGAGGCCGTCGTAGGCCACCTCGAAGCAGATCGTCGGGACGGCGGAGAAGTCGCCATCGCGGCCGGGCACGGTGAAGGCGGCGTTGCGGTCCCCCTTCGCGAAGCCGACGCGCACGAGGTCGACCTTGCTGCTGAAGAGGCGGTAGAAGTCGCGGTGAGGCACGTACTCGGCGAAGGGGACGGGGTGCTGCTTGACGTAGCGCGCCGGCTCCTCTCCTCCGGGCCGGTAGTAGAGCGAGGCATTGGACACCGCCGGGGAGGGCTCGTCGAGGATCGCCCCGACGATGATCGGCACGTCGACCGCCGTGAGCGCGCGCTGCACCTGTTCCGCGGCGTCGGCCTTGCGCAGGGGATCGATGTCGGAGGAGTTCTCCGGCCAGATGACCAGGTCGAGGTCGTCGTGGCGCTCCGCGAGGGCCTCGGTGCCGGCCACGTGGTTGTCGAGCACCTTGCGCCGCTCGGCGTTGAAGTCCAACCCGGCCCGCGGGACATTGCCTTGCACGAGGCCGACCCGTGCCGTCGCGTCGCCGCTGGTCGGCACCGGCACGACGAAGGCGCCGGCCACGGCGACGACCGCGAACCCCAGGGCCACCCACGGCGGGCGGCGGGTGACGACGACGAGGATCAGCGGGACCGCGACGAGAGCCACGGCGAGCGTGATGAGGGGCGCTCCCCCGATCGCGGCCCATCGGGCGAAGGGGGTGTCCGCCTGGCTGAAGGCGATGCGGGCCCACGGGAAGCCGCCGTAGGGCAGCGTGCCGCGCACCCACTCCTGAAGCACCCACAGCACGGGGACGAGCAGGGCGGCCGGCAGGAGGCGTCCTCGCCGCACCAGCGGGCGCTGCACGGCGGCGAGGACGGCACCCATGCCGGCGACGTAGAGCGACTCGGTGACGGCGAGGGCCATCCAGGGGAAGGTGCCGACGAAGATGCCCGACCAGCTGAGCGTGGGGACGAAGCAGCCCAGCCCCGCGACGAGGCCGAGCAGGGCACCGGCGCGGGGGCTGACATCCCACATGGCGACCCCGACGAGGCCGACGCCGACGATCGCGAGGAGCGCGAGGTCGTGGTCGGGGAAGGACAGCCACAGGCACAGCCCACCGACGAGGGCGAGGAGGAGCCGCAGGGGCAGGCGGGTCGTCACTCCCACGGCGTCGACAGGACGATGGTCGTGCGCGTCGACACGCCGCCCTTGTTACGGACCGTCGCGAGGAGCTCCTCGAGGTCCTGCGGGGTGCCCACGCGCACCCGGAGCATGTAGTTGGCGTCCCCGGCGACGGAGTAGCACGCGTCGATCTGCGGGATGTCGCGCAGCCGGTCGGGGATGTCGTCGGGCTCGCGGGGATCGAGCGGGGTCACCGAGATGAAGGCCGTCAAGGGCGTGCCGACGGCGGCCGGGTCGACCACCGCGGAGTAGCCGGTGATCACTCCCCGCTCCTCGAGCCGCCGCACCCGCTGGTGCACGGCGGAGGTGGACAGGCCGATGGCCTTGCCCAGGTCGGTGTAGCTCGTGCGCCCGTCCTGGCGCAGGAGCTCGATGATGCGTCGATCCGCCGCTTCCATGCATGAACAATAAGCGAGACCCGTAGGGTCGGAGCATGTCCGACTCGGCGCGCTCCCGCCTGCTCCTGCTCGACTCCGCCTCGCTGTACTTCCGCGCCTTCTACGGCGTGCCCGCTCGCGCCGACGCGCCCTCGGGCATCCCGACCAATGCGGTGGCCGGCTTCCTCGACATGATCGCCACCCTCGTCACCCGCTACCGCCCGACCCACGTCGTCGCCTGCTGGGACGACGACTGGCGCCCGCAGTGGCGCGTCGACGCGATCCCGACCTACAAGGCGCACCGGGTCGCCGATGACCCGGGCGAGGGCGAGGAGGTCCCCGACGAACTCTCCCCGCAGGTCCCCGTCATCGCCGAGGCGCTCGCGGCCATCGGGATCGCCCGCATCGGCGCGGCCGGCTACGAGGCCGACGACGTCATCGGCACCCTGGCGATGGCCCACCGCGGTCAGATGCCGGTGGACGTCGTCACGGGTGACCGCGACCTCTTCCAGCTCGTCGACGACGCCTCCGCGACCCGGGTCGTCTACACCGCACGCGGCGGAGTGCGCGACCCCGACCTCGTCACCCAGGCATTCCTCGAGGACAAGTACGGCGTCGCCTCAGGTGACGCCTACGCCGACATGGCGGCGCTTCGCGGCGACACGAGCGACGGGCTGCCGGGGGTCAAGGGCATCGGCGACAAGACCGCTGCGACGCTCATCCGCGACTACGGCTCGCTGGCCGGCGTGCGTGAGGCCGTCGCCTCCGGCGACCCCGGGATCAAGGGAGCCCGCCGGGCCAACCTCGAGGCGGCGAGCGACTACCTCGACGTGGCTCCGCTCGTCGTGCGGGTCGCCCACGACGTGCCGATCCCCGACGTCGACCTGCGCCTGCCCGGCGACATCGCCGACCCGGCCGCGATGAGCCGGCTGGCCGTCGACCACGCGCTCACCTCCCCCTTCGACCGGGTGGCGACCGCCCTGCGCGGCTGAGCGCACCCACCCGGCGAGCGAAGAGGAGGTCAGTCCAGGCGGTCGGCGGCGACGACCCCGCGCATGACCTTGTCGACGGCGGTGCGGGCCACACCACGCAGGTGCGGCTCGGGCGCGGCATCGGCGACCTGGTCGAGGAGGTCGACGACCTGCTTGCATCGGCGCACGAAGTCCCCCGCCGTCAGGTCCGAGCCGGAGAGCACCTCGTCGAGCCGGCGCCCGCTCGCCCACCGGTGCACCGCCCACGCGAGCCCCCCGTCGGGCTCGCCGGTCGCGGGCAGGGCATTGGCCTGCTCGAGGTCCTCGAGCTCGCTCCACCGGCGGAGCATGTCCTGCCACGCGTCCGAGACGTTGTCCGTCGGCATCCGCGGGAAGGGGTCGTCGTCGTGCCGGGGCTCGTGGATCAGCATCGAGACGACGGCGGCCAGCTCGGCCGGGTCGAGCCGCTTCCACGCTCCCCCGCGCAGGCACTCGGCCGCGAGCAGGTCCTTCTCGGTGTAGAGCCGGCGTAGCCGGCTGCCGAGATCAGTGACGGTCTCGCCGTCCTCGCCGAGATAACCCATCTGGCTCAGGACGACGCAGATCCGCTCGAAGGTCTGCGCCACCGAGTTGGTGCGGTGCTCGACCTTGCGCTGCAGGGCCGAGGTCTCGCGCTTGAGCTTCCACCAGCGAGCCGCCCAGCGGGCGTGGTCCTCGCGCTCCGGGCACTGGTGGCACGGGTGCGACTTCAGCTCGCGGCGCAGCTGCTCGAGGCGCTCGTCCTCCCCCTTCGCACTCTGGACCGCGTGGCTCTGCACGCTCGGCGCGTCCTCGTGCGGTGCCTTGGCCCGCAGGGTCGCGGCGAGGTCGGAGCGCTGCTTGACCGACTTGGGGTTGAAGCCGCGGGGCACCGCCAGCCGGCCGAAGGGGGTGACCGGCCCGTCGAGGTCCGCTGCGGTGAGGCGGCGGATCTGCTTGTGCTCGGTGAGCACGGTCGGCGCGGACAGCTCGCCCTTGTAGGAGCGCGGCGGCGCGACGACGATCGCGATGCCCGAGCGACGGCCGCCGATGCGGATGATGTCGCCGACCGACAGGGCCTCGAGGGAGACGGCGATCTCGGCGCGCCGGTTGGCATTGCGCTTGCGCGAGCTCTCCTTCTCGACGTCGGAGATGCGCCGGCGCAGCGCGGCGTACTCGCGGAAGTCGCCCATGTGGCAGTGCATGGCCTCGGCATAGGCGTCGAGGGACTCCTGCTGCTCGCGCACCTTGGACGCCAGCCCGACGACGGCCCGGTCGGCCTGGAACTGCGCGAAGGAGGTCTCGAGCACCTCACGGGCCGTCTGGCGGCCCACCTGGGCGACGAGGTTGACGGCCATGTTGTAGGTCGGCCGGAAGCTGGAGCGAAGGGGGTAGGTCCGGGTCGACGCGAGACCGGCGACCGACATCGGGTCGAGCCCCCGGGACCACACGACGAGGGCGTGACCCTCGACGTCGATGCCCCTGCGCCCCGCACGGCCGGTCAGCTGCGTGTACTCGGCAGGGGTGATCTCGACGTGCGACTCGCCGTTGAACTTCACGAGCTTCTCCAGCACCACGGTGCGCGCCGGCATGTTGATGCCCAGGGCGAGGGTCTCGGTGGCGAAGACGGCTCGGATGCGACCGGCGGTGAAGAGCTCTTCGACGATCTCGCGGAAGAGCGGCAGCATCCCGGCGTGGTGGGCGGCGAAGCCGCGCGAGATGCCCTCGACGAACTGGTGGTAGCCGAGCACGTCGAGGTCCTCGCCCTCCAGGACGGAGGCGCGCTCCTCGACGGTGCGACGGTTGAGCTCGCCCTCGCGCTCGGAGACCAGGCGCAGGTCGTTGGCCAGGAGCTGACCGACCGCGCCCTCGCACCCGGCCCGGCTGAAGATGAAGGTGATAGCGGGCAGCAGGCCGTCGCGGTCGAGCTCGCGGATGACCTCGGTCCGGGAGGCGGCACCGCCGAAGCGGCCACCTCCCCCACCGCGCGGCCCCTGGCCGCCGCGGCCCCGGTCGTCGCGACGGCCGCGTCCGCCGCGACGGTCACGACCACCCCGGTGGCCGCCGCGGCCACGCTGGTCGTCCTCGCCGCCACCTCGCACGCGGGCGCGGATGGCGTCGAGCAGCTCGGGGTTGACCTTCGCCGGGGTGCCCGCGGAGCCGTCGTCGACGAAGAGGTCGTGGACGTCGCGGCCGACCTGCATGTGCTGCCACAGCGGGACCGGGCGCTCCTCGGAGACGATGATCTCGGTGCCGCCGCGCACCTCGGCCAGCCAGGCGCCGAACTCCTCGGCATTGCTCACCGTCGCCGAGAGGGAGACGACCTGCACTGAGCGGGGCAGGTGGATGATGACCTCCTCCCACACGGCCCCGCGGAAGCGGTCGGCGAGGTAGTGCACCTCGTCCATGACGACGAAGGCGAGGGTGTCGAGGGTCGTCGAGCCCGCGTAGATCATGTTGCGCAGGACCTCGGTCGTCATGACGACGACGGGCGCCTCGCCGTTGACCGAGACGTCGCCAGTGAGCAGACCGACCCGGTCGTAGCCGTGGCGGGCGGCGAGCTCGTGGTACTTCTGGTTGCTCAGCGCCTTGATGGGCGTCGTGTAGAAGGCCTTCTGCCCGCGCGCGAGGGCCAGGTGGACGGCGAACTCGCCGACGACCGTCTTGCCCGCGCCGGTCGGGGCGGCGACGAGCACGCCATGTCCCGCCTCGACGGCCTCGCAGGCGTCCTGCTGGAAGGTGTCGAGCTCGAAGCCCAGACCCTCGACGAAGGGGGTGAGCTCCCCCGCGCTGCGACGGCGGGCGGCGGCATAGCGTTCGGCGGGAGAGGACATGCCCCCACGCTATGCCAGCGGCTCAGCGCACGATCGACAGCGCGCCGCGGGCCGCCTCGACCGTGGCCGGAAGCGGCGCGACCCGCTCGCCGTCGGCATAGCTGACGATCCGCTCGGTCGCCACGGTGACCCGGGCGCCCCGGATGATCTCGACCGCCGGGTGCGTCGTGTGGGTGCCGGAGAAGACCTTGGGGAAGACCGTGAGGAAGGTCGGGACGGGGATCTCGTGGACGATGACGACGTCGAGCAGACCGTCGTCGACGTCGGCGGCCGGGGCGATCTTCATCCCGCCGCCGAAGGCGCGGCCGTTGGCGATGCACACGAGCATCCCGTCGACCTCGCGCTCGGCTCCGTCGATCGTCAGGTCGTAGTGGATCGCGCCGAAGACCGGGAGCTCGCGCAGGATCGCGAGGTTGTAGCGCTGCGGACCCCGGGGCCAGGACATGCGGTTGGCGCGCTCGTTGACCACGGCGTCGAAGCCGCAGGAGAGCACGCCGAGGTAGTCGCGGACCGGCTCGCCGTCGGGGCCGCTCACCCGCCCCAGGTCCATCTGTCGCACCGAGCCCTGGAGGATCCGCTGGACCGACGCCTCGACGTCCTGCACCGGCAGCCCGAGCTCGCGGGCGTTGTCGTTGCCGGTGCCGACCGCGACGATGCCGAGCGGGACGTCGGTGTCGGCGCAGATGTTGGCCCCGAGCCCGGCGGCCCCGTCGCCGCCGGCGACGACGAGCATGTCGATGTCACCCGTCGCCACGGCTCGGCGGGCCTTGGCCTCGGCCCGCGCGGCGTCGAGGCCGGTGAGATCGACGACCTCGCGTCCGCCGGCTTCGAGGAGGTCGGCCACACGGGTGCCGATCTGCTCCCCGCGGTGCTTGCCGGCGGTGGGGTTGACGAGCAGGCCGATGCGGTCGGCAGTCACACGGGTCATGGACCCGAGACTAGGTGAGCGGTGACGCCTCGTCGTCCGAGAGGTCCGACCAGTCGGGCTCCTCGCCCCGCTCGATCCGCCGCCTGTCGATCCAGAGGCAGATCGCGAGGGCGACGAAGTACAGGACGCACAGCGGCCCGGCGAGCAGGAACATCGTGAAGGGGTCCGGCGTCGGGGTGATGATCGCCGAGGCGATGAAGATCAGCAGGATCGCCATCCGCCAGGACTTCTTGAGGGTGCGGCCGGGCAGCACGCCGATGGCGCACAGCCCGACGAGGAAGACCGGCAGCAGCCACGCCAGGCCGAAGGCGAGGATGAATCGGGTGATGAAGGTGAAGTAGTCGCTCGCCTGCTGGATGTTGCTCGACTTGTCGTCGTCGGGGGTGAAGCCGAAGAGGATGAGCAACGCCTTGGGCAGCGTCTGGTAGGCGAAGAAGCAGCCGGCGAGGAAGAGCGGCAGGGCCGTCCCGAAGACGCCGAGCGACAGGCGCTTCTCGCGCTTGGTCAGTCCCGGGAGGATGAAGGCCCAGATCTGCCAGAGCCAGATGGGGCTGGAGATGATGACCCCGGTGAAGATCGACAGCCCGAGCTGGGTGGAGAAGGCCGACGTGGCATTGCCGAAGTTCAGCGTGACGACGCTGCCGGGGTTGGCCTTCTTGTACTCGGTGAAGGGCAGGGTCAGCTGCTCGTAGACACCGCCGTAGGTCCACGGCCCGACCTGCACGGGGTTGTAGATGATCCACCCGACGACCGCGCCCACGACGATCGCGGCGGCGGCCTTGATCAGCCGGTTGCGGAACTCGAGGAGGTGCTCCTTGAGCGGCATCCGCCCCTCGGGGTCCTTGGGCGTGCGGGGGCTACGGGCCATGCGTGCGGAGGGCGAAGGGAGGGTGCTCAGGCGACCGGGCCGGACTGGTTGTCCGTGCGCGGCTTGGCCTCGTCGATGACGGCATTGCCGTCGGTCGAGGTACCGGCCTCACGCGTGCGCTTGGCCTCCTCGCGCTGGCGGTCCTCTTCCTTCATCTCGTTGACCTCGGCCTTGAAGACCCGGGCCGACTTGCCGAGGCTACGGGCGGCATCCGGCAGCTTCTTGAAGCCGAAGAGGAGCAGGATGACGACCAGGATGAGGATGATTTCCATGGGACCCAGAGTGGGCATGGCAAGACCTTTCGGATGGCGACCAACAAGTTGCAGTGTATGCCCCGACCCTGAGGGGCGCTGACGCCCCTCAGGCGGGGTCGTAGGCGGCGAGGGCCTGCGTCGCGTGCCCCGTGACCGCGGTGCGCAGCGCCTCCGGCTCGACGACCTCGGCCGCGCCGCCCAGGCGCAGCACGAGTCGGCGCAGGAAGCCCTCGTTGCTCGTCGGCAGGGTGACGACGAGGTCTTCACCCGAGGTTTCCCGAGATGTCACCGGGTAGTACTCCGCGACCCAGTGGGCGGAGGGTGCCAGGCGCAGGGTGACGGGCAGGTCGCCCTCACCGCGCTGGTAGGCGCCGGCGCTCAGGTCCCGTCGCACGGCGTCCGCCGGGGGCTCGGACGGCACGTCGAGCACCTCGACGGCCTCGATCCGGTCGGTGCGGAAGAGGCGCACGTCCTCGGCCCGGTGGCACCACCCTTCGAGGTACCAGTGGCCCTCGACCCGGGCCAGCCGCATCGGGTCGACGTCGCGCTCTGTCCGCTCGTCCCGACTGGGCACGTGATAGGTCAGGTGCACCCGGCGACCGGCCGAGAGCGCGTCCTGCAGCACCGAGCGGGTGCGCCCGGCCTCGGTGTCGTCGTCGACGACCATGACCCGGTCGACGCCGGGGATCGCCCCGGCGACCTCCTCGAGCTTGGCCAGTGCCCGCTCGACGGCGCTCGACTCCCCCGCCTCGAGGGCCGACAGGGACCGCAACCCGACGATGAGGGAGATCGCCTCGTCGACGCTCAGGCGCAGCGGCCTGGCGATCGTGTCGGCATTGCTGACGAAGACCCGCCCGCCCTCGTAGCTGACCTCGATGAGCTCGTCGGTCATCGGGCCGTAGCCGCACATGAAGAGCAGGTCGAGGTCCTTCTTCAGCTGGTCCTCGGTGATGCCCAGCCCCTCGGCGGCCCGGGAGATCTCGATGCCCTGACGTCCGACGAGCCACGGGACCATCGTGAGCAGCCGCTCGACCCGGCTCGTCGCGGTCTCCACCTGCGGCCGGCTCATCGGCTGCTCCCTTCGTGCGTGGTGACGACGGCCCGCAGCCGGTCGACGACGGCCGTCCGCAGCTGCGCCGGCTCCTCGACGACGACGTCGCTGCCGTGGCTGACGACCTCGCTGACGAAGCCGTCGAGGTCGGAGTGGTCGAGCTCGACGCGGTCCCACTCGCCGTCGAGCGAGGTCACCGAGGTGGCCCGGCGGCGCAGGCCGTGGCCGGTGCCGACGCGCACCCGCAGCGCGACCGGCGAGGCCTGACCCGGGGCCGGGTCGGTGGCGGCGATCATCGAGACGGGGTCGAGGTCGTCAGGGACGGGCACGGTCGGTGCCTCCCCCGTCGACGTGACGGCCGAGGCGATCCGCGACAGCCGGAAGACCCGCGCCGCCTCGCGGTCGAGGTCGTGCCCAACGAGGTACCAGCGGCCGTGCCAGGCGGTGAGGTACCACGGCTCGACGTGGCGGGGTCGCGACCCGCCGGCGCCGGGCCGCGCGTAGTCGAAGCGGACGGGCGTGGACTGCAGCACGGCGTCCTTGAGCGGCTCGAAGGCCGGCTCGGTGCCGCCGAGCTGCGGCTCGAGACCGACGAAGGGGTCCTCCCCCACCTCGTCGTCGGCAGCGATCTTGCGCCAGGCCGTCGCGGCCGTGCCGGCCATCGTCGCGTGCGCCCACGCCCGGCTGGCGAGTCCGACCACGGCACGCTCGTCGGTGGTCAGCTCCACGGGGGCCAGGGCGTAGTCGCGCCGGTCGATGCGATATCCCTGCTCGTCCTCGAAGACCCCGATCTCCTCGGTGACGAGCGGGATCCCCATGGCCCGCAGGTCCTCCTTGTCGCGCTCGAACATCCGGTCGAAGGCCTCGTCGGACTCGACCGACCGGTAGGCCTCGACCATGCGCCGGATCCGCTGCTTGGGCAGGGGGATCCGGGTGCTGAGCAGGCTCATCGTGAGGTTGAGCAGGCGCTCGGTCTTGGCCGCGGGCGTGTTGGGTGCTGCCACATCGCTCCCTTCGTCGTCCTGAGGCTAACCTGCCGCACATGATCCACTGGCGCAGCGGCACGGTCCGCGAGATCGGCCGCGCCCGGCGTGGCGCGGTGCGCCTGGTCGTCGACGTCGACGGGGTCGCCACGCCCGCGCTCGCCCTGCCCGAGCTCGTGGGCACCCCCGAGGCCGGCGACACCGTCCTGCTCAACGTCTCCGCCCTGCGCCGTGGGCTGGGCACCGGTGGGCACGCCCTCGTCGTCGCCGACGCCAGCCGCCTCCCGGCGGACCCCGCCGACGGGCCCGGCCACATCGTCAAGGCGCGCTACACACCCCTGCAGCAGATGGTCCTCGCGCTCGAGGAGCAGGAGTCACCGCACCACGAGGCGATGCGCGAGCACCCGGCCGTCGCCGCCGGTGACCTCCAGGGGATGCCGGTCGTCGTCGCGGAGCTGCACTCCGCCCTGCCTGCGGTCCTCGCGGGGCTGCGCGCCGCCCGCCCGCAGGCGCGGGTCGGCTACGTCATGACCGACACGGCGGCGCTCCCCTTCGCCCAGTCGGACCTCGCCGCCGTCCTCGTCGACGCCGGGTGGCTCGACACGACCATCTCGGCGGGGCAGGCCTTCGGCGCGGAGCACGAGGCGATCACCGTCCACTCCGCGCTGCTCGCCGCGCGGCACGTCCTCGGCTGCGACGTCGTCGTCGTCGCGCAGGGGCCGGGCAATGCCGGCTCGTCGACGACCTGGGGGTGGTCGGGCCTGGCGACCGGCGACGTCCTCAACGCCGTGCACGTGCTGCGGGGCCGCGCCATCGCCGTGCCCCGGGTGTCCGCGAGCGACGCCAGGGAGCGGCACCTCGGGCTCTCGCACCACACGACGACCGTCCTGTCGCGCGTGCTGCTCGGCAGCGCCGACGTCGTCGTGCCCGACGACGCGACCGACCCGTGGCCGCGCGTCCGCGAGCAGGTCGAGGCCGCGGTCGGGGCCTCGGCCGGGTCACCCCGGGTCGTCCCGCTCGCGACCACGGACGTCACCGACGACCTCGCGACGAGCCCGGTGACCCTCTCGACGATGGGCCGGTCCGTCGCGGCCGACCCCACCCCCTTCGTCACGGCCGCCCTCGCCGGCCGCCACGCCGCCGCCCTGCTCCACGACGACCAAAACCCTGCAGGACCCTAGGGTCCTGCAGGGTTATGGGAGCCTGCTGCGGGCGAAGGGGGCGTCAGCCGACCTTGACGAGGTCGACGACGAAGATCAGGGTCTCGCCGCCCTTGATCGCGGCGCCGGCGCCGCGGTCGCCGTAGCCGAGGTGCGGCGGGATGACGATCTTGCGACGGCCACCCTCCTTCATGCCGAGCAGGCCCTGGTCCCAGCCCTGGATGACCTGGCCGATGCCGGCGGTGAAGGCGAGCGGGGCGCCACGGTTCCACGAGGCGTCGAACTCCTCGCCCGTGGAGAAGGCGACACCGACGTAGTGCGCCTGGATCGGGGACCCGGCGGTCACCTCGGCGCCGTCGCCGACGGTGATGTCCTCGACGACGAGCTCGGTGGGGGCGTCGCCCTCGGGGAAGTCGATCTCGGGCTTGGTGGTGCTGGGGTCGAAGGGCATGTGGGGCTCCTTGTCGTGGGTGGCGGGGATCAGGGGGTGGAGATCAGGGTGCGCCGAGGACGTCGACGGTGAAGACGAGCGTGGAGTTGGCCTTGATCGGGCCCTGGGCCTGCGAGCCGTAGGCCTCCTTCGGCGGGGCGACGATGAGGAGGCGGTCGCCGACCTTGGCGCCCTCGACGGCCTTGTCCCAGGCGGGGATGACCTGCTGGCCACCGACCGGGAAGGAGAAGGGCCCGCGGCCGTCCTTGAGCGAGGAGTCGAAGACCTTGCCGTCGTCCCAGGTGACGCCGGTGTAGCTGACGTAGACCGTGTCGCCCTCCTTGATCGTCTTGCCCTTGCCCTCGATGAGGGTCTCGGTGACGAGCTTCTTCGGCTTCGTCGCGCCCTTGGGGATGGTGATGTCGGCGGGCTTGCCGTCGTTGTACTTCACCTCCGGCATGTCCTTGCCGAGCGTCTTCTGCTTGCCCTCGACCTTTTCGGGCAGCTGTCCGCGCACGTCGTAGACGAGCACGAGGCTGTCCTTGCCGTCGACGCCGTACTCGGGCATGCCCTTGGAGCCGAAGAGGTCCTTGGGCGGCATGACGGCGACGCCGCTGCTGCCGATCTTCTGGTCCTTGATCGCCTTGATCAGGCCGGGCAGGGCCTGGGCATTGCCCAGGTCGAGGACGATCGGCGAGCTCGTGTAGGTCTCGGAGCCCTCGATGGCCTTGCCGTCCTTGCCGGAGAACATCGCGAGGTCGACCTCGGCGTAGGCGTCGTCGGCGAGGTCCTCGCCCTTGCCCTCGGTGCGGATGTCGCGCGTGGTCTCCGAGACCTTGACCGGCGAGTCGTCGAGCTTGATCGACGGGCCCTTCTTGCCCTTCGCCTCGGTGACCGCGATGGCCTCGACGGCCTTGGCATCAGCCGGCTTGGGCTCGGCGAGGGTGACGTCCTTGGCGTCCTTCGCGTCGTCGCCGGAGGCCTTGGACGAGGACTTCGACGCGTCGCTCTTGGCGTCACCGCCGGAGTCGCCTCCGCAGGCGCTCAGGGCGAGGACGGCGGCGGCGGACGCCGCGAGGGCAGTGGTCAGGCGGGCGGCCTTCGGCACGATCTACCTCAATGCTTCGGGGACAACGATCGGGCTCACCCTAACCACGCTCCCTGTGCGCTCGCTGACCCGACCGCACCCCGCGTGGCGCTCAGGGCCGCGCGGGGGTACCGCGCGAGGTCAGCAGGTCGATCAGCGTGTCGACCCGCGCGTCGACCGCGGCGAAGGGGTCCTTGCACAGGACGGTGCGCTGGGCCTCGTCGTTGATCTTCAGGTGGACCCAGTCGACCGTCACGTCGCGTCCGTGCTCCCGGGCAGTCCGCACGAAGTCGCCACGCAGCTTCGCCCGGGTCGTCTGGGGCGGCAGGTCGACCGCACGCGCGATGTCGTCGTCGGAGACGACGCGAGCGACCTTGCCCGCGCGCTGCAGCACGTGGTGGATCCCCCGGTCGGGGTCGATGTCGTGGTAGGCGAGGTCGATCTGGGCGAGCCGCGGGTCGGCGATGTCCAGACCGTGCTTGGCGGCGTAGGCGTCGAGCAGGCGGTACTTGATGACCCAGTCGATCTCGGTGCCGACCTGCGCCAGGTCGTCGCTCTCGACGGCGGCGAGGGTGCGCTCCCAGAGGTCGAGCACCTGCAGGCTCACCGGGTCGTCGATGCCCTCGCGCTGCGCGTAGTCCTGCGCCCGGGCGAGGTACTCGCCCTGGATCTCGAGGGCGCTCATCCGTCGGCCGTCGGCGAGCTTGACCGGGGTGCGACCGTGGCGGTCGAGGCTGATGTCGCGGATCGCCCGGATCGGGTTGTCGAGGGTCATGTCCGGCAGCGCGACGCCGTCCTCGAGCATGCGCAGCACGAGGTGCGCCGAGCCCACCTTGAGCAGCGTCGTCGTCTCGGTCATCGTCGAGTCGCCGACGATGACGTGCATCCGCCGGTAGTGCTCGGCGTCGGCATGGGGTTCGTCGCGGGTGTTGATGATCGGGCGCGAGCGGGTCGTCGCGGACGAGACGCCCTCCCAGATGTGGTCGGCGCGCTGGCTGACGGAGAACTGCGTCGTCCGCCCCGTCGACATGAGCTTGCCCGTGCCGGCGATGAGCTGCCGGGTGATGAGGAAGGGCAGCAGCCCGTCGGTCACCGCGGCGAAGTTGGACGTGCGGGCCACGAGGAAGTTCTCGTGGCAGCCGTAGGAGCTGCCGGCCGAGTCGACGTTGTTCTTGAAGACGAAGATCTCACCGGCCACGCCGTCCTCGCGCAGCCGCCCCTGGGCGTCGACGACGAGGTCCTGGACGATCCGCTCCCCCGCCCGGTCGTGGGCGATGAGGGTCAGCAGGTCGTCGCACTCGGCGGTCGCATACTCGGGGTGGCTGCCGACGTCGAGGTAGAGCCGGGAGCCGTTGGGCAGGAAGACATTGCTCGAGCGGCCCCACGTGACCACCTTGCGGAAGAGGTAGCGCGCCACTTCGTCGGGCGTCAGCCGTCGCTGGCCGTCGGAGACGGCCGTGATGCCGAACTCGGTCTCGATCCCGAAGATGCGTCGCTCCACGTCTGCAGGCTAGCTCTCGTCGCGAAGGGGGGCGCTCACCCGGCGGAAGCAGCGTCGCGACCGGCCGCGCTCCAGCACGGCGATCTCGAGCCCCTCGGGGGCGACCGGGTCGCCCCCTTCGTCCCGCAGCGACAGCACGTCACGGGCGAGGTCGAAGGCGTCGTGCAGGTCCATGCCCGGCACCCAGCGGGAGCCGAGCTCGTCGTTGAGCCGGTCGCTGTCGCCGCCGATGGCCACCCAGCCGCGCTCGTCGGTGACGGAGCCGTCGTAGGTCAGCCGGTAGATGCGGTCGTCGGCGAGCAGCCGCCCGACCTCGGCGACGACGATCTCGACCTCGTAGGGCTTCTGGTCCTGGGTGAAGACGGTGCCGAGCGTCTGGGCGTAGGCATTGGCGAGCGCCCGTGCGGTGACGTCGGATCGGTCGTAGGAGTAGCCGCGCAGGTCGGCGTAGCGGATGCCGGCGACCCGCAGGTTCTCGAACTCGTTGTACTTGCCGACGGCCGCGAAGGCGATGCGGTCGTAGATCTCGCTGATCTTGTTGAGCGAGCGGCTGGCCGGGTTGTCGGCGACGAGGAGGATGCCCTCGTCGTAGCCGAGCACGCAGACCGAGCGGCCGCGGGCAATGCCGGCCCGGGCGAAGTCGGCCCGGTCGGCCATGACCTGCTCGGGCGAGACGTAGAAGGGGGGTTGGCTCATCGGGTGCCTGCCTCACCACGGCGGTCGGCGAGGATCGCCTCGACGAGTCGCTCGCTGTCCGCCTCGTCGACGAAGGTCACGCCGGCGGCGTCGGCGACGCCGACGACCGGCCAGATGCGGCGGTGGACGTCGGGCCCGCCCGTCGCGGAGTCGTCGTCGGCCGCGTCGTAGAGGGCTTCGAGGGCGACGCGCACGGCGGCCTCACGGTCGAGGCCCGGGCGCCACAACTTCTTGAGCGCACCCCGGGCGAAGAGCGAGCCGGAGCCGACGCTGTGGTGCTCCTGCTCCTCGTAGCAGCCACCGGTGACGTCGTAGGAGAAGATCCGCCCCTGCCCCCGGCCGGGGTCGAAGCCACCGAGGACGGGCACGACCGACAGGCCCTGCATGGCCAGGCCGAGGTTGCCACGCAGCATCGCGGCGAGCCGGTTGGCCTTGCCCTCGAGGGACATGACGACGCCCTCGATCTTTTCGTAGTGCTCGAGCTCGACCTGGAAGAGGCGCACCATCTCGATCGCCACGCCTGCCGCTCCGGCGATGCCGACGAGCGAGTGCTCGTCGGCGGCGAAGACCTTGCGCATGTCGCGGTTGGCGATGAGGCTGCCGAGCGTGGCGCGACGGTCCCCCGCCATGACGAGGCCGTCGGCGCAGGTCAGGGTGACGATCGTCGTCGCGTGGGGCGTCTCGATCGGGTGGCCTCCGACCGGCCCCGCGGCCCGGCCACCGGGCAGCAGCTGCGGGTCGTGCCGGGCCACGAACTCCGTGAAGGACGACCCGCCGGCCGCGAGGAAGGCGGCGGGCAGGCGGCCCTGCGCGGGGTCGCGGCTCACTGGCCGCCCTTCTGCACGAAGCCCTTGACGAACTCCTCGGCGTTGGACTCCAGGACGCCGTCGATCTCGTCGAGCACGGAGTCGATGTCCTCGTCCCGCGCCGCGTTGGTCGCGCTCACCTGGCCGAATCCGTCATCGGGCTGGGCGTCGTCGCCCCCACCGCTGGACCGGGGTCGGATCTGCTCCTGCGCCATCGTGTGCTCCTGTCGCGTCGGGTCGTGCTCCGAGCCTATGCCCCGAGACCCGCCACGAGGTCGTCGACGTCACCCCTCGACACGAGCTCCTCGACGGCGTCGCGGCCGTGGGCGAGCGGGTCGGTGAGCGGGATCCGCGCGATGCGGCCCGCGCGGGGCATCCGCAGCACGAGGGAGTCCCACGACGCGGACACCACCGCGTCGCCGAAGTGCTCGACGACGCGCCCACGCAGCCAGGCGCGGGTGTCGGCGGGCGGCTCCGCCACCGCGGCGCGCACCTCCTCGTCGGTCGTCAGGCGGGTGATCCGCCCGGCCGCCTCGAGCTTGTGGAAGATGCCCTTGTCCTGCCGCACGTCGGACCACTGGAAGTCGATGGCGCTCAGTCGGGCATCGCCCCAGTCCATCCCGTCGCGCTCGCGGTAGCGCTGCAGCAGAGCGAGCTTCGCGACCCAGTCGATGTCGCGGGCGGCGTCCATCGGGTCGCCGGCCAGCAGCCCGACGAGTCGCTCCCAGTGGTGCAGGACCTCGTCGGTGACCGGGTCGCTCCCTTCGCGCTCCACGAAGGACGTCGCCATCTCGAGGTACTCCGTGAGGATCTGCACCGCCGTGAGCTCCCGACCGTCGCGCAGGGGCACGGTGGCCCGGCAGGTCGGGTCGTGCGAGATCGTGCGCAGCGCCGTCACCGGGTGCAGCAGCGCGAGGTCGCGGTCGAGCGCACCGGCCTCGATGAGTCGCAGGACGAGGGAGGTCGACCCGACCTTGACGAGGTTGGCCACGTCCGCGTGGGTCGCGTCCCCGATGATCACGTGCAGCCGGCGCCACCGGTCGGGGTCGGCGTGGGGCTCGTCGCGGGTGTTGATGATCGGCCGCTTGAAGGTCGTCTCGAGACCGACCTCGGCCTCGAAGAAGTCGCTGCGGGAGGAGATCTGGTAGCCGGTGCGCTCGCTCTCCTGGCCGATGCCGACCCGGCCGGCACCGCACATGACCTGCCGGGCGACGAAGAAGGGCGTCAGCCCCGACACGATCCTGTCGAAGGGGACGGCCCGCTCCACGAGGTAGTTCTCGTGGGTGCCGTAGGACGCGCCCTTGCCGTCGGTGTTGTTCTTGTAGAGCGTGATCCCCGGCGGGGTGTCGGCGAGGCGCTCGACGACCTCGCGCATGACGAGCCCGCCCGCCCGATCCCACACGACGGCATCCCGCGGCGAGGTCACCTCGGGCGAGGAGTACTCGGGGTGGGCGTGGTCGACGTAGAGGCGAGCGCCGTTGGCCAGGACGACATTGGCCAGGGTCGGGTCCTCGGCATCGGTGAGCTGGGAGATGTCGGCCCGCGCCCGCGGCAGCTCGAAGCCGCGCGCGTCGACGAGCGGGTGCTCGTCGCTGTAGTCCCACGCGCCGTGCCCGGCCCGCAGCCCGTGCGCCCGCGCATAGGTCGTGACGACGACACCGGAGGCGGTCATGGGGTTGGCCCAGGGCTGCCCCGGCACCGCGATGCCGTACTCCGTCTCGATGCCCATGACCCGCCGCACGCTCATGGGCCCACCCTAGGTGCGGTCCCTCGCGAGCAGCCCGAAGACCCACGAGTCGGAGACGACACCGTCGACGACGCAGTCCTCCCGGAGCGTGCCCTCGTGGACGAAGCCCAGCTTGTGCAGGACCCGCCCGCAGGCGATGTTGCGCGTGTCCGCCATGGCCTGGACCCGGTTGAGGTCGAGGGCGTCGTAGGCCCAGTCGAGCAGGGCCGCCGCTGCCTCGGTCGCGTGGCCGTGCCCCCAGGACGTCTCCCCGAAGCACAGGGTCAGCTCCGCGCTGCGGAAGGTCGGGTCCCAGCTGCTCAGCCCGCACCACCCCAGGCGGGCACCGTCCGCCACCCTCTCCACCATCACCCGCGCACCGCTCCCTTCGGCCGCAGCCCTGCGGGACCGGTCGACGAACCCCTGGGCCCGCGACGGATCGCTCCACGGCGGCTCGTCCCAGTAGCGCAGGACGAAGGGGGAGGACATCAGCTCCCAGAGGAAGCCGGCGTCCTCGTCCTCCACCGGACGCAGCCGCAGCCGCTCGGTCAGCAGGGTCGGGGTCGCCAGCTCCATGACGGCCATGCTCGTGCAGCGGCCGGCGGTGCACCAGCGAGTTTCGACGTCGAGGACGGCCACCCCCGGTGGTCGAGGTGCGACGAAGGAGCCTCGAGAGCCAGTGGGCCGTGTTGGAATGAGCCCGTGACTTCGACGTGGATGCCGTGGCGGACGCGGGTGCTGGGGTGGCTGACCCGCAAGGGCGTGCCCGCCGAGGAGATGACGGCCGCCCAGCTGTCGCGGATGCGCGCCAACATCCCGATGCGCGCGCCGTACACGTGGTTCTTCGGCCGCCCCGAGCGCGACGTGACCTCGCAGACGCAGCGGATCACCGTCCGCGACGGCCACGAGATCAAGGTCCGGGTCCACCGCCCCGAGGCCGACGGGCCGCTCCCGCTGCTCATGCACTTCCACGGCGGGGGCTTCGTCCTCGGCCACATGGGTGTCTACGACCCGCTGTGCACGCAGATCGCCGCGCAGGCGCAGGTCGTCGTCGTGACCGTCGCCTACCGCATGGCCCCCGAGCACCGCGCTCCCCTGGCCGCCCACGACTGCCTCGACGCCACCCGCTGGGCCATCGAGCACGCGGCCGAGATCGGGGCACGCACCGATGCCGTCGGGGTCACGGGCGACTCGGCCGGCGGCAACCTCGCCGCCGTCGTGGCGCAGACGCTGCGCGACGAGGGCTTCGCCGGCCTGCGGCACCAAGCGCTCGTCTACCCCGCGCCGGACCTCTCCGACCGCGAGACCGAGGACCTCCAGCTGCTCACGCAGCGCTACCCCGTGCTCACGCCCGACATGCTGCGGTCCTTCCGCAGTCTCTACCTCGGCGAGGAGGGCGACGACCGCGACCCGATCGTCTCCCCCGCCTTCGGCGATCTCGCCGGCCTGCCGCCGGCGCTCGTGCAGACGGCGGAGGTCGACCCCCTTCGTCCTGACGGTGATGCCTACGCGCAGGCGTTGCGGGAGGCCGGGGTCGAGGTCCGCCACACGACCTACCGCGGGGCGCCGCACGGCTACCAGACCTTCCCGGGGCTGGCCCCGGCCGCCGCACCGGCCCTCGAAGAGCTCATCGGGGAGATCGCCCACCACCTGCACGAGGAGCACCCGTGAAGCGCCCCTACCCCGGCCTGCCGCCGCTCGTCGCGACCCTGACGACCTTCCTCGACAACATCGGTCGGGTCTCGATCGTCGACGCGACGCTCGAGGACATCCGGGCGGCCCGCGCCAAGGTCTACCCGACGTCCGCTCCCTTCTCGTGGATCACCGGGCGCGTCCCCGCGGACGTGACGATCGACGACGGCAGCGCACCGGTGCGCGATGGCGCGAGCATCCCCCTTCGCTGGTACACGCCGGCCGGACGAAGGGAGGACCGCCCCCTCCTCGTCTACCTCCACGGTGGTGGCTGGGTGCAGGGGTCGACCCGGATGTACGACCCGCTGTGCGCCCACCTGGCGGCCGAGCTCGACGCCGTCGTCGTGAGCGTCGACTACCGCATGGCGCCCGAGCACCGGGCCCCGACGGCGACCCACGATGCGATCGACGTCGTCCGGTGGCTCCACGAGCACGCCGACCACGGGGTCGACTACGACCGCATCGGCCTGTGCGGTGACTCCGCCGGCGGCAACCTGTCGGCGATCGTCGCCCAGCAGCTGCGCGACCTGCGGACGGCCACGGGCGAGCCGGTCATCCGCCACCAGGCACTGATCTACCCGGCCACCGACCTGACGATGGCCTCGCCCTCGATCCGCGAGCACTCCGAGGGGGCGATCCTCACCGAGGCCAAGATCATCGCCTTCCGCTCGCTCTACATCGGCGAGGCCGACGACGCGATCGACTACGCCGACCCGGTCGTCTCGCCTCTCTTCGGCGACGTCTCCGGGGTCGCCCCGGCGCTGGTGCAGACCGCCGACCTCGACCCGATCCGCGACGACGGACTCCGCTACGCCGACGCGCTACGAGCCGCCGGCGTCGAGGTGCGGGTCACCAACTACCTCGGGCTGCCGCACGGCTTCGCGAGCTTCCCCGGGGTGGCACGCAGCGGGGCGCAGGCACGCCACGAGCTCGTCACCGAGATCCGACGCCACCTCGTCGAGGGCGGTCGCGGTGCGTGAGCGCGACGAGGCCCTGGTGTCGCCCGGTCGGCGGACCGCCCTCGCGGCCGGTCTCGACGTGCTCGTCGTCGCGGTCTTCACTCTCATCGGCCGGCGTACCCACGCCGAGCCGCTCGACCCGGCCGGCTGGTGGGGCACCGCCTGGCCCTTCCTCGTCGGCCTGGCTCTCGGCTGGGCCGTGGTGGCCCTGTCGAGCCAGACCTGGCCGACCCGCTGGTGGCACGGCCTGACCGTCTGGATCGCCACGGTCTTCGGCGGGATGGCCCTGCGGGACATGGTCGGTCAGGGCACGGCCCTGCCCTTCGTCATCGTGGCCACGATCTTCCTCGGCGTCACGCTCGTCGGGTGGCGCCTGGTGCTGTGGTTCCTGGACCGTCGGCGCCCGGAGCCGACGAGCGACCCGCGCCGGGGACGTGGCCGCCCGCCGGTCGAGCACACCCGCGTGGGTGACCCGCTCGGCCTCGAGGACCTGCACGGTCCGTCCGACCGCACACGCGGCCGCGGCGTCGTCCCGCCCGGCGACCGGGACCGGGTCGCCGAGGAGCTGGACATCCGCCAGCCGCGCACGCCCGAGGACCCTCGGCCGCAGGACTAGTCTGACCTCATGGACACCACCACGAAGGGCTCTCGATGCCTCCGTGCCGCCGGGGCCTCGGCGGCCGTCGTGGCCTGGCTCTTCGTGACACCCGTCATCCTGCCCATCGTGGCGGCGCGGCTGCTGCCCCCCGAGATCGGCGGGGGGATCGGCTACCTCCTCCCGTACTTCCTGGTCGTGGCCGCTCCCTTCCTCGTGCCCGCGCTCGTCGTCGGGCTCGCGGTCGCGCTGGGCGGGGCGCATGCGCGAGCCCTGCCGGGGCGCAGCGCCTGCGCGCTGGGCAACGTGTCGAGCCTCGTCGGCGTCGCCACGGTGGCCGCGACCGTCACGCTCATGTGGCTCGCCGTGAGTCTGATCGCCTGACACGGCCGGCATGACCCCTCCCCCTGCGCCGCACCGCGGTCGCCGCGCGGTGGTGACTCTCGGCGTCTGGCTGCTGCTCGCCATCGCGTGCTGGGGCGTCGCCTGGGTCGTCGCACCCGACGCCAACGCCGGCGGTCAGTGCGAGGGGCTCGGCTTCGGGTGCACCCTCACGCCGAAGGACACGCTGGTCTTCGCCGCCTTCCTCGCGACACCGGTCGCCGTCGGGACGCTCCTGCTCGCAGTGCTCGTCGTCGTCGTCGCCGTGCAGCGGTCCTGGCTGCCGCGGCTCGGCGGCATCGCGCTCGGCACGCTCGCGGGCGCCTGCGGTCTCGCGCTCACATTGGGCATCGCCGCCGGACTCGTCGTCGTCCTGTGAACCCCGTGGACTGCGTCCGGGCGCGCTGCGCCTAGAGGTACTGCCCGGTGCGCGTGCCGGTGTCGATCGAGCGGCCCGGCTCCGCGGCACCGGACTTGCCGCCGATGAGCGTGCGGATGTAGACGATCCGCTCGCCCTTCTTGCCCGAGATGCGCGCCCAGTCGTCGGGGTTGGTCGTGTTGGGCAGGTCCTCGTTCTCCTTGAACTCCGCGATGCACGCGTCGAGCAGGTGGCCGACCCGCAGGCCCTCGGCGCCGGTCGTGATGAGGTCCTTGATCGCGGCCTTCTTGGCCCGGTCGACGATGTTCTGGATCATCGCGCCGGAGTTGAAGTCCTTGAAGTAGAGGATCTCCTTGTCGCCGCCCTGATAGGTCACCTCGAGGAACTGGTTGTCGTCGCTCTCGGCGTACATCCGCTCGACGACCGCCTCGATCATCCCCTCGACGGTGGCCTGCCGGTCGCCGTCGTGCTCCTCGAGGTCCTCGGGGTGCAGGGGCAGCTCCGCGGTGAGGTACTTGCTGAAGATGTCGCGGGCACCCTCGGCGTCCGGCCGCTCGATCTTGATCTTCACGTCGAGGCGCCCGGGACGCAGGATCGCCGGGTCGATCATGTCCTCGCGGTTGGTCGCGCCGATGACGATGACGTTGTCCAGGCCCTCGACACCGTCGATCTCCGCGAGCAGCTGCGGGACGATCGTCGTCTCGACGTCGGAGGAGACGCCGGAGCCACGGGTGCGGAAGAGGCTGTCCATCTCGTCGAAGAAGACGACAACGGGGGTGCCGTCGCTCGACTTCTCCCGAGCGCGGTGGAAGATCAGCCGGATGTGCCGCTCGGTCTCGCCGACGTACTTGTTGAGCAGCTCCGGGCCCTTGATGTTGAGGAAGTAGGCCGTCGCGCTGTCCTGCCCGGTCCGCTCGGCGACCTTGCGCGCCAGCGAGGCCGCGACCGCCTTGGCGATCATCGTCTTGCCGTTGCCGGGCGGGCCGTAGAGGAGCACGCCCTTGGGCGCCTTGAGCTGGTGGCGCTCGTAGAGCTCGGCGTGCAGGTAGGGCAGCTCGACGGCATCGCGGATCGCCTCGATCTGCGTGCTGAGGCCACCGATGTCGTCGTAGTCGAGGTCGGGCACCTCCTCGAGAACGAGGTCGGCGACCTCGGCCCGCGGGATCCGCTCGACGGCGATGTTGCTGCGCTGGTCGACGAGCACGGCGTCGCCGACGCGCACCTGCTTGCCGGTCACCCGGCCGCCGCTGCGCACGACCCGCTCCTCGTCCTGGCGCATGAGCACGAGGAGGCGGTCGTCGTCGAGGACCTCCTTGACGACGACGACCTCGCCGGCGACGTCCTCGGGGTGCACCGACACGATGTTCATCGCCTCGTTGAGCCGCACCTCACGACCCACCCCGAGCTCACCGGTCTCGACCGCCGGCGAGACGGCGACGTGCATCTTGCGGCCGCCGGAGAGGACGTCGGCGGTCCCGTCGTCGTTGACGTCGACGACCACGGCATAGGACGAAGGGGGCTGGGCCAGCCGCTCGATCTCCTCCCGGAGGGTGACGATCTGCTGCCGGGCGTCCTTGAGCGTGCGCACGAGGCGCTCGTTCTGCGAGGCGACGGTCGCCATCTGCGACTTCTGCTGGGTCAGCTTGTCCTGCAGGGCCCGCACGTCCTGGGGCGTGGGCTCGGTCGTCATCGTCGTGCTCCCTTCGGGCCGGGGTGTCGGCTGCCTCCAGTCTCCCCCTTCGCCCTATCGCGGCGTCGGGGGGACCACGCCTCGGGCGAGCTTGCGCATCTTCTTCTCCGACGCGACCCGCTCCCCGAGGGCCTCGGAGGTCCACTCGGCGTCGTCGGCGCCCGGTGGCACCTCGGCCGGAGCCGTGCTCTCGTCGCCCTCCTGGGCGGCGTAGCCCTTGCCCGGGCGACGCTTGCGCATCGGCGGGGTGACGCCAGGGGCGAGCCGGCGGGTCGTGATGAGGAATCCGGTGTGCCCGTGCATGCGGTGCTGCGGGCGCACGGCGAGACCCTCGAGGTGCCAGCCGCGCACGAGCGACTCCCACGCCTCGGGCTCGGTGAAGGTGCCGAAGTCGCGCATCGCCTCGGCGACCTTGCTCAGCTGGGTGGCCGTGGCGACGTAGCAGATGAGCACACCACCGGGCGCGAGCGCCTCGGCGACGACCTCGAGGCACTCCCACGGGGCGAGCATGTCGAGGACGACCCGGTCGACGGTGCCGGGCTCGACCGCCCCGGGCAGCGACTCGACGAGGTCGCCGACGGACACGGTCCACGCCGGGTGGTCCTCGCCGAAGAAGGCGCGGGCATTCGCCGTCGCGATCTCGGCGAAGTCGGCGCGGCGCTCGAAGGACAGGACCCGACCGGTGTCGCCGACCGCGCGCAGGAGCGACATCGACAGGGCACCGGAGCCGACTCCGGCCTCGACGACCGTGGCGCCCGGGAAGACGTCGGCCATCGCCACGATCTGGCCCGCGTCCTTGGGGTAGACGACGGCGGCGCCGCGCGGCATCGACATGACGTAGTCGGAGAGCAGCGGCCGCAGCACGAGGTACTCGGTGCCGGCCGTGTTGGTGATCGTCGACCCGTCGGGGGCGCCGATGAGGTCGTCGTGCTTGACGTGCCCTCGGTGGGTGTGGAACTGCTTGCCCGGCGTCAGGGTGATCGTGTGCATCCGCCCCTTGGGGTCGGTCAGCTGCACGCGGTCACCCTCACGGAAGGGGCCGCGACGGTAGGCGGATCCGGTGGCGGTCATGGTGGGCGAGTCTAGTTGCGCGCCAGGGCTGCGTTGACCCGCTCGACTCGCACGATGCCCCGCAGCACTCCCCCTTCGCTCACCGCGACGATCCGCGAACGCGACTCCTGGAAGCCACGGACGAGGTCGGTGGCCTCGTGGCCGGGCGTCAGCTCGACGGCCCACCCCTGCGGGGCGCGGGCCACGACGGCGGAGACGGGGGTCGTGCCCACCGCGGTCGGCGGGACGGCCCGCAGGGCGTCGTGGTCCACGAGACCGACGGGGCTGCCGTCGGCCGCCACGACCACCGGCAGGGCGCGAAGGGAGGTCAGCTCCGCCACGGGCGCGTCGAGCCCGATGGGCGCCGCCGGCTCGACGAGGCTCGGCACGTCGAGCCGGCCGAGCTGGCCCATCGCCCGACCGTGGGCGATGGCCGAGGAGGCGCCCGACCACAGGAAGGCGGCGATGAACATCGTCCAGACCATCGTCGACAGCTGGGGCTGCTGGCCACGCAGCAGCGGCAGGACCACGACCCCCACGACGATGGCGACGACGAGGACCCGGCCGAGGACGCCGGCGGCCACCCGGGCCCGGCCCTGGTCTCCCGTCACGCCCCAGACGAGGGACTCGACGACCTGACCGCCGTCGAGCGGGAGGCCGGGCAGCATGTTGAGCACCGCGAGCGCACCGTTGACGAAGGCGATGCCGCCGAGCACCGAGGCGACGAGACCGTCGCCGAGCGCCGCGGCCAGCAGGAAGCAGACGATGCCGAGGAGCGCATTGGTCAGCGGACCGACGATCGCGATGGCCGCCATCGTCGCCGGCGTGCCGCGCGTCGCCTCGAAGGTCGTGTGCCCGCCCCAGAGGTCGGCGACGACCCGGTGCACGGTGTGGCCGAAGGTGCGGGCTGTCACCGCGTGCGCCGCCTCGTGGGCGAGGACGCTCAGCAGGAGGGCCAGGGCGTAGACGGCGGCGACGCCGTAGCCCACAGCGGGGCCGTGCACGCGGGCGGCCGAGGGGCCGATGAGCAGGAGGATCAGCCCGCCCATGAGGAGCCAGGACCAGCCGAGGAAGACCGGCACGCCGCCGATCGTCGCCAGGCGGATGCCGCGGGGAGTGTCGTCGAGGGGCGCCGCCATGGACACGACCCTAGGCGAGGCGGGTGAATGGGGATAATGAGTGGTCCACCGCCCCCTGTGCACAAGGATCGACCAGGTGACCGACACCGCCCTTCGCCCCGACGCCACCGCCGAGCTGAAGGAGACGCTGGCCCAGCGTGTCCTGATCATGGACGGGGCGATGGGGACGATGATCCAGCGGCAGGGGCTGTCGGAGGCGGACTTCCGCGGGGAGCGCTTCGCCGACTGGGGCAGCGACCTGCAGGGCAACAACGACCTGCTGGTGCTCACCCAGCCCGAGCTCATCACCGAGCTGCACCGGCAGTACCTCGAGGCCGGTGCCGACCTCATCGAGACCAACACCTTCAACGCGCAGCGGATCTCGATGGCCGACTACGGCATGGAGGACCTCTCCCGGGAGATCAACGTCGAGGCTGCGCGGCTGGCCCGTCTGGCCGCCGACGAGTTCACCGCCCAGGACCCGTCGCGGCCGCGCTGGGTCATGGGTGCGCTCGGCCCGACGAACCGCACCGCGTCGATCTCGCCGGACGTCAACGACCCCGGCAAGCGCAATGTCACCTTCACCGAGCTCGTCGACGCCTACCTCGAGCAGGCCCGCGGCCTCGTCGAGGGCGGGGTCGACCTGCTCATCGTCGAGACGATCTTCGACACGCTCAACGCCAAGGCCGCGATCTTCGCCCTCGAGACGCTCTTCGAGGAGCACGGGCGGCGCTGGCCGGTCATCATCTCGGGCACGATCACCGATGCCTCCGGCCGCACCCTCACCGGGCAGACGACCGAGGCCTTCTGGAACTCCGTTCGCCACGCCCAGCCCCTCGCCGTCGGGCTCAACTGCGCGCTCGGCGCCGAGGAGCTGCGCCAGTACGTCGTCGAGCTGGGCCGGGTCGCCGACACCTTCATCTCGGCCTACCCCAACGCCGGGCTGCCCAATGCCTTCGGCGAGTACGACCAGGACCCGGAGTACATGGCCGGCCTCGTCGCGGAGTTCGCGACCTCCGGGCTGGTCAACCTGCTCGGCGGGTGCTGCGGCTCCAGCCCCGAGCACATCGCCGCCATCGCGAAGGGGGCGGCCGCCGCTCCCCCGCACGTCCCGGTCGAGGTCGAGCCGGCCCTGCGCCTGTCGGGCCTCGAGGCCTTCAACGTCACCGCCGACAGCCTCTTCGTCAACGTCGGCGAGCGGACCAACGTCACCGGCTCGGCGAAGTTCCGCAAGCTCATCGAGGCCGACGACTACCCGGCCGCCCTCGCGGTCGCGCAGCAGCAGGTCGAGAGCGGCGCCCAGGTCATCGACATCAACATGGACGAGGGGATGCTCGACGGCGAGGCCGCCATGGGCACCTTCGTCAACCTCGTCGGCTCCGAGCCGGACATCTCGCGTGTGCCGCTGATGATCGACTCGTCGAAGTGGCACGTCATCGAGACCGGCCTGCAGCGCACCCAGGGCAAGCCGATCGTCAACTCGATCTCGATGAAGGAGGGCGTCGAGCCCTTCGTCGAGCAGGCCCGGCTGTGCCGCAAGTACGGCGCGGCGATCGTCGTCATGGGCTTCGACGAGGAGGGGCAGGCCGACAACCTCGAGCGGCGCAAGGAGATCGCCCAGCGGGCCTACACGATCCTCACCGAGGAGGTCGGCTTCCCCGCCGAGGACATCGTCTTCGACCCCAACATCTTCGCCCTGGCGACGGGCATCGAGGAGCACGCCGAGTACGGCACCGACTTCATCGAGGCGACCCGGTGGATCAAGGACAACCTGCCGCACGCGCTCGTCTCCGGCGGCGTCTCCAACGTCTCCTTCAGCTTCCGCGGCAACAACCCCGTGCGCGAGGCGATCCACGCCGTCTTCCTCTACCACGCCATCGAGGCGGGCATGGACATGGGCATCGTCAACGCCGGCGCCCTCGTCCCCTACGACACGCTCGACCCGCAGCTGCGCGAGCGGATCGAGGACGTCGTGCTCAACCGGCGCGAGGACTCCACCGAGCGCCTGCTCGAGATCGCCGAGGAGCACCGCGGCAGCGGTGCCGTCGCGGAGGCCGCGACCGAGGAGTGGCGCGAGCTCCCCCTTCGCGAGCGGATCACGCACGCACTGGTCAAGGGCATCGACACCCACGTCGTCGACGACACCGAGGCCCTGCGCGTCGAGATCGACGAGGCCGGCGGCGAGCCGCTCGAGGTCATCGAGGGGCCGCTCATGGACGGCATGGGGGTCGTCGGCGACCTCTTCGGCGAGGGCAAGATGTTCCTCCCGCAGGTCGTGAAGTCGGCCCGGGTGATGAAGAAGGCCGTCGCCCACCTCATCCCCTTCATCGAGGCGGCCAAGAAGCCCGGCGACGCCAGCCGCTCCAAGGGCCTGATCGTCATGGCGACGGTCAAGGGCGACGTCCACGACATCGGCAAGAACATCGTCGGCGTCGTGCTGCAGTGCAACAACTACGACGTCATCGACCTCGGGGTCATGGTGCCGACGCAGAAGATCCTCGAGACGGCCAAGGAGCACGACGCAGACGTCATCGGCCTGTCGGGCCTGATCACGCCGTCGCTCGACGAGATGGTCGGGGTCGCCTCGGAGATGCAGCGCCAGGGCTTCGACATCCCGCTGCTGCTCGGTGGTGCGACGACCTCGCGCGCCCACACGGCCGTCAAGGTCGACCAGCAGTACGACGGGCCGGTCGTGTGGGTCAAGGACGCCTCGCGCTCGGTCCCGGTGGTCAGCCAGCTGCTCAGCCCGACGGCGAAGCCCCAGCTGCTCGAGGAGGTCTCGGCCGACTACGAGGCCCTGCGTCGGCGGCACGCCAACAAGCAGGGCGACCGACCGCTGCTGTCCTACGAGGAGGCCCTCGAGGCGCGCACGCCCGTCGACTGGTCGGCCGAGCAGCCGCACCTGTCGGGCGTGAGCCCGACCCGGCAGGTCTTCGTCGACTACGACCTCGCCGAGCTGCGCGAGTACTTCGACTGGCAGCCCTTCTTCAACGCCTGGGAGCTCAAGGGGTCCTTCCCCGACATCCTCAACAGCCCGGCGACGGGCGAGGTCGCGCGCAAGCTCTACGACGAGGCGCAGGCGATGCTCGACCGGATCATCGAGGAGCGCTGGCTGACGGCGAAGGGTGTCATCGGGCTCTTCCCCGCCAACGCCGTCGGTGACGACATCGAGATCTACACCGACGAGTCGCGCTCCCAGGTCGCGCACACCCTGCACATGTTGCGCCAGCAGGGGCAGCACCGTGCGGGCGTGCCCAACCGGTCGCTCGCCGACTTCGTCGCCCCCCGGGACACGGGCATCAAGGACTGGGTCGGCGCCTTCGCGGTGACGGGCGGCATCGGCGCGCAGGAGCGCATCGCGCAGTTCAAGGCCGACAACGACGACTACAACGCGATCCTCCTCGAGGCGCTCGCCGACCGCTTCGCCGAGGCCTTCGCCGAGCGCATGCACGAGCGGATCCGCACCGAGATCTGGGGCTATGCCCCCGACGAGCAGCTCGACAACCGTCAGCTCATCAAGGAGCAGTACGCGGGCATCCGACCCGCACCCGGCTACCCGGCCTGCCCCGACCACACCGAGAAGCAGACGCTGTGGAAGCTGCTCGACGTCGACGAGATCGGCATCGAGCTCACCGAGGGCATGGCGATGTGGCCCGGCGCCTCGGTGTCCGGCTGGTACTTCGGCCACCCCGACAGCCAGTACTTCGTCGTGGGCCGGCTGGGCAAGGACCAGGTCGAGAGCTACGCCGAGCGCAAGGGCTGGACCCTGGCCGAGGCCGAGCGCTGGCTCGGGCCCAACCTCGGCTACGCGCCGGAGTGACCCCGAGCATCTCGCCGTCGCGGGCGGCCGACTTCAAGCAGTGCCCGCTGCTCTACCGCTTCCGCTCGATCGACCGGCTCGACGAGGCACCGTCACCGGCGGCGGCCAGGGGCACCCTCGTGCACGCCGTGCTCGAGGAGCTCTTCGACCTGCCCGCGGCCGAGCGCACTCCGGAGGCTGCTGTCGGGCTGCTGCCTGGCCGGTGGCAGGCGCTCGTCGACGACCGGCCCGAGCTCGCCCAGATGATCCTCGACGATGCAGCCCTCACCGAGGAGTCGTGGTTCGCCGAGGCGGCGAAGCTCGTCGAGCGGTGGTTCACCCTCGAGGACCCCTCGAGGCTCGAGCCGTCTCGACGTGAGGTCAAGGTCGAGGTCGAGGTGGACGGGCTGACCCTGCGCGGCATCATCGACCGGGTCGACGTGGCGCCGACGGGCGAGGTGCGCATCGTCGACTACAAGACCGGCCGCTCCCCCTCCGAGCGCTTCGAGGGCAAGGCGCTCTTCCAGATGAAGTTCTACGGCCTCGTGCACTGGCGCACCACGGGACGGGTGCCGGACCTGCTCCAGCTCGTCTACCTGCGCGACGGCCAGGTCATCCGCTACGTCCCCGACGAGGCCGACCTGCTGGCCCTGGAGCGCAACGTGCGCGCCGTGTGGCAGGCGATCGAGCAGGCCACGGCCACCGGCGACTTCCGGCCCAACCCGTCGCGGCTGTGCAGCTGGTGCGACTTCAAGGCGCTGTGCCCGGCCTTCGGCGGGACACCGCCGCCTCTCCCCCCTTCGCCTGCGACGGAGGAGACCACGGACGCCGCGCGACCCTAGGGCCGCGCGACCTCCCCCAGTGCCAGCGGCACCAGGTCGAAGGGGGTGAGCCCGGCGAGCGTGTCGACGCGGACCGAGCCCGGGATGTCCGGGATCTCGACGATGTGCGGCACGGCGAGCGTCGGCACGCCGGCAGCCGTCGCGGAGCGCACGCCGGTCGGCGAGTCCTCGATGGCGATGCAGGCTGCCGGGTGCACGCCGAGCTTCTCCGCAGCGGTGGCATAGGGCTCGGGGTGCGGCTTGCCGTGGGTCACGAGGTCACCGGTGACCATGAGGCCGAAGGAGCCCGACTCGGTGGCCTCGACGACGGCACCGGCGAGGTCGGTCCACGACATCGTCACGAGCGCCTGCGGGATGTCGAGCTCACGGCACGCGGCGAGCAGCTCACGTGCTCCGGGGCGCCACGGCACCTCCTGGGCGATCTGCTCGACGACCCGGGACTGCAGCCGGTGGACGACCTCCTCGGCGGGCAGGTCGACGGGCGAGTTGTCGAGGATGAACTGCGCGGAGACGAGGAGCGGGTTGCCGACGAGCTGGACGGCCAGCTCGTGGGTCCACGTACCGCCGAACTCCTCGACGAGCTCGTGCTCGGCGGTGATCCAGTAGGGCTCGGTGTCGACGAGGGTGCCGTCCATGTCCCACAGGACGGCGGCGGGCAGGGCGGCGGGCTCGGTGCTCACAGGCGCCAAGATTACGCGTCGTAGGGTGGTGGTCGTGATCGAGATCGAGGACCTGCCCGAGCTGCACGACCCGGTGATGATCTGCGCCTTCGAGGGCTGGAACGACGCCGGCGAGGCTGCCTCCCGGGCGATCGAGCACCTCGGGAGTCTGTGGGACGCCGAGACCGTCGCGGCCATCGACCCGGAGGACTACTACGACTTCCAGGTGACCCGCCCGCGGGTGATCAACCAGGGTCAGGGGCGCGGCATCCACTGGAACACCACGCGCATCCTGCTGGCCTCCCCCGACAGCCTCGGGCGCGACGTCCTGCTCGTCACCGGCATCGAGCCCTCCTTCCGGTGGCGTGCTTTCACCACCGAGCTGCTCGACCTCGCCGCGGCCAACGGCGTCACGACCGTCATCACCCTCGGTGCCCTGCTCGCGGACGTCGCCCACTCCCGGCCCATCCCCGTCGTGTGCACGAGCGAGGACGAGGCGGTCGCCTACAAGCACGACCTCGAGCCCGCCCGCTACGAGGGCCCCACCGGCATCACGGGCGTCGTGGCCGACGGGGCCCACCAGGCGGAGATGGTCTCGATCTCGGCCTGGGCGAGCGTGCCGCACTACACCTCTCAGGTCCCGTGCCCCAAGGCCTCGCTCGCCCTGCTCAGCCAGCTCGAGGACCTGCTCGACACGGTCATCGACCACGGTGACCTCGAGGAGGAGGCGCAGGCCTGGGAGCGCGGCGTCGACGAGCTGGCCAGCACCGACGAGGACGTCGCCGAGTACGTCTCGGCCCTCGAGAGCGCGCAGGACACGTCCGAGCTGCCCGAGGCGAGCGGCGACGCGATCGCCAAGGAGTTCGAGCGCTACCTCCGTCGTCGCGGCGACGGCACCGACAACCCCGCCTGACCGCCTCAGAGGCGGATGCCGAGGAGGGCGTCGATCGCCCGCGCCAGCTCGCCGGGCGCGGAGCGCACCTCGCCCGGGCCCGCGAGCGACTGCTCGGCCCAGGCGTCGACCGCCCGCAGCGCGGTGGGGGTGTCCAGATCGTCGGCGACGGCCTCGCGGATCGCGGCAATGGTCGCGGTCGCATCGGGGCCACCATCGGTGGAGAGCCCGGCGCGCCAGTGCTCGAGGCGCTCCTGGGCGCGGGTGAGGTCCTCGGCCGTCCACTCCCACTCACCGCGGTAGTGGTGCGCCAGCAGGACGAGGCGGATCGCCATCGGGTCGACGCCCTCCGAGCGCAGGGTCGACACCCGCACGAGGTTGCCCTTGGACTTGCTCATCTTCTCACCGTCGTAGGCGACCATCGCCTGGTGCGCCGTGTGCCGGGCGAAGGGCCGCTCCCCCGTGATCGCCTCGGCCTGGACGACCGACATCTCGTGGTGCGGGAAGACGAGGTCGGTCCCGCCGCCCTGGACGTCGACGTGGTCACCGAGGTGCTCCATGGCGATCGCCGTGCACTCGATGTGCCAGCCGGGACGCCCCCGGCCGAGCTCGCCTGCGTCCCAGGCGGGCTCGCCCTGACGCTCGCCGCGCCAGAGCATCGGGTCGAGCGGGTCGCGCTTGCCGGGGCGCTGGGGGTCGCCGCCGCGCTCGGCGGAGAAGGCGAGCATCGTATCGCGGTCGAGGTGGCTCAGCTCGCCCAGTCCGCCGGCGGCGGCCAGGTCGAGGTAGGTGTCGCGGACGCCGTCCTCGACGACCTCGTAGGTCACCCCGAGCGCGACGAGCCGCTGGACCGCGGCGATGATCGTCGGCATCGACTCCATGACGCCCATGAAGTGGTCCGGCGGGATGACGCCGAGTGCGGTCATGTCCTCGAGGAAGAGGGCGATCTGGTCGCTGCCGAGGTCACGCCAGTCGACCCCGTCGCGCGCGGCCCGCTCGAAGAGCGGGTCGTCGACGTCGGTGACATTTTGCACGTAGGTCACCGCGCGCCCACCGTCGCGCAGCGCGCGACCGACGACGTCGAAGGTGACGTAGGTGGCCGCGTGCCCCATGTGCGTCGTGTCGTAGGGCGTCACGCCGCACACGTAGAGACTCGCCGTGCCCTCGGGCTCGACGGGGGCCACCTCGCCCCGGGCCACGTCGTGGAGGCGAAGGGAGATCGGCTCTCCGGGGACGACGGGCAGGTGGGGTGCAGGCCAGGCTCTCACCCGGACAGCCTACGAGGTCGGCGAGGTGATCACGCCAGCGCCCGAGACGCGGTGCGGCCTCACAGCGGAGGCCACGGGATCGCCGGCCAGTCGCCGGTGGGCACCGGGTGCGAGCCTGTGGTCAGCAGGCTCTCGACGCGGCCCCGCAGCGCCTCGATCTCGGTCGGCGTGATGAGCTCGACGAGCTCGGCCACCACCTCGGGTCGCGACAGCTCGCCGTCGAGACGCGACAGGCGCTCGAGGTCCCCAGCAGTGAGCGGGTCACCTGCCCAGCCCCACAGCACGGTCCGCAGTTTGGGCTCCTCGTGGAGGCTCACTCCGTGGTCGATCCCCCACAAGCCTCCGTCGTGCTCGAGCACGTGACCGCCCTTGCGGTCGGAGTTGTTGAGCACCGCGTCGAGCACGGACATCGAACGCAGCCGGGAGTCGTCGGGGTGCGACAGCAGCAGGGGCGCACCGGTCTCGTCCTCCCCCTCGAGGACGACGAGATTGCCCTCGGGCACGGCACCGGGTGGGGTGACGGCCACCGGCGTCGGGCACAGGCTCGTCGGCTCACCGACCCACCGCTGGACGGAGCCCGGCCCGGCCGGTCCGTCGCGCCACACGGTCTCGGGCACGAGCCCGAAGCCGCCGAGGGCGTCGGTGCGCCACGCGGCGACCTCGCGGGCGGCGAGCGAGCCGTCGGGGAAGTCCCACAGCGGGCGCTCGCCGTCGACCGGCTTGTAGGCGACGGTCACCGCGGGCCCGCCGGCTGAGCGCACCTCGGCGACGAAGACGGCATTGCTCGCCAACGGGTGCCGTCCGAGGACGACGAGCTCCCCGTCGGTGAGCGAAGGGGGTGACGCCACCGTCAGCGCTTGTAGCCGTTGGCACGCGGGCAGATGTGCCCGTCGGCATCGACCGCCCCACCGCAGAAGGGGCAGGCCGGACGCCCGGCGCGCACGACCGTCTCGCACCGGCGGGCGAAGGCACGCGCCTGCGCCGGCCCCAGCGACACCCGCAGGCTGTTGAGGTCGGGCGTGGCCTCGAGCTCGTCGACCTCGTCGGGGTCGTGGTCGTGGGCCTCGATGAGCACGACGTGCCGGTCGTCGTCCCACGACAGGGCGAGGGCCTGCACGCGGAAGTCCTCGGAGATCGGGGTGTCGAGCGGGGCGTTGTCGGCCGCCTCGGCCGCGGCCGCGACGGTCGCCTCGAGCCCCGCGACCTGGTCGAGCAGCTCCCCGATGCGCTCGGCGAGGACCTGGGCGTGCAGCTTCTCGAGCGACACCTGCACGCGTCGGCTCTCGTCGCTGGCCTGCAGGAAGAAGGTCCGCTGCCCGGGTGGGCCGACGGTGCCCAGGACGAAGCGCTCCGGGGGGTCGAACTCGACGACGGTCATGACGTCGACCCTAGTCCTGCCCCGCCGCCGACGACCGCGTCCCCCGCTGCCGGGGTGTCCGGAGCAGGGGGCGGCGGCTTCAGCGCGGAGCTGCCGGTGTCGTTGCTGCGCAGCAGCATCGGCCGGCTCTCGGTGTAGTGCACGACGGAGATGGAGGCCGGGTCGACGTGCAGCCGCTGGAAGTCGTCGAGCGGGGTGCCCACGGCATCGGCGAGCACCGCCTTGATGACGTCGCCGTGGCTGACCGCGGCCCACACCGCGTGCGCACCGTGCTCGGCCGTGACCGCGGCATCGATCTCTCGGACGGCCGCGACGGCGCGGTCGGACATCGCCTGCATCGACTCACCGTCGTAGTCGTCGCCGGCGGGGAAGGTCACCCGGCTCGGTGTGTCCTGCACGACCCGCCACAGCGGGTCCTTGGCGAGCTCGGAGATGGCCCGACCGGTCCACGCGCCGTAGCGGCACTCCCCCAGGCCCTCGTGGACCTGTGCCTCCAGCCCGAGCGCCGCGAGCAGCGGCTCGGCCGTCTCGCGGCAGCGCTGCAGCGGCGAGGTCGCGACGTGGACGAAGGGGGTGTCCTCCAGCCGCTCGACGAGCCGGGCGGCCTGCTG
This sequence comes from Janibacter zhangyanbonis, assembly GCF_050507325.1. NCBI lineage: Bacteria > Bacillati > Actinomycetota > Actinomycetes > Micrococcales > Intrasporangiaceae > Janibacter > Janibacter zhangyanbonis. The sequence continues at coordinate 1,815,638 of NZ_CP191481.1, forward strand.
CCGGCCGGTCTCGTCGAGGGAGACGCCGGGGGTCCAGCCCGCCAGCACTCCCTTCGTGTTGGCCGTCGACCGTCCGTGCCGGATGAGGATGCAGTACGCCACGCCCCTCACACTAGGCGCCCCGGGCGCTGCGCCTGAGACGATGCCCGGGTGATCGTCGACCAGGCCCGCTACAGCGACGGGCGCCGCCTCCCCTGCACCGACATCGGAGCCAGCCTCCACGAGATCCGGACGCAGGGCAGTCGTGACTTCCTGTGGATCGGCATGCGCGACCCATCTTCCGAGACCTTCGACGAGGTGTCCGAGCAGCTCGGGCTGCACCCGCTCGCCATCGAGGACTCGGTCAAGGGTGACCAGCGGCCGAAGGTCGAGCGCTACGGCGACGGTCACTTCGTCGTGCTGCGTCCGCTGCGCTACGTCGAGGCGACGTCCGACGTCGAGTCCGGCGAGATCATGGTCTTCATCGGCCCCGGCTACATCGTCACCATCCGCCGTGGCGAGGCCAGCCCGCTCGCCGGTCTGCGCAGCCGACTCGAGACCGACGACCACGAGGCGCTGCAGCACGGCCCGTGGGGCGTCTTCTACGCGATCATCGACTTCGTCGTCGACCAGTACCTCGACATCGAGGACGAGCTGCAGCGCGACCTCGACGACATCGAGGCCAGGGTCTTCTCACCCGACGAGCAGGTCGACACCGAGGAGATCTACGCCCTCAAGCGCGAGGTGCTGGAGTTCAAGCGAGCCGCGGTCCCGCTGAGCCGTCCGCTCTCCCAGCTCATCGGGGTCGACACCCCGGTGCCGACGGACGAGCTGCGGCTGTACTTCCGCGACGTCTACGACCACGTCACCCTCGTCATCGACAACACCGAGTCCCAGGACCGGCTGCTCTCCGACGTGCTCAACGCGCACCTCGCGCTCGTCGGCGTGCAGCAGAACCAGGACATGCGCAAGATCTCGGCGTGGGCCGCGATGGCGGCGCTGCCGACGATGGTCGCCGGCGTCTACGGCATGAACTTCGAGGGGATGCCCGAGCTCACCGCGAGCGTCGACGTCTCCGGCCACGAGGTCTACTACGGCTACCCGCTGGCCCTGCTGGCGATGGTGCTCATCTGCCTCGGGCTCTACCGGCTCTTCAAGCGCTCCGGCTGGCTGTGAGCCACCGGGCTCAGGACCGGTCGTCGTCCCGGTCGTAGTCCTCGTCGTCGAGACCCGAGTAGGACTGGTCGTCCTCGTCGTCGTCGTAGTCGTCGTCCGACTCGTCATCGTCGTCGACCATGAACTGCTCGTCGACGACGACCAGCGGGGTCATCTCGCCGGTCGCGTCGTGGAGGGCGTCGTCGTAGGCCTCGAAGGCATCGGCCAGGTCCTCGTAGGCGGCGACGACCGTCGGGTCGTCCTCGCCGCGACGCTGGGACGAGGCCTCGAGGTGACGCTCGAAGGCGGCGATCAGCTGGTTCAGGGCGGGGCGCGGGTCGCTCATGGGCATGACGCTACCCGTCATGGGCGACAATGGCACCGATGGCTGAGTACGAGTTCCGCACGATCGTCTTCCCGCGCGATGCCGCACGCTCCGCGATCCGTCAGGAGCTGGCCGACCACGCCGAGTACGGCCGGTGGGAGCTGCACCGCACGGTCGTCTACATGAGCGGCAAGCAGCGGGCATGGTTGCGGCGCAAGATCATCCGCGTGCCACGCCCGCCGATGCTGCCCACTCCCTGAGCCGGGACGTCAGCAGTCCTCGACGAGGCGCCACAGCACCCGCGCACCGAACTCCAGGGACTCCAGCGGCACCCGCTCGTCGATCCCGTGGAACATCGGGGCGAAGGGCAGGTCCGCGGGCAGCCGCAGCGGCGCGAAGCCGTAGCCGACGACCCCGAGCGCCTCGAGCGCCTTGTTGTCCGTCCCGCCGGAGAGGCAGTAGGGCAGAATCGTCGCCTCCGGGTCCTCCCCGAGCAGCGCGGCGCGCATCCTGTCGACGAGCTCGCCGTCGAAGGGCGCGTCCAGCGAGATGTCACGGTGGTCGACGACCACCTCGACGTGCTCCCCGGCGAGCTCGCGGATGGTCGCCATGAGGTCCTCCTCGTGGCCGGGGAGGAAGCGGCAGTCCAGCGAGGCGCTCGCGGTCTGCGGTACGACGTTGTGCTTGTAGCCGGCGTCGAGCATGGTGACGTTGGCCGTGTCCTGCAGCGCGCCGCGGACGAAGCCGGCGGCCGGCCCGATCCGCTCGAGCAGCGCCTCGGCGTCCTCGTCGCTGTAGCCGACACCGGTGAGCTCGCTCAGCCCGTCGAGCAGGCCGCGGACGCTGGCGATGAACTCACGGGGCCACTTGTGGGCGTCGATCCGGGCGATGGCCTCGGCGAGGTGGACGATCGGGTTGTCCGAGGTCGGGACGGAGCCGTGACCGGCCGTGCCTTTCGCCTCGAGCCTGAGCCAGGCGATGCCCTTCTCCGCGGTCTGGAGGAGGTAGGCCCGGCGGGGCTCCCCCTTCGCGTCGTCGACGGTGACGCTGTAGCCACCGACCTCGCTGATCGCCTCGGTGACGCCGTCGAAGACCTCGCGGTGCTCACGGACCATGAACTGGCTGCCGAGGACGCCACCGGCCTCCTCGTCGGCGAAGAAGACGAAGAGCAGGTCGCGCGGCGGGACCGTGCTGGTCCGCGCGAGGTGCCGCAGGCAGGCGAGCATCATCGCGACCATGTCCTTCATGTCGACCGCGCCGCGGCCCCAGAGGCACCCGTCACGCTCCACGCCGTCGAAGGGGGGAACGCTCCAGTCCTCGGCGTGCGCCGGCACGACGTCGAGGTGCCCGTGGATGCACAGGGCGCCGCGGTCACGGTCGGCGCCGGCGATGCGCACCGCCACGGTCGTGCGACCGGGCTCGGACTCGAAGACCTGGGGCTCGAGGCCGACCTCGCGCAGCTGGGCGACGACGTAGTCGGCGGCCTCGCGCTCCCCCGGGCCGTCCTGGCCGGGGCCGTAGTTGCTCGTGTCGATCCGCAGCAGGTCGCGGCAGATGCGCACGACCTCCTGCTCGGGCGCGGTGGTCTCGCTCATGTCGGCAGCGTACGTGCCCCGGGTGGTAGTCAGGGGGCGCGGTAGGGGTTGGCCGGCTCCTCGCCGAGGGTCCACCACTGCGCATCGCCCCACTGCCGGGCCATCTCGCGGCCGGCCTCGAAGCCCTGCTCCCAGGCCACGGCGGGGTCGGGCAGGCACCCGGCATCGCGCAGCGCCTCCGCCACGGCCAGGCTCTCGTCGAGCCCGAGGAAGGTCACCTCGGCGACTGCCCGCCGGACCACCTCGGCCGCGTGCTCGATGCGGGGATCGGTCATCGTCACTCTCCCTTCGTGTGATCGTCCGTCCTACCAGACGCAGGCAGCGATCGCCCTCGGACAACGCGATCGGCCCCCCGCTCCGAGGAGCGAGGGGCCGATCCGATCTGTGTCCGAGGGGGGACTTGAACCCCCATGCCCTAATACGGGCACTAGCACCTCAAGCTAGCGCGTCTGCCAATTCCGCCACCCGGACGAGTGGTGCATCCGGCGGTTGGGAACCACCGGGGCAACGACGTGAAACTTTACACGCGGATGTCGTGAGTGCGAAATCCGCTGCGACACGACCCCGCCCGCACCTCGAGAACCGGTCAGGACGGGGTCTGCGCCGCCTGCTCGGGTGCGCCGACGTAGAGGCAGAAGGGGTGGCCGGCGGGGTCGATGATCACCCGGACCTCCTCCTGCGGCTGGTGCTCCGACAGACGGCCACCGAGGCGCAGCGCGGCGCTGACCGCGGCCTCGAGGTCGCTCACCTCGATGTCGAGGTGGATCTGCATCTGCTGGTCACCGGGCTGGGCCGGCCACACCGGCTCCACGTGGTTGCGCTCGAGCTGGAAGCCGAGGTAGACGTGGGAGCGCTCCGGCGCGATCGTCGCCCAGTCCTCCTCGTCGCTGTGGATCGTCCAGCCGAGGACCTCGGCGTAGAAGCGGGCGAGCCCCCGGGGGTCGGGCGTGCCGATCACGGTGCCGAGGTAGTCGTGGGGCGGGCGGCGTCCTGGAAGCATGCCTTCCACCATTGCCTGAAGTCGGGGGTCGGGGCAAACCGTGCATAGTCTGGGGCCGTGCTCGAGACCGTCACCGCGACCCGATTTGCGGTCCCCCTGCGCGAAGGGGGGTCCCTCCCCGGCCTCGTCGACGCCGACGACCTCGGCATGTACGTCGTGAAGTTCCGCGGCGCCGGTCAAGGGCTCAAGGTGCTCGTCGCGGAGGTGCTCGTCGGCGAGATCGCCCGCGCCCTCGACATCCCGGTCCCCCGCCTGGCCGTCGTCGACCTGCCGCGCGACATCGCCCGCTACGAGGCCGACGAGGAGGTCCAGGACCTGCTGACGGCCTCCGTCGGGACCAACCTCGGTCTCGACTACCTGCCGGGCAGCTTCGGCTACGACGGCAGCCGGCCTGCGACCCGCGAGCAGGCGGAACCGATCGTCTGGCTCGACGCCTTCACCGCCAACATCGACCGCACCTGGGCCAACCCCAACCTCCTCGTGTGGGGTGGCAACCCCTGGGTGATCGACCACGGTGCCGCGCTCTACTTCCACCACGCCTGGGCCCGCCGTGCTCCCGACGCCGCGCGCTTCGCCCGGCAGCCCTACGACGCCAGCGACCACGTCCTCGCCGACCTCGTCGACGACCTCGCCCCGACCCACGCAGACCTGGCCTCCCGGCTCACCGACGACGTGCTCGCCGCGATCGTCGACCTCGTCCCCGCGGAGTGGCTCGAGACCGGGGAGCACCTCCCTTCGCCCGATGCGGTCCGAGAGGCCTACGTGCAGCACCTCACGGCCCGCCGCGACCACCCCTCCGCCTGGCTCCCCGGAGGTGGCCGATGACCCGTCACCCCTACCAGTACGTCGTCCTGCGCTGCGTCCCCCGGGCCGAGCGCGAGGAGTTCATCAACGTCGGCATCGTCCTGCGCAGCCAGTCCGCCGACCACCTCGAGGCCGCCTTCGCCGTCGACGCCGACCGGGTGCGTGCGCTCGCCCCCGATCTCGACCTCGACGAGCTCGACGCCGCGCTGCGGACGGTCTGCGCGGTCGCCTCCGGCCGGGAGGGCGGCGGGCTGCCGCGACTCGGCGACGACGGGCGCCGCTTCGGCTGGCTGAGCGCCCCCCGGTCCACCGTGGTGCGACCCGGGCCGGTCCACAGCGGGCTCACCGACGACCCTGCCGCCGAGGTGCAGCGGCTCCTCGACCGCCTCGTCCGCTGACGCCGCGGGCCGCCTTGACGCGTGCCCGTGACGTCCTAGGGTCGGGGTCATGGACCTCACGCGACCGACCGCACCGGCCCCCTACGACCTCCTCCCGCCGACGGCCTCCTTCGAGGTGACGAGCGAGAGCTTCACCGACGGTGGCGATCTCGCCGACGCCCAGGTCTTCGACGACTGGGGCTTCAGCGGGGGCAACCTCAGCCCCCAGCTCAGCTGGTCGGGTGCCCCGGAGGGGACCAAGGGCTACGCGGTCTCCTGCTTCGACCCGGATGCACCGACGCCCGCCGGCTTCTGGCACTGGACCGTCGTCGGGCTGCCCGCCGACACCACCTCCCTCCCCGAGGGCGCCGGCACCGAGGGCGGCACGCAGCTGCCCGAGGGCGCCTTCATGACCGCGACCGACTACGGCACCAAGGCGTTCGGCGGAGCGGCCCCGCCGCAGGGCGACATCGCCCACCGCTACGTCTTCGCTGTCCACGCGCTCGACACCGACGACCTGGGCATCGACGACTCCGTCTCGTGCACCGTCGCGGCCTTCACCTACCTCCAGCACACGATCGGGCGCGCCGTCATCACCGGCATGTACCGCAGCTGACGCTGCAGCACCCACGCCGCGCGGCGGGTCGGCCCCTACTGACCGGGCAGGCCCGCCGCGAGCTCGTCGAGGAAGGCGTCGACCTCGGCCATGTCGTAGCCCTGGCCGAAGCGGGTGGGGCGGAAGACCGCACTCGCGACGTCCGGCACCGGCTGGCCGGTCGAGAGCGCGTGGAAGACCCGGTCGAGGAAGTCGTCGACATCGGCCACGGCATAGCCCTCGCGCCAGCGGGTCGGGGTGAACTGCGGGCGGGCGGCACCGGCGCTCATCGCACCCTCAGCTCCCAGGCGGCGACGGCCCCGGCGGCCGCGACGTTGAGGGAGTCGACTCCCCCGGCCATCGGGATGGTCACGGTCACGTCCACGTGCCCGAGGGTACGCCGGGCCAGCCCGTCGCCCTCGGTGCCCAGCACGAGGGCGAGGCGCTCCGGCGGGTCGGCGGACAGCTCGTCGAGCGAGACCGCGTCATCGGCCAGGGCCAGCGCCGCGACGGTCCACCCGGCTTCCCGCAGGTCCTCGATGCCCGCAGGCCACGGTTCGATCCGGGTCCATGGCACCTGGAAGACCGTGCCCATCGAGACGCGGATCGCCCTGCGGTACAGAGGGTCTGCGCATCGCGGCGTCACGAGGACGGCATCGGTGCCCAGGGCTGCCGCGGAGCGGAAGATCGCCCCGACGTTGGTGTGGTCGACGACGTCCTCAATGATCAGCACCCGCCGTGCGCCGTCGAGCACCTCCGCGAGCGTCGGCAGCTGCGGACGGTGCATCGAGGCCAGCGCGCCGCGGTGGAGGTTGTAGCCGGTGATCCCCTCGATGACCTCGGCCGACCCGGTGTAGACCGGCACCCCGTTGGCCTCGGCGTCCGCCACGACGTCGGCGAGGTCGGTGAGCCAACGCTCCCCCATGAGCAGCGCCCGGGGCCGGTGCCCCGCGGCCAGCGCCCGGCGGATGACCTTTTCGCTCTCGGCGAGATAGAGCCCACCGGCGGGCTCGAGCACCCGTCGCAGCTTGACGTCGGTGAGTCCGACGAAGTCCCGCAGCCGCTCGTCGGTGGGGTCGGTGATCGTGATCGGCACCTGAGCAGGCTAGACGAGCGCCCGGGCGATGACGCTGACGCTCGCGATGACGCAGAAGACCAGGACCCCCCGGCGCACCGTCTCCGGAAGGATCCGTCGGCGCACCGGTCCGGCGAGCAGGTGCCCCACGAGGACGAAGGGGGCCCACAGCAGTCCCGCACGGATGTCCTCGGCATCGACCTGGCCCCCGATGGCCAGACCCGTCATGCCGATGACGGTGCCCATGAGGAAGAAGGCGGCCAGCGTCCCCCGGAGCCGCTCGGGCCGCTCGTGCTGCATTACGAGCGCGAAGAAGGGGCCACCGATCGAGGCCGCGGTCCCGGAGACGCCGGTGATGGCACCGGCGAGGGCCGAGTTGCGCCGGTCGAGGCGGATGTCGACCGCCCACACCGAGGCCGCGACGGAGACGAGGATGAGCACGCCGACGGTCACGGCGATCACGTCGGCCGGGGCCACCGCGACGACCAGCACCCCGAGCGGGGTGGCGAGCACGCGTGCGCCGAGGGCCCACCCGAGGTGACGCCACGCGATGTCACGCGCGCCGCCCAGCAGCTGCAGCACGGGCAGGAAGAAGACGCAGACGATGAGCGAGGCCGGCATGAGATCGGGTCGGGCCGTGACGACGAAGGGGGCCGCGACGACCGCGATCCCGAAGCCGATCGTCGACTGCACCATCGCCCCGATGGCGACGACGACGCCGAGGGCGAGGATCGTGGGGTCCAGGATCTCGGTCACGGGAAGAAGACGAACTTCACCAGGCCCGCGACGCCGACGACGACGATGACGGCCCGCAGCGCGTTGGGGGGCAGGCGTCGACCGTAGCGGGAGCCGAGGACTCCCCCGACGATGGCGCCGACCCCGACGAGGGCGGCGATCCGCCAGTCGATGAGGTCCGGCGCGGTGATGATGAAGACGAGCGAGCCGACCGCGTTGACGAAGAGGCCGAGCAGGTTCTTCAGACCGTTGAGGGACTGCAGCGGCTCGGTGGACAGAGCCGACAGCAGGCCGATGAGGATGACGCCCTGGGCGGCACCGAAGTAGCCGCCGTAGACGCCGGCCACGAGCACGCCCGCCATGAGCGCGACGAGGTGGCTCGTCGGCATCGAGCCGCCCTCCTCGTGCCGTGACCTCGTCCAGGCCTGCAGGCGGGGACCGAAGATGACGAGCAGGATCCCGATGCCGATGAGCACCGGCACGATCGCCTCGAAGGCCTCGGGCGGCAACCACAGCAGGAGCAGTGCACCGGTGATCGCGCCGAGCACGGACATCGGCACGAGCTGGGCGACCCGCCGCCCCATGCCCTTGAGCTCGGGGAGGTAGCCGATGGTGCCGCTCACTCCCCCGGCGACCAGGCCGATGGAGTTGGAGACATTGGCCGTGACGGCCGGTGTCCCCAGAGCGAGCAGCACGGGGAAGGTCACGAGGGTCCCGGACCCGACGAGGGTGTTGATCGCTCCCGCCCACACCCCCGCGAGGACCACTGCACCCATCTCCAGCCACGACACCCGGCCACCCTAGTGAGGGCGGGCCGGGTGTCGTGGAGCGGGGTCGCGGTGTGGTCAGCGGGCCGCGTCGGGCCCCTCGGTCGACTCGGCGGCGTCCGTCTGCGCGGGGGCCGGGGGCTGCCCGGCGGGTGCCTCGGTCGGCTCCGGCAGCCGGACCCCGGGGCCCTTCGCCGGCTGGACCCGCGAGGCGGGCGTCGCGTGCTCGGTGGCCTCGCGGCTGGCCTGACCGGCCTGACCGCGCGCCTCGGCGAGGGCGTCGCCCGGGTCCTCGAGCGCAGTCTGGTCGAAGACGTTGGCGTCCTCCGGGCCGGGGTCGACCCACTCCTCCGAGTCCAGACCCCCCTTCGGCCCGTCGCCGTCGCCGCCACCGAGCGCACCACCGATGCCGCGCAGGGCGTCGGTCAGCTCGCTGGGGATGATCCACATCTTGTTGGCGTCGCCCGTCGCGATCTGCGGCAGCACCTGCAGGTACTGGTAGGCGAGCAGCTTCTGCGTCGGCTTGCCACGGTGGATCGCGTCGAAGACCTGCTTGATCGCCCGCGACTGCCCCTGGGCCTCGAGGACGGCCGCCTGGGCGGAGCCCTCGGCGCGCAGGATCGCCGACTGCTTCTCACCCTCGGCGGTGAGGATCTGCGACTGCTTGACGCCTTCGGCGTTGAGGATCGCGGCGCGACGGTCACGCTCGGCCTTCATCTGCTTCTCCATCGACTCCTGGATCGACATCGGCGGGTCGATCGCCTTGAGCTCGACCCGGTTGACCCGGATGCCCCAGCGGCCGGTCGCCTCGTCGAGGGCGCCGCGGAGCTGGCCGTTGATCTGGTCACGGCTGGTCAGCGTCTGCTCGAGGTCGAGCGAGCCGATGACATTGCGCAGCGTCGTGACGGTCAGCTGCTCGATGCCCTGGATGAAGTTGGCGATCTCGTAGACGGCCCGCTTGGAGTCGATGACCGTGTAGTAGATGACCGTGTCGATGTTGACCACGAGGTTGTCCGAGGTGATCACCGGCTGCGGCGGGAAGCTGACGACCTGCTCGCGCAGGTCGATGCTGGCGCGCACCTTGTCGACGAAGGGCACGAGGATGTGGATGCCCCCCTCGAGCGTGCGCGAGTAGCGACCCAGGCGCTCGATGATCAGCGAGGTCTGCTGCGGGACGATGCGCACCGTCTTGAAGAGGATGACGAGCGCGAAGACGAGCAGCGCGAGCAGGAAGATGAGGATTCCGGCGCTGTCCATGGGCGAGTCCTTTCGTGGAGGGTCAGGTCAGGGGGTCTTGGTGACGATCGCGGTCGCGCCGTCGATCGACACGACGCGGACCTCGTCACCCGGCATGCACGGCTGCGCCCCGTCGGGGACGCGGGCGCTCCACGTCTCACCGGCGAGCCGGACCCGCCCGTCGGTCTCGGTGACGGTCTCGAGGACACGGGCCTGACGGCCGGCCAGGGCACCCGACCCGATGTCCGCGGAGGCGGCTGGATCGGTGAACTGCCGCTTGACGATCGGGCGCACCACCGCGATGAGCAGCAGCGCCACGGCCACGGCCACGACGATCTGCACGACGACGGGTGCGCCGAGACCGGCGGCCAGCGCCCCGACGAGGGCCCCGCCGAAGAGCATGACGAAGACGAAGTCGACGGTGGCCGCCTCGATCGCGATCAGGACGAGCGCCAGGCCCAGCCACGCCAGCCAGAGGTTGTCCCCGAGCCACTCCATGTATTGCCCCCTAGGTCGTGCGTCGAGCCCCCATCATGTCAACCGCACCCCGACGAAGAGGGATCAGCCCACCGGTCGTGACCACAGCGTGTCCGGCACCGGCCTCAGGAGCGCGCGCGGGCCGCCCAGCGCTGCCCGTGCTGCTCGAGCACGAGGTCGAGCCCGAAGGTCTCGGAGAGGTTGGCCTCGGTGAGCGTGATCTCGAGCGGGCCCTGCGCGACGACCTGACCCTCGCGCAGGAGGAGCACGTCGGTGAAGTGCGGCGGGATCTCCTCGACGTGGTGGGTCACCATGACGAGCGCAGGGGCCTCGAGGTCACCGGCGATCTGGCCGAGCCGGCCGACGAGGTCCTCGCGGCCACCGAGGTCGAGGCCTGCCGCTGGCTCGTCGAGGAGCATCAGCTCGGGGTCGGTCATGAGGGCCCGGGCGATCTGCACCCGCTTGCGCTCGCCCTCGGAGAGGGTGCCGTAGGTGCGGTCGGCGAGGTGGCCCGCGCCGAGGGCCTCGAGCAGCTCGAGGGCCCGCGCGTGGTCGAGGCCGTCGTAGGACTCGCGCCAGCGGCCGACGACGCCCCAGGAGGCGGTGACGACGACGTCGGCCACCCGCTCGCGGCCGGGGATGCGCTCGGCGAGCGCCGCCGAGGCCAGACCGATCCGGGGCCGCAGCTCGAAGACGTCGACGGCACCCATCACCTCGCCGAGGATCCCGACGACCCCGCGGGTCGGGTGCATGCGCCCGGATGCGAGCTGCAGCAGCGTCGTCTTGCCGGCGCCGTTGGGCCCGAGCACGACCCAGCGCTGACCCTCCTCGACCTCCCAGTCGATCTCGGACAGCAGGGTGGATCCCCCGCGGACCACGGTCGCACCGGCCAGGGCGAGGACATCACTCATGGACCCGACCCTAACCGTCGCTGACTACCATCTGTCAGATGCCCGAGCTGCCCGCATCCGTCCGTGTCGCCGCCTGGGTGACGCACGCCTGGGCGGGCGGCGTCACCCTCACCGAGGCCGTCGAACGGGCCCTGCCCGACGTCGACCACACCGAGGGCCTCGTCGAGCAGCTGCGGCTGTGGCGCGACCTCGGCGAGGCGGCGGTGCTCGTGGCCCTGCCCTCTCCCGGCGACCTCGCCGGGCTGCCGCGCTGCGGCCCGATCGCGACCGATGCCGCGGCCGACGCCGGGGAGGCGCTCTACGTCGCCGGGCTCGGCGGCCTCCTCGTCCCGAGCGTCTCGACCTTCGGCTCTGCGGGGGCCGAGGGCCTGCGCATCGACTGGATGGCCCACGACGCCGACCCCGTGCCCCCGCACCGCATCGAGGCGCTCGAGCCCTCGCAGCTCGAGCGCCACCTGCGCCGCCGGCTGCTCCTGGCCATCGACGAGCTCGACGCGGTGGGCGGCACCCCGTGGGCCGACGAGATCGCCCGCGACCTCGTCGACGAGCGTCTCGGCACCGACTGGGCCCTGCCCACCGCGCTGCCGGAGCGGGCCCGCAAGGTCATCGCGCTCGCCGGCACCGTCTCGCTCGCGGCCGAGGTGGGCCTGCAGGCCTCCGGCGCCCTCACGGCTGCGGGTGACGAGTCGCGCGCCGTCGCCCTTCGCTCCTTGCGGCGGGAGAGCGAGCGGACCCTCGCCGACGCGACCAATGCCGCCTGCGCAGCGATGGCCGGTTGGGTGCCGAGCCGGTGATGCGCACGCTGACCACGTCTCGCCTGCGGCTGGAGCCGATCGTCGCGCGGGACCTGGACTTCCTCGTCGAGCTCGACGGCGACGCGCAGGTCCTGCGCCACATCCTCGGGCGGGCCCGCACCGAGGCGGAGGCGCGCGACTTCTGGACGCCGCAGATCCCCGGGCCGATGTGGGTCGGGTACGTCGAGGACGAGCCCGTCGGCTGGTGGTCCCTGTGGCCGCGCGAAGGGAGTGCCGCCGAGCTCGGCTACCGGCTCGCCCGCCGCTGGTGGCGGCAGGGTCTGGCCGTCGAGGGGGCGAGAGCCGTGCTCGCAGAGTGCTTCGCCGACCCCGGCCTCGACGTCGTGCGCGCCGAGACGATGGTCGTCAACACCGGCTCTCGCGGCGTCATGCGACGCCTCGGGATGCGCGAGGTGCGCATCGAGGTCCGCGAGTGGGAGGACCCGCTGCCCGGCGCCGAGCTCGGCGAGGTGATCAGCGAGATCACCCGTCAGGACTGGGCAAGCACCGTCTCGTAGACCGCCATCGTCCGATCGCCGATGCTCGTCCAGCTGAAGTGCTCGACCGCACGCTGCCGCCCGGCGAGACCACGTTCGCGCGCCCGCCCGGGGTCGGACACGGCGTCGACGAGGGCCGCCGCGAGGTCGGCCTCGAAGCGCGCCGGGTCGACCGGCGCGCCGGTGCCGTCCTGGACCTGCTCGATCGGCACGAGCCACCCGGTGACGCCGTCGTCGACGACCTCGGGGATCCCGCCGGTGGCCGTTGCGACGACCGGCAGCTCGCACGCCATGGCCTCGAGGTTGACGATGCCGAGAGGCTCGTAGACCGACGGGCAGGCGAAAACCGTCGCCGCGGTCAGCAGCGCGATGACCTCGGCACGGGGAAGCATCTCGCTGATCCACACCACCCCGTCCCGCCGCGCCCGCAGCTCGGCGACGAGGGCCTCGACCTCCGCGAGGATCTCCGGGGTGTCGGGGGCGCCGGCGCAGAGCACGACCTGCACCTCGGGCGGCAGCTCGCGCGCCGCGCGCAGCAGGTGCGGCAGGCCCTTCTGCCGGGTGATTCGGCCGACGAAGACGACCGAGGGGCGGTCGGGGTCGACGCCGTGGCGCCGCACGACGTCGAGGTCGGGCGCGGGCTGCCACAGCCGGGCGTCGATGCCGTTGTGCACCACGTGGACCTTGTCGGGGTCGATCGCAGGATAGCTGCGCAGGATGTCGGCCCGCATGCCGTGGCTGACCGCGATGACGCCGGCCGCTGCCTCGTAGGCGGTGCGCTCGACCCACGACGAGAGGGCGTAGCCGCCACCGAGCTGCTCGGCCTTCCACGGGCGCAGGGGCTCGAGGCTGTGCGCCGAGACGACGTGCGGCACGCCGTGCAGCAGGCTCGCCGTGTGGCCGGCGAAGTTGGCGTACCAGGTGTGGCTGTGCACGAGGTCCGCTCCCCCGCAGTCGGCCGCCATGGCCAGGTCGACGCCCATCGTCGTCAAAGCGGGGTTGGCCCCCTGCAGACCCTGCGGGTCGGGATAGGCCGTCGTCCCCCCTTCGTCCCGCGGGGCGCCGAAGCACCGCACCCGCACGTCCGTGTCACCCCGCTCCCGCAGGGCCCGGGTCAGCTCGGCGACATGGACTCCGGCACCGCCGTAGACCGCCGGTGGGTACTCCTTGCTGAGGATGTCGACGCGCACCCTGTCAGCCTAGGGCGAGGGGGCGGACAGGGACACCGGCGAGCCACTAGGTTGGCCCTGACAACAGCACCGCGAAGGGAGTCGACATGGTCCGCAGGGGTCAGCCCAGTGTCCTGACGATCGTCCTCGCGGGAGGTGAGGGCAAGCGGCTGATGCCGCTCACCGCGGACCGGGCCAAGCCGGCCGTGCCCTTCGGCGGGATCTACCGGCTCGTCGACTTCGCGCTGAGCAATGTCGTCAACTCCGGCTACGCCAAGATCATCGTCCTGACGCAGTACAAGTCGCACAGCCTCGACCGCCACGTCAGCCAGGCCTGGCGGCTGGCCTCCCCGCTCGGTCACTACGTGGCGCCCATCCCGGCCCAGCAGCGCCGCGGCAAGAGCTGGTACACGGGCAGCGCCGACGCGATCTACCAGTCGCTCAACGCCATCACCGACGAGCGCCCGGACATCGTCGTCGTGGTCGGGGCGGACCACGTCTACCGCATGGACTTCTCCGACATGGTCGAGCAGCACCTCGACACCGGCGCGGAGTGCACGGTGGCGGCGATCCGGCAGCCGATCTCGACGGCCGACCAGTTCGGGGTCATGGAGGTCGGCGAGGACGGGCGACGGATCACGGCCTTCCGCGAGAAGCCCTCCGACCCCGTGGGCCTGCCGGACGCACCTCACGAGGTCTACGCGTCGATGGGCAACTACGTCTTCTCGACCGATGCCCTCATGGATGCCGTCAAGCGCGACGCCGAGGCCGACAGCCGGCACGACATGGGCGGCGACATCGTGCCCGACTTCGTCGCGCGGGGCAGCGCCCACGCCTACGACTTCGCCGACAACACCGTGCCGGGGTCGACCGACCGGGACCGCGGCTACTGGCGCGACGTCGGCACGATCGACAGCTACTTCGACGCCCACCTCGACCTGACGTCGATCCACCCGGTCTTCAACCTCTACAACTACAGCTGGCCGATCAACACCAACCACGGCCCCTACCCGCCGGCGAAGTTCGTCCACGCCGACGACGAGCGAGCGGGCGGCGCGACGAACTCGATCGTCTCCCCCGGCGTCGTCGTCTCGGGCGGCCACGTCGACAACTCGGTGCTCTCGCCGGGGGTCTTCGTCCACAGCTACTCCGAGGTGCGCGACAGCGTGCTGCTCGACGGTGTCGACGTCGGTCGGCACGCGCGGCTGCACCGGGTCATCGTCGACAAGGGCGTGCGCCTGCCGGCCGGTATCGAACTGGGCGTCGATGCCGAGGCCGACCGCGCCCGCGGGCTCCACGTCACCGAGTCCGGGATCACCGTGGTCGGCAAGGGGCACGTCTTCGACGCCTCCTAGACTGCGGCCATGCCACGCAGCCACGCAGAGGTCGGGGACCGCCCGTGAGCCGGCTCCCCGGAGAGGGCCCGATCGCCCTCGTCATGGACGTCGACAGCACGCTCATCCGGGACGAGGTGATCGAGCTCATCGCCGAGCACGCCGGCACCCGTGAGGAGGTCGCCGCCGTCACCGAGGCGGCGATGCGCGGTGAGCTCGACTTCGCCGGCAGCCTGCACGCGCGGGTCGCGACCCTCGCCGACCTGCCGGTCGAGGTCCTCGACCGCGTGCGGGCGAGCGTGCGCCTCACCCCCGGCGCCCGCACCCTCGTCACCACGCTGGTCGAAGGGGGTCACACCGTCGGGCTGGTCAGTGGCGGCTTCACCGAGATCGTCGACGACCTGGCCCGCGAGCTCGGCATCCCCACCGCGCGGGCCAACAGCCTCGAGGTGGTCGACGGTCACCTCACCGGCAAGGTGCTGGGCGAGGTCGTCGACCGCGCGGCCAAGGCCGACTTCCTGCGCCGGCTGGCGGCCTCCGCCGGCATCGAGCCGGACCGCACCGTCGCCGTGGGCGACGGGGCCAACGACCTCGACATGATGGCCGCCGCCGAGCTGGGCATCGCCTTCTGCGCCAAGCCCGCGGTGCGCGAGCAGGCGGACGCGAGCATCGACGAGCCCGACCTGCGCCGGGTCCTCGACCTCATCGGCCTCGACCCGCTCCCCCAGCCCGACGACGAGGGCGGCCACCCCCTCGCCTGACCGCCCACCGCCCCACCCAACCCCGCAAAACCCTAGGGTCTTGCGGGGTTGGCGGGCCGGAACTCTGCAAGACCCTAGGGTTTTGCAGAGTTGGCGGACGTCAGACGCCCATGGCGTGCACGCCGCCGTCGACGTGCACGATCTCGCCGGTCGTGGCGGGGAACCAGTCGGACAGCAGCATCGTGCAGGCCTTGGCCGTGGGCACCGGGTCGTTGACGTCCCAGCCGAGGGGCGAGCGGTCGTCCCACGACTCCTCGAACTGCTCGAAGCCGGGGATCGACTTCGCCGCGGTCGTGCGGATCGGGCCGGCGGCGACGAGGTTGCAGCGGACCCCCTTCGGGCCGAGGTCACGGGCGAGGTAGCGGTTGGTCGACTCGAAGGCCGCCTTGGCCACGCCCATCCAGTCGTAGACCGGCCAGGCGAAGCTCGCGTCGAAGGTCAGCCCCACGATCGACCCGCCCTCGGTCATCATCGGCAGCGCCGCGACCCCGAGAGCCTTGAGCGAGTAGGCCGAGACATGCATCGCGGTCGCGACGTCCTGCCACTCGGCGTCGAGGAAGGTGAAGGCCCCCTCGGGGGCGAAGCCGATCGAGTGCAGGACGCCGTCGAGGCGCTCGGTGTGCTCGCCGATGCGGTCGGCGAGGGCCGCGAGGTCCTCCTCGCTCGTGACGTCGAGCTCGATGACCGGGGCCTCCTGAGGGAGGCGCTTGGCGATCGTGCGGGTGATCTTCATCGTCCGCCCGAAGCTCGTGAGGATCACCTGCGCGCCCTGCTCCTGCGCGAGCTTGGCGACATGGAAGGCGATCGAGGACTCCATGAGGACGCCGGTGATGAGGAAGGTCTTGCCGGTGAGCATCTGCTGCCTTTCGCGAAGGGGGTTGTCCGGGGGTGAGCGGGAGGGCTCAGTGGCCCATGCCGAGGCCGCCGTCGACGGGGATGATGGCACCCGAGACGTAGGCCGCGTCGTCGGAGACGAGGAAGGCGACGGCGCCGGCGACCTCGTCGGCCTGGCCGTAGCGCCGCGCCGGGATGGCGGCCTGGTACTCGGCCTTGGTCTTGTCGGGCAGCTCCGCGGTCATGTCGGTCTCGATGAAGCCGGGCGCGACGACGTTGGCGGTGATGCCCCGGGCGCCGAGCTCACGGGTCATTGAGCGGGCGATGCCGACGAGCCCGGACTTCGAGGCCGCGTAGTTTGCCTGGCCCGGCGAGCCGTAGAGGCCCACGACGCTCGAGAGCAGGACGACCCGGCCGAAGCGGGCCTTGACCATCGGCGTGGCCGCGCGGCGCACGCAGCGGAAGGTGCCGTGCAGGTTGGTGTCGACGACGGACGAGAAGTCGTCGTCGGTCATCCGCATGAGCAGGGTGTCCTTGGTGACGCCGGCATTGGCGACGAGGACCTCGACCTCACCGTCGAGCAGCTCCTTGGCCGCGGTGAAGGCCGCGTCGACGGAGTCGCTGTCGGTGATCTCGCAGGCGACGACGTCGAGCCCCTCGACCGGGTCGCCGGACCGGGAGGTGACGACGACGCGGTGGCCGTCGGCGAGCAGGCGTCGCGCGATCGCCTCCCCGATGCCTCGGTTGCCTCCGGTGACGAGCACTCGCCGCGATGTCATCTCTCTCCTTGGTGTCCGCTCGTGTGGGTCAGGTCACGCCCGTCCCGACGCTAGAGCACTACCCCCGGGTAGCCGGACACGGACCGCCCCTCGGATGGCTCCCAGACACGCGACGTACCCTGAAGGGGTGCCCCACACGCCCGTCCCCTCGGTGACCACCGCGCCGATCTCGCTCCACGAGGAGCAGGCCGGCCGGATGCGCCAGTACCTCGCGACGATGGCCCTGCGCACCGCCTGCTTCATCGGCGCCTACTTCTTCGAGGGCTGGCTGCGCTGGGTCTGCGTGGGCCTCGCCGTCGTCCTGCCCTACATCGCCGTGGTCCTCGTCAACGCCGTCCGCCCCCGCGCCGCCGACGAGACCTTCCAGCCCGTCACCGACCACCGCCGGCAGCTGGGCGCCTGATGGACGAGCTCATCTGCAGCCGCAAGGCGTGCCGGCAGACGGCGACCCGCGCCGTCCTGTGGCGCAACCCCCGCATCCACGACGAGTCCCGGCGCAAGGTCTGGCTCGCGTGCGACGAGCACGAGGAGGTCCTGCGCGAGCACCTGGCGGTGCGCGGCTTCCCCGTCGCGACTTGCGCGGTCGACGAGATCCCGGACGACGCCGGCTGATGCTGCGCCGTGCCCTCACCCCGAGGTGGCTCGGGTGGTTCCTCCTCGTCCTCGTCGTGTCCCTGGCCTGCGTGTGGCTGGGCCAGTGGCAGTGGGGCAAGTACGAGTCCAGGTCCGCCAGCGCCGACCGGATCACGAGTCACTACACCGCCGACCCGGTCCCGGTGACGGACGTCCTGGGCACCGACCCGGTGGGCCTGGACCACGAGTGGACCCGGGTGCGCGCGACCGGCGAGTACCTCACCACCGAGCAGGTCCTCGTGCGCAACCGGCCCCTCGACGGGACCTACGGCTACGAGGTGCTCCTCCCCCTTCGCCTCGAGGACGGCGGTGTCGTCCTCGTCGACCGGGGCTGGGTCCCCAACAGCCCGAAGGGGGCGGACGTCGCCCCCGAGGTCCCGGCCGCGCCGCGTGGGGAGGTGACCGTCACCGGCTGGGTCCGCCTGGGAGAGAAGAGCCTCGGGCGGGACATGCCGACCGGTCAGGTCGCGAGCATCAACCTCGACGAGGTCTCGCAGCAGATCGACGCCGACGTGCTCGGCGGCTACGTGGCGCTCCAGTCGGAGGAGCCGGACGGGCCACGCCCTGACCCGCTCGAGGTGCCCGACACCGACACCGGGCCGCACCTGGCCTATGCGATCCAGTGGTGGCTCGTCATCCCGGCGCTCTGGGTCTTCGTCGTCCTCGCGCTGCGCCGCGAGAGCCAGGAGCAGGGCGACGCCGGGCGCGCCCCCAAGCCCAAGAAGGTGCGGATCTGGGACGAGGAGGACGGCTGAGTCAGCCGACCTCGACCGGGTCGCCCTCCCCCTCGAACTGCGTGGCGTGCAGCGACGCGTAGAGCCCGTGCGCGGCGAGCAGCTCGTCGTGCGTGCCGCGCTCGACGACGCGACCCGCGTCGACGACGAGGATCTGGTCCGCGGCCCGGACCGTCGACAGCCGGTGGGCGATGACGATGGCCGTGCGCCCCTCGAGAGCGGTGTCGAGCGCCCGTTGCACCGCGACCTCCGACTCGCTGTCGAGGTGCGCGGTCGCCTCGTCGAGGATGAGCACGGCCGGTGACTTGAGCAGCAGCCGGGCGATGGCGAAGCGCTGCTTCTCCCCACCGGACAGCCGGTGCCCCCGGTCCCCCACGACCGTGTCGAGCCCGGCGGGGAGCGCCGCGACGAGCGAGCGGATCTGCGCGGCCTCGAGCGCGGCCCACATCTCGTCCTCGCTCGCCTCCGGGCGGGCATAGGCGAGGTTGGCGCGGATGGTGTCGTGGAAGAGGTGCGCCTCCTGGGTCACCATGCCGACCGAGGCGCTCACCGAGTCGAGGGTCGCCTCGCGCAGGTCGAGACCGCCGATGCGGACGCTGCCGCTCGTCGGGTCGTAGAAGCGGGTGACGAGAGAGGTGATCGTGCTCTTGCCGGCACCGCTCGGCCCGACGAGGGCGACGAGCTGACCGGGCTCGGCGCGCAGCGTCACGCCCTGCAGCACCGGACCGCCCTGCTCCCGGTCGCCGGTGGTTGCACCTTCGAGCGAGCGAAGGGAGATCGCGTCGGCTCCGGGGTATGTGAAGTGCACGTCGTCGAGCTCGACCGACAGCGCCTCGCCCTGCGGCAGCGGCCGGGCGTCGGGTGCCTCCCGGATGCTCGAGGGCATGTCGAGCAGCTCGAAGAGGCGGGCGAAGGAGACGAGGGCGGTGAGCACGTCGACGTGCACGTTGGACAGTGCCGTGAGCGGCCCGTAGAGGCGGGCGAGGAGCGCGGCCAGGGCGAGCAGCGTGCCGACGGTCAGCGCTCCGTCGACGGCCATGACCCCGCCGACGCCGTAGACCATCGCGGTCGCGAGCGAGGCCAGCGCGGTGAGCATGACGAAGAAGAAGGCCCGGTTGGTCGCGATCTTGACGCCGATGTCGCGCACGCGGGCGGCCCGCTGGTCGTACTGCTCGATCTCGCGGGCCGGCGAGCCGAAGATCTTCACGAGGAGGGCACCGGCGACGTTGAACCGCTCGGTCATCTGGTTGCCGAGGTCGGCGTTGAGGTTCATCTGCTCCGAGGCGAGCCCGGCCAGCCGTCGGCCCATCCACTTCGCCGGGAGGACGAAGAAGGGCACGAGCACGAGCGAGGCGAGGGTCAGCTGCCACGACAGGGCGAACATCGCGCCGAGGATGAGCACGAGCGAGATGACATTGCTGACGACCGACGAGAGCACCGTCGTGAAGGCCTGCTGGGCCCCAATGACGTCGCTGTTGAGCCGGCTGACGAGGGCACCGGTCTGCGCGCGGGTGAAGAAGGCGATCGGCTGGCGCAGCACGTGGGCGAAGACCTCGGTGCGCAGCAGGTGGATCAGCCCCTCGCCGATGCGCGCGGACAGCCACCGCTGGACGAGGCTCGTCACGGCCTCGACGACGGCGATCGCGGCGACGAGCAGGGCGATGACGACGACGACCTGCCGGTCCTGCGGCGTGACCCCGTCGTCGATGAGGCGCTGCAGGAGCAGTGGCACGGCCACGACGGTCATCGAGCCGACGGCGACGAGCCCGAGGAAGGCCGCGATGGTGCCCTTGAAGGGCGCCGCGTAGCCGAGGACCCGCCTGGCGGTGCCCTTGGGCAGCGGCGTCGAGGTCACCGAGTCACCCCGGCTCATCGACTGCATGAGCCCCCAGGTGCTGTTCATCATCATCGTCCGCTCCTTGTCGTCCCCGGTGCGACAACCACGGTGCACCACAAGGGATTCCCGCGCACGCAAAGTGCCGCGGGCGCCGGCCTCAGCCGAGGACGCGGTGCAGGACGAGGCGTGCGACGGCGTCGGTGTCGGCCAGTCCCCCCGGGACGAAGGGGGCACCGTTCGCCTCGGCGAGGGCGGCCACCCTGTCGTGCAGCACACCCTCCGCGAGGGTGGCCGGCACGATGAGCCGGCCCCGTGCGGCACCGGCGCGGGGCGCAGCGAGGGTCATGGTCAGCCAGCCCTCGCGCGGGTGCGCGTCGAGCAGCCGACGGATGCTCTGCCCGGCCTGCCCGGAGCTCGACCCGCCGGCGACGAGCAGGGTCGGACTGCCGGGGTCGTGGCCCGCGGCCCGCAGCCGCTCGTCGACGGCGTCGAGGAGCAGCGGGTGGCCACCGAGGGCGCTCGTGACCCGGGCGTGGGCACCGCCAGCGCCGAGGGCCCGCACGGCCGCCGGGACGTCGACCCGCGCGTGGAATGCCGGGGTGATGAGCATCGGCACGACCGTGACCTCGTCGGCGATGCCGGGCCCGAGCTCGTCAGGACGCGGGTGGTCGTGCTCGATGTAGACGAGGTGGGTGCTCCCGCGCCCCGCCTCGTCGAGCGGTCCGGCGACCCGGGCGCGCAGCCGCTCCAGGGTCGCCGCGTGCCGCGCGTCGGGCGAGCCGTGCGCGAGCAGGACCGTGGTCACGAGCTCACGTGTGCAGGCCGCACTCGACCTTGTCGGTGCCCGACCAGCGTCCGGCGCGGGCGTCCTCGCCCTCGGCGACCGGGCGGGTGCAGGGCGCGCAGCCGATCGAGGCGTAGCCGCTCTGGCGAAGGGGGTTGAGGAAGACCGACTGCTCTGCGGCGTACTGGTCGACGTCGTCCTGCGTCCAGCCCGCGATGGGGTTGAGCTTGACCATGCCGCGACGCTCGTCCCACCCGACGACGGTGATGTCGGTGCGGGTCGGCGCGTCCTCGCGGCGCATGCCAGTCACCCAGGCGTCGTGGTCCTCGAGCGCCCGGTTGAGCGGCTCGACCTTGCGCATCGCGCAGCACAGGTTGGGATCCCGGTCGTGCAGCTTCGGCCCGTGCTCGGCGTCCTGCTCGGCGACGGTGAGCTTCGGGTAGATCGTGCGGATGCTGATCGGCAGCATGGCCTCGTAGGCGTCGCGGGTACCGAGCGTCTCGGCGAAGTGGTAGCCGGTGTCGAGGAAGAAGACATCGGCGCCCTCGAGGGTCGTGCCGACGAGGTGGACGAGCACCTCGTCACCCATCGAGCTGGCGACGGTCAGCCCCTCGCCGAAGGTCTCGTGGGCCCACTTCAGCGCCTGCCGGCCGATCTCGATCCGGCCCTCGTGGGTACCGCCGAGCTCCGCCTCGAGCGCGTCGAACCGCTCCTGCCCCTCACGGGCGAGCTCGCGCAGGCGGTCGGTGTCCAGGAGCGTGCTCATCGGATGTCGTCCTCGTCGGCGCGGCGCACCCACAGGGCGAAGGACTCCCCTTCGTCCCGCTGGGCGAGGTAGGTGCGGGCGAGGCGCTCGATGTAGTCGGGCAGGTCGTCGCCGGCGACCTTGAGTGCGCGGGTCTTGCGGGCCAGCGCGGTCTCCTCCGCGAGGGCGCCACCGAGGTGGACCTGGAAGACCTCCTGGTGGGTGCCGTCCTCGCGCTTGTCGAGCATGCCCTTGAGGCCCACGTCGGCGACCTGGCTGCGGGCGCAGCTGTTGGGGCAGCCGTTGAAGTGGATGCTGAAGGGGACGTCGATGGTCAGGCGCTTCTCGAGCTCCTCGACGGTCCACCGGGCGCGGTTCTTGGTGTCGGTCAGGGCGAGCTTGCAGAACTCGAGGCCCGTGCACGCGAGGACGTTGCGGCGCCACTCGCTCGGGTGGACGTCGAGGTCGATCTCCTTGAGGTCCGCGGCCAGCGCGTCGGCCCGGTCGGGCTCGACGTCGAGGACGAGGATCTTCTGGTGCGGGGTGAAGCGGATCCGCTGCGATCCGGCCGCCTCCGCCAGCTCGGCGAGGCGGGTCAGCTTGGTCCCCGTCATGCGTCCGGCGATCGGCGCGGCGCCGACCCAGACCCGGCCGTCGACCTGCTCGTGGATGCCGACGTGGTCGCGGCGGCTCCCCTTCGGAGCGACCGCCTCCGGCCCGTCCACGAGACGGCGGCCGAGGTAGTCGTCCTCGAGGACCTGGCGGAACTTCTCCGCGCCCCAGTCGGCCATGAGGAACTTCAGCCGGGCCTTGTTGCGCAGGCGCCGGTAGCCGTGGTCACGGAAGATCGAGGTGACCCCGTGCCACACAGCAGGGACGTCCTCGATCGGGACCCAGACGCCGAGACGCTGGGCGAAGATCGGCTTGACCGACAGGCCGCCGCCGACCCACACGTCGAAGCCGGGACCGTGCTCGGGGTGCTCGACGCCGACGAAGGAGATGTCGTTGATCTCGTGGGCGATGTCGAGCACCGGCGAGCCGGAGATCGCCGTCTTGTACTTGCGCGGCAGGTTGGAGAACTCGGGGCTGCCGATGTGCTCGCGCTTGATGATGTCCATGGCCGGGGTGCCGTCGATGATCTCGGCCTTGTCGATGCCGGCGACCGGCGAGCCGAGCATCGTGCGCGGGCAGTCGCCGCAGGCCTCGGTGGTCGACAGGCCCACGGACTCGAGGCGGCGCCAGATCTCCGGCACGTCCTCGATGCGTACCCAGTGCAGCTGGATGTTCTGCCGGTCGGAGACGTCGGCGGTGTCGCGGGCGAACTCGGTGCTGATCCCCGCAACGGTGCGCAGCTGCTCGGTGCTCATCCGACCGCCGTCGCTGCGCACGCGCATCATGAAGTACTCGTCGTCGAGGCCGTCCTCGCCGGTGTGCGTGCCGTCGAGGCCCTGCTTGCGCTGGGTGTAGAGGCCCCACCAGCGGAAGCGACCGGACAGGTCGTCCGGGGCGATCGAGGCGAAGCCGCCCTGCGCGTAGACGTCCTCGATCCGGGCGCGCACGTTGAGCGCGTCGTCCTCCTGCTTGAACTCCTCGTTGTGGTTCAGCGGGGTCCGGTCGCCGTCGGCCCAGGCGCCGGTGGACTTCGTGCGGGTGGGGCGGGTCGTCACAGTCACCCGCCCATCCTACGAGTGCCCTTATGGATTGCATAACTGCCTGTTATGCGTCTCACCTGATGGAGCGCGAGGTGGGCCGGCGTGGTCAGGCGAGGGTGACGAGGTCCCGGTAGTCGGCGCTGTAGAAGTCCTCCACGCCGTCGGGCAGCAGCAGGATCCGCTCCGGCTGCAGCGCGTCGACGGCCCCCTCGTCGTGGGTGACGAGGACGACCGCGCCCTTGAAGGTCGACAGCGCCCCGAGGATCTCCTCGCGGCTGGCGGGGTCGAGGTTGTTGGTCGGCTCGTCGAGGAGCAGGACGTTGGCGCTGGAGACGACGAGCAGGGCGAGGGACAGCCGCGTCTTCTCGCCGCCGGAGAGCACCCCGGCCGGCTTGTCGACGTCGTCACCGGTGAAGAGGAAGGAGCCGAGCACCTTGCGCACCTCGGTCTCCCCCAGGTCGGGGGCCGCGGACTTCATGTTCGCCAGGACCGAGCGGTCCACGTCGAGGTTTTCGTGCTCCTGCGCGTAGTAGCCGAGCTTGAGGCCGTGCCCGGGCTCGACCTGCCCGGTGTCCGGTGCGTCGACCCCGGCGAGCATCCGCAGCAGCGTCGTCTTGCCGGCGCCGTTGAGCCCGAGGACGACGACCTTGCTCCCCCGGTCGATCGCGAGGTCGACGTCGGTGAAGATCTCGAGGCTGCCGTAGGAGCGGGAGAGGCCGGAGGCACGAAGGGGGGTCCGCCCGCAGGGCGCGGGGTCGGGGAAGCGCAGCTTGGCCACCCGGTCCTGGGTCCGCTCCCCCTCGACGCCGGCGAGCATCCGCTCGGCGCGCTTGATCATCTGCTGGGCGGCGGTGGCCTTGGTGGCCTTGGCGCGCATCTTCTCGGCCTGGTCGAGCAGGGCGCCGGCCTTCTTCTGCGCGTTCTGCAGCTCGCGCTTGCGGCGGCGCTCGTCCGTCTCGCGCTGCTGGAGGTAGTTCTTCCAGCCCATGTTGTACTGGTCGATCTCGCAGCGGTTGGCGTCGAGGTGGAAGACGCGGTTGACGACGACCTCGAGCAGGTCGACGTCGTGGCTGATGATGATCAGCCCGCCCTTGTAGCTCTTGAGGTGGTCGCGCAGCCAGGTGATCGAGTCGGCGTCGAGGTGGTTGGTCGGCTCGTCGAGCAGCAGGGTCTCGTGGCCGGAGAAGAGGATCCGGGCGAGCTCCACCCGACGACGCTGGCCACCGGAGAGGGTCTCGAGGGTCTGGTCGAGCCGGGCCTCGTCGATCCCGAGCGCCGAGGCGATGCTCGCCGCCTCCGACTCCGCGGCGTAGCCTCCGGCGGCCTCGAACTCCTCCTGCAGCCGCGCAAAACGCGACATCGCCCGCTCCTGCGTCTCGGCGTCAGCGCTCGCCATCCGCTGCTCTGCCGTACGGCGGTCCGTGACGATGCGGTCGAGTCCGCGGGCGGAGAGGATGCGCTGACGCGCGGTGACGGTGAGGTCACCGGTGCGCGGGTCCTGCGGGAGGTAGCCGATGCCGCCGCTCGAGGTGACGCTCCCGGCGGCCGGCTGACCCTGCCCTGCCAGGACCTTGGTCAGGGTGGTCTTGCCGGCGCCGTTGCGTCCCACGAGACCGACCCGGTCGCCCGCCGCCACACGGAAGCTGGCGTCCTCGAGGAGGATCCGGGACCCGGCGCGCAGCTCGATGCCGCTGGCTGTGATCACGGGTGGTTCTCCTGCACGTACGAAGGGTCGGTCGGCGGCTAGTGTAAGTCGCGGATCCGGGGGTTCCCGCATCCGCGTGCATCGGTCGAGACCCTGCCCCCGATGGAGGCCAGCAGATGAGCATCAACGACAACGCGTCGCTCGACACCTCCCGCATGGGTGGTGGAGGAGGCGGCGGAGGCCGCGGCCCGGTCATCGCGGGTGGCGGCGGCATCGTCGGCGTCATCGTCGTCATCGTCATGGTCCTGCTCGGCTTCGACCCGACCGGGGGCGGCGGTGGCGGTGCTCCGCAGGACACGGCGGGAGCGGGCGGCGACTCCTGGGTGCAGGACAACTGCAAGACGGGCGCCGACGCGAAGAAGGAGCGCCGCTGCCTCATGGTCCTCGGCGAGAACAGCCTGCAGGACTTCTGGAGCGACCAGCCGGACCTGGCCAAGGCCCTCGACGACGCCGGGCAGCAGTTCCGCGGCCCGGCCCAGACGGTCGTCTACACGGGTCAGACCCAGTCCCAGTGCGGCACCGCGAGCAACCAGGTCGGGCCCTTCTACTGCCCCCTCGACGAGAAGATCTTCATCGACACCGACTTCTTCGACATCATGGAGCAGCAGCTCGGCGCCCAGGACGGCACGCTCGCCGAGCTCTACGTCCTCGCCCACGAGTACGGCCACCACATCCAGAACGTCTACGGCATCCTCGACCGCGCGCAGCAGGACCCGAAGGGCGCCGACTCGGGCGCCGTGCGCGTCGAGCTCATGGCCGACTGCTTCGCCGGCATGTGGATGAAGCACGCGACCGAGACCAAGGACGCCAACGGCGAGGTCCTCATCACCGACATCAGCGAGTCGGACATCAAGAACGCCATGGGCGCTGCCAAGTCCGTCGGCGATGACGAGATCCAGAAGAAGTCGGGCGGCGGTGTCAACCCCGAGAGCTGGACGCACGGCTCGGCGAAGGCGCGTCAGGCCTGGCTCCTGCGCGGGATGAAGACCGACTCGGTCAACACCTGCGACACCTTCGAGGTCAGCGACCCCAACAACATCTGAGCGGGGCTCAGCTGCCCGTCCAGTGACTCTCGCTCGTCGCCGAGCCCCACCCGCTCTGCGCCGGCACCTGCAGTCGGATGCGCGTGCCCTTCGGGTAGTAGCGGTTGATCCCCAGGTGCACCGATCCCTGCGTGTCGGTCACCGCTGAGTTGCGCCGCTGCTCGGTCCCGCCGGGGAAGCGCGCCAGCACCCACACCTTCGCGCCGACCCGGGGCGCGCCGTCCCGGACCTGCGTCACCGAGGCGCCGACGCCCAGGCCCCGGTCCCACCCGGGCAGCCACGTCGAGTCCAGGTCGATGGCCGTCGTGTCCGTGGCGGTGTCGACCGACGCGGTGCTCGCCCGCCCCCATCCGCCGGCAGCCGGCACCTCGACCCGCACCCGCGTCCCCCTCGGGTAGTAGCGGTTGACCGCGAGGTGCACCGATCCGTCGGCGTCGGTGAGGGCCGAGTTCCTCCGGCGCTCCTCTCCACCGGGCAGCCGGGCGACGATCCAGGCGCGCTGGCCGGGGACGCCGACTCCGCCGACACCCGCGGTGATCCGGCCGTCGATCCCCTTGCCCTTCGACCACCCGATCGGCCACGTCGAGCGCAGCTCGAGGGGCGCCGGGTCGGTCGTCTCGATGGAGACCGTCGTCGCCCACTGGCCCGAGCTGAAGGAGGTGTAGGGGCCGGCGAGCCATGCCGTCGACACCGGCCCGTCCTGCGCTCCCCACGGGGCGGCCGGGGTCCGGTTGCCCTTGGTCGACCCGTGCGTCACCGCACGCGCCTGCCAGGACGCCCCGTCGTCGCCCGTGCGGTACTCGTAGAGCTCGCGGCTGCCCACGTCCCCCTCCCCGCGGGAGAGGAAGACGCGGTCGGCGTCGTCGTGACGCAGGGTGATCCCCGACGGCTGCGCGCCGCCGGCACGGTCGAGGGTGCGCATCGTCCACGTGCCTGCGAGGTGGCGGAACCACTTGTAGGTCCACGTGCCGTCCTCGGCGCCCGTCGTCAGGACGATGGTGGGCACCCCACCCGACACGGCGATGTCGTAGACGCGCGCCCGGCCGTCGGCGCTGCGACCGTCGTAGACGAGGGTCGCCTCGCGCGGGTCGATGGGTCGTGGGGCCTGACCGGCGCTCCCCGCGACCTCGGCCAGCGTGCGGATCGGGGTGCCGTCGCTCTGGCGGAAGACCCCGTCACGCAGCGTCAGGTGGTACATCGAGCTGCGCTGCCCGGGTGAGGCCATCGTGTCGGACACCGCGATGTGGATGGTGCCGTCGCCCGCCGTCACGAACTTCGGGTAGGGCGGGTCCTCCCGCCCCTCGTGCGCGAAGAGCCGCACGGCCGGTGTCCACGTCGCAAGGTGCTTGCTGCGCGTCATCACCCACGCGTTGTCCGACGTGCGTCGGGTGAAGAGGTGGTAACGGTATGCGGCTCCCCCCACCTGCAGCATCGTCGTGTAGGTCGAGGGGGCCGACTCCAGCCCCGAGCCGGTGAGCCGGAGCGTGGGACCGAAGCTCGACAGGTCACCCGGGCGCTTCGTGATGCGGTAGCGCGCGGGAACGCTCGAGTGCGCCGTCCAGAAGGCCGCGATCCGCCCGTCGGGCAGCTCGGTGAGCGAGGGCGCGTTGTGGTCGTCCGCCTGGAAGCGGGCGGCGAGGACGGTGTGCGACAGCTCGGCGCTCACCCGGGCCACCTTGGTCACCTGGATGTCGCCGTTGTTGCGCACCGAGCTGAGATAGGTCGCGGTGCGCGTGCCGAGGACCCGCGGATCCATGTACCAGGACCACGCCGAGTCGGCGACGACCGCCGCGGTCCGCACCCCCGGCCCCAGGGATCGGCGCTGTGGGGCGCTCGCCACCGGGGACTGCGTCTGCGGCGTGCCCTGGTAGGCCTGCGGAGCCACCTCGCCGGGACGCATCCACGGCTCGGGCAGGGGAGGCGTCGAGGTCGGTGCGGGCGTCGGCGCCGCGGGATCGGCGGCGACCGCCGAGGCACTCACCACGGTCCACGAGAGGCCGAGCGCCACGAGGGCGACGAGTGGTCGACGCAGCATGAGATCCCCCGATCCCCCGGGCGGGCCGCCGTCGGCCCGCGTTCGCGGGGGCACTCTAGTCGAGCGCTCCTCCGTCGGTCCGCTCCGGTGTGATCACGACCCGCACCGCCCGAGCCCGGCGCGCGGCGTCCCGCAGGACCGCCAGCCGTGGGTCGGGCAGGCCCCACAGTGTCCGGCGCGGCAGGTCCCGCAGGTGCGCCAGACGGGGGTCGTCGAGGACCTGCTCAGCCATCCTCCGGTCACCACCGAGGACGAGTGCGTCGACCGCGCCCGGCCCCAGATGGCGAAGGGAGATCTCCCGCACCTTGTCGAGCACGCCGTCGGCCTGGTTGCCACGCCGACGGGCATAGCGCTGCTGGCTCCAGCCGCCCTTCTTCGTCCGGGACTGCACATAGGCGGTGCCGCACGTGTGCGCGGTGAGGTCACCCCCTTCGTCACGGCCGACGGCGTACCCGCCGCGCCGCACGAGGACCAGCCCGATCCGCTCGTGGTCGAAGCGCTCCCCCGTCGCCGTGGCGCCGTCACCGCCGGTGAGCGCGACGGTGCCCGGCTCGTCGGCGCGCATGACGCCGTCGTGCCGGGCACCGAAGCCCTCGACCCACCGGTCCAGCCGCTCGGGGCCGACCTCGACCGTGCGGGTCATCGTCAGGGGTCGCTCAGATGTTGAAGCCGAGGGCGCGCAGCTGCTCGCGCCCGTCGTCGGTGATCTTGTCCGGGCCCCACGGCGGCATCCAGACCCAGTTGATCCGGGCGTCGGCGACGATGTCGGCCAGCGCACCGTCGACCTGGTCCTCGATGACGTCGGTCAGCGGGCAGGCCGCGGACGTGAGGGTCATGTCGATGACGGCGTGGTTCTGCGGGTCGACGGTGATGCCGTAGACGAGGCCGAGGTCGACGACGTTGATGCCGAGCTCGGGGTCGACGACGTCGCGCAGGGCCTCCTCTACGTCGGCGACATTGCTCGGGGTCGGGGCCTGGGCGGTCATGCGGACTCTCCTTCGGTCGTGCTGGGGACGTCGACGCCGGCCTGGGCCAGGGCGTCGGTGAGGGCCATCCAGCCGAGCAGCGCGCACTTGACGCGCGCCGGGTACTGGGCGACACCGGCCAGGGCGACGCCGTCGCCGATGACCTCCTCGTCGCCCGGGTCCTGACCACGGCTGGTCAGCATGTGCCGCATCGCGGCGTGGACGTCCATGGCGTCGTGGATCACCTCACCGGTGACCTCCTCTGCGAGGATCGAGGTGCTCGCCATCGAGATCGAGCAGCCCATCGCCTCGTAGGAGATGTCGGTGATGTGGGCGTCGGGGCCGGTGCCGTCGAGGTGGACGCGCAGCGTCACCTCGTCGCCACAGGTCGGGTTGACGTGGTGCACCTCGGCGACGTGCCCCTCGCGCAGGCCGTGGCCGACCTTGCGCTTGGAGTGGTCGAGGATGAGCTCCTGGTAGAGGTCCATCAGGCGGCCCCCCGATCGATGCCGAAGATCTCGGGCACCCGGTCGAGCGCCGCGACGAGCGCGTCGATCTCGGCCGGCGTGTTGTAGACCGCCAGCGAGGCGCGGGTGGTCGCCGCGACGCCGAAGGCGCGGTGCAGCGGCCACGCGCAGTGGTGGCCGACGCGCACGGCGACGCCCTGGTCGTCGAGGACCTGGCCGACGTCGTGGGCGTGCACCCCGTCGACGACGAAGGAGACGGCCGAGCCGCGGTGGTCGGTGTCGGCGGGGCCGACGAGACGCACCCACGGGCGCTGCGCGAGCGCGTCGAGCAGCCGCGCGGTGAGCGCCTGCTCGTGCGCGGCGATGCGCTCGACGCCGATCTCCTGCGTCCAGCGCACGGCGGCGCCGAGGCCGATCGCCTGGCTGGTCATCGGCACGCCGGCCTCGAAGCGCGTGGGCGGCGGCGCATAGGTGCTGCCCTCCATGCGCACGATCTCGATCATCGAGCCGCCGGTGAGGAAGGCGGGCATCTGCTCGAGCAGGTCGTAGCGACCCCAGAGCACGCCGATGCCGCTCGGGCCGTACATCTTGTGGCCGGAGAAGGTGAGCAGGTCGACACCCAGCTCGGTGACGTCGACGGGCAGGTGCGGCACCGACTGGCACGCGTCGAGGACCGTGATGGCCCCGACGGCGCGGGCGGCGGCGACGACCCGCGGGACGTCGGTGACGGCCCCGAGGACGTTGGACGCGTGCGTGAAGGCCACGACCTTGGTCCGCTCGGTGACCATCTCGTCGAGCTGGTCGAGGTCGAGCCGGCCCTCGGTCGTCACGCCGATCCAGCGCAGGGTCGCGCCGGTGCGTCGGCACAGCTCCTGCCACGGGATGAGGTTGGCGTGGTGCTCGGCCTCGGTGATGAGCACCTCGTCGCCCTCACCGAGACGAAGGGGGGACCCCACCTCGGCGTTGGAGAAGGCGTAGGCGGCGAGGTTGAGCGCCTCGGTCGCGTTCTTGGTGAAGACCACCTCGCGCGGCTGGGCGCCGATGAGCCCGGCGATGTCGGCCCGGGCGCTCTCGTAGGCCTCGGTGGCCTCCTCGGACAGCGCGTGCGCACCACGGTGCGGCGCGGAGTTGGCGGTGACGAGGAAGTCGCGCTCGGCGTCGAGGACGGCGAGTGGCTTCTGCGAGGTCGCGCCGGAGTCGAGGTAGACGAGCGGCTTGCCCCCGCGCACGGTGCGCTCGAGGATCGGGAACTGACCGCGGATCGCGGCCAGCTCCTCCTCGGGGATCAGCTGCGAGGTCATCGTCAGGCCCCTGCGGTCGTGGCGGGCTCCCCCGTCGCGATGAAGCGGTCGTAGCCCTCGGCCTCGAGCTGGTCGGCCAGCTCCGGGCCGCCTTCCTCGGCGATCTTGCCGTCGACGAAGACGTGGACGAACTCGGGCTTGATGTAGCGCAGGATCCGCGTGTAGTGCGTGATGAGCAGGACGCCGGCGTCGGTCGACTCCTTGGCGCGGTTGACGCCCTCCGAGACGACGCGCAGCGCGTCGACGTCGAGGCCGGAGTCGGTCTCGTCGAGGACGGCGAACTTCGGCTTGAGCAGCTCCATCTGGAGGATCTCGTGGCGCTTCTTCTCACCACCGGAGAAGCCCTCGTTGACATTGCGGTCGGCGAAGGAGGAGTCCATGCGCAGCTCCTCCATCGTTCCGCGGACCTCCTTGACCCAGGTGCGCAGCTTGGGGGCCTCGCCGTCGATGGCGGTCTTGGCGGTGCGGAGGAAGTTGCTCACGGTGACACCGGGGACCTCGACGGGGTACTGCATCGCGAGGAAGAGGCCGGCGCGGGCGCGCTCGTCGACGGACATCGACAGCACGTCCTCGCCGTCGAGGGTGACCTCACCGGAGGTGACCGTGTACTTGGGGTGGCCGGCGATCGAGTAGGCGAGCGTCGACTTGCCGGAGCCGTTGGGGCCCATGATCGCGTGGGTCTCGCCGGACCGGATGGTCAGGGTGACGCCCTTGAGGATCTCCTTGGGGCCGTCTTCGGTCTCGACGCTGACGTGCAGGTCGGTGATCTGGAGCGTTGCCATGTCGGTTCTTTCGGTCGAAGGGGGAAGGTCAGTCGGCGAGGGCGACGAGCACGTCGCCGGCCTCGGTGACCTGGACGGTGTGGACGGCGACGGGCACGGTCGCCGGCAGGTGGCTGGGGGCGCCGGTGCGCAGGTCGAAGCGCGAGCCGTGCAGCCAGCACTCGATGGCGCAGCCGTCGACCTCGCCCTCGGAGAGCGAGACGTTGGCGTGGGTGCAAGTGTCGTCGACCGCGTGGACGGTGCCGTCCTCGGTGCGCACGATCGCCACGAGGCGGCCACCGATGTCGGCCTTGGCCGCCTCACCCGGGGTCAGCTCGTCGAGGCTGCAGACGCGGATGTAGTCGGGCTCGGCGACGGCACTCATGCGGCGCCGCCCTCGAGCTCGACGTCGATCGCGGCCATGATCCGGTCGCTGATCTCCGCGTCGCCGATGCGCGCGACGATGCTGTTGAAGAAGCCGCGCACGACGAGGCGACGGGCCTCGTCCTCGGGGATGCCACGAGCCTGCAGGTAGAAGAGCTGCTGGTCGTCGAAGCGCCCGGTCGTCGAGGCGTGCCCGGCGCCGACGATCTCGCCGGTCTCGATCTCGAGGTTGGGCACGGAGTCGGCCCGCGCGCCGTCGGTGAGGACGAGGTTGCGGTTGAGCTCGTAGGTCTCGGTGCCCTCGGCGGCCGCGCGGATCAGCACGTCGCCGACCCACACGGTGTGGGCCGTCTCGCCCTGCAGCGCGCCCTTGTACTCGACATTGCTCGAGCAGTGCGGCGCCTCGTGGTCGACGAAGAGCCGGTGCTCGAGGTGCTGGCCGGCGTCGGCGAAGTAGACGCCCAGGCCCTCGAAGGAGCCACCCGGACCGGCGTAGGTCGCGTTGGTGTTGAGGCGCACGATGCCGCCGCCGATGGTCACGGCGATGTGCCGCACGCTCGCGTCGCGGCCGACGACCACGTCGTGCTGGCCGAGGTGGTGCGCGTCGTCCTCCCAGTCCTGGAGCGTGACGATCGTCAGCTGCGAGCCGTCACCGGCGAGCACCGAGAGCAGCTCGGTGTAGTCGGCGGTGCCGGAGTGCTCGACGACGATCGTGCCGCGGGCGAAGCGCCCGACCCGCACGACGTGGTGCGCCCGCACGATCTCGCCGCCGGTGCCGGCGAGCGAGATGCGGACCGGCTCGGTGAGCTCGGCCTCGGCGGGGATGTCGATGAGCGTCACGTCACCGCCACCGGCGGCGACGGCCGCGGCACGGTCACCGGGCGCCGGCACGCCGAGGGCACGGGCCTCCGCGGCCGGGACGACCGACCGGGTGACGCCCGCGGGCAGGTGGTGGGTCACGCCGAGCTCGGCGGACCCCCCTTCGTCCGCCAGGAGGTCGGTGAGGCGACCCACGGGGGTGAAGCGCCAGTCCTCCTCGCGGCCGGTCGGCAGCTCGAAGTCGGCCACCGACCACGAGCGCGTGCGCTCGGCGCGGGACTGGTCCGGGACCAGGGTGTCGGCGGAGTGGGTGTGGGCCTTGGGGCCCGAGTCAGCCAGAAGGCTCATCAGCCGACGGCTCCTTCCATCTGGAGTTCGATGAGGCGGTTGAGCTCGAGGGCGTACTCCATCGGCAGCTCACGCGCGATGGGCTCGACGAAGCCGCGCACGATCATCGCCATGGCCTCCTCCTCGCTCAGCCCGCGGGACATGAGGTAGAAGAGCTGGTCGGCCGAGACCTTGGAGACGGTCGCCTCGTGACCCATCTGCACGTCGTCCTCGCGGACGTCGACGTAGGGATAGGTGTCGGAGCGGCTGATCGTGTCGACGAGCAGCGCGTCGCAGACGACATTGGACTTGCTGTTCGTCGCGCCCTCGAGGACCTGCACGAGGCCGCGGTAGGAGGTGCGACCGCCACCACGGGCGACCGACTTGCTGATGATCGAGCTCGAGGTGTTGGGCGCGGCGTGCACCATCTTGGCGCCGGCGTCCTGGTGCTGGCCCTCGCCGGCGAAGGCGATCGAGAGGGTCTCGCCCTTCGCGTGCTCGCCGAGGAGGAAGCACGCGGGGTACTTCATCGTCACCTTGGAGCCGATGTTGCCGTCGACCCACTCCATCGTGCCGCCCTCGGCGACCGTGGTGCGCTTGGTGACGAGGTTGTAGACGTTGTTCGACCAGTTCTGGATCGTCGTGTAGCGCACGCGGGCGTTCTTCTTCACGACGATCTCGACGACGGCGCTGTGCAGCGAGTCGGTCTTGTAGATCGGGGCGGTGCAGCCCTCGACGTAGTGCACGTAGGAGCCCTCGTCGGCGATGATCAGCGTCCGCTCGAACTGGCCCATGTTCTCGGTGTTGATCCGGAAGTAGGCCTGCAGCGGGATGTCGACGTGGACACCCGGCGGGACGTAGATGAAGGAGCCACCCGACCACACGGCCGTGTTGAGCGCGGCGAACTTGTTGTCGCCGGCGGGGATGACCGTGCCGAAGTACTCGCGGAAGAGGTCCTCGTGCTCGCGCAGACCGGTGTCGGTGTCGACGAAGATGACGCCCTTCTCCTCCAGGTCCTCGCGGATCTGGTGGTAGACGACCTCCGACTCGTACTGCGCGGCGACGCCGGCGACGAGGCGCTGCTTCTCCGCCTCGGGGATGCCGAGCTTGTCGTAGGTGTTCTTGATGTCCTCGGGCAGGTCGTCCCACGACGCGGCCTGCTTCTCCGTGGACTTCACGAAGTACTTGATGTTCTGGAAGTCGATGCCGGTGAGGTCGCTGCCCCAGCTCGGCATGGGCTTCTTGTCGAAGAGACGCAGCGACTTCAGGCGCAGGTCACGCATCCACTGCGGCTCGCCCTTGCGCTCGGAGATGTCGCTGACGACGGCCTCGTTGAGGCCCCGCTTGGCGCTGGCACCGGCGGTGTCGGCATCGGCCCAGCCGAACTCGTACTTGCCGATGTCCTTGAGCCCGGGGTTGAGCTCTTCGATGTTGGTGCTCATCGGGTGGACCTCTCTGTGTGGGGACGCGCCCCCGCGGTGGGGACGAAGGTGGTGCAGACGTGATCGCCCTGGGCCAGGGTGGCCAGGCGCTGGACGTGGACGCCGAGGAGTCGGCTGAACGCATCGGTCTCGGCCTCGCACAGCTCCGGGAACTCCGCGGCGACGTGCTGGACCGGGCAGTGGCCCTGGCACAGCTGGAGGCCGACGACGACGTCGTCGCCGACCGTGCGGGCGCTGGCAGCGTAGCCCTCGGCGCGAAGGGCGGACACCAGGGCCTCGGTGCGGGCCCGGGGGTCGTCGCCCGCGGCGTCGACCTGTGCGGCGCAGCGGGCCTCGAGGGCGCTCATGCGCTGGTCGGCGAAGGCACGGACGGCCTCGGGGCCGGCGGTGTCGCGCACGAAGCGGACCGCATCGGTCGCGAGGTCGTCGTAGTCGGAGGCGAGCCGCTCGTGGCCGGTGTCGCCGACGACCCACTCACGGGCGGGGCGGCCGCGGCCGCGCTTGCCGGCGTGCGGTGCCCGGCTGGTCACGGCGCCGGTCTCGGCGAGCTGGTCGAGGTGGCGGCGCACGCCGGTGGCCGTCAGTCCGAGGAGGGCGGCGAGGTCGGCCGCGGTGATCGGGCCGCGCTCGCTGATCATCGCGAGGACGCGGTCCCGGGTGCGGGCATCGCGGGTCGCGGCGTCGGAGTCCGACGCCTGAGGTGCCCGCGGGGAAATAACCACACATCCATGTTATGTAATTCGACGCAACACACAACAAAGGTATGCCTAACCCCACACCCGAAGGGGGTCTGCCTAGACTTGCCGCTCGTGACTGCTGCCGTCGTCGTGGAGGACCTGCGCCGCGTCTTCGGTGACACCATCGCCGTGGACGGGGCCTCGTGGGCTGCCGGCACGGGCGAGATCACCTGCGTCCTCGGACCCAACGGTGCCGGCAAGACGACGACCATCGAGTGCCTCGAGGGGCTTCAACGCCCGGACGGCGGGACCTGCCGCGTCCTCGGCACCGACCCCTGGCAGGCCAGCGCCGAGCACCGCGCCCGCGTCGGGGTCATGCTCCAGGACGGCGGCCTCCCCCAGAGCGTGCCGGCCACCCGCCTGCTCGCCCACCTCGGCCGGCTCCACCGGACCCACCGCGCCGCGGAGCTCGTCGAGCGACTCGACATCACCCCCTTCGCCCGCACGCCGGTCCGACGCCTGAGCGGCGGCCAGCGCCAGCGGGTCGCACTCGCCGCCGCCCTGCTCGGCGACCCCGAGGTCGCCTTCCTCGACGAGCCGACCGCGGGGCTGGACCCGCACGCCCGTCTGGACGTGTGGGACCTGCTGCGCGAGCGGCGCGACGAGGGCGTGGCCCTCGTCGTCACGACGCACGGCTTCGAGGAGGCCGAGCGTCTCGCCGACCGGGTCGTCATCCTCGCCGGGGGCCGGGTCGTGGCCGACGGCACGCCCGACGAGATCGCCGACGGCGCGCGTCTCGAGGACGCCTACTTCGCGCTCACCGGAGGCCTGCGTGACCGCTGAGACCACGACGAGCACCGTCCAGCCGCGCGGCCGGCGGGCCCTGGCCCAGGCGCGCTTCGAGGCCGAGATCCTCGTCCGCAACGGCGAGCAGCTGCTCGTCTCGCTCGTCCTGCCCGTGCTCGCCATGCTCGCCCTGACCGCGACCTCCTACCCGGACCTGCCCGAGCCGCGGATCGCCCTCGTCGCGCCCGGGGTGCTCGCCCTGGCCATCGTCTCCACGGCCTTCACCGGGCAGGCGATCCAGACCGCCTTCGACCGGCGCTACGGCGTGCTGCGCCTGCTCGCGACCTCACCCGTCGGCACCGACGGGCTGCTCGCCGGCAAGGCGCTGGCCGTCGCGTCCGTCGTCGTCGGCCAGCTCGTCGTCCTCGGGGTCGTCGCCGCCGTCCTCGGCTGGCGCCCCGACCCGGTCGGCCTACTCGTGACGCCGGTGAGCGCGGCGCTCGGGGTGTGGGTCTTCGTCGCCCTCGCCCTGCTGCTCGCCGGCGTGCTGCGCGCCGAGGCCGTGCTCGCGGTCGCCAACCTCGTGTGGGTCCTGCTCGCCGGGGCCGGCGGCCTGCTGCTGCCCGGCGACACCTTCGGCGGGCTCGACGCGGTCGTGCGCTGGCTGCCGTCGGGCGCGCTCGGCGATGCCCTGCGCCAGGCCCTCACCGGCGACGGCGTGCCGCTGCTGCCGTGGCTCGTGCTCGTGGGGTGGGGCGCGGTGCTCAGCCTCGCCGTCGTGCGGGCCTTCCGCTGGCGGGACTGACCCCCCCTTCGCCTGCTGCCGACCCGGTGGTCGGAGCTGCCTCGGCTACGACATACCGTAGTGGGGTGCCCGAGACCCTCCCCCAGGCTGCCCGCACGTGGCTGCCGCGCCTGCTCCTGCTCAACCTGATCGTCGAGGTCGGCATCGTCGTCACCGGCGGCCTCGTCCGGCTCACCGGCTCCGGGCTGGGCTGCCCGACGTGGCCGGAGTGCGTCCCCGGCTCCTACGTGCCGACGGTCGAGCAGGAGGAGGGCATCCACAAGCTCATCGAGTTCGGCAACCGCACGCTCACCGGCCTGCTCGGCTTCGTCGCGCTCGCGCTGCTCGTCGCGCTCTACCGCTGGGCCCGCGACCGGCGCGAGCTCGTCGTCGGCACGTGGGTCGTCATGGCCGGCATCCTCGCCCAGGCGATCGTCGGGGGTATCACCGTGCGCACCGGGCTCAACCCCTGGATCGTCGCCTTCCACTTCCTGTGCTCCATGGGCCTGATCGCCGTCTCCTCGTGGCTCTACTGGCGCCAGCGGCAGCCCTCGGGCGCGACCCGCTCGCTGCTGCACCCGCTCGTCGCCCGGCTGCAGTGGCTCCTCGTGGCCGTCGCGGCCGTCGTCCTCGTTCTCGGCACGATCGTCACCGGCTCCGGACCGCACTCCGGCGACGCCGACACCCCGGCCCGCACGGGCTTCGACCCCCGGACGATCTCCTGGCTGCACGCCGACGCGGTGATGCTCTTCGTCGGCATCTGCGTCGCCGTCTGGCTCGGCGCGAAGCTCACCCAGCGCACCGCCGGCCCCGACCGCGCGTGGTGGGTCGTGCTCATCGTCACCCTCGCCCAGGGCCTCATCGGCTACGTGCAGTACGTGACGAAGCTGCCCGAGGTCCTCGTGCTCGCCCACATGCTCGGCGCGAGCCTGCTCGTCGTCGCCATCACCCGCGCGATCGTCCTCTCCCGGACGACGGAGCCCCTGCCGGCCGACTGAGCCCCGGCGCCCACGGGCTCGGACACGCGCTTCGAAGAAGGAACGCCCGCTCGAGCGAGCGTTCCTTCTTCGACCCGGC
The DNA here is from genome assembly GCF_050507325.1 of Janibacter zhangyanbonis. Taxonomy (NCBI): domain Bacteria; kingdom Bacillati; phylum Actinomycetota; class Actinomycetes; order Micrococcales; family Intrasporangiaceae; genus Janibacter; species Janibacter zhangyanbonis. The sequence goes on from NZ_CP191481.1 coordinate 1,853,795, forward strand.
GACGGCGGCAGCAGACGAAGGGGGCCGGTCACCGCACATCCAGCGGACGAAGGGGGTGGGTCGGCGCGAATCAAGCCGAAGTCGAGCTCGACAACTGGACCGGACGACGACGAAGGACTTCGGCCCAGCGCCGACCTGCCCCCTTCGTCAGCGCGAGGAGCAGGACGACTCGGCCCCGCGAGTGGTACCGGACCCGAAGAGGTCAGGCGAGGCCGGGCAGCGGCAGGTGCAGCAGCGGGTCGATCGCCACGCCGAGGAAGAGCAGCGTCACGTAGGTGATCGAGAAGTGGAAGAGCCGCATCGGCTTGAGGACCGACTGCTTCGCGCCGCGCTTGGCGGCGGCGTGGAGGCGGTGCGCCTCACCGACGAAGAGCCCGCCGGAGACGACGGCCGCGCCGAGGTAGACCCAGCCCATGTCCGCGACGGGGATGAGCGCGAGCGAGGTCAGGACCATCACCCAGGAGTAGGCGACGACCTGCCGCGACACCGTCGTCATCTGCTCGACGACCGGCAGCATCGGGACGCCGGCGTTGGCGTAGTCGTCGGTGAACTTCATCGACAGCGGCCAGTAGTGCGGCGGCGTCCAGAAGAAGATGACGAGGAAGAGGATGATCGCCGGCCAGCCGACGGAGTTGGTCACGGCCGACCAGCCGATGAGCGTCGGCATGCAGCCGGCGATGCCGCCCCACACGATGTTCTGCGGGGTGCGACGCTTGAGGATCATCGTGTAGCCGACGGCGTAGAGGACGATCGCGGCGAGCGAGAGCACCGCCGAGAGCGGGTTGACCAGCAGCCACAGCCACGCGGTCGACAGCGCCGTGAGCACCATGCCGAAGACGAGCGCGGCCCGCGGGGTCACCTCGCCGGTGACGAGCGGACGGTTCTGCGTCCGGCCCATCTTGGCGTCGATGTCGCGGTCGTAGACCATGTTGAAGGTGTTGGCTGCGCCGGCGCTCAGGCTGCCACCGACGAGGGTGAGCACGATGAGCGCGAGGGAGGGGACGCCACGCTCGGCGAGGAACATCACCGGGACCGTCGTGACGAGCAGCAGCTCGATGATGCGCGGCTTGGTGAGCGCGATGTAGGCGCCCACGGTGCGGCGCCACGAACGGGTCGCCGGCGACAGCTCGCGCGTCGACTCGAGAGTGGTCACGGACTGCCTTTGCCGAAGGGGGTTGGGTCACGGCCGAACTGGGCCCGGCCTCCGAGGAGTCTACCCGCGACGGGCAGTGCTCCCGGCCCCGGGTTGCACTCGTCACGGCCCCGGCGGACGGGACTAGTGTGGGCGGCAGCACGCACGCTCCCGCAGCAGAAAGGTCCTCCGTGAGCACGGACACCGCCACCTCGCCCAAGGCTCCCGCGAAGAAGGCAGCCGGTAGCGCTGCCCCGAAGGGAACGACCCGCACCGTGGCCTCGGCCAACCCCGCCGGTCCCGCCGGCACCTCGTCCCGCTCGAGCGACCTGCCGATGCCCGTGGTGAAGAAGGCCGGGTGGAGCGACCTCGACGTGCGCGCCGTCGACACCGGCCGGCTCCTCGCCGCCGACGCGGTCCAGGAGTGCGGCAGCGGTCACCCCGGCACCGCGATGAGCCTCTCCCCCGTCGCCTACCTGCTCTACCAGCAGGTGATGACGCACGACCCGGCCGACCCGACGTGGCTCGGTCGCGACCGTTTCGTCCTGTCGGTCGGGCACTCCTCCCTGACGCAGTACGTCCAGCTCTTCCTCTCCGGCTACGGCCTCGAGCTGAGCGACCTGAAGTCCCTGCGCACCTGGGGCTCGCTGACCCCGGGCCACCCTGAGGTCCACCACACCGCGGGCGTCGAGATCACCACCGGCCCCCTCGGGTCGGGACTGGCCTCCGCGACCGGCATGGCGATGGCCCAGCGCCGCCAGCGCGGTCTCTTCGACCCCGACGCCAAGGCGGGGACCTCCCCCTTCGACCACACGATCTGGTGCCTCGCCTCCGACGGCGACATGCAGGAGGGCGTCTCCGCGGAGGCCGGCTCGCTCGCCGGCCACCAGGAGCTCGGCAACCTCAACGTCATCTACGACGCCAACCAGATCTCCATCGAGGACGACACCGACATCGCCTTCAGCGAGGACGTGGGTGCGCGCTACCGGGCCTACGGCTGGGAGGTCATCGACGTCGACTGGCGCAAGACCGGTGACGGCAAGGCCTACGTCGAGGACGTCGACGCCCTGCTCGCCGCGACCCAGCAGGCGAAGAAGAACACGAAGGCCCCGACGCTGATCGTGCTGCACACGATCATCGCGTGGCCGGCCCCGACGAAGCAGGACACCGGCGCCTCGCACGGCTCGGCGCTCGGCGAGGACGAGGTCGCGGCGACGAAGGAGCTGCTCGGCTTCGACCCGAAGAAGTCCTTCGCCGTCGAGAAGGCCGTCCTCGACCACACCCGCGCTGTGAAGAAGCGCGGCAAGGAGGCCCACAAGGAGTGGGACAAGCGCTTCGCCGCGTGGCGCAAGGCCAACCCGGAGCGCGCCGAGCTGCTCGACCGTGTCGTCGCGGGCAAGGTCCCGGCGGGCCTGGACAAGGCGCTGCCGACCTTCGAGGCCTCGGACAAGGGCCTGGCCACGCGCGCCGCGTCGGGCAAGGTCCTCACCGCTCTCGCCGACGTCATGCCCGAGCTGTGGGGCGGCTCCGCCGACCTCGCCGGCTCCAACAACACGACGATGGACGGCCAGCCCTCCTTCACGCCCAAGAGCAAGCAGACCGACACGTGGAAGGGCGACGAGTACGGCCGCACCCTCCACTTCGGCATCCGTGAGAACGGCATGGGCATGGCGATGAACGGCATCGCCCTCGAGGGCCTGACCCGCGTCTACGGCGGCACCTTCCTCGTCTTCTCCGACTACATGCGCCCCGCCGTGCGCCTGGCGTCCCTGCAGCAGCTGCCGGTCACCTATGTCTGGACCCACGACAGCATCGGCCTCGGCGAGGACGGCCCGACCCACCAGCCGATCGAGCACCTCGCGTCGCTGCGGGCCATGCCCGGCCTCGACGTCGTCCGCCCGGGCGACGCCAACGAGGTCAGCGTGTGCTGGGGGCAGGTCCTCAAGAACCGCTCCACCGCGGCCCTCGCGCTCTCCCGTCAGGGCACGCCGACCGTCGACCGGTCGGAGTACGCGTCGGCGAAGGGAGCGGCCAAGGGTGGCTACGTCCTCGCCGAGTCGAGCACCGAGGTGCCCGACGTGATCATCGTCGCCACCGGCACGGAGGTCGCGGTCGCGCTCGAGGCCCGCACGACGCTCGAGAAGGCCAAGATCGGCACCCGCGTCGTCTCCATGCCGTGCCGCGAGTGGTTCGACGCCCAGTCGAAGGCCTACAAGGAGAAGGTCCTGCCGGCCGCCGTCCGGGCGCGTGTCTCGGTCGAGGCCGCGACCCCCTTCGGCTGGCGCGAGGTCGTCGGCGATGCCGGTGAGATCGTCGGCATCGACCACTTCGGCGCCTCCGCCGACGCGGCGACCCTCTACGACAAGTTCGGCATCACGTCCGCCGCCGTCGTCAAGGCGGCAAAGACCTCCATCAAGAACGCGAAGGGATGACCGCCATGGCCGACCAGCTCCCCACCGCTCCCGCCCCGATCGCCGCGCTGCGCGACGCAGGAGTCTCCGTCTGGCTCGACGACCTCAGCCGCGAGCGGCTGCGCTCGGGCAACCTCCAGCAGCTCATCGACACCACAGGGATCGTCGGCGTCACGACCAATCCGTCGATCTTCCAGGCCGCGCTCGCCGACGGCGACGCCTACACCGAGCAGCTCGGCCGGCTCGCCGCCGAGGGCAAGGACGTCGACGAGGTCGTCTTCGCCCTGACGACCGACGACGTGCGCGAGGCCTGTGACCTCTTCGCCCCGATCTTCGAGGCGACCGACGGTGTCGACGGCCGGGTCTCGCTCGAGGTCGACCCCCGCCTGGCCCACGACCCCGAGGCCACCGCGGCCTCCGCCCAGGAGCTCGCCGCCGCCGTCGACCGCCCCCAGGTGCACATCAAGATCCCGGCGACGCAGGCCGGCCTGCCGGCCATCACCCGCACCCTCGCCGAGGGGATCAGCGTCAACGTCACGTTGATCTTCAGCCTCGAGCGCTATCGCGCGGTGATGAATGCCTTCGTCGAGGGCCTCGAGCAGGCCCTCGCCGCGGGCAAGGACATCTCGAAGATCCACTCCGTGGCCTCCTTCTTCGTCTCCCGCGTCGACACCGAGATCGACGCCCGGCTCGACGCCATCGGCACGGACGAGGCCAAGGCCCTGCGCGGCCAGGCGGGCGTGGCCAATGCCCGTCTCGCCTACCAGGCCTACGAGGAGGTCTTCAGCACGCCGAGGTGGCAGCGTCTCGAGGCCGAAGGGGGGCGCCGCCAGCGTCCGCTGTGGGCCTCCACCGGCGTGAAGGACCCCGCCTACCCGGACACGCTCTACGTCACCGAGCTCGTCGCGGCCGACACGGTCAACACGATGCCGGAGAAGACCCTCGACGCGACCATCGACCACGGCGAGGTCACCGGCGACACCATCACCGGCGGCTACGCGCAGGCCCAGGAGGTCCTCGACCGGCTCGAGGCCCTCGGCATCAGCTACACCGAGGTCACCGACAAGCTCGAGGTCGAGGGCGTCGAGAAGTTCGAGAAGGCGTGGGGCGAGCTCCTCGACGGAGTGAGCGCGGAGCTGACCAAGGCCGCGAAGTGACCAGCCTCTCCGTCGCGGCTGCAGGCGCGGCGGCCGACGCGGTCGCCGCGCACGTCCCCGCCCTCGTCGCCGACGGCGTCGCGAGCGGGATCTTCGCCCAGGACGCGAGCCTGTGGGGACCGGCGGCCGAGGAAGAGGCCGCCAAGCGGCTGTCCTGGGTGGGCCTGGGGCGCACCTCGCGCCACCTCGTCGGCGAGATCTCGGCGCTGCGCGACCGGCTGCGCGAGCAGGGCGTCGACCGGGTCGTCCTCTGCGGCATGGGCGGCTCCTCGCTCGCGCCCGAGGTCATCTGCGCCACCGCCGGCGTCCCGCTCGTCGTCCTCGACTCGAGCCACCCCGATGTCGTGCGCGGGGCCGTGACCGATCTCGAGCGCACCGTCGTCGTCGTGTCGAGCAAGTCCGGCTCCACCGTCGAGACCGACTCGCAGCGTCGGGTCTTCGAGCAGGCCTTCGCCGACGCGGGCATCGACGCCGCGCAGCGCATCGTCGTCGTCACCGACCCCGGCAGCCCGCTCGACGAGCAGGCCCGCGAGAGCGGCTACCACGTCGTCAATGCCGACCCCGGTGTCGGTGGGCGCTACTCGGCCCTGACGGCCTTCGGTCTCGTGCCCTCCGGGCTCGCCGGGGCCGACGTCGAGGCCCTCCTCGACGACGCCGAGGCGGTCGCCGACCTGCTCGCCGAGGACGACGAGGCCAACCCCGCGCTGCGGCTCGGGGCGGCGATCGGCGGGACCTCCCCCCTTCGCGACAAGGTCTACCTCGTCGACCACGGCACGCAGGCTCGGGGGCTCGGCGACTGGGCGGAGCAGCTCATCGCGGAGTCGACCGGCAAGGCCGGCACCGGCCTGCTGCCGGTGGTCCTCGACCGACCCGGCGAGGGCGCTCCCCCGGCCGACGCGACGATCGTGCGGCTCGTGCCCGACGACGGTGACGACAGCGCCCCCGTGGCCGCCTCCACCGTGGACGTCGGCGGCTCGCTCGGCGCGCAGTTCCTCCTGTGGGAGGTCGCGACCGCGGTCGCCGGTCGGCTGCTCGGGATCAACCCCTTCGACCAGCCCGACGTCGAGAGCGCCAAGCAGGCCGCCCGCGACCTGATGTCGGGGTCCGGCGGGGACGAGGCGACCGACGACCTCGTCGACGGCCCGGTCACCGTGCGGCACCTCGGCGGTGACTGGCTCGGTGGGGCGACGGACGTCGACTCCGCCGTCAGCGCCCTGCTCGCCCAGCTCGACCCGCAGCACGGCTACGTCGCCGTCATGGCCTACCTCGACCGCGAGGGCGATGCTCCCTTCGCCGAGGTGGCCGACGCGCTCGCCGAGCGCGTCCAGCGCCCCGTGACCTTCGGCTGGGGGCCGCGCTTCCTGCACTCGACGGGGCAGTACCACAAGGGCGGCCCGGCCACCGGGGTCTACCTGCAGGTCACGGACACCCCGCGCGAGGACCTGCCGGTCCCCGGTCGTGACTTCACGCTCGGTGACTTCATCGCCGCGCAGGCCGGCGGTGATGCCCAGGTGCTCGCGGACCACGGCCGGCCCGTGCTCGTCCTGCACCTCACCGACCACGACGCCGGACTGGCTGCGGTGACGCGAGCCCTCACGGGGCGTGACGCATGAGCCCGGCGCGGGTCACCGCCGACTCCAACCCGCTGCGCGACCCCCGCGACAAGCGCCTGCCGCGCATCGCGGGGCCGTGCAGCCTCGTCCTCTTCGGCGTGACGGGTGACCTGGCCCGCAAGAAGCTCATGCCGGCGATCTACGACCTGGCCAACCGTGGGCTGCTGCCGCCGGGGTTCTCCCTCGTCGGCTTCGCCCGTCGTGACTGGGCGGACCAGGACTTCGGCAAGGTCGTCTACGAGGCCGTCCGCGAGCACGCGCGCACGCCCTTCCGTGAGGAGGTGTGGCGCAGCCTGTCCGAGGGGTTCCGATTCGTCCCCGGCACCTTCGACGACCCGGCGGCCTTCGACCTGCTCGCGCAGACGGTGCGCGAGCTCGACGAGGCGCGCGGTACCGGCGGCAACCACGCCTTCTACCTGTCGATCCCGCCGGGGTTCTTCTCCACCGTCTGCGAGCAGCTGCAGCGCTCCGGGCTGGCGACGCCGACGGACGACTCGTGGCGACGGGTGGTCATCGAGAAGCCCTTCGGGCACGACCTGGAGAGCGCGCAAGAACTCAACACGATCGTCGAGCAGGTCTTCCCGGCGGACTCGATCTTCCGGATCGACCACTACCTCGGCAAGGAGACGGTGCAGAACCTCCTCGCCCTGCGCTTCGCCAACCAGATGTTCGAGCCGGTGTGGAACAGCCACTACGTCGACCACGTGCAGATCACCATGGCCGAGGACATCGGCATCGGTGGCCGCGCGGGCTACTACGACGGCATCGGCGCCGCCCGCGACGTCATCCAGAACCACCTGCTCCAGCTGCTGGCCCTGACCGCGATGGAGGAGCCGACGAGCTTCAACGCCGCCGCGCTGCGCACCGAGAAGGAGAAGGTCCTCGAGGCCGTCCGCGTCCCCGAGGACCTCGAGACCGCGACCGTGCGCGGGCAGTACGCCGGCGGCTGGCAGGGCGGTGACAAGGTCATCGGCTACCTGCAGGAGGACGGGGTCGCCGCCGACTCCACGACGGAGACCTACGCTGCCGTCCGCCTCGACATCGACACCCGCCGCTGGGCCGGTGTCCCCTTCTACCTGCGCACCGGCAAGCGGCTCGGGCGACGGGTCACCGAGATCGCCGTCGTCTTCAAGCGGGCACCCCACCTGCCCTTCACCGACACCGAGACCGAGGAGCTGGGGCAGAACGCCGTCGTCATCCGCGTCCAGCCCGACGAGGGCGTGACGATGCGCTTCGGCGCCAAGGTCCCGGGCAACCAGATGGAGGTGCGCGACGTGACGATGGACTTCGGCTACGGCCGCGCCTTCACCGAGTCCAGCCCCGAGGCCTACGAGAGACTCATCCTCGACGTGCTCCTCGGCGACCCGCCGCTCTTCCCCCGCCACGAGGAGGTCGAGCTGTCGTGGAAGATCCTCGACCCGATCGAGCGCTTCTGGGCCAAGCAGCGCGGAGGCGTCGACCAGTACCCCGCCGGCACCTGGGGTCCGGCGGCCGCCGACGAGATGATGCAGCGTGACGGACGCACCTGGAGGATGCCGTGATCGTCGACCTGCCCAATGCCACCACGGCGCAGATCAGCCACCGGCTCGTCGAGATCCGTGAGGACGTGGGCGCCATGGCGCTCAGCCGCGTGCTCACCCTCGTCATCGTCGTCGACGAGGACGACGCCGAGGATGCCCTGGCGGTCGCCAACTCCGCGAGCCACCAGCACCCGGCCCGCATCGTCTGCGTCATCCTCGCCAATGCCCGCGGCAAGGCGCGTCTCGACGCCCAGATCCGGGTGGGTGGCGACGCCGGCGCCTCCGAGGTCGTCGTGCTGCGACTCTTCGGCGAGCTCGTCGGCCATGCCCGCAGCGTCGTGACGCCACTGCTGCTGCCCGACTCCCCCGTCGTCGCCTGGTGGCCGCGCGAGGCGCCCAAGGACCCGTCCGCGGACCCCGTGGGTGCCATGGCCCAGCGACGGATCACCGACTGCGCCGTCGCCGACAACACGGGTAGCACCCTCAAGCGGCTCGCTCGCACCTACCAGCCGGGCGACACCGACCTCGCCTGGAGCCGGGTGACCCTGTGGCGCGGCCTGCTGGCGACGACCCTGGACCGGGCTCCCTTCGAATCCGTCGAGTCGGCCACCGTCGTCGGCGGCGCCGACTCCCCATCCGCCGACCTCCTCGCCGGCTGGCTGCGGGCCCGGCTGCGCTGCCCCGTCTCGCTCATCCGGTCGCGCGCCGGCTCCGGCATCGTCAGCGTCCGGCTCGAGCGCGCCTCCGGACCGATCGACCTCGTGCGGCCGCAGCACGGGGCGACGGCCACCCTCGACCAGCCGGACCAGCCGCAGCGGGCCATCGCGCTCGCGCCGCGGTCGGACGCCGAGTGCCTCGCCGACGAGCTGAGCCGGCTCGACCCCGACGAGGTCTACGAGGACGCCCTGACCTCGGGTCTACCCAAGATCACCCGGCGACGGATGACGATGACCGAGGCCGTCGACGCGGGGCTCGTCCCGTCGCCGAGCGAGGCGCGCCGCACGACCGAGCGCCTCGCGGAGGAGTCGAGCGAGATCATCCGCAGCGCGATGGTGGAGGCCGCGCCGGAGCAGGCCGACCGGAGCACCAAGGCGGTCAAGCATGCCGTCCGCGAGCGTCTGGAGGACTGAGATGGCCCAGCGGATCGTCCTCGTCCACCCGGACGCCGCCACGACGGCGACGATGATCGCCGGCCGGCTGCTGGCGAGCGTCCAGGAGGCGGTGGCGCTGCGGGGCGAGGCCCACGTGGCACTCACCGGCGGATCGATGGGCTCCGCCCTCGTCGCGGCCCTCGCCGATCACCCGGCGGTCGACGTCGTCGACTGGTCCCGGGTGCACGTGTGGTGGGGCGACGAGCGGTGGCTGCCCCTCGGCGACCCCGACCGCAACGACACCCAGAACGACTCGGCGGGCCTGGACCGCCTCCCCCTCGACCCGGCTCGGGTTCACCGGGTCCCCGGCCCCGACACCTCGGAATCACCCGAGGCCGCGGCGATCGCCTACGAGCGGGCGCTGCGGGTCGACGGCGGGGGCGCCTGGGACGTCTTGCTCCTCGGTGTGGGGCCAGACGGTCACGTCGCCTCGCTCTTCCCCGGCCACCCGGCGCAGCTCCGCGACGACGCCCTCGCGATCGCCGTCCACGACTCCCCCAAGCCTCCCCCCACCCGGGTCTCGCTCACCCTCGGCTGCCTCGCCCGCTCGCACGAGGTGTGGTTCGTCGTGGCGGGCGCCGACAAGGCCGAGGCCGTGGCGAAGGGGGTCTCCGGCGCCCCCGCGCAGGAGAGCACCGCCGCACAGCTGCAGGCCCTGGGCCGAACCCTCTGGCTGGTCGACGAGGCCGCCGCCTCCCGGCTCACCTGACGCCGGCCCCCGCAGCCCATCTGACGCCCGGAAGCCCCCTGCGGACGGCCGAACACCGCCGGACAGACCTGAATCCGCATGACCCCAGGGTCATGCGGATTCAGGTCTGTCCGGCCGGGTAAATGGCCGTGGCTGAGCGGAGGCCGGGCCGTGGGTCAGCGGATGAGGCCGCGATCGCGCAGCTCGCCGAGGCGCTCCTCGAGGATCGCCTCGCCCTCGCTGTCGGAGCGGCGCTCCTTCACGTAGGCCAGATGGGTCTTGTAGACCTCGGCCGTCGGCGGTGCCGGCGGGTTGTCCTTGTCACGGCCTGCGGGCAGGCCGCAGCGCTTGCACTCCCACACGTCGGGGACCTCGACACCGTCCTCGACGGCGAAGGAGGGCGTCACCTCGTGGCCGTTGGCGCACCAGTAGGAGACGAAGGTGCGGGGCGCGGCCTCGCCGCGCTCGGCCTCACCCATGGGTCCGGCGCCGATGCGGCTGCCGCGGATCGCATTTCCACCTGCCATGTGGTGCTCCTGGGGGTGCGGGACGCGTCAGGCGTCGAAGCGGTCGATGAGTCCGATGCCGACGACGGCGGTGAACCAGACGAGGCCGACGACGATCGTGAACCTCGTGAGGTTGCGCTCGGCGACGGACGAGCTGCCGAGAGACGCCGACATGCCGCCACCGAACATGTCGGACATGCCACCGCCCTTCCCCTTGTGCATGAGGATGAGCAGGGTGAGGATCAGGCCGGTGATCACGAGGATCACCTGCAGTCCGATGCGGACGGCGTTCACGCGATCAGGTCCTTGTCGGTCGGGTCTCGGGTGCGGCACCGCCACGGCGGCGCCCGGGTCAGGATACCCCTGCAACCTGCGCCACGGGTCAGGCCGGGTGGGCGCGGCGCGCCCCACCCGGCACGACGGTCGTGGTCAGGCCGTGAGGTGCTGCTGGTAGCGGCAGATCGAGGAGAACTCCTCGGCCTCGAGAGAGGCTCCACCGACGAGGGCGCCGTCGACGTCGGCACCGGCCATGATGCTGGCGACGTTGCCGGACTTCACCGAGCCCCCGTAGAGGACGCGCACCTTGTCGGCGGTCGCGTCGGACCACATCTGCGCCAGCTTGCCGCGGATGGCCGCGCAGACCTCCTGCGCGTCCTCCGGCGTCGCAACCTCACCCGTGCCGATGGCCCACACCGGCTCGTAGGCGATGACGACCGTCTCGGCCTGCTCCGGCGTGATCCCGGCGAGGCTGCCCTCGACCTGGGCGAGCACGTGGCTGACGTGCTCGCCCGCCTGACGGACCTCGAGCCCCTCGCCGACGCAGACGATCGGTATCAGCCCGTGGCGGAAGGCCGCGACGGCCTTGCTCGCCACGACGGCGTCGGTCTCATCATGGCCCTCACGACGCTCGCTGTGGCCGACGACGACGTAGCTGCAGCCGAGCTTCGCGAGGAAGGCTCCGGAGATGTCGCCGGTGTAGGCGCCCGAGTCGTGCGGGCTGAGGTCCTGGGCTCCGTAGCGAAGCGCCAGCCTGTCACCGTCGACGAGCGTCTGGACCGAGCGCAGGTCGGTGAAGGGGGGCACGACGACGACCTCGACGGCACCGAAGTCGTGGCGGGCGTCGCGCAGGGTCCAGTCGAGCTTCTGCACGAGGTGGGTGCCCTGCAGGTGGTCGAGGTTCATCTTCCAGTTGCCCGCCATCAGCGGGGTGCGTGCGCCGGCCATGTCAGGCCTCCTCGCCGAAGACGGCCAGGCCCGGCAGGCGCTTGCCCTCGAGGTACTCGAGGCTCGCGCCGCCACCGGTGCTGATGTGACCGAACTGGTCGTCGGTGAAGCCGAGCTGGCGCACCGCGGCCGCGGAGTCGCCACCACCGACGACGGTGAGGGCGCCCCCCTTCGTCGCCTCGACGAGGGCCCGGGCCACGGCCTCGGTACCGGCCGCGTAGGGCGCCATCTCGAAGGCCCCCATGGGGCCGTTCCAGAAGACGGTGCGGCAGTCGGCGAGCTTGTCGGCGAAGAGCCGACCCGACTCGGGACCGATGTCCAGACCCATCCGGTCGGCCGGGATCGCATCCGCGGCGACGACCTCGTGCTCGGCGTCGGCGGAGAACTCGGTGGCCGCCACGACGTCGGTCGGCAGGACGATCTCGACCCCGTCACGCTCGGCCCGCTCGAGGTACTCGGTCACCGTCGCGAGCTGGTCGTCCTCGAGCAGGCTCTTGCCGACCTCGTGGCCCTGGGCCTTGAGGAAGGTGAAGACCATGCCGCCGCCGATGAGCAACCGGTCGGCGGTGCCGAGGAGGTTGTCGATGACGCCGAGCTTGTCGCTGACCTTCGCCCCACCGAGGACGACGGCGTAGGGACGCTCGGGGTCGCGCGTGAGGCGCTGCAGCACCTCGACCTCGGCCCCGACGAGACCGCCCATCGCGGCCGGCAGCCGGGTGGCGATGTCGTAGACGGAGGCCTGCGCCCGGTGCACGACGCCGAAGCCGTCCGAGACGTAGGCGTCAGCCAGCGAGGCGAGCTCGTCGGCAAAGGCACCCCGCTCCGCCTCGTCCTTGCTCGTCTCACCGGCGTTGAAGCGCAGGTTCTCGAGCAGGGCGACCTGACCGTCGGCCAGCCCGTCGACGACCGCGCGGGCCGACTCCCCCACGGTGTCCTGCGCGAAGGCCACGTCGGCCCCGAGCAGCTCGCCCAGCCGCGCGGCGACGGGGGCGAGCGAGTACTGCGGGTCCGGCGCGCCCTTGGGGCGACCCAGGTGGGCGCAGACGATGACCCGCGCCCCGGCCTGCGCGAGGGCGGAGATCGTCGGCAGGGAGGCGCGGATGCGGCCGTCGTCGGTGATCGTGGTCCCGTCGAGGGGGACGTTGAGGTCGGATCGGACGAGGACGCGCTTGCCGCGCAGGTCCCCGAGGTCAGCGGTGGTCTTCACGGTGGCCTTTCGGGCGATGCGGTGGTGGTGTCGGGTGGGATCGTCTCAGAGACGCGACCCGACGTGGACGGCGAGGTCGACGAGACGGTTGGAGTAGCCCCATTCGTTGTCGTACCAGCCGACGACCTTGACCTGGTTGCCGATGACCTTGGTCAGCAGCGAGTCGAAGGTGCAGCTGGCCGGGTCCGTCTCGATGTCCGTGGAGACGATCGGGTCCTCGGTGTAGACGAGCTTGCCCGCGAGCGGACCGGACTCGGCGGCCGCGCGGACGATGGCGTTGACCTCCTCGACGGTGGTCTCGCGGCTCGCGGTGAAGGTCAGGTCGGTCGCGGACCCGGTCGGCGTCGGGACGCGAAGGGCGTAGCCGTCCAGCTTGCCCTCGAGCTCGGGCAGCACGAGTGCGACGGCCTTGGCGGCTCCCGTGGACGTCGGCACGATGTTGAGTGCTGCGGCCCGGGCGCGGCGCAGGTCCTTGTGCGGGCCGTCCTGGAGGTTCTGGTCCGCGGTGTAGGCGTGGATCGTCGTCATCAGCCCGCTCTCGATGCCGAGACCGTCGTTGAGCACCTTGGCCATCGGCGCGAGGCAGTTGGTCGTACACGAGGCGTTGGAGATGATCGTGTGCTTCTCCGGGTCGTAGAGGCCGTCGTTGACCCCCATGACGATGGTGATGTCCTCGTGCTTGGCCGGCGCGGAGATGATGACCTTCTTGGCGCCGCCCTCGACGTGCGCCCGGGCGGCGTCGGCATCGGTGAAGAAGCCCGTCGACTCGACGACGACGTCGACGCCGAGGTCACCCCAGGGCAGGGCGGCCGGGTCGCGCTCCGCGAGCGAGGTGACCACGCGGCCGTCCACCTCGATGCCACCGTCGACGACGGAGACGTCACCGTCGTAGCGCCCGAGGATGGAGTCGTACCTGAGCAGGTGCGCCTGCGTGGCGTCGTCGCCCAGGTCGTTGAAGGCCACGACCTCCACGTCCGCCCCGGACGCCTTGACCGCACGGAAGAAGTTGCGGCCGATGCGGCCGAACCCGTTGATCCCTACACGAACTGTCACGGTGAATACCTCCACGTCGGTGGTGCCGGAAGCAGGTCGTCGGTGCGACCCCGGTCACGTCCACCCTAGGGCCTGCCCACGATGCCGTGGCAGGCGCCGCGCCCCCGGTCAGCCGTCGAGCATGTCGGAGGTCAGCGAGGCCTCCGTGCCCGGGATGCCCTCATCCTCGGCGCGCTTGTCGGCCATGGCGAGCAGCCGGCGGATCCGACCGGCCACGGCGTCCTTGGTCATCGGCGGGTCGGCCCGCTGGCCGAGCTCCTCCAGCGAGGCCCCGGTGTGCTCGAGCCGCAGCTGGCCGGCCTCGCGCAGGTGGTCGGGCACCTCGTCGCCGAGGATCTCCAGCGCCCGCTGGACGCGCGCCCCGGCGGCGACCGCCGCGCGCGCGGAGCGGCGCAGGTTGGCGTCGTCGAAGTTGGCCAGACGGTTGGCCGTCGCCCGGACCTCGCGCCGCATCCGGCGCTCCTCCCATGCCATGACGGCCTCGTGGGCGCCGAGCCGGGTGAGCATCGCCGAGATGGCGTCGCCGTCGCGGATGACGACGCGGTCGACCCCGCGCACCTCGCGCGCCTTGCTCGGGATGCCGAGACGACGGGCCGCCCCGACGAGCGCCAGCGCGGCCTCCGGCCCGGGGCAGGTGATCTCGAGCGAGGAGCTGCGGCCGGGCTCGGTGAGCGAGCCGTGCGCGAGGAAGGCACCGCGCCACGCCGCCTCGGCGTCGCAGACGGACCCACCGACGACGCGCGGCGGCAGACCGCGCACGGGGCGTCCCTCGGCGTCGACGAGACCGGTCTGGCGGGCCAGCGCGGGGCCGTGCTCGGCGATCGTCACGACGTAGCGGCTGCCCTTGCGCAGGCCGCCGGCGGCCAGGACCATCAGCTCTGAGGGGTAGCCGTAGAGCTCGGAGATGTCCTTGCGCAGGCGCCGGGCGGCGTTGGCGGTGTCGAGCTCGGCCTCGACGACGATCTTGCGGCTGACGATGTGCAGACCGCCCGCGAAGCGCAGCAGGCTGGCGACCTCGGCCTTGCGGCAGCAGGTCTTGGTCACCTCGAACCTGCTCAGCTCGTCCTTGACCTTGTCGGTCATCGCCATCGGTGGGTTCCTCTCGGTTGCTCGCTCGTGATCACGGGTGCGCGGTCACGAGAGGATGTCACGATAGGCCGCCGCAAGACGCAGCGCATCGTGCTGCCCCGGGTGCTCGAGGCGGGCCAGCGGGGCGACGACGAGCTCGGCGCCCAGGCTCGCGCAGGCTCGGGTGAGCCGGTCACGGTCGTCGATCGTCTGGGGGTCGGCGAGCACGGTGTCGACCGTGAGGTCGGGAGCCGTGTCGTGGAGGGTCTCGATGTGTCGCGTCGCCGAGAATCCTCGGGTCTCGGCCGTGTTCATCTCGAGGTTGAGGGTGAGCACCTTGCGCGCCCGCGCGTGGACGAGGGCCTCGCGCAGCTCGGGGACGAGCAGGTGGGTGAGCACCGAGGTGTACCAAGAGCCCGGCCCGAGGATGATGTGGTCGGCCGCGTCGACCGCGGCGACCGACTCCGGTCGCGCCGGTGGGTTGTCGGGCACGAGCGCGATGGACTCGACGAGCCCGGTGGTCCGGGCGACCGCCACCTGACCGCGGACGGTCTCGATGTGCGCGGGGTCGTGCGGGTCGAGCCCGCTGACCTCGGCGACGAGCTCGAGCGGCACGGCCGCCATCGGCAGCACCCGACCGCGTGCGCTCAGCAGCCGGCCGACGAGGTCGAGTCCGGTGACCGGGTCGTCGTGCAGCTGCCAGAGGGCGACGATGAGCAGGTTGCCCAGCGCGTGCCCCGAGAGGTCTCCCTCCCCGGTGAAGCGGTGCTGGAGCACGTCGCTCCACGTCTGGCCCCACTCGCTGTCGTCGCACAGTGCGGTGAGCGCCATCCGCAGGTCACCGGGCGGCAGGACGTCGTAGTCGCCCCGCAACCGCCCCGAGGAGCCGCCGTTGTCGGCGACGGTGACGATGGCGGTCACCTGCTCGCAGACGAGACGCAGGGCGGAGAGGCTGGCGGCGAGACCGTGGCCGCCGCCGAGCGCGACGACCCGGGCATGACGAAGGGAGTCGACCACGCCTCACTCCTGCCCGAGGTCGCGGTGGACGACGAAGGTCGCCACGTCTGGGCTGGAGAGCCGGGTCGCGAGCGCCTCGGCGACGGCCACGGAGCGGTGCTTGCCGCCCGTGCAGCCGACGGCGAGGGTGACGTAGCGTCGGTTCTCGCGCAGGTAGCCGGCGATGACCGGCTCGAGGAGCGTGTCGACGCCGTCGAGGAACTCGGCCGCGCCCGGCTGCGACAGGACGTACTCGGAGACCTGGGTCTCCCGGCCGGTGTGCGAGCGCAGCTCCGGCACCCAGTAGGGGTTGGGCAGGAAGCGCATGTCGAAGACGAAGTCGGCATCGAGGGGCACGCCGTACTTGAAGCCGAAGGACAGCACGGCCAGGCGCAGCCGCTGGGAGGTCTCCCCCTGGAAGAGCGGGCTGATCTTGCGGCTGAGCTGGTGGACGTTGAGCCCCGAGGTGTCGATGACCGTCTCGGCGCTGGCCCGCACGCCGGCGAGCACCTCGCGCTCGCGGACGATGGCGTCGAGCATCCGGCCCTGTCCCTGCAGGGGGTGGGGCCGGCGCACGCTCTCGAAGCGCCGCACGAGCGACTCGTTGGTCGCCTCGAGGAAGACGAGGTGCGTGCGCCACCCGCGCTCGGCAAGGGTCTCGAGAGACGCCGTCAGCGTGTCGAAGCCCTGGGCCCGCACGTCGAGGACGATGCCGACGCGCACCGGGCTGCCGTGGGTGGCGAGGTCCTGGGCCTGCTCGGCGGACAGCCGGAGCAGGTCCGGCAGCAGAGTCACCGGCAGGTTGTCGATGACGTACCAGCCGTGGTCCTCCATGACGTTGCCGACGGTCGAGCGGCCGGCGCCGCTCATGCCCGTGACGACGACGACCTCGGGCACCCCTCCCTCACCCGCGGGGGTGGGCAGGCGGTCCTGTGCATCCATCACGTCAGCTCTCCTTCGTCGAGGACCTCACCGGTGGTGAGGTTCACGGCGGGTGCGGTCGTCCTCTCGGCCAACTCTGCCGCAATTCGCTCGGCGAGCGAAGGTCCGATCCCCGGCACCTCGGTCAGCTCCTCGATGCTCGCGGCCCGCACCCTCTTCACCGACCCGAAGCGGGCGAGCAGCGCCTTGCGCCGCGCCTCCCCCAGCCCCGGGATCCCGTCGAGCGCGCTGCGGGTCATCGACTTGCTGCGCCGCTCGCGGTGGAAGGTGTTGGCGAAGCGGTGCGACTCGTCGCGCAGCCGCTGGAGCAGGTAGAGCGCCTCGCTGTTGCGGGCGAGGATCACCGGGTGGTCGTCACCGGGCACCCACACCTCCTCGAGGCGCTTGGCGAGGCCGACGATCGCGACGTCGTCGACGCCGAGCTCGTCGAGCACCTGCTGGGCGGCGGCCACCTGGGGCGCGCCGCCGTCGACGACGACGAGGTTGGGCGGGTAGGCGAAGCGCCGCGCCTCGCCCGTCTCCGGGTCGGTGGCGTCGCGCTCGCGGTCCTTGAGGTGGCGCTGGAAGCGCCGCGTGAGGACCTCGTGCATCGCGGCGGTGTCGTCGGTGCGTCCGTCGACGTCACCGCGGACGATGAAGCGCCGGTACTCCGGCTTGCGCACGAGTCCGTCCTCGAAGACGACCATCGAGCCGACGACGTCGCTGCCCTGCACGTGGCTGATGTCGTAGCCCTCGATGCGAAGGGGGGCGTCGTCCAGACCGAGGGCCTCCTGGAGCTCCTGCAGGGCCTGGCTGCGGGCGGTGAGGTCGCCGGCCCTGGCCACCTTGTGCCGGGCGAGGGACTGCTCGGCATTGCGGGCCACGGTCTCCATGAGGGCCCGCTTGTCGCCGCGCTGCGGCACCCGCAGGCTCACCGCGCTGCCGCGTCGCTCGCCGAGCCACGCCGAGACGCCGTCGGCATCCGGCGGGAGCACCGGGACGAGGACCTCGCGAGGCACGCCCTCGCCCCCTTCGCCGCCGTAGACCTGCTGGAGCAGGTGCTCGACGAGCTCGGGCAGGTCCTCCGCGTCCTTCTCCGCCACCCAGCCCCGCTGGCCGCGGATGCGGCCACCGCGAACGTGGAAGACCTGGATCGCGACCTCGAGCTCGTCGTCGGCGAGCGCGAAGACGTCCGCGTCGGTTCCGTCGGGCAGGACGACGGCGGACTTCTCGAGGGCCTTGGTCAGTGCCGCGACGTCGTCGCGCAGGCGGGCGGCCTGCTCGAAGTCGAGGTCCGCGGCCGCGGCCTTCATCTGCCGCTCGAGGCGGCGCACGAAGCGGGCGGTGTCACCGGCGAGGAAGTCGCACAGCTCCTGGGCCAGGGCCCGGTGCTCGTCGGCGCTCACCCGGCCGACGCAGGGCGCGGAGCACTTGTCGATGTAGCCGAGCAGGCAGGGCCGACCGGACTGCTCGGCCCGCTTGAAGACACCCTTGCTGCACGTGCGTACGGGGAAGACGCGCAGCAGCAGGTCGAGGGTCTCGCGGATGGCCCACGCGTGCGTGTAGGGGCCGAAGTATCGCGTGCCCCGGCGCTTGGCACCTCGCAGGACCTGGGCGCGGGGGTAGTCCTCGCCCATCGTCACCGCGAGGTAGGGATAGGACTTGTCGTCGCGGTACTTGACGTTGAAGCGCGGGTCGAACTCCTTGATCCACGCGTACTCGAGCTGCAGGGCCTCGACCTCGGTGGACACGACGGTCCACTCGACGCTCGCACCGGTGCGCACCATCCGCGAGGTGCGTGGGTGCAGCGCCGAGATGTCCTGGAAGTACGAGGACAGCCGCGAGCGCAGCGACTTCGCCTTGCCGACGTAGATGACCCGGCCGTGCTCGTCCCGGAATCGGTAGACGCCCGGGTCGGTCGGGATCGACCCCGGTGCGGGACGGTAGGTCGACGGGTCTGCCACCCCTCGACCCTACGAGACGGTGACCTCGTCGCCGTCGACGGTCGCCTTCATCGGGGTGAGCCCCTCCGTGGCCGGCCCCTGCAGCACCGAACCGTCGGTGATGTCGAACTGGCTGCCGTGGCACGGGCAGATGATCGCCTCGGTCGTCACCTTCGAGACGGCGCAGCCCTGGTGCGGGCAGGTGCCGTCGAAGGCCTTGAACTCCCCCGCGCTCGGCTGGGTGACGACGACGCGGTCGCGGGCGAGGCCACCGCCCTCCGGCACGTCGGCGACGGGGAAGCTCGTGCCGGCGGCGCTCCCCCCTTCGCCCCCGCTCGAGGGTGTGGAGTCGTCACCGCAGGCAGCGACGACGGCGGCGGACCCGCCGACCGCGGCGATGGACAGGGCGGTGCGTCGGGTCGTCATCGGAGGCCTTCCGTCGAAGGGGGTCGAAGGTCCCATCATGCTCGCACGCCAGCGCCCGGCGCGATGCCTGCGTGCGGGATGCATGACCTGCGGGTAACCCTCCTCGCCGACCACTTGGTAACGAGCAGGACACGGCTGCCCCCAATGTGGGTCAGAACACAGTCAGACCGGACTACTGTCCCTCCACAGCCCGCGACACCCAGGTCGCCGGCCGCGGCCCCAGGGCCACACTTCTTCACCAGGAGGACACGTGATCAGGCGTTCCGTCATCTCAACGGGGGCGACCATGCTCGTCGCCACCATGGCCCTGTCCGCATGCGGGACCCGCGGCGGTGACAGCGGCGGCTCCGGAGACGGCGACGGCGGGGGCGACAAGAAGGTCGTGAAGATCGGCGTCATCTCGCCGCTCTCGGGCGACCTGTCCGCTCTCGGCCTCGGCATCCAGCACTCGGTCGAGCTCGCGGCCGAGCAGGCCAACGAGTCCGGCGATCTCGGCGACTGGGAGATCGAGGTCGTACCCGAGGACGACGAGGGCAAGCCCGAGGTCGGCAAGAACGCCGCCTCCAAGCTCGCCTCCGACCCGGAGGTCGTCGGTGTCGTCGGCACCCTGAACTCCTCGGTGGCCGGCCCGGTCCAGCCGATCCTCGACAAGGCGAAGATCACCATGGTCTCGCCGGCCAACACCAACCCGACCCTCACCCGCGGCGCGAAGCCGGACGACTCCCCCGAGCGCGTCTACGCGAGCTACTTCCGCGTCTGCACCACCGACACCGTCCAGGGCCCCTTCGCCGCGCGCTACCTCTACGAGAAGGCCGGCATCAAGGAGCTCGCGACGGTCCACGACAAGAAGACCTACGGTCAGGGTCTCGTCGACGCCTTCAGCGAGGAGTACAAGAAGCTCGGCGGCAAGATCGTCGCCGCCGAGACGATCAACCCCGACGAGGACAAGTACGACGCCGTCGTCTCCTCGCTCAAGGCCAAGAACCCGAAGGCGGTCTACTACGGCGGCGAGTACCCCCAGGCCGCCCCGCTGAGCCAGCAGCTCAAGGCCGGTGGCCTCAAGGTGCCGCTCATGGGTGGTGACGGCATCTTCTCGCCGGAGTTCATCAAGCTCGCGGGCAAGGGCTCCGACGGCGACCTGGCCACCTCCGTGGGTGCGCCGACCGAGAGCCTCGACGCCGGCAAGAAGTTCCTCGACGACTACGAGAAGGCCGGCTACTCCGACCCCGCCGAGGCCTACGGCGCCTACGCCTACGACGCCGGCCAGTCGATCATCGAGGCGCTCAAGGTCTCGCTCAAGGACGCCGACACCGTCGAGGACGCCCGCCAGGCGACCATCGACGCGATGAAGGACGTCTCCTTCGACGGCGTGACCGGCAAGGTGGCCTTCGACGAGTACGGCGACAACACGACGCGCGTCCTCACCGCCTACGAGGTCAAGGGTGGCAAGTGGACCGACGTCAACACCGAGGAGTTCAAGTGATCGACCCGGTCATGACCTTCTCGGTCTGACCACGGGAGGGGGCGGGGTGCCGCGCGCACCCCGCCTCACCCCTGCCCAGCTCCCCTTCGTCATCTGTCGACCACCCCCTCGACACACGTGGTGGCCGCACGACCTGTGGTCACGCCCAGGAGGACACGTGGAACAAGTCGCCCAGCAGATCGTCAACGGTCTGACCATCGGGTCCCTGTATGCCCTGATCGCCGTCGGGTACACCGTCGTCTACGGCATCATCCAGCTCATCAACTTCGCGCACGGCGAGATCTTCATGATCGGCGCCTTCGGTGCGCTGTCCACGTCCCTGATCCTCTTCCCGGGTCAGACGGCACTGTGGACGCTCCCCCTCATCCTGGCCGGCGCCATCGCGGCGTCGGTCATCGTCGCCGTCGTCATGGAGCGGGTCGCCTACCGCCCCCTGCGCAGTGCCCCGCGCCTGGCCCCGCTCATCACGGCCATCGGCATCTCGGTCTTCCTCCAGGAGCTCGTGCGCGTCGGCTACAACGACCCGACGCTCTTCGTCTCCGACGTCAACCCCTTCGGCTTCCCCTCGGCGAAGCAGAAGGTCGTCTTCCCGCAGGTGGACGGCATCTCGGGTGAGGCCTTCGAGCTCGGCGGCGTGACGCTGCAGCGCCCGGCGCTCTTCACGATCGCCTGCCTGGCGATCTGCGCCGTCGGCCTGTGGTTCTACATCAACCGCACCCGCACCGGGCGCGCGATGCAGGCTGTCTCGCAGGACCCCGACACCGCCCGGCTCATGGGCATCAACGTCGACCGGATGATCGTCACGGCCTTCGCCGTCGGTGCCGCGCTCGCCGCGATCGCCGGTGTCGCCTACGGCCTGCAGACGACGAACATCAACTTCAAGATGGGCTTCATCTACGGACTCAAGGCCTTCACCGCCGCCGTCCTCGGCGGCATCGGCAACATCCAGGGCGCGGTCGTCGGTGGCCTCGTCCTCGGTGTCCTCGAAGCCATCGCCATCCAGTACCTCCCCGGCGGCTCGCCGTGGAAGGACATCTGGGCCTTCTCCATCCTCATCCTCGTCCTCGTCTTCCGACCGCAGGGCATCATGGGCGCAAAGGTGGTGGACCGCGCATGACCACGCTGTCCCGCAATCCCCGTCTCGGCGGCATCCTCGCCGTCGTCGGCTCCGTCCTGCTCCTGCTCTCCGGCCTGCTGTCGTGGAGCTACGAGCCCATCCTCGGCGACATCTCGGTCCGCTTCTGGCCGGTCACGCTGCAGGTCTACGCGATGGTCATCGGTGCGGTCGCGCTCCTCCTGGCGCTGGTCGCCAGCGGACCGCTCGGCCGCTGGGCCGAGCACATCGACCCGGCCCGCGGGCTGCGCACCATCGGCGTGACGGGCGTGCTCTTCGCGCTCGCCTCGCTCATCGCGGTGACACTCGAGGCTGGCGGCCTGATCAACGCCAACGAAGGTGTCTGGATCGCCCTCGTGGGAGCCGTGCTCGTCACGGTCGGCGGCTACCTGCGCCCGGAGACCAAGGTGCTCGACCCGAGCACCATCGCCCTGCCGGCATGGGTCGAGATCATCACGATCGCGCTCCTGCTCGGGGTGGCGCTCTTCACGGCGCAGTACGCGCTCAAGCAGGAGGAGCCCTGGGTCCTCGTGCTGCTCGTCGGCATGCTCATCGGCGTCACGCTGACGATCACCCGATCCAACCTGGCCGCCTGGCTCGGCGGGGTGACGACGCGCCACCGTCGGGTCTTCACCTTGGCGACCTTCGTCGTGGCGCTGGCCTTCCCCTTCACGCAGGGCGGCTCGGAGGCCAACCTGACGATCGCCGGCAACGTGCTGATCTTCGCGGCGACCGCCCTCGGCCTCAACATCGTCGTCGGTCTCGCCGGTCTCCTCGACCTCGGCTACATCGCCTTCCTCGGAGCCGGCGCGTACGTCGGTGCCTCGATGTCCATGTCGGCCTTCGCCACGATCGGCTGGAAGCCCCCCTTCCTCGTCGTCATGGTCATCGGTGGGGTCGTCTCGAGCATCCTCGGCCTGATCATCGGCTCGCCGACGCTGCGCGTCTCCGGTGACTACCTGGCCATCGTGACGCTCGCCTTCGGCGAGATCTTCCGACTGGCGATGTTCAACCTCGACGGCACGTCCGGCCCCAACATCACGCGGGGGTCCAACGGCATCAACGCGATCCCGGACCTGAACCTCTTCGGGTTCAACTTCGGGGAGACGCACACCCTCCTGGGCATCGAGATCCCGCGAGCGGGCAACTACTACTTCGTGCTCATCGCGCTCATCGTCTTCGTCATCGTGGTCTTCACCCACCTCAACAACTCGCGCATCGGTCGCGGCTGGGTCGCCATCCGCGAGGACGAGCGGGCTGCCGAGGCCATGGGTGTCAACGTCTTCGGCCTCAAGCTGCTCGCCTTCGCCGGCGGCGCCTCGCTGGCCGGCATGGCCGGCACGGTCAAGGCACACATGGACCAGGCCGTCTCCCCCGACAGCTACATCTTCCTCGAGTCGGCCTTCCTCCTCGCGGCGGTCGTGCTCGGCGGCATGGGCACGGTCGGCGGCGTCCTCATCGGTGCGGCACTGCTGAAGTTCCTGCCGGAGAAGCTGCGCTTCCTCGACGACTACCGCCTGCTGATGTTCGGCCTCGTGCTCGTCGTCATGATGCGCGTGCGTCCCGAGGGTCTGGTCGCGAGCAAGCGTCGTCAGCTGGAATTCCACGACGACGACGAGGACCTGGCCGAGACAGTGGCCATCGACGAGCTGGAGGCAGCAAAGTGAGCACCGCGACCGTCACCCCCAGCACCCCGGGGTCGAAGGGGGCGCCGACCACCATCCTCGACGCCCGCAACGTCACCATGCGCTTCGGTGGTCTCGTGGCCGTCAACGACGTGTCGATGGAGGTGCGTGAGGGCGAGATCGTCGGCCTCATCGGCCCCAACGGCGCCGGCAAGACGACCTTCTTCAACTGCCTCACCGGCATGTACAAGCCCACCGAGGGCCGGGTCTCGCTCTTCGACACCGAGATCCCGCCAAAGCCCCGGGCGGTGGTGCGGGCCGGCATGGCCCGCACCTTCCAGAACATCCGGCTCTTCGGCAACATGACCGCGCTCGAGAACGTCATGGTCGGCCGCTTCTGCCGCACCTCCTCCGGTGCCTTCACCTCGATCATCCGGGGACCGAAGTTCCGCCGTGAGGAGCAGGAGACGACCGAGAAGGCGCACGAGCTGCTCAAGTACGTCGGGCTGGGGCAGAGCGCGCACCTGCTGGCGCGCAACATGCCCTATGGCGACCAGCGACGCCTGGAGATCGCGCGAGCCCTCGCGACGGACCCCAAGGTGCTGCTGCTCGACGAGCCGACGGCCGGCATGAACCCGCGCGAGACCGAGCAGGCCATGGAGCTGATCTTCAAGATCCGCGACTCCGGCCTCGCGGTCGTCGTCATCGAGCACGACATGCGGTTCATCTTCAACCTCTGCGACCGCGTCCTCTGCCTCGTGCGGGGCGAGGTCCTCGTCCAGGGCACACCCGGTGAGGTGCAGTCCGACCCGCGGGTCATCGAGGCCTACATCGGTGGCGCGGAGGACGAGGACGAAGAGGTCGCCCCGCTCGAGGTCGAGACGGCCTTCAGCGCGGCCGAGGACGAGAAGGAGGACCGATGAGCGCCATGCTCGAGGTCAAGGACCTGGAGGTCTCCTACGGCAAGATCATCGCCGTCAAGGGCATCTCCTTCAGTGTCGACGAGGGTGAGGTCGTCACGCTCATCGGCACCAACGGCGCCGGCAAGACGACCACCCTGCGCACCATCTCGGGCCTGCTGCGCCCCAGTGGTGGTGAGATCCGCTTCCGCGGGGAGCGCATCGACGGCACCGCGGCACACCAGATCGTCGGGATGGGCCTGGCCCACTCCCCCGAGGGTCGGCGGATCTTCCCGCGGATGACCGTCGAGGAGAACCTGCTGCTCGGCGCCTTCGGGCGACGTGACAAGGAGGTCCCGAAGGACCTGCAGGCGGCCTACGAGCTCTTCCCGATCCTCGGGGAGCGCAGCAAGCAGCCGGCGGGCACCTTCTCGGGTGGTGAGCAGCAGATGCTCGCCATGGGCCGGGCGATGCTCTCCCGGCCGAAGCTGCTCATGCTCGACGAGCCCTCGATGGGTCTGTCGCCGATCATGATGAAGCGGATCATGGCCACGGTGAAGACGCTGCAGTCGCAGGGCACGACGATCCTGCTCGTCGAGCAGAATGCCCGTGCCGCGCTCAAGCTCGCCTCGAAGGGCTATGTCCTCGAGGTCGGCAAGATCGTCACCGAGGGCACCGGTCAGGAGCTGCTCACCTCCGACGAGGTGCGCAAGGCGTATCTCGGCGAGGACTAACTCGTCCCACCCCCTTTCTCGCCGCTCCGTGGTCAGGGCGGCGAGGAGGGGGTCGGCGCCCGCCGAAGTCCCTTCGTTTCCCTACGGCCGCGGGTTGACGTCCCGGACTTCGGCTTGATGTGCGCCGACCCCCTCCTCACCTTCTCGCGTTGGCTCAGCAGCCCCGGGCCTCGCCTTCCCTGCTCAGCCGGCCAGCCCTCCTGGCGCGGCGGGCCGTGGTGCGTCAGAACTCCGCAGGACCCTGGGGTCCTGCGGAGTTCTGGCGCGGGGAGGGGGCCTGACTCAGCCGGCCTTCTTCGCGCGGCGGGCGGCTGCGGTCGCCTTGCTGGAGACCGTCGCCTTCGTGGCGGCGGTCTTCTTCGACGCCGTCTTCTTGGTCGCTGCGGTCTTCTTCGCTGCGCTCTTCTTCTTGGCCGTGGCCCTCTTCGCAGGGGCGGGCGCGTCCTCGCGGACGAGCTCGCCGACCACGGCCTGCGTGGCGCTCTTGGCGAGGATCGGAGCGAGGAACTGGCCGGTGAAGGACTCGGGTACGGCGGCCACCTGCTCCGGGGTGCCGGTCGCGACGACGGTGCCGCCGCCGGACCCCCCTTCGGGTCCCATGTCGACGAGCCAGTCGGCGCACTTGATGACGTCGAGGTTGTGCTCGATGACCAGGACGGTGTTGCCCTTGTCGACCAGGCCCTGCAGGACGAGGAGCAGCTTGCGGATGTCCTCGAAGTGCAGGCCCGTCGTCGGCTCGTCGAGCACGTAGATCGTGCGGCCGTTCGAGCGCTTCTGCAGCTCGGCCGCGAGCTTGACGCGCTGCGCCTCGCCGCCGGAGAGCGTCGTCGCCGGCTGGCCGAGCCGCACGTAGCCCAGGCCGACGGCGTTGAGCGTCTTCATGTGCCGGGCGATCGCCGGGACCGCCGCGAAGAAGTCCTCGGCCTCCTCGATCGGCATGTCGAGCACCTCGGCGATGTTCTTGCCCTTGAAGTGCACCTCGAGGGTCTCGCGGTTGTAGCGGGCGCCGTGGCAGACCTCGCACGGGACGTAGACGTCCGGGAGGAAGTTCATCTCGATCTTCAGGGTGCCGTCGCCGGAGCAGGCGTCGCAGCGACCGCCCTTGACGTTGAAGGAGAAGCGACCGGGCTGGTAGCCGCGGACCTTCGCCTCGCTCGTCGCGGCGAAGAGCTTGCGGATGTGGTCGAAGACGCCCGTGTAGGTCGCGGGGTTGGACCGCGGCGTGCGCCCGATCGGGCTCTGGTCGACGTGGACGACCTTGTCGAGGTTGTCCAGACCGGTCACCGTCTTGTGCCGGCCGGGGACCCGACGCGCGCCGTTGAGCTTGTTGGCCATCACGTTGTAGAGGATGTCGTTGACGAGGGTCGACTTGCCGGACCCGGACACCCCGGTGACGGCGACGAAGTTGCCGAGCGGGAAGGTGACGTCGACGCCCGAGAGGTTGTGCTCCCGGGCACCGCGCACGGTCACCTCGCGGCCCGGCTCCTGCGGGCGACGCACCTGCGGCACCGGGATCTCGAGCTCTCCGCTCAGGTAGCGCCCGGTCACCGATCGCTCGCTCGTCAGCAGCTCGGCGAGCGGGCCCGAGTGGACGACGTGCCCGCCGTGCTCACCGGCGCCCGGGCCGATGTCGACGACCCAGTCGGAGGCGGCGATCGTGTCCTCGTCGTGCTCGACGACGATGAGGGTGTTGCCCAGGTCGCGCAGGCGGGTGAGCGTCTCGATCAGGCGGTGGTTGTCCCGCTGGTGCAGCCCGATGCTCGGCTCGTCGAGGACGTAGAGGACGCCGACGAGACCGGACCCGATCTGGGTCGCGAGACGGATGCGCTGGGCCTCACCGCCGGAGAGGGTCCCGGCCGCCCGCGAGAGCGAGAGGTACTCCAGCCCCACGTCGAGGAGGAAGCCCAGTCGGGCGTTGATCTCCTTGATCACCTGCTCGGCGATCGCCCGCTCCCGCTCGGTGAAGTCGACGGTGTCGAGGAAACCGGCCGCCTCCCCGATCGACAGGGCCGAGACGTCGGCGATGCTGCGTCCGCCGACGAGGACGGCGAGGGACTCGGGCTTGAGGCGGGTGCCGCGGCAGGTCGGGCACGGGATCTCCCGCATGTAGCCCTCGTACTTCTCCCGGCTCCAGTCCGACTCGGTCTCCGTGTGCCGACGCTTGATGAAGGGGATGACCCCCTCGAAGCCCGTGCTGTAGGAGCGCTCGCGGCCGAAGCGGTTGCGGTAGCGCACGTGCACCTTGTGGTTGTTGCCCTCGAGCAGGGCCGTGCGGGCCCGGCTCGGCAGCGCCCGCCACGGGGTCTCCATGTCGAAGCCCAGGTCGTCGCCGAGCGCGGCCATCGTCCGCTGGAAGTACTGCGCCGACTGCGTCCCCTGCGCCCACGGGGCGATCGCCCCCTCGGCGAGCGTCAGGTCCTCGTCGGGGACGATGAGCTCGGGGTCGACCTCGAGCTCGGTGCCCAGGCCGGTGCAGGCCGGGCAGGCGCCGAAGGGCGAGTTGAAGGAGAAGGACCGCGGCTCGATCTCGTCGATGTTGAGCGCGTGGTCGTTGGGGCAGGCCATGTTCTCGGAGAAGCGACGCTCGCGCTGCGGGTCGTCCTCGTCGCGGTCGACGAACTCGACGACGAGCACACCACCGGCCAGACCCAGTGCCGTCTCGACCGAGTCGGTGAGGCGCTGCTTCGCCGCGCGGTCTCCCTCCCCCTTCGCCACGAGCCGGTCGACGACGACGTCGATCGTGTGCTTGACCTGCTTCTCGAGGGTCGGCGGCTCGGCGAGCGAGATGACCTCGCCGTCGACGCGGGCGCGGCTGTAGCCCTTGGTCCGCAGCTCGGCGAAGAGGTCGACGAACTCACCCTTGCGCGAGCGCACGACCGGCGCCAGGACCTGGAAGCGGGTGCGCTCGGGCAGCTCGAGGAGCCGGTCGACGATCTGCTGCGGGCTCTGCCGGGTGATCGGCTCGCCGCAGACCGGGCAGTGCGGCCGCCCGACGCGCGCGAAGAGGAGCCGCAGGTAGTCGTGGACCTCGGTGATCGTGCCGACCGTCGAGCGGGGATTGCGGTTCGTCGACTTCTGGTCGATCGAAACCGCGGGCGACAGGCCCTCGATGAAGTCGACGTCCGGCTTGTCCATCTGGCCGAGGAACTGGCGCGCGTAGGCCGAGAGCGACTCGACGTAGCGGCGCTGCCCCTCGGCGAAGATCGTGTCGAAGGCCAGCGACGACTTGCCCGAGCCCGACAGGCCGGTGAAGACCACGAGCGAGTCTCGGGGGATGTCGACGTGGATGTCCTTGAGGTTGTGCTCACGGGCCCCCTGGACGACGATCCGGTCGTGCAGGCGGGAGCCGGCGGCCTTGGCAACAGTCACGCCCTCCACCTTAAGTGGCGCCACCGACAACGCCGTCAGGCCTCCGGGCGGTGGGGCCGCCGACCACTAGCCTGTCGGGATGAGCACCCCGATCGAGGACTACGCCGCCATCGGTGACACCGAGACCGCAGCCCTGGTGTCGAAGGGGGGTTCCGTCGACTGGCTCTGCCTGCCGCGCTTCGACTCCTCGTCGTGCTTCACCGCGCTGCTCGGTACCCCCGAGCACGGCCGGTGGCTCATCGGCCCGGTCGCCGAGGCGACGACGACCCGCGCCTACCGCGGCGACTCCTTCATCCTCGAGACCATCCACCGGACCGCCACGGGGGCGGTCAAGGTGACCGACCTCATGCCGCTCGGGGACGGTCGCGCCGACCTCGTGCGGGTCGTCGAGGGGCTCGAGGGCGAGGTCGAGATGGAGCACGAGTGGGTGGTGCGCCTCGGCTACGGCCGCATCCGCCCCTGGGTCGCGCACTCCCCCGGCCACGAGCTCGACGACGAGGTCATCACGGCCATCGCCGGCAACGACATGCTCGTGCTGCGCGGCTCCCGCCTGCCGCGGCCCGACGGCGACCACCACCGCGACCGCTGGACCGTGCGTGCCGGCGAGCACTACAACTTCTCGACGACGTGGTTCGCCTCCTACAAGGCGATCCCGCCGCCGCTCGACATCAGCTCGCGCATCGAGGCCACCCACGAGCGCTCCTCGCAGTGGGCCGCCCGGTGCACCTACGAGGGCCCCTACCGGTCCGAGGTCGTCCGGTCGCTGCTCACCCTTCGCCTCCTGACCGACACCCGACGTGGCGGCATCGTCGCGGCCGCGACCACCTCCCTGCCCGAGGACTTCGGCGGGGTGCGCAACTGGGACTACCGCTACTGCTGGCTGCGCGATGCCTCGCTCACGCTCGAGGCACTGCTCAAGTCGGGTTACGTCGGCACGACGAAGCTGTGGCGCGACTGGCTGGTGCGCGCCATCGCCGGCGACCCCGAGGACATGCAGATCATGTACGCCGTCGACGGCGGCCGCGAGCTGCCCGAGCGCGAGCTCGACCACCTGCCCGGCTACGCCGACAGCCGCCCCGTGCGCATCGGCAACGGCGCCGTCGACCAGAAGCAGACCGACGTCCTCGGCGAGGTGATGATCGCCCTCGAGGACGCCCGGGCCCAGGGCCTGCAGGAGTCACCGCAGTCGTGGGCCGTGCAGCGCTCGCTCGTCAACAACCTCGCCGAGCACTGGGACCAGGCCGACAACGGCCTGTGGGAGATCCGTGGTCCGCTGCGCCACTTCACCCACTCCCGGGTCATGGTCTGGGCCGCCCTCGACCGCGCCATCCGGGCGGTGGAGGTCCACGGCTACGAGGGCGAGGTCGAGCTCTGGCGCGACCTGCGTGAGCGGGTTCGCGCCGACGTCCTCGAGCGCGGCTGGAACGACGCCAAGCAGACCTTCACCCAGCACTACGACACCGACGAGGTCGACGCCTCGCTCCTGCTCATCCCCATGGTGGGCTTCCTCCCGCCCGACGACCCGCGGGTCCTCGGCACCGTCGCCGCGGTCGAGCACGACCTCATGCGCGACGGGTTCCTCCTGCGCTACCGCACGGAGAGCGGTGTCGACGGGCTCGCCGGCGACGAGCACCCCTTCCTCGCCTGCTCGTGGTGGCTCGTCAGCGCCTATGCCCTCACCGGACAGCTCGACAAGGGCCACGCGCTGATGCAGCGCCTGTGCGGCCTGCTCAACGACGTGGGCCTCGTCGCCGAGGAGTACGACGTCGAGGGCGACCGCCAAGCCGGCAACTTCCCGCAGGCTTTCAGCCACCTGACCCTCATCGGCGCTGCCTATGCCCTGCGCGACGCCGAGGCCGCCGCGGCCGCCACCCCCGACGAAGGAGACCCCGCATGAGCACCCCCACCGACGCGTACGACCCGGACGTCCAGCCGGGCGGCCCGTGGTCGACCCGCGAGCTGGCCCACCTGACGATCCGCAAGATGGCCGTCTCGCAGATGCACAACAACGTCTACCTCCTCACCTGCCGCACCACCGGCGAGCAGCTGCTCGTCGACGCCGCGGACGAAGGGGAGCGCATCCGTGAGCTCGTCGCCGCCGGTGGGTCGGGCCTCGCCCAGCTGGTGACGACGCACCAGCACTGGGACCACGTGCGTGCCCTCAAGGAGACCGCTCAGACCTTCTCCCCCACGACCCAGGCGGGCGAGGACGACGCCGACGCCCTGCCGCTCGCGCCCGACGTGCGACTGCAGCACGGCGACACCGTGCGCTTCGGCGAGATCACCCTCGACGTCGTCCACCTGCGCGGGCACACCCCGGGCTCGGTGGCGCTGGCCTACGACGACCCGCAGGGGCACACGCACCTCTTCACCGGGGACAGCCTCTTCCCCGGCGGTGTGGGCAACACCAAGATGGAGGGGCAGAGTTTCGACGCGCTCTTCGCCGACGTCACCCAGCGGGTCTTCGACGTCTACGACGACGACACCTGGGTCTACCCCGGCCACGGCTCCGACACCACCCTCGGCGCCGAGCGCCCGCACCTCGACGAGTGGCGCGAGCGCGGCTGGTGACGGTCAGTGGGTCGTGGCGACCTTGGCGCTGAAGCCGATCATCGCCGCGCCCATGCCCCCTTCGATCCGTCGACGCACGCGCGGGGCGGACACGAAGGACCGGGCCCGGTCGGCGAGCAGCACGACCGTCGACAGGTAGAGCGACCCGAGGGCCACGAGGCTCAGGGCGTAGAGGGCAAGGACGGGCAGACCCGCGCCGTCGCCGACGAACTGCGGCAGCACCGCGAGGTTGAAGGCCAGCACCTTGGGGTTGGTGATGTTGCACAGGAAGCCCTGGGCGAAGAGCCGACCCCGACCGCGCGACTCCGGCTCCCGGGCGGCCTCCGCCGAGAAGTCACCCCGCCAGGCCGTCCACAGCGCGTGGCCCCCAAGCCACAGCAAATAGGCCGCACCCACCCACTTGACCGTGAGGAAGAGCGGCTCGCTGGCGACGATGATCGCGCCCAGCCCGCCGGCTGCGAGCAGGCCCTGCACGGCGCCTGCGCAGCTGACTCCGGCCATGGTCAACAGCCCGGCCCCGCGCCCGCGCGCGAGGGCGGCACGCAGGGTGAGTGCGGTGTCCGGACCCGGGGCGATCGTGATGACCAGGACCAGGGCGAGGAAGGACAGATAGGTCGCCATGGGGCGAAGACTAGGGTGACGCCGTGAGTCGTGTCGATGCCGTCCCAGCCCCGCTCCTCGTGCTCGCCGGGGTCGTGTCGGTCCAGTTCGGCGGAGCCCTCGCCGCCACCCTCGTCCCACAGATCGGCGCCGCCGGATCCGTCGTCCTGCGACTGCTCCTCGCGACCGCGCTGCTGCTCGTCATCGCGCGGCCCCGCTGGCGCGGTCACAGCCGTCGCGACTGGGTGACCGTCATCTGCTTCGGCGTGGCGCTGGGCCTGATGAACTTCGCCTTCTACGCCTCCCTCGGGCACCTGCCGATCGGCGTGGCCGTGACGATCGAGTTCATCGGCCCCCTCGCCCTCGCCGCCGTGCTCTCGCGCCGCCCCCGAGATCTGCTGGCCGTCGCCGCGGCCGCGATCGGGGTGCTGCTCATCTCGCAGGCCCTGAGTCTGCCCCTCGACGAGCTCGAGGGCACCGGCATCGTGCTCGCCCTGGCCGCCGGCGCCTGCTGGGCCGGCTACATCGTCTTCTCCGGGCGGACCGGTGCGGCCTTCCCCCAGCTCGAGGGCCTGGCACTGGCCATGGTCGTCGCGACGGTGCTCGTCCTCCCCTTCGGCATCTGGGACGTGAGCGTCCACGGCACCGGGGCCTGGGACGGCACCGTCCTGCTCAAGGGCCTGGGCATCGCCGTGCTCAGCTCGGTGCTGCCCTACTCGCTCGAGCTCGTCGCCCTGCGGCGCCTGGCACCGGCGGTCTTCGGCATCCTGCTCAGCCTCGAGCCAGCGGTCGCCGCCCTCGCCGGGCTCCTCGTCCTGGGCCAGCGCCTGTCGCCCGTCCAGCTCGGCGGGATGGCCCTCGTCGTTCTCGCGAGCGTCCTCGTCCTCGGGCTGGGTGCGCGCCGCACCGGTCCCTCCCCCGAGATCCCGGTCTGACAACACGACGAAGGGGGGTGGTCACCGTGCGGTGACCACCCCCCTTCGCACCTGCGGATCAGTGACCCGAGTCGATGCCCTCCTTGGCGTCCTTGTTGGACTTCCAGAGGCTGGCGACGGTCGTGACACCGAGGATGACGACGATCGCGCCGAGGGAGAAGACGGTCGAGATCTCCGGGACGGAGACGTGCTCACCGCCGTTGATGAAGGGCAGGTTGTTCTCGTGAAGGGCGTGCAGGATGAGCTTGACGCCGATGAAGGCGAGCAGCACCGACAGGCCCAGGCTCATGTAGACCAGCTTCTTCAGCAGGCCACCGATGAGGAAGTAGAGCTGCCGCAGACCCATGAGGGCGAAGAGGTTGGCCGTCAGGACGATGTAGGGCTCCTTGGTCAGGCCGTAGATCGCCGGGATGGAGTCGAGCGCGAAGAGCAGGTCGGTCATGCCGAGGGCGATGACGACGATGAAGATCGGGGTGGCGACGCGCTTGCCGTTCTCCTTCGTGAAGAGGCGCGAGGACCACTCGGTCGTGCTCGGCACGGTGCGCTGGAACCACTTGATGATCGCATTGGGCTCCCAGTCCTCCTCCTCGTCATGACTCTCCGTCGCCAAGTTGTAGGCGGTGTAGATGAGGAAGAGGCCGAAGATGTAGAAGACCCAGGCGAACTGGTTGATGGCCGCGGCGCCGACGAAGATGAAGATCGTCCGCAGCACGATGGCGATGATGATGCCCCACAGCAGCGCGGTCTGCTGGAAGCGGCCCGGCACTCCGAACTTCGCCATGATGATGATGAAGATGAAGAGGTTGTCGATCGAGAGCGAGTACTCGGTCAACCACCCGGCGAAGAACTCCGTCCCGCGGTCACCGCCCTCGAGGAACCACAGGGCGATGCCGAAGAGGACCGCAGCCGCGACGTAGATCCCGAGGACGACCGAGACCTCCTTGGTGGAGGGCACGTGGGGCCGGCGGGCGACCATGATGACGTCGAAGGTGAGGACGACGGCGGCGACGGCGAGCGTGAGCAGCCACGCCCACGTCGGCACGTCCATCGTGCCGCCGCTCATGATCGCGGGTTGGAGGGTGGAGATGGTGGTCAAGGCGAACCTTCCGGACAGGGGTCAGTCGTCCGGAGGTCTCTCCCACCCTGGTGGGCCGGTGCCCCGGGCCGGAGACCGGCCGTGTTGACGAGACACCGCTCGGGGATACTCCCCTCCGCTGGCTTCTCGAAGTCTCTCACGTCACACGCCCCGGTGCGGGGACGCGTCGGCGACCGGACCGCCTCGGGGTCCCCAATCAGCGGGTGGCGGCGGTCATCTGCCGCAGCTCCTTCTTGAGGTCCCCGATCTCGTCGCGCAGGCGCGCCGCGAGCTCGAAGTGCAGGTCCGTCGCCGCCTGGTGCATCTGGTCGGTGAGCTCCTGGATGAGCCGGGCCAGCTCGCCCGCCGGGAGGTCCCGATCACGCCGGGCGGTCGACTCGTCGGGTGCCGCGGCGAGCTTGCCGCCCTTGCCCCGGCTCTGGCTGCGGCCCGAGCCGAGCAGCGCGTCGGTGTCGGCGTCCTCGCGCTGGAGCATGTCGGTGATGTCGGCGATCTTCTTGCGCAGGGGCTGCGGGTCGACCCCGTGCTCGCGGTTGTAGGCGATCTGCTTGTCGCGTCGACGCTGGGTCTCGTCGAGCGCCTCCTGCATCGACGGGGTGATCTTGTCGGCGTACATGTGCACCTGGCCGGAGACATTGCGCGCCGCGCGACCGATCGTCTGGATGAGCGACCGGGCGCTGCGCAGGAAGCCCTCCTTGTCGGCGTCGAGGATGCTCACGAGCGAGACCTCGGGCAGGTCGAGCCCCTCGCGCAGGAGGTTGATGCCGACGAGGACGTCGAACTCGCCGAGCCGCAGCTCGCGCAGCAGCTCGACGCGCCGCAGGGTGTCGATGTCGGAGTGCAGATAGCGCACCCGCACGCCCTTGTCGAGCAGGTAGTCGGTGAGGTCCTCCGCCATCTTCTTCGTCAGGGTCGTCACGAGAGCCCGCTCGTCGCGCTCCGCACGGGCGCGGATCTCGTGGAGCAGGTCGTCGATCTGGCCCTTGGTCGGCTTGAGGACCACCTCGGGGTCGACGAGACCCGTCGGGCGGATCACCTGCTCGACGTGCCCGTCGGACTTGGCCATCTCGTAGTCGCCCGGCGTCGCCGAGAGGTAGACCGTCTGCCCGATGCGCTCGAGGAACTCCTCCCAGGTGAGCGGACGGTTGTCCATCGCGCTGGGGAGCCGGAAGCCGTGCTCGACGAGGGTGCGCTTGCGCGAGGCGTCGCCCTCGTACATCGCGCCGATCTGGGGCACCGTCTGGTGCGACTCGTCGATGACGAGCAGGAAGTCCTCGGGGAAGTAGTCGAGCAGGCAGTTGGGTGCCGAGCCGGGCGAGCGCCCGTCGATGTGCATCGAGTAGTTCTCGATCCCCGCGCAGCTGCCGACCTGACGCATCATCTCGATGTCATAGGTCGTGCGCATGCGCAGGCGCTGCGCCTCGAGCATCTTGCCCTGGCGCTCGAGGGTGGCCAGCTGCTCCTCGAGCTCGCGCTCGATGCCGGAGATCGCCCGCTCCATGCGCTCGGGCCCGGCGACGTAGTGCGTGGCGGGGAAGACGTGGACGGTCTGCTCCTCGCGCACGACCTCGCCGGTCAGCGGGTGCAGCGTGTGGATCGCCTCGATCTCGTCGCCGAAGAACTCGATCCGCACGGCGAGCTCCTCGTAGACCGGGATGATCTCCACCGTGTCGCCGCGCACGCGGAAGGTGCCGCGGGTGAAGGCGAGGTCGTTGCGCGTGTACTGCATGGTGACGAACTGCCGCAGCAGCTCGTCGCGGTCGATCTCGTCGCCGACGCGCAGGTTGACCATCCGGTCGACGTACTCCTGCGGGGTGCCCAGGCCGTAGATGCACGAGACCGAGGCGACGACGACCACGTCGCGCCGGGTGAGCAGGCTGTTGGTCGCGCTGTGCCGCAGCCGCTCGACCTCCTCGTTGATCGAGCTGTCCTTCTCGATGTAGGTGTCGGTCTGCGGGACGTAGGCCTCGGGCTGGAAGTAGTCGTAGTAGCTGACGAAGTACTCGACGGCGTTGTTGGGCAGCAGCTCGCGGAACTCGTTGGCCAGCTGGGCGGCCAGTGTCTTGTTGGGCGCCATGACGAGGGTCGGCCGCTGCACCTCCTCGATGAGCCAGGCCGTCGTCGCGGACTTGCCGGTGCCCGTGGCACCGAGCAGCACGATGTCCTGCTCCCCCGCGCGCACCCGCCGGGCGAGCTCGGCGATCGCCGTCGGCTGGTCACCGGCGGGCTCGTACTCGGAGATGACCTCGAAGGGAGCCACCGTGCGTTGCAGATCGGTCACCGGGCGCATGACGACAACGGTAGGCCACACCCCCGACAGCGGTCAGAAGTCGACGGGGTGCTCCGGCACGCCGTCCCTGGCATCACCGCTGCGGATCGTGCGCCAGTGACCGCCAGGACCGCGGCGCAGGGTCCAGGTCCCGAGGTGCGCCACGGGCGCCAGCGCGGCGACGAGCGCCCGCACGGCGTCCTCAGCCTCGTCGTCCTCCCGGGCGTCGTGGCTGCCGGTCACGAGGAAGCGCAGGTGGATCTGCGGCTGGCCCCGCACGAGCTCGACGGAGCGGTCCTCGACCCGGTGCCCCACGGCGAGCAGCTCCTCCGCCCGCGGCAGCAGGTCCTCCGGCGCGTAACCCGGCACCACGCCGTGCACGTCGATCGCCACCCGGTACGAGGGCATCAGCGCCCCTCCGGGGTCCACCCGGTCTCGCGCGCCCAGACCTCGAGCCGCTCGTGGATCCCGTCGAACCACGGCTCCTTGGCCTCGGCGTAGTCCTCCATCGACAGCCGCCGCGCCTCGACCCCCCGCTTGACCGCGGCGTACTCCTCGCGCGCAGCCGGCTCGGTGCGCAGCCAGTCGCGGAAGAGCAGGGCCCACCGCCAGCCCGGAGAGCCCACCTCACGCACATGCAGGTGCACCGCGACGCCCGGGTCGCAGTTGCCGTGGAATCTCTTGGGCCACTCCTGCGGCGTCTGCCCGTCGACCCGGGGGGTGTCCGCCAGGTAGCCCTCGACGCGCGGGTAGCCGGCCGCGGTGAGCGCCTCGACGAAGCCCGGCTCGTCGGCCTCGGCGAGCGAGGTGACCCCGACCTGCAGGTCGAGGACGTCCTTGGCCACGAGCCCCGGCACGGCCGTCGAGCCGATGTGGTCCAGGGTCGCGGCCCGGTCACCGAGGGCGTGGCCGATGCGGGCCAGGTGGCGGGCCGCCTGCTCCGGCCACGTCGGGTCCGGCTCGGAGAGGCTGATCACCGGCTCGCGCTCGCGACGGCGGCCCGCCGCGAGGTTGTCGGCGAAGGGGGTCAGCCTCGCCTCCCAGAGCCGGTCCACCTGGGCGGCCAGCTCCTCGGGGGTCCCGTTGTTGTCGAGGAGCACGTCGGCGGCGGCTCGTCGCTGGGCATCCGTGGCCTGCGCCGCGATGCGAGAGCGGGCCTCGTCCTGCGGCATCCCGCGCAGCTCGACGAGGCGCTGCAGACGCACCTGCTCGTCGGTGTCGACGACGACGACGAGGTGGTACTCCCCCGCCATCTGCTTCTCGACGAGCAGCGGCATGTCGTGGACGCCGATGGCACTGCCATCGGCCTCGGCGGCAGCGAAGCGCTCGGCGGTACGCCGCCAGATCGCCGGGTGGGTGATGCCCTCGAGGTCGGCGAGAGCCTGCGGGTCACCGAAGACGACCCGGCCGAGCGCCGGGCGGTCCAGGGCACCGTCGGCGGTGAAGACCGCCTCGCCGAAGCGCTCGCGGATCTGCTCCAGCGCCGGCTCCCCCGGCTCGACGACCTCGCGGGCGATCTTGTCGGCGTCGACGACGACCGCCCCGAGCTCGGCGAGCCTCGCGGAGACCGTCGACTTGCCCGAGCCGATCCCGCCTGTCAGTCCGATGCGCAGCATGTGCCCGATCCTAGGCACGTCCACCGACGACGAAGGGCGCCGCACCAGATGGTGCGACGCCCTTCGTCAGGAGTGCTCTCGGGTCAGTTGCCCGTGAGCTTCTCGCGGAGCGCGGCCAGAGCCTCGTCGGAGGCCAGCGTGCCCTCGGTCGCCGGCGCGGACGAACCGGCGCTGGGGGCGGGGGTGCTGTCCGAGCTGTAGGACGTGGCGACGGACTCGCCAGCGCCCTCGGCGGCAGCGGCGTCGTCGGCCGCGGCCTTCTCGATCTGGGCGCGGTGCGCCTCCCAGCGGGCGTGGGCCTCGGCGTACTGCTTCTCCCAGGCCTCGCGCTGCGTGTCGTAGCCCTCGAGCCACTCGTTGGTCTCCGGGTCGAAGCCCTCGGGGTACTTGTAGTTGCCCTGCTCGTCGTACTCGGCGGCCATGCCGTAGAGCGTCGGGTCGAACTCGGTGAGGTTGGCACCGTCCTCGTTGGCCTGCTTGAGGCTGAGGGAGATGCGACGACGCTCGAGGTCGATGTCGATGACCTTGACGAAGATCTCCTGGCCGACGTTGACGACCTGCTCCGGCAGCTCCACGTGGCGCTCGGCCAGCTCGGAGATGTGGACCAGACCCTCGATGCCGTCCTCGACGCGCACGAAGGCACCGAAGGGGACGAGCTTGGTGACCTTGCCCGGGACGACCTGACCGATCGCGTGGGTCCGGGCGAAGTGCTGCCACGGGTCCTCCTGCGTCGCCTTGAGCGACAGGGAGACACGCTCGCGGTCCATGTCGACGTCCAGGACCTCGACGGTGACCTCGTCGCCGACCTCGACGACCTCGGACGGGTGGTCGATGTGCTTCCAGGACAGCTCGGAGACGTGGACGAGACCGTCGACGCCACCCAGGTCCACGAAGGCACCGAAGTTGACGATCGAGGAGACGACGCCGGAGCGGACCTGCCCCTTCTGGAGCTCCTTGAGGAAGGTCGTGCGGACCTCGGACTGGGTCTGCTCGAGCCAGGCACGGCGCGACAGGACCACGTTGTTGCGGTTCTTGTCGAGCTCGATGATCTTGGCCTCGATCTCCTTGCCCACGTAGGGCTGGAGGTCGCGGACGCGGCGCATCTCCACGAGGGAGGCGGGGAGGAAGCCACGCAGGCCGATGTCGAGGATGAGGCCACCCTTGACGACCTCGATGACGGTGCCGGTGACGACGCCGTCCTCCTCCTTGATCTTCTCGATGGTGCCCCAGGCGCGCTCGTACTGCGCACGCTTCTTGGACAGGATGAGTCGGCCTTCCTTGTCCTCCTTCTGGAGGACGAGGGCCTCGACGCTGTCACCGACGGTGACGATCTCCGAGGGGTCGACGTCGTGCTTGATGCTCAGCTCGCGCGAGGGGATGACACCCTCGGTCTTGTAGCCGATGTCGAGGAGCACCTCGTCGCGGTCCACCTTGACGATGTGACCCTCGACGATGTCGCCGTCGTTGAAGTCCTTGATCGTGGCGTCGATCGCGGCGAGAAGATCTTCCTCAGAGCCGATGTCGTTGACGGCGATCTGAGGGGCGGTCGTGTCGACCGTGCTGGCAGTCATGTAGTAGGAACTCCGATTGTGGACAGTTGATCTCGTGTGGACCGGGTGCGGAAGCGCCCGGGGCGCCCGGGTGGGCACACAAAGTGCTTCTCCATCGTAGTGCTTCCCTGCCGAAGGGAGCAAAAGCGCCCGTGGGCTAGCGTCGCGACCATGGATCAGGGCATCGAAGAGGGCCACGCGACCGGACCGGACGCCGTCCACCGGCGCGACAGCGCCCAGTCCGAGACCGTCGACGCCAACCGCGCCTGGTGGGACCGCGAGGCCGACGACTACCTCGCCGAGCACGGCGACTTCCTCGGCGACGCCGATCTCGTGTGGGGCCCCGAGGGCTGGTCCGAGGACGACCTGCACGTCCTCGGCCCACCCGGCTCGCTCGCCGGCCGCGCCGTCCTCGAGTTCGGCGGTGGCGGTGGTCAGGGCGCCAGGTGGTGCGCCGCACACGGCGCCCGGGTCGTCTCGACCGACCTCTCCGGCGGCATGCTCGCCACGGCCGCCCGGCTCAGTGCCCGCTCCCCCGGCCCGGCGCCCCTGCTCGCCCAGGCCGACGCGACCCGCCTGCCCTTCGCCGACGCCTCCTTCGACGTCGTCTTCTCGGCCTACGGCGCCACCCCCTTCGTCGCCGACTCCGCCGGGCTCATGGTCGAGCTGGCCCGCGTCCTGCGCCCGGGGGGCCGGCTGGCCTTCTCCACGTCGCACCCGATCCGCTGGGCCTTCCCCGACGTCCCGGGGCAGGCGGGCCTGACAGCCACCGGCTCCTACTTCGACGAGACGCCCTACGTGGAGTCCACGCAGGGGCGGGCGAGCTACGTCGAGCACCACCGCACGACGGGCCACCGCATCGCCGAGATCGTCGATGCCGGACTCGTCCTCGACGCCCTGCTCGAGCCGGAGTGGCCGCCGGACAACACGCAGACCTGGGGCGGCTGGTCACCGTTGCGCGGGGCGCACCTGCCCGGGACCGCGATCTTCGTCGCCCACCGGCCGGGCTGACCGGGACGACGAACGAGGCCGGCCACCACCCGAGCGGGTGGTGGCCGGCCTCGTCACGGGACCAGCTGCGTGGTCGTCAGCTGCCGTGGATGTCGCTGCGGCGGACCGTCGTCTCGTCGGGGTCCGAGGGGCCGAAGACCGGGTCCGGACGGTTGTCGACGTAGGCGGGCTGCTCGTCGAGGTCGCGGCGCCGACCGATGAGGATCGACAGGATGAGGCCGGTGAGCAGGAGCAGCACGCCGAGGATGCCGAAGACGATCGGGAAGGTCGACTTGACCATGCCCAGGAGCGAGGACTTCGACTTGTAGTCCTCGACGTTCTTGTCGACGGTGTCCTTGGTGAACTTCGAGGTGGTCTCGAGGGCCGTCAGCGTCTTGCCGTTGTAGCGGAACTCCTGGTGCTGCTCCTCGACGCGGTCGATGACGACACCGGTCACCGGGTCCACCCAGAAGGTGCGCTTGTTGGAGTAGTAGCGGTCCGCCTCGACGGCACCGGAGCTGGCGGCCCCACCGAAGAGGTTGCCGGGCAGCTCACGGGTGGCGTACTTGGTCTCGGGGACCTCCTGGGTGAACTTGTAGACGTTCATCCCCTGCAGGTCCTCCTCACCCTCGAAGGTGACGGGGAAGGACTTGCCGACGGTGCTGTCCCACCAGTTGTAGGAGCCGTCCTTCTTCGTGTCGAAGGGGAACTTCACGAGCAGGCCGTCGCGCTTGACCTCCTCGCCGTTCTTGGACTCGCCGCAGCAGTTGACGGCCTCGCCCGTGTGGCGGTCGAAGACGTAGACCTCGGTGCTGCCGTCCATCGGGATGTTGTCGCCGTTGTTGTCGCTGATCTGACCGCTGTTCCACACGGCCAGGTCGCGCCCGGACTCCTCGGAGGCGTTCTCGGCCGCCTGCGGGTCACCGATGATGCGCGCGGTCGTCGTCAGCTCGCCCTCGGCGGGCTTGACGTTGTCGGCGTCGAAGAACTTCGCGTCCGGGTCCTGCACGATCTGCGTCGTGTTCTGGTCGTTGGGGACCACCGCGAGCTTGGGATATGCATAGAACCGGAAGAGCAGCCCCATGGTGAGAATGAATGCGCCGACGCCCATGATGATCGCCGGCAACAGGTACTTGCGCACGAGTTGACCCTCCTTGGCCCTATGAAACTTACCGGACAGTAGCACTTTGACAGCGTCGCAGCAGCCGGTCGACAGCCTAGGGGACGTGGCCTTCACCACGTCGCACGCCGCCCGCGGCCCGGCGCGCCCCACCCCGTGGCGCGAGGAGCGCGACGACGTCCGCGAGATCGCGCTGCGTCGTGACCCGCTCGGTCCGCATCCCGAGACCCCGCGCCGGCGTGAGGTCGCTCGGCATGTCACCGACCATGACGCACCGCTCGGGGTGGGCCCACGGGGCCGCCGCGAGGGCCGCGCGGAAGAGACCGTCGAGCGGCTTGCGGCAGGAGCAGACACCCGTGTCGTGCGGGCAGACGGCGATCGCGTCGACGCGTCCGCCCTCGGCGGCCAGCGCGTGAGAGAGACGCTCGTGGACCGCCTCGAGGTCGCTGCGGTCCATGAGCCCACGGGCCACACCCCGCTGGTTGGTCACCAGGACGGTCCGGCAGCCGGCCGCCGTGAGCGCCCCGACCGCCGCGGCCGCGCCCGGCAGCAGACGCAGCTCGTCGGGCCGGGTGACGTAGCCGTCGGGGATGCGCACGTTGATCGTGCCGTCACGGTCGAGCAGGACGAGGTCGAAGGGAGCGCCCTCCCCCGGCGGGTCGAGCACCGGCGGTCCGAACCACCACGGCTGGGGGGTCAGCGGGGCCCCTGCATCGACAGGTCGACCGCCTCGCACCACGCGTGCGCCCAGAGCATGTGGACCTCCTGGATGCGTGGCGTCTCGTCGCTGGGCACGACGAGCAGGTGGTCGGCGAGGTGCCCCTGCCCCGCGCCCTTCGCGCCGGTCATGAGGATCGTGCGCAGGCCGCGGGCCCGCGCCTCCTCCAGGGCCGCGACGACGTTGGGGCTCGTACCGGAGGTGGACATCGCGAGCAGGACGTCGCCCGGGCGGCCGAAGGCCTGCACGCCACGCAGGAAGACCTGGTCGAAGCCGTAGTCGTTGCCGATCGCGGTGAGCGAGGAGTGCGACTCCGCGAGGCTGATCGACGGCAGCGGGTGCCGGTCGTGGATGCACTTGCCGAGGAACTCCGCGGCGACGTGGCTGGCGATCGCGGCCGACCCGCCGTTGCCGGCGACGAGGAGCGTGCCCCCCGCAGCGAGGGCGTCGACGACGTCGCGCCCGGCAGCCTCGACGGCCTCACGCACCCCGGGTGCCGAGATCTCGCTGGCCAACCGGGCCCACGCCGCGATCCCCGCGTCGAGCTGCTGGGTGACGAGCGCGTGGCCCCCCTGCGTCGCTGTCATTGCTGGCCCTTCCAGGTCGTGACGCCGTGCTTGGTGAAGGTGAACTCGGAGACCGTCAGGCCCAGGCGGATCAGCTCGTCGGCGACGAGGTGGCGCTTCTCGAACTCGCAGATGAAGATCATGTGCCCGCCGCCACCGGCCCCGGTGACCTTGCCACCGAGGGCGCCGTGCGCGAGCGCGCTCTCGACCGCGTCGGCGATGAGCGGCGTGGTGATCCGCGAGGACATCCGCTGCTTCTCCTGCCATGCCTGGCCGAGGAGGTGACCGATCTCGTCGACCCGGCCGCGCAGCAGCGCCACCCGCATCGCGTCGGCGAGGTCTCGCTGCGCCCGCAGCCCCGCGATCGCGTCCGCGTTGCCCGTCTCGTAGCGGGAGACCTGGTCCTGGATGATGTGGTCGCTCACGCGGGTGCGCCCGGTGTAGGCGAGCAGCATGTTGTGCTCGAGCTCGTGGACGGTGTCCGGCCGCACCCGCAGCGGGTTGACGACGACCTGCCCGTCGGTGCGGAACTCCATGAAGTTGAAGCCGCCGAAGGCTGCCGCGTACTGGTCCTGGTAGCCGCCCGGGATCGCCAGGTCGTCGCGCTCGAGCCGGTACGCCAGCTCGGCGGTCTCGTGCGGGCCGAGGTCGAGGCCGCAGTGCCGGGCCACGAGCTGGATGACCGCGACCATGACCGCGCTCGAGCTGCCGAGGCCGGACCCGGGCGGGGCATTGGTGTGCAGGAAGAGGTCGAAGCCGTCGGAGGCCATGGCCCCGTCGAGCGCCATGATCCGGGCGATCGCGGCCTTGGGCAGGTCGAGCTCGCCGCCCAGCTCGAAGGGGGTGCCGACGTCGTAGCCGATGCTCGTGCCGTAGTCGTGCGACTCGACGGTGATGTGCCCGTCGGTGCGCGGCCGCAGCGTCGCGTAGGCATAGCTGCCGATCGTGGCGCTGAGGACCGCGCCGCCCTCGCGCTCGGTGAAGGGTGCGACGTCGGTGCCGCCGCCGGCGAAGCTCACCCGCAGGGGTGCGCGGGCGCGCAGCACGGGACGGAGCGTCATCCGAGGTCCTCTCGAGCAGGCAGAATGGGCGATCGTTACCGAATGGTAGGTGAAGGCATCGACACACGACAGGCTCCCCCGGTGAGCGGCACGTCACGCCTGCTCGGCCTCGACCTGCTCCGAGCGGTCGCGGCCTGGCTCGTCCTGCTCTCGCACGTCGCCTTCTGGACCGGCGCCGGCGAGCAGGGTGTGGTCGGCGGCCTCGCCGTGCGCGGCGAGCTCGGCGTGGCGGTCTTCTTCGCCCTCTCCGCCTTCCTGCTGTCGACCCCCTTCGTCCGACGTGCGCTCGGCGAGGAGGTCGACTGGTCGGCGCGGCGCTACCTCGTGCGGCGGGCGGCGCGCATCTACCCCGGGTACCTCCTCGCGCTCGTCGCCGTGGTCGCCGTCGCGATCTGGCTCGGCGGAGCCGCCGCGAGCGCCCTCGACCTGCCGACCGTCCTCGTGCACCTCGTCGTCGGGCAGGGCTGGACGGGGCGGACCTTCCAGTCCTTCACCCAGACGTGGAGCCTGACGAGCGAGCTGACCTTCTACCTCGCACTGCCCCTCGTCGCCGCCGTGATCGCGCCCGTGGTGCGCGGCGCCGCCCCCGCGACGGTCGCCCGTCGGCTCCTGGCGGTCTGCGCCGGCATCGCGGTCGCCGGGCTCGTGCTCCAGACGCTCGCCGCGGTGCCGGACGGCCGGTGGGGCGGCATCCTCGCGACGAGCGCGGCCGGTCACGCCACGTGGTTTGCCGTCGGCACCGCGGTCTCGGTCGTCGTGCAGGCGGAGCGGGCCGGGGTCGTGGTCACCCCGCGCCCGTGGCTCGAAGCCGTGCGGACCAGCCCGGGCACCCTCGTGCTCCTCGCCGCGGTGCTGTGGCTGGTCTCCTCGACGCCGGTCGCCGGACCCCGCGGGATCGAGCACTCCTCGCCCGCGCAGGCACTCGCGGCGGAGCTGCTCTACGGGCTCGTCGCCGGGTGCCTCCTGCTGGCGGGCACGACCCGAGGGCTCGCGGAGACGATCACCGGCTCACCGGTGGCCGGAGCCGCCCGGTGGCTCGGCGACATCTCCTACGGGGTCTTCCTGTGGCACGTGCTCGTGCTGCAGGTGACCTTCGCCCTGCTCGACCTGC
Organism: Janibacter zhangyanbonis; assembly: GCF_050507325.1. Taxonomy (NCBI): domain Bacteria; kingdom Bacillati; phylum Actinomycetota; class Actinomycetes; order Micrococcales; family Intrasporangiaceae; genus Janibacter; species Janibacter zhangyanbonis. The sequence goes on from NZ_CP191481.1 coordinate 1,898,238, forward strand.
GGCTCTTCGCGGCGCCCTTCGCCGCGACGCTGCTGCTCGTGACGGTCGTCAGCGTGGGTCTGGCGCACCTGTCGTGGTCCCTGCTGGAGCGTCCGGTGCTGCGTCGCGCGCACCGGACGACGGACGCACCAGCGCCGCAGCCAGCACCCCGAGCGTGACCGCGCCGAGGACCTGCGAGACGAGCGAGCCCGCCGACTGACGCTCGGCGACCCCGAGAACGGCCAGGGCGATACCCGCAGCACCGAGGACGAGGGCCACCGCCGTCGCTCGACGACGCACCGGCAGCACGGCGCCCACCGCACCGGCGAGCAGCCCCCACCAGCCGGCGACGAGCAGCCCGACGAGCGCGCCGAGCAGCACCCCGAGGACGAAGGGGGCCACCCCCGCCTCCGCGTCGGCGGCGACGTCGCCCAGCTCGGTGTCCACGTCTGCGTCCACGTCACGCACCGTGGCGTGGACGACTGCGGCCTCCCCGTCGGCGGTGGTCACCGCACCGGAGCGACGCCGCAACCACACCTCGAGCGCCCCCCAGAGCACGAGCAGGCCGGCGAGCAGGGCACCGATGCCCAGGGCCAGCCGGTGGTGGCCGTTGGGGACGAAGTCGACCGTGACCCCGACCGCTCCCCCGGCAGGGACGACGAAGGCCTGGCGCCATCCGTCGACGGTCACCGGCTCGAGGATGCTCCCGTCCTCGGTCGTCGCCCGCCAGCCCGCGTTGGCCCCCTGCGAGAGCACGAGCAGTCCCTCCCCGCCCCGGCCGACGTCGACCTGCCAGCGGCCGGTGTGCTCACGGGTGCTCGTCACGGTGCGGTCGGGCTCGGCGGCGGCGCGCTGCCAGCCCTGCGGCGTGAGGGTGACCATCTCGGGCACGAGCGGTCCGGCCGCGGCCGCGGTGACCGTGCCGCTGCCGGCCGGCAGGTTCCCGCACGACGTCGCCGGCACGGCCGCCCCGGAGACGAGCGCGGAGCGCGAGGCCGTGAGAGCCAAGCCGATACGACCGCTGTCGCGCCCGACGGCCCCGGCCTCGCTGCACTCGAGCGACACCCGCGACGCCGGGCCCGGCACGCCCTCGACAGTCACCTCGGGGCCCGACCACGCGGCCTGGGTCCGCGGCCGCGCGAAGGTCAGCGTGAGGTGTCGGGTGCTCTGCTGCGGGATCGTCAGGGTCGTGCCGCTCGGCAGCACGTAGCGCTCGTCGTCCGTCGCGACGGTCACGGGACCGGCGGCCCGGTCGAGGGTGATCGTGCTGACCGCTTGCTCCTGCCCGAGGTCGATGTCGAGCACGGGCTCCGCACCGGGTGCCGGGCGCCAGCGGGTGGCGGGGTCCCCGTCGACGGCCGCGACGGGCCACCGGGTGAGGTCCCGCGCCGCCTCGGCCGTCGCCGGCTGGGTGCTGCCGACGAGGCTCCACGGGGCCGTGACGAGGTCCTGCGCGTCGTCGCCCGGGCGCAGCCGGACCGTCGTCGAGATGCTCGACTCCGGCAGGTCGCCGACCTCACGGACGAGGTCCTGCGGGTCCTCCCCCGCCGCGAGGTCGGCGCCCGCCCGCGGGTCCCGGGTGATGAGCACCGGCCCGTCGCCGGCGGGCACGGTCAGCCCGGTCTCGATGCGCGGGCCGTCCTCGAGCTGCACCTCGCGGATGCCGAGTGGTGCCTGCGCGGCGGCCTCGGACGCCCGCGTGAGCTCGAGGGTGACCGTCCGGCGTTCGCGCCCGTCGAGCGGGATGCGCCAGGTCGTCGTGGAGCCGACCCGCACCCCGTCGCTGCCGTCGACCTCGACGGCAGCGAGACCGGCGAGGTCGCCGCCCCATGCCTCGTGGACGAGCAGGGCCGTCGGTCGCGCCCCCGGCGCCAGGGTGAGGGTCACCCGCTGGGTCCGGGCACCGTCGCCGCTCACCCACGCGGTGCGCGGGTCGCCGTCGACCATCGATGCGGGCCCGTCGCCGGCGCTGCGCCATTGCCGGGCGAAGGGGTCGGCTGCGCTCGACGAGACCACCACCCGGGTGATGCCGTCGTGGAAGCGCGTCGTGCGTCCCCGCTCCTGCCCACCGGGCTCGAGGTCGCGCGTGCCGAGGAGCTCGGGCCAGAGGTTGTCCGCCGCCAGGGTCGGGCTGTGCCCGGCGGCCGGCGGGCGGCCGGAGTTGAGCGCCTGCCAACGCAGCGTGTCGGTGCGCACGTCGGCGGACCCCCCGGCCGTCGTCGTGACCGCTGCGGGGTCGAGCAGCCCGGTGGCGACGAGCGCGAACCACGCCTCCGGCGCCCCGGCCACGCCCACGACGCCGCCCTGCGGCACGACGGACACCGGCGTTGCCGGCACGTCAAGGCGCCAGATGCTCACCTCCTCCGAGCCGTCACCACGCGACCAGACCCGGGTCAGGCCGGGTGATGCCGCGAGGGTGGCGGCGACGCTCTGGGAGTCGACGGCCCCCACGTCGGGGTCGAGACCACCCCGCACGACGACTCGCGAGATGCCGAGCCGGCGCAGTCCCGTCGCCAGCTGCGGCTGGCGCCTGCCGGTGGCCACGAGCTCGTCCACCTCGTCGAGCACGCGGGTGGCTGCGGGGTGACCGAGCGGCGCGGCGGCACGGGCCAGCACCGGCGACGCGGCGAGCGCCCCGAGGGGTTCGTCCGTCACCCGACCCCACGTGTAGTCCGCGGTGCGAGCGCCCGGCAGCACGAGGGTCGTCCCGCCGTCGCTGGCAGCCATCGTGTCGACCTCGCTCGCCGCGGCGCGCCAGGTCTGCGGCACGTCGGTCGGCGCCCAGGCATCTCCGACGCGGCCGGCCCACACGGGGGCGAGCGAGCCGACGAGGGCGAGGACCGTCGCCACGACGACGAGCTGTCGGACGAAGGGGGTGGCCCCCCGCTCCACGCGCGTCGCCCAGTGCGCGAGCAGCCCCACCCCGATCGCGACGGGCAGCCGGACCAGGAGGTCGGCCTTGTGGACGTTGCGGAAGGGCGCCAGCGGTCCGTCGAGCCACCGCTGCACGATCTCCGCGAGCGGGCCGGAGGCCGAGCCGGACCGTCCGACGGCCATGGCGACGACCCCGAGGAGGACGAGTGCCAGGGCCCACCGGGTGAGGTGCGCGCCCTCGCGCTCGGGGCGCCGCCGCACGAGCCCGGCGAGCCCCAGGCCGGCGAGCACCGACGTCGCGATGATCGCGTCGACGGACTGGGCGAGGACCCAGCCGGACTGCCAGGTCGGGTGCTCCCCCGCCGTGAGGATGTAGGCGATCCAGTGGTTGGCGCCGCGCAGCACATTGGTCACCGAGGCCACGGCGGTCGTCGTCGAGGCGACCTCGATGTGGTCGAGGAAAGGGTAGGAGTAGCGGCCGAGCACGAGCAGCGGCCCGAGCCACCACGCAGCCCCCGCTGCCGCACCCAGGCACCACCACGCGAGCGCGCGCACGCGGCGCCGCCCGGCGGGAGCGAGCAGCAGCCACATGGCTGCCGGCACGAGCGCGACGAGCGAGACGGTCGCGTTGACCCCGCCGAGGCACGCGGCGAGCAGCCCGGTGACCACGGCCATCCGACGCCGGTCACCGGCCGTCGTTCCGGGGGCGACCCCCTTCGCCGCCACGAGGAGCAACCACGGCGCGACCGCCTGCGGCCAGACCTCGACGGAGATCTCCGACAGGACGGTCAGTACCCGGGGCGACAGGGCGAAAGCGCCGCCGACGAGCAGCGCGGGGATCGTCGGCAGGCCCGCGAGACGCCGGGCCACCCGCTCCGCACCGACGAAGCCGACGACGAGCAGAAGCGTCCACCACACCCGCTGGACGGCCCAGCCGGGTGCGCCGACCGCGTCGCCGAGCAGGAAGACCGGCCCCATCGGGAAGAGGTAGCCGTAGGCCTGGTTCTGCAGCTCACCGATGCCGGTGTGGTCGTTCCACGCCCACAGGGCACGGCCGAGGTAGCGGGCCGGGGAGAGCACGAGGTCGGTCTTGGTGTCCGGCTGGAGCGTGCCCGGCGCGACGAGCCAGGGCAGGACGGCGACGAGCAGGGTCGCGGCGAGGCGCTGGATGCGTGACCTGACCGCCTCGACCGCGGTCATCGGCGACGCAGGACGAGCAGGAGGTTCCACGTGACGACCTCGCGCAGACCCGGCACCCGCAGGACGGCGGCGCAGCCGTCGGGCAGATACCGCGGCCGGGCCACGAGAACCTGCGCGTCCGCCCCCTTCGCCCAGTCCAGGCCCTGGCGCACGCTCACCCGATGGAGGGTCTCGCCGACGCGGTTCTTGGGCAGGTGCCCGTGCTTGCGCTCGTAGCGGCGGATCGCCCGCTCGCCGCCGAGCCAGTGCCACGGGGAGGTCTCGTGCCCACCCCACGGGGAGAGCCAGTTGGTGTACGACAGCAGGACGACACCACCGGGCCGGGTCACGCGCAGCATCTCGTCGGCCACGGCCTCCGGGTCCGGCACGTGCTCCCACATGTTGCTCGAGAAGACGACGTCGACGCTGCCGTCGGCCAGGGGCAGGCGCAGGGCGTCGCCGACGACTCCCCCGTCACGCACCGACGCGACCGAGGCGTCGTGGTCGACCGGGACGTAGCGCGCGCCCTCGGCACGGAAGGCGCGGGCGAACTCGCTCGGCCCGGCGCCGACGTCGAGGACGGTGCGGCCGGCGAGGTCGGTGTGCTCACGCAGCAGGGCGATCGAGTCGCTCGCGAGGGTCGAGTAGAAGACCTCCGGCTGCGTCTGCTCGAGGAGGAAGGCGCGGAAGAGGCGGACCGACCGGCGCAGCCCACGGCGCTGCATCGGGGCGGGGGTCATCGGCACCCCACCATCATGGACGACGCGCCAGAAGCTGCAGCGTGGGACGGCTGCGCGGTGCCACGACCCGCTGGCCGATGACGAGGGGCACGCTGGCCACCGCCGCCGCGAGCACGGACCTCGAGCCGAGGACACCTCGCGGGCGCTCGCCGGGGCGCACCGCCCGAGCGAGGCTCGCGGCGTCGACGCTCAGGCTGTCGAGCAGCAGACGGCGCACCTCGATGTCGACGAAGCCGGCCCGCTCGGCCGCCCGCGCCAGCGAGTCGGCGGTGAAGAAGCGGATGTGCGTCGGGTCCTCGAGCATCCACCAGGCGGCCCCGTAGCGGTCGACGCCGCTGCTGTCGCCGGCGGGCGTGATGAAGCTCGCTCGTCCGCCGGGGCGCAGCAGCTCCAGCGACGAGCGCAGCGCGGCGTGCGGGTCGGTGACGTGCTCGAGCACGTGGATGCCGTAGACGAGGTCCTGCTCGCCCGGCAGGTCGGTGACGTCCTCGATGCCGCCGGTGCGCAGGTCGCCCCGCGCCCGCACGAGCTCGTCGACCCCGATGCCGAGCTGGTCCGGGTCGACGCCGGCGACCTGTGCCCCGTCGTCGAGGAAGCGGCGCAGCATCGAGCCGGCACCGAAGCCCACCTCGAAGACCCGGCTCGGCACGCCGTCGCGCACGAGCTCGCGGTAGGTCAGGTCGAGCCGGATGCGGTCGAGGGTCGGCTCGCCGCCGTAGGCGAGGTCGCGGTGGTGCGCCGGGCAGCGCTCGAGGTCGCGCTCGAGGTGGCCGCAGCGCTCGCAGCGCTCGACGACGCAACCTCCGCGCAGCGCCTGCCCGCGCACGGGAGCGCCGCACATCTCACACCGGCGATCGGGGCCTACGCCTACCGTTGGGTAACTCACGGCGTTAGCCTATCCGTCGGCCCGTGACACCCACGCGGCCGGCAAGGAGCGATGATGACCCAGAGCACGACCACCCCGACGCAGCGGCTGCGGGTGCTCTACCTGTCCTGGCGTGACCGCGAGAACCCCGAGGCGGGTGGCGCCGAGACCTTCACCGAGCGCACCTCCGAGGTGCTCACCCAGCAGGGTCACGAGGTGACGATCTTCACCGCCGCCTTCGCCGGGTCGAGCCCGCGCACCCGGCACGGTGACGTCGACGTCGTGCGCCGCGGGTCGAAGTTCAGCGTCTACCTCCACGGCATGTGGCACGTGCTGCGCCACCGCGACGACTACGACGTCATCCTCGACGTGCAGAACGGCGTGCCCTTCTGGGCCCCGCTCGTCGCCGGCCGCACCCCGGTCGTCAACATCGTCCACCACGTCCACCGGGACCAGTGGGCCGCGGTCTTCGGGGCCAAGGTCGCCCGCCTGGGGTGGTTCCTCGAGTCCCGGGTCGCCCCCTTCGTCTATCGGCGCAGCCGCTACGTCACGGTCTCCAAGTCCACCCGCAGCGAGCTCGAGGACCTCGGCGTCGACCCCGGCCGCGTCGACCTCGTCTACTCCGGCAACGACCGCCCCTCCGACCTCGACGGTTATGCCCGGCTCGAGCGCACCGAGGTGCCGACGATGCTCTTCCTCGGGCGGCTCGTGCCCCACAAGCACGTCGAGCAGGCCGTCGACATCCTCGCCTCGCGGGCGATGACCCACCCCGACCTCGAGCTGCACGTCGTCGGCGGCGGCTACTGGGAGGACGCCATCGCCGAGCACGCGCGTGCCCGCGGCGTCGCCGACCGGGTCCACCTGCACGGCTTCGTCGAGGAGAGCCGCAAGCACGAGCTGCTCGCCCGCGCCTGGGTCGTCGTCATGCCCTCGCACAAGGAGGGCTGGGGCCTGACGATCGTCGAGGCCGGCCTGCACGGCACGCCCGCCGTCGCCTACGAGTTCGCCGGCGGCCCGAGCGAGTCGATCGTCCACGGCCGCACCGGCCTGCTCGCCGACTCGGTCAGCGAGTTCGAGGACCACGTCATCCGCCTCGTCGACGACCACGCGCTGCGCCGCGAGCTCGGCCGCACCGCACGGCTCTACGCGAGCTCCTTCGACTGGGGGCGCACCGGCCGACGTCTGGAGTCGGTGATCCGCTCGGTCCTCGGTCTCGCCGACCGCTACCAGGACGACGTCATCGACCTCGATGCCCTCATCTCCTCCCGCCCCGAGGGCACGGCGCGGCTGGCGGCCGTCGCCTCCTGAGGCTCCGGCCCTCCCCGGGCACGACGAAGGGGGCGTCCGCTCGGTCGAGCGGACGCCCCCTTCGTCGTGGGGCGGGATGCCTCAGCTGTTGTAGTTGATGACCTGCTGGTTCTCCTGCGGCATCGACTGACCGTTCTGCACCTGGACGATGCCGAAGATGGCCAGGGCCGCGAGGAGTGCGCCGAGCACGGTGCCGCCGACGTTGTAGGCGACCTTCTTGGAGCCGGTGTTCACTTCGAAGTCCTCCGTTGGCGGTGTGTGGTTCGCAGGCCACTCTATACCGGGCGGTCACTTGAGGCGAGTCGTCACGGTGTCGCGCGGGTCTCATGTCGGCGAGCGACCAGGACGAGCGCCAGCGAACCGATGACGGCGGCCGCGGTGCCGGCCAGGCCGAGCCACCGGGCGGGGTCGGCCGGCGCCCGCGAGGTCGTCACCGGCCCGAGGTCGTGGACCTCGAGGTCGCCGACGGTGCGCGACGGGGTGCCCGCGAGGTCGGGGAGGCTGCCCTCCGGTACCGGCTGGTCGGTGGCGACGACGACCCACCGCACGCCGTGGCGGCGCAGGACCCCGGTGACGTCCCTCCCTTCGGCCAGGGCGGAGGCCACGGCACTCGCCGCAGGGTCCTCCCCCGCGACGACCCGGTCGCGCAGCGGCAGCCGGTCGTCCGCGACGACCTCCTGCGGCAGGAGCCGGTTCCACGGGTCGAGCACGACGCGGTCGTCGTCCCAGGCATAACGGCGATAGGTCGACCACGGGAAGACGGCCACGGGGGCGCCGCTCTCGCTCAGCTCCCGGCTCACCGTGAGCACGTCGTCGGGGTAGTCGACGCTGCCCCAGGCACCGGAGTGCCCCCACGCGAGCGAGGGCAGGGTGGCGACCGGCCACAGCACGGCCACCACGGTGACGACACCGGGGAGGCCACGCTCCCGGAGTCGGTCGACGACGACAGCGGACGCGAGGGTGAGCAGCAGCACCCACAGCACCGCGAACTTCTGCCCGTCACGCAGCAGTCCCCCGCCGGGAACGGTGGTGACGACCCACTCGAGGAGCGTGCGGCCGCCGGGCAGCGCCGCCAGCGCCGCGACGGCGAGACCGACGAGCCCGGCGATGCTCGCACCCCGGGTACGTGGGTCACGCCACCAGCCCGGGCTGCGCCCCGCGACGACGAGCACGAGGACGACGGCGAGCAGCGCCACGAAGGCGACCGGCCAGGTCGTGCGCTCGACGAACCACGTGCGGTCGTTCCACAGCCCACCGCCGAGGAAGAGCGAGCCGAGGACACCGAAGGGGGTGTCGGCGCCGGCCGCGAAGGCGCTCGCCCCACCGGGGTCGGCGGCCCGCGACGAAGCCCGCAGGAAGGGCCACCACCACGCGGCATTGGCGAGCAGCGCCGTCACGACGACGACGGCGAGGTCGCGCACGACGAGGCGAAGGGGTCCACCCCCGACCGCGACGACGGTGACGGCGAGCAGGGTGGCCAGCACGCCGGGGGTCGAGCCACCGAGCGAGGCGAGGGTGAGGGCGAGGACGAGACCGGCCGGGCTGCGGAGGTCGCCGCGCCGTCGGCTCGCGGCCGCAAGCACCCACGGCAGGAGCGCGGCGCCGAGGACGTAACCCCAGTGACCGATGCCCAGGCGCTCGCCGAGCCAGGGGTTCCACGACCACAGCAGTGCTGCCGCGACGGCCCCGGGGACGGTGCGCGCCAGCCGTCCGGCGCCGGCCCCGCCGACGACGAAGGCGAGCAGGAGCAGCGCCTTCTGCACGAGCCACCCCGGGAGCACGAGGCCGAGCAGGGCGACGACGAGGTCGTTGGGCACCGCCCGCGGCACGCTGCCATCGGTGCCGAGGGTGCGCGGCGACAGCGGCAGGTCGGGGACGAAGACGAGGTCGTAGTGGAGCGTGTAGCCGGGCGCGAGGGCCGGCCCGAGGACGACGAGCCCCGCGAGGGCACCGGTGAGCGCCCCGACGACGCCGGGGCGCGCGAGCCCTCGTCGATCGCTCACCGTGAGTGCAGCGCCTCGATCTCGGCGAAGGCCTCGCCCATCGCGACGCACTGGGTCGCCAGGTCGTGGTGGGTCAGGACGTGCTCCCGGTTGGCCGTGCCGACCTCGGCCCGGTGGGCGGGGTCACGCAGGAATCCCGCGAGCGCATCGGCAAGGGCCTCGACGTCGTCGTCGACGAGCGCGTTCGGCGCCTGCACCGCCTCGTCGTTGGTCCCGCACCGGGTCGTCACGACGGGCAGCCCGCAGGCCTGGGCCTCCAGGTAGGCCAGGCCCAGCTGCTCGGTCCACTTCCACGTCGGGCGGGGTGCGGTGGCGAAGACCGCGGCCGAGCGCATGAGGTCGGCGACGCCGGCCGTGTCGAGCGACCCGACGAGCTCGACGCCGGAGCCGGGGCGTGCCGCCGCCTCGCGCACGAGCGGCTCGAGGTGGCCGCGGCCGGCGACCTTGAGCCGGGCCTCGGGGATCTCGCGGCGCACGATCGACATGGCGTCGAGGAGGCGGTCGATGCCCTTGTTGTCCGCGAGCGGCGAGGCGAAGACGACGACGGGGTCCTCGACCGGCCGGTCCGCGGGGTGGAAGAGCTCGGTGTCGACCCCGGGCTTGACGACCCGGATCAGCTCGTCGTCGAAGTCGTTGGCCAGCAGGTGGTCGCGTGCTGCGTCGACCATGCACAGCAGGAGGTCGGCGTCCCGGCAGGAGTTGAGCGCCTGACGGTAGGGCGGCACCTTGTAGAGCGGCTGGTCGGGCAGGTTCTCCCACGTGATGACCGCCTGGAGCGGACGGGCCGCTCCCCCGCGGCGAGCCCGCCGGCGCCAGCGGGACGCCTGTCCGGTGACGAGGGAGCACAGCTCGAGGGAGGTCACCCAGTCGTACTCGCCGGCCGGCTGCTCGTCGAGGCCGCGCACCCAGGCGAGGGCCCCGGCCTCGATGAAGCGCTTGATCGGCCGGCGGTAGGTGCTCGGGATCCAGTCGATGTCACCCACGGGCTCCTGCTGGGCCATGGCCCGCACGCGGGTGCCGGGCATCCGCGACATCCAGTAGAGCTCGCGCCGGGCTCGCTGGTCGGGTAGCGAGACCCACAGCATGCGGCGCAGGGCCTCGCTCACGACGCCGCCCGGTCCCGCCGGTCGCGTCGACCGCGACGGGCGCCGAGGGCATAGCCCCCGGCCTCCATCGCGCGCAGGGCGACCATGCCGGCGGCGTGCACCGGGTCCTGCAGCAGGCGACGGTGGTTGCGCACGTAGGAGCGCAGCACGGCCTTGCCCTGGGCACCGACGGCGCCCTCGTGCTCCTGCGCGAAGGCGGGGATGCTGCGCCCGTAGTAGTAGCGCTTGCCCATGACGTCGCGGACGGTGAGGCGCCCCTCGTCGTGGTCGACGATGATCGGGGCCAGCTCGATGCCCGCGCCGGTCGCGCGCATCTTCATCCGCAGGTCGGCGTCCTCGGGACCGGACATGTCGGTATGGAAGGCGCCCTCGCCGAGGAGGTACTCGCGCCGGACGAGGCGGGGGTTGTGGAGCCACGGGTCGTCGAGGTAGCACTCGCGCTCCAGGGCCCGGCAGGCGGTCCAGAAGCCCTCGCCGATGGTGCGCTCGGGCAGGGCGATGCCCGTCGCGCCGGTCGCCCGGGCGGTCTCGAGGGCCAGCGCGATGGTCCGCGGCGGCAGGATCATGTCGCTGTCGAGCCAGAGGACCCACTCGCCGCGCGCCGCCTCGATGCCGGTGTTGCGCTGCGCGGAGCGCTCCGGACCGGCCGTGATCACCCGGTCGGCGAGACGCTCGGCGACCTGCGGGGTGCCGTCGGTGCTGTGGTTGTCGACGACGATGAGCTCGACGTCGGGGTGGCTCTGCTCGACAACCGAGCGCAGGCAGGCCTCGATCGTGCGGATGTTGTTGCGGGTCGGGACGACGACGGTGACGGACTCCGTCGTCTCCTCCGGCTGACGGTCGGTCACGGGTCGATCTCCTCCGGTGGGTCAGGGCGCAGATAGGTGCCGATGATGGCGAGCACGAGGCCGACGCCGGCGATGTGGTGCGGGACGAGGGCCGAGCGCACCGAGTCGGCGCTCACCGACCCGAGCGTGCCGTCGACCCAGGCCAGCTGGGCGACGAAGGCCAGGGCGGCGAGAACGAGCAGGCCGGCCCCCAGCGCGATGAGCCGCCCGGGGCGAGGGCCCCACCGGCGCACGAGCACGAGGGCGAGCACCGCGGCGAGGGCGCCGCCGAGCCCGGCGAAGACGCCCGCGACGAGCACGACGGAGGCTTCGAGGCCGAGGCGACGACGACCGGTGCGTTCCGCGAGGGCCGCGCCCAGCCCGCGGAAGGGCAGGCCCGCGCGAGGTGCCGGGGCCTCCCCTTCGTCGGGGGCGGTGGGCGAAGGGGGCAGTGCGGTCGTGGCCGTCCGGGTCGGGGCGACGACGAGGTCGAGCTCGTCCGCCCACTCGTCGTCGGGGTCGGTGGTGGCGGTCCGGGTGGCCTGCGGGGCGTCCGCCGGCGGCGCGTCGCCGTCGACCTGCGCCGCGGGCGTCTCCCACTCGTCCTCACGGCCGGCGCGGACCTCGCCGATGCGGCGACGGGCGAGCGGGAGGAAGAAGATGACGAGGGCGGCGAGCAGCCCGAGACCGGACAGGACGAGACCGATGTCGGCGCGGGTCTGCGGGCCGTAGCGCACGGTGATCTGCTGTGCCTCGCGGCTGTCGACGTACCACCCGGCGGCGTAGCCGTCAACGACCACGGGGGCGCCGAGGTCGGTGCCGTCGGCGAGGGTGGCCTTCCACCGAGGGTCCTGCCCCTGGCCGATGGACAGGAAGTAGGGCCCGGTCGACGGGCCGACGTCGACGGTCATCGACGACGACACCGCGCTGCGGTGCACCTCGACGACGGGGGCTGGGACCGCCTCGGCCGCATCGCGCTGGCGGTCCTCGAGCGAGAGGCCGTCGACCTGCACGCCGTCGACGGGCCGCACCCGGTGCTCCCCCCAGGGGACGTCGAGGTTCCCGCAGCCGACCCAGCTGGTCGCCGGGCCGGAGGGGCCGTTGATGAGCTCGGGGTCCTCGGGTCGCATCCGCACGGGCTCGCCGTCGAGCGTGGCGACGGTCGTGCAGGGCCGTGACTGCGGGCCCCGGTCGATCGTGGCCCCGGTGTCGATCGTCGTGAAGCGCGGCGGGCGCTCGCCGTCGGAGTCGTCGGACTCGTCGATGCGCAGCCGCACGGTGCGCCCGCTCGTGCCGGCGGGTAGCTCGATCGTCGAGGTGCCGCGGCCGAGCTCTCCCTCGGCGACCTCTTCGCCGTCGACGAGCACGGTGGCCCGCGTCGCCCAGGCGGTGTCGCCCTCGTCTCCGGGCCCGCGCTCCTGGGTGACCGTGACCTGCGGGATCTCCCGGCGAGGGCCGGTCATCTGCCACCACGACTCGGTCATCTTGCCGCCCGGTACCCACGCGGTCCGGTCCGAGTCGTCGGCGGCCTGGGAGGCGCGGTTGGCCAGGGAGTCGAAGTAGGTGTAGCTCGAGCGCGCGCGATAGGTCGTGTCCAGACCCGAGAGCTCGTCGGCGAGCTCCTCGCGGTTGCCCTCGACCCGCACCCGTCCGCTCGTGGCGAAGGTGCGGTCGTCGGGCAGCGTGAAGTCGCGGCGCAGCCCCTGCTCGGCGTCGTCGGCCGTGTCGTCGGTGTTGGTGACCCGGGTGAGGAAGACGTCGAGGGGCGTCTGCGCGAAGGTCGAGCGTTCCGTCGACGACAGCTCGCCGTAGAGGTCGGTCAGGGTGCTCGGCAGCCGGGTCGTGCGCGTGGCGACGAGGTCCGGGTCGCCGAGGTCGATCTCCGAGACACCGACGAGGCTGAACCCCTCGCCGCGCAGGTCGCCGACGGTCAGCGTGATCGTGTCGGTGTGGGCACCCTCGAGGTCGACCTTCGCCACGCCGTCCTCGTCGACCTTCGCCGTCGTGCGGGTGTCGCCGGCGCGCACGTCGAGGTCGGCGATGCGCACGTCGCCGAGCGCGGTCGTGTCGACGGTCATCGTGTCCAGGGTGCGTGCCCGCGGGAGCTTCAGCGTCAGGGTCGTGCCGGGTGCGCGTCGGAAGTCACCGAAGAGCCACGAGGTCGACGGGTCTCCGTCGATGGCATTCTCGGCGACCCCGTGGGGCAGGTCGAAGAAGGCACCACCGGTCGAGGAGGCCTTGACCCGCACCCCCTCGCGCACGAGGGTGCTCTGGTCGTCGGCATTGCCGAGGGCCCGGGTGACGCCGGGGTCCTCGTCGGCCGCGAGCACGGCACCCTGGCCGGAGCGCAGCCGGTTGGTGATCGCCGAGCGGCGCTGGTTGGTGTCGGTGAGGACCATGCGGGAGTCGGCGGCGATGAGCCGTCGCAGCTGGTCGGGGGTGACGTCCTGCGCGTAGCGGATCGCCGGCGACTCCTCGAGCAGGCCGGCCCGGTCCATCGCCGGGACCGACCAACCGTCGCCCGCGACGACGAGGGTTCCGCTCGCGGGGGTCGCCCGCACGGCGGCGCGCGAGTCACGCACGCCGTAGAGCTGCAGCGGCGAGAGCACCGCCTCCTCCTGCGACTGCGGCGGCACCGAGCGGGTGAACATGTTGTGCCCCGGCTCGCCGTAGTTGCCGAGGCCACGCAGCCCGGGGTCACCGGCGAGCGCACGCGCGGTCTCGGCCGGGCGGGCGCCGCCGTCGCCCTCCCACTCGACGTCGTGCCGCAGCAGGACCTGGTCGGCCCCCAGATAGCGGGCGAAGGGAGAGACGTCACGGCTGCCGGAGACTCCGGACTGCAGCGTGTCGTCGAGGGCGGCGAGGAAGTTGCCGCCACTGGCCGAGGTGTTGGGCAGCGTCTCGGGGATCACCGCGTCTCGCGTGAAGAGCGAGTTAGGCAGGTCGTCCGGTCGCTCGAGGCTCCACCGGTAGCTCGATCGCGTCTGGCCCGGCAGGAGGAGCACGCGCTTGTCCGGGTCCCCCTTGTCGACCTCCTTGGCCGCCTGCCGCCAGTAGTCAGGGACGTCGAGGGGCGAGACGTAGAGGTTGCCGGTGACGGCCGGGGCGACGAGGGCGACGACCACGGCGGCGCCCGCAGCGCCGACGACGGGTGCCGCGATGCGGCCGCGCAGCAGCCGCGGCAGGGCGTGCACCAGCGCCCAGCCGATGACGAGGGCGAAGGCGAGGGCGAGCCCCGCGCCGATCTTGTTGGTCGTGCGGAAGGCGACGAGCGGGCCGACGTGCTCCAGCACCAGACGCAGCAGCCAGGAGAAGGGCGACCCGCCGTTGCCCCCGGGGTACAGGCCGACCATGATCACGGCGGCGATGCCCGCCCCGGCGGCCGCCAGCCGGGCGAGCCTGGCCGGGACCACCCGCAGCGACAGCATGGCGGCAGCCGGCCAGAGCATCGTCAGCAGGATGATGACGCCGCTCGTGAAGTAGACGGCGTACTGGGGCAGCCAGGGCCCCGCGTCGGAGGAGCCGTAGTAGGACCAGAGCCCGAGGCCGCGCAGCACCTCGACGAAGGAGCTCGTCCGGGCGATGCCGTCGAGGGACTCGGAGCTCTCGGCGATCTGCCCACCGGTGCCGCTCGCGGCAGCGCCCGGGATGAGCCAGTAGAGCGAGACGACGACGACGAAGAGCGCGCACTTGGCCAGGGCGGTGACGATCTCGCGCAGCGTGAGGCCGCGCTCGGCCCGCACGAAGAGGATGAGCGGCACGATGAGCAGCAGCTGGAAGACCGGCACGACGCCGACGTTCATCCCGCTCATGCCGAAGAAGACCAGCCCGACCGCTGCCGGCCAGGCCCAGCCCGAGGGCTCGCGCAGGGACCGGGTGACGGCGACGAGCAGCCAGGGCAGCAGCGCCATCGGCAGGGCGATCGCCAGGGTGCCACCGGCGGCCACCGCGTAGGGGTTGGCGATGTACGCGGCACCGGCGACGAGACCGGCCCAGACTCCGGCGCGGGGCACGAGGGTGCGCAGCAGCCGGTTGGCACCCCAGGCGGCCAGCGCCCAGAGGATCAGGTGGTAGACCTTGAAGGCCATCTCGGCGTCGAGGCCGATCGCGCGCAGCAGCGCGGTGACGACGAGCACCGGGACGAGGCCGACGTTGAAGTTGGGCGAGCCCAGGTAGGGCGAGGAGGTCCACGCGGACAGGTAGCGCGGCAGCATCTCCCCCGGCGCGAGGTAGACCTCGGGCTTGATGTCGGTCTGGAAGACGCCCCAGCTGTTGGCGAAGACGACGACGCCGAGGAGCACGAGGAGCAGCAGCGCGACGGCGCGTGAGGTGCCGAGGCGGGCAAGCCAGGAGGCCGATCGCGGGCTTCGCGAGGGGCGCCTGCGGGTCGAGCGGGCACGAGGGAACCGGAACCGGCTGCGCACCGGGACGCCTCCTCTCGTCGTCGTCAGGATGACGCACCTGCAGCACGCCGGACCCGGCCGATCCTAACCGACGGACACCCACGCGCTACCGGGGCGTAACATCGTGGCGGTCACATCCGACCCCTTCGTCCACGACCGTCAGGAGCACCATGCCCACGCGTGCTCGACGTGTCCTGCCCTTCGCCGGGCTGACGCTCGGGGTGGCCATGGGGCTGGCCAATGTCATGAGCTACGTCTTCGTGGCGCTCGTCTCCTCGACGCTCGGGCCGGCCGACTTCGGTGGCTTCTCCGCGCTCAACACCTACGGCGTGCTGCTCGCGATGCCGGCTGGTGCCTTCCAGGTCGTCGTCGCCCGACGCCAGACCACGACCGACCGTGAGATCGGCTCGCAGGTGACCGGACTCCTCCCGGCGCTGGCCGTCGGCTGCACCCTCGCTGCCGCCACGATCGCCGTCTCGCCCCTCATCCGCGACGGGCTGCGGCTCGACAGCGCGTGGTCGGTCGTGTGGATGGCGCTCATGCTGCCCCCGATGACCGTCACCGGCGCGCTGCAGGGAGTGCTCCTCGGACGCGAGTCCTACGGGCGGCTCTCGACGGTCTACCTCGTCACCGCCGGGACCCGGGTGGTCGCCGCCCTCGCCGCCACCGGGCTCGACTTCACGGTGGTCGAGGTCTTCGCGTCGATCTTCACCGCGTCGCTCGTGACCCTCGTCGTGGCCCTGGTCCTCACCCGTGCCGACCTGACGACCGGCCGGGCCGCACCGCGCCCGCTCGTGCTCCTCGCCGACCTCGTCCGCAGCAACATCGCCCTCGCCGGCCTCATGGCCCTGTCCAGCCTCGACGTCGTCCTGGCCCGCTCCGTCCTCGGCGACCACGACAGCGGCGCCTACGCGCTGGCCGCGCTCTTCGGCAAGGTCGTCTTCTGGGGCACCCAGTTCGTCGCGCTCGCCGTCGTGCCGTCGGTGGCGGGGGCGGACGAAGGGGGGCACGTGCGGGCCACCCTGCACCGCTCCGCCGCAGGAGTGCTCGCCATCGGCCTCGTCGTGGCACTCGGCTGCGCCGTCCTGCCGGGGCCGCTCGTCGCGATCACCGGAGGCAACGCCTTCGTCGACGCGGAGCCGCTGCTCGTGTGGTTCGCCCTCATCGGGACGTTGTGGGCGGTCATCCAGGTCTGGCTCTTCGCCGGGATGAGCCGCGACGACCACGTCATGACCCTCGTCGTGTGGGTGGCCGCGGGCGTGCAGAGCGCCCTCGTGCTGCTGTGGCTGCACGACTCCCCCGCCCAGGTGCTGACGGCCGTCGGCGGCACGGCAGCGGTCGTCGCCCTCGTCGGGCTGCTGCGCGTGCCGGGCGACGAGGTGACGCCGGGCCCCGGGTCGGCCGAGACGAGCGAGGCGCTCGGCCTGACCCGGGAGTGAGCGCCGTCAGTCGATGGAGCTGGCCTTCTTCGACGGGTAGAGCTTCTTGGCGAGCGGGATGAGCTCGGGGAAGCGGTGGATCGCCTTCCACGCGGCCTTCTGCCCCGGCCCGAGCGACGCGAGGTAGGCCAGCCGACGCCAACGCACGTCCCACGGCTCCTGCGCACCGCGGGCGGTGGCCTCGTCGCGGCGGAAGCTCAGTGCGTGCAGGCCGTTGGCCCAGCGCGGGTCGTTGTTGGACGCAGCATCCCAGCGGCGCTCGATGCGCCACTGCGGGTGCGCCGCGACGAAGGCGTCGTGGGCGTCGGTCACCATCGGGTAGGTCGCGTCGTCGACGAGGACGACCGCCTCGTCCGCGAGCCAGGGCTCGATGATGCCGAGGGCCAGGTAGTGCGACAGGCCGGTGTGCTCGCCGTCGTAGAAGTAGACGCCGACCGGACGGTCGATGACCCCGGGGCGGTGCAGCAGGGAGAAGCAGTTGCCCTCGAGCAGGCGCACGTCGACGTCGCGGGCGTGCGTCGCGAGGTTGCGGTCGAGCTCCTCGCGGGCCTCCTGCCCCTGCATGCCGAACTCGAGGTAGTTCTCCACCACGTAGAAGGTCTTGCCGGAAATGCCCTGCACGGCGGCGGACATCGAGCGGCCCTTGTAGCTGCCGACCTCGAGGTAGCACTCGTCCTCGGGCAGCGCCCGGGCCGCGGCGTTGAGCACCGCCAGCTCGTTGACGGCGGTGTAGCCGTTGACCGTCTCGGCGATGTGCGCGAAGACCGGGTCGACGGGGTCGCTGGTCTGCGGGTCACCGTCGAAGGAGCGCTCGACCTCGGTGAGGAAGTCCTCGACCCGCATCAGCGCCAGCCGTCCGAGGACCAGTCGTCGTCCCGGCGCCGGCTGCGCGAGTCCAGGTCGAGATCGTCGTCACGCCGGCTGCGGCGCACGTCCTCGCGTCGCGAGGAGCGGGTCTCGTCGAGATCGAGGTCGCGCTCGGCACGCGTGTCGGTGGTGTCCCGGTCCTCGTCGGGCTCCCGACGCTCCCGGCGGGCACCGCGCAGCTCGCCCTCACCCCGACGACGGTCCCCGTCGTCGGAACGCAGGTCGATGTCGTCACCACGGCGGCGGCGCGGACGCTCGTCGTCCCACTCGTCCTCGTCGTCCCGACGCTGACCGCGAAGGAGCCACCCCGCACCCAGGCCCACGAGGGCCACGCCGGAGAGGCCCGAGTAGATCGCCTTGTTGCGGGCAGCCTTCTCCGGCTGGGCGCAGACGTTGTCGGCGTCGGTGTTGGGCGAGCTGGGCGAACCACACTTGAAGATGCCCTGGTCACCACCGGTCACGAGGGTCACCGGACTGGTGTAGAAGAAGATCGCCGCGAAGATCAGCGGGATGCCGAGGATGATGGCCAGGGGCGCGAACTGCCGCGTGGGCGAGGTCGCCTCGGTGTGGTCGGTCATGGCCGTCATATTACCCACGAGTTGGGTCATAATGGGCCGCCCCCTTCGGAAGCAGGACATGTCCAGAGCAACGCAGCACGCCTCCCTGCCCTACCGCCCCGCCATCGACGGTCTGCGGGCCCTGGCGGTGGTGTCCGTCATCGCCTATCACGTCTACCCGCGGTCGGCTCCGGGCGGCTGGTTCGGGGTCGACATCTTCTTCGTCATCTCCGGCTTCCTCATCACCTCGCTGCTCCTCGCGCAGTACCGCGGCAACCGCGGTCGCATCGACCTCGTCGACTTCTGGCTGGCCCGCGCACGACGCCTGCTGCCCGCGCTCTTCGTCGTCCTCGCTGCGGTCCTCGTCGCGGCCACCTTCCTCACCCTCCCGGGGCGTCGGGGCAGCGTGGCCGGCGACGTGCTCGCGACGATCTTCTACGTCGCCAACTGGCGCTTCGTCCTCGGCGACGAGGCCTACTTCGGGCAGGTGGCCTCCCCTTCGCCGTTGCGGCACGCCTGGTCACTGGCGGTCGAGGAGCAGTTCTACATCGTCTACCCGCTGCTGCTCGTCGTCCTGCTGGCCCTGCTCCGGCGCCGCGCCACGCTCACCTGGGTGCTCGCCGGTCTCGCGGCCGCCTCGGCCCTGCTCATGGCGGTCCTGCACCACCCGGGGCTCGACCCGAGCCGGGTCTACTACGGCACGGACACGCGGGCCCACCAGCTGCTCGTCGGCGCCGCGGTCGGCGCCTTCGTCAGCGGGGGGCCCGGCTCGGTCTCACGTGACCTCGTGCGCACCGTCGACCTGTGGTGCCGTCGTCTGGCGATGCCCGCCCTGCTCGTCGTGGTGTCCGCATTCTGGTGGGCCGACCGCGCGCAGAGCGCGATCCTCGAGGGGCTGGCCGTCCCGCTCTCGCTGCTCATCACCGTCGTCCTCGTCGCCGCCACGAGCCCCGCCAGCTCGATCACCCAGCGCGTCCTCGCACTCGAGCCGCTGCGCCGGATCGGCATGATCTCCTACGGCCTCTACCTGTGGCACTGGCCGATCGTCGTCTTCCTCAACGACCAGGTGCTGCCCGTGCCGACCGCGGCGAGGGTCGCCGTCCAGGTCCTGCTCACCGTGCTGCTGTCCTGGCTGTCCTACCGCTTCGTCGAGCGGCCAGTGCGCCGCGAGGGGATGACCGCGCTCATCCCCCGCCTCCCCCGGATGAGCCGGGTCGTGTGCTGGGCCAGCGCACCCCTGCTCGTCGTCGGCGCGCTCGCGCTGCCGGCTGCTGCGTCACGAGTGGCGCCGAGCACCCCGGTCGGCGCCACCGGCGAGGTCGACCTGCCGAAGACGACCTATCAGCCGGGCGGCCGGATGACCCGAGTCACCCTCGTCGGCAACTCCATCCCGCTGAGCCTGGCGACGAACTTCCGGAGCAGCGCGCACCCCGACCTGCAGGTCGACACGGTGACCGATGTCGGCTGCGACCCGCTCGACGTGCCCCGCTACAGCGACGGCAAGGTGCAGGACGACTCCCAGTCCTGCCGCGACTGGCGCGCGTCGTGGCCCCGCGCCATCGCCGACGAGCAGCCCGACGTCGTCGTCTACTTCGTCTCCCAGAGCCTGGTCACCGATCGGCAGGTCGATGGCAAGGTCGTGGACTTCGGCTCCCCCGCCTGGGTCGACCTCATCGAGGCCAACCTCGACCAGGCCCGCGAGTCCGCGGGCGAGAGCCACTTCGCCCTGATGAACCTCGCCTGCCACTCGATGCCGACCTTCAACAGCGAGGAGATCGAGCGGATCAACGACCCGGAGTACGTCCGCACGCTCAACAGCACCGTGACCGCCTGGGCGGAGAAGCACGACGTCCCGGTCATCGACCAGTACTCCCTGCTCTGCGCCGGCGACGAGATGCACGACACGATCAACGGCGTCCCGCTCTACGAGGACTCGATCCACTTCACGAGCGAGTCCGGTCCGATCTTCTGGCGCTGGCTGGCCCCGCAGGTGCAGGCGATCGCCCGCGGCGAGGACCCGTCCTGACCGGCGTCGCCGCGGTCGTCCTCGCCGGTGGCGTGGGCAGTCGGATGCACCCGCTGACGGCCGACTGCCCCAAACCTCTGCTGCCCGTCGGCCCGTGGACCCTCGTCGAGCACCAGCTGAGCGCCCTCGAGCGGGCAGGCATCCGCCGGGTCGTGCTGTCCACGGGCTACCGCCACGAGGACTTCCTCCCGCTCGTCGAGCGCTGCCGGGCGAAGGGAGTGGACCTCACGATGGTCGTGGAGGAGACCCCGCTCGGCACGGGTGGCGGTCTGCGGGAGGCCCTGCGCCGGTTGCCCGACGCCGACACGGTCGTCGTGCTCAACGGTGACCTGCTGAGCGGCCACGACATCGGTGCCCAGGTCGAGGGGCTGGTGGACTCCCCTTCGCACGTCGTCGCCTCGGTCCACGTGCGGGACGTCGAGGACGCACGTCCCTACGGCAGCGTCGTCGTCGGTCCCGACGGGATCGTCACGGCCTTCGTCGAGAAGTCACCCACCCCACCGTCGCTCACGGTCAACGCCGGCACCTATGTCGTGCGCCCCTCGCTGCTGACCCACCTGCCCGACTCGGGGTCGGCCTCGGTCGAGCGCGACGCCTTCCCCGCCCTGGCAGCGCAGGGCGCGCTCGTCGCGCACCGGGAGGACGCCTACTTCCTCGACGTCGGGACACCGGCAGCGCTCGTCACCGCGACCCGCGACCTGCTGCTCGACCCCTGGCCCGGAGCCGCCCCGGCACCGCTCGGCGAGGCGCTCGTCCTCGACGGCGCGGAGGTCTCCCCCACGGCCGCACTCCTCGGCGGCTCGGTCGTGCACCCGGGGGCGGTCGTCGGCGACGGAGCGCGGCTCGACGCGGCAATCGTCCTCGAGGGTGGTCAGGTCGGTGCCGGCGCGCGGGTCACCCGCAGCGTCGTCGGTCGGCGGGCTCGCATCGGTGCGGGCACGACCCTGACCGACGCCGCCCTCGGCTCCGACGAGGTCGCCGGCGCCTGAGCGCGCCCGCCGGTCAGTGGGCGGCGTCGTGCCAGCTGCGCCCGAGCCCCACCGAGACGTCGAGCGGGACGTCCATCTCGACGGCCGCGCCCATCTGCTCGCGCACGAGGGCCTCCACGGCCTCGGCCTCACCGCTCGCGATCTCGATGACGAGCTCGTCGTGCACCTGCAGGAGCACGCGGGAGCGCAGGTCACCCGCGCCGAGCTCCCGGTCGACACGCAGCATCGCGAGCTTCATGATGTCGGCCGCGGAGCCCTGGATCGGCGCGTTGAGCGCCATCCGCTCGGCCATCTGCCGACGCTGACGGTTGTCGCTCGTCAGGTCGGGCAGGTAGCGGCGCCGACCGAGCATCGTCTCGGTGTAGCCCGTGGCCCGGGCCCGGTCGACGACCTCCTCCAGGTAGTCGCGCACCCCGCCGAAACGCACGAAGTACTCGTCCATGAGGTCGCTCGCCTCGCCCGTCGAGATGCCCAGCTGCTTGCTCAGGCCGAAGGCGCTCAGCCCGTAGGCGAGGCCGTAGGACATCGCCTTGACCTTGCTGCGCATCTCGCTCGTCACGTCCTGCGGCTCGACGCCGAAGACCCGCGCGCCCACGAAGCGGTGCAGGTCCTCACCGGTGCGGAATGCCTCGATGAGCCCCTCGTCGCCCGACAGGTGGGCCATGACCCGCATCTCGATCTGGCTGTAGTCGGCGGACATGAGCGACTCGTGCTGCGGCCCGACGACGAAGACCTCGCGGATGCGCCGGCCCTCCTCGGTGCGGATCGGGATGTTCTGCAGGTTGGGGTCGGTCGACGAGAGTCGTCCGGTGGCGGCGATGGTCTGCTGGTAGGTCGTGTGGATGCGGCCGTCGTCGGCCACCGACTTGATCAGACCCTCGACCGTCACCCGCAGGCGGGTGGCGTCGCGGTGGCGCAGCAGCGCCTCGAGGAAAGGGTGCTCGGTCTTGGCGTAGAGGTCGGCCAGCGCGTCCGCGTCGGTCGTGTAGCCGGTCTTGGTCCGCCGGGTCTTGGGCAGCCCGAGGGTCTCGAAGAGCACCGTCTGCAGCTGCTTGGGCGAGCCGAGGTTGATCTGCTCGTCACCGATGGCGGCCCACGCGTCGGCCTGGGCGGTCGCGACCTTGTCGGCGAAGACGGCCTCGAGGCCGGTGAGCGCGTCGCTGTCGACGGCGATGCCCGCTGCCTCCATGGCGGCGAGGACCCCGACGACGGGCAGCTCGACCTCACGCATGAGGTGGGTGCCGCCGGTCTCCTCGACGAGCTCCTCGAGGACGGGCGCCAGCTCCACGGCCGCCGCTGCGCGGACCATGGACGAGCGGCCGGCCTCGGAGTCGTCGGCGGAGAAGTCGAGCATGCCCTGGTCGGACTCCTCCTCACCTGCGGTGAGGTCGCGGCCGAGGTGGCGCACGGCGAGGTCGGCGAGGTCGTAGGAACGCTGGTCGGGGCGCACGAGATAGGCGGCGATGGCCGTGTCGACGGCCAGTCCGTCGAGCGGCAGGCCGGAGGCGGCGAGGGCGAGCATCGGGCCCTTGGCGTCGTGCATGACCTTGGGTCGCTCGGCGTCGGCGAGCCAGGTGCGCAGGGCGGCCTCGTCGTCGGGGGCGAGGTCGGTGACCGGCACGTGGGCGGCCTCGCCCTCAGGCGTGGCCAGCCCCAGCCCGAGCACCTCGCCGCCGCCCCGGCCCCACTCACCGACGACGTCGACGCCGAGCCGGTCGGTGCCGTGCTCCTCGAGCCAGGGGCCGACCTCGCCGGCACCGAGCACCCGGCCGTCGACCTCGACCCCACCGGTGACCTCCGACTCCTGGGCGTCGAAGGTCGCGAAGAGCCGGTCGCGCAGGACCCGGAACTCGAGGCTGTCGAAGAGCGTGTGCACCTGCTCGCGGTCCCACTCGCGCCGGGCGACGTCGTCGACGCCGACCGGCAGGTCGACGTCGCGCAGTAGGGCATTGAGCCGACGGTTGCGCAGGACCTGGTCGAGGTGGTCGCGCAGCGACTGGCCGGCCTTGCCGCCGATCTGGTCGACCGAGGCGACGATGCCCTGCAGGTCGCCGTGGGCGTTGATCCACTTCGCCGCCGTCTTGGGGCCGACGCCGGGGACCCCGGGCAGGTTGTCGCTCGCCTCGCCGACGAGCGCGGCGAGATCGCTGTAACGCTCCGGACCCACGCCGTACTTGTCCGCGACCGCCTCGGGCGTCATCCGCACGAGGTCGGAGACGCCCTTGCGCGGGTAGAGGACCGTCGTGCGCTCGTCGACGAGCTGGAGCGTGTCGCGGTCACCGGAGCAGATGAGCACGTCCATGCCGGCCTCGCGCCCCTGGGTGGCCAGCGTCGCGATGATGTCGTCCGCCTCGAAGCCCTCGAGCTCGACGTGCGTGATGTTGAGCGCGTCGAGCACCTCCTTGAGCAGCGGGATCTGCCCGGAGAAGGCGTCGGGGGTCGCGCTGCGACCGGCCTTGTACTCCGCGTACTCCTCGCTGCGGAAGGTCGCGCGGGAGACGTCGAAGGCGACGGCGACGTGCGTGGGCTCCTCGTCGCGCAGGACGTTGATGAGCATGGCGACGAAGCCGTAGACGCCGTTGGTGTGCTGGCCCGTGCTCGTCGAGAAGTTCTCGGCAGGCAGCGCGAAGAAGGCGCGGTAGGCGAGGGAGTGTCCGTCCAGCAGCAGTAGTCGACTCACACGGCACACCCTAGGTGTTTGCACCGACGACCCGCCCCCGTGGCAGGCTGACCCGAGACGTCCGACCCCACTCCGCAGGAGAGCCTGATGACCCAGTCCCCCGACCGTCCCGCTGCGCCGACGCTGGAGGGCGAAGCCCTCTCCGCGCACCGGGGTGCCCTCGCCGAGCGCATGGGCATCGAGGTCCTCGAGGCCGCGGCGGACAAGATCGTGGCGCGGATGCCGGTCGAGGGCAACACCCAGCCCTACGGGATCCTCCACGGGGGCGCGAGCGTCGTCCTCGCGGAGACCCTCGGATCCATCGGATCTGCCCTGCACGCCCACACCCTCGGCAAGATCGCCGTGGGTCTCGACATCAACGCCACCCACCACCGGGCCGCCCGCGAGGGCTGGGTCACCGGCACGGCGGTCCCGGTGACGCTCGGTGGCAGCGTGGCCTGCTACGAGGTGACGATCGTCGACGACTCCGGCCGGCGCACCTGCACCTCGCGCATCACCTGCATCCTGCGTGCCGCGGCGCCGGGCGCCTGACGCTTGGGACCGCGCAAGGACGCCCCCCTTCGTCGTCTCGCCGACCTGCGGGAGCGGCTCGACCCCCGCGGCTGGACGACGACCGACCGGCTCGTCGCGGTCGCGATCCTGGCCGTGCTCGTCGCCCCCGTGGCAGCCGCTGTCCAGGCCATCGCCCACGGCTGGCAGCCGACGGGTGACGACGCGACCATCGCGCTGCGCACCGCCGGCATCCTCGACGGGCACCTGCCCGCCACCGGCATGCGCAGCACCTCCGGCGACGGCGGCGACCAGTCCCTCGCGACCCACCACCTCGGCCCGCTGCAGTTCTACCTGCTCGCGCTCCCGCTCGCCCTCGCCGGCGGTTCGGCCGCCGGCCTCGTCGTCGGTGGTGCCCTCGTCGCGGCGACCGCCTCCGTGCTGTCCGTCGTGTGGGCCCGTCGGCTCGGTGGCGCCCTCGGGGTCGCCGTCTTCGCCTTCGGCGTCCTGCTCACCCAGTGGGCCATCGGAGCCGAAGGGATGTTCCGTCCCTTCAACCCCTACGCCCCGCTGCTGCCGACCTTCCTCGCCCTCCTCCTGCTGTGGGCGCTGGCGCAGGACGATCGCCGGGCGCTGCCTCCCTTCGTCGTCGCGGTCTCGCTCATCGCCCAGTCCAACCTGGCCTTCCTGCCCCTCGCGCTGGCCCTGACGGCGCTCGCCGCGGGCCTGCTCCTGTGGCCGCGCCTGGCCCGCCCCCGCCGCCGTCCTCGACGACGCCCGCGTCCGCGCCCGGGTGACCGCACGGCGCACCGGTGGGCCCTCGGACTCGGGGTGCTCGTGTGGCTGCCGAGTCTCGTCGAGTTGGTCGTGCACCACCCCAACAACCTCAGCCAGCTCGTGCGCTGGGCCACCTCCGGCACCGGTGATCCCATCGGTCTCGCGGCCGGCATCGGGCACCTCGACCTCATCGCTCCGGGCCCCGGCGGCTTCCGCCGCAACTCCCCCGACCTGCTCGTCGACGGTGGCGGCTTCGCCACGGTCCTGGGCATCGGGCTCCTCGTCCTCCTCGCGGTCATCGCCACCGGCTACCGCGTCCCCCAAGGGCGTGCGAGCAGCGCCTGGCCGGCCCGGGTCGCCCTCGTCGCCAACCTCGGGATGCTGGCCACGGCCTCCCGGCTGCCGGAGTGGCCGCTCGCGCCCTACTGGGTCGTCACCTGGCTGCCGGTCGCGGCCTTCACGTGGTGCGCCCTCGCCTGGCGCGTTCTGGCCTACCTCGAGTCGGCGACGCCGCGACTGCCGCTGCGCATCGCCCGCCCCCTCGGGGCCGGCCTCGTGGCCGGCGGGGTCGCCGCGAGCGTCCTTGCGCTGCAACCGGCCTGGGCCGAGTACACGTCGATCACCCGCGTGGCGACCGCCACGGCGGACGACCTCGGCCCGGGCGAGGGGCGACACGTCCAGATCAACGGCCTGGGCTTCGTGCCCACCCTGAGCGCCTCGCCGGCCGTCGCGTGGCAGGCTCACCGGCAGGGCTGGCAGCCGCACTACCTGACGCCGTGGCCCTTCGCCGAGGACGCCGAGCACCTGTGGGCCGGCACGGCACCGGAGGGCACCGACGTCGTCCTGCTCACCGACACCGCGGAGCCGGAGCTCGCCGACGACGTCCCGGCCGGAGCCCGGCAGGTCGCGACGATCCCCCTCGAGCACCGCGAGGGCACGATCGGCGTCTATCGTGACCCCGGCAGCTGAGCGAAGGGCGACGACGTGGACTTCATCGGTGCGGGCACGGTCATCAACGTGCTCGCGGTGGTCGCCGGCTCGCTGGCCGGCATGGCCGTCGGCGGGCGCCTGCCCGGGCACACCCGGCAGGTGGTCACGGACTGCCTCGGCCTGGTGACGCTGCTCATGGCCGGGCTGTCGGCCATGGACGTGACCTCCCCGGCCCTCGCCGACGCCGTCGGCTCCGGCGCGCCGGTGCTCATCGTCCTCGGCTCGCTGCTCGTCGGCGGCATCTGCGGTTCGCTGCTGCGCATCGAGGAGCGGCTCGAGCTGCTCGCGGGGCGGGTGCAGGCCTTCGTCGGGTCGCGGCGCGACGACGCCGCGGGTCGGGAGCGCTTCGTCGAGGGGTGGCTCACCGCCAGCCTGCTCTTCTGCGTCGGGCCGCTCACCATCCTCGGCAGCCTCGACGACGGGCTCGGTCGCGGCATCGACAAGCTGGCGCTCAAGTCGGTGCTCGACGGTTTCGCCAGCCTCGCCTTCGCCTCGACCTTCGGCATCGGGGTGCTCATGTCGGCGGTGAGCGTCGCGGTCGTCCAGGGGTCGCTGACCCTGCTCGGCGTCGCGCTCGGCGCCCTCCTGCCGGAGGCGCACATCGCCGCCCTCACGGCCACGGGAGGGCTCGTGCTCGTCGGGATCTCGTTGCGGCTGCTGCAGATCCGCCAGATCCCGGTCGGCGACATGCTGCCGGCCCTGCTCGTGGCGCCGCTGCTCACCCAGCTGGTCATGACGCTGGGCTGAGGCGCCGGGCCGGGAGCCCGACGCCGTACCGGGGCGCGTGCCCCGGGAGGTCGGGTCAGGCCTTGTCCATCCCGGCGACGACGGCGTCGGCAACCTCGCGCATGCCGAGGCGGCGGTCCATGGCGGTCTTCTGGATCCAGCGGAAGGCCTCGGCCTCGCTGATCTTGAGCTTCTTCATCAGCACGCCCTTGGCCTTCTCGACCGCCTTGCGCGTCTCGAGCCGCTCCCCGAGGTCGGCGACCTCGGACTCGAGGGCCTTGAGCTCGGCCCAGCGCGAGGTCGCGACCTCGATGGCCGGCGTGACGTCGGAGACGGTGAAGGGCTTGACGATGTAGGCCATGACGCCCGCGTCACGGGCCCGCTCGACGAGCTCCTTCTGGGAGAAGGCGGTGAGCATGATCACCGGGCAGATGCGCTTCTCGCCGATCGTCTCGGCCGCCTGCAGCCCGTCCATCACCGGCATCTTGACGTCCATGATGATCAGGTCGGGCTGCAGCGACTCGGCGAGCGAGACCGCCTCCTCGCCGTTGCTCGCCTGACCGACGACGTCGTAGCCGGCGTCGGTGAGCATCTCGGCGAGGTCGAGGCGGATCAGCGCCTCGTCCTCGGCGAGCAGCACTCGCTGCCCCTGGGGGGAGTCGGTCTGCGCGGTCATGCTGCACCCTTCGTGGTTGGTTGTGCTGTGGTGCCGAGGGCGGGACTTGAACCCGCACGCCCTTGCGGGCAAAGCATTTTGAGTGCTCCGTGTCTGCCATTCCACCACCCCGGCCGGGGCGTGGTCAGCATACCGATCGGGAGGCGTGACCCCCGACTCAGCCCATGCCGCCGGGCAGCGCCCCCGTAGGCGGCTCGTGCCCGTCGCGGTAGGCCACGGCCGTCTTGTTGCGCGCGTCCCCGATGCGGTGCACGCGCAGGGCATTGGTCGAGCCCGGCACGCCGGGCGGCGAGCCGGCGACGATGACCACCCGGTCGCCCTCCTCGACCCAGCCGAGGTCGAGCAGCTGCTCGTCGACCATCAGCGCGTACTGGTCGGTGTGGGTGACCGGCGGGGTGAGGAAGGTCTGCATGCCCCACACGAGCGAGAGCTGCGACCGGGTGTCCTGCACCGGGGAGAAGGCGAGCATCGGCAGGCCGGAGCGCACCTGCGCCAGTCGCCGGGCCGATCCCCCGAGCTGGGTGAAGGCGATGAGATACTTGACCCCGAGGGCCTCCCCCGTCTCGGCCGCCGCTGCCGCGATGACCCCACCCTGGGTGGTCGGCGGGGCCATGAGGTCGCGCATGCGGCTCAGGCCCTCCTCCTCGGTCGTCTCGATGATCTTGGACATCGTCTTGACGACCTCGATGGGGAACTTGCCCACCGCGGTCTCCCCCGACAGCATCAACGCGTCGGCACCGTCGAGGACGGCATTGGCGGCGTCGGAGGCCTCGGCGCGGGTGGGTCGCGAGTTGTCGATCATCGACTCGAGCACCTGGGTGGCCACGATGACCGGCTTGGCCTTCTGCCGGCACAGCTCGACGGCCCGCTTCTGCACGAGCGGCACCTGCTCCAAGGGCAGCTCCACGCCGAGGTCGCCGCGGGCGACCATGATCCCGTCGAAGGCGTCGATGATCTCCTCGAGGGCCTCGACGGCCTGCGGCTTCTCGATCTTGGCGATGACGGGCAGGCGCACGCCGACCTCGTCCATGATCTCGTGCACGCGGGTGATGTCGTCGGCCGAGCGCACGAAGCTCAGCGCGATGTAGTCGGCTCGCAGGCCGAGCGCCCACCGCAGGTCCTGCTCGTCCTTGTCGGACAGCGCCGGCGCGCTCACCGCGGCACCCGGCAGGTTGATTCCCTTGTTGTCCGACAGCGGGCCGCCGTAGACGACGACGCAGCGCACGTCGGTCTCGTCGACGTCGTGGACCGCGAGGGTGATCTTGCCGTCGTCGACGAGGATCGTGTCGCCCGCGCTCACGTCACCGGCCAGCCCGGCATAGGTCGTGCCGACGACCTCCTGGTCACCGGGCACGTCCCGGGTGGTGATGGTGAAGTGGTCGCCGGCGGCAAGGGTGATCGGACCGTCGGCGAAGCGCCCGGTGCGGATCTTGGGCCCCTGCAGGTCGACGAGCACACCCACGGCGTGGCCGGTCGCGTCGCTCGCCTCGCGCACGCTGCGGTAGTTGGCCTCGTGGACGGCGTACTCGCCGTGCGAGAGGTTGAGCCGGGCGACGTCCATGCCGGCCGAGACCAGCTCACGGATGCGCTCGGGGGTGGATGTCGAGGGACCGAGGGTGGACACGATTTTGGCGCGACGCATGTCACCACCCTATGACCGCGACGTCACCACGGACGAAGGGGGATGACCGCCGAGACGGTCATCCCCCTTCGTCGGGCCGTGCCGGCTCAGACGACGAGCGGACGGTCCGTGGGGTTGATCGGGCGCGGCAGCTGCGAGCGGCCCATGAGATAGGTGTCCACACCGTTGGCTGCGGCGCGGCCCTCGGCGATCGCCCACACGATGAGCGACTGCCCGCGGCCAGCGTCACCGGCGACGAAGACGCCCGGGACACCGGTCTGGTAGTCCTTGCCGCGCACGATGTTGGAGCGCTCGTCGGTCTCGAGCCCGAGCTGCGCCACGACACCCTCGGGGTCGGGGCCGAGGAAGCCCATGGCGAGCAGGACGAGCTGGGCCGGCAGGACCCGCTCGGTGCCCTCGACCGGCTCGAAGCCCTGGTCTGTGCGCTCGACCTCGGTCAGGCGCAGGCCGGAGACCTTGCCCTCGTCGTCGCCGATGATCTCGGTCGTCGACACGGCGTAGACCCGGTCGCCGCCCTCCTCGTGCGCCGAGGCGACGCGGAAGAGCATCGGGTAGGTCGGCCACGGCTGGCTGCCCGGACGCTCCGTGCCCGGCTGCGGCATGATCTCCAGGCTCGTCACGGACTTCGCGCCCTGACGGATGGAGGTGCCGATGCAGTCGGCGCCGGTGTCGCCGCCACCGATGATGATGACGTCCTTGCCCTCGGCGGTGACCTGGCCCTCGACCTCCTCGCCGAGCGCGACCCGGTTGGCCGGCGGGAGGAAGTCCATCGCCTGGACGACACCGTCGAGTTCCCGGCCCGGGACCGGCAGGTCGCGGGGCACGGTCGCACCGATCGCGAGGACGACGGCGTCGTAGCGGTCCCGCAGCTGCTGGCCGGTGATCTCGTTGCCGATGTCGACACCGGAGCGGAATCGGGTGCCCTCGGAGGTCATCTGCTGGATGCGCCGGTCGAGGACCCGCTTCTCCATCTTGAACTCCGGGATGCCGTAGCGCAGCAGGCCGCCCGGGGCGTCCGCGCGCTCGTAGACGGCCACGGTGTGACCGGCGCGGGTCAGCTGCTGGGCCGCGGCCAGGCCGGCCGGGCCCGAGCCGACGACCGCAACGGTCTTGCCGGTGAGCCGGTCGGGGATCTGCGGGGGCACGTCGCCGCGGCCGAAGGCCTCCTCGATCGTGCGCACCTCGATCTGCTTGATCGTCACGGCCGGCTGGTTGATGCCGAGCACGCAGGCGGTCTCGCAGGGCGCCGGGCACAGGCGACCGGTGAACTCCGGGAAGTTGTTGGTCGCGTGCAGCCGCTCGATGGCGTCGTGCCAGTCGCCGCGCCAGGCGAGGTCGTTCCACTCCGGGATGAGGTTGCCCAGCGGGCAGCCCGAGTGGCAGAAGGGGATGCCGCAGTCCATGCAGCGGCCGGCCTGGCGCTGCAGCTGGCCGCGCTCCTGCTCCTCGTAGACCTCCTTCCAGTCCTTGATGCGCACGTCGACGGGGCGACGCTGCGGGAGCTCGCGCTCGCGGGTGTTGAGAAAGCCGTGCGGGTCAGCCACGGGAAGCCTCCATGATCCGGTCCCAGACGACGGAGCCGTCGACGTCGAGGCCCTCGGCCTCGGCGTCCGCCCGCACGTCGAGGACGCGCTGGTAGTCGCGGGGCAGGACGAGCTTGATGCGGTCCAGGCCCGCACCACCCTCGTCGAGCAGACGCTGGGCGACGGCGGAGCCGGTGCGCTCGAGGTGCTGCTGGAGCAGACCACTCACGACCTCCCGGTCGCCCTCGCGAAGGGGGGTGACATCGACGAGCTCGGGGTTGACGAGGGACTCGTCGAGATCGAGCACGAAGGCATTGCCCCCGGACATGCCGGCCGCGAAGTTGCGGCCGGTCGGCCCGAGGACGAGGACCGTGCCACCGGTCATGTACTCGCAGCCGTGGTCGCCGACGCCCTCGACGACGGCGGTGGCGCCGGAGTTGCGGACGCAGAAGCGCTCGCCGACGACACCACGGAGGAAGATCTCGCCCGAGGTGGCGCCGTAGCCGATGACGTTGCCGGCGATGACGTTGTCCTCGGCGACGTACTTCGCGTCCTCCGGGGGCCGCACGATGATGCGACCACCGGACAGGCCCTTGCCGACGTAGTCGTTGGCATCGCCGACCATCGTCACGGTGATGCCTGCGGGCAGGAAGGCGCCGAGGCTCTGACCGGCCGAGCCGGTGAGGGTCAGCTCGATCGTGCCGTCGGGCAGGCCCTCCGGGTGCCGCTTGGTCACCTCGTGGCCGAGCATCGTCCCGAGCGTGCGGTTGACGTTGCGCACCGCGAACTCCGCCGCGACGTGCTCGCCACCCTCGAGGGCCGGCTGCGCCGCCGCGATGAGCTCGTGGTCCAGCGCCTTGTCGAGGCCGTGGTCCTGGGCCCGCGCGTGGCGCACGCCCGAGCCGTCGAAGGAGCTGACCTTGGCGAAGATCGGGCCCAGGTCGAGACCCGAGGCCTTCCAGTGCTCGACCGCCTTGCGGGTGTCGAGCAGGTCGACCCGGCCGATGGCCTCGTCGAGGGTGCGGAAGCCGAGCTCGGCGAGCAGCTCACGCACCTCCTCGGCGATGTACTCGAAGAAGGTCTCGACGAACTCCGGCTGGCCCGAGTAGCGCTCGCGCAGTTCGGGGTTCTGCGTCGCGATGCCGACCGGGCAGGTGTCGAGGTGGCACACCCGCATGAGGATGCAGCCGCTGACGACGAGCGGTGCCGTCGCGAAGCCGAACTCCTCGGCACCGAGCAGCGCGCCGATGAGGACGTCGCGGCCGGTCTTGATCTGCCCGTCGACCTGCACCGCGATGCGGTCGCGCAGGCCGTTGAGCACGAGGGTCTGCTGGGTCGACGCGAGGCCGAGCTCCCACGGACCACCGGCGTGCTTGAGGGAGGTGAGCGGCGAGGCACCGGTGCCGCCGTCGTGACCCGAGATGAGCACGACGTCGGCGTGCGCCTTGCTCACGCCCGCCGCGACCGTCCCGACACCGATCTCGCTGACGAGCTTGACGTGCACGCGCGCCTGCGGGTTGGCGTTCTTCAGGTCGTGGATCAGCTGCGCCAGGTCCTCGATCGAGTAGATGTCGTGGTGCGGCGGCGGGCTGATCAGGCCGACACCCGGGGTCGAGTGACGGGTGCTCGCGACCCACGGGTAGACCTTGTGGCCCGGGAGCTGCCCCCCTTCGCCCGGCTTGGCGCCCTGGGCCATCTTGATCTGGATGTCGTCGCTGTTGGTCAGGTAGGCCGACGTGACGCCGAAGCGGCCCGAAGCGACCTGCTTGATCGAGCTGCGACGCTCGGGGTCCATGAGGCGCTCGAGGTCCTCGCCCCCCTCACCCGTGTTGGAGCGGGCACCGAGGCGGTTCATCGCGACCGCGAGGGTCTCGTGGGCCTCGCGGCTGATCGAGCCGTAGCTCATCGCACCGGTGGAGAAGCGCTTGACGATCTCGCTCACCGGCTCGACCTCGTCGATGGGGATCGACGGGCGGTCGTCAGCGAGGGCGAAGAGCCCGCGCAGGGTCATCAGCCGCTCGGACTGCTCGTTGACCCGGTCGGTGTACTGCTTGAAGATGTCGTAGCGCCGCGCCCTGGTGGAGTGCTGGAGACGGAAGACCGTCTCCGGGTCGAAGAGGTGCGGCTCGCCCTCGCGACGCCACTTGTACTCGCCACCGACCTCGAGGACCCGGTGCGGCGGGCGCATGCCCTCCGGCGGGTAGGCCCGCGCGTGCCGGGCCGCGGTCTCGGCCGCGATGACGTCGAGACCGATGCCGCCGAGCTGGCTCACCGTGCCGGTGAAGTACTCGTCGACGAGGTCCTGGCTCAGGCCGAGCGCCTCGAAGACCTGGGCGCCGCGGTAGGAGGCCACGGTGGAGATGCCCATCTTCGACATCACCTTGAGCACGCCCTTGCCGAGCGCCTTGATGAGGTTGCGGACCGCCGTCTCCTCGTCGACAGCGGTGATGACCCCGCGACGGACCATGTCCTCGACGGACTCCATGGCCAGGTAGGGGTTGACCGCGGCGGCGCCGTAGCCGATGAGCAGCGCGACGTGGTGCACCTCGCGGACGTCACCGGTCTCGACGATCAGGCCGACCTGGGTGCGCGTGCGCTCCCGGATGAGGTGGTGGTGCACGGCCGAGGTGAGCAGCAGCGACGGGATCGGCGCGAGGTCACGACCGGAGTCGCGGTCGGACAGCACGATGAACCGGGCGCCCTCGGCGATCGCGTCGGAGACCTCGGTGCAGATCCGGGTCAGGGTGGCGCGCAGCGCCTCCTCTCCCCCGGTCACGTCGTAGAGACCGCGCACGACGTGCGTCGCCTTGCCCGGCAGCTCGCCGTCGGCGTCGATGTGGACGATCTTGGCCAGCTCGTCGTTGTCGATGACGGGGAAGGGCAGGACGACCTGGCGGGCGTGGTCGGGGTCGGCGTCGAGGACATTGCCCTCCGGGCCGATCGCCGTGCCGAGCGCGGTGACGAGCTCCTCGCGGATCGCGTCGAGCGGCGGGTTGGTCACCTGGGCGAACATCTGGGTGAAGTAGTCGAAGATCAGCCGCGGCTTCTCCGACAGGACCGCCACCGGGGTGTCGGTGCCCATCGAGCCGAGCGCCTCCATGGCCTTCTCCGCCATGGGCGTGAGCAGGATCTTCAGCTCCTCCTGCGTGTAGCCGAAGGTCTGCTGGCGGCGGGCGACGGACGCCGGCGTGTGCAGGATGTGCTCGCGCGGCGGCAGGTCGCCGAGCATGATCCGGCCCTCGTCCAGCCACTGCCCGTAGGGGTGCTCGGCCGCGAGCTGGCCTTTGATCTCGCCGTCCTCGACGATCCGCCCGGCGGCGGTGTCCACGAGGAACATGCGACCCGGCGTCAGACGCCCCTTCTGGACGACGTGCTCGGGCTCGAGGTCGAGCACGCCCGACTCGGAGGCGAGGACGACCAGGCCGTCGTCGGTGACCCAGTAGCGACCGGGACGCAGGCCGTTGCGGTCGAGGACCGCGCCGACGAGGCTGCCGTCGGTGAAGGTCACGCAGGCCGGGCCGTCCCAGGGCTCCATGAACATGGAGTGGAACTCGTAGAAGTCCTTGAGCTCCTGCGGCATGGTCGCGTGGTTCTCCCACGCCTCGGGGATCATCATCAGCACGGCGTGCGGCAGCGAGCGACCACCGAGGTGGAGCAGCTCGAGCACCTCGTCGAAGGACGCCGAGTCCGACGCCTCCGGGGCGCAGATCGGCATGATCCGCTGCAGGTCGCCGGGGATGATGTCGCTGCTCAGCAGGGACTCGCGCGCCCGCATCCAGTTGCGGTTGCCCTTGACCGTGTTGATCTCGCCGTTGTGCGCGATGAACCGGAAGGGGTGGCTGAGCGGCCAGCTGGGGAAGGTGTTGGTCGAGAAGCGCGAGTGGACGAGCGCGAGCTCGCTCTCGAAGCGCTCGTCCGACAGGTCCGGGTAGAAGGGCTCGAGCTGCGCGGTGGTCAGCATGCCCTTGTAGGCGATGGTGCGGGCCGACAGCGAGGCGAAGTAGACGCCGGTCTCGCGCTCGGCGCGCTTGCGGGCGACGAAGGCCAGGCGCTCGAGGGTCAGGCCGGAGACCTCGCCGCCGGGGGCGGCGACGAAGAGCTGCCAGAAGTCGGGCATGCAGTCGCGGGCCATCTGGCCGACGATCTCTCGCTCCACCGGCACCTGACGCCAGCCGAGGACCTGCAGGCCCTCCTCGCGGACGATCTCGTCGATGCGCTGGGTCATCGCCTCGCGCTCGGCCGCGTCCGTCGGGACGTAGGCGGTGCCGACGGCGTAGTGCCCGGCCTCGGGCAGCTCGAAGTCGACGACCTCCCGGAAGAACCGGTCGGGGACCTGGCTGAGGATGCCGGCACCGTCTCCGACGAGCGGGTCGGCGCCGGTGGCGCCACGGTGCTCGAGGTTGGTCAGGGCGAGCAGGGCGTGGTCGACGATGTCGTGACCGGCGTGACCGCGCATCGTGGCGACCATGGCGACGCCGCAGGCGTCCTTCTCGGTGTCACGGCGGTAGAGACCGGTGTCGGGCGGCAGGGCGGACCAGCGCTCATAAGGGGAGAAGGACACATCGGTCACGTCGGTCACCGTCCTCGGGTGTGAAAGTTCGGGAAGGTACCCGGGACTCCGGTGCCGGGTCGACGGGTACCTGTTTCAGGGGCATCCGCGGACGTCGACGGCCACGGCGAGTGGAAGTGTAACAGCGCCTGTCTTACCTACTGAGAGGCGACTTCTCACTATCTGAGATATTCGTCTCCTCGCCCGAGCGTGCGCGCCGGCCGAGGACGATGTACAGAACCACACCGAGGACGAAGACGGCGAGGCTCGTCCAGATGTTGACGCGCAGTCCCAGGATCGTGTTCGCGGCATCGGTGCGCAGCATCTCGATGAAGAAGCGCCCCACGGGGTAGCCCGCGATGTAGAGGGCCATGACCTGCCCCGGCGCCAGCCGCACCCGCCGGTCGACGGCGATGATCACGATGGCGAGGACGAGCAGGAAGAGCGACTCGTAGAGGAAGGTCGGGTGGAAGGTGCCCAGGACGATCGGGTCCCCCGCCGCGTCGACCGCCGCGCGACCACCCGCCCAGCGATGGATCTCCAGGCCCCACGGCAGATCGGTCTCGGGGCCGTAGATCTCGTTGTTGAACCAGTTGCCCCACCGGCCGATGGCCTGGGCCACGAGGATGCCGGGCGCCACGGCGTCGGCGAAGGTGAGGAAGGACACCCCGAACTGCCGGCAGCCGATCCAGGCACCGACGGCGCCGAGCGCCACCGCACCCCAGATGCCGAGCCCGCCCTCCCAGATCTTCAGGGCGTCGAGAGGGTGCCCCCCTTCGCCGAAGTAGGGCTGGGGCGTGGTGATGACGTGGTAGATCCGGCCGCCGACGATGCCGAAGGGCACCGCCCACATGGCGACGTCGAGGACCGCACCCTCCTCGCCCCCGCGGGCGCGCAGACGCTGGTCACCGATCCAGATCGCCGCGGCGATGCCCGCGAGGATGCACAGGGCGTAGGCGTGGATCGTCAGCGGCCCCAGCTCGAGGACCCCGACGGTGGGCGAAGGGAGGAGCGCCGGAGTCGTCACGGGGTGGCCACCAGGTCCTGCGGGACCTTGCCACTCGTGAGAATCTCCTCGAGGCGCTGGGTGTCGGCGGTCATGGAGCCCTGGTCGAGGAGCGACCCCCAGTTGAGCTGGGTGCCCTCCACCTCGATGACCGGCGTGCCGGTGATCCCGTCCTTGACGCTCTGGTCGTCGACGCTCTGCACGTAGTCGACGTAGGTCTCCTTGTCGGTGCACTGCTGCCATGACGACATGGCGTCCCCCGAGAGCCCGGCTTCCTTCGCCGCCTTGGTGTAGTCGCTCGTCGGGAAGCCCTCGCGGGTCTCCTCCTTGGGCTGCAGCGCGAAGAGCGCCTGGTGGAACTCCTCCCACTTCCCCTGGTCGGCGGCGCAGACGGCGCTCGACCCGGCGACGGCCGACGAGTCGCCGCCGGTGTTGGTGTCGATGACCGTCTTGAGGTGGACGCGCAGGCGGATCTTGCCGTCCTTGGCCAGCTCGTTGATCGAGTCGCCCATCGACGACTCGAAGGTCCGGCAGATCGGGCAGCGGAAGTCCTCGTAGACATCGACGACCGGGGCGTCCTCGGCCGGCTTCGCCGAGGCGAAGGGCTCGATGGGCTCCCCCTTCGTCACGCCGTCGGGCAGCTGGCTCGCGCCGCCGCCCGAGCCGCCGCCGTCGCGGCTGGCCCAGATGACACCGCCCACGACGAGGGCGATCGCCAGGACGGCGACGATGCCGGCGACGACGATGACGTTGGCGCCGCCCCCGGTGCCCCGGGCGGCGGCCTGCGCCTTGGCCTTGCGGTCGTTGGTGCTCACTGCATCTCCTTGTCCCCGAAGAGGAGCCGGTCGAGGCTCCAGGTCGATCTCGACCGGATGGCCAGCCATGCCCCGCACACGGCGAGGCCGAGGTCGCGAGCGATCTCGCGACCGTACTTCGTCTGCTCGGGAGCCACCTGACCGCCGCCTCCGAAGCAGCCGCAGTCGATGCTCAGCCCGCGGGCCCACGCCTGCGCGATGCCGATGACGAAGGCGAGCATGAGCACGGTCCCGATGACCGCGGACACCCGGGTGAAGAGCCCGAGGACGAGCAGCACGCCGACGACGATCTCGACCCACGGCAGGGCATAGCCGATCCAGCGCGCCAGCTCGAAGGGCAGGACGTCGTAGGCCTGCACGGCCCGCGCCGCGCCGAGCGGGTTGCCGACCTTGAGCGCGCCGGCGACGACGAGCACGACCCCGAGGACGAGCCGGGCGAGCAGCCCGACGTGGTCGCGCAGGGCGGCCCGGCTCACGCCCGGCCCCGCACGCCCTCGGCGAGCTCGGCGGTCAGCTCCCGCAGCGCGGCGAGCCCCTCGTCACGGCCGCGGTCGAGCAGGGTGGCCACGAGCGCGCTGCCGACGATGACCCCGTCGGCGAAGGAGGCGACCTCGGCCGCCTGGGCACCCGTGCCGACGCCCAGGCCGACGCAGACGGGCAGGTCGGTGACGGCGCGCACGCGCTCGACGAGGCCCGGCGCCGCCGAGCCGACGGCGCCCCGGGCTCCGGTGACGCCCATCGTCGAGGCGGCGTAGACGAAGCCGCTGCACGCAGCGGTCACCGTCGCGAGCCGCTCGGGCGTCGAGCTGGGGGCGACGAGGAAGATCCGGTCGAGGCCGTGACGGTCGCTCGCCTCGATCCACTCCCCCGCCTCCTCGGGCACGAGGTCGGGCGTGATGATGCCGGTGCCGCCCCCGGCCGCGAGGTCGGCGGCGTAGCGGTCGACGCCGCGGCGCAGCACGAGGTTCCAGTAGGACATGACCACCGGCACGGCACCCGCGCCGCGCACGGCGGCGGTGGCCCGGAAGACGTCGTCGACGTGGACCCCCTTCGCGAGGGCCTCGGTGGCGGCGCGCTGGATGACCGGGCCGTCCATGACCGGGTCGCTGTAGGGCATGCCGACCTCGACGATGTCGGCGCCGGCCTCGGCGAGCGCGGCCACGGCCGCGATCGATCCCTCGACGTCGGGGTAGCCGACGGGCAGGTAGCCGATGAGCGCCGCACGCCCCTCGGCCCGGCACCGCTCGAAGACACCCTGCAGCGCGCTCATGCCTGTCCCTCCTCGTCGTCGACGAGGCCGAACCACTGCGCCGCCGTGTGCATGTCCTTGTCGCCCCGGCCGGAGAGGTTCACCAGGAGCAGCGCCTCGGGGCCGAGCTCGCGACCCACCTCGAGGGCTGCCGCCAACGCGTGCGAGGACTCGAGCGCCGGGATGATGCCCTCCGTGCGGCAGAGCAGCTGGAAGGCGTGCATCACCTGCTCGTCGGTGGCATAGCGGTACTCGGCCCGGCCGGAGTCGCGCAGGTGGGAGTGCTCGGGGCCGACGCTCGGGTAGTCCAGGCCCGCGGAGATCGAGTGCGTCTCGAGGGTCTGGCCCTCGTCGTCCTGCATGAGATAGCTCATCGCCCCGTGGAGGACACCCGGCTCGGCCGTCGCGAAGCGCGCGGCGTGCCGACCGGTCTCGATGCCCTCGCCGCCGGCCTCGACGCCGACGAGGCGGACGCCCTCGTCGCCGACGAAGCGGTGGAAGATGCCCATGGCATTGGACCCGCCGCCGACGCACGCGATGACGGCATCGGGCAGGCGCCCGGTGAGCTCGAGCACCTGCTCACGGGCCTCCTCGCCGATGATCTTGTGGAAATCACGGACCATCTCGGGGAAGGGGTGCGGGCCGGTCACCGTGCCGAGGACGTAGTGGGTGTGCTCGACGTTGGTCACCCAGTCGCGCATGGCCTCGTTGATCGCGTCCTTGAGGGTCGCGCTGCCGTGCTCGACCGCGACGACCTCGGCGCCGAGGATCTTCATGCGGGCGACGTTGAGCGCCTGCCGCTCGGTGTCGACCTTGCCCATGTAGACGGTGCACTCCAGGCCCATGAGGGCCGCGGCGGTCGCCGTCGCGACACCGTGCTGCCCGGCGCCCGTCTCGGCGATGACCCGGGTCTTGCCCATGCGCTTGGTGAGCAGCGTCTGGGCGAGCACGTTGTTGATCTTGTGGCTGCCCGTGTGGTTGAGGTCCTCGCGCTTGAGGATGATCCGGGCGCCACCGGCGTGCTCGGCGAAGCGCGGCACCTCGGTGATGATGCTCGGCCGGCCCGTGTAGGTGCGGTGCAGCCGGGCGAGCTCGTCGACGAACTCGGGGTCGACGGCGGCCTTCTGCCGGGCCTCGTCGAGCTCCTCGAGCGCCGGGATGAGCGCCTCGGGGACGTAGCGCCCGCCGAAGCGGCCGAAGCGGCCCGCCGCGGGCTCGGGGGTGGTCTGGTCGGTCATGGGTCCTCCGGTCGTCACTGCTGGCCTGCGGCGATCATCGCGCGCACCCCGCCGGCGGGGTCTCCGCCGACGACGAGAGCCTCGCCGACGAGGATCGCGTCGGCCCCGGCCCGGGCGAAGAGCTCGGCCTCCTGCGGTCCCGTGACGCCGGACTCGGCGATCCGGACGCACGAAGGGGGGATGAGCGGGGCGAGGCGGGCAAAGGTGTCGGTGTCGACGTCGAGCGTCTTGAGATTGCGGTTGTTGACGCCGATGACGGTGGCGCCGGCGTCCACCGCGCGGGTCGTCTCGGCCTCGTCGTGGACCTCGACGAGCGCGGTCAGGCCGAGGCTGCCGGCCAGGCCCATGAGGTCGGCCAGGCGCCGGTCGTCGAGCGCGGCGACGATGAGCAGGATGATGTCGGCGCCGTGGGCCCGCGCCTCCCAGATCTGGTACTCGCTGACCATGAAGTCCTTGCGCAGGACCGGCAGGTCGACGGCGGCGCGGACGGCGTCGAGGTCGTCGAGGCTGCCGCCGAAGCGGCGCTGCTCCGTGAGCACGGAGATCGCGCTCGCCCCACCCTCGGCGTAGGCGCTCGCGAGCGCCGCCGGGTCGGGGATGTCCGAGAGGGCGCCCTTGCTCGGGCTGGAGCGCTTGACCTCCGCGATGACGCTCAGGCCGGGGCGCCGCAGGAGCGCCTCGGCGTCGCGTGGGGCGGGCAGTCCGTCGCACTGGCGCTGCAGGCGCTCGAGCGACGTCTGCGCCTCGCGCCCGGCCAGGTCCTCACGGACGCCGTCGATGATCTGGTCGAGGACGCTGGGCATGCCGACAGGCTAGTCGACGCTCGGGTCGTCCCCGAGGGTGACCCGGTCCCAGTCGGAGGCGACCCGCTCCCCGCGCGCCCCGCTGACGTCACCGGCGTCCGGGTCGCCGCCCGGGCGCTCGTACTTGCCGCCGAGACCGCCCCACCGACGACCACCGACGACCCCGCCGACGCAGGAGATCGCGAGGAGCCCGGCCGCGACGACGGCGACCCAGGGCCAGGTCGTCGCCGATCCGGTCGCCTCGAGGGCGCCGGTCCCGCCGGAGTGGGTGGCCGCGACGGACCCGAGGACCGCGGGAGCGTCGAGGACGGCCCTCAGGGAGAGGGCGACGACCCCGGCGGCGACGAGGCCGAGCACGGCGAGGCAGATCCAGCGGGCGATCCGGCCCGAGGTCGTGGCGGCGATGGCCGCGGCCATGGCGACGAGCGCGATGCCGGCGAGACCCGGGGCGGCCTCCGAGCCGGTGGCGCTGCTGCGCACCGGGCCGGCGACACCGTCGACGGTGCCGGTGATCCAGTCGGCGCGACCGGCGGCGAGCAGGACGATCCCGGCCGCGATGGCGAGCAGGACGACGACGGGCTTGCGGGTGAGCAGCCTCACGAGGCACCCCCGACGGGTCGCACGGCGCGCGCGGACGCGACCGCGGCGAGCGCGGCCCCGGCCTTGTGCACCGTCTCCTCCTGCTCGAGGCTCGGCACCGAGTCGGCGACGATGCCGGCACCGGCCTGCACGTGGGCCCGCCCGTCCTTGACGAGCGCGGTGCGGATGGCGATGGCCATGTCCATGTCGCCGTGGAAGTCGAGATAGCCGACGACCCCGCCGTAGACCCCGCGGCGACTGCGCTCGTAGTGCTCGATGAGCTGCAGGGCGCGCGGCTTGGGCGCACCCGAGAGCGTGCCGGCGGGGAAGGTGGCCACGAGGACGTCGAAGGCGTTGACCCCCTTCGCCATCTCGCCGACGACGGTCGACTCGAGGTGGATGACGTGGCTGTAGCGGCGCAGGTTCATGAACTCGACGCACTCGACGGTGCCGGCGGAGCAGACCCGCTGCAGGTCGTTGCGGCCGAGGTCGACGAGCATGAGGTGCTCGGCTCGCTCCTTGGGGTCCTCGATGAGGTCCTCCTCGAGCTGGAGGTCCTGCTCCGGGGTCTTGCCCCGGGGACGGGTGCCGGCGATGGGGTGGGTGATCGCCCGGCGGCCGGTCACCTTGACGAGCGCCTCCGGCGAGGAGCCGACGACCTCGTAGACCGACCCGTCGGGGTGCGGCAGCCGCACGAAGTACATGTACGGGCTCGGGTTGGACCGCCGCAGCGCGCGGTAGACCTCGAGCGCATCGACGGGGCAGGGGGTGCTGAAGCGCTGCGACAGCACGACCTGGAAGACCTCGCCGGAGCGGATGTCCTCCTTGGCCTGCTCGACGATCTCCTCGAAGCGCTCGACCGTCACGTCGCTCTCGACCTCCCTGCGGGCCGCGGCCGCTGCCTCCGGGTCGACGGTCGCGACCGTGCTCGGGGCCGGGGCCGCGAGCCGCTCGGTCATCGCGTCGAGTCGGGCGACGGCGTCCTGCCAGGCCTCCTCGACCCGCTCGTCGGTGTCGTCGTAGTTGATCGCATTGGCCACGAGCAGGAGCGAGCCGTCGCTGTGGTCGAGGACGGCGACGTCCGTGGCGAGGACCATGCCGAGCTCGGGCACGCCGAGCACGTCGGGCAGCTCGCTCGGCACCCGCTCCCACCGGCGCACGGCGTCGTAGGTGATCGCGCCGACCATGCCGCCGGTCAGGGGCGGCAGCCCGTCGATGGGGTCGGTCGACAGGGCCTCGAGGGTCGCCCGCAGCGCAGCGGTGGGGTCGCCGTCGGTGGGCACGCCGACGGGCGGCTCGCCGATCCAGTGCGTCTGCCCGTCGCGCTCGGTGAGCGTCGCGCGGCTCTGCGCGCCGATGATCGACCACCGCGACCACACGCCGCCGTGCTCGGCCGACTCGAGGAGGAAGGTGCCGGGCGCGTCCCCCGCGAGCTTGCGGTAGACGCCGACCGGGGTCTCGCCGTCGGCGACGAGGCGTCGCACGACGGGCACGACCCGGCGGTCCCGGGCGAGGACGCTGAAGGTGTCGAGGTCGGGCCAGGTGCGTCCGGGGGTGAGGTCGGGCACCTCCGTCTGCGGTGCCGTCACGCCGTCGCCCCCACGCTCGCACCGAGGTCGCCGGCGTCGAAGCAGGTGCGGTCGCCGGTGTGGCAGGCCGCGCCGACCTGGTCGACCTGCACGAGGAGGGCATCGCCGTCGCAGTCGAGGGCGACCGAGCGCACGTGCTGCACGTGGCCCGAGGTGTCGCCCTTGCGCCAGTACTCCTGCCGGCTGCGGGACCAGAAGGTC
Organism: Janibacter zhangyanbonis; assembly: GCF_050507325.1. NCBI lineage: Bacteria > Bacillati > Actinomycetota > Actinomycetes > Micrococcales > Intrasporangiaceae > Janibacter > Janibacter zhangyanbonis. Next base: position 1,940,932 of record NZ_CP191481.1, read on the forward strand.
ACCCGACCGCTCGTCAGCGTGCGGTGCAGGGCCTCGTCGTCCATCCAGCCGAGCATGAGCACCTCGCGGGTGTCGTGCTGCTGGACGATCGCGGCGACGAGACCGGCCGGGTCCCGGCTCAGCCGGTCGGCGATCTCGGGGGGCAGGGGCGAGGTCGAAGGGGTGGACACCCCCGCATTCTGGCACTCGCTCGCGTCGCGCCGCCGACGTGCCCGGGGTTACCCTGCGACGTCAGACAGACCGCCCACCGGCCGAGGAGGCCCACGTGATCCGCCATGCACGCGCCGAGCGCCTCGCCCTGTGCGACACCCTCCTCGAGGTCGGCCCCGACGTGCCGACCCTGTGCGGCACGTGGACGAGCGCGGACCTGCTGGCCCACCTCCTCGTCCGCGAGGGCCGCCCGGACCTGGCCGCGGGGATCTTCGCCGCTCCCCTGGCCGGCCGCACCGAGGCCGCGATGGCCGGCCTGCTGGCGAAGCACGACTTCGGTGACCTCGTCGAGCGGCTGCGCCAGGGGCCGCCGCGCCTGCACCCGGCGCGGGTGCCGGCCGTCGACGAGCAGATGAACCTCGTCGAGATGTTCATCCACCACGAGGACGTCCTGCGGGCGCAGCTCGGCGCGCCCCGGCGCACCCTCAGCAGCGAGATGACCTCGGCCCTCGGTGACCGCCTGGGCCTCATGGGCCGGATGCTCTTCCGCAGTGCGAAGGGGGTCGACCTCGCCCTCGTCACCGCCAAGCGGCGCACGAAGGTCGGCTCGGGCAACGGCCCGGTCGTCGAGATCCACGGCCGACCCGGCGAGATCCTGCTCTTCGGCTACGGCCGGCAGGCGGTCGCGGAGGTCGAGCTCATCGGCCCGCCCGATGCGGTCGAGACGGTCCGCACCGGCAGCTACGAGGTCTGAGCAGCCGGTCGGCGCGGCTCAGTCGGCGCGGCCGCGCCGCACCGGGTGCCCGGCCGCGTCGAGGGCGTCCTTGACCTCACCGATCGTCACCTCGCCGAAGTGGAAGATGCTCGCCGCGAGCACCGCATCGGCCCCGGCCTCGACCGCCGGCGGCATGTGCTCGGCGGCGCCGGCCCCACCGCTGGCGATGACCGGGATGCCCACCTCGGCGCGCACGGCCCGGATCAGCTCGAGGTCGAAGCCCGCCTTGGTGCCGTCGGCGTCCATGGAGTTGAGCAGGATCTCCCCCGCCCCGAGCTCGGCGGCGCGGGCGCACCACTCGATGGCGTCGAGCCCCGTGCGGGTCCGACCGCCGTGCGTCGTCACCTCGAACCCGCCTGCGGCAGAGCCGTCCTCGCGGGTGCGTCGGCGCACGTCGGCCGACAGCACCAGCACCTGGGCGCCGAAGCGGTCGGCGACCTCGCTGATGAGCTCGGGCCGCGCGATGGCGGCCGTGTTGACCCCGACCTTGTCGGCGCCGCAGCGCAGCAGCCGGTCGACGTCGTCGACGGTGCGCACTCCCCCGCCGACCGTGAGCGGGATGAAGACCTCCTCGGCCGTGCGCGTGACGACGTCGTAGGTCGTCGCCCGGTCGGAGCTGCTCGCCGTGACGTCGAGGAAGGTCAGCTCGTCGGCCCCCTGCTGCCCGTAGCGCCGGGCGAGCTCGACAGGGTCACCGGCATCACGCAGGTGCTCGAAGTTGACGCCCTTGACGACCCGTCCGGCGTCGACGTCGAGGCACGGGATGACACGCACGGCGAGAGACACGCGGGGCAGCCTACCCAGCAGGGCGAAGGGAGCACCGCCGCCGGTCACGTGGTGGGCCGGGCCGGCGGCTACGCTCCGTGCGGTGTCCGCCCTTCGCCAGGTCCTCGATCACGCCGCCACGGCACCGCCCTCGTGCGGCCGGGTCCACGTCATCGCCGTCGACGGGCGCAGCGGCTCCGGCAAGACCTCCCTCGCCCGCGAGGTCGCGGCCGCGTGGGAGGCGCCGGTGGTCTCGATGGACTCGATCTACCCCGGCTGGTCCGGGCTGGCCGCCGCCACGGGCCTGCTCGTCGAGCACGTGCTGCTCCCCCTGACCCGCGGCGAGGACCCGATCGTCCCGACGTGGGACTGGCTCGCCGACCGACCCGGCCCGCGCATCCCGCTCGAGGTCGACGAGCGGCTCGTCGTCGAGGGATGCGGGAGCACGGTGGGCGCTGCGGCTCCCTTCGCCGGCACGCGGGTGTGGCTCGACGGGGCGCCGGAGCTGCGCCGGGCGCGGGCGATCGCCCGTGACGGGGCGGTCTTCGAGGCCCACTGGGAGATGTGGGCCGCGCAGGAGGAGGCGGTCTTCGGGGCGGACGGCACCCGTGAACGGGCCCACCTGTCCCTCTCCATCTCGGCAAGACCCTAGGGTCCTGCAGGGTTGGCAGCCTCCGGTCTCAGCCGATGAGGTCCGCCAGGCGCTGTGCCTCGTCCATCGAGCCCGCGCCGTCAGAGCGCTGGATCGCCATGACCGCCATGTCGAGGCCGTCGGCGAGGTCGATGCGCGGCCACGGCATCCCCTGGGAGAAGCGCACGGCCGTGATCTGCTCCCACGGCACGAACTCGCCGGGCCCGAGGTTGCGCACGTAGAGCCCCTCGGCGGTCGGCCGGGCGTGGATCGTCGCGTAGCGCGACATCAGCGCGGCGACACCGACCCCGATGCCGATGCACGTCAGCTGGTCCATGATCTCGTAGCGGTCGGGCAGGCTGAGCGCGAGCAGCACCGACCCGACGAGGGTCGCGACGCCGAGGACCGTCGCGACCCACCGCCCGCGGGTGGGACGGAAGACGGCGGCGGCGGCGCGGTCGGGGGCGGTCACAGTCGGCACGCGGTGATCTCGGTGACGAGGATGGCCCTGGCGCCGAGGTCGTAGAGCTCGTCCATGATCCGGTTGGTCCGACCCCGGGGCACCATCGAGCGCACCGCGCACCAGCTCTCGTCGTGCAGGGTGCTGACCGTCGGCGACTCGAGGCCCGGTGTCAGCTGCACCGCCTGCTCGACGATGGCGGCCGGGCAGTCGTAGTCGAGCAGGACGTACTCGCGGGCCGTGACGACGCCGGTGAGGCGACGGTGGAGGACGTCGATCCCCCCTTCGCTGGCGTCCGCGCGGCGGATGAGCACGGCCTCGCTGCGCAGGATCGGCTCGCCGAAGACCTCGAGCCCCTGCTGGCGCAGGGTCGTGCCGGTCTCGACGACGTCGGCGATCGCGTCGGCGACGCCGAGGGTGATGGCGGTCTCGACGGCGCCGTCGAGACGCACGACGTCGGCGGTGACCCCCTTCGCCTCGAGGTGCGAGCGCACGAGGCCGGCATAGGAGGTGGCCACGCGACGACCGTCGAGGTCGGCGGCGCTGCTCGCCTCGCCGGGGCGGCCGGCGAAGCGGAAGGTCGAGCCGCCGAAGCCCAGACCCATGACCTCGGTGGCCGTGGAGCCGGAGTCGAGGAGCAGGTCGCGGCCGGTGATGCCGGCGTCGACCTGGCCCTTGCCGACGTAGAGGGCGACGTCACGCGGACGCAGGTAGAAGAACTCGACGTCGTTGTCCTGGTCGGCGACGATCAGCTCCTTGCTGTCGCGGCGGACGCGGTAGCCCGCCTCGCGGAGCATCTCGACGGTCGGTTCGGACAGGGAGCCCTTGTTGGGGACGGCGATGCGCACGGGAGTCCTCTCAGAGGTGGGTGTAGACGTCCTCGACGGTGAGCCCACCGTCGATCATGAGGACCTGCAGGTGGTAGAGCAGCTGGCTGATCTCCTCGGCCAGCTCCTCCTTGCTCTGGTACTCGGCCGCCATCCACACCTCGGCGGCCTCCTCGACGACCTTCTTGCCGATGGCATGGGTCCCCGCGTCGAGCTGGGCCACGGTGCCCGAGCCCTCGGGCCGCTCGGCGGCCTTGCGGGTGAGTTCGTCGAAGAGGCTCTCGAAGGTCTTCACAGGGCCCCAGACTAGTTGGCGAGCGCGGTGGGCTCGTCCACGGGCTCACGGTCCGGACGCTCCGCGCGCGAGGCACGCAGCCACACGACGAAGCCGTAGAGGACGAAGCCCGCGTAGACGGCGTAGAGGACGGCCGTCGGCAGGTAGCCGCTCGTCCACAGCAGCGGCACGCCGACGAGGTCGACGCCGATCCAGATGAGCCAGAACTCGTTCCACCCGCGGGCCATGGCATAGGTCGCCAGGAGCGAGCCCATGAAGATCCACGCATCGGCCACGTGGTACCAGCGCGGGGCGGGCCAGCCGGCACCGAGCATCGTGAAGACCTGCTGGGCCACCGCGATGCCGACGACCATCATCACGGCCAGGCCGGCGCGCTCGCCCCACGTGGCCCACCGCGGGGTGATCGCGTGGGCGTCACCCGTGTGCTGCTCGCGCTTGACCTGCCGCCAGCGCCACCAGCCGTAGACCGAGGTGATGATGAAGAAGATCTGCCGGGCCGACTGGCCGAAGAGCGGCGCCTTGTCGTCGACGCCCAGGGTGATGCCGATGTAGACGAAGAAGAGGATGACGTTGCCGACGATCCCGATCGGCCAGGCCCAGACCTTGCGGAGCATGCCGCCGACCGCCGAGGCCAGGCCGAAGCCGATGCCGATGACCTCCATGAGGGAGAGCCGGTAGCCGGCGATGTCGACGCCGGCCGAGTAGATCCATTCGATGATGGACATGGGTGATCCGATCCGCGCGCGCCGCTCCCGTCCGGACTGTCACCGTCGGCCCCGGGGTTCTGTTACCGGAGTTCACCGCCTGCCGCAGCAGTCGGGTCGCGGGCTCTCACCGCCGGTGCGGAGTTTCACCGCGTCACGTGGCACGTGCACGACCATTGTCCGAAGGGAGGGTCCGCGCGGCAATTCGGTGGTGCCGTGAGACGCGACACCCGCACACTGGGCCCATGGAGCTGACCGAGCAGTCCTTCCGTGCGCTGGCGCGCAGCTCGCCGTGGCGGTGGCGCTCCGTGCACCTCGTGCGCGAGGTCGGCGGCCCCGTGGGCGAAGGGGACGTCGAAGCCGTGATCCGGCGACCGCACCTCATGCGGGTGGTCGCCGACGGCGAGGTGCACGTGGTGCGGGACGGACCGACGCGGGTCGCGCCCTACACGCGCGACGGCAGGAGTGGCCCCGTCGACCTGCCCACGGCCGCCGATGTCAGGCCCGTGCTCGACGCCGACGGCCTGGTGCGCGTCCGTCCGGACAGTGCAGTGGTGGGTCTCGACGACCCGATGTGGCAGTCCTACGACTGGGTGGCGATGCTCGACCCGGTCGAGCTCGCGGACGGTTCGCCGTGGCGGGACCCCGCGACCGGCGCCGACGTCGAGACGCCACCGCTGGCCCCCGAGCCCTACCCCGAGCTGGACTGGCCGACGCGTGTCCCGGTCCCGGGCACGCTCGTGTCCGACCTGCGTGCCGGTGACCGGCACGGTCGGGCGACGTGGTGGGCGCGGGTCGTGCCGACGTGGGCCTACGAGCCGCGGTGCAGCTGCTGCCCGCTGCTGCCGAGCGAGGTCGCGGACCGGCTCGAGCACGACGAGGAGGGGTCCCCCTTCGTCCCGGGGCGCGCGTACCCGCAGGCTCACGACGTCGCGCTCGACGTGGCCACGGGCATCTGCGTCGAGATCCACGCTGTCGGCGGACCCGCACCCGGGCTCGTGCACGACGTGCGCATCCACGCGGTCGACGAGGCATACGGCGACGAGCTCTTCATCGAGCGCAGCCGCTGGCTGCCTCGCGCCCCACGGTTCCGGGGGCGCTGACCCGGCCGCGGCCGCAGGGTCTCGAAGGAAGGTGGTGGCGTTGACGTCACCCGACGGCGTTGGTGCCACCTGGTTGCCCGGAGAAGGGGGACCAGGTGGCACCAACGCTCCCAACTGCGCAGGCCCCTGTCCGCCCGCCGCTGCCCGCTCCATCACACGGGTGACGGCCGCGGGCCGGATACCAGGTCAGTGCGCGTGCGCCCGGGCCAGCTCGCGCAACTCGTCGACCGCCGCGGCGGCCGACTCGGCCCCGTAGACGGCCGACCCGGCGACGAAGACGTCGGCGCCGGCCTCGGCGCACTGCTCGATGGTCTTTGCCGAGACGCCGCCGTCGACCTGGACCCAGATGTCACCGCCGTGCTTCTTCACGGCCTCGCGCACCTGCGCGACCTTGGGCATCTGGTCGGCCATGAAGGACTGCCCGCCGAAGCCGGGCTCGACGGTCATGACGAGCACCATGTCGAGCTCGGGCAGCAGCTCCTCGTAGGGCGCGAAGGGAGTACCCGGCTTGATCGCCATCGACGCCCGGGCGCCCTGGGCACGGATGTCGCGGGCCAGCCGCACCGGGTCGTGCGCCGCCTCGATGTGGAAGGTCACGCTCTGCGCGCCCGCCTCGGCGTAGGGCGGCGCCCACCGGTCGGGGTCCTCGATCATCAGGTGGCAGTCGATCGGGATCGGGCTGACCTTGAGCAGTGATTCGATGATCGGCAGACCCAGGGTGAGGTTGGGGACGAAGTGCGCGTCCATGACGTCGACGTGGGCCCAGTCGGCGTTGTCGATCGCCTGCAGCTCGGACTGCAGGTTGGCGAAGTCGGCGGACAGGATGCTCGGGGAGATCTGCACGAAGTTCCTTGTGGGAGAAGGGTGGTCAGCTCTGGTGGATGGACAGGACGTTGCCGACGGTGTCTTCGATCTGGAAGTGCTTCCCGATCGCGTCGTGCGTCAGCTCGAGGCGGAAGACGATGTCACCGCGCGCGCGGAGCCGCTCGTACTCCGCCTCGACGTCGTGGACGGCGAGCATGAGCGCGGTCAGACCCTCCCGGAACTGGTGCTCCTGGAAGCGGCGGGTGATCTCGTCGGTGATCGGCTCGAGGTTGATCTGGCAGCCCATCTCCCACCCGGTGCTCGGGCCGAGGATGTAGAGCTGCTCGGAGTGGACGACGAGGGCGTCGCGCCAGCCGAGGACCTGCGTGTAGAAGTCGTAGGCCTTGGGGCCGTCGTTGACGTGGATGCCGGCGACGAGGACGCGCACGGTCAGGCCTTCTTCCGCAGGAGGGACAGGAACATGCCATCCGTGCCGTGCACGTGCGGCCACAGCTGGGCGTGCGGGCCCTCGCCGAGGGCACCGAGGTCGGCGACCGCCGCGCCGGCGAGCAGCTCGCGGGCGTCGAGCACCTCGACGTCGTCGCGCTTCTTGACGACGTCACGCACGACGAAGGTCGTCTCCGACAGGTGCGGGCTGCACGTCGCGTAGGCGACGACACCACCGGGGCGGGTCGCGTCGATCCCGGCGGCGAGCAGGTCACGCTGCAGCGGCCCGAGCGCAGCCAGGTCACCGGGCTGGCGGCGCCAGCGGGCCTCGGGCCGACGGCGCAGCGCGCCGAGGCCGGTGCACGGCGCGTCGACGAGCACCCGGTCGTAGACCTCCGGCTCGTCGACGCCGACGTCGCGCCCGTCACCGGTGCGCACGACGATCTCGCGACCGGCGTCGGCCGCGGCGGCCACCGCCGGTCGCAGGCTCTGCCGGACGAGGTCGGTGCGGTGCTCGCTCACCTCGTTGGCCACGAGGTCGGCGCCCTGCTGCAGCGCGAGGGCCGCGAGGAGACCGGCCTTGCCGCCGGGGCCGGCGCACAGGTCGAGCCACCGCTCGGGCGCACCGTCACTGCGCGGGGCGACCGGCGCGGCGGCGAGCGCGAGAGCCAGCAGCTGGCTCCCTTCGTCCTGGACCGCGGCGCGACCATCACGGATCGCCTCGAGGTCACCGGGGGCACCCGACTCCAGCTCCGCGGCGAAGGGGGACCACCGCCCGGGCTGCGCACCGGCGGCGAGGAGCTCGTCGATCGTGGCCAGGCCGGGGCGGGCGACGAGCGAGACGTCGGCGGGCACGTTGTGCGCGGCGAGCAGGTCGGCGAGCACGTCGTCGGCGCTCTCGGGCGTCGCCGCACCGTGACCGATGAGCGCCTGGCGCAGCGCCTTGACCACCCAGACCGGGTGCGACTGCGCGACCGAGAGGCGCTCGACGACCGGCTCGGCGGGCACGACCGCCTCGAGCCAGGCGTCGCGGCTGCGCTCGCCGATGCGGCGCATCACGGCGTTGACGAGGCCGGCTGCGCCCTGACCGGCGACCGAGCGGGCGAGCGCGACCGACTGGTCGGCGGCGGCGTGCTCGGGCACCCGCATGCCGAGCACCTGGTGGGCCCCCATCCGCAGCACGTCGAGGACTCCCCCGTCGAGCTTCGAGACGGGGCGCTGGGCCGCCTCGGCGATGATCGCGTCGTAGAGGCCCTGCATGCGCAGGGTGCCGTAGGTCAGCTCGGTGGCGAACCCGGCGTCCCGCCCGCTCAGCCGCGCCCGGCGCAGCGCCTTGGGCAGCTCGAGGTTGGCATAGGCACCCTCGTGCGAGACCGCCCGCAGCACGCGCAGCGCGGTCGTGCGCGGCACGTCCCCCTGGCGGGAGCGGGCCGAGGGTGCGGTCCGGGACTTCTGCCGCGGTCCGCGGTGCCCACCCCGGTCGCGCTGGCCGCCGCGCTGCCCGCGCCCTCCGTCACGTCGCTCGCTCATGCCGACTCCTCCCCGAGACGCTCACCCGCGTCGATCCGGACCCCACGGGCCCAGTCCGCGGCGGGCATGGGCTTCTTGCCGAGCGGGGTCACCTCGCCGAGGCGCACCGCGCGGTCGGCGGTGCCGACGAGCACCTCGCGCTTGCGGGCCTCGACGGTGCCGGCGGGCAGGCGCTCGTCGGTGACCGTCAGCGGCCCGACCTTGAGCCGCTCCCCGCGGAAGGTCGTCCACGCACCCGGCGCCGGCGTGCAGCCGCGCACGAGCCGGTCGACGGCGAGCGCCGGGTGACCGAAGTCGATCCGGGCGTCGTCGACGGTGATCTTGGCGGCATGGCTGACACCTTCGCCGGGCTGTGCCTGCGGCTCGAGGTCGCCGGAGGCGATGCCGTCCATCGTCGCGACGAGCAGGGGCGCACCGGCGTCGGCGAGCCGCTCGAGGAGCGCCCCGGAGGTGTCGTCGGGGCGGATCCGCTCGGTCATCGTCCCGAAGACCGGGCCGGTGTCGAGGCCGGTCTCGATGAGGAAGGTGCTCGCGCCGGTGATCTCGTCACCGGCGATGAGGGCCCGCTGCGCGGGAGCCGCGCCACGCCACGCCGGGAGCAGGGAGAAGTGCAGGTTGACCCAGCCGTGGGTCGGGATGTCGAGCAGCTGTGCCGGCAGCAGCGCGCCGTAGGCGACCACCGGGCAGCAGTCAGGGGCCAGCTCGGTGAGCCGGGCGACGAAGTCCTCGTCCGTCGGCCGGGTCGGGGTGAGCACCTCGAGGCCGGCCTCCAGCGCGGCGGCCTTGACCGGGGAGGGCTCAAGCCGACGGCCGCGCCCGACGCGGGCATCGGGTCGGGTGACCACGGCGACGACCTCGTGGTCGGAGTCGAGCAGGGCACGAAGGGAGGGGACGGCGACCTCGGGGGTCCCGGCAAAGATCAGTCGCACCCGGCGAAGTCTAGATGCCCCCGGCAGACGCTTCGGGGCCCGGCGGTCAGCCCGGTCCGTCCGGGCACGCAGGGCCGGGTTACGGGAGAGCCAGCCACTCCTCGACGTCCGCCACCCTGCGGACCAACGGGTGGTGGTGGAAGACGCTGTCGTGGTGGACCTCCCCGACGAGCACGACGTCGACCGCCTGGCCAGAGCTGGCGCGCGCCAGCGCCGCCCCGAGCTCGAATAGGTGCCACCTCCCTCGTGCTCCGTGGCCAGGACGAGGACGGCGTCGGCAGCCAGCGCTCCGTCGAGGTCGTTCGTGGCAATGCGCTTCGCAGCCTCTGGAGCGTCGGCGTAGCCGCTATCCCCCACGTCGATGTCCTCGCTCCGGGTCCAGTCGAAGGTCAGCTGATGACCAGCCGCGACGACTGCCGCCTGCAGGGCCTGGACCTCGGTGACCGCAGCCAGGGGCGCTGCGACGTAGACCTTCATGCCGGGATGGTCGCAGGGCCCGCCGACAGCCTCACCCGGCAGTGAGGTGCCCGACCTTGACCGAGGTCAGGTCCGGCGCCTTGCGCGCGCTCTCGCCCGCCCGCACGTCCTTGAGGGCCGCGGCCACGAGCGGGCCGTCGGCGAAGGGAGCGGTGACGACGAGTCGGCGCTTGTCCTGCGAGCCCGTGACGGGCAGCGGCCCCAGCAGCTGCGCCTGCGTCGCGGCCGCCCGCACCGCGTGCTCGATCGGCTCGACCCTTTTGCGGTCGGCGACGACCTCGGCGGTCCACGTCGTCGGGGGCAGCGACAGCTCGGCCCGCTCGGCCAGCTCGCGCGCGGCAAACCACTCCGGGTCCCACCGCACCAGGGCCTCCACGGCGGGAATCGTCACGTGGGAGGGCGCCCCGCACAGGACTACGACGCCCCCGTCGCTCCACGAGCGCGTCAGCGCGGCCGCGGCGAACCACCGGCGCACCGCCTCCTCGGCTGCCCGCAGCTCGGGACGGTCGAGACTGGCCCAGGCGTCGAGGAGCAGCACGGCGGCATAGCCGCTCTCTGCGACGGGCTCGGCACCCGGCGTGGCCACGACGATCGCGGGCTCGCTCCCGACGCTCTCGTGGACCTCGCCCGCGCCGGAGGTGATGACGCGGATTCCCGGGAAGGAACGGCCGATCTCCTCGGCCGTGCGGCGTGCGCCGATGATCCCGGCACGCAGCCGGTCACCGTCGCAGTGCGGGCACTCGAAGCCGCGCGGGCTCTTGCCGCACCAGCCGCAGCGGGGTGGTTGGTCAGGCGCCGGCAGGGCGAGCGGTCCACGGCACTCGGGGCAGCGTGCCGGGGCCCGGCAGGTGGCGCAGGACATCGCGGGCAGGTAGCCCCGCCGAGGCACCTGCAGGAGGACCGGCCCCTGCTGCAGCGCCGCCGACGCGGCCCGGTGCGCCGAGGAGGGGATGTGCGCACGCGCGCCCGGCCCGTCACGCTCCTCGTCGAGTCCCTCTCCGGCGACGAGCACCCGCGGGGCCTCGCGCCGTGGGGTCGCTCCCCCGACGAGGTGCACCCGACCGGCGTCGACGAGCGCCGCGACGTCGGTCGACATGGCCAGACCACCGACGAGCAGGGCGCAGCCCTCGACGTCGGCCCGGGTCGACAGCACCTCTCGCACGTGCGCATAGGGCGCGCGCGGCTCCTCGTGAAGGTCGTCGCCGTCGTCCCACCACGCGACGAGGCCGAGGTCGCGCACGGGCGCGTAGGCAGCGGCGCGCGTTCCGACGACGACCCGGACGTGGCCGCGCAGCACCTTGAGCCACGCGGTGTACCGCGCCTGCGGGCCCTGGTCGGCCGCCAGCCGCACGTGCTGGTCACGGCCGAGCACCTCGGTCAGGGCCGCGTCGACCCGCGCGACGTCGCGCTGGTCGGGCACGACGATGACCGTGCCGCGGTCGGAGAGCAGGGCCGCGCGCGCCGCCTCGGCGAGGGCTCGCGGCCAGTCGCTCTCGGCCGGCCGCGAGGGGCCGGCGAGCCAGGCCGCGCGGGGCGACTCCCCCGCCGCGACACGTGACCACCACGCCGCACCGGCGCGGTACCCGGCCCATACCTCGGGCACGGGGGCGGGCGACGGGAGATCCTCCCCTTCGCTCTGCTCGTCCGTCGCCGACTCGTCGGCCGCGCTCTCGTCGGCCGCCGGCGGCTCGACGGGCAGCGCTTTCTCGGCGCGGGCGTGCCGGGGCGGGATCGCTAGCCGCAGCACGTCCATCACCGTGCCGGCCTGGTGGCGGGAGACCCGACGGGCCAGCTCGAGGACCTGCGGCGTGAGCACGGCCTCCGGCGAGACGACGGTGCGGATCGGGGCCAGCCGCCCGGTGTGCTCCGCGACGTCGCTGCGCTCGACGACGTAGCCGGCGAGGTCACGCCCGGCGAAGCGCGCCTTGACCCGCACGCCCGGCTGCGCGGCCTCGTCGAGCTCCTCGGGCACGAGGTACTCGAAGGGCCGGTCGAGATGGACCAGCCCCGAGTCGACGAGGACCTGGGCGACGCGCACGGGGACAAACGTAACCGGGCGGTGTGTCAGCCGGCCGGGTGCACCTGCCAGGCCCAGTCGGCGAGCAGCGCGGCGACCACCTCGGGGCGGTCGAGGTGCACGTTGTGACCGGCCCGGTCCAGCGACGCGGTGCTCCCCCGCGGCAGCCCACGGGCCCAGTCCCACTGGTCGTCGACCCCGACGATCGCGTCCTGGCGCCCGGTGACGACGAGGACGGGCAGGTCGAGGTCGCCGGGCGAGGGCATCGGCAGCGCGTAGGCGGCCGCGAGGCGCCTCCCGGCCTCTGGGTCGCCCGCCCGCAGCCCCGGCAGGACCGCCCGGCGGAAGGCCTCCCAGCCCTGCCGGGTCTGGTCGACGGCGACGGCCGCGTACTCCACGGCGTCGGCCGGGTCGAGCGACGCGAGCAGTTGCGGGTCCTCGCGGACCTGGGCTCGCGCCCGCCTCCGCCGGTCGTGCTGTGCGACGACGACGGGGGCCAGCAGCGCCAGCCCGAGGCACTGCCCGGCCCGGCGGGCGGCGAGGTCTGCCGCCAGCAGGCCACCCATGGAGTTGCCCACGACGGCGAAGGGGGTCTCCCCCACGGTCTCGCCGACCCACGCGTCGAGCCAGTCGGCGAGGTCGGTGAGACCGCCGCGCCCCTCGAGCGCCGGGCTGCGGCCGAAGCCGGGCAGGTCGACGTAGATCCGTTCCCACCTCCCCGGGGCGGCGAAGACCTCGTCGAGCTCGAGGAGCAGGCGGTGGTCGACGCCGTTGCCGTGGACCATGACGAGAGGGACGCCCGTCCCCCGGCGCACGACGTGCGGGCGGGGACGGACGTCCCTCTCGGACGTCACGGGGATCAGCGGACCGCGGCCTGCAGGGCCTCGACCTTCGTCGTCTGCTCCCACGGGAAGGGGTTGTCGTAGCCGGCGGCCTCGGTGCGACCGAAGTGGCCGTAGGCGGCGGTCGGCGCGTAGATCGGGCGGAGCAGGTCGAGCTCCTCCACGATGGCCAGCGGCCGCAGGTCGAAGACCGCGTTGACGGCCGCCTGGATCTTGTCGACCGGGACCTTCTCGGTGCCGAAGGTCTCGATGTAGAGGCCGACCGGCTGGGCGGCGCCGATCGCGTAGGCGACCTGGACCTCGCAGCGACCGGCGAGGCCGGCGGCGACGACGTTCTTGGCGACCCAGCGCATGGCATAGGCGGCGGAGCGGTCGACCTTCGACGGGTCCTTGCCCGAGAAGGCGCCGCCACCGTGACGGGCCATGCCGCCGTAGGTGTCGACGATGATCTTGCGACCGGTGAGGCCGGCGTCGCCCATGGGGCCGCCGATGACGAACTTGCCGGTGGGGTTGATCAGGGTGCGGTAGTCGGACGTGTCGAGCTCGACGCCGGACTCCTTGAGCGCGGCCATGACCGGCTCGAAGACGTGCGCCTTGATGTCGGCCGGCAGCTGGCGCTCGTGGTCGATCTCGGCGGAGTGCTGCGTCGAGAGCACGACGGTGTCGAGGCGCACAGCGCGGTCACCGTCGTAGTCGATGGTCACCTGGGTCTTGCCGTCGGGGCGCAGGTAGTCGAGCTCGCCCGACTTGCGCACCTCGGTGAGGCGCTGCGAGAGCCGGTGGGCGAGGAAGATCGGCAGCGGCATGAGCTCGGGCGTGTCCTCGCAGGCGTAGCCGAACATCAGACCCTGGTCGCCGGCGCCCTGCTTGTCCTTGGGGTCGACGCCACCGGTGCGGTTCTCGTAGGCCGTGTCGACGCCCTGGGCGATGTCGGGGCTCTGCGCGCCGATGGAGATCGAGACGCCGCAGGAGCGACCGTCGAAGCCCTTGTCCGACGAGTCGTAGCCGACGCCCTCGGCGATGACCTTGCGCACCAGCTGCGGGATCTCGACATAGGCCTCGGTGGAGACCTCACCGGCGATGTGGACCAGGCCCGTGGTGACCATCGTCTCGACGGCGACCCGGCTGCGCGGGTCGGCCTCGAGCATCGCGTCGAGGATCGAGTCGGAGATCTGGTCGCAGATCTTGTCGGGGTGACCCTCGGTCACCGACTCCGAGGTGAAGAGACGTCCGGACACGCAGCACTCCCATGGTCGTGGACGGACGATCGTGGTGACCGCCCGGTACGGGCCCGGCCAGTCTAAGCACCTTGGCTCAGTCGGCGACGGTGGATCCCACGACGACGTCCCAGATCCGGTGGGAGACGACCGACTTGCTCGCCGGGCCGATGTCGACGACCGCGTCCCGGCCCCGGGTGAGCACGTGCACCGTCGTCTCGTCGGCGCCGAAGGTCTTGTCGACCCCGACCTCGTTGACGACGAGCAGGTCGCAGCCCTTGCGCTCGAGCTTGGCGCGGCCGAGCTCGAGGACGGAGCCGGTCGCGTCGCCGGTCTCGGCGGCGAAGCCGACGATGATCGGCGAGCTGGCCTCGCCGCGGGCCGCGACGAGCCCGGCGAGGATGTCGGGGTTGCGCACGAGCCGGATCGTCGGCGCCGCGTCGGGGTCGGCCGGGTCGTGCGTCTTCTTGATCTTGCTCTCGGCGTACTCCGCCGGGCGGAAGTCGGCGACCGCAGCCACCATGACGACGACGTCGTGCTCCGTGGCGCGGGCCGTCATCTCGGTCTCGAGCTCGAGCGCGGTCTGCACCGGCACGACGGTGATGCCGTCCGGCACCGGCAGGTCGAGGTTGGCCGCGACGAGGGTGACCCGGGCACCCCGGGCCGCGGCGGTCTCGGCGAGGGCCAGGCCCTGCTTGCCGGAGCTGCGGTTGCCCAGGTAGCGCACCGGGTCGAGCGGCTCGCGGGTGCCGCCGGTGCTGATGAGCACCCGGCGTCCCTCGAGGTCGCGGGTCGGCGACGAAGCGCTCGCCTCGACTGCGGCCATCGCGGCGGCGTGGATCACCTCGGGCTCCGGGAGGCGCCCGGGGCCGGTGTCGGCGCCGGTCAGCCGGCCGGAGTCGGGCTCGACGACGGTGACCCCGCGCTCGCGCAGGGTGGCGACATTGGCCCGCGTCGCCGCGTGCTCCCACATCTCGGTGTGCATGGCCGGGGCCATGACGACCGGGCAGCGGGCGGTGAGCAGGACATTGGTCAGCAGGTCACCGGCGAGGCCGTGCGCGGCCTTGGCGAGCAGGTCGGCCGTCGCGGGCGCGACGACGACGAGGTCGGCGGTCTGGCCCAGACGCACGTGCGGCACGTCGGTGATGTTGCTCCAGACGTCGGTCTGGACGGGGCGACCCGAGAGGGCCTCCCACGTCGGGGCCCCGACGAAGCGCAGCGCGGCCTCGGTCGGGACGACCGTCACCTCGTGCCCGCCCTCGGTGAGCAGGCGCAGCAGCAGGGCAGCCTTGTAGGCGGCGATGCCGCCCGCGACACCGAGGACGATGCGCACGAAGGGGGACCCGTCAGGCCTCGTCGACCGGCGCCTCGGCGACCGGTGCGGCGGGCGCGGCGCCCTCCTCGGGGGTGGCCTCCTTGGTCAGCAGGCCTTCGTTGATCTCGCGCAGCGCGATCGACAGCGGCTTGTCGTGGACCTGCGCGTCGACGAGGGGGCCGATGTACTCGAGCAGGCCCTCCTGCAGCTGGGAGTAGTAGGCGTTGATCTGACGGGCGCGCTTGGCGCCGTAGATGACGAGGGCGTACTTGGAGTCCGCCTTGGTCAGGAGGTCGTCGATCGGCGGGTTGGTGATGCCGATGGGGTTGGCCTGGGTGCCGGACACGTCGAGATGGTCCTTGTCGTCGGGGTCAGGTGGTCGATCTCATCAATGATACGAGTTCCTCCGCCGCACGACGAATGTCGTCGTTGACGATGACGTGGTCGAACTCGCCCTGGGCCGCCAGCTCGACCTTCGCGGTCTCCAGCCGGACGGCTCGCTCCTCGGCCGTCTCGGTCCCCCGACCCTCGAGCCGACCGACGAGCTCCTCCCACGACGGGGGCGCGAGGAAGACGAAACGCGCGTCGGGCATCGAGGCCCGCACCTGACGTGCCCCCTGCAGGTCGATCTCGAGCAGCGGCAGCCGGCCGGCCTCGAGCGCGTCGTCGACGGGCCCGCGCGGCGTGCCGTAGGAGGCCCGACCGTGGACGACGGCCCACTCGAGCATCTCGCCGCGCGTGACCATGTCGGCGAAGTCGTCGCCGCTGATGAAGCAGTAGTGCACGCCGTCGACCTCGCCCGGCCGCGGCGGTCGGGTCGTCGCGGAGACCGAGAGCCACACCTCGGGGTGGTGCTCGCGGATCCACGCGGCGACGGTCCCCTTGCCGACGGCGGTCGGGCCGGCGAGGACGGTGAGGCGGGGGCTGCTCATGTGAACCTCTCCAGGAGTGCGGCGCGCTGGCGGGGACCGAGCCCGCGCAGTCGGCGCGAGTCGGCGATGTCGAGCTCGTCCATCACCCGACGGGCGCGGGCCGGGCCCACGCCGGGCAGGGACTCGAGCACGGTGGCGACCCGGGTGCGGCTCAGGACCGGGTCGTCGTCGGCCGCGGCGAGGGCCTCGGCCAGGGTGGTGCGCCCGTGCTTGAGCCGGTCACGCAGCAGCGAGCGCTGCCGCCGGGCCTCGGCGGCCCGCTCGAGCGCCCGGGCACGCTGCTGCGCACTGAGGCTCGGGACGGACACTGCTCCTCCAGGGCGACCGGGGACGGGGTGCCGTCACCTTCTCACGCCGCGGTGATGCGGGCCACCTCGGTCGCGACCTCACGGGCCCGGGAGCGAAGGGAGGAGACGTCCGGTCCCGCACGCAGCACGTCGCGGCTGCTGCTGGCGAGGACCTGCGGGAGCGCGCCGGCGAAGACGTCGCGCACGTCCTGCGCGGTGCCACCCTGCGCCCCCAGGCCGGGAGCGAGGATCGGCCCGGCCATGGCCGGCAGGTCGACGCCCAGGTCGCGCACGGCCGAACCGACCGTCGCACCGACGACGAGCCCGATGCTGCCGAGCTCGCCGGCCTCGCGGGCGGCGGCGTTGTCGGCGGCGGCCTCGTCGGCGACCGCGCCGGCGACCGAGCGCCCGTCGGCCAGCCGCGCGTGCTGGACGCTCGCCCCCTCGGGGTTGGAGGTCAGCGCGAGGACGAAGACCCCGCGACCGGTCGCGTGGGCGAGGTCGATCGCCGGGCGCAGCGAGCCGTAGCCGAGATAGGGGCTCAGGGTGATCGCATCGGCCGCGGCCGGTGCGTCCTTGCCGAGGAAGGCCTCGCCGTAGGCGTCGACGGTCGTGCCGATGTCGCCGCGCTTGACGTCGAGGAGGGTCAGGGTGCCGGCGTCACGAAGGTCGGTGAGGGCCCGCTCGAGGATGGCCACCCCCTTCGCCCCGAAGACCTCGAAGAAGGCCGACTGCGGCTTGACCGCGGCCACCGAGCCACCGAAGGCCTCGACGCAGGTCATCGTGAAGCGCTCGAGCCCGGCGAGGTCGTAGGTCAGCCCCCACGACTCGACGAGGGCCCGGTGCGGGTCGAGACCCGCGCACAGCGGACCGTGCTCGTCCATCGCGGCCCGCAGGCGCTCCCCGAACGTTCCCTGAGGTGCGACGGAGTCGCCTCGAAGGGTGGTCTCGGTGCTCATGGCGTGAACCTCTCGTGGGCGATGCCGACGACGTCGGCGAGACGGGTGAAGCCACGCTCTGCGACGAGCGCTTCGAGCTCGCGACCGACCCGCTCGGGGGCGGTCGGGTCGTTGAAGGCCGCGGTGCCGACCTGGATCGCGCTCGCACCGGCGGCGACCAGCTCGAGGGCATCACGGCCGCTGCGCACTCCCCCGACACCGACGATCGGCGCGGTCTTGATCCGCCCGGCCCGCATCGCCCCGGCGACCTGCCAGACGGCGCGCACGGCCATCGGCCGGATCGCCGGGCCGGAGAGCCCTCCGGTCGCGGCGATGAGGTGCGGCCGCAACCGGTCGACGTCGATGGCCACCCCGAGGGTGGTGTTGATCATCGTCAGGCCGTGGGCGCCGGCCTTGAGGACCGTGTCGGCGATCTCGACGATGTCGGTGACATCGGGGCTGAGCTTCGCGAGCATCGGCAGGCCCCGCGGGACCTCCTCTCGCACGAGGGTCATCACCTTGTGGGAGCTCGCCGGGTCGCAGGCGAAGACGAGCCCGCGGTTGGCGACGTTGGGGCACGAGATGTTGACCTCGATGGCGGCCACCGCGCT
Organism: Janibacter zhangyanbonis; assembly: GCF_050507325.1. NCBI lineage: Bacteria > Bacillati > Actinomycetota > Actinomycetes > Micrococcales > Intrasporangiaceae > Janibacter > Janibacter zhangyanbonis. The sequence goes on from NZ_CP191481.1 coordinate 1,958,988, forward strand.
CGCGTAGCGGCTGCGCACGACGGCGCGGGCGACGCCCGCGAACTCCGAGGCGGTGTTGCCGGCGATCGAGACGACGACCCGGGCCCCGATCGAGTGCAGCCAGGCGAGGTCCTCGTCGACGAAGGCCTGCACCCCCGGGCCCTGCAGGCCGATCGAGTTGAGCATCCCCGAGGGGGTCTCCGCCATCCGCGGGGTACCACGCCCGGAGACCGGCCCGGGCTTGACCGACTTGGTGACGAAGGCGCCGAGCCGGGTGATGTCGATGAAGCGGTGCATCTCGCGGCCGTTGGCCGCGCAGCCGCTCGCGGTCATCATCGGGTTGGGCAGGCGGGCCCCGGCGAGGTCGACGGACATGTCCACAGGCGAAGGGGGTGCAGCGGGCGTGGTCATCGGGCCTCCTTCGGGGCGCCGACGGCGTCGGCGGGCACGTGGCACAGGCCGTCCTCGAAGGCATCCCAGCGCACGCGGTCGCCGCGGAAGACCGGGCCCTCGAGGCAGCTGCGGATCATCTTCGTCGTGCCCTGCGCGTCACGCACGGGCATGACGCAGGTCATGCAGATGCCCACACCGCAGGCCATGGCCTCCTCGACGGCGACCTGGGCGACGATGCCGTGGTCGGCGGCGATGTCGCTCATCGAGCGCAGCATGCCCATCGGGCCGCAGCCGTAGAGCACACCGGCCCCGGTGCGGGCGATGAGGTCGGGCAGCACGTCGGAGACCCAGCCCTGCGTCCCGGCGGACCCGTCGTCGGTGGTCACGGTGACCCCGTCGGCGACGCGGCGGGCCTCGACGACCCCGAAGAGCCGGTCGGCGGAGGCGGCCCCGAGGACGATCTCGACCGGGCAGCCGCGCTCGCGCAGCTGCTCGGCGAGCCAGAAGAGCGGCGCGGAGCCGTAGCCACCGCCGACGAGGATGCACGGCACCGGCTGCGAGGGCAGCGGGAAGCCGCGACCCAGCGGGCCGACGACGCTCACCGACTCCCCCGGCTCCAGGGCCGTGAGGATCTGGGTGCCGGGGCCGTGGGCGGCGACGACGATCTCGGTCGTGCCGCCGTAGGTGCCGACCGGGCTGACCCGGTGGATCGAGAAGCTGCGCCGCAGCAGCATCGAGCTCGTGCCGTCACCGACGGCGAGCGCGACGAACTGCCCCGGTCGGGCGATCTCCGCCAGGCCGGGCGTGACGAGCGTCAGGTGCCGGTAGGCACCGACCGCGACATTGCCGAGGACCTCGGCCTCGACCTGGACGACGCCCGCACCCTCGCGGGCGGCGACGGTGCGGGCGGTCACCGCCGGACCCCGTAGAGGTCGAGGTCGCGCGCGTGCTCCTGCAGCGGCTTGACCCGCAGCTCGCCGTGCATCCGCGCCTCGATGGCCTGGACCGCGGCGGTGAGCTGCTGGACCGTCGTGACGATCGGCTTGTCCATCGCCGTCGTCGCCGCGCGGATCGCGTAGCCATCGGCCCGGGCGTGCTGCCCCGACGGGGTGTTGAAGACGATGTCGACGTCGCCCGCGAGGATCCGGTCGACGATGCTCGACTCCCCTTCGCCGCGCTCGGAGTGCTTGGTGACGACCTCGCACTCGACGGCATTGCGGCGCAGCACGTCGGCCGTGCCCTCCGTCGCGAGGATCGTGAAGCCGAGGTCGGCCAGGCGCTTGATCGGGAAGATCATCGCCCGCTTGTCGCGGTTGGCGACGGAGACGAAGACATTGCCGTTCGTCGGCAGGCCGCTCGCCAGCGAGCCGAGCTGGCTCTTGGCGAAGGCCGCGCCGAAGTCGGCGTCGATGCCCATGACCTCGCCCGTGGAGCGCATCTCGGGGCCGAGGAGGGAGTCGACGACGTCGCCCTCCTTCGTCCGGAAGCGCTTGAAGGGCAGCACGGCCTCCTTGACCGACATCGGCGCGTGCGCCGGCATCGAACCACCGTCGGCATCGCGCGGGAGCATGCCCTCGGCCTTGAGCTCGGCGATGCTCGCGCCGAGCATGACGCGGGCCGCGGCCTTGGCGAGCGGCACGCCCGTGGCCTTGGCGACGAAGGGGACGGTCCGCGAGGCGCGCGGGTTGGCCTCGAGGACGTAGAGGACGTCCTGCGCCAGGGCGAACTGCACGTTCATCAGGCCGCGCACGCCGATGCCCTCGGCGAGGGCGAGGGTCGCCTCGCGGACGCGCTGCAGCTCGGAAGTGCCGAGCGTCGCCGGCGGGAGGGTGCAGCTGGAGTCACCGGAGTGGATGCCGGCCTCCTCGATGTGCTCCATGATCCCGCCGAGGTACATCTCGGTGCCGTCGTAGAGCGCGTCGACGTCGATCTCGATCGCGTCGTCGAGGAAGCGGTCGACGAGGATCGGGTGCTCGGGGCTGGCGATCGCCGCCCGGGTGACGTACTCCGAGAGGGTCGCGTCGTCGTAGACGATCTCCATGCCGCGGCCACCGAGGACGTAGGACGGCCGCACGAGGACCGGGTAGCCGATCTCGCGGGCGATCTCGACGGCCTCCTCCGCGCTGAAGGCGGTGCCGTGCTTGGGGGCGTTGAGCCCGGCCTCGTGCAGGACCCGGCCGAAGTGGCCCCGGTCCTCCGCCAGGTCGATCGCCTCGGGCGAGGTGCCGACGATCGGCACACCCTCGGCCTTGAGCTGGTCGGCCAGGCCGAGAGGCGTCTGCCCGCCGAGCTGGACGATGACGCCGGCCACCGGTCCGGCCTGGGTCTCGGCGTGGATCACCTCGAGGGCGTCCTCGAGGGTGAGCGGCTCGAAGTACAGGCGGCTGCTCGTGTCGTAATCAGTCGAGACCGTCTCGGGGTTGCAGTTGACCATGACCGTGTCGTAGCCGGCATCGCGCAGGGCGAAGCTCGCGTGCACGCACGAGTAGTCGAACTCCACGCCCTGGCCGATGCGGTTGGGGCCCGAGCCGAGGATGATGACCGCCGGCCGCTCGCGCGGCTCGACCTCGGTCTCCTCGTCGTAGGAGCTGTAGTGGTAGGGCGTGCGCGCGGCGAACTCCGCGGCGCAGGTGTCGACCGTCTTGAAGACCGGGCGGACCCCGAGGGCGTGCCGGACCCCGCGCACGACGGCCTCGTCCATCCGGCGCAGCCGGGCGATCTGGGCGTCGGAGAACCCGTGGCGCTTGGCCAGGCGCAGCACCTGCGGGTTGAGCTCCGGGGCGTCGTGGACCTGCTGGGCGACCTCGTTGATCAGCTCCATCTGGTCGAGGTACCAGGGGTCGATCTTCGTCGCCTCGTGGACCTCCTCGACCGACAGACCCGCACGCATGGCCTGCTGGACCTGGACGATCCGCCCGTCGGTCGGCACCTTCGCCGCCTCGAGGAGTGCCCGGCCCTGCTCGAGCGTCGGCTGGTCACCGTCCCAGTGGAAGGCGGCGCCCGAGCGCTCGGCGGAGCGCAGCGCCTTCTGCAGGGCTTCGGTGAAGTTGCGCCCGATGGCCATCGCCTCGCCGACGGACTTCATCGTCGTCGTGAGGGTCGGGTCGGCGGCCGGGAACTTCTCGAAGGCGAAGCGCGGCACCTTGACGACGACGTAGTCGAGGCTCGGCTCGAAGGCCGCGGGGGTCTCCTCGGTGATGTCGTTGGGCACCTCGTCGAGGGTGTAGCCGATGGCCATCTTCGCCGCGATCTTCGCGATCGGGAAGCCGGTGGCCTTCGACGCCAGCGCCGAGGAGCGCGAGACGCGCGGGTTCATCTCGATGACGATCATCCGGCCGTCGGCGGGGTTGATCGCGAACTGGATGTTGCAGCCGCCGGTCTCGACCCCGACCTCGCGGATGACCGCGATGCCGACGTCGCGCATGCGCTGGTACTCGCGGTCGGTGAGGGTCAGGGCGGGGGCGACGGTGATCGAGTCACCGGTGTGCACGCCGACCGGGTCGAAGTTCTCGATCGAGCAGACGACCACGACGTTGTCCGCCGTGTCGCGCATGACCTCGAGCTCGTACTCCTTCCACCCGAGGATCGACTCCTCGAGCAGGACCTCGGTCGTCGGGCTGTACTGCAGGCCGGCGCCGGCGATGCGGCGCAGGTCGGTCTCGTCGTAGGCGAAGCCCGAGCCCAGGCCGCCCATCGTGAAGGAGGGACGCACGACGACCGGGTAGCTCAGCTCCTCGGCGGCCGCGAGGCACTCGTCCATCGTGTGGCAGATGACCGAGCGGGCCGACTCGGCGCCGCAGCGCTCGACGACGCCCTTGAAGCGCTCGCGGTCCTCGCCGAGCTCGATGGCCTCGACGCTCGCACCGATGAGCGGGCAGCCGTACTTCTCGAGCACGCCGGCCTCGTGGAGCGAGATCGCGGCGTTGAGGGCTGTCTGGCCACCGAGGGTGGCGAGCACGGCGTCGGGGCGCTCTCGCTCGATGATCTTCTCGACGACCTCGGGGGTGATCGGCTCGACGTAGGTCGCGTCGGCGAACTCCGGGTCGGTCATGATCGTCGCGGGGTTGGAGTTGACGAGGATGACCCGGATGCCCTCCTCGCGCAGGACGCGGCACGCCTGGGTGCCGGAGTAGTCGAACTCGCAGGCCTGGCCGATGACGATCGGGCCGGAGCCGATGACGAGGACGCTGGAGATGTCGTCGCGCTTGGGCATCAGGCCTGCGCCTCCTTCGTGCTGAGCAGGTCGGTGAAGCGGTCGAAGAGGTAGGCGGCATCGTGCGGGCCGGCCGCGGCCTCCGGGTGGTACTGGACGGAGAAGCCGAGCAGCCGGCCCCCGTCGTGCAGCTCGAGCCCCTCGACGACGTCGTCGTTGAGGCACACGTGGCTCACGGTGGCCGTGCCGAAGGGGGTCTGCGTCGCCTCGTCGAGGGGTGCGTCGACGGCGAAGCCGTGGTTGTGCGCGGTGACCTCGACCTTGTTGGTCGTCCGGTCGAAGACCGGCTGGTTGATGCCCCGGTGGCCGTACTTGAGCTTGTAGGTGCCGAAGCCGAGCGCCCGGCCGAAGAGCTGGTTGCCGAAGCAGATGCCGAAGTACGGCAGCCCCCGGCGCAGCGCCTCCTGGAGCAGCTCGACCTGGTCACCGGCGGTCGCCGGGTCGCCGGGGCCGTTGCTGAAGAAGAGCCCGTCCGGGGAGACCGCCAGCACGTCCTCGATCGTCGCCGTGGCCGGCAGGACGTGCACCTCGATCCCGCGCTCCGCGAGGCGGGTCGGGGTCATCGTCTTGATGCCGAGGTCGAGGGCCGCGACGGTGAAGCGCTTGTCCCCCTTCGCCTCGACGACATAGGGCTCGCTCGTGCTCACCTGGGCGGCGAGGGCCGAGCCGGCCATCTCGGGGGCCGAGGTGACCCGCTCGAGCATCGCGGCCTCGTCGGTCACGGCCTCGCCGGAGAAGATGCCGACCCGCATGGCCCCGCGCTCGCGCAGGTGACGGGTCAGGGCGCGGGTGTCGATGCCGGCGATGCCGACGACACCCTGCGTCGTCAGCTCGTCCTCGAGGGTGCGGCGCGAGCGCCAGTTGCTCGGGCGCAGCGCGGGGTCGCGCACGACGTAGCCCGCGACGTGGATGCACGAGGACTCGTCGTCCTCGTCGTTCCACCCGGTGTTGCCGACGTGCGGGGCCGTCATGACGACGACCTGGCCGCGATAGCTCGGGTCGGTGAGGGTCTCCTGGTAGCCGGTCATGCCGGTGCTGAAGACCGCCTCGCCGACGGTCTCGCCGACGGCCCCGTAGGCCGTGCCGGCGAAGGTGCGCCCGTCTTCGAGGACGAGGACGGCCGGTGCGGTGTCACCGGTGCTGCTGTGCGTGCTCAATTGCTGACCTCTCCGTCGGCGGCCGTGACGCGGCCGCGCAGGATCGTCGTGCGGACGCGCCCGGTGAGGGTGTGCCCGGCGAAGGGGGTGTTGCGGGACAGGGAGTGCGACGCGGCCGGGTCGACGGTGATCCGGTCGGTCGGGTCGACGAGGACGAGGTTGGCGGGGGCGCCCACCTCGATCGCGCGACCGTGGTCGGTGAGGCCGGCGATGCGCGCCGGCGCGTGGGACATCCGCTCGGCGAGGGTCGCCAGGTCGATCCGACCCGAGTCCACCATGACGTCGTGGACGACGGCGAAGGCGGTCTCCAGGCCGAGCATGCCGAAGGCCGCGTCGGGGAAGGCGTGCTCCTTGTCGTGGCGGGCGTGCGGGGCGTGGTCGGTGGCGACCGCGTCGATCGTGCCGTCGGCGAGGGCCTCGCGCAGGGCCTCGACGTCCTCGGCGGGGCGCAGCGGCGGGTTGACCTTGTAGACCGGGTCGTAGCCGGTGAGCAGGTCGGTCGTCAGCACGAGGTGGTGCGGCGTGACCTCGGCGGTGATCCGGGCGCCGCGGCGCTTGGCCCAGCGCACGGCCTCGACGCCCTCGGCCGTCGAGACGTGGGCGACGTGCACCCGGGAGCCGGTGTGCAGAGCGAGCTCGGCGTCGCGGGCGATGATGCTCGACTCGGCGACGGCGGGCCAGCCGGTCAGGCCGAGCCGACCGCTGAGCTCGCCCTCGTGGCAGCAGGCCGCCGGGCCGGCGAGCGCCGGGTCCTGGCTGTGCTGCGAGATGACGCCGTCGAAGGCGCGCACGTACTCGAGCGCCCGGCGCATGACCCGCGCGTCGTGGACGCAGCGGCCGTCGTCGGAGAAGACGCGCACCCGGGCGCGGGAGCGGTGCATCAGGCCGAGCTCGGCGAGCTCGGCGCCCTCGAGCCCCTTGGTCACCGAGCCGATCGGCTGCACGTCGCAGTGACAGGCGGCGACTCCGAGGTCGAGCACGCGCTCGGCGGCCTCGGCGGTGTCGGTCACCGGGCTCGTGTTGGCCATGGCGAGCACCGCGGTGAATCCGCCCGCGGCGGCCGCGGCGGAGCCCGTCGCGACCGTCTCGGCGTCCTCGCGACCGGGCTCGCGCAGGTGGGTGTGCAGGTCGACCAGACCGGGCAGGAGGGCGAGGCCGTCGCCGTCGACCCGGTGGGTGTCGGTGCCGGCACCTGCCGCGGCGTCGGCTCCGACGGCTGCGATGACGCCGTCGCGGACGAGGACGTCGGCGGTCGTCGCGCCGAGCAGCGAGGCACCGGTGATGAGCAGGTCGCGGGTGTCGAGGTCGCTCATGCCGCGCCCCCCTTCGTCGTCGGGCCGGAGGCCAGCAGGTGGTAGAGGACGCTCATCCGCACGGCGACGCCGGAGCTCACCTGGTCGAGGACCAGGCTGCTCGCCGCGTCGGCCGCGTCGGCGGCGATCTCGAGGCCACGGTTCATCGGGCCGGGGTGGCAGATGACCGCCTCGGGGTTGGCCGCCGTCAGCGCGGCGAGGCGGTCGCGGGTCAGGCCGTAGCCGACCGTGTACTCGCGGGCCGTGGGGAAGAAGCCGCCGGACATCCGCTCTCGCTGCACGCGCAGCATCATCAGCGCGTCGACCCCGGAGGCGATGACCTCGTCGAGGTCGTCGCTCAGGGCGAAGCCCTCGGCCTGCGCCCACGCGGTCGCGCCGCTCGGCATGAGCGTCGGCGGGGCGACCACGGTCACCTCGGCACCCATGCGGGGCAGGGCCAGCACGTTGGAGCGGAAGACGCGGCTGTGCGTCACGTCGCCGACGATCGCGACCCGCTTGCCCTCGAGCGAACCCAGCCGGCGCTCGATCGTGTAGGCGTCGAGCAGTGCCTGCGTGGGGTGCTCGTGGGTGCCGTCGCCGGCGTTGACCACGCTCGTCGGCGTGCTCGACTCGTCGAACCACCGCGCGACCTGGTGGGCCGCACCGGAGGCCTGGTGGCGCATGACGATCGCGTCGACCCCCATGGCCGCGATGGTGCGCACGGTGTCGCGGAGGGACTCCCCCTTCGACGTGCTGGAGCCCTTGCCGGTGATGTTGATCGTGTCGGCACTCATCCACTTGCCCGCGATCTCGAAGGAGGAGCGGGTGCGGGTGGAGTCCTCGAAGAAGAGGTTGATGACGGTGCGCCCGCGCAGGGTCGGGATCTTCTTGACCTCGCGGTGCTGCACCTCGTGCATCTCGGCGGCGGTGTCGAGGACCGCCCGCAGGGCGTCGTCGTCGAGGTCGGCGACGGAGAGCAGGTGGCGGGTCATCGCTCACCACCCCCGGAGATCGTCACCGCGTCGTCGACGCCGTCGTGCTCCGCCAGGCGCACGGTGACCCGCTCGGCCTGGGAGGTCGGCAGGTTCTTGCCGACGTGGTCCGCGCGGATCGGCAGCTCGCGGTGGCCACGGTCGACGAGGACCGCCAGCCGCACCGCGCGGGGGCGGCCGTAGTCGGCGAGCGCGTCGAGGGCCGCGCGCACGGTGCGGCCGGAGTAGAGCACGTCGTCGACGAGGACGACGATCCTGTCGTCGACCCCGGAGGCGGGGAAGGTCGTCTGCTGCGGCGCCCGCGTGGGCCGCGCGCGCAGGTCGTCGCGGTACATCGTGACGTCGAGGGAGCCGACCGGCACGGAGCTGCCCTCGATCTCGGCGACGAGGTCGGCGAGGCGGTGGGCGAGCTCGACGCCGCGACTGGGGATGCCGAGCAGGACGACGTCCGCGGCCCCCTTGTTGCGCTCGACGATCTCGTGGGCGATGCGGCGCAGCGCTCTGCCGACGTCGGAGGTGCTCATGACCTCACGGGCGGGCGGCTGCTGGCCGTCCTCTGGGGGCGTGTCCGGACACATGGGTGTCTCAAGACCTCCTTCTCTGCCTCACGGGACAGTGGTTAAAGGATGTCGATCGGCCCCGACTCTACCCGCGCCCGACCGCTCGGCCGAACCCGTCTCACCAACCCTGCATCACCCTAGGGTCGTGCAGGGTTGGGTTGGCCCAACTCTGCACGACCCTAGGGTCGTGCAGAGTGACGCAGGCGTTTTGCTTATGCGTTCCATAACTTCCTATTATCTTCCGGTGACCGACACCCCCGCTCTGCTCGACGTGCGCGGCCTGCGCAAGGAGTTCGCCTCCGCCCGCGGCCCCGTCGTCGCCCTGGACGACATCACCCTGTCGATCCCCCAGGGCTCCATCCACGGCATCGTTGGCCGCTCCGGCGCCGGCAAGTCGACGCTCATCCGCTGCCTCACCGGGCTCGAGCAGCCGACCGCCGGGACCGTCGTCCTCGACGGCACCGACATCCCCGGCCTGCGCGGTGCCGAGCTGCGGGCGGCCCGTCGCCGCTTCGGCATGGTCTTCCAGCACGCCAACCTGCTCGACTCCCGCTCGGCCGCCGACAACATCGCCCTGCCGCTCGAGATCGCCGGCTGGTCGGCGGACGAGCGATCGGCCCGGGTCGCCGAGCTGCTCGACCTCGTCGGGCTCGCCGACCGGGCCGACAACCACCCCGGTCAGCTCTCCGGCGGCCAGCAGCAGCGCGTCGGCATCGCCCGCGCCCTCGCGACGCGCCCCGACATCCTCCTGTGCGACGAGCCGACCTCCGCGCTCGACGCCGCGACGACCCGCCAGATCCTCGGGCTGCTGCGCGACCTGCGCGATCGCCTGGGCATCACCGTCGTCATCATCACCCACGAGCCCGCCGTCGTGCGCGAGGTCTGCGACGCGGTGACCCTGCTCGGCGAGGGCCGGGTCCTCGAGACAGGCAGCATCGGCGAGGTCGTCGCCGACCCCGCGGGCCGGCTGCACCGCGACCTCATCCCCCTTCCCCCGCTCCCCCTCGGCCACACCGCCGGCTACGTCGAGGTCGCCCTCGGCGACTCCCGCGCCGCGACGACGAGCGTCGACGCGGTCCTCGACCTGCTGCGCGCGGCCGACGTGCCGGCCGAGGTCGCCGCCGCCACCCTCGAGACCATCGCCGGCCGCCGGGTCGGCCGCATCCAGCTCGAGGTCGACCCCGCCCGCACCGCCGAGGCCGTGCGCGTCCTCGAGGCCGCCCACCTCTCCCCGGAGGCGGCCGCATGAGCGCCCTCGCCAGTCTGGGCACCGCCGCCGCCGATGGGTGGCTCGACAACCCCGTCATCCGGGAGATCGTCCCGACCGCCGTCCTCGAGACCCTCGCCATGACGGCCCTCGCGAGCATCATCACGGCGATCATCGGCATCCCCGTCGGCGTGCTCCTGCACAACTCCTCGCCGGGCGGCATCGCGCCCCATCCCCTGCTCCACCGGGTGCTCGGCGCGGTCGTCAACATCGGCCGCTCGCTGCCCTTCCTCATCCTGATGATCGCGATCATCCCTTTCACCCGGCTCGTCGTCGGGACCTCGATCGGCTGGCAGGCAGCGGTCGTGCCGCTCACCGTCGGCGCGATCCCCTTCTACGCCCGACTCGTCGAGACCTCGCTGCGCGAGGTGCCGAGCGGCAAGGTCGAGGCGGTGACGATGATGGGCGCCACCCGCCGGGAGATCACCCGCAAGGTGCTGCTGCCCGAGGCCCGCTCCGGCCTCGTCGCCGGGCTGACGACGACGATCATCGCCCTCATCGGCTACACCGCCATGGCCGGCGCCGTCGGCGGCGGCGGCCTGGGCGCGGTCGCGATGTCCTACGGCTACAACCGCTTCGAGACCGACGTCATGGTCGTCTGCGTCGTGCTGCTCGTCGCCATCGTCACGATCGTCCAGCTCGTCGGTGACCTCGTCGCACGACGGCTCGACCGCCGGTGAGCCGCCACCTGCGCCACGCGACGTTCCTCCCCTTCGCCACACCCACGCACCACCGGCCCCCGGGCCGCCCGCTGAAAGGAACCCGCATGTCCCCCGTCCGCACCGCCACCCGCGCCGCCGCGGTCCTGTCCGTCTCCGCCCTGGCCCTGTCCGGGTGCGGCCTGATGAAGGGCGACGCCGAGGGCCCCACCGAGAACGGCGACGGCATCACCAAGATCACCGTCGGCGCCTCCCCCACGCCGCACGCGAAGATCCTCGAGTACGTCGACAAGGAGCTGGCCCCCGAGGCGAAGCTCGACCTCGACATCAAGACCTTCGACGACTACGTGCAGCCCAACGTCCAGCTCTCCGAGGGCACGCTCGACGCCAACTACTTCCAGCACCTGCCCTACTACGAGGAGCAGGTCGAGGACCGCGGCTACGACTTCGCGCACTACGACGGCATCCACATCGAGCCCTTCGCCCTCTACTCCGACTCGGTCAAGGACATCAAGGACCTGCCCGAGGGCGGGCAGATCGGCATCAACAACGACCCGTCCAACCAGGGCCGGGCGCTGCAGCTGCTCGCGGACAACGACGTCATCACCCTCAAGAAGGGCAAGGACGCGACCAATGCGACGATCCTCGACGTCGAGGACAACCCCAAGGACCTGGAGTTCAAGGAGACCGACGCCGCGCAGCTCGCCCGCTCGCTGCAGGACCTCGACGCCGCGATCATCAACGGCAACTACGCCATCGAGGCGGACCTGTCGGTCGACGACGCCCTCGCCGTCGAGGAGGCCAAGGACAACCCCTACGCCAACTTCCTCGCCGTGCAGAAGGCCAACGAGGACAACGCCGGCCTGAAGAAGCTCGACGAGCTGCTCCACTCCCCCGAGGTCAAGGCCTACATCGAGGAGACCTGGCCCCAGGGCGAGGTCCTGCCCGCCTTCTGATCCCGCTCAGCCCCCGGGCACCACGTCGGTGACCCGCGGGCGCGACGCCGGCCGGTCGTCACGGACACCCGTGATGACCGGCCGCAGTCGTGTCACCGCCTCGACGCTGCCCAGGTCGAGCAGCTCCTGGAGGATGACCCGGGTCGGCGTCATCAGCCGCAGACGGCCGGCCGCGCCGGCCGCGAGCAGCGCCTCGACCACGTCCCACTCCGAGTCCACCGCCTCGGTCGTCAGGTGCATGGGCTGGCCGGGCGCGGAGGCCGGGACCGGCAGGACGAAGAAGGAGACGTCGAAGCGCTTGGGTGGCCCCTCGGGCGTCACCCAGCGGTCCCAGGGCACGAGCGACTCCGGCGGGGTGACCAGCCCGGTCTCCTCCGCGAGCTCGCGCAGCCCCGTCGCGACGAGGGTGCGGGCATCGGCGGCGCGGTCCCCGTCGACGGGCACGTGCCGCCACCGGTGGACGTGGTCGGCCACGGTCGCGGACGACAGGGCGAGGTCGGCCCCCTTCGCCACGTCGCCGGGGTCGCAGCGGCCGCCGGGGAAGACGACGGCGCCCGCCGCGAAGTCCATCGTCGGCTGACGGTGCTGGACGAAGACCTCCGGGCCACGCGCACCGTCCCGCAGCGGGATGACGCTGACGGCGGGCCGCGGGAGGACGCTCACTCGGTGACCGCGGCGTCCTGCTCGACCTCGGCGACCTCGGCGCCCTCCTCGGTCTCCGATTCCGCCTCGTCGGCGGTGATCTCACCTGCCCGCAGGGCCACCTGCTCGCTGAGGTAGCGCAGGATCACCGCCCCCACGGCGGCCACCGGCACCGCGAGGAAGGCCCCGACGATGCCGAAGACCGTGCCGCCGATCGTCACGGCGAGCAGGATGACGCCGGCGTGCAGCTCCATGGACCGGCCCTGGAGGAAGGGCTGCAGGACATTGCCCTCGATCTGCTGCACGGCGATGATCAGCGCGAGCACGAGCAGGGCGGTCGTCGGACCCTCGGCGACGAGGGCGACGAGGACGGAGAGGAAGCCGACCGCGAAGGCACCGACGATCGGGATGAAGCCACCGAAGAAGGTGAGCACCGCCAGCGCGAAGGCGAGCGGCACGCCGAGCACGACGAGACCGACGCCGATGAGCACGGCGTCGACGGCGGAGACGATCGCCTGGGTGCGGATGAAGCCCCCGAGGGTGGCCCACGAGCGGGTGGCCACCTCCGAGAGGTGGGCGCCGGCCCGCGGTCCGCTGACGCGACAGACGAAGGGGAGGAACGCCGGCCCATCCTTGAGGAAGAAGAAGACGAGCACGAGGACGAGGACGAGGGTCACGGCGCCGGAGCCGACCGCCGAGGCGCCGGCGAGGGCACCGGTGGCGATCTGGCCGCCCCGGTCCTGCAGCCAGGTCCGGGCCGTGTGGACCGCGTCGTCGATCGTCTGGTTGTCGAGGTTGAAGGGCGGCTTGGCCGCCCGCTGCTGCAGCTCCGACAGACCCTTGGAGGCCGAGTCGGCCAGGTCGCCGGACTGGCTGATGAGCGACGGGGTGATCGCTCCCAGCACGCCGAAGAAGACGATGAGCGCACCGAGAATCACGATCACCGCGGCGAGCGCTGCGGGCAGCCCCTTGGACCGCAGCCACCGCGTCGGCGGCCACAGCACGGTCGCGACGATGAGGGCGAGCAGGACGGGGAAGACCCCGACCCACAGCTTGCCGAGGACCCACCAGAGGATGGCGGCGCCGGCGGAGACGAGCAGCAGGCGCCACGACCAGCGCGCCAGCCACGTGAAGCCCTCACCGATGACGGTGCCTCGGTCGACGGTGGTCGCCGGCTCCTGCGCCGGGTCGTGCGCTGTGCTCAATGTCTCTCCTCAGACGAGGGTGGGCTTGACCTCGACGATGCGGGCCAGCAGGCCGTTGACGAACTTCGGGGACTCGTCGGTGCTCAGCTCGGTGGCCAGGGCCACGGCCTCGCTGACGGCGACGCCGTCGGGGACCTCGTCGTTGAAGAGGATCTCCCAAGCGCCCAGACGCAGGATCGCGCGGTCGACGTCGGGCATCCGCTCGAGGCTCCAGCCCTGGCTGTACGTCGTGAGCGCGTCGTCGATGTCGCTCCAGTGGGCGACGACTCCCTGGACGGCGGCGACGGTGTACTCGTTGAGCGGGGCCGGGGTCACCGGCGTCTGCGCGCGCTCGCGTGCGAGATCACCGGCGTTGACCCGCCGGGACTCCGCCTCGAAGAGCAGGTCGACCGCGCGACGACGAGCCTTGGTCCGGGCTCCCACTCAGCTCACTCGACCGAGGTAGGACCCGTCGCGGGTGTCGACCTTGACCTTGGTCCCCTGCTCGAGGAAGAGCGGCACGGAGATCTCGGCGCCGGTCTCGAGGGTCGCGGGCTTGGTGCCGCCGGTCGAGCGGTCGCCCTGCAGGCCGGGCTCGGTGTAGGTGATCTCGAGGACGACCGAGGCGGGCAGCTCGACGTAGAGCACGTTGCCGTCGTGGCGGGCGATGACCGCCTCCTGGTTCTCGAGCATGTACTTCGCGGCGTCGCCGACGACCTCGGGCGTGACCGGGATCTGGTCGTAGGTGTCGGGGTCCATGAAGACGAAGTCGGTGCCGTCGTTGTAGAGGTACTGCATCGTCCGCTTGTCGACGTTCGACGTCTCGACCTTGGTGCCGGCGTTGAAGGTCTTGTCGACGGTCTTGCCGCTCGTGACGTTCTTCAGCTTGGTCCGGACGAAGGCCGGGCCCTTGCCGGGCTTGACGTGCTGGAACTCCACGACGCTCCAGAGCTGGCCGTCGATGTTGAGGACCATGCCGTTCTTGAGGTCATTCGTCGTTGCCACGGATGTGCTCGCCTTCGCGTTGTCGTCAGGTGGTCTCCCGCCGCTGCGCCGGAGGGCGCGCGCGGGCCGCCCAGCATCTTAACCGGCGAAGGGAGGATCCACCCACGCGCGCACCCGGCCCGGCGTGCGGCGGCGGCATCCACGCAGACCCGAGGAGGAAGGTGCAGGATGGCGGGCATGAAGTCGAAGGCCGCCGTCGCCACCGTCCTCGCCGCCACCGCCGGGCTCGCTGCCCGCGACCTGCTGCAGAAGCAGCACTCGCTCAAGCGCAACTTCCCGGTCGTCGCCAACGCCCGCTACCTGCTCGAGAAGATCGGTCCGGAGCTGCGGCAGTACATCGTGACGAGCAACGACCAGGAGCGGCCCTTCAGCCGCGACCAGCGCTCGTGGGTCTACGCCTCGTCGAAGATGGAGAACAACTACGTCGGCTTCGGCACGGACAACGACGTCGAGCAGCTCGAGGGCTACCCGGTCCTCAAGCACCGCACCTTTTCCTCCGTGGCGGCGCCGTCGAGCCCGCACAGCGCCGAGGACGTCGTGCTGCCGTCGGCCAAGGTGCTCGGTGGTCCGCGCGGACGGCGGCACGCCTTCCGCCCCCAGTCGTGCGTCAACATCTCCGGCATGAGCTTCGGCTCGCTGTCCGGCAATGCGATCACCGCGCTCAACGAGGGCGCCCGCCTCGCCGGCGCCCTGCACTGCACGGGCGAGGGCTCGCTGTCGGAGTACCACCGCCAGGGCGGCGACATCATCTTCCAGATCGGCACGGCCTATTTCGGCTGCCGCGACGAGGAGGGCCGCTTCGACATGGAGCGGCTCAAGCAGGTCGCGGCCTCGGCGCCTGTGCGCGCCATCGAGATCAAGCTGAGCCAGGGTGCGAAGCCGGGCCTGGGTGGCATGCTCCCCGCGGCGAAGATCTCCGCCGAGATCGCGCAGACTCGCGGGATCCCGCAGGACAAGGACTGCGCCAGCCCGTCCCGGCACACCGAGTTCGACGACGTCGACTCCTTGCTCGACTTCGTCGAGCGGGTCGCCGACGAGACCGGCCTGCCCGTGGGCATCAAGTCCGCGGTCGGTGACCTCACCTTCTGGGAGGAGCTGGCCGAGGCGATGGCCGACGGCACGCGGGGCGTGGACTTCATCGTCATCGACGGAGGCGAAGGGGGGACCGGCGCGGCTCCCCTCGTCTTCAGCGATACGGTCGCCCTGCCCTTCCGGCTCGCCTTCACCCGCGTCTACGGCGTCTTCGCCCGGGCCGGCCTCGCCGACCGCGTCACGTGGGTCGGGTCCGGCAAGCTCGGCCTGCCCGAAAATGCCCTCGTCGCCTTCGCCCTCGGCGTCGACATGGTCCACGTCGCGCGTGAGGCGATGCTCGCCATCGGCTGCATCCAGGCGCAGAAGTGCCACACCGACCACTGCCCCACCGGCGTCGCGACGCAGAACCCCTGGCTCTCCCGCGGCCTCGACCCGACGCTCAAGGCGCACCGGGTCGACAACTACATCCGCACCCTGCGCCGCGACCTGCTCAAGGTCTCGGAGGCCTGCGGCGTCTGGCACCCGGGCCTGCTCACCGTCGACGACGTCGAGCTGCTCCTGGGCAACCGCAAGGCCACCCCGCTCGGCGAGGTCTACGAGTACGCGCCCGGCTGGGGTCGCCTCAGCGACGAGGACGAGGCGGCGATCACCGAGATCATGTCCGCCTCGGCCCCGCGCGGCCGCTCCTGAGCGCGGGCCCGCGCGTCAGGGGGCCGCGGCTCAGTCCACCGCCTCGGTGACCGTGTCCGCGAAGCCGGGGGTCTTCGCCATCTGCCGCGAGAAGTCGGCGGCGCCCTCGGGCGCGAGGTGGATCGCGTCACGGCCGCTGCCGTCGCCGTACCAGGAGCCGAAGCGGTTGATCGCGAAGAGCGGCACGTCGGCCGTCGCCGTGATCTCCTTCGCAGCCTTCTGACGGCGGGTGTCGTAGCCCCGCCAGCGCTTCTCGAGGTTGTCCTGGTGGACGGGCGAGTACGGGATCGTCGAGGAGACGACCGTCGCGCCGTGCTCGCGCAGCAGCTCGACGGTGGCGTCGAAGTCCTTCGTCGCCTGCTCGCCGACGTGCGGCAGGCCGGGGTTGCCGCGGGCCACCCGCTTGGCGCTCGTCTCGCGCACCTCGTCGAGGGGCATCCCCGGGTGGATCATGAAGCCGTCGGAGCGCAGGAAGCCCTTGGACCCGATGGCCAGGCTCGTCTGCGGCATCTCGCCCTCCTGCGCCCGCTCCACCTGACCACCGGCATCGCGGAAGCGGTAGCGCAGGTCGGAGTGGTAGCGCTCGCAGTCCTTGACCTCGGCGGCCCCCCACTCCTTGGTGGTCGGCCGGTCGCAGCCCTGGACCATCGCGGAGAATCCGGTCTTCTGGACCTCGCTCTCGTAGAAGCCGTCGTCCTCGGCCGCCCGGGTGGAGAGCATCAGGACCGCCACGTCGGGGACCTTGTCCTCCTTGACGAGGTACTCGGCGACCATCTTGTTGATCCCCCAGCGGGCGCGGCTGCTGGCGGCGTTGAAGACGGTGACGTCACTCCCCTTCGCCTTGGTCAGCTCCTTGCCGAGCACCTGCGGGTCGACGCCCTGCTGGGTCATCGAGTCGCCGAAGAAGACGACGTCGGGCGCCTCCTTCGCCTGGGTGATGCTGTTGATCATCGTCTCGAAGTAGGCCCCGTGGGTGCGCCCGACGGGCAGCTTGCCCTCGTCGACCCAGGTCTTGAGCTGGGCGGACGTGACGTCACGCGGCAGCTTCGCCTTGGTGTCGAGCGACGGGAAGTCGTCGCCCTTGATGACCATCGCGGCCTTCTCCTCCGGCGCCGGCGTGTAGCCCTTCGGGCTCGACGACGGGCTGGCGCTGCTCGACGACGAGCCGTCGGCGGAGCTCGAGCTCGAGGACCCACCCGACGCGCCCGCGCAGGCGGTCAGGGTGAGGGCAGCGGTGAGGGCGAGGGCTGCGGGACGCACACGTGACATGCCCACGACGTTAACGCGCCCCTCCCGTGGCCCAGGACCACGGGAGGGGTGACACGCCGCTCAGGAGATCTCGCGGGTGAGCACGCGGCGGGTGCCGATGGCCAGGGGCAGGAGCACCCACACGGCGCTGCTCGTGGCGAGCTGGCCCCACGCCTCCGCGGTCATCGTGCCCTCGGTGAGGGGCTCGGTGACGATCGTCAGGTCGAGCCAGCGGGCAGCATCGCTCATCCAGCTGATCGACGAGGTGAGGACCATCCACACCGTCGGCAGCACGAGGATGGCCACGATGGCCAGGGGGGTGTTGAGCAGGGCCGCGCCGAAGGCCACCCCCTGCAGCGTGAGGAGCAGGGCGGTGAGCACGACCCCGACGAGCGAGAGCCCGGTGAGCGAGAAGGTCCCGCCCGAGATCGCCGTCGCGACGGCGGACGCGGCGGCGGCGACGACGAGCAGACCGAGCGTCAGGGCGAGTGCGGCGACGGCCTTGGCGGTGAGGACCCGCCCGCGTCGCGGTACGAGGGTGAAGGTCGCCAGACCGGTGCGGTGGCTCCACTCCTGGGTGGCGGACATGATGCCCAGGACGGGCAGCAGCACCGTGAGCGGGATGAAGATCATGCCGAGATAGGTGGCGAAGGTCTGGTCGGCGGGGCTCCCCCAGATGACGAGGACCGCCGAGACGAGGACGCTGATCGCCGCCATGACGACGAGCATCCACAGGCCGGCGCGGGTGTCGACCATCTTGCGCAGCTCGACGTCGACGAGCCGGGCGAAGGGGATGTGGTCGCCGCTGGTGTCCAGCGGCGGCGTGGCGGGGATGTCCGCGGCCGCGGCCGCGTCGGTGGCCGGATCAGCGGAGGCGGTGTCGGTGCGGGTGGTCATGCTGCATCTCCTCGGGAGTGGTCTGCGGTCAGGCTGAGGAAGAGGTCCTCGAGGCCGCCGGCGGAGCCGGCAGCCAGGTCGGTGAGCACGATGCGCGCGTCGAGCGCGACCCGGCCGACGGTCGCCGCCTCGGCGGCGGCGAGCAGACCGGTCGGGGTCTGCGTCACCTCGATGCCCGCGGCCCGCAGGGCGATGGTCAGCTCGTCGTCGTCGAGCGAGGCCACCCGGGTCCCCTGCCGCTGCAGCAGCTCCTCGGTCGTGCCCTCGGCGACGATCCGGCCGCGGCCGATGATGACGAGGTCATCGGCGATGACCTGCACCTCGTGGAGCAGGTGCGAGGAGAGCAGGACGGTCCCGCCCGCGTCGGCGAAGTCGCGCAGCAGCCCGCGCATCCAGTGGATGCCCTGCGGGTCCAGGCCGTTGGCCGGCTCGTCGAGGACGAGCACCTGCGGGTCGCCGAGGAGGGCGGTCGCCAGGCCGAGGCGCTGCCGCATGCCGAGCGAGTAGCCGCGCACGCGGCGGCCCGCCTCGGCATCGGTGAGCCCGACCCTGGACAGCGCGGTGCCGACGGCGGCCGACCCGACACCGGTCGTGCGTGCCGCGAGGCCGAGCACCTCCCGGCCGGTGCGGCCCGGGTGCTGGGCGGAGGCGTCGAGCATGACGCCGACGTGCCGGCCGGGGTTGGGCAGGTCGCGGTAGCGGTGCCCCAGGACGCTCGTCTCACCGGAGGTCGGTGGCGTGAGGCCCGTGAGCATCCGCATGACGGTCGACTTGCCGGCGCCGTTGGGCCCGAGGAACCCCGTGACGCGGCCGGGTCGGGCGGAGAAGGTCACGTCGGAGACGGCGGCGACGTCTCCGTAGCGCTTGGTGAGGTGGGTGGCGGTGATCATGGGCTCCACGCTGCCGGTGGGCGACCCGTCCCCACATCGCCCGGTGGTCTCGAGGGTGACTACGACTTCCGAAGGGGGGGTGACCCCCTGCAGCAGCGACTCCCGGCCGATGCCGGGCGGGTCGGGCACCGCCTACGGTGGGGCCGTGACGAGCCGACCTGCGCCCGACGAGCGCCACCCCGACCGCCTGACCTGGTGGGGCACGACCTGGCGCCTCGGCCTCGCCCTGCTGATCGGCCTCACCCTGTGGATCCTGACCTTCGCGATCACCTATCCCGATCCCGACGCGGACCTGCCCGAGGGCCTGCGCACCTTCTGGCTGGTGCTCGTCGACCCCGCGCTCGGTCTGGTGGCCGCAGCCCTGCTCCTGCTGCGTCGCCGCCTGCCGGTGACGACGGCGGCCGTCACCACCCTGCTCAGCGGCGTGTCCGTCGTCGCGGCCGGTGCCCAGGCGGTGGCGATGGTCTCGCTCGCCACCCGGCAGCGCTGGCGCGAGCTCGTCCCGGTCACCCTGCTCGCCGTCGTCACCGGGACCTTCGCCTCCCGGATCGTCTACCCGGACCCCGACCCCCTGCCGCTGTGGGCGGAGACGCTCTTCAGCCTGCTCGTGCTCGCCGTCCTCGTCGCCGTCGGTGTCTCGATCGGCTCGCGCCGGGCCCTCGTGCGCTCGTGGGTCGACCGGGCCCGGACGGCCGAGTCCGAGCAGCGGGCTCGGGTCGCCCAGGCCCAGACCGCCGAGCGCGGCCGCATCGCCCGCGAGATGCACGACGTCCTCGCCCACCGCATCTCGCTCGTCACGATGCACTCCGGCGTGCTCGCCTACCGCGAGGACCTGCCCGAGGACGAGCGGCGGGCGGCCGTCGCGGCCATCGACGCCAATGCGCGCGCCGCACTCACCGACCTGCGCGAGGTGCTCGGGGTGCTGCGCGCCGAGGACGGGGGCGCCCCCCTTCGTCCGCAGAGCTCGCTCGTGCACCTGCCGGAGCTCCTCGACGAGGCGCGAGCAGCCGGCAGCCGCGTCACGCTCGACGACGGCGGCGTCGACATCGCGGCGGTGCCGGAGACCGCCAGCCGCGCCGCCTACCGGGTGGTGCAGGAGGGCCTGACCAATGCCCGCAAGCACGCCCCCGGGGCCGGCGTCGACGTGCGCCTCGCCGGACGGCCGGGCGACGGGCTGGAGGTGACGGTGACGAACCCGCGCTCCGTGCAGGCGACCGGCGCGGCCGTGCCCGGCTCCGGCACCGGCCTGCTCGGGCTGTCCGAGCGCGTCGAGCTCGCCGGCGGGCGCATCGAGCACGGCTGGGCACCCGACGGACGGCACCGGCTGGCGGTGTGGCTACCGTGGCCGGTGTGAACGACTCGAGCCGGGCCCCGATCTCCGTCGTCCTCGTCGACGACGACGCCATGGTCCGCACCGCGCTGTCGATGATCCTCGGGGGCGCGCCGGAGATCACCGTCGTCGGCCAGGCCGAGGACGGACGCCAGGGGCTCTCGGTCATCGCCGAGCACTCCCCC
This sequence comes from Janibacter zhangyanbonis, assembly GCF_050507325.1. Classification (NCBI taxonomy): domain Bacteria; kingdom Bacillati; phylum Actinomycetota; class Actinomycetes; order Micrococcales; family Intrasporangiaceae; genus Janibacter; species Janibacter zhangyanbonis. The sequence goes on from NZ_CP191481.1 coordinate 1,979,559, forward strand.
GACGTCGTCCTCATGGACATCCGCATGCCGCGCCTCGACGGTCTCTCCGCAACCGACGAGCTCGTCCGCAGCGGGTCGCCGAGCAAGGTCATCGTCCTGACGACCTTCGACGCCGACGACGACGTCATGCGGGCGCTGCAGCACGGGGCCGACGGCTTCCTGCTCAAGGACACCCCGCCCGACCGTCTCGTCGAGGCCGTGCGGCTCGTCGCCGCGGGCCAGTCGATCCTCTCCCCCGGCGTCACCGCCTCGGTGCTGCAGTCGGTGCGCTCGGCCTCCGGCGGCGCTGCGCAGCACGCCGCCCGCGACGAGGCCCGGACCCGCCTGACGTCCCTCACCGAGCGCGAGCTCGAGGTCGCCCGGGCCGTCGGCGCCGGTCTGTCCAATGCCGAGATCTCCGCGCGCCTCTACCTGAGCGTCGCGACGGTCAAGGCGCACGTCGGCCGCATCCTCGACAAGCTCGGCGCGGACAACCGCGTGCAGGTCGCGATCACCGTCCACGAGGCCGACCTCGACGCCGGCTGAACTCTGCAAAACCCTAGGGTTGTGCCGCCCTGAACTCTGCAAAACCCTAGGGTCTTGCGGAGTCGCAGCCGGGCGAAGGGGGTCAGGCCAGGGCGGCGTAGGCCTCGCGCAGCAGGCTCTCGTCCGGGCCCTCGAACCGGGACGGCTGCGCCAGACCGTCGAGGACGACGAAGCGCAGCGTGGCACCGCGGGTCTTCTTGTCGCGGCGCAGGGCGGCGAGCAGCTCGTCGAAGGTCGCCGCCGAGTAGGTCGTCGGCAGGCCCAGCAGACCGAGGACGTAGCGGTGCCGCTCGAGCAGGGCGGCGTCGATCCGACCGGTGCGGTGGGCGAGCTCGGCGGCGTAGACCATGCCGATCGCGACCGCCTCGCCGTGCCGCATGCGATAGCCCTCGTGGTGCTCGATCGCGTGGCCGAGGGTGTGCCCGTAGTTGAGGATCTCGCGCAGGTTGGACTCGCGGAGGTCGGCGGCGACGACCTCGGCCTTGATGGCGATCTTGCGCTCGATGACCTCGCGCAGCTGCGCGGTGCCGGGCTCCTGCACGGCCGACTCCTCCTCCTCGACGATCTCGAGGATGCGCGGGTCGGCGATGAAGCCGCCCTTGACGACCTCGGCCAACCCGGCCGACAGGTCGGCCGGCGGCAGGGTCGCGAGGTGGTCGAGGTCGCAGAGCACCGCCGCGGGCGTGTGGAAGGCGCCGACGAGGTTCTTGCCCTCGGCGGTGTTGATGCCCGTCTTGCCGCCGACGGCCGCGTCGACCATGCCGAGCACGGTCGTCGGCACGTGGACGACGGCCACCCCGCGCAGCCACGCAGCCGCGGCCCAGCCACCCAGGTCGGTGACGCTGCCACCGCCGACGGCGACGACCGCGTCGGTGCGGGTGAACCCGGCCTGCCCCATGACCGCCCACAGCCCGGCGGCGACCTCGACGGTCTTGGCCGCCTCGGCGTCGGGCACTGCGGCGACGTGGACGTCGAGCCCGGCGGCGCGCAGCGCGTCGACGACGGGCTCGGCGAGACGGGCGAGAGGCTCGCCGTGGACGACGAGGACGCGGGCGACGTCGTCCGGCAGCACGTCGGCCACCCGGGCTGAGACCCCATGACCGACGAGCACGTCGTAGTCGTCCCCGACGGGGATCGTGGTCACATCGGAGGGGCTCATGCGCCCTCCTCGAGCACGGTGAGGGCCTGCGCGACGACGGTCTCGACGTCGCGGCCGGCCGTGTCGACCCGGTGGGTCGCCAGGGCCTCGTAGGTCGGGCGCCGCGCCTCCATCGTCTTGATCCAGCTCTGCCGCGGGTTGACCGACAGCAGCGGCCGGCTCTTGTCGAAGCCGATCCGCTTCGCTGCGTCGGCGATGCCGACGTCGAGGAAGAGCACCCGGTGGGCGCGCAGCGCCTCGATGAGCGCGGGGATCATCGGTGCTCCCCCACCGAGCGCGAGGACGGTGCCGTCCTCGGTCAGGGCGTCGAGGACGGCCCGCTGCTCGGCGGCGCGGAAGTAGTCCTCGCCCTCGTCGACGAAGAGATCGGAGATGCTGCGGCCCTCGCGCTCCTCGACGAGTGCGTCGGAGTCGACGAGCCGTCGGCCGAGACGCTCGGCGAGCTGCGCCGCGACGGTCGACTTGCCGACCCCGGGCGGTCCGATGACGACGACGAAGGGAGCGCCGCTCACGCCTCCCACGTCCGCATGAGCTCGGGGATCGCGTCGAGGTAGGCGCGGTGGTTGCGCGCGGTCTCGGCGACCGAGTCGCCGCCGAACTTCTCGACGCAGGCCTCGGCGAGGACGAGCGCGACCATCGCCTGGGCGACGACGCCCGCGGCCGGGACGGCGCACACGTCGGAGCGCTGGTGGATCGCGGTCGCCGGGTCGGTGCCGGCGACGTCGATGGTCTCGAGGGCCCGCGGGACCGTGCTGATCGGCTTCATCGCGGCGCGCACGCGCAGCACGTCACCGGTGCTCATGCCCCCTTCGGTGCCGCCGGCGCGGCCGGTGCGGCGGTGGATCACGCCGTCGCCGTCGCGCTCCATCTCGTCGTGGGCGGCGGAGCCGCGGCGGCGGGCGGTGGTGAAGCCGTCGCCGACCTCGACGCCCTTGATCGCCTGGATGCCCATGAGGGCGCCGGCCAGGCGCGCGTCGAGGCGACGGTCCCAGTGGACGTGGCTGCCCAGGCCCGGCGGCAGGCCGTAGGCGAGGACCTCGACGACGCCGCCGAGAGTGTCCCCGTCCTTCTTCGCCGCCTCGATCTCGGCGACCATCGCGTCGGTGCCCTCGCGGGTCATGGCGCGCACGGGGTTGGCATCGAGGGTCGCGGTGTCGTCGGGGGTCGGCAGCGGACCGTCGGCGGGGGCCTCCCCTTCGCCGATCGCGACCGTGTGCGCGACGAGCCGGATCCCGTAGGCCTGCTCGAGGAAGCGCTCGGCGATCTCGCCGAGGGCCACGCGGGCGGCGGTCTCACGGGCCGAGGCGCGCTCGAGCACGGGACGGGCCTCGTCGAAGCCGTACTTCTGCATCCCCACGAGGTCGGCGTGACCGGGCCGCGGACGGGTCAGCGGCCGGTTGCGGGCGATCTCCTTCTCCGCGTTGACGTCGTCGGACGCGGCGAAGGCGGCGGCGTCGACGGGGTCGGCGCTCATGACCGTCTCCCACTTCGGCCACTCGGTGTTGCCGATCATCACGGCGAGCGGCGAGCCGAGGGTGCTGCCGTGGCGCACGCCACCGAGGAAGGTCACCTGGTCCTGCTCGAACTTCATCCGGGCACCGCGGCCGTAGCCGAGGCGGCGACGGGCGAGGGCGCCCGCGACGTCCGAGGTCGTGACCTCGACCCCGGCTGGCAGTCCCTCGAGGGTCGCCACGAGGGCCTGGCCGTGCGACTCACCAGCAGTCAACCAACGCAACATGTCTGGCATCTTCCCATCCCGCGCGGGAGGTTCCGTCAGGCGTCCGGGGTGTGGCCGAGCGCCGCCCGGCCGGCGGCCTGCATCGCCGCCACCGGCGCCGTCGCCCCCGTGAAGAGCTCGAACTGCCGCGCCGCCTGGTGCACGAGCATCTCCAACCCGGAGACGACCGCCGCGCCGCGCTCGGCGGCCGCGCGGGCCAGCGGGGTCGGCCAGTCGGCGTAGACGACGTCGAGCAGGACGACCCCCGTCAGGTCCGCGTCGCCGATGGTCTCGGCGACGGCTGTGCCGGCCCTGCCTCCGGGCAGGGTGCTCACGACGACCTGCGGTGCTCCCGACGTCCAGGAGCGAAGGGGGGCGACCTGCACGGCCCCGGCACCCGGCACGGCGTCGCGCAGCGCCGCGGCCTTCGCCTCGTCGCGCGCGGCGACGACGACCTCCCCGGCGTCGAGCTCCTGCAGCGCGAGCAGCGCGGAGCGAGCGGTCGCGCCCGACCCGAGGACGCTCGCCCGCGCGGGCTCGCTGACCTCGGCGTCACGCAGCGCGGCGACGATGCCGTAGACGTCGGTGTTGTCGCCGACCCAGCCGGTGTCGGTGCGGGCGAGCGTGTTGATCGCCCCGGCCCGGCGCGCGAGCTCGCTCACCTCGTCGGCGACGTCGAAGGCCGCCACCTTGAGCGGCATCGTCAGGCTCAGGCCCCGCCACATGACGTCGAGCCCGGCGACGAAGGGGGCCAGGCCCCCTTCGTCGACCTCGTGGGCGGTGTAGTCCCAGTCGGTCAGGCCCGCGGCCGCATAACCGGCGCGGTGGAGCGTCGGCGACAGCGAGTGCCGGATCGGACTGCCGAGGACACCTGCGTGCAGGGTCGGGGTCAGCACCGGTCCTGGTTGTCCGCGCACCACTGCTCGAACTCCTTGACGTTGTTGTCGTGCTCGCGCTGGGTCGTGGCGAACTTCGTCTCGCCCGAGTCCGGGTCGACGGTGACGAAGAAGAGCCAGTCGCCCTCGTCCGGGTTGCCGGCCGCCTCGATCGCCTCGGCGCCGGGGTTGTTGATCGGCCCCGGGGGCAGACCCGTGTGCTTGTAGGTGTTGTAGGGGCTGTCCGAGTTGCGCATCTCGTCGGTCGTGCCCGCCTTGCCACGCTCCTGGAAGACGTAGTGGACGGTGCTGTCCATGTTGAGCATGCCCACGGTCGGGCCGTTGACGTCCGCCAGGCGGTTCTCGATGACCCGGGCGACCTTGCCCCGGTCGGCCGCACCGGACTCGCCCTCGACGATCGAGGCGACGGTGAGGGTGCGCTCCCACGTGTCCTGCGGGACCTTGGCCTTCTTCAGCTCGTCGGTCGTCATGGTGATCATCGCGTTGAGCTGGGCGACGGCACTCGTGTCCTTGTCGAACTCGTAGGTCGACGGGAAGAGCCAGCCCTCGAGGTCGCCGCCGGCCTGCTCGGGCAGCTTCAGCTGCGCCGACTTCTCGGCCTTCTCGTACTGCGACACCGGCACGCCGGTGCCCTCCGACAGGCGCTTGTAGATCTCCGAGCGCCACAGGCCCTCGGGGATGGTGATGCCCTTGGCGACACGGTTCTTGGGGTCGATGAGCCGGTCGAAGGCGTCGGCCGCCGGCATCTCCTTGAGCATCGCGTAGGTGCCCGGCTGGATCGAGGAGGCCTTGTCCGGCTGGGCGGCCGCGACCTCGGTGAAGCTGCTCGTCGACTTGATGACGCCGGCCTCGACGAGGGACTCGCCGATCTCGGAGCCGGACTGGCCCGAGGCGACCTCGACCTCGACCTTGCCGTGTCCCGGTCCCTCGAAGTCCTTCGAGCCGGACCCGCCGGGGATCAACGACCGCAGGGAGCCGAAGGCGAAGACGATGGCGACCACGACGACCGCAGCAGCGAGGAGCATGGCCAGGCAGCCGGCTCCGCCGCGGCGCGTGGTGCGCGCCTCCGTGGCACGCCGCTGACGGCGCGTGTGCGAGCGATCGTGCGACCCGTCGTCGAAGATGTCGTCGTCGAGCTGGTTCATGCGTCGTTGCCCTTCCGCGGTCTGCGTCGGCGCGGCCGACCTACCCGTTCCCCTGGGGGTCTACCGGTTGCGCGCTCCGTGTCCAGCGCAGTCTGCAGGATCAGCACCGCGGCCGCCTGGTCGACCACGTCCCGATGGCGACGACCGGCCACACCGCTGTCCCGCAGGCCCCGATGAGCATCCACTGTCGTGAGCCTTTCGTCCACGAGGCGGATCGGCGTGTTCCCGATCGGCGCCTCGCGCAGGGCCAGACCCAGGCTCTTGGCCCACGAACGCGCCTTCGCCGCGGCCGGGCCCTCGGAGCCGTCGAGGGAGCGCGGGAGACCGACGACGACCTCCATCGCCTCGACCTCGGTGGCGATCTCGACGACCCGATCGACGTCACGGCCGTGCTGGAGATCACGCGCCACCGTCTCCACGGGCGTCGCGAGCAGGCCGTGGGGGTCGCTCATCGCGACCCCCACCCTGGCCTCGCCCACGTCGATGCCGAGCCGGACCCCTCGACGGGGCTCCGGCACGGTCGTCCCGGCGTCAGGCACCGAGCTCCCGCTCGATGGCCGCCAGGGCGTCCTCGACCTTCGTGGCGTCCTGGCCGCCACCCTGGGCGAGGTCGTCCTTGCCGCCACCGCCGCCGCCGAGCACCTGGGCCGCGACGCGCACGAGAGCGCCCGCCTTGACCCCCTTCGCCCGAGCCGCCTCGTTGGTGGCGACGACGACGACCGGCTTGCCCGGGCCGTCACCGGTGAGGGCGACGACGCTCGGGCGGTCCTCGCCGAGCCGGGCGCGGGTGTCGGTGACCATCTGGCGCAGGTCGTCGGGCGCTCCGCCGGCGATGTGGACGCCGACATAGGTCACGCCCGCCACGTCGCTCGCGGCGTCGGTGAGCGAGCCCGCGGACGCCGCCACCTGCTCGCGGCGCACCTTCTCCAGCTCCTTCTCGACCTCGCGCAGGCGGGTGACGAGCTCGGAGACGCGCTCCGGCAGGTCGCCGGCGGGCGCCTTGACGATGCTCGACAGCTCGGCGACGAGCGCGCGCTCGGTCGCCAGGTGCTGCAGGGCGTTCATGCCGACATAGGCCTCGAGGCGCCGCACGCCGGAGCCGACCGAGGACTCGCCGGTGAGGGTGAGGGCACCGATCTGGCTGGAGTGGCGCACGTGGGTGCCACCGCACAGCTCGCGCGACCACTCGCCGCCGATCTCGATGACGCGCACCTGCTCGTCGTAGGTCTCGCCGAAGAGGGCGAGCGCCCCGCGCTCGCGCGCCTCGGGCAGGGTCATCCAGTCCGCGGAGACCGGCAGGTCGTCGCGGACCGCGAGGTTGGCGACGTACTCGATCTCGGCGCGGGCGTCGCCGGACAGCGCCTGGTTCCACGCGAAGTCGAGGCGCAGGTAGCCGGGCTTGTTGTAGGAGCCGGACTGCAGTGCCGACGGGCCGAGCACCTGGCGCAGCGCCGCGTGGACGACGTGCGTGCCGGAGTGAGCCTGGCAGGCGTCGATGCGCCACTGCGGGTCGACCTCGGCCGAGGAGTCCTGGCCGACGCGGACCGCGCCGTCGGCGACCTCGACGGTGTGGACGACGAGGCCCTTGACCGGGCGCTGGACGTCGCGCACGAGCAGGCGCGCGCCGTCGACGACGATGACGCCGGAGTCGGCGATCTGACCGCCGGACTCGGCGTAGAAGCTCGTCCGGTCGAGCACGACCTGGCCGGTCTGGCCGGGCTCGAGCTCTTCGACGCGGGCGCCGTCGCGCACGAGGCCGACGACCGAGCCGGTCGTCGTCAGCTCCTCGTAGGCACGCCAGTCCGTCGCGCCGAGCGCGCGCAGGTCCTTCCAGACCTCGGTGTTGGCGTGGCCGCCCTTCTTCGCCTTGGCGTCGGCCTTGGCGCGCTGGCGCTGCTCGTCCATGAGTCGGACGAAGCCCTCACGGTCGACCTTGAGCCCCTGCTCCGCCGCCATCTCGAGGGTGAGGTCGATGGGGAACCCGTAGGTGTCGTGCAGCGCGAAGGCCTGCTCGCCGGCGAGGGTGTCGCCGCCGCTGTCCTTGGTGCGCGTCACCGCGGTGTCGAGGATCGTCGTGCCCTGCGCGAGGGTGCGGCGGAAGGCCTGCTCCTCGGCGTAGGCGATCTGCGCGATCCGGTCGAAGCCGGTCCGCAGCTCGGGGTAGGACGCGCTCATCCGCTCCATCGAGACGGGCAGCAGGTGCGGCAGCGCCGGGTCCTCGTAGCCGAGCAGGCGCATCGCGCGCACCGCACGGCGCAGCATGCGGCGCAGCACGTAGCCGCGACCCTCGTTACCCGGGGTGACGCCGTCACCGATGAGCATGAGCGAGGAGCGCACGTGGTCGGCGACGACGCGCAGGTGGACGTCGTCGGGGTGCGAGTCGCCCGCGGTCTGGCCCGACTGGGTGCCGTAGGTGCGGCCGGTCATCTCCGCGGCCTTCTCGAGCACCGGGTAGACCTCGTCGATCTCGTACATGTTGTCGACGCCCTGGAGGATGCTCGCGATCCGCTCCAGGCCCATGCCGGTGTCGACGTTCTGCGCCGGCAGCGGGCCGGCGACGTCGAAGTCCGCCTTGGAGCGGACGGCCGAGAGCTCGTACTGCATGAAGACGAGGTTCCAGATCTCCATGTAGCGGTCCTCGTCGACCTCGGGGCCGCCCTCGCGGCCGTACTCCTCGCCGCGGTCGTAGAAGATCTCGCTGCACGGGCCGCCGGGGCCGGGCACGCCCATCGACCAGTAGTTGTCGGCCTCCGCGCGACGCACGATCCGCTCCTTGGGGATCGAGGTGAGCTCGAGCCACAGGCGCTCGGCCTCGTCGTCGTCGGTGTAGACCGTCGCCCACAGCCGCTCCGGGTCCAGGCCGTAGCCCCCTTCGGGCTGGGGGGTGGTGAGCAGCTCCCAGGCGAAGGCGATGGCGTCGCGCTTGAAGTAGTCGCCGAAGGAGAAGTTGCCGTTCATCTGGAAGAAGGTGCCGTGCCGGGAGGTCTTGCCGACCTCGTCGATGTCACCGGTGCGCACGCACTTCTGCACGCTCGTGGCGCGGGTCCAGGCGGGCGTCTCCTGCCCGAGGAAGTAGGGCTTGAAGGGGACCATGCCGGCGTTGACGAAGAGGAGGTTGGGGTCCTCGTGGATCAGCGGGGCGGAGGGGACGACCGCGTGTCCCTTGCCCTCGAAGAAGGTGAGCCAACGGCGCCGGATCTCGGCAGTTTCCATGGGTGTCTCGTGTCCAATCAGTGGTGCAGGGGGTTCTCGGGGCAGGAGCGAAGGGGGCGACCGGCGCGTCAGGCGCGGGCCGACCCCGAGGTAGCTCGCCGCGCGGTGATCCGGCGCGGCCGTCCGAGAGGCACGGTCATGGCCCCTACCTTACCCACCGGTCCGCGACCCGCCTCAGCACAGCGCGGTGTCCACGGCGTCCTCACCGCCGCGTCCGTCAGGGACGAGGACGGTCCGTGCCCCCTCGTCTGCTGCCGCGCGTACGCCGGCGAGGACGAGACGGTGCCGCAGGCCCTCGGGCGCCCGGTCGGTGACCTCGAGGACCTCCATCCGCGCGACGTGTGGGTCGTCGGTCGTCAGCACGGCGCACTGGCCGGCAGGCCGGACCTCCAGCGCGTCGGTCAGCGCCTGCAGCCAGACGAGGAGTCGTCCGTCGTCACGGATCGCCCGGACCGCGGCGGGGTCCATGCCCGCATCGGCCAGCCATTTGCCGTCGCGCAGACCGTCGCCGGGCTCCGCGTCCAGAGGGCCCCATGTCGCCCAGCCCATGACGGCCCGGCGGCCGCGCAGACGAGCGAGCACGGTGCGCGCGGCGAGCCTGAGGTGGACCCGCCACGGCAGGCGCATCTCGGGCGCGTACTGCGGGACATCATCGATCCACACCTCGTCGGGGTCGGGCTCCGTCGGGACGGGCTGCGGCGCCACCGCGGTGAGCGCGATCATCTCGCCCTCCCAGTGTCGTGTCGCCCGGGCGAGCAGGCCGGTGTCGAGCTCCTCCATGAGCCAGAAGTGCACGTCCTGGCACCACGCCTCCAGCGGGTCATGTCCCTCGGGCCATGCCCCCGGGTGGGCCTGCCCGTCGGGCAGGTCCTCGACATCGCCGAACGGCCCCTCGAAGGTCCGGCCGAACCGCACGACGAAGGTGTGCGGGTTGCGCCGCCAGGTGAAGACGACGGCAACCTCGTCCCCCGTCGTGGCCTCGGTACCGATCTCGGCACGCACGTCGACGAGTCGGAAGCCGTCCGTCGGCGGGTCCTGCGTCAGGTGCTGACGCAGCGCCTTCGCGTACTCGGCGATCGGGTGCTTGGACATGTCGGCAGTCTGGCGCCTGCGGGTCACCCTGCGCCACGGAGTTCTTCAGGAAGCACGAGCGTGACGGCGGTGTCGGCGGCGCGGCCTAGTCTCGGTCGTTATGGACGCCGCCGAGCTGCTTCGCACCCTCTGCACGACGATCGACGAGCGGCGGTGGGACGACCTCCGCCCGTTGCTTCACGACGACTTCGTCTGCCGCTACGTGCACACGGGTGAGGTCCTCGACGCAGACGCGTGGATCCGGACCAACGCCGAGTACCCGGACTTCGACCGGATGGTGCTCGAGGACCTCGTGGGACAGGGCGATCGAGCCGTGTCCCGCTGCCACGTCACCGGTCGGTCCGATGGCGAGAGCGTGGCCTTCGAGGTCGCCGGCTTCGCCACCGCGGCGTCCGGGCGGATCACCGAGCTGACCGAGGTGTGGACCGACGTGGGCCTCACCCCTCCCGAGGGCACCCGCCCCGCCTGACGCCTCACCCCGTGTCGCGCAGCTCGATGGTGCCAGCGGGCCGGTGGACGTCGAGCCTGTGCGGGTCGGGATGGCGCCGTCGCCGGCCCGACGCGTTGCAGTACGAGCTCGGCAGCAGCGATGCCAGCCGGTCCTCGGCAGCGGACGGGTCGGGCAGGCGCTCGAGGACCGGGGGCACGGGACTGCGGTGGCGGTGCCCCGTCGGGGTCAGGGTGACGACATCGGGCGGGCTGCTCACCGCGGCTGCGCCGGCGTGGACACCGGCATTGGCGTGGGTCTGCACATCGACAGCGAAGGAACGCCACCCCGGTCGCGCCTTCGTCAGGTTGTGCCGTGCGCAGAGCCCCTGGCCGTTATGCGCGGTCGTCGGGCCACCGAGCGCTGCGGCCACGACGTGGTCGTCGTGCCGGATCGGGGCATCGCAGAAGGGGAAGCGGCACACCCCGTCGCGAACGCGCAGCAGTCGTCGCAACGAGGCGGGGAAGGAACGCCGGCTCGGATCCGTGGCGACGACGCGATCCACCTCGTCGGTGAAGATGCGCCGCAGCCAGGCGCGGCCCGAGGAGACCTCCCCAGGGTCCGTGCCGTCACCCGCGCCGTCGACCCCGAGGACGAGATCCCGGGCCAGCTCGGCTGGGAGGGGCCCGTGGCCCAGCAACGACGCCGGTGCATCATCCACGCCGAGCAGCGTGCCCGGCGACATGACGAGCTGCACCTCCACCGGGACCGCCTCGGCCCTCGCCTGCCCGGTGAGGCGCTCGACGAAGAGATCGGCCATGAGCTGCCCGAGGCCGCGATCGTCCCCGGCGGCCTTGGCCGCCTCGGCATCGCGCCTCAGCGCGGCCCACGCGGCCACCCCCTGCTCGACGGGCAGCAGCCCGGTGACCGCGGCCATCGTGTCGGGTTGGGGACGGATCGACACCCGCCGGTCGGCCGTGGCCCGCGCTCGACGACGCGCCACGGCGCGGGAGTCGATCGCCAACGCCAGGGCGCGAGCCGCCCGCTCGATCTGCCGCGGTGTCATGTCCGCCAGCCGGTCGTCGAGCTCCGCGTCGACCCGCCGCCGGTCGTCGGGGTCCAGAACCGCGGTCTCCTTGGCCAGGAGGATGGCGCCCCACTCGCTCACGGTCCCTGCGGTGAGGTGCGCCAGAGCGCAGGGCAGCTCGTCGACCAGCGCCCGGGCCAGACCGAGGTGCCGGGAGCCGAGCGTCGCGCTCTCGCGGCGCGCGAGCCCGACCTCGTCACCGAGGCCCCGTCCCCGCTCAGCGGGGGGCATCCCCGCGGCAGCCTCGCGCGCGACCCGCTCCTCGTGGAGCGTCGCCGTGACCCTCGCCTGGGCGGCCGAGGCCGCGGACTTCAGCCGCTCGAGTGCGGCGATCTGGTCGACGGCCTCGGTCTCGTCGACCGACCCACCCAGGGCGCGCAGGCGCTCGACCATGCCGTCGACGCCCTCGGCGTCCAGGCTGTGGAGCACTACGGTGTGGGCCATGAACCAACTCTAGGAAGGACCACCGACAACGTTCCCCGGCCAGCTCGTCGGCCCTCGGCCCTCGTGCGCCGGCCAGCCGGCTCCCGGCCCTCGTGCGCCGGCCCTCAGCTCCCGGCCCGTCGGCGCCATGTCCCCCAGCCCGGCTCCCGACTCTCACCGACCCCGCAGCCGCCCCCGCAACCACGCCCACCGCTCCTGCAACCGCGCCTCGAAGCCCCGGTCGGTCGGCCGGTAGTACGACCGCTCGCCCAGCTCGGCGTGCAGGTCGTCGGGCAGGTACTGCTGGGCCGCGACGCCCTCGGGCTGGTCGTGGGCGTAGACATAGCCCTCGACCTTCGCGCCGCCGACCGCCCCCTTCGCCCGGTCGGAGGCCTGGGTGTAGCCGGAGCCGCGCAGGTGCGGCGGGACCGCCTGCACCTTGCCGGCGCGCACGTCGGCGACCGCCTCGTTGATGCCCGTGTACGCCGCGTTGGACTTGGGCGCGAGCGTGTTGTGGACGACCGCCTGGGCGAGGATGATCCGCGCCTCCGGCATGCCGATCTGGGCGACGGCGTGCATCGCCGCGACCGCCGTCTGCAGCGCCGTCGGGTCACCCATGCCGACGTCCTCGGAGGCCGAGATGACGATCCGACGGGCGATGAAACGCGGGTCCTCCCCCGCCTCGAGCTGGCGGGCGAGGTAGTGCAGGGCGGCGTCGACGTCCGACCCGCGCATCGACTTGATGAAGGCGGAGGCCACGTCGTAGTGCTGGTCACCGGTGCGGTCGTAGCGCACCGCTGCCCGGGCCACCGCCTGCTCGACGTGCGCGAGGGTGATCGGCGCGGCCTGCGGCGCATCCGGACCGAAGGGGACGTCGCCGGCGGCCACGCCGGCGGCCGCCTCGAGCGAGGTGAGCGCGCGACGCGCATCCCCACCGGCGATGGCGACGAGGTGCTCGCGGGCCTCGTCGGCCAGCTCGTAGCCCCCGGCCAGACCGCGCTCGTCGGCGACCGCGGCGTCGAGCACCTCGCCGATCTCCTCACGGGTCAGCGACTCGAGGGTGACGAGGATCGAGCGCGAGAGCAGCGGGGCGATGACCGAGAAGGACGGGTTCTCCGTCGTCGCGGCGACGAGGACCACCTCGCGGTTCTCCACGCCGGGCAGCAGCGCATCCTGCTGGGCCTTGCTGAAGCGGTGGATCTCGTCGAGGAAGAGCACCGTCTGCCGGCCGTACATCGAGCGGTTGGTCGCCGCGCGCTCCATGACCGCCCGCACGTCCTTGACGCCCGCCGTCACCGCCGAGAGCTGGACGAAGTCCCGGTCCGCCGCCGTCGCGACGAGGTGCGCCAGGGTCGTCTTGCCGGTGCCCGGCGGGCCCCAGATGATCGCCGACATCGGGCCCGCCACCGCGTTGACGCTGCCCTCCACGAGCCGCCGCAGCGGCGAGCCGGGGCGCAGCACCTCGCGCTGCCCACGCACCTCGTCGAGGGTGCGCGGACGCATGCGCACGGCCAGCGGCGCGTTGAGATCGGCGCCGGTGGGTTCCGTGTCGTCGTTGGCGGAGGCGAAGAGATCGTCGGAGACCACGAGTGGCACGCTATCCCGGTGAGCAGACACCCCGACCAGACCACCCCCACCGAGGTCCCGATGGACCGCCTGCTCAGCTTCACCGACCAGGACCCGGCCGTGCGCGCCGAGGCCACCCCGACCGTCGACGAGCCCGCGCTCGGGCTGCGCCGCGACGGCCGCTGGGCCGTTGCCTTCGTGCGCCCCACCCACACGCACGGCATCTCCCTCATGCTCCGGGGCGACGCACCCCTTCTTCGTGAGCTCGCGGCGTCCTCCCCCTTCGCCTCGTGGTCGGACCGGGCGAGGGCGAAGGGAGCGAACGCCGTCACCCTGCCGCGCACGGCCGAGGACATCGGGCTGATCGCCGGTGAGCCCTCGCGCTGGGAGTTCATGTCGACGACCGAGGTCGTCCCCGTGGCCGCGCCCCGCGGGCTCGTCGAGCTGCCGGCCGCCGACCGGGCAGAGATCCAGGCCCTGCTCGACGAGCACAACCCCGGGACCGACGGGCAGCCCTTCGCCCGACCACGCCAGCGGTGGGTCGGGGTGCGCGACGAGCGCGGCGCCCTCCTCGCCGTCGGCTGCTGCGAGCCGGAGTCCTCCGGAGCCCCTGTCCTCGCTGGCATCACCGTCGTCCCGTCCGCACGCGGGCTCGGTCTCGGGCGGGCCGTGACCGCCGAGCTGACCCGTGTCGCGGTGGCCGAGCACGGGTGGTCCACGCTCGGCATGTACTCGCGCAACGACCGGGCGCGCGAGGTCTACCGTTCACTGGGATACGTCGTGCACGCCGAGTGGAGCAGCGGGAGGTTGGCCTGATGGCCGGAGTGGTCAGCGAGTACCTGCGCCCGCTCGTCGGCTGGAACCCCGGACCGCAGCGCCGCTGGGTCGCCGGTCGGGCCGCGGTCGCCGTCGCCCTGCCACTCGTCGGATTCACCGTCGCCGGTCACGCCCAGCAGGGATTCCTCGCCGGCATGGGCGTCTTCGCCGTGCTGTACGGTGCCTCGGCGCCCGTCCGTCGTCGCTTCGTCATCACCCCGCTCGCGGGCCTGGGTCTGCTGGCCTCGATGGCCCTGGGCATCGCCCTCGCCGGTCACGCCGTCCTCGCGATCATCGCGATGGCACTCGCCGCGACGGTGGCCGCCGTGCTCACCTACACCCTCCAGGTCGGCCCACCCGGGGGCTTCTTCTTCGCGCTCGTCTGCGGGATCGGCAACCTCGCAGCGAGCCACGGCACCCCGGCCACGACCCTCCTCGGCATCGCCGGCACCGGTGTCCTGTCCGCGATCGTCGTCGGCACCTCCGACTTCTGGCTCCGGGCCCACGGCATCGAGGACGCGGCGGTGACCCACGCCGAGCAGGTCGTCGAGACCTACCTCGAGGAGCGCGACCCTGCCCGGGTCGCGTCCGCCCGCCGCAGCGCGGCCCGGGCGCTCAACGACGCGTGGACCGCGGTGACCGACGGCGGCTCCGACGACCGCTTCGGCGGCCGGCTGCAACGCGTGCACAGCCGCTACGCCAGCGCCGTCTCCCGAGCCGTCGACGGACCCGACGCCGAGGTCACGGCCGAGCTCGCGCTGCACGAGGCGGCGCGGGTGCGCCAGGTCTCGCTCGGCCGTCCACGCGCCGCGTGGTCCCTGCGGCAGGCCCTGCGCTGGCCCAGCGAGGACCTGCTCGTGGCCGCGCGCGTCGCCGCCGCGACCCTGCTCGCCGGTGGCATCGCGCTGGCCATGGACAACGCCCACGCCTACTGGGCAGCCGCCTTCGCGGTGCTCGTCGTCCACACGGGGGGCACCCGCTCGGTGCAGTTCCACCGGGCCTTCCAGCGCACCATCGGCACCGCCGCCGGTCTGCTCGTCTTCGCCCTGCTCCTGCGGCTCGACCCGGGCCACTGGTGGATCATCGCGATCATCATCGGCTTCCAGCTGCTCGTCGAGCTGCTCATCACACGCAACTACGCGCTTGCCGTCATCTTCCTCACCCCCCTGGCCCTGCAGATCTCCGAGTCGGTCACCGGCATGGACCCCGACACGATCGTCTTCGACCGCGCCGTCGACACCCTCATCGGCGTCGGCGCGGCCGTCTTCGTCCTCGTCGTCTCCAGCCGCCTCGGCCGGCCCGAGCTGCTGCTGCGCGCCCACGGTCGCCGCGTCGTGATCGCCCTCGACGACGTCCTCGCCGACCTCGCCGAGCGGCGCACCCGCACCGACGAGGGCATGGCCGCGCACCTCGACCACTGCAAGCAGCTCTACGTCGAGCTGCTCGAGTCCGACCGGGTGGCCGCCCGTGCCCATGCCGACGCGCCCGAGGCCGTCGCGCCCTACCGACGCATGGAGCAGGTGCTCGCCGCGATCGGCTACCAGGTCCTCGGCGCCACGTGGAACCCCCGGGTCCGCGGCCAGAGCGAGGTCATGGCCCAGGCCCGCGAGGCCCTGTCCGGCCTCACCCGGCACCCCGTGACCCGCCATCGCTCGGCCGACGAGATCACCGCCGACCTGCGGCGGGTCCAGGCGATCCTGGCCGAGGCCTGACGTGCCGCGCACGAGTGCCGGGCTGCTCCCCTTCGTCCGGGGCGAGGGCGGGATGGAGGTCTGGCTCGGCCACATGGGAGGCCCGCTGTGGGCCCGCCGGCCCCGCGGCTGGACCATCGTCAAGGGCGAGGTCGAGCCGGACGAGGACCTGCTCGCCGCCGCCGAGCGGGAGTTCGCCGAGGAGACCGGCGCTCCCACCCCCGACGGACCGCGCCTGCCCCTCGGTCAGGTGCGCCAGTCCGGCGGCAAGGTCGTGCACGCCTGGGCCATCGAGGTGGCGAAGGGGGCCGACGTCACCCTCGTCGAGAGCAACAGCTTCGAGATGGAGTGGCCTCCGAGGTCCGGTCGGCGCCAGGCCTTCCCGGAGCTCGACCGTGGCGAGTGGCACGACCTCGATGCCGCCCGTGAGCTCGTCGTCGCCGCCCAGACGGCCTTCCTCGATCGCCTCGAGTCCGCATCTCCCTAAGCTCGCGCGCCGGGCCTGCCCCAAGACCGCATTTCCTTATGGTCGTGCGGCCAGGTCGGCCAGCTCGGGCACGAGCGGGGTGAGATCCGCGACGAGTCCCTCGGCGCCGGACTCCGGGTCGTGGAGCACGGCGCGGATCCCGACGGACCGGGCCGCCTCGACATTCGACGGCACGTCGTCGACGAAGCCCACCTGCTCCCCCGGCAGGCCGAGGTCGTCGAGCACCCGCTCGAAGAAGACCCGGTCGGGTTTCATCGCCCCGATCTCGCTCGAGTAGTAGGAGCCGTCGACGAGGCCGTCGTAGCCACGCACCTCACGCATGTGTTGCACGCGGTGGTCCTGCTGGTTGGTCGCCAGCATGCACGGCACCCCGAGGTCACGCACGGCGGTGAGCACCGCGACCGCCTCGGGGTCGAGGTCGAACTGCTCCCAGATCGAGAGCAGGTCGTCGACCGTCAGCGGGACGTGACCGGTCTGCTCCTGCTCGAGGCTGAGCAGCTCCTCGAGCACGGCTCGCAACGACCGCTCGCCCCGCAGCGCGGGCAGCTCGGCCTCGAAGACCCGCCGGGCGAAGCCCGGACGCACCGCACCGTCGAGCCGCTCCCGCCAGTCGAAGCGCCCGTGCTGCAGGACGCCGTCGCAGTCCCACAGGAGCACCTCGACCGGCCGGCTCATCGGATCAGGCCCCCGCCTGCTCGTCCTCGTCACGCTTCGGCGTGGCGTCGATGCCCGCCTCCTTGCGCTGCTCCGGGGTGATCGGGGCGGGCGCGTCGGTCAGCGGGTCGTAGCCGCCGCCGGACTTGGGGAAGGCGATGACGTCGCGGATCGAGTCGGCACCGAGCAGGAGCATGCAGATCCGGTCCCAGCCGAAGGCGATGCCGCCGTGCGGCGGGGCGCCGTACTTGAAGGCCTCGAGCAGGAAGCCGAACTTCTCCTGCGCCGACTCCTCGTCCAGGCCCATGACCTTGAAGACGCGCTCCTGCACGTCCTTGCGGTGGATACGGATCGACCCGCCACCGATCTCGTTGCCGTTGCAGACCATGTCGTACGCATAGGCGAGCGCCGGTCCGGGGTCGGTGTCGAAGGTGTCGAGGAACTCCTCCTTCGGGCTGGTGAAGGCGTGGTGGACCGCGGTCCACGCGCCGGCACCGACCGCCACGTCACCGGCGGCGACGGCGTCACCGGCCGGCTCGAAGAGGGGCGCGTCGACGACCCAGAGGAAGGACCACGCGGTCTCGTCGATGAGCTCGCAGCGCTGCGCGATCTCCTGACGGGCAGCACCGAGCAGGGCCCGAGCCGCCTTGGCCTTGTCCGCCGCGAAGAAGATGCAGTCACCGGGAGCCGCGCCGACGTGGGCGGCCAGGCCGGCCTTCTCCTCGTCGGAGATGTTCTTGGCGACCGGCCCACCGAGCTCGCCGTCCTCGCCGACGGTGACATAGGCCAGGCCCTTGGCACCGCGCTGCTTGGCCCACTCCTGCCAGGCGTCGAACTGGCGACGCGGCTGGCTGGCGCCACCGGGCATGACGACCGCGCCGACGTAGTCGTTCTTGAAGACGCGGAAGGGGGTGTTGGCGAAGTACGCCGTGCAGTCGACGAGCTCGACCCCGAAGCGCAGGTCCGGCTTGTCGGAGCCGTAGCGCTCCATGGCCTCGGCATAGGTCATCTGCGGGAAGGGCGTGGGCAGGTCGACACCGATGGTCGCCCACACGGCCTTGGCGATCGCCTCGCCGAGCTCGATGACGTCGTCCTGCTCGACGAAGGACATCTCGATGTCGAGCTGGGTGAACTCCGGCTGCCGGTCGGCGCGGAAGTCCTCGTCGCGGTAGCAGCGGGCGATCTGGTAGTAGCGCTCCATGCCGGCGACCATGAGCAGCTGCTTGAAGAGCTGCGGGCTCTGCGGCAGGGCGTACCACTCGCCCGGCGCCAGGCGCGCGGGCACGAGGAAGTCGCGGGCGCCTTCGGGCGTGGAGCGGGTGAGGGTCGGGGTCTCGATCTCGACGAAGTCGCGCTCGGCGAGCACCGAGCGGGCCGCGGCGTTGACCTTGCTGCGCAGGCGCAGACCGGCGCCGGCGCTCGTGGCGCCCGGGCGGCGCAGGTCGAGGTAGCGGTGCTTGAGGCGGGCCTCCTCGCCGACGCTCACGCGCTCGTCGATCTGGAAGGGCAGCGGGGCGGCCTCGGACAGCACCTCGATGGAGCTGGCGACGACGTCGATCTCGCCGGTCGGCACATTGGGGTTGACGTCCTTGGGGTCGCGCGGGGCGACCTCGCCGACGACCTTGATGACGTACTCGTTGCGCAGGTCGTGCGCCGCACCCGTCAGGACCTCGTCGCGGGCGACGACCTGGGCGACGCCCGATGCGTCGCGCAGGTCGAGGAAGGCCACGCCACCGTGATCACGTCGGCGGCCCACCCAGCCGGTGAGGGTGACGGTCTGGCCGGAGTGCTCGGCACGCAGGGTGCCGGCGTCGTGGGTGCGGAGCACGGGGTGTTCTTCCTTGTCCTTCGGGTCGCCCGGCGGGTCGCGCGGGCCGGTCCATCCTACGGAGCCCGGCGGGTGCCGGGCCAACGGGTTGATCAGCCGGTCGGGCCCTCCCTGCGGCCGGGGTGCTCGGGCCACGGGCTGTCGGCAGGACGAAGGGAGGTCCAGCCGCCCTCTCGGGACGCCCGGGCCGTCATCGTCGCGATGACGAGGGTGGAGTTGTGCAGGTCCCCGGCGAGGACCGCCGCGGCGACCTCGTCGAGGGGGACGCGCCGCTGGAGCAAGTGCGCCTCCTCCCCTTCTCGCTGGTGCCGCTCGCCCTCGGGCACGGGACGCAGCCCCCGCGCGAGGTAGACGCGGATCGCCTCGTCCATGCCACCGGGCGAGGTGAAGTAGTCCACGAGGACCGCCCACTCGTCGGCCGTGACGTCGGCCTCCTCAGCCAGCTCGCGCTGCGCGCCGACGAGCGGGTCCTCACCCGCGATGTCGAGCAGGCCGGCGGGGATCTCCCACTCGTTGGCCGAGACGGGGTGACGGTACTGCCGGATGAGCAGCACGCGGTCCTGCTCATCGAGGGCCAGGACGGCGACGGCACCCGGGTGGTCGACGACCTCGCGCACCAGGGTCTCGCCCTCGAGCTCGAAGGTGTCACGACGCACATCCCAGACCGCGCCCTCGAAGACCACCTCGCTGGAGGTCACCAAGCGGGTGAGCAGCTCGTCGCGCAACGGCACCGTCTCGTCGGCCATCAGGCCTCGACGTCCGCGGTCTCCGCCTCGGCCGCCTCGGCCGCCTCCACCGGCGGCTCGACCTCGACCAGGCGCGCGTCACGCTGGGCCTGCACGGCCGCACCGATGAGCCCGATGAAGAGCGGGTGCGCACGGTCGGGCCGCGACTTGAACTCCGGGTGCGCCTGGGTCGAGACGTAGTAGGGGTGCACCTCGCGCGGCAGCTCGACGAACTCGACGAGCCCGAGCTGCGGGTGGGTGCCGCTCACGACGAGGCCCGCCTGCTCGAGCTGATCGCGGTAGGTGTTGTTGACCTCGTAGCGGTGGCGGTGCCGCTCGGTGACCTGGGTCGACCCGTAGGCCTGCGCGGTGACCGAGCCCTCGCGCAGGTCGGCCGGGTAGGAGCCCAGGCGCATCGTGCCGCCGAGGTCGCCGGCCCCGTCGACGAAGGACTTCTGCTCCTCCATCGTCGCGATGACCGGCGCGCTCGAGGCGGGGTCGAACTCGGTCGAGCTCGCACCCGCGATGCCGGCGACGTTGCGGGCGTACTCGATGACCATGCACTGCAGGCCCAGGCAGATGCCGAGCGTGGGCACCTGCTGCTCGCGAGCCCAGCGCAGCGCACCGAGCTTGCCCTCGATGCCGCGCACGCCGAAGCCGCCCGGCACGAGGACCGCGTCGACCCCGCCGAGGGCCTTGCTCGCCCCGGCCGGCGTCTCGCAGTCGTCGGAGGGCACCCAGCGGATGCGCACCTTGGCGTCGTTGTGGAAGCCACCCGCGCGCAACGCCTCGGTGACCGAGAGGTAGGCGTCGGGCAGGTCGATGTACTTGCCGACGAGCGCGACCTCGACCTCGTGGCGGGGCTGGTGCACGCGCCGCAGCAGGGTGTCCCAGCTGCCCCAGTCGACGTCGGTGAAGTTGAGCCCGAGGCGACGGATGACGAAGGTGTCGAGGTGCTCGCGGTGCAGCACCTTGGGGATGTCGTAGATGCTCGGGGCGTCGACGCACGCAGCGACGCCGTCCTTCTCCACGTCGCACGACATCGAGATCTTGCGCTTGATGTCGGCGGGGATCTCGCGGTCGGCGCGCAGCACGAGCGCGTCGGGCTGGATGCCGACCTGGCGCAGGGCAGCGACGGAGTGCTGCGTCGGCTTGGTCTTCATCTCGCCGCTCGGCGCGATGAAGGGCACGAGCGAGACGTGCAGGAAGAAGCAGTTGTCGCGGCCGAGCTCGTGGCGTACCTGGCGAGCGGCCTCGAGGAAGGGCAGCGACTCGATGTCGCCGACGGTGCCACCGATCTCGGTGATGATGACGTCGGGCGCGCTCGCGTTGTCGACGCCGGGGCTGCCGGCGGCGGGTGCCCGCATCCGCGAGGTGATCTCGTTGGTGATGTGCGGGATGACCTGGACGGTGTCGCCGAGGTACTCGCCCTTGCGCTCGCGCGCGATGACCCGGCTGTAGACCTGACCGGTCGTCACATTGGCCGAGCCGTCGTGGTTGGTGTCGAGGAAGCGCTCGTAGTGCCCGATGTCGAGGTCGGTCTCGGCCCCGTCCTCGGTGACGAAGACCTCACCATGCTGGAAGGGATTCATCGTCCCCGGGTCGACGTTGAGGTAGGGATCCAACTTCTGCATCGTGACCGACAGGCCACGCGCTCGAAGCAGGTGCCCGAGACTCGAGGCCGTCAGTCCCTTGCCGAGTGAGGAGACGACTCCTCCGGTCACGAAGATGTGTTTCGTCAGTGCCACCACGGGGTTCCAATCTACGTCACGTGGGCGAGTGCTCGGTAACGCAGCACCCAGCGAGTCGCGCTGGACTCGAGCCCGTCCCAGCCACGCGCCCGCTCCCGGGCGGCGTCCGCGGCGCGTGCCGCCCGCTCGGGGTGGTCGAGGACCGCCCCGACGGCGCGGGCGAGCGGTCCGGCCGCCTCCGTCTGCGGACCGTCGACGAGCAGCCCGACACCGTCGAGCAGGTCGGGCAGCCCGCCGACCCGGCGGGCGACGACCGGTGTGCCGGCCGCCATCGCCTCCTGCACGACAAGCGCCCGCGCCTCCCACTCGCTCGGCACGACGAGCACGTCGGCGGCGAGCAGCCACGGCGTGACGTCGGCGGCCTCCCCGAGCAGGTGCAACGCTCCCCCTGTCGTCAGCGTCTCCTGGCCCGGTCCGACGAGCCCCCACGTTCCCGGGGCGCCGTCGGCGGCCGCGGCGAGCACGTCGATGCCCTTCTGCGGGGCGACCCGCGCGATGGTCAGGACGAAGGGGGCACCGCTCACCTCGTGCGCAGCGAGCAGCGCGTCGCGGTGCTCCGCCCGCCACGCCGCGCGGTCGGTGGCGAGCAGCGCCGGCACCCGCGGCGAGGGGACTTCGGCGAGCTCCGCCCGCCGGGCCCCGAGGGCGAGCGCGTCGGCCACGAGGTCGCTGCTCGCGCCGGTCACGAGGTCGGCCCGACGCATGACTGCCCGGGCCGCCAGCCCACCGACGAGCCGACGCGGCGACAGGCCGGCACCACGCACCGGGTTGTGCAGGCTGACGACGAGGGGCGCCCGGCCGCCCGGCTCGCCACCACGCCTGGGCTGGGCGGTGGTCGGGGCCGTGGCCGCGGTCGCCACAGCCGACACGAGCCCGGCGCGGAAACCGTGGGCGTGCACGACGTCGGCCCCACGGGCCAGCTCCCGCACGGCCGCGACCGTGAGCGGCACCTGCCCCGGCAGGTCGAAGCGCGCCCGCGTCGCGGCATCGGTCGCGACCTGCACGGTGTGCCCGGCGGCGTGCATCGACCGGGCGAGATCGGCCACGTGGGTACCGATGCCGCCGGCGGCGGAGGCGAGGCAGAGCAGGACCTTCACCGGGCCACCGCCTTCCCGCGCAGCCCGGGCACGCGGGCGCGTGCCGTGGGGTCGATCCACAGCCCGACGAGCAGCACGACGCCCGCGACGACGACGGCGGCCAGCGCGCCGACGAGGGTCGCGGCGAGCGCATCCTCGGGCCAGTGCCCGTCGGCGAGACGGTGCACCGCCAGCCCGAGCCCGAGGGCGAGGAGGGCCAGGACGAGGGTTCGGGGCAGCCCGGCGAGGGCCGCGGGACCCCAGTCGTGGCGCACCCGCACGAGCAGCCCGGCGCCGGCGACCCACATGCCCAGGGTCATCGCCAGACCGAGGACGACGAGGGTGCGGTGGGCCCCGGCCCCCTCGTCGAGGACGAGCACCGGGACGACCGCGGCGACGAGCCAGCCGAGCGCCATCGTCGCGCCGGCGACGAGCGCCCGCCCACGGGCGTAGAGCGCCCGCAGGGCCACCGCCGCGATGCTGAAGCCGAGCAGGCCGGGCGCCATCGCGGCGAGGGCGTCAGGCATGGCGGCCAACGCATCCGACCCCTCGCCGTGACGGTCGATCTGCGCGAAGACCGTGCCGACCGGCGCGGCCGCGGCGACGAGACCGGCGACCGCCGCGGCGGCGAGGACGACGACGGCGCGCAGCGACGCCGCGAGGGTGCCCACGGCGCCGGCACGCTGGTCCTCCGGCTCCCCCGCCGTCGCGGCGAGCACCGGGAAGACCGCGGTCGCGACCGGCACCGCCAGCACGGCGTAGGGCAGCAGGTAGAGGGCCTGCACGTAGTTCTGGACGACGAGGCTGCCGTCCCCGCCGGAGCGGTTGGCGACGGCGAGGGTGACGAGCACGCTCAGCTGCTGCGCGACGAGGGCGACGACCCCTGCGCCGGCCAGGGTGCGGGCCCGGGCCGCCGTCCCGGTCGCGAGCCGCCACCGCGGGCGCAGCCTGATGCCGGCGCGTTCGGCGACGACGAGCAGGGGCAGCGAGAGCGCGGCGACGCCGAGGGTCGTGCCGCCACCGAGCAGCAGCAGCTCGCCCGTCGTCACCGCGTCGGGGCGGGTGCCGGGCGGCACGGCGAGGGCCCACAGGACATAGGTGGCGATGACGACGAGGCTCGACAGCAGCGGTGCGAGCGCCGCGGCGAGGAATCTCCGGTGCGCCTGGAGCACCCCGGAGACGACGATGCCGATGCCGTAGAGGAGCACCTGCGGGCTGAAGACGAGCAGCAGCCGGGTGCCGAGCGCCACCGCGCCGTCGACCTCGAGGTCCCCGAGCAGGGCACGACTGGCGAAGGGAGCGGCGAGCGCCACGAGGACGGCGAGCGGCACCAGCACGGCGACGGTGCGGGTGAGCAGTGCGGAGGCGACCTCGTCGGCGCGCTCCCCCTCCGCGCTCCCGAGGCGGCCGGCCACGAGCGGGACGACGACGGCAGCGAGGATGCCGCCGGCGGCGATCTCGTAGACGATGTTGGGCACCGTGTTGACGCTCTGGTAGACCGTGCCGACGCCGGTCGCGCCGACCGCCCACGCGAAGACGAGCCAGCGGGCGAAGCCCACGACCCGCGACAGCGCCGTCACGACGGCCACGGTGCCGGCATCGCGCGCGACGCCTCCCGCGGTGGGCTGCGGTCCGGTCGTCACCGGCGCCGACCCCAGGCGTCGATCTCACGCAGGACGGGCGTCGACTCGATGACCCGGGTGAAGCTCACCCGCTCCGACAGCAGGGTCAGGCCGGTGACGAGCGCAGCGGCCCCGAGCCGGCCACCGGGGGCGAGCCCGCGCACGAGCGCGAGACCGAGCAGGCCACCGAGCGCGTTGGCTCCGCAGTCCCCGAGCATCGACTCCCCCGCCAGGTCCTCGGGCAGCACCCCGCCGCCGACACCGACGAGCCCCGCCGCCAGGGGACGTGCGACAGGCGGCGCGAGCAGCAGCGTCCCCGCGGCCGTGGTCACCTTGAGCGCGCGTCCGGGTCGCAGGTCGAGGAGGTTGACGAGGTTGGCCGTGCCGGCGATGACGACGGTGTCGACGAGCGCGCGGCGCAGCCGTCCCGCCCCGGGGCCGTGGCTCGAAGGGGACGTCCCCTCGAGCAGCGCGACGCAGGCCGCGGTGGCCCCGAGGCCGACGACCTTGAGGGCACCCGTGGTCACCCGGCCGCTCCGGAGGGCGCCGAGGTGCCCGCGCAGGCCCTTGGTCCCGGTGTCACCGGTGAGGTCGTCCAGCCCCCCGAGCAGACCCGGTGCGACGACGACGATCAGGCTCGACGGAGACGGCGACCCGATGGCGACCGCGAGGGTGGCTGCGCCGACCGAGACCGGGCCCTCGAGCAGGGTGACCGCGGCTCCCGCGTGGTTGTGCCGCTCCCACGGGCGCCGCACGTCGGCGGGCAGACGCCGGGACGCGCGGGTGAGCAGCCGGGCAGCGGCGAGGCCGGCGCCGGCGGTGACGAGGGCCCTGGTGGTCACGACGCCTGCGGCTGTGCTGCTCACGGTGCCTGCGGCACGGGGGCATCAGCACCGGCACCGAGCCCGTAGTGGCCGGAGCGGCCGTCGAGTCGCTCGTCGAGGGCCAGGACGATCGCGGCGCGGCCCATCGGGATCTCGGGGTCGTCGACCGTGGAGAGCCCCTTCGCGAGGCTGCCCGGGGTGCGGGCGACCGTCACCGGCGAGGCATCGGCGGACCCCTGCTCCGCCTCCTGCGCGGCGAGCACGGCCCCGTCGGCGTGGGTGTCGACGACGTGGCTCAGGGCGACCCAGGTCGCGGCGGTGCGCTCGGCACCCCGGTCGACGGAGTCGGTGGCGGTGGCCGACGTCGCAGCGACGGGACCCCCGACGATGACGACGACATCAGCGGCGGCGGGCGCATCGCGCGGCCCGTCGACGAGCCCGGCGTCGCGCAGGCGCGTCCAGGCGGAGCCGCGCGGGGTCCGGTCGACGCGCGCGGCATCGCCGGGCTCTCGGGCGCCCGTGAGGACGACGGCGAGTGCCTGGTCGATCGGCTGGGCACCGTCGGGAACGGTCGAGGTGACCCCGAGCTCGCCCAGTGCGTCGTCGCCCACGGCGTCACGCTCGCGGGTCGCCGTGGCGTCGGCGTCGGCCCAGTCGGCCGTGACCTCGACGGTGTCGGCGACGCTGGCCCCGGCCCGCTCGAGCACCGATCGGGCCGCGGCGACGTCGTCGTCGGAGGCCTCCGGCAGGGCGACGACCGTCGCGGTGTCGTCGGAGAGGCGGCTCCCGACGACCTGCGGCAGGGTCTGCTCGTCATAGGCGTCGCGCCCCTCGATGGCCTGCCGGTCCTCGTTGGCCTGCCGGCGCAGGTCCTCCTTCTCCTGCCGCAGCTTGGTGACCTCGCCCGAGAGCGTGCTGCCGATGTTGTCGTTGAGCGGCCCGGCCCCCAGCACGATCCCGATCGACAGCGCGATGAGCACGGCCGCGAGGGAGACGAGGTGGTACCTGAAGTCGATCACGTGAGCAGTCCTTCGACGAAGGCCCACAGGTCGTCCCAGCGGGCCCCGAGCAGCTGCAGGGTGGCCTGCCCTGTCGGGGTCGACCACAGGGCGACGAAGAGGGCGAGGAGACAGACGAGGCCCAGGCCGACCAGCGACCACGAGGAGATGCGGGTCCGGTAGAGCCGGCTGACCCCCTTCGCGTCGATGAGCTTGCTGCCGACCCGCAGCCGGGTGAGAAAGGTGCTCGACATGCCCGCCCGCCCCTTGTCGAGGAACTCGACGAGCGTCGCGTGCGTGCCGACGGCGACGATGAGGTCCGCGCCCTTGTCGTCGGCGAGGAGCATGGCGATGTCCTCGCTCGTGCCGGTGGCCGGGAAGACCACGGGGGTGACACCGAGGGACTCGACCCGGGCGACGCCGGGCGCCTCGCCGCTGCGGTAGGCGTGCACGACGACCTCGGCACCACTCGTGAGGACCCGGTCGGAGACGGAGTCCATGTCGCCGACGATGAGGTCGGGCCGGTGGCCGGCCTCGACGAGCGCGTCCGCTCCCCCGTCGACCCCGATGAGCACTGGCTTGTACTCGCGGATGTAGTGGCGAAGGGCGGCGAGGTCCTCCTTGTAGTGGTAGCCGCGCACGACGATGAGCGCGTGCCGGCCCTGCAGTGCGGTCGCGATGTCGGGCACGCCGACTCCGTCGAAGAGCAGGTCCCGCTCCTGGCTCAGGTAGGTCATCGTGTTGGCCGCGAAGGCCTCGAGCTGGGTCCCCAGGCCCGCCCGGGCCGACTCCATCGCGGCGTGCAGCTGCGGCAGCTCCCAGCGGGTGCCGTCGAGCGACTCCTTCGCCAGGTGGAGGGAGTCGCCGTCGACGCTCGCGGGCTGGCCGTCCTTGAGCCTGCCGAGCAGCTCGTCGTCGTCGACGTCGATCAGCGGGATCCCGGCACCGACGATGATCTCCGGCCCGACATTGGGATAGCGGCCGCTGATCGAGGCGCCGGCGTTGACGACGGCGGCGGGCCGGCAGGCGACGAGCGCCTCCCCGCTCACCCGGTCGATGTCCGTGTGGTCGATGACGGCGATGTCGCCGGGCTGCAGCCGCTTGGTGAGGTTCTTGGTGCGTCGATCGACCCGCACGCGGCCGCGCACGCCGGGCAGCGCCGGCTCGCGGGACGTGTCGCGGGTCAGTCGAAGGGCCATCCGGTGCATCGTCCCACGAAGCCGTGGCGGATCAGCGGCGGCACTGCTCGAGCAGCTCCTGCGCGTGGCGCAGGCCGACGCTCGAGTCGTCGCCACCCATCATCCGCGACAGCTCGCCGAGGCGCTCGTCGCCCTCGACGGGCCGGACACCGCTCGCGGTCACCTGGTCGCCGTGCGCCTTGTGCACGACGAGGTGGCGGTCGGCGTGGGCGGCGACCTGGGCGAGGTGGGTGACGACGATGACCTGGCTCGTGCGGGCCAGCGCGGCGAGGCGGGCACCGACGTCGAGCGCGGCACGACCACCGACTCCGGCGTCGACCTCGTCGAAGACGAAGGTGGGCACCTGGCTGCCCGTCGACCCCGCGGTGGCGACCTCGATGGCCAGCATGATCCGGCTGAGCTCACCGCCGGAGGCGGCCTTGGCCACCGAGCGCGGGGGCTCGCCGCGGTTGGCCGCGACGCGGACCTCGACGACGTCCGCTCCGTCCGGTCCGACCCGCAGACTGGCGCCGTCGGACGCGACCTCTGCCGCCGACTCGTCGGTGCGCGGCTCGACGGCCACCTCGACGCGGGCCTTGGCCATGCCCAGGTGCGAGAGCTCCTCCTCGACGGCGGACGCCAGTCGCGCAGCGGCCGCGGTCCGGGCCGCGGTGAGCCGCGTGGCCGCTGCCGCGAGCTCCTGCTCCGCGGCCTCGGCCTGCGCGGTCAGCTGCTCGATCCGTTCGTCGGCACCGAGCAGGCCCAGCAGTCGCTCGCGCGAGCTGTCGCGGTGCCGCAGCACGGCCTCGATGTCCTCGCCGTAGCGCCGGGTCAGCTCGTGGAGGGCGGCGCGACGCTCCTCGACGGCTCCGAGGCGGGCGGGGTCGGCCTCGATGTCCGCGGTGTAACCCGACAGCTCGGTCGCGAGCTCCGCGGCCAGCACGCCCACCTCGGCGAGCCGGCGGCGCAGATCGGCCAGCTGCGGGTCGTGCCCGACGAGCCGCTCGAGCTCGTCGCCGGCCCGGGCGACCCGGCCGACGACGTCGTCGCCGTCGAAGCTGTCGGGATCGGAGAGCAGCCGGTGGGCGGTGTCGGCGCCGGTGCGCAGCTCCTCCGCGTGCCCGAGGCGCTCGGCCTCCTGCGCCAGCTGCACGTCCTCGCCGGGCTGCGGCTCGACGGCGTCGATCTGCTCGAGCTGGTGGGTGAGCAGCTCGACCTCCTGCAGTCGGGTGCGCTCGCCCTCGACGAGGCGAGCCAGCTCCCCCTTCGTCTCCTGCCAGGCGCGGTGCGCCCGGGCGACCTCCTCCGCGGGGCCGGCCACCTCGTCTCCACCGAAGGCGTCGAGCAGGGCCCGGTGCTGGGAGGGGCGCTTGAGGCGCCACTGGTCGGCCTGGCCGTGCACGGCCACCAGACCCTCGCCGAGGTCGGTCAGGGTGCCCACCGGCGCCCGCCGACCGCCGACGTGGGCGCGGCTGCGGCCGCTCGCGGACACGGTGCGTGAGAGCAGCAGCTCGGGCTCGTCGGCGATGCCGCCGACCTCGGCGGCGACGTCCCGGGCGGGGTGGTCGTCGGCGAGCTCGAGCTCGGCCTCGACGAGAGCATCGTCCCGGCCGGAGCGCACGAGCGAGGCGTCGGCGCGGCCACCGAGCACGAGGCCCAGCCCGGTGACGACCATCGTCTTGCCGGCGCCGGTCTCGCCGGTGACGACGGTCAGCCCGGGATCGAGGGTGAGGGTGGCGTCCTCGATGACGCCGAGGTCGCGGATGCGCAGCTCTCGCAGCACGTCAGGCTCCCGGCCGGGTGCGGCCGCGCCACCCGTGGACGGACAGGTCGAACTTCGCGACGAGGCGGTCGGTGAAGGGTGAGCTGCTCAGCCGGGCCAGACGCACCGGCTCGGGCGAGCGGGAGACCTCGATGCGGGCTCCTGGGGGCAGGTCGACGGCGCGGCGGCCGTCGCACCACAGCACTCCGTGGCCCTCGGTGCCGGGGACGAGGTCGACGGCCATCGCGGAGGTCGGCGCGACGACGAGCGGTCGGGCGAAGAGCGCGTGCGCGCTGATCGGCACGACGAGCATCGCCTCGACGCCGGGCCACACGACGGGGCCCCCGGCGGAGAAGGCATAGGCGGTCGAGCCGGTCGGCGTCGCCATGACGACACCGTCGCAGCCCCACGTGGACAGGGGACGTCCGTCGATCTCGACGGTGAGCACGAGCATCCGCTCGCGCGAGGCCTTCTCGACCGTCACCTCGTTGAGCGCCCAGCTGCGGGCGATCTCCTGCCCGTCGAGGGTGGCGACGACGTCGAGAGCCATGCGCTCCTCGACCTCGTAGCGGCGCTCGACGATGTGCTCGACGGTCGCGTCGACGTCCTCCCGCTCGGCCTCCGCGAGGAAGCCGACGTGGCCGAGGTTGACCCCGAGCAGGGGGACGCCGCTGCCGCGGGCTGCCTCGGCGCCGCGCAGGATCGTGCCGTCGCCGCCGAGGACGACGACGAGCTCGACGCCCTCTGCGGGGTCGTCACCGTCGTGGACGACGACGACAGGGTGCTGGCCCAGGACGCTCTCGCCGAGCTCACCCGCGGGCAGACGCACCTCGATGCCCGCCTGGGCGAGCTTGTCCGCGACACCCATGGCGACCTCGAGGGCCTCGGGCCGGCTCGGGTGAGCCATGAGCAGCACGCGCCGCGGGGTCATCGGTCCTCCTCCTGCACCAGGTCGTGGGTGATCCGGGTCTGAGCCTGCCATGCCAGACCGACACCGGTGCGACGGGTCAGGTGCACGAGGTACTCGTGGTTGCCCTCTCCCCCGCGCAGCGGGCTGCGCGTGATCCCGAGGACCGACAGCCCGACCTCGGCGGCGCGCTCGAGCACGCCGGTGATCGCATCCGCGCGGGCGGCCGGGTCGGTGACCACGCCTCGCCTGCCGAGCCGGGCCCGCCCCACCTCGAACTGCGGCTTGACGAGCAGCACCGCCTCGCCGTCGTCCGTGAGCAGGCCGGCGATCTCCTCGAGCACCAGGCGAAGGGAGATGAAGCTCAGGTCACCCACGGCCAGCTGCACCGGCCCGCCGATGTCAGCCGGCGCCAGCCCGCGGATCGTCGTGCCGCTCAGGTCGTCGACGCGGTCGTCGGCGACGAGCTCGGGGGCGAGCTGGTCGTGGCCGACGTCGAGGGCCACGACGTGCTCGGCCCCGTGCTCGAGCAGCACCTGGGTGAAGCCTCCGGTGCACGCACCGATGTCGATGCAGCGGCGTCCGGGGACCGCGACGTCGAAGTCGTCCAGGGCCCCGAGCAGCTTGCCGGCCGCACGCCCGACCCAGTGGTCGGCGCCGGTCGTCACCTCGACGAGGGTGTCGGGGCCCACCTGCTGCGAGGTCTTCGTCGCGGTCGCGCCTGCGACGCGCACCTCTCCCGCTTCGACGAGCTCACGCGCCCGCGTACGGCTGCGCGCGAGCCCGCGCTCGACGAGCGCGACGTCGAGCCGGCTGGTCTCCCGCACCCGTCAGGTCCCGAGGTCCGACAGCCGCGACGTCAGGGTGGCGTGCACGGACTCGCCGGCGGCCAGGACGGCGTCGAGGTCGTCCGGGTCGACGGCGGAGAGGTCACGAAGGGCGGCATCGACGACGAGGTCATCGGTCGCGGGAGTGCCCTCGGGCATGGGCTCGGGCGCCTTGGGCGCGAGGTCACCGGGGCTGGGGACCGGTGGCGTGGGCGTGGCCTGCTCAGGCATCGGGCAGCACCGCCAGGGTCTGCGGAGCCGGGGATGCGGGCTGGCTCGACGCCGCCTTCTTGGCCGTCGTCTTCCTCGGGGCGGCCTTCTTCGTGGCGGCCTTCTTCGTGGCAGCCTTCGTCGCGGGAGTCTTCGTCGCGGGAGTCTTCGTCGTGGCGCTGCCCGCGGTCGCCTTCTTCGCGGGCGCCTTCTTGGCGGTGGACTTCTTCGCGGTGGACTTCTTCGCGGTGGTCGGCCTGGCCTGTGCCTTCTTCGCGGGCGCCTTCGTGGCCGGCGCCCTCGCGGTGGTCGGCTTGGCCGTCGCCTTCTTGGCCGGCGCCACGGGCACCGTCGAGACCTCGTCGAGCGCCGAACGCTCCCGCAACGCGGTGCTCAGCGCGTCGAGGTCGCCCTCTTCCTCCGCAGGCCACGCGTGCGCGTCGTCGCTCTGCTCGCGCACCGGCGGCACGGCACCCGCGACGAGCAGGGTGTCGACCAGTCGGACGACCTCGAGCGCCCGGTCCAGGGTCGTCTCGGTCGTCTTCAGGCCCAGATGGATCAGTCCACGTACGGGGTCCACGTCACTCCTCGGGTCGGGGTCGTCCCACGCTACCGGCTGGTCATGGCGAGCCCTGCCTGCCCCGCGTCGAGCAGGCCGCCGTCGACGGCGGCCCACAGGGCGTCGAGCGCAGCGCGATCTGCGTCGAGCCCTTCACCGCGGACCTCGAGCCGGCCATCCACCACGCGGGCCCCGGCGTCCCCCCGGAGGCACCAGGCGCCCTCGGTCCGCGCCGGCGGGTAGGGCTGCAGGAGACCGCGCAGGTCCGCGATGACATACGTCGGACGCCGCTCCACCGGCGCAGCCGCTGCATCCGCCAGACCGTGGACGCCGGTGAGCACGAGCACGCCGGGCATCCCCGTCGCCACGGCTCCCTCGATGTCGGTCTCGAGCCGGTCCCCCACGGCCAGCACCCGGTCGGGGCTCGCCCCGAGCGCGCTCGCCGCGAGCCGGTACATCGGGGGGTGCGGCTTGCCGATGACCTCGGGGTCGACGTCGACGCACGAACGCACGGCCGCCACGAGCGCACCGTTGCCGGGGGCCGGTCCCCGGTCGGTCGGCAGCGTGCGGTCGGTGTTGGTCGCCACCCACGCGGCGCCGGCCCGCACCGCGTGCGCGGCCTCCGCGAGGTCTGTCGCGGTGACATGAGGTCCGTAGCCCTGGAGCACCGCTGCGGGCGCCCCCTTCGTCACCGGGGTCAGTCCCACAGCACGAAGGGAGGCACTCACCCCCTCGCCACCGATCGCCATGACCTCGGCGCCAGCGGGCAGCCGCGCCGCGAGCTCACGGGCAGCCGCCAGCGAGCTCGTGAGGACGTGGTCGTCCTCGACGACGACCCCGCGCGCGCGAAGGTGCTCCCCGACAGCGGCCGGGGTGCGCGAGGCATTGTTCGTCGCGAAGAGGACCGGGATCGACAGCGCGTTGAGCACGTCGACGGCGTGGTCGATGGCCGTTGGGCCGGCGACGACCACACCGTCGATGTCGCAGACCAGGGCGTCGTGGGCCCCGGCGAGCGTGTCAGGCGAAGGGGGTGTCGTCACTCGTCGGCGGCCGGGTCGGCACCCTCACCGGGCACGTCGTCGACGACCTCGTGCAGGCTCACCCCGTCGAGCTCCTCGACGCGCTCAATGGCATCGGTCTCGCCGTCCTGGTCCGCGACGGCGGCCTTGGCGAACCACGCCCGGGCGTCATCCGTGCGGTCGACCTCGAGCAGTGCGTCGGCGTAGGCATACCAGACACGCGCCGCCCACGGCTTGTTCTTGACCTTGTCGACCTGGCCCTGCAGCGCGAGCACTGCGGCCTGGGGCTGACCCATGTCGCGACGGATCCCGGACCCGACGATCAGCAGCTCGACCTGCTCCTCCTGGCCGAGCTGACGGGCCTCGGGCGAGCCCAGCAGCTCCAGCGCCCGGGCCGGGCGGCCGAGGCCACGCTCGCAGTCGACCATGAGCGGGAGCAGGTGGGAGGAGCCGCTGAGTCGCCGCACGGTCCGGAACTCGGTGAGGGCCCGGGCGTAGTCGCCCATCCGGTAGGCCACGAAACCGAGGGCCTCGCGGGCGGCCGGCACGCGACCGGCACGACGGACGGCCGTCTCCGCGTGGGCGAGGGCACCGTCAAGATCTTCAGCCTCGAGCAGGGCGGCGACCATGACGAGGTGCTGGGCGACGCCGTCGGCATTTTCCTTGCTCAGGGTGCGCAGCTGCTGCCGTACGCTCCGGTCGAGTTCCGCGCCGGTGACGTCCGGTGCGATCGCCGGCTCCGGCTTGCGGCCCTCCTTGGGGACGAGCCGCGAGCCGCTGCGGCTCTCGGCGTCCGCGTCACGCGAGGCTCCACCGCGCTCCGGACGGCCTCCTCGCTCGGGACGACCCTGACGATCGGACCGGTCGAAGCGGTCCCCGCGGTCGGGACGGCCACCCCGCTGCGGACGGCCCGACGACCCGTCCCGGTCCGGGCGACCGCCAGATCGCCCACGACCACCGGAACCGCCGCGACCACCGCCGGAACCGCCCCGGGGACCCTGGCCCCCGCGACCGGCAGCGCCTCCACGGCCACGATCCGGCCTGCTCGACCTCTCGTCCACGACATCAACCTCTCTTGACCTGTTGCTTCGGATCAGACTCTCCCGACCCGGGCTCTCAACGCAACACCCACCGACGATTCTTCCCCGTCAGCGGATCCCGGTTCGCACCGGCTGCCCGGAACGCCTGGTCCGGGAATGCAAGAAGCCCCCCAGCGACTCGCTGGGGGGCTTCTTGTGAATGTTTGTCCGGCTGCGTCCTACTCTCCCACACCGTCACCAGTGCAGTACCATCGGCGCTGAAGGGCTTAGCTTCCGGGTTCGGAATGGGACCGGGCGTTTCCCCTTCGCTATGACAGCCGAAACTCTATGGAAATACAGTGGACGTGCATTGTGTCCCGACCGTATCTCGGGAACTGCACAGTGGACGCGAACATCGTTCTTTTTTACGCAACACGAAGGTTGTGTGTGTATCAAGTTATCGGCTTATTAGTACCAGTCAGCTACATGCATTGCTGCACTTCCACATCTGGCCTATCAACCCAGTCGTCTACTGGGAGCCTCTCGGAGCAAAGCTCCATGGAAACCTCATCTTGAGACATGCTTCCCGCTTAGATGCTTTCAGCGGTTATCACTCCCGAACGTAGCTAATGAGCGATGCCCTTGGCAGAACAACTCACACACCAGAGGTTCGTCCAACCCGGTCCTCTCGTACTAAGGTCAGCCTCTCTCAAGTTTCCTACGCGCACAGCGGATAGGGACCGAACTGTCTCACGACGTTCTAAACCCAGCTCGCGTGCCGCTTTAATGGGCGAACAGCCCAACCCTTGGGAGCTACTCCACCCCCAGGATGCGACGAGCCGACATCGAGGTGCCAAACCATCCCGTCGATATGGACTCTTGGGGAAGATCAGCCTGTTATCCCCGGGGTACCTTTTATCCGTTGAGCGACGGCGCTTCCACAAGCCACCGTCGGGTCACTAGTTCCGACTTTCGTCCCTGCTCGACATGTCTGTCTCGCAGTCAAGCTCCCTTGTACACTTGCACTCGCCACCTGATTGCCAACCAGGCTGAGGGAACCTTTGAGCGCCTCCGTTACATTTTAGGAGGCAACCGCCCCAGTTAAACTACCCACCAGGCAATGTCCCTGATCCGGATCACGGACCGAGGTTAGATAACCAGAACGACCAGAGTGGTATTTCAACGATGACTCCACACACACTGGCGTGCATGCTTCACAGTCTCCCACCTATCCTACACAAGCCGTCCCGATCACCAATACCAAGCTATAGTGAAGGTCCCGGGGTCTTTCCGTCCTGCTGCGCGTAACGAGCATCTTTACTCGTAGTGCAATTTCGCCGAGTTCGCGGTTGAGACAGTGGAGAAGTCGTTACGCCATTCGTGCAGGTCGGAACTTACCCGACAAGGAATTTCGCTACCTTAGGATGGTTATAGTTACCACCGCCGTTTACTGGGGCTTAAATTCTCAGCTTCGCCCACAAGGGGCTAACCGGTCCTCTTAACCTTCCAGCACCGGGCAGGCGTCAGTCCGTATACATCGTCTTGCGACTTCGCACGGACCTGTGTTTTTAGTAAACAGTCGCTTCTCCCTGGTCTCTGCGGCCCTTTCCCCTAGCCCGTAAAGAGCTTCAGGGTCCGGGCCCCCCTTCTCCCGAAGTTACGGGGGCATTTTGCCGAATTCCTTAACCACGATTCACTCGATCGCCTTGGTATTCTCTACCTAACCACCTGAGTCGGTTTGGGGTACGGGCGGCTCGAACCTCGCTAGAGGATTTTCTCGGCAGCAGCATAGGATCACCCTGCTTCCCTCAAAAGAGGTCACCATCAGGCCTTGGGAACATGCCAGGCGGATTTGCCTACCTGACTCCCTACACCCTTGGACGTGGACAACCATCGCCACGCGGAGGCTACCTTCCTGCGTCTCCCCATCACTTGACTACTACCAGCTCGGGTCACGCGTTCCACTCACCAGCGCAACCCCGAAGGGTCACTAACGATGAGCTTCAGGCGCTTAGCATCACTGGATTCATCATGGGCGGTTCTTCGCCGGTTCCGGAATATCAACCGGATGTCCATCGACTACGCCTGTCGGCCTCGCCTTAGGTCCCGACTTACCCAGGGCAGATTAGCTTGACCCTGGAACCCTTGGTTATTCGGCGGACGGGTTTCTCACCCGTCATTCGCTACTCATGCCTGCATTCTCACTCGTGTGGCATCCACGACTGGATCACTCCGCCGCTTCACTCGCCACACGACGCTCCCCTACCCATCAACACGCCTGGACACCACAAGGGTGCCGAGCAGTGTGTCAATGCCACAGCTTCGGTGGTGTGCTTGAGCCCCGCTACATTGTCGGCGCGGAATCACTTGACCAGTGAGCTATTACGCACTCTTTAAAGGGTGGCTGCTTCTAAGCCAACCTCCTGGTTGTCACGGCAACTCCACATCCTTTTCCACTTAGCACACGCTTAGGGACCTTAGCTGGTGATCTGGGCTGTTTCCCTCTCGACTACGGAGCTTATCCCCCGCAGTCTCACTGCCACGCTCTCACTTACCGGCATTCGGAGTTTGGCTAACGTCAGTAACCTGGTGAGGCCCATTAGCTATCCAGTAGCTCTACCTCCGGTAAGAAACACGTGACGCTGCACCTAAATGCATTTCGGGGAGAACCAGCTATCACGGAGTTTGATTGGCCTTTCACCCCTACCCACAGCTCATCCCCTCAGTTTTCAACCTAAGTGGGTTCGGTCCTCCACGACGTCTTACCGTCGCTTCAACCTGGCCATGGGTAGATCACTCCGCTTCGGGTCTAGACCCAGCGACTGAACGCCCTATTCGGACTCGCTTTCGCTACGGCTTCCCCACACGGGTTAACCTCGCCACTGAGCACTAACTCGCAGGCTCATTCTTCAAAAGGCACGCCGTCACCCCACAAGGAGGCTCCGACGGATTGTAAGCGCACGGTTTCAGGATCTATTTCACTCCCCTCCCGGGGTACTTTTCACCTTTCCCTCACGGTACTTGTCCGCTATCGGTCACCAGGGAATATTTAGGCTTAACGGGTGGTCCCGCCAGATTCACACGGGATTTCTCGGGCCCCGTGCTACTTGGGAAAAATCATCCGGAGTCCACACCATTTCGTCTACGGGGGTCGCACCCTCTGTGCCGAGCCATTCAAGACTCTTCGACTATGACATGAATTTCTTACTCCAGCCCAGAATGTCAGTCCTGAGACAGAAAATCCCACAACCCCGAACCTGCAACGCCTGACAGCTATCACACAAGCCCGGTTTGGCCTCATCCGCTTTCGCTCGCCACTACTCACGGAATCACTATTGTTTTCTCTTCCTGCGGGTACTGAGATGTTTCACTTCCCCGCGTTCCCTCTACCTGCCCTATATATTCAGACAGGAGTGACTGGACTTGCCTCCAGCCGGGTTTCCCCATTCGGAAATCCTCGGATCAAAGTCTGGTTATCGACTCCCCGAGGCTTATCGCAGATTCCTACGTCCTTCTTCGGTTCCTGGTGCCAAGGCATCCACCGTGCGCCCTTAAAAACTTGAGCCACAAAGATAAAGATGCTCGCGTCCACTGTGTAGTTCTCAACATACGGGCGGCAACCCCACCAGATGATCACACCCACACCCACAACGAGCGCGGTATACGACCAGGCAAGGCCCACAACCCAACCCCAACAACCGTAATCATCGGGGTCGTGGTCCATGAAGCTTCACTCGCGTGAACCCTCAGGACCCAACAACGTGTCAGACACCCACCCAGGCAGCTCATGCGTTCCACTGTCACCACTCCAAAAGGAGCAGGTGATCGGTACTAACAACAGCCACACCAGGCAAGCGTCAAATAATCGATGTTCCACCCGAGCACCTACTGCCAGACACTCGCCGGCAGCTAGGCTCTGGACCACCAAACGGTGGCCAGTGCTCCTTAGAAAGGAGGTGATCCAGCCGCACCTTCCGGTACGGCTACCTTGTTACGACTTAGTCCCAATCGCCAGTCCCACCTTCGACGGCTCCCCCCACAAGGGTTGGGCCACCGGCTTCGGGTGTTACCGACTTTCGTGACTTGACGGGCGGTGTGTACAAGGCCCGGGAACGTATTCACCGCAGCGTTGCTGATCTGCGATTACTAGCGACTCCGACTTCATGGGGTCGAGTTGCAGACCCCAATCCGAACTGAGACCGGTTTTTTGGGATTCGCTCCACCTTGCGGTATCGCAGCCCTTTGTACCGGCCATTGTAGCATGCGTGAAGCCCAAGACATAAGGGGCATGATGATTTGACGTCATCCCCACCTTCCTCCGAGTTGACCCCGGCAGTCTTCCATGAGTCCCCACCATAACGTGCTGGCAACATAGAACGAGGGTTGCGCTCGTTGCGGGACTTAACCCAACATCTCACGACACGAGCTGACGACAACCATGCACCACCTGTATACCGACCCAAAGGGGGCAACCATCTCTGGAAGTTTCCGGTATATGTCAAGCCTTGGTAAGGTTCTTCGCGTTGCATCGAATTAATCCGCATGCTCCGCCGCTTGTGCGGGCCCCCGTCAATTCCTTTGAGTTTTAGCCTTGCGGCCGTACTCCCCAGGCGGGGCGCTTAATGCGTTAGCTGCGGCACGGAACTCGTGGAATGAGTCCCACACCTAGCGCCCAACGTTTACGGCATGGACTACCAGGGTATCTAATCCTGTTCGCTCCCCATGCTTTCGCTTCTCAGCGTCAGTAGTGGCCCAGAGACCTGCCTTCGCCATCGGTGTGTTCCTCCTGATATCTGCGCATTTCACCGCTACACCAGGAATTCCAGTCTCCCCTACCACACTCTAGTCTGCCCGTACCCACTGCAAGTCCGGGGTTGAGCCCCGGATTTTCACAGCAGACGCGACAAACCGCCTACAAGCTCTTTACGCCCAATAATTCCGGACAACGCTCGCACCCTACGTATTACCGCGGCTGCTGGCACGTAGTTAGCCGGTGCTTCTTCTGCAGGTACCGTCACTTTCGCTTCTTCCCTGCTGAAAGAGGTTTACAACCCGAAGGCCGTCATCCCTCACGCGGCGTCGCTGCATCAGGCTTTCGCCCATTGTGCAATATTCCCCACTGCTGCCTCCCGTAGGAGTCTGGGCCGTGTCTCAGTCCCAGTGTGGCCGGTCGC
This sequence comes from Janibacter zhangyanbonis, assembly GCF_050507325.1. Taxonomy (NCBI): domain Bacteria; kingdom Bacillati; phylum Actinomycetota; class Actinomycetes; order Micrococcales; family Intrasporangiaceae; genus Janibacter; species Janibacter zhangyanbonis. The sequence goes on from NZ_CP191481.1 coordinate 2,017,936, forward strand.
CCTCTCAGGCCGGCTACCCGTCGTCGCCTTGGTGAGCCATTACCTCACCAACAAGCTGATAGGCCGCGAGCCCATCCCAAACCGAAAAACTTTCCAGACCATAACCATGCGGCTTGATCTCGTATCCAGTATTAGACGCCGTTTCCAGCGCTTATTCCAGAGTCTGGGGCAGGTTGCTCACGTGTTACTCACCCGTTCGCCACTGATCCACTCCAGCAAGCTGGAGCTTCACCGTTCGACTTGCATGTGTTAAGCACGCCGCCAGCGTTCGTCCTGAGCCAGGATCAAACTCTCCGTTGATGATTAAAAACCCCAACACCCACCAAAGCGAGCATCAGAGCCAATCAGTAACCCAACAAAGGGCTGAACCATGACTGAGCAAGAACAACCAGCGCAATCGCTGAGTTCATTCATTGTCAACCAAAGGAAAAAATTCATCCGACCAATCACACCCAACCCCACGAATGCAGGACCAGGCACAACCAGCCAAGACGAGGTATTGGCATCGATTTTTGACACGCTGTTGAGTTCTCAAGATTCACACGCACACCCATCACCACCCACCGTCTCCGGCCAGATGCTTCAAGGGGCAACTTCTTCAAGTTACTACTGTGATTGCTACAGGGTCAAACTCGCTCGTCCTGGTGGATCGAAGGGGGTTTGTCGCCTGCGGCGATCTCCCACTCTAGCAGGTGACCTGCTCGCTTCCAACTCGCTTCCCGCGGCACCGAAGTGCCTATGGAACTCTCACTGGGAGTGGGTGTCAGCTCGTGGGACCGGCCTGCTTGGTGCAACCCTGCAAGGGCTGCCGCGTGGTGTCCGTTCCTCCCTCTCGGGCTGACATCGAGAACATTAGGTCACGGATCTCCACTTCACCAAATCGGGGTCGGATCCCCCGAGAATCCGGGCGATCCGACCCCGTCGGACGTGGTGGTGCGGCTCAGCTCTGGCGTGCGGCGGCGAGGTTCTTGCGCCCCCGACGGAGCACGGCGACCCGACCGTGGAGGTAGTCCCCGGGACCGAGCTCGAGCTGCTCGTCGGAGATCTTGGTGCCGTTGATCGAGACCGCGCCGTCCGCGATGGCTCGCCGAGCCGCCTTCTTGGAGTCGACCAGCCCCGTCGCGACCAGGGCCTCGAGCAACCCGGTGCCTGCCGGCACGTCAGCTCCAGGCAGCTCGGCGGTGGCGTCGACGAGGGTGCTGGCATCAAGCGCGGTGAGATCGCCCTTGCCGAAGAGCGCCTCGGACGCCGCCTGGACGGACGCCGTCGCTTCCTCCCCGTGCACGAGGGAGGTCATGTCCGCAGCCAGCGCCCGCTGCGCTGCACGACGGTAGGGCTCGTCGGCCACGAGCCGCTCGAGCTCGTCGATCTCCTCGCGACTGCGGTCGGTGAAGACCTTGAGCAGCTTGACCACCGAGGCGTCCTCGACGTTGAGGAAGTACTGGTAGAAGGCGTACGGACTCGTCATGTCCGCCGACAGCCAGATGGCATTGCCCTCCGACTTCCCGTACTTCACCCCGTGGGAGTCCGTGAGCAGGGGCGAGGTCAGCGCATGCACCGAGGCCCCCTCGGTCCGGTGGATGAGGTCGACACCCGCGGTGAGGTTGCCCCACTGGTCGGACCCACCGAGCTGGAGGGTGCATCCGTGGAGCCGGTAGAGCTCGAGGTAGTCGAGCGCCTGGAGCAACTGGTAGCTGAACTCCGTGTAGGAGATGCCCTCCTGGCTCTCGAGCCGGGCCGAGATCGCGTCCTTGCGGATCATCTGGTTGACCCGGAAGTGCTTGCCGATGTCGCGCAGGAAGTCGAGCGCGGTCATCGGTGCGGTCCAGTCGAGGTTGTCGACGAGGATCGCCGGGTGCGCGACGCCGCTGCTCCCGTCGAAGTCGAGGAAGGGCCGCACGAGCTCCTTGATCCGGGAGACGTTGTGCGCCGTGTGCTCCTTGGTCCGCAGCTGGCGCTCGCTCGTCGGCTTGGGGTCACCGATGAGCCCGGTGGACCCGCCGACGAGGCAGATCACCTTGTGGCCGGCCTGCTGGAGCCGTCGCAGGGCGACGAGCTGGACGAAGTTGCCGAAGTGCAGTGAGGGGGCCGTCGGGTCGAAGCCGCAATACACCGTGATCGGTCCGTCGGCGAGGGCCTGTCGCAGCGCGCTCTCGTCGGTGGTCTGCGCCACCGCTCCGCGCCACTGCAGCTCGTCGAGGATGTCGGTCACGGTCGTCTCGGTCCTTCCGGGAGGTACGGGGCCCGCGGTCACGGGCCCCGTCACAGCCTGCCACGGACGCACCGGTCCCCCGGCAGGCGCACCGGTCCCGACCACCCCCGATCCGCCATGTGGAACACCCGGTGACATCTCCCCCCTTCGTCGGGCTAAGGTATGCCTCACCTCATGAAGACGAAGGGAGACCGGGCGTGATCGTCTGTCACTGTGCCGTGGTCGGCGAACGCCAGATCGCCGACGCCGCCGCCGCGGGTGCCACGACCCTCTCCCGGGTGTGCGCGAGCACCGGAGCCGGCCGCGATTGCGGCGCGTGTGTCTTCTCAGTACGGCGGATCCTCTGCGAGAGTGTCGGGAGCGAGGTCGACAACGGCCTCTTCCCATCTCCCGCGGAGGTAGACCGTGCAGCCAGCTGACCCCCGAGTCATCACGCTCCTCAACGACGCGCTCACCCTCGAGCTGACCGTCGTCAACACGTACTTCCTGCACGCCCGCATGCTCGACAACTGGGGCCTGCCCCGCCTGGGCAAGGTCTTCTACGACCTGTCCATCGGGGAGATGAAGGACGCGGACGAGCTCATCGAGCGGATCCTCATGTTCGACGGTCACCCCAACGTCCAGAAGCTCAACAACATCCAGATCGGCGAGGACGCCAAGGAGATGCTCGAGCTGGCCCTCGCCAGCGAGATCGTCGCCGTCAAGCAGTTCAACGCCGGGGCCAAGGAGTGCCACGAGCTCGGTGACCACGCGACCGCGGCGGTCTTCGAGGAGATGGCCCGCGACGAGGAGGGCCACGCCGACTGGTTCGAGGCGCAGCTCGACGCGATCGCCCGCGTCGGCCAGGAGAACTACCTCGCCCAGCAGGTCGACGTCGGGGTCAACCCCGCCTGACCCTCGCCCTGCCCGGGCGGTAGGTCGACACCGTCGGCTCACCGGCGATCGAGAAGCGCCACGGGTAGGCATCACCATCGCCTCCCGGCCCCGACACCCCCACCCTCGGCCCCGTGCTCACGAGCGCGGGGTCGAGTGCGTGCTCCGGTGCCACGAGGGCGAAGGGAGCACCCCGGCCGACCACGCCGGCGCCGTTGTCCTCCCCCGTGAGCCCGAGCGCCTTCGTCAGTCGGCCCGGGCCCCGCGCCAGGTCGCGCTCCGAGGCGCCCGGCCGGCGGGACGATGCGACGTCGACGCCGTCGACGACCTCGCCGGCGCGCAGGAGCACCGCAGCGCACTCCCCCTTCGTCCCGACGACGACGTTGGCGCACCAGTGGACGCCGTAGGACCGGTAGACGTAGAGGTGGCCGGGCGGGCCGAACATCACCTCGGTGCGCGGGGTCGGGCCGCGGTAGCCGTGGGACCCGGGGTCGTCGCTCCCCCAGTAGGCCTCGACCTCGGTCAGGCGCAGGGTCACCTCGCCGACGACGAGGCACGCCCCGAGGAGCAGGGGCGCGACGGACAGGGGGTCGCCCGCCAGGTCGGACCTGACGAGGCGACGGCCCCCGGTCGTCACGTCAGCGGGCCTCGATGCGGCTGCCGGCGAAGGTCTCGAGCTCGTCGAGCACTGCCGCCGCGTTGTCGAGCTGCTCGCGCACCCGGGCCGGGGCGGTGCCGCCCTTGGCATCGCGCGAGGCGAGCGAGCCCTCGACCGAGAGCACCTCGCGCACTCCCGGCGTCAGGTGCTCGCTGATCCCGGTGAGGTCCTCGTCGGAGAGGTCCCACAGCTCGATGTCGCGCTCCTCGCAGACCCGCACGCAGGCCCCGGCGACCTCGTGGGCCACGCGGAAGGGCACGCCCTCGCGCACGAGCCACTCGGCGATGTCGGTCGCGAGCGAGAACCCCTGCGGCGCAAGGGAGGCCATCCGCTCGCCGTGATAGGTCATCGTCGCCATCATCCCGGAGAAGGCCGGCAGCAGGACCTCGAGCGTGTCGACGGCGTCGAAGACCGGCTCCTTGTCCTCCTGGAGGTCGCGGTTGTAGGCCAGCGGCAGCGCCTTGAGCGTCGTCATCAGACCGGCGAGGTCACCGACGAGACGACCGGCCTTGCCGCGGGCGAGCTCGGCGACATCGGGGTTCTTCTTCTGCGGCATGATGCTCGACCCGGTCGAGAAGGCGTCGTCGAGCGTGACGAAGGAGAACTCCTTCGTCGCCCAGAGGATGACCTCCTCGGCCAGGCGCGAGATGTCGACGGCGGTCATCGCGGCGACGAAGCAGAACTCCGCGACGAAGTCGCGCGAGGCCGTGCCGTCGATGGAGTTGTCGACCGCCCCGGCGAAGCCGAGGTCGGCGGCGACCGCCTCGGGGTCGAGCCCGAGCGAGGAGCCCGCGAGAGCGCCGGAGCCGTAGGGGCTGAGCGCGGTGCGCGCATCCCAGTCGACGAAGCGCTGCACGTCGCGCAGCAACGGCCACACGTGCGCGAGCAGGTGGTGGCTCAGCAGGACCGGCTGGGCGTGCTGGAGGTGGGTGCGCCCGGGCATGGCGACGTCGATGTTGGCCCGCGCCTGGTCGAGGAGCGCCCGCGCCACGTCGAGGACGAGACCGGAGACGATCCGGGCGTGGTCGCGCAGGTACATGCGGAAGAGCGTGGCGACCTGGTCGTTGCGCGAGCGTCCGGCGCGCAGGCGCCCGCCGACGTCGGCACCCGCCCGCTCGATGAGCCCCCGCTCGAGTGCGGTGTGCACGTCCTCGTCGTCGAGCGCCGGCTCGAAGGCCCCACTGGTCACGTCGTCGGCGAGGCGTCGCAGAGCGTCGAGCATCGCGTCGAGCGTCGCGTCGTCGAGCAGGCCGGCGCCGTGGAGGACACGCGCGTGCGCGCGGGAGCCGGCGATGTCGTAGGGAGCCAGACGCCAGTCGAAGTGCGTCGACTTGCTCAGGGCGGCCAGCGCGTCGCTCGGCCCCCCGGCGAAGCGGCCACCCCACAGGCTCACCCGCTCACCGGTCGTCGCGGTCTCGTCCTGGGTCACGGTGCCTCCTGGCTGTCGGTGGTCTGGGCCAGGCCCAGCAGCTGTGCGGTGACGGCGGCACCCTCGTCGGGGCCACCGGTGATGATCATGATCGTGTCATCCCCCGCGATCGTCCCCAGCACTCCCGTGAGGCGTGCGTGGTCGATCGCCGAGGCGAGGTAGTTGGCGGCGCCGGGGGGCGTGCGGACGACGACGAGCTGGGCGCTCGCCCGAGCCGTGACGAGGAGCTCCTCGCACAGCCGGCGCAGCCGGTCGTCGTACTCCGCCGGGTCGACGGCCGCGCGCGGGGTGCGGTCACCCCCTTCGCCGGGGATGGCGTAGACGAGGCCACGGCCCACGCGGACCTTCTCGGCACGCAGCTCGAGCAGGTCGCGCGAGAGGGTCGCCTGGGTGATCTCGATCCCGTCGGCAGCGAGGAGCTCGAGGAGCTCGGGCTGGCTCCGCACGGCGTGCTCGCGCAGCAGCTCGACGATCCGCGCCTGCCGGCCGGGTCGGGTCGCGGCGATCATGACGAGGCGCGCAGCAGGAAGGTGAGCAGCGCCTTCTGCGCGTGCAGCCGGTTCTCCGCCTCGTCCCACACGACCGACTGCGGCCCGTCGATGACATCGGCGGCGATCTCCAGACCCCGGTAGGCGGGCAGGCAGTGCAGGACGATCGCGTCGGCCGCGGCGTGGCCCAGCAGATCCGTCGTCACGGCGAAGGGGGCGAAGGGCGAGGTCTGTCCGGTGCGGTCCCCCTTCTGCTCCTCCATGCCCATCGACACCCAGGTGTCGGTCGCGACGACGTCGGCTCCCGCCACTGCGGCCGTGGGGTCGTCGGTGACGAGGACCGATCCACCCTGCTCGGCAGCGATCCGCGTGGCGCGGGCGAGGACGTCGGCCGAGGGCTGGTGGCTGGCCGGGGTCCCGATGCGCACGTGCATCCCGGCGAGGGAGCACGCGAGCAGGTAGGAGTGGGCCATGTTGTTGGCCCCGTCGCCGACGTAGGCGATGGTGCGGCCGGCCGTCGAGCCCATGTGCTCGCGGATCGTCAGCAGGTCGGCGAGCAGCTGGCAGGGGTGGTAGTCGTCCGTCAGCGCGTTGACCACCGGCACGTCGACGTGGTCGGCCAGCTCCTGCAGCCGGTCCTGGCCGTGCGTGCGCCAGACGATGGCGCTCACCTGTCGCCCCACGACCCGGGCCACGTCGGCGATGGACTCGCGGGTGCCGATCTGGGCGAGGTTGCCGTCGACGACCATCGGGTAGCCGCCGAGCTCGGCGACACCCGTGGTGAAGGACAGCTGGGTGCGCAAGGTCGGCTTGTCGAAGATGATGGCCACGGCCTGCGGCCCCGCGAGCGGCTGCTCGGCGTGCCGGTCGGCCTTGAGCGCGGCCGCGAGGTCGAGGACCTGCGACTGCTCCTCGGCCGTGAGGTCGTCGTCGGCGAGCAGGTGTCGGACGGTCATGCGGACTCCTTGGCGGCCTCGTCGAGGATCCCCGGCAGGGCGTCGACGAAGCTCGTGAGCTGGTCGGTGGTGATGGTCAGCGGCGGCGCGAGACGCAGCGCGTCGGGCGCGACCGGGTTGATGATGAAGCCGTGACGGCGGGCCACGAGCGCCGCCGCAGGGGCGATCGGCTCGGTCAGCGCGATGGCACGGAGCAACCCGGCCCCGCGCACCCCGGCGACCAGCGGGTGCTCCAGCGCCGTGACCCGCTCGACGAGCAGCTCACCGGCGGTGACCGCGTGCTCGACCAGGCCCTCGGACTCGATGGTCGACAGCACGGCGAGGGCTGCGCTGCAGGCGAGCGGGTTGCCGCCGAAGGTCGAGCCGTGCTGGCCCGCGGTGAGCAGCCCGGTGGTCTCCGGCCCGAAGGTCACCAGGGCACCGATCGGCACTCCCCCGCCGAGACCCTTGGCGACGGTGATCGCGTCGGGCACGACGCCGTCGAGCTGGTGGGCGAACCACGCACCGGTGCGCCCGACCCCGGTCTGGATCTCGTCGAGGACGAGCAGGACGCCGGCCTCGCGGGTGATCTGGCGGGCTGCGGCGAGATAGCCCTCCGGGGGCGTCACCACTCCGGCCTCGCCCTGGATGGGTTCGAGCAGGACCATCGCGGTGTCGGGGCCGACGGCGGCACGCAGCGCCTCGACGTCACCGGGCGCCACGTGCGTCACCCCGGGCAGGAGCGGTTCGAAGGGGGCCCGGTATGCCTCCTTGTGGGTCAGGCTCACCGCTCCGGTGGTCCGGCCGTGGAAGGCGCCGCCGACGGCGACGATCCCCGTGCGGCCGGTGCGCCGGGAGAGCTTGATCGCCGTCTCCACGGCCTCGGATCCGCTGTTGCAGAAGAAGACGCCTGACCCCTGCGGCGCCTGCGCGACGCGCAGCAGCGCCTCGGCCGCCTCGATCTGCGCGGGGGTCGTGAAGAAGTTGCTCACGTGGACGAGCTCGCCGGCCTGCTTCGAGATCGCGGCGACGAGCTCGGGGTGACCGTGACCGAGCGCGTTGACCGCGATGCCGCCGAGGAGGTCGAGGTAGCGCGTGCCGTCGACGTCCCACACCCAGGCGCCCTCACCGCGGGTGAGGACGAGGCCGGGGAGGCCGAAGACGCCGATGTGGCTGGCGCGGTAGCGCTCGAGCAGGGCCTGGTGCTGCTCGCTGGGGGTGCTCATGAGGGGCTGCCCTCCCCTTCGTCGTCGGTGTCGGCGGGGTCCGGCAGGATCATCGTGCCGAAGCCCTCGGACGTGAAGAGCTCGAGGAGCATCGAGTGCGGCTGGCGGCCGTCGACGACGTGAGCCTGGGGCACGCCGTGCTCCACGGCCCGGATGCACGCCTCGAGCTTGGGGATCATCCCGGAGTCGACGCGGGTCAGCAGGTCGCGCGCCCCGGACGCCGTGAGGTGAGACAGCAGCGAGTCGCGGTCGGGCCAGTCGGCGTAGACGCCGTCGACGTCGGTGAGGACGACGAGCTTGTGCGCCCGCAGGGCGACGGCCAGCGCTGCGGCGGCGGTGTCGGCGTTGACGTTGAGCACCTGCCCGTCGACGTCGAGGTCGGGGGCGATCGTCGAGACGACCGGGATGCGGCCGGCGTCGACGATGTCGAGGACCGCGGCGGGGTCGACGGACTCGACGTCGCCGACGAGCCCGATGTCGACCGGCTCACCGTTGACGACGATGCCCTTGCGGCGGCCGCCGAAGAGGCTCGCGTCCTCGCCGGAGAGGCCGACGGCGACGGGTCCGTGCTGGTTGAGCAGGCCCACGAGCTCGCGGCCGACCTGACCGGTGAGGACCATCCGCACGACGTCCATGACCTCGGGGGTGGTGATGCGCAGCCCGCCCTTGAACTCGCTCTCGAGGCCGAGCCGGTCGAGCATCGCCTGGATCTGCGGGCCGCCGCCGTGCACGACGACCGGCCGCAGCCCGGCGTAGCGCAGGAAGACGATGTCCTCGGCGAAGGCCGCCTTGAGCGCGTCGTCGGTCATCGCATTGCCGCCGTACTTGATGACGACGAGGGCGCCGCGGAAGCGCTCGAGCCAGGGCAGCGCCTCGACGAGGGTCGTCGCCTTGGCCTGGGCGACGCGCAGGGCGGCCGCGTCGATGGCGCCGCGCAGGGTGGACTCGGCAGTCATGCCGGCCTCCGATCAGGTGGAGTAGGCGGAGTTCTCGTGGACGTAGTCGTGGGTGAGGTCGTTGGTCCACACCGTGACCTCGTCGTCCCCCGCATGGAGGTCGACCTCGACGCGCACCTCGCGGGCCTCGAGGTCGACGAGGGTGCGGTCCTCGCCGACGCCACCGGCGCGGCAGACCTGCACGCCGTTGATCGAGACGTCGAGCCGGGCCGGCTCGAAGACCGCGGCCGTCGTGCCGACAGCGGCGAGCACCCGACCCCAGTTGGGGTCCTTGCCGAAGATCGCGCACTTGAAGAGGTTGTTGCGCGCGATGCTGCGCGCGACCTCGAGACCATCGGCCTCGCTCGCCGCGTGGTGCACCACGATCTCGATGTCGTGGGCGGCGCCCTCGGCGTCACCGATGAGCTGGCGCGCCAGATCGGCGCACACCTCGCGCAGCGCCTCGGTGAGGTCCTCGCGCGCGACGCTCGTGCCCGAGGCGCCCGAGGCCATCGCGAGGACAGTGTCGTTGGTCGACATGCAGCCGTCGGAGTCGATCCGGTCGAAGGTGGTGCGGGTCGCCTCGCGCAGCGCGGCGTCGAGGTCGGCCGCACTCGTCACGGCATCGGTCGTCACGACGACGAGCATCGTGGCGAGGGCCGGGGCGAGCATGCCCGCCCCCTTCGCCATGCCGCCGACGCTCCAGCCGTCACGCGTCACCGCGGCGGTCTTGGCCACGGTGTCGGTCGTCATGATCGCCTCGGCGGCCGCTGCTCCCCCGTCGTCGTCGAGGACGGTCGCGGCGGCGGTGACGCCGGCGGTGAGCTTGTCCATCGGGAGCAGCTCGCCGATGAGGCCGGTGCTGCACACGACGACGTCGCCGGCGGAGACCCCGAGGGCCTCGGCTGTGTGCTCGGCGGTCGCGTGGGTGTCCTGGAAGCCCTGCGCGCCGGTGCAGGCATTGGCGCCGCCCGAGTTGAGGATCACGGCATCGGCGCGCCCGTCGACGAGGGTCTGGCGCGACCAGGTGACCGGTGCGGCCTCCACGCGGTTGGTCGTGAAGACCGCGGCCGCGTGACGGTCGGGGCCGTCGTTGACGACGAGCGCCACGTCGGGGCGACCGCTCGGCTTGAGGCCGGCGGTCACGCCGGCGGCGCGAAATCCAGCAGGGGTCGTCGTGCTCACGGTGCCACTCCCGTCGTCGGCAGCCCCGTGGTCTCGGGCAGACCCAGGGCGAGGTTCATGGACTGCACGGCGGCGCCGGCCGTCCCCTTCGTCAGGTTGTCCTCCGCCGCGATGGCGACCACGCGGCCGCTGCGCTCGTCGAGGACGACCTGCACGTGCACGAGGTTGGAGCCCACGACGCTGCCGGTGTGCGGCCACTGCCCCTCGGGCAGCAGGTGGACGAAGGGCTCGTCGGCGTAGGCCTGCTCCCACGCGGCCCGGACCGTCGCGGCGGTGGCACCGGCAGCCGCCCGGGCGGTGACGGTGGCCAGGATCCCGCGCGGCATGGGCGCGAGCGTCGGGGTGAAGGAGACGGTGGCATCGCGGCCGGCGGCGCGGGCGAGGTTGCGCTCGATCTCCGGCGTGTGGCGGTGGACGCCGCCGACGCCGTAGGGGCTCATGGCCCCCATGACCTCGGAGCCGATGAGGTGCGGCTTGGCGGAGCGGCCGGCGCCGGAGGTGCCCGAGGCAGCGACGACGACGACGTCGTCGGGCTCGACCACTCCGGCAGCCAGACCGGGCGCGAGGGCGAGGCTCGCCGCGGTCGGGTAGCACCCGGGGACGGCGATCCGCCGGGCGCCGACGAGGGCGTCGCGGTGCTTCGTGCCGTCGGCCCGGACGAGCTCCGGCAGGCCGTAGGGCCACGTCCCGGCGAAGGGGGTGTCGTAGTAGTCGCCCCAGTCACCGGCGTCGTCGAGCCGGAAGTCTGCCCCGCAGTCGACGACGGTCACGTCGTCGGGCAGCTGCTCGGCGATGGCGGCGGAGTGTCCGTGCGGCAGCGCGAGGAAGACGACGTCGTGCCCGGCGAGGGTCTGCGCGTCGGTCGGCTCGAGGACCCGGTCGGCGAGGGCCTGCAGGTGGGGCGCGAGGTCACCGAAGCGGGTGCCCGCGTTGCCCGATGCGGTGAGTGCGCCGATCTCGACGTCTGGGTGGCCGAGCAGGAGCCGAGCGATCTCGGCTCCTGCGTAGCCGCTGGCTCCGGCGATGGCTGCTTTGATCACCTGCATGACCATACGCAGATGCGAAGTTTCATGCAAACGCGTCCCGCGGGGATTCTCGGGTCACCCGAGCATCCCCGCGGGATGCACGACTCAGCGCTGCTGGGCACCCGTCGCCGAGGCCGCCGACGCGACGGCCTTGTCCCGCAGGGCGCTGACCTCGTCGGTTGTGAGGGTGCGGTCGGTGCGGAAGGTCAGCCGGTAGGCCAGCGACTTGCGCCCCTCCCCCACCTGGTCGCCACGGAAGACGTCGAAGAGCGTCAGCGACTCGAGGTCGTCGCCCGCGCCCGAACGCAGGGCCGCGGCAACGGCGGCCGCAGGGACCCCCTCGTCGACGACGAGCGCGACGTCGGTGTTGGCCGGGGGCTGGGTCGACAGCTGCGCCGGGGTCACCGGGTCGCCGGCGGCCGCGATGATCGCGTCGAGGTCGAGCTCGGCGGCGACGGTGCGCTCGGGCAGCTCCAGGGCCGTGCAGACCTTCGGGTGCAGCTCACCCGCGTGCCCGACGACGGAGCCGTCGGCCAGGGTCACCGCGACGCATCGCCCGGGGTGGAAGGGCTCGCGCTGCGCCGCCTCGACCTGCAGGTCGAGGCCGAGCGCGGCACCCACCGCGAGCGACCAGCCGACGACATCGCTCGCGCCGACGGCACGCGCGGGACCGTGCGGGCCGGCGGGCACGGCGGCGCCCGCCGCCGCGATCGCGACGTGGCGCGGCTGGGCCGGGACCCCAGTCGTGATCCGCTCGAGGTCCCCGGCCGAGGGCAGTGCCCCACCCGGGGGCACCGGCAGCGGGGTGATCCCGCCCGCCGTCACGAGGCCGATCTCGTAGAGCGCGGCATCGCGGTGCCCGCGGGAGACGTTGCGCCGCAGGGTGTCGAGAAGGGTGTCGAGGATCGAGGTGCGCATGAGCGGCGCCTCGTCCTGCAGCGGGTTGGCCAGGCGCACCGTCGTGCGGCGCGCGTCGTCGGCCGGGTAGCCGAGTGCGTCGAAGCGCCCCTCGGACGTGAAGGGGTAGGACAGCACCTCGACGAGCCCGGTCGCCGCGAGCGTGCGGGCGACCGTGCGGCGGTCCCGCTGCCCCTTCGTCAGACCACGTCCGGCGCTGGCCCGCGGCACGACCGACGGGATCTGGTCGTAGCCGCGCACCCGGGCGACCTCCTCGACGAGGTCGGGACCGTCCTCGAGGTCGGGGCGCCAGGTGGGCGGCGTGACGAGGAGGGACTCCCCTTCGTCGGCCACGGCGCAGCCGATCGCGGTGAGGGTCGCGACGACCTCCTCACGGGGGTAGTCGAGGCCGATGTAGCGGCTCGGCAGGGTCGGGTCGAAGGGGATGGCCGCCGGCGGTGCCGGGGTGCCCACGTCGGTCGCGGTGTCGTCGGCCGTGCCCCCACCGTGCTCGACGAGCAGGTCGACGGCGAGCTGCGCGGCCGCGGCCGTGACCGCGGGGTCGACGCCCCGCTCGAAGCGCTTGGACGCCTCGGTCGTCAGGCGGTGACGTCGCGCCGAGCGCGCCACGCTCACGGCGTCGAAGTGCGCGGCCTCGACGAGGACGTCGGTCGTCGCGTCGTCGACCTCGCTCGAAGCGCCACCCATGACGCCCGCGATGGCCAGGGGCGTCGTGCCGCCGTCGGTGATGAGCAGGTCCTCGGGGACGAGCTCGCGCTCGACGTCGTCGAGGGTCGTGAGGCGCTCGCCGGCACGGGCGCGCCGCACCTCGATGGCCCCGTCGAGCTTGGCGAGGTCGTAGGCGTGCAGCGGCTGGCCGAGCAGCATCATCACGTAGTTGGTGACGTCGACGGCGAGCGAGATCGGCCGCATGCCGACCTCGGTGAGCCGGCGGCGCATCCACTCGGGCGACTCGGCGGTCGCGTCGATGCCGCGCACGACCCGGGCGACGAAGCGGTCGCAGCCGGGCACACCGTCGACCGGCGCGTCGTCGACGAGGCGCACCTCGTGCCCGGGGCCGGTCGCGGTCGCGACGGTCAGGTCCGCCGGGTCGGCGAAGGGGGTGCCCTCCGACAGGGCGTACTCGCGGGCGATGCCGCGCATGGAGAAGCAGTAGCCGCGGTCCGGAGTGACGTTGACCTCGACCGTCTCGGCGTCGAGGCCGAGCACGGGGATGAGGTCGTCGCCGGGCGCGAGGGCACCGACGACGTCGGCCGGCAGCTGCTCGGTGAGCACGATGATGCCGTCGTGGTCCTCGCCGAGGCCCAGCTCCATCGCGGAGCAGATCATGCCGGCGCTCACGTGGCCGTAGGTCTTGCGCGCCGAGATCTCGAAGTTCCCCGGCAGCACGCCGCCGGGCAGGATCACCGCGACGAGGTCGCCCACGTCGAAGTTGTGCGCACCGCACACGATGCCCTGCGGCTCGCCGGTGCCGTTGGCGGCACCCACGTCGACCTGGCACCAGTTGATCGTCTTGCCGTTCTTCTGCTCCTCGGGGGTGCGCTCGAGCACCTTGCCGACGACGAGAGGACCGGTCACCTCGCCACCGAGGATGTCCTCCTCCTCGAGGCCGACGCGCACGAGCGTGGCGGCGACGTCCGCCCCCTTCGCCCCCGGCTCGACCTCGGTCAGCTCACGCAGCCACTCGATCGGGGCCCGCATCAGATCTCCATCCCGAACGCCGCCGAGAAGCGGACGTCTCCCTCGATGATGTCGCGCATGTCGGCGACGCCGTGACGCAGCATGAGCGAGCGCTCGATGCCCAGGCCGAAGGCGAAGCCGGTGTACTCGTCGGGGTCGATCCCGGCGGCCGCGAGCACGCGACGGTTGACCATGCCGGAGCCACCGAGCTCGATCCAGCCGGTGCCGCCGCACGTGCGGCAGGCCGAGTCCTCGCCGCGGCAGACCCAGCAGCGGCAGTCGATCTCGGCACTCGGCTCGGTGAAGGGGAAGTAGTTGGGCCGCAGCCGCGTGACGACGCCCTCGCCGAAGAGACCCTGGACGAAGGCATCGAGCGCCCCGCGCAGGTGCGCCATGGTGATGCCCTTGTCGACGACCAGACCCTCGAACTGGTGGAAGACCGGCGTGTGCGTCGCGTCGAGGTCGTCGGTGCGGAAGACCTTGCCCGGGCAGAGCACGTAGATCGGCGGCTCGCGGTCGAGCATGGTGCGGATCTGCACCGGCGAGGTGTGGGTGCGCAGCACGACGCCGGCGTCGGCCGGCTCGACGAAGAAGGTGTCCTGCTCACCGCGGGCCGGGTGGTCCGGACCGATGTTGAGCGCGTCGAAGGTCAGCCACTCGGACTCGATCTCGGGACCCTCGGCGATCTCCCAGCCCATGCCGACGAAGATGTCCTCGACGCGCTCGGTGACCAGGCTGATCGGGTGCCGGGCGCCGAGCCGCTGGTACGGGCTCGGCACCGTGAGGTCGAGGGTCTCCTCGACGAGGATCCGCTCGTCGCGCTCGGCCTCGAGCTCGGCCTGGCGGGCGGCGAAGGCCTGCCCCACGCGGCCACGGGCCTGTCCGACGCGCTTGCCGGCCTCGGCCTTGGCGCTCGGCGGCAGCGCACCGATCTCGCGGTTGGCGAGGGCGAGCGGGCTCTTGTCGCCCTGGTGCGCCCCGCGGATCCGCTTGAGCTCGTCGAGGGTCGTGGCGCCCGCCGCGGCGTCGAGCGCGGCCTGGACGGCCTCGTCGATCACCTGCGGGTCGAGCGCGGCGACCTCGACCGGGTCGTAGTTGGTGTTGGGTCCTGACACGAGGCCCGAGTCTACGGGCCCGGCTCAGTCCAGATCGTGCACGGTCAGGTACTCCCGGGGCTCGAGCCGCCCGAGCAGCAGGTTCATCACCGGCCGGGGTCCGCGGCGGTGCTGCCGGTAGGGTCCGGCGGCCGACTCGTAGAGCTGGAGCAGGCGCCCGTCGACGATGACCGAGCCCTCCGCCATGGGAGGCAGCAGCCAGTCGCGACCCGTCGCGGGGGTCCACCCACCGTCCCGGGCCAGGTCGGCGGCGTCGACCCGCGTGAGCACCGACGGCGCGGTGCGCCCCCAGCTGCGGGAGAACCACACCGCCCGGTCGTCGTCGAAGGCCAGGCCCTGGGTGCGCGGCGGCACGACGAGCTCCTCCCCCGTCGGCTCCGGCCGGCCGTCGGCCGTGATCCGGTAGCGGTGCGCCCGGCCGGGTCCGTCGACGACGAAGCGGGCGACCCACAGCCCGCCGTCGTGGGCGGTGACCGTCGAGCTCGCCCGCACGCGCACCGTGGCGACGGGCTCGCTCAGTCCCCCGCGCAGACACTCGGTCTCGTGCACCTGCAGCCGTCCGGCACCGCTGACATAGGTCCACCGGTCGAGGACCGCGACACCGCCGTAGTGGTCGAGGCCGGTCAGGCCCACTCTGGCGGTCACCTCGCCCTCCGCGTCGGCGATGACGAGCAGCCCGCGGCGGGAGTCGCGCACGTCGTAGAAGGTGTAGACGAGCTCGTCCCGCTCCGGGTCGTGACCCAGCCCCTGCGGCACCTCGGCCCCACCCGGGACGAAGGGGATGACCGGCCCGTCCTCGAGGTCGGCCCGCGACACACCCCTCGTGCGCCAGCGGCTCCACGGGCGTCGGCCGCGCCACCGCTGCACGGTCTGCCAGATCCTCATGCCCGGCACCCTACGGCGGGTGCCGGGGACCCCCTTCGTCCCCCCGCCGGCGGCACCGTCCTTTTCTTGACTCATTCAAGTTCTGGTGGGACTCTGGTGGCGATGAGCACGATGATCGACACCGACGCCGCGGCGGACCTGCTGCGGGGGCACTCGCTGCGCGTCACGGCCCCCCGGGTGGCCGTGCTGCGCGAGCTCTCGGCGCACCCGCACGCCGATGTCGACACGATCACCCGCGCCACCCGCGAACGTCTGGGCTCGGTGAGCACCCAGGCCGTCTACGACATCCTCGGGGCGCTCGCCGCCCAGGGCATGGTGCGCAAGTTCGAGCCGGCCGGCCACCCCGCCCGCTACGAGCTCGAGCTCGGCGACAACCACCACCACCTCGTCTGCCGCACCTGCGGCACGATGCTCGACGTCGAGTGCGCACCGGGCGCCGCCCCCTGCCTCGACGCGGCCGACGACCACGGCTTCGCCATCGACGAGGCCGAGGTCATCTACTGGGGCACCTGCCCCGCCTGCGCGGAGGCCGCGACCCACTGACCAGCACTGCACCCCACCCCGAAGAGAAAGAGGAGCAGCAGATGTCATCCACCCCCGAGACCCCGGCCCCGCGCTCGGACGCGCGCGGCACCCTCGACACGTCCGGCCCGTCGACTCAGGTCAACGGCGCCCCGACCGTCAGCGACCGCAACAGCCTCTCCGTCGGCAGCAACGGCCCCCTGCTGCTCCACGACACGCACCTCGTGGACACGCTCGCCCACTTCAACCGGGAGAACATCCCCGAGCGCAAGCCGCACGCCAAGGGCTCCGGTGCCTTCGGCCACTTCGAGACGACCGCCGACGTGTCGCAGTACACCAAGGCCGCGGTCTTCCAGCAGGGCACGACCACCCGGATGCTCGCTCGCTTCTCCACCGTCGCCGGCGAGCTCGGTTCCCCCGACACCTGGCGTGACGTGCGCGGCTTCGCGCTGCGCTTCTACACGAGCGAGGGCAACTTCGACCTCGTCGGCAACAACACCCCGATCTTCTTCCTGCGCGACCCGCTGAAGTTCCCCCACTTCATCCGCAGCCAGAAGCGCCTGCCCGACTCGGGCCTGCGCGACAACACGATGCAGTGGGACTTCTGGACCAACAACCCGGAGTCGGCCCACCAGGTCACCTACCTCATGGGTGACCGCGGCCTGCCCCGCTCGTGGCGCCACATGAACGGCTACGGCAGCCACACCTACATGTGGGTCAACGCCTCCGGCGAGAAGTTCTGGGTCAAGTACCACTTCCACACCCAGCAGGGCGTCGAGGGCCTGACCAACGACGCGGCCGGGCGCCTGGCCGGCGAGGACGCGGAGTTCCACCGTCGCGACCTCTTCGACGCCATCGCCCGCGGCGACCACCCGCAGTGGAAGCTGTCGGTCCAGGTCATGCCCTACGAGGACGCCAAGACCTACCGCTTCAACCCCTTCGACCTGACGAAGACCTGGTCGCACGAGGACTACCCGCTCATCGAGGTCGGCACGATGACCCTCGACGAGAACCCGGTCAACTTCTTCGCGCAGATCGACCAGGCCGCCTTCGCCCCGAGCAACACGGTGCCGGGGATCGGCTTCTCGCCCGACAAGATGCTGCTCGGCCGGGTCTTCGCCTATGCCGACGCCCACCGCGCCCGGATCGGCCCGAACTTCCACCAGCTGCCGGTCAACCGCCCGGCCGTGGCCCGGGAGAACCACTTCACCTTCGACGGGCCGATGCGCTACGAGCACTCCGGTGACGCCCCCGTCTACCAGCCCAACAGCTTCGGCCGGCCGCACGCCGACGAGCAGGGCCCGGTCGACGACGGGTGGGAGGCCGACGGCGAGATCGTCCGCTCCGCCTACGAGCTGCACGCCGAGGACGACGACTTCGGCCAGGCGGGCACGCTCGTGCGCGAGGTCTTCGACGACGCGCAGCGCGACCGTCTCGTCGACACCGTCGTCGGCGCCCTCTCCGGTGTCGTCGAGCCGGTGCTCTCGCAGGCCCTGCAGTACTGGAGCAACATCGACGGCGACGTCGGCTCCCGCATCGCCGAGGGGGTCAAGGCCGCCGCGGAGTCGCCGACGGACCCGGGCGAGATCCTGCGCGGGCAGGAGACCAACGCTCGCTCCGGCGCCAACGCCTGACCGCATCGGCACGACGAAGGGCGCCGCTCCCCTCACGGGGGCGGCGCCCTTCGTCATGTCGTCGGCTGCCGGAGCCGGACCGTCTGCCGGGTCAGGCGCGCTGCTGACGGGCCGAGGCGTAGAGGCAGATCGTCGTCGCCATCGCGAGGTTGAGCGACTCGGCGTGACCGTGGATCGGGACCCGGACGACCTCGTCGCACGCAGCGAGGGTGGCCTCCTCGAGACCCCAGGCCTCGTTGCCCATGACCCACACGTGCGGACCGGTGAGGTCGGCGTCCTCGGTCGTCGACTCCCCTGCGCCGTCGGCGGCCAGCCGCCGCACCCCGGCCGCGCCGAGCGCCGTCAGCGTCTCGGGGATCGACAGCCCGGAGACGACCGGCAGGTGGAAGAGCGAGCCGGCGGTCGAGCGCACGACCTTGGGCGAGGTGACGTCGACCGAGGCGTCGCTGACGAGCACCGCGTCGGCACCGGCCGCGTCCGCACCCCTGATGACCGTGCCGAGGTTGCCGGGGTCACGCACGTGGGTGAGCAGGACGAGCAGCCGCGGGTCGGCGGCGAGGACGCCGGGCAGGTCGCTCGGCGCCCACTCGACGACGGCGGCCGTGCCCTGCGGGGTGTCGGCATCGCACATCGCGGCGAGGACCTCGTCGGTCACCTCGTGGACGAAGACGCCCGCCTCACGGGCCGGCTCGACGAACTCGGCGTAGCGCTGCTCCGCCTCGGCGGTCACGTAGAGGTCGACGATCCGCTCGGGTGCGAAGCGCACCGCCTCGCGCACCCCCTGCGGCCCCTCGACGAGGACCCGGCCGGTGCGCCGACGCGCAGAACGCCGGGAGAGCCCACGCACCGACCGCACCCGCTCCGAGGAGGGATTGGTCAGCGCAGGGCGCTCCCGGCGTCCGGTGTGGTCGCTCAGGCCTCGACCTTGGCGTCAGCGGTCGCCGGCACGTTGGCCTTGGCGACCTCGACGAGCGCGGCGAAGGCGGCCTCGTCGTTGACGGCGAGCTCGGCGAGCATGCGACGGTCGACCTCGATCTCGGCGGCGCGCAGGCCCTGGATGAAGCGGTTGTACGTCATGCCGTTGGCGCGGGCGCCGGCGTTGATGCGCTGGATCCACAGGCGACGGAAGTCGCCCTTCTTGGCGCGACGGTCACGGTAGCTGTAGACCGCGCTGTGGGTGACCTGCTCCTTGGCCTTGCGGTAGAGGCGGGACCGCTGGCCCCGGTAGCCGCTGGCGCGCTCGAGGACGACCCGGCGCTTCTTGTGGGCGTTGACCGCCCGCTTCACGCGTGCCACGTGATGACTCCTTCAGTGTGTGGGGACAAGAGGCTCAGGTCAGCGACCGAGCAGCTTCTTGATCTTCTTCTCGTCGGCCTTGGAGACCAGGACGTCGTTCGCGAGACGACGCGCGTGCTGCGGGGTCTTCTCGTGGAACTTGTGGACGTGGTTGGCGCGCTCGCGCATGATCTTGCCCGAGCCGGTGACCCGGAAGCGCTTCTTCGCACCGGAGTGCGTCTTGTTCTTCGGCATGTCGCCGATCTCCTTCTCGTTGCTGTGCTGGTCTGGGGCCGGCTCAGGACTCGGCCGGGGCCTCGGTGGCCTCGACCTCGGGCGCCTCGACCTCGGGGGTCTCGACCGCCTCGGCCGGGGCAGCGGCCGAAGCCGCCTTCTGCTCGTCCTTCTTGCGTCGCGCCTCGGCGCGGGCCTCGGACTTCTTCCTCGTCGGTGCGAGCACCATGACCATGTTGCGGCCGTCCTGCTTGGGGGCCGACTCGACGGTGCCGAGCTCCACGACGTCCTCCGCGAGACGCTGCAGCAGTCGGAAGCCCAGCTCGGGGCGGGACTGCTCGCGACCACGGAACATGATCGTCACCTTGACCTTGTCGCCGGCGCCGAGGAAGCGCTCGACGTGGCCCTTCTTGGTGCCGTAGTCGTGGCTGTCGATCTTCGGTCGGAGCTTGATCTCCTTGATGACCGTGTTGACCTGGTTCTTGCGCGCTTCGCGCGCCTTCATGGCGGCTTCGTACTTGTACTTGCCGAAGTCCATGAGCTTGGCCACCGGGGGCTTGGCCATCGGAGCGACCTCGACGAGGTCGAGGTCCGCCTCTGCGGCGAGGCGAAGGGCGTCCTCCACGCGGACGATGCCGACCTGCTCCCCGTTGGGGCCGACCAACCGCACCTCCGGGACGCGGATACGGTCATTGATGCGAGGCTCGCTGATGTGCTTCTCCTTGGCTCGGTGTAAGACTCCTTGGCCACCGACGAAGAAAGGCTCCTCGCCGATCGCGAGGAGCCTCACCAGAGCACGACATCGGATGCGCCCGGACGAAGGGGGTGACGGTGCACCTCCAGCGGTCGGGAACCGCGTCGAGACCTGTGACCCGGCAACCTGGCGGTCCTGACGAACCTGTGGTCGACGCGGGTGGAAGCGGGGCTCCTCTTGCGTCACCGTCACGGGGACGATGACCGGTCGACGACCACGGTACCAGCGCACCCCCGCCGGGCCGAAATCGACCCCACGGCATGTCGCGGGCCCGCGCCGTCGAGCTGGGCGACGGTGCCCGCGGGTCAGACGACGGTGAAGGAGAGCCCGTCGACCCGGGCCCGCAGCTCGCCGTCGGTCGCGAGGGCCTCGGCGATCGCGGTGACCAGGGCGCGCACGCCCTCCTCGTCGAGCCCCGGCACGAGGGTCAGCCGCACCTGGAGCACGCCCTGCCCGTCGGGCACGCCGGCCGCGAGGTCGTGGTCGGTCACCTCGTCGTGACGGGCGACGACCCGGGCGACGGAGTCGGCGACGAAGGGGTCCTCGTGCGCCGGCAGCCAGGCCCGCTGCTGGGCCAGCGCCCACACCATCGAGGCGCGCACCTCGAAGGCGTGCTCGCTCGCGCAGTCGAGCACCATGAGGTCGGCCTGCTCCCCCACCGCGGCCTGGGCGGCGCGGGCCGCCTCGACCGGCACCGGTCGGGCGGAGGTGTCGAAGGCCGTCATGTCGGCGATGGACGAGAAGACCGGCAGCGCCGTCCGCCCGTCGGGGTGCTCGAGCAGGACGACGGCCATGTCGGCCTCCTTGTCGGAGACGACGCCGTGCTCGCCCTCGGCCGTGTCGGTGGCGACCGCTTTGACCGGCACGAAGAGCCGGGCCGCCGCGAGGTGCTCGACCACCTCTGCCTCGCCGGCGGAGGTCAGTGCCCGCCGCAGCGCCGGGTCGGCCTCGCCGGTGTCACCCGCGAAGCCGCCGGTCGGCAGCTCGCGTCCCTGCCACGGCACCCCGGCGGAGTCCGATCCGCCCGGCAGGCTCTCCGGCCCCGCGCCGGTCACGGTCGACCTGCCGCGTCGAGCGCGTCGCTCAGGGTCACCGTGCCCTTGTAGAGCGCCGAGCCGATGATCGCGCCCTCGACGCCGGCGGGCACGAGCCCACGCAGCGCGACGACGTCATCCCGCGTGGTCACGCCACCGCTGGCGACGACGGCCGCGTCGGTCGCGGCGCAGACGTCCTGGAGCAGCTGGAGGTTGGGTCCGGCGAGCATGCCGTCCTTGGCGACGTCGGTGACGACGTAGCGCGCGCACCCCTCGGAGTCGAGGCGGGCCAGCGTCTCCCACAGGTCGCCGCCCTCCTGGGTCCACCCGCGGGCGGCGAGGGTGGTGCCCCGCACGTCGAGACCGACGGCGATCCGGTCGCCGTGCTCGGCGATGGCCCGCGCGGTCCACTCGGGGTTCTCCAGGGCGGCGGTGCCGAGGTTGACCCGGGCGCAGCCGGAGTCGAGCGCCGACCGCAGCGACGCCTCGTCACGGATGCCACCGCTCAGCTCGACCTTGATGTCGAGCCCACCGACGATGCCGGCGAGCAGGTCACGGTTGTTGCCCGTGCCGAAGGCCGCGTCGAGGTCGACGAGATGGATCCACTCGGCGCCCTGCTCCTGCCAGGCCCGCGCGGCCTCCAGCGGGTCGCCGAAGTCCCATCCGGACCCGGCGACCCCCTGCTGCAGCTGGACGGCCCGCCCTTCGCGCACGTCGACGGCGGGCAGGAGCTCCAGGCGGGGGCTCTCGGTCGTGGTCACAGTGACATCACCCAGTTCTTCAGGAGGTGCAGCCCAGCATCCCCGGATTTTTCGGGGTGGAACTGCGTGGCGGACAGAGGGCCGTTCTCGACGGCCGCGACGAAGGGAGACCCGTGCTCGCTCCACGTGACGAGCGGGGTGGAGCGGGCCATCGCCCCGTCGGCGACGGGCAGGTCCCAGGACCGGACGCCGTAGGAGTGCACGAAGTAGAAGCGCTCGTCCTCGACCCCGTCGAAGAGGCGGGTGCCCGCAGGCGCCTCGACCGTCGACCACCCCATGTGCGGCACGACGGGAGCCTCGAGCCGGGCGACGGTGCCTGGCCACTGCTGCAGCCCCTGCTCCGTGGGCTGCGAGCCGCTGGGCTCGTCGGAGCCGTCGAAGAGCACCTGCATGCCGACGCACACGCCCAGGACCGGACGGCCGCCGCTCAGCCGCAGGTCGACGAGCGTGGGCGCACCCACGGCTCGCAGGCCGGCCATGCACGCGTGGAAGTTGCCGACACCCGGGACGACGAGGCCGTCCGCGGCGAGGACGGCGTCACGGTCAGCGGTCAGCTCCACCCGGGCCCCGACGTGGGTCAGGGCCCGCACCGCGGAGTGGACGTTGCCGGAACCGTGGTCGAGGACGACGACGTGGGGACTGGTCATTGGTGCACATCCTTGACGACGGACTCGAAGGCTCGCACGGCGCTCTCGTCGGGCGAGATGACCGGGCCGAGCGAGTCGTCGGCACCGTCGAGGACGCGGCTCCCGGGCAGACCGAGGACCGTGGCGACCTCGACGAGCCACTCGACGTGGGTCAGGTCGGTGCGCCCCCACAGGGCGCGCACCTCACGAATCGGCACCTCGCGGACTGCAGGGTTGCCCGCGAGCGTCCGGTGCAGGTCCTCGGGCGCGAGCGGAGGCAGGCGCGGGCCGCGGACGATCTCGCGGTCGGCCGAGCGCAGCGCCCAGCGCACCGGGCTGCGGCCGGACCGAGCGGTGAGCACCGCGGTGTCGTCGATGACGAAGAGCCCGATCGCCGGGGTGAGCCGTGGCCCGGCGTGCCGGGACGCGAGCACGGTGAGCGCGTCGTCGTAGGGGGCTGCCGTGACGCTGGTCGTCGCCGCGGGCACGATGATCGACCACGCGGCGTGCTCGAGGACGTGGCACGGCACGACGCCGCCACGCACCCACTCGACCGCCCGCGCCGCGGGGGCGGCGAGCAGCACCACTCCCCTGCCCTGCTGGGTCATCGCATCCTCTACAGAGCGCCCTTGGCGCTGGGGATGCCGACGACGCGCGGGTCGGGCTCGACGGCCGCGCGCAGGGCCCGGGCCAGCGCCTTGAACTGCGCCTCGACGACGTGGTGCGGGTCGCGTCCGGCGAGGACGCGCACGTGCAGCGCGATGCCGGCGTTGTAGGCGAAGGACTCGAGGACGTGCCGGGTCAGCGACCCCACGAAGTTGCCGCCGATGATGACGTACTCCTGGCCGGCCGGCTCGCCGGAGTGCACGACGTAGGGGCGCCCGGCGACGTCGACGACCGCGTGGACGAGAGCCTCGTCGAGCGGCACCGTCGCGTCGCCGAAGCGGCTGATGCCGGACTTGTCGCCGAGTGCCTCGCGCACCGCCTGACCCAGGACGATCGCGACGTCCTCGACGGTGTGGTGGGCGTCGACGTCGACGTCGCCGTCGGCCCGGACCGTGAGGTCGATGAGGCTGTGCTTGGCGAGCGAGAGGAGCATGTGGTCGTAGAACCGCACGCCCGTGGAGACGTCACCCTTGCCGGTGCCGTCGAGGTCGACGCTCACCTCGACGCGGCTCTCCGACGTGCCCCGGGTGACGGTGGCGGTGCGGGACGGTGTGCTCACGAGGTCTCCTCGGTCAGTGCGTGGGGGGGGACGAGCTCGGTCATCGCCGTAAGGAAGCGCCCCGTCTCCTCGGGGGTCCCGGCGGTGACCCGCAGGTGGTGCGGGATGCCGACGTCACGGACGAGGACCCCCCGGTCGAGCAGAGCCTGCCATGTCGCCGCCGCGTCGGCGAGCCCGCCGAAGAGCACGAAGTTGGCATCGCTCGGCACGGGCCGCAGGCCCATGGCGGTGAGCTCGGCGACGAGCCGGTCGCGCTGCTCCTTGATGGCGTCGACGGTCTCGAGGAGCCGGTCGGCGTGCTCGAGGGAGACCCGGGCGATCGTCTGCGTGGGGGCCGACAGGTGGTAGGGCAGGCGGACCAGGCGCAGCGCGTCGACGACCTGCGGGTCGGCGGCGAGGTAGCCCAGGCGGCCGCCCGCCAGCGCGAAGGCCTTGCTCATCGTGCGCGTGACCACGAGCCGCGGGTGGGCGGCGAGCAGCGACAGGGCGCTCGGCGTGCCCGGCCGGGCGAACTCCGCGTAGGCCTCGTCGACGACGACGATCGCCCGCGGTGCGGCCTCGAGCATCGCCTCGATGACGTCGAAGGGCAGTGCGGTGCCGGTGGGGTTGTTGGGCGAGCAGAGGAAGACGAGGTGCGGGTCGACGCGGCGGGCCTGCTCGACGGCCGACTCGACGGTCAGGTCGAAGGACTCCCGGTCACGCTGGCCGTCGACCCAGGTCGTGCCGAGGGTCTCGCTGATGATCGGGTGCATCGAGTAGGCGGGGGTGAAGCCCAAGGCGATGCGGTCCGGTCCGCCGAAGGCTTGGACGAGGTGGGAGAGCACCTCGTTGCTGCCGTTGCCGGCCCACACCTGCTCGGGACGAAGGGAGACCCCGCTGCGGTCCTCGAGGTAGGAGACGAGCGCCTTGCGCAGGTCGGTGAACTCGCGGTCGGGATAGCGGTTGAGCCCCCCGAGCTGCTCCTCCAGCTCGGCGACGATGGCAGAGACGACCTCGGGCGGCACCGGGTAGGAGGACTCGTTGGTGTTGAGCTGGACGTCGACGTCGAGCTGCGGCGCGCCATAGGGGGTGCGACCGCGCAGCGCGGGACGCAGCAGCTGCTCGATCTCGCTCATCGCAGGACCTCCCCGGTGCGCGCGGTGACGGCCTCGCCGTGGGCCGGCAGGTCCTCGGCCTCGGAGAGCGCGAGGACGTGCGGGGCGACCTCGGCGAGGGCCTGCTCGGAGTACTCGACGACGTGGATGCCGCGGAGGAAGGACTGGACGGACAGGCCGCTGCTGTGCGCGGCACTGCCGCCGGTGGGCAGCACGTGGTTCGACCCGGCGACGTAGTCGCCCACGCTCACCGGGGAGTGCGCCCCGACGAAGATCGCGCCGGCGTTGCGCACCCGGGCCGCGACCCCAGGAGCGTCGGCGGTGATGACCTCGAGGTGCTCGGCGGCATAGGCGTCGACGACCCGCAGGCCGGCGTCGAGGTCGTCGACGAGCACGATCGCCGACTGCCGGCCGGAGAGGGCCTCGCCGACACGCTCGCTGTGCTTCGTCGCGGCGGCTCGTCGCTCGACCGCACCGGCGACGGCGTCGGCGAGCTCGGTGGAGTCGGTGACGAGGACCGACCCGGCCATGGGGTCGTGCTCGGCCTGGCTGATGAGGTCGGCGGCGACGTGCTCGGGGTCGGCCGTGGCGTCGGCGAGGACGGCGATCTCGGTGGGGCCGGCCTCGGCGTCGATGCCGACGATCCCCTTGAGCAGGCGCTTGGCGGCGGCGACGTAGATGTTGCCCGGGCCGGTCACGAGGCTCACCGGGAGGCACTCGCCGCGCTCCCCCGCGGCCTCGTCCTCGAAGCCGTGGGCGAAGCCCGCCACGGCCTGGGCGCCGCCCATGGCCCACACCTCGTCGACGCCGAGCAGGGCGCAGGCGGCGAGGATCGTCGGGTGGGGGTAGCCGGCGAAGACGCCGACATTTTCCTTCTGCGGCGGGCTGGCGACGGCGAGCGACCCGACCCCGGCGATCTGCGCGGGCACGACGTTCATCACGACGGACGACGGGTAGACCGCCCGGCCGCCGGGGACGTAGAGGCCGACGCGCTCGACGGGGACCCAGCGCTCGGTGACGGTGCCGCCACCACCGAGGTCGGTCGTGGTGTCGGTGCGGCGCTGGTCGGCGTGGACGGCCCGGGTGCGCTCGATGGCGACCTCGAGGGCCGTGCGCACGGCCGGGTGGAGCGTGTCGACAGCGGCCTCGAGGACCTCCTGCGGGACGCGAAGGGAGGACGGCCGCACCCCGTCGAAGCGCTCGGCGAGGTCGTAGAGGGCTGCGGCCCCACGGTCATGGACGTCGTCGCTGATCGGCCGGACCGCGTCCAGGGCGGCCTCGACGTCGTACTCGGCCCGCGGTAGGACGGCACGCAGCTGCCGGGCGCCGAGGGGCTGTGAGCGCAGGTCGATCGTCGCGAGCATGCCCCAAGTCTAGGTATGTCCACGCCGGCTCCTGACCGGCGTCTCATGCGTCGGGGTCAGACCTCGCCGTAGAAGATCCGGTCGACCACCTGGCGCGCGTGGCGGGCGGTGCGGCGGTAGGACTCGGCGAGGGCCAGCCCCGACTGCGGTGCCATGCCGACGATGCGGCCGACGCCGTCGGCCTCGCGCAGGTTGGACGGCACCGAGTCGACCGCCCGACCGCGGAAGAGCATGCCGGCATTGCGCAGCAGCGACGCCATCGACCAGGCCTCGCGCAGGACCACGGCGTCCTCGCCCCCGACGAGCCCGGCCTCGACGGCCGCCCGGAGTGCCGGCAGCGTGCGCGTGGTGCGCAGGTCCTCGTGCTCGTGCGCGTGCTCCAGCTGGAGCAGCTGGACGGTCCACTCGACGTCGGAGAGGCCGCCCATGCCGAGCTTGAAGTGCGCCTTGCGGTCCGCGCCGCGCGGCAACCGCTCGGCCTCCATGCGCGCCTTGAGGCGCCGCACCTCACGCACCTGGGTCGCGTCGAGCCCCTCGGCGGGCCAGCGGATGGGGTCGATGAGGGCGGTGAAGCGCTCCCCCAGCCCGGGGTCGCCCGCCACCGGACGAGCGCGCAGCAGAGCCTGGGCCTCCCACGTCTCGGACCAGCGCTCGTAGTAGGTCGCGTAGGACGCCAGCGAGCGCACCATGGGCCCGCTCTTGCCCTCGGGACGCAGGTCCGCGTCGAGACCGAGCGGCGGGTCGGACCCCGGGGCGCCGAGCAGGCGTCGCAGCTCACCGACGACGGCGAGTGCGGCCTCCTGGGCGGCTTGGTCGTCCGTGCCCTCGTGGGGCTCGTGCACGTAGAGGACATCGGCATCCGAGGAGTAGCCCATCTCTCTGCCGCCGAGTCGGCCCATGCCGACGATGAGCAGGTCGGTGCCGACCGGCGCCCCTCGATCGGCCTCGACCGCGCGCACGACGACCTCGAGGGAGGCCTGGATGACCGCCTCG
The DNA here is from genome assembly GCF_050507325.1 of Janibacter zhangyanbonis. NCBI lineage: Bacteria > Bacillati > Actinomycetota > Actinomycetes > Micrococcales > Intrasporangiaceae > Janibacter > Janibacter zhangyanbonis. The sequence continues at coordinate 2,045,016 of NZ_CP191481.1, forward strand.
CTGATGTCGGTGAGCGCATGTCCCACCTGCTCTAGGTTGATCCGCCCCTGCAGGTCGGCGACCGCGACGCGGAAGATCTCGGCCCGCCGGATGGCGCGGATGGACGCGACGGCCGCATCGGCCTCGTCCCGACGGCTCGCGGCGGCCCGCATCCGCTTGAGGAGCTCGTCCCGCTCGCGCGGGCGCAGTCCGTCGGCGTCGCCGAGCATCTGCACCGCCTCGGGGCTGGCCAGCAGCAGGTCCCCGGCAAAACGGCTCGCCCCCAGCGTGTGGGCGAGGATCTGTGCGGCCTCGCCCTCGTCACGCAGCAGGCGCAGGTACCAGTGGGTCGTGCCGAGCTCCTCGCTCACCTTGCGGAAGGCGAGCAGACCGGCGTCGGGGTCGGCCATCTCGGCGAACCACTCGAGCATGACGGGCAGCAGCTGCCGCTGGATGGCCGCCGTGCGGTTGACCCCGTCGGTGAGGACCTCGAGGTGGCGCAGGGCACCGGCCGGGTCGCGGTAGCCGAGCGCGCTCAGCCGCTCACGGGCGGCATCGGGCGTCAGGCGGGCCTCGTCGGGGCTGAGCTTGGCCACCGCCGACAGCAGCGGACGGTAGAAGAGGCGCTGGTGCAGGCGCCGCACCTCGCGCGAGTGCTCCGTGCGCAGCCGCACGACCTGCTTGTCCGGCTGGTCCCACAGGTGGACGGACCGGCCCAGACGGCGCAGGTCCGCCTCGGCAGTCGGCATCAGGTGGGTCCGGCGCAGCCGGTGCAGCTGGATCCGGTGCTCGAGCGTGCGCAGCACCTTGTAGGCCTCGGTGAGGACCGCCGTGTCGGCACGACCGACGTAGCCGCCGGCCGAGAGGGCCGCGAGGGCATCGAGGGTCGTGCCGGAGCGCAGGCTCTCGTCGGTGCGACCGTGGACGAGCTGGAGCAGCTGGACGGAGAACTCGACGTCGCGCAGGCCGCCCGGCCCGAGCTTGAGCTGGCGCGCGGCCTCCGCGGACGGGATGTGCTCCTCGACGCGCCGGCGCATGGCCTGCACGTCGTCGACGAAGTCCTCCCGCGAGGCGGCCTCCCACACCATGGGCTGGACCGCCGCGAGGTACTCGGCGCCCAGGCTCGCGTCGCCGGCCAGGTGACGGGCCTTGAGCAGGGCCTGGAACTCCCACGTCTTGGCCCAACGCTCGTAGTAGGTGCGGTGGCTGGCCACCGTGCGCACGAGCGGGCCCTGCTTGCCCTCGGGGCGCAGCGCCGGGTCGACCGGCCACAGGGTCCCGTGCGCCGTGGCGTCGGAGCAGGCGTGCATCATCCGCGTCGCGACCTTCGTCGCGACCTCGAGCGCGGCGGCCTCGTCGGCACCCTCGACGGGCTCGGCGACGAAGATGACGTCGACGTCGGAGACGTAGTTGAGCTCGCGGCCACCCGCCTTGCCCATGCCGATGACGGCGAAGCGGCAGGTCTGCCCCTCCTCCCCCAGCTCGTCGATCGCGATGCGCACCGCCCCCTCGAGGGCGGAGCCGGCGAGGTCGGCCAGGGCGCGGGCGACCTCGGGCAGGAACTCGACCGGGTCGTCGGCCGTCGTGTCCCGGGCCGCGATGCCGAGCAGCTGGCGGCGGTAACCCACTCGCAGCGCGTCCTGCGGCTCGAGGTCACCGGGCTCGGCGATCTCGGCGAGGAGCGCCTCGGTGCGCTCCTCGGGCGTCATCTCCCGGGCGTCGACGGCGTCGCGCCACTGCTCCGGGTGGGCGACGAGGTGGTCGACGAGCGCCGTCGAGACGCCCATGGCCCCGATGATCCTGGCCCGCGCCGCCGGGTCGTCCCGCAGCGCAGCGAGCAGCGCCTCGACCTCGTCGCCGGCTGCCTCGACGACCCGGACGAGCCCGAGCAGCGCGCTGTCGGGGTCTGCGGCTCGCGTCAGGGCCGCGACGAGGTCGTCACGGACCTCGGCGAGCGGCGCGAGTGCGGGGTCGGCCAGCAGCGACTCGGCCCGACGGGTGTCGTCGAAGCCTCGCCGGGAGATGCTGGGGCCGGGTCGGGCGGGTGGTGTCACGCGGTCCTCACAGTCGCGGCAGCAGATGTTCCAGCTCGAAGGGGGTGACCTGGTTGCGGTAGTCGGCCCACTCCTGACGCTTGTTGCGCAGGAAGAAGTCGAAGACGTGCTCGCCCAGGGTCTCGGCGACGAGCTCGCTCTCCTCCATCGCCTCGATGGCCTCGGCGAGGCTCGACGGCAGCGGCTTGATGCCCATCGCCTTGCGCTCGCGGTCGGTGAGGCTCCACACGTCGTCCTCGGTCTCCGCCGGCAGCTCGTAGCCCTCCTCGATGCCCTTGAGCCCTGCGGCGAGGGTGACGGCGAAGGCGAGGTAGGGGTTGCACGCCGCGTCGAGACTGCGCAGCTCGACCCGGCTGGAGTTGCTCTTGTTGGGCTTGTACATCGGCACCCGGACCATCGCCGAGCGGTTGTTGTGGCCCCATGTCAGGTGCGCCGGCGCCTCGCCGCCGCCCCACAGGCGCTTGTAGCTGTTGACCCACTGGTTGGTCACGGCCGTGAACTCGCGACCGTGGTGGAGCAGGCCGGCGATGAACTGACGGCCGACCTTGCTCAGTCGGTAGGGAGCACCGGCCTCGTAGAAGGCATTGGTGTCGCCCTCGAAGAGCGAGAGGTGGGTGTGCATCCCGCTGCCGGGGTGCTCGGCGAAGACCTTGGGCATGAAGGTCGCGTAGACACCCTGCTCGAGGGCGACCTCCTTGATCACGGTGCGGAAGGTCATGATGTTGTCCGCCATGGACAGCGCGTCGGCGTAGCGCAGGTCGATCTCGTTCTGCCCCGGCGCGCCCTCGTGGTGGCTGAACTCCACGGAGATGCCCACCGACTCGAGCATGGTGATGGCGGCACGACGGAAGTCGTGGGCCTCCCCCTTCGGCACGTGGTCGAAGTAGCCACCCTCGTCGACCGGCTCCGGCCGCTCCCCGCGGGGCGTGCCCTGCTTGAGCAGGAAGAACTCGATCTCGGGGTGGGTGTAGAAGCTGAAGCCCATGTCGGCGGCCTTGCCGAGGGTGCGGCGCAGCACGTAGCGCGCGTCGGCGAGGGCCGGGCTGCCGTCGGGCAGCTGGATGTCGCAGAACATCCGGGCGGTGCCGGGGTGCTCACCGCGCCACGGCAGCACCTGGAAGGTCGAGGGGTCGGGGCGGGCGAGCATGTCCGCCTCGTAGACGCGGGTGAAGCCCTCGATGGCCGACCCGTCGAAGCCGATCCCCTCGCCGAAGGCGCCCTCGAGCTCCGCGGGGGCGATGGCGACCGACTTGAGCGTGCCGAGGACATCGGTGAACCACAACCGGACGAACCGGATGTCCCGCTCCTCGATGGTGCGGAGGACGAACTCCTGCTGACGATCCATGCGGCCCATCCTGCCCCACGCGAGGCGCTCAGCTCACCCAGGCCCACCGCCGGACGGCGAAGTCAATCGGCGCGTCCTCGTGCGCCCGCACGACGACCTCGACCTCGTCGGCCCCCACGACCCGGGAGCCGGGCGTGCGACGCAGGATGGCGCCCTGCCGGTCGGGGGCGATGAGGAAGGTCGGGTAGCGGGTTGCGGGCCGGTCCTCGCGGGGCTTCCACACCCACAGCCCGCAGCGCTCGCCATCGCGGCGCCACTCGACCCGCACCTCGTCGGCGGCGTCGAGGTCGGGCAGGTCGAGCTGGAGCCGCGCCCCCTGCACACCGCTGGGCACGGCGAAGGCGAGCCCGGCGTACGAGGACCACCCGCGACCGGGCCCCTTGAAGACGTAGCCCGATCGCCCGGTGACGCGCAGTCCGTCGACCGGCCCCTCGGGGCGGTGCGCCTCCCGCAGGCAGGGCTCGACGACGAGATCCTCGACCCGCTTGACCCAGTGCGGCTCGCGCCGCTCCAGCTCGGTCACCGGCACGTTGTCCATGGCCGTGAAGGACGGCTCGAGGAAGCGCTGCGGGTCCGGACCGCTCTCGGCCTCGAGGATGCGCGCCGCCCGCGGCGAGGGATCGGTGCTCGTCGAGGCGAGGACGAAGGCCCAGGTGTCGTGAAGGACCTCGACGTGGTGGGCGACCAGGCCCGCCTGACCGAGCAGCCGGTGCAGCCGTGCGGCGCCGAAGGCCTGGGTGTGCCCCCACACGCCCTCGAGACGGCCGACGAGCGGCACGGAGAAGAGCAGGTCCGTGCCCTCGGGCAGGGCACGGGCGAGCGTGCGCACGGCCTCGTCGGGGTCGGGCACGTGCTCGACGACCTCGCAGCACACGACGAGGCTCGCCCCGCTCGCCTCGACGTCGGCCCGGGTGAGGTCGTAGAGGTTGCCGAGGTCGACCGAGCTGCGGTCGGCGAGCCCGTTGGTCGCGAGCATGGCGCGGGTGGCGTCCACCCATCGCTGCTCGAGCTCGATGCCGCGGTAGCTCGCGGCCTCGCCGTCACGCAGCATGAGGGTCGCGAGGACGCCCTGCCCGACACCCACCTCGAAGATCCGCTCCCCCGGCGAGATGAAGCCGACGACGCGCCGGAAGCGCACGACATTGGACTCGGACGCCGGCGGGACCTCCCCTTCGGCCGAGTGCTCGCGCTGTGGGGGCCGGTACCAGGCCCGGGCGCGGTCGCGGTCGGCGACCATGACCGCCTCGCGGGCCCGGCGGGAGGGCCCGGGCCCGAGCCGCTCGACGAGGTCGATGTCGGCCCAGCCGCGGGCCACGAGGGCCCGCTCGACCGGGGAGGACGGCTGGGTCGGGACGTCGGCGTCGGCGTTCACCCTGCCGACCATAACCACCGATGGCCGCCGTTGTCCGCAGGCCGGTCCGCGCCGCACGAGCAACGGCCCGCCCCACCCCGACGAAGGGGGTGGGACGGGCCGTCGTGGTGACGCTCAGATCAGCGGGTGCCTGCCTGGACCTGGAGGTTGACGTTGTCACCGGACTGGCTCTTGACCCGGATGGTCGTGCCCGAACCGGCCACCTTCGTCGAGCTCCACGGGTTCTGCTCGGACCAGTAGCGGTCCGGGTCGGAGTCGTCGAAGGTGGTGATCGCCGGCTGCGACGGCACCTGGCTCGCGACGCCCTTGTTGTGGAAGGTCACCGCGTCGGTGCGCTGCGTCCCGAAGGTCGCGTCGAAGGGCTGACGACGGTTGCCGAGCAGCGCGCCGTTCGGGAAGGTGACCGGGGTCGGTCGCGCGTCCACGGGCAGGACCTGGCCGTAGCCGGGGTGCGTGCTCGTGTTGTTGTCGGCGTAGGCGTTGTTGATGTACCAGACGAGCAGGCCGTCCTGGTACGGGAAGCGCTCGACCCAGTCGGGACGGGTCGTGGCCCAGCCGAAGTTGTACGGACCGGTCTTGAGGTTCTTGTCGTACCCGGAGTACACGCGGTTCTCGGCGAGGTAGTAGCTCTGGACCTCCTCGGACGTGGAGCCCGACATGCGGGTCCAGCCGTCGGCCGTCCAGCCGTTGTCACCGGACTCGACGTCGTCGGGCAGCACGGTCGCACCGTCGACGGTGATCGTGATGTCGTCGACGAAGGCGCCCTTCTCCGAGACGCCGCCGTCGGTCTGGTAGCGCCAGCGGAAGAGAATCTTCTTGCCCGCGTAGGCGCTCAGGTCGTGGGAGACCTCGTTCCACGACAGGTCGCCGCCGTCGTCCGCGGACAGCTCCTCCCACGAGGAACCGCCGTCGGTGCTGACCTCGGTGTAGAGGTAGTCGTAGTCGGCCTCGGTGCTCAGGGCCAGCTGCGCGGTCAGGTCGGCCGACGTCGCCCCGGTGAGGTCGATCTCGCGGGTGAGCGAGGTGTTGAGATCGTTGTCCGACCCGGACCACCACTCGTAGCTGCCCGAGTGCGGGGTGTTGTAGTCGGTCTCGACGGTCTCCTTGGGCAGGACGACCGCAGCGGCCTGCGCGAGCTTGGCGTCGTCACGGTCGGCCGGGCCGAGCTTGAAGTTCTTCTTCTCGCCGGGGTTGACCGTCGTGTAGTCGAGCCAGCCGAGCTGCAGCTTCTCCCAGGCACCCATGTAGCCCGGGCTGGAGCCGATGTCCTCGGTGCCGTCGTTGAGCCACGAGCCACCGGACATCAGGGTCCAGAAGCCGGTGCCGTTGTCGCCACCCGCGGTGTCGTAGAGGTCGGGCAGACCGAGGTCGTGGCCGAACTCGTGGGTGAAGACACCCAGACCGCCGTTCTCGGGCTCGGTCGTGTAGTCACCGATCCAGATACCGGAGTCACCCAGCGGCACACCGCCGAGCTTGTTCTGCGCGGGGCCGGTCTTGCCGGCGTTGTTGCTGTAGGCGTACCAGCGGTGGCTCCAGATGGCGTCCTCGCCCTGGGCACCGCCGCCGGCCTCCTCGCCCTCACCGGCGTGGATCGCCTGGAAGTGGTCGATGTAGCCGTCGGGCTCGTTGAAGTCGCCGTCACCGTCGAAGTCGTAGCGGTCCCAGACGTCGAACTGCGCGAGGTAGTCCTGGATCTCGGCGTTGGACTTGCCCTGGGCGACCTGGTCGTCGTACCAGGCCTGCGCGGTGTCCTTGACGTAGTTCCAGTAGCCGTCGGCCTCGGAGGCGAGCTCGTTGGAGCCGTAGCGGGCCTCGTTGTAGGGGACGGTCACCCAGTCGCTGACGTCGCCCTTGGTGAGGAAGCGGCCGTTGGACTGCTTGAGGTAGAAGTCCTTGAAGGACTCCTTGCCCTCGCCGAACATCAGGTCGAGGTAGTGGTCGCGACCGAAGTTGTCGTCCCAGATCGTCGAGTTGTTGTTGGCGCGGTCCGGCTCGGGGATCTCGTTGTTGACCGGGCCGGCCTCGCCGCCGGCCTCCGGGATCGTCTGGTCGCCGAAGTCCGTGAGGATCGTGAAGACCGAGGCCTCGCGGTTGACGTCGTACTGGACGTACTTCGTGCGCCCCTTGGGGCCCTTGTCCTTGGTGACACCCGCGGCGGTGGTGTGCCGCTCCGCCTTGTCCTTGCTCTTGACCTCGATGACCTTGGTGCCGTTCTTGGTGACCACCTTGGCCTCGCCGGCCAGCAGCTGGTCGACGGCGTCCTTGCGCAGCTCGCGCTGCGCATCACCGAGCGGGTTGGGCAGGTCGTCGTGCCGGGCGGTCGAGGCAGCAGGGTCCTCGGGCGCCACGCCGGCGGTCGTCCCAGCACTCGCGGCCATGGGCGCGAGGGTGAGCACGAGAGCGGACGCGGCGAGACCTGACACGACGTGGGTGTGACGTCTCTTCACGAATCCTCCAGGGGAATGATGTGGCTCCTGCCACAGGGGTATGCGCACCCAATCAAGATCTGACGGCTTTTGGGAGACTCCACCGGATTTCCTGAAGGAATCTTTACTCTTCGGGCCTCACCGTCCGTCGCAACGCCCCTGAGCGAGGACGACGAAGGGGGACGACCCCCGGGCCCTAGGGTGGTGCCATGAGCGAGACGACCGCCCCCTACGGCTCCGGGTCCTCCCCGGCCCCCATCGCCCCCAAGCGGGTGCGCATCCCCCACCTGCAGGCGATGAAGGAGCGCGGCGAGCGCTGGGCCATGCTCACCGCCTACGACATGTACGCCGCGCAGGTCTTCGACGGCGCCGGCATCCCCGTGCTGCTCGTCGGCGACTCCGCCGGCAACAACGTCTACGGCTACGAGACCACCGTCCCCGTGACCCTCGACGAGATGATCCCGCTGACCCGCGCCGTCGCCGGCGCGGCGGCGAGCGCGCTCGTCGTGGCGGACCTCCCCTTCGGCACCTACCAGGCCTCTCCCGAGCAGGGCTACCTCTCCGCGGCCGCTCTCATGAAGGAGGGCCTGGCGCACGCGGTCAAGCTCGAGGGCGGCGCCGAGATGGCGCCGACGATCGAGCGGATGACGAAGGGGGGCATCCCCGTCATGGCGCACATCGGCTTCACCCCGCAGAGCGAGCACACCCTGGGCGGCTACCGCGTCCAGGGCCGCGGCGAGGCCGCGGCGAAGCTGCTCGAGGACGCCCACGCCGTGCAGGCGGCCGGCGCCTTCGCCGTCGTCATGGAGATGGTGCCGGCGCCCTCCGCAGCCGAGGTCACCCGCGAGCTGCGCATCCCGACCATCGGCATCGGCGCCGGCCCCGACTGCGACGCCCAGGTGCTCGTCTGGCAGGACATGGCCGGCCTGCGCACCGGCAAGGCACCGCGCTTCGTCAAGCGCTACGCCGACCTCGCGACGGTGCTCGGCGACGCCGCCCGTGCCTACGCCGCCGACGTGGCCGACGGCAGCTTCCCCGCGGCAGAGCACTCCTTCGAGAGCTGACGATGGCTCCCGACGACCTGCCCGAGATCCGCACCCGGTGGTCGGAGGTGTCGGGCGGGATCGATGCCGCGCACGCCTACCAGCGGCGCTTCGACGAGCTGGCGAGCGGCGGTGCCGACCTCGACGGCGAGGCCCGCTTCGTCCACGCGCTGCACGAGCCGCCTGCCCGCATCCTCGACGCGGGGTGCGGCACCGGCCGGGTCGCGACCGCGCTGACCCGCCTCGGGCACGACGTCGTCGGGGTCGATGCCGATGCGGCGATGGTCGAGGTCGCCCGGGAGCGCGATGTCGTCACGCGCTTCGTCCACGCCGACCTCGCGACGCTGTCGCTGTCGACGCAGACCTTCGACGTCGTGCTGCTCGCGGGCAATGTCGTGCCCTTCCTCGCCGACGGCACCCTCGTCGACGTGCTGCGCCGGATGCGTGCGCACCTGGCGACGGACGGTCGGCTCGTCGCCGGCTGGTCCCTGCCGGGGCACCAGCCGAAGGGCGCCGCCGCCGTCTCGGCCGAGGACTACGAGCAGGCGGCCTTCGCCGCCGACCTCTCCCTCGTGCAGCGCTACGCGACGTGGGACGCGCAGCGCTGGCCGGGTGACGGCTCCTACGCCCTCACGGTGCACCGGCCCCGCTGACTGCACACATGACGAAGGGAGGGCCCGCACCCCGGTGCGGGCCCTCCCTTCGTCATGTCGTCGGCAGGAGCGGTCAGGCGCCGGCGTCGCCGGTCTCCCACTCGCGGTCCTTGCGGTCCTGCTCGTCCCAGGCCTCGGTCTTGGCCGCGGCGGTGGCGAGCGCGGCCGCAGCCTCGGCCTCGGTCTCGTAGGGCCCCATGACGTCCTCGCCCTGGGAGCGGTTGTCGTCGGTCTCGACCTGCTTGGTCTCGATGTTGAACCAGTACGCCATCTGTCGTGCCGTCCTCTCTCGCGGGTGGCCGCGGACCGGAGCGCATCCGTCGCGCGCTCGTTGCCTAGACTTCACCGCATGCCTGCCGCTGCCGCAACCGTGACACCCGGTGAGGTCTCCCCCCGTCGGTCCGTGCCCGCCACGATCCGTCGGCCGGAGTACGTCGACCGCCCGGCACCGGCCCCCTTCGACGGCAGCGAGATCAAGGACGCCGAGACCATCGAGCGGATGCGGCACGCGTCGCGGATCGCGGCGCAGGCCCTGGCCGCGGCCGGCGCCGCCGTCGCTCCCGGCGTGACGACCGACGAGGTCGACCGGGTCGGTCACGAGTACCTCCTCGACCACGGCGCCTACCCGTCGACCCTGGGCTACCGGGGCTTCCCGAAGTCGCTGTGCACCTCGGTCAACGAGGTCGTCTGCCACGGCATCCCGGACTCGCGGCGGATCGAGGACGGCGACATCGTCAACATCGACATCACCGCATATGTCGGCGGCGTGCACGGCGACACCAATGCGACCTTCCTCGCCGGTGACGTCGCCGAGGAGTCGAGGCTGCTCGTCGAGCGCACCCACGAGGCGATGCTGCGCGGGATCAAGGTGGCCCTGCCGGGGCGGCAGATCAACATCATCGGCCGGGTCATCGAGCGCTACGCGGCCCGCTTCGGCTACGGCGTCGTGCGCGACTACACCGGCCACGGCATCGGCACGAGCTTCCACTCCGGGCTCGTCGTGCCGCACTACGACGCGGCCCCGGAGCACGCGACGGTCATCGAGCCCGGCATGACCTTCACCATCGAGCCGATGCTCAACCTCGGCACCCCCGACTGGGACCTGTGGGACGACGGCTGGACCGTCGTCACCCGCGACCGGCGGCCCTCGGCGCAGTTCGAGCACACGATCCTCATCACCGACGACGGCAACGAGATCCTCACCCTCCCCTGAAGGCAGGCACACGATGAGCAAGAAGCCCGACGCCCTGGGCATCGACATCGGCGGCAGCGGCATCAAGGGTGCCCCCGTCGACCTCGACAAGGGCAGCTTCACCGACGACCGGCTGCGCATCGCGACGCCGGAGGAGTCCACCCCCGAGGCGCTGTGCGACGTCGTCGCCCAGATCGCCGACCACTTCGCGGTGAAGAAGGACCTGCCTCTGGGCATCACGATCCCCGCGGTCGTCATGCACGGCGTCGTCCAGACCGCGGCCAACATCGACAAGTCGTGGATCGGCGTCGACGCCGACGAGCTCTTCAGCGACCGGCTCGGCCGCGAGGTCCACCTCGTCAACGACGCCGACGCCGCCGGGGTCGCCGAGCGCTACTACGGCGCGGCGAAGGGAGAGAAGGGCACCGTCGTCCTCACCACCCTCGGCACCGGCATCGGCACCGCCCTGATCGTCGACGGTCGGCTCGTGCCCAACACCGAGCTCGGGCACATCGAGGTCGACGGCCACGACGCGGAGACCCGCGCCGCCGAGTCGGTGCGCGAGCGCGACGACCTGACGGTGGAGCAGTGGGCGGAGCGCCTGCAGGCCTACTACTCGCGGCTCGAGGCGCTGCTGTGGCCGGACCTCTTCGTCGTCGGGGGCGGGGTCAGCAAGCAGGCCGACACCTTCCTGCCGCTGCTCGACCTGCGCACCCCGATCGTGCCGGCGAAGCTGAAGAACAAGGCCGGCATCATCGGTGCCGCCCGGCTGGCGGCCAAGGGCTCCTGAGGCGCGCGCTCCCGGCGGACCCGACGGCTCGGCGGCAGACCACGATCCGGTCTCGACCGGTCGCGTCCCGCCGCCCCGTCACCGGGCCATACGGCAGGCTGGGGACATGACGACCTCGTCGGGCGCCTCCTCCCAGGCCCTCTCCCGCCGGCTCGGGCTCACCGACGCCGTGGGTGTGGGCCTGGCCTCGATGCTCGGGGCGGGGCTCTTCGTCGTCTTCGCCCCGGCCGCCGCCCAGGCCGGCTCGCTGCTGCTCGTCGCCGTCGTCGTCGCGGGGCTGCTCGCCACCGCCAATGCGACCTCCACCGCACGGCTGGCGGCTCTCTACCCGGAGTCGGGCGGCGCCTACGTCTACGGCCGCGAGCGACTCGGGGTCAAGTGGGGTCACCTCGCGGGCTGGGGATTCATCAGCGGCAAGATCGCCTCGTGCGCCGCGATGGCCCTGACGATCGGCGTGCACATCGCCCCGGGGTGGTCGCAGGCCGTCGCGGTCGTCGTCGTGCTCGCGGTCCTCGCGCTCGACCTCCAGGGCATCCAGCGCTCGGCCGGCGTCGCGCGGGTCATCGCCCTGACCGTCATCGCGCTCGTCCTCGTCTTCGTCGTCGTGCTGCTCACCAGCCCGCCGGTCACCGCCGACACGCCCCCGCCGACGCCGCCCGGCTCCGGTGGCGTGCTCGGCGTCGCCCAGGCCGTGGGCTTCCTCTTCTTCGCCTTCGCAGGCTATGCCCGCGTGGCCACCCTCGGCGAGGAGGTCGTCGAGCCGCGCCGCACGATCCCCCGCGCCGTGGCGATCTCCCTGGGCATCGTGCTCGCGCTCTACGTGCTCATCAGCCTCGCGCTCACCCACACCCTCGGGGCCGGGTGGGTCGCGGCCCGGGAGGCTCCGCTCGCCGAGGCCGCGGAGATCTCGGCCTGGCCCTGGCTCGGGCCGGCCCTGCGGGTCCTGGCCGTCGTCGCGGCGGGCGGTGCGCTGCTCGCCCTGACGCTCGGGGTCTCGCGCACGGTGCTCGCCATGGCGCGCGACCGCCACCTGCCGCCGTCGCTCGCCCGGCTCGACGGCCCGCACCACCTGCCGCGGCGCGCCGAGTGCGTCGTCGCCGGCTTCATCATCGTGCTCGTCGTGCTCGTCGACCTGCGGGGGGTCATCGGCTTCTCGAGCTTCTGCGTGCTCGTCTACTACGCGGTGGCGAATGCGAGTGCGCTCACCCTGCCCGGCAGCCCGCTGCTGCGCGTCGTCTCGGCGCTCGGCCTGCTCGGCTGCGTCGCCGTGGCCGTGCTCCTGCCCTGGCAGTCGGTGGTCACCGGTGCCGTCGTGCTCGCGATCGGTGCCTTCATCGGGTGGGTCCGACACACGACGCGGGAGTGACCGCGTCTCCGCCCTCCAGAGGTGTGGGGATGAGTCGGCCTGTAAGCCGGGTTCTGTCCCCCGGCGCGGTTGCCCGCGCCGGGGTGACGGCCATCCATCTCGGGTCGCCGTTGCCGACGACCTCCAGCGTCCTACCCGTGTGCTCGGGCGGGCAGCCCTCGGACGCACACTGTCTGGACTTGCTCCGGGTGGGGTTTACCGAGCCGATCCGGTCACCCGGATCGCTGGTGGTCTCTTGCACCACCGTTTCACCCTTACCGCGACGACCGAGGTCGTCGAGGCGGTCTGCTTTCTGTGGCACTGTCCCGCGGGTCACCCCGGGTGGCTGTTGGCCACCACCCTGCCCTGTGGAGCCCGGACTTTCCTCGACACCGCCGAGGCGGTGACGCAGCCGTCCGGCCGACTCATCCGTCGAGCAGTCTACGGGGTGAGGGGACCTCCCCTTCGTCGGCCGGGACGGCGTGGTGTCAGCCCAGCCAGCCCAGACCCTCGGCGATGAGGATCAGGCCGAAGATCGCGAAGGCGGCGGCGGCACCGTAGGTGATGACCTTCTCCGGGAGCTTGCGGCCGAGGATCGCGCCGACACCGATGGCGAGCGCGTCCGCGGCCACCATGCCGACCGTCGAGCCGATCCACGTGCCGAGCCAGTTCTCGCGCACGGCCAGGGTGATCGTCGCGAGCATCGTCTTGTCACCGAGCTCGGCGAGGAAGAAGGCAACACCGACCGCCAGTAGCGCGGAGCCCTTGGCCTTGCGCGCCTTCTGCGCCTCCTCGTCGGTGAGCTCGTCCCCGCGCAGGGTCCAGGCCGCGAAGCCGAGGAAGGCGATGCCGGCGAGGATCGCGATGGGGCCTTGGTACTTCTCGAAGCTCGCGCCGATGAAGTAGCCGATGCCGACGGACGCCAGGTGCACGAGGGCGGTGGCGGCGGTGATGCCGAGGATGACGTCGCGGGCCCGGTAGCGGGTCGCGAAGGTCATCGCCATGAGCTGGCTCTTGTCGCCGAGCTCGGCGACGAAGATGACCACGGTGCTGAGCACCAGTGCTGAGAACATGAAAAAACTCCTCGTCCAGCCCGGACGAGGAGTCTGCGTGCGACGAGCCTCGACCGGGATCGTCGTATGACAAACCGGTCGAAAGTCTCGTCCGCCAGTGGTGCTGGCCCGATGTGCCGGAGCCGGGGCCGGGGCCGGGGCTCAGTGTGTCGACACACCTGTTGGGGACTACTCCCTTTCGCTGCGGCACACCCTAGCCGACGGCACGAAGGGGATGAAAGTCAGGCCACCTCGAAGTCGACCTTGCCCGTCGACAGGTCGACGCCGGTCAGGCGCACCGTGACCTCGGCGCCCAGGTCCGCGCTCCCCTTCGCCGTGGCCAGGGCGGGCGGGTCGACGAGCTGGACGTCGAGGTGGCCGCCCTTGTCGCCCGCGTCGGGGGTGTCGACGACGACGGCGGCGAAGGTCTGCCCGACGCGGTCGGCGAGGGTCGCGGCCTCGACGGCATCGGTCGTCGCGCGCTCAACGGCGCCGGCGCGACGGTCCGAGATCTCCATGAGCTCGGGCAGCAGCGGCAGCGCCTCACGCACCCACTGCGGCACCTCCTGCCCCGCACTCACCGCCGCGCACAGCGCCAGGCCGAAGCGGTCGACGAGACGGCGCAGCGGCGCGGTGACGTGGGCGTAGGGGGCGGCGATCGCGGCCTGCTCGACGATCTCGGGCTGCTGCCCGTCGAAGGCCGTGTAGCCGGCCCCGCGGAAGAGCACGGTCGACTCGTGGATCAGGGCCAGGTGCTTGGGGTCGGACCCGTCGAGCGACCGCAGGAAGGCGCCGTGCGCGGTGCCCTCGGCCCACTCGACACCGAGCGCCCCCGCGATGCGGCGCAGCTGGGTGACCGCCTGCTCCTCGGGCTCGGGCATGGTGCGCAGGATGCCCACCCGCGCCTCGAGCATCATCTCGGCGGCGACCATGCCGGTGAGCAGGGAGATCTGGGCATTCCAGTCCTCCGACGGCACGAGCGGGCGCAGGTGCAGGCGGAAGCCCCCTTCGACCTCCTCGACCTCCTGGTCAGGCATGGGCAGCGAGGCGCCGCCGCGCTGCTGCTCGAGGGCGATCCGCAGCTCACCGATCTCCTTGAGCAGCAGCAGGCGCTCGTCGTCGGTGCCGCCGTCGACCGCTGCCTGCACGGCGGTGTACTCCAAGCGCTCGACGCTGCGCACGAGCGCCGGGTGGACCTCAGCCGCGGTGTGCTTGCCCGTCGCGTCGAGGCGGATGTCCCAGACGTAGGCCGGGCGCACCTCGTCGGGCAGCAGGCTCGCCGCACCCTCGCTGAGCACGGGCGGGTGCAGCGGCGTGCGGGTGTCGGGGGCGTAGATCGTCTGCCCGCGGCGTCGCGCCTCGGCGTCGATCGCACCACCCGGCTCGACGAAGGACTCGAGGTGGGCGATCGCGTAGCGCACGCGGTAGCCGTCGCCCTCCCGGGACAGGTGCATGGCCTGGTCGAGGTCCATCGAGCCGGGCGGGTCGATGGTGACGAAGGGGAGGTCCGTCAGGTCGGTCTCCGGTCGCGAGAGGGGCTGGGCCGCAACGCGCTCGGCCTCGGCGAGCACGTCGGCGGGGAACTCCTCCGGCACCTCCTGCTCGGCCCGGATCGCGTCGAAGCGCTGCGTCAGGCCGGCGGCGGCGACCACCTCACCCGCCTCGGGATCGGTCGGGCGCAGGGTGACGGTTCGCTGTGCGGCTGCCATGCCCGCCACCCTAGAGGGCTGACGTATCGTCCGTCGGGTGCTCGTGCTGCTGCCCCCTTCGGAGTCCAAGACCGGCCGCTCCCGCGGCAAGGCCCTCGACCTGGCTTCGCTGTCCTTCCCCGCGCTGACGGCGGCCCGCGAGCAGGTGCTCGAGGCGGTCGCCGCGACGAGCTCGGCCGACGACGCCCACGCGGTGCTCGGGGTCAGCCCCAACCTCATCGACGAGGTCGCCCGCAACACCGTACTGACGACCACTCCCGCTCCCCCGGCCGCGCAGGTCTACACCGGCGTCCTCTACGACGCCCTCGACCTCGGCGATCTCACCCCCGGGCAGCGCCGACGGGCCAACCGCTGGCTCGTCGTGGTCTCCGCGCTCTTCGGCGCAGTCCGGCCCACCGACCGGATCCCGCCCTACCGCCTGTCGATGGCGGTCAACCTGCCCGGGGTGGGCCCACTCGCCGGGCACTGGCGCCCCGCTCTCGACGACGAGCTGACCGCCGCGGCGGGGACCGGGCTCGTCGTCGACTGCCGCTCGAGCACCTATGCCGCGGCCTGGACCCCCACCGGCGAGACCGCCCGCCGCTGGGTGCACATCCGGGTGCCCGGGGCGACGCACATGGCCAAGCACACCCGTGGTCTCGTCGCGCGACACCTCCTGGGGGTCGACCGCGAGCCGCGCACCCCCGCGGCCCTCGCCCGCGCCCTCGAGCCGGCCTTCGACGTCGCGCTCACCGAGCCGGCACGACCTGGACAGCCCTGGGTGCTCGACACCACCGTGAGATGAGCCCGCACGAGGTCCTCGACCTCCTCGCCCGGACCCTGCCGGTCATCGCCTTCCTCGTCGGGATCACCGTCGTCGCCGAGGTGTGCGACCTCGCCGGGGTCTTCGACGTCGCGGGCCACGCGACCGCCCGCTTGGCCGGCCACCGGGTCGTCGTCCTGTGGCTGCTCCTCGCCGCGCTGGCGGTCCTCGTCACGACCTTCCTCGGGCTCGACACGACCGCGGTCCTGCTCACGCCGGTCGCCCTGACGGTGGCCCGTCAGGTCGGGGTGCCGCCGGCTCCCTTCGCCCTGACGACGCTCTTCCTCGCCAACACCGGCTCGCTCTTCCTGCCCGTCTCCAACCTGACCAACCTCCTCGCGGTGCAGCACCTGGCCACCCTCGGCGGCAGCCACGCCGACTACGTCGCGCTCGCCGTCGGGCCGGGCCTGGCGGCGGTCGCCGGGACCCTGCTCGTCCTCGGGGTCGTGCATCGCCGGGCGTTGCGCGGGCACTTCGCCGTCGAGCCGCCGGCCGCGCCGCACGACCAGGTGCTCATGCGCACCGCCGCCCTGACCTGCCTGACGACGGGCCCGCTCTTCGCGCTCGGTGCCGCCCCATGGCTCGTCGCCGGCGTCGCCGCCCTCGTCCTCGTCGGGACGCTGTGGTGGCGCGCTCCGCACCTGCTGCGACGGATCCGTCCGCCGTGGGGCATGGCACTCGTCGTCACCGGGCTCTTCGTCGTCGTCCAGCTCGTCGTCGACGCCGGCGCGGGCGACCTGCTCGCCCGCCTCGCCGGCAGCGGCGAGGGCCTCGGCGACCTCGCACGGGTTGCCGGCCTGGGCGCCGTCGCGGGCAACCTGCTCAACAACCTGACCGCCTACCTCGCCCTCGAGAGCGCAGCCGGCACGTCACCGACCCGCCTGATGGCCCTGCTCATCGGCACCGACGTCACCCCGATCGTCACGCCGTGGGGCTCGCTCGCCACGCTGCTGTGGCTGCACCGCGTCCGGGCCGCGGGCGTACGCATCGGCCCCGGCGCCCTGGTGGCCCAGGGCCTCGCCGTCGCCCTCGTCGCGGGCGGCGCGGCCCTGGTCGCGCTGGCGGCCTGACCCGATGGCGCCCCGGGCGAAGCCACAGACCCTTCACAGCACACCGACAGGCGCGGCCGCCATCGTGGGAGCACCCCCACAGGAGGCTCCCATGACCCCATTCCCCCGCCCCCTTCGCCGAGCCCGCACCATCACGGCTGCCGCCCTCGGAGCCGGCGCCCTGGCGGCCGGCTCGATCGGCCTCGGCCTGGCCCAGACGCTCGACCCGACCGTCTCCGCGGCGACGACGAGCAGCACCGGTCCAGGCACCACCGACAGCAGCACCACCGACAGCAGCACCGACACCGGGACCTCGGACGGCTTCGGCACCGTCCAGCAGGTCGGCCCCGGTCGCCAGATGGGCGTCGACAGCACGACGAGGGCGTCATGAGAGCCACCGGCGAGCTGAGCGCCATCGGCACGACGGTCCGGGTCGCGGCCACGGACCCGGCCCAGATCGATGCGGCGATGCGTCTGGTGGCGACGCAGCTGGAGCGGCTCGACGCCGCGATCTCGCGGTTTCGTACCGACTCCGAGGTCAGCCTGCTCGCCCACGTGCTCACCACCGCCGAGCACGGCTGGCCGGTCTCGGCCCTGGTCCGCGAGCACCTGCGGGCGGCCGATCGAGCCCACCGGCTGAGCGAGGGCATCGTCGACCCGACGATCGGCGGTGCCCTCGTGCGTGCCGGCTACGACACCGACCTCGACCGGGTCCACGAGCGCGAAGGGAGCGCCCCGTCGGCTCCTCGTGCCCCGCTGCCGGCCGAGGTGCCGGGCTGGGGCAGCGTGCGACTGCACCCGGACGGCACGGTGAGTCTGCCCCGCGGCACCCTGCTCGACCTCGGGGCGAGCGGCAAGGCGCACGCCGCCGACACGATCGCAGCCGAGCTCGTGCGCTTCCTGCCCGGCGGCTTCCTCGTCGACCTCGGCGGTGACGTCGCGAGCTCCGGTCCACGACCGCTGCACGGTTGGCAGCTCGGGGTCGAGGACCCCGACGGGCACGTGGCCGAGGTCGTGCGCATGGAGAGCCAGGCCTTCGCCACCTCGTCGACCCGAGCACGCACGTGGCGTGCCGAGGGTGAGGAGCGGCACCACATCATCGACCCGCGTACCGGCCGCGTCGCGGAGAGCCCCTGGGCACAGGTGACCTGCGCCGCCCGGTCCGCCCTCGACGCCAATGCGGCGTCCACGACAGCGGTCGTGCTCGGCGAGACCGCCCCGACGTGGCTCGCCCGGCACGGGGTGCCCGCCCGACTCGTGCGCCACGACGGAACGGTCGTCACGACCCGCGGCTGGTCCGCCGGCGGGCGCCGGCAGCGAGCGGGGGTGCGGTCGGCATGACGACCAACGAGCTGCTCTGGGTCACGTCCCGGGCCACCGGTGTGGTGAGCCTCGTGCTGCTGACCGCAGTCTTCGCGCTGGGCGTCGCGCTGTCGGGCTCCCGCTCGGGCTCCCCGTCGACCCGGGCCACGGTCACCGCCGTGCACCGCTGGCTCGGTCTCGGCATCGGCACCTTCGTCGTCGCACACGTCGTCACGGCGATCGTGGAGACCTGGGTCGACATCGGCTGGCTCTCGCTCGTGCTCCCCTTCACCTCGGGCTACGAGCGGCTGTGGGTCGGTCTGGGGACCCTCGCGCTCGACGTCCTCGTCGCCGTCGTCGTCACCTCCGCGCTGCGGCACCGTCTCCCGGAGCACGCCTGGCGCCTCGTGCACCTCACCGGTTACGCCCTGTGGCCCGTCGCCGTCGTCCACGGCATGGCGCTCGGCACTTCGACCACCCCGCTGCTGCGCTGGGCGAGCATCGGCTGCGCCCTCGTGGGTGGCGCGGCGATCGCCTGGCGGCTGCTCGTGCCCCACCACGACGCCCGGCAGCGGGCCACGGCCGCCGCGGGGGTCTGGTCATGACCGTCGTCACGACCCTCACCCTCGCCGACCTGATCGACGAGGCCGGCCTCACCGGCCGGGGCGGCGGCGCCTTCCCCACCGGCGCGAAGCTGCGGGCCGCTCGCGCCTCCCACGCCGAGCTGATCGTCAACGCCTGCGACGGCGAGCCGGGTTCGCTCAAGGACGCCTGGGTCGTGCGCGAGCACCTGGCCGAGCTCGTCCACGGGGCGGAGCTGCTCGCCGGCGGCGCTCCGGTGCGCTTCGCCGCCCACCAGGGCAGCGCGACCCTCGCGGGCCTGCAGGCCGGCGGTGTGCCGACGCTCGAGGTCCCGGCGCGCTACGTCTCCTCGCAGGAGTCGGCACTCGTCTCGCTCGCCGCGGGCGGCCTCGCCCGGCCGATGACCGCCCGGGTCCCCATCGTGCTCGGTGGCCGCGACGGGGCGGGCCGCCCGGTGACACCGACGCTCGTCGTCAACGCCGAGACCGCCTGGCGCGTGGCCCAGGTGAGCGAGCGCGGTCCCGCGTGGTTCCGCAGCCACGGCACGCCCGACGAGCCGGGCCCGCGCCTGGTGACGCTCACCGGTCATCTCCCGCGTCCCGTGGTCCTCGACACCGCGGCCGGGATCGCCCTCGCCGATCTGCTCGCTGCCGGAGGTCTCGAGCGCGACCACGACCGACCCGTCCTCGTCGGTGGCCTCGCCGGTGGTCTCCTCGCTCCCGGTGAGGCGCAGCAGGCGAGGTGGTCGACTGCTGGGCTGGCTCCCTTCGGCGCACGCATCGGTGCCGGCACGATCGAGGCGCTCGACCCCCGCACCTGCCCGCTCGAGCAGGTCGCCGCCCGCGTGCACCACGCGGCCGGCGAGTCCGCCGGGCAGTGCGGTCCGTGCATGTTCGGCCTGCCCGCCCTGGCCCGCGACATCGACGCGGCGCTGACGCACCCCGGGCCGAGCCAGCTCGAGGCGCTGCACGACCGGCTCGGGCTGCTGCCCGGCCGCGGGGCGTGCCGCTTCCCCGACGGGGTCGCGGCGCTCGTCCGCTCGGCGCTGCGGGCCTACGGCGGTCATCTCGTGGCGCACGGCGCAGGCAGGTGTCCGTGGTGAGCGGCCAGCCAGACGCCCACGTCGTCCACCTCGCGGTCGACCGGGTCGCCTGCACCGGTCACGGGGTGTGCGCCGCGCTCCTCGACGGGTGGGTGCTCGACCCCGAGGGCTATCCCGTCGTCCTCGACGACCGGGCGAGCCCCGCGGCGGCCGCGACCGTCGAGCGCATGTGCCCGGCACGGGCGATCTACCCGCGGGCACCGCGCTCGGGGTGACCGCGGCGCCTCAGCTCACCCCAGCGCGCGGCGCAGGTCGGCGACGAGGTCGTCGGCGGCCTCGAGGCCGACGGAGATGCGCAGCGTGGCGTCGGTGATGCCGATCGCGGCCCGCGCCTCTTCGCCCATGCGACGGTGCGTCGTCGTCGCCGGGTGGGTGATGAGCGACTTGGAGTCGCCGAGGTTGTTGGAGATGTCGACGGTGCGCAGCGCGTTCATCACCGCAAAGGCCTCGGCCTTGCCGCCGACGACGTCGAAGGTGACGACCGTGCCGCCCCCGCTCATCTGCCGCTGCGCCAGCTCGTGCTGCGGGTGATCGGGCAGCCACGGGTGGATGACCCGCGCCACCCGGGGGTGCTCCTGCAGGGCCCGGGCGACGGCGAGCGAGGACTCGGCCATCCGCCGCACCCGCAGGTCCATCGTCTCCAGGCCCTTGAGCAGCACCCAGGCGTTGAAGGGCGACAACGACGGTCCGGTGTGCCGGATGAGGTTGCGGACCGGCCCGTCGATGTAGTCCTGCGGCCCGAGGATCGCGCCGCCGAGGACCCGGCCCTGGCCGTCGATGTGCTTCGTCGCCGAGTACACGACGATGTCGGCGCCGTGCTCGAGCGGCCGGGAGAAGACGGGCGTGCCGAAGACGTTGTCGACGACGACCTGGGCCCCGGCAGCGTGCGCGAGCTCGCTCACCGCGGCGATGTCGACGAGCTCCTGCATCGGGTTGCTCGGCGTCTCGAAGAACACGGCGGTCGTCGGCTCGGAGAGCGCCTCACGCCACTGGTCGAGGTCCGGGCCGTCGACGAAGACGGTCTCGACACCCCACCGCGGCAGGATCTCGTCGAGGATGACGAAGCAGCTGCCGAAGAGGCCACGCGAGGAGACGACGCGGTCACCCTTGCCGAGCAGCGCGGCGAGGGCGGTGAAGACGGCCGACATGCCGGACGCCGTCGCGTAGGCCGCCTCGGCCCCCTCGAGCAGCCGCAGCCGCTCCTCGAGCATCGCGACGGTGGGGTTGCCGTAGCGGGAGTAGACGAACTTCTCCACCTCGTCGGTGAAGGCCGCCTCCGCCTCCTCGGCGCTGCCGTAGACGAAGCCGGAGGTCAGGTAGAGCGCCTCGGACGTCTCGTCGAAGGTCGAGCGCGCCTGCCCGCCACGGATGGCGAGGGTCTGCGGCGAGAGTCCCTCCGGGTCGAGGTAGGGACGCGGGTTGCCGGGGCCGAAGGGAGTCGCGCTCACCCCTGCCTCCACGGCAGGCCGGCCTGCTTCCAGCCGTTGACGACGCGGTGGCCCTGCGCGTCGAGGTCTCCCTCGAAGCCCTCGGCGACGTTGTGCGCCGCGGTGTACCCGGCTGCGGTGGCCGCCGCCGTCGCGGCGGCCGAGCGGGCGCCCGAGCGGCAGAGGAAGAGCACCGGGGTGTCGTCGGTCGGGATGCTCGCCCGCAGGTCGTCGAGGAATCGCGGGTTGGGCGCGCCCTCGGGGAAGGTCGTCCACTCGATGGGCACGACCCGCTTGCCGACGGAGGTCAGGTCGGGCAGCCCGACGAAGGACCACTCCGCCGAGGTGCGCACGTCGACGAGCACAGCGTCGGGGTCGCTCTCGAGGCGCTCCCAGGCCTGCCGGGGGGTGAGGTCTGCGTGCTGGGTCATGGGCGTCAGGCTAGACGCCGCCCCGGCGGGCTCCCGCCGCCGGGTCAGCACCCGAGACACCGCCAGGGACCGGCCCCTGCCCGGTCACTGCCCGAGCGCGACCCCGTGGCTGACCAGCCAGGCCGTGACGAGGAAGCGGGCGAGGCAGCCGATCGTCGTCACGACGAGGAAGGTGACCGTGCTGACCCGCTTGATCCCGGCGGCGACGGTGACGACGGCCAGCGGCGGGAAGCCGATGCCCGAGCTCGCGAGCATGACGAGGGGGCCGAGCCGCGGGCGGTCGAGGACACCGATCATCGCGGCGCTCCACCGGGTGAGCCGCTCCCGCACGGGGCCGGCCGGCTGCCGGTCCTCCTGCGCCTCGCGGGCCTCCTTGGCCTCGCGGCGACGGCTGTAGGCCTCCGCTCCCTTCGCCGCGGCCACGAAGTGCGTCATCTTGCCGACGACGAGGCCGCCGGTCATCGCGCTGACGTGGAGCACCCAGGCCTCGGGGAAGATCACCGGAGCGGCGACGGCGTAGATCTCCGCGTTGAGCGGCGGGAAGTAGGCCGAGAGCAGCCCGAAGAGCACGGCTCCGACGAGGCCAGAGGCCGTGAGCCAGGAGGGCAGGTCGTCGATGGCTGCCTCAGATCCGGTTGGTGAAGGCGACGACGGCCCGGCCGTCGGGCCACGCCTCGATGCCGGTGAGCGAGCCGGGCGACCCCGCGAGGCGCCACATGTGCTCGTGGGGCAGGCCGAGGACGAGGGTGAGCACGGCGAGGATCGGCTTGCGGTGGCTCGCCACGACGACGGTGCCGCCGCGCGCGACGACCCGCTCCCACGCGGCGGTCACCCGCTCGACCATCACGTCGTGGCTCTCGCCACCGGGCCGTGCGTAGCCCCGGTCGTCGCGCAGCGCGCGGAAGTCGTCGGCCGCCTGGGCGACGAGGTCGCTCACGCTCGCCCCGTCCCAGTCACCGAAGGACTGCTCGTCCCAGTCACGGTCGACCTCGGCGGCCACCCCGAGACGGTCGGCGATGACGGCCCCAGTCTGCCGGGCCCGGGCGAGGTCGGACGTGACGACCTGCACGGGGTCGTCACCGACGAGCTCGGCGACGAGCTGCGCGGCCCGCGCGGCCTGCTCGCGCCCGGCCTGCGTCAGGTCGGGGTCGCTCCCCCCGCGCCCGTCGAGGCGGCCCTGCTCGGTGAACTCGGTGACGCCGTGGCGCACGAGGACGACTCGCGTGGGCCTCCCGTGGCCGCTCCACGGCCGCACCGGCTCCTGCTCGCTGTCGCGCGAGGGGGCGAGGTCGTCGCGCGACTGCTCCGACGCGTGCCAGTCCTCGACCGTCTCGCCGTCCATGCCCCGGTTGGACAGGGCGTCGGCGGCGGAGTTGTCCGCCCGCGGCACCCAGATGAGGTCGACCGACCCGCCGGCAGCGGTGATCTCGGCGACGAGGGCACGCCCCTGCTCCGCGAGCTCGCGCATGTCGGGGTGCTTGATCTTCCAGCGGCCCGACATCTGCTCGACGACGAGCTTGGAGTCCATGGCGACGACGACCTGCGCATCCGTGGCGATCCGCCGCGCGGCGGCCAGGCCGGCGAGCATGCCCCGGTACTCGGCGACGTTGTTGCTCGCGGTGCCGATCGGCGCGGCGAGCTCGACGAGCACGGTGCCGGTCTCGTCGCGCACGAGCGCGCCGTAGCCGGCGACGCCGGGGTTGCCGCGCGACCCTCCGTCCGCCTCGACCCGAAGACTGCGTCCCATCAGTCCCCGGAGTGGGTGCGCACGAGGATGCGGCCGCACTCCTCGCACCGCACGACCTCGTCGCTCGCGGCCCGCTCGATGGCCGAGACGTCGACCGGGTTGAGCTCGAGCCGGCAGCCACCGCAGCGGCCGTGCGTGAACTCGGCCGCCCCGAGACCGCCCGAGCTGTCACGGATGCGGTCGTAGAGCGCGAGGAGCTTGTCGTCGATGCCGCCGGCGAGGTCGGCCCGCGGGCGCAGCACCTCGGTGCGCTCCGCGTCGAGCACGGCGATGGCGGCGTCACGCTCGGCGGTGAGGCGGTCGACCTCGGCCTGGGCCTCGTCGCGGCTCGCGGTGAGCTCGGCCAGCCGCGCCTCGGCGCTCTCCTGGCGCTCCATGACCTCGATCTCGACCTCCTCGAGGGCGGACTGCCGCCGCGCGAGGGTCTCGAGCTCGTGCTGGAGCGAGGTGAGGTCGCGCGAGGTCATGCCGGTGCCGGCGTCGAGGCGGGCCTGGTCGCGGGCGGCCCGGTCGCGCACCTGCTGCACGTCGGCCTCGGCGCGGTCGACCTCGCGGCGGATGTCGGAGAGGCCGGTCTCGACGCGCACGACGTCGTCGGACACCTGCTGCAGCCGGCCGCCGGCCTCGGCGAGGGCGGCGATCTGGGGCACGCGACCGCGGGCGTGGTCGATCTGCTGCAGCCGGGTGTCGAGGGCCTGCAGCTCGAGCAGCCGTGCCTGGACGAAGGGATCTGCCTTCACTGTGGGTCTCCTTGGTCGGGTCGTGCGCCGACGGTGAAGCTCCACGGGTCGGTGCAGATGGTGCTCACGTGGGACTCCAAGCCCATCACATCGTGGCCCGCCGCCGCGAGGGACTCACCGAGCCGGTCGAGCATCTCCTGCAGCCACAGCGACTCGGTGGCCCAGTGGCCGGCGTCGACGACGAAGGGGGTCCCGCCCCGGGCGGCCGCCTCCTCGCGGGCCTCGAGGACGGGGTGGTGGCGCAGGTCTGAGGTCACGTAGACGTCGGCACCCGCGGCAGCTGCGGCGTCGAGCAGCCCGTCGCCGGCCCCGCCGAGCAGGGCCACGCGGCGCACCTGCCCGTCCGCCGGTCCGGCCACACGGATCCCCGCCGGTGCCGAAGGGAGCGCCCCCGCCAGTCGCGTGGCGAAGTCCGCGAGGCTCACCGGTGCGTCGAGGTCACCGACGCGCCCCATGGGGCGGCCCTCCTCGATGCTCAGCGGCTCGGTCCCGGTGAGGCCGCAGGCCCGGGCGAGCGCGGTGTTGACCCCGGGCTCGGCGACGTCGGCATTGGTGTGGGCGACGTAGAGGGCGACGTCGCCCACGACGAGGGAGGTGACGGCCGCTCCCTTCGCGCTCGTCGTGGCGACGGAGTGCACGCCGCGCAGCAGCAGCGGGTGGTGCGTGACGAGCAGGTCGGCCCCCGCGTCACGGGCCTCCTCGATGACCGCGAGGGTCGGGTCGACGGCCGCGTGGATGCGACGGACGGGCTGGTCGGGGTCGCCGGTGACGAGGCCGACGCGGTCCCACGACTGGGCGGAGTCGACCGGGAAGGTCTGCTCGAGGACCGCCAGGACGTCCCGGAGGCGGAGGTGGCTCATGTGGGCCCGGCCGGGCTCGAACCGACGACACCCGCGGTGTAAACGCGGTGCTCTACCACCTGAGCTACAGGCCCCTGGCGCACGCGGCGCCGGGCGACATTGTGTCAGGCCCGCGACCGCGCCTCGGACGCGGCGCGGGCCCGTCGCCGCCCTCAGACGCGGCGCGCGTCCTCGATGAGGTTGATCTCGTAGAGGACGAGGTCGAGCGCGTCGGCCGCGCTGATCGGCGAGAAGCGCTGCGGCGTCTGCTCGGTGACCGTCGACACGAGCGGGCTGAGGACGGTCCACGGCGTCGGGTGGGTGAACTGCACGACGGAGTAGCGGTCGCCCTCCTGGCCGGGGGCGGCGACGACGCGGTGGATGCCCGGCTCGATGACGCCGTAGGTCACGACCTCGAGCATGAGGCCGGTGTTGATGATCGCGCCGCCCTCGGGGGCGATGGCGTCGATCCACTCGCCGCTGTCCTTGAGCCGCACCTGCAGGCCGGCGGCGGTCGCGCGGGGCAGCGCGGTGATGAGGTTGATGTCGGCGTGCTCGGCGGCCCAGACGTGGGGCGCCTCGGGGGCCGAGTCCATGGCCGGGTAGTGGATCGCGCGCGAGAGCGTCGGCCCGTCGACGAGCATCTTCTCGAAGTAGTCGGGGTGGGCACCGACACCGGTCGCGATGATCCGCAGGACCCGTCGCTGCAGGTCGGCGACCGAGCGGTGGAAGGTCGTCAGCGTCTCGCTGATGCCCGGCACGGCCGACTCCGGGAGCACCGGGTCGTGGTAGCGGTGCGGGTAGCGGGTGCGCAGCGGGTGCCCGGCCGGGATCGCGGGACCCCAGTTGAGCATCTCCTTCCAGTCCGCGACGTCGGCGGTGGCGGCCGTCTCGACCAGCAGGCCGGTGTAGCCGGTCTGGCCGTGGGTGCCCGGCGCGACGAACTGCTCCTTGACCTCGCGCTCGGCGGTGAAGAACTCCTCGAGCATGCCGTAGGCGCTGTCGATGAGGTCCTCGGACAGGTCGTGCTTGACGTAGACGAAGCCGGTCTCCAGCGACGTCATCAGCCCGTCGACGACGGCTCGCGCGCGCTCACCGTCTCCGGACTCGAAGGCCAGCAGGTCCACCTCGAGGATGTCGTCGCTCATGAGGGCGAAGACTACCCGCGACTCAGGCCCGGGCGGGACCCCCGAGGGCGTCGAGGGCGGCGTGGTAGCCGGCGAAGTCGCGCGCCTGCCCCGTGGGGTTGACCAGCTGCCACGCGATGCGGCCGTCGCGGTCGACGAGGAAGGTGCCGCGCTTGGCCATGCCCTGCTCCTCGTCGAGGACGCCGTAGTCGCGTGCGACCTGCCCGTGCGGCCAGAAGTCCGACAGCAGCGGGAAGAAGTAGCCCTCTTGGTCGGCCCACGCCCGCAGGCTGAACATCGGGTCGCAGGAGATCGCCACCGTCGTCACCTGCTCGGACTCGAAGCGACCGAGGTCGTCGCGGATCTCCCCGAGCTCACCGGTGCAGATGCCCGAGAAGGCGAAGGGGTAGAAGACGAGCAGCACGGCGCGGTCGGCCCGCAGCTCGGCGAGCGAGACGTCACGGCCGTACTGGTCGCGCAGGACGAAGTCGGGTGCGGTGCTCCCGACCGACAGGCTCAGCGCGAGCCCTTGGGAGCGGCCAGGCGGGTGGCGACCCAGGCGTCGGAGCACATGACCGAGCCGGAGGTGTGCAGGCCGGCCGTCGTCGCGGCCTCGTCGACCTCGCTCGGGTCGACCTCCTCCTCCTGACCGGGGCGGGGCGTGACCAGCACGATCGAGGAACCCTCCGCGAGGGTGCCCAAGGTGTCGACGAGCGCGTCGGTGAGGTCACCGTCGCCGTCGCGCCACCACAGGATCACCGCGTCGACGACACCGGTGTAGTCCTCGTCCTCGAGCTCCTCGCCGATGACGTCCTGGACCGCTGCACGCAGGTCCTCGTCGACGTCATCGTCCCAGCCGTACTCCTGGACGATCTGCCCGGTGCTGAAGCCGAGCTTTTCGACTGCGGCCTCGGCGAGGTCCGCTCCTGCGGACCGCGACTCCCCCGTCACGACACTGGTCCTCTCTGCTGCTCGCTGCTCACTCATCCGTCATAGTCCACCGCGTCCGGCGCCCGGTTGCAAGCAGGTCCACCGTCGTCGTCGCGTCGCGCGGGGCTCGCGTGGGCCTCGACGAGCCCCCGCAGGGCCTCGGCGTGCGCCCGGTCGAGGTGGCAGACACCTGGGTCCACGGGCCCCACGGTGCTCACCGCGTGCACCGTTGCGAGGTCGAGGCGCCGGGCGAGCGGCCCCTGCGAGACGGTGAGCGACTGGATGCGTCCCCAGGGCGCGACCCGGATCCTGCGGTCGAGCCACCCGCTCCGGTCGAGCAGCGCTGCCTGCCCTGCGAGGTAGCCGATGTGGCGGTGGGCGAAGGGGTGGACCCACCTCGCGCGCCGCGGCTGGCCCACGAAGCCGGTCGGGGTCGTGGTCATCAGGTCCCGGACCTCACGCGTCGTCCCGGCGTCGCCGGTGACGACGTGCAGCAGGTGCAGCACCTCCGGCGTCGTCGCCGCCGGGACGAGGACGGGGTCGGCCGACTCCGCGGCCGAGCCGATCTCGGCGCCGGCGACGTTGACCGTCAGCGACCACCACCCCGCTCGCCGCCACAGCCACGGCTGGTCGACCTGCACGGCCTGCACGCGGTGCAGCGGGACGGACGAGGTGCGGGTGTCGGTGAGCCCGCGCTGGCTCGTGAGGGTGCTCCCCCGCCGCCCGATGACCAGGCCCCACCACCGGGTGAGGCGCAGCAGCGCGCGACCACCGGCCACCACGACGACGGGGAAGAGCCCGGTGACTGCCGGCGCGAGGCCGACGAGCGCGAGGACGACCGCGACGACACCGATGAGGGCGACGAAGATCGCCTCGCCGCTCAGCAGTACCGACGCGACGACCCGCGCCGGCGGCACGACGAGCAGCCGCTCCTCGGCGGCCTGCGCCGCGGACGAGGCGAGGTCGGGCCGAGGCGCGCCAGGTTCGTCCCCGCCCACGGCAC
Organism: Janibacter zhangyanbonis; assembly: GCF_050507325.1. Lineage (NCBI taxonomy): Bacteria > Bacillati > Actinomycetota > Actinomycetes > Micrococcales > Intrasporangiaceae > Janibacter > Janibacter zhangyanbonis. Next base: position 2,073,057 of record NZ_CP191481.1, read on the forward strand.
CGGCGGCGGGTCCCCCTTCGCCCGCTGCGGTCCGGGGCGTGGCGCTCGCCTCCTGGGCCAGGCCGAGGAGTCGCTCGCGGACCGACTCGGCGTCGGCGACGCGCAGGTAGGCGATCGACAGGTGCGAGTCGCCGCCGCCCGCCGACTCGACCCGCACCTCCGAGAGGCCGCACAGGCGCGCGAGGAGCGGCCGGACGAGGTCGACGGCCTGGATGCGGTCGTAGCGCACCTGCCGGTGCTGGCGGAAGAGCACGCCGGTGCGCATCTCGATGCTGTCGTCGCCGAGCCGGTAGCGGGTGAACCACCACGACACCAGGCCGAGCAGGACCGCGCCGAGCACGACGAGCCCGACGGCGCCGGCCTGCAGGAGCGTCCCCACACCGAGCACCGCGCCCGCGGGTCCCCCCGGGCCCGAGTCGTCGTCCCCACCGCCGAAGGCCGCAGCGAGGGTGTCGACCTGCTGGCTCACGAGGTAGCCGAGGACACCGAGCACGACGAGCCCGCCCCGGATGAAGGGCGAGACCGGGTGGACCCGGACGAAGCCCTCGTCGGGATCGCTCACAGCCCCGCCCGCTGGGCCTCGCCGCGACCGGCGAGGCGGGTGCGCAGCTCCTCGGCGACGGGCGCCGGCAGACCGGGCAGGTCGGCGGAGCTGACCGGTGACGCGGTGTGCACCTCGATGACGGCCAGACCGGCGCGGCGCATGAGCGGGCCGGAGCTGAGGTCGACGTACTGGATGCGGCCGTAGGGCACGGTCACCAGGCGCCGCCACATCCGCCCGCGCCGGATGGCGATCTCCTCGGGCAGCTCGGCCCAGCTCATCGCCCGCACCTGGACGCCGACGAGCCACATCCACCAGACCCACACGAGGAGCACCACGACCGTGCCGACGACCAGCCACGGCCACAGCAGCGCCGCCGCGACGCCGAAGGCGATGGCGACCGGCAGCAGCACGAGGGTCGACGCGGTGCGGCGCACCCGGGCCAGCGCCGGCGAGACCGGGTGCCAGTGCGCGCCGTGGTCGCCGCGCAGCGGCAGCACGAACGGGAGCGGAGGGGGCGGGGTCGGCTGCTCGTCCACGGCACCATCTCACCAGACGGGCTCCGTAGGCTGGGGTCGTGGTGGACGTGCGACGTGGAGGTGCCCGATGGGTCGGGTGATGCAGCGGCTCAAGGTGGAGCGACGCGACGGACGCACCCTGCGTCGCATCGAGTCGGTCGCCGTCGAGGAGCCGCTCGAGATCCGGGTCGCCGAGCTGCCGGAGCGCGGTGTGGCCGCGGGGAGCGCCCCCCTTCGTCCACCGTCGACGACCGTGACGACGACGATGCGCCTGCCCGGCGACGACTTCGACCTCGCCCTGGGGCACCTCTTCGCCGAGGGCCTGGTTGCCGACGGCGAGGCGGTCGCGACGATGATGCACTGCACCGACACCGGGCCCGACGGGTCACCGACCTTCAACGTCGTCGAGGTGACCCTCGCCGCGGGGGTACGGCTGCAGCGGCGGGTCACCGAGCGCAACGAGATCGCGACGAGCGCCTGCGGGGTGTGCGGCTCGGCGACCGTCGACGACCTGCTCGCGGCCATGCCCGACTCCCCCGCCGACGACGACGTGCGGGTCGACCTCGCGACGATCCACGCGGGCGTGGCGGCGATGCGCGAGCGGCAGCGCGTCTTCGAGGCGACCGGAGGGGTCCACGCGGCCGCGCTGCTCGGCCCCGACGGCGACCTGCTCGTCGTGCGCGAGGACATCGGCCGGCACAACGCCGTCGACAAGGTGCTCGGGTGGGCCGCCCGCGAGGGCCGGCTGCCGCTGACGGGTCACACCCTGCTCGTGTCGTCGCGGGCCGGCTTCGAGATCGCGCAGAAGGCGGCAGTCGCCGGCGTGCCCGTCCTCGCCTGCGTCTCGGCCGCGACCTCCCTGGCCGTCGAGGTCGCCGACCGGGCCGGGCTGACCCTGCTCGGCTTCGTCCGCGAGCCGCGCGCGACCGTCTACACGCACGCCCACCGCATCCCGGAGTCCGAACCCGGTTTGTGACGCCTGACACCCACGCGAGAGGATGGGTGTGTCCGTCGTCACCACGTGCGGACAGGTCTTGTGAAAGGACGACACTCGTGCCCGGCTCAGCGGATCACCTCAGCGACGGCCCCATCCTCAACGGCATCCCCACCCACCTGCCGGACATCGACGCGGAGGAGACAGCCGAGTGGCTGGACTCCATCGACGCGCTGATCGACGACTCGGGCCGCGAGCGCGCCCGCTACGTCATGCTGCGCCTGCTCGAGCGCGCGCGCATGAAGAACGTCGGGGTCCCGTCGCTGACGACGACCGACTACGTCAACACCATCCGACCGGCGGACGAGCCGTGGTACCCCGGTGACGAGGAGGTCGAGCGCCGCTACCGGGCGTGGATCCGCTGGAATGCCGCGATCCAGGTCCACCGCGCCCAGCGCCCCGGCGTCGGGGTCGGCGGCCACATCTCCTCCTACGCCTCCGCGGCGACCCTCTACGAGGTCGGCTTCAACCACTTCTGGCGGGGCAAGGACCACCCGGGCGGCGGCGACCAGATCTTCTTCCAGGGCCATGCCTCCCCCGGCATGTACGCCCGCGCCTTCCTCGAGGGCCGCATCAGCGAGGAGCAGATGGACGGCTTCCGGCAGGAGGCCGCCCAGCTCGCCGGGCAGGGCGAGACCGGGATGCCCTCCTACCCGCACCCGCGCCTGATGCCGGACTTCTGGGAGTTCCCCACGGTGTCGATGGGCATCGGCCCGATGAACGCGATCTACCAGGCGCAGTTCAACAAGTACCTGCACAACCGCGGCATCAAGGACACCTCCCAGCAGCACGTGTGGGCCTTCCTCGGCGACGGCGAGATGGACGAGCCGGAGAGCCGTGGCCTGCTGCAGACGGCCGCCTTCGAGGAGCTCGACAACCTCACCTTCGTCGTCAACTGCAACCTCCAGCGTCTCGACGGGCCGGTCCGCGGCAACGGCAAGATCATCCAGGAGCTCGAGGCGCAGTTCCGCGGCGCCGGGTGGAATGTCATCAAGGTCGTCTGGGGCCGCGGCTGGGACCCGCTGCTCGCCGCCGACCGCGACGGCGCGCTGGTCAACCTCATGAACCAGACGCCCGACGGCGACTACCAGACCTTCCGCGCCAACGACGGCGCCTACGTGCGGGAGAACTTCTTCAACCGCGACCCGCGCACCCGCAAGCTCGTCGAGGACTGGTCCGACGCCGACGTGTGGTGGAAGCTCAAGCGCGGTGGCCACGACTACAACAAGGTCTACGCCGCCTACCGCGCCGCGATGCACCACACCGGTCAGCCGACGGTCATCCTCGCGAAGACGATCAAGGGCTACGGCCTGGGCACGCACTTCGCCGGGCGCAATGCGACCCACCAGATGAAGAAGCTCACCCTCGACGACCTCAAGGGGCTGCGCGACGGGCTGAAGATCCCGATCACCGACGAGCAGCTCGAGGCCAACCCCTACCTGCCGCCCTACTACCACCCCGGTGAGGACGACGAGGCGATCCAGTACATGCGCGAGCGCCGCGGCAAGCTCGGCGGCGGGCTGCCCTCGCGGCGGGTCGAGTACACGGCACCGCAGCTGCCGGGCGACGACAAGTACAGCCAGATGGCCAAGGGCTCGGGCAAGCAGGAGATCGCCACGACGATGGCCTGGGTCCGCCTGCTCAAGGACCTCATGCGCGAGAAGGGCTTCGGCGACCGGATCGTGCCGATCATCCCCGACGAGGCGCGCACCTTCGGCATGGACTCCTTCTTCCCGACGAAGAAGATCTACAACCCGCACGGGCAGAACTACACTTCGGTCGACGCCGACCTCATGCTCGCCTACCGCGAGTCCGAGCAGGGCCAGATCGTCCACACCGGCATCAACGAGGCCGGCTCGGTCGCGGCCTTCACCGCCGCGGCGACGAGCTATGCCACGCACGGCGAGCCGATGATCCCGGTCTACATCTTCTACTCGATGTTCGGCTTCCAGCGCACCGGCGACAGCATCTGGGCGGCCGCCGACCAGATGTCCCGAGGCTTCCTCCTCGGCGCCACGGCCGGGCGCACGACCCTCACCGGCGAGGGGCTGCAGCACGCCGACGGCCACTCCCAGCTGCTCGCCGCGACCAACCCCGCGGTCGTCTCCTGGGACCCGGCCTACGGCTTCGAGATCGCGCACATCATGCGTCAGGGCCTGGAGACGATGTACGGCGGCGACGCCCCGCAGTCGGACGCCAGTCGCAACGTCATCTACTACCTCACGCTCTACAACGAGCCGATCGTCCAGCCGCAGCAGCCCGAGGACCTCGACGTCGACGGCCTGCTCAAGGGCATCTACCGGTACGCCGCCGGTGACGCCTCCGGCCTCGGTGACACCCCGCCGCGGTGCCAGCTGCTCGCCAGCGGCGTCGGCATGGCGTGGGCGCTCGAGGCGCAGCAGCTGCTGCGCGACGACTGGGGCGTCGTCGCCGACGTGTGGTCGGTGACGAGCTGGAGCGAGCTGCGTCGCGAGGCCATGGCGTGCGACGAGCAGCGCTTCCTGCACCCCGACCAGGAGCGGCGGACCCCCTTCGTCACCCAGCAGCTGGAGGGGACCGTCGGCCCGGTCGTCGCCGTCTCCGACTACATGAAGCAGGTCCAGGACCAGATCCGTCCGTGGATCCCCGAGGAGTTCTCGGCCCTGGGCACCGACGGCTTCGGCTTCTCCGACACCCGGGCCGCGGCGCGACGCTACTTCCACGTCGACGGCCCGTCGATGGCCGTGCGAGCCCTGCAGATGCTCGCCGACCGCGGCTGGGTCGCCGAGGACGTCCCCGGCAAGGCCGCCGAGAAGTACCGCCTGCTCGACGTCAGCGCCGGCACCTCCGGCAACGCGGGCGGCGACGCCTGAGGCACCGCCCCCGGCACCACACGGGCCCCGGCCATGGCGCCTCCACCCGGAGACGCCATGGCCGGGGCTTCGTCGTGAGCGCGAAGGGAGGTCACGACCCGGTCTCGACGCGGGCGTCGCAGCAACCCGCGAGTGCCCGGCGACGTCTGCGGCATCGGGTGGCACCACCGCCACCCCTGATGCAAAGGGGACACACGATGACATCACGCACCACCACAGCACTGCTCGCAGCGACTCCGCTCGCGCTGGGCCTGGCCCTGGCCGCGGCGCCGCAGGCGAGCGCCGCGACGACACCGCCCGCCGACGCCGAGCTCCTCGTGCAGGTCGCCGACGTCCACGCCGGCCACCTCGAGGGCATCGCGGGCAACCGGCACCGCGTGCGGGTCGCCCAGGTCGACGGCCGGACCACCGGCTTCGTCCAGTCCTGGACCTGCCCGTCGGAGGCGACGGTGACCACCCGCTGGGTCTCGCCGTCGTGCACGCACCGGTCGACCTTCAGCCTGCGGGAGCAGTGGGGCGCCCCGCCGCAGGCGCGAGTGAGCTCGACCGGGCGCTCGGGCGTCATCGCGGGCAAGCTCGTCGGGGTCAACCGCACGACGGGGTGGCAGCGCTCCTTCACGGTCGACCTCACGATGCGGGCCGGCACCGGCGCGACGGCCGACCGCGACCAGGCGCCCTTCGACGGCGAGAGCACCACCGTGTGGTCGACGGCCGGCTTCTCCGGCGACGTCTCGGGTGCCGACGTGTGGGTCAGGGGGACGCCGCAGGGCACCTCGAGCCTCTTCGGCTGGACGGACTGACAGCTGCGTCCACCGTCACGGGGAGGTCACGATCGGTGGCCTCCCCGAACCATGTCCCGGCGACAGCCTTCTGCTCCTGTGTGGGCGACAACGAGGTCACCCACGATCGAGAGGGGACACTCATGAGGACTCGACGACTGGCTCTGGCCACGCTGCCGCTCGCGGCGGCGCTCATCGCGACGATGATGCCGACCGCCACGGCCACCACCACACGTTCGGCAGCCACGCCGCCCGACTCGGACAGCCTGCTCTTCGGCTTCCACGACGCGCTCCGTGGGAGCGTCGCCGGCACGCCGGGCAACCGGCACCACCTCTACCTGCTCGACGGCGAGGGCCCGGCGACCGGGTACCTGCGCTCCTACACCTGTCCCGAGGACGCACCCTTCACCGACTCCTGGGCGTCGCAGCGCTGCACCCACCTGCTGACCCAGGACCTGCGTCCGCAGTGGGGCAACCCGCCGACGGCGTGGATCAGCTCGACCGGCCGGTCCGGCGTCTTCCGCACGGACAACCTCGTCGGCACCAACAGGGCGACCGGGTACCGACGCGCGGTCTCCGCCGACCTGACCTTCGTCGCCGGGAAGACGGCCGAGCCGCTGGGTGCTGACGGGCACTACGCGTGGTCGACAGCGGACGCCCGCGGCAACCTCGGCGGCGCCACCGTCTGGATCACGGGCAATGCCTGGTTCGGCTGGACCGTCTGACGGGACTGGGGGTGTGCCCACGCATGGCAGGATCGCCGCGTGGGCACCCCCTTCGTCAGGTCCGTGAGCAGCGACGAGCTGCACCGCTTCAGCAAGCAACCGCGCGAGGCCATCGAGCTCGTCGCCGGCCTTGGCGTGCGCGGTGATGCCCACGCCGGGACCCTCGTGCAGCACCGGTCCCGGGTGCGGCGCGACCCCAACCAGCCCAACCTGCGCCAGGTCCACCTCATCCAGGCCGACCTCCTCGAGGAGGCCCGAGCGGCCGGGCACGACATCGGCCCGGGCTCTCTCGGCGAGAACGTGCTCACCGACGGAGTCGACCTGCTCGCCCTGCCCGAGGGCACCCGCCTGCACCTGGGTGAGGCCGTCGTGCGGCTCACCGGGCTGCGCAACCCCTGCCGGCAGATCGACGAGCACTCGCACGGGCTGCTCAAGGTCGTCGTCCGCCGCGTCGACGGCGTGGCCACCCGCACCGACTCGCAGGTCGAGCTGGGCCCCACGGGCGGCGTGCAGGCCCTCGACGGCGTCGGCATCGAGCGGCGGGCCGGCGTGATGTCGGTCGTCGAGGTCGGCGGCAGCGTGCGCCCGGGCGACCCGATCGAGGTCGTGCTGCCGCCCGAGCCGCACACCCCCCTCGTCCCCGTCTGACCCGCCCGCCGAGGTCAATTGACCAGCGGTGACCACCGGAGGAGGTTCCGAGGCTCCTTGCGTCCACCGCGCACGACGAAGGGAGGTCCGCACCGGGTGCGGACCTCCCTTCGTCAGGTGGATCAGTTGTCGGCGAGGAAGTCCTCGCGGGCCTCGACGCAGATGTCGGGCTGGTCGCAGAAGGCGCCGTCGATGCCGACCTCGTAGAAGCGGGTGACCTCGTCGGCCATCCGACCGTGGGCGGCCGGGTCGGTGCCGATCCGGTAGTCCGTCGGGAGGAAGGTGTTCTCGGCGCGGAAGGTCCACGGCGTGACCTTCAGCCCCGCGGCGTGGGCGTCCTCGACGAAGCTCGTCGGCTCACCCAGGCTGCCGTCGGAGTTGCGGGCGATGACGGCGTTCTTCTCCGGGCCGAAGCCGTCGATCCACTGCGACAGGTCCTGCATCGACGAAGCGGTGGTCAGCTCGGCATAGGTCGTGCCCTGCTCGTGCAGGTCGTAGGGGCCGCCCTTGACCGTCGTGAGGAAGGTGCTCTTGCCCTTGTAGCCGTGCTCGTCGCGCAGGTCCTTGAGCGCGGTGAGCTCGAAGGACTGGACCCACAGCGGGGCCTTGGGGTGGTTGAGGTGGTACGTCGTCACCAGACGGGCGACCTCGGCCTCGGGGTCGAAGCCCTCGTCGTGGAGGTAGGTCGAGTGCTTGATCTCCGGGATGATGCCGATGACGCGACCGGTCTTGCGAGAGAGGGTCTCTCGCTTGGCCAGGACCTCCTCGAAGGTCGGCACCTCGAACTGGCCGTCATAGCCCCGGGACTCCGGACGCATGTCACCCAGGCGCTCCTTGGCGCGCAGCGTCTTCAGCTCGGCGAGGGTGAAGTCGTCGACGAACCAGCCGGTGACCTGCGTGCCGTCGAGGTTCTTCGTCGTCCTGCGGTCGGCGAACTCCGGGTGGTCGGCGACATCGGTGGTGCCCGAGATCTCCGGCTCGTGGCGGTCGACGAGGACGCCGTCCTTGGTCATGACGAGGTCGGGCTCGATGTAGTCGGCGCCCTGCTCGACGGCCAGGTCGTAGGCGGCGAGGGTGTGCTCGGGGCGGTAGCCCGAGGCGCCGCGGTGGGCGAGGACGAGCGGGTCTGCCATGTTCTTCTCCCGGTAGCCGGGGTTGCCCGACGCGGCCTGGACCTGGGCGTCAGGGGCCGCGGTGGCGGCGGTCGAGGTGGCCAGCGGCGCGACGAGCGCGGCGGCAGCCAGGAGTCCGGTGGCGATCTTCGTGGGGTGCATGTCGGGGACGGTAGGGGCGTCGTGCTCACCATCTGCCGACATCACCGTGTCGCCGTCGTGACCAGTCGATGAACGCACGGGAGTCCCCCTTCGCCTCCGAGTCGCGGACCGGGGACGGCGACGGGCTGCCGAGGTCCTAGGGTGGGGGCGTGTCCAAGGTACTGACTTCCCTCCCTGTTGGTGAACGTGTCGGCATCGCCTTCTCCGGCGGTCTCGACACCTCGGTGGCCGTCGCGTGGATGCGCGAGAAGGGGGCGGTGCCGTGCACGTACACCGCCGACCTCGGCCAGTACGACGAGGACGACATCGAGTCGATCCCCGGTCGCGCCGGCCAGTACGGCTCCGAGCTCTCCCGCCTCGTCGACTGCAAGGGCCCGCTCGTCGAGGAGGGCCTGTCCGCGATCGCGTGCGGCGCCTTCCACATCCGCAGCGGCGGCCGCACCTACTTCAACACCACCCCGCTCGGCCGTGCCGTCACCGGCACGCTGCTCGTGCGGGCGATGAAGGCGGACGGCGTCTCCATCTGGGGCGACGGCTCGACCTTCAAGGGCAACGACATCGAGCGCTTCTACCGCTACGGCCTCATGGCCAACCCCGGCCTGCGCATCTACAAGCCGTGGCTCGACGCCGACTTCGTCACCGAGCTCGGCGGCCGCCAGGAGATGTCCGAGTGGCTCACCGAGCGCGGCCTGCCCTATCGCGACAGCGCGGAGAAGGCCTACTCCACCGACGCCAACATCTGGGGCGCCACCCACGAGGCGAAGACCCTCGAGCACCTCGACGTCTCGCTCGAGACGGTCGAACCGATCATGGGCGTGCGCTTCTGGGACCCGCAGGTCGCCATCGAGGCCGAGGACGTCACCGTGCGCTTCGAGCGCGGCCGCCCGGTCGCGATCAACGGTGACGACTTCGGCGGCGACGCCGTCGCCCTCGTCATGGCCGCCAACACCATCGGCGGTCGCCACGGTCTGGGCATGTCCGACCAGATCGAGAACCGCATCATCGAGGCGAAGTCCCGCGGCATCTACGAGGGCCCGGCGATGGCTCTGCTGCACCTCACCTACGAGCGCCTGCTCAACGCGATCCACAACGAGGACACCATCGCGAGCTACCACGCCGAGGGCCGCCGCCTCGGCCGGCTGCTCTACGAGGGCCGCTGGTTCGACCCGCAGGCGCTCATGCTGCGCGAGTCGCTGCAGCGCTGGGTCGCCTCCGTCGTCACCGGCGAGGTCACCGTGCGCCTGCGCCGCGGCGAGGACTGGACGATCGTCAACACCGTGGGCGAGCACTTCAGCTACCACCCCGACAAGCTGTCGATGGAGCGCACCGACAATGCCGCCTTCGGCCCGGTCGACCGCATCGGCCAGCTGACGATGCGCAACCTCGACATCGCCGACAGCCGCAGCAAGCTCGAGGTCTACGCCGCGCAGGACCAGCTCTCCGGTGGCTACCTCGAGATCATGGGCGAGCTCGAGGCCGGCGGTGGCGACCAGATCGCCTCCAACCCGGCCGCGGCCAACGTCGACGACGAGGACGACGCCCTCGACCGCGCCGCGATGGAGTTCGGCACCGACTGAGCCCGCGGAGGAGCACCACTCCCGAAGGGAGGGTGCGGCCGATGTGGCCGCACCCTCCCTTCGTCCGTTCTGCTCGCGACCCGTGAGACCTCTTGTGGTCTTCACACATAGGATGACGGGGTGTCGCGCCGTGGCCTCGTCTCCCTGACCACCCGTCGGCAGGTCCGTCGCAGGGGCGGCGACCTGGCCCGGGCGGCGACCCAGCGGCTCGAGGCGACGCACGACTGGTACGCCACGCTCAGCGCCCAGGAGCGCTCCTGGGTGGCGCTCGTCGCGCAGGCTGGGATCGCCAACTTCATCGAGTGGCTCGACGGCACCGAGCAGGCCGACACCCGCACGACCTTCGGCGCCGCACCACGGGAGCTGACGCGCACGATCAGCCTCGCCCAGACCCTCGAGCTCGCCCGCTCCGTGGTCGACGTCGTCGAGGAGCACGTCGACGAGCTCGCCAAGCCTGCTGACGTCACCGACCTGCGCATCGCGGTGCTGCGCTACTCGCGCGAGATCGCCTTCGGCGCCGCCCAGGTCTACGCCCATGCTGCCGAGCAGCGAGGGGCCTGGGATGCCCGCCTCGAGTCCCTCGTCATCGACGCGGTCATGCGCGGCGAGGTCGACGAGTCGATCCGCACGAGAGCAGCGGCGCTGGGGTGGGGTGATGTCACCGACGTCGTTGTCCTCGTGGGCGGCTCGCCCCGCAGCGACGGGGATGACGACGACCCGACCGCCGCCGTGGCCGAGGTGCACCGCACGGCGCAGCGGCTCGACCTGCCGGTGCTCGCCGGTGTGCAGGGCAGCCGCCTCGTCGCCGTCGTCGGCTCCGTGGGCGACCCGGCCGCCACGGCCGCCGACTTCGCCGGCTGCTTCGCCGACGGCGATCTCGTCCACGGCCCGCTCGTCACCGACCTCACCGAGGGTGCGGTGTCGGCCCACGCCGCCGTCGCCGGCCACGTCGCCGCCCCGGGCTGGCCGGGTCGGCCACGGCCGGTCGCCGCGGACGACCTCCTCGGGGAGCGAGCCGTCGCCGGCGACGACCTCGCCCACGCCGCCCTCGTCGAGCAGGTGCACCACCGGCTCGCCGAGCACCCGAGCCTGCTCGAGACCGCACGCACCCACCTCGACTCCCCCGGTCTCGAGGCGACCTCCCGCGCCCTCATCGTCCACGTCAACACGGTGCGCTACCGCCTCGGCCGGATCAGCGAGGTCACCGGCTACGACCTCACCGACCCGCACGAGGCCTTCACCGTGCGTGTCGCCCTGACCCTCGGCGCCATCTTGGAGGAACCCTCCAACTCCGACGGGTGATTCTCTGGCGTGGTCGACCTCGCCCGCGCCGCCCTTCGCCCGCGACTCTGGATGGGTGCTCGCCATCACCTGCCCCGGTCAGGGCTCCCAGACGCCCGGCTTCCTCTCTCCCTGGCTCGAGCTGCCCGGCGTGGCCGACCGCCTGCACTGGCTGTCCGCCGTCGCCGGCATCGACCTCGCCACCCACGGCACGACGAGCGACGAGGAGACGATCAAGGACACGGCGGTCGCGCAGCCGCTCATCGTCGCCGCGGGCCTGCTGTCGCTGCTGGCGCTCTTCGAGCACCCGGCCGACGGCTTCCGCGTCGTCGGCGCCGGTGCCGGCCACAGCGTCGGTGAGATCACCGCGGCCTCGGCCGCCGGCGTCATCTCCGCCGAGCAGGCCATGGTCCTCGTCCGCGAGCGCGGTCGCGGCATGGCCGCCGCGGCACAGGCCACCCCCACCGGCATGAGCGCCGTCCTCGGTGGCGACCCCGACGAGGTGCTCACCGTCCTCGAGCAGCACGGCCTCACCCCGGCCAACGTCAACGGCGCCGGTCAGGTCGTGGCCGCCGGCACGATGGAGCAGCTCGCGGCCCTGGCCGAGGCCCCGCCGGCCAAGGCGCGGGTCATGCCCCTCAAGGTTGCCGGCGCCTTCCACACGGAGCACATGTCCCCCGCCGTCGCCGAGATGGGCCGCCTCGCCCGAGCCGTCTCGACCCACGACGCCCGGGTCCCGCTCGTCTCCAACGTCGACGGTGCCGTCATCCACTCCGGCCGCGAGGTGCTCTCGCGCATCGTCAGCCAGGTGAGCAACCCGGTGCGCTGGGACCTGTGCATGGAGACGCTCAAGGACCTCGGCGTCACCGGCGTCATCGAGATCCCTCCGGCCGGTGCCCTCACCGGTCTGGCCAAGCGCGGCCTCAAGGGTGTCGAGGTGCTCGCCCTCAAGACGCCCGACGACCTCGAGGCCGCCCACCGCATGGTGCGCGAGCACGGCTCGGCGCGGTCGGCCTCCCAGCCGACCTGGCGCCTGGTCACCGCGCCGGTCAAGGGCACCGTCGAGGTCGGCTCGAGCGCTCCCGGCGCGGCCGTCACCCCGGGCGACGTCGTCGCCCGCATCTCCTCCCTTCGCGACACGCTCGAGGTGCGGGCCGACCACGGCGGCACCGTCGTCGAGTGGCTCGTCGAGGACGGCGACCCGGTCTCCCCCGGCCAGCCCCTGCTGCGCCTGCACCCCGAGGGGTCGATCGCGTGAGCGCCTCGACCCTGGGCGTCCCCGACGTCCTGCACCACGCGCGCATCACGGGCATCGGCGCCTACCGCCCCGAGCGGGTCGTCCCCAACAGCGAGATCATCGAGGCGATCGACTCCTCCGACGAGTGGATCCGCGAGCGCTCCGGCATCGCCTCGCGCCACAAGGCGGCCGAGGACGAGAGCGTCGTCGACATGGCCGAGCACGCCTCGCGCGCGGCCCTCGACTACGCCGGCCTGGGCGCCGACCAGGTCGACGCCGTGCTCGTCGCCACGGTGACCCACCCCTACCAGACGCCCGCCGCCGCCCCGATCCTCGCGGCCCGGCTCGGCTCCGGCGCAGCGGCCTTCGACATCTCCGCCGCGTGTGCGGGCTACTGCCACGCGATCTCCGTGGCCAACGACATGGTCCGTGTCGGCACCGCCGAGCACGTCCTCGTCGTCGGGGTCGAGAAGCTGCTCGACTTCACCGACCCGCAGGACCGCGGCTCCGCCTTCATCTTCGGCGACGGCGCCGGTGCCGCTGTCGTCTCCCGCAGCGAGACCCCGGGCATCGGCCCGACCGTGTGGGGCAGCGACGGCGACAAGCACCGCTTCATCACGCAGCGCGATGCCTGGACCGAGCTGCGGGACGACCGGGACCTGCGCTGGCCGGCGATCATCATGGAGGGTCCGAGCGTCTTCCGCTGGGCCGTGTGGTCGATGGCCAAGGAGGCCCAGCGAGCGCTCGACGTCGCCGGGGTCCGCGCCGACGAGCTCGCCGCCTTCATCCCCCACCAGGCCAACGTGCGGATCATCGACCAGATGGCCAAGACCCTGGGTCTGCCGGCCGACCTGCCGATCGCCCGCGACATCGTCACCACGGCCAACACCTCCGCGGCCTCGGTCCCCCTCGCGATGGAGCGCATGCTCCGCGAAGGCGAGGTCGAGCCCGGCGGTCTGGCGCTCCAGATCGGCTTCGGTGCCGGTCTCGTCTGGGCCGCGCAGGTCGTGACCCTCCCCTAGTTCACCCGTCGGTCCGACGGGTCATCGGGCCAGCACACCGCCCCAACCCGCAACACGAAGGAGCAGTTCCATGGCATTCAGCGACCAGGAGATCCTCGACGGCCTCGCCGAGATCGTCTCGGAGGAGACCGGTGTCGACGCGTCCGAGGTGACCGCCGACAAGACCTTCACGGACGACCTCGACGTCGACTCGCTGTCGATGATGACGATCGCCGTCACCGCCGAGGAGAAGTTCGGGGCCAAGATCCCCGACGAGGAGGTCAAGAACCTCAAGACCGTCGGCGACGCCGTCAACTTCATCAAGGCCAACCAGCCGGCCTGATCCGGTGACGTTCCCCCCTTCGTCACGAGCGAAGGGGGGAACCGCCCGGCCGCGTCCACCGACCCACAGGAGCCCCGCATGTCCTCTCCCCGACCCACCGTCGTCGTCACCGGCGTCGGAGCCACGACCCCGCTCGGCGGCACCGCCGAGGAGACCTGGCAGGCACTGCTCGCCGGCCGTCCCGGCGCGCGCGCCCTCGACGCCTCCTGGGTCGAGGAGTTCGAGCTGCCGGTGAGCTTCGCCGCGCAGCTGACCACCCCCGTGTCCGAGGTGCTCAAGAAGGTCGAGACCAAGCGCCTCGACCCCTTCGCCCAGTACGCCCTCGTCGCCGCCCGTGAGGCGTGGACCAACGCCGGCTCCCCCGAGGTCGAGCCGGAGCGCCTCGCCAGCGCCGTCGGCACCGGCATCGGTGGCGTGCAGACCCTGCTCACCGCGTGGGAGGCCCTGCGCACCAAGGGCCCTCGTCGCGTCTACCCGCTCTCGATCCCGATGCTCATGCCCAACTCGGCGTCCGGAACGGTCTCCCTGGAGTTCGGCGCCCGGGCCGGTGCGCACACCCTCGTCTCCGCCTGCTCCTCCGGCGCCGAGTCGATCGGCTACGGCGCCCAGCTCATCCGTGACGGCAAGGCCGACGTCGTCATCGCCGGTGGCTCCGAGGCCTCGATCCACCCGCTGCCCATCTCCGGCTTCGCCGCGATGCAGGCGCTCTCCACGCGCAACGACTCCCCCGAGACCGCCTCGCGCCCCTACGACTCCGACCGTGACGGCTTCGTCCTCGGCGAGGGCGGCGCGATCCTCGTCCTCGAGTCCGAGGAGCACGCCCGCGCCCGCGGCGCCGACATCATCTGCACCCTCGCCGGCTTCGGCGTGAGCGCCGACTCGCACCACATCGCGGCCCCCGAGCCCGAGGGCGCCGGCGCCTCCCGCGCCATGGCCGACGCGGTCCGCGACGCCGGGGCCACCCCGGCCGACCTCGTGCACATCAACGCGCACGCGACGTCGACGCCCGTCGGCGACGTCGCCGAGGTCGCCGCGATCCGCCGGGCCTTCGGCGCCGACGCCGACCACATGGCCATCAGCGGCACGAAGTCGATGACCGGCCACCTCCTGGGAGCCGCCGGGGCCCTGGAGGCGATCTTCGCCGCGCTGTCCGTGCGCGACCGGGTCGCGCCGCCGACGATCAACATCGAGAACCTCGACCCGGCGGTCGACCTCGACATCGTCCGCGACACCCCTCGCCCGCTCGGCGACGGTGATCTGCTCGTCCTCGACAACAGCTTCGGCTTCGGCGGGCACAACGTCGCCCTCGCCTTCGGGACGCACTCGTGACCCGCCAGCCCAATGCCGCCTCCGCCGCGGTCGGCAAGCGCGTCAAGGTCCCCCGCGAGCAGGACCCGCGCAACCCCAACCACCGCATCGCGGCCTTCGTCGACGAGGGCTCGGTCGAGCTGCTCACGCCCGACGACGACTCGGGCATGCTCGCCGCGACGGGCACCGTGGGCGGCCAGCCGGTCGTCGTCTTCGCCTCCGACGCGACGATCATGGGCGGCGCCATGGGCGTCGCCGGCTGCAAGGTCGTCGTCGCCGCCTACGAGCGCGCCCTCGCCGACGGCGTCCCCGTCGTCGGCCTGTGGCACTCCGGCGGGGCGCGCCTGCCCGAGGGGGTCGTCTCGCTGCACGCCGTCGGCGAGGTCTTCGCGATCATGACCCGCGCGTCGGGCAAGATCCCGCAGATCTCCGTCGTCATCGGCGCCGCGGCCGGCGGTGCCGCCTACGGTCCCGCCCTCACCGACATCGTCATCCTCGCCCCCGAGGGCCGCATCTTCGTCACCGGACCCGATGTCGTCCGGTCGGTCACGGGCGAGGACGTCGACGCCCTTCGCCTCGGTGGTCCCGAGCCGCACGGCCGCCGCTCCGGCGTGGTCCACGTGCTCGCCGAGTCGATCGACGACGCCTACGGTCGGGCCGGCACGCTGTGCCGGCTGCTGAGCAGCCAGGGCGACTTCGACCTCGACGCGGTGACCGACGTCGACCTCGCCGAGCAGCTGCCCGAGTCGGCCAAGCGCGCCTATGACGTGCACCCGCTCGTCGAGCAGCTCCTCGACAGCGGCGAGGTGCAGGAGCTCCACGGCCGCTGGGCACCCAACATCGTCACCACCCTCGGCCGCATGGGGGGACGCACCGTCGGCGTCATCGCCAACAACCCCATGCGCCTGGGCGGCTGCCTCGACTCCTCCTCCGCGGAGAAGGCGGCGCGCTTCGTGCGCATGTGCGATGCCTTCGGCGTCCCGCTCGTCGTCCTCGTCGACGTGCCCGGCTACCTGCCCGGCGTCGGCCAGGAGTGGGACGGCGTCGTGCGAAGGGGTGCCAAGCTCCTGCACGCCTTCGCCGAGGCCGTCGTCCCCCGGGTCACCGTCGTCACCCGCAAGACCTACGGCGGTGCCTACATCGCGATGAACTCGCGCTCGCTCGGCGCGACGAAGGTCTTCGCCTGGCCGGAGGCGCACGTGGCCGTCATGGGCTCGGTCGCGGCCATCCGCATCCTGCACCGCCGACGGCTCGCCGAGGTCGACGAGTCGGAGGTCGCCGAGGTCGAGCAGCAGCTCGCCGACGAGCACGACCGGCTCTCGGGCGGTCTGCCGCGAGCGGTCGAGATCGGTGTCGTCGACGAGATCGTCGAGCCCACCCGCACCCGCTCGGCCGTCGCGACGGCCCTCGCGGAGGCGCCTGCTCGCCGCGGCGAGCACGGCAACATCCCGCTCTGACGAGCCCAGCCCACGCCGCGCCGGCGTGACCGGAGTGTCTCACTCAGGTCACGTCGGCGCGCGTGCGTGACCACGGGCACACTCGGGCGGGATAGGTTCGGTCGCATGCCGAGCGACACCGCGCCCCGCGAGACCGGGACCCACGAGCCCCTCGTCGTCCTCACCGACGTCAACAAGCACTTCGGGCAGCTCCACGTGCTCAAGGACATCAACCTCACCGTCGGCCGAGGCGAGGTCGTCGTCGTCATCGGGCCGTCCGGGTCGGGCAAGTCGACGCTGTGCCGCACGATCAACCGGTTGGAGACCTTCGAGTCGGGCAGCATCACCGTCGACGGCAAGCCCCTGCCCGAGGAGGGCAAGGAGCTGGCCCGGCTGCGCGCCGACGTCGGCATGGTCTTCCAGTCCTTCAACCTCTTCGCGCACAAGACGATCCTCGACAACGTCACGCTCGGTCCGATCAAGGTGCGCAAGAAGTCCAAGGCCGAGGCGACCGCCCGGGCCAAGGAGCTGCTCACCCGGGTCGGCGTCGACGCCCAGTCCTCGAAGTACCCCGCCCAGCTCTCCGGCGGCCAGCAGCAGCGCGTCGCCATCGCCCGCTCCCTCGCCATGGACCCCAAGGTCATGCTCTTCGACGAGCCGACGTCGGCCCTCGACCCCGAGATGATCAACGAGGTCCTCGACGTCATGACCCAGCTCGCGCAGACCGGCATGACGATGATCGTCGTCACCCACGAGATGGGCTTCGCCCGGCGCGCGGCCGACCGGGTCGTCTTCATGGCCGACGGGCAGATCGTCGAGACGGCGACGCCCGAGGAGTTCTTCACCAACCCTCGCAGCGATCGCGCCAAGGACTTCCTCGGCAAGATCCTCAGCCACTGACCAGCGCACGACCCAACCAGGAGGAACAACCATGATGACGCGACGACTCGGCGCAGCAGGAGCAACCCTCGTCCTCGCCCTGGGCCTGGCGGCCTGCGGCGGCGACAGCGGGGGCGGGAGCGGATCCGGTGGCTCCGGAGACGACAGCAGCATCAAGATCGGCATCAAGTTCGACCAGCCGGGTCTCGGCCTGAAGGAGGGCAACACCTACTCCGGCTTCGACGTGGACGTCGCCAACTACGTGGCCAAGGAGCTCGGCAAGACGGACGTGCAGTTCGTCCAGGCCCCGAGCAAGCAGCGCGAGGACCTCATCGCCACCGGCCAGGTCGACCTGATCTTCGCGACCTACTCGATCACCGACGAGCGCAAGGAGAAGGTCTCCTTCGCCGGCCCCTACTTCATCGCCGGCCAGGACCTCCTCGTCGCCACCGACGCCAAGATCACCGGGCCCAAGGACCTCGACGGCAAGAAGCTGTGCTCGGTCACCGGCTCCACCTCCGCGGAAAACGTCAAGAAGGAGGTCCCGGGCGTCAACCTCCAGGAGTTCGACACCTACTCCAAGTGCGCCGAGGCGGTCTCCAAGGGCCAGCTCGACGCGCTGACGACCGACGACACGATCCTCGCCGGCTACGCGGCCCAGGACCAGTACAAGGGCAAGCTCAAGGTCGTCGGTGCGCCCTTCTCCGAGGAGCGCTACGGCGTCGGCCTGAAGAAGGGCGACACCGAGTTGTGCGAGCAGGTCAACGAGGCGCTGACCAAGATGGTCGACGACGGCGAGTGGGACAAGGCGGTGGAGAAGAACTTCGGGCCGGCCGGCTTCGAGGTCGACTCCAAGACCAACCCGCCGAAGCTCGACGCCTGCTCCTGACCGGGTGGACGAAGGGGGCCGGCCACCTGCGCGAGGTGCGCTCGGCCCCCTTCGTCCCACCGCTGACGACGCCATCGACAAGGAGTAGTGGATGAGCGAGCTCTTCCAGCAGTTCGACGTGTGGGGAGCCTTCTGGCTGACGATCAAGCTGGCCGTCTTCTCCCTCGCGGGGGCTCTCGTGCTCGGCACGATCATCGCCATCATGCGGGTCTCGCCGGTGGCGATCTTCCGCTTCGCCGGGGCGGCCTACGTCAACATCGTGCGCAACACCCCGCTGACGCTGATCCTCACCTTCACGATCATGGTCATGCTCTACGACCTGGGCATCAACCTCGCCGACGAGAACAGCCCGACGTCGATCACCGACAACGGCGTGCGCTGGGCGATCGTCGGACTCGTCGTCTACCACGCCTCCTTCGTCTGCGAGGCGATCCGCAGCGGCATCAACACCGTGCCGCCGGGCCAGGCCGAGGCCGCCCGCTCGATCGGCCTGGGCTTCACGCAGAACCTGCGCCACGTCGTGCTGCCGCAGGCGATCCGCGGGTCCATCGCGCCCCTGGCGTCGGTGACCATCGCGCTCATCAAGAACACGACCGTCGCGGCGGCCATCGGCGTCGCCGAGACCGCGGCCTTCATGAGCGAGGCGATCGAGCTGCGGGCCGACCTCAACTACGTGACCTTCGCCCTCGTGGCCGGCTTCTTCCTGCTCCTCACCCTGCCGATCGGCATCGGGCTGACGAGCCTGTCGCGGCGGATGGCGGTGAAGCGATGAGCACCCAGACCGTCCTCTTCGACAACCCCGGCCCCAAGGCGCGGATGCGCTACCGGATCATCGCCGTGCTCGGCCTGCTCGTCGCCGCAGCGATCCTGTGGGTCGTCGTCGGCAAGCTCAACGAGTACGAGGAGTTCTCCGGCGCGAAGTGGTCGCCCATGGCCACCTGGGAGACCTGGCGCTACTACCTGCTCCTCGGGCTGTGGAACACCGTCAAGGCGGCCGCCCTGTCGGTCCTCGGCGCGAGCATCTTCGGCTTCGTCTTCGGCTCGGGCCGGCTGTCGGGCCACCGGGTCATCCGCTGGCTCAGCGGCGCGGTCGTCGAGTTCTTCCGCGCGATCCCCGTGCTGATCATGATGATCTTCTTCTTCGGGATCTACGCCTACAACGGCGTCTTCTCGGCGGAGATCAACCCGCTGGCCGCGGTCGTCACGGCGCTGACCCTCTACAACGGTGCGGTCATGGCCGAGCTGCTGCGCTCGGGCGTGCACTCGCTGCCCTCCGGCCAGCGCGAGGCCGGCCTGGCGGTGGGGCTGTCGCCGGGTCAGGTGCTGCGCTCGATCCAGATCCCACAGGCGGTCACCGCCATGCTGCCGGCGCTGGTCAGCCAGCTCGTCGTCATCCTCAAGGACACCGCGCTCGGCACCGTCATCACCTATCCGGAGCTGCTGCAGCAGGGGCAGAACCTCTCGTCGCTGCACTCCAACATCTTCGCCGCGCTCGTCGTCGTCGCGATCGTCTTCATCGTCGTCAACTGGGGCCTGACCTCGCTCGCGGGCCTGCTCGAGCGGCGAATCAACCGTCGTGGACGCACCGCTGGTGATGCTCTCGCGACCGCCCCGACCGCGGCCGGAGCCGCCGCCGACGACTGACCGTCGGACCGTCATCAGGGCATGGCGAAGGGGGCTGCGCCAAGGAGGGTGCGCAGCCCCCTTCGATCATGGGGCGTGGGTGGGTCCGGTCAGCCGACCTTGTGCAGCCACCGGACGGGGGCACCGTCGCCCGCGTGGCGGAATGGCTCGAGCTCGGCGTCCCAGGCGTCGCCGAGGAGCTCGCCGAGCATGTCCTCGACGGCCTCACCGGCGCCCTGGGCGAGGGTCATGACCTCACGCAGGCGGTTTTCGTGCAGGACGACGTCGCCGGACGCGCTGATCGTCGCGTGGTGGATGCCGAGGGTGGGCGTGTGGCTCCAGCGGGAGCCGTCGAGCCCCGGCGTGGGCTCCTCGGTGACCTCGTAGCGCACGTTGTCCCAGCCGCGAAGGGCGGAGGCCAGCTTGGCGCCGGTGCCGGGCTCCCCCGTCCAGGAGAACTCGGCACGCTTGAGCGACCGGCCGAGCTGCTGCTCGGTCCAGTCCAGTGACACAGCCTGATCCAGCACGGACTCGAGCGCCCACGTGATGTGGGGGCACAGGGCCGTCGGGGTGCTGTGGATGAACACCACACCTCGGGTGCTGATGCGCTTTCCTGCAGACATCCTGATCCTCCTTGAGTGCGATGGACGTCTTCCCCAACGCCAGGCACTCCCTGCAAGGACCGAACGGCTGCGGCGCAATGACACTCTGCGGCGTGCTGCTCGAGCGATATGTGCACGCGAACGTGCTTGTGCGGCCATTGTGCCCCAACTACCACAGGAGCACCAGCCCTCACCGTGGCCCCTCCCTCACCACGTGTCGCGCGGCGTGACGGGGTAACCTCACGCCGTCGCCTGCGGGCGAAGGGGGCCATAGCTCAGTCGGTCAGAGCAGCGGACTCATAATCCGTCGGTCCTGGGTTCAAGCCCCAGTGGCCCCACCACACTCACCGTCTCCAACTCCGCAAGACCCCAGGGTGTTGCGGAGTTGCCGTTCGGCGACAGCCTCTCGCGCACCGGTCTGGCCGGGAGCATCCTTGGTGGATGCGGCGACAACGGTGCCGCCGCCCGAGTCAGGGGATGTGGGCGTCATGAGCAGGACGAGATCGATGAGAGCGCGGCTGGCAGCCGCGACGTGCGCGGCGGCGATGGCCGTCGCGGGAGGCGCTCTGGCGAGCGCACCGGCGCAGGCGAAACCGACTGCGGCGCAGACGAGCACGGCGTGCTCGACCAGCTGGGGTTCCTGGGCCAAGCAGGCCCCGACGATGTCGTGGTCGCAGATCACCAACGCACGAGCCGGTCGGCACACCTGCTTCGACCGCTTCGTCGTCGACCTGCGCGGAACGCTGCGCGGTTACGACGTGCGCTACGCGCCCGTCTACACCGAGGGCCAGGGCAAGCGGGTGTGGCTCAAGGGCGACGCCGACCTGCGGGTCATCGTGCGCGGCCCGGCCTACGACAGTCGCGGTCGGGCGACCTACGACCCCCGCTCGAAGCTCAACGCGGTCGACGTGACCGGCTTCCGGACCTTCCGCCAGATCGCCTTCGCGGGCAGCTTCGAGGGGCAGAGCACCTTCGGCATCGGCACGCGGGCCCGCCTGCCGATGCGCGCCTTCATCACGCCCACGACGGGAGGTTCGCGACTCGTCGTGGACGTCGCGCACACCTGGTGACCGGCCGCGCACTGAGCACGTGCAGCGAGGGGTGAGTGGCCTCCTGACCGAGGCGTCCGACAAAGATCCCGATGGGGTCTGGTGGTTGTCGGCGGCTGGCTCTAATCTTCTCCTCGGTCGGGGGGCTGCCCCGCCACACTCCCTTCGCTCATCCGAGGTCATCCACCCATGCTCAAGCGCGCCGCGGCTGCCGCCGCCCTCTCCCTCGTCCCCATCGCGGTCACCGCGGTCCCGGCCCAGGCCGCCTACTCCTGCGGGATCACCGTCCCCAGCAAGGTCTCGATCACCAGCTACTACCGGACGATCACCGGCAAGTACAGCCAGGGGTGCCTCCTGTACGCGGAGGACGCTGCGTGGAGCGTCGTCCACCCGACCCAGGGCCCCGAGGACATGTTCTGGTTCGACGGTGCGTCCAGCGAGTCCCTCGACTGGTACAGCTGGGAGCCGCTCGGCACCTACACGGTTCAGCCCGAGGGCGCCTTCGACTACAACTACAACGACATGACCCAGAACACGACGAAGATGACGGTCAAGCTCGGCGCCCGCCAGACGATCAGCACCAGCCGGGCGGGCAGCTACGTCACGGTCAAGGGGACCGCCACCCGCTACTCCCCCAACTCCTACCCGAGCGGCTTCCGCGCCTGGTCGGGCACCAAGGTCACCCTCCGGCAGAAGACCTGCTCCTCCTGCTCCTGGAAGTGGGTCAAGTCCGGCACGACCGACCGCTACGGCCGGGTGACGCTCAAGGCCTATGCCTCCACCGCGCGCTACTGGCAGCTCGCGACGGCCGACACCAGCACCACGTGGGGTCGCGCCTCCTCGTCGGCCAAGCGCTGAGGCGGATCGGCCTGTCCCTCAGTCCTCCTCGTCGTGGGGGCTGAGGGTCAGGTCGACCATGATCTCGGTGGCGAGCCGCTCGAGGTCGGCCTGCAGCGCGTCGAGGTCGGTGCCGGCGGGCACCGTCGCGACGGCGATCGCCTCGAAGAGCCGTCCGCCCGCCATCGGGGCATCGCTCGTCGTGCTCACGAGCTCGGCGACGCTCAGCCCGTGCTGGGCGAGCACCCCCGAGACCGCACCGACGATGCCGGGGCGGTCGTTGCCGAGCAGCTCGACGCGCACGTCCTGGCCGCCCCCAGCCGGGTCGGCGGGCGCACTACCGTCGTGGACGGTGACGTCGAGCAGACCCTGCAGGGGCTCGAGCGCGGTGCGCAGCGCATCGGCCCGGTCGCTCGGCACCGAGACGACGACGATGCCGGCGAACTTGCCCGCGAGCTCGCTCAGGTGGCTGCGCTCCCAGTTGCCACCGCCGGTCTCGATGACGTCGGCGAGAGCCTTGACGAGTCCGGCGCGGTCGTCGCCGATGACGGAGAGGACGAGTGTCGTGGTCACACCTGCAGCCTAGTCACCGGGCTGCGAGGATGGGCACGTCCGACGAAGGGGGACGACGTGCGCCGTGTCCGTGCGCTGGCTGCCGCCGCCATCGGCGCTGCCCTGCTCACCGCGTGCGTGCGACCCGTCGACGTCGACCCGACGGGCAGCGGCCAGCCCCCCGAGACCGGGTCCACCTCGACGCTCACGCCGTCGAGCACGTCGGGACCGAGCCGCAGCCTGCACGCGACCGACCTTCCCCGCACGCTGCGGGTGGCCATCTCCTACGACCAGCCGGGCGTCGGCCTGCGCGAGGGCAGCAGCTACAGCGGGCTCGACGTCGACGTCGCCCGCTACGTCGCGCAGTACCTCGGCATCTCGCGGATCAGCTTCGTCCGGGCCGTCACCGACCAGCGCGAGACGCTCCTCGAGACCGGTCAGGCCGACCTCGTCCTCGCGGCTTACTCGATGACGCCGGAGCGAGCCGACGACGTGACCTTCGCCGGGCCCTACCTGGCGACCGGGCAGGACCTGCTCGTGCGCGCCCGCAGCACGATCAGCTCGCCACGGCAGCTGCGTGGCTTCACCGTCTGCACCGTCCAGGGGTCACGCTCGACCGACGAGCTCGTCGACGCCTACCCGGGCCTGCACCTGACCGTGCAGCCGACGATCTCCGACTGCGTCGCCATGCTGCAGCAGGACAAGGTCAAGGCGGTCACGTCCGACGCGGCGATCCTCCTCCCCTTCGCCCGGGAGTCGAGGGGACGTGACCGGCTGCGCCTGACCGGCCGGCTCTTCACCCAGGAGCGCTGGGGCGTCGCCATGCGGCGCGAGGACACCGTCCTGTGCGAGGACGTCAATGATGCGCTCGCGGACATGGTCGAGACCGGTGCGTGGCGGCGGGCAGTGCGCGCCAACCTCGGCACCAGCTGGAGTCTGCCGACCCGCACCCTCACTCCCCCGACGCTGGGCGACTGCCCCGCTCCGCGCTCCCCCAGCCCGAGCGGGTCCGACGGCCCTCCGACCTCGAGCTGAGGCGGCATGCGAGAGGCCCGCAGTCCGTGTGGACGTGCGGGCCTCTCGTGCTGGCTCCCCCGGTTGGACTCGAACCAACAACCCTCCGGTTAACAGCCGAATGCTCTGCCAATTGAGCTACAGGGGATCGCGCCGAAGCGCTGCGCCACCATAGCAAGAAGGTGGCCGCGACACGAAAACGGGGGGCCGGATCAGTCCGGCGTGTCCACCAGGTCGGGGTGGTGGATCGCCGCGACGTCCGGGTGGGCCCGCAGACGGGCCTTGAGCAGGTTGTCGCCGTAGCGCGCGGAGATGACGTTGGACGCGTCCTGGGTGATGCCACGGGCGGCCTGCGCCAGCTCCGGACGAAGGGGGACGACCGGCACCTCGGCGTCGAGGCCGGGGTTGAAGAAGAAGGGGATGGACAGCCGCTCGGTGCCGACGGGCGGCGCCGTCACCCGGTGCGACGTCGCCCGCAGGTAGCCGTCGGTGACGGCCTCCATGAGCTCGCCGATGTTGACGACGAAGCAGTCGTCGGTCGGGGGCACGTCGATCCAGCCGTCGTCGGTCTCGACCTGCAGACCGGCCTTGCCCGGCTCGATGAGCAGCAGGGTGAGGAAGCCGGGGTCCTTGTGTCCGCCCACGCCCTGCGAGACGCCGGCCGCGCCCGGGTAGCGCACGAGCTTGAGCAGCGTCGACGCGTCGTCGAAGGTCGACGCGAAGTGGTCGGCCGGCGCCCCGAGCGAGAGCGCCCACTGCGACATCAGGCGTCGGCCGATGTGGCCCAGGCGCTCGGTCCACGCCTCGATGACGGTGCGCAGCCGCGGCAGCGCGGCAGGCCACTGGTTGGGCCCGTCGAGCCGCAGGTAGGGCGGATCCGCGACGACGGGCGCCGGCCGCTCCGGGCCGATGTCGATCTGCTCCCGGTGGTCGACCTGCCCCTGGGTCAGCTCGCCCCCCAGACGCGTCCACCCGCGGAACTGCGCGCTCCTCGTCATCTCGATCGCGCGCTTGTCCTCCTCGGGGAGCGCGAAGAAGGCCCGCGCCGTGTCGAAGAGCTCGTCGACGACCGCACGGTCGATGCCATGGCGCAGGTGGAAGAAGCCGACCTCGTGGGTCGCTCGACGCAGCTCGTCACGGAAGCGCTCGACCGCCTCCGGGCCGGCGTCGAGATCGGCGAGGTCGAGGACGGGCAGCTCGTTGACTGTCATCAGGCCTCGCGCCCGACCTGCTCCGCCAGCCGCGCTGCGACCTCCTCGGTCGCGGCCACGAGCTGCGGGTCGTCGGGGTCGCAGCCCCGCCCGACGATCGTCTGGGCGAGGACCCGCCCGGACTCGAGGTCCTTGCGCAGGACGACCCGTGCCCGGCGCGCTCGGTCGATCGTGACCTCCTCGACGAGGACGACGCTCGCCTGCACCCGCTCGTGGAAGGCGTCAGGCACCCCACCGGGCTCGGGGATCGTCCAGCTGCCCGCCGGCCCGCCGTCGACCCAGGTCACGGTGAGCACGTCGGTGTCGGGGTCCCAGCGGCCCCGGTCGACGAGGTGCCAGGCCCTCCCTTCGTCCAGCGGACCGCCGGGGACCACGAGCCGGTACGAGGTGATGACGACGACCTCGTCACCGGCCGCCGCCGTCGCGAGGACCCGCTCGCCGCGGCCGAGCTCGACACCTGGGGGGACGGGCACCGCTCGTGAGCGCTGCCACCGGGACCACACGGGTCTCACACGATCTCCTCGCGCAGCGCGGCGCGCTGCCGCTCGAGCGACTGCAGGGACAGGGACAGGTCACGCAGCGCCGAGGGGTCGGCGCTCGGGTCTGCCGCCAGGCGGCGCATCTGCGACATCGCGTCGGAGATGCGTCGGCTGACGGCCACCTCGCGCACCCTCACGAGCAGCGAGCGGGTGTAGCTCGCCGGCGGCAGACCGGTCGACTGGTCGTGGACCACCGGCAGCGGCGCCACCGACAGCTCGGCGAGCAGCGAGGAGACGGCGAGCGGCGTCGCCTCGTCGACGAGGGCGTGCCACGCCGTCTGCGCCTGCCCCTCGAGCAGCGGTCCGACGGAGCGGATCGCGTCGAAGACCGCCCGGTGCGCCGGGGCCGAGAAGGACTCCGGCTCGACGGCGTCGAGATCGGCGGACGTGAAGAGCGAGGGGTGCTGCAGGATCGACTGGAGCAGCTGGCGCTCGGCCATGACGATCGGGTCGCGCAGATCGGGCGCCGGCACGCCGCCGGCCGCCTCCGCGGCCGTCGGCTCGGGGGCCTCCTGCTGGGTGCGGTGCTCCCCCTTCGCCTCGTCGCGCGCCTGGATCCGCCCGGCGCGGGTCACGGCATCGCGCATCTGCTCGACCTCGACCCCGACCCAGCCGGCGACGGTGCGCACGTACTCCGGGCGAAGGGAGGAGTCGCGGATGCTGTTGATGATCGGCGCGACGGCGCCCATGCCCCGCACCCGGCCCTCCGCCGTGTCGAGGTCGAAGCGGGTCAGCGTCGTGCGCACCGCGAACTCGAACATCGGGACCGCGTCGGCGACGAGCTCGCGCACCGCGAGGTCACCCTCCCGCAGTCGCAGGTCGCAGGGGTCCATGCCCTCGCGGGCCACGGCCACGAAGCTCTGGCTGGCCCACTTGTCGTCCTGGGCGTAGGCCTTCATCGCGGCCTTCTGCCCCGCGGCGTCGCCGTCGAAGGTGAAGACCACCTTGGCCGGCGCCAGGTCCGCCTCGTCGCGCACGATGCGCCGGATGACCTTGATGTGGTCCTCGCCGAAGGCCGTGCCGCACGTCGCGACCGCCCCCTCGACCCCCGACAGGTGTGCCGCCATGACGTCGGTGTAGCCCTCGACGACGACGACCTGGCGCTCGTCGCGGATCGCCT
This sequence comes from Janibacter zhangyanbonis, assembly GCF_050507325.1. Taxonomy (NCBI): domain Bacteria; kingdom Bacillati; phylum Actinomycetota; class Actinomycetes; order Micrococcales; family Intrasporangiaceae; genus Janibacter; species Janibacter zhangyanbonis. The sequence continues at coordinate 2,099,886 of NZ_CP191481.1, forward strand.
TCTTGGCCAGGTCGAGCCCGTAGAGGACATTCGACTTCTTGTAGATCGGGGTCTCGGTGGTGTTGAGGTACTTGGCCCCGATGCGGTCGTTGTCGTAGAGGCGCCGCGCGCCGAACCCGATCGTGTCGCCGGTGATGTCGCGGATCGGCCAGATGAGCCGGCCACGGAAGCGGTCGTAGAGCCCCCGCGAGCCCTTGCCGCAGAGCCCGCCGATGGTCAGCTCGTCGTCGGTGAAGCCCTTGCCCCGCAGGTACCGGGCGAGCTCCTCGCCGCCACGCGGCGCGTAGCCGATGCCGAAGAGCTTGGCCTCGGGCGAGGCGAAGCCCCTCTCCCGCAGGAAGTCCCGCCCGATGCGCGCCTCGGGCGAGCCGAGCAGCCGCTCGTGGTAGAACTCCGCCGCCGCGCGGTGCGCCTCGAGCAGTCGACCGCGCTTGCCCAGGCCGACGCCGTCGCGCGGACCGCCGCCCTCCTCGTAGCGCAGCTCCATGCCGAGCTTGCCCGCGAGGCGCTCGACGGCCTCGGCGAAGGTGAGGTGGTCGAGCTTCTGCACGAAGGAGATGACGTCGCCGCCCTCCCCGCAGCCGAAGCAGTGGTAGGCCCCCACGGTCTCGCGCACGGTGAAGCTCGGGGTCTTCTCGTCGTGGAAGGGGCACAGCCCCTTCATCGAGCCGATGCCCGCCGGGCGCAGGGTGACGTGCTCACGGACGACGTCGGTGATCGAGGAGCGCTCCTTGACCGCCTGCACGTCCTCCGCGCGGATCCGTCCCGCCACGGGCCACCTCGCTCCCTGCTCGCTCGTGGGGTCGAGTGTAGGCGGAGGTTCTGACGACGCGGAGGTCAGCCGTCGGCCGGGACCACCATGACGTGCCCACCCATGCTGCCCGGGCTGTCGCCGTCCTCCTCGGACCACACCGCCTCGACGCGATAGCTCGCCCCGGCGATGTCCACGGTTGCTCCCTCGCTCACGTCCGTCGCCTCCGACGGGCCGTCGACGGTGATGCGCAGCGTCGCGTCGTCGCCCTCGACGTCGGTGGCGACCACGGACGTCCCGTCCACGGTGCCCGGCTGGTTCTCGACCAGCACCACTGCGCCCTCGGGCGTGCTCTCGGGGGCGGAGTCCCCGTCGTCACCGCACGCGGCGACCGTCAGGGCCACCAGTGGCACGAGAGCGAGCGCCCGCACTCCCCGCACCGTGCTCACCGGGCGGCACCGTCCACCACGGAGAGGGTGACGCGACCGGACGCACGCCCCGGCCGCCCGGCGTCGCCGCCGCCGGTGATCTCGTCGACGTGCAGGGCGCGATCCCCGAAGGGCACCGTGTCGCCCGCCCCGACCTGGTGCCTGACCATCGGCTCACCGGGCGGCTCGACGATGACCGTGGCCGCCCCCTCGTGGACGTTGGCGGCGATGAGGCGCATGCCCCATGCCGGGGTCGGGATGTTCTGCTGCAGCGTGATCGTCGTGTCCATCGCCTCTCCTGCACTCACTTGGTCGACCCGACGTCGAGACGGGCGAAGTTCTTCTCGAACTCCTCGTAGCTCATGGTGATCGGTGCCTCACCCTTGCCCCACGGGTTCTGCACGGTGACCTCGCCGGTCTCGGGGTTGACGTCGGTGACGGTGTAGGCGTGGTTGCTCACGAGGTCGCCGTCCGAGTGCTTCTTGCCGTCGCCGTCGGTCGAGGCGACGACGACGCCGCCGTCGTCGAGCTTCGCCTGCAGGTCCGAGGCGCCGGGGAAGTCCTTGTCGTCCCAGGGCATGAGCCCCTCGTCGTAGGTCTCCACCTCGTTGCCCGTCATGGCCTCGATGGCCTTGGCGGGCCAGTCGCCGTCGAGGTCCTCGTAGTCCCCGCCGAACTCCTTGGCCATGGCCTTCTCGTAGAGCAGGGGCCACATCTCGCGTCCGCCGCCGTCGTTGTTGGCATACACCGGCTCGCCGTTGGGACCGACCGGCAGCTTGCCGTCGACCGTGACGACGAGCGGCTCCCCATCGCGGTAGAGGGTGACGTCGTAGGTCCCGTCCCCGTTGTCCTTGATGTTCTTCTCGATCAGCTCCTGGCCCGAGGGCGTGCCGGCGATGCCCTTCATCGAGCTGATCAGCCAGCAGTCACCCAGGGCACCCTGCTTGACGTCGTCGGGCTCGACCCCGCCCTCGTCGATCAGCGGGCCGTCGACGTCCTTGTACTCGGCGTCCTTGGTGTCGTCCTTGATGTCGGGGTTGGAGGAGCTGACACCGTCGCCGTCCCCACCGGGGCCTCGAGGGCCGCCCCCGCCACCTCCGCCGCCTCGGCGGTTGCCGCTGGCCTCGTCCTGCTGGTCGGCCTGGGCGCGCATCCGCTCCCCGAAGGAGCGCAGCGTCTCGGCCGTCTCGTCGCACTGACCCCCCGCCTGCGTCCACCCCTGCGAGAAGAACTCCGTGTCCGGCCCCTGCCACGCCTCGACGAGCCTGCTCATCGAGGCCGATCCGTCCTGTGCCACGCCGGTGAGCTGCTTCGACTGCAGCACGAGCTGTTCGGCGATCTGGCGCATGCGCGCCACGTCCATGCCGTCGGTCAGTGTCATCGTGGTCCCCTGTCTGTGTGATCAGGAGACTAGCGACGCCACACTGCCGAGACGAGGGGGAGCACTCCCCCTAGTGGCAGTGCTGCGCGTGCAGGGCGAGCGCCCGCACGTCGGTCAGGCCCGCCACCTGGTCGACCACGACCCGTAGACGGGCCGCGTCGTCGGGCGCCGCAGCGAGGTCGCTGCGCAGGTCGGCGTCGAGCCGTCCCTCGGGGTCGGCGGCGAACCACGCCGCGAGGTCGGCGACGACCTGCCGCTGGTGGGCGTACTCGTCATCGCGCTCACCGGTGAACATGACGAAGTGGGCGGCCACCGCCTTGAGCACCGCGACCTCGGCGCGCGAGTCCTCGGGCACGACGAGGCGGGCGTCGTAGCGGCCGAGGTCGCCGGGCCCGTGCACGGCACGGGTCGCCTGCTCCGCCGCGTGGACGAAGCGCCCGATGAGTCGTGAGGTCATGTCCTTGAGCCCCGCGAGCCCGGCCCGCGAGCGGTCGTAGCCGTCGGGCACGGCACCGGTCGCGAGCAGCCTCTCTAGACCCTCGGCGAGCGCGTCGCGCCCCAGGTCGCGGGCGAAGTGCTCGGCCGCCACGTCGACGACCGCCCCGCTGTCGTCGGCATCGCGCAGTCGGCGCAGGTCCAGCCGCCCGGAGGCGATCGCGTCCTCGACGTCGTGGACGGAGTAGGCGACGTCGTCGGACCAGTCCATGACGTCGGCCTCGAGGCAGCGCACGAGCCCGCCGGGGCTCCCTTCGCGCATCCAGTCGAAGACCGGCAGGTCGTCCTCGTAGACCCCGAACTTCGGCGTGGGCGCCGGCCCGTGGCCGCGCCGCCACGGGTACTTGGTCGCCGCGTCGAGGCTGGCGCGGGTGAGGTTGAGCCCGGCCGGGCGTCCGTCGGGGTGCACGCGCTTGGGCTCGAGCCGGGTGAGGATGCGCAGGGTCTGCGCATTGCCCTCGAAGCCACCGATGTCCGCGGCGACCTCGTCGAGCGCCGTCTCGCCGTTGTGGCCGAAGGGGGGATGCCCCAGGTCGTGCGCGAGGCAGGCCACCTCGACGACGTCGGCCGCGCAGCCCAGCGCCCCGCCGAACTCACGCCCGATCTGGGCCACCTCGAGGCTGTGCGTCAGCCGGTTGCGGACGAAGTCGTCGCTGCCGGGCCCGAGCACCTGCGTCTTGGCCGACAGTCGCCGCAGCGCGGCGGAGTGGATCAGCCGGCCGCGGTCACGGGCGAAGTCGTCACGGTCGGCCCGCTTGTGCACCGGGTCCTCGGAGACCCACCGCTCGCGGTCGCTCAGGCTGCTCACGCTGGCGAGCCTACGGCCCGGCGCGCCGTCTCCCTTCGCGGAACCCCCGATCACCGGGTCCGGCAGGTCAGTAGCCTCGGGTGACGCCCGCCACACCCCCGGAGGTCCCCCGTGTTCCACAAGATCCTCGTCGCCAACCGAGGCGAGATCGCCATCCGCGCCTTCCGCGCCGCCACCGAGCTCGACGCGACCACCGTCGCGGTCTACCCGATCGAGGACCGGCTCTCCGAGCACCGGATGAAGGCCGACGAGGCCTACCTCATCGGTGAGGAGGGGCACCCGGTCCGGGCCTACCTCGACCACGAGGACGTCGTGCGCGTGGCTCGTGAGGCCGGGGTCGACGCGATCTACCCCGGGTACGGGTTCCTGTCGGAGAACCCCCAGCTCGCCGAGGAGTGCGCCCGGCACGGCATCACCTTCATCGGTCCCCCGGCCACGGTCCTCGAGCTCACCGGCAACAAGGCGCGTGCGATCGCGGCGGCCAGGGCCGCCGGTCTGCCGACGCTGCGCGGTGCCGAGGCCACGACGGACCTCGACGCCCTCGCGGCGGCCGCCGAGGAGATCGGCTTCCCGGTCTTCGTCAAGGCCGTGAGCGGCGGTGGCGGTCGCGGCATGCGCCGGGTCGAGCGAAGGGAGGACCTCCGGGACGCGCTGGAGGCCGCCCAGCGCGAGGCCGAGTCGGCCTTCGGCGACCCGACGCTCTACCTCGAGGAGGCCGTGGTCAACCCGCGGCACATCGAGGTCCAGGTCGTCGGTGACGCCAGCGGTGAGGTCCTCCACTTCTTCGAGCGGGACTGCTCGGTGCAGCGGCGCCACCAGAAGGTCGTCGAGATCGCCCCGGCGCCCAACCTCGACCCCGACCTGCGCGAGCGGATGTGCGCCGACGCGGTGCGTTTCGCGAAGTCCATCGGCTACGTCAACGCCGGCACCGTCGAGTTCCTCCTCGGCGAGGACGGCCGCTACGTCTTCATCGAGATGAACCCGCGCATCCAGGTCGAGCACACCGTGACCGAGGAGGTCACCGAGGTCGACCTCGTCGTCATGCAGCTGCGGATCGCGGCCGGCGCGACCCTCGCCGAGCTCGGCATGCGCCAGGAGGACATCGGCACGCACGGCTTCGCCCTGCAGTGCCGGATCACGACCGAGGACCCGGCCAACGGGTTCCGCCCGGACTCGGGCACGATCTCCGCCTACCGCTCCGCCGGCGGCTCCGGGGTGCGCCTCGACGGCGGCACGACCTTCGTCGGCGCCGAGGTGAGCGCCCACTTCGACTCGATGCTCGTCAAGCTCACCTGCCGCGCCCGCACCTTCCCGCTCGCGGTCCGTCGGGCCCGGCGGGCGCTCGCCGAGTTCCGCGTCCGCGGGGTGGCGACCAACCTGCCCTTCCTCGAAGCGGTGCTCGCCGACCCCGACTTCCAGGCCGGCCGGGTGACGACGAGCTTCATCGACGAGCGCCCCGAGCTGCTCGCGGCCCCCACGGGCAAGGACCGGGCGACCAAGCTGCTCACCTACCTCGCCGACGTCACGGTCAACCAGCCGCACGGCCCGCGCACGAGCGACCTGCGCCCCCGGACCAAGCTGCCGACGTTGCCCGAGGGCGAGCGCCCCGAGGGTAGCCGTGACCGCCTCCTGCGTCTGGGCCCCGCCGGATTCGCCGCCGACCTGCGCTCCCGCACCGACGTCCCGGTGACCGACACGACCTTCCGCGACGCCCACCAGTCGCTGCTCGCCACCCGGGTGCGCACCCGTGACCTGCTCCACGTCGCCGAGCACGTCTCCCGGCTCACCCCGCAGCTGCTGTCCGTCGAGGCCTGGGGCGGCGCGACCTACGACGTCGCCCTGCGCTTCCTCCACGAGGACCCGTGGGAGCGGCTCTCGGCCCTGCACGAGGCGATGCCCAACGTCGCCCTCCAGATGCTCCTGCGCGGGCGCAACACCGTCGGCTACACGCCCTACCCGACGAGCGTCACCGACGCCTTCGTCGCCGAGGCCGCCCGCACCGGCCTGTCGATCTTCCGCATCTTCGACGCGCTCAACGACGTCGACCAGATGCGCCCCGCGATCGAGTCTGTGCTCGCGACCGACACCGCGGTCGCCGAGGTCGCCCTGTGCTACACCGGCAACCTCCTCGACCCGGGCGAGGAGATCTACACGCTCGACTACTACCTGCGCCTGGCCGAGCGGATCGTCGACGCCGGCGCGCACGTCCTGGCGATCAAGGACATGGCCGGGCTGCTGCGCGCCCCCGCGGCGGCCCGCCTGGTGACCGCGCTGCGCGAGCGGTTCGACCTCCCGGTGCACCTGCACACCCACGACACCGCAGGCGGCCAGATCGGCACCCTCCTCGCGGCGATCGGGGCCGGCGTCGACGCCGTCGACGCGGCGAGCGCGACGATGGCCGGCACCACCTCGCAGCCCTCGCTGTCCGCCCTCGTCGCGGCGACCGACGGCACGGACCGGCCGACCGGCCTGGACATCGAGCAGGTCTTCGCGCTCGAGCCCTACTGGGAGGGCGTGCGGCGCCTCTACGCGCCCTTCGAGTCCGGGCTGGCCTCCCCCACCGGCCGTGTCTACCGGCACGAGATCCCCGGCGGGCAGCTGTCCAATCTGCGCCAGCAGGCGATCGCGCTCGGGCTCGGGGAGCGCTTCGAGGAGGTCGAGGACATGTACGCGGCGGCCGACGCGATGCTCGGCCACATCGTCAAGGTGACGCCGAGCAGCAAGGTCGTTGGCGACCTCGCGCTCTCCCTCGTCGGCCTCGGTGCGGACCCGGCGCAGTTCGAGGCCGACCCGGCCCGCTTCGACATCCCCGACTCGGTCATCGGGTTCCTCCGTGGCGACCTCGGCGACCCGCCCGGCGGGTGGCCCGAGCCCTTCCGCAGCAAGGCGCTCGAGGGTCGGCGCGAGCAGCCTCCGACCGCCGACCTCACCCCCGAGCAGGAGCAGGCACTGCGCGACGCCCCGCGCGAGACGCTCAACGAGCTGCTCTTCCCCGGCCCTACCCAGGAGATGCGCACCGCCCGGGCGAGCTTCGGCGACACCTCGGTGCTCGACACCGGCCTCTTTCTCCACGGCCTCGAGCAGGGGCGCGACGACGAGGTCGAGATCGAGCCGGGCAAGACCCTGACGATCGGCCTGAGCTCGGTGAGCGAGCCCGACGAGCACGGGATGCGCACCGTGATGGGCACGGTCAACGGTCAGCTGCGGCCGGTCCAGGTCCGCGACCGCGGCGTCGACGCAGAGGTCGTCGCGGCCGAGAAGGCCGACCCGGGCGCCTCCGGTCAGGTCGCGGCCCCCTTCGCCGGGGTCGTCACGGTTCAGGTCGCCGAGGGCGACGAGGTCGAGGCGGGCGCCACCGTCGCGACGATCGAGGCGATGAAGATGGAGGCCGGCATCACGACCCCCGTGGCGGGCACGGTGCGCCGGCTCGCGGTCGGCGCACGCCAGCAGGTCGAAGGGGGCGACCTGCTCGTCGTCGTGGAGTGAGGGTCAGCCGCCGTCGGCGACGGACTGCTCGGCGGCGGCGACCTGCGCCCGCTGGGCCTCGTCGAGCTCGCGCGAGGCCAGCCAGTTCTCCGGCAGGGCGACGACGCGCGAGGAGCCGGCACGACCACGCTGGCCCTCGGCGGCCTCCCCCGGCCAGGGGCTCGACAGGTCCATCGTGTCGATGAGCCGGTCGAGCGCGGCGAGCGAGTCGACGAGCGCGAGCTGGTTGCGCACGGTCGAGCCGGCGGGAAACCCCTTGAGGTACCACGCGATGTGCTTGCGGATGTCGCGGCAGGCGCGCAGCTCGTCGCCGGCGTAGAAGTCGGTGAGCAGCTCGGCGTGCCGGCGCAGCGTCGCGGCGACCTCGCCGAGGGTCGGCGTGACACGCACCTGCGCCCCCGCGAAGGCGGCGGACAGGTCGGCGAAGAGCCACGGTCGGCCGAGGCAGCCGCGACCGACGACGACCCCGTCGCAGCCGGTCTGCTCCACCATCGCCAGTGCGTCCTCGGCCGACCAGATGTCACCGTTGCCGAGGACCGGCACCTCGGTGATCGTCTCCTTGAGCAGCTTGATCGCCGACCAGTCGGCTTGGCCCGAGTAGGCCTGCGAGGCGGTGCGACCGTGCAGGGCGACCGCGGCGACACCCTCGTCGACGGCAGCGCGGGCGGCCTCGAGGTAGGTCAGGTGCTCGTCGTCGATGCCCTTGCGCATCTTCACGGTGACGGGGACGTCCCCCTTCGCCCCCTCGGTGACGGCGGCGGAGACGATGGCGCGGAAGAGGTCACGCTTCCACGGCAGTGCCGCTCCCCCGCCCTTGCGGGTCACCTTGGGCACCGGGCAGCCGAAGTTGAGGTCGATGTGGTCGGCCCGGTCCTCGGTGACGAGCATCCGCACGGCGGCGGCGGTCGTCGCCGGGTCGACGCTGTAGAGCTGCACGCTGCGCGGCCGCTCGTCCTCGTCGTGCTCGATGAGGCGCATCGACTCCGGCGTGCGCTCGACGAGCGCGCGCGAGGTGACCATCTCGTTGACGTAGAGGCTGCTCGCGCCGGTCAGCCCGCTCGCGGCGAGCCCGGCGTCGCCGGCCTCGCGGCACAGGCGACGGAAGGCGCGGTTGGTGATGCCGGCCATCGGTGCCAAGACGACCGGCGAGTCGATGACATGCCGGCCGATGCGAAGGGGAGGCAGCACGCGCTCCCCCGTGGTGGCGGGGGCGGTGGGGTCAAGGATCTGGGTGGTCATCGCGCCACCCAGTGTCTCACCGCAGTGGCGAGGAGGGACAATCGCGGACATGAACACCGCCACCCCGCGCCCGAACCTCGAGCGCTATGCCTGGTTGTCGGTCGCCGCGGCCCTCGCGACGATCGCGCTCAAGACCGGCGCGTGGTGGATCACCGACTCGGTCGGCCTGCTCGCCGACGCCGCCGAGTCGATCGTCAATCTCGTCGCCGCGATCGCCGCACTCGTCGCCCTGCGGGTCGCGGCGCGCGCTGCCGACGACAACCACCACTTCGGCCACAGCAAGGCGGAGTACTTCTCGGCGGCCATCGAGGGCGGGATGATCTTCGTCGCCGCGACCTTCATCATCTGGCAGTCCGTCGGTCGCCTGCTCACCCCGCAGCCGATCGAGCAGGCGGGCACCGGTCTGGCGATCTCGGTGGTCGCATCGGTCATCAACGGCGCGGTCGCCGTGGTGCTGCTGCGGGCCGGCCGAGAGCACCGGTCCATCACCCTGCGGGCGGACGGCCAGCACCTGCTCACCGACGTGTGGACCTCCGTCGGTGTCGTCGTCGGCGTGCTGCTCGTCGTGCTCACCGGCATCGACTGGCTCGACCCGGTCGTCGCCCTGCTCGTCGGCGCCAACATCATCTGGACGGGGTGGAAGCTCGTCAGCGAGTCCAGCCGCGGCCTCATGGACGAGTCCCTCTCCCCCGAGACCAATGCCCGCATCGCGGCGGCCCTCGACCGGCACCGCAGCGACGACATCGACATCCACGGGCTGCGCACCCGAGGCGCCGGGCACCTGTCCTTCGCCGAGATGCACGTGCTCGTCCCGGGAGCCTGGTCGGTGCGTCGCGCCCACGACCACGTCGAGGAGATCGAGCGCGCTCTCGAGGCGGAGTTCGAGGACCTGTCCGTGACGACCCACATCGAGCCCCGAGAGGACCCGCGCGCCTACGACGACTTCGGCGACTACGAGGTCCCGATCCGACCCCTGACCCCCGAATCCGAGGAGACCCCGTGACCGCCCTGATCACCGCCGACGACCTGCAGCACGAGATCACCGAGGACGACCTCGTCGTCCTCGACGTCCAGTACACGCTCACCGGCGACGGGCCTCGCCTCTACTCCGAGGGCCACGTGCCGGGCGCTCCCTTCGTCGACCTCGACACGGTCCTCGCCGGCCCCGCGGGCGAAGGGGGGCGGCACCCCCTGCCCGACGTCGAGACGCTGCAGGCCGGCCTGCGCGCGGCCGGTCTCGACGACGACTCGCGCGTCGTCGTCTACGACCAGGGCACCTCGCTCGGCGCCGCCCGGGCGTGGTGGGTCCTGCGGTGGGCCGGGGTCGAGGACGTGCGCGTCCTCGACGGCGGACTGGCCGCATGGCGCGCCGCCGGCGGCACCGTGGTCACCGAGCCGGTGAGCCCGGAGCCGGGCGAGGTCCACCTCGAGGCCGAACAGCTCGTCGAGCTCGACGCCGAGGACGCCGTCGCCACGGCCAAGCTCGGGGTGCTCATCGACTCCCGCTCGCCGGAGCGCTTCCGCGGCGAGAGCGAGCCGATCGACCCGGTCGCCGGCCACATCCCCGGCGCCGTCAACGTGCCGATGAGCGACCTCGTGCAGCCCGAAGGGCGGCTGCGGCCGGCGCGCGAGCTGCGCGAGCGTTTCGCCCGCGAGGACATCGACGAGGTGACCGTCGTCGGTACCTACTGCGGCTCGGGAATCACCGCGGCCCACACCGCCCTCGCCCTGCACGAGGCGGGCGTCGACGCCGACGTCTACGTCGGCAGCTGGAGCGAGTGGATCACCGACCCGGGCCGCCCGGTCGCCACCGGCGCCTGAGCCGCGGTCCTAGAGTGGCCGGATGGGCTCCGTGACTCCTGACCAGCGCACCGTCGTCCCCGTCGACGGGGGCGAGCTGCCCGTCCAGGTCTTCCTGCCGCCGAGCGGCAGCGGACCGGGTCTGGTCGTCTGCCAGGAGATCTTCGGCGTCACCGACTACATCCGCTCCCGGGCCCGGGACCTCGCCGACCTCGGCTACGTCGTGCTCGTGCCCGAGTCCTACTGGCGCCTGGGCAGCCCGGTGATCGGCGAGGACGCCGACCACCTCGAGGAGGCCATGGGCGCCGCCGGGAGACTCGACTGGGGGCAGACCGTCGCCGACACCGTCGCCGCGACCCGGGTGCTGCGCGAGCGCCCCGAGGTCACCGGCCCGGTGGGGCTGCTCGGCTTCTGCTTCGGCGGCGGACTCGCCTGGGCGACGACGGCTGCGCTCACGCAGGCCGGTGAGCCGCCGGCGGCGCTCGTCGCCTACTACGGCTCCCAGATCCCGACCCTGCTCGAGCTCGCCGACCTCGTGCGGGTCCCGCAGCTGCACCACTGGGGAACCGCCGACCAGTTCATCCCCGTCGAGGGGGTCGCCGCCGTCGAGGCCGCCACGCGGGGCGATGCGACGACCTTCGTGCGGCACGAGGGTGCCGGGCACGCCTTCGACAATCCCACCCCGGTCTTCCACCACCCACAGGCCTCCGCCGAGGCCTGGGCGCACACCGGCGAGTGGCTCGCCGAGCAGCTCCCGCCGGCCTGAGCCGCCGCGCCGGCTCAGGCCGGCAGGCCGGAGACGAACTCGGCGATCGCCCGGGCCACGGGCAGCGGGTGGGTCATCGGCGCGAAGTGCGTGGCCCCCGGCACGTGGACGACCTCGAGGTCCTGACGCAGGCGACGGGCCCTCCCTTCGCCGACGCGGAACTGGTCGAACTCGCCGTTGACCGCGAGGATCGGCACGTCGACATCGGTGAGCGACCCCAGGTCGACCTCGTCGATGACCGCGTCCCACGCGTCGGGGATCGCCGCGAGGCCCGGCCCGCGCTCGAGGACGGCTGTAGCGGTCCGCTCACCGATGATCCGACGCAGCGACGCGGCATCCGCCTCGCGGATGCGGGGGGCGCGCCGCTCGTCACCCAGGCCGGTCCGCAGCGCGGAGGCCATCGACCGGTAGACGCCCGCGAGCCGGGAGCTCGGCTCGGCGGTCGAGCCCATGAGCACCAGACCGGCCAGGACCATGTGATGCTGCGCGGCCCACTCCATCGCGACGTACCCGCCGAGGCTGTGGCCCGCGAGCACCACCCGGTGCCGGCCGGGGTCGAGCTCGGCCACGCCCCGGCTGACCGCCTCGAGCGCGCCCTCCATGGTGAAGGGCAGCTCGGCGGCCAGCCCGTGGCCGGGCAGGTCGACGTGGTGGCACACGATCCGCCCGAGGAGCGCCTCCTCGAGCGGGATCCACGCCGCGGCGTTGAGCCGACTGCCGTGGACCAGCAGGAGTCGGATCGGCGCCCCGGCTCGGCTCATGCGATCAGGAGCCGAGGAGCCTGGGCGCGAGCCAGGCCTCGACCTGGTCGATGGAGACCCGCTCCTGCGCCATCGTGTCGCGCTCACGGATGGTGACCGCGTTGTCCTCGAGGGTGTCGAAGTCGACGGTGATGCAGTAGGGCGTGCCGATCTCGTCCTGGCGGCGGTAGCGCTTGCCGATTGCCTGCGAGTCGTCGAAGTCGACGTTCCAGCTCTTGCGCAGCTGCGCGGCGAGGTCGCGCGCCTTGGGCGAGAGGTCGGCGTTGCGCGACAGCGGCAGGACCGCGGCCTTGACCGGGGCGAGCCGGTGGTCGAGGCGCAGCACGGTGCGCTTGTCGACGCCGCCCTTGGCGTTGGGGGCCTCGTCCTCGGCGTAGGCGTCGACGAGGAAGGTCATGATCGAGCGGGACAGACCGGCCGCCGGCTCGATGACGTAGGGCGTGTAGCGCTCGTTGTTGGCCTGGTCGTAGAAGACGAGGTCGGTGCCCGAGTGCTTGCTGTGGCTCGTCAGGTCGTAGTCGGTGCGGTTGGCGATGCCCTCGAGCTCGCCCCACTCGCTGCCGGCGAAGTTGAACCGGTACTCGATGTCGACGGTGCGCTTGGAGTAGTGGCTCAGCTTGTCCTGCGGGTGCTCGAAGTGGCGCAGGTTGTCGGGGTTGATGCCCAGATCGGTGTACCAGCGGGTGCGCTCGTCGATCCAGTACTGGTGCCAGTCCTCGTCCTCGCCCGGCTTGACGAAGAACTCCATCTCCATCTGCTCGAACTCGCGGGTGCGGAAGATGAAGTTGCCCGGCGTGATCTCGTTGCGGAAGGACTTGCCGGTCTGCGCGATGCCGAAGGGCGGCTTCTTGCGCGAGGTCTGCAGGACGTTGTTGAAGTTGATGAAGATGCCCTGGGCGGTCTCGGGGCGCAGGTAGTGCAGCCCGGACTCGTCCTCGATGACGCCGAGGTAGGTCTTGAGCATCATGTTGAACTCGCGGGCCTCGGTCCACTGGCCGCGCGTGCCGCAGTCGGGGCAGACGATCTCGCTCATCGGGATGCTGTCGGGGTCGATCTCCTGACCCTTCTTCGCCGCCTTGTCGGCCACGGCCTCCTGCAGGTGGTCCTGGCGGTGGCGCTTGTGGCAGCTGAGGCACTCGGTGAGCGGGTCGGTGAAGGTGCCGACGTGACCCGAGGCGACCCAGGTCTCGCGCGGCAGGATGATCGAGGAGTCGAGGCCGACGACGTCGTCGCGGCCGGTGACCATCGAGCGCCACCACTGACGCTTGATGTTCTCCTTGAGCTCGACACCGAGCGGTCCGTAGTCCCACGCGGAGCGGGTACCGCCGTAGATCTCACCGCACGGGAAGACGAAGCCCCTGCGCTTGCAGAGGTTGACGACGGTGTCCACGGTGGAGGTCTGCTTGGCCATGTGGGAGAGGTTATCCGGCGCGGTGCCGAGCGACCGCATCGGCCCGCTTACCCTGTGGGGGTGTCCAGCAGCTCCTCCCGCCGTCCCGAGCCCGTCGCGACCACCGCCTTCGAGCGCGCCAGCCTCCCGGTCACCCGCGTCATCGCCGGGCTGCCTCCCGCCGTGCCGGTCCTCGTCGTCCTCGCGCTCGTGCTCGTCGGCGCCTTCATCGGCTCATGGGGCGCGATCCCGCTGGGCCTCGTCGCCGTCTTCCTGCTGTGGATGCTCGCCCTGAGCTGGCCCCGACTGACCGGCACCGAGCGGCTCATGCGGGTCGCCGTCATCCTGCTCGTCGTCGCCCTGACGATCGTCAAGATCGTCCCCCGCTGACCCTCAGTTGACAACGGTTCTCAGTTTCGCTGAGAATCGTTCTCATGCCGCTTCGCCACCGCCTCCCCCTCGCCGTCGCCGCCCTCGTCCTCGCCGTCACCGGCTGCGGGACGGGTACCGACGGTGACGCCCAGGGCGATGCCTCCCTCACCGTCGCCACCTCCTTCTACCCGCTCCAGGAGGCGGCCGAGCGGGTCGGCGGCGACCATGCGAGCGTCACCAACCTCACCAAGCCGGGCGCCGAGCCCCACGACCTCGAGCTGACGCCCAAGCAGGTGCTCGAGGCCAGCCGTGCGGACGCGCTGATCTACCTCAAGGACTTCCAGCCGTCGGTCGACGACGCGGCGCAGGAGGCCGGCGACAGCGCGATGGACGTCGCCCCCTTCGCCCGGATCGACATCGAGGCGGCGCACGACGAGCACGAGGGCGAAGGGGGACACGAGGGCCACGACCACGGCGACACCGATCCGCACTTCTGGCTCGACCCGACCCGCTACGCCGATGTCGTCGAGGCGATGGGCGAGCGCTTCGCCGAGGCCGACCCCGACCACGCCGCCGACTACCGGGCCAATGCCCAGGAGTTCGCCGGCGAACTCAAGGCACTGGACAAGGACCTCAAGGCCGGGCTCGCCGAGTGCACCAACCACGACCTGGTCACCGGCCACTCCGCCTTCGCCTACTTCGCCGACCGCTACGGGTTCCACCAGGAGTCGGTGAGCGGCCTGACGCCCGGCGCCGAGCCGAGCCCCACGGCGCTCGCCGACCTCATCGAGCACATCAAGGATGAGAAGATCACCACCGTGTACGCCGAGACGCTCGTCCCCCGCGACACCGCGGAGACGATCGCTCGCGACACCGGGGCCGAGGTCGCCGTCCTCGACCCGATCGAGGGCCTGACCGACGCCTCCGACGGCGACGACTACGTCTCGGTCATGCGCAGCAACCTCGCGACCGTGGAGAAGGGCCAGGGATGCTCGTGACCGACCCCGCACCCGTCATCGAGCTCGAGGGCACCGCCTTCGGCTACGAGGACCGCACCATCGTGCGCGACCTCGACCTCACCGTGCAGCGCGGTGAGGTCGTCGCCGTGCTCGGCCCCAACGGCTCGGGCAAGTCGACCCTCGTCAAGGGACTGCTCGGCCTCTCCGAGCTGCACGCCGGCCGGGCCAGGGTCCTCGGCCACGACGTCGCGACCCCGGGAGCCCGCGCTGGCATCGGCTACGTGCCGCAGCGGCACACGCTCGCCTCCGCCGTCCGTGCGACCGCCGCCGAGATCGTCACCATGGGCCGCACCGTGCGCACCCCCTGGTGGGCGCCGTGGCGCATCCACGACGCGGCGAGTCGCGACCTCGTGCGCGAGTCGCTGTCCGTCGTCGGCCTCGCCGACCTGGCCGGCCACGACGTCGCCACCCTCTCCGGCGGCCAGCAGCGCCGCGTGCTCATCGCCCGCGCCCTGGCCAGCCGGCCCGACGTCTTCCTCATGGACGAGCCGACCGCCGGCGTCGACCGCGGCCACCAGGCCGTGCTCGTCGCCGTCATGCGCCGGCTCGTCGAGCGCGGCGCGACCCTGGTCATCGTCACCCACGAGCTCGACGCCCTCGCCGAGATCGTCACCCGCACCGTCGTCGTGCGCGGCGGCGGCATCCAGCAGGACTGCGCGCCGGGCGAGCTCGCCGCCGGCGAGGAGGCCCACACCCACCACTCCGACGAGGGGACGCCACCTCCCGCCGCCGTGCCGACGACGATGATCACGCCGGGAGGGACCCGCTGATGGACCTGCTCGCCCTGGAGTTCATGCGCAGCTCCCTCATCGCCGCCCTGCTCGTCGGGGCGTCGGCGCCGCTCGTCGGCGTCTTCCTCGTGCAGCGCGGCATGTCGCTCATCGGCGACGGCATGGGCCACGTCGCCCTCGCCGGCGTCGGCATCGGCGTGCTGACGAGCACCTCCCCCGTGCTCACCGCACTCGTCGTCGTCGTGCTCGCCGCGGTGGCCATCGAGCTGCTGCGGCACCTCGGGCGCACCGGGGGCGACTTGGCCCTCGCGGTGATGTTCTACGGCGGCCTGGCCGCGGGCGTGGTCATCATCGCCAAGGCGCCGTCCGGGTCGGCGACCAACCTGCAGGGCTTCCTCTTCGGCGCCCTGACGACGGTCTCGCCGAGCGACCTCGTCCAGTTCGCCGTGCTCGCGGCGGTCGTCGTGCTCACCGTGCTCGTGCTGCGCGAGCGGCTCTTCGCCGTCGCCCAGGACGACGAGTACGCCCGGGCCTCGGGCCTGCCCGTGCTCGCGACCAACATCCTGCTCGCCGTGCTCACCGGCGTCACCGTCGTCATCTCGATGCGGGTCATCGGCCTGCTGCTCATCAGCGCCCTGATGATCCTGCCCAATGCGACCGGGCAGTACCTCGGCCGCTCCTTCCGCGGTGGCCTGGTCTGGGCGGTGCTCGTCGGCACGCTGACCAGCGTCGGCGGCGTCGTCACGAGCTTCTACGCCGACACCCCGTCGGGCGCGACGATCGTGCTGCTGGCCATCGCCGTCTTCGTCGTCGCCGCCACTGGCGTGACGCTCGTGAGGGCGATCGGGCACCGACGCCACCACACCGCCGAGGCGCACGAGCACGTGCACTGGGAGGACTGCGGCCACGAGGTCGTCCTGCACGGCGACCACGTCGACTACCTGCACGACGGACACCGGCACGCCCGCCACGGTGACCACTGGGACGAGCACGATCCCGACCACCACACCGAGACCACCCTCGAGGGGAGCCCCCGATGACCGACACCCGCACCCGCCGCCCCACCCGGCAGCGCACCGCCATCGAGGCCGACATCGACCGGTCCGACGAGTTCCGCTCGGCCCAGGAGGTGCACGCGAGCCTCGTCGCCGGCGGCGACAAGATCGGTCTGGCGACGGTCTACCGGACGCTCCAGGCGATGGTCGACGAGGACGCGCTGGACTCCCTTCGCACCGACGACGGGGAGATCGTCTACCGCCGGTGCAGCACCGGCCACCACCACCACCTCGTCTGCCGCGACTGCGGCCGCACGGTCGAGGTCGAGGGCCCGGCGGTCGAGCGGTGGGCCGACAAGGTGAGCGCCGAGCACGGCTTCACCGACGTGTCGCACACGCTCGAGCTCTTCGGGCGCTGCGCGGACTGCGGCTAGGGCGCCTCCGGCAGGGCGAGCTCGCGGGCCGACCTGGTGATCCGGCCGTCGTCCTGCCTCTCGAGGAAGGTGATCGAGCCGTAGTCGAGCGACAGCCAGCCCTCGCCGTCCTCGGTGAGGGGCTCGGAGGCGAAGACCGCCGCGGTGGCGTCCTCCTCGGTGCACTCCTCGAAGCCGTAGGTCCCCGCCTCCTGCTCGAAGTTGCGTCCCAGCAGCAGGTACATCGGCTCGAGGAGCATCCCGAGGTCGAAGTCGTCGCTGCCGGCGGGAGCCTCGCGCAGCTCGCGCCAGTCCCCCGGCGGGTCCACCTCGCCGCGGTGCCCGAGCCCCCAGTTGATCCCGATGATGCGCCCCGGCGAGACCAGGGCCATCTTGAGCTTGGTCAGCCCGGGGAGCTGCAGGGTCCTCATGGCATCGGCCACGAGCCGCAGCAGCTGCTCGACCGCGCGCTGGACGTCCTCGTCGCCGTTGCCCTCGAGCAGAGACAGCAGGAGCACGGCGAGGAACTCGGTGTCGGTCGTGCCGCGCATCTGCTGGAGGTACTCGTCCGCGCAGTGCTGCAGCAGCTCGCGCTGCAGGACCTGCCAGCCCGGCAGGTAGCCGTTCTGCGCGATGAGCCACGGCGCCCCCTCGAAGAAGAAGGGGTGGCAGTTCTCGTCAGCGAGGACGACCTGGGAGTCGTAGGCCGCCGCCCGCACGTGCGCCAGCAGGGTGTTGGCCTGGAGGCTGGGGATCAGGCTCGCGGCGTTGTCGTCGTAGAAGGCCGCCATCGGCCGGCGGTAGATGAGGGGCTCGTGCGGCTTGAGCAGGTGGTCGCCCCACGCGCCGAACCCCCAGCCCGCGAGCTGCAGCTCGGGGTGCCGCTCCGGGTCGAGCGCCTGGTTGACCAGGCTGTTGTCCGGCGTGAGCAGCAGGCTCTCCAGCGGGGTCTCCGGCCCGATGTAGGCAAGGACTCGACACATGTGCGACCTCTCCGTGACGGCTCACCGTGCGTCGGCGCACGGTCTCGCCAGCGTAGGTGACGCTCAGGCGCTCCCCGTGGTGGGCGCGTCCACCGCGCCGCCGTACCGCCGCTCGCGCTGGGCGTAGGTCTCGATGGCCTCCCACAGGTGGCGGCGGTCGTAGTCGGGCCACAGCGTGTCCTGGAAGACCATCTCGGCATAGGCCGACTGCCAGAGCAGGAAGTTGCTCGTGCGCTGCTCCCCCGAGCTGCGCAGGAAGAGGTCGACGTCGGGCATGGTCGGCTCGGTGAGATAGCGCGCGATGGTGCGCTCGTCGATGCCCGAGCCCTTGAGCCGACCCGCCTTGACGTCCTCGGCGATGCGCCGCACGCCGTCGGCGATCTCGGCGCGACCTCCGTAGTTGACGCAGAAGTAGAGCGTCAGCGCGTCGTTGTCGCGGGTCATCTCCTGGGCGATCTCGAGCTCCTTGATGACCGAGCTCCACAGCCGCGGACGCCGACCGACCCACCGCATCCGCACGCCCCAGGCGTGCAGCTGGTCGCGGCGGCGGCGGATGACGTCACGGTTGAAGCCCATGAGGAAGCGCACCTCCTCGGGCGAGCGGCGCCAGTTCTCCGTGGAGAAGGCATAGGTCGACAGGTGCTTGACCCCGATGTCGAGCGCGCCGGCGACGACGTCGAGCAGCGCCCCCTCGCCGGCCTCGTGGCCCTTGGTGCGCGGCAGGCCGCGCTGGTTGGCCCAGCGGCCGTTGCCGTCCATGACGATCGCGACGTGCCCGGGCACGAGGTCGGCGGGCACGGGCGGGGGCGTCGCTCCGCTCGGGTGGGCGAACGGGGTCTCGTAGCGGCTCATCCGGTCCTCTGCGATGGGGTGGGGTCGGGGCGGGTGCGGTCGACGTGACGAAGGGAGAGCACCCCGCGCTCGAGGTGCCACTGGAGGAAGGCCGCGGTCAGGCCGGAGCCCTCGCGCCGGTGGCGGTCGAGGGAGGTGTCAGCGGCTGCCCAGTCGCCGGTGAGCAGGGCGGCGAGCAGCTCGAGGGTCTCGGGTGCGGGCGCGGAGGCGCCGGGCACGCGGCAGCTGCGGCAGAGCACGCCGCCGTGGGCGACGTGGAAGGCGCGGTGCGGGCCCGGCTCGCCGCACTGGGCGCAGTCGTGGAAGCTCGGCGCCCAGCCGGCGACGGCCAGGGCACGCAGGAGGTAGGCGTCGAGGCTGAGCTCGGGGGCGTGCTCGGCGTGGGCGAGCGAGCGCAGCGCGCCGGCGAGCAGGAGGAACTGCTGCACCGCCATCTCGCCCTCCTCGGTGAGCCGGTCGGCGGTCTCGAGCATCGCCGAGGCAGCGGTCCAGCGCGAGTAGTCGCGGGCGATCTGGTCACCCCACGGGTCGAGCGACTCGGCCTGGGTCACGGTGTCGAGGTTGCGCCCCTCGTAGCACTGGAGGTCGACGTGCATGCCCGGCTCGAGGCGGGCGCCGAACTTCGACTTCGTGCGGCGGACCCCCTTCGCCACTGCGCGGACCTTGCCCCGGCCGCGCGTGAGCACGGTGATGATCCGGTCGGCCTCACCCAGCTTGTGGGTGCGCAGGACGACCCCGGAGTCGCGGTAGAGGGGCACCGGGCCATTGTCTCCCTTCGCACCGACACGACACGCACCCCCACGCCGAGTCCAACCTCTCGAACACACGTTCGACCCGCTGCTACGCTCGGTCCATGCAGGCGCTCCAGTCCTCGCTCTTCGACACGGCCGACTCCCCGACGCTCGGTGACCTCGACCGGCGGCACCGCCGCTTCCTCGACGGCACCGCCTGGCTCGACCTGCTGCCCGGGTGGGCCTGCGGCAGCGACGAGGTCCTGACGACGCTGCTGCACGAGGTGCCGTGGCGGGCCGAGCGCCGGCAGATGTACGACTCCGTCGTCGACGTGCCTCGCCTGCAGTGCTTCTACGGCGAAGGGGAGGCCCTCCCCCACCCGCTGCTCACCGACATGCGCGAGCAGCTGTCGGCCCACTACGCGATCGAGCTCGGCGAGCCCTTCGTCACCGCCGGCCTGTGTCTCTACCGCGACGGCGAGGACTCCGTCGCGTGGCACGGCGACCGGATCGGCCGCAGCCGCGAGCAGGACACGATGATCGCCATCGTCTCCCTCGGCTCGGCGAGGCACCTCTCCCTTCGCCCTCGCGATGGCGGTGTCTCGCAACGGGTCTCGCTCGGCCACGGAGACCTCGTCGTCATGGGCGGCGCCTGCCAGCGGACCTGGGACCACGCCGTGCCCAAGACGAGCGCCCGGGTCGGGCCTCGGGTGTCCATCCAGTTCCGCGTCGCGGGGGTGCGCTGAGGCAGGCAAGAGAAGCTGCCCCTTCGCAAGGGTGTGAAGCTCTTGCGAAGGGGCAGTTTCTCGGGTCACCCTAGAGTCTCGAGGCGGGTGGGACTCAGGCCCCTCCGACCGCCGCATCGCGCTCGGCGCGGTTGACGGCGGAGAGGATCGCCCGCAGCGAGGCCTTGACGATCGAGTCGTGCAGGCCGACGCCCCACAGGACGCGGTCGCCGACGGCGCACTCGACATAGGCGGCGGCGCGGGCGTCGCCACCGGCGGACAGGGCGTGCTCGGCGTAGTCGAGGACGCGGACGTCGACACCCAGCGGGGCGAGGGCGTCGAGGAAGGCCGCGATCGGGCCGTTGCCGCTGCCGGAGATCTCGACCTCCTGGCCGGCGTCGAGGATGTGCCCCTCGATGCGGTCCAGACCGGAGTCCTCACCGGTGAGCGTGGAGCGCACCGGCTGGAAGCGACCCCAGCCGTCCTTGTCCTCGCTGTGCAGGTACTCGTCGTTGAAGACCTGCCACAGCGCGAGACCGCTCATCTCGCCGCCGTCGCTGTCGGTCTTGCGCTGGACGACCGCGGAGAACTCCATCTGCAGGCGACGCGGCAGGTCCAGGCCGTGCTCCGACTTCAGCAGGTAGGCGACGCCACCCTTGCCGGACTGGGAGTTGACGCGCACGACGGCCTCGTAGGAGCGACCGATGTCGTGGGGGTCGATCGGCAGGTAGGGCACGCCCCAGTCGATGCCGTTGACGTCGGTGCCGGCCTCCTTGGCCCGCACCTCCATGTCCTCGAAGCCCTTCTTGATCGCGTCCTGGTGCGAGCCGGAGAAGGCCGTGTAGACGAGGTCGCCGCCCCACGGGTGGCGCGGGTGCACCGGCAGCTGGGTGCAGTGCTCGACGGTGCGGCGGATCTCGTCCATCTGCGAGAAGTCGATCTGCGGGTCGATGCCTTGGCTGAAGAGGTTCATCCCCAGCGTCACCAGGTCGACGTTGCCGGTGCGCTCGCCGTTGCCGAAGAGGCAGCCCTCGATCCGGTCGGCCCCGGCGAGGTAGCCGAGCTCGGCGGCAGCCACCCCTTCGCCACGGTCGTTGTGCGGGTGCAGCGAGAGCATGACCGACTCGCGGCGCTCGATGTGGCGGCTCATCCACTCGATCGAGTCGGCGTAGACGTTGGGGCTGGCCATCTCGACCGTCGCCGGCAGGTTGATGATCATCTTGTGGTCGGGCGTCGGGTCGATGACGTCGATGACCTCGTTGCAGATGCGGGCCGCGAAGTCGAGCTCGGTGCCCGTGTAGGACTCCGGCGAGTACTGGTAGTAGACGTCCGTGTCGGGGATGGTCTCCTCGAGCTTCTTGCACAGGCGCGCGCCCTGCAGGGCGATGTCGACGATGCCGTCCTGGTCGGAGTTGAAGACCACACGGCGCTGCAGGACGGACGTCGAGTTGTAGAAGTGGACGATCGCGGTCTTGCTGCCGGCGATGGCGTCGAAGGTCTTCTCGATGAGGTGGTCACGGCACTGCGTGAGCACCTGGATCGTCACGTCGTCGGGGATGTGACCGCCGTCGATGAGCTCGCGGCAGAAGTTGTAGTCGGTCTCGCTCGCGCTGGGGAAGCCGACCTCGATTTCCTTGTAGCCCATCTTGACGAGCAGCTGGAACATCTGCAGCTTGCGCTCGGCGTCCATCGGGTCGATGAGGGCCTGGTTGCCGTCGCGCAGGTCGACCGCGCACCAGCGCGGGGCCTGCGTCATGACCCGGTCGGGCCAGGTGCGGTCGGGCAGCTCGACGGCGATCTGCTCCTGGAAGGGGATGTACTTGCTCACCGGCATCGCGGTGGCCTGCTGGGGGTGGATCATTGCTGTCCTTCGTCACTGGGTGGGGGCTGGGCCGGCACCACGAACTCCGCGACGAGGTGGCCGTCTGTCAGGCCTCGCCGCGGCAGAGAAGGAGCAGGTCCGTCCGCATGCCCAGCACGATACTCCTCGCCTCGGGTGACCATGACCCGGGTCACGATGCGGACGAAACACGATCGTTTCACCCGGAAACAGTCCTGCATTCCGAGTGAAACCAGTCCGAAACGGGCCGACCGTGTACTTGCCGCATGGCCCCGAACCCGACACCGAACCCCGACCGCGTCTCCACCCGTGTCGACATCGCGATCCTCGGCATCCGTAGCGACGCACCGGTCCGCCGTACGGGCGGTGCGGGCCCGAGCGATGACGGACATTTTGCCATCGATGGCCTCGGAGCCGCACTCCGGCTCGACAGCAGCAGCCCCTACGTCGTCGATCCGGCCGGCCGTCTCACGCTTGACGGCGCGGACCTGGGCCTCGACATCTCCCCCGTCGCCCGCCCCCGCTTCTACGACCTGTCGACGGCGGACGGCGTCGCCTACGACAAGATCGCCAAGCTCCACGGAACCAACGTGCTCGCCACCACCGTCGTGCAGACGTGCGTGCGGTACGCCGAGAGCGAGCGCTGTCGCTTCTGCGCGATCGAGGCCTCCCTCGACGCCGGCTCGACGATCGCCGTCAAGACCCCGGCGATGCTCGCCGAGGTCGCCGAGGCGGCGGTCCGCCTCGACGGCGTGACGAGCATGGTGATGACCACCGGGACGTCGAACGGGTGGGACCGCGGCGCCAAGCACCTCGCCCGATGCGTCCGGGCGGTCAAGGACGCGGTGCCCTCGCTGGAGATCCAGGTCCAGTGCGAGCCACCCGCGGACCTGCAGGCGATCACCGACCTCTACGACGCCGGCGCCCGATCCATCGGCATCCACGTCGAGTCGATGGACGACGCCGTACGGTCCCGCTGGATGCCGGGCAAGTCACTCGTGACCATGGCCGAGTACCGCACGGCCTGGCGGGAGGCGGTGCGGGTCTTCGGCCGGAACCAGGTCTCGACCTACCTGCTCGTCGGGCTCGGGGAGGACCCGGACGAGCTCGTCGACGGAGCACGGGAGCTCGTCGACATGGGCGTCTACCCCTTCGTCGTCCCCTTCCGCCCGCTCGCGGGGACCCTCGCGACCGACGTCGACCACGTCCCGGCCCCCGATCGGCAGGTCGTCAACGACGTCACGGCCCGCGTGGCGACACTGCTGCGGGACGCCGGGATGCGCGGCGCCGACCAGCGAGCCGGGTGCGCCGCCTGCGGCGCCTGCAGCGCCCTGCAGACGGCAGGTGCCTGATGCGGCTCGAGATCCCCTCGCTCATGGGGCCGACGGTGGCCCACGACACGCGAGCCTGGATCATCGGCCGTGCCGACCCGCGCGAGACGGCGGACTACCGGGCCCTGCGCCGCGAGGTCTTCGTCGCCGAGCAACGCGTCCTCGACGTCGACCACGACGATCTCGACGACGACCCGCGCACGATCGTCCTCGTCGCCCGCGGCGCGGACGGCCGAGTGCTCGGCGGCGTCAGGCTGGCCCCCGCCACCCCGGGGCGCGACATCGGCTGGTGGACGGGCAGCCGGCTCGTGGTGCGTCGGGACGCTCGCCAGTCCGGTGGCATCGGGCCCGCCCTCGTCCGCGAGGCCTGCGCCACCGCGTTGCGGATGGGCGTGCTGCGCTTCGAGGCGACCGTCCAGGAGCCCAACGAGGTCCTCTTCCGCAGACTCGGGTGGACGGCCTGGGGGGCGACGCGCATCCAGGGCACGCCGCACGTGCGGATGCGCTGGCCCATCACCCGGATCCGCGACCTCGTGGCAGCCACCAAGAGCGAGCTGGGCTCTCTCGTCGGCGACCTGCGGCAGGACAGCCCGTTCGCCCTCGGCGGGGCCGAGTTCCTCGGCGACGACGGAGCCCCTGTCCCCGGCACCGACGTCGTCGCCGCCTGCGACGCGATCCTCCCGGCCCTCGTCGACCGGGACCCCGAGTGGGCTGGCTGGTGCGCCGTGCTCGTCAACGTCAACGACCTCGCCGCGATGGGCGCCTCGCCGGTCGGCCTCCTCGACGCGATCGGCGCCCCCTCCCCCGAGATCGCCCGGCGGGTCGTCGGTGGCATCCGCAGCGCCGCCCAGGCGTGGGGTGTGCCCGTCCTGGGCGGCCACACCCAGATCGGTGTGCCCTCCGCGCTCACCGTCACCGCCCTCGGCCGGACGGACGCCCCGGTCCCCGGTGGTGGCGCGCGCCGTGGGGACGACATCTCGCTCACCGTCGACCTGCACGGTCGCTGGCGTCCCGGATTCGAGGGCCGTCAGTGGGACAGCACCTCCACCCGCACCGGCGCCGACCTGCGCGCACTGGGGTCGCTCGTCGCGGGTGCTCGTCCCGCAGCGGCCAAGGACGTCAGCATGGCCGGCATCGTCGGCACGGCCGCGATGCTCGCCGAGGCGTCGAGCGTCGGGGCGACCCTCGAACCGGACTCCATCCCCGCACCGGACGGCGTCCCCTTCGGCGACTGGCTCACCTGCTTCCCCGGCTTCGCCATGCTCACCGCCGACCGCCCCGGGCAGGGGCGGATGACCTCCCCGATCGCGCGGACCGCGCGCATCGGCACCGCCACCGCCGAGC
Source organism: Janibacter zhangyanbonis (assembly GCF_050507325.1). Classification (NCBI taxonomy): domain Bacteria; kingdom Bacillati; phylum Actinomycetota; class Actinomycetes; order Micrococcales; family Intrasporangiaceae; genus Janibacter; species Janibacter zhangyanbonis. The sequence goes on from NZ_CP191481.1 coordinate 2,124,527, forward strand.
CCGGCGTGCGCCTCCTCTGGCCGGACGGCGTCGAGACCGACGCCGTCGGCCCCACAGCCACCGGGCTCCTGCCCGGTTGACCACCCACCGCACCCCTACGAAAGGCACCACCGTGACCAACGACATCGACGCCCAGATCGCCGACAACATCGCCAAGTCGCTCGGCGAGATCCCCCACCCCGCCCTGCCCAAGGGCAGCAACGTGTACGGCTCGACGAAGATCTTCCCCGACTACCATGCCGAGGACGGGGAGAGTTACTTCACCCTCATCCACGGGATCCCGCACGAGTCGTCGGTGAGCTTCGTCGCCGTCCTCCAGGCCACCCGCGCCCTGCGCAAGGGCTTCGAGTCCGCGATCTACCTCTACGGACCGGGGACCCTGGCGGCCACCGCGAACCGCGGGTTCCCGACCTCGGGTGACTCGGGCTTCCCGGGTGAGCTCAACATGAACGACTCGCTCGAGACCTTCATCAAGGAGGGCGGCACGGTCTACTGCTGTCGCTTCGGGCTCGCGCTCCACGGCATCCGCGAGGAGGACCTCATCGAGGGCGTCATCCCCGCGCACCCTCTGGACGTGCAGGACGCCCTCATCCACTACGCCCGCAAGGGCGCCATCATCAACTCCACCTACAACCTCTGAGGCCTGCGATGACCATCAAAGTCGCGTCCGTGTCCGCGAACTTCACCCGGGACCTGGAGCAGAACTACGCCCTCATCGCCCAGCTGCTCGACGACGCCCGCGCCGAGGGGATCTCCTTCGTCGCCTTCCCCGAGGCCGCGATCGGCGGCTACCTCTCGTCGCTCGGCAACCACGGGGACACCCTTCAGACGACGGGCAGGTCCCTGCCGCCGGCGATCCGGCTGGACGGACCGGAGATCCGACGCGTGCAGGAGCTCGCGGGTGACATCGTGCTGACGATCGGCTTCTGCGAGCTCGCCGACGACGGGCACACCCGCTACAACGCCGCGGTGTGTCTCGACGGCAGCACGATCTACGGCTCCTACCGCAAGGTGCACCAGCCCCTCGGCGAGAACATGTCGTACTCCGCGGGTGACAGCTACCACGCCTTCGACACCCCAGTCGGCCGTGTCGGCATGCAGATCTGCTACGACAAGGCCTTCCCCGAGGCCGCCCGCATGCTCGCCCTCGACGGTGCCGAGATCGTCGTGAGCATGTCCGCGTGGCCCGCCGCCCGGACCGCGACGGCAGACAACCTGCAGGAGGACCGCTGGACCTACCGGTTCAACCAGTTCGACATCGCGCGTGCCCTGGACAACCAGGTCTTCTGGATGGCGTCGAACCAGTCCGGGACCTTCGGCTCGCTGCGCTACGTCGGCAACGCCAAGGTCGTCGACCCGGGCGGCAACATCCTCGCCACCACCCTGCTCGGGACCGGGCTGGCGATCGCGGAGATCGACGTCGACGCGACCTTCCGGACCATGCGTGCCGGGATGTTCCACCTGCGCGACCGGTGCCCGCACGTGTACGGCCCGGTGGCCGAGGTCTCGGCGCCGCACGTCGACCGGTGGCGGGAGCTCGCCCATGCCTGAGATGACCTTCTCCGTGCGCTGGCCGGACGGCGCCGAGACCTCGCACTACTCCCCCAGCCTGGTGATGCACGACCACCTCGAGGCGGGTGCCCGGTACCCGCTTGCGGACTTCGTCGCCCGGACGGGCGCGGCCCTGGGCGAGGCCAGCGAGCGTGTGCGCGCGAAGTACGGCATGGCCTGCACCTCGGCCATGCAGTCGCAGCAGACGATCGCGTCCACGGCCGCCCACTACCCGGCCGACGTCCACCCGACGGCCGAGGTCGAGGTGCTCACCATGGAACCGCAGCTCGAGAGGACCGGATCATGATCCCGACCCCAGTCGTCGCAGGTGAACACTTCGACGCCGTCATCGTGGGAGGTGGGCAGGCCGGCCTCTCGCTCAGCCACCACCTCGTCGAGAGGGACATCCGGCACATCGTCATCGAGCGTGACGAGGTCGCCCACGAGTGGCGCGACGGCCGGTGGGACGCCTTCACGCTCGTCACGCCGAACTGGCACTGCCGGCTCCCGGGATACGCGTACGACGGCCCGGACCCCGACGGGTTCATGACGCGCGACGAGGTCCACGCCTGGGTGCGGGCGTATGCCGACACCTTCGACGCTCCCGTCGCGCAGGGCGTCGAGGTCGTCCGGGTCGAGCAGCGGCCGGAGGGCGGCTTCACCGTCGTCACCTCGGCCGGGGTGATCACCGCCGACACCGTCACCTCCGCCACCGGTGGGTACCACGAGCCCGTGGTGCCCGACTGGGCGAAGGACGTCCCGGCGTCGGTCACGCATGTGCACTCGCACGAGTACCGCAACGCGCGCCAACTGCCGGAGGGGCCGGTGCTCGTCGTCGGCACCGGGCAGTCGGGCACCCAGATCGCCGAAGACCTGCACATCGAGGGCCGCAACGTGCACCTTGCCGTGGGCCGGGCACCCCGTGTCGCCCGGTTCTACCGGGGCAGGGACTGCATGACCTGGCTCGCCGAGATGGGCCTGTACGACGTGCCGGTCACGACGCGCGGCCTCACCAAGCGGGAGTCCACCAACCACTACGTCACGGGGCGCGACGGCGGCCGCGACATCGATCTGCGGCGGTTCGCCGTCGGCGGCATGACGTTGCACGGCCGGGCGCTCGCGGTCGTCGACGGGGCAGTCCACTTCGACGACTCCCTGGCGAGCAACCTCGACCACGCCGACTCGGTCGCCGAGTCCATCAAGGACGACATCGACCGGTACATCGAGCGGGAAGGGATCGACGCTCCCGTGGAGGCACGCCACGCCCCTGTGTGGCAACCACGGCCCGGGGGCAGCAGCCTCGACCTCCGCGACATCGGCAGCATCGTCTGGGCCGTCGGCTTCCGGGCGGACTGGGGCTGGCTCGGCGAGCTCGGCGTCCTCGACGAGGACGGCCACCCGAGGCACGAGCGCGGTGCCACGTCGGTGCCCGGCTTCCACTTCCTCGGGCTGCCATGGCTCCACACATGGGGCTCCGGGCGGTTCCACGCGATCGCCCGCGACGCGGAGCACGTGGCATCGCTCGTCGCCGAGGGCGCGGCCGCCCGCGCGGCCTGACACGTCCCTAGTCTGGGCCGATGAGCACCGTGACGATGGCGGCCGTGGCCGCACACTTCGGACGCGACGTCGAGCGCACCCTCACCAAGCTGTCCGGCATCGTCCAGCAGGCCCGCGAGCGCGGCGTCGATCTGCTCGTCCTCCCGGATGCCACGATCGGCGGTTACCTCGGCGATCTGAGGCATCCGGGAGGTACGGGGGCCGACCTGCCTCCGGCCATCGCGCTCGACGGGCCCGAGGTCGCCGCCGTCGTGTCGCTGGCGGGCGGGATGACGGTCTGCTTCGGCCTCACGGAGCGCGCCGTCGTCGACGGCGAGGAGGTGCGCTTCAACACCGCGGCCTGCGTGAGCGGCGACGGCCTGCTCGGCGTGCACCGCAAGGTGCACCTACCGCTCGGCGAGGCCGAGGCCTATCGCCCCGGCGACAGCTTCCGGGCCTTCGACACCCCGGTCGGACGGATCGGCATGCTCATCGACTTCGACAAGACCTTCCCCGAGGCCGCCCGCACGCTGGCCCTCGACGGCGCCGAGGTGGTGACCTGCCTCAGCGCGTGGCCCGCCAGCGTCACAGACCGGTCGGACCGGATCCGCAACGACCGCCAGGCCCACCTCTTCGACCTCTACGACTGCGCCCGGGCCGCCGAGAACCAGGTGTACCTCGTGTCGTCGAACCAGACCGGGGTGCTCGGGGGCCTGCGCTTCCTCGGTCAGGCCAAGGTCGTCGACCCCGCCGGCGAGATCGTCGCCAAGACCTGGGCGAAGGGGGGACTGGCCGTCGCCGGGGCCGATGTCAGCACTGCCGTGGCGCGGGCCCGCCGCTCCCTCGACCACATCCACCAGCGGGTGGAGCACGCCTACCGACTCACCACGACCAGCGCCTGACCGTCACCGGCGGCGCACGATCGGACCACCCATGCGTATCGCCCAGCTCACCTACTCCACCAAGCCCCGTGGCGGGGTCGTCCACACGCTCGCCCTGTCAGAGGCACTCGCGGCCCGCGGGCACGACGTCGAGATCTGGACCCTGGGACGGGGCGGTGACCGCGCCTTCTTCCGGGACCTCGACCCGCGCGTGCAGGTGCGGGTCGTCCCCTTCGTCTCCCGCGAGGACGAGAGCGTCGGTGACCGCATCGAGCGGTCCATCGCGGCTCTGGCCGCGGCCTTCGACACCGGCGCGGACGTCGTGCACGCGCAGGACTGCATCTCGGCCAATGCCGTGCTCGACGCCGGCGTCGCGCCCATCCGCACCATCCACCACCTGGACGCCTTCACGACACCTCGTCTGGTCTCCTGCCACGAGCGCGCCATCCACGCCCCGGCCGCGCGCATCTGCGTCTCGCGGGCGGTTGCCGACGAGGTCGAGGCCGCCTACGGCTACCGCGCGGCGGTGATTCCCAACGGGGTCGACGCGGGCCGGTTCGCCCGCGCTGCCGGCCCCGAGGGTGCGCCCGCCCGCGACGCCTGGACCGCCCGGCTGGGCGGCTACGTCCTGGCGCTCGGTGGCATCGAGCCACGCAAGGGCACGATCGACCTGCTCGAGGCCTTCGCCCGGCTCGACCGCCGCGATCTGCAGCTCGTCATCGGTGGTGGGGAGACGCTCTTCGACTACCGCGACTACCGCGCCCGATGTGACGACCGCGCCCGCGAGCTCGGCGTCAGCCCGATCGTGCTGGGGCCGGTCGACGACGACGAGCTGCCAGCACTCGTCGCCGGCGCACAGGTGCTCGGCTTCCCCTCGACGAAGGAGGGGTTCGGGCTCGCGGCGATGGAAGCACTCGCCGCCGGGGTACCTGTCGTCGCCCGTGACCTGCCGGTGCTGCGGGAGGTCTTCGGGGACACCGTGCGCTACGGCAGCGACGTCGACGGTCTGGCGGCGGCGCTCGACGCTGCGCTGTCCGACCCCTCTTGCCACGCCGAGCCCGGGCGGGAGCTGGCGGCCGGCTACACCTGGGCCGCGGCGTCCTCCGCGCACGAGGACTTCTACGTCCGCCACCTCGACGCGACGACGGCCCGAGCGGTCCTCCCTTCGCGCTGAGCAAGAGAAACCCCGGCTTCGCAGGAGTACCAAACCCTTGCGAAGCCGGGGTTCATCGGGTGACCCGAGAATCGGGTGACGGGTGGGACGAGGCGCCGTCAGCCCTTGCGCGCGACGATCGCCTCGGCGATCTGCACGGCGTTGAGGGCGGCGCCCTTGCGCAGGTTGTCCCCAACGACGAAGAGCGTCAGGCCCTTGCCGTCGGCGACCGACTGGTCGACGCGGATGCGGCCGACGAAGACCTCGTCCTTGCCGGTGGCCTCGAGGGGGTTGGGCACGGCCGTCACGACGACGCCGTCGGCCGACTCGAGGATCTCGGTCGCGCGCTCAGGGCTGATCTCGCGCTCGAACTCGGCGTGGATCGCCAGCGAGTGGCCGCTGAAGACGGGCACGCGCACGCAGGTGCCGGAGACGCGCAGGTCGGGGATGTGCAGGATCTTGCGCGACTCGTTGCGCAGCTTCTGCTCCTCGTCGGTCTCGAGGGTGCCGTCGTCCTGGACGGACCCGGCGATCGCGACGACGTTGAAGCCGACGGGCACCTCGTAGACCTGCGGGGCCGGCAGCGTCAGGGCGCTGCCGTCGCGGGCGAGGTCCTTGGGGTCGCCGGAGGCGTAGCCGCCGCGCAGCTGGCTGTCGAGCTCGGTCAGGCCGGCGCCGCCGGAGCCGGAGACGGCCTGGTAGGTGGCGACGCGAAGGGCGACGAGGCCCGCCTCGTCGTGCAGCGGCTTGAGCACCGGCATCGCGGCCATGGTCGTGCAGTTGGGGTTGGCGATGATGCCCTTGCGCAGGTCGTCGAGGTCGCCCGAGTTGACCTCGGAGACGACGAGCGGGACCTCGGGGTCCTTGCGCCAGGCGCTCGAGTTGTCGACCACGGTGGCGCCGGCGGCCGCGACCTTGGGCGCCCACTCCTTGCTCGTGGACCCGCCGTTGGAAAACAGCGCGATGTCGAGACCGGAGAAGTCGGCGGTCGCGGTGTCCTCGACGGTCACCTCCTCGCCCTTCCACGGCAGGGTCGACCCGGCGGACCGGGCAGAGGCGAAGTAGCGGATCGAGGTGACGGGGAAGTCCCGCTCCTCGAGCAGCGTGCGCATGACCTGTCCGACCTGGCCGGTGGCTCCAAAGACTCCGATGTGCATGCGCCCAAGGATAGGCGTCGGGGCCTGAACACCCACATCGGTGTTCAGGCCCCGGACGGTTCGAGCAGTCAGTCCTTCGGCTGCTCGGGGGTCGACGAGCTGCTCGACTCGGGCACGACGGCCGCGACCTTGTCGCGGTCGATGCCCTCGCCCGGCTCGGCGTGGTCGACGGACAGGACGAAGTCGTCACCGTGCTCGGTGACACCCGCGACGACGGCCTGCTTGAGCGCCTCGACGGCGTAGGCACGCCGGACGGCCATCGGGTCGGCCTGCAGGTCCTTCACGAGCGCGACGGCCATGCCGATCATGATGAGCACGAAGGGCAGGGCCGCGATGATCGTGACCTGCTGCAGACCGGTCAGCGAGTCCTCGCCGCCGATCGTCAGCATGATCGCGGCCGCGGCACCGGTGGCCACACCCCAGAAGACGACGGTGAACTTGTTGGGCTCGAGGGTGCCGCGCTCGCTGAGCGAGCCCATGACGATCGAGGCGGCGTCGGCACCCGAGACGAAGAAGATCGCCACGAGGACCATGACGAGGATCGAGGTGACCCCCGCCCAGGGCATCGAGTCGAGGAGCGCGAAGAGCGTGCTCTCCTCGCCGTCGCCGAACTTGTCGAGCGTCGCGCCCATCTCCTGCGCCTTGATGGCGGCGCCACCGAAGATCGCGAACCAGATGAGGCTCACCGTGCTCGGGACGAGCAGCACACCGGTGACGAACTCACGGATGGTGCGGCCGCGGGAGATGCGGGCGATGAACATGCCGACGAAGGGGGTCCAGCTGACCCACCAGGCCCAGTAGAAGATCGTCCATCCGGACAGCCACGACTTGATGCCGTGCTCGCCCTGCGCGTTGGTGCGCGCGGAGTACTCCATGAGGTGCTGCATGTAGGTGCCGAGCGAGGTCGGGACGAGGTTGAGGATGAAGATCGTCGGGCCGACGATGAAGACGAAGAGCGCCAGGACGAAGGCCAGCACCATGTTGGTGTTGGACAGCCACTGGATGCCCTTCTCGACGCCGGAGACGGCCGAGAAGATGAAGCAGATCGTCAGCACGACGATGATGAGCACGAGGACCGTGTTGGTCACGTCGTCGGCCCAGCCGACGATCTTGGCGCCGGAGGCGATCTGCAGGGCACCGAGGCCGAGCGAGGTCGCGGAGCCGAAGAGCGTGGCGAAGATCGCGAAGATGTCGATGACCTTGCCCACCGGGCCGTTGACCTGGCGCTTGCCGATGAGCGGCTCGAAGACCGCGCTGATCGTCAGGCCGCGGCCCTTGCGGAAGACGCCGTAGCCGATGGCCAGACCCGCGACGGTGTAGATCGCCCAGGGGTGGAGCGTCCAGTGGAAGAGGGTCGTCGCCATCGCGGTGCGCGTCGAGCTGTCGTTGCCCGCCTCACCGGTGCCGGGCGGCGGCGTGAGGTAGTGCGCGAGCGGCTCGGCGGCGCCCCAGAACATCAGGCCGATGCCCATGCCGGCGGAGAACATCATCGCGATCCACGAGACGGTGCGGAACTCCGGCTCCTCGCCGTCGGCGCCGAGCGGGATGTTGCCGTACTTGCTCGCCGCGAGCCAGATGACGAAGAAGACGAAGCCGGTGGACGCGAGGGCGAAGAGCCAGCCGGTGTTGGTCACGACCCAGTCCAGGCCGCTGGCCGAGGCATCGGACAGCGACGAGGTGCTGATGACGCCCCAGAGCACGAAGGCGAGGGACAGCACGGCGGTGATGCCGAAGACGATCCAGTCGATCCCCAGCTTGTCCTGCTTGCGGATGATCCGGGGCTCGAGGGCCGGGTGGTCCACCCGGCGGGTGTCGCGCGGCGGCGCGTTGCGTCCGGAGGTCGAGGTCTGCGTAGGTTCAGTCACGTGTCAGGTGGGCCCAGCGCACACGCGGGCCACTCCTCCCGTAGGCGATCGAGATGGCGTATGCCGCTCGAGAATCACCCGGGCGACCCTCCACCTTGGCCCGAGGAGGTCAGAGAACCCAAACCGTCGTGACCTTTTCGTGACTTCAGAAGCCCAGTCGCTGCAGCTGCTTCGGGTCGCGCTGCCAGTCCTTGGCCACCTTGACGTGCAGGTCGAGGAAGACCTTCTCCCCCAGTAGCCGCTCGATCCCCTGGCGGGCCGTCGTGCCGACCTCGCGCAGCCGCGACCCTCCCCGACCGATGATGATCGCCTTCTGGCTGTCGCGCTCGACGAAGACGTTGACCCGCACGTCGAGCATCGGGTCGTCCTCGGGCCGACCCTCGCGGGGCACGATCTCCTCGACGACGACGGCCAGGCTGTGCGGGAGCTCGTCGCGCACGCCCTCGAGGGCCGCCTCGCGGACGAGCTCGGCGATCATCTTCTCCTCGTCCTCGTCGGTCAGCTGGTCCTCGGGGTAGAGCGGGGCCGGCGAGGGCGGCAGGTGCTCGGCGAGCACCCGCAGCACGTCGTCGACCTGGTCGCCGCGCACGGCCGAGCACGGGACGATCGCGGTCCAGTCGCCGAGCTGGTCGATGGCGATGAGGTGCTCGGCGAGCCGCTCGCGGTCGACGGAGTCGCTCTTGGTCGCGATGGCGACGACGGGCACCCGCTTGGCCCGCTGCAGCTCGGCGAGGTCCTTGGCGATGAAGGTGTCTCCGGGCCCGATCCGCTGGTCGGCCGGCAGGCAGAAGCCGATGACGTCGACCTCGAGCAGGGTCTCGCGGACGAGGTCGTTGAGCCGCTCGCCGAGCAGCGTGCGCGGCTTGTGCAGCCCGGGTGTGTCGACGAGGACGAGCTGCTCGTGGTCGCGCGTGACGATGCCACGGATCGTGTGCCGGGTCGTCTGCGGCTTGCTGGAGGTGATGGCCACCTTGTCGCCGACGAGCGCGTTGGTCAGCGTCGACTTGCCGGCATTGGGCCGCCCGACGAGGCAGGCGAAGCCCGCGCGCCACTGGCCCTGGGTCTGCTCGTCCATGCTCATGCCCCGATCTGGTCGTGCTCGCGCGCCTGGTCGTCGGCGGGGTCGACCCGCTCGACGATGACCGTCGCGATGCGGTGCTGTCGTCCCGACATCTTCTCAGCCGTGAGCGAGAGACCGCCCACCTCGCAGCGGGCGCCGACGATCGGCACCCGTCCGGTGATCTTGCCGATGAGGCCGCCGACGGTGTCGACCTCCTCCTCGTCGATCGTCACCTCGAAGAGCTCGGCGAGGTCGTCGACGTGCATGCCGGCCGGCACCCGCGTGCGGCCGTCGTCGAGCTCCTCGACCCCGGGCCCCTCGCGGTCGTACTCGTCGGTGATCTCGCCGACGATCTCCTCGAGGATGTCCTCGATCGTCACCAGGCCGGCGGTGCCGCCGTACTCGTCGACGACGATCGCGGCGTGGATCTGGTCGCGCTGCATCTCGCGCAGCAGCTGGTCGACGGGCTTGCTGTCGGGGACGAAGGGGGCCGGCCGCATGAAGTCCTCGACGGCCCGGTCGCGCACCTCCTCGTCGGCGAGCAGCCGGCGCACGACGTCCTTGAGGTAGAGCAGGCCGACGATGTCGTCGCTCGACTCCCCGACGACCGGGACCCGGGAGAACCCCGAGCGGATGAAGAGGTTGAGCGCCTTGCGCGCCGGCTTGTCCGACTCGATGGTGATCATGTCGGTCCGCGGCACCATCACCTCGCCGGCAAGGGTGTCACCGAGCTCGAAGACCGAGTGGAGCATGTCGCGCTCCTCGTCCTCGATGAGCTCCGACTCCCCCGCGAGATCGAGCAGGTCACGCAGCTCCGCCTCGGAGCGGAAGGGCCCGTCACGGTAGCCACGGCCCGGCGTGACGGCATTGCCGATGGTGACGAGCAGGCGGGCAACCGGCCCGAGGACCCGCCGCAGCCCGACGACGAAGGGGGCGGCCGCCAGGGCCACCGCGGTGCTGTGCTGCTGGCCCAGGGTGCGCGGCGAGACGCCGACGAGCACGAAGGTCACGACGACCATGATCGCCGCCGACACGAGCAGCGCCACCCAGGTGCGCTCGACCTCCTCGACGACGACGAGCGTGATGAGCACGGCGGCACTCGCCTCGGCGGTCGCGCGGAGGAAGGCGAGCACGGAGATGTGCCCCGCGCTGTCGGCGAGGACCTGGCGCAGGGCCGCGGCGCCGCGCCGCCCTTCGCTCTCGGCCTCGTCGGCCGCGACCCGCGACGCGGAGATGATCGCGGCGTCGGCGAGGGTGAGGACGAAGGCGGCGACGATCGCGGCGACCGCGCCGACGAGCAGGCTCGTCACGCCTCGGCCTCCCGGCCCCGACCGGCGAGGAAGGTGAGCAGGAGCTGACGCTGCAGCTCGAACATCTCGCGCTCCTCCTCCGGCTCGGCGTGGTCGTAGCCGAGCAGGTGGAGGATGCCGTGGGTCGTGAGCAGGAGCATCTCCTCGATCGCCGCGTGACCGGCCGTCAGCGCCTGCTTCTCGGCGACGGAGGGGCACAGCACGATGTCACCGAGGACGCCCTCGACCGGCGCCTCGCCCTCGCGCCCGGGCCGCAGCTCGTCCATGGGGAAGCTCATGACGTCGGTGGGGCCGGCGAGGTCCATCCACTGCTCGTGCAGGACGGTCATCGTCGCCTCGTCGACGAAGCGGATGCACAGCTCGGCCTGCGGGTGCACCCGCATCTGCTCGAGCACGTAGCGGCTGATGTCGACGAACTCGGTCTCGTCGACGACGTGGTCGGTCTCGTTGAGCACGTCGATGCTCATGCGCGCTCCCCCTTCGTGGCGTCGTAGCGGTCGTAGGCACCGACGATCTCGCCGACGAGGCGGTGTCGCACGACGTCGGCGGCGTCGAGGTGCGCGAAGTGCACGCCCTCGATGTCGGTAAGGATGCGCTGGACCACCTTGAGCCCGGACTGGGTGCCGCCGGGCAGGTCGACCTGGCTGGTGTCCCCCGTGACGACCATCTTGGAGCCGAAGCCGAGGCGGGTGAGGAACATCTTCATCTGCTCGGGCGAGGTGTTCTGCGCCTCGTCGAGGATGATGAAGGAGTCGTTGAGCGTGCGACCGCGCATGAAGGCCAGCGGCGCCACCTCGATGGTCCCCGCCGCCATGAGCCGCGGGATCGTCTCGGGGTCGATCATGTCGTGCAGCGCGTCGTAGAGCGGGCGCAGGTAGGGGTCGATCTTGTCGTTGAGCGTGCCGGGCAGGAAGCCGAGCTTCTCCCCCGCCTCGACCGCCGGCCGGGTGAGGATGATCCGGTTGACCTGCTTGGCCTGCAGGGCCGCCACGGCCTTGGCCATGGCGAGATAGGTCTTGCCGGTGCCGGCGGGGCCGATGCCGAAGACGACGGTGTTGTCGCCGATCGCGTCGACGTAGTGCTTCTGCCCCAGCGTCTTGGGTCGGATCGTGCGGCCGCGGTTGGAGACGATGTTGGTCGTCAGCACGTCGGCCGGCCGCTCGCGGGTCTGGCCGCGCAGCATGGTGATCGAGCGCTCGACGGCGTCCTTGTTGAGCGGCTGCCCGGCCTCGAGGATCTCGATGAGCTCGTCGAGCAGGCGGTCGATGACCTCGAGGTCACCGCTCGGGCCCTGGAGGCGGAACTCGTTGCCGCGCACGAGGATCTCGGTGCGAGGGAAGGCTCGCTCCATCGTCCGCAGGAGCTCGTCGGTCGGGCCGAGGAGGCTGACCATCTGGACGTTGTCGGGCAGGACGATGGTCTGCTGGACCCGTGGGGCGGTGCCGGGGGCACCCGCGCGGGGGTCGTCGGTGATCGCGTCGAGGGCGCGCAGGTCGGGCTGGTCTGATGAGGGCATCGTGGTGCTGATTCTACGGGCTCGGCGCCGGGGCGATCATCGCCAGCGGCCCATCGCGCTGAGCACGGCGATGGCTGCCGGGCCTGCGGTGGAGGCCCGCAGGACCTCGCTGCCCAGCCGCACCGGCTGGGCGCCGGCGGCGACGAAGCGCTCGAGCTCCTGCGGCGAGATCCCGCCCTCGGGCCCGACGACGAGGAGGACCTCCCCTTCGCCCGGCAGGACCGCCGTCGCCAGCGGGAGGGTGGCGTCCTCGTGCAGGACGAAGGGGGTGGCTCCGGCGAAGCGCTCGACGAGCCCCGCGCTGCCGACGAGCTCCTCGACGTGCGGCCAGCGGCCGCGGCGCGACTGCTTGGCGGCGCGCTCGACGACATGGGTCCACTTGCGTCGGCCCTTGTCGACCTTGGGCCCCTTCCACCGCACGATCGACCGGTCGGCCTGCCACGGCACGACGGCGTCGACGCCGAGCTCGGTGGCCGCCTCGACGGCGTCCTCGTCGCGGCCGTCCTTGGCCAGGGCCTGCACGAGCACGAGGCGAAGGGAGGGCTCCGGCTCGTCGGCCCGCTCCAGGACCCGCAGGCGCACGAGCTCGCGACCGACCTCGGTCACCTCGGTGAGCACCCGTGCCCCGTGCCGGTCGGCGACGAGCACCTCCTCGCCCACGCCGAGGCGGACGACGGTCGCCGCGTGGTGGGCCTCGGGGCCGGTGAGCTCGACGAGCGCGTCAGGGGCGAGGCCGTCGAGTGCGCCGGGGTCGACGACGAAGAGCGGTGCGGTCACCGGGGTCAGCGACCCTTGAAGGCGTGGCGCAGGCGCCCGACGAAGCCGGAGTCGACGTCGTCGAGCTCGCCGTCGGGCTGCTCCTCGTCACGGGCCGCCGCGAGCTCACGCAGCAGGCGCTCCTGCTCGTCGTCGAGGCGGGTCGGCGTGCGCACGTCGACGTGGATGACGAGGTCGCCGCGGCCCTCGCGCCGCAGGTGCGTCACACCGAGGCCGGGCAGGACGATCGTGTCGCCCGGCTGGGTGCCGCGCTTGATGGTGATCTCCTGCTCGCCGTCGAGGGTGGCGAAGCTCATCGTCACGCCGAGTGCGGCTGCGGTCATCGGCACCGCGACCGAGGCGTGCAGGTCGTCGCCACGGCGGGTGAAGGTCTCGTGCTGACGCACGCGCAGCTCGACGTAGAGGTCGCCGGCCGGCCCACCACCGGGACCGACCTCCCCTTCGCCCTCGAGGTGGATGCGGGTGCCGTCGTCGACGCCGGCGGGGATGCGCACCTTCATCGAGCGGCGGCTGCGCACCCGGCCCTGGCCGGAGCACTCGTGGCAGGGGTTGGGGATGACCTCGCCGAAGCCCTGGCAGGTGGGGCACGGACGGCTGGTCATGACCTGGCCGAGGAAGGAGCGCTGGACCTGCTGGACCTCGCCGCGGCCGCCACAGGTGTCGCAGGTGCGTCGGCCGGTGCCCGGCTGGGCGCCGTCGCCGCTGCACGAGCCGCAGACGACGGCCGTGTCGATGGTCAGCTCCTCCTGGCCGCCGAAGACGGCGGTCGCGAGGTCGATCTCGAGGCCGACGAGTCCGTCCTGGCCGCGCGCGGAGCGCGAGCGCGGACCGCGCCCGGCGCCGCCGGCCGCCTGCCCGAAGAACTGCTCCATGATGTCGCTGAAGGTGAAGCCGGCGCCGAAGCCGTCGTGCTGGCCGCCGTAGGGGTCACCGCCCATGTCGTACTGGCGGCGCTTCGTCTCGTCGGAGAGGACGTCGTAGGCCTGCGAGACCCGCTTGAACTGCTCCTCGGCCTCCGGGCCGGGGTTGACGTCGGGGTGCAGGGTGCGGGCCAGCTTGCGGTAGGCCCGCTTGATCTCCTCGGGCGTCGCCTCGCGGCTGACGCCCAGGTCCTCGTAGTAGTCGTTCACGCGTGACGTCCTCGGTGGGTGGTGGGGGTCGGGTGGTCGTGCGCGGTGCGGTCGCCGGTCAGGCGTCCACGATCCGCGAGAGATAGGTGGCGACGGCGCGCACCTGCGCCATGGCCGCCGGGTAGTCCATGCGGGTGGGGCCGAGCACACCGACGGCGCCGACCTGCTCGTCGCCGGAGCCGTAGCCGGAGGTGACGAGCGAGGTGCCCTGCAGCCCGGACACGGGGTTCTCGGAGCCGATGCGCACCGAGACGCCGGCCGCGGTCTGACCGGCCTCGACGCTCAGCAGCTTGAGCAGGACGACGTGCTGCTCGAGCGCGTCGAGCACCGGCTCGAGGGTCATCGGGAAGTCGCTCGAGCTGCGCGCGAGGTTGGCGGTGCCGGCGAGCGTCACCTTGGTCACGCGCTCCTGCGCGAGGGCGTCCTCGACGGCCGCGATGACCCCGGCCGTCAGGGCATCCTCGGTCTCGTCGTCCTCGCCGGCCAGGGTGCGCAGCGCGGTGATCGCGTCGGCGAGCCGCAGGTCGCGGGTCGCGGCGTTGATCCGGCCGCGCGCACGTGCGAGGGCCTCGGCGCCCTGGCTGCTCAGGTAGTCGACGCTCGTCGGCACGATGCGCTGCTCGACGCGGCCGGTGCCCATGATGACGACGACCATGAGCCGGGTCTCGCTCATCGGGACGAGCTCGATGTGCTTGACCGTGCTGCGGGTGAGCGAGGGGTACTGCACGACCGCGACCTGGCGGGTCAGGGTCGACAGCAGCCGCACGGTGCGCTCGAGGACGACGTCGAGCTCGTCGGCGCCCTCGAGGTAGTCGGTGATCGCCGCCCGCTCGCCGCGCGACATCGGGCGGATCGCCTGGAGCCGGTCGACGAAGAGCCGGTAGCCGGCGTCGGTGGGGATGCGCCCGGCCGAGGTGTGCGGCGCGATGATCAGTCCCTCGTCTTCGAGGGCGGCCATGTCGTTGCGCACGGTCGCCGCCGAGACGTTGAGCTGGTGGCGGTCGAGCAGCGCCTTGGAGCCGACCGGCTCCGAGGTCTGCACGTAGTCCTCCACGATGGCGCTGAGCACGGCCATCCGCCGCTCCTGGCTCATGACGTCCTCCTTCGTCACCCACTCCGGGACCGCTGGCACTCGGTCCACCTGAGTGCCAAGTCTACGACCGTCGGAGGCATTCCAACGACCCCGGCGTGCCGCGCCGACCACTCCCACGGTGTGCGCCTACGGTCACCCCTCGTGAGCGATCGATACGGCAAGGACGTGCTCTCCGGCGACTGGAAGTCGAAGGGCAGGCTGGCGCGGCCCACCTCCCGTGCCCTCGAGGCCACCCGCGGAACGGTCGTCGAGGACGTCGAGACCGGCTGGGTCGGCGCGGTCGTCGCGGTGGAGAAGGCGGGCGGCGTGCACGTCGTCCACCTCGAGGACCGCCGCGGCAAGGTGCGGGCCTTCCCGCTCGGCGGCGGCTTCCTCGTCGACGGCGCCCCGGTATCGCTCACGGCACCGAAGGGAGCCCAGCGCGCCGCCCTCGCCGCGGCCGAGCAGCAGGCCTCCCGCACCGCGAGCGGCTCCGTCGCCGTCCACGACGCCAAGGCCAGGGTCGCCATCGGGTCGCGGATCTTCGTCGAGGGCCGCCACGACGCCGAGCTCGTCGAAAAGGTGTGGGGCCACGACCTGCGGGTCGAGGGTGTCGTCGTCGAGATGCTCGACGGTGTCGACGACCTCGCCGCCGCCATCCGCGACTTCGCACCGGGCAGGGGCCGCCGGATGGGCGTGCTCGTCGACCACCTCGTGCCCGGCAGCAAGGAGTCCCGGATCGTCGCCGAGGCCAACAAGGTCGCGCCCGAGCACGTGCTCGTCCTCGGCCACCCCTATGTCGACGTGTGGCAGTCGGTGCGCCCCCAGCGCCTCGGCATGGACGCCTGGCCGACGATCCCGCGCTCCATGGAGTGGAAGCGCGGCATCTGCGCGCACCTCGGCTGGGCCCACGACTCCCAGGCCGACATCGCCCGCGCCTGGAAGCAGATCCTCGGCACGGTCCGCTCCTACGCCGACCTCGAGCCCGCCCTCCTCGGCCGCGTCGAGGAGCTCATCGACTTCGTCACCGCCCCCGAGGGCTGACTCCGCCGTCGGGTCGTCAGGTCGTCGGGTCGGGCGAAGGGGGACGTCGGCGCCCGCCGAAGTCCTGCGTCTCCCCGCGACGTGCGTCGTCGTGCCTGACTTCGGCTTGATGTGCGCCGACATCCCGCTTCGTCCTCCCGCTGCGGTCAGCCCTTGGGTCGCCGGCGTCCCCCTTCGCCGCCGGACTCCCCTTCGCCGGATCAGTCCTTGGGGCCGCCGGCGACGTAGATGACCTGGCCGGAGACGAAGCCGGCCTCCTCGGACAGGAGGAAGGAGGCGGTGGCGGCGATGTCCTCGGGCTGGCCGACACGGCCGACGGGGGTCTCCTTGGCCGCGTGGGCGAGGAAGTCCTCGAAGGGCACGCCGATGCGCTCGGCGGTCGCGGCCGTCATGTCCGTCTGGATGAAGCCGGGGGCGATCGCGTTGGCGGTCACGCCGAACTTGCCGAGCTCGATGGCCAGGGTCTTGGTGAAGCCCTGCATGCCGGCCTTGGCGGCGGAGTAGTTCGTCTGGCCGCGGTTGCCGAGGGCCGACGTCGAGCTGAGGTTGACGATGCGGCCGTACTTCTCCGCGGTCATGTGGGCCTGGGCGGCCTTGGTCATGAGGAAGGCACCACGCAGGTGGACCGCCATGACCGAGTCCCAGTCGTCGACGGACATCTTGAAGAGCATGTTGTCGCGGATGATGCCCGCGTTGTTGACGAGCAGCGTCGGGGCACCGAGCTCCTCGGCGACGCGGGCGACGCCCGCCTCGACCTGCTCGGCGTCGGAGACGTCCACGCCCACGGCCAGGGCGGTGCCGCCCCCTTCGGTGATCTCGTCGACGACGACCTGGCAGGCCGACTCGTCGAGGTCGAGGACGGCCACGTGGTGACCGTCGGTGGCGAGACGAAGGGCGATGGCGCGGCCGATGCCGCGCGCGGCCCCGGTGACGATGGCGGTGCGAGTCGTGGTCATGCCCTCATCGTGCGTCATGGGATCCGGTGCCGCACAGGGGCGTCCGCCGACCGGTCACCGCCGGCGGATGCGGCTCGCCGGCCACCGCGGCTCGGTCGGGAGCATCCAGCCACGCTTGCGCGCGAGCAGGCAGACCCCGCCGCCGACGACGAGCGCGCCGAGCGAGGCGAGCGGCCCGGTGGTCATGAGGTGGAGCAGGACGAGGGTCGCGCCCCCGGCGAAGGCCGCCGTGGCGTAGAGCTCGGAGCGCTGAAGGATCACCGGCACGTTGCCGAGCATCATGTCGCGCACGACGCCGCCACCGCAGGCGGTGATGACGCCGAGCAGGATGGCCGGGAACCAGTGGATGTCGGCGAGCAGCGCCTTCTGCGTGCCGACGACCGCCCAGGTGCCGAGGGCCACGCCGTCGATCCAGGGGAAGACCTGACGCCACCGGCGCCCCTCGAGCGGGACGAGGAAGGAGATGGCCGCCGCGACGAGGGCCACCGTCAGGTAGCGCAGGTCGGTCAGGGCGACCGGCTGCACGTTGAGCAGCACGTCGCGGATCGCGCCGCCGCCGAACGCGGAGACGACGGCCAGCACCGAGAAGCCGACGGGGTCGAGCTGGTAGCGGCGGGCGACGGCTCCGCCGAGCAGGCCGTTGGCGAAGACACCGAGCAGGTCGACGAAGGCGATGAGGTCGGGGATCTCGGGCACGTCAGGCACCGGCACCCCCGACGAGGTGGTGGACGACGGTGTCGGCGAGCAGCCGCCCGCGACGGGTGAGCACGACGCTCCCCCGTACGGCCTCGCGACCGTCGACGAGTCCGTCGGCGACGAGTCCGGCGACGGCCCGGCGACCCTGCGGCGTGAGGCGATCGGTCGGCAGGCCCTCGCGCAGCCGCACCCCGAGCAGGACCTCCTCGTCGGCCCGCTGCTCCGGCGTCAGCTCCTCGCGCTCCGCGGCCGGGTCGCCCTCCGCCAGCGCCTTGGCCCAGGTCGCCGGGTGCTTGAGGTTCCACCAGCGCACACCGTCGACGTGGCCGTGGGCGCCCGGCCCGACGCCCCACCAGTCGTGGCTGCGCCAGTAGGCGATGTTGTGCCGGCACCGGTCGGCGGGCGTGCGGGCCCAGTTGCTGATCTCGTACCAGTCGTAGCCGGCGTCGGCGAGCAGCTCGTCGGCGAGCTCGTACTTGTCGGCCTCGTCGTCGCCCGTCGGCATCGGCAGCTCGCCGCGGCGCACCCGGGCGGCCATCTTGGTGCCGTCCTCGACGGTCAGCGCATAGGCCGACAGGTGGTCGGGCGCCAGGCCCACCGCGGTCTCGAGGGAGGTGCGCCACTGCTCGAGGCTCTCCCCCGGCGTGCCGTAGATGAGGTCGAGGCTCACGGCCAGACCGGCGGCTCGGGCCGCGGCGACGGCCCGGGAGACGTTGGCCGGGTCGTGGGTGCGGTCGAGCGTGGCGAGCACCTGCGGCACCGACGACTGCATGCCGATGCTCACCCGGGTGAAGCCCCCGTCGGCCAGGACCCGCAGCGACTCCTCGGTGACGCTGTCGGGGTTGGCCTCCGTCGTCACCTCGACGTCGTCGGCCAGCCCCCACCGCTCCCGCACCGCGTCGAGGAAGCGCACGAGGTCCTGCGGCGGCAGCAGCGTCGGCGTGCCGCCGCCGACGAAGACCGTCGAGACCCGGCGGTCGTCACCCACGGACCGGACGGCGAGGTCGAGCTCGGCGATCGCGGCGTCGACATAGGTGGCGACGCTCGCCCCCTTCGCCCCGCCGACGGGGCCCAGCTCGGTGGCGGTGTAGGTGTTGAAGTCGCAGTACCCGCACCGGACCGTGCAGAAGGGCACGTGCAGGTAGATGCCGAAGGGGGGACGCACCGGCTCATCCTCCCACCGATAGCGTGGGCGCCATGACCCGGTGGATCGAGCTCGACGGCGTCGTCAACATGCGAGACCTCGGCGGGCTGCCCACCCGCGACGGACGCACCACCCGCGAGGGCCGGATGATCCGCAGCGACAACCTGCAGGACCTGAGCGAAGGGGACGTGCGTCGCCTCGTCGACGAGCTCGGGGTGAGCGACGTCGTCGACCTGCGCAGCCACGTCGAGTACGAGGTGACCGGAGCGGGTCCGCTGCGCGCCACCGCGCTGACGCACCACCACCACAGCCTGCTGCGCGAGGACCGCGACCCCGACGAGACGATCGAGCAAGCCCTGGCCGTCCGGTGGGGCCGGCAGGACCACTCGCCCCGGGACGGCGCCTTCTGGGCCCGGCACTACACGGGCTACCTCACGGCCCGGCCCGACTCGGTGGCGGCGGCACTGGCCGCCGTCCGCGACAGCACGGGCGCCACGGTCGTCCACTGCGCGGCGGGCAAGGACCGCACCGGCACCGTGGTCGGCATGGCCCTGGTTGTCGCGGGCGTGCCCGCCGAGGTCGTCGTCGACGACTACGTGCGCACGGCCGAGCGCCTCGAGCGGATCATGGACCGGCTCTCGAGCGTCGAGCCCTATGCGCGCACGCTGCCGACGCACAGCCTCGAGGACCAGCTGCCACGGCGCGAGTCGATGGAGGCCGTGCTCGCGCACCTCGAGTCAGAGTTCGGCGGTGCCGAGGGGTGGCTCGAGGCCGCGGGGTGGTCGCCGGAGCAGGTCGCGCGGCTGCGCGACCGGCTCGTCGGGTGAGGCTCAGGCCTTCTTCGGCTTGGCGGTGACGTAGACCGGGATGACGCCCTCGACGACGACGACCCCGTCGGTGCGCACGGCCTTGACCCGGATGTCGACGTCGTAGGGAGCCTCGCCCGCCCACTGCTCGGGGTCGGTCTCGGCGACGCACAGCAGGTCGGTCGTCGACTTCGCCAGGTAGCTCACCTGCAGGCCGCGCGGCAGCCACCGCTGGTCGCTCGGGCAGGTCGCCTCCGCGAGCAGACCCATGGCGGCCTCGAGACCGTTGCACACGGCGATCGCGTGCAGGGTGCCGATGTGGTTGTGCACCCGCTTGCGGTTGCGGATCGACAGCTCCGCGTGGTTGGCGCGGACCTCGCGCACCTGCGGGCGCACGGTGGCGAAGTAGGGCGCCTTGACGGAGTAGAGCAGCGAGAAGAGTCGCTTGCCGGCCGGGAGGCTCGCGATGCGCTGGTAGAGGGCGAAGGTCTGCTGGGCCATGACCGCCACACTAAGCCAGCGCTTAGTGACCGGGAAGGGTCCCCGGCGTCGCCTGCGTCACGTCAGCAGCGCGCCGCTACTTCTTCGCCTTGTCCACCGCGCTGTCGTCGGAGGAGAGCGCAGCGATGAAGGCTTCCTGCGGCACCTCGACGGTGCCGATGTTCTTCATCCGCTTCTTGCCCTCCTTCTGCTTCTCGAGGAGCTTGCGCTTGCGGGAGATGTCACCGCCGTAGCACTTGGCGAGCACGTCCTTGCGGATCGCGCGGATGTTCTCGCGGGCGATGATCCGCGCGCCGATGGCGGCCTGGATCGGCACCTCGAACTGCTGCCGCGGGATGAGCTCCTTGAGCTTGCCGGCCATCATCGTGCCGTAGGCATAGGCCTTGTCCTTGTGGACGACCGCGCTGAAGGCGTCGACGGTCTCGCCCTGCAGGAGGATGTCGACCTTGACCAGGTCGGCGGCCTGGTCGCCCGCTTCCTGGTAGTCGAGGGAGGCGTAGCCTCGGGTCTTGGACTTCAGCTGGTCGAAGAAGTCGAAGACGATCTCGGCCAGCGGCAGCGTGTAGCGCATCTCGACGCGGTCCTCGGAGAGGTAGTCCATGCCACCGAGCTGGCCGCGCTTGCCCTGGCACAGCTCCATGATCGCGCCGATGAACTCGCTCGGCGCGAGGATCGTCGCGTTGACGACCGGCTCGCGGACCTCCGCGACCTTGCCGTAGGGGAACTCGCTGGGGTTGGTCACGAGGATCTCGGAGCCGTCGTCCATCGTCACCTCGTAGACGACATTGGGCTGGGTCGAGATGAGGTCGAGGTCGAACTCGCGCTCGAGGCGCTCGCGCACGATCTCCAGGTGGAGCAGGCCGAGGAAGCCGCAGCGGAAGCCGAAGCCGAGGGCAGCGGAGGTCTCCGGCTCGTAGACGAGCGCGGCGTCGTTGAGCTTGAGCTTGTCGAGGGCGTCGCGCAGCGTCGGGTAGTCGGACCCGTCGATCGGGTAGAGCCCCGAGAAGACCATCGGGTTGGGGTCCTTGTACCCACCGATCGCGTCGGCCGCGGGCGCCGCGGCATTGGTCACGGTGTCACCGACCTTGGACTGGCGCACGTCCTTGACGCCGGTGATCAGGTAGCCGACCTCACCGACGCCCAGGCCCTGGCTCGGGATCATCTCCGGCGAGATGACCCCGATCTCGAGCAGCTCGTGGGTCGCCTTGGTCGACATCATCGCGATCTTCTCGCGGGGGTGCAGCGCCCCGTCGACGACCCGCACGTAGGTGACGACACCGCGGTAGTTGTCGTAGACGGAGTCGAAGATCATCGCCCGGGCGGGCGCCTGGGCGTCACCCTCGGGCGGCGGCAGCTCGGCGACGATCTTGTCGAGCAGGGCCTCGACGCCCTCGCCCGTCTTGCCGCTCACCCGGAGCACGTCCTCGGGCTCGCAGCCGATGAGGCCGGCGATCTCCTCGGCGTACTTCTCCGGCTGGGCGGCCGGCAGGTCGATCTTGTTGAGCACCGGGATGATCGTCAGGTCGTTGTCCATCGCCAGGTAGAGGTTGGCGAGGGTCTGGGCCTCGATGCCCTGCGCGGCGTCGACGAGCAGGATCGCGCCCTCGCACGCGGCGAGCGAGCGGGAGACCTCGTAGGTGAAGTCGACGTGCCCCGGGGTGTCGATCATGTTCAAGCAGAAGGTCCCGGGCTGCCCCGCTGCGTCGACCCCCTCCCACGGCATGCGCACGGCCTGCGACTTGATGGTGATGCCGCGCTCGCGCTCGATGTCCATGCGGTCGAGGTACTGCGCGCGCATGGCCCGGGCCTCGACGACGCCGGTGATGCCGAGCATCCGGTCGGCGAGCGTCGACTTGCCGTGGTCGATGTGGGCGATGATGCAGAAGTTGCGGATCTGCGCCGGCGGGGTCGCGTTGGGCGGCAGGGCCTCACGGGCCTGGGGTGACACGGGTGGCGGACCTCGGGGTGCGTGGGAGCGGGTGGACGTCCGCCCATCATCCCACGCCCCCGAGGCGTCACGTCAGAGCCGGGCGCACTGGCCTTCCTTGTCGCCCGAGACCCGGTTGCCCCAGCCCTTCGGGGCGGGGGTGTTGCTCTTGCACTGCAGGTTGCCGTGGACCCGGTTGTCGTAGACGTACTTCGCGCCCTTCGGGTTGGAGAAGAGCTGGATGTCGCCGTCGGTGCGCGAGCGGATGACGTTCTGCGCGTAGCCGCGGTTGCCCTCGAGCTGGATGTTGCCGTCGACGAAGGCATTGCGCAGGTGGTGGCTGGCCCCGTCCTCGAGCTGGATGTCACCGTCGACCCAGCCGTAGGTGAAACGCACGTAGGCGTGGCCCTGGGACTGGATGTTGCCGTCGACGCTCGAGTGGTAGGAGCGCAGGGTGGCGCCCCGGCCGATCTTGATGTTGCCCTTGACGTCGAGGCTGTTGACCCGGCAGCTCGCGCCGCTCGGGACGACGAGGTCGCCGCTGATCGTCTGCTTCGAGATGGTGCCGCGGCAGGTGCGGTCGTCGGCCGAGGCGGGGGCCGCGGTGGCGACGACCCCTCCGGCGGCGACGGCGAGGACGGCGGTGGCGGTGGCGAGGCGGTTCATGGTGGCTCTCCCTGTGACGGCTCGGTGCCCTGTGCCCGAGCGACCCACGTCACGCTAGGAAGCCCCCATGAGCCGTGCGTGAAGGCTCCATGAGAAGTCCTTCACCCACGGCCCACGGGGTCGGGGCGGCCTGTCAGAGCCGGCTGACCCCGTCGTAGCCACCCGGCAGCGGGGGCAGGCCGAAGATCGCGCCGACGGTCGGCGCGACGTCGAGCGTGTGGGCGGTCGCGGTGCGCGTGCCCGGCCGGACGAGCGGGGAGCCACCGCCGATGACGAAGGGGATGGGAGCCGTCGTCGGGTGTCCGTGGTTCCCGGGGATCGGGTTGTCGAAGATCGTCGGGTCCGAGAAGCGCCAGCCCTGCTTGCAGTAGACGACGAAGTCGCCGGAGTTGGCGCCCAGGCGCAGCTCGGCCGGCGTGTGCACCGACAGCACCCCCGCCTGCCGCTCGACGAGGGTGCGCAGCCGCTGCAGGCCGGCGGCCCGCTCCCCCGCGGGGCCGGTCCAGTAGAGGCAGTCGGCACCACCGTTCTGCGCGATCTCCACCTTGTCGCGCAGCGTGGTGTCCCACCAGATGGGGGCGCCGAGCGAGATGACCTTCCACGCCATCGACCAGTCCATCGAGTGGTCGGCGAGGTGGATGATGACCGAGCGCTCCCACGCCCCCTTCGCCTTGAGGTGCTCGACGAAGTCGCCGACGAGACGGTCGGTGTTGGCCAGGGCGGCGTAGCGCATCGCGGGCAGGCTGGTCGTGCCCCCGAGGTCGGCGTGACCGACCCGGTCGATGTCGCCGAAGTTGACGAAGACGAGGTGCGGGTCGGCCTCGTCGACCATCTTGACCAGCGCGTCGTAGGTGTAGCCGTCGGGCGCGTGGTCGGTGATCGGCATGAGCGGCTTGGGCTCCCACCGATAGGTCGCGCGGTCGCCGAAGACCCCGTAGAGGTAGTCCTTCGACAGCACGGTGCCGGTCGTCAGGCCGCGGGCGTTGAGCCGCTCGATGAGGGTCGCGACCTTGATGTCGCTCGGCTGGTCCATGTCGCGGACCTCGCCGAGGCCCCGGTCGTAGATCTTGTTGGCCGGCACGCCGCTGCGGTCGGGCCGCACGCCGGTCATCATCATCACGTGGTTGGGGATCGTCTCCATGACCGGCAGGGAGCGCGCGTTGGGGTACCAGGTGCCACCGGCGCGCAGGGCATGCAGGTGGGGGGTGCACTCGGGCGTGATCTCGTCCGGGCGCAGCCCGTCGGTGACCAGGACGTAGACGCGACGCTGATCCCCCTTCGACGCGGCGGAGGCCCAGGGGGCACCGAGCGCGCCGGAGATGGCGACGGTCGCACCGCTGGCGGCGGCGAAGCGCAGGAGGGTGCGGCGGGAGGGGTGGGACGGGGTGGTCATGGTCTCTCCGGTCAGGTGGCGGGGTACCAGACGCGACGGGCGCGCTGGGTGCCGGGCAGGGTCTCGAAGCCGGCGCTCCACCGGACCGGCGAGGCCGGGTCGGTGCGGTCGGCGAGGGCGTACCAGTCCATCTGGGCACGGCTCGGGGTCAGGGTGAGGACGCTGAAGCCGTGGCGGTCGAAGTCGAGGTAGCGCACGTGCGGGTTGGCGGTGCGGATCGCGGCCTCGACGGTGAGCGAGACCGTGCGGGGCGCGACCTGGAGGATGTCGTCGAGGTTGTCGGAGGTGACCGACGTGCCGACGAACTCGACCGCGACGCTCGGGCTGAAGGGGTAGGTGCCGACATTCTTCGGCAGGTCGCAGGCCCACGCGGAGTGGATGTCGCCGGTGATGAAGACGGTGTTGGTGATCGCCTGGTCGGCGAGGTGGTCGATGAGCTCGCGGCGGTCGGCGGTGTAGCCGTCCCACTGGTCGACGTTGTAGGGGATGCCCTCCGGCGGGATGAGCCCACCCATGTCGTTGAGCGCCAGCCCGACCTCGGCGTCGACGGCGCCGAAGGTCACCGGCGAGATCATCACCGGGTTGCCGACGAGCTTCCACGTCGCGCTCGAGCCGCTCAGCGACTCCTTGAGCCAGCCCATCTGCGCGTCACCGGCGATGGTGCGGTCGGGCGAGCCCACCTGGCCGAGCGCGGCGTAGGAGGCCTGCTCGCTGCGATAGCTGCGCAGGTCGAGCATCCGCAGGTCGGCGAGCGTGCCGAAGGACAGCTCCCGGTAGACCTGGTTGCCGTCGCCGAGGGTCGCGGTGCCGGACAACCGGATCGGCATCCACTCGTCGTAGGCGCGCCGCGAGGCGGCCGCGCGGTCGGCCCAGGCGCCCTCGGTCTCCGGCTGGTGGTTCTCCGCGCCGTCGATCCACGCGTCGTTGGCGCTCTCGTGGTCGTCCCACGTGGTGATCCACGGGGCGACCGCGTGCAGCGCCTGCAGGTCGGGGTCGGTCTTGTAGTGACCGTGCCGCACCCGGTAGTCGGCGAGGGTGACGATCTCGTGCGTCGGCTGCGTCGTGCGGACGACCGTCTCGCCCGCCCCGTACTCACCGGTCGGGTACTCGTAGAGGTAGTCGCCCATGTGGAGCACGGCGTCGAGGTCGCCTCGTGCGGCGAGGTGGCGGTAGGCGGAGAACCATCCGGCCTCCCAGTTGGAGCAGGAGACGACGCCCAGCCGCAGTCGGCCCGGGGTGCTCGACGGCGCGGGCGCCGTGCGGGTCCAGCCCGTCGGCGAGGTGGCTCCCCCGCTGCGGAAGCGGTAGGCGTAGCGCGTGCCCGGCGTCAGCCCGCTCGCGTCCACCTTGACGGTGTGGTCGCGCTCGGTGCCGGTGGCGACCTGCCCCCGACGCACGATCCGGGTGAAGTCGTCGTCGGTCGCGACCTCCCACGTGACCTTGACCCGGGGGCCCCGGCCGGAGCCGGGCACGGCGTCGGCCGTCGGCGTCACGCGGGTCCACAGGACGACGGCGGTGGGCAGCGGGTCGCCGGAGGCGACGCCGTGGAGGAATCCGGTGGTCGGTGCGGCGTGCGCCGCCGACAGGGCGAAGGGGGTGACGGTCGCGGTGGCGGCGACGGCCCCGACGGCGGCCCCGCGCACGACGTCACGTCGGGCGGGTCCGGGCAGGGGGGTATGAGGTGTGGCGTCCGAGGGCATGGCGCAGAGCCTGTCGGGCGTGGGTGTACGGCGGGTGACCTCGCGGGGAACTTCCTCGCCGGTCAGTTCGTGAGGATGCTCACGCGGGAGCGCTAGCGTGGCCGGCATGAGCGACTACCCCGGCGACTTCACGGGTGTGCCGACGATGCAGTGGGCCCCGACCCCCGAGGACCCGACGCCCTCCCCCGGCGAGGTCGTCTGGGCCTGGGTGCCCTACGAGGAGGACCACACCCAGGGCAAGGACCGACCGGTCCTGCTCGTGGGTCGCGACGGCGACTGGCTGCTCGGCCTGCAGCTGACGAGCCACGACCACGACCTCGACGCCGAGCAGGAGGCTGCGGCCGGGCGGCGCTGGATCGACGTCGGCTCCGGCGCGTGGGACGGGCGCGGCCGGCGCAGCGAGGCGCGGGTCAACCGTGTGCTGCGCCTGGACCCCGCCGCGGTGCGCCGGGAGGGCGCGGTCCTCGACGAGCGGGTCTTCGACGCCGTCGTCGAGGCGGTGCGGGCGGTCGCGTCCGGCCGCGACTACGACGACGACCCCGTGTGACCGCCCGTCCTCGACGACGTGCGGACACGGCGAAGGGGGCCGGTCACCTCGCGGTGACCGGCCCCCTTCGACAGGTTGTCAGCTCAGAGCGAGTTGACGCGCTTGGCCAGGGCCGACTTCTTGTTGGCGGCCTGGTTGGCGTGGATGACACCCTTGCTCACGGCCTTGTCGAGCTTCTTGCCGGCGGTGACGAGGGCAGCCTGGGCAGCCTCGGCGTCGCCGGCGTCGGCGGCCGTGCGGACCTTGCGGATCCACGTGCGCAGCTCGGACTTGTAGGCGCGGTTGCGCTCGGTCCGGGCGGCGTTCGTCTTGACGCGCTTGATCTGGGACTTGATGTTTGCCACGAGAGTTCTTTCTGGTTCGGTCGAAGGTTGCCGTTAGAGGGCGGCAAGACGTCTCGGGACCGGCGTGGGGACACCGTGGGAGAGACGCCCTGGGTCGTGCTGTCGTGCGCGCACGACCATGCGCGCACGCAAGCGACAAATGTATCAGCGGCTCCGGTCGCGGCCAAACTCGCGGGTGATCGTCAGGATCGCCTTCTCGACGGCGTAGACGGGGTCGCGTCCGCCGCCCTTGACCTCGAAGTCGGCGGCCGCGACGGCCTGGATGCTGCGGCCCAGCCCGGCACCCGTCCAGCCCTGGAGCGATCGGCGTGCCTTGTCGACCTGCCAGGGCGCCATGCCGAGGTCTCGGGCCAGGTCGGCGCTGCGGCCACGGCCCGCTCCCCCGACCTTGGCCAGCTGGCGCAGCTGCTGGGCGAGGACGGCGACGATCGGCACCGGGTCGACGCCGACGTTGACCGCGTGACGCAGCAGCCGCAGCGCCTCGCCGGTCTGCCCGGCAACCGCGGCGTCGGCAACCTTGAAGCCGGTCGCCTCGACCCGCCCCCCGTGGTAGCGCTCGACGACGTCGGCGTCGATCGTGCCGGTCGTGTCGTCGACGAGCTGCTGGCAGGCGGAGGCGAGCTCGCGCACGTCCTTGCCGACCGCCTCGACGAGCGCCTGGACGGCCTCGCTCGTCGCCTTGCGACGGCTGCGGCGGAACTCGTTGGTCACGAAGTCGGCCTTGTCGCGGTCGCTCTTGATCGCCGGGGCCTCGAGCACGAGCGCCTTGGCCTTCTTGAGCGTGTCGAGCACCTTCTTGCCCTTGTTGCCCGAGGCATGGGTGACGACGAGGGTCACCGAGTCCTCGGGGTCGGCGAGGTAGGCGAGCAGGTCGACCTGCAGCGCGTCGGGCGCCTGGTGCAGGTCGCGCACGACGATGAGCTTGTCCTCGCCGAAGAGCGAGGGGCTGGCCTGGACGGTGAGCGCGCCCTCCTCGTAGCCCTCGGCCCGCAGGGTGACGACCTCGAGCTCGGGCGAGGTCACCCGCACGTCGGCGATCACCTGCTCGACGGCACGGTCCGCGAGCACCGTCTCGGGTCCCTGGACGAGGACGAAGGGGGGTGTGCTCAAAACAGGGCCACCCGCGGCACCGTCGGGAAGATCTCGTCGAGCTCGGCCTCGTCGTCGGGGGTCGGCACCCAGGAGACGGCCGCGGCATTGGCCGCGATCTGCTCCGGGCGGGTCGCGCCGGCGATGACACTCGTGACGGCCGGGCGCGAGGCGAGCCACGAGAAGGCGACCTCGAGCTCGGTGAGGTCACGGGCCCGGGCGTAGTCGCCGAAGGCACGCAGCTGGTCGAGGTCGGCCTCCTCGAGCAGGTACTGGCGCGAGTGGGTCAGCCGGCTGCCCTCGGGCGCGGAGCCCGACGAGTACTTGCCGGTGAGCAGTCCGCTCGCGAGCGGGAAGTAGGGCAGCACACCGAGCCCGAAGTGCTCGGCCGCCGGGGTCACCTCGAGCTCGGCCCGGCGGTCGAGGAGGTTGTAGTGGCTCTGGCTCGAGATGAAGCGCGCTCCCCCGCGGGCACGCGCGGTGTGCTCGGCGTCGGCGATCTGCCAGCCGGCGAGGTTGGAGTGGCCGATGTAGCGCACCTTGCCCGCGCGCACGAGGTCGTCGAGCGCGTCGAGCGTCTCCTCGATCGGCGTCAGCGGGTCGGGCGTGTGCAGCTGGTAGAGGTCGATGCGGTCGGTGCCCAGCCGACGAAGGGAGGCCTCGACGGCGGTCGTGATGTAGCGCCGCGACCCGCGGGCTCCGAAGTCGGGGCCGTTGGCCCCGCGCACGTCCATGCCGAACTTCGTCGCGACGACGACCTCGTCGCGGCGGCTGCCCAGGGCCCGGCCGAGCACCGTCTCGGACAGCCCCGGCTCGGCGCCGTAGGTGTCGGCGACGTCGAAGAGGGTGATGCCCGCGTCGAGCGCGGCGTGCACGACGGCGTCGGCGCCCTCCTGGGTCCGGCTGGCGGTGCCCTCGCGGCCGAGGTTGTTGCACCCCAGCCCGACGGCGGAGACGGTGAGCCCGGAGCGGCCGAGACGACGAAGTTCCATGGGCGACAGGCTAGCCGCGGGGTGGGACAGCCAGGCCGAGCGTCTGGGCCCGGGCTGCGACGGCGTCCTCGTCGCGGTCGAGGGAGTCGGCGAGCTCGGTCAGGGGCAGCCCGAGGTCGACCCCGTCACGCAGCTCGTCGTCGTCCTGGGCGGACCACCCCTCGCCACGGACGACGGCCGTGCGGGCCGCGTCGGCCGGACCGGGGTCGGCGACCGGCGCGCTCGCCTGGCCGGTCATGCCGCGCCGGGCCGGCTCGGCGACCGGCTGCGGCGGGGGCGCGATCTGGTCGAGCCGGCGCAGCGCACCGAGCACGAGATCGCGGTCGGTCGTCGGCCAGAAGGGCGGCAGCGAGCGCTGGAGGAAGCCCGCGTAGCGCGCCTTGATCATCCGGTGGTCGAGGAAGGCGACCACCCCGCGGTCGTCACCGCGCCGGATGAGCCGGCCCGCCCCTTGGGCCAGGCGCAGCGCCGCGTGGGTCGCCGAGACGGCCATGAAGCCGTTGCCCCCGCGTCGGGCGATCTCCTGGGTGCGCGCCGACGAGAGCGGGTCATCGGGACGAGGGAAGGGGATGCGGTCGATGAGCACGAGCTGGCAGCTGCTGCCCGGCACGTCGACGCCCTGCCACAGGGTGAGCGTGCCGAAGAGGATGGTGCGCGGCTCGCGGGCGAACTCGCGCACGAGCGTGCCGATCATCTCCTCGCCCTGGCAGAGCACGGCGAAGTCGTCACCCAGCCGCTCACGCATCGCCTCGGTCGCCTCCTTGGCCGCGCGCATCGACGAGAAGAGCCCAAGCGTGCGGCCACCGGCGGCCCTCACGAGGGCCTCGATCTCGTCGAGGGTCTGCGGGGCCAGCCCGTCGCGCCCGGGCGCCGGCAGGTGCTCGGCCACGTAGGCGATGCCCTGCTGGGCGTAGTCGAAGGGGGACCCGACGTCCAGGCCGGTCCACTCGGGTGCTCCCGGCCCACGCAGCCCGAGCGTGCCGGCGACGGCGTCGAAGGTGCCGCCGAGCTCGAGGGTCGCCGAGGTGAGCACGACCGTGCGGTCCCGCACCGCCTCGTCGTCGTCACTGGCGCCGGTGCCGAAGATCCGCTCCCGCATGCGCATCGCGACGCTCATCGGCGCCACGCGCAACAGCGGGCCGCGGCGCAGGTCGCGGCTGACCCAGATGACGTCGAGTTCGTGCTCCTCGAGCATCCGGGCGGCGGTGTCGTGCACCTCCTCGACGGCGACGAGGGCGACCTGACGGGTGCCGTCGACCTGCTCCCCCTTCGGCGGCTTCATCTCCGTCAGGAGCGAGCGGGCGACGTCGCGGCAGCGGCCGAGCACGGCCGCGAGCGCGTCGGGGATGCCCGTGGCCAGGCGCCCCTCCGGTGCCTCCTCGAGCACGGCCTCGAGATCGGACCCGAGGTCGTCGAGGACCTCGGCCGAGTCGGCGAACTTGCGCGCCCGCTTCGCCGCGGCCCGCAACCCGCCGGGCGCGAGCTCGTCGGTGACCGTCGAGGTCACCCGGTCGACGAGCTCGTGGGCCTCGTCGACGACGAGCACGTCGTGATCGGGCAGCATCGGGCGCCCCTCGAAGGCGTCGATCGCCATGAAGGAGTGGTTGGTGACGATGACGTCGACGTCCTTGGCCGCCTCGCGCGAGCTCTCGACGAAGCACTCGGCGACCATCGGGCACTTCGAGCCGAGGCACTCCTGCGCCGAGACCGACACCTGGCGCCAGGCCTTCTCCGAGACGCCGGGGACGAGCTCGTCGCGGTCACCCGACTCGGTCTCGTCGGCCCACTCGCGGACCCGGACGACCTCCTTGCCGAGCCAGCCGGCCTGCGCGTCGGCCTCGCCGACGTCGAAGAGGCCGTCCTCGTCGTCGGGGAAGCCGCCCTCGATCTTGTGCTTGCACACGTAGTTGCGCCGGCCCTTGACGATCGCGTATGTCGGGCGCCGCTTCAGGTGGGGCGTCAGGGCGTCGGCCAGGCGCGGCATGTCGCGGTCGACGATCTGCCCCTGCAGCGCGAGGGTCGCCGTCGCGACGACCGCCGGCTTGCCCACCCGCTGTGCGTGCTCGACCGCCGGCACGAGATAGGCCAGCGACTTGCCGGTGCCGGTGCCCGCCTGCACGAGCAGGTGCTTCTCGGAGTCGATGGCACGCGCGACGGCGAGTGCCATCTCGACCTGCCCGGGCCTGGTCGAGCCACCCACTCCCCCGACGGCAGCGGCGAGCAGGGACTCCACGGACGACGACACCGCTCCACCCTATGCGCCCCCACCGACGATCACTGCGGGCCATCCACAGCTCGTGTCCGGCGTTGCCTCCCGCTCCCGGCGCTCCCGACGAAGGAGGCTGGCGCTCGCCCCGGCTCCCGGCACGGAAGGCCGGCGCGCTGCCGAAGTCCTTCCTTGTCGTGTGGGTGCGTTGTCGTCTTCGACTTCGGCTTGATGCTGCGCCGACCTCCCCTGCCGTCCGCTCCGTGTGCGTCGTGGCATCCACCGAAAGGTTGATCGCAGGACCAACCTCGTGCGCGATGTGGCGGGACCCCCTTCGCCGGTGAACTGGATGGCATGTCGACCTCCCTGCGTCCAGCGCCATCCCAGCCTTCTCCCGTGTCCACCCGTGCTCCCTTCGTCCAGCGCATCCTCGGCCGGCGGGGGGCGTCACTCGTGCTCGTCCTCGCCGTGCTCGTCGTGGGGCTGGCGTCGGCGCTGTTGGGGTCCGCGGAGGCGCCGCCGCGGGGCGATGCCTATCCGGCGTCGGCGGAGTCGGCGGTGGTGGCGGAGCAGCTCGAGGGCTTTCCCGGCAGCGACACCGCTCCCGTCCTGCTCGTCGCGACGAAGGGGGGCGACGCCCGCCTGACGAGCGCCGACGAGCGCGCCCTCGGCAAGCTGGCGGCCGACCTCGGCGCCGGCAGGGCGCACCCGCAGGTGAGCGAGGACGGGATGGCCGCGACGGTCACCGTGCCCGTCGAGGTGAGCGAGGACAGCGCCACCCAGGTCGCGACCATCGAGGACCTGCGCGCCGAGGTGGCCGACCACGCACCGGCCGAGCTCGACGTGCAGGTGACCGGCGGCCCGGCCTTCGGCGCCGACATCGCCTCGGCCTTCGACGGCGCCGACTTCACCCTCCTCGCGGTGACCATCGGGGTCGTCGCGCTGCTGCTCCTGCTCACCTACCGCTCCCCCGTCCTGTGGCTCGTCCCGCTCGCCGTCGTCGGCATCGCCGACCAGGTGGCCGGGCGGGTGACCGCTGCCGTCGGGGAGGCGAGCGGCCTCCCCTTCGACGCAGGCATCGTCTCCGTCCTCGTCTTCGGCGCGGGGGCCAACTACGCCCTCCTGCTCATCTCGCGCTACCGCGAGGAGCTGCACGAGCACGACGACCACCGCGTCGCGCTGCGCGCCGCGTGGCGGGCCACCGTGTCGGCCATCGTCGCGAGCAATGCGACCGTCGTGCTCGCCCTGGCAACCCTCCTGCTCGCCGCCGTCCCGGGCACCCGCGGGCTCGGGCTGGCCTCCGCCGTCGGCCTCGTCATCGCCCTCGCCGCGGTCGTCCTCGTGCTGCCCGCGGCACTCGCGCTCGTCGGCCGACAGGTCTTCTGGCCCTTCGTCCCCCGCCCCGGCGACGACCTGTCGCACGAGGGCATCTGGGCGCGCGTCGCCCGCAGCGTCGTGCGTCGCCCCGCGGTCTTCCTCGCCGGCGGTCTCGCCGTCCTCGTCGTCCTCGCCTCCGGCCTGCTCGGCGCCCGGGTCGGGCTGAGTCAGGCCGACTCCTTCCGCACCGCGTCGGAGTCCGCAGACGGTCTCGTGACGGTCGGCGAGCACTTCCCGGCCGGTTCCGCGGCTCCCTTCGTCATCACGACGGACGCGGGCCGGGCCGACGCCGTGGCGACCGCCGTCGAGGCCGTGCCGGGCGTGACCACCGTCGCGCCCTCCGGCACCGACGGGCAGGGCCTGGCCCGGCTCACGGTCATCGGTGAGCCCGCGCCGGGCAGCCCGGCGAGCCTCGAGCTCGCGAGCGACCTGCGCACCGCGGCCCACCACGTCACCGGCGCCGACGCCCACGTGGGCGGTGGCTCGGCCGAGCTGCTCGACGCCCGCACGGCCGCCGACGCCGACCTGCGCACGGTCGTCCCGCTCGTGCTGCTCGTCAGCCTCGTCGTGCTCGTCGTCCTGCTCCGCGCGCTCGTCGGTCCCCTTGTCCTGCTGGTGCTCAACGCGCTGAGCGCGCTCGCCGCCCTCGGCCTGGGCGCGTGGCTCGACGAGCACCTGCTCGGCCACCCGGCGCTCGACGTGCAGGTCCCGCTCGTCGCCTTCCTCTTCCTCGTGGCGCTGGGTATCGACTACACGATCTTCCTCATGCACCGAGCGCGTGGCGAGGCCGCCGACCACGGCACGCGCGAGGGCGTCGCCCGGGCGGTCGCCCGTACCGGCGCGGTCATCACGAGCGCGGGTGTCGTCCTCGCCGCCGTCTTCGCGGCACTGGGCGTGCTGCCGCTCGTCGTCCTCGGCCAGCTCGGCCTCGTCGTGGGCCTCGGGGTCCTCCTCGACACGCTCGTCGTGCGCACGCTCGTCGTGCCCGCCGCCACCGCCCTCCTCGGCGAGCGCTTCTGGTGGCCCGGGCGGGTAGCGTCGCGCCCGTGACGAGCAGCACGAGCGACCCCACGGGCACCGGCCGGTGGCTGCGGCTGGGCCAGCACGCCCTGCTCGCAGTGCTCGCCGTCCTCTGCGCGGTGCGTGCCGTCGCGGACGGCGCGCACCCGCTCGCCGAGATCGGGGCCCTGGCGCTCTTCGCCGGCTGGTACGCCGTCGGTCCCCGCCTGGCCCGGCTCGGCCGTGACGGCACCGGCTGGTTCGTCGGACTCGTCCTCCTCTGGGGCCTGCTCGTGCTCGTCTCCCCCGAGAACGTCTGGCTCGCCTTCCCCCTCTGGCTCCTCGCCGGTCACGTGCTGCCGCTGCTGCCGGCCGTGGTCACCTCGCTGCTCGTCTTCGTCGTCGTCGCGCTCGAGCCGGTGCGGCAGAGCGGGCAGGCCTCCTTCGCGGCGATCATCGGGCCCTTCATCGGCATGGTCGTCGCCCTCGGCGTGGCCAAGGCGCAGCAGGCGCTCGTCCGCGACGGCATCGAGCGACAGCGGCTCATCGCCTCGCTCTACGCCGCGCAGGAGGAGAGCGCCGCCCTCACCGACGAGCTGGCCCGCGTGCAGCGCGCGCAGGGCGTGACGAGCGAGCGCACCCGGCTCTCCCGCGACATCCACGACGGCATCGCGCAGGGCTTCAGCTCGCTGCTCCTCCTCGCCCGCGCCGCCCGGGCCGAGGGCGACGCCGACCGGCGGTCGCAGCTGCTCGAGCACATCGAGTCGGGCGCGGCCCAGGGCCTCGAGGAGTCGCGTCGCATCGTCGGGGCGCTCGCCCCGGCCGACCTCGACGAGGGAAGCCTGCCGGCGGCCGTGCGGCGGGTCGCCGAGCGCTTCGCCGACGAGACCGGCGTGGCCGCGACCGTCACCGCGTCGCCGACGCTGCCGGCGGTCCCGACGACCGTCGAGGTCGCCCTGCTGCGGCTGGTCCAGGGGGCCCTGGCCAATGTCCGGACCCACGCGGCCGCGCGCACGGTCACCATCAGCCTCGAGGAGGCCGGCACGACCGTGCGGGTCGACGTCGTCGACGACGGGATCGGCTTCGACCCGCAGGGCTGGTGGGACCAGCCCTCCCCCACGAGCGGCGAAGGGGGATACGGCCTGCGCGCGACCCGCGCCCGGCTGCGTGAGCTCGGCGGTGGCCTGTCCGTCGAGTCGGCGCCCGGCGAGGGCACCGCCGTGTCGGGCTGGGTGGAGATCGGACGAGCGGTGGAGGACGGATGAGCGAGGCGAGCGTCGGGACGACGGGCACGACCGCCGGGGCCGGGCGCCCGGTGCGGGTGGTCGTCGTCGAGGACCACCCGGTGACCCGCATGGGCGTCGTCGCCCTGCTCGGGCAGGACCCCCGGATCACGGTCGTCGCCGACGTCGGCACCGGAGACGAGGGCGTGGCCGCCGTCGCCCGCGAGCTGCCCGACGTCGTCGTCACCGACCTGCGCCTGGGCGCCGGTCTCGACGGCGTGGGGGTCACCGAGGCGGTACGCGCCCGGCGACCCGCGCCGGCGGTGCTCGTGCTCACCACATATGACACCGACCGCGACATCGTGCGGGCCGTCGAGGCGGGCGCCGCGGGCTACCTGCTCAAGGACGCCGACCCAGCCGTCATCACCGACGCCGTGGCCCGTGCCGCGAGCGGCCAGACGGTCCTGTCCCCCGACCTCGCCCAGCGGGTCGTCGCGCGCATCTCCCGCCCGCAGGCCGACCTGTCCGCCCGCGAGGTCGAGATCCTCGGCGCCGTCGCGCAGGGCATGTCCAACCGCGAGATCGCCCGTGCCCTCGTCATCTCGGAGGCGACGGTCAAGACGCACCTCGTGCACGTCTACACCAAGCTCGACGTCGACTCGCGCACCGCCGCCGTGGCGCGGGCGCGTGAGGACGGGCTGCTGAGCTAGTCGCGTGCCGCTGGGTCGCCGGCGCCGCCCCGGGCCTCGGCCCGCAGTCGGTAGCCGACCCCGCGGACCGTGGTGATCCGCTCGGCCCCGATCTTCGCCCGCAGCGAGCGGACGAAGACGTCGACGACATTGGACCCCGGGTCGAAGTCCATGTCCCACACCATGCCGAGCAGCTGCTCTCGGGAGAGCACCTGCTCGACGTGCTCGACGAAGGCCTCGAGCAGGGAGAACTCGCGGGCCGTCAGCTCCACCTCACGGCCGGCGACGCGCGCGGTGCGTCGGCGGACGTCCAGGCTCAGGTCGCCCGCGACGAGCGCCCCGTCGTCGGCCGGAGCCGCCCCGCCCTCGCGCAGCCGCAGCCGGACGCGGGCGAGCAGCTCGGCGAACTGGAAGGGCTTGGTCATGTAGTCGTTGGCCCCGCCCTCGAGACCGGCGACGGTGTCGTCGACCCCGTCGCGTGCCGTGAGGATGATGACGGGCAGGTCGACGTCGTCGCCGCGCAGCCGGCGCAGCACCTCGAAGCCGTCGAGCCCGGGCAGGCCGACGTCGAGCACGAGCAGGTCGAAGGCCCCGGTCGAGGCGAGCGCCCAGGCCTGCCGGCCCTCGCCGACGATCGTCGTGCGGTAGCCGCTGGCCCGCAGCCCCTTGTCGATGAAGCTGGCGATCTCGTCGTGGTCCTCGGCGATGAGGATGGCGCTCATGTCTGCTCCGGGTGGTCGTGGCTGGCAGGGGTGTGGGTGGGGAGCACGAGGGTGAAGACGGCACCCTCGCCGGGCGTGCCGCCGACGTCGACCCGCCCGCCGTGGCCCTCGGCGATGGCTCGGACGATCGACAGCCCGAGGCCGGCGCCGCTGTGGCGGCGTCCGTCCGGGGGCTCGCCGTGGGCGAAGCGCTCGAAGATGTGCTCCCGCGCGGCGACCGGCACGCCGGGCCCGGTGTCGGCCACGCTGATCGTCAGAGCGGGACCGAGATCGGGGTCGACGACGACGTCCGAGGAGAGGGTGATCGCGTCGCCGTCGGCGGTGTGCTGCACGGCGTTGTGCGCCAGCTGGAGCACGGCCTGGGTGACGCGCTGGGTGTCGAGCCGGGCCGTGCCCTCGGCGACGTGGGCGAGCCGCCAGCTGCGGTCGGCGAGCGCCGAGACCTTGGCCTCGAGCGAGATGGTCAGCGCCGGCAGGTCGACCTCCTCGCCGAGCCGCACGAAGTCCGGTCGGTCGGCCTTGGCCAGGGCGAGCAGGTCGGTGACGATCCGGCTCATCCGGTCCAGCTCCTGGGTGACGATGCGCATCGTCACCTCCCGCGACGCCGGGTCGTCGTCCATGAGCTCGAGGTGACCACGGATCACGGTGATCGGCGTGCGCAGCTCGTGGCCGGCGTCGTCGACGAAGCGCTGCTCCGCGCGGAAGGCCTCCTCGAGCCGGTCGAGCATGCGGTTGAAGGTCGCGGCCAGACCCGACACGTCGTCGTCGCCCACGGTGATCCGTCGGGTGAGGTCGTGCTCGGTGATCTCGGCGGCCGCCTCCTGCACCTGCCGCACCGGCCGCAGGATCCGCCCGGCGACGAGCCACGAGATGACGCCCGCGAGGAGCAGGGTCCCGAGCGAGACGAGGGTGAGCATGCGCACCGTGCGGTCGGCCTCCGCCGCGCCCTCCCCGGTGAAGACCGCGACGAGCAGCATCGCGTCGTCGCCGCCCCGCACGTCGACGACGGTGCGGGCCCAGCGCATCTCGCCGGCGGGGGTGTCGAGGGTGCCCGAGGTCCCCTGCTCGGCCGCGCGCAGCACGGCCGGGTCCCGGGTGAGGTCGTACTCGTCGACGTCCGGCGCCCCGGCGCCGTAGGAGGTCGTCACGACGCCCGACTCCCCGACGTAGCCGACGATGACCTCGCCGCTGCCCGGCCGCTGCCGGGAGAGGTAGACGGTGAGCAGCCGTTCCGCCGTCGTGAAGGGACGAGAGGTCTCGGGGTCGACGCCGGTGCGGGTGAAGGTGCGGAACTCCTCGATCTCCTGGGTCACGTCGGCGTTGGCCCGCTCCGTGACCGACACGTGCAGGCTCTCGCGCACGACGACGACGACGGACAGCAGGCTGACGAAGAGCACGAGCACCATCCAGCCGACGATGGTGTCGCGGGCCAGCCGTGGACGGCCGCGCTCAGCCGCCATCAGTCATCGTCGTACTCGTCGTCGTCCGCGCCGTC
This sequence comes from Janibacter zhangyanbonis, assembly GCF_050507325.1. NCBI lineage: Bacteria > Bacillati > Actinomycetota > Actinomycetes > Micrococcales > Intrasporangiaceae > Janibacter > Janibacter zhangyanbonis. The sequence continues at coordinate 2,162,051 of NZ_CP191481.1, forward strand.
GTCGTCACCGTCGTCATCATCGTCGTAGGTGGGCGCCGGCGCATCGGTGCGCGAGGTCCACGACGGCGTGGGGGTCCACGTGGGGCGCGTGCTCGCGCTGGTCGACGGCCGGGTGGTCGTGGTGGACGTGGGGTCGGAGGTCGAGCTGCTCGTCGGCGTGCTGGTCGAGGACGTGCTGGTCGGCCCCGTGCTGGTCGGCCCCGTGCTGGTCGACGACGGGGTGGGCGTCGACGAGGTGCCGTCGGTCGTCAGCTGCAGCGGACGTTCCTCGACCGGCGGGGGGTCCGCCGGCGCCGCGGCCACGCGGAATCCGATCAGGACGAGCACCGGCACGGACAGCATGACCGCGAGGAGCATGCCGTCCCGGCCGAGCCTGCGGCGGGGTGCGGGAGTCATGCCTCGAGGTTACGAAGGGGGTGTGAGTCCCGGATGAGCGTCGGATGAAGAAGCCTTCATCAAGGGGTCGGGCACGGCGCGGGTCACGAGGTTGACCCCACGCATGACGTGGAAGCCGAGCAGCGCCGCGACGGTGCCCAGGGCGATGCCCGCGAACTGCAGGTCCCCGACCTTCCACGTGAAGTCGGCGATGCCGATGATCAGCGCCACGGCAGCGGTCATGAGGTTGATCGGGTTGCCGAAGTCGACCTTGGCCTCGACCCAGATCTTCGCCCCGAGCAGGCCGATCATGCCGTAGAGGACGACGCCCGCCCCGCCGAGGACCCCCGGGGGCACGGTGGCGATGGCCTCGCCGAACTTCGGCGAGAAGGACAGCAGCAGCGCGACGAGCGCGGCGACCCAGTAGGCGGCGGTCGAGTAGACGCGGGTGGCGGCCATGACGCCGATGTTCTCGGCGTAGGTCGTCGTGCCCGATCCACCGCCGGCTCCGGCCAGGGTCGTGGCGAGGCCGTCAGCGATGAGCGCCCTGCCCGTCAGCGGGTCGAGGTCCTCCCCCGTCATCGAGGCGACCGAGCGGATGTGCCCGACGTTCTCCGCCACGAGGACGAGGACGACCGGGATGAAGAGACCGGCGACCGCGAGCTCGAAGTGGGGCGCGTGGAAGTCCGGTGCCCCGAGCCAGTCGGCCTCGTGCATCCGGGCGAAGCTGACCTCGTCACGCAGCAGCGCGGTGGCGTAGCCGGCGGCGACACCGACGAGGATCGCGATGCGGGAGAAGAGCGTCCGCGTCGCGACGGTGACGAGCAGGATGACGACGACCGTCACGAGGGCGGTCACCGGGGACTTCATGAAGTTGACCTTGGCGCTCGGCGCGAGGTTGAGCCCGATGAGCGCGACGATGGCGCCGGTGACGACCGGCGGCATGAGCGCCCGCAGCCACCGGTCGCCGGCCATCTGGACGACGACTCCGATGAGCGCGAGCGCGAGGCCGGCCATGACGACGCCGCCGAGAGCGGTGGGCATGTCGTGGCTCTTCGACGCCGCGGCCAGCGGTGCGATGAAGGCGAAGGAGCTGCCGAGGTAGCTCGGCACCCGCCCGGCGGTGATGAGCAGGAAGAGCATCGTGCCGATGCCGCTGAAGAAGAGCGTCGTCGCCGGCGGCAGCCCGGTGATGAGGGGCACGAGGAAGGTCGCGCCGAACATCGCGACGACGTGCTGCGCGCCGAGACCGATCGTGCGGGGCCAGGACAGGCGCTCGCCGGGCCGCACGACCTCACCGGGCCGCACCTCGCGACCGTCACCGTGGACGGTCCAGCCGAGGCCGAAGGGGGCGGGGGGCCGGGTCGGGTCAGGTGTCGTCACGAGGGGCGATCGTAGCCCTGCGCCGGGTCAGCCTGGTCCACAGCCACGGGGTGCGCGAGGGCGTCTTGACCTGCTCCCGCGGCGGCGGCCCCTCGTCGACGTCGTGGAAGAGCAGGACGTTGCCCCGGTAGGGCCCCGCGAGGGTCGACGGGTCGATGCTGCCCGCGGCCGCGCGGCGCAGGACCTCGGGTGCGTCGTCGGCGGCCAGGGCGTCGTGGAGCTGCACCTCGGTGCCGAGCATCGCCGCGAGCGTCTCGAGGCGGCGCGGCGAGGTCCGTGCGAGCCGGTCGCCCACGGCGAGGGTCCAGCTCCCGCCGACGCCGGGCAGGGGCGGGAGGATGACGGTGCGGGTCCCGGCCGCGGCGGCATCACCCGGGTCGGCAGCTCGTCCGTCGGTCAGCCCGAGGGCCTCGGCGACATCGGCCTGCGTCCGGTCGCGGACGGCCAGCCAGGCGCTGCCCGGGCCGAAGGGCTCGAGCCCGCTCACAGCGAGCGGGCCATGATGACGCCGTCGCGGTCGTCGTCGGGGCCGACCCGCACGGCGCCGGGCACGCGTCCGACCTCGGTGTAGCCGTAGCGGGTGTAGAACTCGCCCAGCCCGGTCCCACCCCGGTAGTCGAGGGTGGCCACCTCGACGCCCGCGTCGCGGGCCGCCCGGTGCAGGCCGGCCATGAGGAGGGCTCCGTGGTTGGTCCCCCGGCGGTCGGGGTCGGTCATGATCCGCTCGAGGTTGGCGGTGTGGGCGACGGTCGCCCCCGACGGGCGGGCGACGAAGCCGAAGCCGAGCAGGTCGCCGCCCGGGGAGTTGAGCGCCACGAGGGTGGCGGAGCCGCGCTCGAGACGCTCGCCGTAGCCGTCGAGGACGGCCGCGACCTCGTCCTCGCTCGCCCCGGGCAGGAAGCCGACGGCTCCCCCGGCGTCGTTGACCCGCACCCACATGCGCAGCATCGCCTCGCGCGCCCGCGCGGGGATGCGGTCGGTGACGCGCACCCAGGGCAGCTCGAGGACGAGCCACTCGTCCTCCCCGGTGACGTGGTCGAGGTCGGGCGCGTGCTCCATGCCCGCGGACTCGGCGACGAAGCGGGTGCCGACGTCCTCCGGCGCGACCCGCAGCCGCAGCGGCAGCTCCGGCAGCCACTCGAGGGCGTGCGCGACGACGAGCCGCAGCGCCCGGGAGGCCAGCTCGTCACCCCCTTCGCCGTCGACGACGCGGATCGTCACGCGGATGAAGTCGGTGTGCGCCCGCAGCCCGACGAAGCCGACGGCGCGGCCGGCGGGACCGCTGATGATCCACGTGCCGTAGCCGTGCTCCTCCCAGTGCTCGCGCCAGGCCCGCACGATCTCGGCGGGCCGGCCGGCGTCCGCCGGGAGCCCCATGAGCTCGGCGACGAGGGCGGCGTCGTCCTCGACGGGCGGGAGCAGGCTGAGGTCGTCTGAGGTGATGGTGCGAGGGGCGGTCACGGACCCCATGGTGACACCCCGCTCACCGCGCTGGGACGATGGGCAGATGACTGATCCGCTCTCCGTGCCCGTCGGCACCGACCCCGACGAGCTCTTCGAGCGCTTCCAGGCATGGACGGCCGATCGGGGCCTGACGCTCTACCCGCACCAGGAGGAGGCGCTGCTCGCCCTCCTCGGCGACGACCACGTCGTCCTCGCCACGCCCACCGGCTCCGGCAAGTCCCTCGTCGCGACCGGCGCCATCGCCCACGCGATGGCCAAGGACCAGGTCGCCTTCTACACCGCGCCCATCAAGGCCCTCGTCTCGGAGAAGTTCTTCGACCTCTGCGCGACCTTCGGCGCCGACAACGTCGGCATGCTCACCGGCGACGCGTCGGTCAACGCCGAGGCCCCCGTCATCGTCTGCACCGCCGAGGTGCTCGCCAACCTCGCCCTGCGCGAGGGCAGCGAGGCCGACGTCGGCCTCGTCGTCATGGACGAGTTCCACTACTACGCCGAGCCGGAGCGCGGCTGGGCCTGGCAGGTCCCGCTGCTCGAGCTGCCGCAGGCGCAGATGCTGCTCATGTCGGCGACCCTCGGCGACACCAAGGCCATCGAGGAGGACCTCGCCGAGCGCACCGGGCGCGACGTCGTCGTCGTCAAGGACGCCGAGCGGCCCGTCCCGCTGACCTTCCGCTGGGCCCTCACCCCGCTGCAGGAGACGATCGAGGAGATCCTCGAGTGGCGCCGCGCGCCGGTCTACGTCGTGCACCAGACCCAGGCCAATGCCGCCGAGCACGCCCGGCTCGTGCAGACGCTCAAGCTGCTCGACAAGGACGAGAAGGCGGCGATCGCCGACCGGCTCGCCGGCTTCCGCTTCTCCGCCGGCTTCGGCCGCACCCTCGGCGGGATGCTGCGACGCGGGGTCGGCGTGCACCACGCCGGCATGCTGCCGCGCTACCGCCGGCTCGTCGAGCAGCTCGCGCAGGAGGGCCTGCTCAAGGTCATCTGCGGCACCGACACCCTCGGTGTGGGCATCAACGTCCCGATCCGCACCGTCCTCTTCACCTCGCTGACGAAGTTCGACGGCTCGCGCCACCGCGTGCTGCGGGTGCGCGAGTTCCTCCAGATCGCCGGGCGGGCCGGCCGCGCCGGCTACGACACCGAGGGCTACGTCGTCGTCCAGGCCCCCGAGCACGTCATCGACAACCACCGCGCGCTGCTCAAGGCCGGCGACGACGAGAAGAAGCGCAAGAAGGTCCAGCGCAAGAAGCCCCCGGAGGGCTTCGTCGTGTGGACCGAGGACACCTTCACCAAGCTGACGACCAATGCCCCCGAGACCCTCCGGTCCCGGATGAAGGTCGACAACTCGACGATCCTCAACGTCGTCGCCCGCCCCGGCGACCCGGTCACCGCGCTCTCCCGGCTCACGAGGGACAACCACGAGGACGCGAAGGGGAGGGCTCGCCTCGCCCGACGAGCGATCCGTCTGGGGCGCAGCCTGCTCGACTCCGGTGTGCTCGAGCGCCTCCCCGAGCCGGACGCGACCGGGCGGACCGTCGCGCTGACGCTCGACCTGCCCCCGGACTTCGCGCTCAACCAGCCGCTCGCCCCCTTCGCGCTGGCGGCGCTCGACCTGCTCGACCCCGACTCCCCCACCCACGCCCTCGACGTCGTCTCGACGATCGAGGCCGTGCTCGAGGCACCGATGGCCGTCCTCGTCGCCCAGCAGCACGCCGCCCGCGGCGAGGCGATCGCGGAGATGAAGGCGGACGGCATCGAGTACGAGGAGCGGATGCGGCTGCTCGAGGAGATCACCTGGCCGCGCCCGCTCGCCGAGGAGCTGGCCGCGGCCTTCGAGACCTATCGGCAGAGCCACCCGTGGCTGCCTGAGGAGGCGCTCGTGCCGAAGTCGGTCGTGCGCCTGATGTGGGAGGAGGGGATGTCCTTCGCCGACTTCGTGCGCCGATTCACCCTCGCCCCGCGCGAGGGGCTCGTGCTGCGCTACCTCACCGATGCCTACCGCACGCTCACCCGCACCGTGCCGGAGGCGCACTCCTCCCCCGAGCTGCGCGAGATCGTCGAGTGGCTCGGCGAGACGGTGCGCCAGACCGACTCCTCGCTGCTCGACGAGTGGGAGGCCCTGGCCGACCCGGACGCCGCCGCGCGACTCGCCGAGGACCGCGAGGCGGCCCCGCCGCCGCGGCCGCTGTCGGCGCGCACCGGCCCCTTCCGCGCGATGGTGCGCGGCGCCCTGTGGCAGCGCGTCGAGCGCGCCGCCCGCGACGACCTGTCGGCCCTGGCCGCCATCGAGCAGGCCGCGGCCGAGCTCGCCGACGACGGGCGCGCGCCGGTCATGCGCTACGACGACTGGGACGTCGCGCTCGGTGACTACTGGGAGGAGCACGACCGGATCGGCACCGACCAGGACGCCCGCGGGCCCCAGCACCTGCACGTCGAGGAGGTGCGTGGCCCGGCGCCCGGACGTGACGACGGCGACGACGCCGCGGACGTGCGTCTGTGGGAGGTGCGCCAGACCCTCGCCGATCCCGAGGGCGACGGCGACTGGGTCGTCGAGGCCCTCGTCGACCTCGACGCCTCCGACCGGGTCGGCGAGGCGGTCGTGCTCGCCACGGCGCTGCGCCGGCTGTGACCGCGGGCATATCCTGACGACCTGATGATCACGCTCCCCCGGCGTCTCGCCCACCTCCTGCTCGCCCTGGCCGTCGCGCTCGGCCCGGCGCTGCTGTCCGCCCCCTCGGCCTCCGCGTCCGCTCCCGCCGACGCGTCCGCGTCCAAGGTCCCCGACCCCCTTCGCGTCGGGACCGAAGGGGTGTACGCCCCCTTCTCGATCAAGCAGGGTGACGACTTCACCGGCTTCGACGTCGAGGTGATGAAGGCCGTCGGCGAGCGGCTCGGGGTCGAGGTGGAGTTCGTCGCGACGCCGTGGGACTCGATGTTCGCCGCCCTCGCAGCGGGGCGCTTCGACGTCGTCGCCAACCAGGTCAACGTCAACCCCGAGCGCGAGAAGCTCTACGACCTCTCCGACCCCTACGTCGACACCGCCGGCGTGCTCGTCGTCGCCGAGGACAACCCGGAGAACATCACGAAGCTCTCCGACCTCAAGGGCAAGCGCGCCGCCGAGAACCTCACGAGCAGCTGGGCCGAGGTGGCCAAGGACAACGGCGCCGACATCGTCGGCGTGGACGGCATGAACGAGGCGATGTCGAGCCTCAAGGAGGGCCGGGTCGACGCGATCGTCAACGACAAGCTCGCCGTGCGCAACTACATCGCGACCAGCCCCGACCCCGGGGTCAAGATCGTCGCCGAGACCGACGACCAGGCCCAGTCGGTCTTCGCCGCGAAGAAGGGCACCGGCTACATGCCGGAGATCAACAAAGCCCTCGCGGAGATGGAGGAGGACGGGACCACCCAGGCGATCTACGACAAGTACTTCTCGGCGGACCAGGCCGCCCCGAGCGCCTGGGACCTCGTCAAGGACAACGCCTGGCCCATGGCCTGGGCGACGATCAAGGTGACGATCCCGCTCACGGCGATCTCCTTCGCCATCGGCCTCGTGCTCGCCCTCGTCGCCGCCATCGGCCGGATGTCGACCTCGGCCGTCCCGCGGGGCATCGCCCGCGCCTACATCTCGATCATCCGGGGCACGCCGCTGCTCGTGCAGCTCTTCCTCATCTTCTACGCGCTTCCCGAGGTCGGCATCGACCTGCCGCCCTTCGTCGCCGCCGTCATCGCCCTGTCTCTCAACGTCGGCGGCTACGCGGCCGAAGTGATCCGCTCGGCCATCGAGTCGATCCCCAAGGGGCAGTGGGAGGCGGCACAGACGATCGGCATGGGGCCCCGGACGGCGCTGCGGCGGATCATCCTGCCGCAGGCGACCCGCACGGCGATCCCGCCGCTGTCCAACACCCTCGTCTCGCTGCTCAAGGACACCTCGCTCACCTCGATCATCCTCGTCGTCGAGCTGACCCAGACCGCACGCTTCGCCGCGGCGCCGACCTTCCAGTACATGCCGATGTTCGCGCTCGCCGCCCTCTACTACTGGATCATCTGCACGATCCTGTCCTTCCTCCAGGACCGTGCCGAGGAGAGGTTCAGCCGTTATGTCGCAGCCTGAGATGGTCGTCTCCGCGGCCCACGTCCGCAAGAGCTTCGGGGACAAGGAGGTCCTGCGCGACATCTCCTTCGAGGTCGGCCCCGGCGAGGTGACCGTCGTCCTCGGCCCGTCGGGCTCGGGCAAGACGACCCTGCTGCGCGCCCTCGGCGGGCTCGAGCGTCCCGATGCCGGCGTCATCACGGTCGGCGACGCGAGCGTCGACTTCGCCCAGCTGACGCCCGGCCGTCACGACCGGCTCCCCCGGGGTCAGCGCGAGCAGCTGACCGCGCTCGGTCGGCAGAGCGGCTTCGTCTTCCAGGGGCACAACCTCTTCGCCCACAAGACCGCCCTCGACAACATCACCGAGGGCCCGGTCGTCGTGCAGGGCGAGGACCCGGAGGCCGCGCGCGAGCGGGCGCTGGCGCTGCTCGACCAGGTCGGGCTGCGCGAGCACGCCGACAAGTACCCCTTCCAGCTCTCCGGCGGTCAGCAGCAGCGGGTCGGCATCGCCCGGGCGCTCGCGCTGCGGCCCTCGGTCGTCCTCTTCGACGAGCCGACCTCGGCGCTCGACCCCGAGACCGTCGGCGAGGTGCTGCAGGTGATGCGCGACCTCGCCGAGCAGCACTGGACGATGGTCGTCGTCACCCACGAGATCCGCTTCGCCCGGCAGGTGGCCGACGAGGTCCTCTTCATCGACGGCGGGGTCGTCGTCGAGCGGGGCGCGCCCGAGCAGGTGATCCTCGACCCGCAGGCCGAGCGCACCCGCAGCTTCCTCCAGCGCATCCTCGACCCGCTGTGACGCCGTGATCCTCGTCGACCCGCCCACGTGGCCCGGCTGGGGTCGCACGTGGAGCCATCTCGTCTCGGACGCCTCGATCGAGGAGCTGCACGCCTTCGCGCAGCGGCTGGGCATCCCCCGCAAGCTCTTCGACGAGGACCACTACGACGTGCCGGTCGAGCGCTACGACGAGGTCGTCGCCGCCGGCGCGACGCAGGTGACCGGAGCAGAGCTCATCCGCCGCCTCATCCGCAGCGGCCTGCGGGTCACGGCCGCCGAGCGAGCCGGTCGAGCTCCCGACGCAGGTTGACCCGCGCGCCCTCTGCAGGTCGACAGGCGAGGTCGCGACCGAACTCCTAGGCTGGGTGGCGCACCACGCAGCGACACCACGCACCACGCAACACGCACCAGACACAAAGGGGACATTCAGCATGGGGAAGCACCTGACCACCGCCCGATCCTGCGCGCTCGTCGCGATCGCCGCTCTCGGCCTGTCCGCCTGCGGCGCCCTCGGCGACGGCGACGGCGACTCGACCGTGACGGTCACCGAGTCCTCGCAGGACCAGAGCCAGACCTCCGAGCCCACGGCTCAGAGCACCACCACGACGCCGACCTCCACGGCAAGCACGACGGAGGACCCCACCGAGAGCTCCACGGCGAGCTCGAGCGAGGTGACCAACACCCCACCTGCGGGGTCCACGCCCAACACCGACACCTCGAATTCGATCGACGTCAACACCCTGACGGAGAAGGTCGAGGCCCACACCGACAGCCAGGTCCCCCCGGACGTGACCCTGTCGTGCATGGGCGGCATCGTGCTCGTCGCCAACGAGACCCAGAAGTGCTCGTGGATGGACTCCAACGGCAATGTCACCCGGCTGACCATCACGGTCGACTGGGCAGCAGTGGTCGGCGACCAGATCCAGTACAACCTGTCGCTGGAGAACTCCGCCTACACGCCCTGACCTGCGGCCCTCACGGGCCACCCCGGAGCCGGTCGAGCTCGCGTCGCAGGTTGACGCGGGCTCGACCGCTCCAGTGCTCGTGCGCGTGGTCGGTGAGGTAGAGGCGCTCCCGCTCGACGAAGGGAGTGAGCACCGCGCTCCTGCCCCGCGCGAAGTCCGCGGCCGGCACCTGCCGGTACTCGATGCGCACCTGGGCGCAGTAGCCGTCGAAGCGGTCGGCCGGAGCCGACAGGATCCACAGGTCGGCGTCGTGGAAGGCCTGCGACACCGGGTCGCCCGCACTCATCTCGTGGGTCGCCGACTCCCGCACCAGCCGGGCGATGGTCGCGACATCGGCGGGCGGCAGGCCGAGGGCCGTAAGCCGCTCCTCCGCCAGACGCGCGGAGGCCTCCTCGCTCGCCCCCGGGGCCCCGCCCGTCTCGTAGACCGCGTCGTGGAACCACCCGACCATCGCGGCCAGGTGCCGGTCACGACCGGCGAGGTGTCCCCCTTCGGCCAGCTCGTCGAGGGCCGCGAGGACCTCGGCCAGGTGCACGGGGTCGTGATAGCTGCGGTGCGGCTCACCCCAGCGGGCGAGCAGCTCCTCGCGCAGTGCGGTGACGGCGCGCTGATCCGTGACCACATCGAGTCCCGCGACATCGGCGAGCCATCGATCACGCAAGGTGTCCACCGTGGGATTGTGCCGCAATGAGCGCTGACTCCTCCGGCGGCACCCTCGACCAGGTCCGACGCGCCGGCGTCGAGACCACCGGCATCGAGATCATCGACGAGGCGGACCGCACCGCCCGCCCCGCCGACCTCTTCTGGCCGTGGTTCGCGGCCAATGTGTCGGTCTTCGGCATCTCCTACGGCAGCTTCGTCCTCGACTTCGGCATCTCCTTCTGGCAGGCGCTGCTCGTCTCGGTCATCGGCATCGTCGTCTCCTTCCTCCTCTGCGGCCTCGTCGCCGTCGCCGGCAAGCGCGGCTCGGCCCCGACGATGGTCATCTCGCGGGCGGCCTTCGGCGTCCAGGGGCAGAAGCTGCCGGGCGTCGTCTCGTGGATCGTCTCGATCGGCTGGGAGACCTTCCTGGCGATCATGGCGACGCTCGCGACGGCGACCGTCATGCGCGAGCTCGGCTGGGGCGGCGGCACGCCGACCAAGGTCGTCGCGATGCTCGTCGTCGCCGCCCTCATCGTCACCGCGTCGGTCGCCGGCTACCACCTGATCATGCGGCTGCAGTCATGGCTCACCTGGCTCACCGGCCTCGCGACGATCGTCTACGTCGCCCTGACGGTCAGCCACATCGACTGGTCGGCCCTGACCGCCCTCGAGAGCGGCTCCTTCCAGCAGGTCATCGGCGCCCTCATCATGGTCATGACCGGGTTCGGCCTCGGCTGGATCAACATCGCCGCCGACTGGTCGCGCTACCAGAGCCGCGAGGCCTCCTCGGGCGCGATCGTCGCGTGGAACACCTTCGGCGGCGCCCTCGCCCCCGCCCTGCTCGTCGCCTACGGCATCGGCCTCGCCGGCTCCGACGAGACCCTGCGTGCCGGCATCGTCGCCGACCCGGTCGGCACCCTCGCGACGATCCTGCCGACCTGGTACCTCGTGATCTTCGGCATCGCCGCGGTGCTCGCGCTCGTCTCCGGCGCCGTGCTCGGCATCTACTCCTCGGGCCTGACGCTGCTCAGCCTCGGCGTGCGCATCCCTCGGCCGGCCGCCGCCGGCATCGACGGGCTGCTGCTGACCCTCGGCACGATCTACGTCGTCTTCTTCGCGGAGAACTTTCTCGGACCCTTCCAGTCCTTCCTCATCACCCTCGGCGTGCCGCTGGCTGCCTGGGCGGGCATCTTCCTGTCCGACCTCGCCCTGCGCCGACGCGACTACGACGAGGAGGCGCTCTTCGACGCCCGCGGACGGTACGGCTCCGTCGACTGGATCTCGATCGGCACGATGGTGCTCACCTCGGTCATCGGCTGGGGCCTGGTCACCAATGCGATGCCCGACTCGACGTGGAACAACTGGCAGGGCTACCTGCTCAAGGCCTTCATGGGCACCGAGCTCGTCGAGGACCCGGCCGGCAGCTACTGGGCCGGCGACTGGTCCTACGCCAACCTCGGCGTCATCGCCGCGCTCGTCCTGGCCTTCGTCATCACCTACGTCGCCCGCCGCGGCGTCGTGCGCCGGCAGGAGGAGCGATGAGCGAGCAGACCCCCGACACCCCGGCCCTCCCCGACCTCGACGACGCCTGGCTCGTCGTCGTCGACCCGCAGCGCATCTTCGCCGACCCGACGTCCGAGTGGGGGTCGCCGATGTTCGACGCCGCCCTCGGGCCGATCAAGTCGCTGCGCTCCGGCTTCGGTGCGGCGCGCACCATCGTCACCCGCTGGGTGCCGGGCCCGGAGCGTCCGGGCTCGTGGGGTCCCTACTTCGAGCGGTGGGGCTTCGCCGACCGACCGGCCACCGACCCGGTCTTCGACCTCGTCACCCCGGCCGCCGGCTGGAGCAGCCGTGGGTCGATCGACCTGTCGACCTTCGGCAAGTGGGGCGAGCCGCTCACGCGCATCATCGGCGAGACCCCGACCATCGTGCTCGCCGGGGTCTCGACGGACTGCTGCGTCATCTCGACCGCCCTGCCCGCAGCAGATGCCGGCGCCACGGTGGTCGTGGCGGCCGACGCCTGCGCGGGCTCGACGCAGGACAACCACGAGGCCGCCCTGCAGGTGATGAGCCTCTACTCGCCGCAGATCGAGGTCTCGACGAGCGCTGCGGTGCTCGCCGCGCGCTGATCAGCCCTGCTGCCCGGGCCCGGCGATGTTGACCATCCACGGGATGCCGTAGCGGTCGGTGAAGGAGCCGTACTCGTCACCCCACATCTGCATCTCGAGGGGCACCTCGACCTGGGCGCCCTCGGTGAGGCCGGCCCAGTAGCCGCGCAGCAGCTCGGTCTCGTCACCGCTGATGCTCACGGTGATCTGGGTGCCGAGGGTGCGGGTCATGCCCGGCGGGGTGTCGCTGGCGAAGATCGTGTAGCCGGCGTCGGTGACGAGGCTGGCGTGCATCACCTGGTCGGCGATCTCGCCGGCATCGGGCATGCTGTCGCCGAAGGTGTGGACGAGCAGCTCACCGCCGAGGACCGACTGGTAGAACTCCATCGCCTCGCGGGCGTTGCCGTCGAAGTTGAGGTCGGCGAGCAGGACCATCTGGCGGGCGGTGCGCACGACCCCGGTCCCGGCGATCGTCGCCCGCACCGGCGTGCTCCGCTCGACGAGGACGCGGCCCGCGGCGGCCTCGAGCGCCTTGATCCGCTGGCTCACGGCCGACGGCGTGATGGACAGGGCACCCGCTGCCGCCTCGAAGGTCCCCTCGTCGACGACGGCCAGGAGGGCACGAAGCTGATCGATCTGCATGAAGCAATGCTAATGATCGTGCAGGATCTGTCGTTGGCCTTCAGCGGTCGGCTCCGCCTACGGTCTCCTCGTGATCGTCTCCGCCGTCGCCGGCCTGCTGACCGGCCTCACCCTCATCGTCGCCATCGGGGCACAAAATGCCTTCGTCCTGCGGCAGGGCATCCGCCGCGAGCACCTCGCCCCGGTCGTGCTCATCTGCATCGCCGCCGACACCCTGCTCATCGCCCTCGGCACCGCCGGCGTCGGCGCGCTGGTGAGTGATCACCCGGGTGCGGTGCGCGTGGTCACCTGGCTCGGCGCGGCCTACCTCGTCGGCTACGGCCTCGTGGCGCTGCGCCGGGCCGCCTCCCCCACCGGCCTCGACGCGGCCGCCCCCGCCGGACGGAGCTCGGTCATCGCGACGACGCTGGCGATCACCTTCCTCAACCCGCACGTCTACCTCGACACCGTCCTCATGCTCGGGTCGATCGCCAACGGTCACGGCGAGCAGCGCTGGGCCTTCGCGACGGGTGCGTCGATCGGCAGCGTCGTGTGGTTCACCGCCCTGGGCCTCGGCGCCCGGGCCCTCGCCGGTCCGCTGGGCCGGCCCGGCACGTGGCGCGTCCTCGACGGGGTCATCGGCCTGACGATGATCGGGCTGGCGGTGCTGCTGCTCGTGCGGTGAGTGGCTCCGTCAGCCGGCGGCAGGTGCCGGCGTCGTGGCGAAGGGGGTCAGCTCGGCCGCGAGGTCACCGTGCACCCGGGCGACGACGAGCGTGCCCCGCTCGAGGTGCTCCTCGGAGACGATCTCTGCCTCGTCGTGCAGACGGCTGACGAGGTCACCGCGCGCATACGGCACGAGGACCTCGACGTCGATGTCGGGCTTGGGCAGCTCCTCGGCGACGAGCTCGAGCAGCTCCTGGACCCCGGCGCCGGTGCGCGCCGAGACGGCGATCGAGTGCTTCTCGTGCCGCAGGATCCGGTCGACGACCTCGGGGTCGGCCGCGTCGGCCTTGTTGACGACGACGACCTCCTTGACGTCCGTCGCGTCGACGTCGGCGAGCACGGCGCGCACGGCCGAGATCTGGCCCTCGGGGTCGGGGTGCGAGCCGTCGACGACGTGCAGGAGCAGGTCGGCGTCGGCGACCTCCTCGAGCGTCGAGCGGAAGGCCTCGACGAGCTGGTGCGGGAGCGCCCGGACGAAGCCGACGGTGTCGGTGAGCGTGTACTCACGCCCGTCGGGCGTCTCGGCCCGCCGCACCGTCGTGTCGAGGGTCGCGAAGAGCTGGTTGTCGACGAGCACACCGGCATGGGTGAGGCGGTTCAGCAGGGTCGACTTGCCGGCATTGGTGTAGCCGGCGATGGCCACGGCAGGCACCTGGCGGTGCGCGCGGGCGGCCCGTCGGGTGTCGCGGTGGGTCTTCATGCCCGCGAGCTCGCGCTTGAGCTTGGCGATGCGGGAGTTGATCCGGCGGCGGTCGAGCTCGATCTTCGTCTCACCGGGACCGCGCGAGCCCATGCCCTGACCGCCGGCCGCCTGGCCACCGGCCTGCCGGGACATCGACTCACCCCAGCCACGCAGGCGGGGCAGGAGGTACTGCAGCTGGGCAAGCTCGACCTGGGCCTTGCCCTCACGGGACTTCGCGTGCTGGGCGAAGATGTCGAGGATCAGGGCGGTGCGGTCGATGACCTTGACCTTGACGACGTCCTCGAGCGCACGCCGCTGGCTCGGGGCCAGCTCGGTGTCGCACACGACGGTGTCCGCCCCCTCGGCGACGACGATGTCCTTGAGCTCCTGCGCCTTGCCCGAGCCGAGATAGGTGCCCGGGTCGGGGGTCTGGCGCCGCTGCAGGACGCCGGCGAGCACCTCGGAGCCGGCGGTCTCCGCGAGCGCGGCGAGCTCGCGCAGCGAGTTCTCGGCGTCGGCGGCGGTCCCGTCGCTCCAGACGGCCGCGAGGACGACCCGCTCCAGCCGCAGCTGGCGGTACTCGACCTCGGTGATGTCCTCGAGCTCGGTCGACAGACCCTGCACACGGCGCAGGGCGGAGCGCTCCTCGCGGTCGAGCTGGTCGCCGTCGTAGTCGATGTCGCCGGCCGGCTCGAGGAAGCCGTCGCCGGGGTCGGCCAGCGCCTGCGCGCGCCTCGAGAGCACCCGGTCGATCGTCGGGCTGGGGTTGGTGTCGTCGGCGTCGTCGCGCGCGCTGTGCAGTGGTTCGGTCATGTTCTCCTCAGGATCGCACTCTGCAACGCCTGCAGGCCAGCCAATAGTCCCTTCTGCCCGGCTACAGTCGGTCGCCATGGAGCCACCGCCCCCTGTCGAGCGGCCCTCCGGCGACGAGGTGCGCGTGCCGGTGCGGACCGTGAAGCCCTCGGCCACGGCCTTCGCCCGGTCGGTGTGGCAGTTCGCCAGCGGCACCGTCGGCGATGCCTTCGCCGGGCGGCTCCTCGGGCGCTCCGCGGACCAGCCCACCGCCCCGACGATCGACGCCATGACCTACGCGCCGCTCGAGGTCCGCGAGACCGGGGCCGTCGTCGTCCTCGACCGCCACGGCCTGCGGGTCGAAGGGAGCCGAGAGCTCACCTTCGCGCTGGCCTGGCCCGAGGTGGGCCGCGTCTCGCTGCAGGTCCAGCACTCGCGTCTGCTGGGCCTGCGGATGCTGCGGCTGGTCTTCTGGCCCGCGCACCCGCACACCTTCCCGGCGGCCCACCCGGAGTGCGCTCCTGCCCTCGTCCCCGAGCTCGGCGGCTACGCGCTGGCGCTCACCACCTCGCCGCGGGTGCCGCAGGCCGACATCGACCTCGCGCTCTCCGGCCTGGCCCTCGCCGGCGCCCGGTTCGACGGCGAGGTGGAGGAGGTCAGCACGGGCACCGGGTAGGGTGCTCGCCCGTGCCCTCCACCTCTTCGACCACGGGCGCCGTGCCCGACCACGAGCACCTCGACCGCGGCCTCAACCCCCGCCACGTCCAGTTCATCGCACTGGGCACCGCCATCGGCACGGGCCTCTTCTACGGCTCGTCCGAGACGATCCAGGCCGCCGGCCCGGCCGTCCTCGTCGCCTACGCGGTCGCCGGCGTCATGGTCTACATCGTCATGCGGGCCCTCGGCGAGATGGCCGTGCGCCACCCCGTCGCCGGCTCCTTCGCGCAGTACGCCGGCTCCTTCCTCGGCCCCTACGCCGGCTTCATCGTCGGCTGGGTCTTCTGGCTCGAGCTCGCGGTCGTCGCCATCGCCGACATGACCGCCGTCGCGACCTACATGGGCCTGTGGTTCCCCGGCGTCCCCGGCTGGGTGTGGATGGCCGCGGCCATCGCCCTCATCGGTGCCCTCAACCTCATGGCGGTGCGGGTCTTCGGCGAGATGGAGTTCTGGTTCTCCCTCATCAAGGTCACCGCGATCATCGCGCTCGTCGTCGGTGGTCTGGCGCTCATCCTCTGGGGGCGCGAGGTCGGCGGCACGACCCCGGACGTCGCCCACCTGTGGAGCCACGACGGCTTCGCCCCCTTCGGCCTCTGGGGCATCATCATGAGCTTCAGCGTCGTCGTCTTCTCCTTCGGCGGCATCGAGACGCTCGGCATGACGGCCGGCGAGGCCGACGACCCGGAGCACTCGATCGGGCGCGCGGTCAACACCGTGCCCTTCCGCATCCTGCTCTTCTACGTCGCGGCGCTCGCGGTCATCATGTCGATCATCCCGTGGGACGAGGTCACCGGTGAGTCCTCCCCCTTCGTCGAGGTCTTCGCCGCGCTCCAGGTCCCGGCGGCCCAGCACGTGATGAACTTCGTCGTCCTCACCGCTGCCCTGTCGGCGATGAACGCGATCTTCTACGCCTGCTCGCGCACCATGTACGGCCTCGCCGAGCAGGGCCACGCACCTCGCTCCTTCCTCCACCTGTCGCCGCGCGCCCACATCCCGATCTACCCGGTGCTGTGCATGTTCGGCGCCGGCGCGGTCGGGCTCGTGCTCTTCCTCGTCATCGAGGACCGGCTCTTCTTCTTCGTCGCGGCGATCGCGTCCTTCGCCACGGTCTTCACCTGGCTGATGATCCTGCTCGCGCACCTGCGGATGCGCACCCGGATGGCGCGCGAGGGCCTGCGGCCCACGGGCTTCGCGATGCCCTTCTTCCCGGTCCTCAACGTCATCGCGATGGCCTTCATGGTCGGCGTCATCGTGCTGCTCGCGACGACCGAGTCCGGGCGCGACGCCTTCTACGTCGGGGCGGGTGCGCTCGTGCTCCTCACGATCGCGTGGTTCACCCTCGTGCGGGACGAAGGGCGCGCGCCGATCGTCCTCGAGGAGGCCGATCACCTCTCCGGCGACAGCTCCCGGGTGTAGAGCACCGTGCCCTGCGCGTCGCGCAGGGTGACCGTCAGCCGCCCGTCGTCGGCGACGTCGGCGTGGCCGAAGAACTGGTTGCCGCCCCGCGGCGACTGGTTGGGGTAGTCCGCCGTCTTGATGAAGTCGACCCGGGGACCGAAGGTCGCGTCCATCTCGTTGGGCCCGAAGGTGCCGGCGTTGATCGGGCCGGCGACGAACTCCCAGAAGGGCGAGAAGTCGGTGAAGGCCGCCCGCTCCGGGCTGTAGTGGTGGGCGGCGCAGTAGTGCACGTCGGCGGTGATCCACACGACGCCGGGCACGTCCTTGATCTCGCGCAGCAGCCAGGCCATCTCGAGCTCCTTGCCCAGCGGTGCGCCCGGGTCACGGTTGGACAGCGACTCCTGGGCGTCGCCGTCGGGCACGACGATCCCGATCGGCAGGTCGGCGGCGATCACCTTCCACGTGGCGCGCGACCGCTTGAGCTCGCTCGCGAGCCAGCGCACCTGCTCCTCCCCCATGAGCGAGGTGCGCTCCCGCTCGGTCCCCGCCGTGTTGGGGTCCTTGTGGGTGCGCATGTCGAGGCAGAAGACGTCGAGGTGCCGGCCGCGCGAGACCTTGCGGTGGATCCGCTGCCCGTCGGGTCGGTCCTGCCCGTTGCTGATCGGCTGCCACTCCCACCACGCCCGCTTGGCCCAGCGCGCGAGGACGTCGACGCGGCGCTCGCGGTCGTAGGCGGGGTCGGTGAGGATCTCACCGGGGTACCAGTTGTTCGTCGTCTCGTGGTCGTCCCACTGGGCGATGACCGGCACGTCGGCATACATCGCCCGCAGGTTGTCGTCGAGGTGGTTGTAGCGGTGCCGCCCGCGGAACTCCGCGAGGCTCTGCGCCCGCTGCTCGACCTCCGGGATGACGAGGTTGCGCCACGCCTGCCCGTCGGGCTCGGTGACCTGTGCCTCGATCGGCCCGTCGGCGTAGATCGTGTCGCCGGCGTGGACGAAGAAGTCGGGGCGGGTCTCGTGCATCGCCCGGTAGGCGACGTAGCCGCCGAGGTCGGGGTTGATCCCCCACCCCTGGCCGGCGGTGTCACCGGTCCACACGAAGGACTGACCGCCCCGGCCCTGCGTGGCCGTCGCGAAGGACAGGTCCGCGGTCTGCCCCCTTCGCCCCTCGTCGTCCTCGAAGCCGACCTCGATCTCGTGGCGCCGACCCGGCGCGAGGTGCCGCAGGTCGATCTTGCCCGTGTGGTCGGTGCCGGGCGTGACCCACGGCCCGCGGACGGTCCGGCGGGAGCGGCCCGGCCCGGTGATCGTGGCGACCATGCGCGAAGGGCGGTCCGCCCGGGCCCACAGGACCGCCGAGTCGGTCGTGACGTCACCTGACGAGACGCCGGAGGTCAGCAGCGGACGGCTGCGGTGCACCTGGAAGGGCGCGGCGACGGCCGACGGCTGGAGCGCCGCCGCACCGGCAGCGGCGACGGTGGAGGACAGGACGACGCGACGCGAGATCTCGGGCATGGGCCCGAGGCTGGCAGCGTCACGTGGCGGGCACGTGGGTGCCGGGTGGCGCCGACGTGGGCTGCTGGTGACCGGCAGGTGGCCGGCGGGTCAGCCCTTCGCCAGCACGCGGATGTCGGTCGCCTCGGTGCGCTCGGCGTCCGCCCGCTCGTCCTCGGTCATCTGCTGGCTCTCGATCTCGGCCTGGACCCGGCGCAGGTAGTGCTCGACCTCCGAGGTCGCGCGCTCCTCGTCCCAGCCGAGCTCGGCGGCGAGGATGCGTGCGGCGGGCTCGGCCGCCTCGACGCCGCGGTCGGGCGTCTCGATGGAGATGCGCATCCGACGGGTCAGCAGGTCGTTGAGGTGGAGCGTCGCCTCGTGGCGTGCCGCGTAGACGACCTCGACCCGCAGGTACTCCTCCGCGCCGGCGAGCGGCTCTGAGAGAGAGCGGTCCTCGTCGATCATGGCGAAGAGGTCGACGGCCATCGAGCCGTAGCGGTCGAGCAGGTGGGTCACCCGCCAGACCGGGAGGTCGTGGCGGCGGCTGAGGGTGTCGAGCTGGTTGACCAGCGCCTGGTAGCCCTCGGCCCCGACGAGCGGGATGTGCGCGGTGACGCTCTCGGGCACGCCGGACGAGAGGTCCTCGCGGGCGGCGTCGACGGCGTCGGCGGCCATGACCCGATAGGTCGTGTACTTGCCGCCGGCGATGGAGATCAGGCCCGGCTGCGGGCGGGCGACGGCGTGCTCGCGACTGAGCTGCGAGGACTCCTCCGACTCCCCCGCGAGCAGAGGACGCAGACCGGCGTAGACCCCCTGGATGTCGTCGCGGGTCAGCGGGGTGAGCAGCACGCCGTTGATCTGCTCGAGGATGTAGTCGATGTCCGCGGCCGTCGCGGCCGGGTGCGCCCGGGAGAGGTTCCAGTCGGTGTCGGTCGTGCCGATGATCCAGTGGGTGCCCCACGGGATGCAGAAGAGGACCGATTTTTCCGTCCGCAGGATCAGACCGGTCTCGGAGTTGACCCGGTCGCGGGCGACGACGATGTGCACGCCCTTGCTCGCGCGCACGTGGAAGCGGCCGCGACCGCCGGCCATGGTCTGGATGTCGTCGGTCCACACGCCGGTGCAGTTGATGACCACCGACGCGTTGACCTCGACCTCGTCGCCGGTCTCGACGTCGAGCACCCGGGCACCGACGACCCGCTCGCCCGCATGGAGCAGGCCGGTGACCTTGGCGGAGTTGAGCACGGTGGCGCCGTAGGCCGCTGCCGTGCGCACGACGGTGAGGGTGTGGCGGGCGTCGTCGCACTGGGCGTCGTGGTAGAGCAGGCCGCCGTGGTGCGCGGAGGGCTTCAGGCCCGGCGCGATCCGGCGCACTCCCCCCTTCGTCATCTGCTTGGTGCGGGGCACCGAGCGGCCGCCGCCCATCGTGTCGTAGAGGGTCAGGCCCGCGGTGACGTAGGGCCGCTCCCAGACCGGGTGAGAGAGGGGGTAGAGGAAGCTCACCGGCTTGACCAGGTGCGGCGCGATGCGGGTGAGCATGAGCTCACGCTCCTGGAGGGCCTCGCGGACCAGCGCGAAGTTGAGCTGCTCGAGGTAGCGGACGCCGCCGTGGAAGAGCTTGCTGGAGCGCGAGGAGGTCCCAGAGGCGAAGTCGCGCTGCTCGACGAGGGCGACCTTGAGACCACGGGTCGCGGCGTCGAGCGCGACGCCGGCACCGGTGACGCCACCACCGACGACCAGGACGTCCAGGTCCTCGTCGGCGATGCGGCGCCAGGCCGCGGCGCGCTGCTGGGGGTCGAGCGGCGTGGGAAGTGGCATGGCACAACGGTAGTCGGCTCGGCGCCCATGCATGCAGCCAACCTGACAGGATGCCGCCCATGAGTGCTGCGACGACGTACGTGCTGTCCATCGACCAGGGGACGACGAGCACCCGGGCCATGGTCTTCGACCGCGAGGGACGGGTCGTCGCGAGCGACCAGATCGAGCACGAGCAGATCTTCCCGCGGGCCGGCTGGGTCGAGCACGACGCGCTGGAGATCTGGGGCAACACCCGCCGGGTCATCGGCGGGGCACTCGGCAAGGCCAACCTCAACAGCGGCCACATCGAGGCCGTCGGCATCACCAACCAGCGTGAGACGACCGTCGTGTGGGAGAAGGCGACCGGCCAGCCCATCCACCACGCGGTCGTCTGGCAGGACACCCGCACCCAGGGAATCGTCGACGAGCTCGCGGCCGACGGCGGGCTCGACCGCTTCAAGGAGGTCTGCGGGCTGCCGCTCGCGACCTACTTCGCCGGGCCCAAGATCGCGTGGATCCTTGACCACGTCGAGGGCGCCCGCGAGCGCGCCGAGGCTGGCGAGCTGCTCGCCGGGACGATGGACACCTGGGTGCTGTGGAACCTCACCGGCGGCGGCGAGAACGACGGCGTGCACGTCACGGACGTCACCAATGCCTCGCGCACGATGCTCATGGACCTGCGCACGCTCCAGTGGGACGAGGCGACCTGCGAGGCCATCGGGGTGCCGGTCCAGGTACTGCCGGAGATCCGCTCCTCGTCAGAGGTCTACGGCGAGTGCAAGCCCGGCGTCCTCAACGGCACGCCGATCGCGGGGATCCTCGGCGACCAGCAGTCCGCGACCTTCGGTCAGGCCTGCCTGACGCCGGGCACGGCCAAGAACACCTACGGCACCGGCAACTTCATGCTGCTCAACACCGGCACCGAGATCGTCTCCAGCGACAACGGCCTGCTGACGACGGTCTGCTACCAGCTCGGCGAGCAGGACGCGGTCTACGCCCTGGAGGGGTCGATCGCCGTGACCGGGTCGCTGATCCAGTGGCTGCGCGACAACCTCGGCTTCATCAAGGAGGCACCCCAGGTCGAAGCGCTCGCCTGCAGCGTCGAGGACAACGGCGGGGTGTACTTCGTGCCGGCCTTCTCCGGGCTCTTCGCCCCGCACTGGCGGCCAGACGCACGCGGCGCGATCCTCGGGCTGACCCGCTACGCCACGAAGGCCCACATCGCGCGTGCGGCGCTGGAGTCGACGGCCTACCAGACACGTGACGTGCTCGACGCGATGCAGGCCGACGCCGAGCGGGCTGGCGGGCGGCTGACCGAGCTCAAGGTCGACGGGGGGATGGTCGCCAACGACACGCTCATGCAGTTCCAGGCGGACATGCTCGGCGTCGACGTCGTGCGGCCGCAGATCGCCGAGACCACGGCCCTGGGTGCCGCCTACGCCGCCGGTTTGGCCGTCGGCTACTGGGAATCGACGGACGAGATCGTCGACAACTGGTCCGAGGGGAAGCGATGGTCGCCGGCGATGGACGAGGACGAGGTCGAGCGGCTGCACCGCAACTGGACCAAGGCCATCTCCAAGACCCTCGACTGGGTGGACGAGGACGTCGACTGATCAGGCGGCGAAGAGCTCACCGAGGCGCACCTCGAGGGGCGACCACAGCACGTCCAGGTGTGACACCTCCATCGGACCTGCAGGCACCGGACCGGTAGACACCTGCCCGATCGACCCACGGCCGTGACCGAGGGGTGGTGGGGCCAGGCTGCGGTACTCGACGCCGGTCGGGGTGCCGTGGACCACCTCATGGGGCCTCCCCCCGCCCGGATCGAGCCCGCTCGCCGCCAGCGACGCCGCCAGTGCGTCGGGCAAGCGCGCCTCACTGCTGGCGTCGCACTCGCCACTGCCCCGCACTGTCGTCTCGGTCATCGCGCCTCCTCACCCTGCCATCCATCGAACACCTGTTCGATACATGGCAGGGTGAGCCAAGAACTGTCCCGCCGCAACCACCCCGGCCGAAGCACCCCCGTCGACAGCATCAGCCTGTCACCCACCACCGACAGCGCACCTAGGGTTGTCCCGTGACCGACCACTACTTCACCGACTCCCCTGCCGCGACCGATGCCGAGCGACGCCCGCTGGATGTCACGCTCGCCGGCCGAGAGGTCACGGTGGAGACCGCAGGTGGCACCTTCTCCCCCACCGGTCTCGACAAGGCGACGGCGATCCTGCTCGACGCGGTGCCCCAACCCCCCTCTGCCGCAGACCTGCTCGACATCGGCTGCGGCTGGGGCCCGATCGCCCTCACCCTCGCGCTCCGGGCCCCCGACGCCACGGTCTGGGCCGTCGACGTCACGGAGCGGGCGCTCGACCTCACCCGCCGCAATGCGGCCGCCCTCGGGCTGACCAACGTGCGGACCGCCCGTCCGGACGAGGTGCCGACGAATCTCCCCTTCGCCGCCATCTGGTCCAACCCGCCGATCCGCATCGGCAAGCCCGCCGTCCACGAGCTGCTGCGCACCTGGCTGCCTCGCCTCGCGCCGGGAGCCGACGCTCACCTCGTCATCGGCAAGAACCTCGGCGCCGACGGCTACCAGCGCTGGATCAGCACCGAGCTCGGGCTGCCGACGGATCGGGTCGGGTCGAGCAAGGGATTCAGGATCCTGCGGACCAGCCGGCCCGCGGCGGGTTGACCCGGTCACCTTCCCAGGTGAGGTCACCGTCCTCGTCGACCTCGAAGGCCTCGAAGCGGTCGTCGGCGACCACCGCGTCGACGAGCGCCCGCGTCCCGGCGACGATCGTGCTGTCCAGGTCGATCTCGCTCGCAACCACCCAGGCCTGGTCCGCCGGCCAGACGAGCTGCGGGAGCGGCCCCTCGAAGACCGAGGTCCACCCGATGCCCGCCCGGTGCGGCCACGTCTCGTCGGCCAGCTCGTCGCAGCCGGTCGCCAACAGCACGTACTCGCGACCGGGAAGCTCCAGGAGCGGGCCGCGGCGCGCCGCCGTGGCGACATCGGAGGCGACCGAGGTCCGCTGCTCCTCGAGGTGACGCCGCATCCGTGCGTCGGCCTCCACCTCGGCGTCCGTGTCCGCGTCGCCGTCCTCCGCGCGCGCGTGGACCACGGTCGTGCCGCTGAGCTCGCTCCACCCCGCCCAGATGCCGACGACGAGCTGCTCGGGCGAGCGCGTGGCATCCCGCAGGTGCCCGGTCAGCCCGGCGAGCAGATCGACGTCCAGTGACCCGTCGCGCGACTTCCCGACCCGCCAGCCGTCGGCGAAGTCGACCCCCTGGTGGAGGTCCGCCAACCGGTTCCACTGGACGAGTGGGTGCATCGTCAGCCCCTGTCGGGCCGCCACGCGCGACCACGGCCAGCGCCCCTCCTCCAGCACCGGGTGCATGCCCCACCGGTCGGCGACCGTGAGGTCCTCACGGTGCACCGGTACCGGGTGCAGGATGCGGGCGTAGGCCTCGAAGCCCGCGCCCGCGACCCCTCCGACCCGCGCCCAGTCACCGACCCGCTCACGCAGCGAGGCGCCGCACGACACCTCCCTGATCACCTCCATACCGGGAGGCTACGACGGGTTATGCGCTGTGTGCTGCGGCGTCACCGGTCCTCGTCGACGACCATCGCCGACCCGCCACCGGCACGCGTCGGCTCGGCCGCGGCCTCGAGGTCGTCGAGCCCGTGGACCCGGATCCCCGTGGCATTGCCGATCCGGTCGACCTTCTTCGTCGTGTGGCCCAGGGTGCGCAGGTAGTCACCGACGTCGCCGTCGGCGAGCGCCGGCTCGAGCTCGGTGGCCGCGCCGTTGCGCGAGGAGACCCGCGGCGCCGCGAGCGCGTCGCCGATGGCCATGTCGCGGTCGACGACCCCGCCGACGAGCTGGGCGACGGTCGTGATGATCGTCGCGCCGCCGGGGCTGCCGGCGGTCATCCACGGCTTGCCGTCCTCGAGGACGATGGTCGGGGCCATCGACGAGCGCGGCCGCTTGCCGGGACCGGGCAGGTTGGGGTCGGGCACCCCCTTCGTCACGGGCGTGAAGTTGAAGTCCGTCAGCTCGTTGTTGAGCAGGAACCCGTAACCCGGCACGACCATGCCGCTGCCGCCGTACTGCTCGATCGTCAGCGTGTAGGTCACGGTGTTGCCGTCCTTGTCGACAGCCGTGAGCGAGGTCGTGTGCTGGTCCTCCGACCCGACCGCGGTGGTGTCGGTCGAGGTCTGGCAGTCGCCGTAGGAGCCGTCCGGCTGGCCGAAGGGGACGGGGCGGGCCATCGCCGAGTCCTCACCGAAGAGGCACGAGCGCTCGTCGGCGAAGTCCTGCGACAGCAGCTCGTCGGTCGGCACGTCGGGCACGTCGCCGACCCAGCGGTTGCGGTCGGCGAAGGAGGTCGCCGACGCCTCGGCGAACCAGTGCGCCCACTCCGCGTCGCTGAGGTCCTGGGTGCGCTTGCCGGTGCGCTCCTCGTAGGACTCGAGCAGGTTGAGGATCTCGCCGACGGCGATGCCACCGGAGCTGGGCGCCGCCATGCCGTAGATGTCGAGGCCGCGGTGCTCGCTGTGCGTGGGCGCCTTGACCAGGGCCTTGTAGGAGCGCATGTCCGCCCGGGTCATCTCACCCTTGGGCACCGTGACGCCGGGCGCGGTGCGCGGGTTGCGGGCGGTGTCGACGACCGCCTCACCGATCGCGCCGCGCTGCATCGCGTCGGCGCCGTGGGTGCGCAGCAGGCGATAGGTCTTGGCCAGGTCGGGGTTGCGCAGGACGGCGCCGACCTTGATCGGCTCGCCGCCGGGCAGGTAGATCTTCGCCGTGTCGGGGAACTTCGCGAAGCGCTCGGCGTTGTCGACCGTCGCGTCGTGGAAGGGCTGGTCGACGACGAAGCCCTTGCGCGCGGTGTTCTCGGCCGGCTTGAGCAGCTGGTTGAGCGACATCGTGCCGTAGCGCTCGGCGGCCATCTCCCAGGTCGCGGGCGTGCCCGGGACGCCCACGGAGAGACCGGAGTTGACGACGGTGTCGAAGTCCATCGCGCTCCCGTCGCTCTCGGTGAAGACCGTCTCGTCGAAGCTCGCGGGTGCCGTCTCCCGGCCGTCGATGGTCTCGACCTTGCCGGTCTTGGCGTCGTAGTGGACGAAGAAGCCACCACCGCCCGGCCCGGAGCTGTAGGGCTCGACGACCCCGACGGCACCGGCCATCGCGACCGCTGCGTCGGCGGCATTGCCACCGCGCTCGAGCACGTCGATGCCGATCTGGCTGACGATCGGGTCGACGGAGGCGACCGCTCCGCCTCCGCCCCGCATGACGGGCACCTTGGGCAGGTCGTGGCCGACGGGCGGCGGGCCGGGGTCCGCCGTGGCGGTGCCCCCGGTGGCGGCGGTCAGGGCCAGGGCCCCGGCCGCGAGCGTGCTGATCAAGGTCGGTGTGGCGCGTCCCATGCATCCACGCTAGACGGTATGGGTGACCACTCGGGCTGACCGAGGGGTTGCGGGCCGGGGCCTCTCTCACACATGTTCGTGGGTTACCGAGTAGGGGCTGCCTGCTCGGCCTGTCCGACAGTTGTGGGAGGCCCCGGTGTTTACCGAGCGTACGAGTGTTGGGCTCGACGTGCATGCACGATCTGTTGCTGCGGCGGCGATCGATGGTGTCACGGGCGAGCTGTTCCAATCGAAGCTGACTCCGTCTCACGAGCACGTCGTGTCCTGGGTCCAAGCCTTGCCGGGACCAGTGGCGGTGACCTACGAGGCCGGGCCGACCGGATTCGGCCTGTACCGACATCTGGCCGCGGCGGGGATCCGGTGCGAGGTCGCCGCGCCGAGCAAGCTGCAAAAGCCCTCCGGTGATCGGGTCAAGACCGACGCCAAGGACGCGATCCACTTGGCTCGGCTGCTGCGCCTGGACGAAGTCACCTCGGTCGCGATCCCGAGCGTGGACCAGGAGGCCGCCCGGGATCTGGTCCGTGCCCGTGAGGACTGCCGCGGTGACCTGATGCGCGCCCGGCACCGACTGTCGAAGTTGTTGCTGCGCCACGGGGTCGTCTACTACGGCGGTGCCGCGTGGACCGGCAAGCATGACGTGTGGTTGCGCCAAGAGGCACTGTCACAGTTGACCGGTCGTGCCACCCGGCTGGCCTTCGACTCCGATTACGAGGCCGTGCTGACGGTCCAGGCACGCCGCGACCGACTCAACGTCGCGATCGAGGAGATGGCCGCTGACTGACGGCGAGTTCACCGACGTGGTCCACCGGCTCGGGTGCCTGCGCGGGGTGGGCACCCTGACCGGGTTCGCCTTGGCGGTCGAGGTCGGCGACTGGCACCGGTTCACCGGCAACAGCATCGGTTCCTTCGTCGGGCTCGTACCCAGCGAGTACTCCTCCGGCAGCTCGCGCGTGCAGGGATCGATCACCAAGACCGGCAACACCCATGTACGTCGACTGCTGGTCGAGGCCGCCTGGCACCACCGCCCCCGCTACCGGATCGGCAAGACCATGCGTGATCGGTGGGACCTGGCACCCGCTGCTGCCCGGTCCCGCGGGGACGCGGGCAACCGACGCCTGCACGAGCGGTGGGTGAGGTTCAACGAACGCAGGAAGAAGCCCACCGTCGCCAACATCGCCATCGCGCGTGAGCTCGCCGGCTGGTGCTGGTCCCTGGCCGTCCTCGAAGGAGCGTCCATGCCATAGGCCCCACGAACTGCTTCGTCGCCGCGCCGGTACTGGTGGCAGCGCGTGGAGCGACCCGCGAAACACCTATGAGCAGCCAGCCCAGACTGGCCACGCTCGTTGCTAGACACGCGGTCCAGCTCCTGCCGAAAGCACCGTCCTGCGGTAACCAACCCGCGAATATCAGTCTGACCGCGCGTCGGGAAACGACACGCTCGCCAGCACCACGACGACGAAGCATGAGGCGCCCGCCCCCTGATTCGGGGACGGGCGCCTCACCCTGCCTCTTGACAAGAAGTCGCTCCATATCAGGTGTGATCGGCCTCACGCGCAGCGCGAGCCTCCCCGAGGACCACCCCGGACGAAGGGGGTCAGACGAGCGTCGTCGTGCCGTCGGCCACGAGCACCGCCGGGCCGGCGAGCTCCACCTCGCGGCCGGGCAGCAGGCGCACCCGCAGGGTGCCACCGGGGACCTCGACGGTGTACTCGCTCGAGGCGTCGACGTCACCGGACCAGAAGGCGGTGCCGATCGCGGCGGCGCACACGCCGGTGCCGCACGAGCGGGTCTCGCCGACGCCGCGCTCGTGGACGCGCATCGAGATCCGGCCGGGGCCGAGCACCCGCACGAACTCGACGTTGCTGCCCTCGGGCGGCACGGGGTTGACCGCCGGCGGGCGGCGCAGGCGCAGGCCGTTGAGGTTGACGTTGGGCGGCAGCGCCACGACGGTGTGCGGGTTGCCGAGGTCGAGCGAGAGCGCCGAGTAGGGCTCGGTGATGTCCTCGGCCTCCTCGACGTGGACGAGCGCGTCGAAGCCCTGCGCCTGGGCCTTCGCCTCGTCGACGAAGCGCCACCGGCCCATGTGCGTCACGACCTGGTCACCCTCGAAGCGGATCCCCTTGAGCCCCGCCCGGGTGGCGATGCTGAACTCGTCGTCGACGAGCCCCTCGCGGCGCAGCCAGGTCGCGAAGACGCGCGTGCCATTGCCGCACATCTGGGCCAAGGACCCGTCGTGGTTGCGGTAGTCCATGAACCACTCCGCCTCGCCTGCGAGTGCCCGGACCTCCTCCTCGGCGGCGTGCTCGGTGCGCACGACCCGGATGACGCCGTCACCGCCGATGCCGGCCTGCCGGTCGGCGAGGAGCGCGACCTGCGAGGGGGTGAGGTCGAGCTCGCCGTCGAGGTCGGGGACGAGGACGAAGTCGTTCTCGGTCCCATGGCCCTTGGTGAATCGCAGCGTCATGGGGTCCATTGTGTCGGACGCACCGCGAGCTCCAGCGCCCTGCTCCGCAGGTCGTGGGACGCGGTGTCGAGCCACTCCACGCGCGGGTCGGGCCGCAGCCACGACTCCTGCCGTCGGGCATAGCGCCGCGTGGCGCGGGCCGTGTCGGCGATCGCCTCCTCCCGCCCCCAGCGGCCGTCGAGCTCGCCGAGGGCCTGGGCGTAGCCGATGGCCCGCGAGGCCGTGCGGCCGCCGCGCAGCCCGGCGGCATCGAGCCGGCGGACCTCGTCGAGCAGGCCGGCGTCCCACATCGCGCGGGTGCGGTGGTCGATCCGGTCGGTCAGGGCGTCCCAGTCGTCGCGCAGCCCGATGACGAGCGAGGGGCGGCGGTAGCGTTTCGTCGGCGCTGTCGCCGAGAAGGGCCGGCCGGTGATCTCGACGACCTCGAGGGCGCGGATGATCCGCCGGATGTTGTTGGGCTCGATGGCTTCGGCGGCGGCCGGGTCGACCTCACGCAACCGATGACGAAGGGCGGCGCGCCCCCCTTCGTCCTGCGCCCGGTCCTCGAGCCGGGCCCGCACGGCGGGATCCGTCGGCGGGATGTCGAGGTGGTCGAGCGCGGCCCGCACGTAGAGGCCGGAGCCACCGGCGAGGACCGGGACGAGCCCGCGGTCGCGGATGTCGACGATCGCCGCCTCGGCCCGGGCCTGGAAGTCCGCGAGGGTGGCCTCGTCCGTGACGTCGAGGACGTCGAGGAGGTGGTGCGGGATGCCGCGCCGCTCCCCCACCGGCAGCTTGTTGGTCCCGATGTCCATGCCGCGGTAGAGCTGCATGGCGTCGGCGTTGACCACCTCCCCGCCGAGCTCCTCCGCGAGGTCGAGCGCGAGGTCGGACTTGCCGGTGGCCGTGGCCCCGACGACGGCGACGACCTCGGGGCGGTGCGTCCCGCTCACTCCTCGTCGTCGTCGTCGTGACCGAAGGGGTCCGGGCCCTCGCCCGGCATCCAGGTCAGGCCGGCGACGCCCCAGCCCTCGGCCTTGATCGCCTTGCGGGCCTTCTTCTTCCACTTGTCGCCGAGGCGGTCGACGTAGAGGAAGCCGTTGAGGTGGTCGTACTCGTGCTGCATGCAGCGGGCGAACCAGCCGGTGGCCGAGAAGGAGATCTCGTTGCCGTCCCAGTCGTAGCCGCTCACCTCGGCCCGCTCGCCACGCCGCAGCGGGTAGGAGTAGCCCGGCACGGACAGGCAGCCCTCGGACTCGTGGTCACGGTCGGGTTCGCCGACGGCGGGCTTGCTCGCCTTGACGTAGGGGTTGATGACGTGGCCGAGCGCGGGGACGCCGTCGTCGTTGGCCATGCTCCACGTGAAGATCCGCAGCCCCACGCCGATCTGCGGGGCGGCCAGGCCGACGCCGTGCGCGGCCTCCTGGGTCTCGTACATGTCCTCGACGAGGGTGCGCAGCTCGGCGTCGAAGGTCGTGACCGGCTCCGAACGGGTGTGCAGGACCGGCTCGCCGCAGATGGTGATGGCGTGGATCGTCATGAGCGGCATCCTAGGTCGCCGCGCGGCGCCCCACGGCACCCAGGACCGGCCGCCGGGCGGGCACGGGGAGACGCAGAGCGGCGCCGAGACCGGACAGGGGGTTCCGGTCCCGGCGCCGCCGGGGGTGTCCGGCGTCAGGGACGCCGGACGGTCTGTGGGCCTCAGGCCTGCTTGATGGCCGAGAGGTCGAGGGTGAGCGTGATCTTCTTCGAGACGAGGACGCCGCCGGTCTCGAGCGCGGCGTTCCAGGTCAGGCCGAAGTCCTCACGGTCGACGTCGGTGCGGGCGGTGAAGCCGGCGCGGACGTTGCCGAAGGGGTCCTGGGCGGTGCCCTCGTACTCGGCGGCCAGCTCGACCTGGCGGGTGACGCCCTTGATGGTCAGGTCGCCGACGAGGGTGAACTCCTCGCCCTTGACGTCCTTGATGCCCGTGCTGGCGAAGGTGATGACCGGGTTGTTCTCGACGTCGAAGAAGTCGGCCGACTTCAGGTGGCCGTCGCGGTCGGCGGAGCCGGTGTCGATCGAGGCGACCTGCATCGTGGCGGTCGCGGTCGAGGCGGCGAAGTCGTCGGCGACGGTGATCGTGCCCTCGAGCTCACGGAAGTAGCCGCGGACCTTGGTGACCATCGCGTGGCGGGCGACGAAGCCGACCTCGGAGTGGCTGGCGTCGAGGACGTACGTGCCGGCGGCCAGGTCGGCGAGGGGGGTGATGGCGGTGGGCTCGGTCATGTCGTGCTCCTTGGCGATCGGGGTGGTCTCTTGGTGCACCACCTACATTAGGGGCAAATGATTGTCGTGTCAACTATTGGTTTTTCAACGACATGCGCACGCTACGCCCCCAGCGGTTGAAGCGCGCGGGCTGACGTGTTTGGCTGGTCGCACGGCCCGTCACCGGGCAACCCGACACGAAGGAGAACACCATGGGGTTCGACGATCTGAAGGGCAAGGCGACCGACGCGCTGGGCGAGAACAGCGACAAGGTCGAGCAGGTGAGCGACCAAGGCTTGGACAAGGCCGGTGAGTTCGCCGAGGGCAAGGGTGTCGGCGGCGACAAGGTCGACCAGGGCAAGGACTTCCTCGACGGCAAGATCGGCGAGTGAGACTGCCTCACTGACATCGCGACGGGGGTGGGTCACCGTGACGGTGACCCACCCCCTTCGTCGTGCCCGGGTGGTGCGGTGGCGCCCTCAGGCCCCGCAGGCAGGGCCGGCGGTCTCCACGGGTGCCGGGGCGCCGATGCCCGGCAGGCCCAGACTCACCGCGGGCTTGGACACGGTGCCCGCGGCCGCGCCCTCCTGCAGCGCCGCCCAGGCGTCGCCGCCCGGCGTACGGCGCACGCGGAAGGTCCCGCCCTCGATCGCCGAGTCGGCGACGAGGTGGTGCGGGGCGCCGTAGGTGACGCCGACGGTGACCATGTCACCGGGACGCGGACGCTCGGCCTCGGGCAGGTCCTCGGGCAGGGCGAAGTGGACGAGGCGGTTGTCGGGGGCCCGACCGCTCAAGCGCGCGGTCTCGCGGTCCTTGCGCCCCTCCCCCGTCGCGACGAGGACCTCGAGCTCGCGGCCCTCCTGCTCGCGGTTGCCCGCCCACGAGATCTCGTCCTGCAGGGCGACGAGCCGCTCGTAGCGCTCCTGGACGACCTCCTTGGGCACCTGGTCGGCCATCGTCGCCGCCGGGGTGCCGGGGCGGATCGAGTACTGGAAGGTGAAGGCC
Source organism: Janibacter zhangyanbonis (assembly GCF_050507325.1). Lineage (NCBI taxonomy): Bacteria > Bacillati > Actinomycetota > Actinomycetes > Micrococcales > Intrasporangiaceae > Janibacter > Janibacter zhangyanbonis. Next base: position 2,193,208 of record NZ_CP191481.1, read on the forward strand.
GACGAGAAGCGCGACTCGCGCACGACGCGCAGCGTCTCCTCGAAGTCGGCATCGGTCTCGCCGGGGAAGCCGACGATGATGTCCGTCGTGATCGCGGCGTCGGGGATGCGCTCGCGCACCCGGTCGAGGATGCCGAGGAAGCGCTCGGAGCGGTAGCTGCGGCGCATCGCCTTGAGCACGCGGTCGGATCCGGACTGCAGCGGCATGTGCAGGCTCGGCATGACATTGGGCGTCTCGGCCATCGCGTCGATGACGTCGTCGGTGAAGGCGGCGGGGTGCGGGCTGGTGAAGCGCACCCGCTCCAGCCCCTCGATGTCGCCACAAGCGCGCAGCAGCTTGCCGAAGGCGAGCCGGTCGCCGAACTCGACGCCGTAGCTGTTGACGTTCTGCCCGAGCAGGGTCACCTCGACGACGCCCTGGGCGACGAGTGCCTCGAGCTCGGCGAGGATCTCGCCGGGACGGCGGTCCTTCTCCTTGCCGCGCAGCGCGGGGACGATGCAGAAGGTGCAGGTGTTGTTGCAGCCGACCGAGATCGACGTCCAGCCCGAGTAGGCCGAGTCGCGGCGGGTGGGCAGCGTCGAGGGGAAGGTCTCGAGCGACTCGAGGATCTCGACCTGCGCCTCCTCGTTGTGCCGGGCGCGGTCGAGCAGCGCGGGCAGGCTGCCGATGTTGTGCGTGCCGAAGACGACGTCGACCCACGGGGCGCGCTCGACGATCGTCGCGCGGTCCTTCTGCGCCATGCAGCCGCCGACGGCGATCTGCAGGTCGGGGTTGCGCTGCTTGAGCGGGCGCAGCTGGCCGAGGTTGCCGTAGAGCTTGTTGTCCGCGTTTTCGCGCACCGCGCAGGTGTTGAAGACGACGACGTCGGCCACCTCACCGCGCTCGTCGGCGGGCAGGCTCGCGAGGTCGACGTACCCGGCGGTCTCGAGGAGGCCGGCGAGCCGCTCGGAGTCGTGCACGTTCATCTGGCACCCGTGGGTGCGCACGTCGTAGGTCTTGGCAGTCGCAGTCATGACCCGACAAGGGTACGTCGGGACGAAGGGGGTGCCCCACCCCCTTCGTCCGTCGTCACCCGATGCGGGTGTAGGTGATGTCGAGCTCGAGGTCGGTGACCTGCGGGCCGACGAACATGCCGCGGAAGGGCGCGACGTCGTCGTAGTCGCGGCCACGGCCGACGACGACGTGGTCGAGGCCGACCGGCCCGAGGTTCGTCGGGTCGAGCGGGTGCCAGCCGCCGTCCCACAGCTCGATCCACGCGTGGTTGCGCGCCGGCACCGTCGTGCCGCGCTCGATCTCGGCCTCGTCGACGGTGAGGTAGCCGCTGACGTAGCGGGCGGGCACGTCGATGGCCCGCAGCGCACCGAGGACGACGTGGGCGAAGTCCTGGCAGACGCCCCGGCGTCCCTCCCAGACGTCGGCCGCCGTCGCCTGCCACCCGGTGATGCCGCGCTCGTAGGTCATCGCGTCGTGGATCCGCTGGACGATGTCCATCGCCGCCTGGCGCGGGGTCGCGGCATCGGCGAACTCCTGCGCGAGGGCGACGACCTGCGCCGGCGGCTCGGTGCGGCCGGTCTGCGCGAGGTACTCGCTCAGCCGGTCACGGGTGGACTCCTCGCGCACGGCGTCCCAGCCGCTCGCCTCGACGTGCACGGGCAGCTCGGAGCGCTCGACCGTGCTCGTCGCCTCGATCTCGAGGACGTCGTGAGGGGTCTGCGACTCCATCGCCATGACCTGGGTGCCCCAGTGGTCCTCGTAGACATGGCTCCAGGTGAGCGGCTTGACCCGCACGCGCGCCTCGAGGGTCGCCTGGCCGGGCTCGGTGACCGGGATCATCCGCAGCTCGTTGTGCGCTGCGGTGACCTCGCCGTCGTAGCGCATCGTCGTGCGGTGGACGATGCGGTGTCGCCTGGTGCTCAAAGGATCTCTCCCGTCCACTCCTGGACCGGCGCCGACATGAAGTAGCGCGCGCCGATCGCATCGGATGCCTCCACCACTGCGTCCTGGACCTCCTGCATGCGCCCGTGGAGGTCCTGCAGCACCGAGTCGGGGTTGCTGAACTCCAGCGAGGTGCGGGCCTGCCCGAGGATGCGTCGGGCCTCGTCGGAGAAGCCGACCCGGTCGTCGTCGGGCGAGAGGACCGTCAGGCGTTCCTCCGCCTCGCGCAGGGCCGCGATGACCGAGCGCGGGAAGCGTCGGTCGAGGGTGAGGAAGGCCGCGGCCGTGCGATCGGTGACGACGCCGCGCATCGTGCGCAGCATCGCCTGCTGGGCGCCGCAGCTGGCGAGGACCGAGCCCCACCCGGGGCCGAAGTCGCTCGCGCCCGTCGCCACGAGCCGGGCCGTCATGTCGGCCCGCTCGAGAGCGCGACCGAGGACGAGGAAGTCCCAGGCGTCGTCGTGGCTCATCGTCGTGTCGGCCAGCCCGTCGACGAGGGCCGAGCGCTCGCGGACGTAGCCCAGGTGGTGCTGGGTGGCCGAGCCGCGGCGGAAGGAGTTGAACCGGTGGTAGGTCGTGTTGATGGCCTCCCACATCTCGGTGGAGACCGTCTCGCGGGCCCGCCGCGCGTTCTCGCGAGCCGCGTGCCACGAGCCGGTGACCGAGTTGGGGTTCGTCGCGTCGAAGACGAGCATGCGGCTCGTCCCCTCGTAGTCGACCTCGCCCACGTCGTCGTAGCCCATGATCCCGCGCAGCACCATGGTGCAGGCGGTCTGCTCATCGGCGGCCGGGTCCTCGAGCAGCTGCAGGCGCAGCACGTCGACGATCCGGGCCGTGCCGTCGGCGCGCTCGACGTAGCGACCGATCCAGAAGAGCGAGTCGGCGATCCGGCTGAGCATCAGATGCCCTCCTCGTCCTCGGGCTGGTCCTGCGTCTGGGTCTCGCTCTGCGTCTGGCCCTGGGTCTGCACGTCACCCCGCTCGTGCGAACCGGAGCCGGTGCCGAGGAAGATCACCTCGCGCTCCTCCATGTCGTGGGGCAGACGGTTGTAGCGGCCGGCGAGCACCCAGGTGTCCTTGGAGCCGCCGCCCTGGCTGGAGTTGACGACGAGCTGCCCCTCGGGCAGCGCGACCCGGGTCAGGCCACCGGGCAGGACCTCGACGTCCTGGCCGTCGTTGACGGCGAAGGGGCGCAGGTCGACGTGGCGCGGGCGCAGCTGACCGTCGATGAGCGTCGGCACCGTCGAGAGCTGGACGACCGGCTGGGCGATCCACCCACGCGGGTCGTCCTGCAGCTTGCCCCGCAGCTCGTCGAGCTCGGCTCCGGTGGCCTTGGGCCCGATGACCAGGCCCTTGCCCCCCGAGCCGTCGACGGGCTTGACGACCATCTCGTCGAGGCGAGCGAGCACCTCCTGCAGCGCGTCGGGCTCGTTGCACCGGTAGGTGTCGACGTTGGGCAGGATCGGGTCCTCGTCGAGGTAGTAGCGGGTCAGGTCCGGCACATAGGAGTAGACGAGCTTGTCGTCGGCCACGCCGTTGCCGACGGCATTGGCCAGGGTGACCCGGCCGGCCCGCACTGCCGAGATGAGCCCGGTGACGCCGAGCATCGAGTCGCGGCGGAAGTGCACCGGGTCGAGGAAGTCGTCGTCGATGCGTCGGTAGATGACGTCGACGCGCTCCTCGCCGTGGGTCGTGCGCATGCGCACCTCGCCGCCGCGCACGACGAGGTCACGTCCCTCGACGAGCTCGACTCCCATCATCCGGGCGATGAGGGTGTGCTCGAAGTAGGCGCTGTTGTAGACGCCCGGGGTGAGCACGACGACCGTGGGGTTGGCCCGGCCCTCGGGAGCCGAGGCCCGCAGCGCGCGCAGCAGCATGCGGGGGTAGTCGTGGACCGGCCGGATGCGCATCGTCGCGAAGGCCTCGGGGAAGACATTGGTCATCGCCCGGCGGTTGGCGATGACGTAGGAGACCCCCGAGGGCACGCGCACGTTGTCCTCGAGGACGCGGAAGGTGCCCTCCTCGTCGCGGATGAGGTCGATGCCGCTGACGTGGGCACGCACGCCGCCCGGCGGGCGCAGCCCCGTGACCGCGCGGTGGTAGTGGCTCGAGGTGGAGATCAGCTTCCACGGGACGATGCCGTCCTCGACCGCCCGCGGCAGCCCGCTCGGGCGGCTGTAGATGTCGTCGAGGAAGGCCTCGAGGACCTTGACCCGCTGGGCCACGCCCTCCTCGACCGTGTGCCAGGCCTCGGCGTCGATGACGCGCGGGACCGCATCGAGGGGGAAGGGCCGTTCCTCACCGGCGTGGTCGAAGGTCACGCCCTGCTCGAAGAACATGCGGGCCAACGCGTCGGCCCGCTCCTTGAGCTCGTCGGGCGCCATCGCGCGCAGCGTGTGGTGGATCGGCTTGTAGGGCTGTCTCGGGTCGCCCGCGTCGTCGAGCATCTCGTCCCACGCCGCACCGCGTGCGTATGTCCCGAAGAGAGAGTCGCTGTCAGTCACGACGCCCACCCTACGCACGCGACACCCCCTGCGGTGCGCACCCGAAGCCCCGGGCCGGGGCTGCTAGTCGCGCTGGTGCTCCGGCTGCGAGTCGAGGGCCTCGGTGATGACCACCCGGGCGACGTCGTGGCCATAGCCCTTGCGGGCGAGCAGGCCCGCCAGACGCCGGGTCTGGGTGGCGCGGTCCAGCCCGTGCATGGTGCGCAGCCTCTTCGCGACGAGCTCGTGCGCGCGGGCCCGCTCGGCCTCCGGGTCGACGTCCTCGAGCACCGAGGCGGCGAGCTCCTCGTCGACACCGCGCTTGCGCAGCTCGTGCGACAGGGCCCGTCGGGCGAGCCCGCGGCCGGCCTGCTGGGAGCGCACGAGCGCCTGGGCGTAGGCCTCGTCGTCGACGAGACCGACCTCCTCGAAGCGGTCGAGGACCTCGCTCGCGACATCGGGCGGGCAGCCCTTGCGGGTCAGGGCGTCCTGCAGCTGCTTGCGGCTCTTGGGCGCGCCGGTCAGCTGACGCAGGACGACGGCACGTGCGACCGCGTGCTCGTCGGCCTCGGGGTCAGCCTGCGGCCCCTGCGGGTCGGGCGGGGGGACCCTTCGAGACGGTCGCTGCGCGACCTCCTCAGGGGCCGTGGATCCGGACTCGATGGCGGAGACCGCCGCGCGCAAGCTCTCGAGCTGGCCCGCGGCGGTCTCGTCGTCGTGACGCTCCGGCATGACGATCAGAAGTCGACGGGGACCTCGGCCGGGGTCTCCTCCTCGACCTCCGGCTGCACGCCGATGCCGAGCTTCGTCTTGATCTTGGACTCGATCTCCTCGCCGAGCTGGGGGTTGTCCTTGAGGAACTTGCGGGCATTTTCCTTGCCCTGACCCAGCTGGTCGCCCTCGTAGGTGTACCAGGCCCCGGCCTTGCGGATGAAGCCGTGCTCGACGCCCATGTCGATCAGCCCGCCCTCGCGGGAGATGCCCTGGCCGTAGAGGATGTCGAACTCCGCCTGCTTGAAGGGCGGGGAGACCTTGTTCTTCACGACCTTGACGCGGGTGCGGTTGCCGACCGGCTCGGTGCCGTCCTTGAGCGTCTCGATGCGGCGGACGTCGAGACGGACCGAGGCGTAGAACTTCAGCGCCTTGCCACCGGTGGTCGTCTCGGGCGAGCCGAACATGACACCGATCTTTTCCCGGAGCTGGTTGATGAAGATCGCCGTCGTGCCCGAGGAGTTGAGCGCACCGGTGATCTTGCGCAGGGCCTGGCTCATCAGGCGGGCCTGCAGACCGACGTGGCTGTCACCCATCTCACCCTCGATCTCGGCGCGGGGCACGAGCGCCGCGACGGAGTCGATGACGATGATGTCGAGCGCGCCCGAGCGGATGAGCATGTCGGCGATCTCGAGCGCCTGCTCACCCGTGTCCGGCTGGCTGACGAGGAGGGCGTCGGTGTCGACACCCAGCTTCTTGGCGTACTCGGGGTCGAGCGCGTGCTCGGCGTCGATGAAGGCGGCGATGCCGCCGGCCCGCTGGGCGTTGGCCACCGCGTGCAGGGCGACGGTCGTCTTACCGGAGGACTCCGGGCCGTAGACCTCGACGACGCGGCCGCGGGGCAGGCCGCCGATGCCGAGCGCGACGTCGAGGGCGATCGCACCGGTCGGGATGACCGCGATCGGGGGACGCACGTCGTCACCCAGACGCATGACCGCGCCCTTGCCGTGGGCCTTCTCGATCTGGCCCATGACGTTGTCGAGGGACTTGAGCTTCTGCTCGTGGAGCTTGCTGTCGATGGCGGTGACCTCAGCCATGCCACACCTTCCTTGTCATCGTGTCGTGCGCGTCCACCGGCGACCAGGTCCCACACGGTCGGACGTGTCGTGCTGTCTGGTCAGACGCTAGGAGCCGCCACCGACAACCGTCCGCAGCTGCCGTGGGGCTGTGGACACCGGCGCTGTCGGTCGGGCACCTGTGGACGACACTACCGAACACCTGTTCGAGACATGGGAGGTGACGTGCCGACACGCCGCGCACTCCTCCCCCTTCGTCCCTGCGTCAGGACCGCAGGAGGGTCTCGATCCGCCTCGAGGTCGCCCAGATGCCCACCGCACCGAGGACGACGAGGTAGGCGATGTGCCACAGCAGGCCCCACCCGACCTCGCCGAGCATGAGCCCCCGCTCGAGCGCGACCCCGTGGTAGAGCGGCGTCGCCTGGACGATCGGCTGCGCCCACCCCGGGTAGGTCGCGAGCGGGAAGAAGGTCGCCGAGAGCAGGAAGAGCGGCTGGATGACGAGCATGATCCAGTCGAAGTCGACCCACGAGCGCATGAAGGTCGTCGCGAACATGCCGACGGCCGAGAAGGCCAGCCCGATGAAGACCGCCGCGGGCACCGCGAGGAGCGACCACCACGACTCGACGACGCCGACGGCGAGCGCCACGAGGTAGAAGACGAGCGCGTAGACCCCGCCCCGGATGAGCGACCAGACGACCTCGCCGACGGCGATGTCGCGCGGGCCGAGGGGTGTCGCGAGCATCGCGTCGTAGATGCGGGCGTAGCGCAGCTTGAAGAAGACGTTGAAGGTCGAGTCCATGATCGCGCCGTTCATCGCCGACGCAGCGAGCATGGCGGGCGCGACGAAGGCCGCGTAGCCGACCTCCTGCCCACCGTCGGTCACGACGACGGGCACGAGCGACCCGACCCCGATGCCGAGGGAGAGCAGGTAGAAGACCGGCTCGGCGAAGCCCGTGACGAAGGCGGCCCACTGGCGCCGGAAGCCGACGACATTGCGCTCGACGACCGAGCGCCACATCGCCAGGCCGGGCGTGAGGACACCGGTGCTCACGAGACGAGCCTGCGGGTCATGCCGGTGCGGGCGTAGACCCAGCCGGCGCCGACGAAGAGCACGAGCACCGCCAGGTGCACGAGGTCGAAGGGGGCGAAGCCGCCGTGGGCCGCGGCCCGGCACAGCTCCACGCCGTGCCACAGCGGGGTCACCCAGGCGAGTACCTCGAGGACGAGCGGCAGGCGCTCGACGGGGAAGAAGGCGCCGGAGAAGAGCATGAGGGGCGTGATGACGAGGCGGTAGACGACGTTGAAGGCGGAGTCCCCCTTCGCCCGGGCCGTGAAGCCGAAGAGCGGTACCGCGAAGGCCAGCGTCACGAGGACCCCGATCGGCACGGCGAGCAGCACCCACCACGACGTGAAGCTGCCGAAGAGCGCGGCGACGAGCACGAAGGCGGCCGCGGCGAACCCGCCCTGCGCGGCGATGACGCCGAGGTGACCGAGGAGGAGGTCGCTCACGGTGAGCGGGGTGGCGAGCATCGAGTGGTACATGCGGTTCCACGTGAAGAGCCCGTAGACCGGGTAGGTCGACTCGCTCACCGCGGTCATCATCGCCTGCACCGCGATCATCGCCGGCGCCACGAAGAGCAGGTAGGGCACGCCGTCGACCCCGCCGGACGCGTCGTCGACGAGCGAGCCGAGCCCGATCCCCATGGCCAGCAGGAAGAGCAGCGGCATGACGAAGCGGCTGAAGACCGACCCCATCCACGTACGCCGGTAGACGAGACCGAAGTAGCCGGCCACCGCCGCCACCCGCTCCGCCGGACGAAGGGGGGACCGCTCGCCGTGCACGTGGCGCCCGGTGACGGCCGTCGTCTCCACGGTCGCCATCAGTCGACGAGGGTGCGGCCGGTGAGGTGGAGGAAGACGTCCTCGAGGCTGGAGCGCCGCACGATCGAGGAGACCGGCTGCAGACCGCGGGCGTGGACCGCCTCGAGGGCACCGTCACCGTGGTCGGTGTAGACGAGCAGGCGGTCGGGCAGGGCCTCGACGCGCTCGCCGACGCCCTCGACGAGGTCGGCGGCGTGCAGGTGGTCGTCCACCGGCAGGCGCAGCTCGAGCACCTCTCGCGTGGAGTGGGTCTCGATGAGCGAGCGAGGTGAGCCCTCGGCGACGATCCGGCCACGGTCCATGACGACGAGGCGGTCGCACAGCTGCTCGGCCTCGTCCATGTAGTGCGTGGTGATGATGAGCGTGACGCCCTGGCGCTTGAGGCGGAAGAGCCGGTCCCAGAGCACGTGCCGGGCCTGCGGGTCGAGGCCGGTCGTCGGCTCGTCGAGCAGGAGGATCTCGGGGTTGTTGATGAGCGAGCGGGCGATCGTCAGGCGACGCTTCATGCCGCCGGAGAGCGGCTCGACCTTGTCCTTGCGCCGCTCGGTGAGCTGGGCGAAGTCGAGCAGCTCGTCGGCGCGCTCGCGGATCACCTTGCGCGGCAGGCCGAAGTAGCGGCCGTAGACGTGCAGGTTCTCCTCGACGGTGATCTCCTCGTCGAGGTTGTCCTGCTGGGGGCAGTTGCCCAGGCGGGCGCGCACGGCCGCGCCGTCGGTCACCGGGTCGAGGCCGAAGATGCGCAGGTCTCCCCCGGTCGGCGGCGAGGTGGCAGCGACCATCTTCATCGTCGAGGACTTGCCGGCGCCGTTGGGGCCGAGGAAGCCGAAGGACTCACCACGGGTGACCTCGACGTCGATGCCGCCGACCGCGGTGAAGTCGCCGAAGGTCTTGGTCAGGCCGGTGGCGCTCAGCAGGACCTCACTCACTCCGGCACCTCGTTGGCGATCTCGGGCGGGACGGGCATCGGCTCGCGGTCGACCCCGAGCCGGCGGTGCGTCGGGATGTCGAGGTCCTCGCACAGGGCCTCCCACACGAGGCGAGGGGACTCCCCTTCGTCCAGGGCGGCGGCGACCGTGCGGTCACCGAGCGCCTGGACCACGTGGCCTCGCGCCAGCGTGTGGGCATAGGCCTGCCCGAACTCGTCCTCCATGAGGGTCCAGAAGTGACTCAGCCGCACTCGGCGAGTGTAGGTGCCTGCCGGCAGGCATACTGCAGCCACGACGACGAGGAGGCGCTCGATGCGCGAGCAGACCCGGTGGCGCATGCCCGCCGAGTGGACCGGCCACGAGCGCACGTGGATGGCCTGGCCCAGCAACGGCTACACGCTGGGCGACACCCCCGAGGAGGTCGCCAGCGCGCGGCAGACGTGGGCGGCGGTGGCCCGGGCGGTCGCGCGCTTCGAGCCGGTGACCATGGTCGTCGCCCCGAGCGACATCCACCGGTGCCGCGAGCACCTGCGCAACGACACCGCCCACCCCATCGACATCGTCATCGCCGACCTCGACGACGCGTGGATGCGCGACATCGGGCCGAGCTTCGTCCTCTCCCCCGACGGCGGGCTCGGCGCGGTCGACTGGATCTTCAACGGCTGGGGAGCCCAGGCCTGGGCCACGTGGGACCTCGACGCGCGGATCGCGGCACAGGTCGCCGACGCGGCCGGAGCCCACCACCTGCCGTCGTCGATCGTCAACGAGGGCGGCGGGATCCACGTCGACGGCGAGGGCACCGTGCTGCTCACCGAGACCGTCCAGCTCGACCCCGGTCGCAACCCCTCGGCGACGAAGGGGGACATCGAGGCCGAGATCGGTCGGCAGCTCGGGGTCGACACCTTCGTCTGGCTGCCCCGTGGGCTGACCCGGGACTACGACGAGTTCGGCACCCGCGGGCACGTCGACATCGTCGCGACCTTCACCTCGCCCGGCCACGTGCTGCTGCACTGGCAGGAGGACGAGTCGCACCCCGACCACGCGGTGAGCCGCGAGATCGAGCAGGTCCTGCTCGCCGCGACCGACTCCGCCGGGCGGCGCCTCGAGGTGACGCGCATCCCGGCGCCGCAGACCCTCACCGACGACGAGGGGCCGGTCGACTGGTCCTACGTCAACCACCTCGTCTGCAACGGCGGCGTCGTGGCCTGCGTCTTCGACGACCCGCACGACGAGCGCGCGCTCGAGGTGCTGCGCTCGGTCTACCCGGGGCGCGAGGTCGTCGGCGTCGACGCCCGGCCGCTCTTCGACCGGGGCGGCGGCATCCACTGCATCACCCAGCAGCAACCGGAGTCCGCATGAGCTTCTCGTCCTTCGTCCGCGAGCGCGCGGACCTGCTCGCCTATGCCCCCCTTGCGCTGGCGACGACCGCCGCCGACGTGCTCGGTCGCGATCGGGCGCACGTCACGACCAAGGTGGCGCTCGCCCCGACGCTCGCTGCGGGTGTCCTGGCCACGCGCTCGCAGCGTGGTGCCGGACGCACCGGCACGCTGCTCGCGGCGCTCGCCGGGTCGACCGTGGGTGACTGGTTCATGTACCGATCCAGCCGCAGCGAGGGTGACGAGTCCCGACGGTTCATGCGGATCGGGGCGAGCGCCTTCGGGGTGCAGCAGGCCGGGCTCGTCGCGCTGCTGCTGCGCGACGGCGCGCGCCCGCACCGGCGGCCGGTGGCCGTCACCGCGGCGACCCTCGCCGGCCTCGCGGTGCTCGACACCGACGGCGGTGCGCCCGACCCGGTGCTCACCGGCTACGGCCTGCTCCTCGGATCGATGTCGGCGTTGGCCATGGGCGACGGTGAGCGTCCGCGCAACGGTCGGCCCGTCGCGCTGGGCGGTGCGCTCTTCCTCGTGTCCGACGCGGCGATCATCGTGGGCCAGCAGTACGCGAAGACCCCTCGGGCGCAGGCGATCTCGTCCGTCGTGATCCTCACGACCTACACGGCAGCGCTGGGCCTGCTCGTCCACGGGCTGCGCGACGAGGGCTGACGTCCACGGCTGCGTGGGGCTGTGGACAACCGACGGGCGGGATGACGGATTTCCGCATACGTTCGTGGACATGGGGACACCACGACACCTGACTGCGGCGATGGCCGCCCTGCTCACGCTCGGACTCGTCGGCTGCACCGACGACTCCCCCGACAAGGACGGGACCGGCACCTCCACCAAGGACGGCTCGCGGACCACGGTCGAGATGACCGAGGTCAAGGGGACCGAGGCCCTCCGGCCCAAGACCACGGTCGTCGGTGGCTGGACCACCGTCGTCTCCGGCAAGCGGTCGGCCGTCGTCGCCGAGCTGACGGGCTCCGACGGCAAACCCACGCAGGTGTACGCCGTGGACCCGCAGACCCGCAGCCGGACAGCCCTCGACGTCACCGCCCCCATCGACTGGGAGCAGGCAGCCAACGACAAGGCTGCGGTCGTCGCGGGTGACGTGTCCACAGACCACAAGCGCACGCCCTTCGTGCGCGTCTCGTCCGACCTGAAGACGTGGCGGGACGTGCCGATCAGCTACCCGGACGCGGGCTGGTCCTTCTCCGAGGTCGGGCTCGACGGTGACGATCCCCTCGTCATCGCGGAGAAGCCCGACGGCAGCGAGGTCCTCATGCGGCGGGACGGCAACGACTGGTCCGTCCACGACATCCCAGCCGCGAAGGGACAGGAGATCTCACCCATCGGTCTCGTCGAGCACCGGGCGGAGCTCGTGCTCCTGGCCTCTGAAGGAAAGCGCGGCGGCGAGTCGGTCACCCGAGTGCTCACCTCCGCGGACGGGGGGAAGACCTGGGATCGTGGTCCACAGCTGCCGGGACCGAAGGGGAGCTACGGCATCGCTGGAGTGGTGAGCACGGGCACGCACCTCGTCGCGACGGGGTGGGCGGACAGGAAGGCCCCGATCGGCACGAGTGGCATGGTCTGGAGCTCTGGGGACGGCAGGTCGTGGAGTCGACAGCGCACCACCCCGATCTCCTGGGCCGACAACGTCCCGGTCACCGAGGACTTCCACCTCTCGGCGCCCTCACTGGTGGGTGGCCGAGCAGTCTTCGACCAGACGTGCGACAGCTGCACGTGGACCACCCGCCACGAGATGTCGGGAGCTGGCAAGCCCGAGGTCACCGACAACCAGAAGCAGATCGAGGCAGCCGGGCCGGACACCGCACAGCTGCCGGGTCGCAGCGCAGGGATCCGTCAGGAGCACGGAACTCTGCGGATCTTCGACGGTGGCCGAGTCCGCGATCTCATCCGGGGTGAGATCCCCGGCGAGGTCCAGCCCGTCGAAAAGGTCGGCGACACGGTGCTCGTGCCCGTCGGCCGCTTCACCTTCACGGCCGAAGACGGCGACAACCAGTGGCACACAATGACCAAGACCACCCCCTTCGTCATCGACGGACGGCTGAAGAAGCAGGAATGGCGCCCGAAGGCCTTGGGGCAGTGGTCCGATCTGGCGACGGCCTCTGACCCCCGCGGCCGGACCACTGTCGCGGCCGGGACACGCTACGACAAGGACTTCTCGGCGGCCACGATGGCCGAGACCAACGGCAGCTGGACGTCGGGCAGCGGGCTGGGCCGCTTCTGGTACGAGTCGGCCCTCGGTGTCGAGTGGGCTGGCGACGCCTTCCGCCTGCGGCTCGAAATCGAGGAGGAAGAGACGAACACGCGCCACCGGCAGGCGCGGCTCTACTCGTCGACCGACGGAGCCTCCTGGACGCCCGACCGAGGCGACTGGACGCGTCACCCGGATTCTGCCTCTGCCATCGAGTCGGTCTGCGAGCTCCCGGACGGCACCCCCTTCGCCGTGGGGTCCAGCCAGAGCGACCCCAATGCCGAGAGCGACGCCACGACGTGGACTCACCGGGACGGTCGGTGGAACATCGACGTACCCCGACTCGGAGGCGAGGGCGCCTCCATCTACTCGTGCGCCACGACCGGCGACGTCACCGTCGTCAGCGGATCTGTCGATGGCGACGGCACCGAGTGGACCACCAAGGACGGCAAGACCTTCACCGCCGGCGACCACCTGCCCCGCGGGAGGTATCGCGGCGTCCCCGTCGAGGTCGACGGCGGGCTCGTCGCCCCCGGGTGGCTGGACACCGCCGAGCACACCGCACCCGTGGTGTGGTTCACCCGCGATGGCAAGGCATGGCAGTGGGCCGCCCTCGACATGGCCGACGCGTCCTCGTCCGTCCAGGTCAGGGCGGCGGGCGAGGACGTCTACGCGGTCGTCTCGCAGGCCAGCGGCGACCGGATCTGGACGATCGACGAGATCGCCACGACGAAGGTCACCGGCGACGAGGGCTGAGGGGTCGCGGGACCGGGTGATCATTGTTACCGTCGGGTAATGAGCCTCTCACCCCGCCCGAAGTACACCCCGGCCCTGCGTGGCCGTCGCGTCCTCATCACGGGTGCGGCGCGCGGCATCGGCGCCGGCCTCGCCGACCTGCTCACCGCCCACGGTGCCCGCGTGGCGCTGGCCGGCCTGGAGCCCGACCTGCTCGCCGAGGTGGCGCAGCGCAACCACGCCCCGTGGCGTGAGTGCGACGTCTCCGACCCCGACCAGGTCGACCGTGCCGTCGAGGAGCTCGTCACCGAGCTCGGTGGCCTCGACGTCGTCGTCGCCAATGCCGGCATCGCCAAGCAGCTGCCGATCATCGGCGGTCAGCCCGACGTCATGGAGGCCCACCTGCGGGTCAACACGCTCGGCGTCTTCTACACCCTGCGCGCCGCCGGCCCGCACATCACCCACCCGAGCGGCTACGCCCTGGCCACGGCCTCGCTCGCCGCCGCCGTGCACCTCCCGCTGCTCGGGGCCTACAGCGCGAGCAAGGCGGCCGTCGAGGCGATCGGCAACACCTTCCGCCAGGAGGTCAAGCCCAGCGGGGCCAAGGTCGGCGTCGCGTACTACTCCGAGCTCGCGACCGACATGACCAGCCGGGGCTTCGACACCGTCGCGGGCAAGAAGCTCACCGGCGGTGGCACGGTCAGCGGCGTCGCGCCGGTCGAGGCCGGCCTGCGCGCCCTCGAGCGCGGCATCGCCAAGCGGTCGCGACGCATCGCCGCGCCGGGCTGGGTGCCGCCGGTGGTCCCCCTTCGTCACATGGCCCAGCGGGTCATCGAGCTCAAGCCGATGCCCGACCTCGAGGAGTCGCTCGAGATCGCCCGCAGCGAGCAGGTCGCCTACACGACCGAGCAGCCGACCGGCACCACCCGGACGCTGGGCTCGTGACCGCGCGGATCGGTCCCGGCAACCTGCGCGAGCTCGGACCGCTGCGGTGGGGATTCGCCCGGGCCGCCGGCCGGGTCACCGGCACCGAGCCGCCGGCGATCTTCACCACGCTCGGGCGGACCAAGGGCCTCTTCACCGGCTGGCTGCACTTCGCCGGGCGCCTCATGCCCTTCGGCTCCCTGGAGCGAAGGGAGTCGGAGCTGGTGATCCTCACCGTCGCCACCGCACGGGGCTGCGACTACGAGCGCGAGCACCACCGGTTGCTGGGTCAGCGGGCCGGACTGACGTCGGACGAGATCGAGGGGATCCTCGCTGACACGGTCGTCGACTCGCTCTCCCCGCGCGAGCGGGTGCTGCGCGAGAGCGCCCAGACGCTCGTGGCGACGAAGGACCTCGACGATGCGCAGTGGGACCGCCTCAGGTCCGTGGCGAGCGAGCGCGAGTCCATCGAGCTGCTCCTGCTCGTCGGCCACTACGACATGCTGGCGACGACGCTGATGACCCTGCGGCTCGAGCCCGACAAGCACCGCTGAGGGTTGTCCACAGATGTGCGACAGGCCCTCGGCGTGTCGGTCCGGGACGCGTATCGTCGAGGGATGACGGCGATGGACCTCGAGCGCAAGGTGCGGCAGCACGACAACGACATCTCGGCGCTCTACACGATGATCGCCGACATCCAGAACACGCAGCGTCGTCACTCCAACCGCTTCGACGAGCTGACCGAGGACGTCGGTGCCCTCGCCGACCGAATGGGCTCGCTGGAGAGCAGGTTCGGCTCCCTGGAGACGAAGGTCGTCTCCCTGGAGACGAAGGTGGGCTCGCTCGAGACCAAGGTGGGCTCCTTGGACACGAAGGTCGGCTCCCTCGAGACGAAGGTGGGCTCGCTCGAGACCAAGGTGGGCTCCTTGGACACGAAGGTCGACTCCTTGGACACGAAGGTCGGCTCCCTCGAGACGAAGGTGGGCTCGCTCGAGACGAAGATCGACCGAGTGATCGACCTCCTGCAGCGCTGACCTGTCGGTGGTCGGTGGCAGGCTGATCCCGACATGGCCGACATCCTCGAGAGCTTCTCCCCCGCGACCGCGACGTGGTTCCGCGACAGCTTCGCGGCGCCCACCGACGCCCAGGCGGGCGCATGGCGGGCGATCAGCGCCGGTAGCCATGCGCTCGTCGTCGCGCCGACGGGCTCGGGCAAGACGCTCTCCGCCTTCCTCTGGGCGCTCGACCGGCTCGCGTCGAGCCCTCCCCCGGAGGACCCGCAGGCCCGCTGTCGTGTCCTCTACATCTCGCCGCTCAAGGCGCTGGCCGTCGACGTCGAGCGCAACCTGCGCGCTCCCCTCGTCGGCATCGGGCACGCGGCCGACCGGCTCGGGCTCCCCGCCCCCCAGGTGTCAGTCTCGGTCCGCTCCGGAGACACCCCCGCGAGCGAGCGGCGCGCCTTTGCCAAGGCGCCGACCGACGTCCTCATCACGACCCCCGAGTCGCTCTTCCTCATGCTCACCTCCGGGGTGCGCGATGCCCTGCGCGGGGTCGACACGATCATCATCGACGAGATCCACGCCCTGGCCGGGACCAAGCGGGGCGCCCACCTCGCCCTCTCGCTCGAGCGCCTCGACGCCCTGCTCGAGCAGCCCGCCCAGCGCGTCGGCCTCTCGGCGACGGTGCGTCCGGTCGACGAGGTCGCACGATTCCTCGCCGGTGGCCGACCGGTCGAGATCGTCCAGTCCGAGTCGACGAAGCAGTGGCAGCTCGACGTCGTCGTCCCGGTCGCCGACCTCACCGAGCTCGGCGAGCCGACGGGCGACCTCTCCGGCGCCGCGGCGGGCGAGGAGCGACGGGCGTCGATCTGGCCGCACGTCGAGGAGCGGGTCGTCGACCTCGTCGAGCAGCACCGCTCGACCCTCGTCTTCGTCAACAGCCGCCGCCTCGGCGAGCGGCTCACGGGCCGGCTCAACGAGATCCACGCCGAGCGGGTCGCGCCCCCGGACGCACCGGAGCCGACCGCACCGGCTCGTGCGCCCGCCGAGGTCATGGCCCAGTCGGGCGCCTCGGCCGGCGCACCTCCCGTGCTCGCCCGGGCCCATCACGGCTCGGTGAGCAAGGAGCAGCGGAGCCTCATCGAGGAGGACCTCAAGGCCGGCCGGCTCCCCTGCGTCGTCGCGACGAGCAGCCTCGAGCTCGGCATCGACATGGGGGCCATCGACCTCGTCGTCCAGATCGAGTCGCCGCCCTCGGTGGCCTCCGGCCTCCAGCGCGTCGGCCGCGCCGGCCACCAGGTCGGGGCCGTGAGCCACGGTGTCGTCCTGCCGAAGTTCCGCGGCGACCTCGTCCAGTCCGCCGTCGTCGTCGAGCGGATGCGCGCCGGTGACATCGAAGCCCTCCACGTCCCCGCCAACCCGCTCGACGTCCTCGCCCAGCAGGTCGTCGCGATGTGCGCGCTCGACGACTGGCAGGTCACGGAGGTGGAGGCGCTCGTGCGGCGAGCGGCCCCCTTCGCCTCCCTGCCGACCACCCTCCTGCACGCGACGCTCGACATGCTCGCCGGGCGCTACCCCTCCGAGGACTTCGCCGAGCTGCGGCCACGGATCACGTGGGACCGCGTCGCGGGCACCATCGTCGGGCGACGCGGCGCGCAGCGGCTCGCGGTGACGAGCGGCGGCACGATTCCCGACCGCGGACTCTACGGCGTCTTCCTCGCGGCCGGCGACGGGCCGGGCCGCCGGGTCGGCGAGCTCGACGAGGAGATGGTCTACGAGTCGCGCGTGGGCGACGTCTTCACGCTCGGCACGAGCAGCTGGCGGATCGAGGACATCACCCACGACCAGGTCCTTGTGACGCCCGCGCCCGGGCAACCCGGTCGGCTGCCCTTCTGGCACGGCGACCAGCTCGGCCGTCCGGCGGAGCTCGGCGCAGCCGTCGGCGCCTTCGTCCGTGAGATCGGTGGTCTCGACGCGAAGGGGGCCCGTGCCCGCCTCGCGCAGGCCGGCCTCGACGCGTGGGCGCGGGACAACCTGCTCGGCTACCTCGAGGAGCAGCGCACCGCCACCGGCCACCTGCCCGACGACCGCACGATCGTCGTCGAGCGCTTCCGCGACGAGATCGGCGACTGGCGTGTCGCGCTGCACTCCCCCTTCGGCGCGCAGGTGCACGCCCCGTGGGCGATGGCGATCGCGGGTCGGATGCGTGAGCGCTTCGGCGTGGACGTGCAGGCGATGCACGGCGACGACGGCATCGTGCTGCGCCTGCCCGACGTGGAGTTCGACGACCCGTCCGGGGTGGGCGGCCTGCTCCTCGACCTCATCACCTTCGACCCTGCGGACGTCGAGCGGGCGATCACCGACGAGATCGGCGGCTCGGCGCTCTTCGCGGCACGCTTCCGCGAGTGCGCCGCCCGCGCCCTGCTGCTCCCCCGGCGCCGCCCCGATCGCCGCCAGCCGCTGTGGCAGCAGCGGCAGCGGGCGGCAGCCCTGCTCGAGGTCGCGAGCGGGCATGCCGACTTCCCGATCGTCCTCGAGGCGGTGCGCGAGTGCCTCCAGGACGTCTTCGACGTGCCGGCCCTCACCGACCTCATGACCCACGTCGCGGGACGCCGCGTGCGGCTCGTCGACGTCGAGAGCCCGCGCCCCTCCCCCTTCGCCGCGTCGTTGATGTTCGGCTACGTCGCGCAGTTCCTCTACGAGGGCGACTCCCCGCTCGCCGAGCGCCGGGCCGCCGCGCTGACGCTCGACCCCAGCCTGCTCGCCGACCTGCTCGGCCGCGGCGAGCAGCTTGCCCTGGCCGACCTGCTCGACCCGGCCGCCGTCGAGCGCACGGCCGCGGAGCTGCAGTGCCTCACCCCCGAGCGGGCCGCACGGGACGGCGAGGACCTGCTCGACCTGCTGCGCGTCCTCGGGCCGCTGTCGGCCGAGGACCTGCGGGCCCGCAGCCGCCTCGACTCCGACGCCGTCCGCAGCGCCCTGGCCGATCTCGAGAGCAGCCGCCAGGTCATCCCGGTGCGCATGGCGGGCGGAGACTGCTGGGCGAGCACCGAGGACGCTGCCCGCCTGCGCGATGCCCTCGGGGTCAGCCTGCCGCCCGGGCTCGCCGAGGCGGCCCTGCAGCCGACGGACGACCCGCTCGGCGACCTCATCACGCGTTACGCCCGCACCCATGTCCCCTTCGCCGCCACCGACCTCGCCGCGCACTACGGCATCGGTCGCGCCGTGGCGACCGATGCCCTGCGCCGCCTCGTGCAGACCGGCCGGCTCGTCGAGGGCGACCTGCTGCCGGTCGAGTGCGGTGGACGAGGTGGCGAGTTCTGCGACGCCGAGGTGCTGCGCACCCTGCGCCGCCGCTCGCTCGCCGCGCTACGGCACGAGGTGGAGCCCGTCGAGCCGCGGCAGTACGCACGATTCCTGCCCGGGTGGCAGGGCGTGGGGCGCCGGATGCGGGGGCGCGACGGCGTGCTGCGGGCCGTGGAGCAGCTGAGCGGCGTCCCGGTCCCCGCGAGCGCCCTCGAGTCCCTCGTCCTGCCCGCGCGCGTCGACGACGCGATCGCGCCGATCATCGACGACCTCATGGCGACGGGCGAGGTCCTGTGGGCCGCTCACGGCAGCCTGCCCGGGGACGACGCGTGGGTCAGCCTGCACCTCGCCGACGGCGCCGCGACGACCCTGCCGGTGCCCGACGCAGCCGGGCTGGGTGAGATCGAGACCCGGGTGCGCCAAGCGCTCGCGGGTGGCGGCGCCTACTTCTTCCGCGACCTCGCCGACACACTCGCCCGCGAGCGGACCGAGGGCGAGGAGCGGATCGACGACGAGGAGCTCGCCGACGTGCTCTGGTCGCTCGCGCACCGCGGGCTGGTCACCGGCGACACCCTCGCCCCGGTGCGGGGGCTGCTCGCCGGTGGGCGCACGGCCCACAAGCCGCAGCACCGCCCGGCACCGCGCAGCCGCTACGGCGGCCGGCCACGTCTGGGTCGCCCCACCGCACCCCAGCGCAGCGGCCCGCCCCGCGCCGCCGGCCGCTGGTCCGCACTGCCCGCGGCCGAGACCGACCCGACGCTGCGCATCCACGCCGCCGCCGAGGGCCTGCTCGACCGCCACGGCGTCGTGACCCGCGGCGCCGTCGTCGCCGAGGAGGTCGAGGGTGGCTTCGCAGCGATCCACCGGGTGCTCGGCGTGGCCGAGGAGGCCGGCCAGGTGCGCCGCGGCTACTTCATCGAGGGCCTGGGGGCCTCCCAGTTCGCCGTGCCGGGCGCCGTCGACGAGGTCCGCTCCGCGACGTCACCCGACGGTGCGGTCGTGCTCGCCGCGACCGATCCGGCCAACCCGTGGGGTGCCGCCCTGCGCTGGCCGGAGCGGGCAGCGGGTGGGCACCAGCCCGGGCGCAAGGCCGGGGCGCTCGTCGTCGCCGTCGACGGGCAGCTGGTCCTCTACGTCGAGCGGGGCGGACGCACCCTGCTCTCCTGGGAGAGCGACGAGGAGGTCCTCGCCGAGGCCGCCCGCGGCCTGGCCGACGCCGTGCACCGTGGCGCGCTGGGCCGACTCACGGTGCAGCGCGCCGACGGGGCCGCCGTGCTCGGGTCCGAGGAGCCGCTGGCCCTCGCGCTCACGGGTGCGGGCTTCACCATGACTCCCCGAGGGCTGCGACTGCGGCCCGGCGGGCGGCGCTGAAGTGCCCGAGGGCGACACGGTCTGGCGGACCGCCCAGCGGCTGCACGCGGCGCTGGCCGGCCGTCCCGCAGGGCTCGTCGACCTGCGGTGGGGCGAGGTCGACGAGGCACCTCTGGCTGGCGCCGTCGTCGACGAGGTCGTGCCCCGCGGCAAGCACCTGCTCCACCGCTTCGCCTCCGGCTGGACCCTGCACACGCACCTGCGCATGGAGGGCTCCTGGCGGGTCGAGGCTGCGGGCTCGCAGGCGGCGGCACGCTCCCTTCGCCGACCCGACCTGCGCGCCGCGATCGGCAACGACGAGTGGACCACCCTGGGACTGCGTCTGGGCGAGCTCGACGTCGTGCCGCGCGCCGAGGAGCACCGGCTCGTCGGACACCTCGGGCCTGACGTCCTCGGCGCCGACTGGGAGCCAGAGGTCGTCGCCCGCCATCTGGGCGAGCAGCCGGCTGGCGTCTCGATCGCGGCGGCGCTGCTCGACCAGCGGGTGCTCGCCGGGGTGGGCACCTTCTGGGCCAGCGAGGCGCTCTTCGTCCAGCGGCTGCACCCGTGGCGGGCAGCTGCCGACCTGACCCCCGACGAGCGCGGGGCACTCGTGGCCCGGGTCCACGAGCTCATGGACCGGGGCAAGGAGCACGCGGTGCAGTCCTCGACGGGCGTGCCGCGGTCCGACCAGCGCAGCTGGGTCCACGGGCGCTCGGGGCGCCCCTGCCGCCGCTGCGGGAGCACGGTCCGGGTGGCTCCCCTCGGGCGCGCGGGGCCCGACCGGGTCTTCTTCTCCTGCCCGACCTGCCAGGGCGGGCTCGCCCCGACCGACGACGGGCGACCGCAGGGACCTCTGGGCTCGCGCCGACGCGCACGACCCTGAGAGACGTGCGGGGGTTAGGCGGCAAGGACGCCTCTGGGGTCAGGCGGCGGAGACGACCTCGTCGTCGCGGGAGGCGACGGGCAGGGTGACCGGGGCGGTGGAGCGCTCGGCGCGGTCGGCCCGCTGGGCGATCTCGGTGAAGACGTGCGACATCGGCATCTCGAGGGCCGCACAGATCGAGGCGAGCAGCTCGGAGCTGGCTTCCTTTTCCCCACGCTCGATCTCGCTCAGGTAGCCGAGGGAGACCGACGCCTTGGCCGAGATGTCTCGCAGGGTGCGACCCTGCGAGCGGCGCGCATCGCGCAGCACGTCACCGAGCTCTTCACGCAGCAGCACCACCATGGGTCACCTCCTCGACATCTCTCTCACGTCTGGGTCCACCGTACCCCGCCCGACCGTCAACGGTCAGGCGTGTCCCCGCCGACGGTCAGCAGGGCGTCACGCGCCAGGTCGAGCGCGGCCTGCACCGCGCCCGCCCGCACGGCGGGACGCTCCCCGGTCAACGCCAGCCGGCGCGTGCGTAGTCCCGACGGCGACGCGCAGGCGAGCCAGACGGTCCCGGCCGGGTGTCCCTCGCTCGGCCCCGGACCGGCGACCCCGGTCGTCGCGATGGCCAGGTCGACCCCGAGCGCCCGACGGGCACCCTGCGCCATCTGGGTCGCGACCTGCTCGTCGACGGTGCCGACGCGGTCCACGAGGGCCGCGTCGACGCCCAGGAGCGAGATCTTGACGGCGGGGTCGTAGGCGACGACCGAGCCGGCGAAGACCGACGACGCACCGGGGACCTCGACGACGGTCGCGGCGAGCAGCCCCCCGGTCAGCGACTCCGCGGTTCCCAGGGTCCAGCCGCGGTCGGCGAGGGCCGCGAGCAGCTCCGCGGTGTCGGCCGAGCCAGCACCGTCAGCGATCACGCGTCGCCTTGCGCTCCCGCTTCATCTGCGCGCGCTCGCTCGTGGAGCGCAGGGTGAGGGCCTTCATGACGTAGTCGACGGCCGTCGCGACGGTGACGACGAGCGCAGCCACGAGGATGACCCAGGCCAGGCCCCGCCACACCATCTCCAGGGGCAGGGTGCTCAGCGGGATGACGAAGAGGCCGATCGCCAGGGCCTGGAGGAAGGTCTTGATCTTCCCGCCGCGGCTGGCCGGCATGACGCCGTGCCGGATGACCCAGAAGCGCATGAGCGTGATGCCGAGCTCGCGGGCGAGGATGACGACGGTGATCCACCACGGGATCTCGCCGATCATCGACAGGGTGATGAAGCCGGCCCCGGTGAGCGCCTTGTCGGCGATCGGGTCGGCGACCTTGCCGAAGTCGGTCACGAGACCCTTGGCCCGGGCCAGGTCGCCGTCGATGCGGTCGGTGATGATGGCGATGGCGAAGACACCCCAGGCCCACCACCTCGTGCTGGTGTCGTCGCCGCCGTGGCTGAGCACCAGCCAGACGAAGACCGGCACGAGCAGGATGCGCATGACCGTCAGCGCATTGGGCAGGTTCCACGGGCTGGGAGCGGGAGTCGTCTGCTCGGTGGTCATGCGCGCACCTCCGCCACGAGATCGATGCCCTCGGTGCCCACGACTTCGGCCACGACGAGCGCCCCGACCTCGAGGCCCGCGACGTCGCCGGTGAGCAGGGTGACGCCGTCGACGTCGGGCCCCTGATGGGCGGCTCGTCCGACGACCTCGCCGCTCTCCTCGTCGACCTCCTCGACGAGGACGGTGACGGTCTCACCGATGCGCTCCTCCGCCCGCTGGGCGGTCAGCTCCTCGACGAGCCGGGTCAGCCGGTCGACCCGCTCGGCGATGACGTCGGGGTCGACCTTGTCGTCGAGCAGCTCGCCCTCGGTGCCGTCCTCGTCGGAGTAGCCGAAGACGCCGACGACGTCGAGACGAGCGGCGACGAGGAAGCGCTCCAGCTCGGCGACGTCCTCGTCGGTCTCGCCGGGGAAGCCGACGATGACGTTGGACCGGATGCCTGCCTCGGGCTGCCGCTCACGGATGCCCTCGATGAGGCCGAGGAAGGACTCGGTGTCGCCGAACCGGCGCATCCGCCGCAGCAGCGGCCCGGCCGCGTGCTGGAAGGAGATGTCGTACCAGGGCACGACGCCCGGGATGCCCGCCATCGCGCGCAGGAGGCCGGGGCGGATCTCGGCGGGCTGCAGGTAGGACACGCGCACCCGCTCGACGCCCTCGATGGCGACGAGCTCGGGCAGCAGCTGCTCGAGCAGGTCGAGGTCACCGAGGTCCTTGCCGTAGGACGTCGAGTTCTCGCTCACGAGGAAGAGTTCGCGCACCCCCTGGGAGGCGAGCCACCTCCCTTCGGCCACGACGTCGTTGGGGCGCCGGGACACGAAGGCCCCACGGAAGGTCGGGATCGCGCAGAAGGCGCAGCGGCGGTCGCAGCCGGAGGCGATCTTCAGCGGCGCCCACGGCCGGTCGTCGAGGCGGGCGCGCGGCAGGTCGGAGGCGTTGTGCCCCGGCAGGGCTACCTCGCTCGCGTCGCGGTCGACCGGGGAGATCGGCAGCAGCTTGCGGCGGTCACCGGGCACGTGGGCCTCGGGGGCGTGGCCGTCGAGGACCGCGCGCAGGTGGGCGCTCATGTCGGTGTAGGAGTCGAAGCCGAGCACCGCGTCGGCCTCGGGCAGCTCGTCGGCGAGCTCCTTGCCGTAGCGCTCGGCGAGGCAGCCGACGGCCACGACCTTCTGCGTCCGACCGTGCTCGCGCAGGTCATTGGCCTCGAGGATCGCGTCGATCGAGTCCTTCTTGGCCTGCTCGATGAAGCCACAGGTGTTGACCACCGCGACATCGGCCTGGGCGGCGTCGTCGACGAGGGTCCACCCCTCTGCGGACAGGCGGCCGGCGAGCTCCTCGGAATCGACGTCGTTGCGGGTGCACCCCAGGGTGACGAGGGCGACGCTACGGGCAGGGGTGGACATGGACCCCACTCTAGGCGGCCGGGAGTGGCTCGACCGAAACGACGCGATCGCTCAGCTGCGCGCGCGGCTGACCGTCAGGGCCACGAGACGCGAGATGACCATGGCGACGTAGAGCACCCCGCCCAGCTGCTCGATGATCGTCGCGGCCCGGGCGTGGGGCTGGATCGCCACGATGTCCGACAGGCCGACGCTCGTGAGGTTGGCCGCGGAGAAGTAGAGCAGCTCGAGGAAGGACTTCGGCCCGATGCCCGTGTGCCCGTCGAAGGACCCCGGCTCGAGCGTCTGGATCGCGACGAAGAGGTAGGTGAAGCCGAAGAGCAGGACGGTGAAGGCCGCCCCCACCGCGAAGAGCTCGTCCTTGGTCACCCACGTGTCGGCGAACATGTAGGCCACCAGGCCGTAGGCGACGTACATGTAGAAGACGGCCAGCATCAGGTGCGCGGCGAAGGTCACCGGCACGTTGCTCCGGTCGATGACCGACCACACCTCGAGCACGAAGGCCGGGAAGCCCATGCCCAGCGCCAGCCAGGTGAGCGCCGGGGTCGAGCGCACGACCCAGATGCCGAAGGTCACCGCGAAGAGCGACAGCGAGGTGATGACAGCGCGGCCCCAGTTCTCCGACTCCACCCACGGCAGCAGCACGATCGCGAGGAGCTGGATGCCGACGAGGATCGCCGACGGCTGCTTGCGGACGACAGCCGCCCAGTAGCGGACTCCCGTCGGGCGGCTGTCGAGCTCGTACCAGGCCTTCGTCATGGGGCAACCCTAGACTCGCGCTGTGCTCGACGCCCCGCTGCTGCTGCCCCCGCTCGTCGCTGCCCTCCTGCTGGTCGTGAGCGGCATCGCCAAGGTCCGTCACCCCGAGGAGACGCGCAGCGCCTTCGGCGAGCTGCAGATGCCGCGGGCACTCACCGGCTCCCCCGCGCCCACCCTGCTGCCGTGGGCCGAGATCGTCCTCGCGGTGGCGATCATCGTGACGCCGCCTCCCTTCGCCCTCGTCGTGGCGGTCGTCGCGCTCGTCCTCTTCGCCGTCTACCTCGCCGTCGTCGTGCGGGCCCTCGGCTTCGACCACCCGGTGACGTGCAGCTGCTTCGGCCGGCTCGGGCTGGGCGAGGTGACGCGCCGGACCGCGCTGCGCAATGTGCTGCTCGTCGTCGTCGCCGCCCTCGGGGTGTGGTCGGCGACGGCCGATGCCTCGGTCGCGGCCCGCCTGCTCGGCGCCTCGGCGCAGACCTGGGTCTGGCTGGGCCTGGTCGTGCTCACCGTCGCGGTCGTCGTAGTCACCTTCGGTGGGACGAAGGGGGTGACCTCCTCCGGCGTCATCGGCACCGGCGAGGTGGCCGGCGCGCAGGACGACGAGGACGCGGACTACGCCCGTCAGCCCATCCCCTTCGCCACGCTCGTCGAGGAGTCGGGCCACGAGACGACGATGCACGAGCTCACCGCCGGCGGCGCGGTGCTCCTGCTCTTCGTCTCCCCCACGTGCGGCTCGTGCCGACCCGTCATCGACGAGGTCGAGGCGTGGGACGAGGGGCTCGGTCCGGTGCGGGTGCGGGCGGTCGTCTACACCGCGCTCGAGGACGTCGTCGCGGCCGAGCCGACGCTCGCCGGCCGGGTGCTGCAGGACCCGTCGGCCATCACGTCCCGCATCTTCCGTGTCGGGACGCCCGGCGCGGTCCTCCTCGGAGCCGACGGCATGCTCGCCGGCGGCCCGGTCGAGGGCACGGCCGCCGTGCAGGCCTTCTACGACGACGTGCGCGCCGAGCTCGTCGAGGCGGGTGTCGTCAGCGACGAGCCCGCTGCCACGGACGAGACGGTCACCGACGGTCGGTGAGCGACCAGGCGTCCTCGTCGTCGTCCTCGGTCCACTCCTCGACGACCTCGGTGCCGATCGGGTCCTCCGCGTAGCGGTCCTGCGACGCGGCCGGTGAGCCCTCGCGCAGGTCGATGACGTCGGTGTCGGTGGAGACCTGCCCGGCGGGCTGGCCCACCGGGGTCGTGTCGCCCTCGAGGTCGTCTCCCTCGGCATCCGCGGGCGCGGCGCCCTCGGGAGCCGGGGGCTCCTCCCCCTTCATCAGGGCGAGGGTCGTCGGCAGGTCCTCGGGCGTGATGAGCACGTCGCGCGCCTTGGAGCCCTCGGAGGGGCCGACGACGCCGCGCGACTCGAGCAGGTCCATGAGCCGGCCGGCCTTGGCGAAGCCGACGCGCAGCTTGCGCTGGAGCATCGACGTCGAGCCGAACTGCGTCGTGACGACCAGCTCGGTCGCCTGCAGCAGCACGTCGAGGTCGTCGCCGATGTCCTCGTCGATCTGCTTCTTGGGCGTCTCGGGGGCGACGTCCTCGCGGTAGGTCGGCTTGAGCTGGCCGGTGACGTGGCCGACGACGTGCTCGATCTCCGACTCGGTGACCCAGGCGCCCTGGACTCGCATCGGCTTGGACTTGCCCATCGGCAGGAAGAGGGCGTCACCCTGGCCGAGCAGCTTCTCCGCGCCGGGCTGGTCGAGGACGACGCGCGAGTCGGCGAGCGACGAGGTGGCGAAGGCCATGCGCGAGGGGACGTTGGCCTTGATCAGGCCGGTCACGACGTCGACCGACGGGCGCTGGGTCGCCAGGACGAGGTGGATGCCGGCGGCGCGCGCGAGCTGGGTGATGCGCACGATCGAGTCCTCGACGTCGCGGGGCGCGACCATCATCAGGTCGGCGAGCTCGTCGACGATGACGAGGAGGTAGGGATAGGGCTGGATGACCCGCTCGCTGCCGGGGATCGGCTCGACCTTGCCCGCCTTGACAGCCTTGTTGTAGTCGTCGACGTGCTTGTAGCCGAAGGTCGCGAGGTCGTCGTAGCGCATGTCCATCTCGCGCACGACCCACTGGAGGGCCTCGGCGGCCTTCTTGGCGTTGGTGATGATCGGCGTGATGAGGTGCGGGATGCCCTCGTAGGCCGTCAGCTCCACCCGCTTGGGGTCGACGAGCACCATGCGCACCTCGTCGGGCGTCGCCCTCATGAGGATCGAGGTGATCATCGAGTTGACGAAGGACGACTTGCCGGAGCCGGTGGCGCCGGCGACGAGGATGTGCGGCATCTTCGCGAGGTTGGCGATGACGTAGCCGCCCTCGACGTCCTTGCCGACGCCCATGACCATCGGGTGCTCGTTGTTGCGGGCCACGTCGGAGCGCAGCACGTCGCCGAGGCAGACCATCTCCTTGTCGGCATTGGGGATCTCGATGCCGATGGCGGACTTGCCGGGGATGGGGCTGAGGATGCGCACGTCGGCGGAGGCGACGGCATAGGCGATGTTCTTCGACAGGGCCGTGACGCGCTCGACCTTGACGCCCGGGCCGAGCTCGACGACGTAGCGGGTGACGGTCGGGCCGCGGTGGAAGCCGGTGACCTGGGCGTCGATGCCGAACTCGTCGAGCACACCCGTGAGCGCCTCGACGACCTTGTCGTTGGCCGCCGAGCGCTCCTTGTGCGGCGCGCCGGGCTTGAGGTACTGGCTGTCGGGCAGCGTGTAGGTGACGTCGCCGGCGAGGGCCAGCTGCTCGACCCGCTGCGGCAGCTGGGTCGTCGGCGGGGGCTGCAGCTCGGTCTTGCCGCTCGCGATCGGCGCGACGGCAGGGTTCTTCGTCGGGCGCTTCTCGCCCGGGCGTGGGCCGCCGGCCTCGGCCTGCGGGGTCTCGGCCGTCTCCTCGGCCGCGACGGGTGCCGCCGGCTTCTTGCGGCGGCCCTTGCCGACCGGCTGGACGACGGCGGCCTGGTCGTAGGCGGTGTCGCCGTCGCGCTCGCCGGACTGCTCGTCCTCGGGGTCGATGGTGCGGCGGCGCCGGGCGCGGCTGACCGCCGCCTTGGGCGCGTCGTGGCGGGCGTCGACGTCGGCCGCGGTGACGTGGCTGGGCACCTCGCCGGTGAAGGCGGCGCGCACGTAGGCCAGTCGCTGCGGCACCTCGTGCAGCGGGGTGCCGGTGAGGAGCAGGAGGGCGAAGAGCCCGAGCAGGACGAGCAGGATCGTCGCCGGCCACTCGGTGACCGCCGTCGACAGCGGGTCGGAGGCGAGGAAGCCGACGATGCCGCCGGCGTCACGCATCGGTCCCGCGCCGTCCGGCGGCTGCGGGATGTCCTTGGCGATGTGGGTCAGGCCCGCCGCCGCGAAGAGCAGCATGACGGTGCCGAAGCCCAGCCTGGCGTCCGCGGCCGGCTCGCTCGCCGACCTCAGCAGGCGCACGCCGAGCAGGAGCAGGACGATCGGCAGCGCATAGGCGACCCGGCCGAAGGTGCCGGCCGCGACCGCGTGGACGATGTCGCCGAAGAGGCCGCTCAGGCCCCACCACTCGCGGACGGCGACGACGAGGGCCAGGGCGATCGCGAGGAAGCCCCAGCCGTCCCGACGGTGCTCCGGCTCGATCTGGCCGGCGCTCGTGCCGATCCGGCGCACGCCGGAGCCGGTCGCGTGAGCGACCCCCATCCAGGTGCGCTGCACCGCCGCGATGGGCAGCGGCAGACCGCCGCCGGAGGCGGGCTTGCGGGAGGAGGTCCTCCCCTTCGCGCTGCTCTTGGCGGGTGCCTTGCGACCCGACGGGCGGGTGGAGCCCTTGGGTCGGGAGCTGGCGCCCTTGCTGCGCGAGGTGGTCGACGGACGAGTGGCCATGATTCGCAGGGTAGGCGAAAGCCACCCCCGACACACGCGTCACACGCGCACCACGGGCCACGGATCGCAGCGGTTAGCCTCGCCCCGTGGACTCCCGGACCCTCCTCGTCGTGCTCCTCGCGGCCGCCTGCGGGGTGCTCGGGTGGCTCTGGCTGCGCACCGGTCGCTACCGCCGGCCGGACGAAGGGGGCCCCCTCCCCCGCCACCTCTGGGTCGCCGGAGTCGCTCCCTTCGTCGGGCTCGTCGTGGAGCGCGGGCTCGCCGACCGCCCCTGGCCGGTGCTGCTCGCGCCGCTCGCCCTGGCCCTCGCCGGCCTCGTCCTCGCCGCCGTCGACGCCGACGTCCACCGCCTGCCCAATGCGATCACCCTGCCGCTCGTGCCGGTCCAGGCCGTGCTGCTCACCGTCGCGTCGGCCGCGACCGGCGACTGGGGCGCCCTCGCCCGCGCGAGTCTGGCGGCGCTGCTCGTGGGCGGCGGGACGGTGCTGCTCGCCTTCGTCCTCTTCGGCAGGTCCATCGGCATGGGCGACGCCAAGCTCATGGTCTCCATCGCGCCGACGCTCGCCTGGCTGGGCTGGAGCACGCTCGCCGTGGGGGTCTGGCTCGGCTTCGTCATCGGCGGTCTCGTGGCCGCCGGGCTGCTCGTCACCCGCCGGGCGCAGCGCTCGACCCACCTCGCCTTCGGCCCCTATCTCGTCGCCGGGGCCGTGCTCGCCGTCGCCCTGGCCTGATGTCCACGGGGCGAGACGCGCCCCGTGGAGGGTCGACAGCAGGCGCGGTCGGTCGGTTATGGTCTGAGCCAAGGTCACGAGTACCAGCGACAAGCCCCGGCTAGCTGGTCGGCAACCCTCCTTCCGCGGTGGGGTGCTCCGGGTGACGACCTGGCCGGCGACAGACCGTCGCCCGGCAAGCGCGGACTCGCGGTCGACACCTCGGGTCCCAACGGACCAGGAGCACCGTCATGACCATCTCCGACCTGCACCGCACGACCACCGCCCTGCCCCAGCTCGTCTCCGCGGGCCTCGCCTACCGCGACGAGCACGGCGCGAGCATCGAGTACGCCCACCTCGACCACGGCGCGACCACCCCGGCCTTCGCCGCCGTGGTCGACGAGGTCGCCGCCGCGGCCGTCACCTACTCGTCCGTGCACCGCGGCGCGGGCTTCGCCTCCCGGGTCACGAGCTCGCGCTACGAGGCGGCCCGCGAGGCCGTCGCCGCCTTCGTCGGCGCCCGCGAGGACGACCACGTCGTCTTCACCCGCAACACCACCGACTCCTTCAACCTGCTGGCCCGGGCGCTGCCCGCTGGGACCAAGGTCTTCGTCTTCGCCTCGGAGCACCACGCGGCGCTGCTGCCGTGGGGCGACGTGCTGCGCCTGCCGGTGCCGCACAGCCACGACGAGGCGCTCGACCTGCTCGACCAGGCGCTGCGCAACCACCCGGCCGAGCACCGCCTCGTCGTGGCGACCGGCGCGTCCAACGTCACCGGCGAGCACTGGCCGATCGAGCGGATCGCCGCCCTGGCGCACGAGCACGACGCGCGCTTCGCGCTCGACGCGGCCCAGGTCGCGCCGCACCGCCGGGTCGACATCGACGCGACCGGGGTCGACTACGTCGCCTTCTCCGGGCACAAGGTCTACGCCCCCTTCGGCGCCGGCGTGCTCGTCGGGCGGGCCGACTGGCTCGACGAGGCGCAGCCCTACCTCGCCGGCGGCGGGGCCACCGCCCGCGTCGGCCTCGACGAGACCGAGTGGACCTGTGGCCCGGCGCGCCACGAGGCCGGCTCCCCCAATGTCCTGGGCGCCGTCGCCCTGGCCACCGCCTGCGAGCTCATCACCGAGCACGAGGCGGCGATCATCGACCACGAGCAGGCCCTGCGCATCCGCCTGCTCGCCGGCCTGCAGCAGATCCCCGGCGTGCGCGTGCACACCCTCTTCGGCGGCGTCGACGGCGCGCCGGTCGCGACGATCACCGTCGACGGCCACGACAGCAGCGAGGTCGCGCGCATCCTCGGCGACGACCACGGCATCGGGGTGCGCGACGGCAAGTTCTGCGCGCACCTGCTCGTCGACGACCTCCTCTCGGAGACCGAGCACGAGACCGCCGTCCGGATCAGCGCCGGCCTGGGCACGACGCCCGAGCACATCGACCGGCTCCTCGGCGCACTGCGCTCGCTCTGACCCTCCTCGGGTGGGGCGAAGGGGGGACCCGGCAGGCCCCCTTCGGCCCAACAAGAGAAACTGCCCCTTGGCAAGGGTTTGAAACCCTTGCCAAGGGGCAGTTTCTCGGGTGACCCGGAAATCGGGGGGCGTGTGAGGACCGGCAGGCCTCAGGCCTCGACGACGACGGGGATGATCATCGGGCGGCGGCGGATCTTGCCGCCGACCCAGCCGCCGACGGCGCGGCGCACGACCTGCTGCAGCTGGTGGGTGTCGGTCGTGCCCTTGCGAGCCGCCTCGTCGAGCGCGGCGATGATCTTGGGCTTGACCTGGGTGAAGATCTCGTCGTCCTCGGCGAAGCCGCGGGCGGTGATCTCCGGCCCGGCGACGACCTTGCCGGTCGAGGAGTCGACGACGACCATGACGGAGATGAAGCCCTCGTCGCGCAGGATGCGGCGGTCCTTGAGCAGCTCCTCGGTCGTCCCGCCGACGCTCGAGCCGTCGACGTAGACGTAGCCGCAGGGCACGGCGCCGGCGATCCGGGCACGGCCGTCGACGAGGTCGACGACGACCCCGTCCTCGGCGAGGACGACGTGGTCGGGGTCGACACCGGTCGCGATCGCCAGGTCGGCATTGGCCACGAGGTGGCGCCACTCGCCGTGGACCGGCATGACATTGCGCGGCTTGACGATGTTGTAGCAGTAGAGCAGCTCGCCGGCGCTGGCGTGACCCGAGACGTGCACCTTGGCATTGCCCTTGTGCACGACGTCGGCGCCCAGGCGCATGAGGCCGTTGATGACCCGGTAGACGGCATTCTCGTTGCCCGGGATCAGGCTCGAGGCGAGCAGGACGGTGTCGCCGTCACCGACGTCGATGCGGTGGTCGCGGTTGGCCATGCGCGAGAGGGCGGCCATCGGCTCCCCCTGGCTGCCCGTGCAGATGAGCACGACCTCGTCGTCGGGGAAGTTGTCGAGCTTCTTGACGTCGACGAGCACGCCGTCGGGCACGTGCAGGTAGCCCAGGTCGGCGGCGATGCCCATGTTGCGGACCATCGAGCGGCCGACCATCGCGACCTTGCGGCCGTTGCGCTCGGCGGCGTCGAGGACCTGCTGGACCCGGTGCACGTGGCTGGAGAAGCACGCGACGATGATCCGGCGCTGGGCCTTGCGGAAGACGGTGTCGATCGCCGGCCCGATCTCGCGCTCGGGGGTGGTGAAGCCGGGGACCTCGGCATTGGTCGAGTCGGTGAGGAAGAGGTCGACCCCCTCCTCGCCCACCCGGGCGAAGGCCCGCAGGTCGGTCAGGCGCCGGTCGAGCGGCAGCTGGTCCATCTTGAAGTCGCCCGTGTGCAGCAGGGTGCCGCCCGCGGTGCGCACGAAGACGGCGAGCGCGTCGGGGATCGAGTGGTTGACCGCGATGAACTCGCAGTCGAAGACGCCGAAGCTCTCGCGCCCGCCCTCGCGCACCCCGAGGGTGTAGGGCTTGATGCGGTGCTCCTTGAGCTTCGCCTCGACGAGGGCGAGGGTGAGCATCGAGCCGACGAGCGGGATGTCGGGCTTGTGCTTGAGCAGGTAGGGCACGGCGCCGATGTGGTCCTCGTGGCCGTGCGTGAGGACGATCGCCTGGACGTCGTCGAGGCGGTCGAGGATGTACTCGAAGTCCGGGAGGATCAGGTCGACGCCCGGCTGGTGGTCCTCGGGAAAGAGCACACCGCAGTCGATGATGAGCAGCTGACCGTCGTGCTCGACGACCGCCATGTTGCGGCCGACCTCGCCGAGACCGCCGAGCGGGACGACCCGCAGGGCGCCGTCGGCGAGCGGGGGCGGGAGCTGCAGGTCGGGGTGCGGGTGGCTCATGCGCCTCCTCCGATGCCGGACGCGGCCAGGCCCTTGCGCAGGACGTCGAGGTGCTCGGCCGGCCCCTCGACGTAGGGCAGGCGGACGGTCGCGTGGTCGATGACGCCGAGCTCGACGAGCGCGGCCTTGGCCATGATCGCGCCCTGCGAGGTCGACATCAGGGCATTGGTCACGGGGATGAGTCGGTGGTGGATCTCGCGGGCGGCCGCGAGGTCACCGGCGTCGACGGCGGCGATCATGTCCGCGTACTGCCGGCCGGCGACGTGGCCGACGACGGAGACGACACCGTGCGCCCCCTGGGCGAGGTGGGCGAGGTTGTACTCGTCGGCGCCGGAGTACCAGAGCAGGTCGGTCTCGGCCATGACCTGCGAGGAGGCCCACAGGTCCCCCTTCGCGTCCTTGACGGCGACGATGCGCTCGTGGTCGGCGAGCGCCACGAGGGTCTCCACGGCGAAGGGGACGGCGGTGCGCCCGGGGATGTCGTAGAGCATGATCGGCAGCTTCGCCGCGTCGGCGATGGCCCGCGTGTGGGCGAGCAGACCGGCCTGGGTGGGCTTGTTGTAGTAGGGCGAGACGACGAGCAGGCCGTCGGCGCCGGCCCGGGTCGCGGCCGTGGCCATCTCGATGGCGTGCGCGGTGTTGTTGGACCCGACACCCGCGGTCACGGCGAGGCGGTCGCCCGCGGCCTGCTTGACCGTCTCGACCATCGCGATGCTCTCCGCGGAGCTGAGGGTCGGGGACTCGCCGGTGGTGCCGTTGACGACGACACCGTCGTGTCCGCTGGCGACGAGGTGCTCGACGACGGCGGCGACGCCCTTCGCGTCGACGGCGCCGTCTGGGGTCATGGGCGTCACCATCGCGGTGACCACCCGTCCGAAGGGGGAAGTCGTCATGCGGCTCAGCGTAGCCGTCGGTGGTGGCGTCTATCGTGGCGCCATGCGTCAGTACCTCGACCTCCTCGAGCACGTCCGCGACCACGGCGTCGACAAGTCGGACCGGACCGGGACCGGCACCCGCAGCGTCTTCGGCCACCAGATGCGCTTCGACCTCTCGGAGGGCTTCCCGGTCCTGACGACGAAGAAGCTCCACCTGCGTTCGATCATCGGCGAGCTGCTGTGGTTCCTGCGCGGCGACACCAACGTGCGCTGGCTGCAGGAGCGCGGTATCAGCATCTGGGACGAGTGGGCCGACGAGCACGGCGACCTCGGCCCGGTCTACGGGCACCAGTGGCGCTCGTGGCCGACCCCCGAGGGCGGCACGATCGACCAGATCAGCAAGGTCATCGAGGGCCTGCGGACCAACCCCGACAGCCGCCGGCACATCGTCTCGGCGTGGAATGTCGCCGAGGTCGACTCGATGGCGCTGCCGCCCTGCCACACGATCTTCCAGTTCTACGTCACGCCGGCGAGCGAAGGGGGTCGCCCCCGGCTGTCGTGCCAGCTCTACCAGCGCAGCGCCGACATCTTCCTCGGCGTGCCCTTCAACATCGCCTCCTACGCGCTGCTGACGATGATGGTCGCCCAGCAGGTCGACAAGGAGCCGGGCGAGTTCGTCCACACCCTCGGCGACGCGCACCTCTACAGCAACCACCTCGACCAGGCCGACGAGCAGCTGACCCGCTCCCCCGGCCCGCTGCCACGCATGGAGATCACGCCGCGCGAGTCCATCGACGCCTACGAGATCGAGGACTTCACCCTCGTCGGCTACGAGGCCGCCCCGAGCATCAAGGCGCCGATCGCCGTATGAGCCTGCCGCGTCGCGTCCCCGACGACCTGCGCGGTCGGGTCCCGCTCGTCGCCGCGTCCTACGCGGTGATGACCCGCGAGGGCGGGCAGGGCACCGAGGTGCTGCTCCAGCTGCGCCGGGGCACCGGGTTCATGGACGGCTGGTGGGCCTGCGGCGCCGCCGGCCACGTCGAGGACGCGAGCGCGCCGAGCGAGGCGCTGCACCGCGAGGTCGGCGAGGAGCTCGGGGTGCGCGTCGAGACCGCCGCGCCGCTGACGACCGTGCAGCGCACGAGCCTGCTCGGTCCGATCGAGCAGCGGGCCGACTTCTTCTTCCACGTCACGGCGTGGTCGGGCGAGCCCTCGCTGCAGGAGCCCGACAAGGCGGCGGACCTGCGGTGGTGGCGACTCGACGACCTGCCGACGCAGGTCGTGCCGCACGAGCGGGTGGTGCTCGAGGGGCTGCGGGAGGGGACGCTGCCCCCCTTCGTCGAGCTCGGCCACGACCAGCGCCTGGTCCTCGTCGCCGCGCTCGGGGCCAACCGCGCCATCGGCGTCGACGGCGGCATGCCGTGGCACCTGCCCGAGGACCTGGCGCACTTCAAGGCCCTGACCATGGGCGGCACGATGGTCATGGGCCGCCGCACGTGGGACTCGATCGGGCGTGCCCTGCCCGGCCGCACGACCGTCGTCGTCACGTCCGACCACGCGTGGAGCGCGCCCGGGGCGGTCGTCGTCCACTCGCTGGCCGAGGCCCTCGTGGCGGCCGGTCCGGGCGAGGTCTTCGTCGTCGGGGGCGGTGAGATCTACCGGCAGACGATCGACCTGGCCTCGCGCCTGGAGCTGACCGAGATCGACGCCTCGCCGCAGGCCGAGGTCTTCTTCCCCGAGGTCGACGCCGGGTGGCGTGAGGTCGCCCGCAGCCCACGAGAGGGCTTCGCCTTCGTCACCTACGAGAGGTGACTCGATGGGTTCACTCACCTCTATATCAACCATATCGGTTCATTTTGGACTGAAGTGATCTATGGTGTTCACATGACCGCGATCGCGACCCTCATCGGCGACGTCGTCCGCAGCCGGGCGGCCGACGACCGACGTGCGCTGCATGCACGGCTCGAAGAGGTCATCGCGCTCGTCAACGCCAGGACCGATCCCCTCCAGCCGCTGCGCGTGACCGTGGGCGACGAGTTCCAGGGCGCCTGGGCCCGGCGGGGCGAGGCCGTGCACGCCGCCCTGCTGCTGCGGCTGAGCCTCCTGCCCGAGGTCGAGACCCGCTACGGACTCGGCCACGGCGAGGTCACCGCGCTCAGCGACGACGGCCTCGTCCAGGACGGCCCCGGGTGGTGGCAGGCCCGGGAGGCGATCACCCTGGCGAAGGGGGACGAGGAGTCGGCGGGCAGCCGGGGGCGCGTCGTGCGCACCCGGTGGGTCGAGGACTCCCCCGTCGGCCTGGCCCTCGACGCGGCGCTGCGGCACCGCGACCTGCTCGTCGCCGACCTCGACGAGCGCTCCCAGCGCCTCCTGCGCGGGCTGCTCGACGGCACGACCCAGCGCGAGCTCGCCGAGGTGGAGGAGATCAGCCCGACGGCCGTTTCCCGCCGGGTGCACCGCGACGCCCTCGACCAGCTGGTCGCCCTCGACGCCGAGCTCGGAGCCCTGCCATGAGCGTGCTCGCCGCCCTCCTCGTCACCATCGGGTCCGTCGACCTGCTGCGCAGCCTCGGCCCGCACCCGGCGACGGCCCGCGAGACCCGCGGGCTGCCCGCCCTCGGACTGCTCCTGCTGCTCGTCGTCACCGCCACCGCCGGCCTGCTCGGGACGTGGGGCGGGGTCGCGCTCACCGCACTGGCCGCCGCCGGCCTCCTCGCCTGGACCGTCGCCGCCGAGCGCGCCGACGCCGGGTCGGGTCACGGGCTGGCGCTGTCCACCTTCGCCGCCGCCCTGCTCGTCCAGCTCGCGGGCTCGGGCTGGGCCCCACCCGTCGGCGGCCTGCTCGCCGACTGGCTCGCGTGGAGCAACCTGCCGTGGCAGC
Source organism: Janibacter zhangyanbonis (assembly GCF_050507325.1). Taxonomy (NCBI): domain Bacteria; kingdom Bacillati; phylum Actinomycetota; class Actinomycetes; order Micrococcales; family Intrasporangiaceae; genus Janibacter; species Janibacter zhangyanbonis. The sequence goes on from NZ_CP191481.1 coordinate 2,229,363, forward strand.
CCACACCAGACCACGCGCTGCTGCTCGCCGGCCTGGTCCTCGTCCAGCTGGCGACGGGCAACCGCCTCGTGCGCCTCGTGCTCGTGACGACCGGCGCGCTCCCCGCGCGACCCGTGGCCGGCGGCGTCGACGGCGAGCTGCGCGGCGGGCGGCTGCTCGGGCCGCTCGAGCGACTCTTCATCCTCGGCCTCGGCCTCGCGGGCGAGCTCACCGCCGCCGGCCTCGTCATCGCGGCCAAGGGACTCATCCGCTGGCCCGAGCTGAGGTCGCACGCGAGCAGCGACGACAGCCGTCGCCCGTCCGACATCGACAAGGTCACCGAGTACTTCCTCGTCGGCAGCTTTGTCAGCTGGCTCGTCGCCCTCGGCGCCCTGCTGCTCGCCTCCTGAGGGCCACGGCCAGCGCCGCCGACAGCAGGGCCACGAGCCCCAGGTCCGCGACCGCACCCTGCTCCAGGGGCCACCGTCGGTCTGGACGGACCCCGGCGTCTCGGGTGGGTCCGCCGGGTTCGACGGAGTCCCCGGGTTCGACGGAGTCCCCGGGTTCGTCGGGTTCGTCGGCGCACCCGAGCAGGCGTCCGCGGCTCCCCCTTCGGTCAGGTGCAGCTGCAGCGGCACGGCCACCGATCGCCGCTCGCTGACCCGGCGCGAGGTGCTCGGCAGGGCCACGGACACCGGCACGCGGACCCGTTCCCCCGGATCGAGGGTCTGACGCACCACGACGACGCAGCGCCTCGCGGAGTCGCTCGTCAGCCCGGTCCCGCCGACCCGCACCCGGAAGTCGTCGAGCGGCGACACTCCCTCCGGCATCGTCGAGCGCACCGGCCCGGTCGCGACCGTCAAGGTCGTCGACCGACCCGAGGAGTTGCGCAGCCACAGGTCGGAGCGGGTCGCCCCGCCCGGGACGATGCGCACGTCCTCGTCAAGGAGCGGGGCGCTCAGCGCGCTGCTCCAGGACCGGCCGTCGCGAGAGAGCTCGATGCCGGGCCCGTCCGCGACGGCGGACGGCGCGAGGAGCACGAGGCCGACCGTCGCGAGCAGCAGCTCAGTCCGCATCGACACCCATCTCCTCGGTCGACTGGCGGCGCCGGTCGCGAACCGCGCCCGCGACGTTCCACGCCGCATAGCCGAAGAGCAGGACGGCCAGCCCCTTGCCGAGCTCCGCCTTGCGCTGCGCGCCGATGCTCGAGGCGACGTGGCCGACCCACGGCACGTCGTAGCGCACGACGCCGCGCAGCTGCTGGGTCCCGACCCGGGTCTCGTCGGGGGCGGAGTTGGCATCGCCCTGGGTCGTGTAGCGGGGCGCGCCGTCGGTGCCGTGCGACACCTTGACGACGCGGTGCGTCACGAGCGTCGGGTCGTCCGGGTAGGGCATGAAGGTGATGACCGAGCCGACCCCGATGCGCTCCTGTGCCTCGTCCGCGCCCTCGACCGGCTCGACGAAGACCTGCGTCCCGGGGGCGTAGGTCGGCTCCATCGAGCCGGTGAGGATCGTCAGTGGCACGTAGCCACGCAACCTCGGGTAGGCGACCGTGACGACGAGGACGAGCAGGAGCACGACGAGCACCCCGGCGAGCAGCCAGGTCGTGAGACGACGAAGGGTGGTGGTCATGGCAGGTTGGTCGGCCCGGCGTCGGGGTTCGGCAGCGGGCTGTCGCACGTCCACCGGTCGGTGAGCAGCGACCAGTCGTTGCGCGCCCGGGCGATCCAGGCGGACTCGACGTAGCGGGTCCGGTCTCCGGCGAAGGGGTAGCCCCGCAGCTTGAACTCGCGGACCTCGTCACGCTGGTCGCTGATGTCCCTGCTGTTGATCCCGGCGAGGCTGCGCTCGTTGCCGGAGGCGATGGACTTCCAGACCTCCCATGCGCCCGTCCGCGACCGGCGCATGATGTCCCACCCCCCGGCCATGGCGGGTGTGGCCGTCGCCGTGCTCGTCACCGGGTCGGGCCACCCCCAGAAGAACCCGCCGTAGTAGCCGACCGAGGACGGGGTCCCGTTGGACAGGGTGCGCTGGCAGACGTCCGAGCTCGGCGTGGCCGGGGGCGGCATCGCGATGCGGTACCTGCTGACGACGGTGCGGTCGGGCGAGCTCCACGTCGCCGGCGCCTCCGAGCGCTGGCCGACGACCGTGGTGATGTCGAGGGCGCGCCCGGCGTGGTTGAGCAGCGCCGTGCGCTGGCCGGCCGTCGTGCTCGGGTAGTCGAGGGTCACCACCGGGCACAGGGTCCGGCTCTGCCCCGGCGACATCGTGGCTCCCGCGACCTTCGACTGGCTGCGGGTGTAGGTCGTGCCGTCGACGACCTGGCCGGCGGCCCGCGCCGACCAGTAGCTGCCCTGACCTCCGGCGCTGCACGTGCCGGTGCCGTGGGTGTAGGCCAGCGCGGCCACGGAGACGACGGAGTTGGTGTCACCAGCGTCGACCTTCGCCAGCTTCGTGCTCTTGACGTTGGTCCACGACGAGTGCCGCGCGGACTGGTTGGTCAGGGTGATCTGCGGCGAGTTCGCCCAGCGGCCGTTTGGCCACGGCATCGCGGCAGAGTCAGTGACATTGGTCGCCGTCATGCCGAAGCCGTCCGAGCTCGCTGCCTTCGCCGTGGTCGACGCCGTCTCCCGCCACCTGGCCCGGCTGTCACCGGAGGGGGCGAGGGTCACGACGAGGGCAACCGTCACCGCCGCACCGGCGAGCGCCGTCGTGCGCCCTCGGGTGAGTGCCATCGTCGCCCTCCTCACGACTGGGTGAAGGTGTAGGTGTAGGCGCCGTCGTACAGGCGCTGTCCGGTGAGTGCGGTCCCCCAGTCACCGGTGGGGCCGCTCGGCGGCGTGGTGATCACCGTGCGGACGGTGTACTCGCCGAGTCCGGCGCCCGTCGAGCGGGAGACGGGGAAGCTGCCCGTCTCGCCCGTGACCGCGCTGCCCGTCGGCGGGGTGATCGTCGTCGTGGCGGTCGCCGTGCCGCTGAAGGCCGAGAGGGCCGACGACGTCAGGGGCCGCACCCGCACGTCGAGCGTGCCGGCGAGGTTGGCCCCCCGGGCCGCGACCGTCGCCCGGTCGACGACGACGACGCGGTCGCTGGGGATGAGCGCCTCCTGGGCCACGGTGTCGGTGATGACCCGGCACTCCGTGTACCCCGGGGCTGCGGTGCACGACGACGAGGACGCGTAGGTCCGTGAGCCCGCCGGCTGCCGCGAGTGCAGCTCGACCCGCTGCGCAGCCGGCGTCACCGACACCCCGCCGGCCGTGATCGCCCCGGGCTCGCGCTCCACGCGATGGACCCAGCTCGCCCCGGTCCCGCCCGCCCCGGTGAGGACGAGCAGACCCAGGGCGCAAGCCAATCCGGCGCGCGCGAGGCGGCCGGTGGGGGTCACGGGTTGGGCGTCTGGACCAGCGCGATCTCCATCGAGCTGAGGTCGAGGGAGGTGTCCTCACCACCGTCGGGGTCGGTCACCGTGCCCTCGCCGTAGGGCATCTCGACGCGCACGATCGCGTCGAAGCTCGTGCCGTTGTCGGCCGGGGTGAGCGTCTGGGTCGGTGCCCCGTCCAGCGTCGACTCGGTCGTGACGAAGTCGGCGAGATCGCCGGTGGCCGTCGACAGGTCGCTCGACAGCTCCGCCTCGAGGTTGTCACCGACGAGGTCGGGGGTGATCGTCGCGCGGTACTCGATGACGTCGCCGGGGACGATGCGGAAGCTGGCGGCGTCGAGCTCGGTGTCGTCGGAGGTGTCGTCCGGCGTCCCCTTCGTGTCGAACCACGTCCCGGGGGTCACCTCCATGTCGAGGTGGCCGGCGGTGACGGTCCCACCGTCGACGGTCTCCGACTCCTTCCACTGGGCGAAGGTGCCCCCCGCGGCGCCGAGGAGGAGGACGCCCGCGGCGACGGCGGCGACGGACGTGGTGAGGCGTGACATGGGCATGCTGGATCCCCTAACAGGCATGGGTGTGGCGGGTGTGTGGGAGGACGTCACCCGCACCAGATCCCTTGTCCTGCAGACCCCTACGGGTTGCTGCTGTCCCTGCCGTCGACCGTAGCAACGGCCGATCGATCCTGCAGGACGAGCGGGGGTCCGGGGAGCGATGACGCCCTCCGTATGCTGGCGACGTGCCCATCCTCAGCGAGACCCACGACGCCGTCACCGTCATCACCATCGACCGCACGCACCGGCGCAATGCGCTCGACCTGACCGCCCTCGAGGAGCTGCACGCCGCCGTCGTCGCCGCGGTCGACGCCGGGGCCCGCGCCCTCGTCCTCACAGGCGCCGAGGGGCACTTCTGCGCCGGCGCCGACCTCACCGAGCTCGAGGACGTCTCCTTCACCGAGCGTCTCGCCGAGGTCCTGCAGCACCTCGCCGCCGTGCCGATCACGACGATCGCCGCGATCTCCGGCTCGTGCATGGGTCTGGGCATGCAGCTCGCCGTCGCCTGCGACCTGCGCGTGGTCGGCGAGCGCGCCCGCTTCGCGGTGCCGGTGGCCAAGCTCGGCCTCATGGTCGACAGATGGACGCTCGACCGGGTCGCCCGATTCTGGGGCGAGGGCGCCGCCCGCCACATGGTGCTCACGGCGGCCGTGCTCGACGGCGAGGACGCCTGGCGGCTCGGCTTCGCCCAGCGGCGGGGCGACCTCGACGCGGCCCTCGACCTCGCCCGCACCGCCGCGCCGCTCGCGCCCCTCTCGCAGGCCGGGTCCAAGCTCGGGATGAACTCCACCCCCGACGCCGACCACGCCTATGCCGAGGCCTTCGCCCGGGCCTGGGCGAGCGAGGACCTCGCCGAGGGTCAGCGCGCCTTCGGCGAGCGCCGCTCCCCGCAGTTCGTGGGGCGCTGATGACCTCCGCCGACGCCAGCGTGCGCACCGCCGCTGCCGACGACGCGGCCGCCGTCGGCCGGGTGCAGGCCCTCGTGTGGCAGGAGGCCTACGACGGCATCGTCCCGCCCGAGGTCCATGCCGCCTTCGACCCGCGGGCCTTCGAGGCCGCCTGGCGCGACTCCCTTCGCACTCCTCCCGCGGGGGTGCACCGACTGCTCGTCTCGTGCGCCGGCGACGAGGTCGTCGGCTTCGCTGCGATCGGCCCGAGCCAGGACCCCGACGCCGGGCAGACCACGGGCGAGATCACCGCGCTCGGCGTGCACCCCGGCCACCGGCGCCAGGGCCACGGCTCGCGCCTGGTCAACGCCGCGGTCGACATCCTGCGCGAGGCCGGCGCCGAGCACGTCGCGGTCTGGTGCCTCGTCGAGCACGAGGCGCTGCGCTCCTTCCTCACCGGCGCCGGGCTGGCGCCCGACGGCGCCTACCGCGACCGCGTCGTCGCCCCTGACGGCGCGACCGCACGCGAGGTGCGCCTGACCGCGGCGGTGAGCCAGCCCCCTTCGGCCCGATGAGCCTCGTCGAGCGCGAGATCGCGGAGGCCCGCAAGCAGGGGCTGTCGATCGGCATCGCGAGCGGCACCTACGGCATCAGCTTCGGCGCGCTGTCCATCGCCGCCGGGCTCGACCTGTGGCAGACGATGGCGATGTCCCTGCTCCTCTTCACCGGGGGCTCGCAGTTCGCCCTCGTCGGCATCATCGGCTCCGGCGGCAACCCCGTCACCGCCGTCGCGACGTCGACCCTGCTCGGCATCCGCAACGGGCTCTACGGCCTGCAGCTCGCCCGCATCCTGCGCCTCACCGGGTGGCGGCGGGCCACGGCCGCGCACCTGACGATCGACGAGTCGACCGCCATCTCCCTCGCCCAGACCACTCCGGAGGGACGCCGGGCCGGCTTCTGGGCCGGCGGGATCGGCGTCTTCGCCTTCTGGAACCTCTCGACGCTCCTCGGCGCGGTCCTCGGCAATGCCCTGGGTGACCCGCGGGTGTGGGGCCTCGACGCGGCGGCCGCCGCGGCCTTCGTCGCCCTCATCTGGCCCCGGCTGAAGGACCGCACCGGCAGGGTCACCGCACTGCTGGCGGCGGCGATCGCGCTCATCACGCTCGTGCCCACCCCCGCCGGCGTGCCGGTGCTGCTCGGTGCGATCGCGGCCGTGGTCGTCGGACTGATCGGCGGCACCCCGAGCGGCGCGCACGACATCGAGCAGCCCGAAGGAGACCTGCTGTGAGCGCCACCGCCCTGTGGGTCACCGTGCTCGCCGCGTGCGCGCTCGGGTTCGCCGCGAAGTACGCCGGCTACCTCGCCCCCGAGTCGCTCGTCGACGGGCCACGCCGCTCGCGCATCATCGGCCTGCTGCCGGTCGCGCTGCTCGCCGGCCTCCTCGTGACCCAGACCGTCGGCGGTGGGGACGGGATCGTGCTCGACGCGCGGCTGGCTGCGGTCGCCCTGGCCGTCGTCCTCATGTGGCTCCGGGCCAACTTCGTCGTCGTGATCTTCGGCGCGGCCGCCCTCGCGGCCGTGCTGCGCACCCTGGGCTGGGCCGCCTGAGGCGACCTCGAGGTCAGAGCCCGAGCACGTGCTCCAGACCGACGGTGACGCCGGGATGCTTGGCGACCTCGCGCACGCCGGCGAGGACACCGGGCATGAAGGAGACGCGGTCGAAGGAGTCGTGGCGGATCGTCAGCATCTCGCCCTCGTTGCCGAGGAGCACCTCCTGGTGGGCGACGAGGCCGCGCAGCCGCACGGCGTGCACCGGGATCCCCTCGACGCTCGCACCGCGCGCACCGTCCGGGTCGTCGGTCGTCGCGTCGGGCACGGCACCCAGCCCGGCCTCCTCCCGGGCGGCCGCGATGAGCTCGGCGGTGCGGGTGGCGGTGCCGCTGGGGGCGTCGACCTTGCGCGGGTGGTGCAGCTCGACGACCTCGACCGACTCGTAGAAGCGGGCGGCCTGCTTGGCGAACTGCATCATGAGCACCGCGCCGATGGCGAAGTTCGGGGCGATGAGCACGCCCACTCCCCCCTTCGCCTCGACCTCGGTGCGCAGCCGGGCCGCGCGCTCGTCGGTCCACCCCGACGTGCCGACGACGACGTGGACGCCGCGCTCGACGCAGTGGCGCACATTCGACTCGCTCGCGGCCAGGACGGTGAAGTCGACGACGACCTCGGCGCCGCCGAGGTCACCCAGCTCGTCACCCTCGTCGAAGCGCCCGACGAGCTCGAGGTCGTCGGCCCCCTCGACCGCCTCGCACGCCGTCGCACCCATGCGCCCCTTGGCGCCGATCACTGCCACCTTCGTCGTCATGGGGCCAGCCTACGAAGCCCCTTCCGGTGAGGCACCACCGGCGCGTCGTTCACCTTCCGTTCACTTTGCTGCTAAAGTCGTAGGTGAACAGAACGTGAACAGGAGGTGTCCGAGATGACCGTTTCACCGATGAAGACCGCGCGTCCCGCGCCCAAGCTGACCTGCATCTGGGTCCCCGTGCGCGGCGCGGACGGCCGGACCCGCATGGAGATGCGCTGGATCGACGAGTCCCGTCGCAGCGCCCGCCGCGCGGCCTGACCGCCCGCCCCTGCACCACGAAGCCCCCGGCACCGCACGGTGCCGGGGGCTTCGTCATGGGGTCACGACCCCGAGGTGAGCGTCAGCGGGGGAAGCCGAGCACCCGGGGAGCCCGAGCGCCCAGCACACGAGCGTCGCCCGAGTCGGGGACGAGGATCGCGGCGCTCAGGGCGAAGTCGCGGCCGTAGACATTGGTCTCGTCCTGCTGCGGGAAGACCTTCTTGTCCGTCGCATCCAGCCTCCACTGGAAGTCGGCCTCGAGGTACCCGCGGTTCTCCCACTCCTGATCCGTGAGCACGAGCAGGCCCTCCTTGACGCGCACGGCCCGAACCGATCCCCCGGGTGCGGTGCGATCCTCGGCACCACCCCACGGATCGGACGAGTTGGCGAAGCGGCTCACGCCCCGGCTCGTCGTGTTCATCTCGGCGCGGTGGTCAGCCAGCTCCTTGGTCACCTGCAGCCCGGGGGCCTCCCCCTCCTCCACCCAGGTCGCCAGGAGGTCGTCGACCTCCTCGGCGCGCTCGAGGTCGTCGGCGCTCGGCGCGGCCTGCGCGGGCGGCAGCGGCGTCGGCGCGCCCTCGTCCACCCAGACCGACGAGTAGCCGCGCCACGGCTCCGTGACGTGGTCTCTGGTCTGGAGGGACAGCCCGACGCCCTTCGACTCGGGGTCGGGGGAGCTCGTGTAGGAGACGACGAACCACTGCGGGTAGGCCGACTGCGGCGCGGCGAAGGTCTCCTCGACCTCGTGGGTGAAGGTCACCGCCTTGGTCGTGGGCCGGTCGACGGCATTGGTCTTGGCCTCGACCAGGTCCTTGGCGAGGACGGGCCCCGCATCCGCGGCCCTCCACCGGCTGCCGTCACCCGTGTGCGAGGCCTTGATCGCCGCGTTGTTGCGCACGTCGTAGTCGTCGAGCGCCGCCTGCGCGTCCGCCGCCTCGAGCGGGACGACCCCGGGCGCCTTGCCGTGGTCGACCTGCTGCGGGATCGAGCACCCGGCGGCCAGCACGGCGACCACGCCGACGGCGGCGACGCGGGTCGCTCCCCGCGTCACGGTGGTGGCCTGCGCCGGGGCGGACTCGGCAAGCGCCTCGGGGGCGGTGGCGGGTGCCGTGCGACGGGCTCGCTTCGCGCGGCGGCCCCAGACGACGGTGCCGACGAGCAGGAGCAGACCGACGACGGCCGCGACGAGACCCGCGACGAAGGCTCCGGGCAGGCCGTAGCCGATGCCCACCTCGGGAGCGGCTCCCCCGGCCTTCGCGGGCAGGGCGACGACCTGCACCGGCGCCTCCTCGGTGAGCGGGACGGCCACGGTCACGTCCTGCGCCACCTGCTGCTCCTCCCAGACGTCCAGGTCTGCGGGCGGGGCCGCCGGGTAGGCGCGGTCACCGTCACGCGGCTGGCTCCCCCCGACACCGTCGGCCGACAGCTCGTCGATCTCGGTGTGCGTGACGCCGTCGAGGTAGTCCTGCACGTGCACCGGGTGCCCGGCCCCGACGAAGACCTCCCCCGTGCTCGCACGTGCCGAGACGACCAGGTCGATGCCCGCGACGTTGAGCAGCTGCGGCGCCGTCGCGATGACCGGCGCGCTGTCGGGCAGTGCTGCGGGCTCACCTCTCCACGTGTCGTCCGGTCCGAGCAGGATGGCGACGGCGACCCCTCCGAGCAGGAGCAGGGTCGCGACGAGTCCGGTGAGCAGGCGCAGTGCCTTCATGGGTCCCCTTGGTGTGGCGTGATCAGGTCACCGCCCGTGGGCGGCTGCGCCCACGCTAGGCGAGGTCCGCCCCCTTCGCCCGTCGGTTGTCCACAGGCATGACGAAGGGGGCCGACCCTCCCGTGTGGGAGAGCCGGCCCGCTGCGTCAGGGACCTGTGGTCAGTCGTCCTGCGACTCGCCACCGTCGGCCGGGGCCGACTCGGTCTCGGAGGACTCGCCGGAGTCGTTGTCGCTGCGGCGACGGCGACGACGACCGCCGTCGCGGCCACCCTCACGACCGCCGTCGCGACCGCCCTCACGGCGACCGCCACGACCACCCTCGTCGTCACCCTTCGAGCCGGAGGCCAGCTCGGCCTCCTGCTCCGGGGTGAGGACCGCGGCGAGGCTGAGCTTGCCGCGCGGGTCGATCTCCTTGAGCTCGACCTGGACCTTCTGGCCCACGCCGAGGACGTCCTCGACGGCGTCGATGCGCTTGCCGCCGACGAGCTTGCGCACCTCGGAGATGTGCAGCAGGCCGTCCTTGCCCGGCGTCAGGGAGATGAAGGCGCCGAAGGTCGTCGTCTTGACGACGGTGCCGAGGAAGCGCTCGCCGACCTCGGGCATCTGCGGGTTGGCGATCGCGTTGATCGCATTGCGCGCAGCGTCCGCGGACGGGCCGTCGACCGCACCGATGAAGACGGTGCCGTCGTCCTCGATGCTGATGTCGGCGCCGGTGTCGTCCTGGATCTGGTTGATCATCTTGCCCTTGGGGCCGATGACCTCACCGATCTTGTCGACCGGCACCTGGACGGTGATGATCCGCGGCGCGGTCGGCGCCATCTCGTCGGGCGCGTCGATGGCCTCGTTCATGACGTCGAGGATGTGCATCCGCGCGTCACGGGCCTGGGTCAGCGCGCCGGCGAGCACGGAGGCCGGGATGCCGTCGAGCTTGGTGTCCAGCTGGATCGCCGTGACGAACTCGCGGGTACCGGCGACCTTGAAGTCCATGTCGCCGAAGGCGTCCTCGGCGCCGAGGATGTCGGTCAGGGCCGCGTACTGCGTCTGGCCGTCGACCTCGTCGGAGACCAGACCCATGGCGATGCCGGCGACGGCGGCGCGCAGCGGCACACCGGCGTTGAGCAGCGACATCGTCGAGGCGCAGACCGAGCCCATCGACGTCGAACCGTTGGACCCGAGAGCCTCGGAGACCTGACGGATCGCGTAGGGGAACTCCTCGCGCGGGGGCAGCACCGGCAGGAGCGCACGCTCGGCGAGCGCACCGTGGCCGATCTCGCGGCGCTTCGGGCTGCCGACCCGGCCGGTCTCACCGGTCGAGTAGGGCGGGAAGTTGTAGTTGTGCATGTAGCGCTTCTTGGTGACCGGCCCGAGCGAGTCGATCTGCTGCTCCATCTTGAGCATGTTGAGCGTGGTGACACCCATGATCTGGGTCTCGCCGCGCTCGAAGAGCGCCGAGCCGTGCACGCGCGGCAGCACCTCGACCTCCGCGCCGAGGGCGCGGATGTCGGCGAGGCCACGGCCGTCGATGCGGACCTTGTCGCGCAGGATGCGCTGGCGGACCTGCGCCTTCTGCACCGAGCGGTAGGCCGCGGAGAGCTCCTTCTCGCGACCGAAGAACTCACCGGGAGCCTCCTCGGAGCCCGCGAGGGAGGCCTTCATGGCGTCCTTGATCTCGTCGAGACGGTCCTCGCGCTCCTGCTTGCCGGCGATCGTCAGCGCGGTCGCGAGGTCGGCCGAGGTGGCCTTCTCGACGGCGGCGTAGGCGTCGTCCTGGTAGTCGAGGAAGATCGGGAAGTCCTCGACCGGCTTCGCGGCCTGCTGGGCCAGCTCGGCCTGGGCGTCGCACAGGACCTTGATGAAGGTCTTGCTGGCCTCGAGGCCCTCGGCGACGACCTCCTCGGTCGGCGCGGTCTTGGCCTCGTTCTTCACGAGGTTCCACGTCGACTCGGTGGACTCGGCCTCGACCATCATGATCGCGACGTCACCACCATCGACGACGCGGCCGGCGACGACCATGTCGAAGGTCGAGCGCTCGATGTCGCTGAAGTTGGGGAAGGCGACCCACTGGCCGTCGATGAGCGAGACGCGGACGGCACCGATCGGGCCCGAGAAGGGCAGACCGGAGATCTGCGTCGAGGCCGACGCGGCGTTGATCGCGAGGACGTCGTACTGGTGGTCCGGGTGGACCGACAGCACGGAGATGACGACCTGGACCTCGTTGCGCAGACCCTTCTTGAAGGTCGGGCGCAGCGGGCGGTCGATGAGGCGGCAGGTGAGGATCGCGTCCGTGCCGGGACGACCCTCACGGCGGAAGAAGCTGCCGGGGATGCGACCGGCGGCGTACATGCGCTCCTCGACGTCCACCGTCAGGGGGAAGAAGTCGAAGTGGTCCTTCGGGGTCTTGCCGGCCGTGGTGGTCGACAGGAGCATGGTCTCGCCGTCGAGGTAGGCGCTGACCGCGCCTCCAGCCTGCTTGGCGAGGCGACCGGTCTCGAACCGGATGGTGCGGGTGCCGAACGAGCCGTTGTCAATGGTGGCTTCGGTGGCGGTGATCTCAGGACCCTCCATCGGGTCCTCCTTTTCTCTCTGCGAACCGGGAGCATCGTCGTTGTGCCCCGGTAGGTCTTCTGCTGTGACGATCTTCAGTTGTCGATCTCTTCAGTTGTGCCGAAGGGAGAATCCCCCCGGATACGCGAAGAAGCGGTCCCCTTGGGCGGGAACCGCTCTCCACGAAGCTGTTATCGGCGAAGGCCGAGGCGCTTGATCAGCGCACGGTAGCGCTCGATGTCGGTGCTCTCCAGGTAACGCAGGAGGCGGCGGCGACGACCGACGAGCAGCAGCAGGCCGCGGCGGCTGTGGTGGTCGTGCTTGTGCTCACGAGCGTGCTCGGTGAGGTCCTTGATGCGCTGGGTGAGCAGCGCGACCTGCACCTCGGGGGAGCCGGTGTCGCCCTCGACGGTGGCGTACTCGGCCATGATCTGCTTCTTGACGTCAGCGGTCAGCGGCATGCTGCGACACTGCTCCTTCTCTGGGTTGTTGCGCGGCGCGCCCGGGCTGGTTCACCGGGGCTCTGTGGATCCGCGGCCGATTTTCACGGCAACCCGTGAAGGTTAGCAGCGGCGCCCCCTTCGCCCATAATCCGGGCGAAGGGGGCGCCGTGGCTGCTCGACGCGTCGGTCGTCAGAGGTTGATCATGTGCCCCGCGATGCCCTCGACGGCCTCCTTGACCGCCTCGGACAGCGTCGGGTGCGCGAAGACGTTGCGGGCGACCTCGTCGGCCGTCAGGTCCCACTTCTGCGCGAGGGTGAGGACCGGGAGCAGCTCGGTCACGTCGGGGCCGATCATGTGGGCGCCGATGATCTCGTTGTGCTCCGCGTCGGCGACGACCTTGACGAAGCCGACCGCGTCGCCCAGGCCCATGGCCTTGCCGTTGGCGGTGAAGGGGAAGGTCGCCGTCTTGACGTCGAAGCCCTTCTCCTTGGCCTGCTCCTCGGAGTAGCCGAAGGAGCCGATCTGCGGGTGGCAGTAGGTCGCGCGCGGGATGAAGTCGTAGTCGACCGGCATCGTCTCGGCGCCGTTCATGTGCTCGGCGGCGACGACGCCCTGCGCCTCGGCGACGTGGGCGAGCATGAGCTTCGCCGTGCAGTCACCGATGGCGTAGACGTTGTCGACGTTGGTCCGGCAGTACTCGTCGATCGCGATGGCACCGCGCTCGGTGAGCTCGACCCCGATCGACTCCAGGCCGTAGCCCTGGGTGCGCGGGGCGAAGCCGATCGCGGAGAGGAGGCGGTCGGCCTCAAGGACCTGCGCGTCGCCCCCCTTCGCCGGGGTGACGGTGACCTTGACGCCGGAGCCGGTGTCCTCGACGGACTCGACCTTGGTGCCCGTCATGACCTTGACGCCGAGCTTCTTGTAGTGCTTGGCCAGCTCCTTGGACACGTCGGCGTCCTCGGTCGGGACCATGCGGTCGAGGAACTCGACGATCGTGACGTCGACGCCGAAGTTCTTGAGCACGTAGGCGAACTCGACGCCGATGGCGCCGGAGCCGGCGATGATGATCGAGCCCGGCAGGTCGTCGTCGAGGATCTGCTCCTCGTAGGTGACGACGTTCTTGCTGACCTCGACGCCCGGGAGCATGCGGGTGGTGGCGCCGGCGGCGATGATCAGCTTGTCGAAGGAGACGGTCTTGGTCTCGCCGTCGTTGAGGGCGACGTCGACGGTGTTGGCGGAGGTGATCGTGCCCCAGCCGTCGATCTCGGTGATCTTGTTCTTCTTCATGAGGAAGTGGACGCCCTTGACGATGCCGGCGCTCACCTGGCGGGAGCGGGCGTGCGTCGGGCCGAAGGACATCGTGGCGTCGCCCTCGATGCCGAACTTCTTCTTGTCATGGGTCAGCGTGTGCGCCAGCTCGGCGTTCTTGATGAGCGCCTTGCTGGGGATGCAGCCCACGTTGAGGCAGACACCGCCCCAGTACTTCTTCTCGATCACCGCGACCTTGTTGCCGAGCTGCGCGGCGCGGATCGCCGCCACATAGCCACCGGGTCCAGCACCGAGCACAACGACGTCGAAATCAGCCATGTCCGACAGCCTAGTCATGACTGCGTTACGTTCGACACACAGCCCTGATCACGACGACGTGGACGAAGGACGAGATGAGCCGAGAGAGTGGGTCGAGCACCCTCATGGAGGAGCGGGACGGCGTGACGACGGTGCGGACCGACCCGGACCGGCCGCCGGTCGCGGTGCGCACCCCGCACACCGTGAGCGGAAGGGAGAAGCTCGGCTTCGCGCTCGTCGCCCTGCTCGGGGCGGTCGGCTGGACGATGATCGCCGTGGTCCGTGGCGAGCACGTCAATGCCGTCTGGTTCGTCTTCGCGGCGGTGTGCACCTACATCATCGGCTTCCGCTTCTACGCGCGCCTGATCGAGTACAAGGTGCTCAAGCCGCGCGACGAGCGCGCCACTCCCGCAGAGGAGTTCGAGAACGGCAAGGACTTCATGCCGACGGACCGGCGGGTGCTCTTCGGGCACCACTTCGCCGCGATCGCCGGTGCCGGCCCGCTCGTCGGGCCGGTCCTGGCCGCCCAGATGGGCTACCTGCCCGGCACGCTGTGGATCGTCGTCGGCGTCGTCTTCGCCGGGGCCGTGCAGGACTACATGGTCCTGCACCTGTCGATCCGCCGCGGGGGCCGCAGCCTCGGGCAGATGGCCCGTGACGAGCTCGGCCGGGTCGGCGGCACCGCCGCGATCGTCGGCGTGCTCGCCATCATGCTCATCCTCATCGCCGTCCTGGGCATCGTCGTCATCGGCGCCTTGGCCCACTCCCCCTGGGGTGTCTTCTCGATCGCGATGACCATCCCCATCGCGCTCTTCATGGGCCTGTACCTGCGCTACCTGCGGCCCGGCGCGGTCGGCGAGGTCTCGCTCATCGGCGTGGCCCTGCTCGTCGCGGCCATCATCGGTGGCGGCTGGGTCGCCGAGCACCCGACGCTGTCGCAGACCTTCACCCTCGAGCCGATCACGCTGGCCTGGCTGCTCATCGGCTACGGCTTCGCCGCGTCGGTGCTCCCGGTCTGGCTGCTCCTCGCCCCCCGCGACTACCTGTCGACCTACATGAAGGTCGGCACGATCGCGCTGCTCGCGATCGGCATCCTCGTCGCGCGCCCCGAGGTGAAGATGCCGGCGGTCACCGAGTTCGCGTCGACGGGCACCGGTCCCGCCTTCGCCGGGTCGCTCTTCCCCTTCCTCTTCATCACCATCGCCTGCGGCGCCCTCTCCGGCTTCCACGCGCTGATCTCCTCGGGCACGACCCCCAAGCTCATCGAGAAGGAGAGCCAGGCCCGCTTCATCGGCTACGGCTCGATGCTCACCGAGTCCTTCGTCGCCGTCATGGCGATGGTCGCGGCCGTGAGCATCGACCAGCACATCTACTTCGCGATGAACGCCCCGGTCGCGCTCACCGGTGGCGAGCCGGGCAGCGCCGCCGACTACGTCAACGGCCTGCCGCTCAGCACCCCGTCGGGTGGGCCCGTGCCGCCGGTCGACGCGGCCACCCTCCAGCAGGCCGCGGACAGTGTCGGCGAGGAGACGATCATCTCCCGCACCGGCGGCGCCCCGACGCTCGCCTTCGGCATGAGCGAGGTCATGAGCGTCTTCGGTGGCGAGTCGCTGAAGTCCTTCTGGTACCACTTCGCGGTGATGTTCGAGGCGCTCTTCATCCTCACCACGGTCGACGCCGGCACCCGCGTCGCGCGCTTCATGTTCTCCGACGCCCTGGGCAATGTCCCCGGCATGGCCCGCTTCAAGGACCCGTCGTGGCGCCCGGGCGCCTGGCTGTGCAGCCTCATCGTCGTCGCCGGGTGGGGGTCGATCCTCGTCATGGGCATCCTCGACCCGCTCGGCGGGATCTACACCCTCTTCCCGCTCTTCGGCATCGCCAACCAGCTCCTGGCGGCGATCGCGCTGGCGGTCGTCACGACGATCATCGTCAAGCAGGGCAACCTGCGCTGGGCGTGGATCCCGGGCGTCGCGCTCGTGTGGGACCTGCTCATCACCCTGTGGGCATCCGCGCTGAAGATCTTCAGCAGCAACCCCAAGATCGGCTACTTCGCGCAGCGTGACGCCTTCGTGGAGGCGCGCGACAAGGGCGAGCTGCTCACCGGCGCCGCGTCGCCGGCCGACATGGACAAGATCATCTTCAACTCGCTCGTCCAGGGCACCCTGTCGATCGTCTTCGCCGTGCTCGTCATCATCGTCGTCGCCGCGGCCGTCGTCGTCATGGTGCGCGCCGTGCGCCACGGCGGGCTGCCGACGAGCGAGACCGAGGGCGTCCCGTCGCGGATCTTCGCGCCTTCGGGCCCGATGGCCACCCCCGAGGAGAAGCAGGTCCTCGCCGAGTGGCGGGAGGTGGGCCTGGAGCCCTCGCCCGCCGCCAAGGGCGGCCACTGATGAGCGCGGCGACGGGCACCCCCTTCGACGTGGTGCGGCGGATCGGCCGCTTCGTGTCGGGGGTGACCGGGGCCGACCGCTACGAGCGCTACGTCGAGCACCTGCGCCGGGTACACCCGGAGCGGACGGTGCCGGCACGGGCCGACTTCTGGCGGGAGCACTACGCGCAGCAGGAGCGCAACCCCGGGACCCGCTGCTGCTGACGCGGACCCCGGGTGCGCTCAGCGGACGTGCGCCCGGGGGCCCCGGCCGCGGCCCGGTCCGCCCCGGCGGTCGTCCTGCAGGTCGAAGATCTCGTCAGCCGATCCCAGGTCGAGGAAGACCGTCTCCCCGCTCGCGTCCTTGACACCGTCGTTGTCGGTGACGGAGTAGAGGTGGCCGTTGCCCGCGATCGTCAGGCCCTCGAGCTTTTCCTGGGTCCAGCCGTTGAGCCCCCGCAGCTGCGGCAGGACGTCCACCGCGAGCTCCTTGTCGAGGACGGGCAGGCGCGCACGGTCGGCCTTCGCCCCCTTGCGCTTCGGCAGGTCGACGGCGTAGACCGCCTTGAGCTTCGCGTCCGGGCCGCCCAGCTTGTCGCGCTCGATGACCGCGAGGGTGTCCTCGTCGACCGCCGTGATCTCGCTCAGGCCGATCCAGTCGCCCTCGGTCTCGGTGGACTCGAGCTCGTATCCGAACCACTCCCACCTGCCGGTGGCGACCGTGTAGCGGCCGATGCGGGTGACCCCCTTCGGGTCGGTGGACGAGGCGCGCTGGACCGCGGCGTAGAGGACCGCATCGTCGCCGGTGCCGTAGCCGGTCACGCCCTCGAAGCCCTGGCCACCCAGCCCGGCGGCCACGCCGACGGGCAGGTCGACCTCCTCGGTCACCGCGCCCTGCGCGTCGACGTGGACCAGTCGGTTGCCCTCGGACCCGCCGCCCTTGACGGCCGTGCCCTCGACGGCCAGCCAGAAGCTGCCGTCCGCGTCAGCCCACAGGCCCTCGACGTCGTAGCCGACGGGCTCGCCGTCCTTGCTGAGGACGAGCTGGTCGGTGATCGTCGCCGGCCCGCCCTCGCGCTGCGAGGCGGTGTCGACGGTGTAGATCCGCGACGGGGAGAGGAAATTGTCCGGGGCCGCGTAGACCTCGTCGTCCGTGCCCGGGACCGCGGACAGGGCGCCGAGCGCCGACCAGGTGATGGGCGCTCCTTCACGGCCGCCGGAGTCGGCGGGGCGCGCGTCGGCGGACTTCAGCGTCGGCGAGGCCGCCGGGCCGTCCTGCAGCCGGTGCACCTGGATCGTGCCGCGGACGAGGTCCTCGGCGCTGTCCTCCTCGGAGGAGATGACGAGCAGGTCGCGACTCGGGATCGGCAGGATGCCCTCCGGGCCGACCGTCGACGGGACGAGCTGGGTGAAGACCGGCTGCGCGGGGTCGCTCACGTCGTAGACCGCGACGTAGTTGCCGCGCTCCGACCCGACGAAGGCGTAGGGCGTGCCGTCGTAGGTGGCCACGGCGATGCCCTCGGGCTCGGTGCCCTTCTTGCCGGCCCGGTGCTCCGGGTACTGGCCGTAGCGGTGGGCGAGGTCCTCGAAGCTCGTCCCCGCGTCCCACGTCACGTCACCGGACGCAGCGTCGAAGACGGTCCAGCCGCGGGTGCCGCCCTTCCAGTCGCCCTCGTTGGCCGTCGCGACGTGCTCGTCGTCGACCCATGCGATGGCGTCGGGCTCGCGGGGCGCCGCCTCGGTGGATCCGTCGAGGCGCAGGTCCCCGTCCTCCTCGTCGTCGACGCCCGTGAGGGCCACCGAGCCGGCGGAGAAGTGGTTGCGGAACTCGCCGGTCTCGGCGTCGAGGATGACGACCGCGTTGTTCTCCTGCAGGGTGAGCGCGACCCGGCTGCCGTCGGGCGAGATCTTCACGTACTCAGGCTCTGGGTCCTGCGAGGTGTCGATGCCCGACAGGCCGGTGAGGTCGACGTGCTCAACAGCGAGGTCGGCGACGTCCTGCGTCAGGTCGATCATCGCCAGGTCGCCCGCCGGCTCCTGGGGCAGACCACCGTCGCCGGCCTCCTCGTCACGCTGGTTCTCCATCGCGATGAAGGCGCGCTCTCCCCCCTTCGTCACGTCGACGGAGTCGGGCTGGCCGCCGAGGTCGAGACGGCCGAGCTCCTCGCGCGTCTGCGGGTCGAGGACGATGACGACGCCCGAGGGGTCGGTGAAGCTCTCGGAGGTGTCGACGACGACGAGCAGCCGGTCGTCGGTGGCGAAGACGCTCGTGGGCTCACCCGGGACCTCGACGAAGCCATCGGGCGCCGGGTGCTCCGGGTCGGTGATGTCGACGAAGCCGATGCCCTCGGACGCGGCGTCGGTGTAGACGACGGTGTTGCCGTCGGCGGTCACGGTCGAGATCTCGGCGACCGACTGCTGGTCCTTCGACGTGTTGGCATAGGCCGGGACCGTGGCCAGCCGGTGGAAGGACCGGCCGTCCGCGCGCTCACCCCCCGGCTGCGGCGAGGGCGCTGCCGTCGAGGACGGGAGCATCACGGTGGTCAGGGTCGCGGAGAGTCCGAGCGCGAGGAGGCTCGTCAGGCGTGGCGTGGGCACGGGGAGGAGGACACCCTGCGCACCCGGCGGGCCGGTGGCGTGGTGGGGACGACCAGGTGATGCCCGGGTGAACGACCGGGGCCGCTCAGTGCCGGCGCAGCTCCTCGTGGATCTCGCGGGCGATCGGCGCCGCCGTCGCGCCGCCCGTGCCGCCCTGCGAGACCGAGACCGCGACGACATAGCGCGGCCGGCTCGTCGGCGCCCACGAGACGAACCACGCGGTGTCCTGCTTGCCGTAGACCTCGGCCGTGCCGGTCTTGCCCGCCACGGGCCACTGACGAAGCGGGAAGCCGACGAAGGCGGAGTGGGCGGTGCCGCCGGGGGCGCTGACGACGTCGCCGAGCGCGGTCCGCAGCAGGGTCCCGGCTCCCTTCGGCAGCTCGACCTCGCGGCTGTCGGCCACGTCGATGCGGCTGCGGGTGCCGTCGGGCGCGACCGTCGCGCGTCCGAGGTGCGGGCTGGGCTCGTCGCCATCGGTGGCGATGGTGCCGTAGACCCGAGCCATCTGGAGCAGCGTCGCGGTCACATCGCCCTGGCCGATCGAGAGGTTGGCCTCGTCGCCGGGGCGGAACTGGTAGCCGCTCTCGCAGTTCTCCTCGGCCAGGGCCGTGAGGTAGGCACGCCGGGTGCGATCGGCGATCTCGGGGTGACCGCGCTTCGCCTCGCGGCAGGACGCGTCCTTCGTCGACTCCCACCACTCGCGCTTCCACGCGCGCCCGGGGATGCGGCCGGTGGCCTCGGCCGGCAGGTCGATGCCGGTCGCCTCGCCGAGCCCGAGGTCGCGGGCGGTGTCGATGAGGGGGTCGCCGGCGTCGTCCCGCGCGGAGAGGCCACCCTGGTCACGCCACACGTCCTCGGCGACCCGGTAGAAGACGGTGTCGCAGGAGACCTTGAGCGCCTCGCGCCAGGTGATCCAGCCGTAGGCCCGCGACTCGAAGTTGTTGAAGACCCGGTCGCCGATGCGGTGCGAGGCGGAGCAGTTGACCTCGTCGTCGAGGTCGGTGCCGGCCGCGACCGCCCCGGGCAGCGTGACCGCCTTGAAGGTCGAGGCCGGCGGCTGCGCCACCCCGGTGACCCGGTCGATGAGCGGGCTGCGCTCCCCCGTCGTCAGCCGCTCGTACTCCCGCTGCGAGACCCCCTCGGACCACACCGAGGGGTCATAGGTCGGGACGCTCGCGGAGGCGACGATCCCGCCGTCCCGCAGGTCGAGCACGACGGCCGCGGCCGTGTCGGCGCGGTGGCCGCGGTCACGGGCCTCGCGCACGCCGTCGGCGAGCGCGCGCTCGGTGGTGCGCTGGACGGGTAGGTCGAGGGTCGTGACGAGATCGGCCCCCGGGACCGGGTCGGTGCTCGAGACCTCCTCGACCGCCACGCCGCGCCCGTCGACCCGCACGACCCGCTCCCCCGGCGTGCCCCGCAGCTGCGCGTCGTACTGCCGCTCCAGACCGGTGACGCCGACGAGGTCGTCGGCCGTGATCGCACCGTCGGACTCCTCGACGGTCTGCGGGTCGGCCCGGGCCAGATAACCGGTCGTCTGCGGTGCGCCGCCACCGGACGCGCGCGGGTAGGCCCGCACCGGCTGCGTCGTCACGGCGACGCCCGGGTAGAGCTCGGGCCGCTCGGTGAGGGTTGCCGCGTCGCGCGCGCTGACGTCCTCGGCGACCGGCACCGGCACGAGCGCGGAGCCGGACCAGCACGACGGCGGGTCGGCGGCCCCGGGCGCCCCGCACAGCGTCGTGCGTCCCCACAGCCGGTCGAAGGGGAGGTCCAGCGCCTGCGCGAGGCGGCGCACCGTCGCCCGGCCCCCGTCCTCGGCGTCGGCGAGGGTCCGCCGGTCGATGGTGACGTCCGTGCGCACGGCGTTGTCGACGAGGGGGCGTCCGTCGCGGTCGAGGATGCGCCCGCGGAGGGCGGGCAGGTGCACGGTCGCGGTGCCCGGGCCGGCGACGACCGCGTCCCCGGCCGGGTGGTCGGTGAGCTGCAGCTGGCCGAGCCGGCCGATGAGCACGCCCGCGAGGAGGGTGAGCACCGCGAGGGAGGCGAGCATTCTCACCTGGAGCCGCGACCCGCGCCGTCTCATGCCCACCTGCGGGTGACCATGGTGGCCTCGAGCCGCTCGACGAGCCCGACGAGGACGAGGCCGAGGGTGGCCGTCGCGAGGACCTGCCAGGCGAGCGAGCCCCACGCGATCGGTCGCGCGCTGCCGAGGTCGACGAGGACGGGCGCGACCCGGGTCACGACCACGGCGAGGGCGACGACGGGCACTGGCCACCACCAGGGGTGCCCCGAGCGGCGGCGGGCCAGACCCGCGACCCAGCCGGCCGCGGCGTAGCCGAGGGCGGTCAGGCCGAGCGGGCTGGAGACCGGGGGCGCCAGGTCGAGCAACCAGCCGCCGACGAGGCCGAGGACGGCGCCGGAGGTCGACCCAGCCGACAGCGCGACCCCGACGACGAGGATGACGACGAGGTCGGGCGGGGCGAGCACCCCACGGGCGCCGAGCGCGAGCACGGCGACGAGCCCCGCGGCGAGCAGCAGCAGGCGCACCGGCCAGCGCAGCCCGGTCACGACGTGCGCCCGCTCGTGCGGCCGGGCCCGGTGACGACCGCGACGACGTCGACGGTGGCCAGGTCGACGGCCGGGCGGACGACGGCGGTGTCGGTGAGGCGTCCCGGCGCCCGCTCGACGCGGGTGACCTCGCCGACGGCGACGCCGGGCGGGTAGGGACGGGCACCGGGGCTGCCGAGCGTCGTCACGGCATCGCCGGGCCGCACACGGTCACGGGTCAGCTGGGTGATGACGAGCTCGTCGGCGCCGTGCGCGGTCGTCGGGTCGGAGCCCGACAGGGTGCCGATGACCCCCTTCGAGCCGGTGCGCACGCCGACGCCGGAGCCGGGAGCCCCGATGACGCTGACGTCGGCGCTCCACTCGCCGACCGAGACCACCCGACCGACGAGGCCGCCGGGAGCGATGACCGCACCGCCGGCACGCACCCCGTCGCGGCGGCCGACGTCGAGGGTGATCCGCTCGGGGCCGGAGGCACCGGCGCGGTCGAGCGCGACGACCCGCGCGGTGACCGTCGGGAGATCGCCGGTGTCGAGCTGCTCGGCCTGCGCCGACGTGTCCTCGCGGTCCCGCAGCCGGCGCACCTCCTCGGTCAGGCGGATGTTGTCGGCCCGCACCCGGTCGGTGTCGTCGGGGCGGGGCGCCACGAGCCGCTCGACCGGACCGAGGACCGCGTCGCCGACGCCCCGCACCGGACCCAGGGGCGCGCCCGCGAGATCCGCCAGCAGGACGAGGACGGTGAGCACCAGCAGCGCCGGCAGGGCACGGCGTCGCATCAGAAGCGGTGGCCGTCGACGAGCACGGGCTGCAGCGCGGCGAAGTCGTCGACGCAGCGGCCGGCGCCACGCACGACGGCGCGCAGGGGCGCCTCGGCCACTCGCACCGGCACCCCGAGCTCGTGGCGCAGCCGGGCGTCGAGGCCACGCAGCAGCGCTCCGCCGCCGGTGAGCGTCACGCCGCGCTCGAGGACGTCGCCGGCGAGCTCGGGCGGGCAGCGGTCGAGCACGTCGCGCACCAGCTGGACGATCTCCCCGACCGGCCCGGCGATGGCCCGCCGGATCTCCGCGGAGCCGACGTCGACGGTCTTGGGCAGGCCGGTGACGAGGTCGCGGCCGCGGACGCGGGTGCTCACCTCGCGGGCGAGCGGGAAGGCGGAGCCGACCTCGATCTTGATGTGCTCGGCGCTGCGCTCGCCGAGGAGCAGCGAGAGGTTGCGGCGCACGTGGTCGACGATCGCGTCGTCGACGGCGTCCCCGGCGGTGCGGGTGCTGCGCGAGGCGACGATGCCGCCCAGGGCGATGACGGCGACGTCGGTGGAGCCGCCTCCGATGTCGACGACCATCGAGGCCTCGGTGTCCGTGACGGGCAGACCCGCCCCGATCGCCGCGACCATCGGCTCCTCGACGAGGTAGACCCGGCGGGCGCCGACGCGCAGCGCGGCCTCCTCGACCGCGCGCCGCTCGACGCCGGTGATGTCGCTCGGGATGCACACGACGACGCGCGGGCGGAAGACGCTCGACATGCCCACCCGGTCGGTGAACCACCGCAGCATCTGCTCGGCGGCGTCGGGCTCGCTGATGACCCCGGCGCGCAGTGGTCGCACCGCGCGCACGGCGCCGGGGGTGCGCCCGAGCATCTCCTTGGCCCGGGTCCCGGCGGCCACGAGCTCACCGGTCTCGGCGCTCACCGCGACGACACTCGGCTCGTCGAGGACGACGCCGCGCCCCTGGTGGTGGATCAGGGTGTTGGCCGTCCCGAGGTCGATGGCCAGGTCGCGCGAGAAGCGCAGCCGCGCCCGCGGGCGCGCCTCTCGCGCTCCCGTGCCCACGTCAGAGGCTCGGGAACCAGATGCCGATCTCGCGGGCAGCGGACTCCGGGGAGTCGGAGCCGTGGACGATGTTCTCGTCCACGGTGCCCGCCCACTTGCGACCGAGGTCGCCGCGGATCGTGCCGGGGGCGGCCTCGGTCGGCTTCGTCGCGCCGGCGAGGGAGCGGAAGCCCTTGATGCACTCCTGGCCCTCGATGACGACGGCCGCGACCGGGCCGGAGGACATGAAGTCGAGGAGCGGCTCGTAGAAGGGCTTGCCCTCGTGCTCGGCGTAGTGGGCGGCCAGCTGCTCACGCGTCGGGGTGACGACGGCGAGGGCCGCGAGGGTGTACCCCTTCGCCTCGATCCGGCGGATCACCTCGCCGGTGAGGCCGCGGCGGAAGCCGTCGGGCTTGACGAGGATGAGGGAACGTTCGGTCTGCACAGTCTCGGTCACGGGGTCAGCGTAGTCACGCCGCGAGCACACCCGTACCCAGCAGGGCGAAGAGCACGAGCGCGAGGACGATCCGGTAGACCATGAAGAGCGTGAAGGTGTGGGTCTCGATGAACTTCATGAACCACGCGATGACGGCGTAGCCGACGACGAAGGCGATCGCCGTCGCGACGAGGATCGGGCCCCAGCCGGTCTCGCCGGTGCCCTCACCGCCGGCGATCTTGACGACCTGCAGGCCACCCGAGGCGATGACCGCCGGGATCGCGAGGAGGAAGCTGTAGCGGGCCGCGGCCTTGCGCGTGTAGCCCATGAAGAGACCACCGGCGATCGTGCCGCCGCTGCGGGAGACGCCGGGGACGAGCGCCAGCGCCTGCCAGAGGCCGTAGAGGATGCCGTGCTTCCACGTCAGGTCGGTGAGCTCGCGGCGCTGGGTGCCGACCCGCTCGGCCGCCATGATGACGAGGGCGAAGACGAGCAGCATCGTCGCGGTGATCCACAGGCTGCGCAGGGTCGACTCGATCTGGTCCTGGAAGAGCAGACCGAGCAGACCGATCGGGATGGTGCCGATGATGACGAGCCAGCCCATGCGCACGTCGGGGTCGTCCTTGGCGACCTTGCCCGCGAGCGCGAGGAACCACTTGCGGATGATCGTCGTGATGTCACGCCAGAAGTAGATGACGACGGCGGCCTCGGTGCCCAGCTGGGTGATCGCCGTGAAGGCGGCGCCGGGGTCCTCCTGCCCCATGAGCTGCCCGA
The DNA here is from genome assembly GCF_050507325.1 of Janibacter zhangyanbonis. Classification (NCBI taxonomy): domain Bacteria; kingdom Bacillati; phylum Actinomycetota; class Actinomycetes; order Micrococcales; family Intrasporangiaceae; genus Janibacter; species Janibacter zhangyanbonis. The sequence continues at coordinate 2,253,590 of NZ_CP191481.1, forward strand.
CGATCGAGACGTGGGCGCTCGAGCTGATCGGGAGGAACTCGGTCAGCCCCTGGACGAGGCCGAGGATGATCGCGGTGAAGAAGTCCACGGGTGTCAGCTCTCCTGCTGGGTCGCGGCCTGGGCGGCCTGCTCACGGTCGATGCGGCGGCCGATCCGCTGGCAGTAGCCGTAGAGCACCGCAAACATCACGCCGACGAGGATCATCATGGGCACGAAGACCCCGCAGAGGATGGACAGCACCTGAACGCCCCATCCGAAGGCGATGCCGAAGGGCCGCTTCATCAGGCCGGCGCCGACGAGGGCGACGACGGCCAGGACGCACATGAGGACGAAGGGGGTCAGCCCCGCCACCACCGGCTCCTGGTCGGGGTCCAGGCCCCGGCTGGTCAGGGCACCGAAGAAGATGACGAGCGACTGCGCGCCGAGGACGGTGGCGAGCATCCGCCAGGTGAACTTGCCCTGCGGGCGCGGCGGCTGGTCGGGAGTCACGGTCGACAAGGGTAGGTCAGCCCTCGTCCTCGACCTCGACGGGCACCTCGACCGGCGGCGCGACGGGCGCCTCGACGTCGGTCACCCCGAGCAGCAGCCGCACCTCGCCGACGGTGACGATCGAGCCGGTGGCGACGACACCACCGGCCACTCCCCCGTCGTCCGCGAGCTGGGCGGCGCGGTCGAGCGCGTCGGGCAGCTCCTCGACGACGGTGACCCGGTGGTCGCCGAAGACCTCTGCGGCGATCTCGCCGAGGCGGTCCGGTCGCATCGCGCGCGGCGACGTCGAGCGGGTGACGACGATCTCGTCGAGCGCCGGCTCGAGGGCCTCGAGGATCCCGACGACGTCCTTGTCCTTGAAGATCGAGACGACGCCGACGAGGTGGGTGAAGGTGAAGGAGTCCTTGAGCGCCGTCGCGAGGACCGTTGCGCCGTGCGGGTTGTGCGCCGCGTCGACGATGACCGTGGGGCTGCGCCGGACGATCTCGAGACGACCGGGCGAGGTCGCCGCGGCGAGACCGGCCGCGAGGACCTCCTCGCCGAGCGGCTGCTCGCCGCCACCGAGGAAGGCCTCGACCGCGGCCACGGCGAGCGCGGCATTGCTCGCCTGGTGCTCCCCGTGGAGGTTGAGCAGGAGGTCGGGGTGGTCGCCGGCGATCCCGCGCAGCGAGATCATCTGGCCGCCCACGGCGACGTCGCGCTCGAGGACCCCGAAGTCCAACCCCTCGACGAGCAGTCGCGCGCCGACCTCCTCCGCGCGGTCGCGCAGGATCGCGAGCACCTCGGGCTCCTGCGGTGCGCTCACGGCGATGGCATCGGGGTGGATGATCCCCGACTTCTCGGTCGCGATCTCCTCGATCGAGTTGCCGAGGAAGTGCTGGTGGTCGATGCCGACGGGCGTGATGACCGCGACGTCGGCCTCGACGACATTCGTCGCGTCCCACGAGCCGCCCATGCCCACCTCGACGATCGCGACGTCGACGGGCGCGTCGGCGAAGGCCGCGTAGGCGAGCGCGACGAGCACCTCGAAGTAGGTCATCCGCGGCCCGTCCTCGGAGACCGAGCGGGTGTCGACGGCGTCGACGAAGGGAGCGATGTCAGCCCATGCGTCGAGGAAGGCCTCTCGGCTGATCAGCTCGCCGCCGATGGTGATCCGCTCCCGGATGTCCTGCAGGTGCGGCGAGGTGAAGCGCCCGGTCTTCAGGCCTGCCTCGCGCAGCACCGACTCGATGATCCGGGCGGTCGAGGTCTTGCCGTTGGTCCCCGTCACGTGGATGACGGGGAAGGTGCGCTGCGGCTCCCCGAGCAGGTCCATGACCGCGCGGATGCGGTCGAGGCTCGGTTCGAGGTCGTGCTCGGGGGCGCGGGAGAGGATCTCGTCCTCGACCAGGCGCATGCGCTTGCGCAGCTCGAGGGAGGCGGCGGCCTGCCGCTGGGCGGCGTCGGGGGCGGGACTCATGGGCCCGATTGTCGCACCCGTCAGCCGACCCTCCGGGCCCGCAGGACGACGTCGTGCACGTGGTGGGTCGACACGGCACCGGCGGGCCGCTCCCTTCGCTCGTGGCCCTCGACCGCCCAGCCCGGCGCACCGGCCAGGGCTGCCGCGATGGCGTCCGTGTCGACATACGCCTCGTGGTCGAAGGGGCGGGTCTGCTCGGGGGCGGCCGCCGCCAACCCCATGTCGTGCTGGTCGTGGGCGATGACGAGCAGGGTGCCGCCCGGGGCCACCGCGCCGAGCAGGTTGGCGATGCCGCGGCCGTCGGGCGTGCGCGGGATCGATGCATAGGCGGCGGTGACGAGGTCGTAGCGCTCGGCGCCGAAGGGGGCCGCAGCGTTGGCGTCGGCCTGCACCAGACCCACCTCGAGGCCGCGGCCGGCCGCGGCCACCCGCACCCGGTCGAGGGCGAGAGCGGAGATGTCGTTGGCGGTCACCTGCCAGCCCTGCTCCGCGAGATAGATGGCGTCTCCCCCTTCGCCGGCGCCGACGTCGAGGACGGTGCCGGGGGTCATCCCGGTGGCCTCGGCGACGAGCGAGCCGTTGGGGTTGCCGCTCCACTGCAGGTCGCCGCTGTAGCGGCCGTCCCAGTCGGCGGCGTGGGCGCTGGGCCGCGCGGCCCGCTCGAGGTCCTGCTGCGCGAGGTCGAAGCTGACCATCGAGCCCACCCGGCTGCCCGCCGCCGCGGTCGGCAGCACCTGGAGCATCGGCTCGGCGAGCGTGCCGGCGGCGTAGAGGCCGGGCACGTCGGTGGCTCCGGTCATCAGGTCGGCGACGACGTGGGTCGCGACCCCGCTGGGGTGATCGGTGGCCTCGAGGCCGACCCCGGCGAAGGGGGCGACCCGGGCGTGCAGACGCGTCCCGACGAGGATCGTGTCGGCCGAGATCTCGGACCCGTCGGCAAGCCGGATGCCGCGCAGGGCCCCGTCGGCGTCGCTGAGGACCGCGTCCGCCCGCTGCACGACGACGGTCACGCCGGCGGCACGCAGCGCCTGCAGCTGGGGCTCGTCGACATCGACCCCGGCGTGGACGAGCACGGTGAGGTCAGGGGTGAGCTGGCGCAGCAGCGGGAGCGGGTGCAGCCCCATGGGCGAGGTGACGAGCGCGATGATCCGCCCGTCGCGCGCCTCGTAGCCATGGCAGAAGGGGCAGTGGATGACCGCGCCGCCCCAGTGGTCGGCGAGACCGGGCACGTCGGGCAGCTCGTCGGTCAGGCCGGTCGCGGCGACGACGCGGCGCGCGTGGACGACGTGGCCGCCGGTGAGGCCGAGGCGGAAGCCGTCCTCCTCGCGCGTGACCTCGAGAACCCGACCGGTGAGGACCTCGGCCCCGTAGGAGCGCACCTCCTCGCGGGCGATGCGCAGGAAGTCGGCCGGCGGCCGCCCCTCGTGCCCGAGGTAGCTGTGCATGTGCGCGGCCGGGGCGTTGCGCGGCTCGCCGGAGTCGACGACGAGCACCGAGCGACGCTGCCGCGACAGCTGCAGGGCGGCCGCGAGGCCGGCGGCGGACCCACCGACGACGGCGACGTCGACGTGGCGCTCGATGACGGGGTGGCTCGCGTGGTGGGCACCGTGGTCGTGGACGGCGGGGTGCTGGGACTGTGCGCTCATGATGTCCACCGTAGATGCGCCTGACGGATAGTGCATACTTGCTTGCAGAATATGCAAGGCAACATCGGCCCCCGAGGAGCACCGTGAGCGAGATCGAGCGGACCGTCCGGACCCGACTGCGCGGGCTGCGCCGCGCCCAGTCCCTCTCCCTCGACGACCTCGCCGAGCGCTCCCACCTCAGCCCCTCGACGATCAGTCGCATCGAGACCGGCAAGCGAGCGATCAGCCTCGATGTCCTGCTCCCCCTGGCCCGCGCCCTGCGCACCGACGTCGAGACCCTGCTCGCCGAGGACGACGACGAGGACGTCGTCATCCGCCCGACACCGACCCGCGAGCACGGCCGCACCACGTGGGTGCTCACCAAGGCGACGGCGACGACGACGGCGATGAAGGTGCGCCTCGAGCCCGGCCCCCGCCCGCAGCCACGGGTGCACCCGGGTCACGACTGGTTCTTCGTCCTCGAGGGCAGCGTCGAGCTGACCCTCGGCAAGCGCGTCGTGCGCGTCGAGGCCGGCGAGGCAGCGCAGTTCGAGACGATGACGCCGCACGCCTTCGTCGCTGTCGACGGCCCGGCCGAGGTCGTCATGATCTTCGACCCGGACGGGCACCGGGTCCACCGACGTGATGGCGCCACGGACTGACCCCCTGCGTCGTGACCACCGAAGGTTAGGTTAGGGTCTCCTAACGTTCGAGCCGGTCACGGGACCGGCCTCCCCTTCGCAAGGACGACGACGATGCCCCTGAACCGCCTGCGCGCGACCACGACCGCGCTCCTGCTCGCCGCCCCGCTCGCCCTCGCCGGCTGCGGCTCCGACTCCGGCTCGGACGCCGACGCGACGTCCGGCGGCGGGGGCGACGCCTTCCCCGTCTCCATCAAGAGCGCCCTCGGCACCGCCGAGATCCCCGAAGAGCCGAAAAAGGTCGTCACGCTCGGCCAGGGCTCCACCGAGACCTCGATCGCCCTCGGCACCATCCCCGTCGGCATGGAGGAGTACGCCTGGGCCGCGGACAAGACCGGCTACACCCCGTGGGTCCACGAGGCCGTCACGGACGAAGGGGGCGAGCTGCCCGAGTTCGTCGGCGCCGGCGAGGAGCTCGACATGGAGAAGATCGTCGAGCTCGAGCCCGACGTGATCCTCGCCCCGTGGTCGGGCATCACCCAGGAGCAGTACGACTCGCTCAGCGAGATCGCCCCGACGGTCGCCTACCCCGACCAGGCCTGGAGCATCGACTGGGACGAGCAGATCGAGACGATCGGGACCGCCCTGGGCAAGGAGGAGGACGCCGACAAGCTCGTCGACGACCTCGAGAAGCAGCTCGCCGACGAGGCGAAGAAGCACCCGGACTGGAAGAACTACAGCTTCAGCTACGTCTACACGACGCCCGACACCCTCGGCGTCTTCAAGCCGACCGAGCAGCGTGCCGACATGGTCCGCAAGCTCGGGCTCAAGAGCGACCCGGCGGTCGACAAGATGAAGGAGACCGAGGGCACCGACTCGGCGGTCATCGGCTACGAGAATGCTGACCAGCTGAACGACAGCGACCTGATCTTCACCTTCTACAGCGACCCCAAGGCGAAGAAGCAGGCGCTCGACAACAAGCTCTACGCCTCCATCCCGGCGATCAAGGCCGGTGCCGTCGTCTCCAGCGAGGACAACGCCTTCGTCACCGCCTCGTCGATGATCAACCCGCTCACCGTGCCCTACGCCCTCAAGACGTACCCGGACATGATCGACGCGGCCATCGCCAAGGCCGAGAAGAAGTAGCCTCCGCCGCGTGACCTCGCGCCCCACGGCACGACGCACCCCACGGACCGCGCTGGTCCTCGTGGGGTGCGTTGCCGTGCTCACCCTCGTCGCCCTGACCTCGCTGGCCGTCGGCTCGAAGTCGACTTCGCTGCCCGAGGTCGTCGACGCGCTCACCGGCCGCCCCGACGCCTACCTCGCGACGGTGCTCGATGCCCGGATCGAGCGCACCCTGCTCGCCATGGGGGTCGGCGCGGCCCTGGCGGTCTCCGGCGCGCTCATGCAGGCGGTGACCGTCAACCCGCTCGCCGACCCCGGCCTGCTCGGCATCAACGCGGGCGCCGCCGCGGCGATGGTGAGCGCCAGCGTGTGGCTCGGCATCTCCACCGGCACGGTCGCCTCCGCATGGGTCGCCCTGCTCGGGGGCGGCATCGCCGCCCTCGTCGTCCACACCATCGGCACGGCCGGCGACACCGGCGCCAGCATGGTCCGGCTCGTCCTCGCCGGTGCCGTCGTGGCGGCGGTGCTCACCGCCTACGTCCAGGCGATCGCGCTGTCCCTGCCGAGGCACTTCGACAACTACCGCTTCTGGGTCGTCGGCTCGCTCGGCGACGGCGGCCTCGACCAGTTGCGGGCGGTCGCTCCCTTCGTCGTCGTGGGGCTGGTGCTCGCGCTGCTCTGCGCGAGCAGCCTCAACGCGCTCGCCCTCGGGACGGAGGCGGCCGCGGGCCTGGGGGTCAACACCGCGCTGGTACGCACCGCCGCCCTCGGGGCCGCGACGCTGCTGTGCGCGGCGGCGACCGCGGCCGTCGGGCCGATCGCCTTCGTCGGTCTCGCCGTGCCGCACATCGCGCGTGCCCTCGTCGGCCTCGACGTGCGCGCCCAGCTGCTCGGCTGCCTCGTCGTCGGCCCGACCCTGCTGCTCGGCGCCGACATCATCGGCCGGATCGTGCTGCGACCGCAGGAGCTCATGGTCGGGGTCGTCACCGCCTTCGTCGGGGCTCCCGTGCTGCTCCTCGCGGTCCGCCGGCTCGGCCGGAAGGCACAGGCATGAGCACCCTCGCTCCGGCCCGCCGTCGGGCGAGTGCGCTCGGCCTCGTCCTCGTGGGGCTCGTCGTCGCGACGGCCCTGGCAACACTGACGATGGGCGGCCTCGGCGTGGCACTGGCGGACCTGCCGGCCGGCATCGTCGAGGTGGCTCGTGGCGAGGCGACGGGCAAGGCCAACTTCGTGCTCGGTCACCTGCGCGGCCCGCGCCTGCTCGTCGCGCTGGGTGCCGGCGCCGCGCTCGGTGCCTCGGGCGCGCTCTTCCAGTCCGTGACCCGCAACCCGCTCGGCTCCCCCGATGTCATCGGTGTGAGCGCGGGCGCGGGTGCCGGAGCCGCCTTCGTCGGGCTGCTCCTGCCCGGCGCCACGTCCATCGTCCTCGGCTCGGTGGCTGGCGCGGCGCTGGCCGTCGGGCTCGTCGCCGTGAGCACCGGGACCGGGCTGTCCAACCCGATGCGCATGGTCCTCGCAGGCATCGGGGTCTCGGCGATGGCCTACGCCTTCACCCAGTACGTCGTCTACGTCGTCGCGCGCGACAAGGCGACGGTCCTGTCGGCCTATCTCAACGGCAGCCTCAACGCGCGCGGCTGGGACCACGTCATGACGATCTGGCTGGTCCTCGCGGTCGCCGCGGTGCCGCTCGCGCTGCTGTCGGTCCCCCTCGGCCTCACCGAGATGGGCGACGAGGTGGCCGCCTCGCTCGGCGTGCACTCCGGTGCCGTGCGACGAAGGGCGGTCCTCCTGTCGGTCCTGCTCGCCGGCGGGGCGGTGGCCGTCGCCGGGCCGATCGCCTTCGTCGCGCTCACCGCGCCGCACGTCACCCGGCGGCTGGCCCGCAGCGCCCGACCGCTGCTCGGGCTGTCCGCCGTGACCGGCGCCCTCCTGCTGTCGGCGGCCGACCTGGCCACCCAGCAGGTGCCGCTCTTCGACGGGCTGCCCGTCGGCATCCTCACGCTCGCGATCGGCGGCGTCTACCTCGGCGCCCTGCTCGTCTCCGAATGGAAGAAGGCGACATGACCTCCCCTTCGCTCGTCAGCGCCCGCCAGATCACCGTCGGCTACGGCGGGGAGCCGGTGATCCGTGGGCTCGACCTCGACATCGCCCGCGGCGACTTCACCGTCGTCGTCGGGCCCAACGGCTGCGGCAAGTCGACGCTGCTCAAGGCGCTCTGCCGGGTCAACCAGCCGTCCGACGGCCGGGTCGAGCTCGGCGGCGACGACCTGCACAGGATGCGCGGACGCGCTGTGGCACAACGGGTCTCGCTGCTGCCGCAGAGCGCGATCGCCCCGGAGGGGATCACCGTGGGCGAGCTCGTGACGCGCGGCCGGCACCCCCACCACAGCCTGCTGCGGCAGTGGTCGCCGGACGACGATCGGGCGATCGCCGCGGCACTGGATCGCACCCACCTCACCGATCTCGCCGACACCCCGGTCGCGACGCTCTCCGGTGGTCAGCGGCAGCGGGCCTGGGTCGCGATGGTCCTCGCGCAGGACACCGAGGTGATCCTCCTCGACGAGCCCACCACCTTCCTCGACATCGCGCACCAGTACGAGCTGCTCGAGCTCTTCGCCGGGCTCAACCGCGAGGGCCGCACGATCGTCGCCGTGCTCCACGACCTCAACCAGGCGGCGCGCTTCGCCTCACGTCTGGTCGTCATGCACGAAGGGAGGATCCGCGGCGACGGTCCACCCGCGCAGGTGCTGACGAGCGAGCTCGTCGAAGAGGTCTTCGGCCTGGCGTGCGACGTCGTCGACGACCCGCAGTCGGGCACGCCGATGGTCGTCCCCCACGTGCGTCAGCAGCCGCTCACGCCCTGACCCGTCAGCCCGCGCCACCCGACGGCGCGCCGGACTTCGACTCGCGCGCGGGTCATCGAAGCAGGCGCGAGAAATACCTGGTGCGGCAGTCGATGACTCGTGCGCCTGTCGACAGCTCAGTCCGGCCTCGCCGCCGGGTCAAGCATGACCAGCTGGAAGACGGCATCGGTGACCCCCCGCACCTCGTGGGGGACGCGCGCGTCGAGGTTGGCGACGGCTCCGGGACCGAGGGTCACTACCTGCTCCCCCGCGGCGAACTCCACGGTGCCGGAGAGGCACTGGACGAGGATCGGGAAGGCCGCCGTGTGCTCCGCGAGCACCTGACCGGCCGCGAAACGAAACATCACCACCCGGCAGCCGTGGCCCACGAGCGCCTTCTTGACGCCGGGGCGACCCCCTTCGCTCGTCGGCGCGAGGTCGAGGAGGCCGGATGCGGAGTGCAGAGTCGTGTCCATGACTCCGACCCTAGGCCTTGATAGGTGACCATATGGTCACCTATGGTGATCAGGTGAGCGATGACGACCTCGTCTTTAAGGCCCTGGCGGACCCGATACGCCGGCTGCTGTTGGACGCACTCTTCGAGCGGGACGGGCGCAGCCAGTCCGAGCTCGAGGAGGTCGTGCGCGAGCACACGGAGATGACGAGGTTCGGGGTGGCCAAGCACCTGCGGCTGCTCGAGGAAGCGAACCTCGTCGTCACCCGCAAGCAGGGGCGGACCAAGCTGCACCACCTCAACGCCGTCCCCATCCGCGCGATCCACGACCGGTGGATCGGCAAGTACACGGCGGCGCGGGCCTCCGCGCTGCTCGATCTCAAGCGAGTCCTGGAGGACGACGAGTCATGAGCGACACCGAGATCCAGATCCACCGCATCTTCATCAATGCCACGCCCGAGCGGGTGTGGGCGGCCATCACGTCGGCGGAGTTCAGCCGGCTCTACGGCTACGCCGGCGACGTCGACTACGACCTGCAGCCGGGTGGACGCTTCGAGCACCGGGCCGGCGAGGACATGAAGGCGGTCGGCATGCCCGACGTCGTCGTCACCGGCGAGGTCCTCGAGGCCGACCCGCCGCGCCGCCTCGTCCAGACCTGGGCCCCGGTGTGGATCGAGGACGAGGAGCCGGGCACCCTCACCTGGGAGATCGAGCCGAGCGCCCACGGCGCGGTCCGCCTGACCCTCACGCACGACCTCACCGGCCGGCCGACGACGGCCGAGCAGGTGGCGGGCAACCCCGACCCGAGCAACGAAGGGGGCGGCGGCTGGCCCTGGGTGCTCTCGGGCATCAAGACCGTCCTCGAGACGGGCGCACCGATGGAGCCGCACGCGGCCGACGGCGCCGCCTGACCGGCCCCGCTCGCCCCTCCCAACTCTGCAAAACCCTAGGGTCTTGCAGAGTTGGGAGGGCGCGGACGAAGGGGGGTCAGAGGAGGGCGATGACGAGCGGCACGAGCACGCTCGTCAGGAGCGCGGTCAGGCCCATGGCCAGGCCGGCGAAAGCCCCCTCCGTGAGGTCGTCGTGCAGCGAGCGCGAGGTGCCGACGCCGTGGGAGACCGCACCCATCGCCAGCCCCCGCACCCGCCGGTCGTGCACCCGCAGACGGTCGAGCAGCCACGGGCCGAAGACCGCACCGAGCATGCCGGCGAGCATCGTGAAGGCGGCGACGAGTGCCGGCACTCCCCCGATGTGGTCGGCGATCGCGATGGCCACGGGCGTCGTCGCCGCCTTGGGCGCGATCGTGGCCTCGAGCGCCTCGGAGCCACCGAGGGCACGCACCGTGAGCGCGGCCGAGCCGATCGAGACGAGTGCGCCGGCGGGCAGGGCGATCGCCAGCGGCAGGGCCATCTCGCGCAGGTGGTGCGCCTGCCGGTGCAGCGGCACCGCGAGCGCGACCGTCGCCGGACCGAGCACGAGGTGGATGAGCGCGCCGCCGGTCATGTAGGTGTCGTAGTCGATGCCGAGGACGGCGAGCAGCGTGATGAGCAGCGCCGCGGCGACGAGCACCGGCTGCGCGAGCGGGTGCCCGCCGGTGCGGTCACGCACCCACACACCGGCCCGGTAGGCGAGCAGGGTGAGGAAGACCCAGGTGAGCGGCGAATCACGCAGCCAGTCGATCGCCTCAGTCATGCGAGCGCACCCGCACTCCCCGGCGCCCCTGCAGCCACGAGGCCAAGCCGGCGACGGTCACCAGGCCGAGCCCCCACGACAGGACGAGCCCGCCGGTGACCGGCAGCCACTGCCGCCCCAGCTCCGACGCGTGCACCATGATCCCGACCGTCACCGGGACGAAGAAGAGCTGCAGGTGTCGCAGCAGCCCGTCGGAGAAGCGCAGCGTCCCCGAGACCTCCCCCGGCCGGCGCACGGACAGCACCGCGAAGAGCAGCACCATCCCCACGACCGGCCCGGGGATCGACAGCCCGAGGACCCGGACGAAGACCTCCCCGACGAGCTGGCAGCCGAGGACCCACAGGATCCCGTTGATCATCGGCGGCTCACAGGCGCGTGACCTTGACCCGGACCCTCTCGCTGCCGGAGAGCTCGGTCTCGACGACGCCGTCGCCGAGCGGCAGCGCCTCGAGATTGGGAGCGGAGCCGAACTGGCCGGCGAGCGTCTCGTCGACGATCAGGCCCTGGTGGGCGACGGTCGCCTGCCACACCTGCTGCGAGCCGGTGATCGTCAGACTGATCCGGTCGGAGACCTCGAGCCCGGCCTGCTTGCGCGCCTCCTGGACGGCGCGGATGACGTCACGCGCCAGACCCTCGGCCGCCAGCTCGTCGGTGACCTCGGTGTCGAGCACGATGAAGCCGCCCACGGACCCGGGGAGCATCGCGGTGGCGCGGTGGCTCCCTTCGTCATCGGCCGCGACGGTCTCGAGCGTGTACTCGCCCTCGACCAGCGCGATGCCGCCGGAGGTCACGGTGCCGTCGTCGGCGACGGACCAGTCGCCCGACTTGCTGCCCTTGATCGCGACCTGGACCTGCTTGCCCAGGCGCGGTCCGGCCGCACGGGCGTTGACGGTGAGCTTCTGGCTCACGCCGAAGTCCGCGGCCGCCGGGTCGGCGATGTCGAGCAGGCTCACCTGGCGCACGTTGACCTCGTAGGCGACGATCGCGCCGAAGTCCGCGAGCTTCGCGGCGTCGGGCACGACGACCGTCAGGTCACGCAGCGGCAGGCGGTTGCGCAGCTTGTTGGCCTTGCGCAGCGCGCTGGCCGAGCTGCACACCGCGCGGGCGGTGTCCATGGCGACGACGAGGTCGTGGTCGGCCGGCAGGTCCTCCGCCTTGGGCCAGTCGGCCAGGTGCACCGACCGCTCCCCCGTGAGCCCGCGCCAGACCTCTTCGGTCATCAGCGGCAGAAGGGGGGCGGCGACGCGGCAGAGCACCTCGAGTGCCGTGTAGAGCGTGTCGCAGGCGGCCTCGGCATCCGCACGGTCGTCACCGGTGGCCCAGAAGCGCTCCCGGCTGCGCCGGATGTACCAGTTGGTCAGCACGTCGGTGAAGGAGCGGGTGCTGTCGCAGGCGCCGGCGATGTCGTAGGCGTCCATGCGTGCGGTGGTGTCCTCGACGAACTCGCGCAGCTTGGCCAGCAGGTAGCGGTCGAGCGGGTCGGTGGAGTCCGTCGACCACTTCGCCTCGTAGCCGTCGCCGAGGGCGTTGGCGTAGAGGGTGAAGAAGGAGTAGCTGTTCCACAGCGGGATGAGCACCTGCCGCACACCCTCGCGGATGCCCTGCTCGGTGACGACGAGGTTGCCGCCGCGCAGGATGGGGCTGCTCATGAGGAACCAGCGCATCGCGTCGGCGCCGTCGCGGTCGAAGACCTCGGAGACGTCGGGGTAGTTGCGCAGCGACTTGGACATCTTCTGCCCGTCGTTGCCCAGGACGATGCCGTGGCTGATGACCGACGAGAAGGCCGGCTTGTCGAAGAGCGCGGTCGCGAGGATGTGCAGCGTGTAGAACCAGCCGCGGGTCTGGCCGATGTACTCGACGATGAAGTCGGCCGGGAAGTGCTGCTCGAACCACTCCGCGTTGTCGAAGGGGTAGTGCACCTGGGCGTAGCTCATCGACCCGGAGTCGAACCACACGTCGAGCACGTCCTCGACGCGCCGCATCGTGCTCTTGCCGGTCGGGTCGTCGGGGTTGGGCCGGGTCAGCTCGTCGACGAAGGGACGGTGGAGGTCGGGCTCGCCGTCCTCGCCGAGCGGCAGCCGCCCGAAGTCGCGCTCGATCTCCTCGAAGGAGCCGTAGACGTCGATGCGCGGGTAGGCCGGGTCGTCGGACTTCCACACCGGCACCGGGCTGCCCCAGAAGCGGTTGCGGGTGATCGACCAGTCACGCGCGTTTTCGAGCCACTTGCCGAACTGGCCGTGCTTGACGTGGTCGGGTGTCCAGGTGATCTGCTCGTTGTTGGCGAGCATCTTGTCCTTGATCGCCGTGACCTCGACGAACCACGACTCGACGCCCTTGTAGATCAGCGGCTGCCGACAGCGCCAGCAGTGCGGGTAGGAGTGCTCGTAGGACTCGCGGCGCAGGAGGATCGTGCCCTCGCTGACCGAGTCGGCCTGCTCGCCGCGGGTCGTCGCCTTGAGCGCGTCGATGATCGGGCCGTTGGCGTCGAAGACGAGCATGCCCTCGTAGTCGGTGACCGGCGCGGTGAAGCGACCGTCCTTGGCCACCGGCATGACGGCGGCGATGCCCTCGCGGTCGGTGACCTCCTTGTCGACCTCACCGAAGGCACCGGCGGTGTGGACGAGGCCGGAACCGTCGGTCGTCGTCACGGCGTCGTCGGCGGCGACGACGCGGAAGGCGCCCTCGTGGCCGGCGTAGTAGGACATCGGCGGGGTGTAGGAGCGGCCGAGCAGCTGGGCACCGGTGTAGCGGCCGAGGATCGTCGGCTCGTCGCCGAGCTCGCGGGCGTAGTGGCCCAGTCGCGCCTCGGCGAGGACGTACTTCGCCGTGCTCCCCTCGACACCGGGGACCGGCGCCTCGACGACGACGTAGTCGATCTCGGAGCCGACCATGACGGCCAGGTGGCTCGGCAGGGTCCACGGGGTCGTCGTCCACACGAGCAGGTGGGCGTCGTCGAGGACAGGGTCCTCGCCGGTGGCGTCCATCCGCAGGCCGACGGTGACCGCCGGGTCCTGGCGCATCTGGTAGACGTCGTCGTCCATGCGCAGCTCGTGGTTGGACAGCGGCGTCTCGTCCTGCCAGCAGTAGGGCAGCACGCGGAAGCCCTCGTAGACCAGGCCCTGGTCGTACATCGACTTGAAGGCCCAGATGACCGACTCCATGAAGGTCGGGTTGAGCGTCTTGTAGTCGTTGTCGAAGTCGACCCAGCGCGCCTGGCGGGTGACGTAGTCGCGCCACTCGCCGGTGTACTTCAGGACCGACTCGCGGCAGGCGGCGTTGAACTTCTCGATGCCGAGCTCGCGGACCTCGTCGGTCGTCTTCAGCCCGAGCTGGCGCATGGCCTCGAGCTCGGCGGGCAGACCGTGCGTGTCCCAACCGAAACGCCGCTCGACCCGCTTGCCGCGCATCGTCTGGTAGCGGGGGACGACGTCCTTGACGTAGCCGGTGAGCAGGTGGCCGTAGTGCGGCAGGCCGTTGGCGAAGGGGGGTCCGTCGTAGAAGACGAACTCGTTGCTGCCGTCCGTGCCGGCGTCGCGGGCGTCGATGGATGCCTGGAAGGTCCCGTCCGCCTCCCAGTAGTTCAGCACGTGCTTCTCGATGTCGGGGAAGCTCGGGGAGGAGGCGACGGTGGTCGCGTCGGTGGTGGAGACCTTGGGATAGGTCATCGCGGCGGCTCCGGGGTACTCGGCGGGTCAACTCGTCAACTGCCACGAGGACGACGGCCGTCGGGCCACCGCGGTACCACCCCGCTTGTCCACCCCCAACGCCGGCGAAGGGAGGAGACCGCTCTTGGTCGATCAGTCGTCACGTGACCACTCGTCCGGGTCTAGTGAGGAGCAGAGCTCCCGTTCTTCCGGAAGGCTCGCCGCTGATGACGGCTCAGGCGCCTGTGGCTCCAGTGTAGGACGCCCCGGTGGAGGGCCGAAACCGCGTGCGAGGATGGCCGCATGCCGACCGACCTCGACCGTCAGGAAGCGTGGCTCAGCCGCGAGGAGCTCGACAACGTGCGCGGCCGCGTGCCGATCCTCTACGTCGCGGCGGTGCCGGTGCGGGTCGCCGACAACGGCGACGTCACCGCGGTCGGGCTGCTGCTGCGGGCCAGTGAGAGCGGCACGATGGAGCGCGAGCTCGTCGCCGGCCGGGTCAACTACCACGAGCGCGTGCGCGACGCCCTCGTGCGTCACCTCGAGAAGGACCTCGGCCCGATGGCCCTGCCGAGCGTGCCGGCCTCGCCGATCCCCTTCACGATCGCCGAGTTCTTCCCGACGCCGGGGGTCACGCCCTTCCACGACCCGCGCCAGCACGCCGTTGCGCTGAGCTTCATCGTCCCGGTGCGCGGCGACTGCGCGCCGCAGCAGGACGCCCTCGACCTCGCCTGGCTCACCCTCGACGAGGCCGCCGAGACCGGGCTGCAGGCCGAGATGGCCGGTGGCCAAGGAGCGCTGCTGCGTCAGGCGCTCGCCCACCTCGGGCACAGCTCCTTCTGACCCTCAGCAGCCCAGCCCCTCCTCGAGCGTCGTCAGCGCGTCGGCGAGCGCCGCGCGCTGCTGCCCGCTGAGCGCGCCCATCTGGTCACCGACGCTGCGGCGACGCGCCTCGTGCACCGCCGACCGCACCTGCCGTCCGGCGTCGGTGACGACGACGACACTCGCCCGCCGGTCGTGCGGGTCCGGCTCGCGGACGACATAGCCCTTGCTCTCGAGCGCATCGACGACATCGGTGACCGACCGCGGTGCGATGCGAAGGGAGTCGGCCAGGTCGCGCAGCCGCGGCGCCTCCGCGCGGTCCGCCGCCACGCGCAGGGCGCGGGCCTCGTGGGGTGACAGGTCGTGCTCCGACAGGTCGACCATCCAGGCCCGGCGCAGGCCGCGGGCCACCCGCAGCAGCTGCTCACCGAGGTCCTCCGTGCCCTGCCCGACCACCCGCTCGCTCATGCCGACCACGGTAGCCGAGTTGCCTCCTTCCCTCATAGTGAGGTAACCTCAGCACCACGAACAGACCTGAGATGAAAGGGGACCGCATGGACACCCCGACAACCTCCCCCAAGCCCGGCGGCGGGCACGGACCCCGCCGCATCGACCCGCGTGACCGCGCCCAGCTCGCCGAGAGCCCCGTGAGCGCCCGCCGGGTCATCGCCTACTTCCGTCCCTACCGCTGGCAGGTCGCCGCGGTCGTGGCGCTCATCGTGGCCAGCTCGCTGATCTCGATGGCCTCTCCCTTCCTCCTGCGCACCGTCATCGACGACGCGCTCCCCCACCAGGACGTGCGCCTGCTGCTGCTCGCCGTCGGCGGCATGCTGCTCGTCACCATCGCGACCGCCCTCATCGGCGTGCAGCAGACGTGGATCTCCACGCGCGTCGGGCAGGCGGTCATGCACCGGCTGCGCACCGACGTCTTCACGCACCTGCAGCGGCAGGCGATGAGCTTCTTCACCCGCACCCGCTCCGGCGAGATCACCTCACGCATCACCCAGGACATCGCCGGCATGCAGTCGGTCGTGACGAGCACGGCCGTCTCGATCGCCTCCAACCTCACGACCGCCGTCGCCACCGCGGTCGCCATGGCCGCCCTCAGCTGGCGGCTGTCCCTGCTCTCCCTGCTGGTCCTGCCCCCGGCGATCTGGACCACCCGCAAGGTGGCCCTCGCCCGGCGCGAGATCACCTCACGGCGGCAGCGTCGCCTGTCCGACCTGCAGGCCCAGGTCACCGAGGAGCTCTCGGTCAGCGGCGCGCTGCTCTCCAAGACCCTCGGCACGGCCGAGCGCGGAGCCCGTGAGTTCACCGAGACCTCGACCGACCTCGTCGGCCTCGAGGTGCGCAGCGAGCTGGCCGGGCGCTGGCGGATGGCGACGATGTCGATCGTCTTCGCCGCGATCCCGGCCCTGATCTACCTCGCCGCCGGCTTCCCCGCGACGAGCGGCGGCATGACCATCGGCACGATCATCGCCTTCACGACGCTGCAGTCGGGCATCTTCCGGCCGATCATGGGGCTGCTCAACGTCGGCGCCTCGTGGGTGGCCTCGATGGCCCTCTTCAGCCGGGTCTTCGGCTACCTCGACCTCGAGCCCGAGGTCACTCCCCCGGCCGCTCCGGTCGACCTCGACCCGACGACGGTGCGCGGCGACGTGCGCATCGAGGGCGTCGGCTACGGCTACCCCGACGGCGACCGGCTCGCCCTCGACGGCATCGACGCCGTCATCCCCGCCGGCTCGCACCTCGCGCTCGTCGGCGCCACCGGCAGCGGCAAGTCGACCCTCGCCTCGCTGCTCGTCCGGCTCGCCGACCCGACGAGCGGGCGGATCACCGTCGACGGGGTGGACCTGCGCGACATCGACCCCCAGACCCTCACCCAGGTCATCGGCATCGTCACCCAGGAGACCTACCTCGCCCACGACACGGTGCGCGCCAACCTCCTGCTCGCCGACCCTGAGGCCACCGAGGCTCGGCTGTGGCAGGCCCTCGCCACCGCCCAGGCGGCCGACCTCGTCGCCGCCCTGCCCGACGGGCTCGACACGGTCGTCGGCGCGCGTGGCCACCGCTTCTCCGGCGGGGAGAAGCAGCGGATCGCCATCGCCCGCACCCTGCTGCGCGACCCGGCCGTCCTCGTCCTCGACGAGGCGACGAGCGCCCTGGACAACGACACCGAGCGTGAGCTGCAGGCCGCCCTCGACGCGCTGGCCCGCGGCCGGACGACGATCACCATCGCCCACCGGCTGAGCACCATCGAGTCCGCGGACGAGATCCTCGTGCTCGCGGGCGGGCGGGTCGCCGAGCGGGGCGAGCACCTCGCCCTGCTCGCCCGGCGCGGCGCCTACGCCCGGCTCGCCGGGGAGGAACCTCGGCAGGGTGACCGTCGGGATGCCGAGGTCGCCCTCACCGCGTGAGGTGCGGGGCTCCCCCTTCGCCACTGCCCCGCCTGCGGACTCCAGAACGGCGAACTGCGCAAGACCCTGGGGTCTTGCGCAGTTGACAGGTCGCCACTCTGCAAAACCCTAGGGTCTTGCAGAGTTCTCGGGCTCAGTCCTTGGTGAACTGGTCCTTGGTGCGGGTCATGTCCTTGTGGTCCTTGGCCCAGGCGTCCTCGTAGGTCGGGGCGGTGCCACCGAGACGGGCCGGGTGGAAGCGCAGCTCGTCGCCCGTCAGGGGCGGGTAGGCGGCGATGGTCTCGTCGAGGAGCTGCTTCATGACCTCGCGCAGCCGCTCGGTGACCTCGTTGACGTCGTCGTCGGGCCCGACGTGGATCGGGTCACCGATGGTGATGTGGATCGGGAAGTTGGTGCGCCCCAGACGCTTGGGTACGTCCTTGGTCCAGATCCGGTGCGCGCCCCACACGATCGTCGGGAGGATCGGCACGCCCGCCTCCTGCGCCATCCGGGCGGTGCCGCTCTTGAGCTCCTTGATCTCGAAGGAGCGCGACATCGTCGCCTCGGGGTAGACCCCGACGACCTCGCCGTCCTTGAGCTTGGCCACGGCCTCCTTGAAGGCAGCCCCACCCGCGTGCCGGTCGACCGGGATGTGCTTCAGCCCCCGCATGAAGAACCCGGCCACCTTGTGCTGCCAGATCGACTTCTTCGCCATGAAGCGCACCCAGCGCTGGCTGCGGCGTGCCCCCAGCCCGGCGAGGACGAAGTCGATGTAGCCGGTGTGGTTGATCGCCATGACCGCGCCGCCACGCTTGGGGACGTTGCGGTCGCCCTTGATGGTGAAGCGGTAGCCGTTGATGAGGAAGATGGTCCGCGCCACGATGATGATCGCGCGGTACAGGGGCTCGGGTCGGCGCATGACTGCAGCCTACGGTCTCGTAGGTCGCCGGAGCAGGCACGGACCGATTGGTCCGCGCCACACCGGTGATGGGAAGATCCACCCCATGACCGAGCACTCCCCCGCCCCCGACGCAGCCCGCATCCCGGACCGTCCCTCGCTGGACGGCCTCGAGGACACGTGGGGCGCCGTATGGCGTGAGCAGGACACCTACGCCTTCGACCGCGAGGGTGCCCGGGAGCAGGTCTTCTCCATCGACACCCCGCCGCCGACCGCGAGCGGGTCGCTGCACATGGGGCACGTCTTCAGCTACACGCACACCGACTGCATGGCCCGCTACAAGCGCATGCGCGGGCTCAACGTCTTCTACCCGATCGGCTGGGACGACAACGGCCTGCCGACCGAGAAGCGGGTGCAGAACTACTACGGCGTGCGCGGCGACTCCTCGCTCCCCTACGACCCGGACTTCACGCCCCCCTTCGAGGGCACGACGAAGACCATCAAGGCCGCGGACCAGGTCCCGATCAGCCGGCAGAACTTCATCGAGCTGTGCGACGAGCTGACGGTCAAGGACGAGGAGGCCTTCGAGTCCCTCTTCCGCCGCCTCGGCTTCAGCCTCGACTGGAACATCCAGTACCGCACCATCGACGACCGCTCCCGCGCGACGGCGCAGACCGCCTTCCTGCGCAACCTCGCCCGCGGCGAGGCCTACACCGCCGAGGCCCCCGGCCTGTGGGACGTGACCTTCCAGACCGCCGTCGCGCAGGCCGAGCTCGAGGCCCGCGACTACCCCGGCGCCTACCACCGCGTCGCCTTCCACGGCGCCGACGGCCCGGTCCACATCGAGACCACCCGTCCCGAGCTGCTGCCGGCCTGCGTCGCCCTCATCGCCCATCCCGACGACGAGCGGTACCAGGGCCTCTTCGGCTCCACCGTCACCTCCCCGCTCTTCGGGGTCGAGGTGCCCGTCGTCGCCCACCCCTCGGCGGAGATGGACAAGGGCGCCGGCATCGCGATGTGCTGCACCTTCGGTGACCTCACCGACGTCATCTGGTGGCGCGAGCTGCAGCTGCCGACCCGCTCCGTCGTCACCCGCGCCGGCCGGATCCTCGGCGAGACGCCCGAGTGGATCCAGAGCGAAGGGGGCGCCGCCACCTTCGCGGAGATGTCCGGCAAGACCGTGCACTCCGCCCGCGAGGTCGTCGTCGAGGCGCTGCGCGCCTCGGGTGACCTCGACGGCGAGCCGCAGAAGACCCAGCGCAAGGCCAACTTCTACGAGCGGGGCGAGAAGCCGCTCGAGATCGTCACCTCGCGCCAGTGGTACATCCGCAACGGCGGCCGCGACACCGAGCTCAACCAGGCGCTGCAGGCCCGCGGCGACGAGATCGACTTCCACCCCGACTTCATGAAGTCGCGCTACAAGAACTGGGTCGCCGGGCTCAACGGCGACTGGCTGATCTCCCGCCAGCGCTTCTTCGGCATCCCGATCCCCGTCTGGTACGCCCTCGACGGTGACGGCCAGCCGCAGTACGAGAGCCCGCTCGTGCCGACCGAGGAGCAGCTGCCGGTCGACCCGATGACGCACGTGCCCGCCGGCTACACCGAGGAGCAGCGCGACCAGCCGGGCGGCTTCACCGGCGACCCCGACGTCATGGACACCTGGGCGACCTCCTCGCTCACGCCGCAGATCGCCGGCGACTGGCTCGCGGGCGAGCGCGGCGAGAGCGACCTCTTCGGCAAGGTCTTCCCGATGGACGTGCGCCCGCAGGGGCACGACATCATCCGCACCTGGCTCTTCGCGACCGTGGTGCGCGCGCACTTCGAGCACGGCAGCGCCCCGTGGAAGAACGCCGCGATCTCCGGGTGGATCCTCGACCCCGACCGCAAGAAGATGAGCAAGTCGAAGGGCAATGTCGTCACGCCCGAGGACGTCGTCGTCGAGCACAGCGCCGATGCCGTGCGCTACTGGGCCGCCTCGGGCCGACTCGGCACCGATGCCGCCTACGACACCGGCCAGATGAAGATCGGCCGCCGCCTGGCGATCAAGCTGCTCAACGCGAGCAAGTTCGCCCTCGGCTTCGGCGAGCCCGAGCTCGACGACCGCCAGGGGCTGGCCTCGGTGATCACCGAGCCGCTCGACCGGGCGATGATCGCGGCCCTGCAGCAGGTCGTGGGCGATGCGACCACCGGCTTCGAGGCGTGGGACTACACCCGCTCGCTCGACGTCACCGAGACCTTCTTCTGGACCTTCTGCGACGACTACATCGAGCTCGTCAAGGACCGCGCCCACGGCGGTGACCCGTCGGCGCGCGCCGCGCTGCGACTGGCACTGTCGGTCCTGCTGCGACTGCTCGCGCCCTTCCTCCCCTACGCGACCGAGGAGGTCTGGTCGTGGTGGCAGGAGGGCTCGGTGCACCGCGCGACCTGGCCCGAGGCCAGCGAGCTGGCCCTCGCCGACGCCGGTGACCCGCAGGTCCTCGCGGCCGTCGGCACGGCCCTGAGCCAGGTGCGCAAGGCCAAGTCCGACGCCAAGGTCGGCATGCGCAGCGAGATCACCTCGGCGACGCTCGTCGCCCCGGCCGCGACCGCCGAGCGGGTGCGCGCCGGCGAGGCCGACCTGCGGGCCGCGGGCCGCCTGACGGGGAGCTTCGACTACGCGGAGGGCGACGAGGTCGTCCTGCGCGACGTCGAGCTCATCCCCTTCGTCAAGCCGCCGAAGAACTGACGACCTGATGACGCAGGGCCCGCCTCCCCGAGGGATGCGGGCCCTGCGTCATCAGATGGTGTCGGCGTCCGCCCCGCGCAGCAGGTCGGTCGAGGGCTCGGGCGCCAGCCGGGGCACCCGCCAGGCGGCCGTGGCCGCCGACCCGTCGAGCACACGTCGGTGACCGGTCGGCTGGACGAGGATCCACGGCACGGCCCAGCCGCCCAGGCGCAGTCGGCGGGTGGCGAAGGCGTCCTCCTCGAGCACCTGCACCGAGCCGCTCGCCGGCTCGTAGACGTGGAGCACGTCCGGCCGCTCGCCCGGGAGCACGAGCGTGACGTGCCGAGGCAGCAGGCGGCTGCCGACGTAGAGCGCGGCCGGCTCCCCGTCGACGACGAGGTCGAGCAGCCGCCGGTAGCGGGCGCGCAGCGACTCCTCGGAGTGGGCTCGCACGGAGATGATCCGATAGCGCGTGCCCGGCCGGGAGCCGCCGTGCTCGAGCTCGTGCGCGAGGCCCCACGGGGGCGTGCCGAGCGCCTGCGGCCACGCGAGAGTGAAGCCGCCGCCGGGGCCGCGCCAGCCGTTGGTGCGAGCGTGGACGACCCGCTCCCAGGCCGCGAAGCGCTCCGCTGCGGTGGCACCCTCGGCGCCCGGCACCGGATGCCCCTCACCGGTGGCGACCCAGCGGGCGAAGGGAGCGTCGACGAGCATCCGGGCGACCGTCGCGCACGCGGACCCGCACGTCGTCGGGCTCTGCTGCCGTGGCCCGGACGATCCCTGCACGAGGCGGAAGGGCGCGTTCACACCGACATCCTGTCAGGCTTCGAGACGGCCGCGGACGGCCTCCGGTTCCTGCCCTCCGAGACGGTCGCTTCGCGACCTCCTCAGGGACCGGTGGGAGGTCAGGCGGAGCGCTTGTGCTTGCGCTTGCCGCTCTCCTCGTGACGCACGATCGTCGGCAGGACGTTGTCGCGCACGACCTCGGCGCTGACGACGATCTGCTTGATGCCGTCGTCGCTCGGGGTGTCGAACATGACCGGCATGAGGACCTCCTCCATGATCGCGCGCAGGCCACGGGCTCCCGTGCCGCGGGCGATGGCGGAGTCGGCGATCGCCTCGAGGGCGTCGTCGGTGAACTCCAGCTCGACGCCGTCGATCGCGAACATCTTGCGGTACTGCTTGACGAGAGCGTTCTTGGGCTCGGCGAGGATCTGCACGAGGGCCTCGCGGTCGAGCGGGGTGACCGTCGTGATGATCGGCAGACGGCCGATGAACTCGGGGATGAGGCCGAACTTCATCAGGTCCTCGGGCATGACGTCGGTGATCGCCTCGGCGAGGTCGGTCGCCTTGTGCAGCTCGGAGCCGAAGCCCAGGCCCTTCTTGCCGACGCGCGACTCGATGATCTTCTCCAGGCCAGCGAAGGCGCCGCCGACGATGAAGAGCACGTTGGTCGTGTCGATCTGGATGAACTCCTGGTGCGGGTGCTTGCGCCCGCCCTGCGGGGGCACCGACGCCGTCGTGCCCTCGAGGATCTTCAGCAGCGCCTGCTGCACGCCCTCGCCGGAGACGTCACGGGTGATCGAGGGGTTCTCCGACTTGCGGGCGACCTTGTCGATCTCGTCGATGTAGATGATCCCCTGCTCGGCCTTCTTCGTGTCGTAGTCGGCGGCCTGGATGAGCTTGAGGAGGATGTTCTCGACGTCCTCGCCGACGTAGCCGGCCTCGGTCAGTGCGGTCGCGTCGGCGATCGCGAAGGGGACGTTGAGCATGCGGGCGAGGGTCTGCGCGAGATAGGTCTTGCCGCAGCCGGTCGGGCCGATGAGCAGGATGTTGGACTTCGCGATGTCGACGTGGTCCTCGTCGCGCTTGGCGACCGCGCCCTCGTCGGCCTGGATCCGCTTGTAGTGGTTGTAGACGGCGACGGCGAGCGCCTTCTTCGCCTTGTCCTGACCGATGATGTAGGTCTCGAGGAAGTCGTAGATCTCGCGCGGCTTGGGCAGCTCGTCGAGGCCGAGGTCACCCGAGTCGGTGAGCTCCTCCTCGATGATCTCGTTGCACAGGTCGATGCACTCGTCGCAGATGTAGACGCCGGGCCCGGCGATGAGCTTCTTCACCTGCTTCTGGGACTTGCCGCAGAAGGAGCACTTGAGCAGGTCGCCGCTCTCTCCGACTCGTGCCACGTCAGGTGTCCTCTCGATCCCGGGTCGACCACGTGGGTCGCGTGCCTCGACCGTACCCAAGTGGGTGCCGGTCACCTCCCATTGGACACCGACCGACAGGGGCGCGTCGCGCCGTTCCGCTGACAGCGCAACCGCCCGACCCGCCCCGCCGTCCGTCAGTCGTCGGCCTCGTCGTCGTCCCGCATGATCTGCGCGATGCCCACGACGAGCGCCAGGACGAGCGAGAGGCACAGCCACGCCGCCTCGCGAGGCCGCCACCACCCGCCGGAGCCCTCGTCGGACGTCGGCGCGGACGAAGGGGAGGCCGCCGCCGGTGTCGTCCCGGCCCCGAGCCGCTCCTTGACGTCGGCGACCGTGACCGCACCCTGCGGGGTGCCAGGGGCCAGCGCCGTCGTCCCGCCGCACAGGTCGACCCGCCAGGCATCGCCCGCACGCGTGCCCAGCAGCAGGTACTCCCGCCCGACGGCGAGGCGCACGCCGCAGGAGGCGGAGTCGTCACGGCTGACGACGGCCACCCGCTGCTGCCCGGGCCCCTTCCACTCCCTTCGCACGACGACGTCGTAGCGCGAGCCGGCCATCCCGTCGGCGCTCGTGTGCTCGTCGCGGGCGGCGACCTCGACCCGCGCGACGAGCGCCGCGCGGTCGACGAGACGTGCCGGGCTGCTCACGGCGCACGAGCAGGCCTGGGCCGCGGGCGCGGTGAGGACCACGACCGGCAGGGCCAGCAGAGCCGCCAGGAGCGGCAGAAGCAGACGTCGCATGGTCCTTGGACGTCTCCCACCCTGGTTCGGTTCCACGTCCGGCGCGGCACGACGCAGGGCCCCGGAGATCGCTCTCCGGGGCCCTGCGGTCGTGGTGGCTCTGTCGCCGCGGTCAGTCCTCGAGCGAGGCCTTGCGCGGGGTGAGCACCTCGTCGATGAGGCCGTAGTCCTTGGCCTCCTGCGCCGAGAGGATCTTGTCGCGCTCGATGTCCTCGCGCACCTCCTCGGCCGTCTTGCCGGAGTGCTTGGCCCAGGTCTCCTCGAGCCAGGTGCGCATGCGCAGCACCTCGTTGGCCTGGATCTCGATGTCGGAGGCCTGGCCGTACTCACCGCCGGCGAGCGCCGGCTGGTGGATGAGGATGCGGCTGTTGGGCAGGGCGAAGCGCTTGCCCGGGGCACCGGCGCCGAGGAGCACCGCCGCCGCCGACGCGGCCTGACCGATGACGAAGGTCTGGATGTCGGGACGGATGTACTGCATCGTGTCGTAGATCGCCGTCATGGCGGTGAAGCTGCCACCCGGGCTGTTGATGTACATGAGGATGTCGCGCTCGGGCTCCATCGACTCCAGCACGAGCAGCTGGGCGATGATGTCGTCCGCGGAGGCGTCGTCGACCTGCACGCCGAGGAAGATGATCCGGTCCTCGAAGAGCTTGGTGTACGGGTCCATCCGCTTCATGCCGTAGGAGGTGCGCTCCTCGAAGTTCGGCAGGATGTAGCGGCTGGACGGCCCGGGACGAAGGGGGGCCGAGCCCGGCTGGTGGGTACGCAGCTGTGCGTCGAAGTTCATGGTGTCTCCTGGAAGGCTCGGGGTCGGCTCAGTCGCTGATCGGGTTGTCGGTCGGGCGACCGGCCTGGTCGGAGCGCTCGAAGACGTGGTCGACGAAGCCGTACTCCTTGGCCTCCTGGGCGCCGAACCAGCGATCGCGGTCGGAGTCCTTGTGGATCTGCTCGACGGTCTGGCCGGTGTGCTCGGCGATGAGCTCGGCCATCTGCGTCTTGACGAAGAGCATCTGCTCGGCCTGGATCTTGATGTCCGAGGCGGTACCGCCGATGCCGCCGGAGGGCTGGTGCATCATGACCCGCGCGTGCGGGGTCGCGTAGCGCTTGCCCTTCGTGCCGGCCGACAGCAGGAACTGGCCCATCGAGGCGGCCAGACCCATGGCGACCGTCGCGACGTCGTTGGGGATCCACTTCATCGTGTCGAAGATCGCCATGCCCGCGGAGATCGAGCCACCGGGGCTGTTGATGTACAGCCAGATGTCCTTCTCGGGGTCCTCCGCCGCGAGGAGCAGCATCTGGGCGGCGATGGCGTTGGCGTTGTCGTCACGCACATCGGAGCCGAGGAAGATGATGCGCTCCTTGAGGAGGCGCTGGTAGATGTGGTCGTCGAGACCCATCCCGCCCTGCGGGCCGGCTGCGACGATCTCGCTGCTGTTGCTCACGCTCACTCGCTTCTCCGCCGTGTCGGCGGTTGCTCTCGTGTTCACGACTTTCACTGACCCTAACGCCCGCTCCCCGCGCATGTTTCCCGCCTCCCGGCCGTGTTCGCCGTGAGCGCAACACCATGGCGAAGGGGGGAGCTCACCCCTTCGCCGGCGTCACCAGGAGCGACAGGCCGGCGAAGCCCTCGAGCTCGACGTGGAAGCCGTGGAGCTGGTCGACCTCGCCGAAGGTCGAGCCGTCGCCCATGTCCATCAGGCGCGAGCCGGGCTCGAGGTGCTCGCTGATGACGGTGCCGCTGATCGGTTCCCCGCTGAAGTTGAGCACCGTCACCTGCAGCTGACCGGGGACCTGCTCGTAGTCGTGCACCATGACGAGCATCGACCGGTGCGCCACCTCCGGCACGTCGACCTGCCGGGTCGTCGCGATGGCGAAGTAGCCGCGCAGGTGGAGCAGGTCCTTCAGGCGCCGGACGAAGGAACGCGGGTCCTGCAGCTGCGCGTCGATCGGGCCGTAGAGCGTCCGGGCCCGCGGCATGCCGGAGGCGGACCCGGTCGCCTCCGGAGCGACGTCGAGCAGGTCGTAGGCCGGCCGGTGGACCCAGCGGGTGTCGCCCTCGCGCAGCAGCGGCTCGATCTCGTCGGCGGGGATCGGCAGCGCCCCGACGAGGTCCCACCCCGACAGGGCGAAGACGCCCGGCTGCAATGCGTTGAACATCGCGAGCAGCAGGTGCGCCCGCGTCACCCGCTCGACGTCCTCGTCGGTGAGCGCGTCGAGGTCGCGCAGACCGAGGGCGGCGGTGATGACGGACGCGGTCGTCGAGGCGATGCCGTTGGTCGTGAAGACGAGGTTGTAGGGCGCCGCGTCGCCGGTGAGGGCCTCGGTCAGCTCCTCACGGATCGTCGCGGCGAGCCCCTCCCCCGTCGTCACCTCGCCCCGGAAGTCGAACTCGTCGTCGCGGTGCCGGCTGGCGAAGTGGACGAGCTCGTAGGTCATCTCGTCGTGGTTCTGCAGGGCGTGGACGAGTCCGGCCGCGTCCACCCCGAGCTCGTGCGCCTGCCGCAGGGTCAGCCGGAGGAACTCGGTGTCGCCGGTCGCGAGGGCGTGGTGGTAGGCGGGTCGGTTGACGAAGTCGTAGGACAGGTCGGCACCGCCCGCGGCGGTGTCGCGGATGTCCTCGATCGAGAGATTGAGCTCCTGGAAGGTGAAGCCGCCGACCTTGCGCACCATCGACCCGATGAGCTGGTTGGCCGCCTGCGACAGCGGGTGCCCCTCGGACCACGCCGGGCCCTCGAGGGTGCGCTCGACGCCGAGGAATCCGTTGGCGTCCAGCCTCAGACCGCCGGAGCCGAGGTCACCGAGACTGTGCAGCGCGTCGCCGATGACGAGTCGCATCCCGGCAAAGGTGGGGTCGAGCCAGTTGATCGACGGCTGCCCCTCCTTGAAGTAGTGCAGGTAGACCCAGCGGCGGGTCACCCCGTCGGGTCCGGTCACCGGGGCGGTCACCGACCAGTTGGTGTCCTTGAGGCCCGGCACGTGGAAGATCACCCGCTGCATCTCGCCGACGATGAGCCCGGCGTCGGCCAGGGCCGCCTCGGCGGCCTCGTCGAGGTTGACCGAGTCCCGCCCCTCGGGCACGTCGGGCAGCAGGTGCCAGTCCTCCTGCGGGATGGCGACCATGTGGTAGATCCCCGGGTAGTCGTCGACGCCCATCTCGGCGAGCCGGAAGTCGGCCCCCTTGCCCGTGTGACCGGGGACGATGTCGTCGATGACCGTGCCGTCGTGGTCGGCCGCGACCCGGCACATCTCGCGGTAGTCGTCCTCGCTGCCGAAGAGCTCGTCGATGTGCGTGCCCACCCGGTCGAAGTGCCCGTCGACGCTCGGGGTCGGGCTCCAGCCCGACAGCCCACCGGCCCGCTTGACCGGCCCGGTGTGCAGCGCGTGGATGCCGATCTCCTGGAAGGTCTGCCACAGGACCGGGTCGGCGAGCGAGGCGAGGAAGGAGGTGCCCGGGCGGGTGATCATCGAGATCGGGTAGGCGGTGAACCACACCGACGCCGTCTGCACGGCCGCCCGGGGGTCGGGCTGGGCGAAGGGGTTCTGCCACATCGACCCCTGCCCGGTGAACTGCGCCGCGATCTCCTTGGCGTCCTGGAGCATCGACTGCCCCCGCAGCCACTCGACGTAGACGGGGTTGGACCCCAGCGGCTCCCCCGAGCGCACCTGCGCTGCCGAGGGAGCGCCCTGCGGACGCAGCCGGGCACGGGGCCGCAGCGCCCGCGGGCGGGCGGGGAAGAAGACCTGCGCGAAGTTGGGCTTGCCCGGGTCCTCGACCTCGAGGGCCTCGACCTCGACGGTCTCGTGGTCAGCAGGCACCTGGTCGGCGGGCACCTGGTCGCGATCGCTCATGTCCGCCAACGCTACGACGTGGCGGTGCCCTCCGCCGTGTCGGTGCTGCCCTCGACCGACGCACCCGCCGGCGGGTCGAAGTCCCCGGCGTCACCGGTCGGCGTGCCCAGGTGCTCACGGGCCCACCGCGGGACGACGAAGAGCGCCTCCGCCTCGGCCGTCACCCGTCCCTGCGGGTCGACGATCTCGCCGCTGGCGAAGACCTTCCACCCCTCGAGCCGGTCGACGCGGGCGCGGCAGACGTGGTCGGTCCCCAGCAGCGTCGGCCGGCGGTAGGTGGTGTTGAGGTAGGCCGTCAGGCCGGGCACCCCGCGCTTGGCCGCGGCCGTGCCGAGGACCTGGTCGAGGACCGAGGCGACGAAGCCGCCGTGCACGCACCCGGGCGGTCCCTCGTAGGCGGCTCCGAGGGAAAAGGTGCACGCCACTCCCCCTTCGTCATCGGTCATGACGAGGGGCGGGGCGATGGGGTTGCGCATGCCGACCATGGGGTTGGCGTGGTCGCGCAAGCGACCGTCGCTGCTCGTCTCGACGCCGAGCGGACCCTCCTGCGACCGCTCGAGCAGCCGGGCCACGAGCACGTCGACCTGGGCGGCAACCTCGTCGAGGACCGGACCCTCGTGACGGGTGCGCACGGTGGCGTCGACGAGCCGACCGACGGCGCGGGCGAGGTCGCCCTGCGCCCGCTCGAGCTCGGCCAGGGCCTGCGGGTCCTCGACGGGGAAGGGCGAGGGGAAGGTGCCGTCGGTCATGCGTCCTCCTCGTGAGTGGCGGTTGAACACGCGTTCAATCTCCGCATCACCCTAGGGTAATGCGGGTTCAGGTCGGTGGTCGGGCGGCTCAGCCGCGCGCCGCGCCGCGCTCGCAGACGGCGGGGACGGCGAGCACCGCCGGCACCGCGAGCAGGCCGACGAGCAGCAGCGAGCGCAGGACGCCGACGTGGTCGCCGAGCATGCCGAGCAGGGGCGGTCCGACGATGAAGGCGAGGTAGCCGATCGTCGAGACCACCGACAACCGGGCCGCGGCCCGGCGCGGGTCGTCGGCGGCCGCACTCATGCCCGTGGGGAAGCCCAGGCTCGCGCCGACACCCCACAGCACGACGCCGACGAAAGCCAGCGCCGTCGTGCCGAGCACGACGAGCAGCGAGCCGACCGCCGCCAGCGCGAAGAGGACCCGCAGCACGACCACCCGGCCGTGGCGGTCGAGCAGGCGCACCCCGAGGAGCCGGCCGGCGGTCATCGCCGCGAGGAAGGTCGCGAAGGCGAGCACCCCGATCTCCTCCGGCTGGTCGTGGCCCTCGGTGACGGCCAGGGCGATCCAGTCGTTGGCCGTGCCCTCGGTGAGGGCGGCGACGAGCACGACGACGCCGATGGCCAGGGTCCGCGGCTCGCGCCAGGCGCTGCCGGGTCGCCCCGCGACGTCACCTTCCTCCCCCGCCTCGAGCCGGCGGGGCAGGAAGCCGCGCGGGATCCACAGCCCGACGACGAGGACGAGAGCGGCGACGACGGCCAGGTGGGCGAGGACCGGGACACCGGCGCGGACGATCCCCGCCGCGGCGAGCGCGCCGACCACCGTGCCGCCGGAGAAGAAGGCGTGGAAGACCGGCATGACGGTGCGGCCGAGCTGCTGCTCGACGGCCGCCCCCTCGTGGTTCATCGACACGTCCCACAGCGAGATACCGACGGCGATGACGAAGATCGCCGCAGCCGTCGCGGGCGCGCTCGCGAGCACGTCGACGGCCAGTCCCAGCCCGAGGAGGCCGAGCACGACGACGACCACGCCGATCATCACCGCGCGGGCGGCACCCACGGCCGTGATGACCCGCCCGGCGAGGGGCAGGGAGACGACCGAGCCGAGGGCGCCGAAGAGCAGCGTGCGGCCGAGCTCACCGGGCGTGAGGTCGAGCTGGGCGCGGATGGCCGGGATCCGCGCCGCCCACGTCGAGAAGGCCAGCCCGGAGACCGCGAAGGTCGCGAGCACGGCATTGCGTGCGGTGGTGGTCGCCATGGCGGGCTCCCTCCTGGGGACGGACGAAGGGGGGTCACCGCACGTGGCGGCGACCCCCCTTCGTCGGGGTGGTGCTGGGGGTCAGGCCTGCTCGTCGGCCGTCTCGGCGGTCTCCTCGGCCGGAGCCTCGGTGGCCTCGTCGTCGAGCTCCTCGACGTCACCGGTGCGCTCGCCCTCGGGGACGATGTCGTCCAGGTCGATGGCATTGCCGTCGGCGTCGACGATCTTGGCCTTGTCGAGGGCCGCGGCCAGCGCCTTGCGGCGGGCGACCTCGGCCACCATCGACTGGACCTGGCCCTGCTGGTCGAGCAGCTGGGCGAACTGGTTGGGGTCCATGCCGTACTGCTGCGACTGCATGATGAGGTACTCGACGAGCTCGGGCTGGCCGACCTCGATCTCCTCGGTCTTGGCCAGGGCGTCGAGCAGGAACTGGGTCTTGAGCGTCGAGCGGGTCGACTCGTCGACCTCGGCACGGTGCTCGTCGTCCTCGAGACGACCCTCCTGCTCGAGGTGCTGGTTGACCTCTGCCTCGATGATGCCCTCGGGCAGCGGGATCTCGGTGTTGGACAGCAGGTGGTCGAGGACCTTGTCGCGGGCCTGGATGCCCTGCTCGAACTTCTTCGACTGCTCGGCCTGCTTCGCGACGTCGGCGCGCAGCTCCTCGGCGGTGTCGAACTCGCTCGCCATCTGGGCGAAGTCGTCGTCGACCTCGGGCAGCTCGCGCTCCTTGACCGACTGGACCGTGACGGTGCAGTCGGCGGACTGGCCGGCCTTGTCGCCACCGGCGAGCGGGGCGGAGAAGTCCTTGGTCTCGCCCTTCGACATGCCGACGAGCGCCTCGTCGAGGCCCTCGAGCATGTTGCCGGAGCCGATCTCGTAGGAGACGCCCTCGACGGCGTCGACGTCCTCGCCGTCCATCGTCGCCTTGAGGTCGATGGAGACGAAGTCGCCGGTCTGGGCGGCGCGCTCGACACCGACCAGGGTGCCGAAGCGCTCGCGCAGCTCGGTGAGCTTGGCCTCGACGTCCTCGTCGGTGACCTGGAGGTTGTCGACCTGGATCTCGATGCCGTCGTAGTCGGGGAGGGTGACCTCGGGGCGCACGTCGACCTCGACGGTGAACTTCAGCTGCTCGCCGTCGGTCATCGGGACCTCGGTGATGTCGACCTCGGGCTGGCCGATCGGCTCGACACCGGTCTCGTCGACGGCCTGGCCGAAGAACTCGGGGAGGGCCTCGTTGACGGCCTCCTGGATGACCGCGCCCTTGCCGACCCGCTGCTCGATGATGCGGGTGGGCACCTTGCCCTGGCGGAAGCCGGGCACGTTGATCTGGGACCCGATGGACTTCAGGGCCGCGTCGACGTGCGGCTGGAGCTCCTCGCTCGGGACCTCGACGGTCAGCTTGACCCGGGTCGGGCTGAGGTTCTCGACGGCACTCTTCACTGCAGGCACTCCACACGATCTGGACGACGAAGGGGGTTGCGGCGCAGGCTGTCGGGTCCGCTGGACGGCCCTCCGGCGCGCACGCACCGTCCCGGGTGTCCGGGACACAAGCAGTCACTCTATCCGTTGCCCGCCCGCAGGCCGAATGCGCCGCTACCTTGGCCCCATGAGCGCCGACCGCGAGTCCTTCGTCCGCACCCGCCTGCAGAGCCTGCGCATCATCGCCGGATCGCTCATCGGGGCCCTGGTGATCTTCGCCGTCGTCGCGGTCGTCGTCCTCGGGCTCGAGGAGTACCCGTCGCCGGTCACGGCCGCGGCGCTCTTCGCGATCAACGTCGCGGCCTTCATCGTCGTCGAGGTCGTCGGCTACCGGACCCCGGCGGTCCCCCGCGACGCCGACGAGGACACCGCCCTGCGGATCGGGCTCGACGCCCTCCAGCAGACGACCATCACCCGCTTCGCCATCATTGAGGCGCCCGCGCTCCTGTCGCTCGCCTGGGCCTTCACGACCGGGTCGGCGTGGGCCTACCTCGTCGGCGGGTTCTGGGCGCTGCTGTCCATGGCCTGGCACGTGTGGCCCACCCGCCGGGTCGCGGCCCGCCTCGAGCGCAGCCTCGACCGCGAAGGGGGCCGCTCGCGGCTGTCCGAGGTCGTGGGCGGCGGCGCCGCCACCCCCGGCGTCCAGCAGTACTGACCGGCCGACCTGCGGCCTGGCGAGATCGAGCGAGGAATGACGTGGCCGACGACCCCCTGACCGACTTCACCCGCGAGGGCTTCGACCACGAGGGCACCGACCACACGGTGCTGCGCTCGGGCACCGGCCCGGCCGTCGTCGTCATCGCCGAGTTCCCCGGCATCACGCCGCAGGTCGCGGCCTTCGCCCGGAGGGTGCGCGACCTCGGCTGCACCGTCGTCCTGCCCGACCTCTTCGGCGTCGCCGGGCGCGACGCGCTGGCGGGGTCCTCCCTTCGCATCGCGGCCGGTGGTGTCCGCACGGCGGCGCAAGTGTGCGTCAGCCGGGAGTTCTCCCTCCTCGCGCTCGGGCGCACCTCGCCGGTGATCCCGTGGCTGCGGGCCCTCGCTCGCGCCGAGCACGCCCGGTGCGGTGGCCCCGGGGTCGGCGCCGTCGGCATGTGCCTGACCGGCGGCTTCGCCCTGGCCATGGTGACGGACGAGAGCGTCCTCGCCCCGGTGCTCTCCCAGCCCTCGCTCCCCCTGCCCGTCGGCCGCCGACGCCGGGAGACGACCGACATCAGCGAGGAGGACCTCGCGATCGTCGAGCAGCGCTGTGCCGCTGGGCTGCAGGTGCTCGGGGTGCGCTTCGAGGGCGACCGGCTCTCGCCGGGGTCGCGCTTCGCGACGCTGCGGCGACGGCTGGGCGACGCCTTCGTGGTAGTCGAGCTGCCGGACGACTCGGCCAACCCCGACGGCTTCGGTGCGCCGCACTCGGTCCTGACCACGCACCTCGTCGACCGCGAGGGCGAGCCGACCCGCGCCGCGCTCGACGAGGTCCTCGACCTCTTCCGCCAGCGCCTGCTGCGCAGGCCCTCCTGAGACCTCAGATGGTCGGGGTAGCCGGATTCGAACCGACGGCCTTCCGCTCCCAAAGCGGACGCGCTACCAACCTGCGCCATACCCCGCGCGCCCCGATTGTGACCGGGCCACGAGCGGGCACTAGGCTAACGCCTGCTCTTCCAACGGCTGCGCCCCAGGCGTGCTCGAGGGGAGCGCGCGGGCGTAGCTCAATGGTAGAGCCCCAGTCTTCCAAACTGGCTACGCGGGTTCGATTCCCGTCGCCCGCTCCACACGCCGTGGCGATCATCTCGTGAGACATTCGCCCGTCCTTAGGTGAGGCTCACCTAAGGAGGAGTACATTCCTGCTTCGTGCTCGCCAACTACCTCATCGGACTGCGCGAGGGCCTCGAAGCGGCCCTCGTCGTCAGCATCCTCGTGGCCTACCTCGTCAAGAGCGACCGACGCCACCTCCTCTCCCGCATCTGGCTCGGCGTCGCCGCGGCCGTGCTCGTCAGCCTCGGCTTCGGCGCCCTGCTGACCTTCGGCCCGCGCGGCCTGACCTTCGAGGCCCAGGAGCTCATCGGCGGTGGGCTCTCGATCATCGCGGTCGGCTTCGTCACCTGGATGATCTTCTGGATGGCCCGCACCGCCCGGGGGCTCGGCGGCGAGCTGCGCGGCCGGATCGACGCCGCGTCCGAGGGCAGCGCCTGGGGCCTCGTCCTCGTCGCCGTCCTCGCGGTGGGTCGCGAGGGCCTCGAGACCGCGCTCTTCCTGTGGGCGACCTCCCGCGCCACGAGCAGCGACGGCGGCTCGACGTGGACCCCGCTGCTCGGGGCCGTGCTCGGCCTGGCCACGGCCGTCGTCCTCGGCTGGCTGATCTACCGCGGCGCGATCTCGATCAACCTGTCGACCTTCTTCACCTGGACCGGCGCCTTCCTCGTCGTCGTGGCCGCCGGCGTCCTCGCCTACGGCATCCACGACCTGCAGGAGGCGCGCTTCCTGCCCGGGCTGCACGACCTCGCCTTCGACGTCTCGCACATCGTCGACCCCAACACCTGGTACGCCGCCCTGCTCAAGGGGATCTTCAACTTCACCCCGCAGACGACCGTGCTGCAGGCCATCGCCTGGGTCGCCTACGTCGTCCCCGTGCTCACGCTCTTCCTCGTCGGCGCCCGCCGACGCACCCGCCCGGCCGCACCGGCCTCCCCTTCGCTCGCCACCACGACCGCCTCCAAGGACGCCCGATGACCCTCCGCCACCTCACCGCCGTCGCCCTGCTCGTGCCGGCCCTGGCCGCCTGCACCTCCAACTCCCCCTCCGGCGACGCGAAGGGGGACGATCGCACCATCGCCGTCACGTCCACCGACGACGGCTGCGAGGTCTCGACCGCCGAGGTGCCCGAGGGCGCCGTGACCTTCAAGGTCAAGAACGCCGGGACCAAGGTCACGGAGTTCTACCTCCTCGGCGAGGACGGGCTGCGGATCGTCGGCGAGGTGGAGAACATCGGGCCCGACCTCGCCCGCGACCTCGTCGTCAACGTCCCGGCCGGCAGCTACACGACGGCCTGCAAGCCCGGCATGGTCGGCGAGGGCATCCGCGCCGACTTCACCGTCGCGACGTCGAAGGGCTCAACCGTCGCGGCCGGTGACCAGGCCACCGTCGCCCAGGCGGAGAAGAACTACGCGGCCTACGTCAAGGACCAGTCCGACCAGCTGCTCACCAAGACGACGACGTTCGTCGACCTCTACGAGGCCGGCAAGGACGACGAGGCGCGCGAGCTCTACGCGCAGGCCCGGGTCCACTGGGAGCGCATCGAGACCGTCGCCGAGTCCTTCGGCGACCTCGACCCCAAGATGGACGCCCGCGAGGCCGACCTCGAGCCCGGCCAGAAGTGGACCGGCTGGCACCGGATCGAGAAGGACCTGTGGCCGCAGGAGGCCAAGGACTACACGCCGCTCACCGACGCCGAGCGCACGACCTTCGGCGACGACCTGCTGAAGAACACGAAGACCCTCGACAGCCGCATCCAGAAGATGAGCTTCACCGTCGACCAGATCGCCAACGGCTCGCGAGGGCTGCTCGAGGAGGTCGCGACCGGCAAGGTCACCGGCGAGGAGGAGGCCTGGTCGCACACCGACCTGTGGGACTTCCAGGCCAATGTCGACGGCGCCAAGGTCGGCTACGACGGCGTCCGGCCGATCCTCATGGACAACGGCAACTCCGCCCTGGCCAAGCAGCTCGACTCCCGCTTCGCGGAGCTGCAGGACCTGCTCGACGAGCACAAGAAGGGCGACGGCTTCGTCTCCTACACCGACCTGAGCAAGGACGAGGTCAAGGAGCTGTCGGACGCGGTCAACGCGCTGTCCGAGCCGCTGTCCAAGCTCACCGCGGCGGTCGTCTGACGATGAGCGAGGAGCCGCGCCAGGAGCCGTCGCAGGAGTCGCCCGAGCAGCCGCAGGAGCGTGCGGGGCGCACCCCCTCGCGTCGGGCGATGCTCGGCACGGGTGCGGTCGCGGCCGCCGTGGGCGTCGCCGGCGGCTTCGGCGCGGGACGGGCCACCGCGGCCGAGCCGACGAAGGGGGCGACCTCCTCCCCCTTCGCCCTGCGGGGTGCCCACCAGCCGGGGATCACGACCCCGGTCCAGGACCGGCTGCACTTCGCGGCCTTCGACGTCACGACGACGTCGCGGGCGCGGCTGATCTCGCTGCTCAAGGAGTGGACCGAGGCCGCCGAGCGGATGATGGCGGGCGGCTCCGCGGGGCCGATCGGTCCCGTCGAGGGCGACTACCGGCTGCCGCCGGACGACACCGGTGAGGCGATCGGGCTGCCGCCCTCGCGCCTGACGATCACCTTCGGCTTCGGCCCGGGGCTCTTCGCCGACGCTGACGGCAAGGACCGCTTCGGCCTGGCAGACCGGAGGCCGGCGGCGCTCGAGCCGCTCCCCCACTTCCCCGGTGACCTCCTCGACCCCGCGCGCAGCGGCGGCGACCTGTGCGTCCAGGCCTGCGCCGACGACCCGCAGGTGGCCGTCCACGCGATCCGCAACCTGGCCCGAGTCGGCATGGGCACCGTCGCGGTGCGCTGGTCGCAGCTCGGCTTCGGCCGCACCTCGAGCACGACGAGCGGGCAGGCGACTCCCCGCAACCTCTTCGGCTTCAAGGACGGGACGAAGAACATCCTCGCCGAGGAGACCGACGCGCTCGACGAGCACGTGTGGGTCCAGCCCGAGGACGACGGCGCGCCGTGGCTCGCCGGCGGGTCCTACCTCGCCGTCCGGCGGATCAACATGGTCATCGAGACCTGGGACCGGCAGGGTCTGGCCGACCAGGAGGCGGTCATCGGGCGCACGAAGTCCTCGGGGGCGCCGCTGTCCGGTGGCGAGGAGCACGCCGACCCCGACTTCACGATGCCCGGCCGCGGCGGCCCGATCGTGCCCACGGACTCGCACGTCGCCGTCGTGCACCCCGACCACAACGACGGCGTGCGCATCCTGCGCCGGGGGTACAACTTCGTCGACGGGTCGACCGACCTCGGAACGCTCGACGCCGGCCTGTTCTTCCTCGCCTACGTGCGCGACCCCTCAACCCACTTCATCCCGATGCAGACGGCGATGGCCAAGAACGACGCGATGATGGAGTACCTGAAGTTCACCGGCTCCGCGCTCTTCGCCGTGCCCCCGGGCGCTGGTGAGGGCGAGTACATCGGGCAGGCGCTCTTCGCGACGTCGTGACCCGGCCGGGGCAACCCTCGAGCCGGCTCGTGCGTCTTCATCCATGACGCGGGCAACGCGGCCCCGTCGGACGAAGGGGGACTCTGATGACCACTCGCACGCACACCCGGATCGGTCTCGGGGTGAGCGCAGCAGCCGCGGCCCTGCTGCTCACCGCGCCCGCAGCCGCACCAGCGACCTCGGCCACCACCGCCTGCAGCACCACGTGGGGCTCGCTCGCCAAGTCCCGGGGCACGCACCACAGCCTCGGCACGCTCTCGGACGTCCGCTCCGGGCGGCACACGTGCTTCGACCGGCTCGTCGTCGACGTCGACCAGCCGCACCGCTCGCTGTCCTACGACGTCCGCTACGTCCCGACCTTCTCCGAGGACGGCAGCGGCAAGGTCATCCCCCTTCGCGGTGGGGCCAAGCTGCAGGTCGTCGTGCGCACGCCGGCCTACGACGAGGACTTCGACCCGACCTACTCGCCGGCCGACCGCACGGAGCTCGTCGACACCTCGGGCTACCGCACCTTCCGCCAGGTGGCCTGGGGCGGGAGCTGGGAGGGCCAGTCCACGCTGGGCATCGGCACGCGGGCCCGCCTGCCCTTCAAGGTCACCGAGCTCGCCGGCCCCGGCGACCGCTCGCGCCTCGTCATCGACGTCGCGCACACCTGGTGACGCCTCCGGCCGGCCGCCGGACCGCCACGGGCCCGGTCACCCTCGCTCGGTGACCCGGAACTCGTGGATCTCGCGGCCGGCCGCACGGCCCTTGTCCTCGAAGCCCGCCGACGGGCGCCACGCGGGACGCTCGCCCTCGACGACGGCCACCCGCGGGTGCTGCGCGAGCTGCTCGCGCACGTGCTCGGCATAGCTCGCGTGGTCGGTGGCGACGAGCAGGTGGCCACCGGGCCGCAGCCGCTCGAGCACGAGGTCGAGAGTGTCCTGCTGGACGAAGCGCCGCTTGGCGTGACGCGCCTTGGGCCACGGGTCGGGGAAGAAGAGGTGCACGGCCTCGAGCTGATCGCGGCCGACGCACTCGATGAGGTACTCCAGGGCGTCTCCGCGGAAGGTCCGCACGTTGTCCAGGCCCTCGCGCTCGGCCTTCTCCATCAGCGTGGCCACGCCCGGCACGTGCACCTCGGCCGCGATGATCCCGTGCTCGGGGTGCTCGCGGGCGTAGGCCACCGCGGCCTCGCCGTAGCCGGACCCGATCTCGAGGACGACGGGCAGGTCTCGGCCGAAGATCTGGATCGGGTCCAGGGGCGTCGTCGGGACGGCGTAGCGCGGCAGGAGCCGCTCCATGAGCTCCTCGACCCGCGGCGACATCCGCCAGCGCGGGGTGAAGGTGCGCACGGTCGCCCGGTACCGGCCGTCCGCGGTGCGCGGGGTGTCGGTCAGGGGCAGCTTGTGCGGGTCGGGCTCGGAGGTCACGGCCGCAAGGATACGGCGCGGCGGCACCGTCAGATCGCCGACGCGGGACGAAGGGGGGTCAGTCTCGCCACACGAGGACGGCGGCGCGATCGTCCTCGACCCCGGCGCGGCCGCCGGCGACGAGCCGCTTGGCCAGACCCGAGAAGCCTTGCGCGACACGGGCCTCCGCCTGCCCGAGCATCCAGTCGATGCCGTCGTCGAGGTCGCGCTGGCGCGACTCGATGATGCCGTCGGTGTAGACGAGCAGCGCGTCGCCGCGCTGCAGGACGGTGTGGGCGGGGGTGTAGTGCGTGCCGGGCAGCAGGCCCAGGGCCGGGCCGCGCTGGTCGTCGAGCGCCGACCACCGGCCGCAGCCCGCGTCGTAGTGCATCGCCGGCGGGTGGCCGGCCGTGAAGACGAGGGTCTCGCCGGTCACGAGGTCCATGTGCACGTGCACGGCGGTGGCAAATCCCTCGTCCCAGCCGTCACGCTCGAGGAACTCGTTGGCCATCGGCAGGACCTCCTGCGGGGCGCTGCCGCCGATGACTCCCCCGATGGCGCCGGCGAGGACGAGCGCGCGGGTGCCGGCCTCCTGCCCCTTGCCGCTGACGTCGGCGAGGACCATCTCGAGGGTGTTGCCGCAGCGGCTCGTCGTCGCGACGTTGAAGTCGCCGGCGAAGGCGCTGCCGTGGGCGGTGGCGAAGGAGCGCTCGGCGTGCCAGCCACGCGGCAGGGTCGGGATCGCGCCCATGCCGTGCAGTCGCGAGCGCAGGTCGCCGAGCATGCGGTCACCGGCGAAGGCGGCGACGCCGTGGCTGGAGCGTGAGGCGGCGATGGCGTACATCAGGCCGAGCGAGAGCAGCAGGGGAAGGTGACGGGCCACCCCTTCGCCCGAGGCGACCGTCGACCACAGGAGGTAGGCGAGGACGAGCGCGAAGACGACGCGGACCTGGCCGATCGGGCAGAGGGTGGCCGCGAGCAGGCAGGGCGGCACGAGCGCGACGAGCGGGACCGCCTCCGGCCAGACGACGTGGGCGGCGGCGACGAGCACGACGGCGGCGACGACACCGACGACGAGAGGGGTGCTGCTGGTCGATGACATCGCCCACGACGGCTGGCGTCGCTCGGACCACAGGGTCCGGCTGGGCAGGATGGCGGACAAACGTCTTCTCCCCGGTCGTTCGTCACGGCCCCGTCCGGGACCGTTGACCGCACCCTAGGCGCCGATTTGCCTGTCTGTGAAGGGTTGTGACCAATCAGAGACCCGCCGCACACACCGTGCGACGGGTCTCTGGTGCTATGGGATCCGCGGTCAGGGCAGGGGCGGGACCGTGCCGTCGACCTCGAAGGCGCTCACCATGTCGATGCGGCGCTGGTGGCGCTCCTCGCCGGTGAAGTCGGTGGCGAGGAAGACGCGGACCATCTCCTTGGCCTCCTCGACCGACTGCATGCGGCCACCCATCGACAGCACCTGGGCGTCGTTGTGCTCGCGGGCCAGGCGGGCCAGCTCGGCGTTGTAGCACAGGGCCGCTCGGATGCCGGCGACCTTGTTGGCCGCCATCTGCTCGCCGTTGCCGGAGCCCCCGAGGACGATGCCGCGGCTGCCCGGGTCGGCCGCGACGGCCTGGGCTGCACGGATGACGAAGACCGGGTAGTCGTCGAGGGCGTCGTAGGCGAAGGGCCCGTGGTCGGTGACCTCGTGGCCCTCGTCGGCGAGGAAGGTGAGCAGCTCCTGGTGGAGCTCGAAGGCGGCGTGGTCGCCGCCGATGTGGACGCGCAAGGAAGTGCCTCTCAGTCGAAGATCGGGTCGCGGGTGCGGGAGCGCTTGAGCTCGAAGAAGCCGTCGGTGCCGGCGACGAGGACGCAGCCGTCCCACAGTCGGCCGGCGGCCTCTCCCTTGGGCGCCGGCGAGACGACCGGGCCGAAGAAGGCGGTGTCCGCCACGGAGATCACGGGCGTGCCCACGTCGTCGCCGACGAGGGCGATGGCGCGGTCGTGGCTCTCGCGCAGGAAGGCGTCGTGCTCGTCGGTGTCGGCGGCCTCGATGAGCTCGGCCGGCAGGCCGACCTCGGCGAGCGCGGCGGCCGTGGCGGCGACGAAGTCGCGCTCACCACCGAGGTGCAGGCGGGTCCCGATGGCGTCGTAGAGCGGCTTGGTCACCTCGTCGCCGTGCGCCTTGCGCGCGGCCGCGATGACCCGGACCGGAGCCCAGCCACGGTCCATCATCTCGCGGTACTCGTCGGGGAGGTCACGCCCTTCGTTGAGGACCGACAGGCTCATCTGCGACCAGGTGACCTCCAGGTCACGCACTTGCTCGACCTCCATGAGCCACCGGCTCGTCATCCAGGCCCAGGGGCACAGCGGGTCGAACCACATCTCCACGGTCTGCGTCATGGCGCCATCGTCTCAGACCTGTCGTCGTGCTGTGACAGCATGGCGCCAAAACGTCCCACGCGAAGGAGCAGCACGTGCCCGGGAAGAACCTCACCCGTGAGGAGGCCGCGGAGCGCGCGGCCCTCGTCACGGTCGACAGCCACGAGATCACGCTCGACCTGACGACCTCGGAGACGACCTTCGCGACGACGAGCACCATCCGCTTCAGCGCGAAGGGGGGCGCCTCCACCTTCGTGGACTTCATCGGCGAGTCCGTGGAGGGCGTCGAGCTCAACGGCACGCAGCTGGACGCCGCGGCGATCTTCGCCGACCACCGGATCCGTCTCGACGACCTCGCCGAGGACAACGTCGTGACGATCGCGGCCACGGGTCGGTACATGAACACCGGCGAGGGCCTGCACCGCTTCGTCGACCCCGTCGACGGCGAGGTCTACCTCTACACGCAGTTCGAGGTGCCCGACAGCCGCCGCATGTACCCCGTCTTCGAGCAGCCGGACCTCAAGGCGAGCTTCACGCTGACCGTCACCGCGCCGGCCCACTGGCAGGTCATCGGCAACTCCCCCACCCCCGAGCCGACCCCCGTCGAGGGTCAGGAGGGCGTGGCGACCTGGGCCTTCGCCCCGACCGAGCGGATGAGCAGCTACATCACCGCGCTCGTCGCCGGCCCCTACGACGTCGTGCGCGACTCGCTCACCTCGCGGGACAAGGAGGTGCCCCTGGGCATCTTCTGCCGCAAGTCGCTCACCCAGTACCTCGACGCCGACAACCTCTTCGCCCTGACCAAGGCGGGCTTCGCCTTCTTCGAGGAGGAGTTCGACCACGCCTACCCCTTCACGAAGTACGACCAGGTCTTCACGCCGGAGTACAACATGGGCGCGATGGAGAACGCCGGGTGCGTGACCTTCCACGAGATGTACGTCTTCCGCTCCAAGGTGCCCGACGCCCTCGTCGAGCGCCGCGCCCTCACCGTGCTGCACGAGCTGGCCCACATGTGGTTCGGCAACCTCGTGACGATGAAGTGGTGGAACGACCTGTGGCTCAACGAGTCCTTCGCCGAATGGGCCTCGACGACCTGCCAGGCCGAGGCCACCGAGTGGGCCGACGCGTGGACGACCTTCTGCACCCACGAGAAGGCTTGGGCCTACCGCCAGGACCAGCTGAGCTCGACCCACCCGATCGTCGCCCCGATCCGCGACCTCGCCGACGTCGAGGTCAACTTCGACGGCATCACCTACGCCAAGGGCGCGTCGGTGCTCAAGCAGCTCGTCGCCTATGTCGGGCGTGAGCCCTTCCGCGACGGCCTGCGCGCCTACTTCGCCAAGCACGCGTGGGGCAACACCACGCTCGACGACCTGCTCGACGAGCTCGAGGCCACCTCGGGTCGCGACCTGCGCTCCTGGTCGAAGCTGTGGCTCGAGACGGCGGGCGTCAACACCCTTCGACCGCAGGTCGAGGTCGACGACCGCGGGCACTACGTCGACGCGGTCATCGAGCAGAGCTTCGCCGAGGGCTTCGAGACGATCCGCCCGCACCGCCTCGCCGTGGGTCTCTACGACCTCGTCGACGGCACGCTGCAGCGCCGCGAGCGCATCGAGGTCGACGTCGACAGCGAGCGCACCCCGCTCCCCCAGCTCGTCGGTCAGCGCCAGCCCGACCTGCTGCTGCTCAACGACGACGACCTGACCTACGCCAAGCTGCGCCTCGACGAGCGTTCCCTCGCAACGCTGCTCGCCCACCCGACGGCCTTCGAGGACTCGCTGCCGGCGTCGCTGGCGCTGGCCTCGGCCTGGGACATGACGCGTGACGCCGAGATGCCGGCGAGCGACTACGTCGAGCTCGTCCTGCCCGTGCTCGACGGGCTGTCCGACTCGACCCTGCTGCGCACGCTCGTCGCCCAGGCCAGCACCGCCGTGCTCACCTACTCCGCGCCCGAGCACCGCGAGCAGCTGCGCCAGCAGGTCGTCACGCACCTGGCCGCCCTGGCGCAGCGCGCCGCTCCGGGCAGCGACGCCCAGCTCCAGCTCGTCACCGGCCACGCCAACCTCCTGGCCCCCGGCGACGACACGACGTGGGTCGCCGGCCTGCTCGACGGCAGCACGACGCTCGAGGGCCTGGCGGTCGACACCGACATGCGGTGGACCCTGCTCACCGGCCTGGCCGCGGCCGGGGTCGCCGACGCCGATGCCGTGGCCACGGAGGCCCAAGGGGACAACACCGCCACCGGTCGCGAGCGCGCGGCCCGGGCCGCGGCGAGCATCCCCACGGCCGAGGCCAAGGAGGCCGCGTGGCAGGCCGGCGTCGTCGCCACCGACACGCCCAACTCCGTCGTCGACGCGCACGCGCTCGGCTTCGGCCGCACCGGCGACACGGCGCTGCTCACCCCCTTCGTCCAGCGCTACCACGAGGCGCTGGAGCAGGTCTGGTCCGAGCGGACCCACGCCATCGCCGAGGGCATCGTCATCGGCTTCTACCCCATGTCGCTCGCGGGGCCGGAGCTGCTCGCCACGACGCAGACCTGGCTCGACGAGCACCCGGATGCGCCGGCAGGCCTGCGGCGCACCGTCGCCGAGAGCCGCGACACGGTGGCGCGTGCAGTGGCTGCTCAGGAGCGTGACGCAGACTCCGTGGGATGATCGACGTGCCCCACCCGCTTGCCATCGACCTCACCTGGGAGTCCGCCCTCGACTGGGCCCTCGGTGCGCCCCTGCAGATTCTCGTCACGGTCGTCGTCGCCTTCCTCGGCCGGTGGCTCGCCCACCGGGCGATCACCAAAGCGGTCGACGCGTCGATCGCCCGCAGCGAGGCCAGCCGCGCCAAGCGTGAGCGCAGCAGCGGGATCCCCGCGTCCGCCGCCAAGGAGCGTTATCGCCAGCGAACGCTGACGATGGGCTCGCTGCTGCGCAGCATCGCGACCTTCGCCATCGCCGTCATCACCGTGCTCACCGTGATGTCGCTCCTCGGGATCCCGCTCGCGCCGCTGCTGGCCTCCGCCGGAGTCGGTGGTGTCGCGCTCGGCTTCGGCGCGCAGGCCCTGGTCAAGGACTTCCTCTCCGGGATCTTCATGATCCTCGAGGACCAGTACGGCGTGGGCGACCTCATCGACACCGGCGAGGCCGTCGGCACCGTCGAGGAGGTGACGCTGCGCGTCACCCGGCTGCGCGACCCCGATGGCGTCGTGTGGTACGTCCGCAACGGCGAGATCATCCGGATCGGCAACCGCAGCCAGGGCTGGTCGACGGTGATGGTCGACATCCCCTTCAGCTACCGCGAGGACATCGAGCGGGTCCTGGAGATCATCCGGGGCACCGTCGAGCAGATCGACGACGATCCGCACTGGCACGAGGTGCTGCGCGAGGACCTGCAGGTCCTCGGCGTCGAGTCGATCACCGGGGGCACCGTCACCGTGCGAGTCCTCGCCCGCTGCGCCCCCGACGAGAACTGGGGCATCCAGCGCGAGATCCGACGTCGGGTCAAGGAGACCTTCGACCGCGAGGGCATCGCGGGTCCCCCGATCCCGATGTCCGGTGGCGGGCACCAGATCTGAGTACGCTCGGCACCACTGACGAAGGGGGAAGGTCATGACCGCGTGCTACTCGTGCGGGCGCACCATCAAGGGCACGGTCCACCGCTCGACGATCGGCAAGCCGGCCTGCCGGGGGTGCAGCAACCTGCAGATGGGTGCAGTCGTCGGCGGCGCCACCGGCGCCTCGACCGGGGAGACGCTCGGCCTCATCCACATCCTCAACTCGTGGCGCACCGGCACGAGGAAGAGCACGGCCCGCGACGAGGCCGACACCCGGCCGCTCGTCGAGATGCCGTGGAAGCGTCCCCGTCGCAAGGACGAGGGCGACGCCTGACACACTGACGGGCATGTTCGCCCAGCCCGGAGACAGCTTCTACGAGCAGGTCGGGGGGCACGAGACCTTCGTGCGCCTCGTGCGTGCCTTCTACGAGGGCGTCGCGCAGGACGCGCCGCTTCGCGCGCTCTACCCCGAGGAGGACCTCGGCCCCGCCGAGGTGCGACTGCGGATGTTCCTCGAGCAGTACTTCGGCGGCCCGGGCACGTACAGCCAGGAGCGTGGTCACCCACGCCTGCGGATGCGGCACGTGCCCTATGCCGTGACCCCCGACATGCGCGACCGGTG
The DNA here is from genome assembly GCF_050507325.1 of Janibacter zhangyanbonis. Taxonomy (NCBI): domain Bacteria; kingdom Bacillati; phylum Actinomycetota; class Actinomycetes; order Micrococcales; family Intrasporangiaceae; genus Janibacter; species Janibacter zhangyanbonis. The sequence continues at coordinate 2,297,791 of NZ_CP191481.1, forward strand.
GATGCGGCACATGCTCGCCGCGATGGACACGCTCGAGCTGCCCGAGTCGCACGACGCGGCGATGCGCGACTACTTCCGCCGGGCGGCGGACATGCTGATCAACGCCGACGACGAGGGGCAGCGCCTGTGACGACCGGACCGACCCCCTTCGCCCGCACCGTCGGGCTGCACGTCGCCGACCCGGCGGACGCCCCGTGGTGGCGCGATGCCGTCATCTACCAGGTGTACCCGCGCTCGTGGGCCGACGCCTCGGGCGACGGCGTCGGGGACCTGCCGGGCATCACCTCGCGGCTGGAGCACCTGCGCGACCTCGGCGTCGACGCCGTATGGCTCTCGCCCTTCTACCGCTCGCCGCAGCGCGACGCCGGTTACGACGTCGCCGACCACCGTGACGTCGACCCGCTCTTCGGGACCCTCGACGACGCCGACGCCATGATCGCCCGGGCCCACGAGCTCGGCCTGCGCGTCGTCGTCGACCTCGTGCCCAACCACACCTCCTCCGACCACCCGTGGTTCCAGGCGGCACTGGGCTCCGGGCCGGGCAGCCCCGAGCGCGAGCGCTACGTCTTCCGTGACGGCCTCGGCGATGACGGGTCGCAGCCGCCGACCGACTGGCTGGCCAACTTCGGGGGCGGCGCCTGGACGCGTGTCACCGAGCCCGATGGCACGCCCGGACAGTGGTACCTCCACCTCTTCGACCCGAGCCAGCCGGACCTCAACTGGACCAACCCGCAGGTGCGCCAGGACTTCGAGACGACGCTGCGCTTCTGGCTCGACCGGGGGGTCGACGGATTCCGCGTCGACGTCGCCCACGGGCTGGTCAAGGACCCGACCTTCCCGCCCTTCGGCAAGCACCCGGGCGGGCTCATGGAGGTGACCCACGAGGCGCCCTACTGGGACCAGGACGGCGTCCACGAGATCTACCGCGCGTGGCGCGAGCTGCTCGACTCCTACGGCGAGCCCGCCCGCATCATGTGCGCCGAGGCATGGGTCGCGCCGGCGGATCGGGCCGCCCGCTACGTGCGTCCCGACGAGTTCCACCAGGCCTTCAACTTCGACTTCCTCGAGACGACCTGGCGGGCGGCCGACCTGCGCACGGTCGTGCGTCGCTCGCTCGAGGCCAACGACTCGGTCGGCGCGCCGTCGACGTGGGTGCTCAGCAACCACGACGTGCTGCGCCACGCCAGCCGCTTCGGCCTGCCCGTCGGCCAGCCGCGGCCCAACGGCATCGGCGCCGACGACCCGCAGCCGGACGCCGAGGTGGGGCTGCGCCGGGCGCGGGCCGCCACGACGCTCATGCTCGCGCTGCCCGGTGGCGCCTACGTCTACCAGGGCGAGGAGCTCGGGCTGCCGGAACACACGAGCCTGCCCGACGAGGTGCGCCAGGACCCGACCTTCGCCCGCACCGGAGGACTCGAGCTGGGCCGTGACGGGTGCCGTGTGCCGATGGCTTGGGAGCAGGGGGCACCGGCCCTGGGTTTCTCCCCCACCGGCGCCGCGTGGCTGCCGCAGCCGCCCGCCTACTCCGGCCTCGCCGTCGACGCGCAGACGGGCGTCAAGGGGTCGACCCTCGAGCTCTACCGCTCGCTGCTCGCGCTGCGGCGCGAGCGCCGGCTCGGGCTCGCCGGACTCGAGGAGGTCGAGGGCCTGGGCGATGACGTCGTGGGCTACGTCGCGACCTCACCCGACGGCACGCGCACCCTCGTCGTGGCCAACCTCGGCACCGAGCCGGTGACGCTGCCCGAGGGTGCCAGGCTGTTGGTGGCATCCGGTGACCTCGTCGACGGCCGAGTGCCGACGGACACCGCGGTGTGGGCGGACCTGGGCTGATGGCCCACGTCCTGCTGCTCCACTCCGCGCTCGGGCTGCGGCCGGGGGTGCACACCTTCGCCGACCGGTTGCGCGAGCTCGGGCACGAGGTCGTCGTGCCCGACTACTACGAGGGGCACGTCTTCGAGCAGGAGGTCCCCGGCATCGCGCACCGCGACGCCCACCCCGAGTACTTCGAGGCGGTCCGCGAGCTCGCGGCGCAGATGCCGCCGGAGACGGCCCTGATCGGCATGTCGCTCGGGTCCTTCTTCGCCCAGCGGCTGGCCGCGCGCAGGCCCCGCGCCCGGGCGGCGATCCTCATGCACTCGGTCGCCGCGCCCCGCCACGACTGGTCGGGCGTACCCGTCCAGGTCCACCGGCACGAGGACGACCCGTGGATCGCCCCGGGTGACGTCGTCGTGCTCGGCGCCGCGGTCGAGGCGAGCGGGGCCCCCTTCGAGGACCACGTGACGCCCGGTCGCGGGCACCTCTTCGCCGACCCCGACCTGCCCGGCTACGACGAGGCGGCGACCGGCGCGACGGTCGAACGGATCGACGGCTTCCTCCGCTGAGGCCCGATCGCTGTCGGAGGCCGTCGCTACGGTCGGTGCATGACCCTCACGCTCGGCATGATCACGACCGACACGACCGACGCCACCGCCCTGGCCGACTGGTGGGCGGAGCAGACCGGCGGCGAGGTCCTCGAGACCAACGACGGCTGGTTCGTCACCGTGCAGCTGCCCGGCGGGCCGCTGCTCGCCTTCCAGCGGGTCGACGACCCGACACCCGGCAAGAACCGGCTGCACCTCGACCTCGGTGCGCCCGACCTCGATGCCGAGGTCGAGCGGCTCACCGGCGTGGGCGCAACGGTCGTCGCGCAGCGGCAGATGGGCGACTTCCGCTGGGTGACGATGGCCGACCCGGACGGCAACGAGTTCTGCGTCGCCAACCACTGACGGGCGCGCGTACGGTGAGCGGGTGAGGCCCGCGCGCGACTACGCATACTTCAGCGACGAGACCCCCATCGCCCTCGCCCACCGGGGCGGGTCGACCTTCGAGCCCAACCTCGGTCGTGAGAACACCGTCCACGCCTTCCACCAGGCGGTCGACATGGGCTACCGCTACCTCGAGACCGACGTGCACGCGACGGCCGACGGTCGGCTCGTCGCCTTCCACGACGAGGTCCTCGACCGGGTGACGGACGCGCAGGGAGCCATCGCCGGGCTGCCGTGGGCGCAGGTGTCGCAGGCGCGGATCCACGGGATCGACGCCGTGCCCCTGATGGACGAGCTCTTCGAGACCTTCCCCGAGGCGCGCTTCAACATCGACGTCAAGGCCGACGGCGCGGTCGTCCCGCTCGTCGAGGCGATCCGACGACACGACGCCGTCGAGCGGGTGTGCATCGGGTCCTTCAGCGACGCGCGGCTGCGTCGGGTGCGCCGCGCGCTCGGCCCCGACCTCGCGACGTCTGCCGGCCCGGTCGGCGTCGCCTCGCTCCGGCTGCTCCCGAGGGTGTTCTCCCGGCTCGTCCACTCCCCCGCCCAGGCGCTGCAGATCCCTGTCACCCACGCCGTCGGGCCGAGGTCGGTGACGGTCGTCGTGCCCCGGCTGGTCGAGGTGGCGCACCGGCTGGGCAAGCAGGTGCACGTGTGGACGATCGACGACGCCGACGAGATGCATCGCCTGCTCGACCTCGGCGTCGACGGCATCGTCACCGACCGGATCGACACCCTGCGGGACGTGCTCGCGGAGCGGGGTCACCCCCTTCGCCCGTAGTCGCGGCAGGTCAGGACTGCAGCGCGGCGAGGACCTGCTCGACGGCGGTGGGACGCCCGGCGACGCTCCACACGTGCCCACGGACCTGGACCTGCTCGGCCCGGCCGCCGACGGCCGTGACGAGCGCGGCGCCGGGCAGCCAGTCCCACTCGGGCACCGCCTGCTGGGCCCAGACGCCGATGCGGCCGGCGGCGACCGCGGCGAGGTCGCACGAGCCGGAGCCGAACATGCGGACCGTCGCCGCGCCCTCGATCGCGGCCAGCCAGGGCTCGCGCAGCGTGGCGTCGGGCAGGCGCGCGGGGTGGAGATAGGTCGCCATGGCGACCTCGGCCAGGGGCAGGTCGGCGAGTTCGCCGACGGGTGAGCCGTTGAGCGCCGTCGGCAGGTCGCGACCACCGAGCCACGCCTCGTCGACGGCAGGTTGGTGCACGGCCCCGAGAGCCAGCCCGGCGTGGTCGCGCAGCGCGAGCGCGCTGCACCAGGTGCCCAGGCCGGAGAGGAAGTTGTAGGTCCCGTCGACGGGGTCGATGACCCACGTGCGACCGGAGCGGCTCTCGGCCTCGGCCCCCTCCTCGCCGACGATCCCGTCGTCGGGACGCAGCCGGGCCAGCGTGCCGGCGACGAGCTCCTCGGCGGCGTGGTCGGCCGCCGTGACGACATCGGAGATCGACGTCTTGTGCTGTGCCTGCAGCCCCTCGGTGCGCATGCGCGCGGCGAGCCGCGCCGCGTCACGGGCCAGCGCTGCGGCCAGCGCGGCGTCGTCGAGGTCGGTGAGGTGGTCGAGTTCAGTGAGATGGTCGTCCACGCGCCCCACACTATGCGTCAGCGGGTGAGCACGAAGCCGCGGTCGGTCGCCACCCGCGTCCACGGCCCGATCGTGTGCACCTGAGCCTGCACGCCGGCCTCCGGCCGCAGGAAGCCCAGTGCGTGCAGGCCGAAGGCGGTGCCCGCCGGGACCGGCGGGACGGTGGCGGTCGACCTGCCCCACACCCGCGAGCGCAGGTCGCCGACGGCTGACGCACCGGAGCCTTCCGGAGCCCCCTGGGCGACCTCGGCGATCCCCTCCCGGGCGACGGCCAGCAGGTCGGTGTCGGCGACGAGCCCGACGGGCTCCCAGCCCGAGCGGGGCGGGGTGAGCGCACGCCAGGTCGGCTGCGAGGTGACCGGCGGCGCCTCGAGCTGGGTCCTGCCCCGGGCGAGGCGATCGGTCACGGCAGCGATGGGGACGCAGGTGTCCCACGTGGCCGGCTCCGCCAGGGCGCAGGTCCGCAGGCCGAGGACGAGGCCGCTGCTGCCGAGCCCGCGGCCCGGCAGCACGCAGGTCCAGGCGGCGAGGACGGACCCGACCGCCTGGAGCCGGACGTCGCCCTCGTCGTCGAGGCGCTTGGCCCGGGTCAGATAGGTCGCGAGGTCGGCCGCGGTCTGCTCGTCGGCGAGGCGAAGGGGGGTCATCGCCGGCGCCGCATCGGCACCGGGTCGCCGAGCCCCGCGCGCAGCGCGTCGCGCTCCTCGTCGGTGAGTCGACGGGCGCTCTGCGCCGCGACGTCGAACGCGACGAGCGTCGACTCCGCGCGGGCGAAGACGGCCTCCTCGTCGCGGATCGTGTAGCCCATGTCCCAGCTGGCACCGCCGAGCGAGGTCACCCACATGTCGACCAGGATCGGCTCCGGGCGGTAGACGAGCTGCTCGAGGAACTCGATCTCCTGCCGGGCGAGGAGCACGCCCGAGCGGAGCATGCTGTCGCCGCCGCTGGAGTGGAACCACTCGCCGAAGGCCCGGATGCGAGCCTCCTCGAGCAGCCGGTGGTACTGCACGTTGTTGACGTGGCCGTAGGCGTCCATGTCGCCCCAGCGGAGGGAGATCTCGGCCGTGAAGGCCCGCGGCTCGATGGTCTCGCTCGTCATGTCCACATCCTCGCACCGGCAGGGGCGCTCGTCCCCAGCCGTCCCGACGCTCGGGCGTCGTCGGACCGCTCGCCTACGGTGGAGGCCATGACCACCTCACCCGCCAGCACCCTGGCCGCCGACGCCACCGCCGTCCTGCGCCGCCTCGTCGGCCGTGACGACGTCGACTTCCGCGACGGGCAGCTCGAGGCGATCGAGGCGCTCGTCGGGGAGGGGCGCCGCGTGCTCGTCGTGCAGCGCACCGGGTGGGGCAAGTCGGCCGTCTACTTCGTCGCCTCCCGGCTCCAGCGGGCGCGGGGCGCCGGGCCGGCGCTCATCGTCTCGCCTCTGCTCGCGCTCATGCGTGACCAGATCGCCGCGGCCGAGCGGGCCGGCGTGCGCGCGGTGTCGATGAACTCCGCCAACGCGCAGGAGTGGGACGACGTTCGCGGGCGGCTGGCCCGCGACGAGGTCGACGTCCTGCTCGTGAGCCCGGAGCGGCTCAACAACCCACGGTTTCGGGCCGAGCAGCTGCCCGACCTCACCCGCCGGTGCGGCCTGCTCGTCGTCGACGAGGCGCACTGCGTGAGCGACTGGGGCCACGACTTCCGGCCCGACTACCGCCGGATCAAGGACCTGCTCGGCGAGCTGCCGCAGGGCACGCCGGTGCTCGCGACGACCGCCACGGCCAACGAGCGCGTCGTCCACGACGTCGCCGAGCAGCTCGCCGCCGGCGCCGAGAGCGAGGTGCTGACCGTCCGGGGCCCGCTCGCGCGCGACAGCCTGCGGCTGGCCGTGCTCCCCCGGGCCGGCATGGACCACCACCTCGCCTGGCTCGCGACCCATCTGGGGCAGCTCGAGGGCAGCGGCATCGTCTACACCCTCACAGTGAGCGCGGCCGAGGACGTCGCAGCCGCGCTGCAGTCCGCGGGCCACGAGGTCGCCGCCTACACCGGCCGCTCAGACACGGAGGAGCGGGCGGCGATGGAGGAAGCGCTGCGCCACAACCGGGTCAAGGCCCTCGTGGCGACGAGCGCGCTGGGCATGGGCTTCGACAAGCCGGACCTCGGCTTCGTCGTCCACCTCGGGGCGCCCTCCTCTCCCGTCGCCTACTACCAGCAGGTCGGTCGTGCGGGCCGCGCCACGGAGCGGGCCGACGTGGTCCTGCTGCCCGGGCACGACGACGTGTCGATCTGGAAGCACTTCGCCTCCGCGTCCATGCCCCGCGAGGACCAGGCCGCGGCCGTCATCACCGCGCTCGCCGAGGCCGGGCGTCCCCTGTCGACGGCCGCCCTCGAGACGATCGTCGACATCCGGCGCACCCGGCTGGAGCTGCTGCTCAAGGTGCTCGACGTCGACGGCGCCGTCCAGCGGGTGAGCGGCGGCTGGATCGGCACCGGGCAGCCGTGGGTCTACGACGCGGAGCGCTACGAGCGGGTCGCCGCGGCGCGTGAGGCCGAGCAGCAGCACATGCTCGACTACATCTCGACCCCCGACTGCCGCATGGCCTTCCTCCAGCGCACCCTCGACGACCCGACCGCCCACGACTGCGGCCGCTGCGACCGCTGCGCGGGGGCGTGGATCGACGCCGAGGTCGCCGACGACGCGCTCGGCTCGGCGCGCTCCACGCTCGACCGCGCCGGTGTCGACCTCGACCCCCGCGCCCAGTGGCCGACCGGCATGGACCGGCTCGGCGTCCCGGTCAAGGGCAAGATCCCGCCCGCGGAGGCCATGCTCCAGGGCCGCGCCCTCGCCCGCGTCACCGACCTGGGCTGGGGCCCCCGGGTGCGTGAGCTCCTCGCGACCGACCAGCCGGTGCCTGAGGGTGCCGTGCGCGCCTGCGTCCGGGTGCTCGCCGAGTGGGGCTGGCAGACGCGCCCGGTCGGCATCGTCACGGTGCCCTCCCGCTCCCGTCCGACCCTCGTCACCTCGCTCGCCGAGCAGCTCGGCCAGATCGGGCGGCTGCCGGTGCTCGGCGCTCTCGACCTCGCCGAGGGCGGACCCGTCGGCGAGCCCGGGGGCAACTCCGCCTACCGCCTGAGCAATGTCTGGGAGCGGCTGGTCGTCGGCCCGGACCTCGCGGGGGCCCTGTCGTCCGTCGCGGGGCCGGTGCTGCTCGTCGACGACGTGGCCCACTCCCGGTGGACCCTCACCGTCGCCGCCCGGGCACTGCGCCGCGCCGGGGTCGACGAGGTCCTCCCCTTCGTCCTGGGTCTGGACGGCTGAGTAGGCTCACGACGTCCACCCCGAGCGAGGAGCAGCATGGCCGACGAGTCGATCGAGCACGCCCAGCGCGTTGCCCTGAGCACCGCCCTGTCCACGCTCGACCTCGAGGAGGTCGGCCACGCGACGATCCGCGTCGAGGGCCCTGAGGGGGTCGGCGAGCTCGGCGCCAGCTCGGCCGACGTCTACGAGGGTGAGAGCATCGCGATGCCGCACGGACGGGTCTTCGGCGGGCAGGTCCTCGCCCAGGCCCTCGTCGCGGCCGGCCGCACGGTCAACGACGAGCTGCCGCACCGCATGCCGCACTCGCTGCACGCCTACTTCATGCGTCCGGGCGACTCGAGCCTGCCGATCCGCTTCGCCGTCGAGCGGATGCGCGACGGGCGCTCCTTCTCGACCCGCCGGGTCCACGCGCTCCAGCACGGCCGTCCGATCCTGTCGATGACCGCGTCCTTCCAGGACCCCTCCGACGGTCTCGACCACCACCTGCCGATGCCCGACGTCCCCGGGCCCGACGAGCTGGTGTCGGTCTCGGACAAGTACGCCGGCGTCGATCACCCGCGGGCGAAGTACATCACCACGCGACCCGTCGACCACCGCTATGTCGACGGCGACATCCTCGCGGTCCCCGCGCCCGACCACGAGGGCCGCCAGCGGGTGTGGTTCCGCACCGTCGCCCAGCTGCCGCACGACCAGCTGACCCGCTGTGCGGTCCTGGCCTTCGCCTCCGACTACACGCCGATCGACGTGATGCTGCGGGCCCACGGGCTGTCCTGGACCCAGCCCGGCCTGACCCCGGCGACGATCGACCACACGATCTGGTTCCACCGCCCCGTCGACCCCGGCGAGTGGCTGCTCTACGAGCAGGAGTCGCCCTCCACGCGCTCCGGCCGCGGGCTCATGGTGGGCAAGGTCTACACCGAGACGGGTGTCCTCGTCGCGACGATCGCCCAGGAGGCGATGGTCCGCATCAAGCAGCGTCCCGGCGCCCAGACCGCTGGCCCGTGACAGGGTGACGGTCTCGGCATGACGCTCCCCCCGCTCGTCTCTCCCGGGCCGGCCCTCACGGCCGACCAGGTGGCCCGCTACTCGCGCCACCTGCTCATGCCTGCCATCGGCGAAGGGGGTCAACGTCGCCTCCTCGCCGCCCGCATCGCCGTCGTCGGCGCGGGGGGCCTGGGCTCCCCTTCGCTCCTCTACCTCGCCGCCGCGGGCGTCGGGTCGATCACCCTGATCGACGACGACGTCGTCGAGGAGTCCAACCTGCAGCGGCAGGTGCTGCACTCCGCCGACGACATCGGGCGGGCCAAGACCGACAGCGCCGTCGAGCGGCTGCGCGCGCTCAACCCCGACGTGGCGGTCACCCCGGTCGACCGGAGGCTCGACCCGACGAACGCCCGGGAGATCCTCGCCGGGCACGACCTCGTCCTCGACGGGAGCGACAGCTTCGACACGCGCTATGCCGTCGCTGACGCCTGCGACGCCCTCGGGCTGCCGCTCGTCTGGGCCGCGGTCTTGCGCACCGAGGCCCACGTCACCGTCTTCTGGACCGCGGCCCCCGAGGGCGTCCCCGCGCCGGGGCTGCGCGACCTCTTCCCCGTGCCGCCCGCACCCGGCAGCGTGCCCGCCTGCGGCGACGCCGGTGTGCTCGGCCCGCTCGTCGGGCAGATCGGCTCGATGATGGCGACGGAGGCGATCAAGCTCATCACCGGCTGCGGCGAGCCCCTGCTGGGACGGCTCCTCTTCGTGGACGTGCTCACCGCCACCCAGCGGGAGATCCCGCTCCTGCCCCGGCACGACCGCCCGCGCCGCGCCCCTGCGTCGTCGCCCACCGACGCCGCCACCGACGTCGAGGAGTCGACGCCCACCGACGTCGAGCACGTCTCCCCCGCCGAGCTGGCCGCTCGCCTCGCCGGGGGCGAGGCCCCCTTCGTCATCGACGTGCGCGACGCCCACGAGCTGGCCGAGGGCACTGTCGCCGGAGCCGTGCACATCCCGGTGGCCGACCTGCTCTCCGACCCCGCCTCGACCCGCGACGTCCCGAGCGACCGCGAGGTCGTGCTCGTCTGCCGTGCCGGTCCTCGCGCCCGGCTCGCCGCCGCTGCGCTGCGGGCGCGGGGGCACGAGGGCCTGCTCGTCCTCGATGGTGGGATGCTCACGTGGCCCGACCCCGTGCCGCACGAGGAGACGACATGACGACGCAGCGCCTGCTGCTCACCGTCGAGGAGTACCTCGACGAGCTGCTCACCGACCTGCTCGCCGGGGCGGGCCCCTTCGCGGAGATCGAGACGGTGCCCCTGGCCGAGGCCCTCGGCCGCGTGCTCGCCGAGCCGGTGACCGCGCGCGGTGACGTCCCGGCCTTCGCCAACTCCGCGATGGACGGCTATGCCGTGCGGCGCGCCGACCTGACGAGCCTGCCCGCCACGCTGCGGGTCGTCGGCGACGTGCCCGCCGGGTCGCCCGACGACCCGGCGATCGCCCCGGGCGAGTGCGTCCGGATCATGACCGGCGCCCCGCTGCCCACCGACGCCGACACCGTCGTGCCGGTCGAGCGGACCGACGCGGGCACGAGCTCGGTCCGCATCGACGAGGTCGGCGAGCGCGGGGCACACGTGCGCGGCGCCGGCGAGGACGTGCGCGGCGGTCAGACGATCGCCAGCGCCGGCACGACCGTCACCGCCCGCGTCCTCGGGTCGCTCGCGGCCGCCGGCGCCGGCTCGGTCCTCGTGCGGCGACGGCCGGTCGTCGCCGTCGCCGCGACCGGCGACGAGCTGGTCCCCCCCGGCGGTGAGCTCGCGCGCGGGCAGATCTTCGAGTCCAACGGCACCCACCTGACGGCCACCCTCACCGAGCTCGGTGCCGACGTGCGCGCCACGCAGGTGCTCACCGACGACGCCGAGGACTTCGTCGCCGGCCTCGACGCGCTCACCGAGGGGGCCGACCTCGTCCTGCTCACCGGCGGGGTGAGCGTCGGCGACTTCGACGTCTCGCGGATCGTCCTCGAGCGCGACGGCGGCGGCACCTTCCGCCACGTGCGGATGCAGCCCGGCAAGCCGCAGGGATGGGCCCGCTGGCGTGGCGTGCCGGTGCTGGCGCTGCCGGGCAACCCCATGAGCACGGCGATCAGCTTCGAGGTCTTCGGCCGGCCGCTCGTCGACCACCTGCTCGGTCGCACGCCGGTGGCCGGCCCGACCACGGCAGTCGCCGGGTCCGGCTGGCGCTCCCCCGCCGGCCGCCGTCAGCACGTGCCCGTGCACCTGACGAGCGACGAGACCGGTCGACTCGTCGCGACCCCGACCCACCGACGCGGCTCGGCATCACACCTGGTGACCTCGCTCGCCGGCGCCGACGCGCTGGCCGTCGTCGCCGAGGACACCGACACCGTCACGCCCGGCGACCTCCTCGAGATCAGGAGCCTGTAGATGGAGCACCCGCTGACCCACCTCGACGAGTCCGGCCGCGCCCGGATGGTCGACGTGACCGACAAGCAGCCGACCGTGCGCGCTGCCACCGCTGCCGGTCGCGTCGTCACCTCCCCCGAGACCGTCGCGCTGCTGCGGGACGGCGCCGTGCCGAAGGGGGACGTGCTCGCCGTCGCGCGCATCGCCGGCATCCAGGCGGCGAAGAAGACCCCCGAGCTGCTCCCTCTCGCGCACGTCATCGGCGTGCACGGCGCCGTCGTCGACTTGACGATCACCGACACCGGCGTCGACATCACCGCGACCGTGCGCACCGCCGACCGCACCGGCGTCGAGATGGAGGCCCTGACGAGCGTCAGCGTCGCCGCCCTCGCCGTCATCGACATGGTCAAGGGGCGCGATCGCAGCGCCCACGTCACCGACATCAGGCTGCTGGAGAAGACCGGCGGCCGCAGCGGCACCTGGACCCGGGAGGACTCATGAGCGACCCCACCCCCTTCGACGCCGTCATCCTCGCCGGCGGCACCGGCTCCCGTCTCGGCGGGGCGAGCAAGGCCGACCTCGAGCTCGACGGGCAGCGCCTGCTCGACCGGGTGCTCGTCGCGGTGGCCGATGCGCAGGATATCGCCGTCGTCGGTGACGTCGACGTGCCCGACGGGGTGCACCGCACCGTCGAGGACCCGCCGCGGGGCGGGCCGGTGGCCGGGCTCGCGGCCGGGCTGTCCGCGCTCGAGGCCGCCGGCTCGACGGCCGAGTGGACGCTGCTCGCCTCGTGCGACCTCGCCAACCCCCTCCCGGCACTCGGGCGGCTGCTCGCGGCGTGGTCCTTCGCGGTCCGCAGCGACGAGGTCACCACCGACGAGCACGACGGCTGGTGCCTCGCCGACGCCGACGACCGTCCCCAGTGGCTGCTCGGCATCCACCGCACGAGCGCGTTGCGCCAGGGGCTCGAGCGACTCGGCTCGCCGCGCGACCGGTCGCTGCGCGAGCTCTTCGCGGAGGCGACGCTCGTCACCCTGCCGGCGAGCCGCGACGACGTCGCCGACATCGACACCTGGGCCGAGCTGGCCCGGTGGGCCGAGCGGCTCGAGCACCCGCAGGAGCCCGCGTCGGAGCCCGGGCAGCAGGTGGAGCGATGAGCCCGCAGACCGAGGACCAGCAGGCGCAGCAGCGCTGGGCCGACTGGATCGAGCAGGCCTGTGCCGCACTGGGGCTCGACCCCGAGGCGGTCGACGTGCGCAGCATCCTCGACATGACGAAGACGATCGCCCACGGCTTCGAGCGCCCGATGGCGCCGGTCGGTGCCTACGTCCTCGGCCTCGCCGTGGGCCGCCTGCAGGAGCAGGGCCGCCCCGTCGACATCGACGCCCTGCGCACCACGCTCGAGGCGACCCTGCCGGGGGCCACCGACGAGCCGCAGGAGCACCGATGAGCCGGGCCACGATCCGCTACTTCGCCGGGGCGGCGGAGGCTGCCGGCACCGACGAGGAGCAGCTCGACGGAGCGACCATCGGCGAGGTGCTGGCCGCGGCTCGCCGCGCGCACGACGACCGCCTCGCCGAGGTCCTCGAGCGGTGCTCCGTGCTGCACGCGGGCCGCTACGTCGACGACGACGACACCCCCGTCACGGACGGCGCGACGATCGACGTGCTGCCGCCCTTCGCCGGGGGCTGATCGGGCCGGGGGCTGATGACGGCTCAGCCGCCGATGGCGCTCATCGGTCGCGGCGGCTGGAGGAATCCGGGCTCGTCGATGCCGTGCCCGGGGCGCTTGCCCTGCAGGCACTCGTGGACGAGCGCGTGGATCTCGGGCTCGCTCGCGCCCGCACGCAGCGGGCCGCGCAGATCGGTCTCGCCCCGCGCGAAGAGGCAGCTGCGCAGCTGCCCGTCGGCCGTCAGGCGAAGCCGGTCGCACGACCCGCAGAAGGGCATGGTCACCGACGCGATGACCCCCACCGTGGCCGGGCCGCCGTCGACGAGGAAGCGCTCGGCGGGCGCCGCGCCACGGCCGGGGACCTCCGTCAGGTCGAAGGCCGAGCGCAGGGACGCCAGGATCTCCTGGCCGGTGATCATCTCGGTGCGCTGCCAGGTGTGCCCGCCGTCGAGCGGCATCTGCTCGATGAAGCGCAGCTCGTAGCCGCGCTCGACCGCCCACCGGGTGAGGTCGACGGCCTCGTCGTCGTTGATCCCCCGCTGCAGCACGGAGTTGACCTTGACCGGCCGCAGCCCGGCGGCGTCCGCCGCGGCGAGCCCCTCGACGACGTCGTCGAAGCGGTCGCGACGGGTGATCTCGGCAAAGCGCTCCGGCTGGAGCGTGTCGAGGCTGATGTTGACCCGCGCCAGGCCGGCATCGGCCAGCGCGCCGGCGACCTTGGCCAGGCCCAGGCCGTTGGTCGTCATCGACACCTCGGGCTGGCCGCCCGGACCCTCCATCGCGCTGATCCCGGCGACGATGTCGACGACGTCGGGGCGCACGAGCGGCTCTCCACCCGTCAGGCGCACCTCGGTGATGCCGGCGTGGACGGCGGCCTCGACGAGGGTGAGCAGCTCTCGGGTGGTGAGCAGCTCGTCCTTGGGCAGCCAGGGCAGCCCCTCGGCGGGCATGCAGTAGGTGCAGCGCAGATTGCACTTGTCGGTCAGGGAGACCCGCAGGTCGCGGTGGACCCGGCCGTGGGTGTCGAGCAGCTCGCGCACCGTCAGCACCCCAACCCGGACCAGGCGTGGGAGCCGTCGGCCTCGAACTGCTGCTTCCACACCGGCAGCTCGTGCTTGATCGCCTCGACGACCGCACGGCAGAGCGTGAAGGTCAGGTCACGGTGGGCGCTGCCGACGGCGACGACGAGGGCGAGGTCACCGACGTCGAGGTCACCCACGCGATGCGTCGCCGCCACGTCCGCCTCGCCCGCGGGGTCGTGCTCGGCGACGGTCCGCGCGACGATCTGCTCGATGAGGGCGGGTGCGTCGGGGTGGCAGGTGTAGCGCAGCGCGACGACCCGGCCACTGGCCTCGGGGTCGTGGTCGCGCACCTGCCCGACGAAGCTCGTCACCGCGCCGTGCGTCGGGGCGTCGACCCGGGCGAGCAGGGCCGGCAGGTCGATGGGCTCGGCGGACACCCAGGCGGAGGCCGTCATCAGTGGTCACCGCCGGTCAGCTGGTCGAGGACGTGGTCGACGAGCGGGAGGAGGATCTCGAGGCCCTGGCGGACCCCCTTCGCGCTGCCGGGGAGGTTGACGACGAGGGCACCGGGCTGGTCGGGGGTGGCGTCGACGACCCCGACGAGACCCCGCGAGATCGCCGCGAAGGGGGTCTGCCGCGCCCCCTCGGCACGCAGCAGCTCGGCGAGCCCGGGCACCTCACGGTCCAGCACGGGGGCGGTCCCCTCCGGGGTGCGGTCCCGGGGCGTCACGCCGGTGCCACCCGTGGTGACGACGATGCGGTGACCCGCGGCGAGCGACGCACGCAGCACGGCCTCGACCTCGGCGGCACCGTCGGGGACGACGCTCGTCGTCACGTCGTGGCCCGAGGCCTCGAGCAGCTCGACGGCGGCAGGGCCCGACAGGTCCTCGCGCTCGCCCCGACTGACCCGGTCGGACACGGTGATGACGTGCGACGTGCTCACCGGGCTCCCTTCGTTGACGTGTCGTCCAGTCTCTCAAACTCGGCGGGTAGCGCGACGGCCGGCCGCACCATGGACTGGTGCGACCGGCCGTCGGTCAGAGAATCTCAGAGACCCAGGTCGCGGCCGATGAGCTCCTTCATGATCTCGTTGGTGCCGGCCCAGATCTTGTTGATCCGGGCGTCACGCCAGGCGCGGGCCACGCGGTACTCGTTCATGTAGCCGTAGCCGCCGTGCAGCTGGACGCACTCGTCGAGGACCTTGCTCTGGGTCTCGGCGGCCCACCACTTCGCCTTGGCGGCGTCGACGGCGGAGAGCTTGCCCTCGGCGTGCGCCGCGACGCAGTCGTCGACGTAGGCCTGGGCCACCTCGATGCTCGTGACGAGCTCGGCGATCTTGAACTTGTTGTGCTGGAAGGAGCCGATCGGCTGACCGAAGGCCTTGCGCTCCTTGGTGTACTCGATCGTCTCCTCGAGGATCTGCGCAGCGTGGGCGACACAGCCGATGGCATTGCCCAGACGCTCCTGCGGGAGCTTCTGCATCATCGAGATGAAGCCCATGCCCTCGGGGCCGAGGAGCCGGTCCGCGGGGACGCGCACGTTGTCGAAGAAGAGCTCGGAGGTGTCGGACTCGGGCTGGCCGACCTTGTCGAGCGGCTTGCCCTTGGTGAAGCCCTCGTCCTCCTTCTCGAGGACGAAGAGCGAGATGCCCTTGGCACCCTTGCTCGGGTCGGTGCGGATCGCGACGACCGCCAGGTCGCACTGGTGACCGTTGGTGATGAAGGTCTTCGAGCCGTTGATGATCCAGTCGCCGGAGCCGTCGTCGGCCTTGACCGCCGAGGACTTGAGGGCGGCGAGGTCGGAGCCACCGTTGGGCTCGGTCATGCCGATGGACAGGATCTTCTCGCCGGTGGCGACCTGCGGGAGCCAGCGCTGCTTCTGCTCCTCGGTGCCCAGCGCGACGATGTAGGGCGCGGTGATGTCGGCGTGGATGCCGAAGCACGAGGAGACCGCGACGTTGAACTTCGACAGCTCCTCGGCGAGGACGGCGTTGAAGCGGTAGTCGTCGATGCCGGCGCCGCCGAACTCCTCGGGGATGGTCAGACCGAAGAAGCCCTGCTTGCCGGCCTCGAGCCACACCTCACGCGGGATCGAGTGCTCGGCGATCATCGACTCGGCGCGGGGCACGAGGTTGCGGTCGACGAACTCCTTGACGGAGCTGCGGAAGGCCTCGTGGTCCTCGTCGTAGATGTTGCGGGGCATGTGTCCACCTCTTCTGGGACGTGACGTGCGGTACGGACTAAGCGCTTGCTTAGTCTCGTGCCCAGCGGGCATGCTGTCAACCGTGACGACGCCGACACCCTCCCTGCCCGAGCACAGCAACCCGACGGTCGTGCGTCTCTTCGAGGCGGCCGCGGATGCCTTTGCCGACAAGGGATTCCACGCGACGACGACGCGCGACATCGCCTCGCGCGCCGGTCTGTCCCCGGCGGGTGTCTACGTCCACTTCGCGAGCAAGGAGGACCTGCTCTTCCAGCTCAGCCGCGTCGGCCACGAGGGGGCGCGTGACGACCTCGCCGCCGCAGCAGCCCGCGCCGACTCCCCCACCGAGGCCCTCGCCCACGTCATCTCGGCCTTCGCCCGCTGGCACGCAGAGCAGCACCAGGTCGCGCGGATCGTCCAGTACGAGTTCCGCCACCTCTCCCCCGAGCACCAGCGCGAGGTCCTCACGCTGCGCCGCGAGATCGACGGCGTTGTCGAGCAGATCATCGCGGCCGGTGTCGAGGCCGGCGACTTCGAGGTCGAGGACGTGCGCGCCACGGCCCTGGCCGCCCTCTCCCTCGTCGTCGACGTCGCCCGCTGGTACCACCCGGGCATCAAGCGCACGACGCCCGAGCAGATCGGGCGCACCTACGGCGCCCTGGCCCTGCGCCTCGTCGGGGCGCGCGCCAGCTGACCCACCCCCTTCGTCGACAACTCGTCAGGACTCCCACCGGACTTCGTCAGCTCGGGACGCACCGGGCTCGGCCCAGCCCTAGCGTGCGATGTGGCCCACCCCACACCGAGGAGTCCGCATGCACCCGTCCCGCCCCATGGCGACCACCGCCATCGCCCTCGCCCTCGCCGCGGTCGCGGCCCCGTCGCCGGCGACCGCCGCGCCCGGCGACAGCTATGTCGCGCTCGGCGACTCCTACTCCTCGGGGACGGGGACGCGCCAGTACATCTCCGACGGGACCGAGTGCCTGCGCTCGACACTCGCCTACCCCTCGCTCGTCGCCGCCGCGGGTGACCTCGACCTCGACCTGCGGGCCTGCAGCGGCGCCACGATCTCCGACGTGACCACCACCCAGCTGTCGGCCCTGTCCACCGGGACCGACCGGGTGAGCATCTCCGTCGGCGGCAACGACGCGGGCTTCGCCGACGTGCTCACCGAGTGCGCGATGCCGGGCTGGGCGAGCGACTGCCAGGGCGCGATCGACGGGGCGCAGAGCTTCGTCAGCACCACGCTGCCCGGCCGGCTGACGACCCTCTACTCCTCGATCCGCAGCAAGGCCCCCAATGCCGCGGTCGTCGTCGTGGGCTACCCGCGCATCTTCATGGGCGAGGACTGCAATGCCCTGACGTGGTTCGCCCCCGAGGAGCAGACCCGGCTCAACGAGATGGCCGACCTGCTCAACTCCCGCCTGCGCACGGCTGCACAGGAGGCCGGCTACACCTTCGTCAACCCGACGAGCGCCTTCACCGGACACGCCGTCTGCGACGACCCCGAGTGGCTCAACGGCCTGTCCGACCCGATCGTCGAGAGCTACCACCCCAATGTCGCCGGGCACCGCGACGGCTACGCGCCCCTCGTGTCGGGCCCGATCACCGGCGCGACGCAGCAGGTCACCGCGAGCACGATCGAGCGGGCCACGGCCGGGGCCGACGAGCAGGCGCGGCGGCAGCGTGCGCGTGCCGACGTCGACCGCACCATCGAGCCGAAGACGGTGCGTCTGCCCGACCTCGACAGCCCTCGAGTGCGCCAGGCGGCGGCTCGTGCCGGCGTCGACATCGACTCTCCCGCAAGCGTGCTCGCGGCCGACCGCGCGTGGTCGGCACGGCAGGCGCGCGACCACGGCTGACCGCGCATCACTCCACGACGACGCCGAAGGGAGCGAGCAGCCCGAGCGCGCCGACGGGGTCGACGCGCAGCCCGGCCAGCTGCGCATCGCGTGCGTCGACGACGTAGTCGCGCGCGGTGCGCAGGTCGGCCTCGCGCAGGTCGACCCGCACGAGACGGGCCCCGGCCAGCGAGCAGTCGTCGACGACGGCCTCGCGCAGCACCGCCCCGTCGAAGTCGGCGTCGGTGAGGACGCACCGCTCGAAGCGCGCGCCCGTCAGGTCGAGCCCGCCGAAGCTGCCCATCGACAGCTGGCAGTCCACCCACGTGCACGGGTCTGGCGCGAGCACCGGCTCGCGCAGCATCGACCACGACGTGGCGAGCGCCTTGCAGCCGGTGAAGATGCACCCGTCGAGCACCGAGTCGGGCAGCCGCACGCGCGAGAGGTCGACCTGCTCGACGGTGCACCTCTCGAGCCGCACCCCCGCGAGGCTCGCGCCCGCGAGGGACCCGCCGCGCAGGGTGCACCCGACCAGATCGACACCGGTGAGGACCTCCCCTTCGTCCAGCGAACCGGTGAGCACCTCGTCGACGACGCTCGTGCGGCCGGCGACCTGGTCCAGGAGTGAGGGCATGGCGGCACGCTACCGAGGCGTGGCGACAATCGGCCGGGACGAAACTCGCTGGCGTCACGTCGGGGGCCGAGGCGATCATCGAGGGCATGGCCCACCTCGCGATGTTCGGCGTCGATGCCGTCAGCCACACCCTGCCCAGCCTGGAGATCCTCCGGGAGCTCGTCGCGCGCGGGCACCGGGTGAGCGTCGTCAACGACCCGCACCAGCGCGAGCTCGTCGAGGGCACCGGGGCGCGCCTCGTGCCGTGCACCTCGACCCTGCCGGACGGTGACTGGCCCAGCGACCCGATCGCGGCCATGCGCACCTTCCTCGAGGACGCGATGCAGGGTCTGGAGCAGGTCCGGGAGCACTTCACCCGTGACCCCGCCGACCTGTACCTCGCGGACATCGGCGGCTACGGCGGGCGGGTGCTCGCCGAGGCGCAGGGAGCCCCCTTCGTCCAGCTCTCGCCCACCTATGTCGCCTGGGAGGGTTATGCGCAGGAGGTCGGCGACCAGGTGATGGCCCTGCCCGGAGCCGCGCAGTACCGAGCGGACTTCGCCGCCTGGCTCGAGCGTGCCGGGGCCACCACGCACGACCCGGACGCCTTCGCCGGCATCCCGCCGCGGGCCCTGGCCCTGGTCCCCCGGGCAATGCAGCCGCACGCCGACCGGGTCGACGAGCAGCGGGTCACCTTCGTCGGACCCTGCATCGGCGAGCGCGTCGACCAGGGCTCGTGGCAGCGCCCGGACGGTGCCGAGGTCGTCGTCCTCGTCTCACTCGGCTCGAGCTACACCGACCAGCCGGACTTCTACCGCCAGTGCCTCGCCGCCTTCGGCGGCCGCGCGGGCTGGCACCTCGTGCTGCAGGTCGGGCGACGGATCGACCTCGACGCGCTGGGCGCGATCCCCGAGGGGGTCGAGGTCCACCGGTGGGTGCCCCAGATGGCGATCCTGCGCGAGGCCGACCTCTTCGTCACGCACGCCGGCATGGGTGGGTGCGGCGAAGGACTGCTCACGGCGACGCCCATGATCGCCGTCCCCCAGGACGTCGACCAGTTCGCCAATGCCGACACCCTCGTCGGGCTCGGCGTGGCCCGACGGCTCGACACCGCCGAGGCGAGCGCCGCCGCCCTGCGCTCCGCCGGCGACGAGCTCCTCGCGGACCGCGAGGTCGCCGCGCGGCTGGCCGAGCTGGCACACGCGGCACGGGCCGAAGGGGGCACCTCGCGGGCGGCCGACCTCGTCGAGGCCGAGCTGCGGTAACGACGCGCGACGGGCGCTCGCCCCCGTCGTGGGGGGCGAGCGCCCGTCGTCGTGCAGCGATGTCTCAGTCGCGGGTGAGGCGACGGTGGGTGACGCGGTGCGGACGCGCCGCCTCCTCGCCGAGGCGCTCGATCTTGTTGGCCTCGTAACCCTCGAAATTGCCCTCGAACCAGTACCAGCTCGCGGGGTTCTCCTCGGTGCCCTCGTAGGCGAGGATGTGCGTCGCGACGCGGTCGAGGAACCACCGGTCGTGGGAGATGACCACGGCACAGCCCGGGAAGTCGAGCAGCGCATTCTCGAGCGACCCGAGGGTCTCGACGTCGAGGTCGTTGGTCGGCTCGTCGAGGAGCAGCACGTTGCCACCCTGCTTGAGGGTCAGCGCGAGGTTGAGACGGTTGCGCTCACCACCGGAGAGCACGCCCGACTTCTTCTGCTGGTCCGGGCCCTTGAAGCCGAACTGGCTGACGTAGGCGCGCGAGGGGATCTCGACCTGGCCGACCTGGATGTGGTCGAGCCCGTCGGAGACGACCTCCCAGACGTTCTTCTCCGGGTCGATGCCGCCGCGGTTCTGGTCGACGTAGGAGAGCTTGACCGTGTCACCGATGTCGACGACGCCCGCGTCGGGCTCCTCGATGCCGACGATGGTCTTGAAGAGCGTGGTCTTGCCGACGCCGTTGGGACCGATGATGCCGACGATGCCGTTGCGCGGCAGGGAGAAGGACAGGTCCTCGATGAGCACGCGGTCGTCGAAGCCCTTCTTCAGGCCCTTGACCTCGATGACCTTGCTGCCCAGGCGCGGGCCCGGCGGGATCTGGATCTCCTCGAAGTCGAGCTTGCGGGTCCGGTCGGCCTCCGCCGCCATCTCCTCGTAGCGCTCGAGGCGTGCCTTGTTCTTCGTCTGGCGCGCCTTGGGGTTGGAGCGCACCCATTCGAGCTCGTTCTTCAGGCGCTTGGCGAGCTTGGCGTCCTTCTTGCCCTGGATCTGCAGACGCTCCTGCTTCTTCTCCAGGTAGGTCGAGTAGTTGCCCTCGTAGGGGTAGAGCCGGCCACGGTCGACCTCGGCGATCCACTGCGCGACGTTGTCCATGAAGTAGCGGTCGTGCGTCACGGCGACGACGGCGCCCGGGTAGGACGCGAGGTGCTGCTCGAGCCAGAGCACGGACTCGGCGTCGAGGTGGTTGGTCGGCTCGTCGAGCAGGAGCAGGTCGGGCTTCTGCAGGAGCAGCTTGCACAGCGCGACGCGGCGGCGCTCACCACCGGAGAGCACGGTGACGTCGGCGTCCGGCGGCGGGCAGCGCAGGGCGTCCATCGCCTGCTCGAGCTGGGAGTCGAGGTCCCAGGCGTCGGCGTGGTCGATGTCCTCCTGGAGCTTGCCCATCTCCTCCATGAGCGCGTCGAAGTCCGCGTCTGGCTCGGTCATCAGCTCGGAGATCTCGTTGTACCGGTCGAGCTTGGCCTTGATCTCGCCGGCGCCCTCCTCGACATTGCCCAGGACGGTCTTGTCCTCGTTGAGCGGCGGCTCCTGGAGCAGGATGCCCACGGTCGCGCCCGGCTTGAGCTGCGCCTCGCCGTTGCTCGGCTGGTCGAGCCCGGCCATGATCTTGAGGATGGTCGACTTACCGGCCCCGTTGGGCCCGACCATCCCGATCTTGGCTCCGGGGAAGAAGGACATCGAGACGTCATCGAGGATGACCTTCTCGTTGTGCGCCTTGCGCGCACGGACCATGGTGTAGATGTAGTCGGCCATGGGGGCAGGCTATCCACTCCTGCCCCCGCGCCCGAATCCTCCCTGCCCGCCCTGCCCCGCCCGGCACCTCAGACCGGCTGCGGGACGGGAGCCTCCTCCCCTTCGTCCTCGTGCTCGGGCGACTCCGTGGGCGACGCGGACCCCGCCCAGCCCGGCTCGTCGCTGCTCGCGACGCGATCGGCAAGGGCCACCAGCCCCTCGACCCCCGCCTCCTGGGCGGGCGAGTCGGTCACGCCGCGGCTGACCTTGGCGTAGTCGCTCGTGCCGAAGGTCATGTCGTGCCCGACGCTCACCGCCTCGATGTCCGCAGAGCTCCCCCACGACTCGTCCGCCCGCTGCCAGGAGTTGATCGTCAGCCGCCCGTGCACGACGACCGGGTCGCCCTTGTGCAGGGACAGGTGCGCGTTCATCCCCAGCGAGCGGAAGGCCGCGACGTTGTAGAAGCTCGTCGACACGTCGACGAAGACGCCCTCGCGATTGCGCCGGCGCACGGTCGTCGCGACGCGGAAGGTCGTGAACTGCCGACCCTGCGTCGTCTGGCGGTGCTCCGGGTCGGCGACGACCCGGCCGGCGACGGTGATCTCGACTTCGTTCATGGTGCTGTCCTCACTCCCCGCCCACCGCGGTCGGTGGGCCCGTGGATCCAGCCTCACCGAGGCGAAGGGGGCGCAGCCGCACCCGGAGCAGGATGTGGACGACGAGGGTCTGGCGCGCGAGCCTGTGGACGAGGATGATCGTCGCCATGGACACGGCCACGGTGTGGCGCTGGACCCACGCCGAGCGAGCGGCCCTCGAGGCGACCCTGACGTCCCTGCCCCCGCAGGCCTGGGAGCACCCCTCGCTGTGCGACGGCTGGAGCGTCAAGGACGTCGCCGCCCACGTCATCTCGAACCCCCAGATCGGCTGGGCCCAGATGCCGGGCCTGGTCGCCCGCAACCTCGGTCACGGCTACAACGGGATGATCAAGCGCGAGGTCCAGCGGCTCGGCGCGACCCAGACCCCGGAGTCGGTCCTCGCCGACTTCGAGCGATATCGGGGGTCGACACGTCACGTGCCCACGACGACGGCCGTCGAGCCCCTCGTCGACGCGATCGTCCACCACCAGGACATCCTGCGTCCCCTCGGCCTCGAGCACTCGCCGGACCCGACGGCGGCCGTGGTGGCGGCCGACCGGTGCCGTCTGCTCAGCCCGCTGCTCGGCGGCCGTCGGCTGCTGCGCAGCGTGCGGATGGTCGCCACCGACGTCGACTGGGTCCGCGGTGACGGGCCGGAGCTCACCGGCCCGGTCCTCGAGCTGCTCATGGTGTGCGCGGGCCGGGCCCGCGCCGCACGCGGGCTGACCGGCGAGGGCGCGGCGCTGCTGCCGCCGGCGGCGGCCTAGGGCGTCCGGCCCCAGCCGTCCGGCGGGCCCGCTCCTCGAGTCCTAGCGCGTCCGGCCGAGAGCCCGCTCGATCCCCGCGCGGGTGCGCTCGTGCTCGGCGAGCACCTGCGTCACGGGCTCGACGACACGAGCATCACCGACCTCGCCGATGGCCCGACGCAGCCGCTTGTCGACCGTCGCGGCGCGCTTGCGGGCGCCGATGCCGGCCAGCCAGCGGGCGATGGCGGCGAGCAGCAGCCCGCCGAGCAGACCGCCGACGAGCAGCAGGAAGGGCATCGCGAAGGGCCCGACGTCCGCCGTCGGGATGTCGGGCAGCTGCAGCCACCCGGCGAGCGCGATGACGACGAGCCAGACGAGGCCGACGACCGCCGCGAGCGCCAGGACGATCTGCAGCAGGCTGAAGACCGCCCACCACGCCGGCTTGCGTCCGCGCAGCGAGGTGCGCAGCACCGCCTGATCGAGCTCGTCGGCGAGGTCGGCATCGGAGGGACGGGCGGCGTCGGCGACGGCATCGGCCCAGCGCGTGGGCAGGCCCTCGCCGGCGCTCGATCCGATCCGCCGGGCCGCGAGGTCGACCGCTGCCCGGGCCGCGGGTGCCGGCGGCGGGATCGACGAGCGTCCGAGCACGGCACGCACGTCCTGCTCGGTGATGTCCGGCGACCCGGCGACGTCGCGGTCGAGCCGCAGCCGCTTGAGCGGAGCGGGACGGAAGGCGCGGACCCACCGGGTGAAGGGCCAGCCGGTACGCGCCCACGACTCCATCCGGAAGTCGCGTGCGACGGCATCGACGACGGTCGGCACCCCCGCGCTGCGGGCGAGGGCGTCGACGAGCTCGGCACGCGCCCGGTCGGACACCCCGGCGCCCTGCTCGCCGACCGAGTCGAGCAGCTCGCCGGCGGCGGTGCGCACATCGGCACCGAGGCGGTGGCGGGCGGCATCGGCGTGCTCGACGGCGTCGTGCAGGCGGGCGCGCAGGTCGTCGAGACCCGCTCCGCTGCGGGTCGAGGTGCCGACGACCTCGTGCTCGTCGAGGCCGTCACGCTCGAGCAGGCGGGTCAGGTCGGCGGCGATCTGCTCCTGCCCCCCGGCCGGCAGCCGGTCGACCTGGTTGAGCACGACGAGGGTGACGGCGCCGTACTCGCGCAGCACGGCGACGTAGTCGTCGTGGAGGACGGCGTCGGCGTACTTCTGCGGGTCGGTCACCCAGACGAAGACGTCGACGAGCTCGAGCACCCGGCGCGCCTCCTCGCGGTTGGCCGACTCGCGGGAGTCGAAGTCGGGCAGGTCGACGAGGACGAGCCCCTCGAGGTCGCCGGGGTCAGGCACCTGGTGGCGCGTGCCGACGGACAGCCAGTCGAGCAGCGCGCCCGCGGGCTCGCTCCCCCAGACCGCGGCGGTCGGGGTCGAGGTCGTCGGGCGACGCTGCCCCACCGTCGCCACGTCGGCACCGGCGAGTGCGTTGAAGAGCGACGACTTCCCCGAGCCCGTCGCCCCCGCGAGCGCGACGACCGTGTGCCCGCCGACGAGGGCGGTGCGCTCGTGCACCTTGTCGACGACCTCGCGGGCACGCCCCGCGGCCCGGGGGTCGAGACGGTCGGCCCCGGTGTCGAGCGCGGTGGCCAGGGCGTCGGCGCGCGCGGTCAGCTCGTCGGCCGTGAGGGCGCCCTGCGTCCCACGACGAAGGGGGTTGCGCCGGCTCATCGCGCCTCCTCACCGACCGCGGCGGCGGCCTGCTGCAGTCGACGGATCTGCGCCTCGCTCACGCTCAGCTCACCGGTGACGGCGGTGTAGCGGTCGCGCTCGTCCTCGTAGAGCGTCTCGACCCGGTCGAGGAGCAGCTGGCGTGCCTTGCGGGCCATGTCGCGCACCGCCTGGTCGCCGAAGATCGCCTCGAGCACCTTTTGCGCCAGTGCGGTCGTGCCGCCGGCGATGGCCACCTCGGGGGCGACGAGCACCCCGCCGGTGTGGGCGAAGGAGACGAGCATGAGGAAGAGGCCGATGCCGTTGACCCCGTAGGCGGCGATGCGCGCGTTGGTGCGACGGTTGCCGCCCTCCGAGCGCACGATGTCGAGCACGTCGCCCTGCCAGTCGCGCACGAGGCGCTCGACCTCGCTCTCGAGGCCCCGCGAGGAGCGGGCCAGCTCGGGGTGTGCCTCGAGGACGAGGGGGCCGGCCTCGGTGCCACGCCAGGTGCGGGTGATCGTCGCGGCCGCCGCATCGGCCTCGGCGATGAGCAGCGCGCTCACCCCGGTGTGCAGGGCCTGGTCGAGCTCGGCCGCCGGTGACGGCCCGCCGGCGACGGCGGAGGTGACCCGGTCACGCAGGCGGGAGACTCCCTTCTCCACCTTGCGGAAGAACTCGCCGGTGCCGACGAACTCCTGCCACCGGGCGAGGACCTCGCCGCGCAGCAGCTGCCCGTCCTTCATCCCGTCGGTGACGCCCTGCTCGGCAGCGTCGTAGGCGTCGTAGGCGACCTGGGTGAGCGAGCTGGCCTGCTCGCGCTGGGCCTGCGCCGCCTCGATGACCGAGGTGGCCCGGCCGTCGAGCGACCGCAGGGCGCCCTGCAGCGTCTGGCGGATGATGATCGTGCGGGCCCGCTGGTCGCCCGCGAGCGCCGTGAGCCAGCCGCGCACCCGCTCGATGTCGGCATCGGGGATCAGACCGTCGGTCGTCAGCTCGGTCTCGGGGACGGTGAAGACCGGCGCGGTCTCCAGACCCTGCTCGCGCAGCATCTCGACGAGGTGGGTGCGCACATCGGCCATCGCCGGCCGGTCGACGCGGTCGAGGACGATCGCGACGGCGGTGCCGCGCTCGGAGGCCTGCCGCAGCAGCCGCCACGGGATCGCGTCGGCGTAGCGCGCGGCGGTCGTCACGAAGAGCCACAGGTCGGCCGCCGCCAGCAGCTGGGTCGCCAGCTCGCGGTTGGCCGAGACGACCGAGTCGATGTCGGGTGCGTCGAGGATCGCCATGCCCGGCGGCAGCGTCGTCGACGGGGTGAGCCGCACCGTGCCCGGCTGCGGCTCCCCTTCGCCACCGGTGACCCGGGCGAGCGAAGGGAGGACCCTCGCGTCGCGGAACCAGCGCTCGTCGTCGGGGTGGTGGATGAGCACGGGGCTGGTCGTCGTCGGGCGCAGCACGCCGGAGCGGCTCACCTCGCGACGGAGGATGGAGTTGACCAGCGTGGACTTGCCGGAGCCGGTCGAGCCGCCCACCACCGCGAGCAGCGGGGCGTCCATCGACTCGAGTCTGGGGATGACGTAGTCGTCGAGCTGGTCGAGCAGCGCCTGACGCTCCCCGCGCGCCTGCCGCGTGCTCGGCAGGTCGAGCACCAGCCGGCTCCGCTCGACCTCGTCACGCAGGGCGGTCACGCGGGTCAGGAGGCTGCCGTCGTCGCGTCCCCTCGGCATCTCACCCATGCGGCCCACCCTATCCAGCGACGCGCGTCCGGCAGGGTCACCCGGGGGCGATGCGCCCGGCGGGTCGCACCCGGCCCGGCGTCGCCCTTGCGGACGGTCGGCGCCCCCGGCAGGACTCGAACCTGCGACCTAGGGATTAGAAGGCCCTTGCTCTGTCCAGCTGAGCTACGGAGGCACGCCCGGGTGAACGGGACATGTCCACGACCCGGGCGGCATCAGTGTAGTGAGGGGCCCGACCTGCCATGATCGGCACCATGCCTGTCCGGATCACCGTGCGTGAGGCGGGGGTCTCCGACTCCCCCGACGACCTGGCGATCCTCGACGCGGGCGAGCGCACCCGCGCCGGGCGCAAGCGCGAGGCAGCTCCCTTCGTCACCGGGCACGCCCTCGTGCGGCGGGTCCTCGGCGAACTGCTCGACCGCGACCCGGGGGCGCTCGAGTTCGCCCGGCGCTGCGCCACCTGCGGCAGCGACCAGCACGGCAAGCCCAGCCTCGTCGGCGCCCCCGGCTGGCACTTCTCCCTCTCCTACACCGGTGCCGGTGCGATCGTCGCCGTCGCCCGGGGCGTCGAGGTGGGCGTCGACATCGAGGACCTCACCGACGCCGACTTCGAGGGCTTCGCGCGCACGACGCTCGCGGCCGACGAGGTCGCCGGCTTCGGCAGCCTCGACGGTCACGACCTCCTCGTCGCCCGTGCGCGGGTGTGGGCACGCAAGGAGGCCGTCCTCAAGGCGACCGGCCGCGGGCTCGTCGTCGACCCCTCCGAGGTCCTCGTCTCCGGGCCCGGCGAGCCGGCGCGACTCGTCGACTGGCGGGCCGACGAGCCGCGCCCCGCGCAGATCTCCCTCGCCGACGTCGACGTCACGACCGACGACCACCGGGCCGCCGTCGCCGCCCTGACCGACGAGCAGCTCGTGGTGGAGCCGGCCTGACCGGACACGGGCAGGTGGGGAGCCTCCGCAGCAGCCCACCCACCCGCGCGACGATCAGGCGCCGGCGAACTCCCTTCGCCTGGCCGTCATCGAGTCGAGGAGGACCCGCTCCTGCTGGAGCGCGTCGTGGTCGGCCTCGTGGCGCAGCTTGCGGAAGCGCAGCAGCGCCAGCTCGGAGGCGGAGTCCTGGAAGGCCCGCATGGACTGCAGGCTGACCGCGCCGCCGCTGGCGCGGGCCCAGCGGCGGGCCACCCGCCGCTCCTTCATCGACGCGAGCATCGCGACCTCGTCGCGGGAGATCCACCCGGAGTCCGCGTAGGGCAGCAGGTGCTCACCGATGACCTTGCCCTCCCGCGAGCGGGTCCAGATGACGAAGGCGACGAAGGAGACGAAGGCGACGAAGCCGAAGCACAGGCCGAGGATCAGGCCGGTCGTGCCGGAGGAGGCGCTGAGGTTCCACAGCCCGTGGAGCAGCACCGCGGCGCACCAGCCGATGATCGGCGCGACGACCTTGACCGGCGTCGAGCGCGACAGCGCCGCCATGCCGACCGCGATACCGGTCATCGTCGTGAACATCGGGTGGAGGAAGGGGCTGATGATGCCGCGCAGCACGAAGGTGACGACGAAGGCCGGCGTCCCGCCCTCGGTGAGCGCGCGGCCGAGGTAGAGGATGTTCTCGGTGAAGGCGAAGCCCGCCGCGACGATGCCGGCGTAGACGATGCCGTCGGTCAGGCCGTTGAACTCCTTGCGCATGAACCACCACATGACGAGCAGGAAGACCCCCTTGAAGGTCTCCTCCACGAGCGGGGCGACGATGACGGCGCCGAGCACGTTGGCCGACTCCGGGTCGGTGACGCCGAGCAGGAAGACCCCGCCGATCGTGTTGAGCACGAGCGAGATGAGCGTCGAGCCGAGCGCGCCGTAGAGGAAGGCCGTGACGAGGTAGCGCCACGGCTCGGCCTCGAAGCGGTCGAGCCACAGGAAGATCGGCACGACGATCGCCAGCGGGATGAGCGCGAAGACGAGCCCGATGAGGGTGGTCAGGATGCCGAAGCTCAGCCCGAAGTAGAGCGCGAAGATCAGGGCGAGCACGAGCGAGCCGACGACCACGGTGCCGCCGAGCAGCCAGGTGCGCAGCGTGGGGCGCGGGGTGGGGTTGGCCTGCGCCTGCGCGGGCACGTAGTGGGCGGTGTAGCTCTGCTGCTGCAGCCACGCGGCGTGCTGGGCCTGCTGGTGGGCCCAGGCGGCGTTGGCCTGCTGCTGGGCGCCTGCGTGCTGGGCACCGGCCTGCTGGTGCGCGTAGGCGGCCTGCGCCTGCTGCTGGGCCTGGGCCTGCTGGGCCAGGCGCTGCTGCTCCTCGTAGGCCTGCTGCTGCGCGAGCACCTGCTGACGGGAGTCGGTGCGGGCCGCCTCCTCGGCGAGCAGGACCGAGCGGGTGGCGGTGCGGTACCACTCGGGCTCCTCCGGTGCGCTGCGGCGCAGCATCCGGCGGCTGAGGGTGTCCTCGGACGGCGTCGAGCGGGGCGCGGGCGGCGCCGGCGGCTGGCCGACGGGCGGCGCGGGAGGCTTCGGGGTGGTCGGGGGCGCGGGCGGGGCGGGAGGCTGCTGGCTCCCGGACGATGCGGGCGGTGGCGGCGGAGGACCGGCGGGAGCCGGGGGCTGCCCGGCGGGCGGAGGAGGCGGCGTGGAGCTCATGGCCGCCACGGTAGTGCGGCAGCGGCCTCTCGTCGGTGGGGAGGACTACCCATCCAGCGGTCTGGATATGGTGGAAGACGTGACTTCTTCGACTCCCTCCTCCGAGCGCATCGTCTGGATCGACTGCGAGATGACCGGCCTCTCCCTCGAGCACGACGCCCTCATCGAGGTCGCGGCCCTGGTCACCGACTACGAGCTCAACCAGCTCGACGAGGGCATCGACATCGTCGTCCGCCCGCCCGAGGCGGCGCTGACGCAGATGAACGACTTCGTCCGCGACATGCACACGACCTCGGGACTGCTCGACGTGCTGGCCGAGGGCACGACCCTCGCCGAGGCCGAGGAGGCCGTCCTCGCCCACATCAAGGAGCACGTCCCTGACGCCGGCAAGGCACCGCTCGGCGGCAACAGCGTCGCGACCGACCGCGCCTTCCTCGTGCGGGACATGCCGGCCCTCGAGGGGCACCTGCACTACCGAATGATCGACGTCTCCTCGATCAAGGAGCTCTCGCGCCGCTGGTACCCGCGGGCGTACTTCGCCTCCCCGGACAAGAACGGCGGCCACCGCGCGCTCGCCGACATCACGGAGTCGATCGCCGAGCTGCGCTACTACCGCGAGGCGGTCTTCCGCCCCCAGCCCGGTCTCGAGACGGCCGAGCTCAAGGAGATCGCCGCGCGCCACCAGGTCGGCTGACCGGGCACGGTCCTCGCGTCGCTACGGGCGGTCGCGGCGCCGGCACCACGCGGCGAAGAGCGCGCCGGAGACGTTGTGCCACACCGAGAAGACCGCGCCCGGCAGGGCCGAGAGCGGCTCCATGTACTGCGCGGCCAGGCCCGCAGCGAGCCCGGAGTTCTGCATGCCCACCTCGATGGCGGTCGTGCGCCGAGCGGGCACCGGGAGCCGGGCCACCCTGGCGGCCAGGTAGCCCAGGCCCATGCCGAGCACGTTGTGCACGACGACGGCCAGGAGCACGAGGGGACCCGCGGTGAGCATCGCGTCGGCGCTGCCCGAGACGACGATCGCCACGATGACCGAGATCGCGGCCACCGACAGCCACGGCAGGGCCGGCAGGAGCGCCTCGGCGAGCGGCGCGAGCAGCAGGCGCACGACGAGACCTGCGAGGACCGGCAGCAGGACGATCGTGACGATGGTGCGGGCCATGCCGGCTCCGTCGAGGGGCATGTAGCGCCCGGCCAGCCACAGCGTGAGCAGCGGCGTGAGGAAGGGCGCGAGCAGCGTCGAGACCGAGGTCATCGTCACCGACAGCGCCACGTCACCGCGGGCGAGGTAGGACACGACGTTGGACGCCGTCCCCCCGGGTGCGCAGCCGACGAGGATGACACCGGCGGCCAGCTCGGGCGGCAGGCTGAGCACCGTCACCACGAGCACGGCGACCAGCGGCATGATGACGTACTGCGCGACGACCCCCAGCAGCACCGGCAGCGGGCGCCGCAGCACGAGGCCGAAGTCGACGGGCCGCAGCGTCAGGCCCATCGTGAACATCACCAGCCCGAGCAGCGGGTTGACGAAGGGGGCCGCCCCCGACACCGTGTCGGCGGCCAGGTAGCCGACCACTCCCCCGGCGACGATGAGCAGGGGGAAGACGAGGACGGCGACGTAGCCGCTGCGGTCCTCGGTGGTCGAGGTGACGAGTGGTGCGCTCACGAGCGGCCACCGTACACAGCCGGCAGGTCCGGCGCCGTCCGGCGTCGGACGCTGCTGCGCGGGGTCCGGCGCCGGACGCCGGTGGTGCTCAGGCGCTGGCGAGCGACCGCGAGCCCTCGGTCTCGCCCGTGACGACGACGGCCTGGTTGCCGCGCCGACGCTGACCGGTGGCCCAGCCGCCGACGACGACGGCGATGTAGCCGATGAGCATGCCGGCGATGTTGTCGAGGACGTAGTGCCAGCCGAAGTAGATCGTCGCGAGGAAGGTCAGACCGAAGAAGGTCCACGCGGCGATGCGCAGCGGGCGGGTCGAGGCCGTGCGCTGCAGGAAGAGCGCCAGGGCGAAGGTGACCGACACGTGCAGCGACGCGAAGGCCGCGACACCCTGGATGACATCGCTCGAGCGCGGGTCGGCGAGGAACTCCAGACGGTTGCGCAGGAGCGCGGTCTGCAGCTCACCGACACCCGAGTCGGGCAGGCCGGCGAAGAGGTCGGGCCGCACGTAGACCGGGCCGAGCGCGGGCAGGATGTAGTAGCTCACCGCACCGAGCACCCAGTTGAGGCTGAGCGAGGTGGCGTACCAGGCGCCCACGGACAGGTCGCGGCACAGGACGAGGACCGCCATGAGCGAGACCGGCACGAGGGGCAGGTAGAGCAGGTAGACGAAGGACAGCACCGGGGCCGCGAGGTCCGGCGGCAGGATCGTGTGCAGGACCGCCGCCGGGTCGGCACCGCCGAAGAGCACGCGGTCGACGTCGAGCAGCTGGTTGTCGAAGAGGACGTCCTGCCGGTAGACCGGCAGCACGCTCTTGAGGTTGCGGTAGCCCACGTAGCAGACGTAGAAGGTGATCAGACCGGTCGCGATGTAGACGATGCGCCGCAGGCTCCACTCGTGGCGGGCGACCTCGGCCATGCCGCGCGGCAGCTCGCGCCACCCGGCGCGGCGCAGGCCCGCGATGACCAGGCCGATGCCGAAGAGGAGGAGGGCGAGTGCGGGGAGGCGCACGTAGGCAGGACCGAGGAATCCCTCGGGGTCCTTGAGCGGGATCCCGAGCGAGTGGGTCCCGACGAGTGCGGTCGCCCCGACGAGGATCGAGACGACCACAGCGACGGTGTAGGGCCAGCTGCGAACGGTCTGCATCCGACCAATAATGGCCTGAAAGGGGCGCGAAGGTTAAATCGACGTGCCGAATAGTGTCCAATCGGTGATGGACGCCACGCTGAGGACCGGGGACGACGAAGGGCCCCGGGACGATCCCCGGGGCCCTTCATCCTTGGGGTGAGTAACGGGACTTGAACCCGCGACACCCGCGACCACAACGCGGTGCTCTACCAGCTGAGCTATACCCACCAAGTGCCACCTCATCGGGCAGCGCGGACCATCGTACCTGCTCCGAGAGGGTGCTCATGACCACCCACCTCCAGCGCCCGCACAGGCCCATCGGGCACGATGGGCGGGTGACGACGACACCCCGGACAGCCACCCCCTTCGCCCGTGCCGCCACCGCGATCCTCGCTCTCGCAGCGCTGCTCGCGACGATGGTGGGTCTGGCCGCCCCCGCCTCGGCGCACGCCCGGCTCGAGGCCTCGAGCCCGAAGGAGGGCTCGACCCTCACCGCGACTCCGCCGGAGATCATGCTGCGCTTCAACGAGCCGATCCAGTCCGGGCTCAACGAGGTGAGCGTGCGCACCGGCTCGACCGACGCGACCGACGGCAACCTCGAGGTCGACGGCGGCACCGTCTACCAGCCGCTGAAGTCCTCGCTGCCGGCCGGCTCCTACACGGTGTCCTACAAGGTCGTCAGCGCCGACGGGCACCCGATCAGCGGGTCCTACTCCTTCACCTACGCCCCGCCCGGTGGCGACACCGGCCCGAGCGGCAGCGAGACGACGAGCGACGGCGGGTCGGGCAGCAGCTCGAGCACCACGTCGGGCAGCGACTCCCCCACCACCTCCGCCCCGACGGCGCCGACGTCGTCGAGCACTTCGGCGGGCGAGCCGTCGAGCACCTCGGCGCCGAGCAGCACGACCGAGCCCAGCTCGTCGAGCACCACCTCCTCGTCGACCTCGTCGTCGACGACCTCGGGCGACGGCGAGAGCGAGCCCAGCAGCGCCTCGAGCTCGTCGAGCTCCACCGCCGCGCCCGTCGAGGGCGACGACGCGAGCAGCGACGGCGGCTTCCCCGCCTGGGGCTGGGCCGTCCTCGTCGGCGCCCTGCTCGTCGTCATCGCCGGCGTCGGGCTGCTCCTGGGCCGCCGGCGCCACGCCGAGGAGGACGAGCAGGTCGACCTCGAGGAGTGGCGCGGCTGACCCGTCGACCCCGGCCGGCTCCGGTCGGCCGGGGTGACCGCCCGGGTACGACGAAAGGGCCCCACCGCAGTGCGGTGGGGCCCTTCGTGGGTGGTGCGCCAACAGGGACTCGAACCCCGAACCCGCTGATTAAGAGTCAGCTGCTCTGCCAATTGAGCTATTGGCGCGCGAGGAGAAACATTAGCACCACGATGGCGGAGGGCGAAATCGACTCCGGGACAGGGCTCTTGGCGCCTCGATCGGCGCCCTGCCGCGGTGCGGTCCACCTCCTGCCACGACGCCGAAGGGGGGTGGCACCGGTCGGTGCCACCCCCCTTCGTCAGTGCCGAGGTGACGTCACCAGGAGCGCTTGGCGCGCTGGCGCTCCCACTTCTTGGCCTTGCGGTTGCTCGAGATGACCTTGAGAACGACGAGGCCGACGACGGCCGCGGCGGCGATCGCGACGCGGTCCATGCGCAGCTCGCCGGACTCGGTGCGGGTCGCGGCAGTGAAGGAGGCCTTGGCCTGCTCCTTCTGCCGGGCGACGACGTTCTTGGGCGCGGCGCGCACGCTCAGCTCGTCGATGGTCTGGGCGAGCCGGTCACGCGTCGTGATGATGTCGTTCTCGAGCTTGGTCATGCTCGGGGTGTCGTTGCTCACGTGGGGGTTCCGTCCTTACTCGATGCCGAGGTCGCGGCGGATGCGGGCCACATGGCCCGTCGCCTTGACGTTGTACTGGGCGTGGGTCACCACGCCGTCCGGTCCGACGACGACCGTCGAGCGGATGACTCCCTCGACGACCTTGCCGTACAACTTCTTCTCACCATAAGCGCCCCAGGCCGTCATCACCGACTTGTCCGCATCGGACAGCAGGGTGATCGTCAGCCCGTCACGCTCACGGAACTTCGCGAGCTTCGCCGGCTGGTCCGGCGAGATGCCGATGACCTCGGTGTCGGCGGCGCGCAGGGCCTCGAGCGAGTCGCTGAAGTCGCACGCCTGCTTCGTGCAGCCGGGGGTCATCGCCGCCGGGTAGAAGTAGACGATGACCTGCTTGCCGCGGAAGTCGCTCAGGGAGACCTCCGCGCCGGTGTCGTCGGGGAGGGTGAAGTCGGGGGCTGCATCGCCCGGGGTGAGTCTCTCGCCCACGGATCGCATCTCCTGTCTCGGCGGAATGCAGTATGGTCACCCCAACCTATCCTCCCAGGGGCAGAGTCACGTAGGAGTGACCTATGCACGTGCCCGATGCTTTCCTCGATGCTCCGACCTCCCTCGCCACGGGGGGTGTGGCGATCGCGGGGGTGGCCCTAGCGCTGCGACGAACCCCGAGCGATCTCGACGACCGGGTGGCCCCGCTCGCCGGTCTCGTCGCCACCTTCGTCTTCGCCGCCCAGATGCTGAATTTCCCCGTCGCCGGCGGCACCTCCGGCCACCTCCTCGGCGGCGCACTCGCGGCAGTCCTCGTGGGACCGTGGACCGCCACCCTGTGCATCACCGTCGTCCTGCTCGTCCAGGCGCTCGTCTTCGCTGACGGCGGCCTCACCGCCCTCGGAACCAACGTCACACTCATGGCGCTCGTCGGCGTGTGGGTCGGCTGGGTCGTCTTCGTCCTCGCGCGACGCCTCCTGCCGGCGCGGCCGGCCAGCATCCCCGTGGCCGCCGCGATCGGCGCCTTTGCGTCCGTGCCCTGCGCCGCGGTCGTCTTCGCCGGGCTCTTCATGGTCGGTGGCACCGCGTCCGTCGACGCCGGCGCCCTGCTCACCGCCATGGTGAGCTGGCACCTGCTCATCGGCCTCGGCGAGGCGGCCATCACCTTCCTCGTCGTCTCGGCGGTCGTCGGGGTGCGGCCTGACCTCGTGCGCGGTGCGGAGCACCTCTCACCCTCGGCACACGTGCCCCGCGAGAGCATGAGAGCGACCCGATGAAGGCCCGCGTCTCGACCCGCGCCCTCGTCCTCGGCGGACTGGTCGTCTGCCTCATCCTCTCCTCCGTCGTGAGCTTCTGGGCCTCCGGGCACCCCGACGGGCTCGAGCACGTGGCCGAGACGCTCGGCTTCGCCGGTGCCGCGGGCGACCACGGCGCATCCGGCTCCCCGTTCGCCGACTACGGGACAAAGGGAATCGGTGACGGCTTCCTCTCCGGCGGTCTGGCGGGGTTTGTGGGCGTGCTACTCACGGGTGCCCTCATGTGGGTCCTGCTCCGACTCGCCCGTCGTCGCGGCTGAGGTGGCCAACCCCCACCGCCACGCGTTGAGCCTGCACTCCCCCACGAGACTCCACGCGTTCCCGGCGCACCTCAAGATCGTCGCGGCGATGCTCTACGTCATCGCCGTCGTGCTCACCCCGCGGGAGGCGGTGTGGGCGCTCGGGCTGCAGGCACTGCTCCTGCTCGGCGTCGTCCTGGTGAGCAGGGTGCCGCTGCGGCACCTCGCTCCTCGGCTGCTCGTCGAGGTGCCTTTCGTCCTCTTCGCCGTACTCATGCCCTTCGTCGCGACTGGCCCCCGCGTCGACGTCGGGCCGCTGTCGCTGTCAGAGGCGGGGCTCTGGGGCGGGTGGAACCTCCTGGTCAAGGGCACACTCGGCGTCGGTGCCTCACTGGTGCTCGCGGCGACGACCACCCCCTCCGACGTCGTCGCCGGGCTGGCTCGGCTACGTCTGCCGGCGCAGCTCGTGCTCATCCTCGGCTTCATGGTCCGCTACACCGAGGTCATCAGCGGGCAGCTGCAGGCGATGCGGGTGGCCCGGGAGTCGCGCGGCTTCAGCGGCCGCGGACTACGCGCGTGGCCAGCGCTCGCGAGCACCGCGGGGTCGCTCTTCGTCCGCAGCTACGAGCGGGGTGAACGCGTGCACCTGGCAATGCTCGCGCGCGGGTTCGACGGACGGACCCACGTCGAGCGGACACCTGTCGCCGGCTCGACGTGGGCCGTGGCGATGCTCCTGCCCGTCGGCGCGACGATCGTCCTCGCGGCTGCGAGGCTGGGCGCATGAGCATTCCCGTCATCGACCTGCG
Source organism: Janibacter zhangyanbonis (assembly GCF_050507325.1). Lineage (NCBI taxonomy): Bacteria > Bacillati > Actinomycetota > Actinomycetes > Micrococcales > Intrasporangiaceae > Janibacter > Janibacter zhangyanbonis. The sequence continues at coordinate 2,333,626 of NZ_CP191481.1, forward strand.
CGGCGTGGATCACGTCTACCCCGATGGGCACCGCGCGCTCGACGGTGTCGACCTGCACGTGCATCCCGGCGAGCGGGTCGCCCTGCTCGGCCCCAACGGCGCCGGCAAGACGACGCTGGTGCTGCACCTCAACGGGATCCTCACCCCGACGAGCGGCTCGATCTCGGTGTCGGGGGTGCCGGTGAGCCACGCGCACCTGCTCGACGTGCGGCGCCGGGTGGGCATCGTCTTCCAGGACCCCGACGACCAGCTCTTCATGACGACGGTGGCCCAGGACGTGGCCTTCGGTCCGCACAACCTCGGGCTGCCCGCTGCCGAGGTCGAGGCGCGGGTGCACGAGGCGCTCTCCGCGGTCAGGATGCTCGAGGTCGCCGACCGGCCCCCGCACCACCTGTCCTTCGGGCAGAAGCGGCGCGTCGCGGTCGCGACCGTGCTCGCGATGCGACCGGAGATCCTCGTGCTCGACGAGCCGAGCAGCAACCTCGACCCGGCCTCGCGTCGCGAGCTCGCCGAGATCGTCGACGGCCTCGACATCACGGTGCTCATGGTGACGCACGACCTGCCGTACGCCCTCCAGCTGTGCGAGCGCTCGGTCGTGCTCTCCGAAGGGAGGATGGTCGCCGACGCCGCGACGCGCGAGGTGCTCTCGGACGGCGAGCTCATGGCGGCGCACCGGCTGGAGCTGCCCTACGGCTTCGACCCGCGGTCGGTGCCGGGGCGCACGCGCGGCTGACCGGTGCGATCAGTCGCTGATGCCGACGAGGGTCGGCTCGAGGAGGATCTCGCTGCGCAGGCTCTGCGCGATGAAGCACTCCCGGTGGGCGACCTCGACGAGCCGCTCGACCTTGGCGCGGGGGGCCGGGGCAGCGAGGGTGATGTGCGGACGCAGGACGATGCGCGTCACCCACATCGGCCGCTCGCCCTCCGGCATCTCCCCGACGGCCTCGTCCCGGTAGTCGACGACGTCGAGCCGGGCCCGGGCGGCGACGGCCAGGAAGGAGAGCATCTGGCAGCTGCTCGCCGCCGCGACGAGCAGCTGCTCGGGGTTGGGCAGCGATGCGTCACCCCGGAAGGCGAGGTCGCTGCTCGCCCGGGTCGTCGTCGAGGCCATCGTCAGCTCGTGCTCGCGGGAGTAGGCGTCGTAGCCGACACCCGTGGATCCCGACCAGGCGAGGGTCGTGGTGAAGGAGTGGTCGCTCACCCGCCTAGACTGCCTGACCGAGCCGAAGTGGCGGAATTGGCAGACGCGCGTGGTTTAGGTCCACGTGCCCACGGGCGTGCGGGTTCAAGTCCCGCCTTCGGCACCCCACCCAACGTCGCAAAACCCTAGGGTTTTGCGACGTTGAGCGTCCTGAACTCTGCAAGACCCTAGGGTTTTGCAGAGATCGGGTCAGGCCAAGTGCTCGCGCAGCAGCGGCACCATGGCGCGGAAGGCGCGGCCGCGGTGGCTGATCGCGTTCTTCTCGACGTCCGTGTACTGCGCCAGGGTGCGGGTGTCGCCGTCGGGACGGAAGATCGGGTCGTAGCCAAACCCGTTGTCCCCCACCGGCTCCCGCACGACGACGCCGGGGACCTCCCCTTCGCTCGTCACGGTGGCACCACCGGGGATCGCGAGGACCGCGGCGCAGCGGAAGGCCGCGCGGCGGTGCTCGTCGGGCACGTCGGCGAGCTGGTCAAGCAGGAGCTGGAGGTTGCGGCGGTCCTTCTCGGCCCGGGGCAGGTCCGCACCGTCGTGCAGACCGGACCACCGCGCCGAGAAGATGCCCGGGCTGCCGCCGAGCACCTCGACGGCCAGGCCGGAGTCGTCGGCGAGCGCGGGCAGCGAGGTGCGCATCGCGACGTGCTCGGCCTTGAGGCGCGCGTTGCCGGCGAAGGTCACCTCGGTCTCCGGGATCTCGCCAACCTCGGGGAAGGCGGCCATCGAGACGATCTCGAGGCCGAGATCAGCCTCGCCGAGGATCTGCTGCAGCTCGTGGACCTTGTGCTCGTTGTGCGTCGCGAGGACGACCCGCTGGGTCACAGCACGCGCTCCCGGGGGGTCTCGGCGAGGGCTTCCTGCTGCTTGGCGGTGAGCGCGGCGCAGCCGGTGGTCGCGAGGTCGAGCAGCTCACCGAGCAGCGCCCGGTCGAAGGGAGCGCCCTCCGCCGTGCCCTGCACCTCGATGAACTCGCCGGTGCCGGTCATGACGACGTTCATGTCCGTCTCGGCGGTGGAGTCCTCGGGGTAGTCGAGGTCGCAGACCGCGCGGCCGTCGACGACGCCGACCGAGACCGCGGCGAGCGAGCCGGTGAGCGGCGTCGCGCCGGCCGGGATCAGGCCACGGCTGCGGGCGTCCTCGACGGCGTCGACGAGGGCGACGTAGGCGCCGGTGATGGCCGCCGTGCGGGTGCCGCCGTCGGCCTGCAGGACGTCGCAGTCGAGGACGATCGTGTTCTCCCCCAACGCCTTGGTGTCGATGACGGCGCGCAGGCTGCGGCCGATGAGGCGCGAGATCTCGTGGGTGCGACCGCCGACCTTGCCCTTGCGCGAGTCGCGCCCGCTGCGGGTGTTGGTCGAGCGCGGCAGCATCTCGTACTCGGCGGTGACCCAGCCGGTGCCCTGGCCCTTGAGCCAGCGCGGCACCCCCGCCTCGAAGCTCGCGGCGACGAGCACCCGGGTGCGGCCGAACTCCACGAGCACCGAGCCCTCGGCGTGGTCGAGCCAGTTGCGGGTGATGCGCACCTCGCGCAGCTGCTCGGGGGTGCGTCCGTCGTGCCGGGGGGTGGTGTCAGTCATGGGGCAAGGCTAACGATCCGACAGGATGGCTCGGGTGAGGCCGTCCTTCGACCACGTCCTGCTCACCCGCTTCAGCGCGGTGCTGCACCCCGATGCGCCGCCGCCCGACGAGGACTGGCTCTTCTACCGGCTCGGCTTCTTCGTCGACGCCTGCCTGCCGTCGGTGCTCTCGCAGCGCGACGCGCAGCCCTTCGACTGGTTGGTGATCTTCGACGACCGGTGCTCCGCGGACTTCCGGGCGCAGGTCGAGGAGCTCGCCGAGGGCGCCTTCACCCCGATCTGGACGCATGCCCCCTTCACCCGCGACGGCTTCGCCCAGCACGTCGCCGACCGGTGCCACTCCCCCTTCGTCATCACGACCCGGATCGACAGCGACGACGCGATGGCGGTCGACCTCATGGCCTCGGTGCAGGCGCAGTTCGCCGGGCAGGAACGGCTCTTCGTCAACTTCCCCCGCGGCATCCAGATCGACCGCAGCGGTGCCGTGCACCGAGCGACGATTCTCTCCAGCCCCTTCCTCTCGCTCATCGAGGCCCGCGAGGAGGGCCGGCTGCCGGACACGGTCTTCGTCGCCAAGCACGCCCGCGCCCGCGGCCACGGTCCGCTGCGCGAGGTGCGCGCGCCGGTCATGTGGGCGCAGGTGCTGCACGGCACCAACCTCGCCAACATCGTCAACGGCGTGCGGGTGCACCCGCGGGTCGTCGCCAAGCGCTTCGACCTCCACCTCGGCTACGACGCGACTCCGGGGCGAGCCCGGCTGCTGCGCGGGCGGGCCACCCAGCTCGGACGGCTCGCCCGGCTGTGGGCGGCCCACCCCGGCGAGCTGACGAAGTGGGTCGAGGCCACCGCGTGGACCGCCCGCGGCACCCACGAGCGCCCGCCGGAGGCCGGCGCGCCGACGCTCACCGACCGGGTGCAGGAGTGGGAGTCCCGCACTCGGGTGCGGGTGCGGGACCTGCGCTGGCGGGCGAAGGGGGCGGCCAACGACCGCCTGCCCGCGCGGGAGGGCGTCGTGGCCGGCGACATCGCAGACGTCCTCGCGAGGGACCGGGTCGTCGTCCTCGCGGAGTGGTCTCCCGGTGCCCGGGTGAGGCCGGACGCCCTGGCTGCGGCCACGGCCTGGGCCGAAGGGGGCTTCGGTGTCCTCCTCGTCGCAGCCCGCGACCCGTGGGTGCGGCTCGCCGCACCCGACCTGCCCGCGGATGTCGCGCTCGTGCGGCGGCGCAACACCGCCTACGACTTCGGCTCGTGGGCGCACGCCCTGGCGACCTGGCCGGCGGTGGCGCGCAAGGACCTCGTCGTCCTGACCAACGACTCCCTCGTCGGCCCGCTCGGGCCGCTCGACGAGCTCATCCGTCGCATCGACGCCGGTACGAGCGATGTCTGGGCGGCGACCGCCAACCACCACCCGGCGGAGCACCTGCAGAGCTATCTGCTCGCGGTCCGTGGTGGCGCGCTCGCCCGCGAGCCGCTCGCGGGGTTCTTCGCGCGGGTGCGCCCGCTGGAGTCCAAGCGTGCGGTCGTCGAGGCCTACGAGATCGGGCTCACCACCACCGTCGATGCCGCCGACCTGACCCGCGAGACCGGCTGGACCCATGACGAGCTCGGACTCCCGCTCGACGTCGACCTCTCCCTGCACGGCTGGCGAGCGCTCCTGGCGGCGGGCTTCCCCTTCGTCAAGCGGATGCTGCTCACGGCGCCGCAGTACGCCGACCAGCGCTCGGAGGTCGCCGCCGTCGTGGCGTCGCTGCGCGATGAGGGCCGCTCGACGCCCTAGGCTCCCGCCGTGGACCAGCACAGCCAGATCAGCCTGCCCGGAGGCGGGACGACGACCCTGCACGCCGCCGGGACCGACGCGACGTCGGCCCCCTTCGTCCTCGTCATGCCGGCCATGGGGGTGCCGGCGGGCTACTACGGCCCCTTCGTCGACGAGCTCGCGCGGCACGGCGTGGCCGCCGGCGTCGCCGACTACACCGGGCAGGGCGATGCGACGCCGCACGTCGGCCGTAGACGCGACCTCGGCTACGACGACCTCGCCCACGGCTGGCTGCCGGCGGTCGTCGACCGGGTCCGCGAGCAGCACGACGGCCCGGTCGTCGCGCTCGGCCACTCCCTCGGTGGCCACCTCCTCGCCGCCCACCTCGCCGGCCCGACGCCCGCGGTCGACGCCGCCGTGCTCATCGGGTCGGGGACGCCGCACTGGCGCGCGCAGCAGGGGCTCAAGACCCTCGTGCAGACCCAGCTCGTCGCGGTCGTCTCGCGGCTGTGCGGCTACTGGCCCGGCGTGCGCCTCGGCTTCGGCGGGACGCAGGCGCGGACGCTGATGCGCGAGTGGGCGGCCTTCTCCCGCACCGGGCGTCTGGCTCCCGGGGGCCGAGACATCACGGCGGGGCTCGCCGGGCGCTCGCTGCCCTTGCTCGCCGTCGACCTCGACAACGACACCCTCGCTCCGCCGGCCGCCGTCGACGAGCTGGTCGGGCTCTTCGCGAGTGCCGAGGTCGAGCGCTTCACCTTCGCCAAGGCGGCGGGCGACCCGGGCAAGCCGGTCAACCACTACAGCTTCGCCCGCTCCCCCGAGATCATCGGCGAGCGGATCGCCGCCTGGGTCACCGGACGGGTCGGCGAGCGCGCACGACCCTGAGGACCGCAGGCGGACCGGTCAGCGAGCCCGGCCTGCCGACCAGGGGTCGATCAGCTCGATGCCGGTACCGGTGAAGTCCTTGGTGTTGCGCGTGGCGAGGGAGGCTCCGTGGGCCCGGCACGTCGCGGCGATGAGTGCGTCCACGGTGCCCACGGGCCGGCCGGACAGCTCTCGGCCGGACATGACATGGGCATAGGCCACGGCCGCCGGCCCGTCGAGAGGGAGGACCCGGTCGTCGCCGAGCCGCTGGAAGAATGCATCGAGCGCGCCCTCCAGCCGCTGCCGCCGAGCACCCGCGGGCATTCGTCCCAGCCCGTGCAGGAGCTCCCCGGCGACGACGGCGGGCACGGCGAGGTCGGCGTCGGCGACCGAGGCCGCCCATCTCACGACCTCGGCCTCGGGCTGCAGTCTCATCAGCTCGGAGACGACGTTGGTGTCGACCGCGATCATCCGAAGGCCGGGTCGGTGAAATCGACGCGAGGTGGGTCGGACTCACGTGGGGGCGGCTCCAGGTCGGACTCCATCTCGACCACCACGTCGCCACGACCTGCCCAGTACAGATCCATCAGGGCATTGGGCCGCTGCTGCCGGTGGCCGGCCGCCGCCGTCAGGATCGAGCGGACCTCTGCCTCCATCGAGTGACCGTGCTCCGCCGCCATCAGGCGCAGTCGGTCACGGACGTCGTCATCGAGGTTGCGAACGGTGATCGCTGCCATCGCTATCATCTCCCGCTCTCGATGCTAGCACTCCGGTCGGACGAGCTCCTGGGTGACCCGCTGCGCCTCCGGCCCAACCTCGACCCGGGTGGGGACGCCGAGGACGAGCGGCATCTGCGGCTGCTGGTGCCCCACGTCGGCGTCGAGCACGACCGGCACCCCGAGACCGTCGAGGGCATCGCGCACCGCCTCGTGCTGAGTCAGGGTCGGCGCATCGGGGGCGGGCGTGCGGCCGATGACGACGCCGGCGCACCGGTCGAACCACCCCGCCAGCCGCAGTCCGTGCAGGCAGCGGGCGATCTCGAAGGCATTGCCCTCCGCGGCCTCGAGCAGGACGACGGGCGGCTGCTCCTGCACCTGCGCCCAGGACCACACGTCACCGAAGGCGGTGCCCGCCAGCGGCGAGAGCACCTCGATGCAGCCACCGACGAGCGGTCCGGCGAAGCTGGCCGCCTCCCCCTCGAGCAGCGACCACCGGGTCGGCTCGGTGAGCGTCATCTCGTCGACGCCGGGGTCACCCTCGTAGTCGTCCCAACCCGCGGCGCGGCGGTGCGTGGCGGCGGTCTGGGTGAGCTCGCCGCCCTCGGCGGTCGCCACGTCGAGCCAGTGCAGGTGGCCGGGGGCGGGCGCGTAGGGCGTGTCCATGAGGTTGCTGCCGTGGAGGGTCGCCCACCCGGCGCGCAGGGTGAGCGGCAGCATCGTCGTCGCCGTGTCGGAGAAGCCGACGTACCAGGTCGGGTCGCACTCGGCGAGCAGGTCGAGGTCGAGCCACGGCAGCACGTCGATGCCGGTCTCACCACCCCAGGGCGGGATGACCGCGTGGACGTCGGGGTCGACGAGCAGGGCCATGAGCTCGTCGGCGCGGGCCTCGCGCGAGGCGCTCACGTGGGTGTCGGTCGTGTCGCGCAGGCAGACCCCCTCGACGACCTCGAAGCCGCGCCGCCGCAGCCCGGCGATCGCCAGGTCGAGGCGGGGCTGCAGGGTCGGCGGGACCCCGGAGCTGGGTGCGGTGACCGCGATCGTGTCACCGGGGCGAAGGGGGGCGGGCAGGCGCGCGTCCATGCCCCCAGTCCACCAGTGACCGGCCACCGCGTCGAGTTAGATTGCGGCACATGACGCGACGAGCCATCTGCTTCGACCTCGACGGCACGCTCGTCGACTCCCTGCCGGACATCATCGGGAGCATCACGGCCGCGATGGTCGAGCACGGGCTGCCCGACCCGGGCGACCCGCCGGTCCGTGCGCTCGTCGGCCTCCCCCTCGAGGACATGTTCACCGCCCTCGCTCCCGAGGGGGACGTCGCCGCCCTCGCGGCGTCGTACCGCCGGATCTACCCGGCCCGCTTCACCCAGCGATCCGCTCCCTTCGTCGACACCATCGAGGTGCTCGAGGCCCTCCGGGCCAAGGGATATCTGCTCGCGGTGACGACGACGAAGCGCAGCGAGATGGCACGCGACCTCGTCACCGCGCTCGGGCTCGCCGACCACCTCGACCACGTCCAGGGCACCGACGGCTTCCCCGCCAAGCCGGCGCCGGACGTCATCGAGCGGGCACTGTCCGCTCTGGACGCGGAGGGCACGTGGATGGTGGGCGACACGACGCACGACGTGCACGCGGGTGCGGCCGCGGGGCTGCGGACCTTTGCCGTGTGCCGCCCGGAGGCCACCCACGACCGGGCCACGCTCGCCTCGGCAAACCCCGACCGGCTCGAGGAGTCGCTGCTGCCGCTGCTCGACCTCGCCTGAGCCGGGAAGCGCTCAGATGTCGTAGGTCGCGTCCGGGCGGGCCAGCTCGACCTCACCCGGCCACACGGCGGCGGCCTCGGCGCGGCAGACCTCGGGGTCGTTCCACGCGGGGATGTGGGTGAGCATGAGGCGCCCCACTCCCCCGGCGGCGACCGCGGCCTCGGCGGCCCGGCGCCCGGTGAGGTGGATGCCGCGGGCCTCGTCGCGCCCCTCGACGAAGGCGGAGTCGACGAGCACGAGGTCGGCATCGGCGAAGAGCGGGGTCAGCGCGTCGCAGGAGTCGGTGTCGCCGCTGTAGGCGAGCACCCGACCGTCGGCCTCGACGCGGAAGCCGTAGGCCTCGACCGGGTGGTTGACGAGGAAGGGCCGGACCACGAAGGGCCCGATGTGCGTCGGCACGCTCGTGGAGATGCGGCGGAAGTCGAGGACCCCGGTCATCCCGGCCTCGTCAATGCCCTCGTAGGCCGCGGCGAGGCGCTCGGCCGCACCCGCGGGGCCGTAGACCGGCAGCCGCTCGGTGAGCGCACCCTCGGGTCGGTAGGTGCGGGTGACGTACATGCCGGTGAGGTCGATGCAGTGGTCGGGGTGCAGGTGGCTGAGCACGACGGCATCGAGGTCCGCGAGGTCGATGTGCCGCTGCAGGGCGCCGAGCGCGCCGTTGCCCAGGTCGAGCACGATGCGCCAGGTGCGCCCCTCGTGCTCGGCCGTCACGAGATAGCAGGAAGCGGGCGACTCGGGTCCCGCGAAGGACCCGGAGCACCCGACGACGGTGAGCCTCACGACTCTTCCCCCATGTTGCCGAAGACGTCCGCCACCTCGGGTCCGAGGAAGCGACGGGCCAGCGACCGGAAGCGCTCCGGGTCCCCCGTCGTGGTGAACCCGTGCCCCGGAGCCGGCAGCGACTCGGGACGCAGCAGGTCGTGGTCCGCAAGAACACGGTAGACGTCCTTGGCCGTCTCCTCGGCAGATGAGACGAGGGTGACACCCTCGCCCATGACGTAGGACAGGGCGCCGGTGAGCAGCGGGTAGTGGGTGCAGCCGAGGACGAGCGTGTCCACCTCGGCCCGACGAAGGGGGTCGAGGTAGCCGTGGGCGACGTCGAGCACCTCCGGCCCGGACGTCGTGCCGGCCTCGACGAGCTCGACGAAGCGCGGGCAGGGCTGGGAGAAGACCTGCGTGTGCGGCGCCGCGGCGAAGGCGTCGAGGTAGGCGCGCGAGCGGTGGGTGCCCTCGGTCGAGATGACCCCGACGCGGTGGTTGCGGGTGGCCAGGACCGCGCGCCTCACGGCCGGGCGGATGACCTCGATGACGGGCACGTCGTAGCGCTCGCGCGCGTCGTGCAGGACGGCTGCGCTCGCGGTGTTGCACGCGATGACGAGCAGCTTGACCCCGTGGTCGACGAGTCGGTCGAGGCACTCGAGGGCGAACTCGCGGGTCTGCGCGATCGGCCTGGGGCCGTAAGGCGCTCGCGCCGTGTCACCGAGGTAGGCGACCGACTCGTGGGGCAGCTGGTCGATGACGGCGCGGGCGACGGTCAGCCCCCCGAAGCCGGAGTCGAAGATGCCGATCGGCTGGGCAGCGGTCGACGGGTCGCTCACTCGCCCTCGTCCTGTGCGTCGTCCTCTGCGTCGTCCTCGTCGTCGGGCAGCAGGAGGTCGACGTCCTCGCCGGTGAGCGCGCGGGTGAGCGACTCCTGCAGCCAGGTGAGGAAGTCGTAGACGCTCAGCGCGAAGATCGCCGGGTCGTCGGAGGGCAGCGACTCGACGAGCTCCTCGAGCCGGGTCGCGTCCTCGTCGGTGCGCAGCCCGAGCCGCTCGCCCATGACGAGCCGCACGTCGGTCAGGGCGACGAGCACGAGGGGCGCCTCGCGGCGGGGCACGACCCACCGCTCGTCCTCGGCCTCCTCGAGCAGCCGCACCGTCGCCGCCAGACCGGCGTGCTTGCGCTGCCGCAGGCCCTGCTCGGTGAAGCGGCGGAACTCCGCCGCCTCCTGCTCGTCCTCGCGGTTGCCCGTCGGGAAGAGCCGGTCGAGCGCCGGGTCACGGTCCTCGTCGAGGCCGAAGGCCCGGTCGGGGACCCCGACGCCCGCAGCACCCTCCTCGGTGTCCGTGGCGAGGTCACCCAGCCCCGCGACGATCGCCTCGAAGGGGTCGGCGTGCTCCCCCTTCGTCACGGAGGCGGGGGCGACGAGGTCCATGACCTGCAGGCACAGGCCGGCAACGACCGCCCGCTCGCTGTCGTCCATGATCGCGACGAGCTCGTCCCCGTCCGCGGCAAAGGCGGTGGCCATCAGGCGTCCTTCTGGAAGGTCGCCCACAGGCCGTAGCCCTGGAGCGCCTCGGTGTCGGCTTCCATCTGCTCCTTGGGGCCGTGCGCGACGACGGCGCGGCCCTTGAGGTGCACGTCCATCATGAGCTTCTCGGCCTGCTGCTTCGGATAGCCGAAGTGCGTCTGGAAGACCCAGGTCACGTACGACATGAGGTTGACGGGGTCGTTCCACACCAACGTGATCCACGGGGTGTCGACGGCCTCGACGACGTCGGGCTCGCTCGTCTGCTGCTCGGCGGGGGCGATGGACACGCCCTCCACCCTAGAGTGGCCGGCGTGACGATCCGACCCAGCACCGCCCTGCTCACCGATCACTACGAGCTGACGATGCTCCAGGCCGCCCTGCGCAGCGGGGCCGCGTCACGGCGCTGCGTCTTCGAGACCTTCGCCCGGCGGCTGCCGAGCGGGCGTCGCTACGGGGTCCTCGCCGGCACGGGTCGCGTGCTCGACGCCATCGAGGACTTCCGCTTCGGGCCGGAGGAGCTGCGGGACCTGCGCGAGCGCCAGGTCGTCGACGAGGACACCCTCGGCTTCCTCGCCGACTACCGCTTCGACGGCGACGTCTGGGGCTATGCGGAGGGCGAGACCTACTTCCCCTACTCCCCCGTGCTCGTCGTCGAGTCCGACTTCGCCCACGGCGTGATCCTCGAGACGGTGATCCTGTCGATCCTCAACCACGACTCCGCCGTGGCCTCGGCCGCGTCGCGGATGACCGGTGCCGCCGGGTCGCGGCCGGTCATCGAGATGGGCAGCCGCCGCACGCACGACGAGGCGGCGGTCGCGGCGGCGCGCGCGGCCTACATCGCCGGATTTTCCTCCACCTCCAACCTCGAGGCAGGGCGGCGGCACGGCGTGCCCACGGGTGGCACCGCGGCGCACGCCTTCACCCTGCTGCACGAGAGCGAGCGGGAGGCCTTCGAGGCGCAGGTGGCGTCGCTGGGTGCCGGCACCACCCTGCTCGTGGACACCTACGACGTGACCGAAGGGGTGAGGACGGCCGTCGAGGTCGCCGGCACCTCCCTCGGCGGCGTGCGTCTCGACTCGGGTGACCTCGTGGTCCAGGCGAGCGAGGTCCGTGAGCAGCTCGACGCGCTGGGCGCGACCGAGACCAAGATCGTCGTCACCTCCGACCTCGACGAGTACGCCATCGCGGCGCTGGCGGCCGCCCCCGTCGACACCTATGGCGTCGGCACGCGTGGTCAACGGGTCGGGCCACCCGACGGCGTCGATGTCTACAAGCTCGTCGCCCGCGAGGACGACAGGTACGCCATCGCGGCGCTGGCGGCCGCCCCCGTCGACACCTATGGCGTCGGCACGCGCGTGGTCACCGGGTCGGGCCACCCGACGGCGTCGATGGTCTACAAGCTCGTCGCCCGCGAGGACGACGAAGGGCGGATGATCGGCGTCGCCAAGAAGAGCAAGGACAAGCAGTCGGTCGGTGGGCGCAAGTACGCGCTGCGTCGGCGCAACCCGCTCGGCGTCGTCGAGGCCGAGGTCCTCGGCATCGGCGAGCAGCCGGTCGGTGACGCCGACGACCGCGACCTGCTCGTGCGGCTCGTCAAGGGCGGCGAGGTCGTCGGGCGCGAGCACGCGAGCCTCGAGGGCGCGCGTGCCCGGCACGAGGCATCCGTGGCCGAGCTGCCGCGCTCGGCGCACCAGCTGAGCCAGGGTCAGCCCGCGGTGGAGACGGTCTTCCTCACCGACACCCCCTAGGACGTCCCTCACAGCACCCCGCCCCCGGATGTGCGGGCAGGGTAACGCGGGCTTTACGTCCGCAGACCGGGCGCGAAACACGGCCTTGCGAGCCTCCCGGCATGACCACGACGCTGCCCACGAGCACCGCTGACGCCACCGCCCCCGCCGGTCCGATTCGTCGGGCCGGACGGTGGATCGACCAATGGGACCCGGAGGACCGGGGCTTCTGGGAGGGCGGCGCACGTGCAGTCGCCCACCGCAACCTGCGCTGGTCGGTGCTCGCCGAGTTCCTCGGCTTCTGCGTGTGGGCACTGTGGAGCGTCGTCGTCCCGCAGCTGAACGGCGTCGGCTTCGCGCTCACCCTGGACCAGCAGTTCTGGCTCATCGCGGTGCCGAGCCTGATCGGCGCCTTCCTGCGCGTCCCCTACACCTTCATGGTCCCGCTCGTCGGCGGGCGCAACTGGACGATCATCTCGGCGCTGCTGCTCCTGCTGCCCACTCTCTCCCTCGCCTGGGTCGTGGGCCGGCCGGAGACCCCCTTCGCGCTGCTCCTCGGCATCGCCGCACTCGCCGGCTTCGGCGGAGGCAACTTCGCGTCGTCGATGACCAACATCTCCTTCTTCTTCCCCGAGGCGGAGAAGGGGAAGGCGCTGGGGCTCAACGCAGCCGGCGGCAACCTCGGCACCGGCATCGTGCAGCTCGTCGTCCCCGCCGTCATCGCGATCGGCGCCGGGATCCACCTCGAGCGGGCCGGCCTGCTCTTCGTGCCGCTCGTGCTGCTCGCCGCGCTCGGCGCCTGGCGCGGCATGGACAACCTCAGCACCGCGCGGTCCGACCACCGCAGCTGGGCGAAGGCCGCGACCCACCCCCACACGTGGATCATCTCCTTCCTCTACATCGGCACCTTCGGCTCCTTCATCGGCTACTCGGCCGCCTTCCCGACGCTGCTCACGAGCCAGTTCCCCGAGGTGACGACGTCGATCGCCTTCGTCGGCGCGGTCCTCGGTGCCGCGAGCCGGCCGCTCGGCGGGACCATCGCCGACCGACTCGGCGGCGCACGGGTGACCATCGCGGCCTTCGTCGTCATGGGGCTCGCCGCGGGGCTGGCGATCCTCGCCCTCTCCGCGCACTCCTTCGTCCTCTTCCTCCTCGCCTTCCTCGTGCTCTTCACCGGGGCCGGCATCGGCAACGGCGCGACCTATCGGATGATCCCGGCCGTCTTCCGGGCCGGGGTGCGCGACGGCGAGGAGCTCGCCATCGCGCGCCGCAGCGCCGCCGGCTGCATCGGGATCGCCGGTGCGGTCGGTGCCGTCGGCGGCTTCCTCGTACCGCGTGGCTTCGCGATGTCGACGACGGGCTTCGGCTCGCTCGTGCCGGCGATCGGGGTCTTCATCGCGGCCTACGTCCTCATGGCGACGCTCACGTGGGCGGTCTACGTCCGCCGCGGCGCGCGCCTGGCCGACGAGGGCATCTGATGGTCGACAGCCACTGCCCCTACTGCGCGCTGCAGTGCGCGATGAGTCTGGAGCCAGAGGGTGAGCGGGTCGAGGTCACGGCCCGCGACTTCCCGACCAACCGGGGCGGCATGTGCCGCAAGGGGTGGACGTCGGCCGAGGTGCTCCGCGCCCCCGACCGGCTCACCACTCCCCTGGTCCGCGGCTCCGACGGCGAGCTGCACCCGGTCGGCTGGGACGAGGTGCTCGACCTCCTCGCCGGCCGGCTCCGTGAGATCGCGGCCGAGCACGGACCCGACGCGGTGGCCGTCTTCGGAGGTGGCGGGCTGACGAACGAGAAGGCCTACCAGCTCGGCAAGTTCGCCCGGATCGCCCTGCGCACCAAGCACATCGACTACAACGGCCGCTTCTGCATGGCATCGGCGGCGGCTGCCGCCAACCGGTCGCTCGGCATGGACCGGGGCATGCCCTTCCCCATCACCGACCTGGACACCTCCGGCGCGATCCTGCTCCTCGGCAGCAACGTCGCCGAGACGATGCCTCCCTTCGTCGGGCACCTCGCGGGAGCCCGCGCCGCCGGTGGGCTCGTCGTCGTCGACCCGCGCCGGTCGGCCACGGCCGACCTCACCGACGACGGGCAGGGCGTCCACCTGCAGCCCGTCCCCGGGACCGACCTCGTCGTGCTCCAGGCGCTGCTGCACGTCGTCCTCGCCGAGTCGCTCGCCGACGAGACCTACCTCGCCGAGCGGACGAGCGGGCTCGACGACGTCGCCCGCTCGGTCGCCTCGTGGTGGCCTGAGCGGGCCGAGCAGGTCTGCGGGGTCCCGGCCGACGACCTGCGGGCCACCGCCCGGCTGCTCGCGGCCGCCAGCCCCTCCCGGGGCGGCGCGGGCGCGCACGTCCTCACCGGGCGCGGTGTCGAGCAGTCCAGCCAGGGCACCGCGACGGTCACCGCCGCGATCAACCTCGCCCTCGCGCTCGGCCTCGTCGGACGCGAAGGGAGCGGCTACGGCGCCCTCACGGGTCAGGGCAACGGCCAGGGTGGGCGCGAGCACGGGCAGAAGGCGGACCAGCTGCCCGGCTACCGGATGATCGCCGACTCGGCCGCCCGCGAGCACGTCGCCGCGGTCTGGGGCGTCGACGCCGACGACCTGCCCGGCCCCGGCCTGCCGGCCGTCGAGCTGCTGCGCTCCCTCGGCACCCCCGGCGGACCCCGAGCACTCCTCGTCCACGGGGCCAACCCCGTCGTGAGCGCGCCCCGGGCGGACGCGGTCGCTGAGCGACTGCGCGCCCTCGACCTGCTCGTCGTCTGCGACGTCGTCCCCTCCGAGACCGTCGCCCTCGCCGACGTCGTCCTGCCCGTCACGCAGTGGGCCGAGGAGGAGGGCACGATGACCAACCTGGAGGGCCGGATCATTCGGCGCCGCAAGGCGATCGACCCGCCCGAGGGAGTCGTCTCGGAGCTGTGGGTGTGGTCGCAGCTCGCCGCTCGCCTCGATGCCCCGGGCACGTGGTCGACGGTCCCGTCGGAGGTCTTCGACGAGCTGGCCAGGGCGAGCGCCGGCGGCCGCGCCGACTACTCCGGGCTCAGCCACGCCCGCCTCGACCGCGAGAGCGACCTGCACTGGCCCTGCCCCGCCAGCGGCGAAGGGGAGGCACCTCACCCGGGCACCCCGCGCGCCTTCCTCGACGACTTCCCCACGCCCGACGGCCGTGCCCGGCTCGTGCCCGTCGACCACGTCGGCCCGGCCGAGGACCTGCGGCGCGACGCCCCGCTCTTCCTCATCACCGGGCGCGTCCTCGAGCACTACCAGTCGGGGGCACAGACCCGCCGGGTGGCAGCGCTCCTCGCGGCGCAACCGACCCCCTTCGTCGAGGTGCATCCACTCCTCGCCCACCGCCTGGGCATCGAGGAGGGCGACCAGCTCGACCTGCGCACCGCGCGGGCCACGGTCAGCGCGCCCGCGCGGATCACCGACCGGGTCCGGCCGGACACGGTCTTCATGCCCTTCCACTTCGCCGGTGCCGGGAGCGTCAACCGGGCGACCAACGACGCGGTCGACCCGATCTCGTCGATGCCGGAGTTTAAGGTGTGCGCCGTCGACGTCGCCGCCAGCACGGCCGATCACGTCCCCGAGCCGCTGGAGGTCAGCGCATGAGCCACATCGTCGTCATCGGCTACGGGATGGTCGGGTCCCGATTCGTCGAGGACCTCACGGCCGCCGACCACGCCGGCGAACACCTCGTCACGGTGCTCGGCGACGAGGCCTGCGAGCCCTACAACCGGGTGCTGCTCAGCGACGTCGTCGCGGGCACGCGCGGGCTCTCGGCGATCGCCCTCCCCGCGCCCGACCACCCGCGCGTCACGGTGCAGCGCGGCGTCGCGGTGCGGGCGATCGACCGTGGGCGCCGCGACGTCGTCCTCGCGACGACGACACGCGCGTCCCCTACGACGAGCTCGTCATCGCCACGGGTGCGGCCGCCCGGGTCCCGACGATCCCGGGTCTCGGTGACGATCCAGCCGGCGGTGACCTGCCGAGCGGCGTCCACGTGCTGCGCTCCATCGACGACGCCCGCGAGATCATCGCGGCGACGCTCAACGCCCGACGCGCCATCGTCCTCGGGGGCGGCGTGCTCGGTCTCGAGGCCGCGAGCGGGCTCGCCCGACGCGACCTCGCCGTCACCGTCGTCCACCCCTCCCCCGCCCTCATGGAGCGTCAGCTCGACGAGGCCGCCAGCCGCGTCGTCGAGTCGACGCTGCGCCGCACCGGTGTCGACCAGCGCGTCGGCGTCGGGGCGCAGGAGGTCGTCATCGAGGAGGGCCGGCTGCGACGGGTACACCTGACGAACGGCGAGGTGCTCGCCGCCGACCTGCTCGTGCTGTCGACCGGCACCGTGCCCAGCACCCAGCTGGCCGAGGCGGCCGGGATCGACGTCGACCGCGGCATCCTCGTCGACGCCGACCTGACGACGAGCGACCCGCACGTGCACGCCATCGGTGACTGCGCCCAACCTCCCGGCGGCGCCACCGGCCTCGTCGCCCAGGGGTGGGAGCAGGCCCGTCGTCTCGCCGACCTGCTCACCGGTCGCGACCCCGAGACCGTGACCACCGGCGTCGGCGACGTCGTCAAGCCCAAGACCCACGGTGTCGACATCGTGACGATGGGCGTGTGCGGCAGCGGCCGGGTCGAGGACCCCGGCCTGCGCGTCCTGCAGCTCAGCGACCCCTCGGCCGGCCGGCACCTCGAGATCGTCGTGCGCGACGGCCTGCTCGTGGGCGCCACGACCGTCGGCGCGGGTCGCGTCGGCACCGACCTGATCACGACCTACACCCGCCGCACTCCCCTGCCCGCGGACCCGGCGCACCTGCTGCTGCCGGCCATCGCGCCGGCCGCCACGACGACGCGACGGGACTCCCCTTCGCTCATCCCGGACCGGGCGACGATCTGCCGCTGCAACGGCGTGACGAAGGGGGACATCCGCGCCGAGTTCGCCTCTGGCGCAACGACGGTGGAGCAGATCGCCGCGAGCACCAGGGCGACGACCGGCTGCGGCGGGTGCACCGACGCGGTGTGCGGGATCCTCGACTGGCTCGGCGCCGACGGGGCCCACTCACAGCCCGCGACCTCGCCCGGTGAGGACGGGTTCACACCGGGGAAACACGACCAAGACCGAGCCGAAACGAGGGCTTCCTAAGTTGAGCGCCATGCCAGAGACCACGACCTCCACCACTGAGCCGCAGCAGCTCGTCGTCGTCGGCGGCGGCATGGTCGCCCGCCGGCTCGTCGACGCGCTGCGCGCCCGGGACGACGCCGGGCGCTGGGCCGTCACGCTGCTGTGCGAGGAGCCGCGCGCGCCCTACGACCGCGTCGCCCTCACCTCCTACTTCACCGGGCGTCACCCCGAGGACCTCGCCCTCGGCGGGCAGGAGCTGTGGGACGACCCGCTCGTCACGCTGCGCCGAGGTGTACGGGCCGAGAGCATCGACCGCGACGCCAGGACGGTGACGACGAGCAGCGGCCAGGTCCTGCCCTACGACTCGCTCGTCCTCGCGACCGGCTCCTACGCCGCCGTGCCGCCCGTGCCCGGCAAGGACCTGCGCGGGGCCTTCGTCTACCGCACGATCGACGACGTCGCCGACCTGCGGGAGTTCGTCGAGACCCGCCGGGAGGAGCTCGACCGGCCGGTCCGCGGCGCGGTCGTCGGCGGCGGCCTACTCGGCCTCGAGGCGGCCGGCGCCCTGCGAGCCCTCGAGGTCGAGACGACGGTCGTCGAGTTCGCGCCGCGACTCATGCCGCTGCAGGTGGACGAGGGTGGCGGCGAGGGGCTCAAGCGGCTCATCGAGGGGCTCGGGGTCTCGGTGCGCACCTCGACCGCGACGTCGAAGATCGTCGGCGAGCGGGGCGCCGTCTCCCGGATGAAGTTCAGCGAGGGCCCCGCGCTCGACGTGGACGTCGTCGTCTTCGCCGTGGGTGTCCGCCCGCGTGACGAGCTCGCCCGCGAGGCCGGCCTCGAGATCGGCGAGCGCGGGGGCGTCGTCGTCGACGACGCCTGTGCCACAGCCGATCCCGCGATCCACGCGATCGGCGAGGTCGCCTGCATCGGCGGTCGCTGCCTCGGCCTGGTCGCCCCCGGGTACACGATGGCCGAGATCGTCGCCGACCGGCTGCTCGGCGGCGCCGGGACCTTCCCCGGCGCCGACCTGTCGACCAAGCTCAAGCTCCTGGGCGTCGACGTCGCGAGCTTCGGCGATGCCTTCGCGCAGGAGCCCGGCTCGCTCGAGGTCGTCATCTCCGACCCGGTCGCGGGGGTCTACAAGAAGCTCGTCATGAGCGACGACGCCCGCACCCTGCGCGGCGGCATCCTCGTCGGCGACGCCAGTGCCTACTCCTCCCTTCGCCCGATGGTCGGCCGTGAGCTCGGCGGCGACCCCGCGGCCTACCTCCTGCCCGAGGGGGCCGCCGCGGCACCCGCCGGGGACCTGCCGGACGAGGCCGCGGTCTGCTCCTGCAACAACGTCACCGCAGGTGAGATCCGCTGTGCCGTCGGCGAAGGTGGCTGCACCGACCTCGCGGGGGTCAAGGCGTGCACCCTCGCGGGCACGAGCTGCGGCTCCTGCCTGCCGCTGGTCAAGAAGCTCGTGACGAGCGAGCTCGCCGCCGCCGGCGTCGAGGTGAGCAGTGCGCTGTGCGAGCACTTCGAGCAGTCGCGTGCCCAGCTCTTCGACATCGTCCGGGTCCAGGGGTTGCGGACCTTCAGCGAGATCATCGAGCGCCACGGGACCGGCCGCGGCTGCGACATCTGCAAGCCGGTCATCGGCTCGATCCTCGCCTCGCTCGGCACCGGGCACATCCTCGACGGCGAGCAGGCGACCCTCCAGGACACCAACGACCACGTCATGGCCAACCTGCAGAAGGACGGCTCCTACTCGGTCGTCCCGCGCATCCCGGGCGGCGAGGTGACGCCCGAGGGGCTCATCGCCATCGGCGAGGTGGCCCGGGAGTTCGGCCTCTACACCAAGATCACCGGCGGCCAGCGGATCGACCTCTTCGGTGCCCGGATGGACCAGCTGCCCGGCATCTGGCGGCGGCTGGTCGACGCCGGCTTCGAGTCGGGTCACGCCTACGGCAAGTCGCTGCGTACGGTGAAGTCCTGCGTCGGCTCGACGTGGTGCCGCTTCGGCGTGCAGGACTCCGTCGGCCTCGCGATCGACCTCGAGCTGCGCTACCGCGGGCTCCGCTCGCCGCACAAGATCAAGCTCGGCGTCTCCGGGTGCGCCCGTGAGTGCGCCGAGGCCCGCGGCAAGGACGTCGGCATCATCGCCACCGACAAGGGGTGGAACCTCTACGTCGGCGGCAACGGCGGATTCACCCCCAAGCACGCCCGCCTGCTCGCCGAGGACCTCGACACCGAGACGCTCGTGCGCACCATCGACCGCTTCCTCATGTACTACGTGCGCACGGCTGACCGGCTGCAGCGCACCGCCCCCTGGGTCGAGGAGCACGAAGGGGGTCTGGACGCGATCCGTGCCGTCGTCATGGACGACAGCCTCGGCATCGCCGACGACCTCGACGCCGCGATGGCCGCGCACGTCGGCAACTACCGCGACGAGTGGGCGGCCACGCTCGCCGACCCCGACAAGCTGGCCCGCTTCGCGTCCTTCGTCAATGCCCCGGACGCGGTCGACGACTCGCTCGCCTACGTCGGCGAGCGCGGCCAGGCCCGTCCCGCCACCCCGGAGGAGCGCACCTCCGGGTCCGTCCTCATCGCCGGCACGACTCTGGAGGTCCGCTCATGACCGCTGCTCCCCCACAGGCCCGCGTGCGCCTGTGCGCCCTCACCGACCTCGTTCCCGAGCGCGGCGCGGTCGCCCTCGTCGATGGTGTGCAGGTCGCGCTGGTCCGCACGCATGACGACGAGGTCCACGGCATCGCCAACCGCGACCCCTACAGCGGCGCGCACGTCATCGCCCGCGGCCTCGTCGGCACGCGTGGTGGGGTCCCGACCGTCATCTCGCCGATGTACAAGCAGGTGTGGGACCTGCGCACCGGCACCTGCCTCGACGGGGCCGGCAGCGAGCCGGTCGACCTGCGCACCTGGCCCGTGACGGTCGTCGACGGCGAGGTCTGGGTCGAGCCGTTCGGCGACGAGGTGACGGGACCTCCCTTCGACCGCAGCGTCACGTGAGCCTGCCGCAGCTGCTCGCCGGGTGCGTCGTCCTCGTCACCGGGGACCGACGCGCCGGCGACCTGCGCGCCGCCCTCGAGCGGCGCGGTGCCCGGGTGCTGCACACGCCGACGCTGACGATCGTGCCCCACACCGCGGACGCGGAGCTCGTGGAGCGGACGCGGAGCCTCCTCGCCGCACCGCCCGACGTCGTCGTGGTGACGACGGCGATCGGGTTCCGCGGGTGGGTGGAGGCGGCCGACGCCGCAGGTCTCGGAGAGGAGCTGCACGAGGTCCTGGACCGGACCCGGATCGTCGCCCGCGGCCCCAAGGCGCGCGGCGCGATCCAGGCGGCCGGGCACGACGCGGACTGGGTCGCCGAGTCGGAGACCTCCGCTGAGATCCGTGACTTCCTGATCACCGAGGGCGTTGCGGGACAACGCATCGCGATCCAGCACCATGGCGCAGGGTGCGACGAGCTCGACGTCGATCTGGCGACCGCCGGTGCCACGGTGACTTCTCTCGTGGTCTACCGCTGGGGGCCACCACCGGATGCCGACGCGGTGACCTGCGGCGTCGAGCAGGCGGCCGTGGGTGACATCGACGTCGTCGTCTTCACCTCCGCGCCGGCTGCGGCGGCCTGGCTCGACACGGCTCGGGACGCCGGCGTCCTGCCGTCGATCGTCGGCCGGGTCCGCACCGGCCGTCTCGTCGTCGCGGCCGTCGGGCCGGTCACCGCGCGCCCGCTGGAGCACGTCGGCATCAGCCCGCTGCTCCCGGAGCGGGCCCGGCTGGGGTCGCTCGTGCGAGCCGTGGTCGGCCACTACGAAGCGGTGATGGCCACCGCCGTCGAGACCGTCGCCGGACCGCTGCAGCTGCGCAGCACCGCCGCGCTCCTCGGCGACCGGGTGCTCGCCGTCTCCCCGAGCGGCCTGTCCGTGCTCCATCTGCTCATCGACGCGAAGGGAGATGTCGTCACCCGTGCCGAGGTCCTCGAGGTGCTGCCGGGCGACTCCGCGAGCGGTCACGCCGTCGAGGTGGCCGTCGGACGGCTGCGTGAGGCGATCGGGGACCGACGGGTCGTCGAGACGGTCGTCAAGCGGGGCTACCGGCTCGCGACGGCCTGACGCAATCCGCTTGCGGCTCCGCTGACCTGCCGGGAGGGTGAGCGGATGACCTCCCGCATCTCGCACACCACCCTCGACTGCCGCGACGCCTACGCCCTCAGCGAGTGGTGGAAGGGCGTCATCGGCTACACCGACGTGCCGGGCGATCCCAACCTCCCCGGGCACGAGGAGTGCATGCTCGTCGACCCGGTCACGGGGCACCGGGTGCTCTTCATCGAGGTCCCCGATCCCACGCCGGGCAAGACCAAGATGCACTACGACCTGCGGCCGACCGACCTGACGCAGGCCGAGGAGGTCGAGCGCCTGCTCGCCCACGGCGCGAGCCTCCACGACGACCTGCGGGGGAAGTACGGGCCCGGCACCGGGTGGGTGACCCTCGCCGACCCGGAGGGCAACCTGTTTTGCGTGCTGAGGTCCGACGGTGAGCTGGCCGCCCGGGACTGATCAGGCCCCGTCGCCGGCGTCGAGCCAGACGATCTCCTCGAGAGCGAGCCGCTCCCGACTGGTCCCGGGTGACGGGATCTCGCCCGGGCGATGATCGGCCACGCCGAAGGCCGTCATCGAGACGACCTCGAGGTGCGGCGGGACGGCAAGCTCCGCCGCCACCCCCTCGCGGTCGAAGGCCCGGAACTGGTGGCTGTCCAGCCCGATGGTCAGCGCCTGGACGCACATGTGCGCCACCGCCTGACCGAGGTCATAGGTCGCGAACTCCGAGTACTCCCAGCCCGGCGCGTCCTCGATGCCCACCACGGCGAGGTTGACCACGATCGCCGACGCGGCGGGCGCCCACGCCCCTGAGCTACGGGCCAGGTGGCGCACGATGCGCTCGTGCACGTCGTCCCCCCGCACCCCCACGACGAAGCGCCACGGCTGCGAGTTGCCCGCGGAGGGCGCCCGCCGAGCGGCCTCGAGCATCGTCTCGACGTGTGCTCGCTCGACCACGGCGTCCTCCCGGAAGCGCACCGGGCTGAAGCGGTGGGCCAGCGTCGGGTGCAGCTCGGGGAGGTCGGGGATCGTGCACGAGGTCATGGCTCCAGTGTGCTGCCGAAGGGGGGGCACTCCCCCTTCGCCGCGCCCGGCAGATCCGTGCCACGGTGGGGCGATGAACGCACTCGAGGACCTCACCCGCACCCTCAACCGGCTGCAGGGTGCCGGCGAGCTCGCGGGCTGGGCGGTCGGCGTGGCGGATGCCGACGGAGCCCGCCTGCGCGTGGGTGGGGCCCGCTCCCCCGGCGGAGCACCGATGACGCGGGACACCCAGGTCGCCCTCAGCTCGTGCACCAAGCCCATCGGTGGCGTCCTCGCACTGCGCCTGGTCGAGCTCGGCGTCCTCACCCTCGACGACCCCGTGGCGGCGTGGCTGCCCGAGCTGGCCGACCCGAGGGTGCTCGTCGACCCCGCTGCCGATCTGTCCGCCACCGTCCCCGCCGAGCGACCGATCACGCTGCGGCACCTGCTGACGATGACCCCGGGCTTCGGCTGGGTGAGCGAGCCCGGCCCCCTCGCCGATGCCCTCGCCCGTGAGCAGGTCGCCCCCGGCCCCTGGTGCCCGCCCATGTCACCCGACGACTTCGTGCGGCGACTCGGCAGCCTGCCGCTGGCCGACCAGCCGGGCACGGCCTGGCGCTACCACACGGGAAGCGACGTCCTCGGGGTCCTGCTCGCCCGGGCCACCGGGTCGAGCGTCCCCGAGCTGCTCGCCGAGCACGTGCTGCGGCCGCTCGGGATGACGGGCACGGGCTACACCGCCGACCCCGGCCGTCTCGCGCCACCGCTGGCTCCCGAGGAGGGAGGGATCAAGCCCGTCGAGCTCCCGGCGGGCACCTACGTCGAGCCACCTGCCTGTGCCTCGCTCTCCACCGGACTCGTCTCGACCGTGCCCGACCAGCTGGCCTTCCTGCGCTCCCTCGTGGGCGGGCCCAGCGTCCTGTCGCCGGAGTCCCTCGCGGCCCTGCGCACCGGGTCCCTCACCGACGAGCAGCGGCGCACCGCAGCGGGGTTCATCGAGCCCGACAGCGACTGGGGCCTCGCCGTCGAGGTGCGCTCCACGGGCGTCATCGGCTGGGCCGGCGGGCTCGGCACCATCGGTTACGCCGATCCGGCGACGGGCCGGGCGGCCTTCCTCGCCACGGCGGTCACGGTCGAGTCCCCCGCGACGATCACGGCCTTCGACGGCTTCTGGAGCCTCTTCGGCTGAGCGGCATGGCATCCTTCACAGGCATGGGCCGCGCACTCGTCCTCGTCGACATCCAGAACGACTTCTGCGAAGGGGGCTCCCTCGCCGTGACGGGTGGAGCCGCAGTCGCCGCACGGGCGGCTGAGCGCGTGCTCGACGACTGGCAGGGCCACGACCTCGGGCACCGCGACTACGCGGCCGTGGTCGCCACGGCCGACTGGCACCACGACCCCGGCGAGCACTGGGCCACCGACGGCGAGCCCGACTACGCGACGACCTGGCCGGTCCACTGCGCTGCCGACACCCCGGGCGCCGACTTCCACCCCGCGCTCGAGCCCGCGCTGGCCCACGTCGACGAGGTCTTCCGCAAGGGGATGACGGACGCGGCCTACAGCGGCTTCGAGGGCATCAGCGCCGGCGACGGTCGCACCGGCCTGAGCGCGTGGCTGCGCCACCACGGCATCACCGACCTCGACGTGGCCGGCATCGCGACCGACCACTGCGTGCGGGCCACGGTCCTGGACGCGCTGCGCGAGGGATTCGCCGTGCGGCTGCTCACCGACGCCATCGCCGGCGTCGCCCCCGAGACGACCCGGGCGGCCCTCGCCGAGATGGCGGCCGCCGGGGCCACGACGGACGGCTCGTGAGCGGCCTCCCCCCGGTCATGGCCGGGCGCACCGTCCTGATCACCGCCGACCGCCGCAGCGACGACCTCGCCGATGCCTTCGCCCGGCGGGGCGCAACGATCCACCACGCACCCGCGATGACGATCGTCCACCACAGCGACGACGAGCAGCTCGTCGACGACACCCGCGCCCTGGTCGCCGACCCGCCCGACACCCTCGTCATCACGACGGGTGCGGGTCTGCGTGGCTGGATGGAGGCCGCCGAGGTCGCCGGGCTCGACGAGGACCTGCGCCGGGCCCTGGCCGATGCCTACGTCGTCGCGCGCGGGCCGAAGGCCAAGGGCGCGCTCATCTCCCGCGGTCTGCGCGCCGACTGGGTCGCCGAGTCCGAGACGGCCGCCGAGATCATCGAGCACCTGCTCGAGCGGGGCGTCGCCGGCACGACCGTGGCGGTCCAGCACCACGGCAGCGGCTCCGACGGCATCGACGACGCCCTGGCACAGGCCGGGGCCAAGGTCGCTCCCTTCGTCGTCTACCGCTGGGGTCCCGCGCCGAACCCCGCGGCGGTGACGGCCTCGACCCGGGACGCGGCGGACGGCCGGGTCGACGTCGTGGTCTTCACCTCGGCACCGGCCGTCGCCTCGTGGTGGGCCGCCGCCGAGGAGGCCGGGGTCGCCGACGAGATCGTGCGCCGCACCCGCGAGGAGGATCTGCTCGTCGCGGCCGTCGGTCCGGTCACCGCCGCGCCGCTACGAGCGAAGGGGGTCGAGCCGCTCGTCCCCGAGCGCAGCCGCATGGGCGCGCTGATCCGCGCGGTCCTGCTGCACTACGGCGACGGCGCCGACGCCGCTCAGCGCGGCTGACGCCCCCGCACGACCTGGGTGCCGGCGATCTTGTCGTGCAGCGCCTGCCGACGCGGGTCCCGCAGCGGCCACAGCAGGTCGGCGAGCGTGACGAAGAAGACGAGATAGCTCAGCAGGGGCACCATCGACAGCAGTCCCACGCCCAGGGGCAGCAGCATCCGCATGAAGGCCGTGCCCACCGCGAGGCGCCCGGGCTGGTCGACGCGGCGCACCGACAGCCCGAGCATCATCTTGCCGGGCGTCGCGTTGCGCGCCCTGAGGAAGCCGACGTGGTAGACGCACTGGACCAGGAGCGACAGTCCGGTTGCGATGAAGAAGTAGGTCCAGTCGAACATCGCGGTGAGCTCACCGGGGGTCAGGCCCTCGATGGCGCCCTGGTCGCCGCGCAAGGCGGCGTCGTAGACGAAGTTCCAGTAGTCCGCCAGCCACAGCCACCAGGCCCAGCCGGCGACGAGCAGGTTGAGCACCGCGACGATCAGGCCGTCGACGATGTAGGCGCCGACTCGCGGACCATAGCTCGCCAGCGGCTGCCCGTCGGCCGTCGTCGGCTCGGGCTGGGCGTAGCCGTGGGCAGCGGGCGGGTGGCCACCGTGGCCCGGCCACTGGTGCTGCCCCTGCCGCTGGCCGTGACCCTGCCACTGACCGTGGGTCTCGGTCGGGGTGGGCCGGCCGAAGACGTCGGTCCCGGGTCGAGGCTGCCCGGCCGCCGGGCCGCCCGATGCGCCGGCGTACGGTCCTCCGGCCGGGTCACCACCGGTCGTGGGCTCCGCCGGGGGCCGCGGCTGCCGGGTCTGCTTGGGCTCGGTCCGGTCGCTCCAGATGATGCCGTCGAAGTACCTCAGCCGGGAGTCGTCGTCGGGGTCGTCGTACCAGCCGGCGCGCTCGGGGGTGCTCATGCCCTCACGATCTCATGGCGCTCGACTCGTCCCGCAGCACGCCCGAGTCGGCGGTGTGGGACGAGTCGACGCGATGGCGTCGGCTGCGGGCCCAGACGATCGCGACCACCGCGAGGACGACCGCGACGGCGGCGAGCGTGGCGCCGACCGGCGAGCGGGCCGCAGCCGCGAGCCATGCCCGCGCCGCAGCCAGGCCGATGGTCGCGTAGATCGTCGCCCAGACGATCGACCCGAGGGTCACTGCGGGCAGGTAGCGGCGCAGGGGCATGCGCGTGAAGCCCGCGGTCGCGTTGACCGCGGTCTGGATGCCGACCGTGAAGAAGCACAGGACGACGGCAATCGGGCCCCAGCGGTTGACGAGCTCGCGGGCCTTCCGCCATGCGGGAGCGGCCTCGCGCTCGGCCCCACTCCAGCGGCGGCCACCGGCGGCGGCACCACGTCCGAGCCAGTAGGTGGCATTGGCCCGCAGCATGACGATGACGAAGAGCCCGCCGAAGGTGGGCAGGAACTGAGACCAGGTCACGTGGGGGCACCGGCGGCAGCATGCTCCGGGGCACGCGCCGCACCCAGGTCCGCGAAGACCCGCCGGTTGAGCTCGAAGCTGTCGACCGCCGCGTCGAGGATGCGCCGGCGGGTCGGCTCGTCGACCTCGAGGGAGTCGAGGGCGGCCCGATAGGCGTCCTTGTAGGGCTTGGGCTTGGGGACTTGCTCGAAGTGGTAGAAGTTCAGCCCCTCGGGCGCTATGCCGTAGTGGCGCTGGACCATCCGCGCGATGATCTGCCCGCCCGAGAGGTCACCGAGGTAGCGCACGTAGTGGTGGGCGAGCATCGCCTCCGGGGTGTGCCCCTCACGCAGCCCGGTCGCGTAGTCCGCCGCCGCCGGCACGACGTGGATCTCCCCCGTCGCCAGCCGCGCCTCGAAGCCGTCTCCGGCGAAAAAGCGCATGTCCTGCTCGAGGGAGGGCACGCGGTCGGGGCGGTGGTCCATGACCGGCGACAGCAGGGGGTGGTCGGCGTACTCCGACCAGAGCACCTCCTCCAGCGCGCGGTAGATGACCAGCTGCTGCGCCACCAGGGCGACGAAGGCCGGGCGACAGGCGAGTCCGCCCATGAGCTGCTCGACGAAGGCCGACCCCTCGGCGTCCTCGTGGGCCGACGCGGTCTCGGTCCGCAGGGCCGTCGACAAGGGCTGGTCCATGAGGTCTCCCGGGTGAGGTGAGGGTTACCTCATCATATCCGCGCGGTCTCGGCGACAACAGTGCGGGAGCGGGGGGTGGACCAACCACTCCCCGCTCCCGCACCAGCGACGTCCGGTGACGACTCAGAGGTTGCCGCGCTTGTCCTGCTCGCGCTCGATGGACTCGAAGAGCGCCTTGAAGTTGCCCTTGCCGAAGCCGAGCGAGCCGTGCCGCTCGATGATCTCGAAGAAGACCGTCGGCCGGTCCCCCAGCGGCTTGGTGAAGATCTGCAGCAGGTAGCCGTCCTCGTCGCGGTCGACGAGGATCTTGCGCGCCTTCAGCTCCTCGATCGGCACGCGGACCTCACCGATGCGCGCACGCATCTCGGGGTCGTCGTAGTAGGCGTCGGGGGTGTCGAGGAACTCGACGCCCTCCTTGGTCAGCTCGTCGACCGTGCGCAGGATGTCGTTCGTCGCGAGCGCCAGGTGCTGCGCGCCGGGGCCGGTGTAGAACTCGAGGTACTCGTCGATCTGCGACTTCTTCTTCGCGATCGCGGGCTCGTTGAGGGGGAACTTCACGCGGTGGTTGCCGTTGGCGACGACCTTCGACATCAGCGCCGAGTACTCGGTCGCGATGTCGTCACCGACGAACTCGGCCATGTTCACGAAGCCCATGACCCGGTTGTAGAAGGCGACCCACTCGTCCATCTTGCCCAGCTCGACGTTGCCGACGATGTGGTCGAGGGCCTGGAAGAGCCGCTTGGGGGCGCCATCGCGCTTGACGAAGGCCGAGGAGCGCTCGACGTAGCCCGGCAGGTAGGCCCCGCCGTAGGTCTGGCCGTCGACGGTGCGCTGCACGAGGGTGTGCCGGGTCTCGCCGTAGGTCGCGATCGCGCCGATGCGCACCGAGCCGTGCTCGTCGCTCACCGTCTCGGGCTCCTGCAGGACGGTGGCGCCGGCCGCCTTGGCCTGGGCGATGCACTTGTCGACGTCGGGCACCTCGAGGGAGATGTCGACGACGCCGTCGCCGTGCTTGGCGTGGTGGGCGATGAGCGGGCTGTCGGGGCTGACCGCGCCCTTGACGACGAAGCGGATCGAGCCGGACTTGAGGACGAAGGCCTTGTGGTCGCGGTTGCCGTGCTCGGGGCCGGAGTAGCCGACGAGCTCCATGCCCCAAGCGCTCTGGTAGTAGTGCGCCGTCTGCGTCGCGTTGCCAACGACGAAGACGATCGCGTCCCACCCCGTGACGGGGAAGGGATCGCGCTCCTCGTCGTACTCGACGAGCCCGACGAGCTGCTTGAGCTGGTCGAGGTCGAGCTCGGCCTCGCGCTCCTGCCTGGTGAGTTCAACCGCGGTGTTGGACATGGCGTCAGGATGACGGCGTCGCGGAGGGTGTGCAACGGCACCTCATCCGTCTGCACACGCTGCGCAATATGTTGCTAGTCCACGATGACTCACGGGACAATCTGCACATGAGCACCGTGCCCAGCCCGTCCCGGGTCGTCGACGACCTCGACGCCCGCCTCATCGCCCTGCTGTCCGCGAGCCCGACGATCGGTGTCCTCGGCGCCTCCCGTGAGCTCGGGGTGGCCCGCGGGACGGTCCAGGCCCGTCTCGACCGCCTCAGGACGAAGGGGGTGATCCGCACCCTGGCCCCGACGATCGACCCGGCGGCCCTGGGCTATCCGGTCACCGCCCTGTGCACCCTCGAGATCCGCCAGCGCCTCGGCCACCAGGCCGTGGTCGACCACCTGACGGCGATCCCGGAGGTCCTCGAGATCCACAGCACGACGGGCGTCGGCGACCTCATCATCCGCATCGTCGCGACGGACAACGCCGACCTGGGGCGGGTCATCGACATGATCATCGACGACGTGCATGTCGTGCGGGCGAGCACCTCGATCTGCCTCGTGACCCACATGGAGATGCGCACCGGCCCCCTCGTCGAGGCGGCCGCGCACCGGCAGTGAGCGCGGGCCGGCCGTGGGCTGCGCTCTCTCAGATCTTGTCGGCGAGCAGCATCCAGGCGAGGATGATCGTCCCGACCATCACCCCGATGTGCGCGATCTGCGACAGCCAGGGCCCGCGGGTCCACGAGTCTCCCTGGAAGGCCTCGGAGTGCCGCGAGCCGGTCCGACGCCACCGGCCGAGGAAGCTCAGGCCGATGAGCGAGGCGGTGACCATGCAGATGATGGCCAGCCAGGCCGCGGCCGTCGACGTGTGCACGTCGAGCAGCCGGAGCGAGATGAGCCCCAGGCCGATGAAGAGCGTGATCGAGTGGGCGTTGAGCACCCACCCGGAGAAGTCGGTCATCCCGCGCTCGCCCTTCGAGCGCCGCAGCCGGAGCGGGGTCAGGACGAGCACGAGCACGCCCAGGGCCACGAGGATCCACGCGAAGACGGTCATGTCCCCATGATGCCCGCGCCGCCGCCCGGATAGGGGGACGTCGGGTGGTCAGAAGGACAGGAGGCAGACGACCACGCCGCCGACCATGAGCGCCGCGGGCAGCAGCATCGGCCGGGTCGGGGTGAGGTCCACGTCGCCCCCGGGCGCCGCCCTTCGCGCCCTGCCGATCATCACGACCCACGCGAGGACCCACCCCGCGAAGGCCATCACGGCGCCGCCGAGCATCGTCCAGATCGTGCCCGGCGCCATGAGGGCGATGGCTCCGAAGAGCAGCGGCCCGAACCAGAAGACGCACATGCCCAGGACGAAGGCGAACCCGTGCCGGTCGTCGGCCCACACGCCGCGCCAGAAGCTGCGAGCCGTCATGCCAGCGCGTTCGCCGTCATGAAGGCGGCCCAGATCGAGCCGACGACCAGCGCGATGCCGGCCGCGCTGAGCCATCCCTGGCCGTCGGGCTCGGCCATGCGGTGCCAGCGCACCTGCGCGAGCGTGAGGAGGCCGGTGCCGGCGAGCGCGACCGGCACGCCGGCGAGGAGCCCGGGTATCGCGTTGTCGAGCGCCAGCCAGACGTAGGCCGCGGCGAAGATCGGACCGAGCACGAGGAAGAACCACGTGCCGGCGCGCCCCCTGGCCGCCGGGGTCATGTCAGCGCCGCCCGACGAACCAGCGGCGGATCCGCTCGATCCGCTCGGTCACCTGCTCGCTCGTCGCCTGGGCGAGCTCGGGCCCGCCGCACGCCCGCCGCAGGTCCATGTGGATGTTGGCGTGCGGGGAGCCGGTCTTCGTCGCATAGGCGGCCACCAGCTTGTTGAGCTCCTTGCGCTGGGCCGCGAGCGCCCGGTGGGCAGCGATCGGGGCGTCCTGGTCCTGGCGGGTGCGGCCGGTCTTCTTGGACTGCTTCGTCTGCCGCTCGCTGAGCAGGGCGTGCACCTGGTCGGGCTCGAGCAGCCCGGGCAGCCCGAGGTAGTCCTGCTCGTCCTCGGAGCCGACCTCGGCGTGCAGGCCGAACTGCTGCTTGTCGTAGAGCACGTGGTCGAAGTGCGCGTCCGACTCCAGCGCCTCGAAGCTGCCGAGCAGGTCGTCGCTGGCGCCCTCGTCGCGGTTGGCCGCGGCGAGCATGCCCTCCTCCTCGGACCACAGCGGCGCCTCGTCCTGCGCCGCCTCGGGCCGGTCGAGGGCGTGGTCGCGCTGCTCCTCGAGGGTGCCCGCGTGGGCGAGGATCACCGGAACGCTCGGCAGGAAGACGCTCGCGGTCTCGCCGCGGGCACGGGCCCGCACGAAGCGCCCGACCGCCTGCGCGAAGAAGAGCGGCGTCGACGTCGAGGTCGCGTAGACGCCGACGCACAGCCGGGGCACGTCCACCCCTTCGCTCACCATGCGCACGGCGACCAGCCAGCGCGAGGTGCTCGCGGAGTAGTCCTCGATCTTCTGCGAGGCGCCGTTGTCGTCGGAGAGGACGACGGTCGGCTTCTCCCCCGTGAGCTCGGTGAGGATGCGGGCATAGGCGCGGGCCTGGGTCTGGTTGGTCGCGATGACCATGGCGCCGGCGTCGGGCACGCCGCGGCGGATCTCGGTCAGGCGCTTGTCGGCGGCGGCGAGGACCGAGGGGATCCACTCCCCCTTCGGGTCGAGCGCGGTGCGCCAGGCCTGGGCCACGAGGTCCTTGGTCATCGGCTCGCCGAGCTGTGCGGCCACCTCGTCGCCGGCGCGGGTGCGCCAGCGCATCGCCCCGCCGTAGGCCATGAAGAGCACCGGTCGGACGACGCCGTCGCGCAGCGCGTCGGAGTAGCCGTAGGCGTAGTCGCTGCTGGAGCGCAGGATCCCGTCCTCGCCGTACTCGTAGCCGACGAAGGGGATGGGGTTGGTGTCGGAGCGGAAGGGCGTCCCCGTCAGGGAGAGCCGCCGCGTGGCCGGCTCGAAGGCCTGCCGGATCCCGTCGCCCCACGACTTGTTGTCGCCGCCGTGGTGGATCTCGTCGAGGATGACGAGCGTGCGCTCGGCCTTCGTCCGGTCCTCGTGGACCGAAGGGCGGGACGCCACCTGCGCGTAGGTGACGGCCACGCCGTCGTAGTCGCTCGACGTCACCGCGGTGGTGTTGGAGAACTTCGGGTCGAGGTGGATGCCGACGCGGGCGGCCGCGTCGGCCCACTGGGTCTTGAGGTGCTCGGTCGGTGCCACGACGGTCACGGCGGTGACCTCTCCGGCGGTGAGCAGCTCGGTCGCCACCCGCAGGGCGAAGGTCGTCTTGCCGGCGCCGGGCGTCGCGACGGCGAGGAAGTCGGGTGCGCCCGAGGAGAGGTACTTCTTCAGGGCGTCGGCCTGCCAGGCGCGCAGCGCTCCGGCGGTACCCCACGCGGCCCTCCGGGGGAAGGCGGGTGACAGGTGGGACGCAGCAGACTGACTCATCGCAGGGTCACCTTAGATCGCCGGGGTGACGACCTCCCAAACGGCCGGGGTCAGGACCGCGCGTCCTGGAGCACCATCGTCTGCACCCCGGTGCCCAGGTCACCGTGCTGGTCCGCGAGCGTCGTGTGGACGGTGCCGCCGTGGCCGGGGTTCGCGAGCGCCTGGGAGCTCATGCGCACCCACTCCCCGTCGGGGTCGCGGTCGAGCACGACGTGCAGGTCGCAGTTGATGTAGGTGTGCCGCCGCGGGTCGACGGTCAGGGTGATGCCGCCACCGGAGTCGGCGAGGACGAGGGCCCGCTCCCACGGGCTCGGCTCCTCGTCGGGCAGCAGCGGGACCAGCTGCCGGCCCCAGGCCACGGCGGTGCCGCCGGTGCCCACTCCCCCGGAGACGAAGCGCCACTCGATGGCGCTGAGGTAGCCGTCGGCGTGCATGCCGGGCAGCTCCAGCCGCGAGGAGTCGTCAGTGGCCCCGGGTACCGGCTCGATGCCGCTCTCGCGCAGACCGGTGAGACGCGGGAAGTCGTCGGGGGCCCGCACGATGCGCCAGGCGCGGGCGATCGCCGCGGGTCGACCGTCGGCGCTGGCCGTCGCCTCGAGCAGCTGCATCGAGCGGCCGCCGCGGAGCACGGTGACGTCGACGGTCAGCGGCTCGACCGGGATCGGGCCGAGGATGTCCAGGCGGACGTCCGCGAGCCGCGTCCCCGGCGCGGGCTCGTGGCGCTCCATCGCCCGCGCGAGCAGCGCGGCTGGTGGGCCGGCGTGCTGGGCGTGCGGCGACCACGGACCGGCCGTGGCGCGAAGGGAGTCGAAGGTGCGCTCGTCGACCTGCCGGTAGAAGGAGCCCACGTCGCCGATCAGTCCTCGCCGTCCTGGGGGTCGCGCAGACCGTCGTAGATCTCCTTGCAGATCGGGCAGACGGGGAACTTCTCCGGGTCGCGCCCGGGCACCCACGTCTTGCCGCACAGCGCCTTGACCGGCTCGCCGGAGAGGGCGCTCTCGAGGATCTTCTCCTTGCGCACGTAGTGGCTGAACCGCTCGTGGTCACCCGGCTCGGCCAGCTCCGGCGTCGGCTCGGTGCGCTCGAGGACCGAGGTCGACGTCGAGGGGCCACCGGGCTCGGCGATCGGGCCTCCGGGCTGGCTGGGGTCGGCAGGCGTGCTCATGCCTCCATCGTAGGACGCGCTCCGCTCCACTCCCCCTGCGAGGGCCCTCTCCCGCTGCGCGCGCGTCTCCCGGTCAGCCTGACGGCGTTGGTGTCACCTGGTCCCCCTTATCCGGGCAACCAGGTGGCGCCAAGGCCGACGGGTGACATCAACGCTGCCGAACCGTCCCTGGCCGTCTTCCCCGCTCCCTGAGGAGGTCGCGCAGCGACCGTCTCGAGGGGTCAGTTGAGGTCGGGGTCCGAGGGATAGGTCGAGACCCAGCCGAGCGAGCCACCCTGGCGTCGCAGCACGCGGCGCCACAGCGTGGCCGGCTCGCCGTCGAAGACGTCACCGACCTCGGCGTCGACGACGTACCAGCCGCCGCGCGCCCGCTCGCCGGCGAGCTGGTCGGCGCTCCAGCCGGAGTACCCGGCGAAGATGCGCAGGGCGCTCACCTGCGGCCAGACGATCTCCTGCGGGGAGTCGAGGTCGACGAGCGAGATCGCACCGAAGAGACGCTTCATGCCCGGCGGCGGCTCCTCGTCGCCGGGCAGCCCGGCGATGCCGATCGCCGAGTCGAGCTGGACCGGGCCGCCCTGGAAGACGCGCTGGGGCGCGCTCGCCCCGGCCTGCCAGCCCGGCAGGACGTCGTCGACGGGGGTGTCGAGCGGACGGTTGAGGATGATGCCCTCGGCCGTCTCGTCGTCGTGCTGCAGGACGAGCACGACGCTGCGGGCGAAGAGGTCGTCCGTCAGGTCGGGCGTCGCCACGAGCAGCTTGCCGGCGAGCGAGGAGTCCATGGTCCGACCCTAGTCGCGCGGGCGACCCCGGTGACCACCCTGTCGGCCACCACGACCGCCGCCGGCACCGCCACGTCCTCCGCGGCCGCCGCCACGGTGGTCGCGTGCGCCGCGGGGACCACGGGTGCCCGAGTGGCGACGCGCCGGCTTGGGGTCGACGAGCTTGCGGAAGTCGGCGTCGGAGATCGGCTCGCCGCTGGGCTCGGTGGCACCCATCGCGGTGAGGGACTCGTCGTCGAGCGCGGTCTTCGTGGGCCGCGCCTCGATGCCGGCCTGCTCGGCCATCCGGATGACCTCCTTGCGCTGGTGCGGCAGGACCAGCGTCACGACGACGCCGGCCTCGCCGGCCCGCGCGGTGCGGCCCGCGCGGTGGAGGTAGTCCTTGTGGTCGCCGGGCGGGTCGACCTGCATGACGAGCGACACGTTGTCGACGTGGATGCCGCGCGCGGCGACATCGGTCGCGACGAGCACGGGCAGCGCCCCGGTGCGGAAGGCACCGATCGTCTTGTTGCGCTGCGACTGGCTCAGCCCGCCGTGCAGCGGCGCCGCGGCCACACCGGCGTCGCGCAGCTCGCCGGCGATCCGCTCGCAGCCGAGCTTGGTCCGGGCGAAGATCACCGTGCGGCCGGGGCGCGAGGCGATCCGGGCGGTGATCTGCTTCTTGATGCTCGGCTCGATGAGCAGCAGGTGGTGGTCCATCGTCGAGACACTCGCCGCGGCCTCGTCGGTGCTGTGGGTCACCGGGTCGTCCATGTAGCGCTCGACGAGGTCGCCGACACCACGGTCGAGGGTCGCCGAGAAGAGCAGCCGCTGACCGTCGGGCGCGCAGTCGTCGAGGATGCGGGTGACGTCGGGCAGGAAGCCCATGTCGGCCATGTGGTCGGCCTCGTCGAGCACCGCGACCTCGACCTCGTCGAGGGTCAGGGCGCCGCGGTCGAGCAGGTCGACGAGGCGGCCCGGGGTGGCGATGAGGACGTCGACGCCCTTGTCGAGCGCCGCGGTCTGACCGGTGTAGGACAGGCCACCGGCGACGAGCTTGATCCGCAGCCCGCTCACGTGGACGAGCGGCTCGAGCGAGTCGCTCACCTGCATGGCCAGCTCACGGGTCGGCACGAGGACGAGGCCGCGCGGCTTGCGGCTGCGGGCCCGACCGCCGGCGAGGCGGGCGAGCATCGGCAGGCCGAAGGCGAGCGTCTTGCCCGAGCCGGTCTGGCCACGGCCGAGGACGTCCTTGCCCGCGAGGGCGTCGGGGATCGCAGCGGCCTGGATGGCGAAGGGGGTGGTGATGGCATCGCGGGCGAGCCGCTCCACGAGCACCTCGGGCAGACCGAGCGCGGCGAAGCCGTTGTCCTCGGCGATCGCGACGGGTCCGCTCAGCGAGGTGCGGGCGGACGAGGTCCAGGTGTCGGCCTCCTGGCGCAGCACGTCCGGGTCCTCGACCTGCTCGACGCGCGGCGCGAAGCCGCGACGCTGCTGCTCGCGCTCGAAGCGCGGGGCCGCTCCCCGGCGCCGCTCACCCCGGTCGTCACGACGCTGGTAGCCACCACGGTCATCACGGTCACGACGCTGGAAGCCGCGGTCACCGCGCTCGTCACGACGCTGGTAGCCGCCCCGGTCGTCACGGTCCCGGCGCTGGTAGCCACCGCGGTCATCACGGTCACGACGCTCGAAGCCGCGCTCGCCCCGGTCCTCACGACGCTGGAAGCCGCGGTCACCGCGGTCATCGCGACGCTGGTAGCCGCCCCGGTCGTCTCGCCGACCGCCGCGGTCCTCGCGGCGCTCCCAGGTGCGCTGGCCCCGGTCCTCGGTGCCGTCGCGGCGCACCCGCTTGGGGCGGTCGCCGGCGGGCACGTCGTCGCGGTCGCGCCAGCGGTCCTTGGCCCGGGGGGCCTCGGTCGGGGCCTGGCCGCGGTGATAGGGCTTCTTCGGGCCCTTGGTCACGGCCTTCTTCTTGGCAGCATTCTTCTGGGCAGTGGTCCAGCGGGGCTTCTTCTTCGCAGGCACAGGTCGACTCTCTCGCTCAGGGGGAGGTGGATGGGCGAACACGCAACGCAGGCGCGGGCGACATCCGAGGTCGAGTGCGATCGTGCGAGTTCCTAGAGGCGGCGACGACGCGGTCGCCGAACCACTAATAGTACCCCTATTGAGGCGGCGCCGACGCCGGCGAGATCCGCGGCGACGTCCCCGGAGTCACCGGAGCGGTGCGGCAGCACGACGTGCTGGATGATCTCGCTCACAGGGGCGTGCAGGGCGCACAGCAGCGCGACGAGGGGCCACCACCCCCTTCGTCCCAGACCGGCGACGAGCACCGGCAGGGCGAAGACCAGCGCGTGGACCGCCTTGTCCCCGTGGGGAATCGGCGACGGAGGGCCGGGCGCCTCGGGTGCGTAGAGCACGGCGACCTGCAGGGCGAGGGCGGCCACGAGCATCGCCGGCACGATCAGCCGGCGCGTGGGCGTGGAGGTCATCGGGCCAGCACAGCACACGGCCGATGGGGCCTCGCACGCCGGACCGTCCTACAGTGGAAGTCATGAGCAAGATCACCGATCTGGATCTCGAGAGCTTCCGCTCCGCCGTCACCGGCGAGGGAACGGTCATCGTCGACTTCTGGGCGAGCTGGTGCGGCCCGTGCCGTCAGTTCGCCCCGGTCTTCGAGGCTGCGGCGGACACCCGGGAGGACATCACCTTCGGCAAGGTCGACATCGACGACAACCCGGAGTTGGCCTCGATGGCCAATGTCTCCTCCGTGCCGACCCTCATGGCCTTCCGCGACGGCATCCTGCTGCACCAGAGCGCCGGCGCGCTGCCCAAGGCGCAGTTCGACCAGCTCCTCGACGCCGTCCAGGACGTCGACATGGACGAGGTCAAGGCGCAGGTCGCCGCCCGCGAGACCTCGCAGGGCTGATCCCGCGAGGTCACCTCCCTTCGCCCTGATCCGGCGCGAAGGGGGTGGTGCGCACCCTCGATCTGTGGTGGGCTGGAGGACCACCCACCACATCAGGAGGACGCATGGGCATCGGCGACAAGATCGAGAACGCCAAGGACCAGCTCGTCGGCAAGGCCAAGGGTGCCGCGGGCGACGCCACCGACAACGAGGACCTGCAGGCCGAGGGCCAGGTCCAGGAGAGCAAGGGCGACCTCAAGGCCGCCGGCGAGAAGGTCAAGGACGCCTTCAAGTGACCTGCTGACCACAGACATGACGAAGGGCGGGACCGTGACGGTCCCGCCCTTCGTCATTCCACACGCGTGTGTGATGGATCGAGTCCCGTGCTGAGCGTGCGAAGCACGGGACGTACGTGACGTGCCCAATGTGGTGGAGGTGGCGGGAATCGAACCCGCGTCCACTGGCAGACAAACAGGGCTTCTCCGGGTGCAGTGCGCTATGGATTTTCTCGGCCCCGGGGCTCGCGCGCACACGTTCCCCGACAGGCCCAGTCACGTAGGAGTCCCGCGATGTCCCGTGACCTGACATCGCAGCAAGATCTCTAGCTGACGCTGGGATCTAGGTCGAGATCACACCTAGGCCAACGGACTTCGGGCTCGCTCAGGCGGCGAGGGCGAAGTCGGTGCGCTTGGAATTGGCACCTATTGGGTTTGCACGGGGCGTTGACGAGATGACCGTGCATCCTCGACCCGCTTCCCCTGAAGGACCGGCCAATGTCGAAACCGATCACCCCCATGGGATGGACACGTCACGCTGTTCAGTTGTGGTCACTCAGTATGGACTCAACGGTGGCCGGGTCCAAACACATTCCCTAGCGGCGACGCTTGAACTGGTCGGACATCGCCCGATCGGCCTCGCGGCGATCCTGCCGCTCGCGCAGCGTGTGCCGCTTGTCGTACGCCTTCTTACCCGTCGCAAGGGCGATCTCGACCTTGACCCGGCCGTTCTTGAAGTACAGCGACAGCGGCACGATGGTCCGCCCGCTCCCCTGCGCCTTGACCATGATCTTGTCGAGCTCGGCCCGGTGGAGCAGGAGCTTGCGGCGGCGGCGCGGCGTGTGGTTGGTCCACGTGCCCTGGACGTACTCGGGGATGTGCACGCCCTCGAGCCACAGCTCGTCGCCGTAGAAGATCGCGAAGCCGTCGACGAGGCTGGCCCGGCCCATGCGCAGCGCCTTGACCTCGGTGCCCATGAGGGCGAGACCCGCCTCGTAG
Source organism: Janibacter zhangyanbonis (assembly GCF_050507325.1). Classification (NCBI taxonomy): domain Bacteria; kingdom Bacillati; phylum Actinomycetota; class Actinomycetes; order Micrococcales; family Intrasporangiaceae; genus Janibacter; species Janibacter zhangyanbonis. The sequence continues at coordinate 2,371,424 of NZ_CP191481.1, forward strand.
GTGTCCTCGATGTGGTAGTCGTGGCGTGCCTTGCGGTTGCGCGCGACGACGAGCTCGCCCTGCTCGGTCTTCTTGGCCATGGTGGTCTCCCCCTTCGCTGCTCGTGGTGGTCGAGGGGTCACGGTACCCCGAGGGGACAACCGGTCCACCACCGGATTTGTGCCCGAAGGGAAGTCAGAGCCAGCCGCGGGGGTCGACCGGGGTGCCGTTGGCCCGGGTCTCGAAGTGCAGGTGGCAGCCGGTGGACGTGCCGGTCGTGCCGACGTAGCCGATGACCTGGCCGCGCGAGACGTGACCGCTGCGGACCGCGAAGGACTGCAGGTGGTTGTAGGTCGTCGCGAGCGAGGTGCCCCGCTTGACGCCGTGGTCGATGACGATCTGGTTGCCGTAGCCACCGGTCGAGCTCGGCGGCAGGGCGGAGATGATCGTGCCGCTGTCGGCGGCGTAGACCGGCGAGCCGCAGGACCCCGCGTAGTCACGGCCCGCGTGCAGGCGCCAGGTCTGGTGGATCGGGTGGAATCGCAGGCCGAACTCCGAGCTCACCGGGGCATTGCTCGGCGCCTGGAGGACGCCGCTGCTCGTCGGGGCCGGCGGGTTGGGGTCGGGCGCGGAGTCGCCCCCGGAGTCGGAGCTCGTGTCGTCGGAGGTCGTGTCGGTCGAGGGTGCCGACCGTGCGGCGCGGGCCCGGGCATCGGCCTCGCGCTGGGCCTGCTCCTCGCGGGCCTTGCGGATCGCGGCCTCGCGGATGCGCTGCTTGCGGGCCCGCTCCTCGAGGATCTTGGTGAGCTTGTCCGACTGCGCCTGGAGGCTGTCGACCTGCCGCTGGTCCTCGCGCTTGGCGTCGCGCAGGTCGGCGGCGGCGCTCGTCTGGTCGCTCTCGAGGGTCTCGAGGGTGCGCTGCTTGCGGTCGGCGCGGTCGCTCGCGGTCCGGGCGGCGGAGAGCTTGCTCTCCTTGGTCGCCTTGGCGTCACTGGTCTTCTTGCGCAGGGCCGACAGCTTGTCGCCGGTCGAGACGAGGTTGGCCCGCGAGGTGCTCAGCTCCTCGAGAGCCGAGCTCTGCGTGTCGCCGACGGACTCGGCCATGATCATCTTGTCGACGAAGGCTCCCGGGTCCTCGCTGCCCACGGCCACCGACATGCTGCCCAGCCCCTGCTGCTGGTAGACCTCGCCGGCGAAGCCGGCGACCGCGCGCCGGGAGCTGGTGATCTTGGAGCTGGTCTCCTTGAGGTCCTTCTCCGCCTTGTCCTCGTTGGCCTTGGCGAGGTCATAGGCGGCGACCGCGTCGTCGTACTCCCCCTTCGCCGTCGTCTCGGCGTCCTCCGCGGCCTTGGCGGCACTGCGGGCGCCGGGCAGCTTGGCCCGGGTCGACTTCAGGCGGGTGTAGGCGCTGACGAGGTCCTGCGAGGTCTCGTGCAGGTCGACGCGGGCGTCGGAGAGCTTGCCGTCGACGGCCTTCTTCTGGTCCTGCGGGTCGGGGTCCGCGGCGAAGGCGTAGCCCGCACCGGACGCGAGGCACACGACGAGGGCCGCACCGGTGAGGGCGCGGGCTCGGCGAGAGACAAGGCGACGGGCAGGGCGAGGCATCGAGGCCAACGGTAGACGCGAAGTCCCCCGGTGAACAGCACCCCGGGGGACCTCGGCGTGGCCCGACTCAGACCTTGAGATAGCGCCAGAGGGTGACGGTCGACGTGCCGACCGCCAGGACGACGACGCCGACGAGCAGGAAGGGGGCGATGACCCAGACGTCGTTGGACGAGATGAACGCCGTCCCGGAGTTCTCCTGCAGGAGATATCTGTCGAAGAGGGCCCAGGCCGACACCCAGAGCAGGCCGATCGCCATCACCGCCCCGATGAGGCCGGACGCGACCGTCTCGATGATGAAGGGTGTGCGGATGGTGCGGTTCGACGCACCCACGAGCTTCATGATCGCGATCTCGCGGCGACGGGTGAAGGCCGCCTGCCGGATGGTCGTCGCCATGAGCAGCACGGCGGAGACGAGGGTCAGTGCCGCGAGCCCGACCATGACGGCGGTGATGATGTTGATCGCCCGGAAGAGCGGGGAGAAGACCTCGCGCAGGTTGGGCACGCTCGCCACACCCGGGGCGCCCTCGAAGGCCGAGGCGACGGTCTCGAACTCCTCCGGGTCGGACAGCTGCACGCGATAGCTCGGCGGGATGTCACCGACGCGGATGTGCCCCGCGAGCGGGGAGTTCTTGTAGTCCTGCTTGAAGCGCTTGTACGCCTCCTCCTCGGACTCGTAGTAGACGTCCTTGACGAGGGGGCGCATCTCCTCGAGCTGGGCGGCGACGGACTCCTTCTGGTCCTGGGTGGCCGCGCCGGTCGAGCAGTTGGGCTGCGCGCTGGTGTCGGTGCACATGTAGACCGAGACCTGCACGCGGTCGTACCAGTAGCCCTTCATCGCATCGACCTGGCGCTGCGCGAGCAGGCCGACGCCGAGGAGGTAGAGCGAGATCATGGTCACGAGGATCACCGACACGGCGATCGACTTGTTGCGCCGCAGGCCCTCCCAGGCGTCGGCGAAGACGGAGGGCTTCATCGCAGCAGGTCCTCCGCGTCGTCGTCCCAGTCGTCCATCGCATGCACCTCACCGATCGGGCGGTCGTCGGGAGGCGGGACCTCCCCTTCGTCGTGGTGGTCGTCGTGGCGCTCGGCCTCACGCTCGTCGCGGTCACGGGAGTCGACGACCTTGGGCACGTAGCTGCCACCCTCCTCGTCGCGGATGATGATCCCGTCCTCGAGCTCGACGACGCGCTTCTGCATCTCGTCGACGATGACGTTGTCGTGCGTGGCCATGACGATCGTCGTGCCGGAGTCGTGGATGCGACGCAGCAGCTTGACGATCTCGAGGCTCGTCGCGGGGTCGAGGTTGCCCGTGGGCTCGTCCGCGAGGAGCACCGGCGGCTTGTTGACCACGGCCCGGGCGATCGCGACGCGCTGCTGCTCACCGCCGGAGAGCTCGTGCGGCATGCGCTTCTCCATCCCGGCGAGGCCGACGAGCTCGAGGGTCTCGGGGACGAGGGCGCGGATCGCTCGGCGCGGGCGGCCGATGACCTGCAGGGCGAAGGCGACGTTTTGCTGCACCGTCTTGTTGGGCAGCAGGCGGAAGTCCTGGAAGATCGTGCCCACCTGGCGGCGCAGCTGCGGCACCTTGCGCTGCGGCATGCGGCGCAGGTCGTGGCCGCCGACGAGCAGACGCCCCGAGCTGACGACCTCCTCGCGGATCGCCAGGCGCATGAGCGTGGACTTGCCCGAGCCGCTGGCACCGACGATGAAGACGAACTCCCCGCGGTCGATGTTGAGATCGATCTCGTCGAGCGCGGGGTGGCTCTGGTTGGGATATCTCTTGGTGACGTTCTCGAAACGGATCATCAGGTGCTCGGGGCCTTACGCGGACGAAGGGGGGCAAACGGCCGCCTGCAGGATATGTCGCTTCGCTGCGAGCCCGTGACACCCGCGTGACCTCGGCGCGTTAGGTGGCGGTCAGGCAGGTCGTGGTCGTCCTGCGGACGTCCGTGCCTCGGTGGGTCAGTCCTCGGACTTGGCCTGCTCGATGCGCCAGCGGATGCCGGCCTCGATGAAGCCGTCGATGTCACCGTCGAAGACGGCGGAGGGGTTGCCGGTCTCGTGCTCGGTCCGCAGGTCCTTGACCATCTGGTAGGGGTTGAGGACGTAGGAGCGCATCTGGTCGCCCCAGCTGGCCTTGACGTCGCCGGCGAGCTCCTTGCGCTCGGCGGCCTCCTCGGCCTTCTTCTGCAGGAGCAGTCGCGACTGCATGACGCGCAGTGCGGCGGCGCGGTTCTGGATCTGCGACTTCTCGTTCTGCATCGACACGACGATGCCCGTCGGGATGTGCGTCATGCGCACGGCGGAGTCGGTCGTGTTGACCGACTGGCCGCCGGGACCGGAGGAGCGGAAGACGTCGATCTTCAGCTCGTTGTCCGGGATCTCGATGGAGTCGGTGCCCTCGATGAGCGGGATGACCTCGACCGCGGCGAAGGAGGTCTGGCGCCGGCCCTGGTTGTCGAAGGGAGAGATGCGCACCAGGCGGTGGGTCCCCCCTTCGACCGAGAGGTTGCCGTAGGCATAGGGGACGTTGACCTCGAAGGTGGCCGACTTCAGGCCCGCCTCCTCGGCGTAGGAGGTGTCCATGACCTTGGTCGGGTATCCGTGGCGCTCGGCCCAGCGCAGGTACATGCGCATGAGCATCTCGGCGAAGTCGGCGGCGTCGACGCCACCGGCGCCGGCGCGGATCGTCACGACGGCCTCGCGCTCGTCGTACTCGCCAGACAGCAGAGTGCGCACCTCGAGCTGGCCGACCGCCTTGGCGACCTTGGCCAACTCACCCTCGGCCTCGGTGAGGGTGTCGGCGTCGCCCTCCTCGGTCCCGAGCTCGACGAGCGCCTCGAGGTCGTCGATGCGCGCGTCCATCGCATTGATCCGGTCGAGCTCGGCGTTCGCCCGGGAGAGCTTGGAGGTGACGACCTGGGCGGACTCGGGGTCGTCCCAGAGGTCGGGGGCGGCGGCCTGCTGCTCGAGCTCGGCGATCTGCGCCTCGAGGGCGGGCACGTCGGACACCTCCCGCACGGACGCCATGGTCGTGCGCAGGTGCTTGATCTCGGTCTCGAAGTCGACAGCCACGACAGGTCACCTTACGGCAGGGGTGGCCCGCTCCCCTACGTCGGCTGGGCGCTGCGTCGCTCGCGCGGGTCGCTGGCGATGAACTGGTTGATCCAGCGGGCCCTGGGGTCGCGATCGATGAGCAGGCTCTTGACCAGCAGGGTGCACGGGATGGCGAGCAGCGCGCCGAGGGCGCCGAAGACGTAGGCCCAGAAGACGAGCGAGAGGAAGGCGGTTGTCGCATTGATTCCGACGGCGTCACCGGTGAACTTCGGCTGGAAGATCGACTGGATGACGAAGTTGACGACGCAGTAGATCGCGATGACCCAGATCATCGTCGACACCCCGCCCGACAGCAGCGCGATGAAGGCCGGTGGGATGAGGCCGAGGACGAAGCCGATGTTGGGGATGTAGTTGGTGACGAAGGCGAGCAGACCGAAGGTCATCGCCAACGGCACCCCCAGCCAGACGAGCGCGAAGTAGTCGATGACGGCGACGATGATGCCGAAGACGGTCGAGACGATCCAGTACTTGCGCACCCGGTAGCCGAAGTCGACGAGGGCGTCGGCGACGTCGGGCTTGTGCCGGTGCATGGCCGACAGGCGCCCCTTGAAGCCGCCGGCGTCCATGACGAGGAAGATCATCACCGTCAGCAGGAAGAGCATCGTCGTCGTCAGGCCGGTGATCGTGTTGGCGAGCGACGTCGCCAGACCGGTGAGGTTGCGCAGGTCGAAGTTCGAGATCGCCTCGTCGATCTCCTGGGCCTCGATGCCCTGCTCGAGCAGCAGATCGCGTCCGTCGCGCACCAGCCCGGTGAAGGTGCTCGTGTACTCCGGCCTGGCCAGCTCGGTCGCGAAGCGGCTCGCCGCCAGGCCGATGGACGCTCCGAGGAAGGCGAGGATCCCGTAGAGCATGACGATGAGCAGCAGCCCGGAGATGATCGAGCCGAGGAAGCGGCGCAGCACCTTGTAGACCGGGTAGACGGCGATGATCAGGGTCATCGCGAGGAAGGTCGGCGCGATGATGCCCGACACCTCCCGCAGACCGGAGATCGCCACGGCTCCGGCGGCCAGGCCGAGCAGGATCGTCAGGGTCGGCGACAGCGACACCCGCACCCGCGACTCCTCCTCGGGCGCCTCGTGCTCATGGGTCGGGTCGGGTGTGCGCGTCTCGGCGACGGGGATGGTCTCGGGGTCGTCGTCGGCCTCGTCGGCCTGCCGCACCTGCCCGTCGGTCGTCTGGACGACCTCCTCCGCGCCATCCCGGTCGCTGAGGAGCTCGCTCTGCGAGTCCCCATCCCGGTCGCTGAGGAGCTCGCTCTGCGAGCGTCTCGAAGCGACATCCGAAGGGGGGTCCGTCACCTTTTCCGGCTCCGGCTCCGCGTCGGGCTCCTCGTGAACGGGCGCCTCGACGACATCGGCCTCGGCACCGTCCGGCTGCGCGTCCTCCCCCGACCGTTCCTGCTCCACGCGTGCATCCTCCTGGACGAGATGGTGCGGTCTGCCCGCCGGCTCATCGTGTCACCTCAAGGTGCGGCGTGGGGGCACGCACCTCAGCCGTCGACGAGCTCCACGAGGTGACCGTGGTCGAGGTACCACCGCACCGGGTGCTCCGCGACGATCATCGCCCCACCACCCGGCTGCCCGAACCACGCGACCGCCGTGCCCTCCCGGGCATCGGGCAACCCGTCGACCACGCGGTAGCGGTGGTACTCCACCCCCACCATGTCCGGCGGCTGCGACCGCATCGCGAAGGGAGTGCCCAGCGCAAACAGCTGCGACCCCGACTCGTGGCCGACCCGGTCCAGGACATCCCCCGGCCCCACACCCGGCTCACCCGCAGTGCCCCGCTGCCGGGTCCGCTCGACGATCCCCTGGCCCGTGACCTGCCCCCGCCGAGCCAGCTCCTGCGGATCAGGAGCCAGCTCGACCGGCCCCCGTCCCTGCACCAACCGCTGCAGCACATCCACCGCCAACCGCGCGTCCTCGAAAGACTCGTAGTGCCGGAACCGGCCCATCGTCATCCCACCCACGTGGAAGGCCCCCTCCGACACGACCACCACCCAGCGCCCCTCGGACGGGATCGGACCGTCCGCTGAGGTCGCCTTGACGACCTCCACAGACTCGGTGAGCCCTCGGTCTGAAAGTTCAAGCCGCAACTCGTCTGCAAGGTGGTCATTGACGAACACCTGCACCGCGGCTCGAAGATTGGGCTGCACCGTCGACGAGGTCTGATTGCCCCGATCCCAGCCGGTCACCTCAACGCGGCCGTCCGACAGTTGCTCGAAAAGGACCGTCCCGTCTGTCATGTAGACGTCGGAGTCACCCCTCCATCCGAAGGTGTACCAATCCCTACCTGCCTCCTTGAGAAAGGTGTGCAAGTCCTCCACACTGGCGACCTCGACGGCCTTCATCGAACCTCCGTCAAATATCCGTTGTCTACATACCATTTGATCGGGCGATCAAATTTGTACTGGACTGCCCCACCGGGTTGCTCGAACCAAGGCTGGATCCTTCCCTCCGTGACCGACTCAGGCAATTCCTTGAGCACCTTGTAGCGGTGGTACTCACGACCCACATCGCTCGGCGGAAGCGCCCTCTGATCGAAGGGCGTTCCGGAGGGGGCAGCGAACTTCCCGTCAGGCCCCCCAAGACGATCGATCACCGCGCCTGGTTGGATGGCGTTCCGGCGAGGCGGCTCGGCGAAACCGTCATCGTATGGAGCACCGTTCTCCTTGCTGGGGTACCGCCAGTTCTTGGTCTCCGGGTCGTACCACTTGTCGTAGAACTCCTGCTTGTCCATGCCGGCGAACCGGTCAAAGTCGGGATCGTAGGCACGCCCCTCGGGCCCGTCCGTCGGGATCGGGTCCTCCTTGACGTGATAGTCCGGGAGCTCGTCGAAGTCCACGTGCTGTCCCGGAGGAAGGGACTTCGACGGCGCGTCCGGAACCGCATCCGGCGTGACGTGCTTGCCGCGATAGCCGTCGTCACCCCACCTGCCGACCTTCGACACCTGGTCGAGGACTTCGTCGGTGGCCTTGGTGGCGGCTTTGCCAAGGAGTCCGGCGGCGGGGATGACCGTGGCAACTGCGCCGGCCTGATCAAGGCCGGAGGCCTGGTCCCACCAGGCTTTGGGGTCATCGAGGATGGCGCTGGTCTCGTTGACGGTGTCTTTGAGGATGGAGAAGGGGACGCCGGGGCCGATCGGTCCCAGATTCGTTTTGGTGAAGGGCGCCATGAACAGGTCTGCGAACTCGAGGCCATCGTTGGCTTTGTGGAGTGCCCAGCGCGTGTGCCTGAGCCCGGGCAGGTTCCTGAGGTGGTCCTTGTAGACGTCGTTGGCCCAGTCGGTGGACTGATCGGCGATGTCAAGGTACTTGTTGCGCCACTTCTCGGGCCACATCCAGGGAACGAAAAGGCCTTCGAACCACGTCAGGTCCGTTTCCCTCCAGCGGTCGTAGGACTCAAGGAGGAGGGGGCCGAGTAGTGGGGCGCCGGGGACGTTCGGGAAGGCGGCACCGGTGCGGATGCCGTTTCGGACGCCCTTCTTCCACCAGTCGATGGGGTTCCCGTCGGGCAGGTCGAGACCGGCGAAGGTCATGCGGGGGTCCGGCCAGAAGGGACCAGGTCGGTCCAAGCCGCGGGGATGGTCGAGCGGCCGGGGCAGGGACGGACGTGGCGGCGTGTTGGTGCCGTTGGAGGCGTTGTCTTGGTGGTCGGCCTGTTCGTGGAGTTGGCGGGCGAAGGTGGTGAGTCGGTCGGCCGCGGTCGCGAGTTGTGGCGCGGCGGTCTGCCAGTCGCCGGCGAACTGGTCGGTGTCTGGTCCGAGCCAGGCGTCGAGAAGGGTGTTGAGCTGGGTGGTGCCGGTTTGCTCGAGGTCGTGGAGATCGCGGGCGGTCTGGGCGAGGGTATCGGCGATGTGCCTCAAGCGTCTGGTGTCAGCGCCGTGGGTGAGCGAGGTGGACACTAGAAGGTCGGTTTCTTCGTGGGGGGTGTGCCGTTGATGACTTGGCTTTCACCGATGGAGATGTCCGCGGTGTCGGTCATCGGGGCGTCGAACGTGCCGGATTGACCTCCGCCGCGCCAGTCGATGACCCAGTGGGCGGTGGCGGTGACGGTGTAGTTGCCGGGCTTCTTGTACGTGTACAGACAGGCGCCCGGGGGTGGCTGGTCGGCGTACTCCTCCTCGAACGGGACCCCCGGGGAGGGGCAGGTGATGGTGTCGCGGGTGCCGCGTTCGCCGAAGTCATAGGTCAAGGACTTCACGCGTGCACTCAGGCGCACGGTCAGGCCTCGTTCGGACGCAGAGGATGTCAGAGGGCCAGTGTGTTTGCTGGTGGCATCGTCGATCCACACCCAGGTGGGGACGCCGACGATGCCCATGCCGTCGGTGGTGGGTGCGGAGGCGATGGTGGGGTGTTTGATGCCGAGGCGGGCGACGAGCCTGCGGGCGAGTTGTTCGGGGTTGATGGGTGCGGCGGGGCCGGCGGGTGGGTTGCGCGACCAGGCGGCATAGGAGGCCTGGTAGCCGTCGGCGCCGTGCGCGGAGACGCCGGGTTCGAGGGTGCAGGTGTAGATCGCGCCCTCTTCATTGCCCTTCCACGCGGGGTCAGACTTGGGCGGTTGGGGGTCGGCGAGCTGGACGCGGCAGTTCCATTCGTCGGACCACCAGCCGTCGGAGTTCTCGCAGGGGACCTTCTTGGAACCTTGGGAGCCGGTGGCGGTGCACACGCGTGGCGCGGCGGGGGTGTCCGAGGCAGGTTGGGTCGCGCCGTCCGACGGGTCACCGGTCGGGTCGCCCGTGGGGTCGCCGGTGGTCGGCTCTTCGGTGTCGTCGGCGGTGGCGATGCACGCGTTGGCGACGTTGTCGAAGAAGGTGCCTTCGGGGCAGTCCTTGGTGCGCGTGGCGGCCGACGAGGTGCCGGTGGCGTGGATGCTGGCGAGCAGTAGGAGCGCGGTTAGCAGTCCGCTCGCTCGTTGGATTCCTCGCTGACGTACCACTTGTCCCCCCACTGCTGCACGGTGTACTTCGCTCGGCTGGTGCGTTTGCCTTCGCCGGTGCGCTTGCCCTTGGCGTCCTTGACGACGAACTTGCTCGCGTCGGCGCACACGTCGACTTCGATCGTGGCGCGGTCCTTACCCTGCACGGACTGCGACGTCAGGTCCCGGTAGGACATCGTGCCTTTGCCGGTCATCCCGTTGCCGCGTGCTGCTTGCATCCGTTGCTTGACCTGCAGGCTGGCAGGGTCCATGGCGACGGCGTCGATGTCGTTGAGGGACTTGTTCGGGTTGGTCCACAGGTCTTCGACGACCTTCTGGTACCGGCTGACGGCTTGTTCGGCCTCGACGAGGTCAGGGTCCTTGGCCGGTGTCGAGGTCTGCGCGGAGCTCGGGGTGCGTTCGGGCTCGACTGTTTCGCTGGGATCGGGGTCATTGCCGCAACCGGCAATGACGAGTGCCGCGGCAGCCCAGACTGCGCATGTTCGCGTCTTCACGCGCTGTTCTCCCATTGTCGTTGGTCAGGTCGCGGGCTCCAGAGCAACACATTTCGTCCAGCACCGCATCTTGAGCGCTGGGAGCCAGGTTCGCGGGGTGATCGTCAGCGCGGTCGCCCTCGGCCCGGGCCGAGGGCGGCGCAACAGGCTCACCATTCTGGGAGCTCGTCCGCCGCCAGAGCCACGGCTCGACCGACATCTCCGAGAGTCGCCTGCTGCGGCACGTGCCGAGCGGACTGGTCGGCGGGCACATCCCATGCTTCCGTGTCCCCGCTGATCGCCTGTGGGTAGATGGTCAAACCATGCCCGACCGCCTCGACGAGGACCTGACGCTCGCCCCCAACGCGTTCGGCCTCGCCTGGCTGTGGGCGGCGCCCCGTGGCCAGGGCCAGGACCTCCACGACGACTCGCCCCAGCTCGTCCGCCGCAGCATCCCGCCGGACGCACTCGACGGTCGAGGACACCTTCCCGGACTGGCCACCGCCACCAGCGTCGATTCGCGCTGTGACCATCCACGATTCACCAGCACGACGGACGGTCACAGCTCCACTTGTGGGCAGTGCCAGAGGAGTGTGCATTTCTGTGCGCCACGAGCCCGCCGGACGAAGAACGCTCGCACTGGCTTCCGCCGCGAGGTCTGCACACTCCCGGACACTCGCGCCAACAATGGCGGCGTCTGTGCCCTCGTTGAGTTCCAGCGTCGCGAGATCCCCGCCGAAGCCCCCACCTGCGCCTTCGGAGACCATGGGCTCCAGCAGCAATCGGCCGCCGCGACGAGTCACGCTGACAAGCACCGTCTCCGTCGACAGCACGGCGTCGGACGGCAGACCCAATCTGGCGGCAACGTACGACCGTCCGGGCTCGCCCTTCGCGCTCAGCCTGGGGTCCAAGACGCCGGACTCGCCCAGGAGCTGCAACACCGCACGCCCCATGGCCTCGTCCGACGGCGCCGACAAGATTTCCGAGATGGAGGTGTCGGTCGACCCCGGGTGGGAGGCGAAGAAGGTGTCGACACCGACGTAGTGCTCCACACCGTGCCGGTAGACGCTCACTCGCTGTTTCATGGCCTTCCTTGACCTCCACCTAGATTCCCGTAGGCCCTCCCCGAGACGGGCAGTCCCTGACCGCCCCGGCTACCCGGGTGTCACCCCTGCCCGAGCCCGGGACTCGACGGTCACCGTCACCGACCCACCCAGCTCCTGCAGGAGCCCGCCGATGAGCGGCAGGTCCGCCTCGCCGGTCAGCCGGACCACGGCCGTCCTCCCGTCGGGGCTACCGGTCCCGTCGGCCACCTGCCAGCTCTCGAGGCCGTGCGGCAGCGGCCGGCTGGCGAGGTGCTCGGCGGCGCTCTCCTGCACGGTCGCGTCGTCGAGTGGCAGGTCGGAGTCGAGGCCGCGCTCGTAGACCAGCTCGGCGCTGTCGTCGGTCGCGCCGAGCGCGGCGGAGTCAGCGGCGTCGAGCAGCCGCATCCGGGAGATGTGGACCGAGGTGACAGCGAGCGCGCCGACGATCAGGGTGAGCGCGATGACGGTCAGCCCCATGATGAGCAGGCTCAGCTGCCCGCTGTCGTCACGAGCCCGGGAGCGAAGGGAGGTCATCGCGCCTCGTACCTGGGCACGGGCGCGGTCTGCGTCGCCGAGACCGGGATCTCGAGCGGGACAACCTCGCGGAAGAAGGCGGGCACGAGCGGCATCGGCACCTGCACCCGGGCACGCGAGGTCACCGACTCCCCCGGGGTCAGGCACGGGGTCGCCGCGCAGTCGACGGCGATCGTCCCCTGCCCCGGGAAGCCCTGGTCCTCGAAGGCGATGTCGGCCGCAGCCCGGGACCGGGCCGTCGCCGAGGCGTCGTCCTCGGCGGTGACGAACGCCCTCGCCGACTCGCGAGCGGCCTGGGTCACGGCGTAGGAGCCGGCCTGCACGCGGGCGAGGCACATGACGAGGTAGATCAGGGGGACGAGGAGCAGGATCGCCAGCCAGACGAACTCGATGACGGCCGTACCCCCTTCGTCCGCCAAGCGGTCTCGCACACCGGGCCGGCCCACCGTGGCTCCCCCGACGGTCACTGGCTCTCCTCGAAGGCCCGCCCGGTCACCTCGAGCTGCTTGCCGGGGCCGAAGGGCCCCACGACGGGCAGCGGCGCCGTGACGTCGACGACGACGACCTCGACGCCTGCGTCGGTGCGATCGACACGCGCGGTGACGTCCTGCGCGAAGCGCCCGGACAGGCTGCGGCCGATGAGGTCACGCGCTCGGCCGGCCCCCTCCTGCGGCGTCGAACCCTCGCGGGCGCCGTAGCGGGCCCCCTCGGACGCGCACGAGATGAGCGTGTTGCGCACGTGGAGAGTCAGCCCGAGCTGGAAGACGCCGAGGAAGACGAAGAGCAGCAGCACGGAGGTCAGCGTGAAGTCGACGACGGCCGATCCCCGGTCGTCGTGCAGCCTCGCGGCTGGGATCAATTGTGGACCTGGTCGGGGCCGGTGACGCCTTCGAGGGCGCTCTTGAACATGGACTGCAGCTGCTCCCCCGCGATCGCCCAGATGCCGGTGACGAGGGCGGCCGTCATCAGGGTGATGAGGACCCACCCGGGCACGTCGCCCGTCTCGTCGTCGAGCCGGGCGGTGGCCCGACGCACGGCGTCGGTGAGGTGGATGTGTGCCTTGACGAGCTGGTCGCTCATGTGTGTCTCCTTCGTGGCGTGCTGGTTGGTCACATCTGGAACTGGAAGAACCCGAGGCCCGGGAAGAGGGCGAAGAGGATGGTGACGGGCAGCACGCCGAAGACGACCGGGACCATCATCGCGATCTCCTTCTTGCCACCCGCCTCCATGATCAGGCGGCGCCCCTCCTCGCGGACGTCCTGCGCCTGGGCGCGCAGGACCTCCGCGAGCGGGGTGCCCCGCTCGACCGCGACGACGATGCCGTCGACGAAGCGCGCGAGCGAGGCAAGACCGGTGCGGTCGGCGAGCCCTTGCAGCGCCGCCGGGAGGCTGGCTCCCGCGCGAGCGTCGGCGAGGCAGCGACCGAGCTCGTCCGACAGCTCGCCGTCGGACAGGCGGACGACCCGCTCGAGGGCACCGGCAGCACCTTCGCCGGCACCCACCGCGAGTGCGAGCAGCTCTGCGACGGTGGGGAACTCGGCGAGCATGCGCGCCTCGCGCCGATCGGCCTCGTGGCTGAGCAGGGTGTCGCGGACGACGACGCCGATGGCGAAGCCGAGCAGGACGAGCACGAGCAGGAAGAGCGGCGAACGCCCCTGCCCCGTCACGTAGACGACACCCAGGACCCCGCCGAGCACCGCGCCGACGAAGCCGTAGACGACCTGCTCGGCGCGGAAGTGGTCGGTGTCGGGAACGCGTCCGGCGCGCAGCAGCCGGCGGCGCACCGACGCCGTCCCGCCGAGGACCCGCTCGACGCGCTGGGCCAGGTCGGTGACGACCGGCCGCAGGACGGCCGGGATGACGGCCGTCAGGGAGACGTCGTCAACCGCGAGCAACCGCGAAGGGCGTGGTGTGTCCCGCAGGTAGGGAGCCAGCCGGTCGTCGAGAGTCGCCCGACGGTGCCGCGGCAGCCCCTGGTGGACCAGGACGAGCCCGAGGGCGAGCACGAGACCGAGCAGCGCCCCGCTGCGGGCCAGGCCGATGTCGTGGAGGAGGTCGGTCATCGCAGCACCCGCTCCTCCTCCGGCAGGCGCCCGATGCGCACCATGACCCGGTAGGCGACGACGGTGGCGACGGCACCGCCGGCGAGGACGAGCACCCCGGTCGCCGTGTTGTAGGCCTGCACGGACTCGGGGCGGGTCGAGAGCATCGCGAGGACGAGCCACGGAGCGGCGACGGCCAGCCGGGCGGCGTTGACCGTCCACGACTGGCGGGTCTCGAGCTCGGCGCGGGTGCGCGCGTCCTCGCGCAGGAAGGTCGACAGGGTCCGCAGCAGCGAGCCGAGGTCGGACCCGCCGACCTCACGGGCGATGCGCAGGGACTCGACGAGCCGGTCCCCCACCGGGTCGGCCAGTCGCGTCTTGAGCCGGTCGAGGCAGTCGTTGAAGCGGCCCGTCGTGCGGTAGTCGCTCGCGAAGTCGGCGAAGGCAGGGCGCAGCTCCTCGGGTCCGCGGACGGACAGCTGGGCGAGCGCCTCGGGCAGGGCGAGCCCGGCCCGCACCGCCGAGGTGACGTTGTCGACCGCGTCGGGCCACAGGTCGCGCAGGTGCGCCCGTCGCGAGCGCGCCCGCACCCGCACGACGGCGACCGGCACCCACCCGGCCATGACGGCGAAGCAGAGGGCGATGGCCGGTACCCCGGTGAGCGCGGTGACCGTCAGGAAAATCAGCAGGAAGGCGATGCCGCACGCGGACAGGAGCAGCCGGGGGCCGATGCCGCGGTAGCCGGCCTGAGCGAGGTCGTCCCCGAGCCGACGCATGACGCGGCTCTCCCGATGGACCCGTTCGCGCTCCTCCCGCGGCCACGCGGACCACCAGATGAGGAAGAGACCGGCGCCGAGGAGGGCACCGAGCAGGACACCGGTCATGCCGTGCCCCCGGCGAGGATCGCGGCCACGTCGTAGCCAGCGCGCTGGAAGCGATCGCGGTGCGGCGGGTAGCCGTCGGCCCGCACGAGCTTGCCGTCGCGGGTGGTGAAGATGTCGCTGATCTCGACGACGTCGTTCTCGATCCGGCCCGGCAGGGCGACGATCTCGCGCACCCGACGCACGCCATCGGACTCCAGGGCGGCGTGCACGACGAGGTCGATGGAGCCGGCGACGGTCGGCACGACGAAGCGCGAGCCGACGTTCTCGCCCGCCAGCAGCGGCAGGGTGCACATCTTCGTCACCGCCTCGCGCGCGGAGTTGGCGTGGATGGTGCACATGCCCGGCAGACCCGAGTTGAGCGCGATGAGCAGGTCGAGGCTCTCGGCCTGACGCACCTCGCCGACGATGATCCGCGAGGGCCGCATCCGCAGCGCCTCCTTGACGAGGCGGCGCAGCGGCACCTCGCCCAGACCCTCGAGGTTGGACTGGCGACACTGCATCGACACGACGTCACGCAGCGGGATCTTCAGCTCGAAGACCTCCTCGCAGGTCACGACCCGCTCTCTCGGCGGGATCGCCGCGGACAGGCAGTTGAGGAGCGTGGTCTTGCCCGCCTGTGTTCCTCCCGCGACCAGGACGTTGAGCCCCGAGGCCACGGCGGCCTGCAGGAAGGTCGCTGCCTCCTTGGTCAGCGTGCCCAGCCGCACGAGGTCGTCGAGGTGGTCGGCCTTGACGACGAACTTGCGGATGTTGACGACCCAGTGTTCCCGGGTGATGTCGGGGATGACGACGTGCAGCCGCGAGCCGTCGGGCAGCGTTGCGTCGACGAAGGGAGAGGACAGGTCGATCCGTCGCCCCGAGGACTTGAGCATCTTCTCCACGAGGTCGCGGACCTCGTCGGAGGTCAGCACCGTCGAGGTCAGCTCGGCAACACCGTTGCGCGCGACGAAGACCTGGCTCGGGCTGTTGATCCAGATCTCCTCGACCTGGGGGTCGTCGAAGTAGCGCTGGAGCGGCCCGAAGCCGGCGACCGTGTCGAGCACGGACTTGACCGCGTCCTCGAGGTTGCCGAGCATCGGCAGCCCGCCGAGGGTGCTGCGCTCGTCGTAGTCGGAGACGGCGGCGCGCACGAGGTCGGCGACCTCGGCCGTCTCGCGGATCGGGTCGAGCCCGGATCGGCGGATGAGCTCGCGGACCTCGGTCTCGACCGTCTTGACAGCATCCATCGGCTGATCCCCCCTTCGTCGTGTGGCGTCGTGCTCGTGAACCTCCCCGGTCCACTGGGCCACGACGGTACTGAAATCAGGGCGATCCGCATCTCGAGAATCCACAGGCCCGCCCGCACCGCTTGCTGAACGGTGTTCAGAAATCGCTCGGAACCGTGCCATGATCGGCGCCGAACCCCGACCGAGAGGCCCACCGTGTCCACCCAGCGCTCCACCGGCCGTGACCTGGCGCAGGTCGCCGTCTTCGCCGGCATCATCGCCGTCCTCGGCCTGATCCCGGCCATCGCCCCCTTCGGCAATGCCGTCCCGATCACCGCGCAGTCGCTGGGCATCATGCTCGCCGGCGCGATCCTCGGCGCCCGCCGCGGCGCCCTGGCCGTCCTCGTCCTGCTCGCCCTCGTCGCCCTCGGCCTGCCGCTGCTCGCCGGTGGCCGCGGCGGACTGGCGGTCTTCGCCGGGCCGAGCGTCGGCTACCTGATCGGCTGGCCGATCGCGGCGTGGGCGGTCGGTGCGATGACCCAGGCGATGGGCACGCCCTATCGCACCGCCGTCGGCATCGGGATCAACGTCCTCGGCGGCGTCCTCCTGCTCAACCTCCTCGGCGTCATCGGCATGGTCCTGCGCGCCGACCTGTCCGTGAGCGCCGCGCTCGTGGCCGCCGCCCCCTTCGTCCCGGGTGACCTCGCCAAGGCCGTCATCGCCGCCGTCGTCGCGAAGGGGGTGCACGCGGCCTACCCGGGTCTGATCCGCGCCCGACGCACGGCCCGAGAGGATGCCGTCGCCTGAGGTCCACGTCCTGGCGGCGGCGGACCCGGTCGCGGCCTTCGTCGAGGCCGACCAGCAGGGGCGGCTCGTCGCCCTGCCGACCTCCGGCACGTCCGGTCGCCCCCGGACCGTCGTGCGGACGACGGCGTCGTGGACCGACTCCTTCGCCTCGCTCGCCGGGCTCACCGGCATCACCGCTGCGAGCCGGGTGTGGGTGCCCGGCCCGGCCACCGCGACGATGAACCTCTTCGCCACCGTCCACGCCCGCTGGGCCGGCGCGCGCCTCGCCCCGAGCCTCGCCGAGGCGACCCATGCGCACCTGACGCCGACCTCCCTTCGTCGGCTGCTGGCGGACGGGGCCGACCTCGCCGGCCGCACCCTCGTCGTCGCCGGTGACCGCGTCGACGAGGCGACCGCCGCGGCGGTGACGACCGCGGGTGGGCGGCTGCACCACTACTACGGGGCGGCGGAGCTGTCCTTCGTCGCGTGGGGCGAGCACGCGGGCGACCTGCGGCCCTTCCCGGGCGTCGACGTGCAGGCGCGCGACGGCGAGCTGTGGGTCCGCTCCCCCTATGTCAGCGCCGGCTACCTCGAGCCGGGCCACGAGCTGCGAGGCGAAGGGGGCTGGGTCACCGTCGGCGACCGCGGCGAGGTCGTCGACGGTCGCGTCGTCGTCCACGGACGTGCCGGCGGGATCACGACGGCCGGTGCCACCGTGCGGGTCGCCGACATCGAGGGCGTGCTGCGTCCCCTGACGCGCGGTGACGTGGTCGTCGTCGGGCTGCCGCACCCCGACCTCGGTGAGGTCGTCGCCGCAGCCGTGACCGATGCTGGTGACGTGCAGCGCCTCACCTCCCTCGCCCGCGAGCACCTCGCTCCCGCCCAGCGGCCGCGCCGCTGGCTGCACCTGCCCGCCCTCCCCCGCACCCGTCACGACAAGGTCGACCGCGACGCCGTCCGCGAGGCTCTGGAGGCGGCCCGATGAGCGCCCCAGTCATCATCGCCGCGGCCCGCTCGGCCATCGGCACCGCCGGGCGCTCACTCGCCGGGGTCACCGCCGACCGGCTCGCCGGCCCCGTCCTCGCCGCGACCCTCGCCCGCTCCGGCCTGGCGCCGGAGGAGATCACCGACGTCGTGCTCGGCAACTGCATGGGCCCCGGGGGCGACGTGGCCCGCTCCGCGTCGCTGGCGGCCGGTCTGCCCGTCACCGTCCCCGCGCTCACCGTCGACCGGCAGTGCGCGAGCGGCCTGGCCGCGATCGACGTCGCCGCCTCGCTCGTGCGCGGGGGCGCCAGCGCCGTGCTCGCGGGCGGCGTGGAGTCGGTGAGCACGGCCCCGTGGCGGCACTGGCCGCCCGTCGACGGTGCCGATCCGGTGCGCTACGAGCGGGCTCCCTTCGCGCCGGCGGGGTGGGATGACCCCGAGATGGGCGTGGCCAACGACCTGCTCGCGCAGGAGGCCTGCGTCACCCGCGAGCGCCAGGACGAGTACGCAGCCCGGTCGCACGCGCGTGCGGTGGCCGCCCGGGATGCGGGGGCCTTCGACGCGGAGGTCGTCGCCGTCGCCGGCGTGACCCGCGACGACCGGCCCAGGGCGACGCTCACGGTCGACAAGCTGGCGCGGCTGCGGCCGGCCTTCCGCGACGAAGGGAGCGTGACCGCCGGCAACTCCTGCGGCATCAGCGACGGCGCCGCCGCCGTCGCGGTCGTCGACGCGGCGACCCACGAACGACTGGGCGTGCCCGGGCTGCGCATCCTCGCCACGGCGACGGCCGGCGTCGAGCCGAGCCGACCCGGCCGCGGGCTCGTCCCCGCGACGCGGGCAGCCCTGCAGCGCAGCGGGATCGGGCTCGACGACCTCGACGCCATCGAGATCAACGAAGCCTTCGCCGGGCAGGTCCTCGCGTGCTGCGACGAGCTGGGGGTCGACCCCCTTCGCGTGTGTGCGCAGGGTGGGGCGCTGGCGCTGGGCCACCCGTGGGGCGCCTCCGGGGCCGTGCTCGTCGTGCGGCTCTTCCACCAGCTGGTGGGATCTTCGTTCCCTGAGGTGCGGAGCCTCGAAGGGCGACTCGGCCTCGCGGCGATCGCCGCCGGCGGCGGGCAGGGAGTGGCGATGGTGGTGCAGGCATGCTGATCGACGTGCGCGACGTGACGCACGGCTTCGACGGCGGCGCGCCGGTGCTGCGCGACGTGACCGTGCGGCTGACCGAGCAGCGGGTCGGGGTCATCGGGGCCAACGGGTCCGGCAAGTCGACCTTCGCCCGGATGCTCAACGGGCTCGTCGTGCCCGAGCAGGGCACGGTTACGCTCGACGGTCTCGACACCGCGCGGCAGGGCAAGGAGGTGCGGCGGCGGGTCGGCTTCTGCTTCACCGACCCCGACGCGCAGATCGTCATGCCGACCGTTGCCGAGGACGTCGCCTTCAGCCTCCGACGAAGGGGGCTGACCCGCGCCGAGGTCGACACCCGGGTCGAGGCCGCCCTGGCCGCCCACGGCCTCGCCGGTCGCGGCGACCACCCGGCGCACCTGCTGAGCGGCGGGCAGAAGCAGCTGCTCGCCCTGGCCGCCGTACTCGTCACCGAGCCCGACCTGCTCGTCATGGACGAGCCGACGACGCTGCTCGACATCCGCAACGCGCGCCGGGTCGCCGACGTCGTGCGGGGCCTGCCCCAGCAGGTCGTCCTCGTGACCCACCACCTCGACCTGCTCGCGGACTTCGACCGGGTGCTCGTCTTCGACCGCAGCCGCCTCGTGCACGACGGCCCGCCCGCCGACGCGATCGCCCACTACCTCGGGCTCATGGACGACGACCGGTGATCGGGCTCTACCGCGAGGGCGACTCCCTCCTGCACCGGCTGCCGGCCGGGGCGAAGCTCCTCGCGCTGCTGCTCGTGGGTGTGGCCTCCCCCTTCGTCCGCTCGCCGCTGGTCACCGGCGGCGCGCTGCTCGTGGTGCTGGTCGGCTACGCCGTGGCGCGGATGCCGGTGCGGGTGCTGCTGCAGATGCTGCGGCCGCTGCTGCTCGTCATGGTGCCGCTGGCGGTCTTCCAGACGGTCGTGGCGGGGTGGCAGCGGGCCGTCGTCATCGTCGGGGTGCTCGTCGCGCTCGTGCTGCTGGCCAACCTCGTGACGCTGACGACCCGCACCACCGACCTCATCGACGTCGTCGTGCGGGCGAGCGGCCCGCTGCGGCGGGTCGGGGTCAACCCCGAGCGGGTGGGCCTGATGCTGCAGCTGGCGATCCGCGCCGTGCCGCAGGTCATCGACCTGGGGCGGCGGGTGCGCGAGGCGCAGCACGCGCGGGGTCTGGCCGCCAGCCCCCGGGCCTTCGCCGTGCCGCTCATCGTCGGCGCGTTGCGGCGGGCGGATGCGATGGGTGATGCGCTGGCCGCGCGGGGCCTCGACGACTGACCCTGTGGACAACTCTCGGCGGCGCTGACCCGGATCGACCTACGGTGCCGTCATGCAGCTGCGGATGACGATCATCGACACCGGCAGCGGGGGGCCCGAGACGATCGACGTGCGCGCCGAGGCGCACCACACGCTCAGCGACCTGCTCGCTGCGACCGGGCACGCCGCCGCGACCGCCACCGTCCGCGGCGAGGCCCTCGCGCCCGATGCTCCGCTCGGGCTGCCACCCCTGCTCGACGGGGCCGAGCTCATCGTCGGCGCCGCGGATCCCGCTGCGGCAGAGGCGAGCCGCTCCCCCCTTCGCCTGGTGTCGGTGAGCGGACCCGACGCCGGACGCACCCTGGAGCTCACGCCCGGGCGGCACACCATCGGCCGGGGCGATGCCGCGACGATGCGGGTCGCCGACGACGCGCTCTCCCGGGAGCACGTCGAGCTGACCGTCGACCGCGACGGCGTCCACGTCCGCGACCTCGGCACGACGAACGGCACCACCGTCGACGACGCGCCCCTGCCCAGCGACGGCGCCCGCGTCCGCTCCGGCAGCCGGGTGGTCGCCGGGCACACGACCTTCGCCGTCGAGGCCCACCGCCCCCGACCCGCCCGACGCACCCCGAGCGGCGACGGGACCCTCGCGGTCAACCCCACGCCCCACCTGCCCCAGCCGACGGCACCCGCGACCATCCGGGTCCCGCTCGAGCCGACCGCCGGCGCGCGCCGCCGCATCCCGTGGCTCATGGTGCTGCTGCCGCTGCCCTTCGCCGGGCTGCTCGCGGTCTTCTTCGGGCCGCGGATGCTGCTCTTCGGCCTGCTCTCACCGCTGCTCGTCCTCGGCTCCACCCTGTCCGACCGCACGACCTCGCGCCGCGAGCACCGCGAGGCCCACGCCCAGTGGGTCCGCGACCGGGCCGTCACGGGTAAGCGCCTCGCCGCCGCCCTGCGCGCCGAACGACGCCACCGCCTGCGGTCGGCACCCGACGCGTCGGCGCTGCTCGACGCAGCCCGCGGGGACTCGGCACGCCTGTGGGAGAGGCGCCCCCAGCACGACGAGCACCTGTGCCTGCGGCTCGGTCTCGGCGCCCTGCCCGCGACGATCGAGGTCGAGCACCGCGCCGGTGCCCGCGAGCACCCCGTGCTCGACGACGTGCCCCTGTGCGTCGACCTCGCCGAGGTCGGCGTGCTCGGCATCGCCGGCCCGCGGGCCACCCGCGACCGGCTCGCCCGGCACCTGCTCGGCCAGCTCACCACGCTCCACTCGCACCACGACGTGCAGGTGAGCGTCGTCGGGGACGACGACGGGTGGTGGTCCCCCTTCGCCGGGCTGGTCCACCTGCGGGCCCACGACGACGTGCCCGGGTCGGCACGCGTCGCCACCGGCCGCGAGTCCGGGGCCGCGCTGCTCGCCGGCCTGGCCCACGTCGCCGCCGAACGTGCCGCCACCGCACCCGAGCGCCGTCGCGAGGGCGACCCGGTGCCCGTGGCCCACGTCGTCGTGGTCGACGGTGTCGGTGACCGGCGCACCGACCCCGGCCTGCGCACGATCATGAGCGAAGGGGGTCCCGCCCGCGTCCTCGTCATCGCCCTCGCCGACACCCTCGACCAGCTGCCGCACGAGGCCCGCGCTGTCGCCGCCCTGGACGGCGACCGGGTGCGGCTGCTCGTCGCCGGTCAGGAGGCGGCGAGCGGTGTCGTCGACGGCACCGGTGATGCGTGGGCACGGCGCCTCGCCGCGGCCCTGACCCCGCTGCGCGACGCCACCCCCGACGCGCAGGGCGGGGCGCTGCCCGGCGGCGCACGGCTGGTCGACCTGCTCGACCTCTCCCCCGACGACGCGGATGCGATTCGAGACAGGTGGCACGGACCCTTCGAGACGGCCGCGGGCGGCCTCCGGGCCCTGAGGAACGAGTCCGCGCAGCGGGCGAGTGTCTCGAAGGGCAGGGAACGACGTGTGGATCTCGAGGTCACCGTCGGGGCGGCGGGCGACGGGGACTTCCGCATCGACCTGCGTCGCGACGGGCCGCACGCGCTCGTCGCGGGCACGACCGGATCGGGCAAGTCCGAGTTCCTCCAGAGCTGGGTCGCCTCCCTCGCGGCGCACCTGTCGCCGCAGGAGATGACCTTCGTCCTCGTCGACTACAAGGGCGGGGCGGCCTTCGCCGAGTGCGCGCGGCTGCCGCACACGGTCGGCATGCTCACCGACCTCGACCCGGCCGCGGCCGAACGCGCCCTGACCAGCCTCGACGCCGAGCTGACCCGCCGCGAGCACGTCCTCGCCGCGTCGGGGGCCAAGGACATCGACGACCACCGGGGCGACCCGCTGCCCCGGCTGATGATCGTCATCGACGAGTTCCGCATGCTCGCCGAGGAGCAGCCCGACGTCATGGCCCACCTCATGCGCATCGCTGCCGTCGGCCGCTCGCTCGGCGTGCACCTCGTGCTCGCCACCCAGCGCCCCGGCGGCATCGTCTCGGCGGACATCAAGGCCAACGTCAACCTGCGCATCGCGCTGCGCGTGCGCGACCGCGCCGACAGCGACGACGTCATCGGTTGCCCCGACGCGGCCGAGATCCCCGAGACTGCCCCCGGCCGGGCCCTGGCGAGTACCGGTGGTGGTCCGCCGCGCGCCTTCCAGACCGGCCGGGTCGCCGGGCACGCCGCCGGTGTCGGCGGTGCGCTGCTCGTGCGCCTCCCCGGCGAGGCCTGGCCTACGCCGCCCGTCGTCGACGACCTCGGGCCGACCGACCTGCAGCGTCTCGTGCGCACGATGACCCGGGTGGCGCAGTCGCTGGCCATCCCGGCACCCCACCGACCCTGGCTGCCGCCGCTGCCGGAGAGCATCGAGGCGGCGCGGCTGCCCGACGACGAGGTGACGGGGGCTCCCTTCGGCCTCGTGGACCTGCCGGCGCAGCAGCGCCAGTCACCGCTGGAGTGGGCGACCACCGACGGTCACTGGATGCTCGTCGGCGGTCCCGGCTCCGGTCGGACCACGGCCCTCGCCTCGCTCGTCACCGCTGCCACGCAACGGTGGTCGGCGGACCGGCTGCAGGTGCAGGTCGTCGGTGACGGGTCCGCGCGGCTGGCCGGGCTGTCCGCCTTGCCGCACGTCGGGAGCATCGTCGACGGGGAGGAGGCGACAGTCGTGGGCCGCTTCCTCGAGCGCCTCGCGTCCGACCTCTCGGCGCGGCGAGCAGCGTTGCGGGCCAGCGGTCACCCGACCCTCGACGCGTGGTGGGCCACCCACGAGCGCGAAGGGGGTCCGCCTCCCCCGCCGCACCTGCTCCTGGCGATCGACGGCTGGGGCCGGGTGACGCGGCCGCGGGGCTCGCTCGACCTCGGTGAGACGGCCGAGACCCTCGAGACGCTCATGCGCGACGGCGTCGCCCTCGGGCTGCGCGTCGTCGTCGCAGGTGGCCGCGAGCTGCTGTCCGGCCGGGTCTCCTCCCTCGTCGGCACCCGCCTCGTGCTGCACCTGAGCGACCGGGGCGATGCCGCCCTGGCCGGACTCACCCGCAACGAGGTCTCGGACCGGCTCGTCCCCGGTCGGGCTCGGCTCCAGCCGGGCGGCGACCTCGTGCAGGTGGCGCTGCCGTCACTTGCCCCCTCTGGAGGGGGCGAAGCGGCCGCACCCCCGTGGGTCGTCGAGGAGCTGCCCGGGTCGGTGCCGCTCGACGTGCTGCCCGCAGCGCCGCGGGAGCGGATCCCGCTCGGGCTCGGCGGCTCCGGTCGCGACCCGGTGGTGTGGCGCACCGACGGCGCGCGGCGGTTCCTCGTCTGCGGCCCGCCGCGCAGCGGTCGCTCGACGGCGCTGTCACTGCTCGCCCGCCAGGTGGTCGCCTCCGGGCAGCCACTCGTCGTCATCGGCTCGGGGGCGATCGCCGACGGGCTCGACTGCCCGGTCCTCGGTGCGGATGACCGGGACGAGCTGATCGCCCTGCGCCAGCAGCACCCCGACCTCGCGGTCATCGCCGACGACCTCGACCGGCTCGAGGGCGCACCCGTCGCCGACGTGCTCAAGGAGATCCTGCGTCGTCTCGACGCCGACCGCGGGCTGGTCATCGGCGCGACGGCCACCCAGACGGCCGTCGGCCAGGTGCGCGGGCTGGTCTCCGACCTCGCGCGCACCCGCACCGGCCTGCTCCTCCAGCCGTCGGCCCGGTCAGACGGCGACGCGCTCGGCCTGCGGGTCCCGCCCCTGCCGCGCGTGGCCGGTCGGGGATACCTCGTCGTCGACGGGCGAGCGGATGAGGTGCAGGTCGCGCTTCCGCGGGTCGAGGTAACAGCGACCGGATAGACGGTCGGGGATACCTCCACCCGCCTGCTAGGGCGCTCGGGGCACCTACCAGTCGAGGTGCCAGCGACCGGATAGACGGTCGGGGATACCTCGACCCACTCAGCCGGGGGCCGGCGCGCTCACTCCAGCCGCGGCGTGCGCGGGGGCTCGGTGCGCCGCTGGCCCGTCGACTCGAAGGCCGCAGCGATCGCCAGCAGGCGGTTGTCGTCCCAGCCGCGACCGGCGAAGGTCAGCCCGATCGGCATGCCGATGTCGCTCATCGTGCCCATCGGCACGGTGACCGTCGGGATCCCGAGGTGACGGGGCACGAGGTTGCCGTTGGCCACCCACACGCCATTGCGCCACGCGAGGTCTGCCGACTCCTCACGCACGTCCGCATCGGCCGGCCCGACATCGGCCACCGCCGGGAAGATCACCGCGTCGAGCCCCAGGTCGTCCATCCACGCCTCGAGGTCGACGCGGCGCGTCTCCTCCAGGCCACGCAGACCCCCTTCGAGCAGGGGCAGGGCCGTGACGTCCTCGACCACCCCTGCCTGCCGCGCCCGGGTGACGTAGTCGGCGAGGTCGAAGTCGAGCTCGCCGTAGCGGTCGGGCAGCGCGCCCTCGGGGTGCGGGAAGATCCGCGGGCCGTCGACGTCGGCGAGCCGGTGCAGGGCGGGGTCGCCGTTGGCCCGCAGGAAGGTCTCCCACCCCCACATCGACTGCTCCCAGATCTCCTCCTCGAGATAGCCCTCCGGCAGCAGCCCACGCGTCGCGATCGTCGGCGCACCGGCACGGTCGCCGTCGTAGTTGGACACCACGGGGAAGTCGGTCTCGACGACCTCCGCCCCCGCCGCCTCGAGATCCGCCCTCGCCGCCGCGAAGAGCTCCAGCGAGCTCGGTCGCGGCACGATCCGCTCGCCGATCGGCCCGCCGAAGCCGACGCCGGTGCCCGCCTCCTCGTCGGTGCCGAGGTACATCCGCGGCACGCCGAGCCGCAGCCCACGCAGCGGCGCGGCACCATCCGCGGCGAGCGCCCGATAGGACGCCGGCCGCACCTGCGAGGCCGCGGGCACCTCGACCCACGGCTGGGTCCGCCACAGGTCACCCGTGGTGTCCGGGTCGTCTGCGACGACGACGTCGAGCACCTCGAGCAGGTCGGCCATCGTGCGCGCGTGCGGCACGACGACGTCCATCGACGGCACGAGCGGCCAGTTGCCCCGCACCGAGATCACGCCCCGCGAGGGCGTGTAGGCGCACAGCGCGTTGTTGCTCGCCGGCGCCCGCCCGGAGGACCAGGTTTCCTCCCCCAGGCCGAAGGCCGCGAAGCTCGCCGCCGTCGCCGTCCCCGAGCCGTTGGAGCTGCCGGAGCCGAAGGCCGCGGTGAGGTAGTCGCCGTTGTAGGGGCTCTCGGCCCGGCCGTAGACCCCGCGCTGCATGCCGCCGTTGGCCATCGGCGGCATGTTCGTCAGGCCGATGAGCACCGCACCGACGCCGCGCAGCCGCTCGATGGTGAAGGCATCGCGCTGAGCGACGAGGTCGGCGAAGGCCGGCGACCCGCTGGCACAGGTGAGCCCGGTGGCCAGGTAGGAGTCCTTGGCCGTGTACGGGATGCCGTCGAGCGGGCCGAGGGTCTCCCCCTGCGCCCGGCGGGCATCGCTGGCGCGGGCATCGTCGAGGGCCGCGGGGTTGGGCACGACGACGGCGTTGAGCCGTGGGCCGGCGGAGTCGTAGGCCTCGATGCGGGCCAGGTAGGCGCGGACGAGCTCCTCGCTCGTCGTCTCCCCCGACTCCAGCGCAGCACGAAGGGAGGCGATGCTCGCCTCGACGACGTCGAAGCCCATCACGCCACCCCGTCCGGCAGGTGCGGCGAGGGCGCCATGAGCGCCGCGACGGCCCCGGCGAGCGCCAGGGCCGCGAGCCCGAGGCCGAACCACAGGCCGTTGGTCTGGGCCAGGGTCCAGGCGGCGGGCAGGAGCAGGACGTTCCACACGATCGTCGGGCTGCGGGGCCACAGCGCGCCCTTGACCCATGCCCCGGCGAGGACGGCGAGCAGGATCGCGAAGATGATCGCGACGACCATCGACATCGACGCGGTGCTCGGGTCCTCGGCCCGCCCGTCGGCCAGCTCGAGCCCGTAGATCGCGGCCGTCGCGAGGAGCAGAAGGGCCTCGACGGCGCTCACCGCGGCGGCGGCGAGGGCAGGTGGTGTGGGGCGCGAAGGGGGGTTGCTCGGGGTCACGTCCTGCAGCGTAGGTGACCCAACACACGCCGTGCGGGAACAAAGCCGTCGTCCCACACTGTTGGCATACGCCGCAGTAGCGTGAACAATGATGTGTGTTTTGGGTCGTGGACGCCCCGGCGGGCATGACCCAACGTCGGCCCCGGCCAGCAACACACAGCGTGCACGACCTCCCCGACGACAAGGAGCACCACCCCCATGGATTGGCGCGACCGCGCAGCGTGTCTCGACGAAGATCCCGAGCTCTTCTTCCCCATCGGCAACACCGGCCCAGCGATCGCGCAGATCGAAGAGGCCAAGAAGGTGTGCCGCCGGTGCGAGGTCGTCGACACCTGCCTGAAGTGGGCCATCGAGTCCGGCCAGGACGCCGGCGTCTGGGGTGGCCTCTCCGAGGACGAGCGCCGCGCGCTCAAGCGTCGCAAGGCCCGCGCCCGCCGCGCCGGCTGACGTCCACCCCCTGACCGCGCCGTCTCCGAGCACCCGCTCGGGGGCGGTTTCGTCATGTCCGCGACGGTGCCAGGTCAGCCGTCGACCGGCCGCAGCCGCGCGCTGAAGCGCACCCGGGTGCCGCGGGGCTCGGCATCGTCCCAGCGAATCTGCCCGCCGAGGTCGTGGACCATCGAGGTGACGATGCGCGTGCCCAGGCCCGCCTTGCTCGGGCGAAATCCCGTCGGCAGACCCTGCCCGTCGTCGACGACGGTGACCCGCAGGATATCGACGTCGCCCTCGGTGCTGCGCTCGGCCTCGACCGAGACCGTTCCGCCCTCGGGCACCCCGTGCTCGACGGCGTTCTGGATCAGCTCGCTGAGGATCAGCCCGACGGCCGTCGCGTCCTCGGCCCGCATCATCCCGAAGGACCCCGCGAAGCGGGAGTCGATCGCCCCCGTCGTGCGCGCCACCTCGACGATCGCACGCAGACCGCGCACCGCGACGTCGTCGAAGTCCAGCGCCTCGGCGAATCCGGTGCTCAGCGCCTCGTAGATCATGGCGATCACCCCGACCCGACGGACCGCCTCGTCCAGGGCCGTGCGGGCGACCCCGTCGGGCACCCGTCGCGACTGCATCCGCAGCAGGGCGGCGACGGTCTGCAGGTTGTTCTTGACCCGGTGGTGGATCTCCCGGATCGTCTGGTCCTTGGTCATCAGCTCGTCGCCGCGCCGCCGCAGCTCGGAGACGTCGCGCGCGAGGACGATCGCGCCGTGCCGCTCGCGGCCGTGCATGAGCGGCACCGCCCGCAGCGCGAGCGCAGCGCCGTTGGCGGCGAGATCGGAGCGCCACGCGGCCCGACCCATGGCGACGAGGGCCAGCCCCTCGTCGAGCTGCCCCGGCTGCCCGGCGACACCGCTGATCACCTGGAGCAGGACCTCGCCCTCGATCGGGCCCTGGTGACCGAGCTTGCGGATCGCGCTGAGCGCATTGGGCGAGGCGTAGTGCACGACACCCGCGACGTCGAGCCGCATGACGCCGTCACCGACGCGGGGTGCGCCCCGGCGGGCAGCGCTCGGTGACCCGGTCGTCGGCCACGTGCCCTCGGCGACCATGAGGAAGAGCTCGTCGCTCATGTGACCGTAGCTCTCCTCGAGGCGCGTCTGCGGCCGACCGCTGTCGAGCTGGTCGTGCACGCTGAGCACGCCGATCATGCGACCGGCCCGACGCACCGGGCGAGCCCGCTCGTGGAGCAGGTCCTGCCCGCGCTCGCGCACGTGCTCGCTCTGCCCGTCGCGCACCGCCCGGCTCACGAGGTCCCCGAAGACCGCCGCCTCACCCTGGCCGACGATGTCCTCGACGAAGACCATCGGGCCGGTCATGGGGCGGGTGTGCGCGGCGGCGACCCACCCCTCCTCGCGCGGGAGCCACAGCACGAGGTCGCTGAAGGACAGGTCGGCGAGCAGGTGCCAGTCCTCGACGAGCAGGTGGAGCCACTCGGTGTCCGCAGCCTCGAGGCCGGGGGTGGTCCGCAGGAAGTCCGACAGTGTCCGCACGTCGCGATCCTAGTGACGTGCGGACACTGCCGGACCGGGTGATCAGCGGGTGACCGAGCGCAGCGTGCGCAGCGCGACCGAGAGCGCGGCGACCCCCGGCGAGGGCAGCTGGCGGATCCCGGCGAGCTGGGTCTGCACGCGCTCGACGGCCTCGTCGTGCTCGCGCGACCACTCCGCGAGCCGGGCCGAGGCGTCGCCGCCCTCACGCTCGAGCACGGCACTCGTCAGCGACTGGAGGGTCGCGTAGAGGTCGTCGCGCAGGGCGCCGCGGGCCATGGCATCCCACTGCTCATCACGGGGCAGGCGGGTGACCATGATGAGCAGCTCGTCGATGCCGAAGGTCTCGGAGACCTGGTAGTAGGTCTCGGCGACCTCGAGCAGCTCGCGGCCGCTCTCGTGCGCCATGTCGACGATGTCGAGCACGGAGTAGAGGTCGAGCAGGATCGCGGTGCGCCGGGCGAGGTCGCTCGGCACGCCCGCGTCGACGAGGTCCTGCGTCTTGCGCCCGAGACGCTCCGCCTGGGAGCCGCGCAGCAGGTCGGGGATCTGCGGCGCCAGCGTCGAGACCGGCTCGCCGAAGCGCTCGATCTCGCCGGTCACGTCGAGCTTGCCCGCGCGGTTGGCGAGGAACCACCGCACCGCGCGGTCCATGAGCCGGCGCAGCTCGAGGTAGAGCCGGGTCTGGGTCTGCGTCGGCACGACGTTGTCGAGCGCCTCGACTCGGGCGACGAAGTCGTCGAGGCCGAAGATCCGCCGGGCCACGAGGAAGGCTCGCGCCACCTGCGCTGACGTCGCGCTCGTCTCCTCGACGGCCCGCTGGACGAAGGTGATGCCGCCCCGGTTGACGAGGTCGTTGGCGACGGCGGTCGTCACGATCTCCCGACGAAGGGGGTGTGCCTGCAGCTCGTCGTGGAAGCGCTCGCGCAGCGGCGTCGGGAAGTAGTCCGTCAGCTGTCGCTCGGTCGCCGG
This sequence comes from Janibacter zhangyanbonis, assembly GCF_050507325.1. Lineage (NCBI taxonomy): Bacteria > Bacillati > Actinomycetota > Actinomycetes > Micrococcales > Intrasporangiaceae > Janibacter > Janibacter zhangyanbonis. Next base: position 2,400,940 of record NZ_CP191481.1, read on the forward strand.
GTCGTCGGGCAGGTCGGAGTCGAGCAGGTCGGACTTGAGCGCCAGCTTCGAGTAGGCGAGCAGGACCGACAGCTCCGGCGAGGACAGGCCCTGACCGGCGTCGAGGCGGTCGTGCACCTCGGAGCTGCTCGGGAGGAACTCCAGCTCGCGGTCGAGCTCGCCCCGCTCGGTGAGGGACTCCATGAGCCGCTCGTGGACGACGAGCATGTCGCCGTGCTGGGCGCGGGCATTGCCGAGCAGCACGTTCTGCTCGTAGTTGTCGCGCAGGACCTGGTCGGCGACCTCGTCGGTCATCGACGCGAGCAGCTCGACGCGGGCGTCCTCGTCGAGGGAGCCGCGGCGGATCGCCTCGCCGAGCAGGATCTTGATGTTGACCTCGTGGTCGGAGGTGTCGACGCCGGCGGAGTTGTCGACGGCGTCGGTGTTGACGCGCACGCCCGCCCCGGCCGCCTCGATCCGGCCGCGCTGGGTGGCACCCAGGTTGCCCCCTTCGCCGATGACGCGGGCACGGACCTGCCCGCCGTCGACGCGGATGGCGTCGTTGGCCCGGTCCCCCACCTCGGCGTGGGACTCGTCGGCGGCCTTGACATAGGTGCCGATGCCGCCGTTCCACAGCAGGTCGACGGGCGCCTGGAGGATGAGGTGGATCAGCTCGGTGGGCGTCATCGACGTCGCCCCGTCGAGTCCGAGCGCGGCCGCTGCCTGCTCGCTCACGGGGATCGCCTTCGCGCTGCGCGACCAGACCCCGCCGCCCTCGCTGATCAGGGAGCGGTCGTAGTCGTCCCACGTGCTGCGCGGCAGGTCGAAGAGCCGGCGGCGCTCGGCGAAGGAGGCCGCCGCGTCGGGCTGCGGGTCGATGAAGACGTGCAGGTGGTTGAAGGCCGCGACGAGGCGGATGTGCTCGGACAGCAGCATGCCGTTGCCGAAGACGTCACCGCTCATGTCGCCGATGCCGACGACGGTGAAGTCCTCGGTCTGCGTGTCGTGGCCGAGCTCGCGGAAGTGCCGCTTGACCGACTCCCACGCGCCGCGCGCGGTGATGCCCATGCCCTTGTGGTCGTAGCCGACCGAGCCGCCGGAGGCGAAGGCGTCGTCGAGCCAGAAGCCGTACTCACGGGCGATCGAGTTGGCCAGGTCGGAGAAGGTCGCCGTGCCCTTGTCGGCGGCGACGACGAGGTAGGAGTCGTCACCGTCGTGCCGCACGACCCGCTCGGGCGGCACGATCGCGCCGTCGACGCGGTTGTCGGTCACGTCGAGCAGGCCGGAGATGAAGGCCCGGTAGGCCGAACGGCCCGCCTCCATCCACGCCTCGCGGTCGACCGACGGGTCGGGCAGCTGCTTGCCGAAGAAGCCGCCCTTGCTGCCCGTCGGGACGATGACGGCATTCTTGACCATCTGCGCCTTGACGAGGCCGAGGACCTCGGTGCGGAAGTCGTCGCGCCGGTCGCTCCAGCGCAGGCCGCCGCGGGCCACCGCGCCGAAGCGCAGGTGGACGCCCTCGACCTGCGGGCTGTGCACCCAGATCTCGAAGGCCGGGTGCGGCTTGGGCATGTCGGGCACGCGGGCCGGCTCGAGCTTGAGCGAGATCCGCGGCAGCGGCTCCCCCTGCGCGTCCCGGACGAAGTAGCTCGTGCGCAGCGTCGCGGCCATGACGCCGACGAAGGCCCGGATGATCCGGTCGTGCTCGAGGGAGGTGACCTCCTCGAGCGCGTCGTGGATGCGCTGGGTCACCTCGGCCTCGGCAGCGGTCCGCTCGTCATCGGCGAGGCCGCCGTAGCGCTCGGGGTCGAAGCGGGTCTCGAAGAGCTCGACGAGGTCGCGGGCGATCTCGTGGTTGTCGACGAGCGCGGCCTCGAGGCTGGTCTGCCCCCAGCTGCCGCCGGCCTGGCGCAGGTAGCGGCCGATGGCCCGCAGCAGCGCCACCTGCCGCCAGGTGAGCCCGGCACGGATGACGAGCGCGTTGAAGCCGTCGGACTCGGTGCGCCCGGCGCGCACGGCGATGACCGTGGACTCGACGAGCTCGCGCAGGTCCTCGTGGCTGCGCGACTCCCACAGGGCGGCGTCGGGCACCCGCAGGCTCATGTCGTAGACGCCGGCGGTGACCCCGTCGGCACGGGTGAGCGTGTAGGGCTCCTCCTCGATGACCTGGGTGCCGAGGTCGCGGAAGATCGGCATGAGGTCGTCGAGGATCAGCTCGTCGAGGCTGAAGAGCTTGATCCGGCGGATGCGCGGGTCCTCGCCGCCGCCGTGGCCGCGACGGGGGTCGTAGAGAGCACAGGCGAAGGGGGTGTCCGTACCGAGGCGGACGAGGTTCTTCAGGTCCGCCACGGCCTGGGCGGCGTCGAAGTCGTCCTCGTAGTCGACGGGGAATCCGCCGGCCCACGGGGCGATGAGCTCGCCCGCGACCTCGGACCCGACGAGCTCGTCGGCGCGCCGCACGAGGCGCTCCTCCCACGTCAGGGTCGCGTCGGCGACCGCACGCTCGAGGTGGCGCTGGGCCTCGCCGATGGGCATGTGGACGCCCTGCGAGCCGCGCAGGATGTAGTAGAGCCGGGCCATCGGCTCCTCGGAGACGTGCGCGGTGAAGCTGACCTCGTCCGCGCCCGTCGCCTCGCGCAGCTCGTCCTCGACGCGGTGCCGCACCGTCGTCGTGTAGCGGTCGCGGGGCAGGTAGATGATCGCGGAGACGAACTGCCTGCCGGTGTCGAGCCGCAGGAAGGTCGCCGTGCGCATCCGGTGGACCATCTTGAGGATCGAGGTGACGACCTGGCTGAGGTGCGCGACCGGCGCCTGGAAGAGCTCGTCGCGGGGGAAGGTCTCGAAGAGGCGCATCGCGAAGGCACCCGAGTGGCTGTCGCGGGCCCAGCCGGAGTCGGCGAGGATCTGCTGCACCTTGTCGGAGATGAGCGGGATCGTCAGCACCGAGCTCGTGTAGGCGGTGGACGCGAAGAGCCCGGCGAGACGGCGTTCGACGAGCCGGCCCTCGGCGTCGCGGAAGCGCACGGCGATGAGGTCGGGGTGGGCGACGCGGTGCACCGGCAGCACGGCGTGCGACTTGCCGATCGCGAGGCAGTCGACGTCCTCGCCGCCGCCCCCGAGCGGCGTGATCGCCTCGGCGGTCGTGTCCTCGCGCAGCACGCCCAGGCCGCTGCCGGCCATGGGAGTGATCTCGCCGCCGTCGATGGTGTGGTCGCGCGAGCCGATGAAGGTGAAGTGGTCGTCGACGAGCCAGCGCAGGAACTCCGCGGCCGCGGTCTGCGACTCGCTGCTGCCGACGCCGCGCCCCTCGTCGAGCGCGGTCACGAGCTCCCCCACCGCCGCCGACATCTGGTCCCAGTCGTCGACCGCGGCGGCGACCGCGTCGACGACCTCGGAGACGCGGTCCTCGACGATCGCCATGTCGCAGCGGTCGGCGAGCTCGATCCGGATCCACGACTCGTCGTGCAGGTCGGCGTCGGGGTGCGGCGTGCGCGGGTCGGCGTCGAGCACCTCGACGAGTCGACCCTCGGCGTCGCGGCGGACGACGAAGAGCGGGTGGATGAGCAGGGAGACCCCGATGCCCTCGGCCCCGAGCTCACCCAGGACCGAGTCGACGAGGAAGGGCCGGTCGGAGGTCACGATGTGCAGCACGCCGTCGGCGGCCCGGACGATCGACTCACCCGGCGCCCGCGTCGCCGCCACCTCACGATGGCTGGTGGCCATCGCCACCAGGTCGTCGACGGAGCGGCCACCCAGGGCCGTCGCGTCGACATGTCGCAGGTACCGCTCGACGAAGGGGGCGTCCGCGCCGGCCGCGGTGGCGGCGTCGGCAAGAGGGCCTTCGGTGTCGGTGGCGGGGTGGGCAGGCAACTGTGCCATGGATGGGCGTCCTCGGTCGCGTCGTCACGTGTCGCGGGACCTCGTCGTCCCGCTCACGACGAGCGTAGCCCCCTATGACACGCGTCACGTGCACCCCCCACAGCGGGTCCGGCAGGGGCGGCGCGCGGCCCCTGTGGACGGCCTCCGACCCCGGGACCACGCCCGTCGCTAGGCTGACCGGACCATGCCCCCTTCGCACCCTCGCCCCGAGGACATCCAGGTGCTCGCCGACGCCCTGTCCGCCACGGGCGAGCACACTGCGGCCGCCGGCGAGCTGCTGCTCGACCACCTCGTGACCGTCGGGGACCACGCGACCCAGCAGGCGCTCGACGCCATGGTCGACGACGCCGTCGACGGCCTCCGCGAGATCTCGGCGGGCTGCCGCGAGCTGGCGCTCTCCCTCGGACCAGTGGCCACCCGGGCCAGCGCCTCCGACCGTGCCACGGGCACCGGGACCCGACCACAGGTGCGGGAGCTGCGATGAGCCACCCCCTGCTGGGCGACCCCGGCTCGCTGAGCGCTCTGGCGGCCTCCCTGCGGAGCCGCGCCGTGGTGCTGCACGCCGATGCGCAGGCCCTGCGCCTGGCTCTGGCCGATGCCTCGGCGGGCTGGCGCGGTCCGACCGCCCTCGAGCGACGCCGGCGGGCCGAGCAGCTCGCCGAGGCCACGTCGGCCACGGCCGACGCCATGGACGCGTGCGGCCGCAGCCTGCACTCGACCGCCACCGAGTTCGCCGAGGCGATCGCCCGCCTGCGGGCGATCGAGGAGGAGGCACAGGCCGCTGGCCTGGCCGTGCGTGACGGCTCGGTCGAGCGTGGCTGGGGCATCGCGGGCGTCGCCGACGCCCGCTCGGTCGAGCAGTCCGAGCGACTGCGCGAGTCCCTGCAGGAGCGCATCCACCAGGTCGTGTCGGTCCTCGGCCGCCACCGCGCGCTGCTCGCTGCCGAGTGCGCTCGGGCGAGCGAGCTGCTGCGCTCGACGAGCACAGCGCTGCGCTCCTGACTCCGGGGCCCGCAGCGCTAGCGTGTGCCCATGAGGATCACCCGTGAGGCCGCCCTGCCCGCCGGCGTCGAGGACGCCTTCGCCGTCGTCGAGTCGCAGGACTACCAGGAGGCCAAGGTCGAGCCGCTCCCCGGATCGACGGCGACGGTGACGCGCACCGGTGACGACGTCGTCGTGCAGACCACCCGGGTGCTGCCGACGGCCGGCATGCCGGGCCCGGTCGTCTCGATGGTCGGCGACACGCTGCGGATCGACGAGCAGCAGACCTGGCACCCGCCGACCGCCGACGGCTCGCGGCGCGCCGACGTCGACCTCACGGTCGCCGGGGTGCCGCTGCGCATGCGCGGCACCATCGACCTCTCCCCCGACGGCGCCGGGTCGCGCCTGGCCTTCGCCGGCGACCTGACCTGCTCGATCCCGCTCATGGGCAAGAAGGTCGAGCAGGCGGCCCAGCCGGCCGTCGTCGACTCGATCGACGCCGAGGTCCGCCTGCTGACCGAGCGCCTCGCCTGACTCGCCCGCGCCACACGATGGCGAAACCCTGCAAGACCCTAGGGTTTTGCAGGGTTTCGCCGTCGCGCGGGGGGCCTACTCGGCGGCGAGGTCGGCGAGCTCGGTGACGTCGTACCAGAGCAGGTCGTCGTAGCCGGCGCCGACCTCCCCTTCGTCCTCCTCGACGTGGAAGCTCACGACGTCGGCGAGGTCGACGACGACGGCCGTGTCGAGCCGGCCGGTGTCACCGGTGCCCGGCGCGTCCGGCAGGTCCGCCGAGGCGACGACGCGACGCCCGGCACCGAGGTCGCGGGCGGCGTCGAGCGCCTGGCACATCGCCTCGAACTCGAGGTCCTCCTCGTCGGCCGTCGGGTCGAGGGCGCGGACCGCGTCCGTCACGGCGAAGGGGGTGCGCTCCGGCAGTCGTCCCGGGGCCGGCACCGCCGCGAGCTCACCAAGGAGCATCGGCACGTAGACGCGCATCAGGCACGCCCCCTCGGGGCCGAGCGCAGCTCGGCGAGCGCGTCGTCGATGGAGCGGGCGAGCACGTCGAGGTCGGCCATCGAGTCACGGTCACCCGTGAGCCCGTAGTAGACCTTGCCGTCGTAGGAGGTCAGGCCGATCGACAGGCCCTGGCCGCGACCGAGCGGCATGACCGGATAGGTCTCGATGAGCTGGCAGCCCTCGACCTCCAGTGACTGCTGGGGGCCGGGGACGTTGGTGATGACGAGGTTGAAGAGCCGTCGGCTCATGGCACTGCCGAGCCGGGCCCCGAGCGTGTGCAGGGTCGGCGGGGCGAAGCCTCCGATGCCGGCCAGCGACGTCGCACCGACCCCCTCGACGGAGGTCGACTCGATCTGCTGGCGCATGGCGAAGGCGATCTGGTGCAGCCGCATCGACGGCGTGTTCTCCCCGATCGGCAGGTCGATGAAGCACGCGGCCATGGCGTTGTCGGTGAGCGGGTCGCCGGACCCGTCGACGATGCTCAGCGGCACCATGACCCGCAGGGTCGTCGTCGCGGTGACCGGCAGACCGCGGGTCTGCATCCAGGCGCGCAGGGCGCCGGTGATCGTCGCGAGGACGACGTCGTTGATCGACACGTCGTCGACGTAGCGGCCGCGGGTGAGGCGGCTGCGGATCTTGCGGTAGTCGTCGAGGTCGGTCTGCACCATGACATAGCGCCGAGCAGCCCCGACGGTGGTGCGCAGCGGTGAGCTCGGGGCGGGACGGGTCCCGACGCGGGCGAGGGTCGAGGCGACCCGGCCGGCCGTCGCGGTGAGGTCCCGACCGGTCTGGGAGACGTCGCGGAGGCCGGAGCCGATGCCGCGCACGACACGTGCGGGGTTGAGGACCGAGCCGAGCAGCGCGTCGGTCACCATGCGCACGTCGGAGGGGGCCTTGCGCGGCTCGCCGGCCCGATCGTCGACGGGCACGGCGTCGGGGTCGATGAGCAGCTGGGCGAGGTCGACCGCGTGGATGCCGTCGACCATCGCCTGGTGCGCCTTCGTCACGACGGCGAAGCGGCCACCCTCGAGGCCCTCGACGAAGTAGGCCTCCCAGAGCGGACGGTCACGGTCGAGCGGTCGGGCCATGATCCGGCCGATGAAGTCCTCGAGGTCGGCCGCGCCACCCGGCGCCGGGATCGCCGAGCGACGCACGTGGTAGCCGATGTCGAAGTGCGCGTCGTCGACCCACACGGGGTTGTCGATCCTCGCCGGCACCTCGCGGATGTGCTGGCGGTAGCGCGAGTGCCCGGCGATGCGGTCCCCGACCACGGCGACGAAGCGGTCGTAGTCGAAGCCCTCGGCGGACGGCTCGAAGACCATGACCGACCCCACGTGCATGGGCAGTGTCGGCTCCTCCAGGTAGAGGAAGGACGCGTCGAGGGCTCCGAGTCTGTTCACCACGGGCTCATCGTGGCACGTGCGCCGCACCGGTGGCAGGCCCGACCACGACGAGTGATCCGCGTCGTGCCCCCGCGCGGCTCGGGCGGACCGACCTCGCGTGCGGCCGCACTCAGGCGCGTCGCAGCAGCCGACGCCGCGGACCGGCGGGGGCCGAGGGTGCCGCGACGCCGAGCAGGTCGGCCGCGAGCCCGGCGATCGCTGCCCGCAGCGGACTGCCCGGGGCGGCCTCGACGAGGGTGTGCCCGGCGAGCACGGCGGCGTCGACCGCCGCCTGGTCGTCGGGCAGGAAGGTGATGTCCTCCAGCCCCGCGAAGCGCTCCATCGACTCGGCGACCCGGCGCCGCGGGTCGGGGCCAACGGATCCGGCGCGCAGCCGGTTGACCACCGGCCGCGGTGTCGGCGAGGCCACCTGACCGACGGCCTGCACGGCCCGCACCATGCGCTGCAGGCCGACCGGGTCGGCGGCACCGACGAGCAGCAGCTCGTCGGCCTCCGCGAGCGCGGTCAGCGTCGTCGCGTTGCGACGTGGCGCGGTGGTGTCGTAGCTGAGCTCCTCGTCGTCCTCGATGCCGAAGCCGCAGTCGAGCACGACGACGGGCGCCAGCGACCGGCACAGCTCGATGATCTGCTCGACCGCCGCGGCCCGCACCTCGGGCCAGCGGCTCGGGGTCGGGATGCCGGTGACGACGCGAAACCGTGGCGAGACCTCGACCGCGAGCCGGGCCAGGGCGGGCAGGTCGAGCGTGCCGAGCTCCGAGGCGCGGGCCGCGGCCGCGATGCCGGGCGCCTCGTCGAGCACGCTGAGCAGCTGGGCGACGGCGGCGCCGTAGGTGTCGAGGTCGACGAGCACGACCGGTCGGCCGAGGGCGGCCAGCTCGCTGGCGAGGTTGACAGCGAGCGTGCTGCGACCGGGTGCCCCGGTCGGCCCCCAGACCGCGACGACGCGGCCGCGCGCGGGCGGCGCCTGCGGGTCGGGCGTCGCGTCGGTGACCGGGGCGATGGGGGCGGTCGGCGGGTCCTCCCCCGGCCAGGTCTCCTGCGCACCACCGGCGAAGGGAGCGCCCGTCACCGCGGCCGAGGTGAGGACGTCGACGAGGTCCTCGCGCGGGGTGCCCACGTGCACGTATCGCTCGATGCCGAGCTGGCGCAGGTGCCGCTCGGGAGCCTCCTGCCCGTCGGGGCCGGCGCCGACGACGGCCACGCCCGCCGCCCGCAGGTGGGCCAGCGCGTCGCGGTCGAGGCCGCGCAGGTCGGCCGAGACGAGGGCGACGTCGCCCAGTCCGGCGGAGGCGGCGGCGAGCAGGTCGGCGAGGTCGACGCAGCGCCGACCGACGGTGACGCCGGGCAGCTGGCCGACGACCTCGACCATGCGGCCCTCCCAGTCGTGGCCGAGGGCGGTGAGGACCGTGGTCGCCATCAGTCGCGGGCCTCGGGGCTGCCGGCCTCGATCGCGAGGCGGATCGGGGTGTCCCGGGTGTCGCGGGAGAGCAGGTCGGTGACCTTGTCCGCCGGCACGACGATGATCACCGACGAGCGCGACCCGCTGCTCATGACGCCGCCGCTGCGCGGCAGCTCGTGGACCGTGGCGCGACGGATGAACTCCTCGTACTCCGGCTCGTCGCTGCCAGCCGGCGCGTCCTCCCCCTTCGCCCGCGGGGTGGCGGTGAAGACGGTCACCCGCGACCCCTTGACGAGGTTGCTCAGGTAGGCGGGGTCGACGTGGACCGCGACCCGCTGCACGTCGAGCTCGGTGGGGTTGACCACCGCCGCGCGCGGCACGAGCTCGCCCTCGCGGACCTCGCGGTCGACGACGGCGCCGTTGGGCAGGCGTTCGTTGGACATCAGGTAGTCGCCCTGGGCGTCGCCGAGCTGGACGTCGACCCGCTGGAGGTCGCTCTCCTCGATCGTCTGGCCGGGGGTGAGCGGACCGGCGGCGGCCCACATGCCGACGCGGTCGTCGGCCGCGCTCATGGCCACGGCGCCGATGACGATCGAGAGCAGCACGAGCAGGATCCCGACGAGCAGGCGGGTGTCCTTCCACGAGGGCTTGGTCAGGCGGCGCGCGGTGGGTGTGGGCAGGGCGCTCACGGTGGTCCTTCGGCTCGGGGTGGCGGGCTGCCAGCATCATGCCCCGGGAGGGCCGACCTCGCCCGTCGGCTGTCCACAGGGGGTGCGGGGAGGTGCGCCTCGGCGGTGGCAGACTGGTCCGCATGCCACGCAAGTTCGTCCCGCTCACCGAGGTCTCCGAGGTCCTCGGGGTCTCCGCCGCACAGGCCTATGCCCTCGTGCGCAGCGGTGAGCTGCCGGCGATCAAGGTCGGTGGCCGCGGGCAGTGGCGGGTCGAGGTCGACGAGCTCGACGCCTACATCGAGCGGATGTACGCGCAGACCCGCGAGTTCGTCGCCAAGGGCGGCCGCGAGGCCTGATCGGTCAGGCCGACCCGACGAGGGCGACGGCCGCGAAGGGGACGACCCGCTCCCCCAGCACGTGCTCGGCCCGCCGCGGGCTGTCCACCGGGTGCTCGGCGATCTCGAAGGCGTCGGCGCCCACCGCATCGATCGTGCCCTGCACGGTGCCACCGTCGACGTCGACGACGACCACCGCACGACGGTCCCGGCTGATCCCCCGCAGCGCGGAGCCGATGCCAAATCGCCGCGCCCGGGTGTCGTCGCGGGGCCGCCCGAGCCCGGAGATGCCCAAGACGGCGCCGGTCGCGACGAGCCTCTGGCGGCCGGTCGGCTCGACGAGCAGCAGCCAGCCGTCACCACTGTCCTCGAGGACCCCGCGGACCACCGTGCCGCCACGCAGCCGCACGACGAGAGCCGATCCGGTGGCACCGACGACCCGCTCGCCGAGGGTGATCTTCGAACGCTCGGTGCGGGTCCGCTCGGCGACCTCGGCGTCGAGCTCGAGCCGCGCCCGGGCAGCCAGCTGCGCCTCGAGGTCGTCGAAGAGCCGGTCCCAGCGCACGCGCCCAATCTAGGTCGCCCTCCGGCGCACCGCAGCCCGACCTGTTGCCAGGTGCCGTTTGCCATGGTTTGCTGTCGTTCGACAGCAAACAACACCAAACGACATCAATGAGCATCGGATGAGACGTTCCGACATCGATGTCGATGACGAAGGGGGACGACCGTGGACGCAGTGCACGGATCGACGGGCACGAGGGCGAGGGGCCCGCGGGCGGGCGTGCCCGGCGACGGGGTGGACGAGGCCGGAGGCAGCCGCGCCGGCAGCGCGCCCGGTGGTGCCCGGGCCGCGGTACGCGGGGTGCTCGGCGCCCTGGTGACGGTTGCCGCGCTGCCGGGCGGCATCACCCTCACCGTCGCCACCTCAACCGGGGGCTGGCGCCTCGTCATCGGGGCGAGCGGCCCCGGCGGTGACCCGGCCGCTGCGATCGCCGGGCTCGCGGCCCTCATCGCCGCGATCATCGCCGGGTGGCTCACCCTCTCGCTCGCGCTCGTCCTGCTGGCCGGCCTGCCCGGTCGCGCCGGCGCCCTGGCCCGCATCGCCCGCGACCGGGTGACCCCGGCGATCGTGCGGCGCTGGGCGGCGATCGTCCTCGGCGCGTCCGTCACGGCGACCGTCGTCCCCGGCACCGCCGTCGCCGCCGTCCGGGTCGTCGAGGCGAGCGAGCCGCCCGCCCCGGGTTGGCGCCCCGCAGCGGCACCGTCGGCGTCATCCACGGCGTCGCCCACGTCGCCGTCCGCCGCGCCTTCCGCCTCGCCTTCCGCGTCGCCGTCCGGGCCGACGGGGACCACGTCCCCCGGGCCCGCCTCCGGGTCGGCCGCGACGGCGCCGACCCCGGGCTGGGCCACGCGTCCGACGGTCATGCCCTCCCCCACGAGCACGGGGGCCACCTCGCCGTCGACGACACCGACGGCCCCGCCGACGACGACCTCGGGCACGCAGGTGACGGTGACACCCCCTTCGCCTGGATGGACCCCGAGCCGACCGCCGACCCGCCAGCGCACCGACCCCACGCTGCTCACGGGGCGACCGCGACCGGCGAGCTCGTCCGAGGTCGTCGTGCGGCGTGGCGACACCCTGTGGAGCATCGTCGCCGCCCGCCTGGGCCCCGGGGCGACAGCTGCCGAGATCGCCGCCACCTGGCCCCGCTGGCACGCGGCCAATGCGGCCGTCATCGGCCCCGACCCGCACCTGCTCCTGCCCGGCGTCCGCCTGGCACCACCGACCGACCACGACGCCCCGGGCACCGTCCCGGCCACCGAGGGGACCCGATGACCACCACCGCCAGCCCGCTGCAGGTACTGCCCGCACCGCGCCACACCCCGCCGGGCGTGCCGCTGCCGACGCACGCGCAGGGCGGCCGGTCCACGCGCACGGCCGCGACGCCGTACGTGCAGGACGCCCTCGCCGTCGACTTCGCGGCGGCGAGCGACGAGCAGGTCTTCGGACCGCAGGTCACCCGCGCGCACGAGCTGCCCGACCCGCGCCTGTGGGCCGCCCACATCGCCCAGGGGCTCGTCGAGGTCATGCACGGCGTGCGCCCGCCGAGCCAGGTGATGCGGTGGACCACGCCCGAGGTCTACGCCGTCGTCGCGCGACGCGGGAGTCGCGCCGCGCGGCGGCGCACCTCGAGCGGTGCCGCCCACCGCACCCGGGTGCTGCGCGTCCACGTGTGCGAGCCCGCCGACGACGTCGTCGAGGCCGCGGTCGTGCTCGTCGACGGCGGTCGGGTGCGCGCCCTCGCCCTGCGTCTCGTCGGACGGGACCACCGCTGGGTCGTCGAGGCGCTGCAGATCGGCTGAGGCGAGGTCACCGCCGGCGGCCCCCACCCCCGAGCACACATGGAGGTGCCCCCGACCGGAGATCCGGTCGGGGGCACCTCCAGGTGTCGCCGCTGGCGTGCGGCGACGGTCAGCGACCCTTCTTGGCCGCCTTCTTCGACTTCTTGGCCGCGGCGCGACGCTCGGCGCGGGTGCCCCCAGTGGGGCTCCCTTCGTCGTGCTCGTCGACCCCGCCGTCCTCCGACGGTGCGGAGTAGTGCAGGTTGCGCTGGCGGGAGCCGTCTTGGAGTCCCTTGGCCGTCACCTGCGGGCGGGCGCCCTCGCTCGGCTCGCCGAACATCTCGGCGGCGCTGCGCGGCTGGGTCGCCGACTGCGGCACCTCCGGCACCTGGACCTCGCTGTTGAAGAGGTAGCCGACCGACTCCTCCTTGATGGCGTCGTTCATCGCCTCGAAGAGCTGGAAGCCCTCGCGCTGGTACTCGACGAGCGGGTCGCGCTGGGCCATCGCGCGCAGACCGATGCCCTCCTTGAGGTAGTCCATCTCGTAGAGGTGCTCGCGCCACTTGCGGTCGAGGACCGACAGCACGACGCGGCGCTCGAGCTCGCGGGCGACCGGCTCGCCGAGCTCGGCCACGCGACGGTCGTAGGCCTCGTGGATGTCGGTGACGACCTCCTCGCGCAGGCCGGCAGCGGTCAGGCCGGCACGCGACCCGGCGCCGTCGATGAGCGCCTCGGGCGTGATCGTCGTCGGGTAGACCGCCTTGAGCGCGGTGAAGAGACGCTCGAGGTCCCAGTCCTCGGAGAAGCCGCCCGCCGTCTCGGCGTCGACGTAGCCGCCGACGACATCGGTCATGAAGTGGCGGATCTGCTCCTCGAGGTCCTCACCCTTGAGCACCCGGCGACGCTCGTCGTAGACGACCGTGCGCTGACGGTTGAGCACGTCGTCGTACTTGAGCACGTTCTTGCGGGTCTCGTAGTTCTGACCCTCGAGCTGGCTCTGCGCGCCCTCGATCGACCGCGTGAGCATCTTGCCGGCGATGGGCGTCTCGTCGTCGATCTTCGCCGTCTGCATGACACGGTCGACGAAGCCGGCGTTGAAGAGGCGCATCAGGCTGTCCTCGAGGGAGAGGTAGAAGCGCGACTCCCCCGGGTCACCCTGACGGCCGGAGCGACCACGCAGCTGGTTGTCGATGCGGCGCGACTCGTGGCGCTCGGTGCCCAGGACGTAGAGACCACCGAGCTCGGTGACCTCCTCGTGCTCGGCCTTGACCGCCTCCTCGGCGGCGGCGAGCGCGTCGTCCCACGCGGCCTCGTACTCCTCCGGGGTCTCCTCGGGGTCCAGGCCTCGCTTGCGCAGCTCGGCGACCGCGCGGAACTCGGGGTTGCCACCGAGCATGATGTCGGTGCCTCGACCGGCCATGTTGGTCGCGACGGTGACCGCGCCCTTGCGACCCGCGTCGGCGACGATCGCGGCCTCGCTCTCGTGGTGCTTGGCGTTGAGCACCGCGTGCTTGATCTTGCGCTTCTTCAGCTCCTGCGAGAGGTACTCGCTCTTCTCGACGCTCGTCGTGCCGACGAGGACCGGCTGGCCGGTCTCGTGACGCTCGGCGATGTCGTCGACGACGGCGTTGAACTTCGCCTTCTCGGTGCGGTAGACGAGGTCGGCCTGGTCCTTGCGGATCATCGGGCGGTTGGTGCGGATCGGCACGACGCCGAGGCCGTAGATGGAGTTGAGCTCGCCCGCCTCGGTCTGGGCCGTACCCGTCATGCCCGAGAGGGTGTCGTACATGCGGAAGTAGTTCTGCAGGGTGATCGTCGCGAGGGTCTGGTTCTCGTTCTTGATCTCCACACCCTCCTTCGCCTCGATCGCCTGGTGCATGCCCTCGTTGTAGCGACGGCCGGCCAGCATGCGGCCGGTGTGCTCGTCGACGATGAGGACCTCGCCGTTCATGACGACGTAGTCCTTGTCGCGGGTGAAGAGCTCCTTGGCCTTGATCGCGTTGTTGAGGTAGCCGATGAGCGGGGTGTTGACGCTCTCGTAGAGGTTGTCGATGCCGAGCAGGTCCTCGATCTTCTCGATGCCCGGCTCGAGGATGCCGACGGTGCGCTTCTTCTCGTCGACCTCGTAGTCGCCCTCGGCCTGGATGCCCTTCATCAGGTCGGCGCCGTGGCCGCGCTCGAGCTTGCGCACCATCTTGGCGAACTCGACGTACCACTTCGTCGGCTGGTCGGCCGGGCCGGAGATGATCAGCGGCGTGCGGGCCTCGTCGATGAGGATCGAGTCGACCTCGTCGACGATCGCGAAGTTGTGGCCGCGCTGGACGAGCTCCTCGGTGTTCCACGCCATGTTGTCGCGCAGGTAGTCGAAGCCGAACTCGTTGTTGGTGCCGTAGGTGATGTCCTTGAGGTACTCGGCACGACGCTGCTCGGGGTTCATCGACGAGAGGATGACGCCCGTCTCCAGACCGAGCGCGCGGTGCACGCGGCCCATGAGCTCGGCCTGGTACTCGGCGAGGTAGTCGTTGACCGTGACGACGTGCACGCCCTTGCCCTCGATGGCGTTGAGGTACGAAGGGAGGGTCGCGACGAGGGTCTTGCCCTCACCGGTCTTCATCTCGGCGACATTGCCCATGTGCAGCGCGGCGCCACCCATGATCTGCACGTCGAAGTGCCGCTTGCCGATGGTGCGACGGCTCGCCTCACGGACCGCGGCGAAGGCCTCGGGGAGGATGTCGTCGAGGGTCTCGCCGTCCTTGAGCCGCTTGCGGAAGACATCGGTCTCGGCCCGCAGCTCGGCGTCGGTGAGCTTCTCGAAGTCCTCCTCGATGGCGTTGACCTGGGCGGCGATGCCTTCGAGCCGCTTGACGGTGCGGCCCTCTCCGGCGCGGAGGATGCGCTCGACGATCTTCACGAACCTGAACTCCTGACGTGGTCGATCCGGGCACGGCACAGCGTCGCCGCCCCGGAGCAGTCTGCCCACAGGCTAATCGTTTGCGGGCCCGATCACGGACCGGGCACTCTGACCCGGTGAACGAGCACCCCGCCGACGAGGTTCCGCACGGCGTCTTCCCCGGCATCGTGCCGGTGCTCGAGGACTCCACCGCGCGGCTGCGCGCGATGACCGCAGCGGACCTCCCCTTCGTCGTGGAGATGTGCGGTGATGCCGAGAGCGCCCGCTGGACCACGGTCCCGCAGCCCTACGGGCTCGCGGACGCGCTCCTTCCTCGAGGAGCACGCCGCGGGCTGGGCGAGAGCCCGTGGTCGGCGCTACTGGGCCATCGAGCCGGTCGACGACGCTGCCGGCCCGCCCTGCGCCGGGGTCCTCGACCTGCGGCCCGGCGAACGGGCGGAGCTGCCGTGGGAGGTCGGTTTCGCCCTGCACCTTGCGGCCCGTGGGCGGGGCATCATGTCGGCCGCGCTGCGGCTGGGCGCCCGGTGGGCCTTCGAGCACGGCGCGCCGAGCCTCTACTGGTACGCCGCCCGCGGCAATCTCGCCTCGTGGCGGGTCGCCCACTCGTGCGGGTTCACCCACCACGGCACCCTCCCCCAGCGGGTGCCGGTACGCCACGGCACGGCCGACGCGTGGTGCGCCTCGCTGCTGCCCGACGACGCGTTGAGCCCCCGGCAGCCGTGGGTCGTGCCGCCCGTCGTCGAGGCCGACGGCCTGCGCCTGCGCCCGCTGCGCGACGACGACACGGCGATCGCCGAGCCGCACGACCACCCGCCGCACCACCTGCCGGCGCGCGCCGTGCCGACCCCCGAGACCTTCGACGACTGGCTGCTGCGCCGCCGAGAGTCGATGTCGATCGGCCGCGGCAGCAACTGGTGCATCGCCGACGCCGACTCCGACGAGCCGCTCGGCGAGGTCCTCGTCTTCGTCCGCGACGGCGGCCTCGCCGTGGGCGGGACGGCCGAGCTCGGCTACTCCGTGCGGCCGAGCGCCCGTGGGCGCGGTGTCGCGGGCCGGGCCGCCCGGCTGGCGGCGGACCTGGCCCTGCGGCCGGTCGACGACGGCGGCTTCGGGCTGCGACGGCTGGTCGCCGAGACGGCGGCCGACAACACCGCGAGCAACCGGGCCCTCGCCGGCGCCGGCTTCACCGAGTGGGGCCGTGAGGCCGCTGCGGACGCCCCCGACGGATCGGTCGGGCCGGCGGTCCACTGGGAGCGGCTGGCCTGACCCGCGACCTCGGACGGCTCAGGCGCCGACGACCTGCGTCAGCCCCAGCCAGGTCGCCATCCGGCCGAGCTCCTCGCCCAGCTCGCGTCGGTCGTCGGCTCCCCCGCGCCCCGGCTCCCAGGTGACCTGCCGGGCGAGCAGGGCGCCGGCGGCGCGGTCGGCCTTGAGGTCGACCCGCCCGACGAGGGCGTCGCCGAGGAGGAAGGGCAGCACGTAGTAGCCGTGGACCCGCTGCTCCGCGGGCGTGTAGATCTCGATGCGGTAGTGGAAGTCGAAGATCCGCTCCACGCGCGGTCGGCACCAGACGAGGCTGTCGAAGGGGGACAACAGAGCCCGCGCGTCGACGGCTCGGGGACGTCGCGCGCCGGCGTGCAGCCACGCTGGCTGCCCCCACCCGCGCACCTCGACCGCCTCGAGCTCGCCGGCGGCGACGAGACGCTCGATCGCGGGGCGCACGTGGACTCGCTTGAGCCTGAAGTAGTCGGCGAGGTCGGCCTCGGTCGCCACACCCGTCGCACGGGCGGAGATGCGCACCAGCTCGGTGTAGGCCGCCTCCTCGGACCGTCGGGCGCTCGGGTCGAGCCACGGGGTGGCCTCGCGGGGAGGGACGACGCGCGCCAGGGCGGCATAACGACGCTCGAACTGCTGGGTCCGGCCCGCCGAGCTGATCGCACCGGCCCAGAAGAGGTGCTCGAGGGCGTGCTTGACGAGCGACCAGTTCCACCCCCAGTGCTCCTTGTCGCCGCTGCGCTCGTGCCCGAGCGCGGCCTCGATCTCGCGGGCGGTGCGCGGGCGTCCGGCCTCGACCTCCTCGCGCACCGCCGCGACGAGCTCGGGGTGCTCGCGCGCCACGCGCTGGATGCCACCCCAGGAGTCGTCGAGCGCCCGGCGCATGCGTGGGTGCTCCATGAGGGGCCAGGTGCTCGGCGGCAGCAGGCTCGCCTCGTGGGCCCAGTACTCGACGAGCCGGCGCGGCGCTCGGTCGCGCATCCGGTCCAGCAGTGCGGGGTCGTAGGGCCCGAGCCGGGAGAAGAAGGGCAGGTAATGGCTGCGGGTCACCACGTTGACGCTGTCGATCTGCACGAGTCCGACCGTGTCGACGACCCGCTGCAGGTCGCGCATCGTCGGGGCCCTCTCGGGACGCGCCCGGCCGAAGCCCTGCGCAGCGAGCGCGATCCGTCGGGCCGCAGCCGGCGTCAGTGTGCGCATCACCCCAGCCTGCCCTACCCCACCGACAGACAGCACGACCCGCACGGCGCGGAGGCCGTGCGGGTCGTGCTCGACGGTGGAGCGTCAGCGGACGGAGACGGGCTCCTCGACGCTGGTGCCGTTGACGGCGGTGCCGTTGACGTCGTCCTGGACGTCGAGGTGGATGACGCCGTAGGACCAGCCGCGTCGGCGGTAGACGACGCTCGGCCGGTCGTTGTCGGAGTCGTGGAAGAGGAAGAAGTCGTGGCCGACGAGCTCCATGCGGCGCACGGCCTCGGCGAGCGGCATCGGGGCGCTCTCGTGGACCTTTTCGCGGACCTCGACCGGGCTGTCGCCGATGGTGCCGAACTGGTCGGTCTCCTCGGCCCCGCTCTCGTTCGTGAGGTCCGTGGCCAGCGGCTCGGTGAGGTCGGCGGTCGCTGCCGCGACGGACGTGCGGCGCCGACCGCGCAGCACGTGCCTCTTGTCGTGGGCTCGGCGCAGGCGCTCGAGCAGCTTGTCGACGGCGAGGTCGACGGCGGCCTGCCGGTCGTCGTGGCAGGCCTCGGCGCGGATGACCGGTCCCTTGGACCGGCACGTGATCTCGACGCGCTCGCTGACCTTCGACTGACGGGGGTTGGGCTCGTGACTCACCATGACCTCGATCCGCTGGACGCGCGGGTCGAGCTGCGGGACCTTCGACAGCTTGCTGTCGAGGTACTCACGCAGTCGATCGGAGACGTTGACATGGCGTCCGGTGATGGCAATTTCCACGGAGTCCTCCTGGGGACGTCGGGTGGTGCTGGGTAGACCGCCTGGCGAGGGCGTCACAGCCGGGGCACCACCTCCCGTCGCGGGCCGAGGTCGTCGTCGGGCCGCCGCCCGAGGACGCGGAAGGCCCCTGCGTCACGCCGGCTGTGCCGGTCGAACGAGGGACCCATGACGACACGTTAGTCCGCGGGCGGACGGAAAGATAGGTGAACGCCCGGCGACCTGCGCGGGGTGACCATCACGGCCGCCATCGTCACCGTCGCGGCCCCCGCCGAGAGCAGCGCGCGCTGCCCCTCGGACAGGGTCGCGCCGGAGGTGAGCACGTCGTCGACGATCAGGCAGTGCCGTCCGACGACCCGGCCCGAGCGGGGCACGACCATCGCCCGCCGCAGATTGGCCAGGCGGCCGAGACGGTCCAGACCGGCCTGGTCGGCGGTCCGTCGCACCATCGAGAGCACCGGAGCCACCTCGACCGCCGGGCCGACGTGACGCGCGGCGTGGCGGGCCAGCAGCAGCATGGGCCGGTCTCCCCGGCGCCGGACCGCCGCTGAGGACGACGGGACCGGCACGAGCAGCACCGGACGCTCCCGGGCGTGGCCGGAGGCGAGCAGGGCGCGGGCGACGGCATCGGCGAGCAGCCGGCCCAGCGGACCGGCGAGGTCTCGGCGCTCCTCGTCCTTGAAGGCCGTCGCCAGCCGCGTCGCGACCCCCTCGTAGCGCACGGTGGCGTGACACCCCGGCCAGCCGGGCGGCACCGGCGACGGCGCCACCGGACCGCGCACACCGAGCGCCAGGCCGGCGAGCTCCGCCCGGCAGCGCAGGCACAGACCGACGTCGGGTGCACCGCAGCCGGCGCAGGCACGGGTGAGGACGAGACCACGTGCCGCCCCGAGTGCTCCGGCCAGACCACGTGTCATGCCGCCAGCCTGGGCGAGCTGGCCACCACGTGGGCCTCACGGCGGCCACCTGTGGACGGTGCGGGTCACCCCCTTCGGGCTGTGGACGAAGGGGGTCGACGTCACGTCCCGCCGGTGGCCACCCCGGTGAGCGCCGGCAGCTCCTGCCAGCGGCCACCGGAGCGCTGGAAGACGCGCTCGCCCTTGGTGATGAGCACGACGTCGCGCTCGTCACCGGTCGTCGTGACGCGGACGGCGCCCGGCCGCTCGGCCATCGTCTCGACGGCACCGCCGACGTGGACGAGATGGGGCTGGAGCACCGACTGCTTGTCCCGTCGGCCGATGACGGCCAGGGTGCTCTGGCCGACCCAGACGGCGTCGACCATCTCGACGAGCGAGGCGCCGATGCGGAAGGTCTGGGGCGAGGTCTTCAGCGGCAGGCCGTTGGCCCGGCGGACGACTCCGGCGACCTCGAGGATGCTGCCCGTGCCGGGGCTCTCCTCGGAGATGACCGCGATCCGGCTGCCCTCCGGGGAGACGACCGCGGACCGCACGTAGCGACGCCCGAGCCACGGGGTCGGCACGTGCTTGGGGGCCGACGCCGTCGCGTCGTCCGTGTCGGCCGTGGCGTTGATCCCCCACAGGCGACGGCCGGCCTCGCGGCCGAGGCCGGAGCCACCGACCCACAGGACACCGAAGTAGTCGTAGCAGGGGCGGGTCAGGTCGGCGGCGAAGGGCGCGACGTCGACGTGCGTGCCGTCGTCGCGGTAGCGGGCGAGCTCGCGCCCGAGCCGGTCGACCACCGCGAGCTCCTTGCCGTCGGCCCGCAGCCCCATGCTCGGGGCGTCCGAGGGCACGGGCGCGAACTGCGTGGCGGCCGCCTCCATGTGCTGCGCCGACACCGACGAGAGCCGGTCGCCGACCCGCACGACCTTGGTCCCGGCGCGGGCGAGGATCTCCGGTTCGCCCTGGCTGCGGTCGACGAAGCCGAGCTGCTCGGGCGACGTGAGCGCCCCGTCGATGCCGAGCTCGAGGGGGTTGCCCGAGAGGGTGATGACCACCTCGGTCACCTGCGGCAGCGACATGAGCGTGGCGACGAGCTGGGCGGCCAGCTGCTTGCGGGTCGTCTGGTCGTCGGCGACCGACTCCGAGTCGAGGTCCACCCGCGCGGCGCCCTCGCGGACCGGGACCGCGTCGACGACCAGTCGCGCGCCGTTGTCCGTCGAGACCGCGTCCTCGAGGTACTCGGGAACCCGGCCGAGCTGGGCGCGCACGAGACGCGTGGCGAGCTGGTCCTGCGGGAACCATCGCTGGTCGACGACGAGGGTGTTCCACCCGATCGCCGGGTAGTGGACCGGGAAGTCGCGGAAGATGTAGCCGACCTCCTGCTCCTGCAGCAGCCGGCCGAAGCCCTCGTCGAGCGTGTCGATGCGCCACTGCCCGTCCTCCCGGGTGACGCGGAACTCGAAGGTCTGCCAGAGGTTGGGCGGCGCGACCGAGTAGCGCCCCTCGCTGTCGATGACCGCCGCGACGTGCACCTTGAGCCGGTAGAGCCGCGGCGTCCCCTTGACCGCGCGCACGCGGGGCTCGGCGTCGTCGTAGATGACCGTGCTGCTGTCGGGGATCCACCCGCGCGCCATGTCGTCGGTCAGGTAGGAGCGGGTGATGTCGAGCCGCTCGCCGCTCGTCGCCCCGGCGTGGAGGAAGCCGAGGATGATCTCCTGCGGCGTGGCGCCGTCCTCGGGGCGGTTGGGGATGCGGTTGAGCGGCGCGGGCGGCTCACCGTCGACGGCGAGGCCCGGTCGGATCGTCGGGTCGGAGCCGAGCCCGCAGCCGGCGAGCGCGCCGGCCGCCGCGATGCCGAGGAAGCCGCGCCGGGTGACGTCGCGTGACGTGCCGCCTCGTGACGTGCCGCCGCGACGGCTCGCACCGTCCGGCTCCCACCCGCGCGAGCTCACCGCGAGCTCCCCGGCAGGTCCCCCTCCCGGGGGGTCAGCGGCAGGGGCGAGGAGCTGAGCGGGCCGCCGGCGGAGCGGGGCACGGTCAGGCGGAAGCGGGATCCCTCACCGGTCTCTCCCCAGGCCTGCAGCCACCCGTGGTGGAGCCGGGCGTCCTCGAGGGCGATGGCCAGCCCGAGGCCGGACCCGCCGGTCGTGCGGGTCCGGGCCGGGTCGGCGCGCCAGAAGCGGTTGAAGACGAGCGAGGCCTCGCCGGCCTTGAGCCCGACGCCGTGGTCCTCGACGAGCACCGCGGCCGCCTCGTCGTCGGCGTCGACCCAGATGTCGACGGGGCGGCCCTCGCCGTGCTCGATGGCATTGACCACGAGGTTGCGCAGGACGCGCTCGATGCGGCGCGCGTCGACCTCGGCGACGGCCGTCTGACCCGGGGACCGGTGGACGGTGACCTCGCTCCCCCGGGCGTCGGCGATCGACGCCGTCGAGTCGACGACCCGGTCGACGATGGCGAAGAGGTCGACGGGGTCCTGCTCGAGCACCGCCGCACCCGCGTCGTAGCGGCTGATCTCGAGCAGGTCGGCGAGCAGCTCCTCGAAGCGGTCGAGCTCGTCGTGGAGGAGCTCCGCGGAGCGCCCGGCGACCGGGTCCATCTCGTCGCGCGAGGAGTGCAGCAGGTCGGCGGCCATGCGGATCGTCGTCAGCGGGGTGCGCAGCTCGTGCGAGACGTCGGAGACGAAGCGCTGCTGAACCCGGGAGAGGCCCTCGAGCTGGCGGATCTGGGTCTGGAGGTTGTCGGCCATGTCGTTGAAGGACTGACCGAGCAGGGCGAGGTCGTCGTGGCCGCGCGCGGACATGCGCTCGTTGAGGTGGCCGGAGGAGAGCCGCTCGGCGGCTGCCGCCGCCCGGCGCACCGGGGTGACGATCATGCTCGTCACGATGTAGGCGATCGCGGAGACCAGGGCGATGAGGAAGAGCGCACCGAGGATGAAGGAGCGCGAGATCGTCGCGAGCGTCGACTGCTCCTGGTCCATCGGGTAGATGAGGTAGATGTCGTAGGGCCCGGCGCTCGGCACCTCGACCTGCGACCCGACGACGACCGCCGGCACGACGTCGGACCGGGGCTGCGCTCCGGGCAGCTCGGAGCCGACCCCGTCCTGGGGGGCGCGCTCGAGGTCGATGGTCATCGTCGACTGCCGGGAGGGGTCTGCGGAGACGGACTGGCGCAGCGAGCTCGGGATCGCCTCGAGCGAGACGTCGTCCGACTCCTCGCTGGGGATGCGCAGGTCGGTCGTGTTGTCGAGGCTGCGGGTGAAGACGACGTAGCGGCTGTCGTCACCGGCCGGCGCCTTGAGCGTCGTGTTGACGACGGTGTTGGCGAAGACCGACAGCTCCGGCGCCGCCGGGGTCCCGGCATAGCTGTTGAAGCGGGACTGGGCGTCGTTGGTCAGGTCGCGCGATTCCGCCTGGGCACGGTCGATCCGGTCGTCGACGAGCCCGTCGGCGATCGAGCGGTACATCGTCAGGCTGATGATCGAGACGACGACGAGACCGAGGATGAGGGTGCTCGTGACGACCCGGAAGCGCAGCGAGCGCCGCCACAGGTCGACGAGCGCGCGCACCCACCGGACCAGCCACCACTCGCCGGGACGGTCGTCCTCGCCGGTCGCCCCGTCGCTGACCGACTCCTGGGCCCCGGCGTCCTCGGTCTCGAGGGCCGAGGTCATCGTCAGGACGGCCCTGCCTTGTAGCCGACGCCGCGGACGGTGACGACGATCTGGGGGTTCTCGGGGTCGTGCTCGATCTTCGAGCGGAGGCGCTGGACGTGGACGTTGACCAGTCGCGTGTCACCGGCGTGCCGGTAGCCCCAGACCTGCTCGAGGAGGACCTCACGGCTGAAGACCTGCCAGGGCTTGCGGGCGAGGGCGACGAGCAGGTCGAACTCGAGCGGGGTCAGGCCGAGGGCCTGGTCGCCCCGCTTGACGGAGTGGCCGGCGACGTCGATCGTCAGGTCGCCGATCGTCAGGCGCTCCGGCTCCGGCTCGTCGCCGCGGCGCAGGCGCGCGCGCAGGCGGGCGATGAGCTCCTGCGGCTTGAAGGGCTTGACGATGTAGTCGTCGGCACCCGACTCGAGGCCGACGACGACGTCGACGGTGTCGGTGCGGGCGGTGAGCATGACGATCGGCACGCCCGACTCCTGGCGCAGGCGGCGGCAGATCTCGATGCCGTCCATCCCGGGGAGCATGACGTCGAGCAGGACGAGGTCGGGTCGTGTCTCGTGGAAGGCGTCGATGGCGCGGGCGCCGTCGGCGACGTGCGCCACGTCGAGACCCTCCTTGCGCAGGACGATCCCGAGCATCTCCGCCAGCGCCTGGTCGTCGTCGACGACGAGGACACGTCCCTTCACGGTCTTGCCTTCCCACGGGGTGTGCAACTGCCCGCTCATCATCACACAGGGACGGTGCGACACCCGGGAGACACCGCGGTTACGCTGGGTGACGAGGCCCCGGTCCGGGGCCTGCGGACGAGGGAGCCGTACCCGCACCACGACAAGACGGACTCATCGGAGGAGTCCCGTGTCCTGGATCGTGCTCATCGTCTCGGGGATGCTCGAGGCCGTCTGGGCGGCAGCCCTGTCCGCGTCGCACGGCTTCACCCGCCTGCGCCCCACCCTGCTCTTCGCCGCGGCGCTCGTCGCCAGCATGGCCGGACTGGCCTGGGCGATGACGACCATCCCGACCGGCACGGCCTATGCGGTGTGGGTCGGCATCGGCGCCAGCCTCACCGTCGTGTGGTCCATGGCGAAGGGGGACGAGGTCGCCTCCCGCAGCCGGATCGCCCTCGTCGTCCTGCTCGTCGCCTGCGTCGCGGGCCTGAAGGCGGTGTCCTGACATGCCCTGGGTCCTGCTCCTCGTCAGTGCCGTCCTCGAGGCCGTGTGGGCGACCGCTCTGGGCCGCTCCGCAGGCCTCACCGACCCCGTGCCGACGATCGTCTTCCTCGTCGCCCTCGCCCTGAGCATGGGCGGCCTCGCCCTCGCCGTGCGCACGATCCCGATCGGCACGGGCTATGCCATCTGGACCGGTGTCGGCGCCGCCCTCACCGTCGTGTGGGCGATGGCGACCGGCGCCGAGCCCTGGTCGCCGGTCAAGGCACTGCTCATCGCGGGCATCGTCGCGGCCGTCGTGGGGCTCAAGCTCCTCCCTTCGCCCGACCCCGACGACGACGCATCTGCCTAAGGTCGTGCGGGTGAGCACTCTCCCCGTCCCGATCAGCCTGCTCGACCGCTCGCGCACGCGTGCCGGCGACGACGCGGGGACCGCTCTGCACGACACGGTGGCGCGGGCGCGGCGGGCCGAGGAGCTCGGCTACCGCCGCATCTGGGTGGCCGAGCACCACGCCGTCCCCGGCATCGCCAGCGGCAGCCCGCCGCTGCTCATGGCGGCGATCGCAGCCCGCACCGAGCGGATCCGGGTGGGCTCCGCCGGGGTCATGCTGCCCAACCACCGACCGATCGTCGTGGCCGAGCAGGCGAAGATGCTCGCGGCCCTCCACCCCGGCCGCATCGACCTCGGCGTGGGCCGGTCGCTCGGCTTCACCGCGCCCGTGCGCGACGCGCTCGGCGTGCACGACTACGGGCCGGAGCACTTCGCCCGCGACCTGGAGGAGCTCACCGCCCTGCTCGCGGGCACCGCGCCCGTCACGGCCATGCCGAAGGGAGTGCCCGCTCCCCCGGTCCTGGTGCTGGCGACCGGCTCCGGGCTGGCCGTCGCGGCCCGCCTCGGCCTGCCGGCGGTCGTCGGTGGCCCCCTCCTGCGCGGCGACCTCGGTCCGCTCGAGGACTACCGCGCGGGCTTCCGCCCGCAGCGCCCCGGCGACGTCCCGCGCGTGCTCGTCAGCGTCGACGTCCTCGTCGCCGACACCCGCGAGCGGGCCCGCGAGCTGGCGCTGCCGGAGGCCTGGGCCATGGTGGAGTCACGGACGACGGGTGCCTTCCCTCCCCTTCGTCCCGAGCCGGCGATGCGCCTCACCGCCCGCCAGCAGGCCCGGGTCGAGGAGCACCTCGCCGCCACGGTCCACGGCACGAGCGAGGACGTCGCCGAGCAGCTCACCGGCCTCGTCGAGCGCACCGGCGCCGACGAGCTCGTCGTCTTCGCCTCCACCCACGACCGCGCCGCCCTCGCCGACAGCGACGCCGCCCTCGCCTCACTCCACCCCTGAGCGGCCGGGGCTCCGAGGCTCCTACGTCGCACCTCAGCCACCGGGGAAGCGTCGGGGACGCAGCGAGGTCCGGAGACCATGGCGGCGCGAGTCAAGGAAAAGCCCGGATCCAGCACCTCTCAGGACGAGCGAGTGCAAGGGTCCGGGCTTTTCCCCAGCGCCGCCGTGGTCCTCCGGACCGCGCGACGACAGGCGAGCGGTGGGCTCACCGCGAAGGGTCAGTAGCGGTAGTGCTCCGGCTTGTACGGCCCGGCGACGTCGACGCCGAGGTACTCGGCCTGACCCTTGGTCAGCTCGGTCAGCTCGACGCCGAGGGCGTCGAGGTGGAGGCGGGCGACCTTCTCGTCGAGGTGCTTGGGCAGCGTGGTGACCGTCGGCTTGCCGTCGTCGTCGACGTAGTCCTCGGCCTTGTCGAAGAGCTCGATCTGGGCGATCGTCTGGTTGGCGAAGGAGTTCGACATGACGAAGCTCGGGTGGCCGGTGGCGTTGCCGAGGTTCATCAGGCGGCCCTCGGACAGCACGATGATCGAGTGACCGTCGGCGAAGGTCCACTCGTGGACCTGCGGCTTGATCTCGGTCTTGGTGATGCCCTCGGTGCGGGCGAGGCCGGCCATGTCGATCTCGTTGTCGAAGTGACCGATGTTGGACACGATCGCCTTGTTCTTCATCGACGACATGTGCTCGGCGGTGATGACGTCGTAGCAGCCGGTCGTCGTGACGAAGATGTCGCCGTAGGTCGCGGCCTTGTCCATCGTCGTGACCTCGAAGCCCTCCATCGCGGCCTGCAGCGCGCAGATGGGGTCGACCTCGGTGACGACGACGCGGGCTCCCTGGCCGGCGAGCGCGCTGGCGACGCCCTTGCCGACGTCGCCGTAGCCCGCGACGACGGCGACCTTGCCGCCGACGAGCACGTCGGTGGCGCGGTTGAGGCCGTCGAGGACGGAGTGGCGGGTGCCGTACTTGTTGTCGAACTTGCTCTTGGTGACCGCGTCGTTGACGTTGATCGCCGGGAAGAGCAGCTCGCCGGCCTCGGCGAGCTGGTAGAGGCGGTGCACGCCGGTCGTGGTCTCCTCGGTGACGCCCTTGATGCCGGCGGCGACCGTGGTCCACTTCTGCGGGTCGGTCTCGAGGGTGCGACGCACGAGCGCCTTGAAGACGCCGAACTCCTCGGAGTCCTCGTCGGTCGTGGGCGGCACCTGACCGGCGGCCTCCCACTCCTTGCCCTTGTGGACGAGCATCGTGGCGTCGCCACCGTCGTCGAGGATCATGTTGGGCCCGCCGTCGGCCCAGGTGAGGATCTGCTCGGTGCAGTCCCAGTACTCCTCGAGGCTCTCACCCTTCCACGCGAAGACCGGGACACCCTTCGGGTCCTCGGGGGTGCCGGCGCCGACGACGATCGCCGCGGCGGCCTCGTCCTGCGTCGAGTAGATGTTGCAGCTGGCCCAGCGGACCTCGGCGCCCAGCGCGGTGAGGGTCTCGATGAGGACGGCGGTCTGCACGGTCATGTGCAGCGAGCCGGCGATGCGCGCGCCCTTGAGCGGCTGCGACTCGCCGAACTCCTCGCGCAGGCTCATCAGGCCGGGCATCTCGTGCTCGGCGAGGCGGATCTGGTGACGGCCGGCCTCGGCGAGGCCCAGGTCGGCGACCTTGTAGTCGAAGGACATGCGTACTCCTGTGACAGGTGTGGGATCGGACCCGGCGCGACCCTTCTGGGTCTGTCGCGGGGTATCACCCACGCCGGCACCCGCCAGTGTAGGCGGCGTGGCCGTCGACGACGGCCCCTGGGGAGTCGGGCGGGGTGGGTCGAAGAAGAATCGCCCGCATCTCCGGGCGCTTCTTCTTCGACCCATCGCCACGCCGCTCAGACCCCTCGAACCATGCGCAGGTCGTCGGCCCCGACCGCATCGTCGTGCTCCGTCACGCCGTCCGGGACGAACCCCAACTTGCGGTAGAAGGAGATGGCCCGGTCGTTGCCCACGAGGACCCACAGGTGAGCGGCCTGCGCGTCCGGGAGTGCCGCTGCCACGAGCGCCAGGGCGATGCCTCGTCCGTGGTGCTCCGCAGCGACGTAGAGGGACCACAGCTCGACGGGTGTGGGGGGCGACGCATCACGTGGGAGCCCGACGGTGGCCCAGCCGATCGGCGCACCTGCCCGGTCGTGCGCGACCAGGGTCCGGCCCCCTTCGCGCGAGACACCCGACTCCTCGTGGGCCCGGGCCCGCTCCTGCCACCGGCGCACGTTGCTCGCGTCGTCCCGCGCGGCAAGGACCTCGGCGGACAGCAGACCCGCGTAGGTGGAGCGCCACAGGGCGTTGTGCAGCCGGCCGAGGACGGCGGCATCGTCGAGCACGAGGGGCGCGATGGTGGTGACCATCAGTGGGCCCCGGCGGTCTCCCCTTCGTCCTTGCCGAAGGGGAGCACGTGCATGACCGCGACGACGATCGCGCCGACGACCAGGCCGAGGATCGCGGAGGCGACGGTGTTGGTCAGCCAGCCGAGGACGCCGCCGAGGGCGCCGGTCGCGTGGTGGACCTGCTCCTCGAGGTGGTGGACGAACTCGTAGGGCTGCGGCAGCCAGCCGGTCTCCTCGAGGCCGACGAGGATGATGTGGCCACCGACCCAGAGCATCGCGGCGACGCCGACGACGGACAGCACGGTGAGCAGCTTGGGCATGCCGGTGACCAGGCCCTGGCCGATGGTCTGCGACAGGCCGGACTCGCGCTTCGACAGGGCCAGGCCGATGTCGTCCATCTTCACGATGAGGCCGACCGTCCCGTAGACGACGAGCGTGATGACGATGGCGACGACGACCATCACCGCGAGCAGGTACCAGAAGGAGTCGTCGAGTCCCTCGTCGAGCACGGCCTTGAGCGAGATGACCATGATCTCGGCGGAGAGGATGAAGTCGGTCGTCACCGCGCCCTTGACGATCGCGTCCTCGTCGCCGACCTGCTCCTCGTCACCGGCGTGGTGGCCGTGCCCAGACACCTTCTCCCAGATCTTCTCGGCTCCCTCGAAGCACAGGTAGGTGCCGCCGAGCATGAGCAGCGGCGACAGCGCCCACGGTAGGAAGGCGTTGAGCAGCAGGATCGCCGGCACGATGAAGACGAGCTTGTTGCGCAGCGACCCGATGGTGATCCGCTTGATGATCGGGAGCTCACGCTTGGGGTCGAGCCCCTCGACGTAGCGCGGGGTCACGGCGGTGTCGTCGACGACGACCCCTGCCGCCTTGACGCTCGCGCGCCCGGAGGCGGCCGCGACGTCGTCGACGGAGGCCGCCGCTGCGCGGGCGAGCACGGAGATGTCGTCGAGGAGCGCGAAGAGGCCGCCACTCATCGCAGGGGCCCGGTGGTCTCGTGGGTCGTCAGCACGGGGACAGCGTATGGGAGCAGGGCGGCCCGTGCGCTCAGGCGAGCGGCGGCGACTCGACGTAGTCCTCGCTGGGGTTGAGGTCGAGGCCGAGCAGGGCATTTTCGACGACCTCGGTCAGCGCCGGGTGGATCCAGTACTGGCCGCGGACCATCTCGGCGATCGGCTGGTCGAAGGCCATCATCTGGATGAGCGGCTGGACGAGGGTGGACGCCTGGGGCCCGAGGAGGTGACCGCCGACGAGGCGACCGGTGGCGCGGTCGGCGATGACCTTGCAGATGCTCGTCGTGTCCTCCATCGCCCAGCCGTAGGCGGTGTCGCCGTACTGCTGCACCTTGACGCGGACGTCGAGCCCCTGCTCGCGGGCCTCCTCCTCGGTGAGGCCGACGGAGGCGATCTGCGGGTGGGTGAAGACCGCGGCCGGCACCGCCGTGTGGGTGAAGGACTGCAGGTCGTCGGGGTGGGCGAGGTTGTGGGCGACGATGCGCGCCTCGTGGTTGGCGACGTGCTTGAGCTGGAAGGGGGAGCTGGCGTCCCCGAGGGACCACACCCCGTCGGCGGTGGTGCGGCCGTGCTCGTCGACGACGACGCGGTCGTCGTCGTGCACCTGCACGCCGGCGAGGTCGAGGCCCATGTCCTGGGTGCTGGGTCGGCGGCCGGTCGCGACGAGCACGACGTCGGTCTCCACGGTCGACCCGTCGGTGAGGGTGGCCGTGATGCCGGTGTCGCCGCGGTGCAGGTCGGTGACCTGCGTGCCGAGCCGCACGTCCCACTGCTCGGTGGCGGCCGTGGTGAAGGCGGCCGAGATGTCGTCGTCGAGGTGGCGCAGGAGCCGGTCGCCGCGGGCGGTGACGACGACCTGCGTGCCGAAGGCCGAGAAGACGTGCGCCATCTCCATGGCGATGTAGCCACCGCCGACGACGAGCATCCGCTCCGGCTGCTCGTCGAGCCGCATGACGGTGTCGGAGGTGTGCAGCGTGATGCCCTCGCGCTGTGCCGCGGCCGCGAGGTCGTCGGGGATGACGGCGTGCGACCCGGTGGCGACGACGACCTGCCCGGCCCGCACCCGCTCGGTGCCGCCGTCGAGCAGGTCGACCTCGAGCTCGCGCGGCCCGGTGAAGCGGGCCCGTCCACGCAGCAGGTGCACCCCCTCGCCGTCGCGCCGGTAGGCCTCGCCGGCGGCGGAGATCGGGTCGATCCGGCCGAAGACGCGGTCACGCACGTCGGTGAAGCGCACCCGCTCGAGCGTGGCGTCAACACCGAGCCGGCCCCCTTCGCGCACGGAGGTGGCCACCTCGGCGACGTGGACGTACATCTTCGTCGGGATGCACCCGACGTTGAGGCACGTGCCGCCGAAGACGGCACCCCCTTCGATCATCGCGAAGGTGCGGTCCGACAGGTCGTCGGTGAGCAGGCTGTTGCCGGATCCGCTGCCGATGACAGCGATGTCGACGTCGATCACTCTGGGGCCTTCCTGGGCAGGTGGAGGTCGGAGATGCCGGGGACGGTCGCGGGGTCGAGCCCGTGGCCGATGGCGAGGTAGGTCGCGGCGAAGTCGGTGAGCGCGACGAGCTCGGCGAGGCGCTCGAGGGGGTGCCCGGGCGAGGCCGTGTGCTCGAGGAGCCGCACGCCGGTGGCCTCGGCGTGGTCGGCGACCGACTGCGCGGTGTTGTGCCGCTCGAGCTCCGCCGGGTCGTCGCCGACCTCCGGCACGGGGTCGCGCAGCAGGAGCAGCCCGAGCTGAGGACCAGCCGGGCCGTCGAGGTAGGGGTCGGCGAAGACGTCGCGCTCGCCGTCGGCGGTCCGCGGCCCCCCGGCCAGGGGGCCGGAGAGGCAGGCGACGACCTGGGCGGCGGCATCGGGCAGCCTCCCCCACGTCGCGGGCGTGCGCGCCGTGCGGGCGAGCATCGCGCTCGTGCGGTGGGCGGCGACCCCGGTGACCGGGCCGTCGCCGAGCGCCACCGGCGCGACCTGCGACAGGTCGAGCGCGAGGGTCTTGGCGGGGTTGACGAAGTACTCGGCGTCGGGGCGGAACCGCTCCGCCTGCTCGTCGAGGCGGTCGGCGACGCCGGCCATCACCTCGGGACGCACGTCGGTGATGCGGGCGGCGCTCGTCGCCAGGACGGCTGCGGTCACCAGACCCCACATGGCGGTGCGCGAGTGACCACCGGGCACCTCGACCGGCAGGTGGACCCCGCGGGCGTGCGCCGCGGCGTCGGCGAGCGGGCTGTCGGGGGCGCCGATCGTCACCAGGCGGGCGCCGCGGCGGCCGGCCTCGCGGGCCTGTCGCACCGGCCCCTCGGCACGCCCCGACAGGGAGACCGCGATGACGAGGTCGAGCGTGCCCACCCAGCCCGGCAGCGGGCCCGAGCCCTCGGCGGAGAGCAGCACGGGGCCGCCCCGGGAGACGAGCATGCGCAGGACCGCGCCGACGGCCTCCGCTCCCCCGACGGCGGCGACGTGCACCGCCCGCGGCCGGTCACGGGTCAGGTCGGTCAGGTCGCTCTCGGCGACCGTCGTGACCGCGCGGCGCACCTGGGCGCCGGCACCGGCGAGCGCACGGAGCATGTCCGTGCTGTCGACGGCGCGGCGCTGCCCCTCGTCGTCGAGCAGCGTCTCGTCGAAGGGGGACATGGTCGCCTCAGGCCCGCGGCCGGGCCTCGTCCACGAGGAGCACGGGGATGCCGTCCTCCACGCGGTAGGCGAGGCCGCAGGTGCCGCTCGTGCACACGAGCTCGGGGCCCGCGGAGCCGGTCTCGTCCCGCAGCTCGCTGCGGCAGGCGGGGCAGCGCAGGATCTCGCGGAGCCAGGGCTCGATCGTGGTGTCGCTCATCTCAGGCCTCTCGGATCGTCGTCAGGACATCGTCGCGCACCCGCGCCATGGTCGCCTCGTCGGCGGCCTCGACGTTGAGCCGCAGCAGCGGCTCGGTGTTGCTCGGGCGCAGGTTGAACCACCACATCGGCGTCGTGTCGTCGCCGGCGTGCGTCAGGGTCAGGCCGTCGAGCTCGTCGACGTCGACCCCGTCGGTCGCCCAGCGCTGCCGGACGACCTCGGTGACGGCCGGGGCGTCCGCGACGGTGGAGTTGATCTCGCCGGAGGCGACGTAGCGCTCGTAGGGCGCCATGACCTCGCTGAGCGGGGCGTCGGTCTCGCCGAGGGCGGCGAGCACGTGCATCGCCGCGAGCATCCCGGTGTCGGCGAACCAGAAGTCGCGGAAGTAGTAGTGCGCGGAGTGCTCGCCGCCGAAGACGGCGTCGTGCTCGCTCATGACCGCCTTGACGTAGGAGTGACCGACGCGGGTGCGCACGGGCCGGGCACCCCCTTCGGCGATGATCTGCGGCACCGCGGCGGAGGTGATGGCGTTGTGCACGATCGCGACCTCGCCGGCGTCGCGCCCGGCGGCGACCTCGCGGTCGATCTCGCGGCGGGCGATCATCGCGGTGATCGCGCTCGGGCTGACCGGCTCGCCCCGCTCGTCGACGACGAAGCAGCGGTCGGCGTCACCGTCGAAGGCGATGCCGATGTCGGCGCCGTGGCTGCGCACCCGCTCCTGCAGGTCGACGAGGTTCTTGGGGTCGAGGGGGTTGGCCTCGTGGTTGGGGAAGGTGCCGTCGAGCTCGAAGTACATCGGGTCGATGGTGAGCGGCAGCTGCGGCAGGCCGCTGCCGGTGCCGAGCACGGCGGGGACGGTGAGCCCACCCATGCCGTTGCCCGCGTCGACCGTGACGCGAAGGGGGCGGCTGCCCGACAGGTCGACGAGGCCGCGGAGGAAGGCCGCGTAGTCGACGAGGACGTCGCGCTGGGTGATCTTGCCGGGGCGCACCCCGTCGAAGGCGGACACTCCTCCGTCGAGGTGGCTCTGGGCCAGGTCGCGGATGTCGGCCAGGCCGCTGTCCTGCCCGACGGGGCGGGCGCCGGCGCGGCAGAATTTGATGCCGTTGTAGCGGGCGGGGTTGTGGCTGGCGGTGAACATCGCGCCGGGCAGGCCGAGCGCGCCGCTCGCGTAGTAGAGCCCGTCGGTGCTCGCGAGACCGATGAGGATCGCGTCGACGCCGCGGGCGGTGATGCCGCGGGCGAGGGCGTCGACGAGCTCGGGCGAGCTGGGCCGCATGTCGTGGCCGATGACGACCGCCGGCGCGCCCTCGGCGAGCGCGATGACCTCGGCGAAGGCGGCCCCCAGGGCGTGGGCGACGTCGATGTTGAGCTGGTCCGGGACGAGGCCGCGGACGTCGTAGGCCTTGACGAAGTCAGAGAGCGTGATGGTCACCGAGCCAGCCTATGCCGCGCAGGGGCGGGCGGCGGATGCGGGATCAGTCGCGGTCGCGGAGCACGCGCAGGTGGCCGCGGCGCCCCGTCTCGGTGATGCTCGTCGGCTCGGGGCGGGCGTTCGTCGCGACGTGGCGGGTGCGCTCTGAGTCGGTCGTCGGCCCGGGCCGGCGACGCACGACCTCGGCGAGCGCGACGAGGTCGTCGTGCGTCGCGGGCGCGGGCTGGTCGGCGGCCAGGCGCACGACGTCCCAGCCGCGCGGGGCGGTGAGGCGGGCGGCGTGGTCGTCGCACAGGTCGTAGGCGTGGGGCTCCGCATAGGTCGCGAGCGGGCCGAGGACCACCGTGGAGTCGGAGTAGACGTAGGTCAGGGTCCGGGCCGCCGGTCGCGGGCACGCGGCACGGGAGCACTGGCGAGAGACGGACACCCGTGCAGGCTAGGCCACGATCGGCCCGATGTGCGACGCCACGCCGTCGCCCGACACCTACGATCGGGAGGGTGAGCCGTCATCGTGATCGTCGTGGCCGGGGCCTGCGCGGGCCCCTGGCCCACCCCGTCGTCCCGGCGATGGCGACCCGCGCCGAGGCCTTCGACGACCTCGTCATCGACACGGCGCAGCGCTTCCGTGGGGTGCTCGGTCGCCGGTGGGGCGATGTCGAGTTCGCCGTCGAGGACATCCCGCCGTCCGACCCGCAGGGCTGGGAGGAAGGTGTCCCGCTCGCCCGGCTGTGGCCCCAGCAGGGCCTGCTGCCGGCGCGCATCGTCGTCTACCGCCGCCCGGTCGAGACGATCTCCCGTGGCGCCGACCAGGCCGAGGTCGTCCACGAGGTGATGGTCGAGCAGGTGGCCCGGCTCCTCGGCGTCGACCCCGATGAGGTCGACCCGCCCCGCTGACCCCGCGGCGGCGGCTGGGTCGATGTATCCGGGTGGGCCCCAGCGCACCCCCATACATCGACCCAGCGCCGAGAGCCGCGGGCGCGCGGGTCAGCGGGCGCGGACGACGGGGACGTCGCGGACGGCGACGCGCGAGGGCAGCAGCGGCACGGACGCCGCGCCGACGGTCTGGGCCCCGGGCGGGCTGAGGTAGAGCACGGCGGCGTGGACCCGGCCTTCGTCCGGCCGCACCCACACGGCGTCCGCGTCACCCAGGGGCAGCGCCTGGCTGTGCGCGTCGTCGAGCTCGAGCTCCTCGGTCGTCACCTCGCCGTCGCGGGAGACGAGCACGTCGACCTGCGCCTGCCCGTCCGCGGCGGTCACCTCGACGAAGCGCCGCGAGACGTCCTCTGGCACCCGGGGCAGGGCCGCCCCGCCGAGCGAGCCGAAGGCCGGTGTCGCCACCGACCAGGCCATGTCCCGGCGCTCTCCCGCACCGGTGGTCTCGGTCCACGCCGCGGCCACGACCGGCTCGTCGGACTCGACGACCCACGAGCGCATGCCGTCGGCGAGCGGCAGCTCGACGTCGACGGCCTCGCCCGCCGGCACCGTCACGACCTTGGCGCTGCGTGCCGGGTCCTCGCTCAGCCGGCGGACCTGCACGACGGCCTCCCGGTCGCCGGGTGCGGCGACGACGATGCCGCGCCCGGAGCCGTTGGCATTGCCCGGCAGGACGAGTCGGCGCGCCGGCGCCGCCGTGGGGCCGACGACGTCGAGCCCCGCCGGCGTCAGGCCGTCGAGGTGGTGGTCGACGATCGCGGGCGAGACGAGCCCGCCCGTGCTCGTCACGTGCACGGCCTGGGGCGCGGCCGTCCCACCGATGCTGTCGAGGAGGACGACGTTGCGTCCGCCCGCGGGGACGACGACGGAGCGGCCGGGACCGTCGGAGCCGCCCCCCTTCGCGCCCACGACGTCGACCTGCACGGTGATGGCATTGCCGCCGGGGTTGGTCAGGACGAGCCGCTCCTGGCGCCCCTTGTCCCCGCCGCCGGCGACGAGCCAGGCGTCGGCGGTCGGCGCGGTGCACGGGAGCGCGGCGAGGCCCTGGACGTCGCCGTCGGTCGCGGTGAGGCTCTGCGTCGCGACGAGCCCGGGCGCCCGCTCGCCGGTGCCACGGACACGAAGGGGGTCGGACCCCAGGTCGTCGTCGGAGACGTCGGTCGGGCCGCTCGTCGAGGAGTCGCGCGGGACGCCGCTGGACGCCTTGGACAGCGGGTCGATGGTGATCCGGCCGGGGTCGTCGGCGGGCCGCACGACGCCCTCGAGCACGTCCGCCGGTGCGGCGTGGGCGTCGACGGACCCGCTGACGTCGACGTCAGGGGTCTCGTCGTCACCACCGGCGAAGGGGTCGCCCGGGCAGTAGCTCGTCGTCAGGGTCGTCGCCGCGCTGGACGCGCCGCCGGACGGTGGGGTGGCGTCCGGCGCGGAGCCGAGTCGGTCGGCGCCGACGACGAGGCCGGCGGCGGCAGCCGCCACGACGACTCCTCGGGCCACGGGGGCGGCCCACGGTCGGGACTCGCTCATCGCTCGTCCTCCTCCTCGGGGTCGGGACGGCGCTCGGTCGGCAGGGCGAGGTAGAGGGCCAGGAGCAGGGCCAGGCCCTGGGCGGCCTTCCACCACGGGTGTCCGGCCCCGACCGCGACGCTCATCTCGTCGGTGCCCTCGGGCAGCTCGTAGGTCGGGACGGCGC
Organism: Janibacter zhangyanbonis; assembly: GCF_050507325.1. Classification (NCBI taxonomy): domain Bacteria; kingdom Bacillati; phylum Actinomycetota; class Actinomycetes; order Micrococcales; family Intrasporangiaceae; genus Janibacter; species Janibacter zhangyanbonis. The sequence continues at coordinate 2,436,410 of NZ_CP191481.1, forward strand.
TGTGGGTCTGCGCCCGCAGCAGTCGACCATCGGCGCGCACCTGGACCCGGTCGCTCCAGTCGAGCGACTCGGCGACGGTGAGGGTGTCGGCCTTCGGGATCGCGACGTCGCCACCGGTGTCGCCGTGCGGACCCTCGACGGCCACGGCGTCGCTCGTGCGCGCGGTCGTCACGCGCACCCGCGAGGGCACCGACTCGTGGGTGACCTCGGAGCGCACGGCCCAGGTCGTCGTGCCGGCGCTCGAGCCGAGCCGGCTCAGGCCGGGCGAGGCGTCGACGAGGCGGCGCTGGGCCTGCGTCGGGTCCACGACGACGAGGTGCGAGACGGCGTGCTCGGCGAGGACGTCGCTCGCGGCACGCGTGCCCTCCCCCGCGCCCAGGAGCTGGGCCACCGCAGCGGCGACCTCCTCCTCCCCGGGGACCGGTTCGCCGACCACGGGCAGGTCGCGCACGAGGGCGCCGGGCTCGTCGCCGACGAGGCGGTAGACCACGCCCTCGTCGGTCGGCTCGACGACGAGCGCGCGCGACCCGAGCGGCCCCTCGGCGGAGGCGACGGCCACGAGCGGCCGCGGCTCGCGCCACGTGGTCAGGTCGTCGCCGTAGGAGTGCTGGCCGACGACGACACCACTGCCGACGGCGGCGACGAGCAGCGCGAGGGCCGGCAGGGCCAGCCAGGCGCGAGCACCGCTGCCGCGCAGTCGGTCCGGGAGCGTGTCGGAGGCGATGAGCACCGCGACGAGGGCAGCACCGACGAGGACGATCTGCCCGAGGCCGGCCCAGGCGGTGAGCGCTGCGCCCGGGTCGGGTGCCCCAGCCGGGCGGTGGCCGAGGACGAGGTGGGGCGCTCCGAGGGCCCAGCCGAGGCCGAGCAGGCCGACGAGACCCGCGAGCCACGACCCGGCACGACGACCGGGCACGAGCAGGGCGAGCAGGCCGATCGCGAGGACGGCCGCGGTCCACCACGTGGTCGGGGCGCCACCGGACAGCTGGCCCAGGGCCAGGTCGGTCGCGGAGGTGCTCAGCTGCACGTCGGTCATGCCCCACCCGGTGAGCAGCCGGCGCGGCTGCTCCTGCAGGGCGAGCAGCCACGGCCCGGCGAGGGCGAGCGGCACGACGGCGAGCGTGATCCCGCGGGCCCGGCGACGCGAGTCACCGCCGACGAGCAGGACGAGACCGACGGCGACGAGCACCACTCCCACGACCGGGACGACGGTCGCGAGCAGGGTGCCCCACAGGGCGGTGCGCACGGTGTCGCTGTAGGTGGTCGTGCGTCGGCCGGCCCGCACGAGACCGGCCGCGATCCGCGGCAGCAGCACGAGGGCGAGGAGCGCGCCGATCCGCCCTTCGCCCACGGCGAGTGCGGCAGGCGCGGTCGTCACCCAGGCGAGTGCGGCGGCCGCGCGCACCCAGCGGTGCGTCGACCAGGTGCGGCTCGCCGTCCAGGCGGTGGCCGCGGCGAGCGGCAGGGCGGTGACGACGAGGAGAGCCAGCACGACGCCGGCCGGCGAGTGGCTGGCCCCGAGACCGGGGATCCACGACACGAGGCGCGAGAGCAGCGAGAGCACGACGAGCGCGGGGCTCTGCTCCGTGCCGGAGCCCCAGCCCTGGCCGTGCCAGGCCATCCACCAGCTGTCCCACAGCTGACCCGCCGTCGCGCGCCCGCCGAGGAGCTCGCCGCCGACGAGGCCGAAGTCGGTGCGGTGGCGCAGCTCGCCGGTGATGTGCCGTGCCGACCACATCGACAGGCCGCCGGCGAGGAGCACGAGCCACGGGAGGGGGTGGGTCAGCCAGCCGCCCTTGCGCTCGACCTCGAGCGAGCGGGCGTCGACGACGGGGTCGCGGCCGACACCGCTGCGGGCGTCGTCGACGATGCGTCGTCGGGCGTCGGCCGGGGTGACGAAGAGCGCGTCGAGGTCGCTGCGGGAGACCTCGCGGGGGGCCCGCCCACGCAGCCGCGAGCGCAGCGTGCGCAGGTCGAGGGCGGCCGGCAGCGAGGCGAGCTCGTCGGCGCCCATGCCGGGACGCTTGAGCACGACGAGGCCGAGGCCGATGACGAGGCTGGACAGGGCGATCCACAGCGCGAGGAAGGGCGCGGTCGCCACGTGCGCGCGGGTGAGTGCGGCCCGTCGCGCCTGGCGACGGTGCTCGGTCGTCGGGCGGCGCTCCGCGGCAGTCGGTCGCACCGCGACCTTGGCCTCCGGGACGACGACGACTCGTCGACCCGCGCGCTGCGAGCGCCAGCCGAGGTCGAGGTCGCCCCCGAGGTCGCCGAGTGCGGGGTCGTGCCCGTCGAGGCGCTCGTAGGTCTCGCGGTCGAGCAGCAGCCCGTCGAGCGGGGCGGCGATCGCGTCGATGTCGGCGTCGTGCTGACCCTGGTCGGTCGTCCCGGCGACCGGGTGCGGGACGATCCGCCCGGCGCGGGTCACCTGCAGACCCATCCGCACGATGCGGCTCGGGTCGCGCTCGTCGACGAGCTTGGGAGCAGTCATGCCGACCCCTCGGCCGGTCGCCGCGACGAGGCGGCGCAGCGCCTCCGGGTGGGGGCGGGCTCGCGAGGTGAGCACCCAGACGAGGTCACGTCCGATGTCTGCCCTGGGGAGCCGGTCGATCATCGCGGGGAGGATGCGCCGCAGACCGCGGCGGGGGCCCAGCGTCGTCGTCAGGACGTCGATGCCGGCCTCGTCGACCGGAGCGAGGAGGTCGCTCGTGTCACCGAGCCCGTCGATGGCGCCGTCGACGAGGAGGAGTCGGTCCGGCAGTCGGTCCTGGGCGAGGAGGGCGCTCAGGACCTGGCCGGTGGCTTCACGGGTGCGTGCGACGACGACCGCGGTGACGGTCGCCGGTGGGGCCGTCGTCCGCCGAGAGGGGGTGGCGGGGGTTGACGTGGGGCTGGGCTGCGTCACGACCTCGCCGACGGTCAGACCGCGCGCTTCTTGAGCTTGCGGCGCTCTCGCTCCGACAGGCCGCCCCAGATGCCGAAGCGCTCGTCGTGCTCGAGGGCGTACTCGAGGCACTCCTGGCGCACCTCGCACCCGACGCAGACCTTCTTGGCCTCGCGGGTGGAGCCGCCCTTCTCCGGGAAGAAGGCCTCCGGGTCCGTCTGGGCGCAGAGCGAACGCTCCTGCCAGGACAGCTCCGTGGACTCGTCGTCGATGTCACCACCGGTGATCAGCTGAAGTTCGTGCATGGTCCCTCCTCGACCTCGGCACTCGACCCTGTACTTCACGTCACACCGTCTGGCGGCCTGACATGTCTGTAATTACATGCGTGTCATGCGTGCGTCGTCAAGCCGAGCAGGCTATGGAGCGGCGAACGGTCCACCGCTGCACCGGCCTCCGACGCCTGGCTGAGAACATGTCTCCCATGCGCATCACCGTGATCTCCGGCGGGCCCGCCGGCGCCCCGTTCGTCCGCGGCCTCGCCGACCACCTCGCCGCCTCGCCCGGCGCCGACGAGGTGACCGTGGTGGCCAACACCGGCGACGACATCTCGCTCGGCGGGCTGCGCCTGTCCCCCGACGTCGACGGCCTGCTCGCCGCGCTCTCCGACGCCCCGGTGGCCGCGCCCGACACCTCCGTGGTCACCGACGAGCTCGGCGCCCTCGGCGTCCTGCCGGCGTGGTTCCCGGTCGCCGACCGCGAGATCGCCACCCACCTCGCCCGCACCGCCTGGCTGGGCCGGGGCGCCACCCCGAGCGAGGTCACCGCACGCCTGGCCGAGCGGAACGGCCTCCCGGCGAAGGGGGTCCGGCTGCTGCCGATGAGCGACGTCCCCGTCGAGACGCACGTCGTCCTCGACGACGAGGAGGGCCAGAGCGCGGTCCACGTGCAGCAGTGGCGTCACGAGCTCGGCCGCCCCGCCGCCACGCGCTTCGTCGTCGCGGGCATGGACCGCGCCGCCGCGGCCCCCGGCGTCCTCGACGCCGTCCGCGAGGCCGACCTCGTCGTCCTCGCCCCCGGCGACCCCGTGCTGTCGATCGGCATCGTCCTCGGTGTCCCCGGCGTCCGCGATGCCCTGCGCGGCACCTCGGCGAAGATCGTCGGCGTCACCCCCGACCTCACCGACCTCGGCCCCTCCCTCGCCGCCGTCGGTCTGGACCCCACCCCGGCGGCCGTCTCCGGCCTCTACCGCGACCTGCGCGCCACCTGGCTCCCCGCCGACGCCTCGCCCGCCGACGTCCTCACGCACGCCTGACCCGCGGGTGCAGCTGAAGGAGCGGACGACACCGGGGTGGCCCGACTCATGGGCGAAGCCGGCCGACGGACCGACGCACGCTGCGGGGAGACCCGCCGGCTTCGTCCTTAGGGCCACCCCGGTCGTCGTCCGCGACGGAGACCGATCCGACCCGGGCTCAGAAGCGCGTCGGGAGGTGCGTGGGCAGGGAGCGGCGCGGGCCGCGTCGGGGTCGGTGGCCGGCGGTGGCGGTGATGACGACCTGGGCCCGGTAGCGCTGACCGGCGTAGGGCTCGAGGAGCTCGGCCATGCGGGCGTCGTCGCCGACGACGCCGTCGAGGGCGAGGGTGACGTCCTTGGCGACGTGGTAGTCGCCGAAGCTCGGTGAGTCGGCGTCGCCCAGTGCCCGCTGGGCGACCTCCGCAGCGGTCCAGACGCCGACGCCGGGGAGCGAGCGCATCCGCGCGTGGGCCTGCTCCAGCGGCAGGTCGGCGCACTCGTCGAGGCGACCGGCGACCCGCATCGCGGTGACGACGACCCGCGAGCGGGCGCCGTCGACGCCGGCGCGCAGCCACGCCCACGACGGGATCCGGGCCCACTCCGCGGCGGTCGGCGGGCAGACCAGACCGAGCTCCTCCCCCGGCCCGGGCGCCGGCGAGCCGAAGCGCCGCACCAGCTGCCGCTGGCTGCTGAACGCCTCGCGACCGGTGACCTTCTGCTCGAGGACGGAGCACACGAGCATCTGGGCGACGAGCCCGTTGGCCGGGACCCGCCAGGTGCGCAGCCGCGGCCACCCACGCGCGACGAGGTCGTGGTGCGGGACGAAGCCGCTCGGGTCGTCGCGCCCCCCGACGAGGTCCGGCAGCCGGTCGAGGATCCAGTCGGCACCGTCTCCCCACGCCGAGGCGACGACCTCACCCCCTTCGTCGGTCAGGAGCAGGGTCACCGTGCCCGCCGGCGTCGTCCACGCGAACCACCAGTCGCGGCCCGCCCGGTGGCTCGTCGGGTCACCGCCACCCCGGACGAAGGGGGGCAGCACCAGTCCGAGGTCGACGGGCACGGGCGGGCGGTGGCACCGCGTCGTCGGGTCGGGGTGGCTGGTCACGCCGACGATTGTGCCGGTCGCAGGTGACATAGCGTGAGGCCATGCGACCGACCGAGCACGTGCTCGACATGTTCGCGGTGCCGGGCGCCCTCGAGCCCGTGGCCGGCGGGCAGGGCCGCAGCGTGCGTGCCGGGGACCTGCTCCTCACCCCCGGCCGTGATCCGCGCGTGCAGGACCGGCTCAGCCCGCCGCTCGCCCGGCTCGCCGTCGAGCTCGACACCCGGCCCGGGCGGGACCACCGGGACCTGCGGATCGCGATGCCGGTACCCGCGCGGGACGGCAGCTGGGTCGTCGACGGCTGGGCCGCCACACGCTACGAGCCCGGAACCCTCCCGCTCACCGACCTCACGGCCACGCTCGCGGTCGGTGCCGTGCTGCACGCGGAGCTCGCCCGGGCGGTCACCGCGTGGCCACTCGCCGACGAGTCACCGATCGGACGCTGGGCCGTGGCCGAGCGGGTGGCCTTCGGCGAGCGCCCGCTGCCCGACGACGCCCTCGACGCAGGGGGCCGTGACCTGCTCGCCCGCCTGGCCGCGGCCCGTGACGACACCGACCTCGGGCCCGCGCAGCTCGTCCACGGCGACCTCGCAGGCAACGTCCTGCTCGACCCGCAGGGGGCCCCGGTCGTCATCGACGTCGCGCCCTACTGGCGGCCGGCGCTGTGGGCGCAGGCCGTCGCGGTGCTCGACGCGGTCATGTGCTCCCTCGCACCCGCACACGTCATGGACGAGTGGGCCACCGGTCGGCGCGGGCAGGCGATGCTGCGGGCGGCGATCTTCCGCCTCCTCAGCGACCGACCGGCGGACCTGCCCGCCTACGAGTCGGCACTCGGCCCGCTGCTCGCGAGGAGTGCGCGCTGACCTGTGTCACCCCGTGCACGCCCGGGTCACCCCATACGGTGACGCGGGCGCGCAGAGGGTGACACGGGACGGGCTGGTCAGCGCTTGCGGAAGGTCAGCAGGATGAAGGTGTAGTCGAGGTTGACCCTCGACCAGTGCACCGGGCGCTCGCTGTGCGCCAGCGTCGCGTCGTCGACGGTGCCGACGAGCTCGAGACCGTGGCGGTCGGCGAGCGCGACGAGCTCGCGGATCTCCTCCGGCGAGAAGATGTGCACCTGCGAGCCGTAGATGACCTTGCCCGTCGTGTCCGGCGGGTCCTGGTCGTAGTCGGTCGAGACGACGAGCACGCCACCGGGGCGCAGCAGCCGCGCCGACTCGGCGACGAAGCCCTCGAGCGGCACGCCGTGCTCGATGACCGACATGCACGTGATCGCGTCGAGGTGGCCCGTCGGCAGACCCGTGTCGGTGACGTCGCCGTAGCGGAAGGCCACCCCGTCGCGGGTCACCTGCGACCCGAACTCGAGGTTGATGCCGATGAGCGAGCCGGGCGCGGCGCCGAAACCGTAGAGCCGCAGCCACGGCAGCACCGGCGAGTAGCGGGCGCTGCCGGCGTCCATGACCCGCGCGCTGCGGGTGCCGTCGTCGGCGAGGTCGAGGACGGCGGCGACGGCACCGAGGGCGTCCCAGTTCTTCGGCAGGTCACGGTGCAGCGGCAGGCGCAGCCGCTTGGCTTCGGCGACGGCCCGCCGCCACGTCGCGCCGTCGGTGAGCACGGCGGTCGGCGGCACGGTCGTCGGCGCGGGACGAGCCCCCTTCGCCCGGGCCTCGAGCCGTCGCTGGACGGCGACCCGACCCCACAGGAGGTGCTCGGCCCCGCGCTTGGCGACGGCCAGCAGACGCCCGCCGGGGGGCGCCGCGACCTGGCCGGAGGTCGTGGGATCGGACATGGTCAGTCTCCTTGCGGGGAGGGTGTCGGGTCGGGGCCCGCCGTCCCGGGGGACGAAGGGAGCAGATGGTGCGTCTTCGCCCAGAGCCAGCCGATGGCCGCCCACACGACGTCCGCGACGACGGTGAGGAATCGGGCGACGACGACGACGGCCGTCGCCGCGGACACCGGCATCGTCGTCGCCAGCAGCACGACGAGGACGACGTCGCGCACGCCGACGCCGGCGGGCACGACGATGCTGAACATCCCGATCCCGGCCGCGAGCAGGTAGCCCGAGACGGCGACGAGGAGCAGGCGGGAGGCGTCGGCGTCGTCGGGCGCGAGGTTGCGCGCCATGACCCACACCGACAGGCCGCCGACGATCCACGAGGTGGCGAACCACAGGCTCGACAGGCCGACCGCAGCGTGGGTGAGGTCGTGCTCGAGCGGGTCGCGGCGCAGCAGGCGCAGCATCGTGCGGATGCCGAGGTTGAGCACCGGGGGCCACAGCAGCACCCCGAGGACGGCGATGATCGCCAGCAGGACCCACCACGGCACGACCGCGTCGCCGCGGGTGAGCAGCACCGGCAGTGCCGGCAGGCCGAGGATCATGCCGGTGAGCGCGGAGAGGGCGATCGTCAGCAGGCCGACGATCGCCGTGCGTCGCCGGGGCACGCCGAGCCGGTGGGCCATGTCGGTCTGGACGACGACCGACCACACCGAGCCGGGCAGGTACTTGCCGAGCTGGCCGACGAAGAAGACCCCGCTCGCCGGCGCGATGTGCAGCCGTGAGCCGAGGTCGGCGAGCAGCACCCGCCACCCGAGCACCGTGAAGAAGGGCGAGAGCATCGCCAGGCCGGTCGCGGCGAGGAGGGTCACGGGTCCGATGCGCCCGAGGTCGCCGCGCACCTCGGCCCAGTTGCGCCACAGCGCGATGCCGACGGCGACGAGGACGAGGACGAGGAAGCCGATGCGCAGCACGTCGAGCGCGCGCTTGCGCGTCGTGCGCCCGGGCGCCGGGGGCGCCCCCGCCTCGTCGTGGCTCATCGGCGTCGCAGGGTGAGCCGGACGAGGGCGTGCGCGGCGTCGGGGTCGGCGCTCACGCGCGAGGCGTGCCGCAGCCGGGCCGTGAGGTCGCCGTCGACGTCGCCGACGAGGGTGAATCCGACGTCGGCCGCGCGGGCGATGACCGCCCGCAGGTCGGCCGCTCCGCCGATGACGTCGTCGCCCTGACCGCCCACGGGCAGGGTCAGGCACAGCAGGCCGCCGGAGCGCAGCGCCCACCCGGCCTGGGTGAAGGTCTCGTCGATGTCGGCGGCGGACGCGTCGTCGGGGTGCAGCCGGGTGACGACGTCGAGGGTCGCGGTGTCGACGTCGAGCAGCGTCATCGACGAGCGGGCGCCGGTGAGCTCGACCTCGACCGGCGCGTAGCCGGCGGCCCGGGCCCAGCGGCCGAAAGGGGACCCGCTGCCGGATGCGTCGATGATCAGGGCCTCGCGCCGGCCCTCGTCGCGCATGCCGATGAGCACCTCGAGGGCACCGAGCGCGGCCCACTCGCTGATCTCGTCGGCGCCGCGCGGCAGGCCGAGGTCGCGGGCCAGCTCGCGGGCGCGGCGGGCCTCGTCGTCGTGGGCGAGGACGTCGGTGGCGCGCAGCCACGAGGGGAAGTCGCCGGGGGTCAGCTCGAGGCGCGGGCGCCGCCGGTCGCGGGCGAGCCGGGCGAGGGCGACGACGTCCTCGGCGCGGTCGGCGACGCGCCCCAGGCGCGACTGGCGTCGCACGGGCGCGGCGAGCGTCGGGTCGGCGAGGACGTCGGGGGCGCTCAGGGCCTCGAGGGTGCCGACGTAGCGGGCCCAGGGGGCCTGCAGGTCGGGTGGGGTGACCCCGGCGCGCAGGCGGGCGACCTCGTCGGGGTCGCGCAGCCGCTCGAGCACGGCGACGATCGCGTCCTCGTCCTCGGGCGGCACGAGGTGCCCGTCGACGCCGTCGTCGACCTGGTCGCCGAAGGTCCCCACGTCGGAGGCGAGGACGGCCAGCCCGTGCTGGTGCGCGAGCAGGACATTTTGGCTCGCGGTGGCGCTGCGATAGGTGAGGGAGAGCACGTCGTGCTGCGCGAGCAGCGGGGCGATCCGCTCGGCGGGGACGTAGCCGCTGTGGATCTGCACCCGGTCGCGCAGGCTGCGGTGCTCGGCCAGCCGCCGGATCTCGTCGCCGGCGTCGCCCCAGATCTCCCCTGCGACGGTGAGCGTCACGTCGGGCACGCGGAGCATCGCCCGCATGAGGACGTCGATGCCCTTGTAGCCCCGCACGAGGCCGAGGGCGAGCAGCCGGGCCGGGCCGCGGTGCTCGGGGCGCTCGACGGGCTCGCCGCCCGGCAGGTGCGGCGGCAGGTCGGTGACGACGACGTGCTCGGCGTCGAGCTCTCGGGCGAGCCGGGACTGCTCGGCGGAGTGGACGACGACCGCGTCGACCCGGCGGAAGAAGGTGCGCATGAGCGCCGCGTCACCGGGGTGCGGCTCGTGCGGCAGGACGTTGTGCGCGATGACGACGCTGCGCGGCCCGCGCCCGGTCATCGCGGTGCGCCCGACGCCGGCGGCCCGCAGCAGGGTGAGGTGCAGCGGCACGACGGGCGGGATGACGTGCACGACGACGATGATGTCGACGTCGCGCAGCCGCCGCCCGGCCCGCACGAGCGAGTCGGGGCGGGCCCACGACAGCGCCCGCACCGTGCGGGGGAAGGGCGGCACGTCCGGGTCCCCCGAGCTCGGCACGGACTGCTCGCCGGGGTAGAAGAAGCTCGGGTAGAGGTGGCTCCACGACACGAGCGTCACGTCGTGACCGGCCGCCTCGAGCTCGTGGGCGAGGGTCGTCGTGTGCGAGGCGACGCCGCCCTTGTAGGGATGCGTCGGCCCGACGACCGCGATCTTCAACGTGGCGTCATCCATGTCGTGGGCAGCCTATGCGACGGTCCCCCGGGTCACCGGGCGACACGACCCGTCCACACGGTGAGGTGCAGCGGGTCCAGCCGCTCGGGGCGGGTCGTCAGCACGTGGGGGTCCTCCATGAGGGTCGTGTCGAGCACCGTGCGCACGTCCGTCGCGCCGATGTCGTCCAGGCTGGCGCGCTCCCGGTGGGCCACGAGGAGCAGCCGGCCACCCCGCTCGCGCACCCGCTCGTCGAGCCGCTCGGCTGCGGCCCGCACCTGCTGCGGGTCGTCGCGCAGCCGGCCCGTCGTCGCGATGCTCGGCACGCCGCACATGCCGCGGGTGATCTGGGTCCAGTGGTTGACCGCCCAGTCGTCGACGGCGAGGACGACATCGCCCGGCGCGAGGGCGTCACAGTAGGTCCGGGCGGCCGCCAGTCCCCCGTCCTCGACGCGCTCCGTGCGGTGCGGCCAGGTCGCCAGGGCCGTGGGCACGGCGGTGACGGCGAGCGCGACGGCGAGGACCGCGCCGCCGATGGCTCGCCCGTGCCGGGCACCGGCCCACCGTCCGGCCCACACGGCGCCGGCGACGGCCAGGACGATCGCGAGCGGCAGCGCGACGAGCAGGCGCCGGTCCGCCCACGGGTGGTCGGGGGTGATCCCCGGGCGCCACAGCGTGAGCAGCGTCGAGCCGGTCGTGACGACGAGGGCCGGACCCCACGACGGGAGGGGTCCCCCCTTCGCCCACCAGGTGCCGAGGGCACGCCACAGGCCGGCGAGGACGACGAGCGAGATGACCACGGCCGCGGGTCCGACCCACCAGGCGAGCCAGTCGACGGAGTGCTCGGCATAGGTGCGGCCGCCGTCGACGGGCAGGCCCAGCTCGGCCTGCATCCGGGCGACGTACATCGCGCCGGGGTCGCGGGGGTCCTGCCGCACCGTCATGACGAGCGGGCGAAGGGAGAGCCCCACCCCGACGAGGACCACGAGGGCCGGGAGGAGCACCGGCAGGCTCGACGTCACCGCGACCGGCAGCGACCAGCCGCGCCGCGAGCGCCGTAGCAGCCACCAGCACAGCAGGGACATGAGGACGACGAGCCCGACGAGCGGGACGAGGGAGGCGCCGATCTCGCCGAGGTAGCGCCAGCTCATCGCCCCGGCGACGGCGAAGCCGGCGAGCGTCGTGCCGATGGCGCCGACGAGCAGGTGCCGCCCCCAGCCACGCCCACGGGCGAGGAGGGCGGCGGCGACGGGGATGAGCAGCATCGTCTCGCGCAGGGCGTCGATGCGCACGATCGAGGTGCCGCCGACGAGCGCGCCCGCGAGCACCGCCGCTCCGGCCCACGCCCCCGAACCCCGCAAGACCCTAGGGTTTTGCGATGTCGTGGTCCCGGAACGTCGCAAGACCCTGGGGTCTTGCGACGTGTGGGGCTCGTCGGCGGCGCGGGCGAGGAGCGTCAGGGCGAGGAAGCCCGCGGCCAGGGTCAGCCCCGCCAGCGGCTCGGAGTAGGTCGAGCGCGAGGTGTGCAACCACGGGAAGCAGAGCCCGACGAGCACCGCGGCCACCGGCGCCGCCCACGGCGCGACCGTCCGGGCGACGAGCAGCCCGATCGCGAGCAGGGCGAGACCTCCGAGGACGGCCGGCGCCCACAGGGTCGGGGTCGCTCCCCCGGCCCACCACGGCAGCGAGTAGACGAGCGCGGGGCCGGGCATGAACTGCGGCTGGACCGTCGGGTCCTGCGGCGACCCGGTCTCGTAGAAGGCCGGCGACTCCAGGGTCAGCCCCTCGTCGGCGAGCGTCTGCGGTCCGCCGATCGTCTCGGGGTCGATCGCGACCGGCCGCACCCCCGTCTCGGCGAGGTAGATCGTCGCCTGCAGATAGCTCGCGGAGTCGCGCCGCGGCATGACCTGCTCGGAGTGCGTCACGCCGGTCCACACGGTGACGGCGAGCACCCCGACGACGAGGGCCGCGGCCGGCGCAGGACGAAGGGGGGTCCCCCCGGGCCGCGGGAGCAGCGCCGACAGGCGCCAGGCGAGGGCCGCGGCGATGAGCGCGGTGAGCAGGCCCACGAGCGGCACCCAGGCACCCAGCCAGGCGATGACCGCCCCGGCGAAGCCGAGGAGGAGGACCCACAGCGCCGCGGTGACGACGAGACGCTCGAGCGGCGGGGCGAGATCACGCGGGGCGGGGTCCACGGCGGCCACGCTATCCGGCGCGGGTGGGCGCGGTTCGTAGGCTGGGCGCATGCCCACTCCCGCAGAGGTCCTCGCCACCGTCAACCGCACCGACTCCGCCGCCCCGCGGATCACCTGCTACGACGACCAGCCGGGCCCGACGGCCGGAGAGCGGGTCGAGCTGTCGGGCCGCGTGCTCGGCACCTGGGTGAGCAAGGCGGCCAATGCGATGCAGGAGGAGTGGGACCTCGAGCCCGGCTCGGTCGTGCGGCTCGCGATGCGCCCGCACTGGCGCCTCCTCTACTGGGCGTGGGCCGCGTGGTCCGTCGGCGCGGTCGTCGACCTCGAGGGCGCCGGCCCCGCCGACCTCGTCGTCACCGATGACCCCGAGCGGCTGCCCGACGACGCACCCGCAGTGCTCGTGACCCGGGCAGCCCTGGCCCGCCGCGCGGACGCGCCGGTCCCCGACGGGGTGATGGACGAGGCCGCCGACCTCGCGACCCACGGCGACCTCTTCACGCCCTGGGCCGAGCCCGAGGGCGACGACACCGCCCTTCGTCTGGCCGACGAGGAGACCTCCTACGCGGACGTCGTCGACATGGCCCGCTCCGGCTCGACGATCGACGACGGCGCCCGGGTGCAGCTCGTCGACCCCTCGGCCCAGGCCCTGCTCGTCACGGCCCTGGCGGTGTGGTCCGCCGGCGGCTCGCTCGTCGTCCACCTCGGTGCGGTCGACGAGGAGACCCTCGCCCGCCGGGCGCAGACGGAGGGCGTCACCGCCTGAGCGGTGACGCCCTCCGTCGGGGTGCCGTGCCGTGGCTCAGCCGCGACGCGCGCGGACCTCGCGCTCGAGGGCCTGCCACGTGACGGCCCCGACGTAGCCGGTGCGGGAGAGCCCGTGGCGGCCCTGCAGGGCACGCACGGCGTCCTGGGTGGCGGTGCCGAACTTCCCGTCCGCGGGCAGTCCGAGGTAGCGCTGCACGAGCTCGACGGGGTAGCCGGTCGAGCCGGGCTTGAGCACCGTGCGGCGGTAGGAGAGGAAGGGGTACTGCCTCGCCTCGAGGGCTGCCCAGGTGCGCTCCTCGACGATGCCCGTCTCGCGCAGGCCCGCCGACTTCTGGAAGCTGCGGACCGCCCGCTCCGTCCCGCTGCCGAAGGCGCCGTCGACGGCCACGCCGCCGAGAGCGCGCTGCAGCACCTTGACCGCGGCGCCGCGCGCGCCGGTGGCCAGGACCGTCGAGCGCAGGTCGGCGAACTCGGTCCTGGTGACGACGACCGCCGAGGCCGGCGGCGCCGAGCCCTTGGGCGTGGTGATCTTCGGGTGCTCGGTCGTGTCCTCGGTGGCCGGGGGCGTGCCGTTCTTCGTGTAGGGGACGCCGGCGAGCGCCTTCCACACGTTGTTGGTGACGATGCCGTCGACGCGCAGCTGCTTGTCGGTCTGGAAGTTGCGCACGGCCTTCTCCGTCGCGGGCCCGAAGGCGCCGTCGACGGTGATCCGCAGGGTGCGCTGCAGGGCCTTGACCGCCTCGCCCGTCGACCCGAGGCGGATCGAGGTGTTCATGTGCTCCGCGAGGTCGCCGCCCTTGTCGTCGCCGCGGGCGGGGATCTTGCCGAGCAGGACCATGCGGTTCCACGTCGCCTCGTCGAGGACGCCGGTGACGGGCACGCCGTTGGCCTTCTGCCAGGTCTTGAGGGCCGACTCGGTCGCCGGGCCGAAGACACCGTCGGCGGTGACGCCGATGACGCCCTGGGCCAGCTGCACGTCGGGGCCGGAGGCGCCCACCCTCAGGGTCGGGTAGGAGTCCGGGTCGACGACCGGGCCGGCGGGGCCACCCGGGGTCGTCGTCACCCCGGTCCAGGCCTTGCCGGTCCACCACGACGTGCGCTGCATCGCGCCGTCCCAGCTGAAGGAGAAGTGGATGTGGTCGGTGTGCGGGCTGACGCCGTTGTAGGCACGCCAGCCGGCGCTCATGTTGTAGGTCCCCCAGATCTGGCGGTTCCAGATGATGTACATGATCCCGAAGCGGCGCGCCATGGCCGCCGGGCGACCCTCGGCGTCGGGCGCGAGCAGCCAGGTGATGACGCCGTCGGCGACCGCCCGCTCGTGGGGGTCGTAGGCGTTGAGCATCCAGTCGAGGGCACGGCCCTCGGAGTGCTCGGTCAGGCCGTAGTTGCAGGCCCGGGAGATGCCGTAGTTGAACTCGTCGTAGTGGTTGGCCATGAGCCGGGCGAAGGCGGTGACGCCGGGCTTGGGGTCCGGGTCGCACACCGACTGCGGGATGTATGGCGAGGCGACATCCAGCTCCTTCGGCAGGTTGTTGTTGACGGGAGGCTCCGGGACGGCGCTGGTCCGGGCGGTGGCCGCAGTGGCCGCGGGCAGGGTGAAGGCCGGGATGAGAGCGGCACCGACCAGGCGGACGGAACGTGACACGCGGAGGCTCCTTGGGTGGGAAGCGGGCAGGGGAACCCGACGGGCGGTGGCGTGGTGTCTCGTCCCGACCGTCTCGTCACACTCGTCACAGCGATCCCAGACATCACAGCCAGTCACTCTTATTCCACGAGTCACACAAGACACGCCAGCCCCACTGAGCTAATTACGTCCCTGTGGTTTGGGTGCGGCGGCGACCCCGGCCGTCGACGACGAGTGGCGCGGGAGCCCCCTTCGCCCCGGGATCGGTGTGGCGGGGCCCCATCCGTGGCCACGTGGCGAGGGACTACGGTCGGGACCATGGACAAGGTCGTCTCCTCACCAGCCGAGGCCGTCGCGGACATCCCCGACGGTGCCACCCTCGCGGTGGGCGGCTTCGGGCTCTGCGGGATCCCGAGCGTGCTCATCGCCCAGCTGCAGGCGAAGGGGGTGAAGGAGCTCGAGTGCGTCTCCAACAACTGCGGCGTCGACGACTGGGGCCTGGGCCTGCTCCTCCAGGGCGGCCAGATCCGCCGGATGGTCTCCTCCTACGTCGGGGAGAACAAGGAGTTCGCCCGGCAGTACCTCTCCGGTGAGCTCGAGGTCGAGCTGACCCCCCAGGGCACCCTGGCCGAGAAGCTGCGCGCCGGCGGCGCCGGCATCGCCGGCTTCTGGACCCGCACGGGCGTCGGCACCCAGATCGCCGACGGCGGCCTGCCGTGGCGCTACGACGACGCGGGCAACATCGCGATCGCCTCCCCCGCCAAGGAGACCCGCAGCTTCGCCGTCGCCTCGCGTCAGGCCGACGGCACGACGGTGACCGAGGACCACGAGTTCGTCCTCGAGGAGGCCATCGCCACCGACTTCGCCCTCGTGCGCGCCTGGAAGGGCGACCGTCACGGCAACCTCGTCTTCCGGACGACCTCGCGCAACTTCAACCCCCTGTGCGCCATGGCCGGGCGGGTGACGGTCGCCGAGGTCGAGGAGCTCGTCGAGCCGGGCGAGCTCGACCCCGACGCGATCCACCTGCCCGGCATCTACGTCCAGCGGGTCGTGCCCCTGACCCCTGAGCAGGCCGCCGACAAGCGCATCGAGAAGCGCACCGTGACGACGAAGACCGACGCGACGAAGGAAGGTGCCTGACATGGCGCGCACCCGTGAGCAGATGGCCGCCCGCGCCGCCGCGGAGCTGTCCGACGGCGACTACGTCAACCTCGGCATCGGGCTGCCCACGCTCGTGCCCAACTACGTGCCCGACGACGTCGAGATCGTCCTGCAGTCCGAGAACGGGATCCTCGGGGTCGGGGCCTACCCCGCCGACGAGGACGTCGACGCCGACCTCATCAACGCGGGCAAGGAGACGGTGACCCTGCGCAAGGGCGCCTCGATCTTCGACTCCGCCACGAGCTTCGGCATGATCCGCGGCGGCAAGGTCGACGCGGCGATCCTCGGCGCGATGCAGGTGGCCGCCAACGGCGACATCGCCAACTGGATGATCCCCGGCAAGATGGTCAAGGGCATGGGCGGCGCGATGGACCTCGTCCACGGCGCCCGCAAGGTCTTCGTCCTCATGGAGCACGTCGCCAAGGACGGCTCGCACAAGATCCTGCAGGAGTGCGAGCTGCCCCTCACCGGCAAGGGCGTCGTCCAGCGGATCATCACCGACCTCGCCGTCATCGACGTCACGCCCGACGGGCTCGTGCTGCGCGAGGTCGCCGAGGGCGTCACCGTCGACGAGGTCGTCGAGCGCACGGGCGCCCCCCTGCGCATCGAGCTCGACTGACGAGCCACCGACACACCGCGGGTCGCACCCGCACGGCGGGCACGGCCCGCGCCACGCTCACCCGGGTCAGGCATCCCTGACCCGGGTGAGCGTCGTCGATCCCACCCGAGCGCTCGGACCGAAGGCCACGACGGTGGGCCACTGAGGCTGGCGCTGGACGAGGGTGGTGACCGACGCTCCCGGAGCGGTCGTGACGACGAGGACCGGCGCGCGGTAGCCCGCCGCGAGCGCGGCATCGCTCGTGCGGTCCGACGAGGTGCGGGCGAGCACGACGCGGGTGCCGGTGTAGGAGTTGCGGAAGTACTCGGCCAGCTCCGCGGAGACGTCGCCGTGCCCGGCGCCGGCAAAGCGCATGATCCGCAGCCCGTGACCCGTGAGGTCCTGGGCGACCGCGGTGGAGATCCGGCTCGACGGGCCGAGCAGACGCACCGTCGTCACCCCGGCGCGGCGCAGCGCCGCCCGCGACTGCCACCCGACGCGGGTGGCGCCCGCCCACACGACCGGCTCGCGCCGCGGCCCCGCGACGGCGCCGAAGGCTCCGGCAGCCGGCACGCTCGCCTGCGTCGAGACGCCCGCGACGGTGATCGGCCCCTGCTGGCGCATGAGGTCGACGACGGCCGCACCCGTGGCGTCCTTGTCCGCCTGGCCGACCCGGGTGACGGTGATGCCGCGCGCCCGCAGCTGGCTGACGACGGGCGACCCGACGAGGGTCGATCCCCCGACGACGTAGGCGCGGGTGATCCGCGAGCCGCGACGGTCGAGCTCGCGGACCGTCGCCGAGGTCAGCTGCCCCCGCCCCGAGAGCAGGAGCGGCGCCCGCAGGGCACCGGCCAGGGGCCGGGCCATGACGAGGTGGGCGACGTCCTCCTCGTAGGTGCTGGCGATGACGACCGTCGACGCCGTGCTCGGCGCCGCCCGCCCGGTGGCCGCGGCGAGGTCGCTCGCGCTGCTGCCGCCCACCCGCTCGGTCGCCCGGTGGATCGACGAGGAGGACAGGCCGAGCGCCCGGCGCAGCGCCTCACCGCCGAGGCTGCGCACGGCACCGGTCGACGAGGTCGCGACGGCCGTGCGCACGGTCCCTGCCGAGGTGCGCTGGGACAGGTCGAGCCGCACGACGTCGGTCAGCCCGAAGGCCCGGGCGAGCTGGGCCCCGGTCACCGTCGTCGTCCAGCGGCGCCGGGGGTTGTCCGCGGTCGTGCTCCACGGGTCGCTCACCGAGCGCAGGTAGGGCACGGGCGTCGCGCCGGGGAAGGCGTCCTCGTTGTTGACGGTGCGGCCTCCGGAGGAGGACGAGTAGAGCGCCTCGATGAGTTGCCCGCCGTAGCGGGGGACGAAGCCGGTCGTCGCGCTGCCGCCCGCCCGCACCGCCGTCTGCCAGCGGGGCCAGAAGGAGGCCTCGCTGCCCTCGGGCACGGGTCCGTAGACCTGGTCACCGACGCCGTCGACGACGTGGCAGGCGCACTCCGCTCGCACGCCGGCCTGGACCTTGCGCAGGGCATAGCTGCGGGCCGCGGCCGCCTGCGCCTCGAGGGCCGCCTCGGGCCAGGCCCACGGCACCTCGCGCACCTGGTCGAGGTACTCGTCGGCCAGCCGCAGCTGCAGCACACCCTGGATCGTGGCCGCACCCGGTGTCGGCGTGACGACGAAGGGGGCGTGACGGTACCTCCTCGTGCCGAGCCCGAGGTCGGTGCGTGACTGGTCCCAGGTCACCTGCACCGAGGTCCCGCTCACCGAGGTCGTCGAGCAGGTCGAGCACGTGGCGGCGACCGCGCTGCCGCTGCGGCGCAGCGTGACCGACTGGCCCGCGGGCGCGGTGAGCGTGCGCCCGCCGGCGGTGACGGTCAGCTTCCCGCCGTTGGTGCCGGTGGACAGGCCGCTCACGGTCGTCGTCGTCGCCCCGCTGACGATGTTGACGAGGATCGTCTGGGTGTCGGGCACCTGGTCGTAGGTCGTGCCGGTGTAGTAGCTCGCGAGGATCTGCCCTGCACTGCGGCCGGCCTTGGCCTGGGCGAGCGCGCCGTACTGGCTCATGCCGACCCCGTGGCCGAAGCCGCTGCCCGACAGCGTCCAGGACGCGGGGGCCGCCGAGGTCGCGGCGCTCCCGGCAGCAGCCGAGCCGGCCGCGCCGGTCGCGGCACCAGTCGGACGTGCGGAAGCCACGACCGGGGTCGCGAGCACGGCGGTCATCACGAGTGACCCCACCGCCGCGACCACGGAGCGTGCCGTGCGCCGGGCGCCGAGCCTGTCCATGGACCGAGTGTCCTCTCCTCAGGCCCGGGGCGGAAGACCCTCGGACAGGTGCGCGGGGCTCGTGAGGAAGCCGATGCCCCACGACCAGTGCATCGTCGCGATGGCGGCCGGGACCCGCACGCGCACGGCGGGGTCCTCCCCCTTCGAGATGATCCATCCGCCGATGGTCACGGCCGCGGCGTACCCGGCCGGCACGAGCCAGGCGGGACGCCACGCGGCACCGAGCGCCGTCGCCGCGAGGGTGCCGGCGACCATCGTCGGCGGCGCGAGATAGCGGGCACTGGCCGTGCCGGGGTGGCGGCGGGCGACGACCCGGCGCCAGCGGCCGTAGTTGAGGTACTGGTCGGCCAGCCGGCGAAGGGAGGACCGCGGGCGATAGGTGACGACGAGGTCGGGGGTGAACCACACCCGCCCGCCGCTCTCGCGGATGCGGTGGTTCATCTCCCAGTCCTGGGCCCGGGCGAAGTGCGGGTCGTAACCACCCACCCGCTCCAGGGCGGACCGACGGAAGACGCCGAGGTAGACCGTGTCGGCCTCGCCGGCGCCACCGCCGGTGTGGAAGCGCGCTCCCCCGACGCCGAGCGGGCTCTTCATCGCGCAGGCGATCGCCCGCTCGAGCGGGGTGGTGCCGACGGCATCCATGATCCCGCCGACGTTGTCGGCGCCCGTCTCCTCGAGGGCGGCGACAGCCCGGCTCAGGTAGTCGACGGGGATCTCGGCGTGCGCGTCGACCCGGGCGACGACCTCACCGGTCGATACGCCGATCGCCGCGTTGAGCGCGTCCGGGGTGCGGCCACTGGGGTTGGCGACGGTGCGCACCCGCGCATCGGCCGCCGCCAGCCCGGCCGCGACCTCGTCCGTGCGGTCGGAGGAGGGCCCGAGCGCGAGGACGACCTCGAGCTCGCCGGGCCAGTCCTGACCGAGGACCATCCGGACCGAGTCGGCGAGATGACGCTCCTCGTTGAGCACGGGCATGACGACGCTGACTCGGGGGGACACGCGCTCCAGTATGAAGGTCGTCACCGTCGCTTCATCTCGGACTCGCCGCTCTCGTCCGGCGACCTGCCAGCCTTTGCTCCTATCCTCGTCGGCATGCCTGAACGCCCCTCCCGCCCGCGTCGGCCCTCCGGCGACCGCTCGTCCGGCCGTCGGCCCGACGACGACGCGATGACCTTCGACGTCCGTCGCGGCCGTGCCGACGACGAGACCGCGCGGGCCATCCCGACCGGCAAGCGGCGCGCACCCGGCCGCCCCTCCCCCGCCTCCGGCGAGCGCCCCGCCCGCCAGCAGCGCCCCCGCCAGCAGCCGGCTGCCCAGGGACGCCCCCGCCCGGCCGCGGCCTCGTCCCGCCGGCCCGTCGAGGAGCCCCGGACGCGGGTCATGCCCGCCGGCACGCCCCCTTCGCGCCCCGCGGCGGAGCGCCCCCGTCGTCCGGCCAGCGGTGGTCCCGCCGGCCCGAAGGCACCCGGAGGTCCCCGCCGCCCGGCAGCCCGCCCCGCCGACACCGGCGGACCCGGCCGACGGCGCCGCCCGCTGCGCACCCTGGGCATCTGCGTCCTCGTCCTCGCCCTCGTGTGGGGCGGCGCGATGGTCTGGGCGGTCAACAGCGCCTGGTCCAACGTCGCGAAGGTCGACGCCACCCCGCCCGGGCCGCACCCCGACAGCGAGGGGCGCAATGTCCTGCTCGTCGGCAGCGACTCCCGCGCCGGTCTGACCGACGAGGAGCGTCGCGAGCTCGGCACCGGCTCCGACACCGGCGGAGCCCGCACCGACTCGATCCTCGTGCTGCACACCGGCGGCGGGAAGTCGACGCTGCTGTCGATCCCCCGCGACTCCTACGTCGAGATCCCGGGCAACGGCATGAACAAGATCAACGCCGCCTTCAGCATCGGCGGGCCCAAGCTGCTCAGCCAGACCATCGAGCACAACACCGGGCTGAAGATGGACGGCTACATGGAGATCGGCTTCGGGGGCTTCGCGCAGGTCGTCGACGCGGTCGACGGGGTCAACATCTGCGTCAAGAACGACATGGACGACCCCAAGGCGCACATCAACCTCAAGAAGGGCTGCCAGGACATGGACGGCAAGACCGCCCTGGGCTATGTGCGCGCCCGCTACTCCGACCCCGAGGGTGACCTCGGGCGGGCGAAGCGGCAGCGGCAGTTCCTCGGTGCCCTCATGGGCAAGATCGCCACGCCCTCGACGGTGCTGCAGCCGTGGAAGATCCACTCCCTCGGCAAGGACAGCGCCGGCGCCCTCACCGTCGGCGAGGACGACTCGATGTTCGGCACGGCGCGTGCCTTCTGGGCCTTCCGCAGCATCGCCAAGGGCGACGGCAACTCGGTGACCGTGCCGATCTCCAACAACAACCTGCCCACGCCCGTCGGCTCGGCGGTGCAGTGGGACGAGGAGCAGGCGCCGAAGCTCTTCGACGACCTGAAGAACGACCGGTCGATCACCGTCGAGCCCGACGACAGCTGAGCCCACTCGCTCCCTGAGGAGGCCGCCCGCGGCCGTCTCGAAGGGAGACCTCAGTCGCCGACGAGAAGGACGACGAGGGTGCGCGGCCCGTGCACACCCTCGACCCGACTGAGCTCGATGTCGCTGGTGGCGCTCGGCCCGCTGATCCACGTCTGCGGGCGAAGGGGGTCCAGGCGCCGCACGGCGTGGGGCACGTCGGGGACGACCTGGCTGGCGCGCACGATGACGACGTGCCGGTCGGGCAGCAGGGTGAGCGCCCGACGCCCCTGGCCCTCGCCGTGGTCGAGCACGACGGTGCCGGTCGCGGCGATGCCGGCGGCGCACGTCGTGACGACGCTGTCGAAGCCCTCGACGTCGTGGTCGTCGACATCTCCCGTCGACACCGCGTCCTCGCCCAGCCGGCCGACGACCGCCTCACGGACGGCGTCGGGGACCCCGTCGGGGACGAGGACCCGCTCGGCGCCGCGCAACGCGGTGAGCACCTGCACGGGCACGTCGTGGGAGCGGCAGCGCACGACGGTCGCCCGGTAGTCGCTCACCAGCTCGGCGAAGCGGTCGAGCATCTGCCCCGGGTCGGGCGGCGGCAGGGTCGGCTGCGGCTCGGGGGCCTCGACCTGCTCGGCCCCGCGGACCGCGTCACGCACCGCGGCCAGGATCTCCTCACGTGCGCTGCTCATCGCGACCTCCCCTTCCACCACTGCCGGAAGGACTGCCGGGGCGGGACCGGCATGTCCCGTGACTGCGTCCACTTGTGCCCCACCGAGGGCAGCCAGCCGAGCATCGGTCTGCCGGAGGCGTTGTCGCGTCGGCTGACCCGGTCGAGCACCCGGCCGGCGAGCCCGCTCGCGCGCTGCCCGAGCGAGAGCCGGCGAGCATCGGAGAAGGCCCAGGCCGTGGCCTTCATCGCGGCCGCCTCGGGACCCGGGATCCGATCCTCCCGGTGGGCGTCGACGACCTGCGCGCGCAGGTCGACGAGGACGCTCGGGATGTCGATCTTCACCGGGCAGACCTCGTAGCAGGCACCGCACAGGCTGGAGGCGAAGGGGAGGGAGTCCACCTGCTCGCTCTCGCCGACCCCCTTGAGCAGCGGGTTGAGGATCGCGCCGATCGGCCCCGGGTAGACGGAGCCGTAGGCGTGGCCGCCGGTGCGCTCGTAGACGGGGCAGATGTTGAGGCAGGCCGAGCAGCGGATGCAGCGCAGGGCCTGCCGGCCGACCTCGTCGGCGAGCGCCCGGGTGCGGCCGTTGTCGAGCAGCACGACGTGACACTGCTGCGGGCCGTCGCCCTCGGTGACCCCCGACCAGGTCGAGGTGTAGGGGTTCATCCGCTCACCCGTGCTCGAGCGCGGCAGCAGCTGGAGGAAGACGTCGAGGTCGTCCCAGGTGGGCACGACCTTTTCGATCCCCACGACGCTGACGAGGACCTCGGGCAGCGTGAGGCACATCCGTCCGTTGCCCTCGGACTCGACGACGACGAGCGAGCCCGTCTCCGCGACAGCGAAGTTGGCGCCGGAGACGGCGACCTTGGCCCGCAGGAACTTCTCCCGCAGGTGCAGCCGGCTGGCCTCGGCGAGCGCGGCCGGGTCGTCGGTGAGGTCGTCGGGGGCGGGCCGGCCGACCTGCCCCATCTCGCGGGTGAAGATGTCGCGGATCTCGGTGCGGTTGCGGTGGATCGCGGGCACGAGTATGTGGCTCGGCAGGTCGTGCCCGAGCTGGACGATGAGCTCGGCGAGGTCGGTCTCCCAGGCCGAGATCCCGCGGGCCTCGAGGGCTTCGTTGAGCTGGATCTCCTGGGTGGCCATCGACTTGACCTTGACGACCTCGTCGACGCCGTGGCCCTCGGCGATGTCGCCGACGATCCGGCAGGCCTCCTCGGCGTCGCGGGCCCAGTGCACAGTCACCCCGCGCTCGGTGAGCCGCTCCTCGAGCCGCACGAGCTGGGTGTCGAGGTCGTGCAGGGCGCGGTCCTTGAGGCTCGCGGCCCGCGTGCGCAGGCCCTCCCAGTCGTCGAGCTCGCCGATGACGTCGGCGCGCTTGTCACGGATGGTATGGGTGGCCTTGTGCAGGTTGCGCCGCAGCTGGTCGTCGGCCAGCGCGTCGACGGCCGCCTCCGGGAAGGGCGGCATCCCGAGGAAGGTGGCGCTCATGCGGGCACCTCCTCGGTCGCGGCGAGCACCTCGGCGAGGTGCATCGTGCGCACCGGCGACCCCTGACGGGAGAGGATCCCGCCGATCTGCATGAGGCAGGAGGAGTCCCCGGCGACGAGCACCTCGGCGCCGGACTCGATGGCGTGGGCCGCCTTGTCCTGCCCCATGGCGGCGGAGACGTCGGCATTCTTCACGGCGAAGGTGCCGCCGAAGCCGCAGCACTCCCGCTCCTGCGGCAGCTCGCGCAGCTCGAGGCCGCGGACCGCCTCGAGGAGCCGTCGTGGCCGGTCCCCGACCCCGAGCATCCGCAGCGAGTGGCAGGTCGGGTGGTAGGCGACCGAGTGCGGGAAGGACGCTCCGACGTCGGTGACCCCGAGGACGTCGACGAGGAACTCCGACAGCTCGTGGGCACGCGGTCCGTGGCGCTCCACCGCGGCGACGAGCTCCGCGTCGCCGGAGCGCCGCGCGATGATCTCGTGCTGGTGGCGGACGCTTCCGGCGCAGGAGCCCGAAGGGAGGACGACGGCGTCGTAGTCGGCGAAGGTGCTCGCGTAGGAGCGCACGACGGGCTCGGCCTCGTCGAAGTAGCCGGTGTTGATCATCGGCTGGCCGCAGCAGGTCTGCCCCGGTGGCACGTCGACCTCCACTCCCAACCTTTCCAGCAGTCGGACGGTGGCCTTCGCGACGTCCGGGAACATCGTGTCCCCGATGCACGTGGCCATGAGGGCGACTCTCATCTGACCTCCTCGACGGTGGTGACCTCCCCTGCAGGCTATGCCCGGATCCCGGTGGGTGAGGGGTGTCACACACCGG
The DNA here is from genome assembly GCF_050507325.1 of Janibacter zhangyanbonis. Lineage (NCBI taxonomy): Bacteria > Bacillati > Actinomycetota > Actinomycetes > Micrococcales > Intrasporangiaceae > Janibacter > Janibacter zhangyanbonis. Next base: position 2,460,429 of record NZ_CP191481.1, read on the forward strand.
ATACCGTGAGCGCATGGACAACACGCTGCAGAAGGTCGGGGTGGTCGGGTGCGGCCTCATGGGTGCCGGCATCGCCGAGGTGTGCGCCCGAGCCGGCTCCGACGTCGTCGTCGTCGAGTCGGACCAGGAGCGGGCGGACGCCGGGCGCGGCCGCCTCGAGAAGTCGCTGCGACGCGCGCAGGAGCGCGGCCGCATCGAGTCGGCCGACGAGGTGCTGGGCCGGATCCGGGTCGTCACCGAGCTCACCGAGCTCGCCGACCGCGAGATGGTCGTCGAGGCGATCCTCGAGGACGAGGCGGCCAAGGTCGAGCTCTTCAAGCAGCTCGACGAGATCGTCTCCTCGCCCGAGGCGATCCTCGCGTCCAACACCAGCTCGATCCCGATCATGAAGCTCGCGACGGTCACCAAGCGCCCGGCCAACGTGCTCGGCGTCCACTTCTTCAACCCCGTGCCGGTCCTCAAGCTCGTCGAGCTCGTGCCCTCGCTCATGACGGCCGACGAGACGGTCGAGCGGGCCCGCGCCTACGTCGACGGTGACCTCGGCAAGCACGCCATCACCTGCCAGGACCGCGCCGGCTTCGTCGTCAACAGCCTGCTCATCCCCTTCATCCTCAGCGCGATCCGCATGTACGAGTCGGGCTTCGCCACCGCCGAGGACATCGACCAGGGCTTCGTGCTCGGTGCCGCGCACCCTCAGGGCCCGCTCGCCCTCGCCGACCTCATCGGTCTCGACACGACGATGGCCGTCGCCCAGTCGCTCTACGAGGAGTTCAAGGAGCCGCTCTACGCTCCCCCGCCGCTCTTGCAGCGCATGGTCGACGCCAACCTCCTCGGCCGCAAGGCCGGTCGCGGCTTCTACACCTACGAAGGCTGAGCCCCGCCCACACCGTCAGACCGACGAAGGCGCGCGGTGGGCAGGCCCTTGAGCAGCTGGCGCGCCATGACGACCCGCTGCACCTGGTTGGTGCCCTCGTAGATCTGGGTGATCTTGGCGTCGCGCATCATCCGCTCGAGCGGGAAGTCGCGGGTGTAGCCCGCCCCGCCGAGCAGCTGGACGGCGTCGGTCGTGACCTTCATGGCGACGTCCGAGGCGAAGCACTTCGCCGCGGCACCGAAGAAGGACAGGTCGGCGTCGTGGCGCTCGGACTTCGCCGCCGCGACGTAGACCATCTGGCGGGCGGCCTCGAGCTCCATCGCCATGTCGGCGAGCATGAACTGGATGCCCTGGAAGTCGGCGATGTGCTTGCCGAACTGCTGACGCTCCTTGACGTAGGCCAGCGCCTCGTCGAGCGCGCCCTGGGCGATGCCGACGGCCTGGGCGCCGATCGTCACGCGGGTGTGGTCGAGGGTGCGCAGGGCGATCTTCAGGCCCTCGCCCTCGGCGCCGACGATGCGGTCGCCGGGGATGCGGCAGTTGTCGAAGTGCAGCTCACGCGTCGGGCTACCCTTGATGCCGAGCTTGCGCTCCTTCTCCGAGAAGCCGAAGCCCTCGTCCGACTTCTCGACGACGAAGGCCGAGATGTTGTTGCCGCGCGGGCCGTCGGGGTCGGTGACCGCGAGGACCGTGTAGAGCTCGGACTCGCCGGCATTGGTGATCCAGGCCTTCTGGCCGTTGAGGATCCAGTCGTCGCCGTCCTTGGTGGCCTTGCACTTCATGCCCGCGGTGTCGGAGCCGGCCTCACGCTCGGAGAGGCCGTAGCTGAAGCCCTCCCCCTTCGCCAGGCGCGGCATGTAGCGGGCGTTGATCTCCTCGGACCCGCCGAGGATCACCGGCATCGAGCCGAGCTTGTTGACCGCGGGGATGAGCGAGGACGACGCACAGACGCGGGCGACCTCCTCGATGATGATGCACACGGCGAGGGCGTCGGCACCGACGCCGCCGTGCTCCTCCGCCACGTGGGCGGCGTGGAAGTCGCTCGCGATGAGGGCCTCGTTGGCCTCCTTCGGGAAGCGGGACTCCTCGTCGACCTCGGCTGCGAAGGGCTTGATCTTCGCCTCCGCGACGGCCCTGACGGCCTCACGGATCGCCTCGTGGTCCTCGGAGGTACGGAACATGTCGAAGTCGGGATTCGCGCTCACGGCCGTGATGCTACCGGCCGCCCGATCGGCCTTGCACAGGTGTTCAACGACAAGACCCACGACGACGTCTGTCGCCTACCCACAACACGCCGACGCCAGTCATGATCAGGCGCAGGCCGAAGGGGGATGGCTGCGCACATCAAGCCGCAGTCAGTCACGCCACCGTGAGGCATGTACGCAACGCAGGACTTCGGCGGGCGCAGCCGTCCCCCCTTCGACCGGAGCAACCGGAGCGAAGGGGGGACGGCGAAACGGCTCAGCTGTCGGTGCCGAAGAGGTCGCGGGTGTAGACCTTGTCGGCGACGTCCTCGAGGTCCGCGGTGCGGCGGTTGGCGATGATGACGTCGGAGACGGACTTGAAGTCCTCGAGGTCGCGGTAGACCTTCGACCCGAAGAACTCGTCCTCCTGCAGGGCGGGCTCGAAGATGACGACCTGCACGCCCTTGCCCTTGAGGCGCTTCATGATCCCCTGGATCGAGGAGGCGCGGAAGTTGTCCGAGCCGGACTTCATGATCAGGCGGTGCACGCCGACGACCTTGGGCTGGCGACGCAGGATGTCCTCGGCGACGAAGTCCTTGCGGGTGCGGTTGGAGTCGACGACCGCCTGCATGAGGTTCTGCGGGACGTCCTGGTAGTTGGCCAGCAGCTGCTTGGTGTCCTTGGGCAGGCAGTAGCCGCCGTAGCCGAAGGACGGGTTGTTGTAGTGCGTGCCGATGCGCGGGTCGTGGCCGACGCCGTCGATGATCTGGCGGGTGTTGAGCCCGTGCGTCGCGGCGAAGGTGTCGAGCTCGTTGAAGTAGGCGACGCGCATCGCGAGGTAGGTGTTGGCGAAGAGCTTGATCGCCTCGGCCTCAGTGGAATCGGTGAGCAGCACCGGGGTGTCGGTGTCCTCGGCGCCCTCGACGAGCAGGTCGGCGAAGCGCTGCGCGCGGTCGCTCACCTCGCCGACGACGATGCGGCTGGGGTAGAGGTTGTCCTCCAGGGCCTTGCCCTCGCGCAGGAACTCCGGGCTGAAGATCAGGTTGTCGGTCCCGAGCCGCTCGCGCAGGCCGGCGGTGAAGCCGACGGGGATCGTCGACTTGACGACCATGACGGCGTCGGGGTTGATCTCCATGACGTCGCGCACGACGCCCTCGACGGAGCCGGTGTTGAAGTAGTTGGTGTCCGGGTCGTAGTCCGTCGGCGTCGCGATGACGACGAAGTCGGCGCCCGCGTAGGCCTGCTCCTTGTCGAGGGTGAAGGTCAGGTCGAGCTCACGGTGGGCGAGGAAGTCGATGATCTTCTCGTCCTGGATCGGGCTGGTGCCGGCATTGAGCATCTCGACGCGGCGGGCGTCGATGTCGAAACCGACCACCTCGTTGTGCTGGGCCAGCAGGACGGCCATGGACAGGCCGACATAACCGGTCCCGACGACGGCGATCTTGGTAGTCACGTGATTCCTCACTGCGCTCGGGTCTGGGGTGTACTCCCGGGCGCATTATGTCCGACCGGCATGACATTCCGCGTCCCGGCGTGGCGTGGGCCGTTGATTCCCCCGGCGCGGGGGCGTTGGATGGGTCACATGAGCCTGACGCACAAGAACGACACGGAGATCATGCGGCGCCTCATCGCGGACCCGGGCACCTGGGTGGTCGTGGGCCTGAGCAGCAACACCGACCGCGATGCCTACCGCGTGGCCCGCTGGCTGAAGTACGAGATGCACAAGGCGATCATCCCCGTGCACCACTCGGCCGAGGCGGTCGACGGCGACCAGGGATATGCCTCGATCTCCGACATCCCCGACGGCGACGTCAAGGTCATCGACCTCTTCGTCAACAGCGGCGAGGTCGGCGCCCTCGTCGACGAGGCGATCGCCAACAAGGACCGCCTCCAGATCGACGCCATCTGGATGCAGCTCGGCGTCGAGGACCCGGCCGCGGCCGACCGCGCCAAGGAGGCCGGCCTGCAGGTCGTCATGAACACCTGCCCCAAGATCGAGTGGCGCCAGCTGCGCAACGAGGGCGCCGCGCGCTGACCGACCCGAGCGAAGGGGGTCAGGCCCGCTCTGGGGTCTCCGGCGCCGTCGCACGAGCGGCGGCCACCCGCTGACGCAGGCGCTCCCCCTTCGCATGGGCCTGGGCCGACAGGTCCGCGGCGAAGTTCGCCAGGGCCGATCGCAGACGCTGCGCCTCCTCGCCCTCGCCGGCGGCGAGGATGCGCACGGCCATCAGCCCCGCGTTGCGGGCTCCCCCGACGGCCATCGTCGCCACGGGGATGCCGGCCGGCATCTGCACGATCGACAGCAGCGAGTCCATGCCGTCGAGGTGCTTGAGGGGCACGGGCACGCCGACGACCGGCAGGGTCGTCACCGACGCGAGCATGCCGGGCAGGTGCGCGGCGCCGCCGGCGCCGGCGATGATCACCCGCAGGCCCCTCCCTTCGGCCTGCTGCCCGTACTCGACCATCTCGGTGGGCATGCGGTGCGCGGAGACGACATCGGCCTCGAAGGCGATGCCGAAGTCCTCGAGCACCTCGGCGGCCGCCTCCATCGTCGGCCAGTCGCTGTCGCTGCCCATGACGAGACCGACGCGCGGGCTGCTGCTGTCACTGGTCATTCGGTGATCACTCCCTGGATGTAGTCGGCCGCGTGACGGGCCCGCTCGCGCAGGTCCGCCAGGTCGGTGCCGCTGACGTTGACGTGGCCGATCTTGCGGCCGGGGCGCACGGCCTTGCCGTAGAGGTGCACCTTGAGCTCCGGGTCGCGGGCCATGAGGTGCCGGTAGGTCGGGTAGAGGTCGGTGGGCTCGCCACCGAGGACATTGCCCATGACGGTCCACGGCTCGCGGGCACGCGGCGAGCCGAGCGGCAGGTCGAGCACGGCCCGCAGGTGCTGCTCGAACTGCCCCGTCACCGCCCCGTCCATGCTCCAGTGGCCGGAGTTGTGCGGGCGCATCGCGAGCTCGTTGACGACGACCGAGCCGTCGGCGAGCTCGAAGAGCTCGACGGCCATGACCCCGGTGACGCCCAGGGCCGCGGCGATGTCGAGCCCGACGAGGGTGGCCGCCTCGGCGGCATCGGCCGGCAGGTCCGGCGCCGGGGCGATGACCTCGGTGCAGATCCCGTCGGTCTGCACGGTCTCGACGACGGGCCAGGCGGCGGCCTGACCGGAGGGGCTGCGGGCGAGGAGCACCGCCAGCTCACGGACGAAGGGGACGGCCTCCTCGAGCAGCAGCTGCTCGCCGCGCTCGGCCGCGGCGGCGAGCCAGTCGCGCACGTCGTCGATGCCGTCGGCGACGAGCACGCCCTTGCCGTCGTAGCCGCCGCGGGGGGTCTTGACGACGACCGGCCAGCCGACCTCCTCCGCGAAGGCGAGGACCTCTCCTTCGCTCTCCGCCGGGGCCCACCGCGGGCAGGGGACGCCGGCGTCGGTGAGAGCCCGCCGCATGACGAGCTTGTCCTGCGCGTGCACGAGGGCCTCGGGGGCCGGGTGGACGGCGACGCCGTCGGCGACGAGGGCCTGCAGCACCGGCGCGGGCACGTGCTCGTGGTCGAAGGTGACCACGTCGCAGTGGCGGGCGAAGTCGCGGACCGTCTCGACGTCGGTGTGGTCCCCGACCGGGGCGAAGGGGGTGACGAGCGCCGCCGAGGCATCGCTCGCCTCGGCGAGGACCGCCAGCGTCACGCCGAGCTCGGCCGCGGGGCCGGCGCACATCCGCGCCAGCTGACCACCACCGATCACACCGACGACGGGGAAACCTCCGGGGGCACGTGGGGGGATCGACACGTGCCGAGGATACGGTGCCGCCAATTGTCACCGTCGCGGATTACCCTGCACGAGATGCCCGACTCCACCCAGGCGGCCCCCGACACCGCGGACGACGTGACCCCGGTACGCCGCCGTGGCGGCCTCGGGCGCCTCGTCGACACGATCTGGCACGAGGTCGCGAAGTTCGGCCTCGTCGGCGCGATCTCCTTCGTCATCGACCTCGGTGGGATGAACCTGCTGACCCACACCGTCCTCGAGGGCAAGCCGACGACGGCCCGCCTCCTCAGCGGCGTCGCGGCGACCCTCTTCGCGTGGTTCGGCAACCGCAGCTGGACCTTCGCGCACCGGCGCTCCCGCCCGGTCCACCACGAGGTGACGCTCTTCTTCGTCGTCAACGGCCTGGCCCTGGTCATCTCGACGGCCTGCCTCGTCATCTCGCACTACGTCCTGGGCTTCGAGACCCGGCTCGCGGACAACATCGCGACGGTCATCGGCATCGGCCTGGGCACGCTCTTCCGCTTCTGGACCTACCGGCGCTTCGTCTTCGCCAACGAACCGATGGACGTCGACACCTCACCCCTCGAGAGCGACGACTCCCCCACCTGACGCCTCTGCAAGACCCTAGGGTTTTGCAGAGTTCACCGGGCCCAACTTCGCAAGACCCTAGGGTTTTGCGGAGTCTTGCGGCTTCGGGCCTGTCAGCGGCTGCCGGGGCCGGAGAGGAAGACGCAGAAGACGGCCGGCTGGGCCTGGACGAGCTCGAGACGGCCACCGTTGCGCTCGGCGAGCTGGCGCGCGAGGCCGAGCCCGAGGCCCGAGCCGTGCGAGGTCACCGAGCGCTCGAAGATGTGCGGCGCGATCGCCGCAGGGATCCCCTCTCCCTCGTCGCTCACCTCGATGACCACGGAGGTCCCCGAGCTGCGGATCTCGATCTCGACCCGACCGGCGCCGTGGGCCAGCGCATTTTCGATCAGGGTCTGCAGGATCTGCGACAGGTCGACCGGCGAGGCGCGCACGGCGAGCCCGGGCGGACCGTCGACGCGCATGGCGCGACGAGCGGCGGTGAAGGCCGGCTGGTACTCGCGCTGCAGGCCGGCGAGGACGGAGTCGAGGGAGATCTCGGGCAGCTGGGCCTCCTCCCCCTTCGACCTCGTGCGCATCGTGTCGACGACGCCGGTGAGGCGCTCGACCTGGGTGACGGCGACGGCCGCCTCGTCGCGGATCGCGGCGAGGTCGTCGGTCTGGCCGATCTCCTCCAGCCGCATGAGCAGTGCCGTCAGCGGCGTGCGCAGCTGGTGCGAGGCGTCGGCGGCGAAGTCGCGGTCGAGGGCCCGCTGCCGCGCCAGCTCGCCGGCGAGCCGGGCGAGGTCGCCGGTGACCTGGTCGATGTCGCGCAGCCCGACGACCGAGCGCGGCAGCGCTCCGTCACCGTCGCGGATCGCCGCCACCTGGCGCTGGATGAAGGCCATGCCCTCCGCCCGGCGCCGCTCGAGGACCCGCAGGACGAGGAAGGCGCCGCCACCGACGGTGACGACCCCGACGAAGGGGGCGACGACCGTCCAGCCGACGAGGTCGAGACCGAGGACGTGCTCGCCCCCGTCACCGGAGACCAGCGCCACGCTCCCGAGCACGAGAGCCGTGACGACAGCGACCCCGATGACCGCCGCGAGGAGGAGCCGACGGGCCTGACCCGCGAAGGTCACGAGTCGAAGCGGAAGCCGACGCCACGCACCGTCGCGATGTGGCGCGGGTCGGCGACGTCGTCACCGAGCTTCCGGCGCAGGACGGAGATGTGCATGTCGAGCGCCTTCGTCGAGCCGTACCACTCGGTCTCCCAGACCTCACCCATGAGCTGCTCACGGGTGACGACCCGGCCGGCCTCCCGGACGAGGACGCTGAGGACCGCGAACTCCTTGGCCGTCAGGGCCAGCTCCTCGCCGTGGAACCACACGCGTCGGCTGTCGACGTCGATGCGCAGCGGACCGGTCGGCTCGACGGTGTCGTCGGAGCGACGACGCAGCAGCGCACGCACCCGCGCCATGAGCTCGGCGAGGCGGAAGGGCTTGGTGACGTAGTCGTCGGCGCCGGCGTCCAGACCCACGACGGTGTCGACCTCGTCGGCCCGCGCGGTGAGGATGAGCACCGGCACGTCGGAGCCGGTGGCGCGCATCCGACGGCACACCTCGAGGCCGTCGAGCGTGGGCAGCCCGAGGTCGAGGACCAGCAGGTCGGGCGGGGTGCCGATCGCCGCATCGAGCGCATCGCGCCCGTCCTCGTGGACCGTCACCTCGTAGCCCTCGCGGACGAGGGCCCGGGCCAAGGGGTCGGAGATGGCAGCGTCGTCCTCGGCCAGCAGCACTCGTGTCATGGGTCGGATCATAGGAACTGCAGCTCAGACGTGCGCGGTGACATGCGCAGGGCCGCGCACACCGGTGACCCGCACGAGCCGGCTCGGGGCGACCTCGCCGATGCCACGCAGCGAGCGCGGGCGGGTCGGCAGGGTCGAAAATCCGCTGAGCGGCTCCAGCAGGCGGGCCAGCGCGTCGTCGACGAAGACACCACCGGGCGGCGCGACCGCGGTGAGCCGGCTGGCGCGGTTGACCGTCGTTCCGAAGACGTCGCCCAGACGCCGCACGACCGGCCCGTGGGCCATGCCGACGCGCGCCGACGGGAGCAGGTCGTCCTCGCTCATCGCCTCGACGAGGTCGAGCGAGATGGCCGCGGCGGGCGCGACCTCGAAGGTCTGGAAGAGCACCTCGTCGCCCACGGTCTTGACGACGCGGCCACCGTGGGCGGTGACGACGTCGGTGCACAGGTCCTCGAAGCGCTGGACCATGCGGGCGAGGTCGCGCTCGGTGAGTCGACGCACGACGGACGTGAAGTTGACCAGGTCGGCGAAGCCGATGACCGAGGCACGGCTGCCGTCCTCCTCGACGGTCAGCAGGCGCTGGATCGTCGCCGTGAGCTGGCGGCGCCACACGTAGACGACGAGCGGCTCGAGCTGGTCGGACAGGTCGGCGAGCCAGGTGGCGGCGGCCTCGGCATCGCGGGTCGACGCGGCGGCCGCACCGAGCGGGGTCGCGTCGTCCTCGGCGTCCGGCGGGGCGAGGCGGTGGCCGTCGTCCTGCTCGTCGTCACCCTGCCGCTGGCGGGCGATCTCCTCGCTGACGAGCTGCCCCTGCCAGGCGGCGAGCCGGTCCATGGTGCGCGCGATCGCCCGGGTCATGGCGAGCGCGAACTCCTCGGGGATGTCGTCCTCGCGGACCATCGTGGCGACCCGGGTGAGCGCCTCGAGATCGGCCTCGGTGAACATCGTGTCGCCCTCCTGGACGACCGGAAAGCCCATGGCGTGCCAGAACTTGCGAGCCGAGCGGATCGAGACGCCCGCCTCGCGGGAGACCTCGCGTCGCCCCATGCTCGCGGGCCGACCGAGCATCGCCCGCTCGAAGGCCTCGAGCGCCGGGTCGTACCCGTCGGCGTGCGCCGCCGCCGCGGCGGTGGGGTCGTCAGTGGGATCGCTCGACACTGCCACCTCCACGCTCCGGGGGACGCGTGACCGGCCCCCGGTCACGGACGAGGCGACGTGCCCGCGGGGCGGATGTGCTGCACGTCACCTGCCGCCACCGTATCCGAGCGCCCGTCGGCGCTGACGACCAGCCTCCCGTCGTCGTCGACACCGGTGGCCGTCGCGGTGACCACAGAGCCGTCGGGCCGGTGGACGTCGACGAGGCGACCGATGGTGCCGCAGGCCTCGCGATAGGCGAGGTGGACCCCCTTCGCCCGCTCGTCGCCTGCCGCGAGGTCGGCATGCAGCCCGCGGAGCCCGCGGAGGACGGAGGCGGCGAGGTCGGTGCGGTCGACCTGCGCACCGACGAGGCGAAGGGAGGTCGCCGTCGCCACGGGCAGCTGGTCGCGCTCGTGGTGCACGTTGATCCCGATGCCGACGACCACGCCGGTGCCGGACGGGAGCATCTGGCACAGGACGCCGCAGACCTTGCGGTCACCGTCGGCGGGCACGAGGACGTCGTTGGGCCACTTGAGCTCGGCGGCCACGCCGACCTCGGTCAGCGCGGAACGCACGGCGAGCCCGGCGGCCAGGGGCAGCCAGCCGGGTGCAGGGACGGTCGGGACGAGCACCGACATCGCCAGCCCGGCACCGGGGACCTCCTGCCAGGCGCGACCGAGACGTCCGCGGCCGGCCGTCTGCAGGTCGGCGAGCACCGGGGACCACGGCACCGCGCGCTCGAGGACGTCGGCATTGGTCGATCCGGTGACCTCGCGGTGCACGACCGCACCCCACCCCTGTGAGGTGGGTAACGCCGTGGTCAGACGCTGGACGTCGATCGGAGGGAGCATGCGCGCAAGGCTAGGCTGCGCGTCATGTCCCAGAGCACCGAGACCACTGACGCTCAGGCGATCGGTGGCACCGACGTCCCCGACGGCATCGACATCCACACGACGGCCGGCAAGCTCGCCGACCTGAAGCGTCGGGTGGCCGAGGTCGCGCATGCCGGATCCGAGCGTGCCATCGAGAAGCAGCACGCCCGCGGCAAGAAGACCGCCCGAGAGCGGATCGCGCTCCTCCTCGACGAGGACAGCTTCGTCGAGATGGACAAGTACGCGCGCCACCGCTCGACCGCCTTCGGCCAGGAGGCCAACCGCCCCTACGGCGACGGCGTCGTCACCGGCTACGGCACGGTCGACGGTCGTCAGGTCGCGGTCTTCGCGCAGGACTTCACGGTCTTCGGCGGGTCCCTCGGTGAGGTCTTCGGCGAGAAGATCACCAAGGTCATGGACTTCGCGATGAAGATCGGCTGCCCCGTCGTCGGGCTCAACGACTCCGGCGGCGCGCGCATCCAGGAGGGTGTCGTCTCCCTCGGTCTCTACGGCGAGATCTTCAAGCGCAACGTGCACGCCTCGGGCGTCATCCCGCAGATCTCGCTCATCATGGGCCCCTGCGCCGGCGGCGCCGTCTACTCCCCCGCCGTCACCGACTTCACCGTCATGGTCGACCAGACCTCGCACATGTTCATCACCGGCCCCGACGTCATCAAGACCGTCACCGGTGAGGACGTGGAGTTCGAGGACCTCGGTGGCGCCCGCTCGCACAACACCAAGTCCGGTGTCGCGCACTACATGGGCACCGACGAGGAGGACGCCATCGACTACGTCAAGGCGCTCCTGTCGTACCTGCCGAGCAACAACCTCGAGACGGCGCCCGTCTTCGGCGGCGAGCTCGACCTCGCGGTCAACGACACCGACCTGGCGCTCGACACGATCATCCCCGACTCGGCGAACATGCCCTACGACATGAAGGCCGTCATCGAGACCGTCGTCGACGACGGCGAGTTCCTCGAGGTGCACCCGCTCTTCGCGCCCAACATCATCTGCGGCTTCGCCCGCGTCGAGGGCCAGTCGGTCGGCATCGTCGCCAACAACCCGATGCAGTTCGCCGGCACCCTCGACATCGACGCCTCGGAGAAGGCCGCCCGCTTCGTGCGCACCTGCGACGCCTTCAACGTCCCGGTCCTCACCTTCGTCGACGTCCCCGGCTTCCTCCCCGGCACCGACCAGGAGTGGAACGGCATCATCCGCCGCGGCGCGAAGCTCATCTACGCCTACGCCGAGGCGACCGTCCCGCTCGTCACGGTCATCACCCGCAAGGCCTACGGCGGCGCCTACGACGTCATGGGCTCCAAGCACCTCGGCGCCGACATCAACCTCGCGTGGCCGACCGCCCAGATCGCCGTCATGGGCGCGCAGGGCGCGGTCAACATCCTCTACCGCAAGCAGATCGCCGCGGCCGAGTCCGAGGGGCGCGACGTCGAGGCGGCCCGGCAGGAGTTCATCACCGCCTACGAGGACGCCCTCGCCAACCCCTACGTCGCCGCCGAGCGTGGCTACATCGACACCGTCATCACGCCGAGCAACACGCGGATGAACGTCTCCAAGGCGCTGCGGGCCCTGCGCACCAAGCGGGAGACCCTGCCGCCCAAGAAGCACGGGAACATTCCGCTGTGATGGCTTCGCAGGAGCAGTCGTCCGAGCAGGGCGAGCAGCCCGAGGCTGCGGCGCCCGCGGGCCCGCGCATCGAGGTCCTCGGCGACGCCTCGCCGGAGCAGGTCGCGGCGCTCGTCGCGGTCCTGTCCGGGCTGGGTGGCGGCGAGGAGGAGGCCCCGGCGGGTCCCCCTTCGCGCTGGTCCTCGCCCGAGCGGCTGGTCCGCCCGGCGGTGCACCCCTCGCGGGGTGGCTGGGCGGCCTCCGCCCTCCCCCGCTGACCTGACACCCGATTCACCCGGGCCGCTGCTGCCCAGGGGCCGCGCATTCGAAGAAGGAACGCCCGCTCGAGCGGGCGTTCCTTCTTCGATTCAGGCACTCCTGCGCGACCGCTCCCTGAGCATCCGGTAGGCCTCAACCACCTGGTCGAGGAACTCCTCGCGGACGACGCGCAGCCCGATCAGACTCATTCGCAGGACGAGGTGGTCATCCATGACCAGCGAGTTCTGCCGCAGATGGTCGTGCGCCACCTCCAGGCCCTCGGTGTGGGCCGCGCCGTCGATCTCGAGCGCCAACCCCACGTCGTCCCAGCACACGTCGAGGTACCTGGTGCGGCCCCCGACCGCACGCACGGACTGCCGGCTGGGCATCGGCAGACCCCGAGCGCGCAGCCACGGCCCGATGTCGAGCTCCCCCAGGGAGTGGGCGCCGTCGGCGATGTCGGCGACGAGGTCGCGGATGACCGCGCACCGGCGCCTGCCCCGGTAGAGCTCCGCGGCGGCGACGAGGTGGCCACCCGTGATGATGCGCTGCTGCACGGGCATCACGAGGAAGAGAGCCGCCTGCCGGTCCGAGGCAGCCCAGCTCGCAGCGCGAACGGCCGCCAGGGCCGGTGGCGTCCGAGGGACACCGGCGCTCACCCCTTCGCCCTCGACCCGTCGGGACACCTTGTGCTGGACGACACCCGCGATCTGCCGCGTCTGGCACAGGTGGTGCAACGAGACGTGGACGGCCTCATCGGTCGGTCCCCGCACACCGGCCAGCTGCAAGCTGGTGACCCCGTCGACGAGGGCATCTCCTCCGCTCTCGTACACGGCCGACCACGCTCGCGCCGTCGTGGAGAGCTCGCCCGTGTGCACGGCCACCGACTGCCGCCCGTGCAGGCGCCACCGCCCGGCGGACACCTCACGCGCCACGCGGTTGCGGTCGATCCCGAGCTCTCGCAGCTGCGCACGCGAGAGCAGCCCGTCGCTGGCGAGGGCAGCATCGCAGGCGGCCGCCCGCAGCGCGGCCGCGGTCTCCGTCCGGCTCGCTGGCTTGTCTCCCACAGCCGCCACGATGGCGCCCCGGCACGCACCGAGTCCTCCACGGGGACCAACCTGTGGATGTCGCCCGGCCCTCGATCCGGGCTGTGGATCCCCCTTCGACCCGGAGGCGAGGTCGGGCCGGGACGGCGACCGCCCGAGACGTAGGCTCCACGGGTGCCCCTCCCCCGCGTCCTGAGCGTCAACGTCGGCCGACCCATGCTCCAGCGCGTGCCGAAGGGGAGGCCCACCGGCATCGGCAAGCAGCCCGTCGACGTCATCACCGTCGCCGACCCCGGGCCCAAGCGCGTCGAGGACGGCGCGGGAGTCTCCGGCGTCGAGGGCGACCACATCGGCGACGGACGCCACCACGGCGGGAGCGACCAGGCCGTCTATGCCTTCGCCCGCGAGGAGCTCGACGCCTGGGCGGCAGCCCTGGGGCGCGAGCTGCCCGACGGCATGTTCGGCGAGAACCTCACGACGAGCGGCCTCGACGTCGACGCGAGCGAGATCGGCGACCGCTGGAACGTGGGCTCCGCCGTGCTCGAGGTGCGCGGGCCCCGCGTGCCCTGCGCGACCTTCGCCGAGCGGATGGGCGAGCGGGGCTGGGTCAAGCGCTTCGCCGCGCACGGCCGCAGCGGCGCCTACCTTCAGGTCGTGCAATCCGGCGAGATCCGACCGGGCGACCAGATCACCGTGACCCCGTCGGGCTCGGGCCTCGACGTGCCGACCCTGCTGCGCGCCTTCCTCGGTGACCGGGACGCCACCCGGCTCGCCATCGACTCCGGCGCCCTCGCCGAACACCGCCGCGAGGAGCTGCTCGGCCGGCTCTGACCCCGGGCCCTCAGAAGAGCGACAGCGGCTCGTCCGGCTCCTGCGCGACGGGCTGGGCCGAGGGAGCCGGCGTCGCAGGACCCGACCCGGCGCCCGGGATGCCGGGGCCGGGCTCGGGGGCAGCCCCCTTCGACCATGCCGCGGCGGCGCTCGTGGCGAGCCGGTCGGCGTGCTCGTTGAGCTCGTGGCCGGCGTGCCCCTTGACCCACTCGAAGCTCACCCGGCGCCCCTGCATCGCCGCGTCGAGCGCCTGCATGATCTCGACGTTGAGGACCGGCTTGCCGTCCTTCTTGCGCCAACCCTTGCGCTTCCAGCCGGGCATCCACTGGGTGATCGAGTTGATGACGTACTTGCTGTCGCAGATGACGTGCAGCTCCTCGTCGAGGTGCGCCGTCTGCTGGAGCAGGTCGAGGACGGCGGTCAGCTCGCCCATGTTGTTGGTGCCGTGCGGCCAGCCGCCGCACGCCCAGCGCTCGTCGTCGATGTACCAGCCCCAGCCAGCGGGGCCGGGGTTGCCGAGGGCGGAGCCGTCAGCGGCGGCGGTGATCGTCATGCAGGCACTCCAGGCGAAGGGGGGTCACGGGCGGCCCCGAGTATCGCACCGGGGTCGTCACCCGGCGGCAGGCACCCGGGCGAGCACCTCACCGTGCACGACGACGAACCAGCCGTCGGGCGAGTGCGTCCACGCCCGCCACCCCTCGACGACGTCGGCGATGCCCCCTTCGTCGGACAGACCCTGCCGGATCACCTCGTCGTGGAAGCCCGACTCGACGGCCCGCCGCTGCCACTGCCCGCCCCACCACTCACGCGCCTCGTCGTCGGCGTAGCACCATACCGAGGCCGTCGCGGTGACGTCGGTGAGGCCGGCGGCGTGCGCCCACCCGAGCAGGTGGCGGCCGGCGTCGGGCTCGGCCCCGGTCCCCCGCGCTGCCGCCCGGTAGAGCTCGAGCCAGCGGGTGAGCCCCGGGTGCGCCGGCGCCCAGGTCATCGCCTCGTAGTCCGCGTCGCGCGCGGCGACGAGACCACCCGGTCGGGTCACCCGCGCCATCTCGCGCAGCAGCCCCACGGGGTCGGCGACGTGCTGGAGCACCTGGTGGGCGTGGACGACGTCGAAGGAGTCGTCCGCCCAGGGCAAGGCCATCGCGTCCGCCACCTCGAAGGTCGTGAGCTCGTCCCCGGCCTCGCGAGCCGCGGCCCGGGCGGCCTCGACCACCTCGGCCGACGCGTCGACGCCGACGACCTCGCCCGGCGCCACCCGCTGCGCGAGGTCGAGGGTGATCGTGCCCGGCCCGCAGCCGACGTCGAGGACCCGCTGGCCCGGCTGCAGGTGCGGCAGGAGGTAGCCGGCGGAGGTCTCGGCGGTGCGGGCCGCGTGCGAGGACACGACCGGAGCGGCATGGCCGTGGAGGTAGCGGGTCATCCAGCGATCGTGGCACCGGTCCGGCGACGGCCCGAGGCGCCGTCGCATCCCGAGACGCCCTCCGGAGGACGACAATGCCTTCGTGGACCTCGCCCTCACCCTCCTCGCCGTCGCCGTCGCCTCCCTGCTGGTCCACGGGTTGGCCTCGCGGCTCGGCGCGCTCTCCCCGCTGCTGCTCCTCGCCGCCGGCGCGGCGGCCTCCTTCGTCCCGTGGGTCCCCGAGGTCACCCTCTCGTCCGAGGTCGTCCTCATCGGGCTGCTGCCCCCGCTGCTCTACGCGACGGCGATCTCGACATCGCTCGTCGACCTCAAGGCGCAGCGGGTGGCGATCGCGGGCCTGTCGGTGGGGCTCGTGCTCTTCACGGCGCTCGGCGTCGCGGTCGTCGCGAGCGCGCTGCTGCCGATCTCCTTCGCCCTGGCCTTCGCGCTCGGCGCGATCGTCGCCCCGCCCGACGCGGTCGCCGCGACGGCGGTCGCCCGGGCGATCGGGCTGCCGCGCCGGGCCGTCACCCTCCTCGAGGGCGAGTCCCTCCTCAACGACGCGACCGCCCTCGTCTCGCTGCGCACCGCGCTGGCCGCCGCCGGCCTGGCCGCGGGCCACGGCAGCCATGGCGCCTTCGAGGTCACGGTGACCTCGGTGGGCATCGACTTCGTGCGCGCCGCCGTCGGCGGCGTGCTCATCGGCATGGTCGCCTACAAGGTCCTCGCCGTCGTGCGCAAGCACGTCAACGCACCGGTGGCCGACACGACGCTGAGCTTCATCGCCCCCTTCGCCGCCTACCTGCCCGCCGAGCTGCTGCACTCCTCCGGGGTCCTGTCGGTCGTCACGACCGGCCTGCTGCTCGGCCACCGCGCCCCGGTCCTGCAGAATGCCCGCTCCCGCCTCGCCGAGCGGTGGAACTGGGCGAGCGTGCAGTTCATCCTCGAAAATGCCGTCTTCCTCGTCATCGGCCTCCAGCTGAGCTCGCTCGTCACCGACGTGCAGGACTCGCAGCTCGGCCTCGGCCGGACCCTCCTCGTGGGCCTGGCGATCCTCGTCACCGTGCTGGTGCTGCGACCCCTGTGGGTCTTTCCCTTCCGCTGGCTGCGCGCCATGGCCTCCCGCCGGGAGCGCGACCGGCTCGCCCCGGCCGGCGAGGGCGCGGTCGTCAGCTGGGCCGGCATGCGAGGGGTCGTCACCCTGGCCGCCGCCCTGCTCCTGCCCCCGGACACCCCGCACCGCCCGACCCTCGTGCTCATCGCCATGGTCGTCACCATCGGCACGCTGCTCATCCAGGGCACGACCCTGCCCGCCCTCGCCCGGGCCCTCGGCGTCAGCGGCCCCGACCCGCGCGAGGACGCGCTGCAGGAGGCCACGGTGACCCAGGCCGCCGTCGGCGCCGGGCTGCGTCGTCTCGACGAGCTGCCCGACGTCGACCGGGACGTCGCCGACCGCCTGCGCGAGCAGGCCCGCATGCGGGTCAACCGGGTGTGGGAACGCCTCGGCCACGGCGACGCGGAGTCGCCGAGCGACACCTATCGGCGGCTGCGGCTGCCGATGCTCCAGGCCGAGCGCGCCGAGCTGCTGCGCATCCGCGACGAGGGGCTCGTCGACCACGAGGTGCTCACGACGGTCCTGGCCGCCCTCGACGTCGAGGAGTCCACCCTCGAGTCGATCGGCGCCCGGGCCGAGGCGCTGCGCGGCACGCAGCTCGTCGCGCCCCCGAGCGTCACCGGCGAGTGCACCCACCAGCAGCAGCTGCCCGAGTGCGTCGTCCCCCGCGAGCCCGAGGGATGCGAGGAGTGCCTGCTCGAGGGCACGACCTGGCTGCACCTGCGGGTGTGCCTCACCTGCGGCCACGTCGGCTGCTGCGACTCCTCGCACGGGCACGCGACGACGCACTTCGAGCGCACCGGGCACCCCGTCATGCGCTCCCTCGAGCCGGGCGAGGCGTGGCGCTGGTGCTTCGTCGACGAGACCCTCGTGCAGTGAGCCCACCCCCGGCCGAAGGGAGGTAGCGTCGCGGTGTGACCGCCGAGACGCACCGCCCGCAGACCGACGTCGACCGCATCGCCGAGGCCCACCTCGACGCGGAGGTGGCCCTCTCCCCCATCTCCGCGACCCACCTCGGGCTGCCCGGCCACGACGCCGACCTCGACGACCTGTCCCCCGACGGCTACGCCGCGCACTCGCGCCTGCGCCGGCAGACCCTCGCCGCCCTCGCCGACGCCACACCCGTCGACGACGTCGACCGGGTGACCGTCGAGGCGATGCAAGAGCGCCTCGGCCTCGCCGAGGAGATCCACGAGGCCGGCCTCGACCTCGGGGAGCTCAACGTCATCGCCTCGCCGCTGCAGGGCGTGCGCGACGTCTTCGACATCATGCCGACGGCGACGACCGACGACTGGGCGACCTTCGCCAGCCGGATGGCCAAGGTGCCCGCCGCCCTCGGGCAGTGGGTGCAGTCGCTCACCGTCGCCGCCGACCGGGGGCAGGTCTCCCCCCTTCGTCAGTACGACCGGTGCATCGAGCAGTGCGCCGACCTCACCGCACCCGACGGCTACTTCGCCGGGGTGCTCGCCGGCGCGAGCGTCGACGGCGCTCCCCTGCCCGAGGCCCTCACCACCGACCTGCGCCGCTCCGTCGAGGCCGCCGCCGGCGCCTACCGCGACCTGGCCACGCAGCTGACGCCCCTGCGGGAGCGGGCGCCCGAGGCCGACGCGTGCGGACGCGAGCACTACCAGCTGTACTCGCGCTCCTTCCTCGGCGCGACGATCGACCTCGAGGAGACCTATGCCTGGGGGCAGGAGGAGCTCGCCCGGATCACCGCCGAGATGGCCGCCGTCGCCGAGCAGGTGCGACCCGGCGCCACCGTCCGCGAGGCGGTCGAGGCCCTCGACGCCGACCCGCGCTACCAGCTGCACGGCACCGACGCGCTGCGCGAGTGGATGCAGGGCAAGGCCGACGAGGCCATCGAGCTGCTCGACGGCCACCTTGACATCCCCGAGCCGGTGCGCACCATCGAGTGCCGCATCGCGCCGACCGAGACCGGCGGCATCTACTACACCGGGCCGAGCGACGACTTCTCCCGGCCCGGGCGCATGTGGTGGTCGGTGCCCAAGGGGGTCACCGACTTCGGCACCTGGCGCGAGCTGACGACCGTCTACCACGAGGGCGTCCCCGGCCACCACCTCCAGATCGGCCAGACCGTCCACCGCAAGGAGCTGCTCAACCGGTGGCGCCGCCTCGCGTCGTGGACCTCCGGACACGGCGAGGGCTGGGCGCTCTACGCGGAGTGGCTCATGGCCGAGCTCGGGCACATGGACGACCCGGGCAACCGCATGGGTCTGCTCGACGGGCAGTCGCTGCGCGCCGCCCGCGTCGTCCTCGACGTCGGCGTCCACTGCGGCTTCGAGGCGCCCGCCGAGGTCGGTGGTGGCGCGTGGACCTACGACAAGGCCTGGGAATTCCTCTCGGCGCACGCCAACATGGACGAGGGCTTCCTGCGCTTCGAGCTCGACCGCTACCTCGGGTGGCCCGGCCAGGCGCCGAGCTACAAGATCGGCGAGCGGCTGTGGCTGCAGCTGCGGGAGGAGACCGCCCGGCGCGAGGGCGCCGACTTCGACCTGCGCGCCTTCCACCGCCGCGCCCTCGACATCGGCGGCGTCGGACTCGACACCCTGCGCGCTGCCGTCCTGCGCTGAGCACGGCTACCCATCCACGAGCCCGCGCGGTGGGCCTACCATGCTTCGCGTGAAGCACATCAGGGGGACCGTGTCCGTCGTCGCCGCCGCGGCGCTGCTCACCGCCTGCTCGTCGGGACCCGACGAGCGCGAGGCGTCCAGCACCGTGACGGTGACCTACTCCAGCTCGACGAGCAATGCACCGACGACCCAGACGGTGACCAGCTCGCCCTCCCCCGGCGGGGGCCGGGGCACCTCGCCCGACGCGGCGAGCACGAGCGGCACGCCCGGCGGCCCATCGGTCACGAGCACCGGCGGGCCCGACGCGCAGCCCGGCGGGCCCGACGCGCAGCCCGGCGGGCCGACGAGCACCGATGCCCCATCCTCCCCGCCCAAGGACATCGGCGCCTATGCCGACACCTTCGTGCGGGCGTGGGGTCGAGGTGACCGGGCCGTCGCCTCGACCTACGGCACCCCCACCGCCGTGAGCTCGCTCTTCGGTCAGCGCTCCTCGGGCGGGGGCGGCTGGCAGCGTCGGGGCATGTCCGGTGACGGCGGCTCGATGGTCGTCACCTACGGCGACGGCTCCGACGTGCTCACCGTGCGGATCGACGCGGGCACCGCCGCCTCCGGCGGCGAGCACGCCGTCACCAGCGCCTCCCTCGACGTGACCGACGGTGGCGAGAACGGCGACGACACCTCCGGCGCCGGGCTGCCGACGTCGACCACCGCCTACGCCGATGCCTTCGTGCGCGCCTGGGGCAAGGGCGACTCGAGCGCGTGGACCTATGCCACCGATGGCGTCGAGTCCGGCTTCGGCGCAGCCCACCCCTCCGGCGGCCCCCGTTGGTCGCGGACCTCGAGCACCGCGACGAGCGCCACCTACACCGACCGCGAGGGCGGCACGCTCGTGCTCACCCTCGACCCGTCACGTGTCTCCTTCGGCGCCGAGGACGGCATCACCGGGGCCTCGCTCACCTGACGGCACGACGAAGGGGGTGGGACCGGTCGACCGGTCCCACCCCCTTCGCCGTGCGTGGCGCTGATCAGAGGCGCCAGCAGCTGCTCGCCTGGTTGAGACCGGCGAAGCGGGCCTCGAAGAAGAGCATCGACTTCTCCACGTGCGGGAGGAAGCCACCGACGTGGGTGGGGGTCACGCCGGCGTTGAAGGAGACGCGGGTGCCCTTGTCGCACCAGTCGCTGGCCAGCTGCTTGCCGACCGCGTAGGGGATGACGTCGTCACCCAGCGAGTGGTTGATCTGCACCGGCGCGTTGGGCTTGCGCTTGCCGATCCGCTGCTCGGCGATCGCCGACTTGAAGGGCTCCTCGTCGAGCAGCTCCGAGAGCTTCTTGCCGCTCGTCGTGTACTTCGAGGAGTCGAGATTGGCGTAGGAGAAGAGGTCGAAGACGCAGGCGCTCTCCACCTTGCTCGCGAGCTCCAGACCCTGCGCGTTGAGGAAGGGCTTGGGGTCGACGTGCTCCGTCGTGGCCACGCCGAGGGTGGCGAAGAGGGCGAAGAGCGAGTAGGTCGTGCCGTCGATGTTGGCCCCGACCTTGGCCAGGTCCGCCGGCGGGGCGCCGATGGCCGAGCCCTTGATGTTCAGCTCCGGAGCGTAGCTCGGCGCCAGCTCGGCCGCAGCAGCCGCGGCGCCGCCACCCTGGGAGTAGCCCATGAGGCCGATCGGGGTCTTGTTGTCGAGGCCGCTGCCCTGCAGGTTCTTGGCGGCGCGAGCCATGTCGAGGGTCGCGCGGCCCTGGGGCTCGCGGGCCATGTAGGTGTGCGAGCCGGGCGTGCCGAGGCCCTGGAAGTCGGTGATGCCGACCGCGTAGCCACGGGCGACGGCCCGGCCGACACCGATGCCCTCGTACTCGAAGAAGCTCTCCATCTGCCGCGACGGGGCGCAGGAGTCGCCCATGCCCTGGGTGCCGGGCGCATAGGAGATCAGGGGGCGCTGGGAGGCGCCGACGTAGCTCGTCTTGGGGACGAAGACCGTGCCCGTGACGGCGATCGGGGTGCCGTCGGCGTCGGTGGAGGAGTACATGATGCGGGTCGCGGTGACGACCGACGAGGACAGGTCGAAGGGGTCGAGCAGCAGCGGGGCCGGCTCGCTGCGGATGATCGTGCCGGGCGTGCTCGGGATCGTCGCCGGCGGCTCGTAGAAGGCGGGGCGAGCGGCCTCGGGGGTGTCGGTCAGGGTCTTGGCCCCAGCGGTGCCCGGGACGTCGTGGGGTCCGGCGACGGCATTGCCGGCCAGCGGGAGGCCGACGGCGACGGCGAGTGCCGCAGCCGCAACGGCACGCTTCTTCTTTGAAAACATGCGAGTCCTGTCGTGGGAAGGGAAGGGACGAGACCTTCCCCAGCCGACGATGGCGCGCCTGACCGGGATGGCCTCGGGTGTGGCGACGACCATGGTTACCTACGAGTCACATCCCGGCAACCGGTGCATGCTGTGGGCATGGTCTCCCTCGTCCTCGCGTCCGCCTCCCCCGCCCGTCTGGGACTCTTGCGTGCCAGCGGCATGGCCCCTGATGTCGTCGTCAGCGATGTCGACGAGCACGCGGTGGAGTCCCTTGCGCGGCAACGGGATCCGCAGCTGTCTCCGGTGCAGCTGGCGCAGCTGCTGGCCGAGGCGAAGGGAGCGGCCGTCGCCTCGCGCCTGGCCGGGCAGACCCCCTTCGTCCTCGCCTGCGACTCGGTCCTCGAGGTCGACGGGCAGGTCCACGGCAAGCCGGGCACGCCCGAGGTCGCCCGCGAGCGGTGGCAGCAGGTGCGTGGCCGCTCGGCGGTGCTGCACACCGGCCACCACCTCGTCGACATGCGGGACGGCCGCACCGCCGGGGCTCCGGCGAGTGCGACCGTCCACTTCGCGTCCGTGAGCGACGCCGAGATCGACGGCTACGTCGCGACGGGCGAGCCGCTCCACGTGGCCGGCGGGTTCACCCTCGACGGGCTGGGCGCTCCCTTCGTCGAGTCGATCGAGGGCCACCCGAGCACCGTCGTCGGGCTGTGCCTGCCCCTGCTGCGTCGGCTGCTCACCGACCTTGGCACCGACTGGTGGTTGGTGGCTCAGTCGCGGGCGTAGGCCACCGCGGCCTCGGCGTCGACGATGCCGCGGCCGTAGAGCGCGCTGTAGCCGCCGCGGGTGCCGAGCAGCGGGTGCCGCGAGGTCGACAGGATCGCCTGCTCGACGTTGGCCATGCTGCGGCCCTGGCCGAAGAGGATCGCGGCGACCCCGGCGACGTGCGGGGTGGCCATCGAGGTGCCGGCGAAGGCCGCGTAGTCCTTGCCCTCACCGCACTCGTCGGTGCCGGTGCCACGCGGCACGGTGGAGATGATGTCCTCGGAGCAGTCGCCGCCGAGGAGTCGGCCGGAGCCACCCGGGGCGGCGACGCCCGTGCCGCTGAGCTTGACAGGCAGCTCGGAGAAGTAGGACTTCATCTCGTTCTTGTCCGTGGCCCCGACGCAGATCGAGTCGCTGCTGAAGGCCGGGTCGTTGCACAGCAGGGTCGAGGTGTTGCCCGCCGCGGCCACCGTGAGGGTGCCCTTGTCGCGGGCGTACTGGATCGCGTCCTTCATCGTCGTGTCGAGACCGAGGATGGAGAAGATCTGGGTGCCCGGCAGGCCACCCAGGCTGAGGTTGATGACGTCGGCACCGTTGTCCGCCGCGTAGCGGATGCCCTCGGCGATGTCCTCGGCGGTGCCCGACCCGTCCTCGAGGACCTTGATCGGCATGACCTTGGCGTCGGGGGCGACACCGGCGACGCCGATCCCGTTGTCAGCGGTGGCGGCGATGGTGCCCGCGACGTGGGTGCCGTGGACGTCGGGGTCCTGGCCCTCGCCGTCCTGGCCCTTCCAGCTGCCGTCGCCGCACGAGCCGGCCTGCTCGCCGCAGACGAAGTCGGCGCCCGGCACGAGCCTGCCCTGCAGGTCGGGGTGACCGAGGTCGACACCGGTATCGACGACGGCGACGACGGTGCCGGCACCGCGGCTGCTCGACCAGGCCTGCTCGGCATGGACCTGGTCCAGCCCGTAGAGCTTGTCGCGCAGCGGATCGTCGGTGGCGGCACCGGCCGAGCCGGCGGTGACGACGAGGCCGACCGCACAGGCAGCGGCGGCGAAGGGGGCGGTCCAGGTCTTCATCGAGGTGTCCTTCGTCAGGGAACGTTGGTTACCCCAAGGTAACGACGAGGGGGCGCCTCCGCAGCGCGAGCGGGGTGGGAGACGGGTCACGCCCCCTTCGCCCCGCCTCGTCCGTCAGACCGGAGGGATCCCCCGACGACGCTCGGAGAAGCGGCGATCGCGACCGCGGGCGTGCCGCAGGCGGGCGAGCAGCTCCTCGCGCAGGGCCTCGGGCTCGATGACCTGGTCGATGACGAGGTCCGCGGCCAGCCGCTCGAGGTCGACGTCCTCGAGGTACTCGGCGCGACGCGCGGCGATGAACTCGTCGCGGGCGGCCTCCCCTTCGTCGGCCTCGATCTGCGCGATCTTGTTGGCGTAGACGGCGTTGACCGCGGCCTCCGGGCCCATGACCGCGACGCGGGCGGTGGGCAGCGCGATCGTCGCGTCGGGGGCGAAGCCGGGCCCGCCCATGGCGTAGAGACCGGCGCCGTAGGCCTTGCGCACGATGACGCAGAACTGCGGGACGGTCGCCGAGGCGACGGCCGAGACCATCTTCGCGCCGTGGCGGATGATCCCGCCGCGCTCGACCTCGGAGCCGATCATGAAGCCCGGGACGTCGGCGAGGTAGATCAGCGGGATCGAGTAGGCATCGCACAGCCAGATGAAGCGCGCGGCCTTGTCGGCACTGTCGGTGAAGAGCACGCCGCCCTTGGCCATCGAGTTGTTGGCGACGATGCCGACGGTCTCCCCCGCCATCCGGCCGAGGCCGACGACCAGCTCGGTCGCGAAGAGCTCCTTGACCTCGAAGAAGGAGTCGTCGTCGACGAGGCCGTCGATGACGTCGTGCACGTCGAAGGGCTGCGACTCGCGCTCGGGGATGGTCGCGGCGGTGAGCGGCGCGGCCGGCTCCTCCGGCTGGTACGAAGGGAGGTCGCTGTGCCAGTTCTGCGGCAGATAGCTCAGCCACAGGCGGGCCGCCTCGATGGCCTCGGTGTCGTCGGCGACGAGCACGTCACCGACACCGCTCACGGTGCAGTGCATGCGGGCGCCGCCCATCTCCTCGAGGGAAACCCGCTCGCCGACGACCATCTCGGCCATGCGCGGGCTGCCGAGGTACATCGACGCATTGCCCTCGACCATGATCACGAGGTCGGTGAAGGAGGGGATGTAGGCGCCGCCGGCGGCGCTCGGGCCGAAGAGGCAGCAGATCTGCGGGACCTTGCCCGACAGGGCGACCTGGTTGTGGAAGATGTGCCCGGCGCCGCGGCGTCCCGGGAACATCTCGACCTGGTCGGTGATGCGCGCGCCCGCGGAGTCGACGAGCCAGAAGACCGGCAGCTCCTCGCGCAGCGCGCTCTCGGTGGCGCGCACGATCTTCTCCACCGTGCGGGCGCCCCACGAGCCGGCCTTGACCGTCGGGTCGTTGGCGATGACGATGACCGGCCGGTCGTCGACGAGCCCGCGGCCGGTGACGACGCCGTCGGCCGGCAGCCCGGGCGCGAGCGCATTGGCATAGCGCCCGTCCTCGACGAAGCTGCCCTCGTCGACGAGCAGTGCGATGCGGTCGCGGACGTAGAGCTTGCCCTGGGACTCGAGCTTCGCCGCGGCCTTGTCGGTCGGGCGCTCGGAGGCCTCGTGTGCCTCACGGATACGGCGGCGGATGTCCTCGACCGCGGGGTCGAGCGGATAGCTGCTCACTGGGACTCTCCTTCGTCCGGGCGGCTCAGACCGGCAGGCCGAGGTGGCGGGCGATGACCATGCGCTGCACCTCGGAGGTGCCCTCGCCGATCTCGAGGATCTTGGCGTCGCGGTAGAAGCGCGCGACGGGGTACTCCTCCATGAAGCCGTTGCCGCCGAAGACCTGCGTGGCGATGCGCGTCGCGCTCACCGCGGCCTCGGAGGTGTAGAGCTTGGCGATCGAGGCGGCCTTGGCGACCTCCTGCGTCGAGCGACGACCGCGGTCGGCCTCGTCCTTGAGCCAGGCGGCCTTGTAGGTGAGCACGCGGGAGGTCTCGGCCATGACGGCGAGGTCGGAGACCTGGAAGCTCACGCCCTGGTTGACGCCGATCGGCCTGCCGAATGCGGTGCGGGTCTGCGCGTAGTCGGTGGCCAGCTCGAGCATCCGCTGGGTCAGGCCGGTGGCGAGCGCCGAGATGGCGATGCGGCCGTCGTCGAGCGTCTTGAGGAACTGACGGAAACCCTGCCCCTCCTGCCCGACGAGGTGGTCGGCGGGGACGCGGCAGCCGGCGAAGCTCAGCCCGTGGGTGTCGGAGATGTTCCACCCGAGCTTGTCGTAGGGCGCCTCGACGGTGAAGCCGGGCGTGCCGCTGGGGACGATGATCGCGGAGATCTGCGGGCGACCCTCCGCGCTCGTGCCGGTGCGGGCGGTCACCGTCACGAGCGAGGTGATGTCGGTGCCGGAGTTGGTGATGAAGGACTTCGCGCCGTCGATGACCCACTCGTCGCCGTCGCGCTTCGCCGTCGTGCGGGTGCCACCGGCGTCGGAGCCGGCGTCGGGCTCGGTGAGACCGAAGCCGGCGAGCGCGCGCCCGGCGACGAGGTCGGGGAGCCAGCGGTCGCGCTGCTCGTCGGTGCCGTAGGTGAGGATCGGGTTGATGCCCAGGCCGACGCCGGCGGAGAGCGTGATGCCGATGGACTGGTCCACGCGGCCGAGCTCCTCGATCGCGACGCACAGGGCGGTGAAGTCGGACTGGACGACGCCGTCGACGGTCTCGGCCGACCCGCCCCAGCGCTCGGGGACGACGAGCCCGAAGAGGCCGAGGTCG
Organism: Janibacter zhangyanbonis; assembly: GCF_050507325.1. Taxonomy (NCBI): domain Bacteria; kingdom Bacillati; phylum Actinomycetota; class Actinomycetes; order Micrococcales; family Intrasporangiaceae; genus Janibacter; species Janibacter zhangyanbonis. The sequence continues at coordinate 2,486,377 of NZ_CP191481.1, forward strand.
CCCATGCGGTGCACGACCTCGAGCGGCAGGTGGTGGTCCTTGTCCCACTGGGCCACGTGCGGCTCCACCTCGCGCTCGGCGAAGTCGCGCACGCTCGCGCGGAAGTCCTCGTGGTCCTGCGACAGCTCGAACATGCCCGACCTCTCCCGGCGCCCCGGGGTCACCGGCAGCACCATTGCTTGACGTTGACGTCAACGTAAAGCATCATCTCGGGTCATGACAAGCCGGACGAAGGGGGCGACTCCCCCGAGCGCGGATGCTCCCGACGAGCACGCGCGGACGTGGACGATCCGCGAGGTCGCCGACGAGTTCGGCATCACCACGCGCACGGTCCGGCACTACGAGGACATCGGGCTCATCTCGCCCGAGCGGCAGGGCACGACGCGCCTCTTCCACCGGCGCGACCGCACCCGGCTGTCTCTGGTGCTGCGCGGCAAGCGGCTCGGCTTCCCGCTCGACGAGATCGCCAAGATCATCGACCTCTACGACGCACCGCGCGGTCGCCGCAGCCAGCTCGAGTACGTGCTCGGCCAGATCGACGAGCGCCGCGCGGACCTGGAGCAGCGGCGGCGTGACATCGACGAGGCGCTCGCCGAGCTCGACACCTTCGAGCAGCGCTGCCGCACCGAGCTCCGCACGCGCTGACCCATCCGTTCCTCCCTTCGCCCCGAACTCCTGCCACGAGGCCTCCGGTCATCCGAGATCGGCCGGCCACGACGAAGGAGTCAGGTATGCACACCCTCACCAAGGCCGCCCTCGCCACCCCGGCCGCGTGCGCGATCCTCCTCGCGGGAGCCAACGGCGCGAGCGCCGACGAGAAGTGGACGATGAAGCTCACCGACACGATGGGCAACGACAGCGGGTCCTCGTCGACCGCACAGCTGTCGCTCGCCGGCGACCAGCTGACGGTCGACATCACGGGCACGGGGTTCACCCCCAACTCGCCCCACGCCCAGCACTTCCACGGGTCCTTCGACGAGAACAAGGACTTCACCTGCCCGACGTCGGCTGCCGACGCGGACGGCGACGGCCAGGTCAACACCGAGGAGGGCCTGCCGACCTACGGCGACATCATGATCTCGCTGACGACGAAGGGGGACACGAGCCCTGACAGCGGTCTCGCCGTCGACCGCATGCCGACCGCCGACGCGAACGGCAACCTGTCGTACTCGCGCACGATCACCCTGCCCGAGGGCGCCGGCGCCAAGCTGAAGAACCTGCACATCGTGCAGCACGGCCTCGACGCCAACGGCAACGACAAGTACGACCTCGACGCGCTCGGCGAGTCGAGCTTCGCGAAGTCCGTCGGGGTCAAGGGCATCCCCGAGGAGGCCACCAACCCGGCGACGTGCGGAACGGTCACCGGCGCGGCCGTCGGCGCTCCGCCCACGGGTGGCGTCGAGACGGGCGGCGGGAGCACCGAGGGTGTCGAGGCGAAGGGCGCCCTGGGCGCCGGCGCCTTCGCCATGGTCGGCGCGGTCGGCCTGCTCGCCTACCGCCGTCGCCTGACGCGGGAGAGCTGAGCCGGTCGTGCGTGAGCGCACCCGAGGCCGCGGCCGTCGCGCGCAGGTCGTGACGGTCGCGGTCGTGGCCCTCGCCGTCGCCGGGGGCGGCCTGACGGCCTTCGGCCTGTCGCAGCAGGAGACCCGCATGCCCCCGCCGGCCGCCGTGTCCGAGGGCGGGCACGCCGGGCACGGCCGCTCGAGCACGAGCTCGTTACCGTCGGCCAGCCCGACCTCCGGGTCCGGCCACGCGGGGCACCACATGGGCCCGGGGACGAGCAGCCCGGCGAGCCCGAGCGCGGCCGCACCGGCCACCACCGCACGGATGGCCCGCTCGCGGCCGACGTCGGTGTCCATCCCCTCGCTGGGGGTCACCAGCTCGGTCATCGACCTCGGCCTGCAACCGGACGACACCATGGAGGTGCCCCAGGACGCCACGAGCACCGGGTGGTTCACCGGCAGCCCCACCCCCGGGGAGCTCGGTCCGGCCGTCCTCGCCGGTCACGTCACGTGGGACAAGCGGCCCGCGGTCTTCTTCGAGCTGGGCTCGATGCGCGACGGGCAGCGGGTCGAGGTCTCCCGCGCGGACGGGTCGACCGCGGTCTTCGAGGTGACCGACGTCGGCCAGTACCCCAAGACGGACTTTCCCACCGACGAGGTCTACGGGGAGGTCGACCACGCCGCACTGCGGCTGATCACCTGCGGCGGTCACTTCGACGGCGAGACGGGTCACCACGTCGACAATGTCGTGGTCTACGCCGAGCTCGTCGACGAGCGCTGAGCCAACGGCGGTCGGGGCCACACCCTCGCGCCGGTCGAGGAGCGTGCGCAGCACGCGTCTCGAGACCCGCGCTCAGCCCCGCTGGGCGAGGTAGGCGTCGATCTCCGCCGCGGTGGGGGCGGTCGTCGGGCCCTTGCGGGTGACCTTGATGGCCCCGGCCGCATTGGCCCGGCGGCAGGCATCGGGCCAGGCCACCCCCTTCGCCACCTCCGCGAGCAGGACTCCGGTGTGGGTGTCGCCGGCGCCATTGGTGTCAACCGGCGTCTCGGGGTACCCGGGCACGACGGTCGTCACGCCGTCGGTGTGCACCGCACACCCCTGCTCACCGTCACGGACGACGGCGACGGCACCCGGCTTCAGCAGTGCGGCCACGGCCTCGGCGGCCGGCCCCATCCCCTTCGCCCCGCCGAAGTCCTCGGACTCCTCGGCGTTGCCGGTCCACACGTCGGTGAGCGCGACGACCCGGGAGCGAAGGGAGGGCTCCAGCTCGGCGAAGACCGCACCGGGGTCGAGGACGACGAGGACCTCGTCGGGCAGCGACTCCAGCCAGGCGAGGAGCGGGTCGCGGGTGCGGCCGACGAGGCTGTAGCCGCTGACGCACACGAGGTCGCCGGCGACCGGTGCGCTCGTCGCGAGCGACTCGACGGTGATGCGCCGCTCGGCCTCCTGCGTCGTGACGAAGGTCCGCTCCGCGGAGGGCTCGACCATGACGATGCAGACACCCGTGTCGAGGTCCTCGACGACGGGGGCCGAGAGCGTGACGCCGTCGGCGGTGAGGGTCTCGCGGACGAGGTCACCGTTCGGGCCGCGCCCGTGGGCCCCCGCATGGACGGCCGCGGCGCCGGAGCGCACGGCCGCGAGCAGGATCGTCACCGCTCCCCCGGCGTAGCGCGCCACGGAGGTGGCCATCGAGTTGCCGCCGCGGCGGGGCAGGTCGGGCACCTCGACGACGACGTCGACGAGCGCCTGTGCGGTGTGGATCACCCTCGGGCTCATGGGGGCACACGCTACCGACGGACGCGGTCCGGCAGACTGCGGGCATGACGCACACCCCCCGCTTCGCCTCGGTCGACGACGTCACGGAGCGCCTGGCCGAGCACGGCTACCTCGCCTCCGACGAGATCGCGACGACCGTCTACCTCGCCGACCAGCTCGGCAAGCCGCTGCTCATCGAGGGTCCGGCGGGTGTCGGCAAGACCGCGCTCTCCGCGGCCGTCTCGGCGGCGACGGACGGCGAGCTCGTGCGCCTGCAGTGCTACGAGGGCGTCGACGAGGCCCGTGCGCTCTACGAGTGGAACCACGCCAAGCAGCTGCTGCGCATCACCGCGGCCGGCGCCCACCACGACTCCGCCGGCGCCGACGAGGCGGACTGGACGTCGGTCAAGGAGGACATCTTCACCGACGAGTTCCTCCTCTCCCGGCCGCTGCTCACCGCGATCCGCAACGAGCACCCGACGGTGCTGCTCATCGACGAGCTCGACAAGGCCGACGTCGAGATCGAGGGGCTGCTGCTCGAGGTGCTCTCCGACTTCCAGGTGACCGTGCCCGAGCTCGGGACGATCCGGGCGAGCCAGACCCCCTTCGTCGTCCTGACCTCCAACGCCACCCGTGAGCTGTCCGAGGCCTTGCGCCGACGCTGCCTCTACCTGCACATCGACTACCCCGAGTCCGACCTCGAGCTGCGGATCGTGCGGCTGACCGTGCCCGACCTCGACGAGACGCTCGCCGCCTCCGTCGTGCGGCTCGTCGGCGCGCTGCGCGAGATGCGGCTGCGCAAGTCACCCTCGGTCGCCGAGACCATCGACTGGGCCCGCACGCTCGTCAGCCTGGGCACCGACGGCGAGCTGCAGCCCGAGCTCGTGCGCTCGACCCTCGGCGTCGTCCTCAAGCACCGCGAGGACATCGAGCTCGCGGTGCAGACCCTGGACCTGGACCGTGCCCTCGCCTGACCCGCTCGGCGAGCGCCTCGTCGACCTCGCCCGGGCGCTGCGCCGGCACGGCGTGACGGTCGGGACCTCAGAGGTGGCCGACGCCGCCTCTGCCGCAAGGGCGCTCGGCCTCGACGACCGCGAGCGCCTGCGCACCGGGCTCGCCGCGACGATGATGCGACGGTCCGCGGACCGGGCCGTCTTCGACCAGCTCTTCGACATCCACTTCCCCCCTGCCGTGGGTCACCGCACCGGCGACGCGGCCGACCTCGCGCCGACGGACACCGCGGGCGCCCGCGAGCGCGCGGCCGCGATCCGCGAGGAGCTCGTCGAGGCCCTCGCGCGCGGTGACCAGCAGGAGCTCGACCGGCTCGCCGCGCGGGCGGTCGGCGAGCTCGGGCGGCTGGCCAACGAGTCGTCGACCGGCGGCTGGTCGGCCAACCAGACCATCGAGCGGCTCGCCCCGCAGACCGCGATCGCGGCGGCCCTGCAGCGGGCCCGCGACGCCGGCGACGTCACCGGCGGGTCCGGCGAGGGCTCGGGCGGATCGGGCGAAGGGAGCGGCGGCGCCACCGGCAGCGGTGGCGGCGGCGCGGGCAGCGCCTGGCGGCCAGAGCAGCTGAGCGACCGCTACGACCGCGACGAGATCCGGCGCCGGGTCGGCGCCTTCCGTCGCAAGATCGAGACCGAGTCGGCGCGACGCAATGCCGAGGTCCGCGGACGGGACCGCATCTCGCGCTACGGCGTGCGAGACCCCTTGGAGCGCAAGGACTTCCTGCTCACCGGCAAGACCGAGGCGGCCGAGCTGCACGCGGTCATCGCTCCCCTGTCGCGCAAGCTCGCGGCCAAGCTCGCCGCCCGCCAGCGGCGGCACTCGCGGGGCACCATCGACATCCGGCGCACCCTGCGCGCGGCGATGTCGACCGGTGGGGTGCCGGTGCGCCCGGCCTACAAGCGCCGCACCCGCAGCCGGGCCGACATCGTCCTGCTGTGCGACATGTCCGGGTCGGTGGCGGGCTTCTCCCGGTTCACGATGCTGCTGCTCCAGTCGCTCGCGGGGACCTTCCGCCGGGTGCGGTTCATCGGCTTCGTCAACACGTGCGACGACATCACCGAGCTGGTGCGCGAGGCGCAGTTCGGCGAGGACATCAGCGAGCGCGTCGCCCGCGAGGCGCAGATGACGCGCTGGCACGGGTCGAGCGACTACGGCGCCGCCTTCGTCGACGCCGTCGACCACCACCTCGACGCCATCGGTCCGCGGTCGACGGTCCTCGTGCTCGGCGACGCCCGGACCAACGGCACCAACCCGCAGGTCGACGCCCTGCGCGAGCTCGTCTCCCGTGCCCGCTACTCCGCCTGGCTCAACCCCGAGTCCGCCCGCATGTGGGACACGGGCGACTCCGTGGCCAGTCGCTACGCCGAGGTCGTCGACATGCACGAGGTGCGCAACATCGAGCAGCTGCGGCAGTTCGTCTCCCGCCTGCCGGTGGGCTGACCTCCCTTCGCACGACCTTGAGGAAATACGAACCGAGCGCGCACGACCTCAGGGAAATGCGATCGGGGGGCGCCGAGATCTGCAGAGGATCTCCAGATCTCCCACCGGGGATCCACCGGTGGGGCTCCCTAGCCTGATCCCATGACCGCTCCCGCACCGTGCGTGCTCGTCGTCGAGGACGACCCGACGATCAACCAGGCCCTGGCCGACCGCTTCACGGCGGAGGGCTTCGAGGTGGTGCAGGCGCACGACGGGCCGGGGGCGGTCGCCGCCCACGCCGAGCACGACCCCGCGGTCGTCGTGCTCGACCTCATGCTGCCCGGCTTCGACGGGCTCGAGGTGTGCCGCCGGATCCAGACCGACCGCCCCGTGCCGGTGCTCATGCTCACCGCCCGCGACGACGAGAGCGACATCATCGTCGGGCTCGGGGTGGGCGCCGACGACTACCTCACCAAGCCATTTCGCATGCGCGAGGTCGTCGCCCGGGTGCGGGCCCTGCTGCGCCGCGTCGAGCGCGCCGCCGAGCTCGGGCGCCCCGACGAGACGATCACCCACCACGCCGGCCTCACCCTCGACGAGCGCACCCGGCGCTGCACCGTCGACGGCCACGCCGTGCACCTCACGCCGACGGAGTTCGACCTGCTCGCCCTGCTCGCCCGCGAGCCCGGCGCGGTGCTGCGCCGCGAGCGGATCGTCGCCGACCTGTGGGGCTGGGACGACGGCCTGGGCCGCCGCAGCCTCGACAGCCACGTGAAATCGCTGCGGGCCAAGGTCGGCAGCCACCGCATCCGCACGGTCCACGGCGTCGGCTACGCCCTCGACGACGGGATCGACCGATGAACCGCTCCGCTCCCCTGCTCGAGCTCACCTCGATCCGCACCCGGCTCGCCGTCCTCGTCGGCGTGAGCGTCGTCGTCGCGGCCGTCGTCGGCACGGTCGGCACCGACGCCGGGGTCCCCCTGTGGCTCGGCCTGCCCGCGACGATCGGCCTCGCCCTCGTCGTCACCCGCTGGCTAGCGACCGGCATGACGACCCCGCTCACCCAGATGACCGATGCCGCACGGCGGATGGCGAAGGGGGACTACGGCGCCCGGATCACGACGTCGAGCCAGGACGAGGTCGGTGAGCTGGCCCGTGCCTTCGCGAGCATGGCCGCCGAGCTGGAGCAGGGCGAGGAGCACCGGCGGCGTCTCGTCGCCACCGTCGCCCACGAGCTGCGCACGCCCCTGTCGGCGCAGCAGGCCCTGCTCGAGAACCTCGCCGACGGCGTCACCACCCCCGACGAGGCGACCCTGCGCGCAGCGCTCGCCCAGTCGGAACGCCTCGGCTCGCTCGTCACCGACCTGCTCGACCTCTCCCGCCCCGACAGCAGAGGAATCCCCCTCTCCCCCAGCCGGATCCGCGTCGGTGACCTGCTCGACGACGCCATCGGCGAGACCACCCTCCAGGGTCGGGACGTCGCACTCGTCGCCGATGTCGAGCCCGCCGACCTCGTCGTCACCGGCGACCGCGCGCGCCTCGCCCAGGTCACCGCCAACCTCCTCGACAACGCGGTGCGGCACAGCCCGAGCGGCGGAACCGTCACCCTCACCGCCCGCGCCACCGACGACGCGTGGACCCTCACCGTCGCCGACGACGGACCCGGTCTGACCCCGGAGCGGGCGGAGCGGCTCTTCCACCGCTTCGGCCCCGGCGCGGACGAAGGGGGTGGCACCGGCCTCGGCCTGGCCATCGCCGCGTGGGTCGCCTCGATGCACGGCGGCACGATCCGGGCGCTGCCCACCCCGCTCCCTGAGGAGCGAGTCCGCGCAGCGGGCGAGCGTCTCGAAGGGTCAGGCGCCCGGCTCCAGCTCCGGCTGCCGCTCACCCCGCCGACCTCCCCTTCGCCCGCACCGCTCACCACGACCACCACCTCGCCCTCCCTTCGAGACGGTCGCTTCGCGACCTCCTCAGGGAGCGTGGACAAGGAGACCGTCATGACTGCTGCAGAATCCGCTCCCTCCCTTCGAGACAGTCGCTTCGCGACTTCCTCAGGGAGCGAAGGAGGCCAGGGAGCGGGGGTGTCGCTGTCGCGGTGGTGGCCCGAGCGGGTCACGCAGGGGCAGCCGCGGCTGCTGCTCGCCGCACTCGCCGTCGGCCTGCTCGCCGCGATCCTGCTGCCGGGCAACGCGATCGGGCTCGGGCTGCTCGTCGTCCTCACCGCCGGTGGTGCGGCCCTGTGGCTCGCCTCGGCTCGCCGGGCGAAGCCGTGGTCGTGGGTCACCGCGGCCCTGGCCCTCCCCCTCGGCCTGACGACGATCCTGCGCGACGACCCGGTGATGAGCTTCTTCGCCGTCGCCGTCGCCGGGGTGCTCGCCGCCGCCGCGTGCACCGACGCGCGCACGGTCACCGGGATGATCGCCTCGGTCATCGCCTGGCCGCTCTCCGCGCTGCGCGGGCTCCCCCTGCTCGACCGGACGATCCGCACGCTCGCCCGTCGCGGCAGCGCGTGGTCGGTGCTGCGCACCGGGGTCGTCAGCCTCGCGCTGCTCCTCGTCTTCGGCGGGCTGCTCTCCTCGGCCGACGCCGTCCTCGGCTCCTGGGCCTCGGCCCTCGTCCCCGACATCAGCGACATGGCGATCTTCCGCGTCTTCGTGCTCGTCTTCTTCGCCGGCGTCACGCTCGCCGGTCTCTACCTCGCGATCAACCCGCCGACCGTCGACGGGGCACGCCTGTCGCCTCGCATCCCGGAGCGCGAGTGGCAGGTCCCGCTCGGCGTCGTCATCGCGATCTTCGTCGCCTTCGTCGTCGCCCAGGCCGCGGCGGTCGTCGGCGGGCACGACTACGTCGTGCGCACGGCGGGCGTGACCTATGCCGAGTCGGCCCGGCAGGGCTTCGGCCAGCTCACCGTCGCCACCGCGCTCGTCCTGCTGCTCGTCGCCGGGGTTCGAGCGCTCGGCCGCACGAGCACCGACCGCGACCGCCGGGTCATGACCGCGATGAACGCGACCCTGTGCGTCCTCACCCTGCTCGTCGTCGCCTCCGCGCTGCGCCGCATGGCGCTCTACCAGGACGCCTACGGCTACACGACGCTGCGGATCAACGCCGACCTCTTCGAGATCTGGCTCGGGCTCGTCGTCCTCGCGGTGCTCGTCTCCCTCGTCACCCCGACCCGGCGCTGGCTCGGCCGCACGGTCCTCGTCGCGGCCGCCGTGCTCACGATCGTCGGCACCGTCGGCAACACGAGCGCCTGGGTCGCCGACCGCAACATCGAGCGGTGGCAGGCCACGGGCAAGCTCGACACCTGGTACCTCAGCAGCCTGCCCGCCGACGCCGTGCCGACCATCGAGTCGAGCGCCCTGCCCGCGCACATCAAGCAGTGCGCGCTGTCGATGCACCAGGTGTACGGCGCGGGCGACGAGGACACCCTCGCCGGATGGAACCTCGCCCGCTCCCGCGCCGACGAGATCCGGCAGCGCTATGACGACCCGACCCAGTGCACCGACTCCCGCGGCTGGTCGAGGTGACGGGCACCCCCTTCGCCTCCGCAGGGGGTGGGCGAAGGGGGTGTGCGGCGCCACGATGCGGGCGACCCGCCGGGGGTGGCAGGCACGCAGTAGTCTGCGGCCCATGGCCATCAGCAAAGTCCTCATCGCGAACCGCGGCGAGATCGCCGTCCGTATCGCCCGTGCCTGCGCCGACGCCGGCATCGGCTCCGTCGCCGTCTACGCCGAGCCCGACCGTGACGCCCTGCACGTCAAGGTCGCCGACGAGGCTTACGCCCTCGGCGGCCAGACGCCCGCCGACAGCTACCTGCTCCAGGACAAGCTCCTGCAGGTCGCCCAGGACGCCGGCGCCGACGCGGTCCACCCGGGCTACGGCTTCCTCGCGGAGAATGCCGACTTCGCCCAGGCCGTCCTCGACGCCGGGCTGATCTGGATCGGCCCCAGCCCCCAGGCCATCGACGCGCTGGGTGACAAGGCCAAGGCCAAGCACATCGCCGTCAAGGCCAACGCGCCCCTCGCCCCCGGCACCAACGACCCGGTCAAGGACGCCGACGAGGTCGTCGCCCTCGCCGAGGAGTTCGGCCTGCCGATCGCCATCAAGGCGGTCTACGGCGGTGGCGGTCGCGGGCTCAAGGTCGCCTACACGATGGAGGAGATCCCCGAGCTCTACGAGTCGGCCGTCCGCGAGGCCGTCACGGCCTTCGGCCGCGGCGAGTGCCTCGTCGAGAAGTTCCTCGACAAGCCGCGCCACGTCGAGACCCAGTGCCTCGCCGACCAGCACGGCAACGTCGTCGTCGTCTCGACGCGTGACTGCTCTCTGCAGCGCCGCAACCAGAAGCTCGTCGAGGAGGCCCCCGCACCCTTCCTCACCGAGGAGCAGCACGCCGAGCTCGTCCGCGCCTCCAAGGCGATCCTCAAGGAGGCCGGCTACGTCGGCGCCGGCACCTGCGAGTACCTGGTCGCCCAGGACGGCACGATCTCCTTCCTCGAGGTCAACACCCGCCTGCAGGTCGAGCACCCCGTGACCGAGGAGGTCACCGGCATCGACCTCGTCCGCGAGATGCTGCGCATCGCCGACGGCGAGGAGCTCGGCTACGACGACCCGATCGCCCGCGGCCACTCCTTCGAGTTCCGCATCAACGGCGAGGACGCCGGGCGCAACTTCATGCCGGCCCCCGGCACCGTGACCAAGATGCGCGTCCCCCACGGCCCCGGTGTCCGCTGGGACGCCGGCATCGAGGAGGGCGACACCGTCGCCGGTGCCTTCGACTCGATGATCGCCAAGCTCATCGTCACCGGCGCCACCCGGCAGCAGGCGCTCGAGCGCTCCCGCCGCGCCCTCGACGAGCTCGTCGTCGACGGCATGCCGACGGTCGTGCCCTTCCACCAGGCGATCGTCCGCGACCCGGCCTTCGCTCCCGAGGGTGACGCGCCCTTCTCCGTCTACACCCGCTGGATCGAGACCGAGTTCGACAACCAGATCGCCCCCTACGGCGGCGAGGTCGGCGAGGCGGCCGAGGACGACGGCGAGCGCCAGAAGATCACCGTCGAGGTCGGCGGCAAGCGCCTCGAGGTCGTCCTGCCCGGTGGCCTCTCGCTCGGTGGCGGCGGTGGCGCCGCGGCCAAGAAGAAGGCCCCCAAGCGCTCCGGCGGGGGTGGCGGCGGCGCCGCGGCCTCCGGCGACAGCCTCACCGCCCCCATGCAGGGCACGATCGTCAAGCTCGCCGTCGAGGAGGGCCAGGAGGTCGCCGAGGGTGACCTCGTCGTCGTCCTCGAGGCGATGAAGATGGAGCAGCCGATCAACGCCCACAAGGCCGGCACGATCACCGGCCTGCAGGCCGAGGTCGGGGCCACCGTGAGCAACGGTGCGGTCCTCGCCGAGATCAAGGACTGATCATCAGCACGGACCTCACCACCGACGCCGCCCCCGGCACGCCCTCCCGGCGTGCCGGGGGCGGCGTCGTCATCGCCGTCCTCGCCCTCTGCGGCACCGTCGTCTCGCTCCAGCAGACGATGGTGCTGCCGCTCGTCCCCGAGCTGCCCGACCTCATCGGCACGACCGCGGGCAATGCCTCGTGGATGGTCACCGCCACGCTCGTCGCCGGGGCGGTCGCGACGCCGGTCATCTCCCGCATGGCCGACATGTACGGCAAGCGACGGATGATCCTCGTGACGCTCGGCATCGTCTCGCTCGGCGCCCTCGTCGGGGCTTTCGCCCCCTCGCTGCCCTTCCTCATCCTCGCCCGCGCCCTGCAAGGCATGGGCATGGCGCTCGTGCCGGTCGGCATCGCCACGATGCGCGACGAGCTCGAGCCGGAGCAGGTGCCGCTCGCCGTCGCCCTGATGAGCGCGACCCTGGCGATCGGCGCCGGCGTCGGGCTGCCGCTCGGCGGCTACCTCGCCGAGGCCTTCGACTGGCACGTCGTGCTCTGGCTGCCCGGTGTCCTCGCGCTGCTGATGATCGCGCTCGTCCTGCTGACGGTCTCGGAGTCGAGCGTGCGCACCGCGGGCGCCTTCGACGTGCGCGGCGCGGTCCTGCTCAGCCTGGCGCTCGTGCTGCTGCTCCTCGCCGTCACCAAGGGGAGCGACTGGGGCTGGCTCGACGTGCGCACGCTCGGCTGCTTCGCCGCGGGTCTGCTGCTGCTCGGCCTCTTCGTCCCGCTCGAGCTGCGCATCCCCAACCCGCTCGTCGACATCCGCACCGCCTCGCAGCCGGTCGTCATCGCGGCCAACACGATCTCGGTCTTCATGGGCTTCGCGATGTTCGTCAACATGCTCGTGTCGACACAGCTGCTGCAGACCCCCGAGGAGACCGGCTACGGACTGGGGCTCGACGCGCTGCACGCCGGGCTGTGGATGGCCCCGTCCGCCGTGGCCTTCGGCCTGCTCGCGCCGCTCTCGGGCTGGGTGATCCGCCGCTTCGGCCCCGAGATGGCGATCGGTGCCGGCGCGGCGATCATGGCGGTCTCCTACCTCGCGCGCATCCCCTTCAGCCACTCGATCGGGCTCGTCGTGCTCGGCACGATCACCGTGACCATCGGCACCGCGCTGGCCTACTCGGCGCTGCCGACCCTCATCATGCGCTCGGTGCCGGTCACCGAGACCGCGGCGGCCAACGGGCTCAACACGCTGCTCCGCTCCGTCGGCACGTCCACGGCGAGTGCGGTGACCACCGCCGTGCTCGCGGCGACGATCACGGCCACCGGGTTCCCGACCTACACCGGCATGGCCACCGTCTTCGGCCTGGCGACGGCCGCCTCGCTCATCAGCCTCGGGCTGATCCTGCCCTTCCTGCGGCAGCGCTCCGCCGAGGCGCCGGCCCGCCCCGACGTCGAGGAGCAGAAGGCCGACCACGTCGTCCACGGCCGGATCACCGACGCGGCCGGGCAGCCGCTCGCCGGGGCCGTCGTCACCGTGCTCGGTGGCCAGGGCTCGCACGTCGACTGGTCGCACACGGACTCGGCCGGCGACTACTCGGTGGCGACGGGCGGCCCGATCAAGCACCTCTTCGTCGTCACCGCACCGGGCTGGGCGCCCGTGAGCGCCTACGTCGACCTGGAGCAGGGCCGGCAGGTGCCGCCCCTCGTCCTGCGCGACCGGATGAGCATCTCGGGCACCGTGACCGGAGTCGACGGGCAGCCCGCGTGCGACGTCTCCGTCGTCGTGACCCGCCGCGCCGGCGGGTCGGTCGACTGGATGCGCACCGGCCCCGACGGGCGCTACGACCTGCCGGTGCCCAAGGAGGGCGCCTATGTCGTCACGGCCGTCGACCGGACGACCAGCGCCATCGTCACCCGGACCGTCGTGGTCGGTGGGTCGGCCGTGCGCACCGATCTGCAGCTGCAGGCGGCGACGGTGACCGCGCCGGCCGACTGACCGGAGCCAGCGCGGCCGGCGCGCCCGTCGGATCAGCCGGGCAGGGCCCCGCCGCTGGTCGAGCCGTCGCCCTGCGGCCCCGCGTCCGCCTTGGGTGCCGGGTCGGCCTTCGGTGCCGGGTCCGCCTTGGGTGCGGCATCCCCCTTCGGCTCCGGGTCGGCCTTGGGGCTGGCGTCGCCCTTGGGCTCCGCCTTCTTCTCCTCCGACAGGCCGAGCTTGTCCTCGACGAAGTCACCAGCCTTGTCGATGATCGACGTGAACTTGCCGCCGGTGCGCTTGTCGACGGCCTCCTGGACCTTGTCGATCGCACCGCGCGCCTGGTCCGGGTGGTCCCGGGCCGCGTCGCGTGCCTTGTCGACGTACTCGCCGCCGTTGAACTGCTGCGGGCTGTTGCTCATCCTCGGCTCCTTCGTCGCGGGCCGCGGATCGGCCCCCTTCGACCCTAGCGGCGGCAGCGCACCGGCGCCCCGGCCGCGCTCACTCCCCGTGCAGGGGGTGCAGCCGTCGGGCTGCCTCGGCGAGGGTGCCGGTGAGCGAGGGGTAGACGGTGAAGGTCGAGGCGACCTGGTCGACGGAGAGCCTGTTCTGCACGGCGATGGCCACGGGGAAGATCAGCTCCGAGGCGCGCGGCGCGACGACGACACCGCCGAGCAGCGTGCCGGTCCCCCGGTAGGCGAAGAGCTTGACGAAGCCCTCCTCGATGCCGAGCATCTTGGCCCGCGGGTTGCGCGAGAGCGGCATCATCACGGCCTCCACGTCGGAGTTGTCGGCCGCGTCGGCGGCGCTCATGCCGACCGTCGCGATCTCGGGATCGGTGAAGACATTGGCCGACACCGCCGAGAGCCGAAGGGGGGTCACCGCGTCGCCCAGAGCGTGCGCCATGGCCGTGCGGCCCTGCATCGCCGCGACGGAGGCGAGCGCGAAGACGCCGGTGCAGTCGCCCGCCGCGTAGATGCCGCGGACCGAGGTCCGCGAGACACGGTCGGTGACGATGTGGCCGGAGTCGCTGAGCTCGACGCCGACCTCCTCGAGACCGATGTCGCGGGTGTTGGGCACGGCGCCGACGGCGATGAGCACGTGGCTGCCCTCGACCTCACGGCCGTCCTCGAGGGTGACGACGACGCCGTCGCCGCGCCGCTCGGCGGAGGCCATGCGCGAGCGGTTGAGCACCGTCATGCCCCGGCGGCGGAAGACGTCCTCGATGACCGCGGCCGCGTCCTGGTCCTCGCCCGGCAGGACGAGCTCGCGCGAGGAGATCAGCGTGACGTCGGTGCCCAGGCCGAGGTAGGCCTGCGCGAGCTCGGCGCCGGTGACGCCCGAGCCGACGACGATGAGCTTGTCGGGGATCTCGGGCAGCTCGTAGATCTGCTGCCAGGTGAGGATCCGCTCGCCGTCGGGCTGCGCCGTCGGCAGCACCCGCGGGGTGGCGCCCGTGCTCAGCAGGACGACGTCGGCGGCGATCGTCTCGGTGCCCCCGTCGGGACCCTCGACGACGACCTCGCTCGGCGAGGCGAGCCGGCCGGTGCCGGGCACGACCCGCACCCCGACCTCCTGCAGCCGGGCGGTGATGTCGGCGGACTGCGCGGCCGCGAGGTTGCGCACCCGGCGGTTGATCGCGTCGAGCTCGGCGACCGTCTCGGTCGCGACGTCGCCCTCGTGGTCCTCGAGGTGCACGCCGAGGTCGGAGGCGGTCTCGATGCCGCCGAGGTAGTCGGCCGTCGCGATGAGGGTCTTGCTCGGGACGCAGTCGGTGAGCACCGCGGCCCCGCCGATGCCGTCCCGGTCGACGACGGTGACCGACGCCCCCAGGTGCGCGGCCACGAGGGCCGCCTCGTAGCCGCCCGGGCCGCCGCCGAGGATCACAACAGAGTTCGTTCGAGTCACGCCTCCCATCCAACCACCCTTGTAGATTGCGCCTGTGACCCAGACCGCTGACACCCAGGACCCCTTCGCCCTCGCCCGCGACGCGGCGGCCGTCATCGCCGAGCGCACCGGCGTCGCGACCCACGACGTCGCCCTCGTCCTCGGCTCCGGCTGGGGCCAGACCGCAGACCGGGTCGGCCGCACCGTCGCCACCGTCGAGCAGGCCGAGGTGCCCGGCTTCACCGCGGCGGCAGTCGCCGGCCACTCCGGGCAGCTGCGCTCCGTCGAGATCGCCGACACCGGCGGGCGGGCGCTCGTCTTCGGCACCCGCACGCACTTCTACGAGGGCCGCGGCGTGCGCGCCGTCGTCCACGCGGTGCGCACGGCGGCGGCCGCCGGCTGCCGCGCGATCGTGCTGACCAACGGCTGCGGCGGCCTGCGGCCGGAGTGGGGCCCGGGCACCCCGGTCCTCATCAGCGACCACATCAACCTCACGGCGACCTCGCCGATCGAGGGCGCCAACTTCGTCGACCTCACCGACCTCTACTCCCCCCGCCTGCGCGAGCTGGCTCGCGAGGTCGACGCCGACCTCGACGAGGGCGTCTACGCGCAGTTCCGCGGACCGCACTACGAGACCCCCGCCGAGGTGCGCATGGCCGGCATCCTCGGCGCCGACCTCGTCGGCATGTCGACGACGCTCGAGGCGATCGCCGCCCGCGAGGCCGGGCTCGAGGTCCTCGGCGTCTCGCTCGTCACCAATGCCGCCGCCGGCATCAGCGAGACCCCGCTGGCGCACGACGAGGTCGTCGCCGCCGGTCAGGCCGCTGCCGAGCGGTGCGGCACCCTCCTCGCCAGCATCGTCGCCAAGATCTGAGGACGCCCATGAGCTACACCTCCCGCCACGCCGCCGACGTCTCCGACGACCTGCTCACCGCCGCGCGCGAGTGGGCTGCCGACGACCCCGACCCGGCGACCCGGGAGGAGCTCCTGGCGGTCGTCGCCGCTGCCGAAGGGGGTGACCCGGCTGCCGTCGCCGACCTCGCCGACCGCTTCGCCGGGCTGCTCCAGTTCGGCACCGCCGGCCTGCGCGGCGCCCTCGGCGCCGGCCCCCACCGCATGAACCGGGCCGTCGTCATCCGCGCCGCCGCGGGCCTCGTGGCCCATCTGCAGGAGGCGAGCGACTCCCCCTTCGTCGTCATCGGCCGCGACGCGCGGTACAACTCCGACGCCTTTGCCATCGACACGGCGGCGGTCGTCACCGCCGCCGGCGGACGGTCGGTGCTGCTGCCGGAGCCGCTGCCGACGCCGGTGCTCGCCTTCGCCATCCGTCACCTCGGTGCCGACGCGGGCGTCATGGTCACCGCCAGCCACAACCCGCCGCAGGACAACGGCTACAAGGTCTACCTCGGCGACGGCAGCCAGATCGTGCCGCCGAGCGACGCGCAGATCGCGGCGAAGATTGACCAGGTCGCGAGCGTCGCGTCGGTGCCGCGCGCCGAGTCCGGCTGGGAGGTCCTCGGCGACGAGGTGCTCGAGGCCTACCTCGACGCCGTCTCGGGAGTCGTCGGCCTCGACACCCCGCGCGATCTCGCCGTGCTGCACACCGCGCTCCACGGGGTCGGCGACACGACGGTTGAGCGGGCCTTCGAGCGGGCCGGCTTCGCCGCGCCGGCGAAGGTCGCCGAGCAGGCCGCGCCGGACCCCGACTTCCCCACCGTCGCCTTCCCCAACCCCGAGGAGGACGGCGCGCTCGACGCCGCCCTGGCGGCTGCCCGCGCGACCTCGCCAGACCTCGTCATCGCCAACGACCCCGATGCCGACCGCTGCGCCGTGGCCGTGCCCGACCCCGCGGTCGACGGCGGCTGGCGGCTGCTGCGCGGCGACGAGCTCGGCGTCCTGCTCGCCTCGCACCTGATCATGCGCGGCGTGCCCGAGGGCCGCCGCATGGCCAACTCGATCGTCAGCTCCCGGCTGCTCGCCGCGATGTGCCGGCTGTCCGGGGTGGCGCACGAGGAGACGCTCACCGGCTTCAAGTGGATCGCCCGGGTCGAGGGGCTGCACTACGGCTACGAGGAGGCACTCGGCTACTGCGTCGCCCCCGACCTGGTGCGCGACAAGGACGGCGTCTCGGCCGCGCTGCTCGTCGCCGAGCTCGCCGCGATCCTCAAGGCCGAGGGGCGCACCCTGCTCGACGTCCTCGACGACCTGCACCGCCAGCTCGGGGTGCACGCGACCGATGCCTTCTCGATTCGCGTCGAGGACCTCGCCGACATCGGGCGGATCATGGACCGGCTGCGCCAGGAGCCGCCCACCGAGGTCGCCGACTCCCCCGTCGCGAGCGCAGAGGACCTCTCGGTCGGCGCCGGGGGGCTGCCCCCGACCGACGGGCTGCGCTACCTGCTCGACGACGACTCGCGGATCATCGTGCGCCCCTCCGGCACCGAGCCGAAGCTCAAGGTCTATCTCGAGGCGATCGAGCCGGTCGCCTCCCCCGACGACCTGTCGGCGGCACGTGAGCGGGCCGCCGAGCGCCTCGGCAGGGTGCGGGCGGCGATGGAGTCGCTCACGGCGCTCTAGGGTCTCGAGGGGTCTCGAGGCTCGTTCCTCGCACCTCGACCAACGGTGGGACCCGCACCTCGACCAACGGAGGGACCCGCACCTCGACCCACGTATTGTTGGCTCTCGTGCCGACGCCAGCCCAGCCCCCTTCGACCGGACGTGTCGTCGTCCTCGCCGGGCCGAGCGGCTCCGGCAAGTCCCGACTCGCCGCCCGCCTGCACCGTGACCACGGCTGGCCGGTCGTGCGGCTCGACGACTTCTACAAGGACCTCGACGCCCCCGACCTGCCCCGCAGCGAAGAGCTCGGGATGGTCGACTGGGACCACCCCGACAGCTGGGACGAGGCGGCGGCCGTCGCCGCGCTGAGCACCCTCCTGGCGACCGGGACGGCGGCGATGCCGATCTATGACATCAGCGTCTCGCGGGCCACGGGCGAGCACACCGTGACCGCGCGGCCGGACGACCTCGTCGTCGCCGAGGGGATCTTCGCGGCCGAGGCAATCCCCGCCCTGCGCGAGGCCGGGCTGCTCCACTCCGCGTGGTGCATCCGTCACCACCGGCTCAAGACCTTCGTCCTGCGGCTGCTCCGCGACCTCAAGGAGCGCCGCAAGCCGCCGCTGACCCTCGTGCGCCGCGGCCTGGTCCTCATGCGGGACGAGCCGCGCGTCGTCGCCCGGCACGTCGAGCTCGGCGCCCGCTGCGCCACCCCGCGCCAGGCCGAGCGCGAGCTCGCCGGCGCCTGAGGTCGGCGATGGCCACGACGTCCTACCTCACCGTCGCCCGCGACGGCGAGGTCGAGATCGAGGTCAAGCGGTCGCGCTTCCTGTGCACCCTCCAGCGGGTCGAGGACGAAGGGAGCGCCCGTGCCGTCGTCGAGCGGCTGCGCAAGCAGCACTGGGACGCCCGGCACCACTGCTCGGCCTTCGTCCTGGGGCCGGACCGCGGGGTGGCCCGCTCGTCGGACGACGGCGAGCCGTCGGGCACGGCCGGCGCCCCGATGCTCGAGGTCCTCACCGGGCACGAGGTGAGCGATGTCGTCGCGGTCGTCACCCGGTGGTTCGGCGGGGTGCTGCTCGGCACCGGCGGTCTCGTGCGGGCCTACGGCGACGCGGTGCGCGCCGGGCTGGAGTCGGTGGGCACGCTGCGGCGCGAGCTCGTCGTCGAGCACGAGCTCGTCGTGTCGCACGTCGAGGCGGGGCGCGTGGACAACGAGCTTCGCTCGCGGGGCGTGCACGTCGTCGACGCCGACTACGCCGCCGAGGTCACCCTGACGCTCGGGGTCCCGGCCACCGAGGTCGACGGGCTCACGCCCCTCGTCGCGGAGCTGACCGCCGGCTCCGGGCGGCTGCGCGAGGTGGGGTCGCGCTGGGTCGACGCCCTAGGCTGAGGACATGACTCGCCGTCCCCCCTTCGCCCCCGGCACGACGCTCACCGTCCAGGACGTCGCCGACCTCGTCGACCACGCGCTGCTCAAGCCGGAGCTGACCCCCGACGAGGTGGCCGCCTCCGTTCGCGAGCTCGCGGCCCAGCGCATCTGGAGCGTCTGCGTGCGCCCGAGCGACGTCGCCCTCGCCGCGGAGACCATCGCGGCGGTCGACGGCAGCCCGACCCGGGTGTGCACGGTCATCGGCTTCCCCCACGGCACGACGTCGACGGCCGCCAAGGTCGCCGAGTCGCGGCAGGCCCTGGCGGACGGCGCGACCGAGCTCGACATGGTGCTCAACATCGGCCGGCTGCGCGGCGGTGACGTCACCGCGGTGCGCGACGACATCGCGGCCGTCGTCGAGGTCGGTCACGAGGCGGGGGCACTGGTCAAGGTCATCTTCGAGACCGCGCTGCTCGACGAGCGGGCCAAGATCGACGCCTGCCGGGCGAGCGCCGACGCGGGGGCCGACTTCACGAAGACGTCCACGGGCTTCGCCGGCGGGGGCGCGACCCTGGCCGACGTCGCGCTCATGCGGGCCAACACCCCCGAGACCATGGAGGTCAAGGCCTCCGGCGGCGTGCGCGACATCCCCACGCTCCTCGCGATGCTCGCCGAGGGCGTCACCCGCATCGGCACCTCGAGCACGGCGGCCCTGCTGGCCGGCGCCGAGCAGGTCGGGCCCGCGGGCCTCGTCGTGCCGCAGCCGGGTCAGACCGCTGACGCGGGCCCGAGCGACACCTACTGAGCCGCGGCGGGTGTCGCTGTGCGCACCCAACGTCGTTGATGCCACCTGGTTGCCCGTCTCGGGGCAGCCAAGTGGCCTCAACGCAACCAGGCGCCGCCGCCGCCGCCCAGCGGACTCAGGCCAGGGCCGCGTAGGCGGGCTTGATCCGCCCCTCGATGAGCTCCAGCCTCTCGTCGAAGGGGAGGAAGGCGGACTTCATCGCGTTCGTCGTCACCCAGCGCAGGTCCTCGAGGTCCCAGCCGGCCTCGGTGACCAGGGCGAGCATCTCCCGGGTCATCGAGGTGTCCGACATCAGCCGGTTGTCGGTGTTGAGCGTGACCCGGTAGCGCAGCCGCGCGAGGAGGGTGATCGGGTGCGCTGCGATCGAGGGCGCCGCGCCGGTCTGCACATTGCTGTGGGGGCACATCTCGAGCGGCACCCGGGTGTCGCGGACATAGGCGGCGAGCCGCCCCAGCCGCAGCTGCGAGGGGTCCTCGCGCGCCGCCTGGTTCGCCGCGAGCGGGTCGTCGGTGACGGTCGCCCCGCGGAAGCCGATGTCGTCGACGATCCGCACCCCGTGCCCGAGCCGGTCGGCGCCGCACCACTGCAGCGCCTCCCAGATGCTCGGCAGGCCGAAGGCCTCGCCGGCGTGGATCGTGAAGTGCGCATTTTCGCGGCGCAGGTACTCGAAGGCGTCGAGGTGCCGACTCGGCGGGTGCCCCGCCTCGGCCCCCGCGATGTCGAATCCGGCCACCCCGCGGTCGCGGTAGCGCACCGCGAGCTCGGCGATCTCCCGGGACTTCGCGGCGTGCCGCATCGCGGTGAGCAGGCCCCGCACGACGATCGGGTGTCCCTCCGCCGCGGCCTCCTCCTCCCCTTCGCGGAAGCCGGCGTCGACCTCCTCGACGACCTGCTCGAGGCTCAGGCCGGCGCCCAGGTGCTGCTCGGGGGCATAGCGCGACTCGGCGTAGACGACGCCGTCGCGGGCGAGGTCGAGGACCGACTCGCGCGCCACGCGGCGCAGCGCGGGTGCCGTCTGCATGACGCCGACGGTGTGCTCGAAGGTCTCGAGGTAGCGCACGAGCGAGCCGGAGTCGGCCGACTCGCGGAACCACCGCGCCAGTCCCTCGGCCGACCGGTCGGCACTGCTCACCGGCAGCTCGTGACCGACCTCGTCGGCGATCTCGAGGACGGTCTGGGGGCGCACGCCGCCGTCGAGGTGGTCGTGAAGGACCACCTTGGGCAGCGCGCGGATGCTCGCCTCGTCGAGGCTCACTCGTCGTCCTCCCGGTGGACCGTCTCGGGGGCGAAGGCGGGCGTGCAGATGGCGACGTACTCGGCGCCGGCGTCCCCGGTCGAGTAGCGCACCCGCTCCCCCGCCCTGGTCACGATGCTCTGGCCGGCGTGCACCTCGGTGGTGCCGCCGTCGTGCTCGACGAGGACCGTCCCCGCGACCACGAGCGTCACCTCGTCGAAGTCGGGCCGCTGGGCCGGCTCGGACCAGCCGGCCGGCGCCTTCATGTGGGCGACCGACATCGCCGCGTTGCCGGTCGCGACCCGGCCGACGTGCTCGGCGATGACCTTGCCGCCCGGCACGTCGATGATCGACGGGGCGTCGTTGAGCTCGGGCACGTCAGGCCTCCTGGGCGGTGATCCGGTCGAGCACGACCTCGCGCGGCGCCGGGGCCGCGTCGCTGATCCGCCAGGCGCCGGTGAGCGACTCCTGGGCCCTCGCGAAGCGCTCGGGGGTGTCGGTGTGCAGCGTCATGAGCGGCTGCCCGGCGGTGACGCGGTCACCGGGCCGGGCGTGCAGCTCGACACCGGCCCCGGCCTGCACCGGGTCCTCCTTGCGGGCGCGCCCGGCGCCGAGGCGCCACGCGGCGACGCCGACCGCGAGCGCGTCGACGTGCTCGAGGTAGCCGTCGGCGTCCGCCGTGACGGTCTCGGTCTCTGCGGCGGTGGGCAGCTCGGCGTCGGGGTCGCCGCCCTGGGCGGAGATCATCCGGCGCCACACGTCCATCGCCCGGCCGTCGCCGAGGGCGGCGCGCAGCTCGTCGGCTCCCACGTCCTTGCCCGCGGCGCGGGTCATCTCGTCGGCGAGGGCGACGGTGAGGTCGACGACGTCCTGCGGACCGCCGCCGGAGAGGACCTCGACCGACTCGCGCACCTCGAGGGCATTGCCCGCCGTCAGGCCGAGCGGGACGGACATGTCGGTGATGAGCGCGACGGTGTTGACCCCCGCGTCGGTCCCGAGGTCGACCATGGTGCGGGCGAGCTCGGTCGCGTCCTCCCGGGTCTTCATGAAGGCACCCGACCCGACCTTGACGTCGAGGACGAGCGCGCCGGTGCCCTCGGCGATCTTCTTGCTCATGATCGAGCTGGCGATGAGCGGAATCGCCTCGACGGTGCCGGTGACGTCGCGCAGGGCGTAGAGCTTCTTGTCCGCGGGGGCCAGCCCGGCACCGGCCGCGCAGATGACCGCCCCGACGTCGTCGAGCTGGGCGAGCATCGCCTCGTTGGTCAGGTCGGCCTGCCAGCCGGGGATCGACTCGAGCTTGTCGAGGGTGCCGCCGGTGTGGCCGAGCCCGCGACCGGAGAGCTGCGGCACGGCGACGTCGAAGACGGCGACGAGGGGCGCGAGCGGCAGCGTGATCTTGTCGCCCACTCCACCCGTCGAGTGCTTGTCGGAGGTCGGCCGGCTCAGCGAGGAGAAATCCATGCGCTCACCGCTGGCGATCATCGCCGCGGTCCACCGGGCGATCTCCGGGCGGGTCATGCCGTTGAGCAGGATCGCCATCGCGAGCGATGACATCTGCTCGTCGGCGACGACCCCGCGGGTGTAGGCGTCGATGACCCAATCGATCTGCTCGGGGCTCAGCTCCCCCCGGTCCCGCTTCGTGCGGATGATGTCGACGGCGTCGTGCTGCTCGGTCACGGTGCTCCCTTCGTCAGGTCGTCGGCACCGAAGGCCTGGGGCAGGATCTCGGCGAGACCCCGCTCGCCCTCCGGCGTCTGGATGCGGCACTGCGCGCCGCCGTGCTCCCACAGCAGCTGGCGGCACCGGCCGCACGGCATGAGCGTCTCACCCCGGGCGTCGACGCACCACACGGCGACGAGCCGGCCGCCCCCGGTGCGCACGAGGTCGCTGATCAGGCCGCACTCGGCGCACAGGCCGACCGCGTACGAGGCATTTTCGACATTGCAGCCGCTCAGCAGGCGCCCGTCGTCGGCGAGGCCGGCGACCCCCACGGGGAAGTGGGAGTAGGGCGCATAGGCCCGCCCCATCGCCTCGACCGCGCTCTCGCGCAAGCGCTCCCAGTCGGCTGCGGCGATGGGGCCGGCCATGTCAGTGCCCCCCGCCTCGTCGGTAGACCTTGCCGTTGGCCGCCGGCATCCGCAGCCGTTGGCTGGCGAAGGCGAGGACGAGCAGCGTCGTCAGGTGCGGGGCGAAGGGGGTGACCTCGCTGGGGACCTGGTCGGAGAGGAACCAGTAGACGACGACGAGGATGCCGACGACGACCGCGAAGGTGCCCTGGACGTAGGCCTGGCGGCGCAGGATCTGCCAGATCCCGATGCCGAGCAGGAGCAGCGCGACGAGCAGGAGCAGCGCGTGCAGCGCCGCGCCACCGCCTCGCAGCTGGAGGGCGTCCATGTAGCCGAAGAGACCCGAGCCCATGAGCACGCCACCGGGGCGCCAGTTGCCGAAGATCATCGCGGCGAGACCGATGTAGCCGCGGCCGCCGGTCTGGCCCTCGCGGTAGGTGTCGGAGGCGACCATCGCGAGGAATCCGCCACCGAGGCCGGCGAGGGCGCCGGAGGTGACGACGGCGATGTACTTGTAGAGGTAGACGTTGACGCCGAGGGTCTCGGCGGCCACCGGCGACTCACCACAGCTGCGCACCCGCAGGCCGAAGGGGGTGCGCCACAGCACCCACCACGTGCCGACGAAGAGCAGCAGGCCGAGGACGGTGAGCGCGGACAGCCCGGTCGTCGCCGCCTTGAGCAGCGCGGCGAGCTCGGAGACGAAGAACCAGTCCTTGTCCTCGATCGTCGCGAGCGGGTCCGCGATGCCGGGGATGCCGATGCTCGGCAGGTGCGGCAGGGCCGGGGACTGCACGTCGCTGCCGCCCTCGAGGCCGCCGAAGAAGCGGGCGGCGAGATAGCTGGCCACACCGACGGCGACGATGTTGAGCGCCACACCGGAGACGATGTGGTCGACGCCGAAGGTCACCGTGGCCAGGGCGTGGACGAGGCCACCGAGGGCGCCGCACACGAGCGCGCCGACGACACCCATCCACGGGCCGCCGTGGAGGGCGCCGAAGGCGGCGCCCCACGTGCCGAGGATCATCATGCCCTCGAGCCCGATGTTGATGACTCCCGCACGCTCTGCCCACAGGCCGCCGAGACCGGCGAGGGCCAGGGGCATCGCCCAGGCGAGGGCCGCGCTGAGCGTGCCGGAGGAGGCGATGTCCCCCTGGCCGGTGACGATGCGGATGACGGACAGGACCACGAGGATCGCGGCGAGCGCGAGCGGCCACACCCAGAAGGGGATGCGGCGGGTGGGCCGCGTGGGGGCGACCTCGGTCTCGGTACCGACGCTGAGGGTCATGCCGAGGCTCCTTCGATGGTGACGCCGGCATCGAGCTCGCGGGCGACCTGCCGCTGCTCCATGCGCTGCTCGATGCGGTGGACGACCTCGTAGGCGATGACGACCGCGAGGAGGATGACGCCCTGGATGATGAAGACGAGGGCGGGCGAGACGTCGGCGCGCAGCTGCAGACCGTCACTCGCCTTCTCCAACCACGACCACAGCAGCGCGGCGAAGGCGATGCCGACCGGGTGGTTGCGCCCGAGGAGCGCGACACCGATGCCGATGAAGCCGACACCGGACTGGAAGTTGAGCCCGTAGGAGTGGTCGGCCCCGAAGAAGGCCGGCATGCCGATGAGGCCAGCGACCGCGCCCGAGAGCACCATCGCGGTCAGCACCATGCGGGGGACCTTGACGCCGCTGGCGACGGCCGCGGACTCGGACTCACCGGTGGCCCGCACGTCGAAGCCGAAGCGGGTGCGGTTGACGATGAACCAGTAGAGCAGCCCGAGCACGACCGCCAGGATCAGCAGGGTGTAGACGCGGTTGGTGGCGTCGGGGACGAGCGAGAGGCCCTCGAGCTGGCTCGAGGCCGGGATCTCCTGCGTGCTGCGGGTGTTGCTGCCCTCGGCCCGCTCGCCCCAGCTGCGCAGCCCCCAGGCGACCAGGCCGCCGGAGATCGCGTTGAGCATGATCGTCGAGATGACCTCGGAGACACCGCGGGTGACCTTGAGCCAGCCGGCGATGCCGGCCCAGACACCACCGACGAGCATGGCGACGAGCAGCGCGAGGACGATGTTGAGCGGGCCCGGGAGCCAGCCGTGACCGGCGATGATCGCCGCGGCGAAGGTCGCGATGCGGTACTGCCCGTCGACACCGATGTTGAAGAGCTTCATCTTGAAGCCGATGGCGACGGCGATCGCGGCGATGTAGTAGGTGATGCCGCTGTTGATGATGTTGACCATCGTGCGCGGCTTCGGCTCCGACAGCAGGGTCTCCCAGACGAGCCCCACCGGGTCGCCGACGGCGATGAGCACCGCAGACGTGACGACGAAGGCCACGAGCACGGCCAGCAGCGGCGCCGCGAGGGTGAGCGCCAGACGGCGCAGGGTCAGCTTCATGATGCGTCCTTCCCGGCGCCGGTCATCGCGCTGCCGAGCTCCTGGCTGGTCACGGAGTCGGGGTCGAACTCGCCGGTGATCCGCCCTCGCAGGATGACCTTGATCGTGTCGGAGAGCCCGATGAGCTCCTCGAGGTCGGCGCTGATGAGCAGCACGGCCAGGCCCTCGCGGCGGGCCTCGCGGATGAGGTCCCAGATCGCCGCCTGGGCGCCGACGTCGACGCCGCGGGTCGGGTGCGAGGCGATGAGCACCTTGGGGTCGTGACTCATCTCGCGGCCGACGATGAGCTTCTGCTGGTTGCCGCCGGAGAGCGAGCCGACGGAGACGTGGATGCTCGGGGTGCGCACGTCGTAGTCGCGCACGATCCGCTCGGTGTCCGCCTTGGCGGCCGACGAGGTGAGCAGACCCCGGCGGGAAGCGGGAGCCTGGGTCTGGTGACCGAGCATCCGGTTCTCCCACAGCGGTGCGTCGAGCAGCAGGCCCTGACGGTGGCGGTCCTCGGGGATGTAGCCGACGCCGGCCTCGCGGATGCGCCGCACGTCCCAGTCGGAGATGTCGTCACCCTCGAGGTGCACCGTGCCGGAGACCGGCTCGATCATGCCCATGATGACCTCGACGAGCTCCGCCTGGCCGTTGCCCTCGACGCCGGCGATGCCGAGGACCTCGCCCGCGTGGATGTCGAGGCTGATGTCCTCGAGGACGCTGCGCCCCGACCCGCCGAGGGTGATGCCGCGCATCGAGAGCACGACCCGGTCGGTGACCGTCGACTCCTCGGTCTCGGGGGTCGGCAGCTCGGAGCCGACCATGAGCTCGGCGAGCTGGCGCGCGGTGACGTCCTGGGGCAGCACGGTGTCGATCGTCGTGCCGCGACGGATCACGGTGACCGTGTCGGCGACGGAGAGCACCTCGTCGAGCTTGTGCGAGATGAAGAGCACGGTGATGCCCTCGCGCTTGAGCTCGCGCAGGTTGTCGAAGAGCTCGTCGACCTCTTGGGGCACGAGGACCGCGGTCGGCTCGTCGAGGATGATCGTGCGGGCACCGCGGTAGAGCACCTTGAGGATCTCGACCCGCTGGCGCGCGCCGACGCCGAGGTCGGCGACGAGCGAGTCCGGGTCGACGTCGAGGCCGTACTCGTCGGAGATGCGGCGGATCTCCGTGCGCGCACCCCCGCCGATGCCGTGGAGCTTCTCGGCGCCGAGCACGACGTTCTCGGCCACGGTGAGGTTGTCGGCGAGCATGAAGTGCTGGAAGACCATGCCGACGCCGTGCTTGATCGCGTCGGAGGGGCTCGACATCGACACGGCCTGCCCGTCGATGCGGATCGTGCCCTCGTCCGGCTTCTGCACGCCGTAGAGCATCTTCATCAGGGTCGACTTGCCGGCGCCGTTCTCCCCGACGATCGCGTGGACCGTGCCGCGGCGCACGCCGAAGGTGACGTCGCGGTTGGCGACGACGCCCGGGAACCTCTTGGTGATGCCCTCGACCTCGACCGCGAGATCGCCCGCCGAGGGGGTCGCCGCGGGAGGGCGGTGCGGATCGGTGCTGCTCATGATTCCTCCGGTGTGCGTCCACGGCCCGTCAGGGCACGCAGGCGAAGACTAACGCCCCGGACGGCCACGAGGCCCGGTCCGCGCGAGGTGCGCGACCGGGCCTCGTGGGTGGGGCTGCGTCACTTGGCGGGAACGGTGATCTTCCCGTCGATGATCTGCTTCTTGTAGTCGTCGAGCTTGTCGGTGATGTCGTCGATCTTGCCGCCGGTCGTCGAGTAGCCGACGCCGTCGTCCTTGAGACCGAAGACGGTCGGGCCGGAGATCGGGTCACCCTCGGTCGCGGACTTGATGTAGTCGAAGACGGCGACGTCGACGTTCTTGACCATCGAGGTGATGATGACGTCGCGGACGCTCGCGTCGGCGGTCTTGGCCTGGTCGGAGTCGACACCGATGGCCATCTTCTTGTCCGCCGCGGCGGCCTTGAAGACGCCGCTGCCGGAGGCGCCGGCGGCGTGGTAGACGACGTCCGCGCCCTTGTCGTACATGCCCTCGGCGGCGGTCTGGCCCTTGGCCGGGTCGGCGAAGCCGGAGCCGTCCTCGGCGAGGTACTTCGTCTGGATGTCGATCTTGGGGTCGACTGCCTTGGCGCCGGCCTTGAAGCCCGCCTCG
Organism: Janibacter zhangyanbonis; assembly: GCF_050507325.1. NCBI lineage: Bacteria > Bacillati > Actinomycetota > Actinomycetes > Micrococcales > Intrasporangiaceae > Janibacter > Janibacter zhangyanbonis. Next base: position 2,513,884 of record NZ_CP191481.1, read on the forward strand.
AACTTGTTGATCAGCGGGACGTCGACGCCACCGATGAAGCCGACCTTGCCGCTCTTCGACTTCAGCGCGGCAGCCGCACCGACGAGGAAGGAGCCCTCCTGCTCGGAGAAGGTCAGCTGGGCGACGTTGTCACCCTTCGAGTCGTCGGAGGCGTCGTCGATGATCGCGAAGCTGATGTCGGGGTTGTCCTTGGCCGCGGCGCCGATCGCCTTGGCGTAGATGTAGCCGACGCCGATGACGTTGGTGCAGCCGGCGTCGACGAGCTGGTTGAGACGGTCCTCGCGGGCCGCGTCGTTCTCGCCCTGGCTGGCCTCGACCTCGTCGGTCTCGATGCCGAGCTCGTCCTTGGCCTGGTCCAGGCCCTTGGCGGCGGAGTCGTTGAACGACTGGTCGCCACGGCCACCCACGTCGTAGGCGAGGCAGGCCTTGACGTCGCTGCCGCCCTCGGCGGACGTGGAGTCGCCACCGGAGTCGCTGCTGCCGCAGGCGGTCAGGGCCAGAGCGGCGACGGACATGATCGATGCGACCTTCACGGTGTGACGCAAGGCGCTCTCCTTCTCAACAGGGGTATCGGGGCACCTTCGTGCCATCGGGGGATGCTACGTCCGAGTAGGGGTGCCCACAGAACCCCGGGCGGCAACTGTTATGAGACCGCGACCGAAGGGGGAAAACCCTCACCCGGGTGCAGGGTCGGTCAGGCGTCCTCGACGCGGGTCCACTCCCCCGCCGCGGCGAGGGTGAGCAGGGCGGTCCCGTTGCGTACCGCGCCCTCGTCGACGACGAGGTCGCCCTGGTGCAGGTCGAAGGTGCGCCCGCCGTGGGTGCGGGTGCCCAGGCGCGCCATGGCGCCCTCGGCCTCGTGGAGCATCCACGCGAAGTCCTCGCCGCCGAGGCTGTGCGGCGTCGGCACCGGGCGCAGGCCCGCGGCCATGCTCGCCCGACCGAGCGCGGCGACCGCGGCGGAGTCGTTGACGACCGGCGGCACGCCACGGATGTGGTCGACGGCGGCCGTCACTCCGTAGGGACGCACGACGTCGGCGACGACCTCGTGGAGCAGCGGGCCGATCTCCTCCCAGAGGCCGACGTCGAGCATGCGCAGCGTGCCCTGCGCGACACCGGTGGAGGGGATGACGTTGATCGCCTCGCCGGCGGAGACCCGGCCCCACACGACGACCAGCCCGGCCCGCGGGTCGACCCGCCGGCTGAGGACCGCGGGCACGTCGGTGACGACCTTGCCCAGGGCATAGGTGAGGTCCTCGGTGAGGAAGGGCCGCGAGGTGTGGCCGCCGCGGCCGCGGAGGGTCACCGTCACCTGGTCGGCGGCCGCCGTGAGCGGCCCCTCGCGCAGGCCGATCTCGCCGACGTCGAGCGAGGGGTCGCAGTGCACGGCGTAGACGGTGTCGACGCCCGACATGACGCCGGCCTTGACGAAGGCGAGCGCGCCGCCGGGCATCTGCTCCTCGGCGGGCTGAAAGATCAGCCGGACGCCGACGTGGCGGGCGGCGAGCTCGTCGGCGACCTCGGCGAGCGCCAGGCCGGCGCCGAGCAGGGCGGTCGTGTGGACGTCGTGCCCGCAGGCGTGGCAGACACCGTCGTTGGTCGAGGTCCAGTCGAGGCCGCTGCGCTCGCGGACCGGCAGCGCGTCGATGTCACCGCGCAGGGCGACGCGGCGGCGCGGCTCGCTCGCGCCGAGGTCGACGACGAGCCCGGTCTCGCTCAGCGACCGCGGCTCGAGCCCGGCGGCCTCGAGCCGCTCGCGCAGCCGCGCGGTCGTGCGATGCTCCTGGAAGGAGATCTCCGGGTGGGCGTGCAGGTCCCGCCGGAAGTCGATCAGCTCGGGCAGCAGCCGGTCGATGACGCGCAGCAGCGTCGGGGCGAGAGGTGCAGTCATGGCGGTGCGACTCTACCGAGGCGACCGCCTGCGGACGTGGAGGCGCCCACCGGATGAACGCTCGACGTCAGACGAGGTCGGTGCGCCCGGCCGCCTTGAGGGCCTCGACGACGAGCTTGACGTCCTGGGCCCGCTCCCGGCTGGCGACGAGCAGGGCGTCGTCGGTCTCGACGACGACGACGTCCTCGAGACCCACGACGGCGACCATGCGGCCGGACTCGGAGACGACGAGGCCGCCGGAGTCGATGGCCTGGACCTGGGCGGGGTCGCCGACGACGGTCATCGCCCCCTCGGCGGGGGGCAGCAGGCAGGAGAGGGACTTGAAGTCGCCGACGTCGTCCCAGTCGAAGCTGCCGGGCACGACGGCCACGAGACCCTCGTCGGCGGCGGGCTCGGCGACGGCGTGGTCGATGGCGATCTTCTCCAGCCCCTCCCAGCGGCTCTCGAGCAGGTCGGGGTCGGCCGCGATCTCGCGCAGCCCGGCGGCCAGGTCTGGGTGCCACTGGGCCAGCAGGTCGAGCAGGGTCGCGGCGCGGACGACGAACATGCCGGCGTTCCAGCGGAACTCGCCAGTCGCCAGGTAGGACGCGGCGCGGCGGGCGTCGGGCTTCTCGACGAACTGGCGGACCCGGGCGGCGCTCGGGTGGGCGCGCAGCCGCGGACCCATCTGGATGTAGCCGAAGCCGGTCGAGGGGAAGGTCGGCTCGATGCCGATCGTCACGACGAGGTCGTCGCGGCGGGCGACGCCGACGGCCTCGACGACGGCGGCGCCGAAGGCCTCCTGGTCGGCAATGACGTGGTCGGCGGCGAAGGACCCGATGATCGCGTCGGGGTCGCGCCGCTCGAGCACGGCCGCGGCGAGGCCGATCGCCGCCATCGAGTCACGCGGCGAGGGCTCGGCGATCAGCAGGTCGTCGGGCAGGTCGGGCACCTGCTCGTGGACCGCGGCGGCGTGCGCGGCGCCGGTGACGACGAGGACCCGCTCTCCGGCGAGGACCCGCAGGCGGTCGACCGTGGCCTGGATGAGGGTGCGGCCGCTGCCGGTCAGGTCGTGGAGGAACTTCGGCGAGCCGGCCCGCGACACCGGCCACAGCCGTGTGCCCGCTCCCCCGGCGGGCACCACGGCCCAGAAGCGGTCGAGATCCCCTGTCGTCGTCATGTCGTGCACCGTACCCGGCACGCCCGAGGAGACCGCCTCGTGACGGGGGGCGGGTCCCCCCTTCGACCAAGTCGTCACCTGATGATCACCGGACACCCCCCTCGACGACACCGAAGGGGGGTGTCCGCACCTCCACATTGGAGACCGTGCGAGTGGCTATTGCGACCGAGTCCTTCCTGCCCAGCCTCAACGGCGTCACGACGAGCGTCTGCCGCGTGGCCGAGAACCTGCGCGAGCAGGGCCACAAGGCGATGATCATCGCCCCCGGCCCCGCGCCGGCCACCTATGCGGGGCACGTCGTGCGGACGCTGCCGGCGGTGCCCGTCCGCGGCTTCCGCGCCGGCCTGCCGACGGGTGCCGTGCGCCGGGCGCTGCGCGACTTCCGGCCCGACGTCGTGCACGTCGCCTCCCCCTTCCTCGTCGGGGCGCGGGGGCTGCACAACGCCGAGACCTTCGACCTGCCGACGGTCGCGATCTACCAGACCGACATGCCCAACTACGTCAAGCAGCACGGCCCCGGAGCCATCGGCCGGGGCGCCTCCTCGCTGACGTGGGAGTGGGTGCGCCGGCTGCACGAGCGGGCCGATCTCACGCTCGCGCCTAGCCGCCCGACGCTCGAGGAGCTGCGCGAGCACCGCATCCCGCGCACCGACCTGTGGGGCCGGGGCGTCGACACCGCGCTCTTCCGCCCGGAGTGGAAGGACGACCCGGAGACGCTCGCCCTCAAGCACGCGCTCGCCCCCAACGGCGAGGTCCTCCTCGGCTACGTCGGCCGGCTCGCGCCGGAGAAGGAGCTGCACCGCCTCGCCGAGCTGGCCCAGCTGCCGGGCACCCGGCTCGTCCTCGTCGGAGAGGGCCCGAGCCGCAACGAGCTCGGTGCGCGGCTCGCCGAGGCCGTCGCCGCGAGCTCCGGCCGACCCAACCTGCCGCCGGCCTTCCTCGGCCCGCGCACGGGTGCCGACCTGGCCCGCGCCTACGCGACCTTCGACGTCTTCGTGCACACGGGGACCAAGGAGACCTTCGGCCAGACGCTGCAGGAGGCCGCGGCCGCCGGGCTGCCGGTCGTCGCCCCCGCCGTCGGCGGCCCGCTCGACCTCGTCGACCACGGCCGCTCGGGATACCTCTTCGACCCGCAGGTGCGCGGCGACCTCGCCCGCTGGGTCGCCGAGCTCGTCGACTCGCCGAGCCTGCGGGCGTCGATGGCCGCCGCCGGTCCCGAGATGGTCGCCCACCGATCGTGGAACAGCCTCACCGAGCAGCTCGTCGGCCACTACGAGCGCGCGGCCTCGGCCCACGCCGCCTGAGGCAGGCCGGGCCCGACCGGTCTCCGGCCGTCCGGTCTGGGAGACTGCGGCCATGGAACCCCGCTGGCTCACCGACGACGAGCTGACGGCGTGGCTGCGCCTCATCGCCCTGGCGGAGCTGCTGCCGTCGCGACTGGACGCCCAGCTGCGCCGCGACGCGGAGCTGACGCACTTCGAGTACCAAGTCCTCGCGATGCTCTCGGAGGCGCCCGAGCGAACCCTGCGCATGTCGTGGCTCGCCCAGCGCACCCAGGCGACGCTCCCCCGGCTCTCGCACGTCGCCCGCCGCCTCGAGGGGCGCGGCCTGCTCGTGCGGCGCCCGAGCCAGACGGACGCGCGGGCCACCGATGCGACGCTCACCGACGCCGGCATGGAGGTCATCGTCGCTGCGGCCCCCGGGCACGTGACGCTCGTGCGCGAGGAGGTCTTCGACGCCCTGACGCCCGAGCAGGTGGGTCAGCTCTCCGAGATCTGCACCGCGGTCCTCGACCGGCTCGACCCGGAGGGGCACCTCACGATGAAGGCCGCAGAGGCTCCCCACTGAGCTCGAAGCCCGTCTGCGGGCGCCACACGCCGTCGGCGCCGTGGTCGTAGAGGTGGAAGCTGGTCACCTCGAAGGACGCGTCGAAGGTCGCCAGGTCGCCGAAGGCGCGGTCGAGCTGGGCGTCGCTCACCTGGTGGGCGATCGTCACGTGCGGGTGGTAGGGGAACTCGAGGTCGCGCACGACCGGACCGCGACGCACGGCCTGCTCCAGCCGCTCGCACATCGGGATGCCCTGGGCGACCTGCACGAAGACGACCGGGCTCACCGGCCGGAAGGTGCCGGTGCCGCGCAGCTGCATCATGAAGGGCCCGTGCGCGGCAGCCACCGACTCGAGGTGGTGGACGAAGACGGGCAGCTCGGCCTCGGGCACCTCCGTCGGCGGCATGAGCGTGACGTGCGGCGGGATCGCCCGCGCCATCGGGTCACCGACGTCCTCCCGCTGCTGCTGCAGCTGCGACCCCCAGGGCTCGGGGATCTCGATGGACACGCCGTGGACGGGCACGATCAGGCCCGGGGGGTGAGCAGGCCGACGCGGTCGTAGACGCGGTCGCGGGTCGCGGAGGCGATCTCGGCGGCGCGGGCCGCGCCCTTGGCGAGGATGCTGTCGAGCTCGGCCGGGTCGGACATCAGCTCGTCCATGCGGCGCTGGTAGGGCTCGATGGCGCTGACGACGACGTCGGCGACCTCCTGCTTGAGGACGCCGTAGCCCTGACCGGCGAAGTGGGCCTCGAGGTCGGCGATCGACGTGCCCGACAGTGCCGAGTGGATCGACAGCAGGTTGGACACCCCCGGCTTGGCGTCGACGTCGTAGCGGATCTCGCCGTCGACGTCGGTGACGGCGGAGCGGATCTTCTTCGCGATGCGCTTGGGGTCGTCGAGCAGCGAGATCAGGCCCTTGTCCGAGGAGCTCGACTTGCTCATCTTGCCGGTGGGCTCCTGCAGGTCCATGATCCGCGCCGACTCCTTGAGGATGTGCGGCTCGGGCACGACGAGGGTGTCGCCGAAGCGGGCGTTGAAGCGCTCGGCGAGGTCGCGGGTGATCTCGAGGTGCTGGCGCTGGTCGTCGCCGACGGGCACGCGGGCCGCGTCGTAGATGAGGATGTCGGCGGCCATGAGGATCGGGTAGGTGAAGAGGCCGACGTTGGCGTTGTGCCCCTTGGCCGTCTTGTCCTTGAACTGCGTCATCCGGCTCGCCTCGCCGAAGGCCGTCTGGCAGGCGAGGACCCACATGAGCTCGGTGTGCTCGCGCACGTGGCTCTGGCAGAAGATCGCCGAGCGCTCGGGGTCGACGCCGCCGGCGATGTACTGAGCGGCGGTCACGCGGCTGCGGCGGGTGATGTCGGCCGGATCGGTCGGCACGGTGAGCGCGTGCAGGTCGGCGACGAAGTAGTAGGCGTCGAAGTCCTCCTGCAGACCGACCCAGTTGACGAGCGCCCCGAGGTAGTTGCCGAGGTGGAGGGAGTCGCTCGTGGGCTGCATCCCGGAGAGGATCCGGGGCCGGTCAGGTGCAGGGCTGGTCATGGGGGTCATGATGCCAGCCGGGCCGCGGCGGCTCGTACGCGCTCGACGAATCGACTGGGAGAGAAGGCCTCCACGTGGGCGCGGATCGCGGTCACGTCCCACGTGGTGTCGCGGTCGGCGACGACGGCGGCCCGGATGGCCTCTGCGGTCGGCTCGTCGAAGAAGACGCCGTTGACCCCGTCGGCGATGGTGTCGAGGTAGCCGCCGGCGCGCAGCGCGAGCGTGGGCCGGCCGAAGGCGCCCGCCTCGAGCGGGGTGAGGCCGAAGTCCTCGTGGCTCGCGGCGACGAGCGCGCGGGCGTGGGCATAGGCCCAGCGCATCTGGGCGTCGGTGAGGTCGGTCGCGATGCGCACGTTGTCCGGCGCGGCGGCCCGCAGCGGCGCGAGCAGCGGGCCGGCGCCGATGACGAGCAGGCGCTCGGGCAGCCCGCGGAATGCCTCGACCACCTGGTCGACGTTTTTGTACGGCAGCAGGCGGGAGACGACGAGGTGGTAGCCCTCGCCCCAGTCGGCGGCCTCGGGCACCGCCTCCTGCTCCCCGGTCGTGTCGACGGCGAAGGGGGGCGGCAGCACCTCGGCGTCGATGCCGTAGGCCTCACCGATGCGCTCGCGCACGACGTGGCTGTTGGCGAGGTAGGCATCGGCGCGGGCGGCGGCACGGCGGTCCCAGCGGCGAAGGGGGGCGCGCAGCGCGAGCAGCGCCAGCCCGGTCGGGGAGCGCCGCGGGTCGCCGCCGAGATAGCGCTCGCTCTGGTAGAGCCAGCGGGCGGGCGCGTGGCAGTAGACGAGGGTGCGGCCGGTCGTGGGGAACCCGTGTGCCCAGCCGCTGCTGCTCGCGACGACGAGGTCGGCGTCGATGCGCAGTGCGCTCGAGGCGAAGGGGAGGAAGGGCAGCGCCGCGCGGTGGTGGCGTCGCAGCAGGCCGACGTGGTTGAGCGGGCTGACTCTGATGTCGACGTCGCGGAACTCGGGAAAGGTGCCCTCGGGGTCGTAGAGCGTCGTGTGGACCGTCGCGTCGGGGAAGGCCTGCAGCAGGGCGAGCACGACCCGCTCCGCTCCCCCGCGCTGGGTGAGGTAGTCGTGGGCGATCGCCACGCGCGGGCGCGGGTGCGTCCTCGTGCCGGGCCGGCCGGCCACCTCGCGCCACACCCCCACGATGGTGTCGGTGCTCGGGCCGATGCCGAGGTCGGTGCGCGCCCGCTGCCAGCCGGCGGCGCCGCGGCGCTCGGCCCCGTCGGGGTCGTCGAAGGCTGCGGTGATGGCGGCGGCCAGGGCGTCGACGTCACCGGGCGGGACGAGCCAGCCGACGGACGCCGGGCCACCGGTGACGATCTCGGGCACTCCCCCGGCGTCGGTCGCGACGACCGGCACCCCGCGGGCCATCGCCTCGGCGACGACCTGGCCGTAGGGCTCGGGCACCGGCGACGCGTGGACGGCCACGGTCATCGCGTCGAGCTCTGCGGCCGGGTCGTCGGTGAAGCCGACGAGCTCGACGTGGTCGTCGAGACCCAGCCGGGCGATCTCGCGACGGACCTCCCCTTCGTGCTCCTCGTGGCCGAACATCGGCGAGCCGATGATGCGGAAGGTCGCCTCCGGGTGGCGGCGCACGACGTGCGCGGCGGCGCGGACGAGCTCGAGCTGGCCCTTCGTGGGGCTGATCCGGCCGAGGAGGCCGACGACCGGCCGCGTCGGCAGCGGGCGCGGCGTGACCCCGATCTGCGCGGGCACGAGCCCGGGGTGGGCGACGGTGACGTCGACGCCCGGCAGCGTCGCGGCCGTGGCGCGGGAGTTGGCGATGACTCGCTGCGGACCCCACGTGGCGACCTGGCGCATGAGGCGCACGAGCGGCCCGGGCAGGTAGTCGGGGGCGATGCGGTCACGGATGTGCCAGACGAGCGGGCGGCGGGCCAGGCGTGCGGCAGGCACCCCGAGCAGGTCGGCCTTCAGGGTCGTGGTGTGGACGACGTCGACGTCGAGCTCGCGCAGCCGTGCCGCCAGCCTCCGGACGAAGGGGGCGGCCCCCACCGCGGACCGTGCTGCAGTGCGCAGCCCCGCCGCCTGCTCACGGGTCGTCGTGCCGATGCCTTCGTCAAGGGGCAGCACCTCGACCGCGTGCCCCCGCTCCCGCAGGCGGCCGACGAGCGGGCCGTCGGCGAAGAGCAGGACGCGCACGTCGACGTCGTCGCGCGTGGCGAGGGTGTCCATGAGGCGCACGAGCGCCAGCTCGACCCCGCCGAGCTGAGCGGTGTGGTCGAGGATCGCGACGCGGACCGGTCTGTGCTGCTCCCCCATGCGGCGGAGTCTATTGACCGGCTCGGACAGTCGTTCCACCGTCGTCCGACCGTTACCTTTCACCCATGACCGCGGGTGGGCCGAGGTGGCCGGGGCTGGACGGGCTGCGCGGCATCGCGGCAGTGGCCGTCCTGTTCTTCCACGCCCAGCTGGGCTTCGCGGACAACGGCTATGTCGGTGTCGACGTCTTCTTCGCCCTCTCCGGCTTCCTCATCACCTCGATCCTGCTGGGTGAGATCGACCGGACCGGCCGGGTCCGCTTTCGACGCTTCTACATCCGCCGCGCGCTGCGGCTGCTCCCAGCGCTCGCTGCCGCCTGCATGGCCGTCTTCCTCATCGGCCTCGCCGCTGGCCGAGCCGGCGAGTTCGGTCGAGGTGCGCTCGCCGCCTTCGTCTACGTCGCGAACTGGTGGATGTACACCGGCCGACCGGCACCGTTGCTCGATCACACCTGGACCCTGGCCATCGAGGAGCACTTCTACGCCGTGTGGCCAGTCCTGCTCGTCGGGCTCTGCGCAGGCCGGCGCTGGACCCGCATCATGACCGCGCTCGTCGCCCTCGCGATCGTCGCGGTCGTCCTCACGCCCTGGCCCGATCCGATCGCTGACGTCCGCGGCACCTACCTGCGAGGCTTCCCCATCATCTGGGGGTCGCTGCTCGCCGCCATGACACGGCGACGGGCCGTCCAGGAGCACGGCCACCTCCTGCACTGGCCCGCGACCGGCGCCCTCGTCGCCCTCCTTGCCGTCTTGTGCGCGCCCTGGCAGCTGCCCGAAGGATGGCTCACCGGACCCACCAGCGCGGCAGGCCTGCTCGCGCTCCTCGTCCTGGGTGGCATCGTCCTGGCGCCCTCGTCACCCGCTGCCGCGCTGCTCTCCGGGCGGGTGATGCGGTGGGCCGGCACCCGCTCCTACGGCCTGTACCTCTACCACTTCCCGATCCTGCAGATCCTGCGCCACCAGGTGGACGTCGGTCCGGAGTGGGCCCGGATGGTCCTCGGGATCTTGCTGAGCATCGCGGTGACGGAGGCATCCTTCCGCTGGCTCGAGTCGCCCTTCCTCCGGCTCAAGGACCACTTGGGTCCGTCAGCGACTGACCGCCCCGCCCGACTCGGCCCAGCTGGATGAGGAGCGCGCCAGCGGCCGCGCACCCCCAAGGCACTAGGGTGACCGGCATGGCGGGGACGGGCGGCAAGGCCATGGGGAACACGGCACATCGAGCGCACTGGGTGACGCTCCACACGGCCGTCCCGATGGGCCAGCAGACCTACGAGTCGAGCATCCAGCAGGCGATCCTCGACCTCGACGAGCCCGGGTGGGACTTCCGCTCGTCGAGCGTGGGCGGAGGTCGCAGCGAGGCGACGGTCCGGGTGCCGCACCGCGTCCTCAACCACGGCGCCGGTGCCACCCTCGTCGGTTCTGCCCTGGCGCTGCGCCACGACCTCGTCCACCGCTTCGACCTGCGGGTCCCCGGCCCACGACGCCCCCACGTGCTCACGATGCACGACCTGCCGCCGGCACGCTTCCCGGACGAAGGGAGCCTGCCGCCCTGGTGCATGAGGCCCCTGCGTGACGACGTGCAGGTGATCTGCCCGTCGGAGTTCGCCGCCAGCGAGGTGACCGAGCTCCTCCACGCCCGCCGGGTGACGGTCATCCCCTACGGCGTGCGGCCGAGCTTCCGCCAGCCGCAGCCGCTGCCGACGCAGGACCTGCAGGACCTCGGGATCACGCGCCCCTTCTTCGTCCACGCCGCGGGTGTCACCCGCCGCAAGAACCTCGAAGGTCTGGCCGACGCCTGGACCAAGGCCGCACCGCAGCTGCCCGACCACGAGCTCGTGCTCCTCGGCCCACCCCACGGCCGCCGCGAGGAGCTCTTCGGCCACCTGCCGCGCGTCGTGCTCGCCGGCAAGGTCGACCTCGACCGGGTCGGTCGGGTCATGGCCGCCGCCGAGGCCGTCGTCGTGCCGAGCATCTACGAGGGCTTCGGCCTGCCGACCCTCGAGGGGATGGCCGTCGGCACCCCGGTCGTCGCCGTCGACCGAGGCGCGACCCCCGAGGTGGCCGACGGCAATGCCCTGATGACCGAGCCCGACGGGGCCTCCATCGCCGAGGCTCTCGTCGCCGTCGGGCGCCGCGAGGTCGACCTCGAGGGCCTCGTGCGCCGCGGCCTCGCGCGGGCCTCGACCTTCGCCTGGGACACCGCGGCCCGGGCGCACCTCGACGTCTATCGCAAGGTCGTCGGATGACCAGCCACGAGCGCCCCCGGCGGATCTGGTTGGCGCCCAGTGCCTTCCACCCCTCACGCGGCGGCGTGGAGGAGCTCACCCTCCAGCTGGCCCGCGAGTACATCGCCCGCGGGCACGACGTCACTGTGGTCGTGCACCGCCACCCCGCGGACCTGCCGGCGACCGATGTCGTCGAAGGTGTGCCGGTGCGACGCGTCGGCTTCGACCTGCCCGGGTCGGACCCGCGACGTCTGGCGGTCTTCCCCTTCGCCCTGCTTCGGCAGCTCCGACAGCTCGACGCCCTCGGACCACGACCCGACGCCGTCCATGTCCAGTGCGCCGCCAACCAGGTGCTCGCTCTCTCCCTGTGGACCGCCCTGAGACGGATCCCTCTGGTGCTCACCACGCAGGGCGAGGTGACCATGGACGCCGGCCGCATCTACCAGCGCAGCGCACAGATCAGGCAGGTGCTGCGGTTGGGCAGTCGCCGCGCCGCCGTGCTCACTGCGTGCTCGCGCCGCGCGGGTGACGACGCCGCAACCGTCGCGAGCCGCTTCGCCGGGTGCACCGTCGTGCCCAACGGCGTCGACCCCGGCCAGTGGAGTGTCACCCCGCTCCCCGACGCCCCGATCTTCGCGGCCTGGGGCCGGCACGTCCCGCAAAAGGGTCTCGACCTGCTCGTCGAGGCCTTCGCGATCGTCCGTGAGCAGCTGCCCGACGCCACCCTGCTCATCGGCGGCGACGGCCCCGAGCACGAACGACTGCGCACGCTCGCCGGTCCCGGTGTCGAGCTGCTCGGCCCACTCGACCGCGACGGCGTGCAGGCGCTGCTGTCGAGTGCCCGGGTCGCGGTCGTCCCCAGCCGGCTCGAGCCCTTCGGCATCGTCGCCGTCGAGGCCATGGCCGCTGGCCGCGGCGTCGTGTGGAGCACCAACGGCGGCCTCGCGGACGCGACGGGTCGACTGGGATTCGGTGCCGATCCCACCGACACCCACGCCCTCGCACAGGCGATGCTCGCCGCGCACCGCGACCCGGTCGACCCGATGGCTGCGCGAGCCCACGCGGAGTCCCTGCGGTGGACGCAGATCGCCGACCGCTACCTCTACCTCTACCCACAGGTGCAGGCGTGAAGGTCCTCATGTGGCTCAACCGGGGCGCCGAGATCCCCGGCGGCCACCGCGTGCAGATGGAGCGGACGGCGGCCGCCCTGCGTGACCTCGGGGTCGAGGTGCAGGAGCACCTGGGCCCGGACGAACCCGAGGGGACCTGGGACGTCGTGCACGGCTTCCAGCTCGGCCCGCACGAGGTCGCGGCGATGCGGGCTCGGGGCATCCCGGTCGTGATCTCGACGATCTACGTGGGCCTGTCGTACACGAGCTCGCACGGTGCCGAGCGCGTGACTGCGCGTGACGCCCTCGGGCGTGGCCGGCGGGGACTGCGTTACCTCGGCGCGAGCCTGCGCGGTCGCGAGGACCTGACCCGCCTCTCCCTGCAGGAGGCCGCCGACGACCTCGACCGCCTCCGCGCGTGGTCCATGGCCGAGATGCTCCTGCCCAATGCCGAAGGGGAAGCCCGTCACGTCCGTGAGGACCTGGGAGTCCTCACCGAGTGCGTCGTCGTCCCCAACGCGATAGTCGTCGACCTCTTCGCTCCCGGTGTCGGCCGACCACGTCCGGCAGGCTCGGTCCTGTGCGTGGGGCGGGTCGAGCCACACAAGAACCAGCTCGGCACGATCCGGGCCCTCGCTGGTGTCCCCGGCGTCACGCTGACCGTCGTCGGTCCGCCGCACCCCCACCACCCCGGTTACCTCGAGGAGTGCCGACGGGCCGCTGCTGAGGCGGGCAATGTCACGCTCCTGCCGGGGGTCGACCACGACGAGCTCCCGGCCCTGTACGCGCGCCACCGCACCCACGTCCTGGCCACCTGGTACGAGACGACCGGTCTCGTCTCGCTCGAGGCTGCTGCATCGGGCTGCACGGTCGTCACCACCGACCGCGGCCACGCCCGCGAGTACTTCGAGGGCGATGCGCGCTACTGCGACCCGGCTGATCCCGAGTCCATCCGGCGGGCCGTTGGCGAGGCCCTGGCGGACCTCCCTTCGGCCGGTCTGCGCGCCCGGATCACCGACCGGTACACCTGGGCAGAGACGGCCCGGCACACCCTCGCTGCCTACGAGCGCGTGCTCGAGCGCCGCGCGCCACGCACGTCGGGCAGTGACGCACGTGGCTGACGCACCCTCCACCGCCGCGCCCCAACAACCACTGGTCACGATCGTCATCCCCACCTACGACGACGACCCCCAGCACCTGCGTGAGGCCGTGGCATCCGCGCTCTCTCAGACTCATCCGCGCGTCGAGGTCATCGTCGTCGACGACGGGTCGAGTCGGCCGGAGACCAGAGCTGCGCTGGACGCGCTCACGTCCGTCACGGTCGTGCGACAGGACAACAGGGGTCCGTCCGCGGCCCGCAACGTCGGCATCGCGGTCGGCCACGGCGACTACGTCATCTGCCTCGACGCCGACGACCGGATCTCGCGCGAGTTCGTCGCGCAGGCCGTCGCAGTCCTCGCCGGCGACGGGCGAGTGCGGGTGGCCTACCCACGGATGGAGCCCTTCGGCAGCGCCTGGGCGGCGTGGCCCACCCGCGGTGAGCTGACGGTGAGGGACTTCGCACAGCGGTCGGCCGTCCCGGGTTGCTCGGCCTTCCACCGCGACGACTGGGCGACAGTGGGCGGCTGTGACGAGGAGATGCGGCTGGGCATGGAGGACCACGAGTGGTGGGTCCGACTCCTTGGCTGCACTGGTGGGGTTGCTGCACCCATGCCGTCAGCCGTACTCCACTATCGGGTGCGCCCCGGCTCACGCTCGCGGACCCGGCCCTATGCCGATGACCTCGCCATCACCCGCCAGCGCATCCTCGCCAACAACCCGCCAGAAGTGCTCACCGAGCTCCTCCGCGGCGCGTGGGAGGCAACCGACGCCGCAGAGGCCGAGGCAGCGCGCACTTGGTCGGACCCGTGGCAGCTTCGGCGATGGGGCAGGGCTCTGCGCCGGCGCGCGGTGCGGGCGACGCGACGCGTGACGGGTCGCTAGCGACGCGCTGCGTCACCTCTCTCGCGCAGTGACCAGACCCAGCACTGCGGAACACCCGCGGCGGCCCCGGGCTGGCATGAAGCCCACGAGAGCGTCCCGATCCGCTGCCAGCAGGCCCACCCCCACCGTGCGCAGCAATACGACATAGGCCACGACGGCCGCTACGGCCCCCAGCGCCCCACGAGCGGCGGGCGATGCATCAACCACCTGACCGAGCCCGAACCACGCGAGGAGGGCCAGGGCGATGGCGACCAGCACGGGCGCCTGGGCAGCGACCATGCGACGCACCCGGATCTGGTGATGACGCATCTCGATGCAGGTCATCAACGACGCTCGCACGACCGTCCCGCACACCATCGACGCCACGGCCCCCCACGCACCTGCCGGCGGGATGAGGGCGAACGCGACCCCCGCCATGACGACCAGCGACGCGAGGTTGACCCACAGATAGGTGCGGCCGCGCAGTCGTGACATGAGCGAGGCGAAGGCACCGGACCCCACGACGACCACTGACGCGGCGCAGGTCATCACGAGGAAGTAGTCGCCGCTGGGGGCGAACTGCGCGCCATAGATCGACGGGACCAGCCCGGCCAGGACGGGCACCGCCAGCACCAGCACTCCGCCGGTCGTCACGGCAGACACCCGGGTCACCCGCAGCAGGCCCTCCCTGGCGGCCTCGGCTCCTCGCTCCTGCAGTGCGGCAAAGGCCGGCAGGAGGGGGCCCACTGCAGCCTGCACCGGCGTCAGCACCTGCGCGGCGAGGCCGAACCCCAGCGCGAAGAGGCCGACGGCCACCGGGTCGCCGAGCCACTGCAGGAAGAAGACCTGCACGCGGTCGGTGACGAGCTGACTCACGAGTGTCGCCAACCCGGTGGGGATCGCGAAGGCCCAGAAGGTCCTAGGCAGACCCCAGGGGGACGTCGGCCGGAGGGCCGGGCGTCGCAAGCGCCTCGGCAGCGCGAGGAAGGGCAGCACCATGAGCGCTCCCGTGACGACGATGCGGGCCACCCACACCGACGTCGCGACCGGGTGGAGGAGCACGGTGACCACGACGGCGGTCTGGATGCCGAGGTTGCTCACCATGGCGAGCTGGGCCGCGCGGTCCGACCGGTGCTCGGTCGACAGCAGGATCGGGCCGGTCTGGAAGGCTGCCGGGGCGAAGACCCCGAAGACGACAGCGAGGGCGAGCAGCGGCCAGGGGACGTCGACGAAGAGGGCGACGGCCAGGGCGACGAGTGGCGCCGCGACGAAGACGTTGTATCCCTGGGCGCCCGAGATCGTCCGCTCGACGTCGGCCCGGCGGCCTGCTTCAGAGGCCTTCGTGACGAACTGCACGAGCGCTGCACCGACGCCCATCGAGGCGGCCGCGGTCGCCAGGCTGAGCACCATGGTGAGGACGGCGAGCTGGCCGTAGTCGACGACCCCCAGCCGCCGGGCGACGACGACATTGACGAGGAAGGCGATGGGCACGGACACGAGGACGTGGAGCACCGTCCACGCCGTCCCGCTGATGAGCCCTTCGCTGACCCGACGTCGTTCCGGCTCGGCCTGCTCGACGCCCTCGCTCACGTCCCGGAGAGCTCGGAGAAGTAGGCGATCGTCTGCTCGAGGCCAGCGCGCAGCTGCGCCTTCGGCTCCCACCCGAGAGTCTCCCGGGCACGCGAGATGTCGGGACGACGACGAGTCGGGTCGTCCTGGGGCAGGGGCCGGTGCTCGATCTGCGAGCTGCTGCCGGTGAGCTCGAGGACGAGCTCGGCGAGCTCGATCATCGTGAACTCCACGGGGTTTCCGATGTTGATCGGCCCGGTGACCTCGTGCGGCGTCGCCATGAGCGCCATGAGCCCGTCGACGAGGTCGTCGACGAAGCAGAAGGAGCGGGTCTGGCTGCCGTCGCCGTAGATGGTCAGCGGCTCCCCGGCGAGGGCCTGGACGATGAAGTTGGAGACCACCCGGCCGTCGTCCGGCTGCATGCGCGGGCCATAGGTGTTGAAGATGCGCGCGACCTTGATCGCGAGGTCGTGCTGGCGGCGGTAGTCGAAGAAGAGCGTCTCCGCGCAGCGCTTGCCCTCGTCGTAGCAGGAGCGGATGCCGATGGGGTTGACGTTGCCCCAGTAGTCCTCGGTCTGCGGGTGCACCTGCGGGTCGCCGTAGACCTCCGACGTCGACGACAGCAGGATCTTCGCCTTGGTCCGCTTGGCCAGACCGAGCATGTTGATCGATCCGTGGACGCTCGTCTTCGTCGTCTGGACGGGGTCACGCTGGTAGAAGATCGGGCTCGCCGGGCAGGCGAGGTGGTAGATCTCGTCGACCTCGACGTAGAGGGGGAAGGTCACGTCGTGGCGCATGACCTCGAGGTTCGGGTGGTCGAGCAGGTGCGTGAGGTTGCGCCGGGTGCTCGAGTAGTAGTTGTCGACGACGAGCACCTCGTGCCCCTGGCCGAGCAGCCGCTCGGTGATGTGCGAGCCGATGAAGCCGGCACCTCCGGTCACCATGACCCGCTTGGGCACCATCGCCTCCACCAGTCCTGCAGTCACTGCGTCTCCTTGTCCGTGGCTCCCCCGCGTGCGGCAGAGCGCCGCCGACGTTTCCCGGGTCAGCGTATCCGTCTGGCCTCGTCCGACCGGGTGGAGACGGAAGTGGGTTCGGGCACCTCGCGGGCGGGGACGGCCAGCACCGTGCCCGCAACGGCTCCGACGAGGAGGACCGATGCCACGACGTCGCTCGGCCGGTGCGCGTACCCGAAGACGCTGCCGACGCATGCCACCCACACGAGCACGAGCCCCACCAGCCCCAGCCATGAAGGACGACGGGTCGGCCACATGATGAGCACGGCCACCACGCAGGCGGCCACGAGCGCCACATGGGTCGAAGGGAGCGTGTTGGCGTCGTAGGAGTAGCCGTGGTCGGGGCGCGGCAGCACGACCCGCAGACCGCGGGCAAGGGCGACGCCCAGGACGACCACGGCGACCGCTCGGCCGACCTGCATCCACCGACGCGCCATCAGTGCCCACACCCCGACACCCGCGACGACGGCCAGCCCCACGACGGGCACGACCTGCCTTCCGAGTGTCGGCAGGATCGGCCGCAGCGGGGCGAAGGGGAGGTCCTGGGCGAGGCCGAAGACCTCGTCGTCCAGCCACTGGCCCGGCACGGTGAGCACGGCCGTCACGTAGACGAGGACCAGCCCGACGACGCACCCCGCGGCAAGCCTCCCCGGGCGCTGCACGACCCCCTCGTCCACGATGTCGCTCCCCTGCGTACCGGTCCCTGGAATCCGACCGTCAGCATATTGCCAATATCACAGGTTCATCAGTAAGGTTTTGGTCAACGTGCGGGGGAGGTCCAACTCCGGCACTTCACACTGAGGGGAACGTCCATGACCGAGGCAACGAGCAAGCCCATCTCGCGCAGGACGGTGGCCAAGGGTGCCGCCTGGACCGCGCCGGTGATCCTCGGCGGTGTCGCCGCACCTGCCTACGCAGCCTCGGGTGGCAAGCCGACCATCGTCCCGGGTTCCGCCTGCAAGCAGCCCGGCAACAGCTGCAACTCCGGCTCCAAGCCCTATGGCATCAACAAGGGCTACGTCATGAAGTTCACCATCACCAACACCAGCGCCAAGGACATCTGGCTCTACACGGGTGGGACCTACCCCAACTACGGCCCGCAGATCACCAACACCGCGGGTCTGCCGCTCGTCTACTCCGGTGGCCGGATCGGCGGCACCTACTACGCGCCGGGCACGCACATCCCGGTGCCCGCGGGCGGCACCGTCATCTTCCTCCTCGGGGTCAGCGGGCAGGACGACAGCGCCAACCTCGTCTTCGACCTCACCGTCCGCTTCCAGTGGGGCCACACCGCGAACCCTGCGGGCGACCGGGAGCACGTCAGCGACCCGCTGGTCTCGACCATCCACATCGACGGCACCATCCCCTGCGACAACTGCAACCCGCCCGCCGACCCGGCTGCGGCCAAGGCGGCCGCCGCCAAGGAAGAGGCGGCCAAGAGCTCCTCCTCGAGCTCGACGTCCTCCTCGTCCACGTCGACGTCGACCACCACGTCGGCCAAGAAGACCGCCACCGCGCCGACGCCCATGGAGACCACCTCGCCCGCTGCGGAGCCGGCCCCCACGTCGACCACCGCACCGTGACCGACTGACGCCACGCACGAAGGGCGCCACCCGAGATTCTCTCGGGTGGCGCCCTTCGTCGTCCGGCGGCGTGGTGACCGGCGCTCCGGCCCGTCAGGAACGGGAGCCGGCCCGCTGGCGCGACTTCCCCCGCGACTTGACCTGCTCGCGCCGTGCGCTGCGCCGGTCCTTGGTGACCTGCTCCTCGTAGGAGTGGTAGCCGTAGCGGTAGTCGCTGCCCTTGCTCACGACGAAGTTGCGCGCAAAGCCGGACACGTGGGCACCGACGGTGCCCAGCTGCTTGAGCGCCGCGGTGAGGTCCTTCTTCTTCGTCCGGTCGACACCGACGACCATGAGCAGGCCGCCGGTGAGGCGCTCGATGACGACCGCGTCGATGACCGGCACGACCGGCGGCGAGTCGATGAGCACGAAGTCGTACTCCTGCACCAGGCGCGTGATCAGCGCCTCCATGGGAGCGGAGCCGAGCAGCTCGCTCGGGTTGGGCGGGATCTGACCTGCGGGCAGCACGTCCATGCCCGCGCTGCCCCACGTCTGGATGACGTCGTGGACGTCGGCGTCGCCGAGAAGCACGGTCGTCAGGCCGACGCTGCCCTCCATGCCGAGGGTCTTGGCGACCGACGGGTTGCGCAGGTCGGCGTCGACGAGCAGGGTGCGGCGGCCGGAGTCGGCCATCGCGAGCGCGAGGTTGACGGCCGTCGTCGTCTTGCCCTCGCCGGGCACCGCCGAGGTGACGACGAAGGAGTGCCGGCCGGTCGTGACGTCGACGAACATCAGGTTGGTCCGCAGGCGGCGCACGGCCTCGGCGTGCCGCCCGTGGGGGTCCTCCTCGACGCTGATCAGGCCGCGCTTGGACCCGCGGCTCTCGAGGGGCAGCCCCGCGAGCATCGGCGCGTCCGAGTGCGCCCGGATGTCCTCCTCCCCGCGGACCTTGGTGTCGAGGGCGTGGCGAATGAAGGCGAGCCCCAGGCCGAGGACGAGCCCGGCGAGCAGGCCGAGGCCGATGTTGCGCACGGGGTCCGGAGAGACCGGTCGCGAGGGCGCGGTCGCCGGCTGGATCGGCGTCGAGACGACCTTCTGCCCCGACGACTTCAGCAGGGTGGAGAACTCGCCGGCGACCTTGCCGAGCTGCGGGCCGACCTCGTTGGCCACGTCCGCAGCCTCCTCCCCGTCGGAGGCGCGCGCGGTGATGTTGAGGATCGACGTCGACCCGGAGGTCTGGGCGCTCACCTGGATCGGGTGGCCGGGCTCGAGGCCGAGCTCCTTGCGCAGCGGGCCGAGGACCGCCGGGGTGTCGAGGATCGAGACATAGGTGTCGAGGTCCTCCGAGGTGAGGACGAAGACGCTGCCGTTGGAGCTCCCGCTCGTGCGCTCGGCGCTCATGTAGATCCGCGCCCGTGCCTCGTAGACGGGGGTGGTCGTGAGGGTCACCGCGACCGCCGCGGCCACGGCGAGCACGACGCAGGCGACGATGAGCCGCCACCGCTGCCTGATGACGCCCAACAACTCGCTGAACTGCACTGTCGACTCCTGACCCGCCGGCGGACGACGTACCCCCTCGGTGCGCCGAAGGTAAGGTCCGATGTGACGTCCCCCACCCGCTGCGAGGAGTGTATAAGGTGCGCGTCCTGCGGATCTCCCACAGCGGTGTCGTGGATGCCTGGCGCGAGCGCGAGCGGGTCGCGCGCCGCCTCGGCCACGAGGTCACGTCGGTCACGGCGCAGGTCTGGGACGAAGGGGGGCGCGACGTCCCCCTCGAGCCCCGTCCGGGCGAGGACGTCGTCGGTGTGCGCACCCTGGGCCGTCACCCCGCCCTCTTCGTCTACGCCCCCCTCCCCCTGTGGCGGCTGCTCGGGCAGGACTGGGACGTGCTCGACCTGCACGAGGAGCCCTTCGCCCTCGCCACGGCCGAGGTCCTGCTGCTGCGGGCCGTGAGGCGGTCACGCGCGCCCTACT
Source organism: Janibacter zhangyanbonis (assembly GCF_050507325.1). Classification (NCBI taxonomy): domain Bacteria; kingdom Bacillati; phylum Actinomycetota; class Actinomycetes; order Micrococcales; family Intrasporangiaceae; genus Janibacter; species Janibacter zhangyanbonis. The sequence continues at coordinate 2,534,010 of NZ_CP191481.1, forward strand.
GCCTCTACTCGGCGCAGAACATCGACAAGCGCTACCCGATCCCCTTCCGCTGGCTGGAGCGCTGGTCGCTGCGCCACGCCGCCGCGGTGAGCGCCTGCAACTCGCAGGCGGCCGAGATCGTCACCCGCAAGGGGCTCGGCGGTCGTGCCGTCGTCATCGGCCTGGGCATCGACCCCGAGGCCTTCTCCCCCGGACCGGTGCGGCCCCCTTCGCCCACCGGAACCGTCCGGGTCGGCTACGCCGGGCGGCTCGCGGCCCACAAGGGCGTCGACGTGCTGCTCGAGGCTGCCGCTGCCGACGCGCGGCTGCACGTGGCGATCGCGGGCGCGGGCCCTCAGGAGGAGGACCTGCGCCGACGGGCGGCGGCCCCCGACCTCGCGGGCCGCGTCGAGCTGCTCGGTCCGGTCGACAAGGCGGCCCTGCCCGACTTCTACCGCGGGCTCGACGTCCTCGCGGTGCCCTCGCTGACGACCCCGGGCTGGATCGAGCAGTTCGGCCGGGTGGTCGTCGAGGCGATGGCCTGCGGCACGCCGGTCGTCGCCAGCGACAGCGGCGCCCTGCCCGACGTGGTGCGCGGCGCCGGCCTGCTCGTCCCGCCCGGCGACCCGGCGGCCCTGGCCGAGGCCCTCGGACGTGCTGGCACCGACCCCGACCTGTCGGCCACAATGCGCTCGGAGGGGATCGCGCGTGCGCGCGAGTTCGACTGGGACGTGATCGGCGGGGACTACGTGGAGCTGTACGAGGAGATGGCGGCGCGCGGTCCTGACGCGCCCACCGGCCCCCCGGAGGTCGTCGTCGTCGCCTACCACCGGCCCGATCTGGTGCGCGAGAGCCTCACCCAGATCGCGCACCTGCCCGTCACGGTCGTCGACAACTCCTCCGACCCCGAGGTGCGCGCGGTCTGCGAGGACCTCGGCGTGCGCTACCTCGACCCGGGCCGCAACGGTGGCTTCGCAGCCGGCGTCAACCACGCCCTCGCTGACCGTGCCGCGCCCGGGGCCGACGTGCTCCTGCTCAACCCCGACGCGGTGATCGGCGAGACCGGCATCCGCGAGCTGCACACCGCCCTTCGCGCCGACCCGCGGCTGGCCAGTGTCGGCCCGCGACAGGTCGACGGCGAGGGTCGCCCCGGCCGCGTCGCTTGGCCCTTCCCGACCCCGTGGGGCGCGGTCGTCGAGGCCGTCGGTCTAGGCCGGCTCCGGCGGGCCGAGGACTTCGTCATCGGGTCCGTCCTGCTCCTGCGGGCCGAGGCACTGGAGCAGGTCGGTGGCCTCGACGAGTCCTTCTTCCTCTACGCCGAGGAGACCGACTGGGCGAGACGTGCCGCCGACCTCGGGTGGCGCCACGCGCTCGTGCCCACCGTCACCGCCCAGCACCTCGGCGGCGCCACGAGCTCCGACTCGACGCTGCGCGAGACCTACTTCCACGCCTCGCAGGAGCGCTACCACCGCAAGCACTTCGGTGCGTCCGGCTGGGCGGTCACGCGCGCGGCGGTCATCGTCGGCTCGGCCATCCGCTGGCTCGTGCTGCGTAGCCAGCGGGGCCACGACGCCAAGGCGCGGCTCGTGCGCTACGTGCGCGGCCCCCTTCGCCTGGAGCAGTCCGTCCGCCGAGAGCGTGCGTCGTGACCTCCGTACCGGGTCGCCTCGGACGTGGCCTGCCGGTCGTGCTCCTCTACGCAGCGCTGGCGGCCCTTGCCCTCCTCGTCGGAGCGGCGGCCGTGCGCCAGCCCGTGCCCGCCCTGGTCGTCGCCGTCGCCGTGCTCGCCATCGGGCTCAGCGCCCTCCGCCCGATGGTGATCCCGCTGCTGGCCCTGCCCACGCTGCTGGTGGTGGCGCGGCTCGACCTGGGCGGGGTCGACGTGTCCGTGTCCGACGCCGCCCTGGCCGCCGCGGTCCTGCCCGCCGCTCTCCTCGGGGTTCGCCCCTACTCCCCGTCGATGCGCAACCTCATGTGGTTGACCGTGGTCTACCAGGCCAGCACCCTCTTCACGGTCATCGCCAACGCCTACGCCGCCAATCTCGTCGAGTGGGTGCACGCCTGGTTCCTCACCGGCGGAGCCCTCGTCGTCGGATGGGGTGTGGGGCGCGCAGGGTGGGCTCGAACCGCCATGGCGCTCGTCGCGACCGTCGCCAGCCTGATCGGCCTGGCGGTCGTCGTCCAGTTCGTCATCAACGTCGGGCAGGGGTCCTTCGAGGCCGTCTACGTGCAGTGGCCCTACCCCATGCACAAGAACTTCACGGGCACGACCCTCGGCATCGTCGCAGCCGTGGCCTTCGCCGCTCCCCCTTGGCTCATCCCGCGGCGGGCCATCGCCACGGCTCTCTTCTGGTGGTGCACCCTCGCGGTGCTGCTCAGCCAGTCCGGTCAGGCCATCATCGCCCTGGCCGTCGCGGTCGGTGTCATCGTCGTGAGCTCCGGCCAGGCACGACGTCGATCGAAGCTGATCCTGCTCGCCGCAGTGCCCGCGGTCTGGGTCGTCATCTCGCTCGCGCGCAGCGAGCTGGCAAGCGGCAACGTCCACAACTCGACGAGCCAGCGGCTCACCTGGTTTGCGGAGTCCTGGGACCTGTGGTTGAGCAGCCCCATCACGGGCATAGGTCTGCGCTGGTGGTACACCGACCGCGCCGCCGAGCGGTTCCAACCGCCCAATGCCGAGCTGGAGGTCCTCACCTCGGCGGGCCTGCTCGGTCTCGCCGGCTTCATCGTCCTCATGGTCGGGACCCTCGTCATCCTCTGGCGCGTGGAGCCGCTCTACGGCACCGTCGCCTTCGTCGCGGTCCTCAGCCGCTTCGTCCAGGGCCAGTTCGACCTCTTCTGGGTGGCCGTCCAGATCTCCCTCGCCTTCGCCGTCGTCGGGATCTGCCTGGGTGCCAAGGCGTCGGCGGACGCGGAATCCGCCCCACGCGGATCTCTCGTGGGAGAGGACGCACCGGCCGCATGAAGACCATCATCCAGATCGCTCCTGTCATCGAGGAGGGCAGCGGAGTCGCTGCCGTGGCAGCCAACCTCGAGCGGGAGTGGCAGCAGCTCGGCATCGCCACCGAGCGCTTCACGATGACCGAGGCGCACGGGGGCTGGATCCCGACCCCGGAGGGCGGGCTCGCAGCCAAGGTCGCCCACATCGTGCACGTCGTCTGGTTTTCCCTCGTCGGCGCGCTCATGGCCCGCCGAGCGCTCGCCGGCCGCGAGGACGTCGTCACCATCTGCCACAACGACGCGCTCGTGGGCGATGTCTACGTCAACCACGGCATCGTCCACGCGGCCATGGAGGCTCGCGGAGCGAGGTGGTGGCGCACAGTGCGCAACCCGGTCCACCTCTTCACCGGCGCGCGCGACACCCTCCGTTACGGCAGTCGCCACATCCACGCAGCCGTGGTCAACCTCGTCGCTGCCGACGATCGCGACCTGCGCCGGTTCTACCCTCGCGTCATCCCGCCGACCACCATCATCGGCAACGGAGTCGACACCGACCGCTTCACTCCCGCGAACCCCGACGCCAGGGCTCGCGCACGAGCCGACATGGGCCTGACCGACGACGACCTGGCGATCGTCTTCATCGGCCACGAGTACGAGCGCAAGGGCCTGCCCGCACTCCTCGACGCGGTCGCCGCTGGGCCCGATCACTGGCACCTCGTCGTCGTCGGTGGCACGCCCGACATGGTGCGCCGGCTGCGCGACTCGCAGCACGGGCGGGCCCTGGGGCCACGGCTGCACACCGTGGGATCGACACCCGACCCGAGACCGCATCTGGCCGCCGGAGACGTCCTGGCCTTCCCGAGCGCCTACGAGTCCTACGGGCTCGTCGTCCTCGAGGCGCTGGCCTGCGGGCTGCCCGTCGTGGCCACGGCCACGGGGTGCGTCCCGGACGTCGTCACGTCGGGTGTCAACGGCTTCGTCGTCGAGGCCGACCCACGCTCCATCCGCTCGGCGCTGCACGACGCAGACACCGCCGACCGGACGGCGATGTCGCGGGCCGCCCGCAGCACCGCCCTGGAGCACACGTGGAGCGATGTCGCGCGGGCATACCTCGAGCTCTTCGACCGGGTGCGCCCCGTCCCCGAGGGGTGGGCGCCACGATGAGGGTCGTCCACGCCATCAGGTCCGATGGTTTCGCCGGCGTCGAGACGCATGTCGCCAGGCTGGCCGCCGCCCAGCGAGACGAGGGGCACCACGTAGCGGTCATCGGGGGCGACCCGAACCTGATGGCCCGCGCCGTGGACCGGCAGGACATCCCTCTCCTGCCGGCACGGACGACGCTCGAGGTCATGCGCCACCTGCGCCGCCTCGTCTCCGGCGTCGGCCCGACGATCATCCACACGCACATGACCGCCGCCGAGGCTGCTGCCGTCCTGAGCTGGCCAGTGACGCGCGACGTGCCGATCGTGACCACCCGCCACTTCGCCGCCACGCGCGGGAACACCGTGGCCGGGAGGATCGCCAGCCATGCGATCGCGCATCGCGTGGCGGCACAGATCGCTGTGAGCGAGTACATCTCCGCGGTGGTCGATGGTGACTCGACGGTCATCCTCCCTGGGATTCCCGACCGATCGATGCCCCTCCCTCCCTCACAGCGTGACCGAGTGGTGCTCGTCGCCCAGCGCCTCGAGGCGGAGAAGGCCACAGAGGTGGCGCTGTCCGCCTTCGCACAGTCCGGTCTCTCCTCGCGAGGGTGGAGGCTTCTCATCGCTGGCGAGGGATCGCTGCGGGACGCGCTGTCGGCGACGTCCGCGCGCCTGGACATCCAGTCATCTGTCGACCTCCTCGGGCGGCGGAACGACGTCGACGCACTCATGGCGAGGTCCGGCCTCTTCCTGGCCACGGCCACGTCCGAGCCGATGGGGCTGTCGGTGGTCGAGGCCATGGCCAGCGGACTGCCCGTCGTGGCGAGCGCGGCTGGTGGTCATCTCGAGAGCGTCGGCGGGGCGGACGGCGCCGCGCTCTTCGCGCCGGGAGATGCGCGGACCGCCGGCGAGCTCCTGGCACAGCTTGCCGACGACCCCGAGCTGCGTGACACCTATGGGAGCGCGCTCCGGGCAAGACAACGCGAGACCTTCTCGATCACCGCCCAGGTGAGCGCCACCGACGAGGTCTACCGCCACGCTCTCGCCGCCCGCTCCGGGGCCGCGCGAGAGGCCGACCCCACAGGTCGCCACCTCGTCGTCATCTCCCTCGAGCCGTGGGACCGGGTGTGGCGGCGCAACCAGCACCTGGTCCATGGCCTCCTGCAGCAGGACCCCGACCTGCGTGTCCTCTTCGTCGAGCCCGGCCGGGACCCGCTGCACACGGCTCGTCTCGGTGGCCGCCCGGCACCGGGTCGCGGCCTGCGTCGTGGACCTCACCTGCCCGGCATCGATCCCGACGCGCTGTGGCTCCTCGAGCCGACCAAGCTGCTCCCCCGCCGCGTCGACCCCGGGCAGGACGACCGGTGGGCACGTCAGGTCGCCGACACGGCACGACAGCTCGGCATGCCCGCGCCCACGCTCTGGGTCAACGACCCCCGTGGCGCACTCGTCATGGATCGGACCGGGTGGCCGACCCTCTACGACATCACCGACGACTGGCTGCTCGCCGACCGTGACGCCGCGACGTCGGCGCGGCTGGCCGCCCAGGAAGCCGCACTCATGGAGGGCGCCCGCGAGGTCGTCGTCTGCTCCACGGGCTTGGTCACCTCGAAGTCCGCCCAGCGCGAGGTCACCCTCGTGCCCAATGCGGTCGACCTCGCCGCGACCACCCGGCCGACCGCCCGCCCCGACGACCTCCCCGCCGGCCCGGTCGCGCTCTACCTCGGCACGCTCCACTCCGACCGTCTCGACGTCGCCCTCTGCGAGGGCACCGCCCGGGCCCTCGAGGGCACCGGGCACCTCGTGCTCGTCGGACCCGACGCCCTGACCAGCGACGAGGGCGACCGACTCGACGCTGCCGGAGTCGTGCGCCTGGGCGCCAAGGACCGCCGCGTGGTGCCCGCCTACCTCCAGCACGCCGACGTGCTCGTCGTGCCGCACGTCGTCGACGGATTCACCGACAGCCTCGACCCGATCAAGCTCTACGAGTACCGCGCCGTCGGCCGACCCGTCGTGAGCACCCCGGTCGCAGGGTTCCGCGAGGCCGCTGGGGAGCGCTGCCGGGTCGTCCCTGCCGAGGCCTTCGCCGCTGAGGTCGCTCGCTGGCTGCCGGCGAGCGACTCCTTCCCCCACCGCGCCGATCCCGATGTGCCGACGTGGGCGGACCGGGTGAACGAGATGGCTGACGTCATCGGCCGCGTCTCCGGCCACGACGAAGCAGGGCAGGCCCAGATCCCGATCGACATCCGCACGCTCTTCGGTCATGCCGCCATCCAGCGGGTCGCCGACCTGCACCACCTCGACGTGCTCCACATCAAGGGCGACGCACTCGACCCAGCACTCACCCACCCCGACCGGCTCGCCACCGACGCCGACGTGCTCGTGCGCCCCGACCACGTCGACGCGCTGGTGGCGGCCTGCATCGCGGCCGGCTACCGGGCCGAGGGACGCTTTTCGACGAGCTCCCCCTTCGAGCACTCGCAGACCCTGTGGCACGAGCAGTGGGGCTATCTCGACGTGCATCGTCACTACCCCGGCATCGGACTGCCGCCGGGCAAGGCCTTCGACCACCTGTGGGCCGAGCGCGGGTCGCACACGCTGGCCGCGGTGGAGTGCCCGGTTCCCTCCCTCGCCGCCCAGGCCGCGGTGCTCGTCATGCACGCCGGCCGCAACCCCCACGGGGGTCAGGTCGCTGCCGACGTCGAGCACGTCTGGCACCGGGTGGACGCGGCGCGTCAGCGGGAGATCCTCGACGAGGTCGACCGGCTGCACGCCCAGATCGCCTTCGCCGCGGGGACCGGCGACCTCGACGCGCTGCCGCCCTCTGCGGAAAAGGAGCTCTGGCGAGCCGTCACCCACCACGGCCGCCTGCGTGAGTGGCGTGCCCGCATCGCTGCTGCGCCCAGTCGGCGCCAGCGCCTCCAGCTGCTGCTGCGTGCGCCTCTGGTCAACACCGACCACCTCGCCAAGCAGCTGGGTCACCGCCCCTCCCGCCGAGAGGTCGCCGTGGCCTTCGTCGATCGGTCGCGCCGGGGTCTCGTCGAGATGTGGCGACGGGGAGGTGCCCAGTGATCGCCGGGGTCGACTACGCCGTGAGCCCGGGCATCGCCTGGACCGAGGCACGCGACGTGTGGGGGCTGCCCGTGGTCTACGTCGCGCCCGTACCGGCCGGACCGATCTCGGTGCTGCCGGACATGTCGGCACTCATCTGGCTGGCCGTCGCCGAGGGCGCACCCGACGTCGTCGGCGAGGTCGCCCACGTCACCTCGCACCCGCAGGAGGAGGTGCGCGACGACATCGAGGCCTTCGTCGCGGAGCTCGTCGAGCGCGGCCTGGTCCGCCGGATCTGAGGTCCACCAGCACGGTCCCGCCGGGTCCTCAGTAGGCCCCGTCCTTGGAGATCACCGCGTGGAGGGTGCGCCACAGGATGATGAGGTCCTGCGCCACCGACCAGTTCTCCACGTAGTAGAGGTCGAAGCGCACCGACTCCTCCCACGTGAGGTCGCTGCGGCCGTTGATCTGCCACAGGCCGGTCATGCCCGGCTTGACGAGCAGGCGGCGACCGACGTCGCCCTCGTAGCGGGCGACCTCCGAGGGCAGCGGCGGGCGGGGGCCGACGAGGCTCATCTTGCCGGCGAGCACGTCGAAGAGCTGCGGCAGCTCGTCGATCGAGTAGCGGCGGATGAAGCGGCCGATCGACGTGATCCGGGGGTCGTCCTGGCGCTTGAAGAGCACTCCGCGGTCGATCTCGGCGGCGGTGCGCTGCCGCACGTCCTCGAGGCGCTGCTCGGCGTCGACCGTCATCGAGCGAAACTTCGTCATCCGGAAGGTCTCGCCGTGCAGGCCGACCCGCTCCTGCCGGAAGAAGACCGGGCCGCCGTCGGACAGCTTGACCAGGACCGCGACGACGAGCAGCAGGGGCGAGAAGAGGAGCATCAGCAGCAGGGCACCGATCCAGTCGATCGTCGACTTGAGCACCAGCCGCGGGCCGGAGAAGGTCGGCGCCTCGACGTGCAGCAGCGGCAGACCGGCGACCGGGCGGGTGAGCACGCGCGGACCGGCGATCTCGGTGAGCCCCGGCGAGACGACGAGCTCGATGCCACTGCCCTCGAGCGCCCACCCGAGACGCCGCAGGCCACCGGTGCCCAGGGCGTGCGCATCGGCGCAGGCGACGACGTCGACCCCGAGCTCGATGGCGACGCGCGCCCCCTCGCGCTCGGTGCCGAGCACCGGGACCTCGGCGACCTCGTCAGCGCTCGACCCGGTGCACACGCCGATGACGCGGTAGCCGGCCTCGGGCACGCTGGCGAAGCTGTCGACGAGATGACGCACCGTCGCGACGTCACCGACGACGAGGACGTCGTGACTGAGGTCGCCCTGGACCCGGCGGTGCCCCAGCCAGGTGCGCCAGACCCTGCGGGACACCCAGAGCCCGATGATCCCTGCCGGCAGGGCGAGCAGGATGTAGCCGCGCGCCACCTGGACCTGGAGGGCGAAGGCGAGCATCGCGACGAGGGCGAAGACCTGCAGCGAGGCCGTCGTGACGAGGCGGTACTCGGCCGCCCCGTGCCCGAGGATGTGCACGTCGTAGGCACCGTGGAAGCGCAGCGCCAGCCACCAGAGCGCGACGAGCGCGAGGCTGAACCACGTGTAGCTGATCGAGAAGCTGTCAGCGCTCGCCGCGACGTCCGGGCGACCATCGACACCGAAACGCACCACCTGGGCCCCGAAGGTCGCCCACATGATGACGAGCAGGTCGCTGACCGCGAGGAGGATCTGCAGCGGCCGCAGGGCCGCCCGACCAGCGCCGACGTCCGTGGTCAGACGCGCCAGGCCGGCCACCTCAACCCCGCGGGTGGGTCAGGGACGCGGCGACCGGACCATCGGCCAGTCGGATCGCCTCGGCCATCCGTCCCCGGGACACACTCCCTTCGACGGGTCGCCGCCTCAGCTCCTCGAGCCGGGCGGACGGATCGGTGGTGCGCGGCTGCTGCACGGCGTGCCGCCGCGAATGGCGCAGGGCCGCTGCGCTCACCCCGTAGGCCACGACCGGTATCGATGCCCACCCCAGCAACATGAAGGTCTCCACGTGCACTGACTCGCCTCCCCAGCGAAGTGTCGAGGGGCGGTGGTTCCGCCCCGGGATCGTGGGCCTCCCCGGCCACGATCTCGAAAAGGGACATTACCGTTCACTTACCATTCTTGCCATACCTTGACCAAAATCCTTTTTCGTGGCCGCGGTCACGTGCCGCAGATCGTGCGTCGGGGCGCTCGCACGCGTCGACCCGGTGCCGCCAGACCCCCTTCGGATTTGAGATGCTGCGACCACCAGCAGCGACGGCGTCGGAGGCTCAGACCATGAAGGTGATCGTGCAGATCCCCTGCCTCGACGAGGAGACGACCCTCCCGCTCGTCCTCGCCACGATCCCGACGCAGATCCCCGGCGTCGACGTCATCGAGACGCTGGTCATCGACGACGGGTCCAGCGATCGCACGTCGGAGATCGCCCGCGAGCTCGGTGTCACCCACGTCATCCGGCACAGCCGCCCTCTGGGCCTGGCCCGCTCCTTCCGCGACGGTGCCGACTTCGCGCTGCGCCACGACGCCGACATCCTCGTCAACACCGACGGCGACAACCAGTACCCGCAGGAGCGGATCGGCGACCTCGTCGCGCCGATCCTCGCGGGGCGGGCCGACATCGTCGTCGCCGACCGGCAGACGGCGACGATCGCCCATTTCTCCCCCTTCAAGCGCCGGATGCAGGCCTTCGGCTCGGCCGTGGTCAACCGGGCCGCGAGCACCGATCTGCCCGACGCCGCGAGTGGCTTCCGTGCCTACTCCGCCGCCTCGCTCATGCGGCTGAACATCGTCACCGAGTTCAGCTACTGCATGGAGACGATCATCCAGGCCGGCCACAAGCGCCTGGCGATCGAGTCGATCCCCGTCGTGACCAATGCCAAGACCCGCGAGTCCCGCCTCTTCTCGAGCATCTGGCAGCACATGGCCAAGTCGGCGTCGGCGATCATCCGCTCCTTCATCATGTTCAAGCCGCACGCCTTCTTCGGCCTGGTCGGCGCCGTGCTCATGGTCCTGGGGCTCATCCCCTTCGTCCGCTTCCTCGTCCTCGCGGCGATGGGCGACTCGGCCGGCCACATCCAGTCCCTGATCTTCGGCACGGCACTGCTCGTCGGCGCCCTCTTCTCCTTCGCCCTGCTGATCATCGCCGACCTCCAGCGGACCAACCGGGTCCTGCTCGAGGAGACGATCGAGCAGCTGCGCCTCGTCCGCTTCGGCCCACCTCGGATCCCACCGGTCCACGACGACGAAGGGAGGTGACCCCCCTTCGTCGGACCGAAGACCGGGACCGGCCGCGCCCGTGGGAGGATCTGGGGAGACCCACCCCACACCCCACGGAGGGACACACATGACCGCGAAGATCGTCTGGACCAAGATCGACGAGGCGCCGGCACTCGCCACCTACTCGCTGCTCCCGATCGTCCAGGGCTTCACCTCGGGCACCGGTGTGGAGCTGGAGACGAGCGACATCTCGCTCGCCGGCCGCATCCTCGCCCAGTTCCCCGACCGGCTGACCGACGAGCAGCGCGTCGCCGACAACCTCGCCGGTCTCGGCCAGCTGGCCACGACGCCCGAGGCCAACATCATCAAGCTGCCCAACATCTCGGCCTCCGTGCCGCAGCTCAAGGCGGCCATCGCCGAGCTGCAGGGTCAGGGCTACGACCTGCCGGACTACCCGGACAACCCGAGCACCGACGGGGAGCAGCAGGTCGCCGCGGCCTACGCCAACGTCCTCGGCTCCGCGGTCAACCCCGTCCTGCGTGAGGGCAACTCCGACCGCCGCGCCCCGCTCGCGGTCAAGAACTTCACGAAGAAGCACCCGCACAAGCTCGGCCCGTGGACCGCCGACAACAAGGCCCGCGTCGCCTCGATGAGCGAGGGCGACTTCTACGGCAACGAGAAGTCCATCGTCTCCCCCGCCGACGACACCCTGAAGATCACGCTGACGGCGCAGGACGGCACCGAGACCGTCCTCAAGGACTCCGTCCCGGTGACGAAGGGGGAGATCGTCGACGCGACCTTCATGTCGGCCACGGCGCTGCGCGCCTTCTACGACGCGCAGATCGAGGCGGCCAAGGCCGAGGGGCTGCTCCTGTCGCTGCACCTCAAGGCGACGATGATGAAGGTCTCCGACCCGATCCTCTTCGGCCACGGCGTCGCCGCCTGGCTCGGCGACCTCGTCGAGAAGCACGCCGAGTCCTTCCGCGAGGCCGACGTCGACCTGCGCTACGGCCTGGCCTCGCTCTACACCCAGCTCGACACGCTGCCGGCCGAGACCCGCGACGCGATCCGCGCCGACATCGACGCCCTCGCGCAGCAGCGCCCCGCGCTGGCCATGGTCGACTCCGACAAGGGCATCACCAACCTCCACGTCCCGAGCGACGTCATCATCGACGCCTCGATGCCGGTCGTCATCCGCGACTCCGGTCAGATGTGGAATGCCGAGGGTGGCCAGCAGGAGACCCTCGCGATGATCCCCGACCGCTCCTACGGCCCGATGTACGCCGCCGTCTTCGAGGAGCACAAGCGCAACGGCGCCCTCGACCCGGCGACGATCGGCACCGTGCCCAACGTCGGCCTCATGGCGCAGAAGGCGGAGGAGTACGGCTCGCACCCGACGACCTTCGAGATCCCCACGGCCGGCACCGTCACCGTGACCACCTCGGCCGGCGAGGTCGTCCTCGAGCACACCGTCGAGCAGGGCGACATCTGGCGGATGAGCCGGGTCAAGGACATCCCCGTCCAGGACTGGGTCAAGCTGGCCGTCACCCGCGCCCGCGCGACCGGAGCCCCGGCCGTCTTCTTCCTCGACGAGGCCCGCGCCCACGACGCGCAGGTCATCGCCAAGGTCAAGGAGTACCTGCCGCAGCACGACACCGAGGGCCTCGAGATCAAGATCCTCGCGCCCGTCGACGCCGTGACCTTCTGCCTCGAGCAGATCCGCGCCGGCAAGGACGCCATCTCGGTCACGGGCAACGTCCTGCGTGACTACCTCACCGACCTCTTCCCGATTCTCGAGCTGGGCACGAGCGCCAAGATGCTCTCGATCGTCCCGCTGCTCGCGGGCGGCGGTCTCTTCGAGACCGGTGCCGGCGGCTCGGCGCCCAAGCACGTGCAGCAGTTCGTCAAGGAGGACTACCTGCGCTGGGACTCCCTCGGTGAGTTCTCCGCGCTGGGCGCCTCCCTCGAGCACCTCGCCACGCACTTCGACAACCCCAAGGCGCAGGTCCTCGCGGACACCCTCGACACGGCGATCGCCACCTTCCTCGAGGAGAACAAGAGCCCGGCCCGCAAGCTCGGCTCGATCGACAACCGCGGCAGCCACTTCTACCTCGCCCTCTACTGGGCGCAGGCGCTGGCGGCCCAGGACTCCGACGCGGAGCTCAAGGAGCGCTTCACCCAGGTCGCTGCCGACCTCGGCGACAACGAGGCGAAGATCAACGAGGAGCTCATCGGCGCGCAGGGCTCGCCCGTCGACCTCGGTGGCTACTACAAGCCGGACGCCGACAAGGCCTCGGCCGCGATGCGCCCGAGCGCGACGCTCAACGCGATCATCGACGCGCTCTGACCGAGCCCGTCCCCACGAAGGGGGGAGGCCGCACCGACACCGGTGCGGCCTCCCCCCTTCGTCGTGCTGAGCCGACTCGTCATGCGCACGTGACCTGCACTCCCTAGGCTCGTCGGGACGGCCACAGGGGCCGTCACCGACGTCAGGAGCACTGGCCATGCAGCACTCACTCGTCCACCGACTCGGCGCCGAATTCCTCGGCACCTTCTGGCTCGTCCTCGGGGGCTGCGGCTCCGCGATCTTCGCCGCCCAGCACGTCGTCGACGGCAAGGACTCCGGGCTGGGCATCGGCTTCGTCGGTGTCGCCCTCGCCTTCGGCCTGACCGTGCTGACGATGGCCTACGCCGTCGGGCACGTCTCCGGTGGCCACTTCAACCCCGCGGTGACCATCGGTCTGGCGACCGGACGGCGCTTCGACTGGAAGGACGTGCCGGCCTACGTCATCACACAGGTCGTCGCCGGCCTGGTCGCCGGTGGCGTCCTCTACGCCATCGCGAGCGGCAAGGACGGCTTCGACGCCGGCGCCGGCTTCGCGGCCAACGGCTACGGCGCCCACTCCCCCGGCGGCTACACCCTCGCCGCCGTCCTCATCGCCGAGGTCGTGCTCACCGCCTTCTTCCTCTACATCATCCTCGGGGCCACGGACGACCGCGCGCCCGTGGGCTTCGCGCCGATCGCCATCGGTCTCGGGCTGACCCTCATCCACCTGATCTCGATCCCGATCAGCAACACCTCGGTCAACCCCGCCCGCTCGACGGCCGTCGCCTTCTTCCAGGACGGCGCCGCGGGGCAGCTGTGGGCCTTCTGGGTCGCACCGATCGTCGGGGCCGCGATCGCCGGCGCGACCTATGCCGTCATCACCGGCGTCAACCGCGCCGACGTCGACGTCGAGGGCGTCTGACCGGACCATCCGCCGCAGGCGGCGGCACCGAACCCCCTCCATGAGCTCTCGGTCAGCCCTCCCCGCCGCCTGCGGAGTCCTCGCGGCCTGCCTCGGCACGGCGGCCGCCCACCTCGTCGCGGCCCTGACGTCGCCGGCCTCGTCGCCGGTGCTCGCCGTCGGCAGCCAGGTCGTCGACGCGACCCCGACGCCCGTCAAGGAGTGGGCGGTCGGCACCTTCGGCACCGCGGACAAGCCGATCCTCATCGGCTCGGTCGCGGTCGTCGCGCTGCTGCTCGCGGCCGTCGCGGGAGCGGTCCGGCCGCGCTCCCGCCTCGTCTCCACCCTGCTGCTCCTGCTGCTCACCGGGCTCGCCGGCGCCGCGGCCGCGCTCCGGCCCAGCGCCGACCCCCTCGCCTGGCTGCCCGCCGTCGTGGCTGCCGTGGTCGGCGTGCTCACCCTCGACCTGCTCGTCGCGCGGGTGCTGCCCTCCGGCTCCGCCCACGCCGACCCCGCGCAGCCGACCCGCCGCCGGGTCGTCGCCCTCGGCGGCACCGGCGCGGCGGCCCTGCTCATCGGCGGGTCCGGCCAGGCCCTCATCGGTCGCTCCACGCCCCCGACCCTGACCCTGCCCGAGCCGGCCCGGCCCCTGCCACCCCTGCCGAAGGGGGTCGAGGTCGGCACGGCGGGGATCTCCCCCTTCGTCACCCCCAATGCCGACTTCTACCGGATCGACACCGCGCTGCTCGCCCCGCGCGTCGACCCCGGCGAGTGGTCGCTGACGATCGACGGCGACGTGCCGCGCGAGGTCACCCTCGACATCGACGAGCTGCTCGCGACGCCCATGGTCGAGCGCGACATCACGCTCAACTGCGTCTCCAACGAGGTCGGCGGCCCCTACATCGGCACCGCCCGGTGGCTCGGGGTGCCCACCCGCGAGCTGCTCGCCCGCGCCGGTATCGACCGCGACCCGAGGGATCCCGACCTGCAGGTGCTGTCGACGTCGACCGACGGCATGACGATCTCCACCCCGCTGTCCGCGCTGCTCGACGGCCGCGACGCGCTCGTCGCCGTCGGCATGAACGGTGCTCCCCTGCCCCGTGAGCACGGCTTCCCGGCTCGCCTCGTCACCCCGGGGCTCTACGGCTTCGTCGGCGCCACGAAGTGGCTCACCCGCATGACCGTCACCCGCTACGACGCGGCGAGCGCCTACTGGACCGACCGCGACTGGGCGACCGACGGCCGGGTGCGCACCCAGGCGCGGATCGACACCCCCCGAGCCCTGCGCCGCATCGGCCCCGGGCGCACCGTCATCGGCGGCGTGGCCTGGGCGCAGCGACGGGGCATCTCGCGCGTCGAGGTGCGCATCGACGACGGCGACTGGCAGCGCGCCACCCTCGGCACCGAGGCCGACGTCGACTGCTGGCGCCAGTGGTTCCTGCCGTGGGACGCCACCCCCGGTCGGCACGACCTCACCGTGCGCGCCACCGACGGCACCGGCGAGGTGCAGACCCGTCAGGAGGCCACCCCCTTCCCCGCGGGCGCCACCGGCTGGCACTCGATCGCCGTGACCGTGACGGACTGACCCATCCGCACGCCCGACGGCTCCGAATCCCTTGTCGCACAGCCACCCACGATGACCGGAGGCACGACATGTCCCGCATGACCACGACCCGCACCGTCGCCCTGCTCGCCGCAGCCGCGCTCCCCTTCGCCCTGACCGCCTGCGGTGACGACGGCTCGGACGCCGGGGGCTCGGCCTCCTCGTCCACGAGCTCGGAGTCGATGGGGTCCGACGACTCGATGTCCTCGTCCACCGACTCCATGGAGGCGGACGCTCCCTTCGGCGAGGGCTGCGAATCCGTGCCCACCGACGGCAAGGGCTCCTTCGACGGCATGTCGACCGACCCCGTCGCCACGGCCGCGAGCAACAACCCGCTGCTCAAGACCCTCGTCAAGGCCGTGACCGAGGCCGATCTGGCCAAGACCCTCAACTCGGCCGAGGACATCACCGTCTTCGCCCCGACCGACGACGCCTTCGCCGCGATGGACCAGGCCACCCTCGACAAGGCGATGGGCGACCCCAAGGGCCTGCTGACGACCGTGCTCACCCACCACGTCGTCGAGGGCCGCCTGACCCCCGAGGACCTCGCCGGCACCCACGAGACGCTCGCCGGCGACAAGCTCACCGTCAAGGGCTCGGGCGAGGACTTCACCGTCGGCAAGGCATCGGTGATCTGCGGCAACGTCCAGACCGCCAATGCCACGGTCTACATCGTCGACTCGGTGCTCCTGCCGACGGCGAAGTGACCTGACGCGTCATCATGGACCTCGTGCCCCCTCCTCGTGAGCAGGATCCCCCGGACGCCCCCACGGGCGCCCGCGGGGAGTCCGGCCGCGGGGGCGACCAGCTCGCCCACCGCCTCAAGCAGGTGGCGAAGGGGGACGAGGCCGCCTTCGCCGCCGTCTACGACGAGACGGCACCGCGCCTGCACGGTCTCGTGCTGCGGGTCCTGCGCAACCCGGCGCAGTCCGAGGAGGTCACCCAGGAGGTCTTCCTCGAGGTGTGGCGCCGGGCGAGCCACTTCGACCCGCAGCGCGGGTCGGCGATCGGCTGGCTGCTCACCATGGCCCACCGACGCGCGGTCGACCGGGTGCGCTCGAGCCAGGCGTCCGTCGTGCGCGACGACGGGTGGCACGCCCGCTCGCGGGAGGTCGACTTCGACACCACGGCGGAGCACGCGACCGCCCGCATCGAGGCCGCCCGGGTGCGGGCGGCCCTCGAGGGCCTGACCGAGGTCCAGCGCGAGGCCGTGAGCCTGGCCTACCTCGGCGGCTACACCCACACCGAGGTCGCCGGTCTCCTCGACTTGCCCCTCGGCACCGCCAAGACACGTATCCGCGACGGACTCATCCGTCTGAGGGACCAGCTGGGAGTGACCCCATGAGCGACGACCTGCACAGCCTCTCCGGGGCCTACGTCCTCGACGCCCTCGACGACGGCGAGCGCGCCGACTTCGAGGAGCACCTCGCCCGCTGCGCGACCTGCCGCGACGAGGTCGACTCCTTCGGCGCGGTCCCGCCCCTGCTCGCCGAGACCGTCGCCGTCACGCCGCCGCCCGCGCTGCGGGCCGAGGTGCTGCGGCAGGCGGCGCAGACCCGGCAGGACCCCCCGCCGGTGGCAGACGAGCGGCAGGACCCCGGCCGGCGGCACGACGACCGACAGGACGACGAGCGGACGCACTCCGGCCGTGCCGACGAGGCGCGGGTGCTCCCCCTTCGTCAGCGGGCGAGGCGACGCTGGGTCGCCCTGGCCGCGGCCGCCGCCCTCGTCGTCGGCGGCGGGGTCACCTGGCAGGTCGTCGACCGGGCCACGACGAGCATCTCCGAGGAGGTCATGGCCGCCCCCGACGCCCACGGCGAGCAGGTGACCGCCACCGACGGCGGCACCGTGCGGGTCGTGCGCTCGGAGCGGATGGGCAAGGCGGTGCTGCAGGTGACCGGCCTGGCCGACCCCGGCAGCGGACGCGCCTACCAGGCCTGGCTGCAGGACGCGTCGGGCGAGATGACCTCCGCCGGGATGGTCCCGGGCACCGACGGCGAGATGCTCCTCGAGGGCGACGTCGCCACCGCGAAGGGGGTCGGCCTGAGCATCGAGCCCGCCGACGGGTCGCGGCAGCCGACGACGGACCCGGTGGCGCTCGTCGAGCTGGGCTGACGGACACCGCTGACACCGGGTGACCGCCTCGGAGTAGGGTCGATCCCGTACTTGCTCCCCAACCACCGCACGAAGGGGTACGACTTCTCGTGAGCACCACTCCCGTCAAGGTCGCTGTCACCGGCGCCGCCGGCCAGATCGGCTACAGCCTTCTCTTCCGCATCGCCAGCGGGTCGCTCTTCGGCCCGGACACCCCGGTCGAGCTGCGTCTGCTCGAGATCACCCCGGCCCTCAAGGCCCTCGAGGGCGTCGTCATGGAGCTCGACGACTGCGCCTTCCCGACGCTCGCCGGCGTGGAGATCGGCGACGACGCCGAAAAGGTCTTCGACGGTGTCAACCACGCGCTCCTCGTCGGCGCCCGCCCCCGCGGCCCGGGCATGGAGCGCGGTGACCTCCTCGAGGCCAACGGCGGCATCTTCGCCCCGCAGGGCGCGGCGCTCAACAAGGTCGCGGCCGACGACGTCCACGTGACGATCACCGGCAACCCGGCCAACACCAACGCCCTCATCGCGATGAACAACGCGCCCGACATCCCGCGCGAGCGCTTCAGCGCCCTGACGCGTCTGGACCACAACCGCGCCATCAGCCAGCTGTCGGCCAAGCTCGACGTGCCGGTCACCGAGATCAAGAAGATGACGATCTGGGGCAACCACTCGGCGACCCAGTACCCCGACCTCTTCCACGCCGAGGTCTCCGGCAAGAACGCCGCCGAGGCCGTGGGCGACCAGGAGTGGCTGGAGAGCACCTTCATCCCGACCGTCGCCAAGCGTGGCGCCGCGATCATCGAGGCGCGTGGCGCCTCCTCCGCCGCCTCCGCCGCGTCGGCCACCGTCGACCACGCCCGCGACTGGGCCCTCGGCACCCCCGAGGGTGACTGGGTGTCGATGTCGGTCTGCTCCGACGGTTCCTACGGTGTCCCCGAGGGCCTCATCTCCTCCTTCCCCGTCACCGTCAAGGACGGCGCGTGGGAGATCGTCCAGGGCCTCGAGATCGACGACTTCTCGCGCGCCAAGATCGACGCCTCGGTCGCCGAGCTCGCCGAGGAGCGCGACGCCGTCACCAAGCTCGGCCTCATCAAGGGCTGACGCCAGCACCCGCTCGGTGTCGATGTATCAGGGTGAGTCCTGACGCACCCTGATACATCGACCCAGAGCACGAAGGGGGCCCGCCGCACCAGATGGTGCGACGGGTCCCCTTCGTGCTGTCGTCAGTGGCGACGGGCGGCGTTGCGCAGACCCACCGTCACGACGGCGCCACCGGCACCGAGGAGGGCGGCGACTCCGAGGCCGGCCAGCAGGTTGTTGCCACCGTCGGCACCGAGGCCGTCGGTCTGGACGACGCCCGGGGTCGACGGGCCGCCGGGCTCGTCGACCGGCGGCACCGGGGTGTCGCTCGTCGACGTCACCGTCGGCTCGGTCGGCTCGGTCGGCTCGGTCGGCTCGGTCGGCTCGGTCGGCTCGGTCGGCTCGGTCGGCTCAGTCGGCTCAGTGGGCTCGGTCGGCTCGGTCGGCTCAGTCGGCTCGGTCGGCTCAGTCGGCTCGGTCGGCTCAGTCGGCTCAGTCGGCTCAGTCGGCTCAGTCGGCTCGGTCGGCTCAGTCGGCTCGGTCGGCTCAGTCGGCTCGGTCGGCTCAGTGGGCTCGGTCGGCTCCGTGGGCTCGGTCGGCTCAGTGGGCTCGGTCGGCTCGGTGGGCGCCTCGCACTGCGACGCCTCAACCGTGCCCATCGGCTTGCCGTCGGCGTCGACCTCCCAGTTGTCGTTCCAGTTCTGACCCGGGAAGGTGTGGTCGCCGTCCTTGTCGGTGTACGTGAAGGGCGGGATGACATCGGCGGCGTGGCCGTTGTCGTAGTACTCGTGGTTCTTGAAGTCCCAGTTGGCGTGGCCACGCATGACCCCGGTCTCCGACGGGGAGATGACGACGAAGCCGTTGCCGTTGTCGTCGGGGGTGCCCGTGGCGTGGCAGATGGTCGTGTGCTCGGCAGGTGCCGCCGAGGCGGCCGAGACGACGAAGAAGCTGCCTCCCAGGGCCAGGCCGGCGGCCAGGCCCGCCGAGGCGGCGGTGCGGGTGCTCATATGTGCAGACATGCGTTCCCTCCCCGTGGCGTGGTCACCACGTGCGGCGAGGGCGGCCCCCACCGCGCACACGTGCTCCTGCGGGGCGGTGGGGGCCGCCCTGTCCCAGAACCCCCCTTGGGAACCGGTTCCCCGACCTACAAGAACTTACTGTTCCGTGACCCTGCGCACACCAGACGCTGACGAAGTGGCAGGGAATTGCCGGTTCGCTGCCGGTCGGCTCCGGCCAACACCCCGGCGGGACACAGGTCGGCGGCCGCCCCGGATGGGGACGGCCGCCGGACGAAGGGGGCCCCGCGCCCCCGAGGATCAGCGCGCGGTGAGGTCGAGGGTGAAGCCCGAGACGAGCACCGCGGCGCCCAGGACGACGAGGGTGATGACGTCGACGAGCGGCCCGCGCACGGCGATGCCCCCCATGGTCGAACCGCGGACGGTCAGGCGCAGCGCGGCCGCGAGCAGCAGGCTCCCCCCGAGGCAGAGGGTCGCCCTCAGCACGTGGTCGGTCGCGAGGAAGAGCATCGCGACGGCGACCCCGGCCGCCACGACCCACCACGCGGCGAGCGCGGGGACGTCGAGGGGCGGCCTGGCCGGGACCGTCGGCTGCTCGGGCTCGCTCATCGCAGCTGCTGCTCCGCGGCCTCGACGACATTGGTCAGCAGCATCGCGCGGGTCATCGGGCCGACGCCCCCGGGGTTGGGGCTGATCCACCCGGCGACCTCGGCGACGTCGTCGGCCACGTCTCCGGCGATCTTGCCGTCGACCCGGCTGACGCCCACGTCGAGGACCGCGGCGCCGGGCTTGACCATGTCGGCCGTGATGATGCCCGGCACACCGGCCGCGGCGACGACGATGTCGGCCTGCCGCACCTCGGCTGCGAGGTCACGCGTGCCCGTGTGGCAGGAGACGACCGTGGCATTCTCGCTGCGGCGGGTGAGGATCAGGCTGAGCGGGCGCCCGACGGTGATCCCGCGCCCGACGACCGCGACGCGCGCCCCCGCGATCGGCACGTCGTGGCGACGCAGCAGCTCGATGCAGCCCATCGGCGTGCACGGCAGCGGGGCCGGCTTGCCGAGCACGAGCCACCCGAGGTTGGTCGGGTGCAGCCCGTCGACGTCCTTGGCCGGGTCGACCGCCGAGAGGATCGCATTTTCATCCAGGCCGGTCGGCTGCTGCACGAGGAAGCCGGTGCACGCCGGGTCGTCGTTGAGGCCACGCACGACGTCGAGGACCTCCTCGAGCGTCGAGGTCCCGGGCAGGTCCCGCCGGATGCTCGTGATGCCGATCTCGGCGCAGTCCTTGTGCTTCGCGGCGACGTACCAGGAGCTCCCCGGGTCGTCGCCGACGAGCACGGTGCCCAGGCCCGGCGTGATGCCCTGCTCCTTGAGGGCCGCCACGCGAGCGGCCAGCTCCTGCTTGATCGACGCGAGCGCCGCCTTGCCGTCGAGGATCTGTGCGGTCATGAGGTCATCCTTCCGTCTCGTCGGCCGGGCCGGTCAGTGGGCGAAGTGGCGGGTGCCGGTGAAGTACATCGTGATGCCGGCGGCCTGCGCCGCGGCGACGACCTCGTCGTCGCGCACCGACCCACCAGGGGCGACGACGGCGCTGACGCCGGCGTCGAGCAGCACCTGCAGCCCGTCGGCGAAGGGGAAGAAGGCGTCCGAGGCCGCGACGGCCCCCTTCGCCCGCTCCTCGCCGGCCCGGCTCACCGCGAGGTGGCAGGAGTCGACGCGGTTGACCTGGCCCATGCCGATGCCGACCGAGCCCTGGTCCTTGGCCAGGAGGATCGCATTGGACTTCGTCGCGCGGACCGCGCGCCAGGCGAAGGCGAGGTCGGCGAGGGTTGCCTCGTCGGCCGCCTCACCCGTCACGAGCGCCCAGGCGCTCGGGTCGTCGCCGTGGCCCTGGGTGGGCTTGTCGTCCCCCTTCGCCTCGACCACGCCGTCGATGGCATCGCGCTGCTGCACGAGCAGGCCACCGGAGACCGGCCGGGTCTCGACGCCGCCCGGGGCGGGCGTCGCGGCCTTGAGCAGGCGACGGTTCTTCTTCTCGCGGAGGATCTCGAGGGCGTCGGCGTCGAAGTCGGGCGCGACGACGACTTCGGAGAAGGTGTCGTTGAGGGCGCGGGCCATGGCCGCGGTCACCGGACGGTTGGTCGCGACGATGCCGCCGTAGGCGGAGACGGGGTCGCAGGCGTGGGCGCGCTCGTAGGCGACCTCGATGCTCTCCCCCACCGCGATGCCGCACGGGTTGGCGTGCTTGATGATCGCGACGGTCGGCTGGTCGCCGTGGTCGTGGGCGGCGCGCAGCGCGGCGTCACCGTCGATGTAGTTGTTGTACGACATCTCCTTGCCGTGCAGCTGCTCCGCACCGGCGATGCCGCTGCCGGCCTCGGTGACGTAGAGCGCGGCCGACTGGTGCGGGTTCTCGCCGTAGCGCAGGCCCGACTTCTTGACATAGGTGCCGCCGACCCAGCCGGGGAAGGGCGTCTCATCGCTCGGGCTGACCACCGAGCCCATCCACGAGGCGACGGCCACGTCGTAGGTCGCCGTGTGGACGAAGGCATCGGTCGCCAGGCGCTGACGCTGCGCGAGGGTGAAGCCGCCACCGCGCACCGACTCGAGGACGTCGCCGTAGGTCGAGGGGTCGGTGACGATGGCGACGGAGGCGTGGTTCTTCGCCGCGGCGCGCACCATCGTCGGGCCGCCGATGTCGATCTTCTCGATGCAGTCCTGGATGCCGGCACCGGAGGCGACGGTGTCGGCGAAGGGGTAGAGGTTGACGACGACGAGGTCGAAGGGGGCGACCTCCAGCTCCTCGAGCTGGCGCACGTGGTCGGGCAGGCGGGTGTCGGCGAGGATGCCGGCGTGGACGCGCGGGTGCAGCGTCTTGACCCGGCCGTCGAGGCACTCGGGGAAGCCGGTGAGGTCCTCGACCTTGGTCACGGGCAGGCCGAGACCGGCGATCGTCGCGGCGGAGCCGCCGGTGGAGACGAGCTCGACACCCGCGTCGGCGAGACCACGGACGAGGTCCTCCAGGCCGGTCTTGTCGTAGACGGAGACGAGGGCACGGCGGACGGGACGACGGTCTGACACAGGTACTCCTGGAGATCTGCTGCGGTGCGGCGGGTGCACCCAGGCGGGCGATGCACCCCGACTCTCACTCCCCGGTGGTGATCCACCTTCGCCAGTCGTGTGGTCCCGAGTCTAGGGCCTCAGCCGACGTGCACCCGACGGCCCTCGACGCGCCAGCCGCCGGCGGCCATCGCGGTGACGACGTCGACGAGCATCTCCCGCTCGACGACCTTGATCCGCTCGTGGAGGCTCGCCTCGGTGTCGTCGGGAGCGATGGCGACGGTGCGCTGCTCGATGATCGGGCCGGTGTCGACGCCGGCGTCGACGAGGTGGGCGGTCGACCCGGTGACGGTCACGCCGTAGGCCAGGGCGTCACGCACGCCGTGCGCGCCCGGGAAGGCCGGCAGCAGCGCCGGGTGCGTGTTGACGAAGGTCGCGGCGGCGAGCGCCTGCGGGCCGAGGATCTTCATGAACCCGGCGGTGACGACCAGGCCCGGCGCGTGCTCGGCGATGCGGGCGGCGAGCGCCGCGTCCCAGGCGCCTCGGTCGGCGTGGTCGCGCATCGCCTCGACGAAGGTCGCCACCCCGGCGGCGCGCGCCCGCTCGAGGCCGACGCACTCCTGGTCGGCGCCGACGGCGACGACCTGCGCGGGCAGGGTGCCGGCGGTCTGGGCGTCGAGCAGGGCCTGCAGGAGGGTGCCGGAGCCGGAGACGAGGACGACGAGACGAAGGGGGGCGCTCACCCCGCGAGTCTAGGTCGCGTGGGTGAGCGCCCCTTCGTCTGCTCCGGCGAACGTCACCAGGTGGTGTAGGAGGAGTCGTTGATCCGGAAGCCGTGGTCGCCGACCCGGCAGGTCACGCCCGTCGGCCGGCTCTCGCAGCTCGTCATGCTCACGCCGACGCTGTAGTTGTAGGGCAGGATCGCCTCGTCGTTGGCGGTGGCGCCCAGCTCGGGGGTCCACCAGCGGGCCTCCTGGGCCTGCGCGGTCGACTGGAAACCCTGGGGTGTGCGAAGCGGCGGACCACGAACCCTGCACAACCCTAGGGTTTTGCGAAGTTTCGGGCCGCCAACCCTGCAAAACCCTGGGGTTTTGCGAAGTTTCGGACCGCCACCCCTGCCGAACCTTGGGGTGATGCGCGGCGGAGTCGGTCAGCCGTCGACGCGGGCCTGACCCGCCAGCGCGAAGGGGGGTCCGCTCAGCGGCGCAGCTGCCACCAGTCGCGCGCGGCGACGGCCAGGGCGCCGAGGGCGAGCTCGACGAGGAGCGCGAGCAGCAGCGGCAGCGCGGGGGCGCCGATGTCGCTCAGCCGCACCGCGCCGATCGACCCGCCGCCGAGGGCGTCGAGCAGGACGACACCGAGGGCGGCGACGACGACAGCGGCGAGCACGGCGGCGAGCTTGGTCTGGGTGGGCGCCAGGCGCGGCACCTCGGCGAGGGCCCACCGACCGACGAGTCCGCCGACGAGCAGGGGCAACAGCACGAGCAGGTGGGTCACCCACGGCAGGTCGCCCGGCTGCGGTTGGGCGGCGAGCACCGGCACCATCGGCAGCAAGCCGGTCTCCGCCCCCGACCACGTCGTCATCGCCCCGCCCGTCGTCGCGAAGCCGGGCCCCGCAGCGAGGGACAGCGCCCAGATGCCGAGGTTGGGCAGCAGCCCGATCTGGAGGACGACGAGCAGCAGCCCGCCGAAGATCCCGGCGTCGAGCTCGGACTGGATGTGCGCCACCCGGCCGATGTGGATGAGGGTCGCGACGACGACGAGAGCCGCGCCGAGCACGAGGAGGGCCGCCGCCCCCTTCGCCCCGGGAAGCAGGCCACGCCGCAGCGACAGCGGCGCCTGGTCCCAGCGCTCGAGGAGCGGCTCGGGCAGGCCGTGCGCCAGCGCCAGGCCGAGGGCCGGGAGGGCGACGAGGGGCAGCAGCAGGCTGAGCCAGCCGGGGCCGACCGGCGAGAGCAGCCCGAGCAGGGCCGCGAGGAGGCCGACGCCGGCGTAGCCGCCGAGCCAGGCGCCCTGCAGCCGCAGGTCCGGGGCCTCGGGCAGCAGGCGGCGGGCACCGGTGCGGGCCGCGAGGACGAGCAGCAGCGGGCCGAGCAGCGGCGTGAGCGCGAGGACGCCCTCACCGATGTGCAGGCGGGCACCGCCGAGGACGAGCCACAGGAGGCTGCCGGCCCCGAGCACCTCTCCCACGCCGGCGGAGGCCCGCGGGACGGCCAGGCCCGCGAGGAGGACGAGCACGACGGTGACGCACCAGCCGGCGAGCGCGGTCGCCGCGCCGCCGCCCAGAGCCCGCACGTCGGGGCGTCGGGCGGTAGCGTCTTCCCCGGTCGTGGCCGACCGGATCATCTCGATCACCGTCACGCCCCCATCGTCACCGACGACGAGGGGCCGGTGGTGGAGGCAAGCCGGGGGTCACGAAAAGATTTCGGGATCGGGGGCAACCGAGTGCCCCCTTGACGCGTCTGGAGGGGTGAATGAAGGGAGGCAACGCCTCGGCGGAGGCCGAGTTCGACGACTTCTACCGCTCCACGGCACAGCGTGTGGTCCACCTCGTCTATGCATCGACGGGTGACCTCGAGCTGGCGCGGGACTCCACCCAGGAGGCCTTCGCCAGGGCGTGGCAGCGGTGGGACCAGGTCCGCGCCACGGACGAGCCGGGCGCCTGGGTTCGAACCGTGGCCAGACGCATCGCGATCTCTGCATGGCGCAAGGACACCAACCGGTCGAAGGCGATGGAACGCCACGGCGAGACCCCGGCACCAGCCGGTCCCACGGAGGACCGGGTGGCGGTGATCGCTGCCCTGCGGACCCTCGGCCCCGACGTGCGCGAGACGCTCGCGCTCCACTACCTCACCGACATGTCGGTCGAGGAGATCTCCCGACAGACCGGCACCCCGCCGGGCACCATCAAGGCGCGCCTGCACCGCGGGCGCGCGCAGCTCGCCAAGATCCTCGCCGACAAGGAGGCCCACGATGACTGATCGTCACGACCCCACGTGGGACCCCGAGGACGACGAGCTCGTGCGGGCTGCCCTCATGTCGCTCATGGACGACGTGCGCTCCGAGCCGCTGCCGGAGCCGGCCTTCGTCCGCGCCCGCGCCGAGGGCCGTGACGGCGAGCGCCTCACCGGCGGCACCGTCGTGCCGCTGTCCTCGCGTCGTCGCCGCGTCCTCGGCGCGATCGCCGGTGTCGCAGCCGCCGCGGTCGTCGCCACCTCCGTCGCCCTCGTCGTCCGCGACCAGCAGGGCACGGGCACGGCTCCCGCCGGGACGACCACCGTGACCAGCCAGGAGCCGATCCGGATGCTCGGCTCGCGCGACTGGTCCGGCGCGCTCGGGCTCGACGTGACGAGCACCGAGGGAAGCACCGACCCGCAGGGTCAGTGCTTCGAGACGCCCACGACCGGCAGCTGGGACCGCAGCACCGCGACCCTCGCCGCGGGCACCGTCGTCGCCGGCCAGTGGATCGGCACGGCCGACGGCGCCGCGGCGCCGACCGAGGCCGTCGACGAGGCCGTCACCCGGTGCGAGGGCACCTACCACGTCACCCAGACGATCACCCGGCCGAAGTCCGAGGACGTGCGCTACCGCTTCTGGCACCTCTCCGACGACGCCGGCGCGACCTACTGGTGGATCGAGGCCACACGGGGCAGCTCGCTCACCTACATGTCGGTCGCCGAGGTCGAGGGCATGACCTACACGGTCGACGAGATGGAGCGGGTGGCCGACACCGCGCTCGGCCGGGCCGAGGTCGCGACCGACTCGCCGGCCACGTCGACGCCCTGATCGTGCAGACAGCGCCGACCCGGGAGCAGGGGGGATCGACCGGGTCGGCGCTGCGAGTGACAGGTTAGGGCCGCCGCGCGAGCGGCGGTAGCCCCCGGCCCTCACGGTGCGGGTGTGGTGTGCGTCACCCACCCGCACCGGGGTGTCTCACCCGCGCAGGCCGCGCAGGATCCGGGCCGTCGAGACGGCCGCCTCCGCGGCCTCGCGTCCCTTGTCCTCGCGCGAGCCGGGCAGGCCCGCGCGGTCGAGCGCCTGGGCGTCGTCGTCGCAGGTCAGCAGGCCGAATCCCACGGGCGTGCCCGAGTCGATCGCGACCCGGGAGAGCCCGTCGGTCGCGGCGGCGCACACGTAGTCGAAGTGCGGGGTCCCGCCACGGATGACGACGCCGAGGGCGATGACCGCGTCGTGCGTGCGGGCCAGCTCGGCGGCGACGACCGGCAGCTCGAAGCTCCCCGGCACGCGCACGAGCGTCGGCTCGATGCCCGCCTCCGCGAGGGCGCCCTGCGCCCCGGCGACCAGGCCGTCCATCACCTGCGTGTGCCAGCTCGACGCGACCACCGCGACGCTCAGGTCGGCGGCGTCGCCGAGGTCGATCCGTGGTGCTCCGTGCCCGCTCATCGGGTGCTCCCTTCGTCGTGGGTCTCCGGCAGCCACGGGAGGTCGTGACCCATCCGGTCGCGCTTGGTGCGCAGGTAGTGGAGGTTGTCGCTCGTGATGCTCGGCGGCAACGGCTCGCGGCCGGCGACCTCGACGCCCAGGCCGGTGAGGGCCTCGACCTTCGCCGGGTTGTTGCTCAGCAGCCGCACCCGGGTCAGGCCGAGGTCGCGCAGCACCTGGGCGGCGTGGGTGTAGTCGCGGGCGTCGACCGGCAGGCCGAGCTCGGAGTTGGCGTCGACGGTGTCGGCGCCGGCGTCCTGGGCGGCGTAGGCGCGCAGCTTGTCGACGAGCCCGATGCCGCGACCCTCGTGGCCGCGGACGTAGACGATGACGCCGGCCCCGGCCCGCACGACGGCCGACTGGGCCGCCTCGAGTTGCGGGCCGCAGTCGCAGCGCTTGGAGCCGAAGACGTCTCCGGTGAGGCACTCGCTGTGCACCCGCACGAGGGGGGTGCCCTCGCTGATGTCGCCGTGGACGAGCGCGATGTGCTCGCTGCCGTCGACACCGCTGCGGTAGCCGTGGGCGGTGAACTCGCCGTGCACCGTCGGCAGCCGCGTCGAGACGACCCGCTCGACGAGCGCCTCGGTGCGTCGGCGCAGGTCGACGAGGTCGGCGATGCTCACGAGCGGCCAGCCGCGCTCGTCGGCGAGCCGGCGCAGCTGCGGCAGCCGCGACATCGAGCCGTCCTCCTCGACGACCTCGCAGATGACGCCGGCGGGGCGTCGGCCGGCGAGCCGGCAGAGGTCGACGGCCGCCTCGGTGTGCCCGCGCCGCACGAGCACTCCCCCGTCACGCGCCCGCAGGGGGAAGACATGGCCCGGGCGGGCGAGGTCGTGCCGGCCGGTGCCCGGGTCGGCCAGCAGCCGCGCCGTGCGGGCACGGTCGGCGGCGCTGATGCCGGTCGTCACGCCCTCGCGGGCGTCGACGGAGATCGTGTAGGCGGTGCCCTTGGCGTCCTCGTTGATCGCCGTCATCGGCGGCAGCGCGAGACGGTCGAGGTCCTCACCGGTCATGGCGACGCAGATGACGCCGCTGCCCAGGCGCACGGTCGCGCCCATGACCTCGTCGGTCGCCGCGTCGGCGGCGAAGATGATGTCACCCTCATTTTCCCGGTCGGCGTCGTCGACGACGAGGACCGGCTGGCCGGCGGCGATCGCCTCGATCGCCGTCTCGATCGGGTCGAGCAGGGTCTCGTCGTGGCTCATGACTGCTCCTTGGTCCCCAGCGCGAGCGTGCGCTGGACGTACTTGCCGAGGATGTCCACCTCGACGTTGACCCGGTCGCCGACGCCCTTGCGACCCAGGGTCGTCAGCTCCATCGTCGTCGGGATCAGCGCGACCTCGACGTGGTCGTCGCCGACGGTGCTGAGGGTCAGGCTCACCCCGTCGAGGCAGATCGAGCCCTTCTCGACGACGAAGGGAGCCAGCTCGGGTGCGAGCGAGAGCCGCACCTCCTCCCAGCGGTCGCCGGGGCGGCGCTCGAGGATCGTCGCGGTGCCGTCGACGTGGCCCTGCACGAGGTGCCCGTCGAGGCGGGCACCGAGGACCATCGCCCGCTCGAGGTTGACCGCGTCGCCGACGGCGAGGTCGCCGAGGACGGTGCGGCGCAGGCTCTCGGCCATGACGTCGAAGGTGACGACTCCCCCCTTCGCCTCGCGGTCGGTGACGGTGAGGCAGGCGCCGTTGACGGCGATCGACGCGCCGTGGGCGGGGTCGGCCGTCGTGACCGCGCCCCGGACGGTGATGCGGCTGGAGTCGGAGCCCGGCTCGATGGCGACCACCTCCCCGAGCTCCTCGATGATCCCGGTGAACATCAGCGCTCCCTCCTCACGGTGGCGGTGACGGCGACGTCGTCGCCGAGGCGGGCGACGTCGGTGGTGGTGAGGCGCAGCGCCTCGGTCATGGTGGTGATCCCCGCGTCGGCGAGGACCGGCGAGCCGGCCCCGAGCAGCGCGGGGGCGATGTGGGCGACGACCTCGTCGACGAGGTCGGCCGCGACGGCCGAGGCCGCGAGGTGGGCGCCGCCCTCGAGGAGCACGGAGTGCACCCCGCGGGCGTGCAGCGCGGCCAGCAGGACCGCGAGGTCGAGGCCCCGCTCCCCCGCCGGCACGGCGAGGACGTCGACGCCGGCGTCGGTGAGCCGGGCGGCGTCGGTCCCTTCGGCGACGACGACGAGCGTCGGGGCGACGTCGTCGAGGACCCGGGCGGTCAGCGGCACCTCGGCGCGCGGGTCGAGCACGACGCGCAGCGGCTGGGTGACGTCGTCGAGGTCACGCACGGCCAGGTGCGGGTCGTCGGCGCGCAGCGTCCCAGCGCCGACGAGCACGGCGTCGCGCTCGGCGCGCAGCCGGTGGACCGCCTCGCGGGCGGTCGGGCCGGTGATCCACCGGCTCGTGCCGTCGGCAGCGGCGGTGCGGCCGTCGAGGGTCGAGGCGAGCTTCCACGTGACCCACGGCCGGCCCGTGGTCACAGCGTGCAGCCAGGCGCGGTTGCCGTGCTCGGCGGCCTCGCGCCCGACGCCTTCGACGACGTCGATGCCCTTGCGGCGCAACAGGTCTGCTCCCCCACCGGCCGTCTCGGTCGGGTCGGGCACAGCGACGACGACCCGGGTGATGCCGGCCTCGAGCAGCGCGGTCGTGCACGGGCCGGTGCGGCCGGTGTGGCGGCACGGCTCGAGGGTGACGACGGCGGTGCCGCCGCGGGCCGCCTCCCCGGCGTCGGCGAGCGCGACGACCTCGGCGTGCGGGCCTCCGGCGCGGTCGTGCCAGCCCTCGCCCACGACGATGCCGGCTGAGTCGAGCACGACGCACCCGACGACGGGGTTGGGGGCGGTGCGGCCGAGGCCGCGCGCGGCGAGCTCGACGGCACGGGCCATCGCCTGCTCGGTGGTCACCTGCTGCTGCATCTGCCTCTCCGTGGTCCGACGCGGACCACGGAGACGAAGGGAGGCACGCCGATGGCGTGACGACGGCGAGGGCGCACCGGGGTCGCCGGTGACGACCGCAGCCGAGGGACCACCCGGGGAGGGTGACCGCACGGCACGGCCCACGCCGTCGCGTGCTGCCTCCCATCCGGACTTTCACCGTCGGTGCTGGAGTTCCACCAGCTCAACCCGGCCTCGAGAGGACGGGCTCGCGGACTGTCACCGCCGGCTCGGAATTACACCGACCCCGGAGCACGCGTACGACTGACGTCTGTACGAGCCCGAGCCTACCTCCGCCCCACTGCACCGGCACCGTGTGTCTCACCACGCGACGAGGCCCGCACCGCCGGCTGGCGGTGCGGGCCTCGTGGAGGGTTGCGTCAGTTCTTCGCGAAGTAGCGCAGCCGGTCGAGCGATCCGTTCCAGACGTTCTGGTCGATCGGGCTGTCGCTGTACTGCCAGAAGGAGTAGGTGCCCCAGCCCGACGGCAGGGTCCCGGCGCTGCTGGAGTAGCGGGCGATCCACAGCGGCGACTTCGTCGCGAAGGTCGTGTCATGGCCGACGCACTGGTTCCACCAGTAGGTGTTGGTGTAGATCACCGGGTAGCGGCCGGTGCGCGCCTTGTACTGGTTGAGGAAGGAGTTGATCCACGTCTTCATGCTCGCCTGGGTCAGCCCGAAGCAGGTGCTGCCGTAGGGGTTCCACTCGACGTCGAGCGCACCGGGCAGGGTCTTGCCGTCGGCCGACCAGCCGCCGCCGTGGTCGACGAAGTAGTTGGCCTGGGTGGCTCCGGAGGACTTGTTGGGCAGCGCGAAGTGGTAGCTGCCGCGGATCATCCCGACGTTGTAGGAGCCGTTGTACTGCTGGGCGAAGGAGGGGCTGGTGTAGCCGGTGCCCTCGGTCGCCTTGACGTAGGCGAAGCGCTTGCCGAGGTTCCACTGGGCGGTCCAGTCGACGTTGCCCTGCCAGTTGGACACGTCGATGCCCTTGACGCCCGAGGGCGCGGTGACGGCGGTCGTCTCGCTCGTGGCCTTCGACGGGCCGGTCGCCTTCTCCTTCCAGCCCATCTGCGCCTGCCCGGGCTCGGTGATGCCGGCCGCGCGGGCCTCGGGGGTCGGGCGGTCCTGGGTGGGTGCGGCCGAGGCGGTGGCTGCGGACGCGGCGAGGGCGGTGGCGGCGAGCACTGCCGCGGCCACGGTGGTCGTGCGGGGCATGGGGACTCCTGGCGTCGGGGGCGGCCGGCGGGAGATCCGGCCCGCCGGGACGCTAGGCGACGCAGGTGTCCGGCAGCCCACGATCTCCCCCCGGTCCGGTCAGGCCTTCGTCAGGATCTGCCGGGACATGACGAAGGGGAGGGAAGACCTCGCGGTCTCCCCTCCCCTTCGTCGTGGGGTCGGGCTGGTTACTTGCCCAGGCCCTGCATGATCTCGCGCATGAGGTCGGCCGTCTCGGACGGCGTCTTGCCGACCTTGACGCCGGCGGCCTCGAGGGCCTCCTTCTTGGCGGCAGCGGTGCCCGAGGAGCCGGAGACGATGGCGCCGGCGTGGCCCATGGTCTTGCCCTCCGGGGCGGTGAAGCCCGCGACGTAGCCGACGACCGGCTTGGTGACGTGCTCCTTGATGTAGGCCGCGGCCCGCTCCTCGGCGTCGCCACCGATCTCGCCGATCATGACGATCGCGTCGGTCTCGGGGTCGGCCTCGAAGGCCTCGAGGCAGTCGATGTGCGTCGTGCCGATGACCGGGTCGCCACCGATGCCCACGCCCGTGGAGAAGCCGAACTCACGCAGCTCGTACATCATCTGGTAGGTCAGCGTGCCCGACTTGGAGACCAGGCCGATGCGACCGGCGCCGGCGATGTCCGCCGGGATGATGCCGGCATTGGACTTGCCGGGGCTGATCAGGCCGGGGCAGTTGGGGCCGATGAGGCGCGTGGCCTTGCCGACGGAGTAGTTGTAGAACTCCGCGGAGTCCTTGACAGCGATGCCCTCGGTGATGATGACGGCGAGGCCGATCTCGGCGTCGATGGCCTCGACGACGGCGGACTTGGCGAAGGCCGGCGGCACGAAGATGACCGACACGTCGGCGCCGGTCTCCTTGATCGCGTCGGCGACGGAGCCGAAGACGGGGACGGACTGGCCACCCGGGAAGTCGACGCTCTGGCCGGCCTTCTTGGGGTTGACGCCACCCACGACGTTGGTGCCCGAGGCGAGCATGCGCGTCGTGTGCTTCATGCCCTCCGAGCCGGTCATGCCCTGGACGATGACCTTGGAGTCAGCGGTGAGGAAGATTGCCATGTCTGTTTCAGTCGTCCTTTACTTCGCGGCCAGCTCGGCGGCCTTGCGGGCGGCGCCGTCCATGGTGGCCTCGACGGTCACGAGGGGGTGGTTGAACTCGGCGAGGATGCGGCGGCCCTCGTCGACGTTGTTGCCGTCAAGACGCACGACGAGCGGCTTGGTCGCCGAGTCGCCGAGGGTCTTGAGGGCGCCGACGATGCCGTCAGCGACCGCGTCGCACGCGGTGATGCCACCGAAGACGTTGACGAAGACGGACTTGACCTGCTCGTCGCCGAGGATGACGTCGAGGCCGTTGGCCATGACCTCGGCCGAGGCGCCGCCACCGATGTCGAGGAAGTTGGCCGGCTTGGCCTTGCCCCCGGTGAAGTCCTCACCGGCGTAGGCGACGACGTCGAGGGTGCTCATGACGAGCCCGGCGCCGTTGCCGATGATGCCGACGTTGCCGTCGAGCTTGACGTAGTTGAGGCCCTTCTCCTTGGCCTTCGCCTCGAGCGGGTCGGCCGCGGCCTTGTCCTCGAGCTCGGCGTGGGCCGGCTGACGGAAGTCGGCGTTGCCGTCGAGGGTGACCTTGCCGTCGAGGGCGACGATGTCGCCCTGCTCGGTCTTGACGAGGGGGTTGACCTCGACGAGGGTCGCGTCCTCGTCGCGGTAGACGACCCACAGCTTCTTGAGGACGTCGGCGATCTTGGCCTGGTCGGCCTCGTCGAAGCCGGCGGCCTGGACGATCTCGGTGGCCTTGGCGTCGTCGATGCCGACGTTGGGGTCGACCGCGATGCGGGCGAGGGCCTCGGGGCGCTCGACGGCGAGCTGCTCGATCTCCATGCCGCCCTCCTTGGAGCACATGGCGAGGTACGTGCGGTTGGCACGGTCGAGCAGGATCGAGAAGTAGTACTCCTCGGCGATCTGGGCGCCCTGGGCGATCATGACCTTGTGGACCGTGTGGCCCTTGATGTCCATGCCCAGGATGGCCTCGGCGTGCGCCTCGGCCTCGTCCACGGTCTTGGCGACCTTGACGCCGCCGGCCTTGCCGCGGCCACCGGTCTTGACCTGGGCCTTGACGACGGTGACACCGCCGCTCTTGGTGCCGATGGTCTCGGCGGCTGCTCGAGCCTCCTGGGGGGTGGTGGCGACGGCGCCGGCAAGAACCGGGACGCCGTGCTTCTCGAACACGTCGCGTGCTTGGTACTCGAAGAGATCCACGAGGGTGATTCCGTCCTCTGCTGTGGTAACGGGGTGCGGGACGAGACTAGCCCCCGGACGAAGGGGGAGCACGCCCGGTCCGCGCACGGCCGGGGTCACGACCCCGCGCGGCTCCCCCCTTCGCCCTGCCGGAGGAAGTGGTTGAGCCTTTGATCACGGACTCGTCACGACGTCTCGCACGGGACACGTGACCGGGGTTACTGTGAAGTCACCATGGCTTCGCAGCAGCCGTACGACGGCACCACGCAGCACGGCAGCTCGGCACCGGCGCCGACGGGCCGGGGCTTCGGCGTGGTCGACCAGGTCCGCTGCCTCGCGACCCGGCAGGCGATGGTCTTCGCCGCCGTCGAGCTCGTCTGGGCGACGACGCACTTCTCGCTCTACCCCCTCGGCACCCGCGCCCCGCGGCGAGGCGGCCTGCGCCACGGGTATCGCATCGAGCACCTCAACCCCGTGCAGCGCGGCATGCTCGTGGCAGGCCTCGCCGAGAGCGGGACCCCGATCCTTCTGCTGCACGGCTTCGCCGACAACCACTCGATCTTCACCGTGCTGCGCCGCGGCCTGCTGCGTCGAGGCTTCAGCCGGGTCTTCGCCATGAACTACTCCGTGCGCACCAAGGACGTGCGCACCGCGGCCGCCCAGCTGGCCGAGGAGGTCGAGGCGATCGTCGAGGAGACCGGCTACGAGCGGATCCACATCGTCGCGCACAGCCTCGGCGGCGTCGTGGCCCGCTACTACGTGACCCGCCTCGGCGGCGACGAGCGGGTGCACACGCTGGCGACGCTCGGCGCCCCGCACACGGGCACCCTCGCCGCCTACCTGCTGCCCACCTCGCTCACCCGGCAGCTGCGCCCGGGCAGCGGCCTGATGCAGGAGCTCAACCGCCCCGCCCCCGACTGCCGCACCAGGGTCATCGCCTTCTGGTCCGACACCGACGAGGTGATCGTGCCGGCGGTCAACGCATCGCTCCACCAAGAGGGCGTCGACGTGACCAACGTGCGGCTGCGCGGCATCGGTCACCTGTCGCTGCCGATCCTGCCCACGGTGGTGCACAAGATCGCGACGAGCCTCGTGCAGATCGACAGCGAGGGCAACCAGACCGCCTCGGTCACCGACCTTTCCGCATGACGGCCCCCACCGGCCCGCCACGGTGCGGGCGACGCGAGGCTGCGCGCCGTCGGCGTGTGACCGGAGGCACCCCCGGTTATGCATAACGAAACGGTCACGCTAGGGTAACCACGAATTTTTGTCCGTCCCCGCTGCCAGGGGAAGAAGTCCGATCCCCTGCAAGGACGTCATCCACCATGAGCGAGTACTCCGGTCGACACCGGCCGCCCACCCGCGCCGAGCGCCGCGCCCAGCAGCGCCGCACCCGCCTTCCCAAGAGCTTCGGTCCCGCCTACGCGCTGCCGACCGCCGCCGCCGTCACCCTCGTGCTGACGGCTGCTGGTGCGACCGCCGCACAGTCCTCCCCCTTCGCCAGCCAGGCCGCCGACTCGGCCAAGGCGGCCTTCGTGACCGGAGGCTCCCCCGCTGCGAGCGCCACCTCGCTGCTGTCCGACCCCGAGGTCGTCGACACCGCCCGCACCGAGGCCGAAACCGCCACCGACGAGGCCGACGGCCTCGACCAGCGCCGCCAGGCCGCCTCGACCACCGTCGCCGAGAGCCAGGGCCGCACCCAGGAACGCCAGCGGGTCGCCCGCGACAAGGCGCGCAAGGAGGTCGCGGCCGACCGTGCCGCGGCCAAGAAGAAGCGCGCCGCCTCGACGTCCTCGTCCGCCACGACCGGCTCGGCCGCCACGGGCGAGACGACGACCGCCGACGGCGAGTCCGCGACCGAGGTCGGCGCCCAGGGCTGGGTCACGCCGCTCGACAACGCCGTCTTCACCTCTCCCTTCGGCATGCGCTGGGGTCGCCTGCACGCCGGCCAGGACTACGCCGCCGCCGTGGGCACCCCGCTCAAGGCGATGAGCAGCGGCGAGGTCATCGGCGCCGGGCCCATGGACGGTTATGGCATCTACATCGACATCAAGTACTGGGACGGCACCGTCTCGCGCTACGGCCACCTGAGCTCGGTGAGCGCGTCCGTCGGCCAGCAGGTCTCCCCCGGTGACGTCGTCGCCCTCTCGGGCAACACCGGCCGCTCGACCGGCCCGCACCTGCACATGGAGATCCACCCCGGTGGCGGCGGCGCCATCGACCCCTCCGGCTGGCTCGCCGAGCGCGGCCTGAGCTGACCCTCTCCCCCACGTACCCAACCCTGCAAAACCCTAGGGTCCTGCAGGGTTAGCCGGGCCCAGCTCTGCAAAACCCTAGGGTTTTGCAGAGTTGTTGGTCAGACGGGACCTGCGTCCGCCCTGAGGCCGCATTGCCCAACGGTAATGCGGCCTCAGAGCTTTTCGAGCGGGGCGTAGCGGAGCAGCAGGCGCTTGACGCCGTCCTCCCCACCGAAGTCGACGTGGGCCATCGCCTTGTCGCCCTCACCCTCGACCCGGATCACCGTGCCGAGCCCGAAGCTGTCGTGCGTGACCTTGTCACCGTCGGACAGCGCGATGACCGGACGGTTGCCGGGCGAGCGCACGCCGGGGCGGGCCGCGAGGCGGGCGACGGCCGGTGTGCGGGTCGAGCGGGTCGGGCCGACCGGCGGCCCCGTCCGCTCCCACCGCATGAGGTGCTCGGGGATCTCGTCGAGGAAGCGTGACGCAGGGTTGTACTGCGGCGCGCCGAAGGCGCTGCGCACCGCCGCCCGCGACAGGTGCAGCCGCTCGCGGGCGCGGGTGATGCCGACATAGGCCAGCCGCCGCTCCTCCTCGAGCTCGCTCTCCTTGCCCAGGCTGCGCTGGTGCGGGAAGGTGCCGTCCTCCATGCCGGTGAGGAAGACGACGGGGAACTCCAGGCCCTTGGCCGTGTGCAGGGTCATGAGGGTGACGACGCCCTGGTCGTCGGCCTCGTCGTCGGGGATCTCGTCGGCGTCGGCGACGAGGCTCACCTGCTCGAGGAAGTCGTCGAGGCTGATGACCTCGCCGGTCGCCTCACGCGTCGCGTCGAACTCGCGGGCGACCCCGACGAGCTCCTGCAGGTTCTCGAGCCGGGTCTCGTCCTGCGGGTCACGGCTGGCCTGCAGCTCGGCGACGTAGCCGGTGCGCTCGAGGACCGCGGCGAGCAGGTCACCGATGCCGGCCCCCTCCTCCTGCAGCTCGCGCAGGCCCTCCAGGAGGGAGGTGAAGCCGCGCACGGCGGTCACGGAGCGGGTCGCGATGCCGGGCGCGTCCTCGACGCGACCGAGGGCGGCGACGAAGGGGATGCGCTCCCGGTCGGCGAGCTGGGCCACGGCGGCCTGGGCCCGGTCACCGATGCCCCGCTTGGGGACGTTGATGATCCGGCGCAGGTTGACGGTGTCGGCGGGGTTGGCGACGACGTGCAGGTAGGCCAGGGCGTCCTTGACCTCCCTTCGCTCGTAGAAGCGGGTGCCACCGACGACCTTGTAGGGCAGACCGACCCGGACGAAGACCTCCTCGATGGCGCGCGACTGCGCATTGGTCCGGTAGAAGACGGCGACGTCGCCGGGCCGCACACCGTGCTCGTCGTGGAGCGCGTCGATGGTCGTGGCGATGAAGGAGGCCTCGTCGTGCTCGTTGTCACCGACGTAGCCGACGATGGGCTCGCCGGAGCCGGACTCGGTCCACAGGTTCTTCTTGCGGCGCGACTCGTTGCGCTCGATGACGGCATTGGCCGCGGTGAGAATCGTCTGGGTCGAGCGGTAGTTCTGCTCGAGGAGGATCGAGCGCGCGTCGGGGTAGTCCTCCTCGAACTCGATGATGTTGCGGATCGAGGCCCCGCGGAAGGCGTAGATCGACTGGTCGGCGTCACCGACGACGACGAGCTCGCTCGGCTCGACGGCGTGCTCGCCCTGCGCCTGGCCGTCCGCCCCGCCGACGAGCTCGCGCACGAGCTGGTACTGCGCGTGGTTGGTGTCCTGGTACTCGTCGACGAGCACGTGCCGGAAGCGGCGCCGGTAGTGCTCGGCCACGTCGGGGAAGGCCTGCAGGACGTGCACCGTCGTCATGATGATGTCGTCGAAGTCGAGCGCGTTGGCCTGGCGCAGCCGCCGCTGGTACTCGGTGTAGACCTGCGAGAGGGTCTGGTCCTGGTGGGTGCCGCCCGGCTGCTGCGCGTCCTCGTCGGCCGCGACCCGGCGGGCGTACTCCTCCTCGTCGACGAGCTCGTTCTTGAGGTTGCTGATCCGGTGCCCCATGGCCCGCGGCGGGAATCGCTTGGGGTCGAGGTCGAGGTCGCGCATGACGAGGGCGATGAGCCGCTGGCTGTCGGCGGCGTCGTAGATCGAGAAGCTGCTCTTCATGCCGACCTTGGTCGCCTCGCGGCGCAGGATGCGCACGCACGCCGAGTGGAAGGTCATGACCCACATCGCCTTCGCCCGCGGCCCGACGAGGTCCTCGACCCGCTCGCGCATCTCCGCGGCGGCCTTGTTGGTGAAGGTGATCGCGAGGATCTGCCCCGGCTGCGCGCCGCGGGCAGCGAGCAGGTAGGCGATGCGGTGGGTGAGCACCCGGGTCTTGCCCGAGCCGGCGCCGGCGACGATGAGCAGGGGGCCGCCCTCGTGCAGGACGGCCTCGCGCTGGGCGGGGTTGAGCCCCGCCACGAGCTCCTCGGGGTCGCGCTCCGGGGGCCGCTGGTGGGCGCTGTGCGCTGCTCGGGTGGGCCCCTCCTCGGACATCGCCCACGCCGGCACCCCGGCATCGGTCACGTCCGCGGTCCAGTCACCGGGCAGGGCATCGGGAAGGTCGTCGAAGAGGCTGCTCATCTCGCCCTCCAGCGTACGTCGCCGCGGTGACAGGCCCCGCGGACGGGGAGGTCGGGTGACGCGGCGTCAAGCCGAAGTCGTGGACGACGACGCCACCACAGGAGAACGAAGGACTTCGGCAGCGCGTCGCCCGGCCTCCCCGGGAGCCGGGAGGTCGGGTGACGCGGAGTATCTTGCGCCGGTGAGCGGGATGCGCGAGGACCTGAGCCTGCTGCGGGAGCGGCGCTTCGCGGCGCTCTTCGCCGCGCGCACCCTGTCGGTGCTCGGGCTCGCCTTCGCGCCGGTGGCGCTGGCCTTCGGCATCCTGCGTCTGCCCGGCGCCGACGCGGGGACGCTCTCGCTCGTCGTCGCCTCGGAGGCGATCCCGCACGTGCTCGGCCTGCTCCTCGGCGGGGTCGTCGCCGACCGCTACCCGCGGCGGCTCGTGATGTTCACCGGCGAGTGCCTCTCGCTCGTCGCGTGGCTGGGCATCGGCACGATGCTGCTCCTCGGGTGGGCGCCGATCCCGCTCGTGTGCGCCTTCGCCGTCCTCACCGGTCTCGCCGGCGCGGTCGTGTGGCCGGTGCTGTCCGGCATCATCCCCGAGGTCGCCCCGCCCGACCGGCTGCAGTCGGCCAATGCGCTGCTCGCCGTGGGCGCCAACGTCGCTCGCGTCGGCGGGCTCGTCGCCGCGGGCGCGGTCGTCGTCCTCATCGGCCCCGGCTGGGCGCTCGTCACGGCCGCCGCCGTGTACGCCGCTGCCGCCACCTTCGCGTGGCGCATCGGCTCGACCCCACGCCCCGGACGCGAAGGGGGGACCTCCGTCCTCGCCGAGCTGCAGGAGGGGTGGGTCGAGTTCTCCTCCCGCGAGTGGCTGTGGGTGGTCGTCGCGCAGTTCGCCCTGCTCATCCTCGCCTGGCAGGGCGCCCACACGGTCCTCGGCCCGGTGGTCGCCGAGGCCGAGCTCGGCGGGGCCGGTGCGTGGTCGGCGATCCTCACCGGCGAGGCGATCGGCATGCTCGTCGGGGTGCTCGTGGCCCTGCGCCTGCGGCCCCGTCGCCCAATCCTCGTCGGCGTGCTGCTCACCTCGCTCACGGCCCTGCCCTACCTGCTCCTCGGGCTGGGCGCGTCCCTGGCGCTCGTCGTGGTCGCCGGCTTCGCGATGGGCCTGGGCATGGACACCTTCACCGTCCTGTGGCAGACGACGATGCAGCGCGAGGTCCCCGCCGAGGCCCTCTCGCGGGTGGCCTCCTACGACGCCTTCGGGTCGATGCTCTTCGGCCCCGTCGGCGTGCTGCTCGCCGGACCGGCCGCGGTCCACCTCGGCGCGCACACCGCGCTGCTCGTGTGCGCGGGGATCATCCTCGCCTCGTGCCTGCTCGCCCTGCTCTCGCGGGAGGTGCGCACCCTGCGGGCACCGGAGGTGGCCGCCCCGGTGCCCGAGGGCGCCTACCCGACGCCGGTCGACCCGGCGACGCCCTGAACGCGGGTCAGGCGGCGCGCAGCCGGGCGATGGGCAGCCCGAGCTCGCGCCACGCGGCGAAGCCACCGACGACGTCCGTCGCCAGCTCGATCCCGATGGAGCGCAGGGAGTCCGCCGCCAGCGACGAGGTGTAGCCCTCCTGGCAGATGACGATGACGCGGTCACCGAGGGTGACGCCCGGCAAGGACGCCTCCTGCCGCGGGTCGAGCCGCCACTCGAGGACATTGCGCTCGATGACCCACGGGTCGAGGACGCTGGCGACCTCCCCTTCGACCTGCCGTTGCGCCGCCGGACGGATGTCGACGAGGCGGGCGGTGCCGTCGCGCACCTCCCGCCAGGCCTGCACCGGGGAGACGCGGGTGAGCCGGGAGCGGGCGTCGGCGAGGAGGGCGTCGATGCCGTCGTGCTGGGCCGCCATCGCGCTCACCACGCCTGCCGCTGCTCGACGCCGGAGGGCCGCAGCACGCCGTCGACGAGGTCGTAGTGGGTCATCTGCGCGAGCGTCGGGCTGTAGGCGTGCACCGAGATGGACACCTCGCGACCGAGGTTGGTGACGTCGTGGAGGTGGCTGCCGCCGAAGGCGCGCCCCTCCCCTTCGTGCAGCTCGGAGGCCTCGACGGACCGCTCCCGGGTGTGCTCGGTCAGGGTGCCGCGCACGACGGTGAACCCGCCTCGTGCGCCGCCGTGGTCGTGCCAGCCGGTGCCGGCGCCGACGGGCCACCGGATGAGCCAGACCTGCAGGCGCGGGCTGTCGGCGAGCAGCCGCCAGGTGCGTTCGCCGGGTCGGTCCGGGTCCGGCCCGAGGGTGCCGGGCAGGGCCGGGTCGGAGGCGAAGAGCTGGGTCAGGCGCAGCAGCTGGACGGGGGTGAAGGCCTCGACGCCGGGCGTCGGGCGGACAGGGGTGGACTGGGTCGTGTACATGGGTCGGCTCTCTGTGCGGTGGTCTGCGGGCTGCGGTCAGGCGCAGCGGCGACAGAGGGCACCGAGGTGGAGCGCGAGGTCCAGGTGCAGACGACGCACCCCGGCGAAGGGGGTCCAGGTGTGCGTCGAGAGGTCCATGCCGAGAGCCCACCACGTGCGCACTCCTCGCGTCAAACTCCTATTCACATAGTGGGAGATTGGTCGGCCTAGGGTGTCCGTCATGGCCCAGATCGTGCGACCCGACGCCCGCTACCAGCGCTCCTACCTCGAGGCCCTCGACGAGTTCGACGGGGCGCACCGTGACGGCGACGGCATGCTCGAGCTGGCTGCCGACCCGACGACCGGCTTCGCCGGCCACGACTTCACCCGTGAGGGGCTCGAGGACCCCGAGGAGTTCCGCCGTCTCGTGCAGGCCCGCCGCGCCGACGAGCTGCCGGAGACGCCGCGCCCGGCGAACTTCGTCCCGTGCACCTATCTGTGGATCGCCGAGGGCGACACCTATCTCGGGTCGATCTCCTTCCGCCACGAGCTGACCGACTTCCTCCTCGAGCAGGGCGGGCACATCGGCTACTCGGTCCGGCCCTCGGCGCGGCGGCAGGGGCACGCGAGCACCGCCCTTCGTCAGGTCCTGGAGCTCGCCGCCGAGATGGGCCACGAGCGGGTGCTCATCACGTGCGACGAGGACAACGTCGCCTCCCGCGCGACGATCGAGGGCGCCGGCGGGGTCTACGAGGACTCGCGGGTCGGC
Organism: Janibacter zhangyanbonis; assembly: GCF_050507325.1. Classification (NCBI taxonomy): domain Bacteria; kingdom Bacillati; phylum Actinomycetota; class Actinomycetes; order Micrococcales; family Intrasporangiaceae; genus Janibacter; species Janibacter zhangyanbonis. The sequence goes on from NZ_CP191481.1 coordinate 2,575,269, forward strand.
AAGCGGCGCTACTGGGTGCCGACGGTCACCACGGATCGGCCGGCGGGCGCGCTCATCGGGTAGGCGGGTCCCTTCGAGACGGTCGCTGCGCGACCTCCTCAGGGACCGTCGTGAGTACTGTCGGGGCATGGCCCGCGGCGAGCACGGCGACGACGTCCACCTCGACGTCGGGGGGCGCGATGTGCGCATCTCCTCCCCCGACCGGGTCTACTTCCCCGAGCGCGGTGAGACCAAGCTCGACCTCGCGCACTACTACCTCGCCGTCGGCGACGGGATCCTGCGGGCGCTGCGCGAGCGGCCGACGATGCTGCACCGGTTCCCCAAGGGCGTGAGCGGCGCCAAGGTCCACCAGAAGCGGCTGCCGAAGGGCGCACCCGACTGGGTCGAGACGGTGCGGCTGCACTTCCCGCGGTACGACCTGCACGCCGACGAGCTGTGCCCGACGGAGCTCGGCGCCATCATCTGGGCGGTGCAGATGAGCACCGTCGAGCTGCACCCGTGGAATGTCCGCCGCGCCGACGTCGACCGGCCCGACGAGTGGCGGATCGACCTCGACCCCATGCCGGATGCTCCCTTCGACCGGGTGCGGCGGGTGGCCGGCGTCGTCCACGAGGCCCTCGACGAGCTCGGGGTCGTCGGCTTCCCCAAGACGAGCGGTGGGTCCGGGCTGCACGTCTACGTGCGGGTCGAGCCGCGGTGGGAGTTCGCCGACGTGCGAAGGGCGGCGCTCGCCTTCGCCCGTGAGGTCGAGCGGCGTGCGCCGCAGGACGTGACGACGACGTGGTGGCGCAAGGACCGCGACCCGGCGGCGGTCTTCGTCGACTACAACCAAAATGCCCGCGACCACACGATCGCGGCCGCCTACTCGGTGCGAGGCAACGCGCGCGGGACGGTGTCGACGCCGATCACCTGGGACGAGATCGCCGACGTCGAGCCGCAGGACTGCACGATCGCGACCGTGCCGGAGCGCTTCGCGCGGGTCGGCGACCTGCACGCGAGCATCGACGACGTCGCGCACGACCTGACGCCGCTGCTCGAGTGGGCCGAGCGTGACGAGGCCGCCGGGCACGAACCGCCGGCGGACCCCGGCGACTGATCGCGGCGGGCGCCTACTCCCCGCGTCGCAGGCAGGCGTCGACCCAGTGGGTCAGGCCCGCCTCGTCCGCCACGGCGTCGGGGTGCACGTCCAACCAGCTCGGGCCCATGTCCTTGCCGCCCATATCGGCGACCTGCGCGTAGAGCGGGCCGGCATCGGCGAGCAAGTCCGCGCTCTCAGCAGGGTCGACGCGCGCGAGCAGCCCTCCCCCGCCGCGCACCCCGACGAGGATCGACCCGCCGACCATGAAGATCAGGGAGCCGAACATCCGCTTCTCCAGCCACTCGATGCCGCGGTCGGTGAGGTCCGACCGGACGCGGGTGGCGAGGTGCTCGTCGATGGCCATGACTCCACCCTGCCAGAGCAGGTGGCGCTCGGTATGATTTCGTCATACCCAGGAGGTGGCGTCGATGATGCGCAAGGTGACCGTGACCCTGCCGGACGAGCTCTACGACGTGGTCGAGCGGGCCCGCTCGATCGAGCATCGGAGCCGATCAGAGGTCGTCCAGGAGGCACTGCGCACGCACTTCGGCGAACCCGTCTACCACCCGAGTGACGAGGAGCGCCGCCAGCTGCTGGAGGCGCTCGAGGCCCACCGCGACGACCCCGCAGCCGTTCACGACTGGGAGGCTGTCCGCGAGCAGCTGCACTCCAGTCCGTGACGATCCACCTCACGCAACATGCCGCCGACGACCTGCTGCGTGCCCGTGACCACTACGCCGATGTCAGCGCGCCCCTCCGAGACCGATTCTTGGCGGACGTCGACGTCGCGTTCGAGCGCATCCTGATGTTTCCGTCGGGAGCCCCGCCCGTCGATGGGATGCGCGGTCTTCGCCGCGCCAGGTTGCGCGCCTTCCCCTTCGGTGTGTTCTACCGGGTCGAGAACACCCGCGACATCCTCGTCGTCAGGGTCCTCCACACCCGGCAAGACCGCACCACCGAGATCGCAGACCGATGACCGACGACCCGCTGCTGCCGCACCCGGTGACGGGGACTCCCTTCTCCTCGCCTGTGGAGCCCGGGACCGGCTGGCCGGGTGACGTCGCGAGCGCGGAGACGCCCGTGGCCCGCACGGCTGCTCAGGTGCGACGACTGGCGAAGGGAGCCGCCGGCCAGGAAGACCTCGACGCGCGGATCTCGGTCTGCCGCGCCTGCCCGAGGCTCGTCGCGTGGCGCGAGGAGGTGGCGACGAGCAAGCGCGCGGCCTTCGCCGACCAGCCCTACTGGGGGCGACCGGTGCCGGCGCTCGGCCCGCCCGATGCCCCGGTCGTGGTCGTGGGGCTCGCGCCTGCGGCGCACGGGGCCAACAGGACGGGCCGCAACTTCACCGGTGACCGGTCGGGTGACTGGCTCTTCGCCGCACTGCACCGGGCCGGCTACGCCAGCCAGCCCGAGTCCTGGGCGGCCGGGGACGGACTGACCCTCGACGGCGTGCGGATCATCGCGCCGGTCCGGTGCGCTCCCCCGCAGAACAAGCCCACGACCACTGAGAAGCAGACGTGCGCACCGTGGCTCGACGCGGACCTTGCGAGGAGCGCTCCCTTCGTCCGCTCGATCATGTGCCTGGGTGCGATCGGGTGGGACGCGACCATCGCCGGGGTGCGGCATGCCGGGTGGGAGGTGCCGCGGCCGAAGCCGAAGTTCGGCCACGGCGCCCGCGCGGTGCTGCGCACGCCCGAGGGACGCGAGGTGGAGCTCGTCGGCTGCTACCACGTGAGCCAGCACAACACCCAGACCGGCCGGCTCACCGAGGCGATGCTCGACGAGGTCATCGGGTCGGTGTAGTCCTTAGGCTGGCGTCATGGCCACCATGCGCGCACTCGTCGTCACCCGCCACGGAGGACCCGAGGTCCTCGCCCTCGAGGAGCGGGAGGTGCCCGAGCCGGGGCCGGGCGAAGCGCTCGTCGAGGTGGCCGCCGGCGGCGTCAACTTCATCGACGTCTACCAGCGCGAGGGGATCTACCCGACCGAGCCGCCGTACGTCGCGGGCTTCGAGGCGGCGGGCACGGTGCGCGCGGTCGGCGAGGGCGCATCGGTGGCCGTCGGTGACCGGGTCGCCTGGTCGATGACCTCGGGCCTGCACGCCGAGCTCGTCCTCGCCGACTCCACGCGACTGCTACCCGTGCCCGACGACGTCGACCTCGAGACCGCTTGTGCTGCAACGCTGCAGGGGATGACCGCGCACGCGCTCGTCACCGACTGCGTGCGCGTCGAGGAGGGCACCGTCGCCGTCGTGCACGCCGCGGCCGGTGGCGTCGGGCAGCTGCTGACGCAGATGGTCACGAACCGCGGCGGCACCGTCATCGCGACGGCGGGGTCGGACACCAAGCTCGAGATCGCTCGCTCCCGGGGCGCCTCCGAGGTCATCAACTACGCCCGCAGCGAGGACCTCGCCGCCGACATCGCCGCCGCCGCACGCCGGCTGGGGGCCGACGCGGGTGTCGACGTCGTCTACGACGGGGTGGGCCAGGCGACCTTCGACGCGTCGCTGGCCTCTCTGCGCCTCCGGGGCACGCTCGTGCTCTTCGGCGCGGCGTCGGGGCAGGTGCCCCCCGTCGACCTGCAACGGCTCAACTCGGGCGGCTCGCTCTTCGTCACCCGACCGACGCTGGCCCACTACATCGTCGAGCGCGACGAGCTGCTGATGCGCGGGCGTGAGGTCTTCGCCGACATCGCCGCCGGGCGACTCGACATCGCGATCCACCACGCCTACCCCTTCGCCGAGGCCGCCGAGGCCTACCGCGCGCTCGAGGGACGGCAGACGACGGGCAAGGTCATCCTCGTCCCCTGACGTGGCCCTGTGGAAACTCCCGCGGCCACTCGGGCGGTCTGCGCCAGCCTTGGGTGATGTCAGTCAGCCCCCTGCTCGTGGCCCAGCGCGGCGGCAGCGCCACCCGCGCCGAGCTCCTCGAGGCCACCACACCCTGGGCTCTGCAGAGAGCGCTGGAGGAGGGTGTCGTCCTCCGACACCGCCGCGGCGTCTACGGTCTGCCGCTCGACGGTGACCACCTCCGCGCTGCCGAGCTCGGGGTGCACCTCAGTCACCGGTCCGCTGCTCTGCACCACGGTCTGGGTGTGCTCCACGCACCGACGAGACCGGAGATGGTCACGCGGCGGGACCGCGGCATCAGCGTGCCCGCGGACGTGGCGCTGCGCTTCAGGCCCCTCACATCCGATGACCTCGGGGTGCGCGCGACGACTCCCCTGCGAACGGTCGTCGACTGCGCTCGGGATTTCCCCCTGCCCGAAGCCCTGGCCGTGGCCGACTCGGCCCTGCGGTCGGGTCTGATCAGTCCACGCAAGCTGACCGACGCGGACCTGCCCCGCACGGGGCGCGTTGCGGCCCGCCGGGTGTTCGACCTCGCGTCGGCCAAGGCCGTCAACCCCTTCGAGTCGGGGCTGCGTGGGCTGGCGGTCCAGGCCGACGACCGCGGCTGGGTACCCCAGGTGCCGATCACCCTGCGGGACGGGAGGACCCTGCACGCCGACGTGGGCGACCCGGTGACCCGCGTCGCGCTCGAGGCCGACAGCCACGAGTTCCACAAGAAGCGTGAGGACGTGCGCAGAGACTGCTGGCGCTACGACGAGATGATCCTCGCGGGCTGGGTCGTGCTCCGGTTTGCCTGGGAGCACGTGATGTTCAAGCCCGACTGGGTGCGCGACGTCATCGCCTGGGTCGTGCGACAGCGCGTGTCGTCCTGCAGTTCACTCATCGCATGACGAGGACATGCGGATCCTGAGCGGTCCGGAGGCCGAACTGCAGGACGACACGCGGCCGGTCCGGCCGCGGCGCTTACCAGAGGAAGGCGATGGCGGCGTTGACGACCGCCAGGCCGGCGGCGGCCCAGGCGAGCTTGCTCGCGGCGGCCTCGCCACGCTTGGCCTTGGCATTGCCGATCTCGGCGCAGGCGAGGACGGCGATCATGATGACGAGCTTGGTGCCGATCTTCGCGTGGTTGACCGGGTCGTCGCCCGCCTCGGCGAGGCCGGTGAGGCCCAGCCCGATGAGCAGCTGGAGGCGCGCACCCCACACCTGGACGAGGTGACCGCGGCCGGCAACGGCCGGGCCGACAACGATCGCCAGCATCGCGAGCATGTGGAGGATGTAGAGGATGAGGTGCAGGGCGTCCATGCCCGACAGCGTAGGCGACCGACGGGCCATCTCCTACAGCGGGTAGGAGTCGCCACCCGGCACGTGCGGCCAAGCCAGCCGGACCATCTCGGCCAGCGGCAGTCGCCTCACCTCGCCCAGCTGGACCCATGCCGCAGCACCCGTCGAGCCGTCGGCCTCGACGACGTGCGCGGGTGTCGGTCGCGGACACGTCGCCCGGTGGATCAGTCGCACGGCGTGGAAGTCCTCGTGCCGCTCCCCCGCCGTCACGTCGCCCACCCAGTGACGCGACTGCACCTGCACGAGCTCGTCGACGACGACGTGCTGCCCGGCCTCCTCGTGCACCTCGCGCACGACGCCGTCGACCGGGGACTCGCCCGGGTCGACGCCACCGCCGGGCAGCGTCCACAGCCCGCCGGCGCCGCCCACCCAGTCGGCGAGCTGCGACATGAGCAGCCGCCCCTCGTCGACGACGAGGGCATAGGCGGCGAGCCGCTGCAGGACCGTGGCGCCGGGGCGGCCCGTCACGACGGTCGGCGGAGACACCGGCCCGGGCAGCGCGGCCACCCGCCAGTGCACCTCGACGTCGTCGCCCACGAGGCCGCTGCCCGTCAGCTCCCCCGCCCACCCGTGTGCGGCGAGCAGGTCGGCCGGGTCCTGCCCGTGCCCGAGCGGCCAGCGCCCGACCTCGCCGTCCGGGCCGTCGGCCACGACCACGACGCTCATGCGCCGGCCCGTCGGTACTCGTCGACCGCGAGCGCGACGACGCGGTCCCAGGTCTGGGCGGGCGGGACGCGTCGGTTGTGCGCGGCGATCCGGGTGCGCAGGGTGTCGTCGGCGACGAGCCGCACGAGCGCGTCGGCGAGCCCGGCGTCGTCGGGGGCGAGCAGCCCCGAGATCCCGTCGGTGACCACCTCGCGCACCCCGGAGTCGGCGCGCGCGATGACCGGCAGTCCCGCCGTGCGTGCTTCGAGCGCGGCGATCCCGAAGGCCTCGAGGCGGGTCGGGGACAGGTAGCCGTCGGCGCGAGCCCAGGCGGCCGCGAGCTCCGGGCGGGTGAAGCGGCCACGCAGGCGCACGACGTCGTCGAGCCCGAGCGCACTCACCCGAGCCTCGAGCCACGGCCGCAGCGGTCCTTCGCCGTAGACGTCGAGGGTCATGGCTCCCGGACCGAGTCGACCACGGGCGGCGGCGACGACGGAGAGCAGTGCGCCGACTCGCTTGCGGGGGGCGAGGCGGGTGGCGGTGACGAGGCGGACGGAGTGGGTCTCGAGGCTCGCTGGCGCTCGCACCGCCCACGCGGAACGTGGGACCCAGACCAGCGGGGGTGCCCACAGGCTGGGGTCGATGCCGTTGGGGAGCACGGCGACGGGCTCCCCCTTCGCCGCCCGTCGCACACCCTCCGCAGCGAAGCCGGACACCGCCGAGAGCACCGCTCCGCGGTCTACCCAGCGCCGGATCATCGGGCCGAGCGGGCGCGCGGCCCGGTCGAGGACGCAGTGCCAGGTCAGGGCCGTCGGCAGCCCGAGGTCGGTGGTCAGGTCAGCCATGTCCCAGGCGAAGGGAGAGACCACCCCCATGTGCACGTGCGCCACGTCGAAGCCCCCTGCGGCGAGCACCCGGCGAGCCTCCGGTGGCGCGAGCGGGTTGACCGGCAGGCCCAGCGCGAGCGGTGTGTCCAGCCGGTGCACCTGCACCCCGTCGGGTCTCGAGGCTTCGACCGCGGGCGGCCTCGCACCTCTACCAACGGGCGTCGCCGCCGTCGCGGTGAAGACCTCGACCTCGTGCCCGGCCGCCACCAGCTGCGCCGCGAGGTCCCCCACCTGGGACTCGATGCCGCCGGTGCGCGGCGGGTAGCAGTCGGAGAGCAGGGCCACCTTCACGCGTCCAAGGGTGCCACGGGGCGGTGTGGGAGGGTTTCACCGATGGACTCCGCAGCCCGCACCCTCGTGGTCTTCCACGCGCACCCCGACGACGAGGCGCTGCTCACCGCCGGGACGATGGCGCGCGCTGCGGCCGAGGGTCATCGCGTCGTCCTCGTCGTCGCCACGGACGGCGCGCTCGGGCTCACCGACGAGAGCGCCTTCGGCACGAAGGGAGACGCCCTCGCCGCCACCCGCAGCCGGGAGCTGGCCGCAAGCGCCCGCGCGCTCGGCGTCGCCCGCACGGTCGAGCTCGGCCACGCCGACAGCGGCAGCGGCCCCGAGGTGTGGCCCGACCCGCCGGGTGGCCGACGCTTCGTCCGCGTGCCGGTGGAGGACGCAGCCACCGCCCTGGCCGACGTGCTCGTCGAGGAGCGCGCCGACGTGCTGACGACCTACGACCCGCACGGCGGCTACGGCCACCGCGACCACGTGCGCGTCCACGAGGTCGGCGCCCGGGCCGCCGAGCTGGCCCGCGAGCGCGGCCTGCCGGTGCGGGTGCTGTGGGCGACCGTCCCCCGCGACCTCATCTGCCGCGCCATCGACCTGGTCGCCAAGGTCTACCGCTTCCCACCCGAGTTCGACCGCAGCAGCTTCGACCGGGCCTTCTCCGCGTCGACCGAGATCACCCACCGCATCCCGGTCCGGCGCTTCGCGAAGGCCAAGCGCGCGTCGATGCGCGCCCACGCGAGCCAGGCCGCCGACGCCGGCGGCGGCGACCGCACCCTCGGGATGCTCGTGCGCATCCCCCGCCCGCTCTACGACCTCGTCTTCGGGCGCGAGTGGTTCGTCGACCCCGACGCCGCGCCCGGCACCGCCGCCACCGACGTCTTCGCGGGGCTGGCATGACCGCCGCGACCGAGCCGGCCGACCACGGCCCCGCCCCGGCGACCCAGCGGACCTCTCCCTTCGTCCGGGGGCTGCAGGTGACCCTCGGCCTCGGGCTGGCCGTCGCGATGCTGTGGTGGGGGCTGCCGCACTTCGCGAAGACCTCGTGGAGCGAGGTGTGGCACGTGCTGCGCACCGTGCCGACGTGGAAGGCCGCGCTCTTCATGGGCCTCGTCGTCGCCGGGCTGTACTGCTACACCTTCGTCATGACGGGGGCCATGCAGGGACTGAGCCACCTGCGGGCCCTCATCCTCAACGTCTGCGGGTCGTCGGTGTCCAACCTGCTGCCCGGCGGCGGCGCCGTCGGGCTCGCCGCGACCTACTCGATCGCCAAGTCCTGGGGATTCTCGGCAGCGAGCGTCACGACGATGGCCGTCGTCACCGGGGTGTGGAATGTCCTCGCCCGCGTCGCGCTCCCGATCATCGCGGTGCTCGGGCTCGCCTGGGGCGCAACGGATCTGCCGGCGGCCATGCGCGAAGCCGCGTGGGCCGCGGTGCTCTCCGGCACGGCGGTCATCGTGCTCTTCGCCGTGGCCATCGGCACCGACCGGGGCGCCCGGCAGCTCGGCCGCGGCATCGACCGGCTCATCCGGCTCGTGCGACGTGGCCACGGCAGCACCGTCGAGGACGGCCTGTCGGGGCTGCGGGCCCGCACCGCCGCGACGGTGCGCACGGGGTGGCTGCAGATGACGCTCGGGATGGTCGGGTTCTTCGGCCTCTACTACGTGCTCTTCCTGCTGTGCACGGAGACGACCGGCATCGAGCTGCCCTTCGGCCAGCTCTTCGCCGCCTATGCCATCGGCCGGCTGCTCACCGCCGTCGGCGTGACCCCCGGCGGGCTCGGCGTCACCGAGACCGGCACCGCCGCCGCCCTCGTCGCGTGGGGCGCCGACCCCGCCGCGTCGATGGCCGGGGTCGTGCTCTTCTCGATCTTCACGCACTTCATGGAGATCCCCCTCGGCGCCCTCGGCTGGGTCGCGTGGAGCGTGATGCCCAAGGCCAGCGCTGACGAGCGCGCCGCGACCGACGCCTGAGCGCAGCGCCGCGGCCGGGGCGGGCGGTGCTCAGCCGACGAGCCGGCGCACCTGACGGGAGTGCGCCTGCCGCGCCACCTCGTCGTCGAGCGACGCAGGCTCGAAGTCCCGTCCGGTCGCCAGCTCGGCCGCCCACCCGATGAGCGCATCGGCCAGGCGCGGGTTGGCCGGGAGGATCGGCCCGTGGAGGTAGGAGCCGATGACGTGGCCGGTGACGGCACCCTCGGTGCCGTCGGTGCCGTTGTTGCCCATGCCGTGCCGCACCCGGCCGAAGGGGGCCTGCCCCGCCCCGAGCGTCGTCGAGCCCGAGTGGTTCTCGTAGCCCACGACGTCACCGTGGTCGGTGCTCAGCACGATCGGGCCGATCATCCGCTTCTCGTTGCCCTGGGTGGTGACGTCGAGGATGCCCAGGCCGGGCAGCCGCTCCCCCTGCACGGTGACGAAGGCCTTGCCGAAGAGCTGGTACATGCCGCAGATCATGAGCATCGGGGTGCCGTCGGCGGCGAGCGAGCGCAGCCGGTCGCCGATCCGCTCGAGGTCCTCCTCCACCTTGGACTGCCCCGAGTCCTGGCCGCCACCGCCGACGACGAGGTGCGCCTGCTCGGGGAAGTCCTGCCCCGGGTGGTGCTGGTGGACGACGGGCACGTAGCCATGCCGGCGGATGCGCGCGGCCAGGCAGCGGGTGTTGCCCAGGTCGCCGTAGATGCTCATCTCGCGCGGGTAGAGGTGGACGAGGTGGATCTCGCCCTTGCCCTCGGCACCCGGGTCGGCGGGCAGCGCGGACCCGCTCGGCTCACCGAGGATCGGGACGTCGAGGTCGGCGGCAGTCATCGCTGGGCTCCCTGGGTCTCGTCCGCGTCGACGCCCATCTCGGGCAGGTCGTAGCGCTCGCCGAGCATGCGGCGCAGCGCGAGCATCGCGGTGTAGGTGCAGAAGATGCGCTTCGGCTCGTCACGGTGGTTGGCGAGGAAGCGCTCGAGCGCCTTGGCCAGGTCGACCTCGGTCGCCGCCACGGGCACGTCGTCGTACTGCAGCCGCAGCGCCATGTCCCAGCCGCGCACACCGCTGGTCACGGCAACCCCCTTGTCCCGCAAGGACTCGAAGCTCACGTCGTAGAGCCACGACACGTCGCGGCCGTCGGCATAGTCGTCATTGATCGCGACCATCGTGGCCACCGGCGACGAGCCGTAGGTGCCCAGCGCCACGGTGAACCCCGCGGGGTTCTTGACGAGGACCAGCTCGAGCGGGGTCCCGTCGGCGTCGACGACCTCACCCCGGCCGAAGGGGGGTGCCACCGTCCGCAGCGCCTGCTCGGCCACCTCGGCGCGGAAGCCGTCGCCGAGAAGGGCCCGGGCCGTAGCCGTCGCGGCCGTGGCATTGATCATCGCGGCGAGGCCGCGCTGGCGCAGGGCCACGGGGCCGACGGTCCCCCCTTCGCCCTGCTCGCCGAAGACGACACTCAGCTGCTGCTCGTCGACCGGCCGCAGGAGGGCGTCGCGGGCGGTGAGCGCCGGCGGCTGCCAGGCGTCGCCGCCGCGGGAGTCGTGCTCCTGCAGCTCTCCGAGGCGGTCGGCGATCGAGGCGTCGAGGCCGAACCACGCGATGTCCATGCCGGGCCCGACGGTCGTGGCGATGCGGTTGACGAAGGGGTCGTCGCGGTTGAGCACGACACCCTGCGTCGTCATGCCCGCGAGCTGCGTGAGCAGGCCTGCCGTGTGGTCGATCTCGGCGAAGCGGTCGAGCTGGTCGCGCGCGACGTTGAGCAGCAGCGCGTGCGTCGGCGCGACGGCCCGGGCGAAGTGGAGGGCGTGCGCCTCGTCGAGCTCGAGCACGGCGATGTCGGCCCGGAGCCGACCGCGCTGGAGCGGCTCGGCGAGGAGCGCGGAGATCACGCCGCGGGTGAAGTTGCTGCCCGTGGGGTTGGTGAAGACCGTCTGGCCGTGGGCTCGCAAGAGCGCGACGAGCATCTTGGTCGTCGTCGTCTTGCCGTTGGTGCCCGACACGACGACGATCCCGCCCGGCACGTCGGCGAGCGCGTGCGCGAGGAAGCCGGGGTCGATCTTCTCGGCGACGAGGCCCGGCAGGGCGGACCCGCCGGACCCACCGCCTCGGAGGCGGGCGGCACGGCGAGCGGCCTTGCCGGCGAATGCGGCGACTGCGGTCTTCAGCACCGGGTCAGCGTACCCAGCCGGGTCAGCCCGGCGACGAAGCCTCCGCCGTGTCCAGCTCGACCAGTCGCTCGTCCATCGGCAGGTCGATGACCTCGGAGAGCGGGTCGGGGATGTCGGCCTCGGCCTTCGTGAGGGCCGCTCCGAGGTCTCCCTCGGCGATCCCGGCGAGCGCAGTCGGCGCGTCGGCGCCACCGTCGTGGGCGGTGATCTCGCCATCGACGAGGGGGTAGGCGACCTGGGCGAGGTGGACCGGCGGGTCGGCCGTCGCGCGCTCCGGCTGGGTCAGCAGGACGAGCACCCGGTCACCGGTGCAGATCCGGGCGCTCTCGTCGTCGCTGCTCGTCGCGAGGTAGTCGGCCACGACCTCCCCGTCCGGAGGCGCGGTGCGGGTCGCGGGGTTGCGCCAGACCACGCTGGTGTCGCTCAACGTGACCCGCCCGTCCCGCAGGCCCCGGGCGTCCTCGTCGTCGACGGCCGCAGCAGAGACCGTGCCGACGACCGCGGAGCGCGACAGACCGAGCATCGACGGGAGGCTGCCGTCGATGTAGCGGGACGAGGAGTCGACGGAGTGCGGGCTGACCGCCAGCGCCGCAGCCGGTGCGCACTCCGATCCACCGCCGGTCACGTCGGTGCCGCACCCGGCCAGCGCCAGGACGGTGACCGAAGCGAGCGAAAGACTAGTACATCTGCCGAAGTTGACTCGCATTGAAACTCCCCAGGCCAGTTGGAGTGGAACCACCAATATTTTTCTCCATACAGTGCAACCACGACGCGTAATTGGAAGCGGGCTCGCCAACTTCGTTCGACGAATCCTCGCCGTGCACCAAGCCGACACTATGACCCGTCTCATGACAGGCCAGAGCCTGCAATCGTGGGCTAGTCCGGTACTGATAGGCCCAGCCATTGTCAAAATAAACAACAGCCGTATCACATCGCGAAGAGTTCACCGCAGTCTGACAGTCGTAGTATCCGACGAGGCCGCGACCGGACAAACTATCATCCATGTCATAGTAAAGATCTGTTGCCGTGGACGTCCGCACGAAATCTATGTCTGTGTACGCGTATGAATTCGTCAGCGTTCGCTCGATGGCTGACTCAACATAATTGGGCACATTTCCATGAACGAAATACGAGTGCACGCTCGAATCGGCAAGACAAGGGCCGTTCGGGCACAACCAATCTGTGTTCTTCGTCGGGAAGAGGCTGTCCCAATTATCAGCGCTACTGGCCCGTGCCCCACCCAGCACCAACGCGATCGCCATGATCCCAACCCAAAGCGATCTCCCCAAGATCCCCATGTATTAATGCTAGGAGGCAGGAACCTAGGCGTCAATGGAAACCCGGTCTGCTCAGCAGCCGCTCAGGCGGACCGGTCGGCGAAGTCGGCCGAGCGCTCCTGGGGTGAACGCTCGGCGATCGCGTCCATCACCTCGTCGGTGATCGCGCGCAGCAGCTTGCCCTTGACGTACTGCGCCTCGAGGGCGGCGACGTCGACCGGCGGGGCGAAGCGCACGGTCACCCGGTGCGGGCGGATGCCCCGGGCGTCGATCGGCTGCGCCTTGTCGGTGCCCACGAGCGCGCACGGCACGACCGGTGCCCCGGAGGCGACGGCCAGGCGCCCGACGCCGGTGCGCCCCTTGTGGAGGCGCCCGTCGCGGCTGCGGGTGCCCTCGGGATAGATGCCGAAGGCGCCACCACCGGCGAGGTGCTCCTCGGCGATCTCGATGGAGCGTGCGGCCGCCCGCGCGTCGTCGCGGTCGACGGGGATCATGCCGCCGAACTCGCCGAACCACAGCCGGCTCAGCCAGCCCTTGATCCCGGTGCCGGTGACGTACTCGGCCTTGCCGAGGAAGCCGACCTTGCGCCCGGCCGCGAGCGGGATGACCATCGAGTCGACGAAGCTCAGGTGGTTGCTCGCGATGATGACCGGGCCGGTCGCGGGCACGTGCTCGGCGCCCTCGACCTCGAGCCGCAGCCATGCCTTGAGCGGCGGCCCCACGATGACCCGTCGCAGGAGCCACTCGAGGACGCGCATCGCCGGCTTGCTGCTCACCCGGCCAGCGTAACCAGCGCCCGTGGACCCGACTGGCGCCCGTCCGGCTCATGGGCAAGCATCGGCCCCATGACGATGCCTCCTCCCCCGCACCAGCCCCACGGCCAGCAGCCCGTCATGCCGGTCTCCGGCCCGCAGGCGAGCTTCATGCAGCCGCCGCCGGGTCACGGGGCGCTGCTGCTCACGCTGCAGGGCAACGGCTTCACCGCGGGGCTGACGCCGACGGTCCAGATCGACGGCTACGTCGTGCCGGCCACCTTCGGACCCAACTTCTTCCCCCTTCGCCCGGGGCGGCACCGCGTCGACGTGCACACCCAGTGGATGCGGCGCTACGGGCAGGCCTCGATGGAGGTCGACGTGCAGCAGGGCACGACGGTGCCGGGCTTCTACGCCGTGCCGTGGCACCAGTTCACGACCGGCTCCATCGGGCACGTGCAGCAGTCCCGCAAGGGGCTGGGCGTGATGATCGCGATCATCGTCGCCACCGTGCTGCTCATCTGCGCGTGCGGCCTCGGCGGCGCCCTCCTCGGCTCCTGACGGACGAAGGGAGGGTCACTCCCACTCGATGGTGCCCGGCGGCTTGCTCGTCACGTCGAGCACGACCCGGTTGACCTCTTCGACCTCGTTGGTGATCCGCGTCGAGATCTGGGCGAGGACGTCGCCGGGGACGCGGGTCCAGTCGGCGGTCATCGCGTCCTCCGACGAGACCGGCCGCAGCACGATCGGGTGGCCGTAGGTGCGGCCGTCACCCTGGACGCCGACGGAGCGGACGTCGGCGAGCAGGACGACCGGGCACTGCCAGATCTCCTTGTCGAGGCCGGCTGCGGTGAGCTCCTCTCGGGCGATCGCGTCGGCGCGGCGCAGGATGTCGAGGTTGTGCTCGGTGACCTCGCCGATGATCCGGATGCCCAGGCCCGGCCCGGGGAAGGGCTGGCGGTCGACGATCGGGTCGGGGACGCCGAGCTCGCGCCCGACCTGCCGGACCTCGTCCTTGAAGAGCGCGCGCAGCGGCTCGATGAGCTTGAACTGCAGGTCGTCGGGCAGACCGCCGACGTTGTGGTGCGACTTGATGTTGGCCGCTCCGGTGCCGCCGCCGGACTCGACGACGTCCGGGTAGAGCGTGCCCTGGACGAGCCACTTGACGGGGTGACCGGACTCGTCGCCCTCGCCGACGACGTCGCGGGCCGCCTGCTCGAAGACGCGGATGAACTCGCGACCAATGATCTTGCGCTTCTCCTCGGGGTCGGTGACCCCGGCGAGAGCGCCGAGGAAGCGCTCCTTGGCGTCGACGACGACGAGCTTGACCCCCGTCGCCGCGACGAACTCCTCCTCGACCTGCTCGGCCTCGCCCTGCCGCAGCAGACCGTGGTCGACGAAGACGCAGGTGAGCTGCTCGCCCACGGCGCGCTGGACGAGCGCGGCCGCGACGGAGGAGTCGACACCCCCGGAGAGCGCGCAGAGCACGCGGTCCTCGCCGACGGTCTCGCGGATGAGCTCGACCTGCTCGTCGATGACGTTGTCCGCGGTCCAGTCGGGGCTCAGCCCGGCGCCGCGGACGAGGAAGTTCTCGAGCACCGGCTGGCCGAAGGTCGAGTGCAGCACCTCGGGATGCCACTGCACGCCGTAGAGGCGACGCTCGTCGTCCTCGAAGGCCGCGACGGGCGCGCCGGAGGTGCTCGCGGTGACCCGCATGCCCTCGGGGGCCTCGGTCACCGAGTCGCCGTGGCTCATCCACACCGACTGCTCGGCGGGCTGGCCGTTGAAGAGGGTGGACTCCCGGTCGCTCACCTGCGCGCGGGTCGAGCCGTACTCGCGCAGCCCGGTCCGCTCGACGGTGCCGCCGAGCGCCTGGACCATCGCCTGGAAGCCGTAGCACATGCCGAAGACCGGGACCCCGGCCTCGAGCAGCGTGACGTCGAGCGAGGGGGCGTCCTCGGCGTAGACCGACGAGGGGCCACCGGAGAGGATGACGGCGGCCGGCTCCTTGGCGAGGATCTCGGCGACCGGCATCGTGTGCGGCACGACCTCGCTGTAGATCTTCGCCTCGCGCACGCGGCGGGCGATGAGCTGGGCGTACTGGGCGCCGTAGTCGACGACAAGGACCGGGGAGGTCTTCAGGGATTCCGTCACGCGCACAGGCTACCGGGGCGAGGGCACTCCCCCTTCGTCACCTCAGGTGGTGAGCGGGGTGACCTCGCGGACGACGCGGCGCTCCTCGACGAAGGCGACGAAGGGGATGCACGCGAGCAGCAGGGTGAGGATCATCCGGCCGACGGACCAGCCGACCTTGAAGCCGAGGTTGGCCGTCGCGACGGCGAAGACCATGAAGATCAGGCCGTGGACCGGCGACCACCACGAGAGCGCGTCGTTCTTCGGCGGTCCGTACTTGAGGACCATCTCGAGGATGAGGACGAACATCGCCAGACCGGCGAGGATCGCCGTCACCCGGAAGGCGCCCAGGGCGGTCGCGATCGCCCGCGGGTCGGCGCTCGGGCCCCCCGTGCTCGGGCTCGGTGCCTGGCTCTGCGTCTCGTCGCTCACGTCGACTCCTCCAACTCCCTGGCGGGCTCGCCCGCCTGCTCCCGGCGCGCCTCCTGGCGCACCATCTTCACCCACATCCACACCGCGAAGACCGCGAACATCCACCACTGGAAGGCGTACATCACGTTGCGGAACTGCAGCGAGGTGTCCGGCAGCGGCGGCGGCACCCGCTCGACGTCCTCGGCCGCCGCGCCACCGTCCTCGGTGACCGCGAAGGCGAAGCCGTTGTACATCTCGCCCGGCCACTCGTTGACCAACTGGGCGATGTCGACGGACGTCAGCCGTCCGTCCTCGATGCCCCCGGTCTCGTCGGGGGCCTCCGGTGGCGCCAACGAGCCGACGAGGTCGATGGTTCCCCGCGGGGCCGAAGGGGGGTCCTCCCCCGTCGGCACGAAGCCCCGGACGACGGCGAGGTTGGCACCGGTGCCCTCGACGACGAAGCGGTCGAGGACCCAGTCGACGGCCTGCCCGTCGTAGCGCCGGTCGACGACGACGAGCGGCTCGCCGACAAAGCGACCGGTCGTCGTCACGCGCTGGCCCGACCCCTCGTCGGGGAAGGACTCGTGCGGCGCCATGACGTCCGCGAGCGGCCGCACCGGCCGCTCCTGCACCTCGCGGACCGCGTCGGCCCGGGCCACGTCGTGGGCGACGGACCACTGCCACCGACCGGCGACGATGCCCAGGACCACGAGGGCCAGCGCCACCACGAGCAGCCCCAGCCAGCGGGGTCGAAGGGCGGTCCGGAGCACCCGGTCAGGCTACGTGAGCGATCTGGGCGCCCCGCTCACGCACCCCGCACGGCCGGCATGGGCAGCGACACCTTCGAGCTCGTGTGGGTGAACTCGCGGACCGCGGGCGTCTCGGCCGCCACCGGGTCGAGCCGGCGGTAGGCGTCGCCCTGCGCGGGGCGCACGTCGGCGTCACCGACGTTGGGCCACAGGGAGAAGGCACGCTCGGCCTGCGCGGTGATCGTCAGCGAGGGGTTGACCCCGAGGTTCGCCGAGACGGCCGAGCCGTCGACGACGCTGATGCCCGGGTGGCCCCAGAGACGGTGGTAGGGGTCGATGACGCCGGTGGCCGGCGAGTCGCTGATGGGGGCCCCACCGAGGAAGTGCGCGGTGAGCGGGATGTCGAAGGCCTCGCTCCACGTGCCTCCCGGGTAGAAGGGGCGCCCGATCCGCTCGGCCAGCTTGGCGGCCAGGACCCGGATGCCCTCGTGCCCTGACGCGATGTAGGTCGGGTTCTCCTCGCCGTGGCCCTGCTTCGACGTCAAGCGGCGGCGTCCACCCGGCCCGGTCGCCAGGTAGGTCGTCAGCGAGTTGTCGAGCGACTGCATGACCAGGCCGATGACCGTGCTGTCGGCGAAGTGGGTCCCCGGCGGGAACCACGCCTTGAGCGCCGGCAGGTTGCGCGGCAGGTCGGCGAGCAGCTTGGCCCAGCGCGGCGCGCGGCCGGTGCGCGGGGGCGCGAGCAGGGTCGTGAGCAGACCCATCGCGTCGGAGCCGTGGCCGTAGCGCACGTTTTCGATGTGCGTGTCCGCATCGGGGTGGAAGGAGGAGGTGATGGCCACGCCCTTCGTCAGGTCGTGCTCCCCCTCCGGCGGGCTGTCGGCGAGCGCCCCGACGAGTGCCTCGGAGTTGGTCCGCGTCAACTGACCGAGGAAGTCGCTGATCGCCGGCAGCTCACCGTCGGCCTTCATCTCGTGGAGGAGGTTCTGCGTGCCCCAGGTGCCGGCGGCGACGACGACCTTGCGCGCCGTGGTCACGCGAGCGCTCTTGTCCCCCAACGCATCCGTGGCCTCGTGACGCACCCGGTAGACCTCGTCCGACCCCTGCGTGCCCGGCACGACACCGACGCGGGTGACCGTGCGCATCGGCACGATCTGCACGCCGAGGCCCTCGGCGAGCGCGAGGTAGTTCTTCATCAGGGTGTTCTTGGCGCCGACCCGGCAGCCGACCATGCAGTTGCCGCACTCGGTGCACGTCGTGCGCGCCGGTCCGGCCCCGCCGAAGTAGGGGTCGGCAACGGTGCGGCCCTGCTCCTCGGCGGAGTCGTCGGCGCCGAAGAGCACGCCGACGGGCGTCTTGCGGAAGGTGTCCGCGACACCCATCTCCTGCGCCGCGTCACGCATCGCGTCCTCGACGACGCTCTCGCACGGGTTGGTGACGACGCCGAGCATCGTGCTCGCCATGTCGTAGTGCGGGAGCAGCTCGGCCTGCCAGTCGGTGATGTGCCCCCACTGCCGGTCACGGAAGAAGACCTCCGGCGGCACGTAGAGGGTGTTGGCGTAGTTGAGCGAGCCACCGCCGACGCCCGCGCCGGCGAGGATCATCACGTCCTTGAGCATGTGGATGCGCTGGATGCCGTACATCCCCGCCTTGGGCGCCCAGAGGAAGTTCTTCAGGTCCCAGCTGGTCTCGGCGAAGTCCTCGTCGGCGAAGCGCCGGCCGGCCTCGAGGACCGTCACCCGGTAGCCCTTCTCCGCAAGACGAAGGGCGGCGACCGAGCCTCCGAAACCGGATCCGATGACCAGGACGTCGGTGTCGGTGGTCAACTCTGCGTTCACTTCATCCCTGCCATCTTCATCAGCTTCAGCCCGGCCGTCAGGGCCTTGGCATAGGTCGTGTCGCTCAGGCCCAGTGCCGGGGCGATGGGCAGGAGGTACTGCGCCGCGACGGTCTGCGCCTCCGTGTACTTGAGGATCCCCTCGGCGCCGTGGCGGCGCCCCATGCCGGAGTCCTTCATGCCGCCCATCGGGGCACCCATCGAGCCCCACGCGGCGGCGTAGCACTCGTTGATGTTGACCGTGCCGGTCTTGATCCGCTGGGCGATGCGCCGGCCACGGGCCACGTCCTTGGTCCAGACCGAGGAGTTGAGCCCGTAGGAGGTGTCGTTGGCCAGGCGCACGGCCTCGTCGTCGTCGGCGACGCGGTAGACCGCCACGAGCGGGCCGAAGGTCTCGTCGTCACGGCACTCCATCGCGGCGGTGACGCCCTCGAGGACGGTCGGCTCGTAGACATAGGGCCCGATGTCGGGTCGGTGCAGACCACCGGCGAGGACGGTCGCCCCCTTCGCCACCGCGTCCTCGACGTGCCGGGTGACCGTGTCGAGCTGGCCCTGGCTGACGAGCGAGCCCATGTCGTAGCCGAACTCGAGCCCGGTGCCGATCGTCATCGCGTCGACCGCGGCGACGAAGCGCGGGACGAACTCGTCGGCGATCGCCTCGTGGACGAGGACGCGCTCGGTGGAGATGCACAGCTGACCGGCGCTGGAGAAGCACGCGCGCACGGCGCCCTCGACCGCGCGGTCGAGGTCGGCGTCGTCGGCGATGTAGACGGAGTTCTTGCCGCCGAGCTCGAGGCTGAAGGAGACGAGGCGCTCGGCCGCGGACACGGCGACGCGGCGGCCGGTCGGGGTCGAGCCGGTGTAGCAGACGTAGTCGGCGGTGTCGACGACCGCCTGGCCGGCCTCCTGGCCCGGACCGAGCACGACCTGCAGCACGCCCTCGGGCAGACCGGCCTCGGCGAGCAGCTCGACGGCGGCCAGCGCGGTGACCGAGCCCTGCTGGTCGGGGCGCAGGACGACGGCATTGCCCGCCAGGAGCGCGGGGATGGCGTCGCTGATGGCCAGGCTCAGCGGGTAGTTCCACGGGGAGACGACGCCGACGACGCCCTTGGGCAGGTGGTCGACGCGCGTCTGGGTGAGCATCGGGTAGGCGCCGGCGACCTTGCGGCGGCGCAGGTGCGACTCCGCGGTCCGGGCGTAGTAGCGCGACGCGAGCGCGACATCGATGACCTCCTCGAAGGCCTGCTTGCGCACCTTGCCCGACTCGATCTGGACGAGGTCGAGCAGCTCGACCTGCTTCGCCAGCACGAGGTCGTGGTAGCGCAGGAAGATCCGGCGTCGCTCCTCGTGGGAGGTCGCCGCCCACCGCGGCTGCGCGGCCCGGGCCGCGGTCATGGCACGGGAGACGTCCTGCACGGTGGACTGCGGCAGCACCGCGATCGGACCACCGGTCATCGGCGAGGTCCGGGTGAAGGTCTCGGCCGTCGGCGACGCGACCACCCTGCTCGCCAGCCGCCGGGCCCGCCCCGGGTCGACCGCATATGTGGCGGTGGGGTCGAGGTCAGGGTCAGCGATGATCTCCGAGGTCATTACCCCAAAGTAACCGGGGGCTCCGCGACCCGCCAGAGGTGGCCCGTGGGCGAGACGCACGCCACCCCGGTCCCCGAGACGGAGGCCGCCCGGGCCGACGCCACGCCACGACGCCGTTGCTCCGTACGACGAACCGCATCTCC
This sequence comes from Janibacter zhangyanbonis, assembly GCF_050507325.1. Classification (NCBI taxonomy): domain Bacteria; kingdom Bacillati; phylum Actinomycetota; class Actinomycetes; order Micrococcales; family Intrasporangiaceae; genus Janibacter; species Janibacter zhangyanbonis. The sequence goes on from NZ_CP191481.1 coordinate 2,595,383, forward strand.
CCCGCCAGCGCCCTCGGTCGGCGCCGCGCCCTACGCCGTTGCTCCGTACAACGGTCCGCAGCTCACCCCACCCAGCACACCCGGCCGCCGGCCAGCGCTTCGCCGTTGCTCCGTGCTCTGAGCCGCCGCTCACCGTACGGAGCAACGGCGTACGCAGTCATCGCGCCCGACGTTCCGCCCATCGCCGGCATGCGGCTCAGAGTACGGAGCAACGTCAGGGTCTCGAAGGCCGCACGACCTTAAGGAAATGCGAACCCGGTCCGCACGCGCCCTTCGAGACGCTTGCTGCGCAAGCTCCTCAGGGAGCGTCAGACCACCCCGGTCAGCTCGGCTGGTGCGGGGCGACGACGACCTCGATGCGCTGCAGCTCCTTGACCTCGGTGTAGCCCGTGGTCGCCATGGCGCGGCGCAGGGCGCCGATGAGGTTGGTCGTGCCGTCGGCGACCCGGCTGGGGCCGAAGAGGACCTCGTCGAGGGAGGCGACGGAGCCGACCTCGACGCGGGCGCCACGGGGCAGCTCGGGGTGGTGGGCCTCGGCGCCCCAGTGGTAGCCGCGGCCCGGGGCCTCGGCGGCGCGGGCAAGTGCGGCACCGAGCATCACGGCGTCGGCGCCGCAGGCGATCGCCTTGACGATGTCGCCGCTCGTGCCGAGGCCGCCGTCGGCGATGACGTGGACGTAGCGGCCACCCGACTCGTCGAGGTAGTCGCGGCGGGCGGCGGCGACGTCGGCGACGGCGCTGGCCATCGGGGCGTGGATGCCCAGGGCCTGGCGGGTCGTGTGGGCCGCTCCCCCGCCGAAGCCGACGAGCACGCCCGCGGCACCGGTGCGCATGAGGTGCAGGGCCGCGGTGTAGCCGGCCGCGCCACCGACGATGACCGGCACGTCGAGCTCGTAGATGAAGCGCTTGAGGTTGAGCGGCTCGCTGCGGCTGCTCACGTGCTCGGCCGAGACGGTCGTGCCGCGGATGACGAAGAGGTCGACGCCGGCGTCGACGACGGTCTTCCAGTGCTGCTGGGTGTTCTGCGGGCTGAGCGCGCCCGCGACGGTGACGCCGGCGGCGCGCAGCTGACGCAGCCGCTCGGTGATCAGCTCGGGCTGGATCGGCGCGGAGTAGATCTCCTGCATGCGCGCGGTCGCCATCACCGGGTCGAGCGAGGCGATCTCCGCGAGCAGCGGCTCCGGGTCGGAGTAGCGGGTCCACAGCCCCTCGAGGTCGAGCACGGGCAGGCCGCCCGCCTCGCCGAAGGCGATGGCCGTCGCCGGGGACATCACCGAGTCCATCGGGGCCGCGATGACCGGCATCTCGAAGTGGTAGGCGTCGATCTGCCAGTCGAGGGAGACCTCCTCGGGGTCGCGCGTGCGCCGGCTCGGCAGCACCGCGATGTCGTCGAAGGAGTAGGCCCTGCGGCCGCGCTTGCCTCGGCCGATCTCGATCTCGTTCACCCGCCCAGCCTAAAGGGCTTGGCCCTGCGGACCAGAGGGCGCATACTTGCTTGGCCGACGCATGCATCTATCCGCGCGCGGCCAGGGTGGCGACGAGGCCGCCGCCTCCCCCCTTCGCACCATCCCAGGAGACTCCTGTGTCCGTATCCACCCATGACCCCTCGCTGCCACAGGAGTACCCCGACAAGATCGACGCCGCCGTGCTCAAGATCGCCGGTGTCGTGGTGCTCGGCTCGATCATGTCGATCCTCGACATCACGGTCGTCAACGTCGCCCTGCCGCACTTCCAGACCGACCTCGCGACCGGTCCGGAGCCGCTGCACTACTCCACCGTCGCGTGGACCGTGACCGCCTACACGCTGGCCCTGGCCACCGTCATCCCGCTCACCGGGTGGGCCGCCGACCGCTTCGGCACCAAGCGGCTCTACCTCGCCGCCATCGCCTTCTTCGTCGCCGGCTCCGTGCTGTGCGCCTTCGCCCCGTCGATCGGCATGCTCATCGGTGCCCGCGTCGTCCAGGGCCTCGGCGGCGGCATGCTCATGCCGCTCGGCATGACGATCATGACCCGCGCGGCGGGCCCGGACCGGATCGGTCGCCTCATGGCGATCCTCGGCGTCCCGATGCTCCTGGGCCCCATCGGCGGCCCGATCCTCGGTGGCTGGCTCATCGACAACGCCCACTGGCTCGGCCGCCCGAGCTGGACCTGGATCTTCCTGATCAACCTGCCCCTGGGCATCATCGCGCTCGTCTACGCGGCCATCGCGCTGCCCAAGGACCACACCGAGCCGACCGAGTCGCTCGACGTCGTCGGCCTGCTGCTCATGTCGCCCGGCCTCGCGCTCTTCCTCTACGGCGTCTCCTCGATCCCCGAGGAGGGCACGGTCAACTCGCCCAAGGTCTACGGCACCGCCCTCGCCGGCCTCGTGCTGATCCTCGCCTTCGGCTGGTGGTCGATGCGCCCCAAGCACCCGCTGCTCGACCTGCGGCTGCTCGCCAACCGGCAGTTCTCCATCGCGGCCCTGACGATGTTCCTCTTTGCCGCGGCCTTCTTCGGCGGCCTGCTGCTCATGCCCACCTACTTCCAGCAGGTGCGCGGTGAGAGCACGACCATGGCCGGCGTCCTGATGATCCCGCAGGGTCTGGGCGCGCTGCTGACGATGCCGATCGCCGGCATGCTCGTCGACAAGTACCCCGTCGGCCGCATCGTGCCGGTCGGCATCGCCCTGATCACCGGTGGCATGTTCGCCTTCACCCAGCTGTCCGCCGACGCGAGCTACTGGGGCTTCATCATCCCGGCGCTCTTCGTCATGGGCCTGGGCATGGGCGCGACGATGATGCCGCTGATGACGAGCTCGCTCAAGGCGCTCACCGCCCACCAGGTGGCCCGCGGCTCGACCCTGCTCAACATCACCCAGCAGGTCGCGAGCTCCTTCGGCGTCGCCATCGCCTCGGTCGTCCTCACGCGCGGCTTCGAGGACCGCCCGCTCATCGGGCAGGCGCAGGTCTTCGCCGAGGAGAGCGCCAAGGCGAGCAGCCCGGGCGCCGTCCAGCAGCTCCTCGCGAAGCTGCCCGAGGTCGCCCAGATCATGGGCCAGTACGCCTCGGACCCGCAGGCCGGCGCGGCCGCGCTCATGCACGCCGTGCGCGTCGACATGGCCGAGGCCTTCGCCGCGACCTACTGGGTCTCCGCCTTCATGTGCCTCGCGACCCTCGTCGTCGCGGCCTTCCTCCCGCGCAAGCACGAGGAGAGCCACATGCTCGACGAGGAGCCGGGCGAGAGCGCGCCCGTCCTCATGCACTGAGGCTCTGCCCCACCCCAGACGAAGGGGGTCGCTCCCGGTGTCGGGAGCGACCCCCTTCGCCGTGCTCGGAAGTTTTTGTGCCGACCACGCAACCGGCCGCACCCGGCGCACGTCTGGTGACATGACGCGGGCCACAGGGGACCGCAGATCACCAGGGGAGCAAGACATGAAGCACGTGCGCACCACCACGACCGCCATCACCCTCGCGCTGCTCGCCACCGGCTTCGCCGGCTCGGCGCAGGCCTCCACCAGCGGCGCGGCCGCGGGCCCCAATGCCTGCGAGGGCAAGGGCAGCAGCTGCGTGATCGTCAGCCGGGCCGACATCGACGGTGACGGCACGGCCGACTCGGTGAGCCAGACGCACTGGGGCACCACCGCCGAGGGCGGCGACAAGATCACGACCCGGGTGCACACGGCCGACGGGGAGAAGCTCTACGTCGTCACCGAGACGCAGCGCCGCATGGGCAGCTCGGCCTTCTTCGGCGCGGCGAAGATCGACGGGAGGAGCGGCTACGAGCTCGTCACTAAGACCGACCTCGGCGCCCACACCGCCTACTCCCAGGTTCTCACCTACCGCGACGGGAAGCTCTCGACGCTCCAGGACCCCCGCAGCCGCTACCGCTGGGTGACGGACGGGTCCGTCTGGTCCTCCTACGGCTACCGGCGCACGACGACGAGCACCGGATCGGTCAAGGTCATCGCCGCCGAGGCGACCCGGCCGCCCGAGGGCGGCGCCTTCCGACAGACCCTCTACTCCGCGCAGTGGAAGAACGGCGGCTGGCAGCGCCTGGGCCTGCTGACCCGCACGGTGAGCGCGTCCACGGCCGGTGCGTGGAGCGGCTGGAACATCCCCTACCTGCCGCGCGACATCTGATCACCGCCGCCCGGGCCTCCTGGGCGACGACCGGCGGAGGCGCGACGACCGGGGTCCGGAATCCACACCGGGCCCCGGTCGTTGGGCACGATGGAGACACCCACGAGGGAAGGAACCCCCGGATGCGCAAGCTCAAGAACGCCGCCGTCATCATCACCGCCGTCGAGGCCGCCCGCCAGTGGGCGCACAACAACCCCGAGCAGGCAGGGAAGTTCCTCGACGCCGCCTCGGGCTTCGTCGACACCCGCACCAAGGGCAAGTACTCCCGTCAGATCGCCGGCTTCACGGCGACGGCGAAGAAGAACCTCACCGGCACCGACACGGTGCGCGGCTCGACGGTCCACGACCAGGCGCCGCCGAAGCCGCAGGGCTCGAAGCCGACCTTCCCCGACGGCCGCCTCTGACCTAGACCTCCGTGGCCTCGAGGACCCGCAGCACGTTGCCGTGCGCGAGGGCCTCGAGGTCGCTGCGGCTCCAGCCCCGCTCCCCCAGCGCGGCGAGCAGGCGCGGGTAGCTCGCGACGTCCTCGAGCCCGACGGGGGTCTCGTCGACGCCGTCGTAGTCGGCCCCGATGCCCACGTGCTCGACCCCGACGACCTCCCGCAGGTGCTCGAAGTGCGCGACGACGTGCTCGAGGGTCGCGACCGGGTCGGGCACCACGTCGGTGCGGCCGAGGACCTCGTCGGCGCGGGCCTGGTTGACGAACTTCGGCACGACATTGGCCATGACGACCCCGCCGTTGCCGGGGATGCGCTCGAGCACGTCGTCGGGGACGTTGCGCGGGTGATCGCAGATCGCGCGGGCACCCGAGTGGCTGAAGAGCACCGGCAGGCGCGTCGCGTCGAGCGCGTCGTGCATCGTCTCGGCGCTCACGTGGGACAGGTCGACCATGACCCCGAGATGGTTCATCTCCGCCACGACCTCGCGTCCGACGTCGGTCAGCCCACCGTGCACGCGCTCGTCGGTCGCCGAGTCCGCCCACGGCGTGTTGTCGTTGTGCGTGAGCGTCATGTAGCGCGCGCCGCGGTCGGCGAAGTTGGCCAGGTGCTGCAGCGAGCCGTTGATGCTGTGCCCGCCCTCCATGCCGACGAGCGCCGCGTGCTTGCCCTCCGCCCACGCGGCGCGGACCTCGGCAGCCGTGCGCGCCGACACCATCTCGTCGTAGCGGCGGCACATCGCCTCGACGAAGTCGATCTGCTGGTGCGTCGCGACGACTGCGTCCTCACCCTCCATCGAGCACGGCACCCACACCGACCACAGCTGGGCGGCCAGGCCCCCTTCGCGCATCCGCGGCAGGTCCGTGTGCAGGTGCGGCTGGGGCTCGGCGATGTCGCACGCGTCGAGGTCGTAGGCGGCCACCTCGCGGTGGTGCCAGGGCAGGTCGTTGTGGCCGTCGAGGACGCGGATGGGCTCGCTGCTCGTCGTCATCGCTCCAGTCAACCACCGTGCCCCGACCACACGTGCAGGGCCGCCAGCCGACGTCGCTGCGGTGTGGGGCACCACCACATTGCCCGAAGGGGGACGCCTCGCCACGGTGGTCCGCACCAGTGACACCGGCGTCACCGTGGCCGCCGGTGCGAGATCAAGGAGAGCGTCACATGCGTGCACTTCGGGTGGTCATCGGTTCGGTCCTGATGAGCGGGGCGATGGTCGCCGCGTCGGCGACGAGCTCGTCGTCGGCGCCACCCGGGGCGGCGGCGTCCGGGGCGACGGCGTCCGGGGCGACGGCCAGTGCGGCGGGCGCCCTCACCCAGGTGACCGGCTTCGGGACCAACCCCGGCAACCTCGCGATGTACGAGTACGTGCCGGACGGGCTACCCGCCGGGGCGCCCACCGTCGTCGCGCTGCACGGGTGCACCCAGTCGGCCTCGGCCTACCACCAGGGGTCCGGCTGGTCGCAGCTCGCCGACGAGTACGGCTTCGCCGTCGTCTACCCGCAGCAGTCGTCGGGCAACAACGCCAACTCCTGCTTCAACTTCTTCGAGGCCGGCGACACCACGCGCGGTCTGGGCGAGGCCGCCTCGATCGCGCAGATGGTCACCCACGCGCGCTCGTCACACTCCCTCGGCAGCGACAACACCTTCGTCACCGGCCTGTCCGCGGGCGGCGGCATGACGGCGGCGATGCTCGCGACCTACCCCGACCTCTTCGCCGGCGGGTCAGTCGTCGCCGGCCTGCCCTTCCGGTGCGCGACGTCGATGGTCGATGCCTTCGGGTGCATGAACAACCCGCCGGACCGCACGCCGCAGCAGTGGGGCTCGCTGGCGCGCGATGGTCACCCGGGCTACTCCGGGCCCCGGCCCAGGGTCGCGGTCTGGCACGGCACGTCGGACACGACGGTCGTGCCGGCCAATGCGCGCGAGCTCGTCGACCAGTTCACCGATGTCGCCGGTGTCTCGCGCACCGCGACCGAGACGACGACGCTCAGCGGTGGCACGACCCGACGCGCCTACGGCGACGAGGTCGTCGAGTACTCCGTGCAGGGCATGGGTCACGGCACGCCGGTCGACCCCGGCAGCGGTGCCGAGCAGTGCGGCCAGGCGAGCGCCTACTTCCTCGACACGATCTGCTCCGCCCGGCACGACGCGGCCTTCTTCGGCATCAGCACCCCGGTCGACCCGGGTGACCCCGGCGACCCCGGTGACCCGGGCGACCCCGATCCGGAGCCCGGCACGTGCGTCACCGCGAGCAACTACGACCACACCGTGGCCGGCCGCGCCTACCAGTCCGGCGGGATGACCTTCGCCACCGGCTCCGGCGACGCCCTGGGCCTGTGGAACGTCTTCACCACGACCGAGCTCGAGGAGACCGCTCCCGGCTACTGGGAGCTCGGCTGCTGACCCCGCTCCGGGGTGCATGCTGGTGCCATGCGCCCCGGAGCCCACAACGCCATCACCGACGTGCCCGGCGTGCGCGTCGGCCACGCCACCCGTGACGAGCCCGGCTGGCTGACTGGCACGACGGTGGTCGTCCCGCCGGTGGGCACCACGGGTGGGGTCGACGTGCGCGGTGGCGGTCCGGGCACCCGCGAGACCGACCTGCTCGACCCCCGCAACCTCGTCGACGCGGTCGACGCGGTCGTCCTGTCGGGAGGCAGCGCCTTCGGTCTGTCCGCCGCGGACGGCGTGGTCGCCGCGCTCGCCGACGAGGGCCGAGGCTGGCCGGTCGGTCCCGGTCCCGGCGAGGTCGTCCCAATCGTCCCGGCCGCGATCCTCTTCGACCTCGGGCGGGCCGGCTCCTGGCGCCACCACCCCGGCCCTGCCGAGGGGCGCACGGCCTACCTCGCCTCCGCCGACGGACCCGTGGACGAAGGGGGTGTCGGCGCCGGCACCGGAGCGCGCGCCGGTGGCCTGCACGGCGGCATCGGGTCGGCGAGCCTCGTCCTGTCGTCGGGCGTGACGGTCGGCGCGCTCGTCGCGGTCAATGCCGTCGGCTCACCCCTCTCCCCCGACGGTCGACTGCTCGCCGAGCGCCTGCTCGTGCCGGGCGAGGTCGACGTGCCCGAGCCGGATCCCGTTGCGGTGCAGGCTCACTGGGAGCGTCAGGCCGCTGAGGCGCAGGAGCTGCGAGCGGGGACCGCGACGACCCTGGCTGTCATCGCGACGGATGCCCGGCTCAACAAGGCGGGCTGCTCGAAGCTCGCGGGTGTCGCCCACGACGGCTTCGCCCGCGCCCTCTCCCCCGTGCACACGGCCTTCGACGGCGACACGGTCTTCGCGCTGTCGACACCGGGTGAGGTGACACCGACCCCCTTCGACGTCGTGGAGCTGCAGACAGCGGCAGCCGACTGCGTGAGCCGGGCCATCGCCCGGGCGGTACTCGCCGCAGAGTCCGTCGACCGGAGCGAGGACGGCGGGGCCGCGCTGCCGGGCTATCGGGCGACGCTCAGTCGGTGACGAAGCTCAGGTCGACGTCGTGACTGGTGCCGCCACCGCCGCTCGGGCCGTCGGAGATGTGGTGCCGCGCCTCGTGTCGGAAGACCCAGACGCACAGGGCGGCGAGCGGGAAGCTGATGAGCGCGACCCCCAGGGCCTCGTCGCGCATCACGAGGCCGGTGATGCCCACGATGACGAACACCACGACGAGGATGAAGGCCGTGACCATGTGGAAGCCGGCGAGGTCACTGCGGGTCTCCCGGGTACGCAGCCAGCGGTGCCGCAGCAGCAGGGCGGTCCACGAGAGCAGCCACCCGATCGGCAGCAGGAGCAGGGAGAGCAGGGACCACTCGGGGGCGATCGTGTCCTGCAGCTTGCTCAGGACGACGCCGAGCACGACGAGGGCCGGCAGCCAGGCGAGAAGGCAGATGCCGCCGATCGTTCCGAGCAGGTCGACGCCGCGGCCGCTGCCGCGGGTCGACGTCGGGATCCCCGGCCCGACCTCGCGGCGTCGCAGCGCGGCAGCGCGCAGCTCGTCGTCGGTGGGTTCCGGCCGCGGGCGGACCGGGGCGGCCACGTCAGGCCCGTCGGTGGGCTCCGGCCGCGGTCCGGCCGGGGCGGCCACGTCACGCCGGGACGCCCCCTGAGGTCGCGACTGCCCGTCGGCCGTGACCTGCTCGGCGAAGCGCTGCCGCTCGTGCGGCGCGGACCACCGGTCGATGCGCAGTTCGTTGCCGAAGCGGTCGACGTGCACCCGCTCGTCCTTGAGCTCCCGCCACGCGTCGCGGACGACGAGGACGAGGGCGGTCCCGCCGCAGAGCGCGAACCATGCGAGGACGGTCGGCAGGTGGACGTCCGGATCGGTCTGCCCCTCGACGACCATCCGGGTGAGCATGCTCAGGGCGAAGGCCAGGATCGCCATGAGCAGGAGCACCACCGGCAGCCCGAAGACGATCATCAGCCACCACTTCGGCCCGAGGGACTTGGGCTCGAGGTGCTGCTCCCCCTGCGCCGTCATGGTCAGCCCAGGCTGTAGTTGGGCGCCTCGACGATGCCCTGGATGTCGTGCGGGTGGCTCTCCTTGAGGGAGGCGGAGGTGATCCGGACGAACTTCCCCTTCGCCTGGAGCTCGGGGATGGTGCCGGCACCGACGTAGAACATCGACTGCCGTAGGCCGCCGACCATCTGGTGCGCGACCTGGGCGAGGGTGCCGCGGTAGGCCACGCGCCCCTCGATGCCCTCGGGCACGAGCTGGTCGTCGCTCGTGACCTCGGCCTGGAAGTAGCGGTCCTTGCTGAAGGACTTCTTGCCGCGGCTGCTCATCGCGCCGAGGCTGCCCATGCCGCGGTAGGCCTTGAACTGCTTGCCGTTGACGAAGATCAGCTCGCCCGGGCTCTCCTCGCAGCCAGCGAGGAGCGAGCCGACCATGACAGTGTCGGCGCCGGCGACGATCGCCTTGGCGATGTCACCGGAGTACTGCAGACCGCCGTCGGCGATGACCGGGATCCCGGCCGGCTTGGCCGCGAGGGAGGCGTCGTGGACCGCGGTGATCTGCGGGGCGCCGACGCCGGTGACGATGCGCGTGGTGCAGATCGAGCCCGGCCCGACGCCCACCTTGATGCCGTCGACCCCGGCGTCGATGAAGGCCTGGGCGCCCTCGCGGGTCGCGACATTGCCGCCGATGACCTGGACGTGGCGGGTGGCCGGGTCGGACTTGAGCCGCTCGACCATCTCGAGCAGCAGCTTGACGTGGCCGTGGGCGGTGTCGGCGACGAGCACGTCGACACCGGCGTCGATGAGGGTCGTCGCGCGCTCCCACGCGTCGCCGAAGTAGCCGATGGCCGCGCCGACGAGCAGGCGGCCCTGCGCGTCCTTGCTCGCGTTGGGGAACTGCTCGCTCTTGACGAAGTCCTTGACCGTGATGAGCCCGGCGAGACGGCCGGCGTCGTCGACGATCGGCAGCCGCTCGCGCTTGTGCTGACGCAGCAGGAGGGTCGCGTCCTCCTGGGAGATGCCGACCGGCGCGGTGATCAGGGGCATCGGGGTCATGACGTCGCGCACGAGCGTCGTGGCCCACTCGGCGACCGGGGTGAAGCGCAGGTCGCGGTTGGTGATGATGCCGATGAGCACGCCCGCGTCGTCGACGACCGGCAGGCCGGAGACGCGGTACTCGCCGCAGCGCTGGTCGAGGTCGTCGAGGGTCGCGTCGGGCCCGATGACGACGGGGTTGGTGATCATGCCCGTCTGGGTCCGCTTGACGAGGTCGACTTGGTAGGCCTGGTCCTCGATGGAGAGGTTGCGGTGGAGGACGCCGATGCCGCCCTGGCGGGCCATGGCGATCGCCATGCGCGACTCGGTGACGGTGTCCATCGCCGCGGAGATGAGCGGCGTCTTGAGGCTGATCTCGCGGGTCAGTCGACTCGTGGTGTCGAGGTCGCCGGGTGCCAGCTCGCTGTAGCCCGGCAGCAGCAGGACGTCGTCGTAGGTCAGGCCCAGCTTGGCGAAGGGGTCGGGGATCGCGCCCCCGGAGTGGTCACGGGCGGTCGGGTCACCGAAATCCATCTCCCTATCCTAAGCCACCCCCTAGGCGCTCCCGGACCTGACCAATTGCTGACCAAACGGCTGATTCCTAGGGCGAACCCATACCTTTTTGTCGACCTCTGTTTGCGCCGATCTTCTTAGGTTGGCTGGGAAGAGACGGGGGTGCATGCCTCCTCGGCAGCACTTGAGCACGGAGGTAGACATGGCGCACGCAGACAAGGTGCCGGGTCCGGTCGCGGACCACTGGGAGTGGCAGTTCGACGGCGCCTGCCGCGAGACGGGCAGCGAGTCCTTCTACCACCCGGACGGTGAGCGCGGCGCGGCCCGCCGCCTGCGGGACGCCGCCGCGAAGGAGATCTGCGCGAGCTGCCCCGTGATGACCGCGTGCCGCGAGCACGCCCTGGCGATCCGTGAGCCCTTCGGCGTCTGGGGCGGCATGACCGAGGACGAGCGTCAGGTCGCGCTCACCGAGCGCGACATCGCCGCCGCCGGCATCGCCGGCTGAGCCACGTCCCTGCGAAGGGGGCGGAGCGCGCCCCCTTCGCGTCCTAGGCTGGTGGGGTGACCTCCCCCGAAGCCGTCCACATCCGCGACGAGTCCATCCGCCTCGGCCAGCTGCTCAAGCTCGCCGGGCTCGTGGAGGACGGCGTCGTGGCCCGTGAGGTCATCGCCGCCGGTGAGGTGAGCGTCGACGGTCAGGTCGAGACCCGGCGTGGCGCGCAGATCCGCGCGGGCAGCGTCGTGGGCTTCGCCGGTCAGCAGGTCGAGGTCGTCACCGGAGAGGCCGAGATCGACGTCCCCTGGTAGCCCTTCGAGGCGGTTGCTGCGCAACCTTCCTCAGGGACCGGGTGCGAGGCGTCAGCCCTCGGTGAGCATCCAGTCGAGCGCCTGGTCGACGTGGATCGCCGTCGTGTCGTGCAGCGGCACGGGGCAGTCGTCCTCCTCGAGCAGGAGGCCGAGCTCGGTGCCGGCGAGCACGACGCACTCGGCGCCGCGGTCGGTCATCCCCTGCAGAACCGCGCGCAGCGCCCGGCGCGAGGAGTCCTTGATGACCCCGTGCACGAGCTCCTCGTAGATGATCCGGTCGACCTCGGGCCGCTCGGCCTCCTCGGGCAGGATCACCTCGATGCCGCGCTGGGTGAAGGGCGTGGTGTAGAAGTCGCCGGACATCGTCGTCAGGGTCGCGAGCAGGCCGACCTTGCGCTGGCGGGAGGCCTCGACCCGGCGGGCCGTCGCCTCGGCGATGTGGAGGAAGGGCACGTCGACGGCCTCGGCCACCTGGTCCGCCACGACGTGCATCGTGTTGGCGGCGAGGATGATGCCCTCCGCTCCCCCGGCCTGCAGGCTGCGGGCGCCCTCGACGAGCAACCGAGCCATCTCGTCCCAGTCACCCGCGTTCTCGGCATCGTCGACCGGCTGGAAGTCGAGGCTGTGGACGAGGACGCGGGCGCTGTGCAAGCCGCCCAGGCGCGCATCGACCCCTTCGTTGAGACGGCGGTAGTACTCCGCCGTCGCCGACCAACCCATTCCGCCGAGGACACCGAGGAGACGCATGGCCCACACCCTAGCCAGCGGCCCTGTCCCCGTGGGGTCTTCGTTCCGCCCTGTGGTTCGCATCGCGGGCGCCTGCCCGGCCGCACCGGGCCCGGGCATACCCTGCACGCGTGAAGGTGCTGCTGCTCGAAAACATCCATGACGTCGCCCGCGACGCGCTCGTCGACGCCGGCTTCGAGGTCGAGACCCGCTCCGGGGCCCTCGACGAGGCCGAGCTGATCTCCGCCCTCGAGGGGGTTGACCTGCTCGGCATCCGCTCGAAGACCAAGGTCACCCAGGCCGTCATCGCGGCCCGCCCGGAGCTCAAGGCCGTCGGCGCCTTCTGCATCGGCACCAACCAGATCGACCTCGACGCGGCCGCGCAGGCCGGCACGGTCGTCTTCAACGCCCCCTTCTCCAACACGCGCAGCGTCGTCGAGCTGGCCCTCGGCGAGATCATCTCGCTTGCCCGCCACCTGACGGACAAGAACGCCGCGCTCCACGCCGGCGTCTGGGACAAGTCGGCGAAGGGGGCCCACGAGGTCCGCGGCCGCACCCTCGGCATCGTCGGCTACGGCAACATCGGCGCCCAGCTGTCCGTCGTCGCCGAGGCCTTCGGCATGCACGTCTCCTTCTACGACCTCGAGGACAAGCTGCCGCTCGGCAACGCCAAGAAGTGCGACACCCTCGACGAGCTGCTCGAGACCTGCGAGACGATCACGCTCCACGTCGACGGTCGCGCGGGCAATGCCGGCACCTTCGGCGCCGAGCAGTTCGCGAAGATGCGCCCGCGCAGCCTCTTCCTCAACCTCTCCCGCGGCTTCGTCGTCGACCTCGAGGCCCTGCGCGACAACCTCGTCTCCGGGCACATCGCCGGCGCGGCCGTCGACGTCTTCCCGAGCGAGCCCAAGAAGGCGGGCGACCCCTTCGAGAACTGCCTGCAGGGCATCCCCAACGTCATCCTCACCCCGCACGTCGGCGGCTCCACCGAGGAGGCGCAGTACGACATCGGTCGCTACGTCGCCGGCAAGCTGCGCGACTGGGCCGACACCGGTGCGACCTCGATGTCGGTCAACGTCCCCGCCGTCGCCGCCCCCGTCGCCGCGGGCAGCACCCGCATCCTCCACCTGCACAGGAACGTCCCCGGCGTCCTCGCCCGGGTCAACACGATCCTCTCCGAGGGCGACGTCAACATCGACAGCCAGCAGCTGAGCACCAAGGGCGAGTACGGCTACGCCGTCACCGACCTCGCCAGCAACCTGCCCGCCGACACCGAGCAGCGCCTGCGCGACCTGCCCGAGACCGTCGAGGTCCGCGTCATCGTCACGGTCTGATCCGGTTAGTTGCCGTCCCCCAAGTCCCCGGCTCGGGGCCCGACCCGGGGACGAGCACCCATGACCGCGTACTGCGCCAGACCTACGAGCGCCGTGCAGGCTGCGGCGACCTTGAGTTGTTCGCCGAACCTCAGCGAGTAGAGAACGTTGGCGGAGAGCGGGACGACTCCGGGCACAGAAGAGACGGCGACCAATAACGCCGGGGCGATCCACGCGGCGCGGGCTCCGATACTGGCCGCCGCCATCGTCGCCATCCCCGACAGGAGGAGCGAGACCAACATGATGTGCGGAACCGGGAGGTGAGCGTTGCCCGCCACCGCGGCCATCCCCAAGCAGGTCGTCGCCACGAAGACACCGGACCACATGAGGCGGTGCCACACAAGGGAGCGGCAACGAGTGAGCACCGCCGATGGGAGCGCTTCGTCCAATACCCTGGACATCACGGCCAGGGGTACCAAGGCACCCGCGATGGTCAGAGAGTCCACGTAGGTCCCCCGCGGTTCGTGGGGGAACAGCCACGAAGCTGACAGACGCGCGAGCCCCGCAGCGAGGAGTAGGGCCAAGAAGAGGTCGACTGCCAAGCGGCCGTCGAAACCTCGCACCAACCACTGGCCGCCCGGGCTCCTCACCCGAGGTCCTTAAGTGAGATGTCGCCGGCACGCCAAGCCGTGGCGTTGCGCGACAACCACTCACCTCTCGCCCTTGGCCCACGCTGCTGCCACTTCCGCGCCACCCTCGACACCTCCGGATCAGCGAGCATCTGATCGAGGGGTGCCGCTCCCGGGTAGAGGCTGCCGTCGCTAGGAAGCCCTAGGTCTCGCAATGCCTGACGTTCAACGACCCACTGAGCTCGCGAGTCGCCCGCGCCACCAGGACGTACCAGCGACTTGAGCCACAGACCCTCCAGAACGCGACGATCGGGGCGGGTCTGCGCCGACAGGTCCAGTCCGGCGTCAGACAAAGAGATCCTCCGCCCTGACGCCAGGCTGCGGACCACCTCTGCGTGATTCCTGTCGAAGACAGCGCCTTCGTCATCGACGAGGACCACCTGCTCGGGGGCTGCCAATGGCGCGACGTTAACGACTCTGCGGTAGGTCGATGCGATGTCTTCGGCCAGGTAGCTTTTCACTGAGGGCACACACACTTCAACGTGGTGTCGGGTCATGCACACCGTTCGCGCAGCTGCCCAGTCCGGCTGACGTTCGACGTCGGACAGGAGGAAGGACCCCGACAAGCTGATCGAGATGATCCCCGCAGCGATCCAACGGAAGAACCCGAGAATCCCACTGGCCAGACTGATCGGCACCAAGGCTTGGACGAGATAGATCCAGCCCGGCGTGAAAAATAGTGTCATCGAGCGAAAATCGATGGGATGCGCCGCCACGAAGGGCGGCGCCGCCGCTCGAAAAAGCACGAGGACGACAGCCGCGTAACCCAGCACGGCGGACGCGGCAGGGACCCAACGACGAGGCCAACGGCCCCCAACCACGACTCCGAGAACTGAGGAGACGGCGATCCAACCGAGCGCGGGAATGAGCACAAGTGGCTGTGGTCGTCCGTGCGTGGCAGTTCCAGCCGTCAGTGCCCACATCGCTAGAGCCGTGGTCGTCAGTCCCAGAGTCGCGACTGCGGCAACCTCCGCCGCGAAGCGGCGCTCTGCCCTCACTCGCTCGTGCGGCGGGCCGACTGCCAACTGATCAATTCCGCTCCGAGCTCGCGACGCGGCAAGCCAACTCGCTGTCCCCAAGACCACGGGAAGGGCCACGATCAATGTCCGGCCGATCATCGCATCGGTCTCGGTCCACACACCGTGCCAAGTTTCCCGCCGGCCCCAAGCGACCAGTCCCGAGGCGATGGCAGTGGTCAACCCGAGGACGATCGCACTTCGACGATCCAGCATGACGAGCCGAACCCATCGACGATCATGCAATCGCACGCAGGTACCCTTCACGCACGTCCGCTACCTCGGGGGCTGACACACCAGTCAGGCCCGCTGGGGTGCCTTCAAACCGGACCGCGCCATCGTGGATGATGACCAGTCGCTGCGCCACTGCCGCTACGTCCTCGAGAAGGTGCGTCGAAATCACCACCGAGGTGTCCGTAGAAATGCCACGAATTCTACGGTGAAAATCATCGCGCTGCTCCGGGTCGAGACCCACTGTGGGCTCGTCCATGAGAATGCTGCGGGGGTTGCCCACCAGCGCACAGGCGATTCCCACCCTGCGCATCTGACCACCCGAAAGTCGTCCAAAAGGGGATCGAGCGACACCGGCGAGGCCCACGGCCGACAGAACGCGCTCCACATCGACATCGCAGCGTTTCAGCCATGCGGCGTACTGGATAATGCTCGAAACAGTGGCCCGATCCGGCGCGCCGAATGACTGGGGCAACCACCCGAGGTCACCGCGCAAGACTCGCCAGTCGTGGGAAGAGGCTACGGGGCGGCCACCACGGAGAACGCTCCCGCTGTTGATTCTCATATCACCAAGGAGCGCCCGGAAGAGGGTCGTTTTCCCTGCACCGTTGGGGCCCATGAGGACGGTACAACCCGGCGGAAACTCGCAGGTAACGGATCGAAGCACTTCGCGGCCGCCACGGCTCACACTGAGTGCTCGGGTCCCAATACTCACTTTCGGATCGTTGACGACCACGAGCCGCAAGGGTCCGGCGAGTATGGGACGTCACGGCAGATCTGATCGCTCCCGCCCTCGCTCGACGTCGAGATGGCCGTGACGACACATTGATAACCCTGCCGCTTGACAGCGGTCAACGAACTTGTGGCCGGTGTATAACGGCCACACTTATAGTCGGGCTCGTTGTCGAAGACAACCTTTCCGCTGAAGTACACCGGGTCACCGTGGGTTGATTTGAGCGAGCCATTGCGCTCATACCCCTTGGTGAACCACTCCTGGACATAAAAGGTGCCCGAACCATCGTCCGACGACACCGTGACTGCATAGGCCATTGATGGGATGAGCGCCAACCCCACCCCGCCCACCACCGCAATCAACGTGCGCTTCATGGAACCCTCCCCCGTCTTGTGTGATGGCATGAGGCTCCACCTTCTCCCGACTCATGTCAAGGGGTGGTTTCGAGGCTCCTTCGTCGCACCACAACCACCAGAGGGCCATCACACCTCAACCACCGGCGCATGACGAAGGGGGCGGCGCACCGGTTGGTGCGCCGCCCCCCCCTTCGCTCAGGTCAGGACGTCAGTGCGAGTGGCCGTGGCCCTCGTCCTCGTCCTCCTTCTTGTCCACGACGAGCGTGTCGGTGGTCAGGACCATCGACGCGATCGAGGCGGCGTTGACGAGCGCGGAGCGGGTGACCTTGACCGGGTCGATGACGCCCTGGCCGATGAGGTCGCCGTACTCGCCCGTCGCGGCGTTGAGGCCCTGGCCCGGGGTCAGCTCCTGCACCTTGGCGACGGCGACGTAGCCCTCGAGGCCCGCGTTCTCGGCGATCCAGCGCAGCGGCTCGACACCGGCGGTGCGCACGATGTTGGCGCCGACCTGCTCGTCACCCTCGAGCTGCACGGCGTCGAGCGCGGAGACCGCGTGCGCCAGGGCGGAGCCACCGCCGGCGACGATGCCCTCCTCGATGGCCGCGCGGGTCGCGGAGATCGCGTCCTCGATGCGGTGCTTCTTCTCCTTGAGCTCGACCTCGGTGTGCGCGCCGACCTGGATGACGCAGACGCCACCGGCGAGCTTGGCGAGGCGCTCCTGGAGCTTCTCGCGGTCCCAGTCGGAGTCGGTGCGCTCGATCTCGGACTTGATCTGGTTGACCCGACCGGTCACGTCGTCGGCGGCACCCTGGCCGTCGATGATCGTCGTGTTGTCCTTGGTGACGACGATGCGACGGGCCTGGCCGAGGTCCTCGAGACCGACCTGGTCGAGCTTGAGGCCGACCTCCTCGGCGATGACCTGGCCACCGGTGAGGATCGCCATGTCCTGCAGCATCGCCTTGCGGCGGTCGCCGAAGCCGGGGGCCTTGACGGCCGCGACGTTGAAGACGCCCTTGAGCTTGTTGACGACGAGCGTCGAGAGGGCCTCGCCGTCGATGTCCTCGGCGATGACGAGCAGCGGCTTGCCGGACTGCACGACCTTCTCGAGCACCGGGAGGATCTCCTGGATGTTGGAGATCTTGCCCTGGTTGATCAGGACGTAGGCGTCCTCGAGGACACCCTCCATGCGCTCCGGGTCAGTCACGAAGTAGGGGCTGATGTAGCCCTTGTCGAACTGCATGCCCTCGGTGAAGTCGAGCGCGGTCTCGGCCGTCGAGGACTCCTCGACGGTGATGACGCCGTCCTTGCCGACCTTGTCGAAGGCCTCGGCGATGGTCCCGCCGATGCCCTGGTCCTGGGCGGAGAGCGAGGCGACCTGGGCGATCTCGTCCTTACCCTCGACCTCACGGGCGGTCTCGAGCAGGCGGGCCGAGACGGCCTCGACGGCCTTGTCGATGCCGCGCTTGAGGCCGGACGGGGCGGCGCCCGCGGCAACATTGCGCAGGCCCTCCTTGACCATGGCCTGGGCGAGGACGGTCGCGGTCGTCGTGCCGTCACCGGCGACGTCGTTGGTCTTGGTGGCGACCTCCTTGGCGAGCTGGGCGCCGAGGTTCTCGTAGGGGTCCTCGAGCTCGATCTCGCGGGCGATGGTCACGCCGTCGTTGGTGATCGTCGGGGCGCCCCACTGCTTGTCGATGACGACGTTGCGGCCCTTGGGGCCGAGCGTCACCTTGACGGCGTTGGCGAGCTGGTCGACGCCGCGCTGAAGGGCGTCACGGGCGGAGTCGTTGAACTCCAGTTCCTTGGCCATGTCTGTCCTTTGGTTCTAACGAAGGGGGGAAAAGCGACGCCCCGGAGGGCCCGGGAGAGGGCCGCACCCGGGGCGTCAGCTGTGAGTCGTGCGCAGGCTCAGGCGAGGATCGCGAGCACGTCGCGGGCGGAGAGGATGAGGTACTCCTCGCCGCCGTGCTTGATCTCGGTGCCGCCGTACTTGGAGTAGATGACGCGGTCGCCGACGGAGATGTCCATCGGGACGCGCTCGTCACCGTCGTCGTTGAAGCGGCCGGGGCCGACGGCGACGACCTCGCCCTCCTGCGGCTTCTCCTTGGCGGTGTCCGGGATGACGAGGCCGGAGGCGGTGGTCTGCTGCGCCTCGATGCCCTTGACGACGATCCGGTCCTCGAGCGGCTTGATGGAAACCGACACGGTGACTCCTTCTGTGGGGACGAATGTGTGAGTTCTGGGGCGAAGCCGGGCCGGGCGCCGTCGCGGGGGTCGTCCAACCGTGGCATCTGGCACTCGCCAGTGGTGAGTGCCAAGAGCAAATCTAGGCCGCCGTTTGGCACTCGGTCAACCCGAGTGCCAGCGCCCGGTCGGATAGGTCCGCCGTGCCGAGCACGATGCGTGACAATGGCGCACGTGGACCCGACGACCGTGCGCTGGCTGGCCTCCCCCGAGGGGCACGAGTCCCTGCACGGCCTGCCCGAGTACCGCGAGGCGGACGCGGTCGGTCTGGCCTCGCGGCTGCGGGCGGCGGGCCACTCCGCCGAGCGCGTCGCCGCGCTCCTGACGCAGAAGCGTCTGCAGGCTCGCGCGCAGGAGAAGTTCGGCGAGTTCGCCGAGGGCATGCTCTTCACCCCCGACGGGCTCGAGCAGGCCAGCCGCCTCGAGGTCGCCGCCACCCACGCCGGGCGCTACGCGACCGCGAGCCTGGCGACCGTCCACGACCTCGGCTGCGGCATCGGCTCCGACGCGATGGCGATGAGCGCCCTCGGTGTCACCGTCCACGGGGTCGACGCCGACCCGCTCTCTGCCGCCATCGCCGACGTCAACCTGCGCCCCTGGCCCGACAGCCGGGCCCGCACGGGGGTGGCCGAGGACTTTGAGGCACCCCTCGACCCCTTGCACTCGCGCACCGGTGTCTGGCTCGACCCGGCGCGCCGCACGCCCGGCGTCACCGACCGGAGCGGGCGCACGCGACGGGTCTTCCGGCTCGACGAGATCTCGCCGTCGTGGGACTTCGTGCTGTCGGTGGCCCGCGACGTGCCCGCGACCGGCGCCAAGCTCTCCCCTTCGCTCCCCCACGACATCCCGCCGCTCGGCACCGAGGCCCAGTGGACCTCGTGGCAGGGCACCGTCCTGGAGTGCACCGTCTGGTGGGGCCCGCTCGTCAAGGAGGCCGGACGCAGCGCCCGCGTCCTGCGCAAGGGCGCGCCCCCGGTCGAGGTGGACCAGCGCACCTGCGAGGAGGACCCCGCCGCGGCCGCCTCGCTCGCCGAGACGGGGCGATGGCTCTACGAGGCCGACCGAGCCGTCAACCGGGCCGGGCTCATCGGCACGGTCACCGGCGCCGTCAGCGGGATGGAGCTCGAGGCCGGGCTGGGCTACGTCACCAGCGACGAGGCGCTCGACCTCGGCCACGCCCGCCGCTACGAGGTGCTCGAGGCGATGCCCTTCTCGGTCAAGGGGCTGCGCGGCTGGCTGCGCGAGCGCGGCATCACCGGTCTGACGGTCAAGAAGCGGGGCATCCGCCTCGACGAGGACCAGCTGCGCAAGCAGCTGAAGATCGGGCGCGGCGCCGGTGACGGCGAGAGCGCGACCGTCGTGCTCACCCGCGTCGGTGGTGAGCAGGTCGTGCTCGTCGTCGCCCTCACCTGATCACCCTCGGTGTATCTTGACGTCAAGACATATATCTTGATGTCAAGAAAAAGGAGTGCCATGACCACGTGGCTCGCACGCGTCCTGCCCCCGAGTGCCCTCGAGCGCAATCTGGCGCTGCAGTGCGTCCTGTCTGCCTTCGCCACCGGCACCTTCATCACGGGCACCGCCGTCTACTTCACCCAGGTCGTCGGCCTCACCGGGTCGCAGGTCGGACTCGGCATGTCCTTGGCCGCACTCGTGGCACTGGCTCTCCAGCTGCCGATGGGCCGACTCACGGATCGAGTGGGCGCAAAGCCCCTGTGGGTGCTCGCTTCGACCGCCGAGGCCGCCCTCTACTTCGCCTGGCCCCTCATCGGCGGGGTGATCGCCTTCGTCGCCATGCTCTCGGTGCTCGCCGTTGTCGAGACAGCCGGTCGCAATGCCCGCAACGTCTACCGGATCGCGGTCTTCGACCGGGCGACCAGGGTGCGCGCCATGGCGTACATGCGCGCGGCCCGCAACGTCGGCTACACCCTCGGAGCCGGCGCGAGCGGAGTTGCCCTCGGCCTGGGGATCGGTGCGGTGAGGGTCGTCCCCCTGATCACGGCGGGCCTGCTCGTCCTCAACGCGGCGATGATCGCCGGCCTGCTGCCCGCGATCCGACGCACGGTCGAGGCCACGACCGTCGCCGACACCGTCGGTGCCGCACCCGCGGCCTGGCGCAACACGGCTTCGTCCTGCTGGCGATGTGCAACGGCGTGATCTCCTCCAACCAGGTGCTCCTCAACGTCGTCGTGCCACTGTGGCTCGTCGAGCGCACCGACGCTCCCCCGGTGCTCCTCGCCTGGCTCTTCGGCACCAACACGGTGCTGGCGGTCCTCCTGCAGGTCCGCGCCTCCCGGGTGGCCGACTCCGTCGACGGCTCGCTGCGGGCCGTGCGGTGGTCAGGCTGGGCCTTTGTCATCTCGTGCGCCCTGATCGCCGTCACGCACGAGACGATCGGGTGGGTCTCGATCATGCTCATCTGGGCGGGCCACGTCACCATCACCGGCGCGGAGCTGTGGCAGTCGGCCGCCGACTGGGGCCTGACGTCGGAGCTGTCCGACCACCGCCGCCTCGGCGACTACCAGGGCGTGTGGGGCATGGGCTACCAGCTCGAGCCGATCATCTTCCCTGCCCTCTACACCTTCCTCGCGCTCCAGTGGGGCACACCCGGCTGGGTCGTCATCGCCGCCATCGGCGTGTCTGCGGCGGCGCTGGCCCACCCCGCCGCCCGCATGGCGGAGCGCCACCTCGCCCGGGTCGGCGCACCCGTCAGCGCCTGAGCACACCCCTGCCACCGCAGGTAGCCTGCACCCCATGCCGACCCGAGCCAGTCACCTGACCCGCGCCGCTGCAGGCCTCGCCGTCCTCGCCCTCGCGGGGTGCGGCGCCGACTCCGGGGAGGGCAGCTCGACCTCTTCCTCGTCGTCGACCTCGGGTGCGAAGACGTCGAGCTCGACGACCTCGACGTCGGCGACGTCCTCCCCTTCGTCCTCGTCGAAGACGTCGTCCGCGAGCTCCTCCTCGCGCACGACCTCCGCCACCGCCTCCGGCCCCGCCGCGAGCGCCTGCGTCAAGCAGGTGCGCGAGGCGATGACGCCGACCCAGCAGGCCGGACAGCTGCTCATGGCGGCGATGCAGCCGGGCCCCGCGACCGGTCTCGACGGGCCCATCAGGGCCCAGGGTCTGGGCTCGATGCTCTACCTCGGCGGCTGGAAGGACAGCGCGACCGTCGCGGCCGCGAGCCAGCACCTGCAGGACGTCTCCCCGACCGTCGACGGCACGAAGGTCGGCATGCTCGTCGCCGCCGACCAGGAGGGTGGCGAGGTCCAGCAGCTCACCGGCTCCGGCTTCACGTCCATGCCCTCGGGCCTCGAGCAGGCCCAGCTGCCCGACCTGCGCTCCTCTGCCAAGGGGTGGGGCGCCGAGCTCAAGCAGGCCGGCGTCAACGTCAACCTCGCCCCGACCGCCGACACCGTGCCCGCCGAGATCGGCCGGGCCAACGAGCCCATTGGCAAGTGGGGGCGCCAGTACGGCTCGAGCCCGCAGGCCGCGAGCAAGGGCGCGCTCGCCTTCGCCCAGGGGATGCAGGACGCGGGCGTCGAGCCGACGGTCAAGCACTTCCCCGGTCTGGGGCGGATCACGGGCAACACCGACCTGCGCGACACCGGCATCACCGACTCGGTGATGACCCGGGACGACTCGCACCTCACGCCCTTCGCCGATGCCATCGACGGCGGCACCCAGATCGTCATGGTCGGCTCCGCCCACTACTCGCAGATCGACGGCGAGACTCCGGCCCTGTTTTCCTCGAAGATCGTCGACGGCATGCTCCGCGACGACCTGGGCTTCGACGGGGTCGTCATCACCGACGACGTGGGCGCGGCCAAGGCGGTCTCCGCCACCCCCGTCGGCGAGCGGGCCACGAAGTTCATCGCCGCCGGCGGCGACATCGTCCTCACCGCCGACCCGAGCCAGGTCCCGACGATGGTCTCCGCCATCGAGGCCAAGGCGAAGGGGGACCCGGCCTTCGCGAAGCAGGTCACCGCGTCGGTCACCCGGGTGCTCAGGCTCAAGGAGGACATGGGTCTGCTGCGCTGCGGCTGAGCCGAGTGGCCGTGGCGCCGGGTCAGCGGCCGAGTGGCCGGGGCCAGGTGGATGGGCCCCCGCCGTCGCTCCGTACGACGAGCCACGCTCCCGCACGGCCCCGTGCCGCGCGACGCCCTACGCCATTGCTCCGTACGACGAGCCAGTTCCTTCGCCCACTGCCCGGGCCGACCTCGCCCCATACGCCGTTGCTCCGTACGACGAGCCGCGGTTCAGAGCACGGAGCAACGGCGTAGGCAGTCATCCGCACCCCCATCGCCCCGCCGATCCACCCCGCGTCCGGCTCAAAGTACGGAGCAACGGCATGGGCAGCGATCCGGGCCTCGACCGTGGGCTCCGGCTGCACCTGTGTCACCGGGGTGACGCCTGTGTGACCGCATGGAGTGACACGGGCGGGCGGATCGTCACACAGGTGCCGCGCCACCCGCGGCCGGCGCGGCTCACGGCACTCGGTCGCGCCCTCGCCGCTCGCCCTCAGTGCGCGTGGTCGTGGTCGACGTGCACCGGCAGGCCGGTGCGCACGTCGGTCACCGGCAGCGAGCTGTCGGCGGGGAGCGAGAGGTCGCTCGCCGGCCGCCCCTTGAGCATCATCTGGGCCCCGAGGCTGGCGACCATCGCGCCGTTGTCGGTGCACAGCCCCGGCCGCGGGACGCGCAGCTGGATGCCCGCGTCATCGCACCGCTGCTGGGCCATCGCCCGCAGGCGCGAGTTGGCCGCGACCCCGCCACCGACCTGCAGCGCGGCGACATCGTGCTCGGTGCAGGCGAGCACCGCCTTGCGCGTGAGGATGTCGACGACGGCCTCCTGGAAGGACGCGGCCACGTCGGCCACCGGCACGTCGCGCCCGGCGGCCTGCTCGGCCTGGACCCACCTGGTCACAGCCGTCTTGAGCCCGGAGAAGGAGAAGTCGAAGCGGTGCCGCTCCATGTCCTTGCGGCTGGAGAGCCCCCGCGGGAAGTCGATGGTGATCTGCCCGTCGCTCGCCGCCCGGTCGATGTGCGGCCCACCGGGGAAGGGCAGCCCGAGCACCCGCGCCACCTTGTCGAAGGCCTCCCCCGCGGCGTCGTCGATCGTCGACCCGAGGCTGCGGATGTCGTGCGTGACATCGGGGACGAGCAGCAGCGAGGAGTGGCCGCCGCTCACGAGCATCGCCATCGTCGGCTCCGGCAGCGGGCCGTGCTCGACGATGTCGACGGCGACGTGGCTCGCCAGGTGGTTGACGCCGTAGATCGGCAGGCCGAGCGCCACGGCCAGCGCCTTGGCCGAGGCGACCCCGACCATGAGCGGGCCGGCGAGGCCCGGGCCGGAGGTCACGGCGATGCCGTCGAGGTCGGTCAGCGCGACGCCGGCGTCACGGCAGGCCCGCTCGATCGTCGGCACCATCGCCTCGAGGTGGGCACGGGAGGCGACCTCGGGCACCACCCCGCCAAATCGGGCGTGCTCGTCGACGCTCGAGGCGATGGCGTCGACGAGCAGCTCGGTGCCGTGGACGATGCCGACACCGGTCTCGTCGCACGAGGTCTCGATGCCAAGAACGAGGGGTGCATCCGTCATGCCTGCGCCTCCTGCGTCAGGTCGAGAGCGAGGACGAGCGCGTCGACCCCACCCGGGTAGTAGCCGCGCCGGGTCTGCAGCAGCCCGAAGCCGGCCGAGTCGTAGAGCCCCCGCGCCGCGGTGTTGTCGGCGCGCACCTCGAGCAGCAGCCGCTCGGCGCCCGCGGCCCGCGAGCGCGCGACGAGCTCCTCGAGCAACCGCCGACCCAGGCCGGTGCCCCGCACCCGCGGCAGGGTCGCGATGGTCATGACGTCACTCGTGTCGCCCGCCTGGTCGAGGCCCGCATATCCGGCGACGCCCTCGGAGTCCTCGGCGAGCAGGTACTCCCGCCGCGGCCGCCCCGCGAGCTCGCCCCACCAGGACGCGAGGCTCCACGCCTCGGTCCCGAAGAGCTCCTGCTCCAGGTCCGCCAGCACCTCCAGGTCCTGCCAGCGCACCTCCCTCATGACGAAGGGGGTCACCGTCGCCGTGGTCACTGGCTCGCCTCGGCGTCCCGGCCGGCCTGCTCGGCCCGGACGGCCTGCTCGGCCCGCCGCAGGTCGCGCTGCTGCTGACGGGGTGAGGGCTTGAGCGCAGACTTCGGCGCCGTGGACGCGGGCGCGACCGCGTCGGGCCGGCGCAGGTAGAGCGGCTCGATCGGCATGTCGGCCCCGGCGGCGATGCGCCGGGCGGCCAGGCCGGCGAGGACACCGGCGTCGACGTCGAGCAGCCCGTCAGCGTCACCACCGGCGAGCGAGGTCAGCAGGTCCGGGTAGAGCAGCGGCCCGCGGCCGACGGCCGGCAGGGCGCGTACCTCCTCGGGCAGTTCAGAGGGCCGGGTCACCTCGGGCTCGTCGAGGACGGTGATCTCGCCTGCGGCGCAGCGATATCGGGCCCAGTAGACCTCCTTGCGCCGGGCGTCGGTCGCCACGAGCAGCTCACCCTCGTGACCCTGCGCGGCGGCCGCCGCGGCGAGGGCGTCGAGTGAGCAGACGCCGTGGACACCGATCCCCCGCGCGTGGGCGAAGGTCTGCGCGGTCACGAGCCCGACCCGCAGCCCGGTGAAGGGCCCCGGTCCGGTGCCGACGGCCACGTGGGTCACCTCGTCGACGCCGGTGCCGGCCGCCGCGAGGGTCTCGACGAGCATCGGGGCGAGCAGCTCGGTGTGCCGGCGGGCGTCGACGGCACTGCGGCTGGCCAGGACCTGCTCGCCGTCGTGGACGGCGACCGAGATGGCCGAGGTGGCGGTGTCGAGCGCGAGCAGCCTCACGGGGTTCCCCCTTCGTCCGGGGTCGTCGGGGCAGGCGCCCCGGAGCTCGACGCCCCGGCTGCCGCCTGCAGGTGCGCCTCGACGTCGACGTCGGCCCAGCGGGGACCGATGCCGGTGACGGCGAGCGTGCGCTCCTCGGTCTCGGGGTCGGCGACGAGGGTGATCTCGAGGCGGTCGTCGGCCAGCCCCTCGACGAGCCCGGCGCCCCACTCGACGACGGTCACGGCCTCGTCGAGCTCGGAGTCGAGGTCGAGGTCGTCGAGCTCGGCCGAGCCGCCGAGGCGGTAGGCATCGACGTGCACGAGCTCCGGCCCCCCGACGAGTGAGGGGTGCACGCGCGCGATGACGAAGGTCGGGGACGTCACGGCCCCCCGCACGCCGAGCCCCTCGCCCAGCCCGCGGGTGAAGGTCGTCTTGCCGGCCCCCAGCCCGCCGGTCAGCACGACGAGGTCACCGGCACGCAGCAGGTCGGCCAGCCGCCGCCCGGCAGCGACGGTCGTGTCGGCGTCGGTGAGGAGCACGCTCACGCGCTTCGCCCCGTCGCGGGCTCCGCGGCCCCTTCGCTGACGGCGGCTCCGGCCCGCTCGGCGTCGCTCTCGGCGTCCACGCCCCGGCTCCGCTCGAGCAGACCGAGGATGCCGTCGGTGACCGGCCCCGGCCGTTCGAGCTGCAGGAGGTGGCCGACACCGGGGACGACGACGTGCTCGGCCGCCGGCAGGGCGTCGGCGAGCGCCTGGCTGTGCGACGGCGGGGTGAGCACGTCCTTGGACCCGGCGACGATCAGCACGGGGGTGTCGACGAGACCGGGCAGGCTGTCGCGCACGTCGAGCTCGTCGAGCTCGGGCAGGAAGGCGCCGATCGCGTCGAGCCGGGTGCCGAAGATCATCGTCGCGAGCTTGCGCACCATCTCCTTGGGCATCGGCGTGCCGAAGGAGTAGCGCTGGATCGCGCGGTTCTCGACAGCACGTCCGGCGGCGCGCATGCCGCCCCACACGCCGTCGCGGCGGCCCAGCCCACCGAGGAAGCCGGGTCCGAAGCGGGTGATCACGCCGTCGAGCACCTTGCCCAGACCGACGTGCACGAGGCTGTCACCGCCGGCACTGGTCGCGATGAGGGCGACGCCGCGGACCCGGTCGCGGGTCACCTCGGGATAGCGTCCGGCGAAGCTCATGATCGTCATGCCACCCATCGAGTGGCCGACGAGGACGAGCTCCCCCTCGGGCGTCGTCGCGTCGACGACGGCCCGCAGGTCCTTGCCGAGCTGGTCGATGGTGCAGTGCTCGAGGTCGCCGGCCTGCGAGGCGCCGTGGTTGCGCTGGTCGTAGCTGACGACGCGATAGCCGGCGTCGACGAGCGCGCGCCGCTGGAAGACCCAGGAGCTGAGGTTGAGCACGAAGCCGTGGACGAGCACGACGGTCGGCCCGGTCTGCGGGGTCCAGCCCTCGGGCTCGTCGACCTCGACGTGCAGCACGACCCCGTCGTTGGCCGGCACGGCCATGACCTTGTCCGTGGCGAAGGGGAAGACGTGCACCTCGTCGTGGTGGGTCACGGCATAGGCGCGCGAGCGCTTGACCGCGGACCGGCCCGCGTAGCCCGCGCCGGCAATCGCCGCGCCGCCGACGGCCGCGGCCGCCAGACCGATGCCGGTCGCGGCCGCCTTGCCGATGCCGCCGTGCTCGTGCTCGTCCATCACAGGCCTCCGAGGTAGCGGCGGGGCACGCGGGGCCCGAGCCGGGTGACGATCTCGTAGTTGATCGTGTCGATCGCGGCGGCCCAGTCCTGGGCGGTCGGCTCGCCGTCGGCCTCCCGGCCGATGAGCACGACCTCGTCGCCGGAACGGGCCGGGCTGTCGGCGCCCAGGTCGAGCACCATCTGGTCCATGCACACGCGTCCCGCGACGGTGTAGCGGCGGCCGCCGACCTGCATCGGGCCGGCGTTGGAGGCGTGCCGCGGGATGCCGTCGGCATAGCCGAGCGGCACGAGACCGAGGCGGGTGTCCCCCTTCGTCACGTACTGGTGGCCGTAGGAGATGCCCTGGCCGGCCGGGCAGTCCTTGACGTTGATGAGGCGGGCGACGACGCGCATCGCCTCGCGCAGGCCGAAGTGGGTGGGCCCACCGATGTCGGGCACCGGCGACAGGCCGTAGATCGAGACGCCGGGGCGGACCATGTCGAGGTGCGCCGACGGGTTGGTCAGGGTCGCGGCGGAGTTGGCGAGGTGGCGGATGCACGGGCGCAGCCCGGCGCGCTCGGCGTCGGCGAGGATCTCGCCGAAGGTCTCCTGCTGGCCCCGCACCGTTGGGTGATCCGGGGCATCGGCGTAGGCGAAGTGGCTGAAGATGCCCTCGACGTCGAGCACGCCCTCGGCCTCGAGCCGGGCCGCGTCGACGAGCATGCCGGCGAGGTCGTCGCGCCACGCCCCACCGCGCCCGAGGCCGGTGTCGACCTTGAGGTGGACGCGCGCGGTGAGACCGGTCGCCCGGGCCGCCGCGGCGATCTCGGCGAGCGCCCACGGGGCGCCGGCGGACAGGGTCAGGTCGGCCCGCACCGCGGCCGCGAGGTCGGCGCCCGGCGGGAAGAGCCACGTAAGGATCGGCGCGGTGACGCCCGCGGCGCGGGCCGCCATCGCCTCGCCGAGCTGGGCGATGGCCAGGTAGGTCGCGCCGCCGGACAGCGCCGCTCCGGCAACCGGCACGAGGCCGTGGCCGTAGGCGTCGCCCTTGATGACCGCCATGACGTCGGCGTCGCCGGCGAGCTCGCCGAGGCGGGCGACGTTGTCGCGGATCGCGTCGAGGTCGATGTCCGCCCACGCGGACAGGCCGTCGGTCGGGGCATCGCTCGGCAGGACCGAGGGGGTCGCGACGGACGGCAGGGCTGGGTGCGGGGTCGAGATGTCCATGGGCTGGCACCGAGTCTAGATCGGCGAAGGGAGGCAGACTGGCAGGCATGACCTACCGCGCCGACGACTACCAGGCCGACCGCTCCCGCTACGACGCCACGGACTACCGCCGGTGCGGTCGGTCGGGGCTGCTCCTGCCCCCGATCTCGCTGGGCCTGTGGCACAACTTCGGTGACGCGGAGCCCCTCGAGACCCAGCGGGCGGTGCTGCGGCGCGCCTTCGACCGCGGCGTGACGCACATGGACCTGGCCAACAACTACGGCCCGCCCTACGGCGCGGCGGAGCGCAACTTCGGGACGATCTTCGCCCAGGACTTCCGCCCCTACCGCGACGAGCTGATCGTCTCGACCAAGGCCGGCTGGGACATGTGGCCCGGGCCCTACGGGCAGGGCGGCGGCTCGCGCAAGTACCTCCTCGCCTCGCTCGACCAGTCGCTCGAGCGGATGGGCCTCGACTACGTCGACATCTTCTACAGCCACCGCTTCGACCCCGACACGCCGCTCGAGGAGACGATGGGCGCCCTCGACGCCGCCGTCCGGGCGGGCAAGGCGCTCTACGTCGGCATCTCCTCCTACGGCCCGGAGCGCACCCGCGAGGCCCACGCGATCCTGCGCGAGATGGGCACTCCCCTGCTCATCCACCAGCCCTCCTACTCGATGATCAACCGCTGGATCGAGGACGAGCTGCTCGACACCGTCGACGAGCTCGGGGTCGGCACGATCGCCTTCACCCCGCTCGCCCAGGGCCTGCTGACCAACAAGTACCTCGGCGGCATCCCCGAGGACTCGCGCGCCGCGCGCGAGGGCACCGGCATCGCCGACCAGCTGACCGACGACAACATCGCCCGCATCCGCGCGCTCGACGCCATCGCCCAGGAGCGGGGCCAGAGCCTCGCCCAGATGGCCCTCGCCTGGGCCCTGCGTGACGAGCGGGTCACCTCGTTGCTCGTCGGTGCCCGCACCGTCGAGCAGCTCGACAACAGCCTCGACGCGCTGGGCAACATCGACTTCAGCGACGAGGAGCTCGCGCGCATCGACGAGCACGCGGTCGACGGCGGGGTCAACTGGTGGGCGGAGTCGGCCCGGGGCTAGGAACGCAGCAGCGCGGCCACCGTCGGGGCGAGCGCGTGCGCCACGGCGAGCGCACGCACCGGGCCGCCGGGGTTGGCGTCGTGGGCGGCGCGGCCGTGCACGAGCGCGGCGAGCGAGCCCGCCTCGGCCGGCTCCAGCCCGCCCGAGAGCAGGGCGCCGGCGAGCCCCGCGAGGACGTCGCCCGACCCGGCGGTCGCCAGCCATGCCGGGGCGTCGTCCTGCACGTGGACCGGCCCGTCGGCGTCGACGACGAGCGTCGTGGCGCCCTTGAGCAGCACGGTCGCGCCGGTGAGCCCGGCGAGCATCCGGGCGTGCTCGAGCGGTGAGCCCTCGACCTCCTCGCGGGTCAGCTCGGTCGAGCGCTGGCGCAGCCGGGTGATCATCCGCGCGCACTCCCCCGCGTGCGGGGTGAGCAGGGTGGGCGCCTCGCGTCGGCCGGTGACGAGGTCGAGCCCACCGGCGTCGACGAGCACGGGCAGGTCGGAGTCGAGGGCCGCCCGCGCCGCGGCGAGCTGGGCGTCGGCGCCCGGATCGGTCGAGGTCGTGTCGAGGCCGGGCCCGACGACCCAGGCCTGGACCCTCCCTTCGCCGTGGACGGCCTCGGGGACCGCCGCCCGCACGAGCGCGGTCGGCGTCTGCGTCCCGACGTAGCGGACCATGCCCACGCCGGCCGAGACCGCCGCGGTCGTCGTGAGCACTGCTGCGCCCGTGTACTGCTCGCCACCGGCGACGACCCCGAGGACCCCGCGCGAGTACTTGTCGTCGTCGTGCCCGGGCACCGGCCACAGCATCGGCACGTCGTCCGGGGTGATCCGCACGACGGCGGGCGTCGCGTCGGTGAGGTCGAGCCCGATGTCGATGACGGTGAGCACCCCGCAGGCGGCCTCCGTCGGCGGCAGCAGGTGCACCGGCTTGGGCGCGCCGAAGGTCACCGTCTCGTCGGCGAAGACCGCGTCCGCGAGCGCGTCGCCGCCCTCGACCGGCTGCCCGCTCGGGGTGTCGACGGAGATGACCCAGGCCCGGTCACGGATCGCGTCGACCCACGGCCGGGCGAAGGGAGGCAGTCCCGGCCTCCCCCCGATGCCGGTGATGCCGTCGAGGACCACCTCGGCCCGCGAGATCGCCGTAAGCGCCTCGCGGCTGTCGGCGGCGAGCACCGTGGCGCCCCGCTGCCGGGCGAGCTCGGCGGCATCGGTCTGCACCTGCGAGGCCGTGGTGTCGATGCACACCGCCGTCGCCTCGAAGCCCCGCTTGGCCAGCCGGGCGATGGCGTAGAGGGCGTCGGCGCCGTTGTTGCCCGGGCCGACGAGGGCGGTGACGGTGCGGGCGCCGCGCTCGCGCATCCGCCCGGCCGTCACGCGCGCGATGCCCCGGGCCGCCCGCTGCATCAGCTCACCACTCTCGAGGAGCTCGGGCAGGGCCGCCTCGGCGGCGCGGATGGTCGGGGCGGAGTAGCCGGTGATCACGCCGACGACGCTACCGCTCCTCCCTTCGCCGCCCCACCACCCCACAAACTGTGGCTGGCTACACCTTCGCGCGTGGGCCACAGCACGTGCTGCGGCTGACGATCCAAGATGTAGCCAGCCACAGTTTGTGCGATGGGGGGGGTGGACGAAGGGGGTCAGGCGGTCTCGGCGACGACGATCGCCGTCGCGATGCCGCCGTCGTGGCTCAGGGAGATGTGCAGGCGGTCGGCGCCGAGCTCCTCGGCGCGCTCGGCGACCCTGCCGCTGATCGCGAGCACCGGTTCGCCGTGCCGACCCTTGGTGACCTCGACGCCCTGCCAGGGCAGGTCGCCGGGGGTCATCAGGGCCTTGCCGACGGCTTCCTTGGCGGCGAAGCGCGCGGCGAGCGACTGCAGCGGCAGGTCGCGCTCGGCCGCGGTGAAGACGCGGTCGAGCAGCGCGGGGGTGCGCTCGAGCCGCTCGCCGAGGCGGGCGATGTCGACGACGTCGATGCCGACCCCGACGATCACGAGGTCACTCGACCGTGACGGACTTGGCGAGGTTGCGCGGCTGGTCGACGTCCAGCCCCTTGGCCGTCGACAGGTGCAGGGCGAAGACCTGCAGCGGCACGACGGTGAGCAGCGGCTGGAGCAGCGGCGAGGTGTGCGGCACCCGGATCACCTCGTCGGCGAAGGGCAGCACCTCGTCGTCACCCTCCTGGGCGATGACGAGCGTGCGGGCACCGCGGGCGCGGATCTCCTGGATGTTGGAGACGACCTTCTTGTGCAGGTCGTTGGGGGTGTCCGGGCCGGGGACGACGATGAAGACCGGCTGACCGGGCTCGATGAGCGCGATCGGGCCGTGCTTGAGCTCGCCCGCGGCGAAGCCCTCGGCGTGGATGTAGGCGAGCTCCTTGAGCTTGAGCGCGCCCTCCATGGCGATCGGGTACCCCACGTTGCGGCCGAGGAAGAGGACCGAGCGGGTGTCGGCCATGAAGCGGGCGATCTCCTCGACCCGGCCCATCGTGCCGAGCAGGGCCTCGATCTTGGCCGGGACCTCGTGCAGCTCGGCCATGACGGCCTTGGCGTCGTCGGCGTAGGTCTCGCCGCGCAGCTGCGCGAGGTAGAGGCCCAAGACGTAGCAGGCGGTGATCTGCGCGAGGAAGGCCTTCGTCGAGGCGACGGCGATCTCCGGGCCGGCGTGCGTGTAGAGCACGGCGTCGGACTCGCGCGGGATCGTCGCACCGTGCGTGTTGCACACCGAGACGGTGAGCGCGCCCAGCGAGCGGGCGTGGCGCACGGCCATCGCCGTGTCGGCGGTCTCGCCGGACTGGCTGATCGAGACGACGAGGGTGCGCTCGGAGACGATCGGGTCGCAGTAGCGGAACTCGTGCGCGAGGGAGACCTCGACCGGGATGCGGGTCCAGTGCTCGATGGCGTACTTCGCGACCATGCCGGCGTAGGCGGCGGTGCCGCAGGCGACGATGGTGATCCGGTCGACCTGCTTGAGCTGGTCCTCGTCGATGCGCAGCTCGTCGAGGACGAGACGGCCGTGGGCGTCGGTGCGCCCGAGGAGGGTGTCGCCGACCGCGTGCGGCTGGTCGTTGATCTCCTTCTCCATGAAGGTGTCGTAGCCGCCCTTCTCGGCAGCGGCGGCATCCCAGGTCACCTCGTAGGGCTTGCCCTCGGCGGGCGTGCCGTCGAAGTTCATCACCGTGTGCGAGGTCGGGGTGATCGTGACGATCTGGTCCTGGTCGAGCTCGACGGCCTGCTTGGTGTAGCCGATGAAGGCGGCGACGTCGGAGCCGAGGAAGTTCTCGCCCTCGCCCAGACCCACGACGAGCGGGCTGTTGCGACGGGCGGCGACGACGGTGTCCGGGGCGTCGGCGTGGACGGCGAGGAGGGTGAAGGCGCCCTCGAGGCGGTTGACGACCGAGCGCATCGCCTCGGTGAGGTCGCCCGACTCGGCGAAGGCCGCGGCGAGCAGCTGCGCGGCGACCTCGGTGTCGGTCTCGGAGGTGAACTCGATGCCCTGCGCGAGCAGCTCCTGCTTGAGGGCGTGGAAGTTCTCGACGATGCCGTTGTGGACGACGGCGAGCTTGCCGTCCCGGCCACCGCGGTGGGGGTGGGCATTTTCGTCCGTCGGGCCGCCGTGGGTGGCCCAGCGGGTGTGACCGATGGCCGTCGCGGCCGCGGGCACGGTCTCGCCCTCGAGGGCCGAGCGCAGGTTCTCGAGCTTGCCCGCCCGCTTCTCGGTGAAGACCTCGTCACCGGCGACGAGGGCGACACCCGCCGAGTCGTAGCCCCGGTACTCGAGGCGGGCCAGGCCCTCCATGACGACGTCCAGGGGGCGCGCGCCCGCATCGGGGCCGACGTAACCAACGATTCCGCACATGGCGGACAGGCTAACCGCCCGGTGACCGTCTGCTGAAAAGGTGGGACACAATGGGGTGCGTGTCCACCGCCGCCACGACGAGCTTGCCCTCCCCCTTCGTCGAGCTCGACCGCCAGGCCTGGGCACACCTGCGCGAGAACCACCCCCTCAACCTCGACGAGAGCGACCTCGCCCGCCTGCGCGGCCTGAGCGACCCGATCGACCTCGAGGAGGTCCAGGAGGTCTACCTGCCGCTCTCGCGCCTGCTGACCTTCTACGTCTCCGCGACAACCCGGCTGCACCGGATCACCTCGACCTTCCTCGGCGAACGCCCGCCCAAGGCCCCCTTCGTCATCGGGGTCGCAGGCTCCGTGGCCGTCGGCAAGTCGACGACCGCCCGCATCCTGCGCGAGCTGATGCAGCGCTGGCCGGACACGCCCAAGGTCGAGCTCGTGACGACCGACGGCTTCCTGCTGCCCAATGCCGAGCTGGAGCGGCGTGGCCTGCTCCAGCGCAAAGGCTTCCCCGAGGCCTACGACCGGCGGGCGCTGCTGCGCTTCGTCTCCGCGATCAAGGCGGGCCAGCCCGAGGTCACCGCCCCGGTGTACTCGCACCTGACCTACGACATCGTCCCCGACGAGCGCATCGTCGTGCGCCAGCCCGACGTGCTCATCGTCGAGGGGCTCAACGTCCTGCAGCCGCCGGGCATCCGCAGCGACGGGCGCACCGGCCTGGCCGTCAGCGACTTCTTCGACTTCTCCGTCTACGTCGACGCCAACATCGCCGACATCCGGCAGTGGTACGTCGAGCGCTTCCTGCGCCTGCGCAAGACCGCCTTCGCCGACCCCGCGTCCTACTTCCACCGCTACGCCGGGCTCACCGACGAGCAGGCCCGCGCCCGCGCCCTGCACATCTTCGAGACGATCAACGAGCCCAACCTGCTCGACAACGTCCTGCCGACCCGTGGCCGCGCCACCCTCGTCCTGACGAAGGGGGCGGACCACCAGGTCCGTCGCATCCGCCTGCGCAAGCTCTAGCGCCGCCGGGCCACCGAGCCCGCGTGGTCACGCACCCATTGCCGGTCCGGCGGGGTGATGGTGACGTCGGCGGCGACAGCGACGGGCGAAAGATGGTGTCGGCGCACATCAAGCCGAAGTCAGTCACGACAACCGCCGGCCATCGATGAACGAAGGACTTCGGCGGGCGCCGACATCTTCTTTCGTCCGGCGCCATCCAGCCAACGACGAAGCCCCCGCGACCTCGTGGTCGCGGGGGCTTCGTGCTGGGTGGCTCAGTACCAGTGCGGGTCGTTGCTGTCCCAGAAGGCCTTGGCGCCGCAGGGGTCGCCGTAGGAGGTCTTGATGTAGTCCATGCCCCACTCCATCTGGGTGACCGGGTTGGTCTTCCAGTCGGGGCCGGCGGAGGCCATCTTGCTCGCGGGCAGCGACTGCGGGATGCCGTAGGCGCCGGACGAGGAGTTGGTCGCACTGTAGTCCCAGTTGCTCTCGCCGATCCACAGGCTGACGAGGCAGGACCACTGGTCGTCGCCCCAGCCGTACTCGGCGGCGAGCTCCTTGCCGTAGGGGGCAGGGTCGGCCTGGATCGCGGCGATCTCGTCGTCGGTGAACTCGCGCTCGCTGACCGGCTTGGCCTCCTCCTCCTCGGCCTTGCGCTCCGCGGCGGCCTTCTTGTCCGCAGCGGCCTTGCGCTTGGCCTCGGCCTTCTTCTTCGCCTCGGCCTTGGCCTTGGCGGCCTTCTGGGCCTCGGCCTTCTTCTTCGCGGCGGCCGTCGAGAGGCGGTCCTGCTCACGGGAGGCGCTGCGGGAGACGTTGGTCTCGCGGCGGTCGTCCGCCAGGCGCGTGGTGTCGGCCGTCACGGCGTCAACGGCCGGCGCCGACGAGGTCGTCTCGGCGACGGCCTGGGCCGCGGCGTCGTGAGACGGGTCGCCGAGGGCGACGGTCGCGCCGACCGAGCCGAGCATGGCCACCGCGAGGGCCCCGCCCACGACGGGACGGCGAACGGCGGCGCGCAGTCGGGCGCCCTTGCTCTCGGCGCGTGCGGCGCCGTGCCTGGGCGTGTAGTCGGTCGACTTCACGACACCAGCTCCTTCCATGAAACAGCCACTCACGAGGAGTGGCTGCACGCGTGCCGACGTCGTCAGGGGATCGACCCGGCCGTTATCTTTTCGAGACCTTAGCCGATGCTCTCGTGAGCGCGCAAAAGCCGGGGTGTGGATCACACCCCGGCTCCAGCGCGAAGGGGGGTCAGACGTCGAGGCCCTCGAGCAGGTCCGTGACGAGCGCCGCGATCGGGCTGCGCTCGCTGCGGGTGAGGGTCACGTGGGAGAAGAGCGGGTGCCCCTTGAGCGTCTCGATGACCGCCGCGACACCGTCGTGGCGACCGACCCGCAGGTTGTCGCGCTGGGCGACGTCGTGGGTGAGCACGATCTTGGAGTTCTGCCCCATGCGGGACATCACGGTGAGCAGGACGTTGCGCTCGAGGCTCTGCGCCTCGTCGACGATGACGAAGGCGTCGTGGAGGCTGCGGCCGCGGATGTGGGTCAGCGGCAGGACCTCGAGCATCTCGCGGTCGATGATCTCGTCGACGACCTCCTTCGACACGAGCGCGCCGAGGGTGTCGTGCACCGCCTGCGCCCACGGGCCCATCTTTTCCTGCTCGCTGCCGGGCAGGTAGCCCAGCTCCTGGCCACCGACGGCGTAGAGCGGGCGGAAGACGACGACCTTGCGGTGCTGGCGCCGCTCCATGACCGCCTCGAGGCCCGCGCACATCGCCAGGGCGCTCTTGCCGGTGCCGGCCCGCCCGCCGAGGCTGACGATGCCGACGTCGGGGTCGAGGAGCAGGTCGAGCGCGATCCGCTGCTCGGCGGAGCGACCGTGCAGGCCGAAGGCGTCGCGGTCGCCGCGCACGAGCCGCACCTGCTTGTCGGCGCCGACCCGACCGAGGGCGCTTCCCTTGGGCGAGAGGATCTTCAGCCCCGTGTGGCAGGGCAGCTCGGCGGCGGCGAGGTGCTCGACGCGACCGGTCTCGTAGAGGGTGTCGACCTCCTCGGCGCTCATGTCGAGCTCGGCCATGCCGGTCCACCCGGAGTCGGAACGGCTCTGCTCGTGGCGGTACTCCTGGGCGTCGATGCCCACGGCCGAGGCCTTGACCCGCATCGGCAGGTCCTTGGACACGACGGTGACGTCGGCACCCTCGAGGGAGAGGTTCTTGGCGACCGCGAGGATGCGGGTGTCGTTGTCTCCCAGGCGAAACCCGGAGGGCAGCGACATCGGATCGGTGTGGTTGAGCTCGACGCGCAGGGTGCCGCCGTCGTCGCCGACCGGGACGGGAGCATCGAGACGACCGGCGCTGATCCGCAGGTCGTCGAGCAGGCGCAGCGCGGTGCGGGCGAAGTAGCCCAGCTCGGGGTGGTGCCGCTTGCCCTCGAGCTCGGTGACGACGACGACCGGCAGGACGACCTCGTGCTCCTTGAAGCGCAGCATCGCCCGCGGGTCGGACAGCAGGACCGAGGTGTCCAGGACGTAGGTGCGAGGACCTTCGTCGCGCGGCGGGAGCTCCACGGGGTCGGGCGCGCCGTCCGGCTGCGCGGCAGAGGGGGTGACGGTCTGGGTGATCAGGTCGTCCACGTCGGGCTCCTCCTGGGCGCAGCGCCGGCCGGCGCGTGCGCGCCTACTCTCCGTGCTGGTGCCGGGACCGGGCCGGTGGCGTGAGCCGGGGCCGGGTCCGGCCCCTCCTGCTGAGCAGCAGCTCCATACCTGAGGCCTCCCGAACGCGTTGCGGTCTGCAACCCGTCACGGTCAACGTACGACCGCGCCGACGCACGACCGTGCACGTCCGGGGCGTGTCGGGGGCGCGGACGGAGAAGTTCACGCGCCGGAAACCCACGTCCGTCACACCTGCCCCACGCGCCACTTCTCCCCCTTCGCCCCAACCCTGCACAACCCTAGGGTTCTGCGGAGTTGGCCCGAGGTAACCCTGCAAAACCCTAGGGTCCTACGGAGTTGGCCCGAGGTAACCCTGCAAAACCCTGGGTCCTGCGGAGCTGGCAGGCGGCCGAAGGGGAGGTCAGGCGCCGAAGCGGCGGTGCCGGTCCGCGTAGGCGCGCAGCGCGCGCAGGAAGTCGACCCGGCGGAACTCGGGCCAGTAGACCTCGCAGAAGTAGTACTCGCTGTGCGCGGACTGCCACAGCAGGAAGCCGGACAGGCGCTGCTCCCCCGACGTGCGGATGACGAGGTCGGGGTCGGGCTGGCCCTTGGTGTAGAGGTGCGCGCTGATGTCCTCGACGGTCAGCTCGTCGGCCACGTCGGCCAGGCTCGCGCCCTCGGCGGCACGGGTGCGCAGCAGGGAGCGGACGGCGTCGGCGATCTCCTGGCGCCCGCCATAGCCCACGGCGACGTTGACGATCAGCCCCTCGACCTCGGCGGTCTCCTCCTCGGCGCGACGCAGCGCGGCCGCGGTCTGGACCGGGAGCATGTCGAGCGCCCCGGCCGCGTGCAGCTGCCAGCGCCCGGCGGCGGCGAGGTCGGCGACGAGCCCCTCGATGATCCGCAGCAGCTTGTCGAGCTCCTGCGGCGGGCGGGTGAGGTTGTCGGTCGACAGCAGCCACAGCGTGACGACCTCGACACCAGCGTCCTCGCACCACTCGAGGAAGCTGCCGACATTGGCCGCGCCGGCACGATGGCCGTCGTCGGCGTTGCCGCCGCGGGCCTTGGCGAAGCGCCGGTTGCCGTCGACGATCATCCCGACGTGGCGCGGCACCGAGGCCGCGTCGAGCTGGGCCACGAGGCGGCGCTCGTAGGCGGTGTACAGCGGGTTGCGCACTCGCGGGTCCCTTCCTGGCGCGGATCGTCGCGCCCAACCTACCGCCGGTGCGTGTGCCCCCTCACAGGGGCGCTCTCGCGGGGGTCGCGGCATGGTCAACCTACGGCTGCGTAGGTTACCGTCGTCGTCATGGATTCACCCCGCGCGGAGATCAAGGAGCTCGCCGACGACGTCGGCGAGCACGTCGACGCCTTCGTCGAAGCGGTCAAGCCGCACCTGCGCGGATGGCTCCATCTCGTGACCGCTCCCCTCGCCCTCGTCGGCGGCCTCGTCCTCACCTCGATGGCGCCGACCCAGGGCGGGCGCATCGCCGCGATGGTCTTCACCATCACCGCCGGCCTGCTCTTCGGCACCTCCGCGGTCTACCACCGCGGGCGCTGGGGCGGGCGCCTCGCCGGCGCGCTGCGCCGGTGGGACCACGCCAACATCTTCCTCATCATCGCCGGGAGCTACACCCCCTTCGCGCTGATGCTGCCGCGCACCCAGGCGATCACGCTGCTCGTCATCGTCTGGAGCGGCGCGATCATCGGCGTGCTCTTCCGCGTGCTGTGGGTCGGCGCACCGCGCTGGCTCTACGTGCCGGTCTACGTCGCCCTCGGCTGGGTCGCCGTCTTCTACATCAAGCCGCTGCTGACCCACGGCGGCTGGACGATCCTCGCCTTCGTCGTCGCGGGTGGCGCGCTCTACACCGCCGGCGCCGTCGTCTACGGCCTCAAGCGGCCCAACCCGTCACCGCGGTGGTTCGGCTTCCACGAGATCTTCCACGCGCTGACGGTGCTGGCCTTCATCTCACACTTCGTCGCCGCGACGCTCGCCCTCTTCGGGCCGATCGCCAACTCCTGACGGGTCGGCCTCCGCGTCGGCCTCCCCCTCGTCGGACCCGTCGGCCGCGCGCGTCGCCTTCGTCTCCTCCGCCCGACGCCGGGCCTCCTCGGCCCGGTCACGCTCGGCGAGGTTGATCCGCCGCAGCCGGGTGAACATGCTGCGCATGAGCAGCCACAGCGCGAGCGCCAGGACGAAGAAGGCGACGAAGGCCCACCAGCCGGGGCCGACCTCGGTGCTCGGGGTGTTCACTCCCACTCCCTCACGGTCGGGGCGGTCCGGGTGTCGTGCACCGCGGTCAGGTCGTTGCGGGTGGCCAGGGCGTCGGCCTCGGCGAGGCTCGCCGGCACCCCCGCGAAGAGGTCGTCCTCGGGCAGCGAGGTCTCGACGAGGCTGATCGCCAGCTCGTACTCCTCGGTGGGCCACAGGTCGGCCTGCACGTCGTTGGGCACGGCGAAGAAGAAGCCGTCGGGGTCGATCTGCGTCGCGTGCGAGCGCAACGCCTCGTCGCGGGCGTCGAAGAAGTCGGAGCACTGCACCCACGTGGTGAGGGTGCGCTGCGGGCGCCCCTCGGCGCGCTTGATCCAGTCGACGAAGGGGGACTCCTGCCCCTTCGCCACGAGCGCCTCGTGGAAGGCGTGGATCCGGTCGAGGCTGAAGCCGCCGATGTAGTAGAGCTTGAGCGGCTGCCACGGCTCCCCCGCGTGCGGGAAGGCCTCGGGGTCTCCGGCCGCCTCGAAGGCCGCGACGCTCACCCGGTTGGTCATCACGTGGTCGGGGTGCGGGTAGCCGCCGTTCTCGTCATAGGTCGTGATCACGTGCGGGCGGAACCGACGGATCTCGCGCACGAGCGCCTCGGTCGCGACGTCGAGCGGCTCGCGGTAGAAGCACCCGTCGGGCAGGGCCGGCAGCGGGTCGCCCTCGGGCAGGCCGGAGTCGACGAAGCCGAGCCAGGTGTGCTGCACGCCGAGCGCCGCCTGGGCGCGGGCCATCTCCTGGCGGCGCACCTCGACGATGTCGCGCTGGATGTGCGGGTCGTCCTTGAGCCTGGGGTTGAGCACGTCGCCGCGCTCACCACCCGTGCACGTCACGACGAGCACCTCGGCGCCGTCGTGGACATAGCGGGCAGTCGTCGCCGCGCCCTTGCTCGACTCGTCGTCGGGGTGCGCGTGCACGGCCATGAGCCTGAGTGCTTCCACTGCTGGGGTCCTCCCGGGGAGGTGCGCCGCGCGGGCCGGTGTGCCGGCGCGGTCTGGAGTCACGGACAATGGACCCATCCTCTCACCGCGCACCGACTGGTCCGACGACAGCCGGCGCCACCCCCTTCGTCCGCAGGAGCCGTCATGACCACCGCCTCCCCCGAGAGCCAGCCGGCCTGGGACCCGGAGCAGGAGGAGGCCAGCGCCGAGGCCAACCCCGCACGGGGACAGCGGCGCTGGTGGGTCATCGGGATCGTCTTCGTCGTCGTCGCGACGCTGCTCACGGTGTGGTTCGGCGTCTCGAGCACGCGGGGCGCCGTGACGACGACCGACATCGGCTTCGAGCGCACGAGCGAGCGCCAGATCGTCATGATCTTCGAGGTCACCCGGCCCGAGGGCACGGCGCTCTCGTGCACGATCACGGCGATGGACGGCCAGTACGGGCGGGTCGGGACCAAGGAGCAGGCCGTGCCCGCGGCCGACGAGCGGACCACCCGCGTGCGGGCCGCGGTGCGCACGACGACGCGGGCCGTGACGGCCACCGTCCAGGGTTGCACCGCGGTGGACTGACACCTGCATCTGCGTCGACTTGGCGGTACACTGGTCCTTTACCGCAACCGTGGGTCTGGACCGATCGGTCCAGACCTTTGTGCATCACCGGACGATCCGGGGCACCTCGGTTCACCGTCCGTGGGGGTCGAAGCAGATCCTGCACGGCTACACAGCAAGGAGAGATCCGTGACCCAGACCGCGTCCACCGCGTCGTACCTGACCGAGGAGGCGTACGAGCGACTCCAGGCCGAGCTGCGTGAGCTCTCGGGCCCGGGTCGCGTCGAGATCGCCAAGCGCATCGAGGCCGCCCGCGAGGAGGGCGACCTCAAGGAGAACGGTGGCTACCACGCCGCCAAGGAGGAGCAGGGCAAGATGGAGGCCCGCATCCGCCAGCTCAAGCAGATCCTCGACACCGCCATCGTCGGCGAGGCCCCGCCGGACGACGGTGTCGTCGAGCCCGGCATGGTCGTCACCGTCGAGCTCTTCGGCGACGAGGAGACCTTCCTCCTCGGCTCCCGCGAGATCGCCGACGGCAGCGACAGCATCGACGTCTACTCCGAGCAGTCCCCGCTCGGCGGCGCGATCAACGGCAAGAAGGTCGGCGAGACCGCCACCTACGACGCCCCCAACGGCAAGACCATCGAGGTCAAGATCCTGTCGGCGAAGCCCTACCAGGCCTGACGCCACAGGGCTCCGCACGAAGGGGAGGTCCCGACCAGCCGGTCGGGACCTCCCCTTCGTCATGTCGTGGTCAGGGCAGCGGCGGCAGCCACCGGCCCGGGTCGCGCCAGTCGTCCGGCAGCTGCGCCCGGTCGACGTCCCGCGGGTCGAGGGGGACGTCGGAGCGGAGGAAGGCGCCGTTGTTCTCCGCAGGCAGCGGCTCGACCCGCGCCGGCGGCTCGACGGGGAGGTCGGAGCGACGGAAGGCCGGCAACGGCTCGACCCGCGCCGGCGGCTCGAAGCGCGAGCCGCCCGGCGACGTCGGGTCGAGGATCTCGCCGTCATCGACCAGCCCCGGGGGCACGGCGATCGGGTGGATGCGCAGCGGGGCCGGGACCACCGGGGTGGAGCGCTCGAAGGCGAGCCCGCTGTCACCGGAGTGGCCTCGCCCGCGACCACTGCCGCCCCCGGTGAAGATGCCGGAGGCGCGGCGCTGGGTCTCTGCCTCGTCGGCGAGCCGTCGGCTCTGC
Source organism: Janibacter zhangyanbonis (assembly GCF_050507325.1). Lineage (NCBI taxonomy): Bacteria > Bacillati > Actinomycetota > Actinomycetes > Micrococcales > Intrasporangiaceae > Janibacter > Janibacter zhangyanbonis. The sequence continues at coordinate 2,637,293 of NZ_CP191481.1, forward strand.
TGTCGCAGCGCACCCTCGGCGTCGTCGAGGCTGCGGTGCGCGATCCGCCAGTCCTTCGCGAACTTCTCGAAGTCGGGCCCCTCCCAGAGGGCCCGCAGACGCTGGAGCAGGACGGCCCCGCGGTCGCCGACGGCGGCGATGCTCTCGCCCTGCCGTCGCAGGGCCACGGCGGTGTCGTCGAGCTGCTCGACGTCCGCCCCATGGCTGATGTGCCGCACGCGCCGGCCTCCCTTCGCTGTCGGGACCACCCTAGGCAGTCCCGGCGTGCGCCCCCAATGGGGAGGACTCCCCTCAGGTGCGGGTGGGAGGATGTGGGCATGTTCGGTCGTGCGATCCCGCCCATGCCCACCGCCGAGAGTGCCCTGCCGGGCCGCCCGGAGCGCCCCTTCACCGTGCCGACGACGCACGCGGTGCTCGGGACACCCCTCGAGGGTCCGTGGCCCGAGGGCACCGAGGTGCTCCACATCGCGATGGGCTGCTTCTGGGGCGCGGAGCGGATCATGTGGCAGCTGCCGGGCGTCGTGACGACGGCGGCCGGTTACATGGGCGGCTTCACTCCCCACCCGACCTACGAGGAGACGTGCACCGGCCTGACCGGTCACACCGAGAGCGTCCTCGTGGCCTACGACCCCGAGCGCACGCGGCCGGAGCTGCTGCTCAAGGCCTTCTGGGAGAACCACGACCCGACGACGGCGGACCGCCAGGGCAACGACGTCGGCACGCAGTACCGCTCGGCGATCTACTGGACCACCGACGAGCAGCGCGCGGCCGTCGAGGCGACGGCCGCGGCCTTCGGCGAGGAGCTGCGGCGGCACAACCTGCCGCCGGTCGTCACCGAGATGCGTCCCGCGAGCGAGGCCGGCACCTTCTGGTATGCCGAGGACTACCACCAGCAGTACCTGCACAAGAACCCCGGCGGCTACTGCAACCACGGCCCCAACGGTTGCCAACTACCTGCCATCAGGTGAGTGACAGCGGGGGCCTACGTCGAGACAACCGTCGAGACGTGAGCGCCCCCGCAGTGCGCTAACACTCGGGGGCATGACGCCAGACGTGGAGGTCTCGCGCATGTTCACCCTACCCGCGGCAACGGCCGCAGCACAGAACCTCGGTCTTCTCGGCCTGCTCGTGGTCGTCTCGCTCGTCGTCTTCCTCGAGGTGACCCGATGAACCTCACGCAGGCAGTCGCCTTCACCCAGCAGGTCGCCGGTCACCTGCGCGCGTCCCTGCGTCGTGCCGGCCATGACGTCGAGGTCTCCGACAATCCGACGGTGGACGAGCTCGCCGACGCGTGCGACCTGCTCGGCGTGCGCGTTTCGGACTTCGTGACCCAAATCGACGCGCTCACCTGCCCCGCGTGGTGCAGCAGCCACCCAGCCCTCGAGCCGGGGACGCACGTCGGTGAGGTCACCGTCGGTGACGTCGTGCTCGGCCTGTGCCTCGAGCCGGGTGAGGACGTCACCGTTCACCTGCCCGATGACGTCGAGGCGGGTCTCACGCCTGCCCAAGCCAGCGCCCTCGGTGCCGCGCTCGTCGAGGCTGCCCGGATCATCGAGGACGCCCGCTGACCTAGCCCCCCGTCGGGTCTCTCCGGCTCGCACACGGTCTCTCACGGGCCCGTGTGCCTGCCAGGGCCACCCGGCCTGCGCGGCGCTGGAAAGGGCCTCAGCCGCGAACTCAAACGATGCGCCCCCGGTGATGACACCCAGGTCTGAGAACCGGCTCAGACCGCCTGACGGCATGGCAGTGCACGGCCGTCGTCAGGTCTGACTACAGCTCGCCGTCACGTCGACGGCGGGCTATGGGGCGTGGGCGGAAACAACGCGGTGTCGGCTTCTTTGGGGGGGTTTCGCCACAGCCCTATCCCGCGGCAGCGGGTCCGCGCCTTGCATGACCATGCACCTACTGATCGTCGCGCTCGGCCACGAACTCAGCGACCTCGGCAGGCACGGTGAACGTCGGACCTGACTCGCTCGCAGGCCACCAAGCGGCAGCCTGCGGGATGCCTGCATGAGTCAGGGTCCGCAGCATGTCGCTCGGCATCGACTCGCCCACGTGCATCTTGCGGGCGGCTTCCTGCTGCTCGGTCGTCAGCTCGGACCACCATCGGTTCAGTGCATCGTCTCGTCCCATGAATCGACGGTAGCGAACAGCGCCGACAGCACAGGTCGGGAAGGGGGGTCCGGATCGCGGGCCCCGCACGGTCGCCCGACTAGCGCCCGGCAGTCCGCTTGCACACACAGAGGCTCAGGAGGTCTGTGAGCGCCCATGAGCCTCTGTGAAGTCGACCGTCCAAAAATTTTTCCCAGTAGATAGATGCCCGACTGCCGGGAGAGTCAGGCGTCGGCGCGATCCTTCGTGATGCCGACCCCCCTTCCCCAGGGCATGACAACACCCCGCGACTGAAGGAGGGCGGTCGCGGGGTGTTGCCGTTTGGGCGTCGGTCGGACGCCCGCGCTCATCACGCGGTGGTGAGCGTGACCTTGGTCAGCAGCGACGGCCGGATGATCGCCGGCAGAACTCGCTCCTCCACGCGGGTGGTGACCCGGTTGTAGATCCAGTCATCGCCGGTGTAACCCGACTCCACTCGCAGCTCGTCGCGCGTGTAGAACACGCCCAAGCCAGCGGACACGAGGTACGCCTTGCCGGACGCGACCGCGGGCGTGGCGGCCAGCGGCACGCCGTGGATCGCGCTCGGCGCGGCGGCCAGCGGGTCGACGAAGTACGAACCTGCGGTGCTGGCCTTGGCGGTGCGGATCGTGGCGAGGTCGACCGGCGACATGACGATGACACTCGGCGTCACACCGTTGCTCGCCTGCGTCGCACCGATCGCGCCTGCCAGCACGTCGATGGCCGAATCGAGGGTGCCACTGGCGGTCAGCGACCCGGTGGCGGCCTCGAAGGCGGCCACGATCTGCGCGTTTTCTTCCACGAGCACCGCCCGGACCGCCTCGCGCTGCACGTGGTCGACCAGGAACCCGGCGTCACGCACGAGCTCGTCGGTGAACGTGAACGTGGCCGCGATCTTCAGCAACTCGGCGTCGTGCGGCGTGATGCTCGCCCCGAGGTCGGGCTTGAGCGCACCCTCGGCCACAACGTCAGCCGCGCCGGCACCGATGCTGTAGTAGCGCACCAGACCGCTCTCGGCATTCTGGGGCTGCAGCAGCTCGCGCAGCGCGACGACACCCTGACCGATCGGCACGTCGGACACGGTGGTGCCGGTCGCCGGCAGGTTGAGGTCGCCGGCCGTCAGCGCGGCCTTGGTGAACGGCATGTTGAACCCGAAAGGGCTCTTGGACTGCAGCGCGCGGGTGAGTCCATCCTTGACGTGCTCACGGTCGAACGTGGACCGCTCTGGCGCGCCGCCAGGGTCGAGCATGCCCCGGCTCAGGGACTTCAGCCCGTCCATGATCGCGTCGGCCTCCTTCGCCTTCTTGACCCGCTCGGCGGCATCGAGACCACGCGTGATGGTGTCGAGGGTGTCGTCGTCGTAGCGCCCGCTGTCGAGCGCCTTCTGTCCGGCATCCCGGCCAGCCTTCATGGCTGCCAGGTCGTTCTTGAGTGCCTCGTTCATGATGGTTGTGCTCCGAATCTGCCCGCGCCCATGCACGGGCTAGCAGTGATGGTTGAGACCGCTACGGGAGGAACGGACCGGGCATTTGCCGGCTGGCTCTACTCACCGCGCATCGCGGCATCCTCACGGGCTCGGCGGACGGGTTGGTTACCGCTGGCCTCACGCTGCCGAATGTCAGGGCTGGCGATCTTCGTGACTTGGCCCTACGGTCGTCGTCACTTGTCACGGGCTGCTGCTCATCCGGTGATCGGATACCTCAAGTGTACTTCAGGTATGACCCCGTCGTCGCGCTCGCGCACGGGCGACGATTTCTGAGATTTCGTGCAGCGCTTCGTCGCGCATGATGGTGTGAAACTTCAGCTCGACGGCCAGCCCGGCCCGCACGCGCACGATGTCGTCCGGGGTGCACTCGTCGAGGGGTTTGCCGGCGTACTGCCGGCACCGCTCGTTCGCGTCGAGCAGCTCGTCGGGCGTCAGGTCGTGCATCATCGCCCATTCCTCTTCTGCGCCTCGCGGATCATCTTCAGCGCCCAGGTGAGCGCGGCTTCCTCGGACTTCAGGTACTGCAGGTCCGTGCGGTCTCCGTCGTCCAGCAGTCGGCGCAGGTGATCGCGTCGCCTCGTCAGCGTCTTGATTCGCTTGTCCTCCACCTTGCGAACCCAGACGGGCGTGCGGTCGTCGGCCTCGGCGTAATCCATCATCGGTCCTTCCTCGTCGTCTTCTTCGGTGGTCGCACGCCGCGGTCGACGCCGGCCCACACGAAAAGCTCGCCCTCTTCCTCAGCCGCCAAAGCGCATTGCCGCAGGACGGGGCACCCGACGCACAGGGCAGCCGCCCGGGCCCTCTCGTCGGTCTTCTCGCTCGTCCACAGCAGGTGGTCTGCCGGCTCACCGCAGCGCGGTCGACGGCGGTCGGCTGCGAGGTCGAGCAGGGCCCGGTCGAGGACCTCGCGCGCGCTCACGACAGCACCTCGTCGAGGAACCGCTCGAGGTCGTCGCCGCACCGGTTACGGACCCACTCGGCCAGGTCTGGCACGTAGTGCACGCCGTCCTCGGGCACAACCTCGGCGGGCCACCCACCCTCGAGCGACGGCCAATCACGGTCGACGAGTACCTCGAGGTAGGTCTTCCTGTGTGCCCGGATGGTGTGGGGCGGGTCGGGCACTGCGTCGGGGTGGGAGCGCAGGGCTTCCTCGTCGTCCGGCCAGGCTGTCGGCAGGACGCGCTCGAGGCGGACGCGCGACAGGGTGATGACCAGCGCCTCGGGGTCCGGAACCCGCCCGTCAGCGACAGCGATCGCGCGCTTGGCGTCGAGCTCGTCGATGCGGTCAGCGATGGTCGGCGTCAGGTGCTCGACCGCGTGCACACCGCACGTGCAGTCCGGGTGCGGTGCACGGTGGTTGCGCATCAGGCACACAGCGCGCTCGACCCGGTACCAACCACGCGGCAGGCTGTCCTTGCCGTAATACTCCGGCGTACCGGACGCCGGCATCCAGCCCCACGGGGTCAGGTAGTCCCAGCGCCACCCTTCGACGCTCTCACGGTACGTCGCACTCATCGGTCGGTCTCCTTCGTCTGCTCTGGCAGGCCCCACGTGCACGTGAACGTGTGGTGCGGCTTGCGGCCGCAGTCCGGGCACGGCATCGGCCGGCCCGTCGCGTCGGTCGGCAGGGGTCGACGCGCGCCGGGGGCCTGGCGCGAATCTGTGCCAGAAATGTCGGTAGGTGGGCCGCTCTCTGGGGTGGGACGAAACGTGGGTACCCCCTGCGTACTGTCGTCTCCCTCTTCTCTTATCTGGGGGGTTTGGGGGGTTGGTACCCACGTTTCGTCCCACCCCCCGCACCGCCTGTGCTCGCTCAGTACGTCAGCGATGAGCGCCCCGTCCGCGCCGTCGAGAATCCACGTCACAGGGCCCGTCGGCTCTTCCTCGTCGTCGTCCACACGGTCATTGGTCACCACGCCGATGGCGGCCAGCTCCTCGAGCTGGAACCGAGCCACCTTGCGGTCAACGCCGGCCGTCCGCGCCACCTTGGAGGTGTTGAGCGGCTCACCCAAGGACAGTGCCTCAAGCACCGCGCGCCGGGCCTCGGGCATCGAGTCGAGCGCGATCCGACGCGCGACCGCCTGCGCCGCCTGCGTCGGCAGACCGAGCGCCAGCACACCGCGTGCGACGCCCGACAGTTGCTGCACCAGACGCATGGGCTCTTCGACGATCGGCACGCCTTCGATATCGCGCCGGCCGTATCCGTTGCGCGGCACGCTCGCGCGGCCCCACGCGGTGACCAGGGCGGCATCTTCGATGACGTCGGCGGTCTCGTCGTCGAGGTCCGGCAGCGGTGAGGCGACGCCGGCCAGCAGCGCGGCCACGGTGGCACGAGCCTCGGCGCGACGCTCACCCAGCGCAGACCGACGGGCCAGCGCGGCCGCGTGCCGCTTCTCAGCGGTCGACCGCTCCGGTAGCCGGATGTACAGCCACCGCGCCCCGAGCTGGTCAGCGTGGGCGGTGTACCTGTCGATGGCCTGCGTGACGCACCCGACGACGGTCAGACGCCCGGACCACTCGAGCCGATCCGGCGCACCCTCGGCGGGCTTGCCCTGCGGTGAGATGTCGCGGGTGACATGCCCGTCATAGACCCGGCGCAGCAGTCCGAACACAACGTCACGCCCGCCCCGGTCACTGGTCGCCAGCAGCGTGGACAGGTCACCGAACGTGACCAGACCGCGCGGGCCCATCCGTGCCAGTACGCCCGACGGCTTCACGCTCTTGCCCTTGGACCACCCGAGCAGCCCGGCCGGGGTGATCTCGTCCAGGCGCGCGTCTGCGGCGTCGTCGAGCAGCCGGACCGCCTCGGTCTTCCCGCTCGAGGGTGCGGCCACCATGAGCAGCCACGTCGCCTCTCCGGTCTCGTGGCGGGTCGCTGCGGCAGCCAGCGCGGCGATGACGTGCATCGGGTCCGGCAGGTGCTGCCACTCCCGCAGACCGGCCAGCAGCTCGGCCAGCGTGCCGGGCGCGAACGGGTCGACGTCCGGCACGTCCGGGTAGTCCACCCCATAGGTACCCATCACGCACCCCCAAACCGCGCGTCGATCCGCGCACGTCGAGCGGCAGCCTCGGCCCGGTCGACCTCGGGCGTGCGGGTCATCGCCAGCACCACGTCGGCAGCCGCGCGGTGACGAGCAGCGGCCTCGGCGTCGGCCAAGGCACGGCCACGCTCGAGCCCCTCGAGGTAGCCGGCAGACCATCCGGTGCAGTAGTCGTCCCAGCGGCTCGGCGGCCACTCGTCCAGAACGTTCCTCGGCGTCGTCATCGGCCACCACCCCCGAGCTCGTCGAGGTCGACGTGCATCACCGGCACCAGACGCACCAGCTGCAGCGACGCCGACAAGCCACGCTCCCGCGTGCGCCAGACCTTGCGCTCAGCAGCGGCCAGGTCAGCGAACACCTGCGAGGTGACGATGCCGTCCCGACGCTCGGCCAGCACGAGCACACCGTGGTCGTGCCTGCGTGCGCGGGCCGCCAGGTCAGCGGTAATCTTGACGTCGAGACAACGCGCCGTCTGTGTGGTCTTCTGCCCCTCGGTTTCGCCGGCCGGGGGGCGCACTTCTGTCTGGTCGCTCATCCGACACCACCACCCCGCAGCAGGCTGGCCAGACGGTCGCGCTGCTCCACGGTCAGGGGCGGGGCTGTAGCGACCACCTTGGCGATGTGCTCGGCCAGCTTCTCGGCCGCGTGGTCGCGGCGCAGGTCGCTGTGGTCCTCGTTGGGGCGGTGGCGAGATGCGGCCGCCAGCTTGGCTTGAATCGTCCGTGCGGACATGAGAAATGCCTCTCAGCGATGCGTTTCCGCACCTCCGCTGAGAGGCACCTAACTTCGACTCTGATCGGCTGTCGAACCGGCCCGAAGGCTACTGCTGCCAATAGTACCGGCAGCGGCCGACACCTGATATGGAGCGACTTCTTGTCAAGAGGCAGGGTGAGGCGCCCGTCCCCGAATCAGGGGGCGGGCGCCTCATGCTTCGTCGTCGTGGTGCTGGCGAGCGTGTCGTTTCCCGACGCGCGGTCAGACTGATATTCGCGGGTTGGTTACCGCAGGACGGTGCTTTCGGCAGGAGCTGGACCGCGTGTCTAGCAACGAGCGTGGCCAGTCTGGGCTGGCTGCTCATAGGTGTTTCGCGGGTCGCTCCACGCGCTGCCACCAGTACCGGCGCGGCGACGAAGCAGTTCGTGGGGCCTATGGCATGGACGCTCCTTCGAGGACGGCCAGGGACCAGCACCAGCCGGCGAGCTCACGCGCGATGGCGATGTTGGCGACGGTGGGCTTCTTCCTGCGTTCGTTGAACCTCACCCACCGCTCGTGCAGGCGTCGGTTGCCCGCGTCCCCGCGGGACCGGGCAGCAGCGGGTGCCAGGTCCCACCGATCACGCATGGTCTTGCCGATCCGGTAGCGGGGGCGGTGGTGCCAGGCGGCCTCGACCAGCAGTCGACGTACATGGGTGTTGCCGGTCTTGGTGATCGATCCCTGCACGCGCGAGCTGCCGGAGGAGTACTCGCTGGGTACGAGCCCGACGAAGGAACCGATGCTGTTGCCGGTGAACCGGTGCCAGTCGCCGACCGACCTCGACCGCCAAGGCGAACCCGGTCAGGGTGCCCACCCCGCGCAGGCACCCGAGCCGGTGGACCACGTCGGTGAACTCGCCGTCAGCGGCCATCTCCTCGATCGCGACGTTGAGTCGGTCGCGGCGTGCCTGGACCGTCAGCACGGCCTCGTAATCGGAGTCGAAGGCCAGCCGGGTGGCACGACCGGTCAACTGTGACAGTGCCTCTTGGCGCAACCACACGTCATGCTTGCCGGTCCACGCGGCACCGCCGTAGTAGACGACCCCGTGGCGCAGCAACAACTTCGACAGTCGGTGCCGGGCGCGCATCAGGTCACCGCGGCAGTCCTCACGGGCACGGACCAGATCCCGGGCGGCCTCCTGGTCCACGCTCGGGATCGCGACCGAGGTGACTTCGTCCAGGCGCAGCAGCCGAGCCAAGTGGATCGCGTCCTTGGCGTCGGTCTTGACCCGATCACCGGAGGGCTTTTGCAGCTTGCTCGGCGCGGCGACCTCGCACCGGATCCCCGCCGCGGCCAGATGTCGGTACAGGCCGAATCCGGTCGGCCCGGCCTCGTAGGTCACCGCCACTGGTCCCGGCAAGGCTTGGACCCAGGACACGACGTGCTCGTGAGACGGAGTCAGCTTCGATTGGAACAGCTCGCCCGTGACACCATCGATCGCCGCCGCAGCAACAGATCGTGCATGCACGTCGAGCCCAACACTCGTACGCTCGGTAAACACCGGGGCCTCCCACAACTGTCGGACAGGCCGAGCAGGCAGCCCCTACTCGGTAACCCACGAACATGTGTGAGAGAGGCCCCGGCCCGCAACCCCTCGGTCAGCCCGAGTGGTCACCCATACCGTCTAGCGCATCTTGTCGGTGTGTCGCCCGACCTTGAGATTTGCCTCGATGCGATCGCGGACCTTGGACCAGCGCAGGATCACGTCCGCGCCGCACTGGGGGCAGTCACCCCGCACCCGGCCTGAGTCGTCGTCGGCGTCCGGCGACTCCTCGAACCGGACGCCCCTGCTCGTTCCGTACTGCCCGGCATGGGGGCCCGCCAGACTCTTGAGCGCCTTCCCGACGAGATGCCCGTGCGGGCACTCGATATCCACAGCGGCGAACTCATACTGACTGGCTGGCTGCCTGCGACTCATCCCTGCCCCGCCTTCCACTCGATCCTCACACCACGGTCAGCAGGTCTCCTGCCCGTGCCGATCTTCTCCAGGGTCAACGTCATGACGGTGTCGATGACCCGGCGCAACGTGTCCTGTGGCATCCCCTCGATAGCTGCGGTCACATCGTCGGCCGTCACCACCGATGCCATCGCGTCGTCGACAGCCGCGGCCGCGATCTGCCCTTCCACGTCGTCGAGCTCGGCACGCACGCGTCGGGTGCCGGCCGTCATGGCCTGCATGTCGATCCCGCCAGCCGCGAACGCCTCCGCCAGCCCGTCGAGCCGGCCACGCAGCGCGTCCCGCTCCCCCGTGAGTCGCTCGAGGTCGCCACCGCGGCCAGGTCGGGCCAACAGGTCGAGCGCGTCGGGTTGCGACAGCCGCGCGACGAGCACGCCCATCACGTACTCGTCGACACGAGCAGCGTTGCGCGACACGTGGCCCAGGCATCGGTACGTCGGTCCCTTGTGCGCTTCCTTGACCATCGCCCCCGTGATTGGCCCGCCACACACACCGCAGCGCATGACGCCCGACAGCAAGTAGCGCAGCGGCGGTCCCTTCCTCGCGCGGCCAGGGTCGGTGAGGATCGCGTGCACAGCCGTGGCGGTCTGCTCGTCGAGGATCGCCGGCCATGCCGCCTTGCCGATGACCTCGCCACGGTGCCGACGCATCCCGGCGTTGCGCGGGCTCAGCAGTGCGGCCTTGAGCGTCGTCGTCTTCCACTCTCGCCCGGTCGCGGTCTTCACCCCACGGTCGTTGAGGTCGCGCACGAGCGCCGACAGGCTCACGCCACGCAGCACGCCTGCTGCAGCCGCTCGCAGCTCGTCGGCCTCGGTCACGCGCACGGTCATGCCGTCCGGCTCGAACCCGAACGCCCGCTGAGCGGCATAGGGCAACCCAGCCGCGGCCCGCTGGTCGTTGGCGGCGCGCTGCCTCACGGCCTTCTGCTCGGTCTCGTACTGCGACCACGCGGTGATCGTCTTTGCCACGGCCCTGCCGGCCGGGTTGCTCAGGTCGACGTGCCCGGCCTCCACGGCGTGCACGTTCACGCCCAGGTCGATGACCCGCTCGAGGTCGTGCGTCAGGCGCACGAGTCGGTCGATGTGCCAGACGACGATGCGCGGAGGGCGGTCCTCGAGCAGCCTCTCGAACTCAGGACGGCGCGCCCCGCTCGTCGCGCTGCGATCGTTGTCGACGTACTCCCCCGCGACGGTCCAGCCCTTCGTCTCGGCAAACCTTCGGCACAGCTCGAGTTGTCGACCCACGGCCAGCTCGTCGCCGTGCCGGTCGAGACTCTGGCGCGCGTAGATCGCCACCGTTGACTCGCTCATGCACTAAGGGTATATGATCCGAACCACGGCCCCAACGGCCTGACCTGCCAGGTCGGCATCCTGCGTCAGGACGAGGTGCCCAGCCAGGAGTCGGTGCTGGGCCGCGACGCCTGACCCCGGTCACCTGCCGAGGAGCCGGCGCCACCACCGGCGAGGCGAAGGGGGCGGCACCTGGGCCTCCTCCGGCTCCGGGGAGAGCGCCCGCTCCTCGCGCAGCCGGCGCCACGCCGCGACCATCTGCTCGACGTCGACCGTCGGGGCCAGCGGTGGCGCCGTCGGCCCGAAGGTTGGGCGCCGGCGCTCGTCGAGCACGCGCTGGTTGAAGTCGCGCAGCAGCTCGCGCACGTCGGCCTCGTGGCGCTCGTCGACGAGGGACTGCGGGTAGCCGGCGGCCTCGCGTCGCAGCTGCAGCGCGGGCGGCAGCGCGTCGCTGCTGTCGAGCCCCTCGCGGGCCATCATCCCCTTGACCCACCAGTCGGGGTCGCTGCTCTCGATCCCGCGCAGGGGCCGGCCGGCGCCGGGCAGGTCGTCGAACTCCCCGCGCTCGGTGGCCTCACGGATCTGACGCTCGATCCACCCTTCGTACGGCGGTACTCCCATGCCCCCAGTGTGGCCCGGGCTCACTCCCCGCGGGCGGAGACGACCACGACGTCGCGGTCGGCGGCGACCCAGGCGTCGACCTGCCACCCCTCGGGACCGGCGAGGGTCACGGGGTCGAGCTCGGCGCTGTCGACCTCGTCGCGCACCACGTCGACGACGTCCATCTGCGGACCGGGGTCCGACGACGCCTGCGAGCGAAGGGAGTCGGCCACCTCCGGCTCGACGGTCACCGCGGCGTCGATCCAGTAGGTCGAGGGGCCGGGGGCGGTCCGGTCGCCGCCGAGGGTGCCGGACTGCCACGTCGCCGACACCGGGTCACCGAGGTCGGGGAATCGCGATGTCAGCGGCTCGAGGTCGGTGCGGGTGCCGCGCTCGTCGACGCTCTTGGTCGGCTCCGTGGGCGGCTGCGGCCCGCTGCCCCCTCCGCACCCGGCGAGGGCGAGGAGGGCGGCGAGGAGCAGGCCGACGGTGCGCACGTCAGAGGCTGGCGGCCAGCTCGGTGCCCTGGCGGATCGCGCGCTTGGCGTCGAGCTCGGCGGCGACGTCGGCGCCACCGATGACGTGCACGTCGACCCCCTTCGCCTGCAGCGGCTCGACGAGGTCACGCACGGACTCCTGACCGGTGCACACGACGACGTTGTCGACCTCGAGCAGGCGCGGCTTGCCGTCGACGGTGATGTGCAGGCCGTTGTCGTCGATGCGCTCGTAGGCGGCGCCGGTGATCTGGTGGACGCCCTTGGCCTTGATGGCCGCGCGGTGCACCCAGCCGGTCGTCTTGCCCAGGCCGGCGCCGATCTTGCTCTCCTTGCGCTGGACGAGGTAGACGGTGCGCGGCGAGGCGGCGGGGTGGGCCTCCTTGAGCCCACCACGGTCGGCGGACAGCGGGTCGACGCCCCACTCGTCCTGCCACTCCTTGAGGTCCAGCGTCGGCGACTCGACGGTCGTCAGCAGCTCGGTGACGTCGACACCGATGCCGCCGGCGCCGATGACGGCGACCCGCTCGCCGATCTCGCGGGTGCCCAGGACCGCCTCGGGATAGGTGACGACCATCGGGTGGTCGATGCCCTCGATCTCGGGGACGCGCGGCGTCACACCGGTGGCGAGGACGACCTCGTCGAAGCCCGCGAGGTCGTCGGCGCCGACCCGGGTGCCCAGGTGCACGGTCACGTCACGCCGCTCGAGCTCGCCGCGGAAGTAGCGGATCGTCTCGGCGAACTCCTCCTTGCCCGGGATGCGCATGGCGAGCGCGAACTGGCCGCCGATGTCGTCGCCGGCCTCGAAGAGCTCGACCGCGTGGCCCCGCTCGGCCGCGGACACGGCAGCGGACAGACCCGCCGGGCCACCGCCGACGACGGCCACCCGCTTGCGACGGGCGGTGGGCGACAGGACGAGCTCGGTCTCGTGGCCGGCGCGGGGGTTGACCAGGCAGCTGGCGACCTTGCGCTGGAAGGTGTGGTCGAGGCAGGCCTGGTTGCAGGCGATGCACGTGTTGATCCGCTCGCTCTGCCCCGCAGCGGCCTTCGTGCCCCACTGGGGGTCGGCGAGCCACGGGCGCGCCATCTGGACGAGGTCGGCGTGGCCGGCCGCGAGGACCTGCTCGGCCTGGTCGGGCATGTTGATCCGGTTGCTCGTGACGACCGGGATGTCGACGTGCGGGCGCAGCCGCTCGGCGACCTCGGTGAAGGCCATCCGCGGCACCGACGTGACGATCGTCGGCACCCGCGCCTCGTGCCAGCCGATGCCGGTCGACAGGATCGTCGCGCCGGCGGCCTCGATCTCGGTGGCCAGAGCGAGGATCTCCTCCCAGGTCTGGCCGCCCTCGACGAGGTCGAGGATCGACAGGCGGTAGATGACGATGAAGTCCTCCCCCACCGCCGCGCGCACGGCGCGCACGATCTCGGTGGCGATGCGACGTCGGTTGGCCGGCGTGCCGCCCCAGCCGTCGGTGCGTTGGTTGGTCCGCGGCGCGAGGAACTGGTTGATGAAGTAGCCCTCGGAGCCCATGACCTCGACGCCGTCGTAGCCGGCGGAGCGGGCGAGCTCGGCGGCCCGGGCGAAGGCACGGATCTGGCGCCGGACGCCCTTCTCGCTCAGGCCGCGTGCGGCGAAGGGGGTGATCGGCGACTTCCCGGACGAGGCAGACACGGAGTAGGGGTGGTAGGCGTAGCGCCCTGCATGGAGGATCTGCAGCGCGATCTTGCCGCCCTCGCGGTGCACGGCGTCGGTGATCTGGTGGTGGCGCCGGGCCTCGCGGCTCGTCGTGAGCTTCGAGGCGAAGGGGTAGAAGCTGCCCTCGATGTTCGGCGCGAAGCCGCCGGTGACGATGAGCCCGGCTCCCCCCTTCGCCCGCTCGGCGTAGAAGGCCGCGAGCCGCTCGAAGTTGCTCGCCCGGTCCTCGAGGCCGGTGTGCATCGACCCCATGATCGTGCGGTTGCGCAGGGTCGTGAAGCCCAGGTCGAGCGGCGAGAAGAGCGTGGGGTAGTCGGTCATCGTGGTCCTTCGTGCGAGTGCCGTGCGTCGAGCCGACCGTACCCATGACGACGGGGGTGTCGCACCGCTCGTTGGCTTTGTCACCTCGGGATGACACAGTTGGGCCCACGACCGGCCACACGAGGAGAGTCATGGCAGAGCTGGGACGCATCGTCGGCAAGGCCGCGCTGGGGGCCGCTGGCACCGCCGCAGCCAGCGCGACGCTCGCCGGTCTCGGCTACGGCCTGATCCAGGCCGAGGCCAGGATCACCCGCAAGATCGTCGGCAACCCCTTCGACGGAGCGCCCGACGACGACGGCGTCTACGGCGCTGCACCCGGCGAGCCGGTGCAGCTGCTCGTGCTCGGTGACTCGACCGCCGCGGGCATGGGTGCGGACAACCGCTACCAGACGATCGGGGCGATCCTGTCGACCGGTCTCGCCGCGATCATGGGCCGGCCGGTGGAGCTGACCAACGAGGCCGTCGTCGGCGCGGAGTCGTCCGACCTCAGCGCCCAGCTGTCCAGGGCGCTCGCCCGGGTCGACCAGCCCGACGTCGCGGTCATCCTCATCGGCGCCAACGACGTCACCCACCGCATCGACCGGGCGGTGTCCGTGCAGCACCTCGAGCGCACCGTGCGCTACCTGCGCACCCTCGACGTCCCGGTCGTCGTCGCGACCTGCCCCGATCTCGGCACGGTCGAGCCGGTGCCCTTCCCGCTCAACAAGCTGCTGCGCCAGTGGAGCCGCGAGCTCGCCGCCGCCCAGACCGTCGCGGCCGTCGCCGCCGGGGCACGGACCGTGTCGGTCGGCGACCTGCTCGGGCCGGAGTTCGCCGCCAGCCCGTCGATCATGTTCAGCCAGGACCGCTTCCACCCCTCGGCCGCGGGCTATGCCCGGGTCGCCTCGGCGCTGCTGCCGTCGGTGGCCGCCGAGGTCGACGCGTGGCCCGAGGGCGCCACCCACGACTCCGAGCCGGAGGCGGCACGCGGCGAGGGCATCGGCGCCCTCGACGACGCCGCCGAGCGGGCTGCTTCGTCCCCCGGCACCGAGGTCGGCCCCGCCGAGCTGCGTGGCCGCAGCCACGGCCCCCGCGGCCCCTGGGCCATGCTCCGCCGCCGCGGCGAGCACGAGGTCACGGACGTCTGAGCCCGGGTGTGCCTCCGGCTCCCTGATGTCCGCATTTCCTCAAGGAAATGCGGAGGTGTGGGCTGCATTGCCGAACGGCAATGCGCGGACCGGGCCCCTGACGTTCGCATTTCCTTGAGGAAATGCGGAGGTGTGGGCGCGGGTCAGGCCCAGGTCAGGCGAAGGGAGGCGAGCCGCTGCGCGAGGTCAGCGGACTCCCCTTCGGCCCGGCAGACGTCGAAGACGACCACCCGTAGCTGGTCCATGACCACGGCCGGGCCGAGGTCGGGCAGCGGCTCCCCTGCCAGCTCGGCCATGAGCTCGTGCACGCCCGCAACGCGCTCGGCCGCGCGGTCCAGCGGCAGCTGCTGCCACCTGCGGACCACGCGGCCGAGCTCGGTCGCGACGTCGTCGGTCACTCCGAGCGCAGGCGCCCCAGGAGGCGCAGGATCTCGAGGTAGAGCCACACGAGGGTGACGACGAGGCCGATCGCCAGGTGCCAGCCGTAGCTCTGCGGAGCACCCGTGCGGATCGCGGTCTCGATGTTGTCGAAGTCGAGGGCCAGGGTGACCGCGGCCAGACCCGTGGCGAAGAGCGAGATCCCGATGCCGATCACGCCGCTGCCGCCGAAGCCGAAGGGGCCGCCGCCGAAGAAGAGCATGTATCCGAGGTTGATCATCGCGAAGACGAAGTAGCCGACGAGCGCCATCGAGACGATCGCGCGGAACTTCTGGGTCACCTTGATGATCCCGGTCGTGTAGAGCGCGAGCATCGCACCGAAGACGCACAGGGTCGCCAGGACGGCCTGGACGACGATGCCCTCGAAGATCGGGGTGCCCGGCGGGTCGAAGACGACCGCGTAGCTCTGGCTGATCGCTCCGACGAAGAGGCCTTCGAAGACCGCGTAGACGACCGCCAGGGGCGCACTGAGCGGCTTGCGGCGGAACATGATGAACAGGCCCATGCCGAGGGTGCCGACGAGACCGACTCCCCAGGCCGCGGTACCCAGGGCCGGGACCTGGCTGGCCGCGACCCACGCGGCAGCAGCCACGGCGATGAGCACTCCGAAGAGCACACCGGTGCGCACGAGGACGTCGTCGAGGGTCAGCGAGCGACCGCCGCCACCCCAGCCGCCCATGCCCTGGCCGGTGTCGGGCTGGCCGAAGCCGGGCTGCGGCTGGCCGTACTGCTGCGGCTGGCCGTACTGCTGGGGCTGGCCGTAGGGCTGGCCCTGCTGGGACGCGTAGCCCTGGTTGCCGTAGGCCTGCTGGCCGTACTGCTGCTGGGGCGCCTGCCCCGTGTCACGGAAGCCGGCGTAGCCGCGCTGGGCGTCCTGCTCGACCCGGCCGAGGATCGGGTTGCTCATCGTCTGCTCCTGATGGGGCTGGCACGGCACGTCGGCCGCTGAGGTGTCACCAGACTAAGCGGTCGACATGAGGCTGGTGTTCCCGGATCCACAGGCCGTTGCCGGATCGCAAGCGATGCGCCCGGAAGCGCACCCCTGCAGCGAACCCGTCAGGCGGTCGCCTGGTGCTGCATGCCGGTCGGGATGCAGCACCAGACGACCACCTGAGGGTGTGGGGCGGGTCAGCCCAGGCCGTCGAGCGCCTGCTCGAGGTCGGCGAGCAGGTCGGAGACGTCCTCGATGCCGACGGACAGACGCACCAGGTCGTCGGGCACCTCGAGCATCGAGCCGGCGGTCGACGCGTGGGTCATAGCCCCCGGGTGCTCGATGAGCGACTCGATGCCGCCGAGCGACTCGGCGAGGGTGAAGATCTCGGTCCGCGCGCACAGCTGCTGCGCGGCCTCGCGCCCACCGGCCATGCGCACCGAGATCATCCCGCCGAAGCGGGACATCTGACGGGCCGCGACCTCGTGGCCCGGGTGCTCGGGCAGCCCCGGGTAGAGGATCGAGGTGATCTCCGAGCGCGTCGACAGCAGGTCGACGACCGCCTCGGCGTTGTCGCAGTGCCGGTCCATCCGCACGCCGAGCGTCTTGATCCCGCGCATCGTCAGGTAGGCGTCGAAGGGTCCGGGGACGCCGCCGGAGCCGTTCTGCAGGAAGGCGACGTCGGCGTCGATCTGCTCGTCGTCGGTGACGAGCAGGCCACCGACGACATCGCTGTGGCCGCCGAGGTACTTCGTGCTCGAGTGGAGCACCACGTCGGCACCCCGCGAGAGCGGCTGCTGCAGGTAGGGGCTGGCGAAGGTGTTGTCGACGACCAGCCGCGCACCGCCCGCGTGGGCGACCTCGGCGACGGCCTCGATGTCGCCGATGTTGAGCAGCGGGTTGGTCGGCGTCTCGAGCCACACGAGCTTCGTCGTCGGGCGCATCGCCGCGCGGATCGCGTCGACGTCACCGACCGGCGCCGGCGTGTGCTCGATCCCCCACTGGGAGAAGACCTTGTCGATGAGCCGGAAGGTGCCGCCGTAGGCGTCGTCGGGGATGACGAGGTGGTCCCCGGGACGAAGGGAGGCCCGCAGGATCGCGTCGGTCGCGGCCATGCCGGAGGCGAAGGCACGACCGAAGGTGCCGGACTCGATGGACGCGGCATTGGCCTCGAGGGCCTGCCGGGTCGGGTTGCCGGTGCGCGCGTACTCGAAGCCGCCGCGCATGCCGCCGACGCCGTCCTGGGCGAAGGTCGAGCTGGCGTAGATCGGGACGTTGACCGCGCCCGTCAGCGGGTCGGGCTCGTAGCCGGCATGGATCGCCCGGGTGGCGAATCCCTGGGTCGCGTGCGCGTCGGCCGCGCTCTTGCGCTCGGACATGGTCAGCCCTTCGCTCGGTGGGACAGGTGGCCCAGCAGGTCCTGCCGGGTGATGACGCCGAGGGGCTTGCCGCCCTCGACGACGAGCAGCGCGTCGGCCTGCTCGAGCGCCTCGGTCGCGGCCGAGACGGGCTCGGCGGCACCGATCTGCGGCAGCTTGGCGCCCATGTGCGCGCTCACCGGGTCGGCGAGCGAGGCGTGCCCCTCGAAGACCGCGGTGAGCAGGTCGCGCTCGGTGACCGCCCCGGCGACCTCGCCGATGACGACCGGCGGCTCGGCGCCGACGACGGGCATCTGCGAGACGCCGTACTCGCGCAGGATGTCGATGGCCTCGCGGATCGTCTCGTTGGGGTGGGTGTGGACGAGGTCGGGCAGCTCGCCGCCCTTGCCACGGAGCACCTCGCCGACGGTGGCGTCACTCCCTTCGTCGCCGGGCAGGAATCCGTAGGAGGCCATCCAGTCGTCGTCGAAGATCTTGGCCAGGTAGCCGCGACCACCGTCGGGCAGCAGGACGACGATCTTGGCGTCGGGGCCCTCGCGCTCGGCGACGCGCAGCGCGGCGACGACCGCCATGCCGCTGGAGCCACCGACGAGCAGCCCCTCCTCGCGAGCCAGGCGGCGGGTCATGGCGAAGGCTTCGGCGTCGTCGACCGCGATGACCTCGTCGGGCACGGAGGGGTCGTAGGCGCCGGGCCACATGTCCTCGCCGACGCCCTCGACGAGGTAGGGGCGGCCGGTGCCGCCGGAGTAGACCGAGCCCTCGGGGTCGGCGCCGATGATCTTGACCCGTCCCTCGCTGATCTCCTTGAGGTAGCGGCCGGTGCCGGTGATCGTGCCGCCGGTGCCGATGCCGGCGACGAGGTGGGTGATCTGACCGTCGGTCTGCTCCCAGATCTCCGGGCCGGTGCTCTCGTAGTGCGCCTGCGGGCCGTTGAGGTTGAAGAACTGGTTGGGCTTCCACGCACCGTCGATCTCCGCGGTCAGCCGGTCGCTCACCGAGTAGTAGCTGTCGGGGTGGTCGGGCGCGACGGAGGTCGGCACGATCTGCACCTCGGCGCCGTAGGCGCGCAGCACGTCGATCTTGTCCTTGCCGACCTTGTCGGGGCAGACGAAGATGCAGCGGTAACCACGCTCCTGCGCGACGAGCGCCAGCCCCACGCCGGTGTTGCCGGAGGTCGGCTCGACGATGGTCCCGCCGGGCTTGAGCTCACCGGAGGCCTCGGCCGCGTCGATGAGCTTGCGCGCGATGCGGTCCTTGATGCTGCCGCCGGGGTTGAGGTACTCGACCTTGGCCGCGACCAGCCCGGACCCCTCGGGGGCGACGGAGGTGAGCCTGACCAGCGGGGTGTTGCCGATCAGGTCGGAGATGTTGTCTGCGATCTGCATGTCCGCATCGTGGCACGGATCACCAGCACCCGACACCGCGGTCCCCGCCCCCGCCGATCAGTCGATCTGCCCGACCGGCGTCCGCTTCTCCGCCTGGAACGCATCCTCGGTGCGACCGCGCGCCCAGTAGCCCGAGATCGAGATCGCCTCGCGGGGCACGCCCCGGTCCTTGAGGACCCGGCGCACCGCCTTGATCGACTCGCGCTCCCCGTGGGCGAAGACCTGGACGCCGTCGCGCCAGTCGACGCCGTCGACCGCGCGGGCCAGGAAGTCGACGTCGTCGGTGGCCGGGTTGACGAGCCACTGCACGTCGACGTGCTCCGGAGCGCGAAGGGGGATGACGTCCCCCGGGTCCTCCACCTCGAGCAGGGCGACGCCGCTCGCGCCGGCGGGCATCGCCTCGAGCGAGGCCGCGATGGCCGGCACCGCCGAGAGGTCACCGGCGAGCAGGTGCCAGCCGGCCTCCGGGTCGGGGGAGTAGCCGCTGCCCGGCCCCATGAGGACGATGCGGTCTCCCCCCTTCGCCTGCTGGGCCCAGGGACCGGCGTAGCCGACGTCGCCGTGCGTCACGAAGTCGATGGTCAGCAGGCGCGCCTCGCGGTCGACCGCGCGCACGGTGTAGGTGCGGGTGATCGGGTCGCCGTCGGCGTCGGTGAAGCGCAGCTTGACGTAGGCATCGGTGTGCTCCGCCGCGCCGAAGTCCGCGAGCGACTCACCCGTGAGCACGACGCGCACGAGGTGCGGGCCCACCTGCTCGGTCGAGACGACCGTGAGGTCGTGCTGGGGGCGGGGCGGCCGCGTGGGTCGATCGGAGGAAGCCATGAAGTAAGGCTACCCTCACCAGCGCCAAAGGTCGCAGGCGGTCAGGTGCGGTGCAGGCGCGAGAGCCCACCGTGACGCCCATGCGAACAGCCGCTGACCCCATCACCGATTCCCAGTCCCTCGCCGGCCCCGGCCGGAGCATGCTCAACAAGGTCCCGGAGGTGACCGCGTGGTTCTGGATCATCAAGATCCTGTGCACCACGGTCGGCGAAAGCTTCGCCGACTACGTCAACGAGACGCTCGGCTTCGGCCTGACCAACACGATGATCCTCTTCACGGCGGTCTTCGCCGTCGTGCTCACCGTGCAGATGCGCACGCGGCGCTACCGTCCCTTCGCCTACTGGTTGACCGTCGTCGTCGTGAGCGTCGCCGGCACCCTCTACACGGACATGGGCACCGACCGGCTCGGCGTGCCGCTGTGGGTGAGCACGAGCGTCTTCGCCGGACTGCTCGCGGCGGTCTTCGGCGTGTGGTGGCTTCGCGAGCGCACGCTGTCGATCCACGGCATCACGACGACGTCCCGCGAGGGCTTCTACTGGCTCACCGTGCTCGTGACCTTCGCCCTGGGCACCGCGGCGGGTGACTGGACCCTCCAGCTGACGAACTGGTCGCCCGGCCACGCCGTCCTCCTCCCCCTCGCCCTCATCGCCGCGATCGCCGGTCTCTGGCGCGCCGGCGCCAACCCCGTGCTCTCCTTCTGGCTGGCCTACGTCCTCACGCGGCCGCTTGGGGCCAACATCGGCGACTGGCTCGCCCTGCCGCGCACCGCGGCCAACCCCGGCGACCCCACGGGTCTGGGGCTCGGGACCTTCGTGACGAGCCTGATTTTCCTCGCCGCGATCCTCGCGACGGTCGCCTACCTGACCGTGAGCCGCCGCGACGTCACCGAGCGGACCGGCCGGCACCACGTGCCGACGACGGGGCGAAGGGAGCGGCTCGGCCTCGCCGGCTTCGTCGCGGTCACGCTCGTGGCCGCCGGGGTCATGACGTGGGCCCACCGGCAGCCGCACCAGACGTGCGACCCGAGCGGGGCCAGCGAGACCATGCCGGCCTGCGCCCGCCCCGCCTTCACCCCCGCCCAGGCACACTCGGCAGTCGCCGGGTACCTGCACCTGGCACGCACCGCGATCGCCCAGGACCGCGCGGGCGACAGCGCTGCCTCGCACGCGAGCGTGCAGCGGCTGCGCGACCGGTGGGACGCCGACGCGACGTCCCTGCAGGCGGTCGACAGGGCCACGTGGACGACGCTCGACACGAAGCTCGACGAGGTGCTCACGAGCTACGCGATCGACCACGGATCGGTCGCACCGGCGCCCGCGACGCAGCAGGAGCAGCAGCTCGCCGGGTTCGTCACCGACCTGCAGCAGCGCCGCTTCTGACACGGGTGCGCGTGGGCGAGCGGTTCCCGGTTGGTCAGGTTGTCGGCAGGCGCGCGGACCTAGGTTCAGTGACATGACCTCGACCCTGCTCCTTCCCCTCCTGTCCGGCCAGGGGCCGCTCGCCCTCCTCGTGCTGACGCTCGTGATCTTCACGGAGACCGGGCTGCTCGTCGGCTTCTTCCTCCCCGGAGACTCGCTGCTCTTCACCGCGGGCCTGCTCATCGCCTCGCACGTGCTGCCGCTCCCCCTCGGCCTGGTCATCGCGGCGACATGGGTCGCCGGCGCGCTGGGCGACCAGGTCGCCTACCTCATCGGCGGCCGGCTGGGACGGGGCCTCTTCCGCCCCGGTCGGTCGCGGTGGATCTCGAGCCGGCACGTCGCGGCTGCGCAGGAGTTCTTCGAGCGGCACGGGCACAAGGCGGTCATCCTCGCCCGGTTCGTCCCGCTGGCCCGCACCTTCACCCCTGTCGTCGCCGGCGCCGTCGAGATGCCGCGTCGCCGGTTCACCGGCTACAACGTCGTAGGTGGGCTGCTGTGGGTCACGGCGATGCTGCTCGCCGGCTTCTTCCTCGGCGGGGTCCCGCTCGTCGCCCACCACGTCGACGTCGTGACGATCGGCATCGTCGCCCTCTCGCTCGTGCCCGCGGCGATCGCGCTGCTGCGGCGCCGCCGCGCCGCAGCCCGCGAGGGGCGCGAGGAGTCGATACTGGACGAGCGGGTCGCGCCCGACCCGGTCGCACGCTGACAGCGTCGGTTCGACGGGAGGAGGGCACATGGCCACCATCGGGGTCTGCGAGGACCAGCAGTCGATCCGCACCATCGTCGCGCGCGCCGTGCGCGGTGCCGGGCACGAGGTGATCACCGCCCACGACGGTCGCGAGGCGGTGCAGCGCTTCAGCCCGGACCACGCGGTCGACGTCATCGTCATGGACATCGGCCTGCCCGACGCCGACGGCCGCGACGTCGTCCAGGCGCTGAAGTCCGCCGGCCAGCACGCCCCCGTCCTCTTCCTCACGGCGCTCGACGCACCGCACGAGCACCTCGCCGGGTTCGCCACCGGGGCCGACGACTACGTCACCAAGCCCTTCGACCTCAAGGTGCTGCTCGCCCGGCTGGACGTCCTCGTCCGACGCGCACCGGCCGGGGGCGCGAGCGCGCCGGGCCTGCGGCTGGACCCGCTGACCCACTCGATCCGCACCGGTTCCGGCGAGGTGCGGCTCAGCCCGACGGAGTACCGGATGCTCGCCGCGATCACCGCCCGTCCCGGCGAGGTCGTGCGTCGACGCAGCGTCGTCGCCGCGGCCTGGCCCGACGGCGCGATCGTCACGGACAACACCGTCGACTCCTTCATCCGCCGGCTGCGCAGCAAGCTCGAGTCGATCGACTCCCCCACGCGCATCGAGACCGTGCGCGGCGTGGGATTCACCACGACGCAGAAGGCCGACTAGGTGGCCGCCCTCTCCTGGCGTCGGTGGCGCGACCGGCTGAGCCTGCGGGCCCAGCTCGTCCTCCTCGTCACCGCCCTGGCGGTCCTCATCGGGGCGCTCCTCGTGGCGATCGTCCAGGTCTCCCTCGCCGGAGCCGCCCGCGACGCGACGCACTCCGCGCTCGACGAGCGGACGACGGCCACGATCTCCTCGATCGACACGGGCACTGCGGGCTCGACCCCGGCCGTGCCGGAGGCCGACCTCGACCCCGGCGTTGTCGTCTACGACCGTCACGGTCGGGGCATCGCCGGGAGCGTCCCGCCGGCGATGCGCTCGACCTTCGCCGAGCTGTCGACGACGTCGCAGCGCCGGATCGTCGAGTCGGATGGGGAACGCTACGCGGTGATGGGCACGCCCTTCACCACCGCGTCGGGAGCCCGCGGCGTCGTCGTGCTCAGCGAGGCCACCACGCCCTACGAGCGGGGCGAGGACGTCGCCCTCGTCGTCTCCGTCGCCGCTGCCGCCCTGCTCCTGCTCATGGCTGCCGGGTCGGCCTGGTGGATCAGTGGACGTGTGCTCCGACCGGTCGAGGAGATGGCCGAGACCGCGAGCGAGTGGAGCGAGCACGACCTGGAGCGGCGCTTCGCGCTCGGGGCGCCGACCAACGAGATCACGGCCCTCGGTCGTACCCTCGACGGACTCCTCGACAAGGTCGCGGCGGCGATCCGGGCCGAGCAGCGCCTCACCTCCGAGCTGGCGCACGAGCTGCGCACGCCGCTCACGACGATCCGCGGAACCGCCGACCTGCTCGCGATGCGCTCCGACCTCGACGACGAGGCCCGACAGGACGTCGACAGCATCCGAACCACGAGCGAGGCGATGACGACGACGATCGCCGTCCTGCTCGAGGTCACCCGCAGTGGCGCGGGCCGCACCCGCGCGGACCGCACCCGGCTCGAGGACCTCGCCGCCGCGGTCGAGACGATGCCGCTGCCGGCCGGGGACGTCACGGTGGATCTCCCCCCTTCGGTGGTCGTGCGCGCGCCGCGCGAGATCGTGACGCGGGCGCTCGCCCCGCTGCTCGACAACGCGCTGCGTGTCAGCCCCGACGTCACCCTGACCGCGCGCGTGCACGAGCGCAGCGTCGACCTCGTCGTCAGCGATCACGGGCCGGGGATCCCGGACGCGTGGGCCGACACGCTCTTCGAGCCCGGCTGGAGCGGCGACGGCGGATCGGGGCTGGGGCTGGCCCTCGCCCGGCGCGTGGCGATGAGTGGGGGCGGCGACGTGCGACTGCTCGAGGGGCACAACGCCCACGGCGGCGCAAGCTTCGTCGTGCGGTTCCCCGGCGGGCCGGCTCGGTGAGCGTGCCCCCTCGTACCCCCGGCGGGACTCGAACCCGCACCGATCGCCATTTTAAGTGGCGCGCCTCTACCAGTTGGGCCACGGGGGCGAGACGCTCGGATGCTACGCGATCTCCGGCTCGTCCTCGACGGCCTGCCGCTGCACGACCGACATCGCGATGCCGTCGAGGATGTCGTGCTCGGAGACGGTGACGACGAGGTCAGGGCCGTTGGCGCCGCGGGCCCGCTCGAGGACCTCCCACCAGATGAGGGCGCCGGCGCCGATGACGTCGACCCGCCCCGGGTGCATGAAGGGCTGGGCCGCACGCTCGGCGCGGGTGCTGAGGATCAGCCGCTCGCAGGCGACCATCACCTCGTCGACGGGGATCCGCGCCAGGTGGATCGCCTCGCGGTCGTAGGAGGTCAGACCGAGCGCCAGGGCCGCGACGGTCGTTACGGAGCCCGCGAGCCCGACCACGGTCATCACGCCGCCGAGACCCACCTCGGCCTCCGCGACGTCGAGCGCCTCGGCGATGTCGTAGCGCGCCGCGTCGATGACCTCCTGGGTCGGGGGGTCGGTGCGGTGGTGCCGCTCGGTCAGCCGCACGGAACCGATGTCGAGCGAGGCGCCGGCGATGACGTCGTGGGTGCCGCGGACGATCTCGGTCGAGCCGCCGCCGATGTCGGCGACGAGATACGGCCCCTCGAATCCGGCCTCGGCCAGCCCGGAGGTGGCGCCGGCGAAGCTCAGCGAGGCCTCCTCCGCACCCGTGATGACCTCGGGCATGACGTCGAGCTCGCCGAAGGCCTCACGGACCCCGGCGACGAAGTCGTGGGAGTTGTCCGCGTCGCGCGAGGCCGAGGTCGCGACGAAGCGCACCTTGCCCGCGGGCACGCCGTGATCGCGGCACTGCTGTGCGTACTCGCGGCACATCCCGAGGGTGCGCTCGAGCGCCTCGGGGTCGAGCCGGCCGGTGCGGTCCACGCCCTGCCCGAGACGCACGACCTCGGCGCGGCGCAGCACCTCGGTGAGGACCGGAGTCCCCTCGTCCTCGGGCGCGGCCTCCGCGGCGTCCGCGATGAGCAGGCGGATGGAGTTGGTCCCGCAGTCGATCGCTGCGACCCTCATGCGTCGCTCCCTTCGTCCGTGCTGACGCACGGGCTGGCGTGCCACCACTCGGGCAGCAGGTCGAGGGCCTCGTCACCCAGGGGGTTGACCCCGGGGCCGGCGGCCAGTGAGTGGGCGACGAGCACGTGCAGGCACTTGACGCGGGTCGGCATGCCGCCGGCCGAGATGCCGTCGATCTCGGGGACGTCGCCGAGCTCCGCTCGCCGTGAGAGGTAGTCCTCGTGTGCCGCGCGGTAGCGCGCGGCGAGGTCCTCGTCCTCGAGCAGTCGCTGCGACATCTCCGCCATGAGTCCGCTCGACTCGAGCGTCGAGATCGGCCCCGTGAGGCGCGGGCAGGTCGCGTAGTAGGTCGTGGGGAAGGGGGTGCCTCCCGGCAGGCGCGGCTCGGTGCGCAGCACCGTCGGACCGCCGCACGGGCAGCGGTGGGCGACCTCCGCCGTGGCGCGCGCGGGGCGGCCGAGCTGGCGGTGGACGGTCTCGAGGTCCTGCGGGTCGACGCGGTCGAGGTCGTTGCCCAGGTCGTCGCGGCTCACTGCGCCGAGGTGGGGTCGTCGGCCGCGGCCACGGACGAGGCGACCTGCTCGTACCAGGGCTGCGTGGACGGCGCCGTCACGGCGCCGGTCTCGGGGTCGACCGCGGGGTCGTCACCGGCTGGATCGATCACGGTGTAGGTCCTCTCCCCCGGCTTGACGAACTTCAGCCGCTTGCGCGCCTGGGCCTCGACGTACTCGTCGGTCTCCCACAGGTCGCGCTGGCGCTCGAGGTCCTGGACGTTGTCCTCCTGCGCCGCGACCTGCTCCTGCAGGGTCGCGAGGCGCTGACGCTGGTCGTACCAGGACTTGCCGGTCGGCACGAGCATGACGCCGAGGAGCAGGAGCAACGAGCCGACGACGACCCAGCGCTTCGTCGACATGACCGCGCGGCGCTGCTGCGCCTCGCGGCCGGCGCCGCTGCGGGGGCGCGTGCGCCGGTCGCCGCGCCCGGCCGGGCGCGTCGTGCTGGGTCGCCGCGCCGCGCCCTGCACACCGGAGCGTGCGGGGCGACGGCGCGGCGTGCGTGCCATGTCGGTGATCAGCCCTTGAAGCGCGGGAAGGCCCCGGCGCCGGCGTAGACCGCCGCGTCGTCGAGCTCCTCCTCGATGCGCAGGAGCTGGTTGTACTTGGCGACGCGCTCGGAGCGGGCCGGGGCGCCGGTCTTGATCTGGCCGCAGTTGGTCGCGACGGCGAGGTCGGCGATCGTGACGTCCTCGGTCTCGCCGGAGCGGTGGCTCATCATCGAGGTGTAGCCGCTGCGGGTGGCCAGGGCGACGGCGTCCATCGTCTCGGTGAGCGAGCCGATCTGGTTGACCTTGACCAGGAGCGCGTTGGCCGCGCCGTCCTGGATGCCGCGGGCGAGCCGCTCGGGGTTGGTGACGAAGAGGTCGTCGCCGACGAGCTGGACCTTGTCGCCGAGCTGCGTGGTCAGCTCCTGCCAGCCGGCCCAGTCGTCCTCGTCGAGCGGGTCCTCGATGGACACGAGCGGGTAGGCGTCGACGAGCTCGCCGTAGTAGGCCGCCATGTCCTGGGCGGACTTCTGCTGGCCCTCGAAGGTGTAGGTGCCCTTGTCGCAGAACTCGCTGGCGGCGACGTCGAGCGCGAGCGCGATCTGGGTGCCGGGCTCGTAGCCGGCCTGCTGGATCGCGGTGATGATCAGGTCGAGCGCCTCGCGGTTGCTCTCGAGGTTGGGGGCGAAGCCGCCCTCGTCACCGAGGCCGGTCGACAGGCCCTTGTCCTTGAGCACGGCCTTGAGCGAGTGGTAGACCTCGGTGCCCCAGCGCAGCGCCTCGCGGAAGGAGGGCGCCCCGATCGGGGCGATCATGAACTCCTGGATGTCGACGTTGGAGTCCGCGTGGGAGCCGCCGTTGAGGATGTTCATCATCGGCACGGGCAGCACATGGGCGTTGGGGCCGCCGACGTAGCGGAAGAGCGGCAGGCCGGCGGACTCGGCCGCGGCCTTGGCCACGGCGAGGGAGACGCCGAGAATCGCGTTGGCACCGATCGTGCCCTTGTTGTCCGTGCCGTCGATGGCGAGCATCTCGCCGTCGACGAGGCGCTGCTCGCTGGCGTCGAAGCCGACGAGCCGCGGGGTCAGATCGTCCTCGATCGCGCGGACCGCGTCCTCGACGCCCTTGCCCAGGTAGCGGTTCTTGTCGCCGTCACGGCGCTCGACGGCCTCGAAGGCGCCGGTCGACGCCCCGCTCGGCACCGCGGCGCGGGCGATGGTGCCGTCGTCGAGGGCGACCTCGACCTCGACGGTCGGGTTGCCGCGGGAGTCGAGGATCTCGCGGGCGCCAATTGCTTCGATGCTGGCCACTGCCGGCTCCTTGGTGGTGCTCGATACACGGGGAAGGTCGCCACGAGCGTAACGGCTCGGCCACGGCGCTTCGTGCTGCGACCCACCCCGCGGACGCGGGCGAAGGGAGGTCAGCCGGCCGCGAGCAGGTCGGCCAGTCGTCGTTGCTGGACGCCGTCGACGAAGTTGGCCGGCTCCAGCCAGGCATCGTGCGCGGCCCGCACCCGCGGCCAGTCGTCGACGGTCATGGCGAACCACGCGGTGTCGCGGGACCTCCCCTTCGTCACGACGTGCCGGCGGAAGGTGCCCTCGTAGGTGAAGCCGAGCCGCTCGGCAGCCCGTCGGGAGGGGGCGTTGAGGCTGTCGCACTTCCACTCGAGGCGCCGGTAGCCGAGGTCGAAGACGTGCCGGGCGAGCAGCGACATCGCCTCGGTCGCGGCGGTCGTGCGCTGCAGTCGCGGGCCGAGCACGACGTTGCCGATCTCGACGACGCCGTGGGTCCGGTCGATGCGCATGAGGCTCATCACCCCGCAGGCGATCCCGTCTCCGTCGCGGACGAGCACCTCGACGGTGTCGCCGGCGAGCCGGCCGGCGACGTAGGCGGCGACGTCGTCGGGACGCTCCTCCTTGAGATAGGCCCACAAGGTGTCGTGGTCGGGCCCGGCGACCTCCGGCGCCAGCTCGGCGGCGTGCTCGGGCGCGAGCGGCTCGACGGTGCACCAGCGACCGGTGGTCGCCGGCAGGTCGGGTCGAGGCGGCGGGGTCCAGCCGTCGACCGCGGGGCCGATCGGCTGGTCGAAGGGAGTGAGCCGCACCTCGTCGCGGGAGGCCGGCGGCAGCACCGTCTCGCCGATCGGCCCGGGGTTGACCGCGATCTCCCAGCGAAAGCCGTCGGGGTCGGCGAAGTAGCCCGTGTACCCGCCCCAGTCGCGCTGCTGCGCCGGCGCGACCTCGGGCGAGCCCGCGGAGCGGGCCAGCTCGAGGATCGCGTCGACGTCGTCGTGTCGGGCGACGTTGTGCGCCAAGGTGATCGGCGCCAGACCCTCCCCACCACGAAGGGGGCCGACCTCCCCTTCGAACTCGGTGGCGTCCCACAGCGAGAGGATCAGGTGCTCGCCGACGCGGATCATGAGGACCTCGCCGGGCACGTCGAGGTCCGCCCGCCAACCGAGCCCGTCGAGGTAGAAGCGGCGGCTCGCCGCGAGGTCGGCGACGGCGAGGGTGACGAAGCTGATCCGCTGGTCCATGCGCACGAGCCTAGAGACCCTGCAAGACCCTAGGGTTTTGCAGGGTTCCGGGCTCCGAACTCTGCAAAACCCTAGGGTCTTGCAGGGTTGGGTCAGCCCGCGTCGCGCTCCGCGCGCTCCTGCGCCTTGATCGCCTGCCACTGCGCCTCGATCTCCTCGAGGGTCTCGGCCTGCGCGTCGCCGAAGACGTGCGGGTTGCGGCGCACGAGCTTGTCGACGAGCGCGGCGGCGACGTCGTCGACGGTGAAGGGCGCGCCGGCGTGGTCGGCGGCCACCCGGGCGTGGAAGAGCACCTGGAAAAGCAGGTCACCGAGCTCGTCGGTCAGCTCCTCGCGCCGCTCGACGTCGTCGGGGTCGGCGACGACGGCCTCGAGCGCCTCGGTCACCTCGTGCGCCTCCTCCATGACGAAGGGGGCCAGGCTCGCGTGGTCCTGCGCCGCCACCCACGGGCACCCGCCCGGCGAGCGCAGCCGGTCGATGACCGCGACGGCGTCGAGCAGCCGGCCGCCCTCGACGTCCCACGAGCCGACGAGCACCTCGACCTCCGGCGCGTCGTCGAGCCGGGAGACCTCCGCGGCGATGGCGTCGCTCAGCCCGGGGTCACCGTCGGGCGAGCCGACCCACAGCACCACGCCCCTGCGGGCCGCGTCGACGAGCTCTCGGGCGCGCTCGTGCGGCGTCGTCGCGGCGGCCGCGGCGAGCTGCACGCCGTCGTCGACGAGGGCCAGCGGCAGCGCCTCGTCGAAGTCGGCCGCGAGGACGCGGTCGGCCTCGTCGAGGGCCCGCCAGGCGTCACGGCTGAGCAGCCCCGGCGAGACCCGAGGGCTCGTCGCGAGCAGGACCAGGCGACCCACGGTCAGGGCGTCTGCGGCTGGCCGGCGCCGCTCTGCTGCTCCGGCTCGAGCTGCTCGAGCCAGTCGGGCGCCTTGCCGACGGCGCTCGCGTAGCGCGGGCTCTCACCGAGACGTCACCTTCCTGCAGCAGCTGGCTCAGGTCCTGCTGCGCCTGCTCGTCGAGCTTGCTCGCGACGTCGTTGGCCCGCAGGAAGTCGACGGTCATGTCGGACGGGTTGGGCACGAAGGACTCGATCTCCCGGCGCACGGTCCCCTGCGAGGGGACGTCGAGGCCCTCCTCATCGGCGTAGGCGAGCACCGCCGGCGTCTGCACGAGATAGGTGACGACCGTCGAGGCGTCGAGCTGCTGCGGCTGCTGGCCGGAGGCCTGGGCCTGCGCGGCGACGAAGGCCGTGAGCTCACGGGTGCTGCGCTGCACGTCGCCGACGGTGATCTCCTCGTCGCCGACGGTCGCCGCCCGGGCCGAGCTGCCCCCCTTCGCCGCGTCGGTGTCGTCAGATCCGCAGGCCGTCAGGGCGAGCGCCGCCACCGCGGCGAGCGCGGCAGCACGGGCGGGGCGTCGGATGGGGTGACCGAGCACGGGGGTCCTTTCGTCCGGTCCTCAGCGCGAGCGCGAGGTGTCTCGGGGCGCCGTCGCCCCTGGGTCCACGATGACATCATCGAGCATGACCTGACGGACCAGGTCGCTGGCCCAGGTGAGCACGTCCGTGTCGCGAAGGGGGGTGCCCCCGATCCGCGCGGTCGTCGGCTTGGGGACGAGCACCGTCTGCGTGCCCTCCTTGTAGCTCGACCGCGGGTAGAGGCGGCCCAGGCGCAGCTGCTGGCTCTCGCGCAGCTGGACCGGCGCGAAGCGCACGTTGTTGCCCACGGCGACGACGTCGGTGAGGCCGGCGGAGCGCACGATGATCCGCAGGCGGGCGACCTCGACGAGGTTGCGCACCGGCTGCGGCAGCTCGCCGTAGCGGTCGACGAGCTCGCTGATGATGTCGCCGATCTCCTCCTCGGTCGTCGCGGCCGCGAGCTTGCGGTAGGCCTCGAGGCGCAGCCGCTCGCCGGGCACGTAGTCGTGCGGCAGGTGCGCGTCGACGGGCAGCTCGATCTTGACCTCGGCGGGCGCGGTCTCCCCTTCGCCCTTGAAGTCGGCGACGGCCTCGCCGACCATCCGCACGTAGAGGTCGAAGCCGACGCCGGCGATGTGACCGGACTGCTCGCCGCCGAGCAGGTTGCCGGCGCCGCGGATCTCGAGGTCCTTCATCGCCACCTGCATGCCGGCGCCGAGGTCGGTGTTGCTCGCGATCGTCTGCAGCCGGTCGTGGGCGGTCTCGGTCAGGGGCTTGTCCGGCGGGTAGAGGAAATAGGCGTAGGCCCGCTCCCGACCTCGCCCGACGCGACCACGCAGCTGGTGCAGCTGGCTCAGGCCGAAGCGATCGGCCCGGTCGAGGATCAGCGTGTTGGCGTTGGAGATGTCCAGGCCGGTCTCGACGATCGTCGTGCACACGAGGACGTCGAAGCGCCGCTCCCAGAAGTCGAGGACGACCTGCTCGAGACGGTGCTCGCCCATCTTGCCGTGGGCGGTCTCGACCCGGGCGTCGGGGACGAGCTCACGGATGCGGGAGGCGGCCTTCTCGATCGTCCCGACGTTGTTGTGGACGTAGAAGACCTGCCCCTCGCGCATGAGCTCGCGGTGGATGGCGGCGGCCACCTGCTTCTCCTCGTGGGCACCGACGAAGGTCAGGACCGGGTGCCGCTCCTCCGGCGGGGTCGCGAGCGTCGACATCTCGCGGATGCCGGTGACCGCCATCTCGAGGGTGCGCGGGATGGGCGTGGCCGACATGGCGAGCACGTCGACATTGGTCCGCATCGCCTTGAGCTGCTCCTTGTGCTCGACACCGAAGCGCTGCTCCTCGTCGATGATCACGAGCCCGAGGTCCTTGAACTTCACCTCGGTGCCCAGAAGCCGGTGGGTGCCGATGACCAGGTCGACCGCGCCGGAGACCATGCCCTCCATGACCTCCTTGGCCTGGGCATCGGTCTGGAAGCGGCTGAGCGCCTTGACCGTCACGGGGAAGCCGGCGTAGCGCTCGGAGAAGGTGTTGAGGTGCTGCTGGACGAGCAGGGTCGTCGGCACGAGCACGGCGACCTGCTTGCCGTCCTGGATCGCCTTGAAGGCCGCGCGGACCGCGATCTCGGTCTTGCCGTAGCCGACGTCGCCGCAGATGAGGCGGTCCATCGGGACCGTCTTCTCCATGTCGGCCTTGACCTCGTCGATGGTGCTCAGCTGGTCGGGCGTCTCGATGTGGGCGAAGGCGTCCTCGAGCTCGCGCTGCCACGGGGTGTCGGGGCCGAAAGCATGACCGGGGGTGGCCATGCGGGCGCTGTAGAGGCGGATGAGCTCGCCGGCGATCTGCTTGACGTGCCGCTTGGCGCGCGACTTCGTCTTCTGCCAGTCGCTACCGCCCATCTTGTTCAGGGGCGGCGCGTCGCCGCCGACGTAGCGGGTCACCTGGTCGAGCTGGTCGGTCGGCACGAAGAGCCGGTCACCCGGGTGCCCCCGCCGCGAGGGGGCGTACTCGATGACGAGGTACTCGCGCGTCGCGCCCTGGACGGTGCGCTGGATCATCTCGACGAAGGAGCCGACGCCGTGCTGCTCGTGGACGACGTGGTCGCCGGGCCGCAGCTGGAGGGGGTCGACCTGCTTGCGTCGCCGCGACGGCATCCGCCGCATGTCGCGGGTGGATGCGCCGGCGCCGCTCGTGCCGAGCAGGTCGGCCTCGGTGAGCACCGCCAGACGCGCGTCGGGCGCGACGAATCCGGTGCCCAGGCTCGCCCGGGTCAGCGCGACGACGCCGTCGGTCAGCTCGATCTGCTCGTCGGGTCCGGCGGTCTGCGTGGCCACCCCGGCCGTGCCGAGCACCTCGGCGACGCGGGCGACGAGGCCGGGACCGTCGGTCGCGACGAGCACGCGCCAGCCGTCGCGGGTCCAGTCGGTGATCTGGGTGACGGCCGCCTCGGTGTTGCCCCGGAAGTGTGGCGGCTCCTCCGCCGGCGCGCGCAGCCCGACGTGGTCGTGGTCGACCCGGTCGTCCATGGCCGCGAGCTCTTCGTCCACGGCGAAGGGGGTGACCGTCCACCACGGCAGGCCGAGGTCGAGCGCGTGCTCGCGGGCCTCGGCGAGGGTCCAGTGGGAGGCGGTGCCGAGGACACCCTCGAGGTCGATCGGGACGGCATTGCCGGCCGCGGCATTGGCCCAGCTGGCCTGGAGGAACTCCTCGCTCGTCGAGACGAGGTCGTGCGCGCGGGCGCGCACCCGCTCGGGGTCGAGCAGCACGACGCCCGAGCCGTCGGGCAGGACGTCGAGGATCGACTCCATGCCGTCGACGAGGGCCGGGCCCAGCGACTCCATGCCCTCGACGGCGATGCCCTCGGCGACCTTGAGCAGCATGTCGGCGACGCCCGGCAGCTCCTCGGCGAGGGTCGCGGCGCGGCGCCGGACGGCATCGGTGAGCAGGATCTCGCGGCAGGGCGGGGCCCACAGCTCGGGTGCCGGCTCGAGGCTGCGCTGGTCGGCGACCTTGAACCAGCGGATCTCGTCGACGGTGTCGCCGAAGAGCTCGACGCGGACCGGGTGCTCCTCGGTCGGCGGGAAGACGTCGAGGATGCCGCCGCGGACGGCGAACTCGCCGCGCCGCTCGACGAGGTCGGTGCGCACGTAGGCCGCGGCCGCCAGCGCGGCGGTGACCTCCTCGAGCGGGGCCTCGTCACCGACGCGCAGGCGCACGGGCTCGAGGTCGGCCAGGCCCTTGGCGATCGGCTGGAGGACGGCGCGCACCGAGGCGACGACGAAGGCGGGCCGGGCGTGCCCCTCCCCCGTCGGGTCGGGGTGGCGCAGCCGACGCAGGACCGCGAGGCGGCGGCCGACGGTGTCGCTGCGTGGGCTGAGTCGCTCGTGCGGCAGCGTCTCCCAGCTGGGGAAGGTCGCGACCTGCTCGTCCCCGACGAGCTCGCCGAGGGCCGTGGCGATGTCGTCGGCCTCGCGCGCGGTCGACGTGACGACGAGCCGGGGTGCGGCGTCGGGGGCGTCGGGGGCGTCGCCGCCGGCGAGCGCGACGACCGGGGCCCGCAGGCCGGTCGGGGCGACGATGTCGACGACGTCGCTGCTCTCGCGGTGTCGAGGGATGTCCGCGAGCCCGGGCAGGCCGGCGATCGCGCGAAGGAGGGGGGCGAGTGAGGAAGTCATGCTGGGCTCGATTCTGCCGCATGCCACCGACGGTCCACAGCCGCGAGGTGAGGGGCCTCCCCTTCGTCCGTCCGGTGTGGCAACGTACGACCCACAGCCGCCGGTCGGCGGCCCGACACGACACGGACCAGGGGGCCACGTGGCGCGGACCCGCAGCACACTCCACCCGGCACGGCTGCTCGCGGCGGTGCTCGCAGCCATCGGCCTGGTGCTGCTCGGTGGCGGGAGCGCTCTGGCCGATGCCCCCTTCGACGTGCCGGAGCAGATCACCGACCGTGCCGGCGTCCTCGGCGACACCGGCGCCCTGCAGGACGACCTCGACGCGCTCCAGCGCGACCACGACCTGCAGCTCTTCGTCGTCTACGTCGACTCCTTCGACGGGACCGACCCCGAGCAGTGGACCCAGCAGACCTACGAGACCTCGGGCATGGGGAGCAACGACGTGCTCCTCGCCGTCGCCGTCGAGGACCGGCGCTACGGCATGTGGACGACCGAGGACTCCGGGCTGGGCCCCGACGACATCTCCCGCGTGCAGAGCGAGGACGTCGAGCCCGCGCTCGCCGACGACGACTGGGCCGGCGCGGTCACCGCGGCGGCCGAGGGCCTGGGCTCCGGTGGCGGCGGGCTGTCGTCGAGCACGTGGATCTACCTCGTCCTCGGGCTGATCGTCGTCGGCGGCATCGCCCTGCCCCTGCTGATCAGCCGGCTGCGCGGTGGCCAGACCCGGGCGGCGGAGGGCACGCCGCAGCCGGTCATGGCCGGCGTGACGACCGACCAGATGCGGCAGGACGTGGGTCGTGCCCTCGTCGACCTCGACAACGCGATCCGCTCCTCCGGCGAGGAGCTCGCCTTCGCCCAGGCACAGTTCGGCGAGCAGGCGACCCAGCAGTTCACCCGGGCCCTGGAGTCGGCGCGGGGTCGGATCAACGAGGCCTTCCGCATCCAGCAGGAGCTCGACCTCGCCCGCGGCGCCGGGCGGCTCGGCGAGCCCGAGGAGCGGGCCCGGCTCGCCGAGATCCTCGAGCTGACCCGCGCCGCGGACGAGGAGCTCGACGCGCAGGAGGCGGAGTTCTCCCGGCTGCGCGACCTCGAGGCGACCGTCCCGCAGTTCCTCGCGTCGCTGCGCACCCGGGCCACCGAGGTCGAGGCGCGCGTGCCGGTCGCCCGGCAGGAGCTCGCCGGGCTGTCGGCGACCCACCCGCGCGAGGCGCTCGTGACCCTCACGGCCAACATCGACCAGGCGGTGCGGCTCGTCGCCTCGGCGCAGGGGTTCGTCACGACCGGCGAGGGGCACGTCGCCGCCGGCGACCGCCCCTCCGCGGTGGCCGCAGCCCGGGCGGCCGAGGACGCCCTCGGCCAGGCCGACGACCGGCTCGAGAGCGTGCTCACCGCCCGCACCGTCCTCGCCGACGCGACGGCCGCGCTCGACACCGCCCTGGCGTCGATCAGCTCCGACCTCGTGGACGCCGAGCGGCTGCGCGCCAACGACCAGATGACCGTCTCCGCCGTGGGCGAGGCCCGCCGGGCCGTCGAGCTCGGCACCCGGGCGCGCGCCGGCGGCGACGTCATCGGGGCGCTCGGCTCCCTCGAGCGCGCGGAGCACTTCCTCGACCAGGCCCTCGACCGCTACCGCAAGGACGCCGCCCGCGCCGCCGACCGGCTCGCGAAGTTCGACCGCCGGCACGAGCACGTGCGCGCCCGGGTCGCGACCGTCGAGCGCGAGATCGACCGGGCCCGTGGCTGGGTCGACTCCGGCCCGCGCACCCAGATCCGTGAGGCTGCCCGCCTCGTCGACGAGGCCCGCGCCGCCCGCGACACCGACCTCGACCTGGCCGGCGAGCGGCTCGGCGAGGCCGAGGTCCTCGCCGAGCGGGCCCTGAGCGGCATCCAGCGACCCGACGACTTCAGCGGCTTCGGCGGCATGGGCGGCATGGGCGGTCGCCGCAGCGGCATCGACGTCGGCTCGCTCGTCCTCGGCGGCATTCTCTCCGGGGGCTTCAGCGGCCGCGGCGGCGGCTGGGGCGGGTCCGGCGGTGGCTTCGGCGGGGGCTTCGGAGGCGGAGGCCTCGGCGGTGGCGGCGGATTCGGCGGGGGTGGTCGCTTCTGACCGGCGCTCCCCCCTTCGTCACCCGACCCAGCACGTGATCAGCACACCTCGCACCACGACCGGCGGGACCACCGCCAGGAGGACAGCACCATGACCCAGAAGCAGACCATCCTCGGCCGCGTCAGCCAGCTCGCCAAGGCCAACATCAACGCGCTGCTCGACCGCGCCGAGGACCCGGAGAAGATGCTCGACCAGCTCGTCCGGGACTACACCAACTCCATCGCCGAGGCCGAGGAGGCGGTCGCCCAGACGATCGCGCACGTGCGCATGGCCGAGGGCGACCTCAAGGAGGACCGCGACGCCGCCACCGAGTGGGGCAACAAGGCGGCCGCCGCGGCGAAGAAGGCCGACGAGCTCACGGCGGCGGGCGACACCGCCGGCGCGGAGAAGTTCACCAACCTCGCCCGCGTCGCGCTGCAACGCCAGATCCAGCACGAGGGCGAGGCCAAGGAGGCCGAACCGGTGATCCAGGCGCAGAACGCGCAGGTCGAGCAGCTCAAGTCCGGTCTGGTGAGCATGAAGACCAAGCTCGAGGACCTCAAGGCGCGCCGCTCGGCCCTCGTCGCCCGGGCCCGCTCCGCGGAGGCCCAGGCCCGCGTGCAGGACGCCGTCGGCTCGATCGACGTCATGGACCCGACGAGCGAGCTGGGCCGCTTCGAGGACCGCATCCGCCAGCAGGAGGCCCTCGTCCAGGGCCGCGCGGAGGCGCAGTCGGCCACCCTCGAGGACCAGTTCGCCGAGCTCGAGGACCACAGCCAGGACGCCGAGATCGAGGCGCGGCTCGCCGCGCTGCGCGGGCAGGCCTGACCATGTGGTGGCTGGTGGGCGGCTGAGTCCGGCACCCCACCCCTCACCCGATCATCGGGTGAGGGGTGCCGTAGCGGGGACGTCCTCAACAGCCCGTCAGGTTCCCGTCGCGTGGAAGGATGGGCTAACGGTGGATGCTCCGCCGGGTGAGGGGGATGTCATGTGGTGGTTTCTCGGCGGCACAGCAGGGGTCGTTGCGCTCCTCAGCTGGATCATCTCGCGCCGCGGTGGCTCGATGGAACGCATCGACATCGACGGTCACGCACGTGCTGCGGCGGAGCAGATCGGTTCCAAGAACAGCGAGGGCCAGGGCTTCTGAGGCCGCGCCCTCAGGGACGCGGCGCGTGCACGACCTGCTGCGCGTCGGTCAGTCCCTGCTCGATGAGCAGCTCGACGGCATCGGCGGCGTCGTCGACGAGGAAGGGCAGCTCCTTGCGCTCGGTCGAGGAGAAGTCCTTGAGCACGAAGTCCGCGGCATCCATGCGACCCGGCGGACGCCCGATGCCCACGCGCACCCGCAGGTAGTCCTTGGTGCCGAAGCTGCTGGAGATCGACCGGAGACCGTTGTGCCCCCCTTCGCCCCCGCCGAGCTTGAGCCGCACCTCGCCGAAAGGGATGTCGAGCTCGTCGTGCACGACGACCGTGCGCTCCGGCGGGACGGAGAAGAAGCCGGCGAGCGCCTTGGTCGGGCCGCCGGAGAGGTTCATGTAGGAGCTCGGGACCGCGATGATCGCGCGGTTGCCGGGCACCGGCCCCAGCCGGACCGACTCCGCTGCGGCGCCCGCCTTGTGCTTGCGCAGTCGCGCTCCGGCGCGTTCGGCGAGGTGCTCGATGACCATCGCGCCGACGTTGTGCCGGTTGCCGGCGTACTGCGGGCCGGGGTTGCCGAGACCGACCACGAGCCAGGTGTCATCACTCACGGGGCCCCACCCTATGCAATGACGAAGGGAGCACCCGTCACCTCGTCGTCCACAGCCGCGCCCCGCACGTCCTGCCGACCCGGCCGCCCGGTGTCAGGGTGATCGCGGGCGGTGAGGGGCACCGCCGGAAGGGGATCCACGTGACGCAGCACTCGGAGATCGACTCTGCCGAGACCACCCCAGCCGAGAGCGGCGACCGACGGGCCACCATTCGGCTCGAGCGGCGGGCGCGCACCGTCGACGCCTACGTCGCGGGCGTCGACCGGCGCCTCAGCGCCTGGGCCGGAGGGACCACCCCCGAGATCCGCTCGCACGTCTCCCGGGCCGCGCGGCTCGTCGACGAAGCCCGCTCGCGGGGGTCTGCGGACCCCGCACAGGCGACCCGGCGCCTCGACGAGGCGATGGAGCTCGCCAAGGCCGTCCAGGCGGCACTCGACGAAGCCACGCGCACGACGATGCAGCGCTACTACGCCGAGGAGCCCGACCGGTCGAAGTCCCTGGTCGAGCGGATCATCCAAGCCGTGGGCTGGTGGGATCGCCGCTAGCCCCACTCCGGCACGACGAAGGGGCGGGACCTCCGTGGTGGAGGTCCCACCCCTTCGGCGAGATGGCGCGATGCGCCGGCGGGTCACTCCTGCTCGGAGGACTCCTCGCCACCCTCGGTGGACTCGGCGTCGCCCTCGGCAGCCTCGGCGTCGGACTCGTCGTGCTCGATGCCGGCCTCGGCCTCGGCCTCGGCGAGCTCGGCCTCGAGCTCCTCGGCGGAGATCTGCTGGGTGATGTTGACGACGAGCAGCTCGGCGTCGGAGGCGAGCGTCGCCCCGGACGGCATCTCGACCTGGCCGGCGAGGATCTGCGTGCCGACCTCGAGGCCCTCGACGGAGACGACGAGCGCCTCGGGCAGGTTGGTGACGTCGGCCTCGATCTCGAGGGTCGCGTTGTCGACCGTGACGACGGTCTCGGGGGCGGCGTCACCCTCGACGTGGACGGGGACCTCGACGGTGACCTTCTCGCCGCGCTTGACGATGACGAGGTCGACGTGCTCGATGATCGGCTTGATCGGGTCGCGCTGGACGTCCTTGGCCAGGGCCAGCTGGTCGCCCTCGCCCTCGACGGCGATGGTGAGCAGGGCGTTGGGGTTCTTCAGCGCCTGGAAGGTGTCGTGGAAGGGCAGGGCCAGGTGGACCGGGGCCTCGCCGTGGCCGTAGAGGACCGCGGGGACCTTGTCGGCGCGGCGCAGCTTGCGGGCCGCACCCTTGCCGAACTCGGTGCGCTTGTCGGAGACCAGACGGATCTCATCGCTGGACATGTGTTGCTCCTAGGGTCGGGGAATGCCCGCGCTGGGAGCGGGCGTGTCTCGTGGGGCGGTGGCCTCGACGTGGGACGTGGCGCGGACGTGGATGTCGACGCGCGGGCAAGCCCACAGGACGGCACCGCGTCGATCACGGATCGCTGCGACCGTGCAGCGTCCCTCGCCGAGGCAACCCCGAGATACTAGTGGACCCGCTCCGGCTCGGCCAAGTCGGTCCCGTGACCGGCCTCCGGGCCCGACGCGATGGCCGCGTCGACGTCGTCCGCAGGCAGCGGCGCCCCCGGGCGCTCCCCTTCGCCCAGCTTGACCATGACGACGCCGGCGAGGACGGCGACGCCCCCGAGCACCTGCACCGGCGACATCGCCTGGCCGACGATGAGCCACGCGAAGACGATCGCGAAGAGCACCTCGCTCAGCCCGACGAAGGAGGCGATGGTGCCACCGAGCAGGCGGGCGGCGGCGATGCCGGAGGCGTAGGCCACCGCACCCGCGACGATCGCCAGCTCGACGACGGCGACCCACCACGGAGCCGACCAGCCGGCGAGGTCGACCGGGTCCGTCGACGCGGCCATCGGCAGCCAGCCGACGGCGGCCACCGCGAGCAGCCCGACCGCACCGACGGCCAGCCCTCCCCCGGCAAAGCTGATCGGCGGCAGCGCCTCGTCCTCGTCGGCCGCGACGAGGAAGAAGACGACGAGGCCGACCGCGGCGAGCAGGCCCCACAGGACCCCGACGACGTCGAGGCGGGCGCCGGAGGCGACGTCGAGGACGAGGACGAGGCCGAGGACCGCGGCGCCGACGCCGGCAGAGGTCAGCCGGCTCGGCCGGCGCCCGTGGCGGGCCCAGGCCCAGCCGACGATGAGGACGGGAGCGAGGTACTCGAGGAGCAGCGCGACGCCGACCGAGAGGTGGTCGACGGCCATGAAGTAGGCGAACTGGCAGCCCGCGACCGCGAAGACGCCGTAGGCCAGGAGGCGAGGGACGTTGCGCCGCAGCAGGTGCCAGTGCCCCCGCATCGCGATGACGGCGGGCACGGCCATGACGAGCGCAGCCCCGGTGATGCGGGCGGTGACGAGCGCGCCGGGGGTCCAGCCGGCCTCGAGCAGCGCCGCGCCAAAGGTCCCCGACGAGCCGAAGGTCGCCGCGGAGAAGAGGGCGACGAGCAGCCCGAGGGCGAAGGGGGACCGCGCTGCGGTCGTGGAGGGGGCTGGCACTGCTGCTCCTGGCGTCATGAGTCACGTAACCTGTTGGTGATGACGCTAGACCCGCCGATCGTCAGGAGTCAACATGGTCTTCACCCATGACACGGACGTCGCCCTGCAGACCGCGGCGGCGCTCGTCAACACCGCCGAGGGCGCCGGCGGGCAGGACGACGGCGACGCCCTGTCGACGCCCGAGCAGCTGCGCGACTTCTACGTCGGGTGGGGGTGGACCGGGCGCTTCGACGGGGACGCGGCCGAGCTCGAGCAGGCGCAGGCCCTGCGCCCCCGGCTGCGCGCCGTGTGGCAGGCCGCCGACGACCCGGTCGCCACGGTGGCGCTGGTCAACGACCTGCTGCGCACCGGCGACGCCCTCCCCCAGCTCGTCGACCACGACGACTACGGCTGGCACATCCACGCGACCCAGACCGACGCCCCCTTCGCCCGGCGGATGCAGGTGGAGGCCGCGATGGCCTTCGTCGACGTCGTCCGCGCCGGCGAGCTCTCCCGCCTGCGGGTGTGCGCCGCCGACGACTGCGACGCCGTGCTCGTCGACCTCTCGCGCAACCGGAGCAGGCGCTACTGCGACGGCGGCTGCGGCAACCGCCTGGCGGCCGCCGCCTACCGGTCCCGCCGCGCCTGAGCACGACGACGGCCCAGCGCCGCGGTGCGTGCGCTGGGCCGGTCGTCGGGCGATCAGGTGAAGAGGCTGGTGACCGACCCGTCCTCGAAGACCTCACGGATCGCGCGGGAGATGAGCGGCGCGATCGACAGCACGGTCAGCTCGTCGAAGCGCTGGTCGTCGCGCAGCGGCAGGGTGTCGGTGACGATGATCTCCTCGGCGGCGCAGGCCTGCATCCGCTCGACGGCCGGGCCGGAGAAGATCGCGTGCGTCGCGGCGATGATGACGCCGGCGGCGCCGTCCGCCATGAGCGCGTCGGCGGCCTTGGTGATCGTGCCGGCCGTGTCGATCATGTCGTCGACGAGCACGCACCAGCGGCCCTCGACCTCACCGACGACGCGGTTGGCGACCGACTCGTTGGGCCGCTCGATGTTGCGCGTCTTGTGGATGAAGGCCAGCGGCACGTCGCCGAGCTGGCGCGACCACTGCTCGGCGACCTTGATCCGGCCGGCGTCCGGGGAGACGACGGCGAGCTTGCGGTCGCCGTACTTGTCCTTGACGTAGTCGGCGAGGATCGGGCGGGCCATGAGGTGGTCGACCGGCCCGTCGAAGAAGCCCTGGATCTGGTCGGTGTGCAGGTCGACGGCGATGAGCCGGTCGGCGCCCGCGGTCTTGAAGAGGTCGGCCATGAGGCGGGCCGAGATCGGCTCGCGACCCTTGTGCTTCTTGTCCTGGCGGGCGTAGCCGTAGAAGGGCTGCACGACGGTGATCCGCTTGGCGCTGGCGCGCTTGAGCGCGTCGACCATGAGCAGCTGCTCCATGATCGCCTCGTTGATCGGCGTGCTGTGGCTCTGCAGGACGAAGGCGTCGCAGCCGCGCACCGACTCCTC
Organism: Janibacter zhangyanbonis; assembly: GCF_050507325.1. NCBI lineage: Bacteria > Bacillati > Actinomycetota > Actinomycetes > Micrococcales > Intrasporangiaceae > Janibacter > Janibacter zhangyanbonis. The sequence continues at coordinate 2,678,946 of NZ_CP191481.1, forward strand.
GTAGCGCACGTAGATCTCGCCGTTGGCGAACTCGTAGGCGCTCGACGGCACGAGGTCGGTGCCCAGCTCGGCGGCGACCGCATCGGCCAGCTCGGGGTGTGTGCGCCCCGTGAAGACCATGAGGTTCTTCTCGGTCGTCTTGTTGATGCCGGTCACTGGGAGTCCTCGCTGGTGTCGGTGGGTGCGGTGGGGTCGGACGAAGGGGGTGCCGCCGCGGCCTGCGCAGCGGCCTCGGTGGCGGTGCCGGGGCGCTGCTTGGCGACCCACCCGTCGATGTTGCGCTGGCGGCCGCGGGCGACGGCGAGCTGGCCGGGGCCGACCTCGTCGGTCAGGGCGGAGCCGGCCGCGACGTAGGCGCCGTCGGCGACCGTCACGGGGGCGACGAGGACCGAGTCGGAGCCGACGAAGGAGTGCTTGCCGATGATGGTGCGGTGCTTGTTGACCCCGTCGTAGTTGGCGAAGATCGTGCCGGCGCCGATGTTGGCTCCCTCTCCGATGACCGCGTCACCGCAGTAGGTGAGGTGCGGGACCTTGGCGCCCTCGCCGATCGTGGCGTTCTTCGTCTCGACGAAGCCGCCGATCTTCCCCTTCGCCCCGAGCTCGGTGCCCGGACGCAGGTAGGAGTAGGGGCCGACGGTGGCGCCCGCGCCGATGACGGCGAGGTTGCCCTCGGCCCGCTTGACCTCCGCGCCGTCCCCGACCTCGCAGTCGGTGAGGGTGACCTCGGGCCCGATCGTCGCCTCGGCGCCGATGCTCGTCGCCCCGAGCAGCTGGGTGCCGGGCAGGACCCGGGTGTCCTGGCCGATGGTCACGTCGACGTCGATCCACGTCGTCGCGGGGTCGACGATCGTCACGCCGGCACGCATGTGCCGCTCGCAGGTGCGCCGGTTGAGCTCGCGACCGAGCTCGGCGAGCTGGACGCGGTCGTTGACACCCTCGGTCTGCCAGAGGTCGGACAGGACGTGGGCGGCGACGCGGCCGCCGGCGGCGCGGGCGAGCTGGAGGACGTCGGTGAGGTACTTCTCGCCCTGGGCGTTGTCGCTCGTGACATTGGCCAGCTCGCGGCGCAGGACCTGGGCGTCGAAGGCGTAGATGCCGGAGTTGATCTCGCGGATCTCGCGCTCGGCGTCGCTCGCGTCCTTGAACTCCACGATCCGCTCGACACCGCCCTCGGGGTCTCGGACGATGCGGCCGTAGGACTTGGCGTCCTCGAGGACCGAGGTGATGACGGTGACCGCGGCCTGCGCCTCGACGTGGGCGCGGGTCAGCTCGCTGATCGTCTCGGCCGAGAGCAGCGGCACGTCACCCATGGTGACGACGACGGTGCCGGTGAGGTCGGCGGGCAGGACCTCGAGGCCGCACTCGACCGCGCGGCCGGTGCCCTTGACCTCGTCCTGGTCGGCGGTGCGGCAGCTGATGCTCGAGCGGGTGGCGTAGTCCTCGATGAACTCGGCGACCCGGTCGCGCTGGTGGCGGATGACGACGACGGTCTCCGTGGCACCCGCGCCCGACGCCGCGCGCATCGCGTGCCCGAGGAGCGGGGCCCCACCGATGGGGTGGAGGACCTTGGGGAGGGTCGACTTCATCCGGGTCCCCTCGCCGGCGGCGAGGATGATGACTGCATCTGGACGGATGTCGTTCACGCGGTGTTCTCCGGGGTGTCGGGGTCGCGGCGGACCGTCTTGGCCGCGTCGCCACTGTAGCGGCCACCGCCCGCGGCCCACGACCTCACCCGTCACCGCCGCCCCACCCGCCCGCACGACCTCAAGGAAGTGCGACCTCGGGCTCTGCATTCCCCCGGGGGAATGCAGCCTCAACCCTGCAAAACCCTAGGGTTTTGCAGAGTCAACCCTGCAGGACCCTAGGGTTTTGCAGAGTTGGGCGTCAGGGGCGGGGGGTCAGAGGAGCTCGGCGAGGGCCGGGTCGGCGAGGGCGGCGACGGCTTCGCGGGCCCGCGCTGCGGTCTCGGCCCCGCGGGCGGCCTCGGCGGCCGCCCGGCAGTCAGCGAGCGTGTGGCGCGCCAGGGCCAGCCGGACCATCGGCACCCGGTTCGGGGCCATCGACAGGCTCGTCACGCCGAGTCCGACGAGGACGAGCGCCAGGAGCGGGTCACCGGCCGCCTCCCCGCACACCCCGACCGGGGTGTGCGTCTGCGCTCCCCCGTCGCACGCCGCGGCGACGAGGTCGAGCAGGGCCGGCTGCCAGGGGTCGAGCAGGTCGGCGAGCTCGCCCTGCATCCGGTCGGCGGCGAGGGCGTACTGCGACAGGTCGTTGGTCCCGATGCTCGCGAAGTCGAGGTCGGCGAGCAGGTGCCGCGAGCGCAGCGCTGCGGCCGGCACCTCGATCATCGCGCCGGCGCTGGGCAGCCCGTGCTCGCGCACCCGGGCCGCGAACCAGCGTGCCTCGTCGACGGTTGCGACCATCGGGGCCATGACCCGCAGATCGGCCCCCGTGTCGCGCGCGGCGACGGCGAGCGCCTCGAGCTGCGCGTCGAGCAGGTCTGGTCGGGCCATGGACAGCCGCAGCCCCCGTCGGCCGAGCGCGGGGTTGTCCTCCGGACCGAGGTCGGCGAAGGCGAGCGGCTTGTCCGCCCCCGCGTCGAGGGTGCGCACGACGACGCGCCGGCTGCCGAAGGGGGTGAGCACCCGTCGGTAGACCTCGGCCTGCTCGTCGACGGTCGGGGCGGTCGACGCCGACAGCACGACGAACTCGGTGCGGAAGAGGCCGACCCCCTCGACGTCCTGGGCTGCCGCCGACTCGGCGTCGGTGACGTCGCCGATGTTGGCCAGGAGCGCGACGGCGTGGCCGTCGCTCGTGCTGCCGGGTCCGCTGCTGCCGGCGAGCGCGGCGCGGCGGCGGTCCGCCCGGGCAGACATGTCGGCCACGAGGTCGTCCCCGGGGGCGATCGTCACGACACCGGAGTCGCCGTCGACCGCGACGAGCACGCCGGGGGTCAGGTCGAGGGCACCCTCGCACCGGACGACCGCGGGCAACCCCCGCTGGGCCGCGAGGATCGCGGTGTGGCTCGTGCGTCCGCCCTGGCTGGTGATGATGGCGAGGACGAGCGCGGGGTCGAGCAGTGCGGTCTCCGCGGGAGCGAGGTCCTCGGCGACGAGGACGCTCGGCTCGGTCAGCTCCGGGACCCCCGGGGCGGGCACGCCGAGGACCGCCGCCACCGCGCGCGACCCGACGTCACGCAGGTCGGTGACCCGCTCTGCGAAGTAGCCGCCGAGCGTCTCGAACTTCGTGACGAACTCCTCGACGGCCGCCTCGATCGCGGTGGCCGGGCCACTCCCTCGGTCGACGTGCGCACCGGCGGCCTTGAGCAGACTCTTGTCCCGGGCGATGAGCGCGGTGGCCGAGAGGATCTCCGCGGCGGCGGGCTCGACCCGCGCGGCGCGCGCGTCGAGCTCCGCGGCGACCGCCTCGAGCGCCTGCGCGATGCCCGCGCGGGCGGCCTCGGGGTCGGCGGCCGCCGGCTCCCGCTCGGGTGCCCGCACGGGTGGTGCGACGAGCACCACGGGTCCGTGCGCGGTGCCCGAGGAGACGCCGATGCCCTGCCGGGTGCTGACCTCGTCGGCCATCGCGATCACTCCTGGGAGTCGAGGTCGGTCTCGAGGAGGGTGACGAGCTCGTCGAGGACCGCGTCGGCGCCCTCGCCCTCGGCGCTCACCTCGACCTGCTCGCCGTGCTTGGCCCCGAGCGCCATGACGCCGAGGATGCTCGTCGCGTCGACGGGCTCGTCGCCGGGGCGGCCGATCTGCACGTCGAGCCCGGACTCGGACGCCTTCTGCACGAAGAGCGCTGCGGGTCGCGCGTGCAGGCCGACGGACGAGGCGATGGTGGTGGTGCGACTGGCCATGACGGCTCCTTGCTGTGGACGGTGCGGATGTTCTGGTGATGTGGGTGGTGCTGGTGGGCCGGGTCCCGCGGGTGCGCGACCCAGCCTGTCAGGCGGCGACCCGCTGCGGGTCCCCCTCGGGCTGCGCGGCGCGCGAACCCATGGTCTTGAGGGCGATGACGATGGCGGCCATGACGAGGACGCCGACGGCGAGGGCGACGACGAACATCAGGAAGTTGCCCATGAGGGGCAGCACCCAGACGCCGCCGTGGGGCGCCCGGAGGGTCACCCCACCGGCCATGACGAGGGCGCCGGTGATCGCCGAGCCGACGACCGAGCTGGCCATGACCCGGACCGGGTCGGCGGCGGCGAAGGGGATGGCCCCCTCGGAGATGAAGGAGGCACCGAGCAGCCACGCCGCCCGGCCGTTCTCGCGCTCGGGCTCCGAGAAGAGCCGCGGGCGCACCGTCGTGGCCAGGGCGAGGGCGAGCGGTGCGACCATGCCACCGGCCATGACGGCGGCCATGATCTTCAGCTGGATGGCGTCGGTGGCCGTGCCCGCGACCGTCAGACCGGTCGTGCCGAAGGTGTAGGCCACCTTGTTGACCGGGCCACCGAGGTCGAAGCCCATCATCCCGCCGAGGAGGGCGCCGAGCAGCAGCGCGCTGCCGCCACCCATGCCCTCGAGCCCGGCGGTGAGCGAGTCCATGAGCCAGGTGATCGGGCGGCCGAGCGCGGTGATGAAGAGCCCTGCCGTGATGAGCGTCGACAGGAGCGGGATGACCACGACGGGCATGACGCCGCGCACGCCGGCGTGGACCTTCCAGCCGGCCACCCACCGGGCGACGAAGCCCGCGATGAAACCGGTCGCCAGACCGCCGAGGAAGCCGGCGCCCATCGTCGAGGCGATCCAGCCGCTGACGATGCCGGGCACGAGGCCGGGCCGGTCGGCGATCGCGTAGGCGATGTAGCCCGAGAGGATCGGGACGAGGAAGCCGAAGGCCGCGCCGCCGATGACGAAGAACAACGCCGCCCACGAGGTCAGGCTCAGCGGGCTGAAGCTGTTGGCGATGTTGAGGTCACCCTCGGCCGTCAGCGAGTACTGGGTGATCTCGATGGCGCCCTGCTCGCCCATGGCGATCTGGGCGAGCATGAAGGACAGGGCGATGAGGATCCCACCGGCCGCGACGAAGGGGATCATGTAGCTCACCCCGGTCATCAGCCACTGGCGCACCCTGGTCGCGGTCGACACCTCGGGGTCCTCGTCCCCGGTGCCGTCGGCCAGGTCGGTGGCCGCGGCGGCCGCCGCCGCCCGCTGGGGGTTGGCCGCCCACTGCCCGGCCAGCGTCACGGCACGCTCGACGAGCTCGGGTGCGTCCGAGACCCCCTTCTTGACCCCGACGTCGACGGTCGGGAGGCCAGCGAAGCGGCCCTTGTCCTTGACCTCGAGGTCGTGGGCGAAGATCACCGCGTCGGCACGCTGGATCTCGCTGCGGGACAGCGGGGTCGAGCCCGCGGACCCCTGGGTCTCGACGGTGATCGTGTGGCCCGCCTCCTCGGCGGCCGTCCGCAACGCCTCTGCGGCCATGTACGTGTGGGCGATGCCGGTCGGGCAGGAAGTCACCGCGACGAGGTGCAGGGAATGCGAACCCTCGCCCGCGGTCGTTGCGGAGGCACCGCCCGCGGACGCCTCGTCCGCAGCGCCCTCGTCCGAGGAGTGAGTGGGCTCCGAGGACTGCGTGGAATCGGAGGACTCGACGGCCGGGGGCGCAGCCGAGGCGACGGGTTGCGGGGTGCCCTGCTTCGGCTCGTCGAGGGAGACCCGCTCCTCGACGAGCGCGACGACCTCCGCCTCGGTCGTCGCGGCCTCGAGGGCCGAGCGGAAGGACTGGTCCATGAGCGCCTTGGCGAGCTTGGGCAGCACCTGCATGTGCGCCTCTCCGCCCCCCTCGGGCGCGGCAATGAGGAAGATGAGCGTCGCGGGGCCGTCCTTCGCGCCCCAGTCGATGCCCCGGGTGGCTCGACCGAAGACGAGCGAGGGCTCGGTGATCGCCGCGCTGCGGGCGTGCGGGATGCCGATGCCGCCGGGCAGGCCGGTCGCCATGACCTCCTCCCGGGCCCGCACGTCGTCGAGGAAGGCCTCGACGTCGGTGGTGCGACCGCTCTCGACGAGAGTCTCGGCCAGCCGCCGGGTCGCGGCGTGGGAGTCTGGTGCGCTGAGGTCGAGCACGACCTGCGACGGGGTGATGAGCGGCATTGCTCGGTCCTTCCGGGGGTGGGGCTCAGTCGCGGACGGCGAGGGAGCGGTCAGGGGTCGTGGTGACGGAGACGTCGATGTCGGCGAGGTCGGGCGGCGTGGGGACGCTGCTGCCCGGCAGGGTCACGGCAGCGGCGCCCCACCGGACACCGGTGCACAGCGCCTGCGCGGCGGGGGCCCCGGCGGCGAGGTCGTGGAGCAGGCCGGCGAGCATGCAGTCGCCTGCACCCACCGTCGACACCGGGCGGGCGATGGTCGCCCGGGCGTGGACCACCTCGTCGCCGTCGACGAGCACCGCACCATCGCGGCCGAGGCTGACGGCCACCCGGCCGACCCCTCCGGCGACGAGGTCCCGGGCCGCGTCGACGACCGCCCCGAGCGTCGGCAGGTCGGCACCGACGAGCTCCTCGAGCTCGACCCGGTTGGGCTTGATGAGGTCGGGTCCAGCGGCCACCGCCGGTCGAAGGGGGTCGCCCGAGGAGTCGACGGCCACGCGGGCTCCGGCCCGGCGGCCGGCGGTCACGAGACCGGCGAGCAGGTCGGCCGGCGCGCCGGGCGGCAGCGACCCGCACCCGACGACCCACACCGGCTCGCCTCCCGCCGACCGGACGGCGTCGGCGACGGCCTCGAGGAGGGCACGGACCTCCACTTTGTCCAGGGTCGGGCCGGGCTCGTTGAGCTTGGTCGTCGTGCCGTCGGGCTCGACCGCGGTGACGTTGAGCCGCACCGAACCGGCCACCGGGACCCCACGGCGGCGCACGCCTGCGGCGTCGAGGAGCTCTGCCATGAGGTGGCCCTCGGGCCCGCCCTCGGGGAGCACGGCCAGGGTCGGCGAGCCCTGTGCCGTCAGGGCCCGGGAGACGTTGACCCCCTTGCCGCCGGGGTCGATCCGGCTGGCGGTGGCGCGGTTGACCTGGCCGCGCCGCAGCGCGGCCAGGTCGACGGTGCGGTCGATGCTCGGGTTGGGGGTGAGCGTGATGATCATGCGCGTGCGACCGCCATGCCCTCGGCGCCGAGCTCGGCGGCGGTCTCGTCGTCGAGCCCGTCGTCGGTGACGAGCAGGTCGATCGTCGCCGTGTCGGCGAAGCGGTGGAAGTGGTCGTCGCCCGCCTTCGAGGAGTCGGCGACGACGACGACGAGCCGGGCAGCGGCGACCATGGCCCGCTTGGCATCGGCCTCGGACTGGTCGGGCGTCGTCATGCCGCGGGCGCTCGAGTAGCCGTTGGTGCCGACGAAGGCGACGTCGACGCACACGTCGGCGAGGGCAGAGGTCAGCCAGGTGCCGACCGTCGTCCCGGTGCGACCGCGCACCCGGCCGCCGAGCACGTAGAGCTCGGTGTGCTCGTGCGGCCGGAGGAGGACGGCGACGTCGACGGAGCTCGTGACGACGGTCAGGCCGGGGCGGTCCGGGAGCAGCTGTGCGAGCGCGAGGGTCGTCGACCCGCCGTCGACGAGCACGGTCCCCTCCACGGGGAGCTCGTCGAGGGCGCGGGCGGCGATGCGGCGCTTGACCTGCGAGTGCCGACCGGAGCGGGTGGCCAGCGGCGGCTCGACCTCGAGGCGCTCGACCGGCAGCGCGCCGCCGTGCACCCGACGCAGGCCGCCGCGGCGCTCGAGGGCGGTGAGGTCACGTCGGATGGTCTCGGTCGTCACCGACAGCTCGTCGGCGAGGGCGACGACCTCGACCCGGCCGTGCGTGCGCGCGATCTCGAGGATGCGCTGCTGCCGCTCGGGTGCGTACATCGAGTGGACTCCCTCGTCCTGCCGGGCGCCCCAGGCGCCGGTGCCGGTGGTGAACACGACCCACCGTAGAAGACGAAACAACACAAGTAAAGGGATAGTCACATGTGTTTGTGTTGGGCGCAGCGCACGCCCGCTCGCCGGGCCACCCGGCCGGCGGGACGGGGCTCAGGCGAGACGGAAGAGCAGGTCGCCCGTGACGACCTCGGTCGGCGCGGCGGACAGATCGAGGGAGTCGGCGGGCACGTCGAGGACCACGACCGGGACCTGGCGCGAGATCGCGGAGCCCGCGACCTCGGCCGGCAGGCTCGCCGGATCCCACGTGATCATCGGGTCGCCGGCGGCGACGGTCGCGCCCTGCTCGACGTGGACGGCGAAGCCGGCGCCCTCGAGCTTGACGGTGTTGATCCCGAGGTGGACGAGCACGCCGGCCCCCTCCCCCACGACGACGAAGGCGTGGGGGTGGACCTTCATGACCGTGCCGGCGATCGGGGCGACGACCGTCGTCTCGCCGTCGGGCGGGTCGAGCACGAGCCCGGGCCCGACGAGCTGCTGGGCGAAGACCTCGTCGACGCACGCCGTCATCGGCAGGACGGCACCGGCGCTGGGGGCGAGCACCTCGCTCACATCAGGTCCTCGATGTCCTCGGCCAGGGTGTCGGCCTCGGGACCGACGACGACCTGCACGACCGTGCCCTGGGCCATGACGCCGTGCGCGCCGGCGGCCTTGAGCGCGGCCTGGTCGACCTTCGAGCCGTCGTTGACCTCGGTCCGCAGCCGGGTGATGCACGGCTCGATCTCGACGACGTTGTCCGCGCCGCCGAGGGCGGCGAGGATCTGCTCTGCCTTGCTGGCCATGGGGGTTCCTCTCGTGGGGTGGGTGGGGATCAGTGTGTGTCGGTGCGGGTGACCTTGGCCAGACCGCGGGGGCTGTCGGGGTCGCGCCCGAGGGCGCGCGCGAGGCGCTCGACGAGCAGCTGGGCGGGCACGACGAGCCCGATCGGCGCGAGCGGCTCGGGCAGGTCGGGCCCGGGGACGTGCACGTCGCAGGCCCGGGCGAAGGGGGTGTCCCCACCGATGCCGACGACCCGCGCCCCCCGGCGGCGCAGGTCGTCGGCGACGTCGGTCATGGCCGCGGTCATCGGCCCGTCCTGCGCGGCGACGAGCACCGCCGCGACGTCGGGTCCGACGACGGAGATCGGCCCGTGCCGCAGGTCGGCGTAGGAGTAGCCGCGCACGGGGACCAGGCAGGTCTCCTCGATCTTCAGCGCCGTCTCGAGCGCGGTCGCCAGGCACATGCCGCGGCCGGAGACGACGACGTGCTCGGCCGCCTGCAGCAGCGGCACCGCGGGTTCGACGAGCTCGGCCCGCTCCACGGCGAGCGCGACCTCCTCGGCGACCCGCCTCCACTGGTCGTCGCTCCCCTCCGGGTCCAGCTCCGCCCCGAGCGCGTCCGCGACGACGGCGACCGCGACGAGCTGGGTGAGGTGCGACTTCGTGGCCGGCACGGCCAGCTCCGGCCCGGCCTGCGTGACCAGGGCGAGGTCCGCCCCCTTCGCCAGCAGGGAGCCCTCGACATTGGTGACGGCGACGACGGCGGCCCCGTGCCCACGGGCCCAGTCGGCCGTGGCGACGATCTCCTCGGTGGCGCCGGACTGGGAGATCGCGACCACGAGGGTGTCGGCGAGGTCGAGGTCGGCGCGGTAGTGCGTGGCGATGCTCGGGGCGGCGAGCGAGGCCGGGATGCCGGCGCAGGCCTCGAGGAGGTAGCGGCCGTGGATGGCGGCGTGGTCGCTCGACCCACGGGCGACGAGCAGCACGCGGCGACGGTCGGCGAAGAGCGCGCGCACGTCGGCGCGCAGCGGCAGCAGCGCCTCGAGCGTGCGGCGCACGGCCGCCGGCTGCTCGGCGATCTCGCGGGCCATCACGGTCACGATGCTTGACACCTCCCACCCCGACGTGGATCCTCACTGGTACGTACCAGACCGTACCAACGAAGGTGAGGATCGGGAAGTGTCGCGAGCACCGCTCCACGGGCCCCGTCCCAAGCACGTCCAGATGCGCGAGGCGATCGCCGAGCTGGCCGCCGGCCTGGGACCCGAGGCGGCGATCCCCTCCGAGCGCGAGCTCATGGCGACCTACTCCCTCTCCCGCGCGACGGTCCGCAAGGCGATCGAGTCGCTCATCGCCGACGGCATGCTCCACCGGGTCCACGGCAAGGGCACCTTCGTCGCCCGCCCGCGGCTGGAGAGCCGGCTGCACCTCGCGAGCTTCAGCCAGGACATGCGCCGACGCGGGCTCACCCCGTCGACCCGGCTCCTCGGCGTGCGCCTGGCCGCTCCCCCGAGCGAGGTCACCCAGTGGCTCGGCCCGGGCCGGGCCTGGCGGCTGGACCGGCTGCGCCTGGCCGACGGGCAGCCGATCGCGCTCGAGGAGAGCTGGTACCCCGCCGACCTCGCTCCCGGCCTCGACCGGCACGACCTCGGTGACTCGATCTACGCGCTGCTCGCCGACGAGTACGGCGTCGTCATCGACGCCGCCGAGCAGACCCTGTGGGGCGAGTGCGCCGAGGGCCAGGTCGCCCAGCTGCTCGCCTGCCCCGACCGGGCGCCGCTGCTCGTCTTCCGCCGCCTGTCCACGAGCCTCGGCCGCCCGGTCGAGCACGTCGTCTCCCGATATCGCGGAGACCGCTACCAGCTGCACATGTCGTTGAGCCGGGACGACACCCCACCGCCGGCACCGCCACACGAAGGGAACACGCCGTGACCACTGCAGACGGCTCCATCGCGTCCGGGGACTCCGGGCGCCGCAAGCTCAACCTCGCCCCGCTCCAGAAGTTCGGCCGCAGCCTCATGCTGCCGATCGCCGCGCTGCCCGCCGCAGCCCTGCTGCTGCGCCTGGGCCAGCCCGACCTGCTCGGCGCGGACGGCCTCGGCTGGACGCGGGTCGCGCCGGTCATCGGCGCCGCGGGCGGTGCGCTCTTCGACAACCTGCCGATCCTCTTCGCCGTCGGCATCGCCATCGGCATGGCGAAGAAGGCCGACGGCTCGACGGCCCTCGCGGCCGTCGTCGGCTACCTCGTCTTCAAGGCGGTCGGTGACGCAATGTCCCCCTTCGTCCTCGGGACGCCGGCGAAGGGAGAGGAGCAGGAGCTGATCAACTACGGGGTCTTCGGCGGCATCGCCATGGGCCTGACGGCCGCGTGGCTGTGGCAGCGCTACCACCGGATCAAGCTGCCGGCCTATCTCGCCTTCTTCGGCGGACGGCGCTTCGTGCCGATCGCCACGGCGACCGCCGCGATCGTCATCTCGGTCCTCACGAGCTTCGTCTACCAGTGGTTCGACGCCGGGATCACCGGCCTCGGCGAGTGGGTCGCCGACAACGAGGTCATCGGTGGCTTCGTCTACGGCACGGTCAACCGTCTGCTCATCCCCACCGGCCTGCACCACATCCTCAACAACCCCCCGTGGTTCCTCATCGGCGAGTACACGCCCGAGGGCGGCAAGCCGGTCACCGGTGACATCGCCCGCTTCCTCAACGGCGACCCGACGGCCGGCGCCTTCATGACCGGCTTCTTCCCGATCATGATGTTCGCCCTGCCCGCCGCCGCCCTGGCGATCTACCAGGAGGCCAAGCCGGCGCAGAAGAAGCTCGTCGGCGGCATCATGGGCTCGGCCGCGCTGACCTCCTTCCTCACCGGTGTCACCGAGCCGCTCGAGTTCGCCTTCATGTTCGTCGCGTGGCCGCTCTACGTCATCCACGCGGTGCTCACCGGCACCTCGCTCGCGCTGACCAATGCTCTGGGCATCAAGGACGGCTTCGGCTTCTCCGCCGGCCTCTTCGACTTCGTCCTCAACTACAACATCGCGACGAAGCCGCTGCTCCTCGTCCTCATCGGGCTCGGCTACGCCGTCGTCTACTACGTGCTCTTCCGCTTCGTCATCCGCACGTGGAACCTGCGCACCCCGGGCCGCGAGGACGAGGGCGAGGAGTCGCTCGTCACCGCGGACGACTCGGCGTGATCGTCACCGCCGACCGCGTCCTCACCCCGGGGCGCACGCTCGCCCCGGGGTGGGTGCAGGTCGAGGGCGAGCGCATCGCGCAGGTGGGCGAAGGGGGTCCCCCCACCGCCATCCCGCAGGTCGAGGAGCGCAGGCCGTCCGCGGCCGGAGCCTCGAGACCCCTCCACCTCACGGGCACCCTCGTGCCCGGCTTCGTCGACACCCACTGCCACGGCGGTGGCGGGGCCTCCTTCACCGTCGGCGACCCCGACCAGGCGGCGACCGTCGCGCGGGCCCACCTGGCCCACGGCACGACGAGCCTCGTCGCCAGCCTGGTCACCGACGAGATCGACCGGCTCGACCGGTCGGTTCGGGTGCTCGCCGAGCTCGTCGACGACGGGGTCCTCGCCGGGGTCCACCTCGAGGGGCCGTGGTTGTCCGCGGACTTCTGCGGTGCCCACGAGCCGAGCCTGCTGCGCCCCCCTTCGCCTGCCGACGTGGACCGGCTGCTCGCCGCAGGCGGTGACGCGCTGCGGATGGCGACGATCGCACCCGAGCTCGACGGGGCCCTCGAGGCGGTGCGGCGGGTCGTCGACGCGGGGGTCGTCGTCGGGGTCGGGCACACCGACGCGACGTGGGAGCAGGCCCGGGCGGCGATCGACGCGGGCGCCACCGTGGCCACGCACCTCTTCAACCAGATCCGGGGGCTGCACCACCGCCACCCGGGGCCGATCGCCGCCCTGCTCGAGGACGAGCGCGTGCGCGTGGAGCTGATCTCGGACGGCGTGCACGTGCACCCCGCGATGCTGCGGCTGGCCGAGCGGGCCGCCCACGGACGGATCGTCCTCGTCACCGACGCGATGGGCGCGGCGGCCGCCGACGACGGCGACTACCACCTGGGGCCGATCCACGTGCAGGTGCGCGATGGCGTGGCCCGCACCGCGACCGGTGCCATCGCCGGCTCCACGCTCACCATGGCCGAGGCGGTGCGCCACGCGGTCGCGAGCGGCTTCACCCTCGAGGCCGCGGTGACGGCCGCGACGGCCACCCCCGCTACATCGCTCGGGCTGACCGATGTCGGCCGCATCGAGGCCGGCGCCCGCGCCGACCTCGTCGTGCTCGACGACGACCTGGCGGTCACCCGGGTCGTGCGCGCCGGCTCCTGGATCACCTCGCCCGACGTCGCATTGCCGTAGGGCAATGCGACAGATGGGGGGAGGTCACCGGTCGTCGGCGTCGAGCTCCTCGTCGATCGCCTCGCCCGTGACGTCGTGGGCGCGCACGCTGGCGAGGTGCCCACCGCCGAGCGGGTCGCCGTGCCAGCGCACGAGGTCCCAGCCCTCGCCGGGGCGGCCGTCGAGCATGACCATGCCGGTGTTGTTGATCCACTTCCCCTCGATCGCGTCGGCGTCGAGGCCGGCCGAGAGCGCGGCGTAGACGCGGATCGCGGCTCCGTGGCTGAAGAGCGCCACCGTGTCGCCGCGCCCGTGCCCCTGCGCGATGGCCCGCACCGCGGCGTCGTAGCGCGCCATGAAGTCGTGGCCGTCGGTCCCGCCCGCGAGCGCGTGGTCGAGATCGCCGTGCAACCACGCGGCGAGCCCGCCGAGGTAGGCCGCGACGGCCGCCTGGTCCGACCGCATCTCGAAGTCGCCGGCAGCGATCTCCTGCAGGCCTTCGCGAACGCGCACATCGATCGAACGCTCCTGCGCCAGAGGCGATCCCGTCAGCTGGGTGCGGATCAGCGGTGACGCGTAGACGGCGCTCACGTCCTCGTCGGCCAGCGCCTCCGGGACGGCCGCGGCCTGTCGCTGCCCGAGCTCGGTCAGCCCGGCGCCGGGGAAGGTGGTGTCGAGCGCACCGGTGACGTTGTGAGGGGTCTGGCCGTGACGGATGAGGAGGAGACGCACACCTGCAGGCTACGCAGGTGGGTGCCTCCCCTCGGACGCGGTCCGGGTGACCGGCTCAGCCCTGCGAAGGGGGCGCACCGCCGGGCTGACCGCCACCACCGGCGCCACCACCGCTGGGCTCGGTCGTCGTGTCGACGCCCACGACCAGGGTGACGTCGTACCCCTTCGTCACGCTGCCACTGACGTCCGCGAGCTGACTCGTGCCCCCGTCGTCGCCGAAGACGTTGTCGCTCGTCAGGCTCAGGCTCGACAGGTTGTCCACCGAGGCCTCGTAGCCGTCGGTGGCGTAGACCGTGGTGCACACGTCCTGGGGCAGGGCGACCTGGGAGGTCGCGATGGCATTGGAGGCATCGGTGATGCTCGCCTCGTCGGGGTAGACCTCGAAGTGGATGTGCGGCCACCGACCGGAGTAGCAGGCCGGGAAGATGCTCGTAAAGCTCACCGTGCCGCTGTCGTCGGCGACCTGGACACCGCGCAGGTAGTTCTCGTCCTCGACGCCCTCGGAGTACATCGAGTAGTTGCCGTCGCGGTCGCAGTGCCACACGTAGACCGCGACACCGGCGAAGGCGCCACCACCCTCGGCGAGGTCCTTGATCTTCAGCGTCAGGGTCATCGGGACCCCCTCGGCGGTCGTCGTGCTGCTGCCGAAGCTTGAGCGGATGTCCTGCCGCACGACGCCGCTCTCCTCGAGGACGTCGGGACCGTTGCTGCCGTCCCCGGGGTAGGGGCCGGCGGTCTCGTCGGGGATCTCGGTCAGCGAGCTCGAGCTGCCGCTCGTGCTCGAGCCGGAGCCCGAGCTCGCTGACGTGGCACTGCCGCTCGAGCCCTCGCCGCTCCCGGCACAGGCCGTGAGGCCCAGCACGGTCCCGGCCCCGAGGAGGCCGAGCATCCGGCGGCGCCCGAAGAGCGTGCCGATGTCGAACTGCAGTCCCTGGTCGACGAGCTCCTCGTCCTGCTTCGGCAGCACCCGCCCCTCGTGGGTCCGCGGTGTCGTCATGGCCATCTCCTTCGTTCGCTGCCTCCGGGTCATGGACCTAAGCCAAGCCCCGCAGGTTGTGGGTCCGCTGTGGGGTCGCCATGACGCAGCGATGCCCCGGCGACCCGGGAGACGGCCCCGCACGGTCACCGCCCGACTGCGTCCTCGAGCACCGCGACGAGCGGGGCGGGCGCCCGGTCGAGGTCGAGCGCCTCGACGAAGAGCCGCGCATACCGGGCCTTGCGCCCCGACTGCGAGGTGAGGAACCGGCGCAGCAGGTCCCTGCGCGACCAGCCTCGCTGCGCGGGCATCTGCGTCAGGAGGCGAAGGGAGGGCCCCTCCCCCGCCGCCTCGACGACCGCCTCTGCCGCGGGCAGCCCGAGGGCGCGCAGGAGCTCGTCCTCGAGGTCGGTGACGCACGCGTGCCACCCGAGACCGGCGAGACCACCGACCTCGGTGACGGGCAGCCCCCCGGCGAGCAACCCCCTTCGCACGTGGTGCTCGTCGGCGACGTCGTAGAGGCCGCTGACGTGCAGGCCGGGCGCCTGCCGGCGCCACTGCTGGAGGTGGGCGCGCACATTGGTCACGCCGCCCATGGCGACGACCACGACCCCGGCCGCAGCGAGGTCCACGCCGAGGCGGCGCGCGAGGGCGTGCAGGGCCTCGCGGTCGCTCTCGCCCTCGACGAGGACGACGGCCCGTGTGGTGGTCACCCGACCATTGGGCTCCGGCCGCGCTTGCGGCGCAAGCGGTTTATCGTCCCGACCATGACCGACGCCCATCCCGCGCGCCTCGATGCCGACCGCCTGCGGCGGGTCGTGCTCGTCGTCGCGCTGATCAACTTCGCCTACTTCTTCGTGGAGTTCACCGTCGCCCTCTACGCCGGGTCGGTGTCGCTGCTCGCCGACAGCGTCGACTTCCTCGAGGACACGTCGATCAACCTGCTGATCTTCATCGCGCTGGGGTGGCCGCTCGCCCGCCGCGCCCTCATGGGCAAGGCGATGGCCCTGGTCATCCTCGTGCCGGCGACCGTCGCGGGCGTCGAGGCGGTCCGGCGCTTCGCCGACCCGACGGCGCCCGAGGTGCTGCCCGTCGTCCTCGCCTCGCTCGGCGCCGTCGTCGTCAACGGCACGAGCGGTTGGCTGCTCGCCGGCGTGCGGCACGCGGGCGGCTCGCTCAGCCGCGCGGCCTTCCTCTCGGCGCGCAACGACGTGCTCGTCAACCTCGCGGTCATCGCGATGGCCGTCGTCACGCTGTGGACCGCCTCCGGCTGGCCCGACCTCGTCCTCGGCTGCCTCATCATCCTCATCGCGGTGCACGCCGCGTGGGAGGTCTGGGAGGTGAGCGAGGAGGAGCGCCTCGCGGCGAAGGCCCTTGCGGGAGAAGAGATCGACTGATCCGGCCCCGTCGCACGGCCCCATGCGACCGCGGTCAGTCGCGGCGCCGCACCTCGTCGACACCGACGACCCAGGCATAGGTGCGTGAGGACCGGCTGCGGCGCCTCTCGACGCGCTCGGTGAGGACGGCGAAGCCGTCGGTCGAGACCTCCGCGCCCGGCGACAGACCATCGCCGGTCGTCGCGACGAGGGTCGCCGTGCGGGTGTCGACGATGCGGAACTCGGTGTCCGTGTCGTCGCCGAAGATCTTGTCGGCCGGCCGGTAGAAGACGACGAGCCGACCACGCAGGTCGTTCGTCGAGATCCGGAATCCGTCGGGCATCTCGACGTCGCCGACGACCTCGTCGGCGAGCGCGTCCCTGAAGGTCAGGGTGTCGCCGGCGCGCGAGATCTCGAAGCGGTCGTGCACGACCGATCGTCCGTCGGCGACCTGCTGCGACTCCTCCACCGGAGGGGCGTCGACGGTGACGAAGCGGTCGCCGTCGAGGAGCCGGACGCTGCTGCCGCACCGCACGAGCGGGGTGGCCTCCGCGGCGAGCCGGCCGCCCCAGTCACCGGGGGTGTCGAGCCGCGCCCCGGGGCATGCCGTGCGCGCCACCTCGTCCCCCGAGCGAAGGGAGAGTGCCCGCACCTCGTCACCCTCGCGGGAGACCGCCACGTCCTCGCGCACGATGACCCGCCCACGCGGGGCGTCGCGCCAGGTGCGCGCCACCTTGCCCGTGTCGAGGTCGAGCGCCAGAGTCGTCTCCTCGTCCGGGGTGAGCAGCACGTAACGCTGCTCCGGCAGACCCTCGGGGTAGAGCGTGGCCAGGTCGGCATCGCAGCCGACCTCGGTGTCGTGGCTCCAGGTCACGCTCGCGTCCTCAAGGGCGACACCGGAGACGACGAGCCGCCCGCCGTCGACCTCCTCGCCGAGACGGGCCTCGCCGCCGGGGGACATGCACGAGACGACGGCGGCGTGCCGGGTCGACATCCCGACGAGCTGCGCCTCCTCGCCGGGCCGCAGGCTACGGTCGCCGTGGGCGACGAGCAGGTCGGCACCCCGCGCCTCGAGCTGACGGCCCTCGCGCTCGATGCGCACGTCCCCACCGAGCGTGCTGACGAAGGTGCCGTCCGAGGTCAGGGCGCCGTCGCCGTAGAAGCCCTCGCTGCGCCAGCGGTCACCCGTCGTCGCCTGCTGCACCCAGTCACCGTCGTCGTCGGTGTAGCTGAACCACCCGTGGGGTCCCAGGTGGATGCCGTAGGCGTGGTCCGAGGTCGAGTAGCGGACCTTCCCGTCGACGGAACCTCCGCCGCCCAGACGGCCGAAGAGGACCAGCCCGAATCCGAGGAGCACCGCCGCCGCCACGACGACCGCGACGAGCCGGGTGAGGTCGCCGACCTTGCTCGGCGTGCGGCTCACGGGGTCTCCTTCGTCGCGGCGACCCACAGCCGGGTGCCCTCGAGGTCCTCGTCGTCGGACTCGACGACGATCACGCCGTCGGGCGAGACGTCGGCGCCCGTGCGCATGCCGCCGCTCGTCGACAGGACGAGCTCGCCGGTGCGCGCGTCGAAGGCGCGGTAGGCCGAGGTCGGGCGCTCGCCGCCCGTGTCGACGCTCGCGAAGACGAGGAGCCGGCCCGGCGACGTCCACCCGGCGACCTCGAAGTCCTCCGGCACGTCGAGCCGCCCGATCTCCTTGTCCTCCAGCCCGTCCCGCACGGTGACGACCTTCCCTTCGCGGTGCATGACATGGCGCCCCACGGCCACGTCCCGGCCCTCCGGCAGCCGCCCCTCCCCCAGGCCCAGGGGCTGGGCGTCGATCTCGACCACACGATCACCGTCGAGGACGCGCACGCTGTCCGCGCACTCGACGAAGGGCGTGCCCTCCGGCGGGACCTGCCGCGAGATGTCACCCGTCGAGCCGACGCGGGCGCCGTCGCAGCGCACCCGGGTGATCTCCTTGCCGGTGCGCAGCGATCGCCACGCGACCTCCCCTTCGTCCTCCTCGACGAGGACGCGGTCGCCGTGGATCGCGATCTCGTAGCGGGCCTGACCGGAGCGGCTGAGCACCGTCTCGCCGGTCGCGACGTCGACGACGACGAGGTGGTCCTCGCTCGGCTCGAGGAGCACATAGGGCTGCGCCGGGAGGGTCTTGGGCTTGCCCGGGTGCCAGAAGTCACCGCCGCAGCGCGCACCCACGTCGCGCACCCAGGCGATCGACGCGTCCTCGATCGAGAGACCCGCGAAGACCGCGTGCCCGCCCTCGACCTCGTCGAGCAGGCGCGAGGGACTCGGCGCCAGACAGGTCGCGACGACGACGTGCTCCTCGCCGAAGGCGACGAGATCGACGTTCTCGCCCGGCCACAGATCGTCGTCCCCCTGCTCGTCGGCGATGTCCTTCGTGGTCACCGTGCGGGTCGACCCCTCTCGCTGCACGAGGACCTTCGTGCCGTCGGGTTGCACGACGACGCCCTCATGCGAGATGGACATCTGCGAGGCGAGGTCGCCGATCGTCCACGACGTGCCCGTGCGGACATTGCGCGCCGCGTAGTCGCCCCCGCCAGCAGGGTGGGTCAGCCAGCCGTCGGGCCCGAGCTGGACCGCCAGGTCCTTGCTGTCCCAGACGATGTTGCCCTCGACCTCGGGCGGGCCGCCGCGGCCGAGGACCCCGCCCAGCCCTCCCGGCAGGAAGGAGACGACGCCGGCGACGAACATGGCGACGAGCACGAGCGCCCCGACGATCTTGAGGACACGGGCAGTCGGGCGTGGGCCGGGCTGCGGCGAGAGGTCGTGGGGCGCGGTCACGGCGTCATTGTGTCGGACCCCCGCGGGCCCGCGCGCGCTCGTCCGTGCCTGCGGGAATGCGCGAGGCACCTCCCTTCGTTATGGTGATTGAAGAGTCAACAACACCGCACACCACAGGAGTGAACGCATGAAGATCGGCATCATCGTCGGGTCCGTCCGCCAGGGTCGCGCTGCCAGCGCCGTCGCCCAGTGGGTGAAGTCCGTCGCGGAGCGCACCGAGGACGTGACCTTCGAGGTCGTCGAGCTGTCCGACTTCGACCTGCCGCTGCTCACCTCCCCCACCGTGCCGGGCATGGCGAACCGCGCCTACGACGACGAGCGCGTCGTCCGCTGGGGCCAGGCCATCGACTCCTACGACGGCTTCATCTTCGTCACGCCGGAGTACAACCACTCGATCCCCGGTGCCTTCAAGAACGCCTTCGACTCCCTCGCCCCCGAGTGGATGGGCAAGACCGTCGGCTTCGTCTCCTACGGCGCCGACAACGGTGTGCGCGCGGTCGAGCACTGGCGCACCGTCGTCGCCAACTTCTCGATGCACGCCGTGCGCCAGCAGGTCTCGCTGAGCCTCTTCACCGAGTTCGGCGACAACGGCCTGCAGCTCGAGGAGCGCCGCGAGGGCGAGCTGACCACGCTCGTCGAGCAGCTCACCGACGCGACGCGCAAGTTCGTGCTCGCCGACGAGCTCGCCGGCGCCACGCGCTGACCCTCCCGGCCACGACGACGGCCCCGGACCCGCCACGGGTCCGGGGCCGTCGTCGGGTGACGTCACGCGGCTCCCCGGGTAGGAGTCGAACCTACGTCGCTAGTCCTGATTCAAAGTCAGGCGGGCCCTGCCGGCAGACCAACCGGGGAACGCCGCCGAAGCGGCTCCGGTCAGGGTAGTCGACGCCTGCGCCCCCTTCGTCACGGACAATGGCGGGATGAGCGAGACCCAGACCGGCCCCGACCCGGCACCCCGGCGCACCCGCATGACCGCGGCGGCCCGGCGTGAGCAGCTCGTCGACGTCGGTCGTCGGGTCTTCGCGGCGAAGGGGGTCGACGGCACCTCCGTCGAGGACCTGGCCGCGACGGCCGGGGTGTCCAAGCCGGTGGTCTACGAGCACTTCGGCGGCAAGGAGGGCCTCTACGCCGTCGTCGTCGACCGCGAGCTGCGGGCCCTGACCGATGCCGTGACCGCGTCCCTGACCGCCGGCGGCAGCGACCGCGAGACCATCGAGCGCGCCGCGCTCGCCCTGCTCGACTACATCGAGGACTCGCCCGACGGCTTCCGCATCCTCGTGCGCGATGTCAGCGGCTCGGCGCCGTCCGGAACGTATGCCTCGCTCCTGTCGGACGTGGCCGCCGAGGTGGCCCACCTCCTGTCGGACGCCTTCGAGCAGCGCGAGCTCGAGAGCCGCTACGCGCCGATGTACGCCCAGATGCTCGTCGGCCTGGTCTCGCTCACCGGTCAGTGGTGGCTCGAGACGCGCGAGCCGCCCAAGGAGGTCGTCGCGGCGCACATGGTCAACCTCGCGTGGCACGGCCTGTCCGGCCTCTCCGCCCACCTCGAGCCACCCGCCAACCTTGCAAGACCCTAGGGTCTTGCGGAGTTGGCCCCGCCCAACCCTGCAAAACCCTAGGGTCGTGCGGCTTTGTGGCCCACCGCGAAGACCCGGCGGAAGGCCAGGAGCACGCCGGCGGGCGTGCGCGGGTAGGCAGCGGTGAGCTTGTCGGCATAGGCGGCGAGGAAGGCCTCGCGCTCGTCCTCGTCCTCGAGCACCTCGAGCATCGGGCGCAGCCCGGTGCCGCTCACCCAGTCGAGCACGGGGTTGTCGCTCTCGCCGGCGGGGTCGAGCACGTGCGTGTAGGTCGTCTCCCAGGCGTCGACAGCGAGCCCGTGGGCGGCGAGGACCTGCAGGTAGGTCGCCGGGTCGCCGGCGCCGAAGCGCTTGCTCGCGGCCTCGAGCTCGCCGCTGCGCGGGTGGTCGACCGCCGTCTCGCGCATGAGCGCGTGCGTCGGGGCGTCGTAGTTGCCCGGCACCTGCAGGGCGAACCAGCCGTCGGCGGCGAGCGCCTCGACCCATCCCTCGATGAGCGGCAGGTGACGCGGAACCCATTGCAGCGCAGCATTGCTCACGACGACGTCGGGCGCCGCGCCCAGGCTGGCGATGTCCCAGTCGGCGAGGTCGGCCTCGACCCACTCGACGCGCCCGTCGGTGTCGAGGGCGCGCGCCGCGTCGAGCATCTCGACGCTGCTGTCAACCCCGACGACCCGGGCCTGCGGCCACCGCTCGGCGAGAGAGAGGGTCAGCGGGCCGTTGCCGCAGCCGAGGTCGACGACGAGCCCCGGCTCCCGCGCGTCGACGCGCGCCATGAGATCCACGAAGGGTCGGGAGCGTTCGCTCGAGAACTGGCCGTATCGGGTCGGGTCCCAGGTCACCGTCATGTGTGCGTGCCTCCTCGGTCGGGTCCGTGCAGCCTAACCAACGACAGGCCACATGTCTCGACATCAAGATTCATGACCGCAGGTATTCTTGACGGATGAGCAGCCGCCACGACCCGTCCGACGACGTCGACGCCATCGTCGAGGCCTGGCGCCGCGAGCGTCCCGACCTCGACGTCGAGCCTTTGCACGTCTTCTCACGCGTCTCCCGGCTCGCCCGGCTGCTCGACCTCGATCGCACGAGCGCCTTCGCCCGGCACGAGCTCGAGGGCTGGGAGTTCGACGTGCTCTCCGCGCTGCGCCGCGCCGGCGAGCCCTACCAGCTCTCCCCCGGCCGCCTGGTCCAGGAGACCCTCGTGACCTCGGGGACGATGACCAACCGCATCGACCGCCTCGCCTCGAAGGGCTGGGTCGAGCGCCTCCCCTCACCCACCGACCGCCGCGGCGTCATCGTGCGCCTGACGAAGGGGGGCCAGGCGGCGGTCGACGCCGCGATGGCCGACCTGCTCTCCCGCGAGGGCGAGCTCCTCGACGACATGTCCGCCGACGAGCGCGCCGCGCTCACCCGCGCCCTCAAGCGCCTGCTCGCCCCCTTCGAGGCCTGAGCGGGCGCTCCCTTCGCCCGGCTCAGCCGACGAGCTCGGCGCACTCGAGCCACTCGAGCTCGAGCATCTCCTTCTCCTCCGCGAGCTCCCCGAGCGTGGAGTTGAGCTCCGCCAGCCGGGTGTGGTCGTGCACCGACGCGGCCATCTCGTGGTGCAGCTTGTCCTCACGGGCCGCGAGCTTGGCCAGCTGCTTCTCGATCCGGGCCATCGCCTTGCGCGCCTCACGCTGCGTCGCCGGGTCCACGGTCGGCTCCGCCGATGACGAAGGGGGACCCTCTGCCCCCTTCGCCGCGGTCGCCGTGGCCTGGGCCACCGCGTCACGGGCACCCGTGGTGCCGGCCTGCGCGGCGCGCAGCCGCAGGTACTCGTCGACGCCGCCGGGCACGTGCCGCAGCCGGCCGTCGATGATCGCGTACTGCTGGTCGGTGACCCGCTCGAGCAGGTAGCGGTCGTGGGAGATGACGATGAGCGTGCCCGGCCACGAGTCGAGCAGGTCCTCCATCGCCGCGAGCATGTCGGAGTCGACGTCGTTGGTCGGCTCGTCGAGGGCGATGACATTGGGCTCGTCGAGCAGCAGGAGCAGCAGCTGCAGACGCCGCTTCTGCCCGCCGGAGAGGTCCTCGACGCGCGCCGACAGGTGCTCGCGCGCGAAGCCCAACCGCTCGAGCAGCTGCGCCGGCGTGTGGTCGCGCCCCTCGATCGTGAAGGTCGTCTTCGTCCGGGCGAGCACCTCGCGCACCCGGTCACCGCCGATCGTCGCCAGCTGGGAGAACTGCTGGTCGAGGAAGCCGAACTTCACCGTCTTGCCGCGCTTGACCCGCCCGCTCGTCGGCGCGATCGTGCCGGCGACGAGCCCGAGGAGGGTCGACTTGCCGGCGCCGTTCGCGCCGAGGATGCCGGTGCGCTCGCCGGGCGCGATCCGCCAGGTGATGTTGCGCAGGACGACCCGGTCGCCGAAGGCCACGCCGGCGTCCTCGAGGTCGATGACGTCCTTGCCCAGGCGCGCGACGGCCATCCGCTGCAGCTCGATCGGGTTGCGCACCGGCGGCACGTCCTCGATGAGCTGGTTGGCCGCGTCGATGCGGAACTTCGGCTTCGAGGTGCGGGCGGGCGCGCCCCGGCGCAGCCAGGCGAGCTCCTTGCGCATGAGGTTCTGGCGCTTCTGCTCGGTCGCGGCGGCGATGCGGTCGCGCTCGACCCGCTGCAGGACGTAGGCCGCGTAGCCGCCCTCGAAGGGCTCGACGATGCCATCGTGCACCTCCCAGGTCTCGGTGCACACCTCGTCGAGGAACCACCGGTCGTGGGTGATGACGAGCAGGCCGCCCGTCCCCTTCGGCCAGCGTCCAGAGAGGTGCTGCGCGAGCCAGGCGATGCCCTCGACGTCGAGGTGGTTGGTCGGCTCGTCGAGCGCGATGAGATCCCACTCCCCGACGAGGAGCGCGGCGAGCGCCACCCGGCGGCGCTGACCGCCGGAGAGCTCACCGACGAGCGCGTCCCACGGCACGTCGGCGACGAGGCCGCCGATGACGTCGCGCACGCGCGCGTCGCCGGCCCACTCGTGCTCGGGCCGGTCGCCGACGATGCTGTGGCCGACGGTCGCGGCCGGGCTGAGGTCGTCGGTCTGGTCGAGGACGCCGAAGCGCACCCCGCCGCGACGGGTGATCCGGCCGGACTGCGGCTCGATCGTGCCGGCGAGCATGCCGAGCAGGCTCGACTTGCCGTCGCCGTTGCGCCCGACGAGGCCGATCCGGTCGCCCTCCTCGATGCCGAGGCTGACCGAGTCGAAGACGACGCGCGTGGGGTACTCGAGGTGGAGCGACTCCGCTCCCAGCAGGGGTGTGGCCATCAGGTCGTGCGCGCCGTGGGCAGGACCTGGGCGCCGTGGACGGGCCCGGTGGCCCGCAGCACGTCACCGGCGACGCCGGAGGCCGTCAGGGCGACGGCGAGGTCGATGGCACCCTCCGCCGACTCGGCGAGGATCGCGACCGTCGGGCCCGAGCCGGAGACGATGGCCGCGAGCGCGCCGAAGCCCATCGCGGCCTCGACGACCTCGCCGATCGCCGGCTGCAGCGCGATCGCGTCGGCCTGCAGGTCGTTGTCGAGCACGGGCGCGAGGGCACTCGGGTCACCGGCCCGCAGCGCGCTCATCAGCGCGGCGCTCGGGGTCGGGTCGTCAAGGGCGGAGCCAGCGGTGCGCTGGTCGAAGGCCGAGTAGACCATCGGCGTCGACAGGCCGCTCGCGGCGGAGGGCACGAAGACCCAGTGGTACGTCCCCTTCGCCAGCACGGCCGTGACCACCTCGCCACGGCCGGAGCCGACGGCAGTGCCCCCGTGGAGGAGGAAGGGCACGTCGCTGCCGATGCCGGCCGCGATCTCCTCGAGCTCCTCGCGCGACAGGGCGGTGCCCCACAGCGCGTCGCAGGCGACGAGGGCCGCAGCGGCGTCGGCCGAGCCACCGGCCATCCCGCCGGCGACGGGGATCTCCTTGTGGATCGACAGGTGCACCGGCTCCTGACCGCCCGTGTGCTCCGACAGCGCCAGCGCAGCGCGCAGCGCGAGGTTGGACTCGTCGGTCGGCACCTTGTCGGCGTCGCGACCCCGGACCGAGCAGCCCCAGTCGTCGGCGAGCGAGGCGGTGACCTCGTCGTGCAGGCCGACGGCCTGGTAGACGGTCGAGAGGGCGTGGTAGCCGTCGTCGCGCAGCGGCCCGACGAAGAGCTCCAGGTTGACCTTCGCCGGGGCGCGCACGGTGACGGGCGCGGGCGACTCGAGGACGGAGGTCATGGCGTCACCCTAGCCATGAGTTCCTCGGTGATCCGCGCGAAGGCGAGGACGTCGAGCTGCTCGCCGCGGGTGCGCGGGTCGACACCGGCGGCCAGGAGAGCCGCCTCGGCCACCTCGCCCGACCCCGCGATGGAGCGAAGGGAGGCCCGCAGCGTCTTGCGTCGCTGGGCGAAGGCGGCATCGACGACGGCGAAGACCTGCTCGCGGGTCGCGGCCGTCGTCGGGGGGGCGCGGCGCACGAGGCGCACGAGACCGGAGTCGACATTGGGCACCGGCCAGAAGATCGAGCGGGAGACGCGGCCGGCGAGCGCGACGTCCGTCCACCAGGCGGCCTTGACGCTCGGCACGCCATAGGTCTTGCTGCCCGGGCCCGCGGCGAGGCGCTCGGCGACCTCGAGCTGGACCATGACGAGCACCCGCTCGATGGTCGGGAAGGTCTCGAGGAAGTGCAGGACGACCGGCACCGAGATGTTGTAGGGCAGGTTGGCCACGAGCGCGGTCGGGGGCGGCCCCGGCAGGTCGGTGACCGTCATGGCGTCGGCGTGGACCACCTCGAGGCGCTCCACGGCATGCGGCGCCTCCTCGGCGACGGTCCCGGGCAGGGCGGCGGCGAGCACCGGGTCGACCTCGACGGCCGTGACCCGCCCGGCGGCCTCGAGCAGGGCGAGGGTGAGCGATCCCAGGCCGGGCCCGATCTCGACGACGTGGTCCTGCGCGGTGACCTCGCCGGCGCGCACGATGCGGCGCACGGTGTTGGCGTCGACGACGAAGTTCTGACCCCACTGCTTCGTCGGTCGCACGCCGTGACGCTCGGCGAGCTCGCGGATGCGGGCGGCCCCGAGCAGGCCGGCTGCGCCGCCCTCGGGGTGCGGTGTGGGGTGCTCGCTCGTCATGGGAGTGACTCTATTCATCGAAGGGGGCCGCGCTCGCCACGGCAGCGGTGAGCCCCCGCACCCGGTGTGGGTGGCGGGGGCTCGACCGGCGAGGCGCGATGCTCGCGCCGCGCGGAGGGTGGCTCCGGTCAGGCCGCGTGGGCGCAGCCCCAGGGCTGCAGGCCACGGTCGGCGTAGACGCGGTTGGCCACGGTGATCTGCTGCTCGCGGGAGGCGAGGTCGGGGCGGGAGGCGAAGTCGCCGCCGCCGGCGCCGAGCCAGGTCTGCAGGTCGAACTGCAGGCCGCCGTAGTAGCCGTTGCCGGTGTTGATCGACCAGTTGCCGGTCGACTCGCACTGGGCGATGCGATCCCACATGTCGGCGCGGGAGAGGTCGAGACCCGAGGTGCTCGCGGTCTTCGACGGGGTCGACGTCGGCTCGGGGCTCGGGGTCGAGGGCTTCGGCGTGGACGTCGCGGTCGGCGTCGGCTTCGGCGTGGAGGTCGCCTTGGGCTTCGGCGTGGAGGTCGCCTTGGGCTTCGGCGCCGGCTTGGGGGCCGGGCGGGCCTTGGTGCCCTGCAGGACGATGCGGTCGACGGGCTCGGCCGTGACCTTGACCATCGTCTGGCGCGAGTAGACGACCTCGCCGTTCTTCTTCGACACCCGGTAGGTGATCGTGCGGGAGCCGGCGCGGCCCTCCTGCTGGAGCTTGGTCTGCCCCTCGTAGAGCGAGCTGTCCTTCTTGACCACGGTCTCGTAGGGGATGACCTCGGTCCGGGTGTCGCCGGTGCGGTTGACCCGGTCGAGGCGGATCGTCATGCCGTCGGTGACGCGGGACTTCGCGCCGGGCTTGATGAGGTCGTTGCCGTCGTAGCGGACCTCGGCCTGGGTCAGGGCGTCCTCGACGGTCGTCGCGGTGACGGTCGCGGTCGAGCGCTTGCCACCGACGAGCAGCTTGACCTGCTTCGGGGTGCTCACCCGCAGGTCGAGGCCCTTGCGGCCGATGGTCTGGCTGCGCGAGGCGCTGAGGATGGCGCCGTCGCCGTTGCGGATCCCGAGCTGCTGGAGCGCCTCGCCGACGGTGGAGGCCGTCGTCCAGTACTCGCGCTCCTTGCCGTCGACCGTGACGGTCAGCTTGCGGCCGTACCGCACCACGATGGTCTGGCCGTCGTCCACGGGGCTCTCGGCCGACGGCGTGACGACGTCGTGGGGGCCGAGCTCGACGCCCTGCTTCTCCAGGACGTCACCGACGGTGCCGCCGAAGGCGTGGACGGTGGACTTCTCGCCGTCGACCGACAGGGCGACGGACTTGTCCATGACGACGACGCCAGACACGCCGAGGGCCAAGGCGCCGACGACGCCGGCCTGGGTGATGCGGCGGATCGCAGGTGAACTCACAGTGCTCCGATGTTTGAACTTCCCGGGCACCGGTGGGTCCGCACACGGGGACCCAAGGGATGGCGGGCACCTGTGTCAGCGAAAGAGATCAGGGGAAACCGGCCCCGGCCAACAGCGGACTACCTTGCCTGACGCATCAACCGAAGGTCAAGTTTTGATAACGGCACGCGACGAGCGTCACGCCCAGGGGCCGTAGACGCGCTCGCTGTTGGCCGAGATCGCGGCGCACATCGTCGGCACGTCGACGCCCAGCGTGCGGGCCATGACGCGCACCGTGTGCGGCAGCAGATAGGGGGCATTGGCCCGCCCGCGCTCGGGCGTCGGGGTCAGGTAGGGCGCGTCCGTCTCGGCGAGCACCTGCTCGATCGGCGTGTGGGCCAGCGCTTCGCGCAGCCCGCCGGCGCTCTTGAAGGTGAGCGTCCCGGCGAAGGAGAGCAGGTAGCCGCGCTCGACGCACTCGCGCGCCATCGCGAGGTCCCCGCTGAAGCAGTGCAGCACCGTCGTCTCCGGCGCGCCCTCCTCGGCGAGGATGCGCAGCACGTCGTCGTGGCTGTCGCGGTCGTGGATCTGCAGCGCCTTGCCGGTGCGTTTGGCCAGGTCGATGTGCCAGCGGAAGGACTCCTGCTGCACCGCGTGCCCCTCGGGGCCGGTGCGGAAGTAGTCCAGACCGCTCTCGCCGATCGCCCGCACCCGCGGGTGCGCGGCCAGACGCTCGATCTCGTCCCACGCGGACTGGAGCTCTCCAGCTTCCGCCAGCGCGGGAATCTCGTTGGGGTGCAAGGCAACTGCGCCGAGCATCGACGGGTGCCGGTCGACCTGGTCGACGGTGAAGCGGGCGCTCTCGAGGTCGCAGCCGACCTGCACCACCCGGTCCACGCCCACGGAAGCAGCGCTCGCCAGGGCCGCGGCGACGTCGTCCGTGGACCGCTGCTCGCCCCCTTCGGGAGCGATGGCATCGGCGACGTCACGACGACGGATGTCGAGGTGCGTGTGGTTGTCGACGACCGCGACCGGCAGCGGGTCCGGGTGCGGCGCGACGCCCTCGCGATCCGCCATCAGCCCTCCCCCGACATGGCCGCACGCTCCGTGGCGACGACCTCCTCGGGGTCGAGCTTGACGAAGACCGGGCTCGGCTTGGCGATCGGCGTGCCGACCGTCACCGGCGTGGGCTCCCAGCGCGGGAAGCCCGAGTAGTCGCCGGTGATGACGGGGTAGCCGGGGCCACCGTCGAGGTCCTCGACGTCCTCGACGTGCGGCATGGGGACGAGCTGCCCGTCGCCACCGAGGACCGCGTCGACCCGGTTGGCCGCGTGCGGGAGGAAGGGCGCGAGGAGCAGGTTGCAGTCGCTGACGCACTGGGTGAGCGTGTGCAGCACCGTCGCCAGCCGCTCACGCTGGTCCTCGCCCTTGAGCCGGAAGGGCTCGGTGTCGGTGACGTACTTGTTGACATCGCCGACGACCCGCATGACCTCGCCGAGCGCGGCCTTCTGCCGGTGCCGCTCGAGCAGCCCGCCGACCTCGGCGAAGGCCCCGGCGACCCGCGCGAGCACCGCCCGGTCGACCTCCTCGAGCTCGCCCGGCTGCGGGATCTCGCCGAAGTTCTTGGCGACCATCGACGCAGTGCGGTTGACGAGGTTGCCCCAACCGGCGACGAGCTCGGAGTTGTTGCGCTGGACGAAGTCCGGCCAGGTGAAGTCGGCATCCTGGTTCTCCGGGCCCGCGGCGCAGATGAAGTAGCGCAGCGGGTCGGGGCCGTAGGCCTCGAGGACGTGCCGCACGCCGATGACGTGGCCGCGGCTGGAGGAGAACTGCCGGCTCTCCATCGTGAGGAACTCGCTCGAGACGACCTCGGTCGGGAGGTTGAGCTCACCCATCGGGCCGGGCTCGCCCCCCTTCGCGCCCTTGCCGGAGTACGCGAGCAGCTCCGCGGGCCAGATCTGGCTGTGGAAGGTGATGTTGTCCTTGCCCATGAAGTAGTAGGACAGCGCCTCCGGGTCGTTCCACCACTCGCGCCAGCGCTCCGGCTCGCCCTGGCGGCGCGCCCACTCGATCGACGCCGACAGGTAGCCGATGACGGCGTCGAACCACACGTAGAAGCGCTTCGTCGGGTACTTCGTCGCCAGCTCGCCCGGCAGCGGGATGCCCCAGTCGATGTCACGGGTCATCGCGCGCGGCCGGATGTCGTCGAGGATGTTGAGGCTGAAGCGGATGACATTGGGCCGCCACGTGCCGGTCGCCTCACGACCCTCGAGGTACTCGCGCAGCGCGTCGGCGAGCGCCGGCAGGTCGAGGAAGAAGTGCTCCGTCTCGCCGAACTGCGGCGTCGACCCGTCGATCTTGCTCCGGGGGTCCTTGAGGTCGCTCGGCTCGAGCTGGTTGCCGCAGTTGTCGCACTGGTCGCCGCGGGCGTCCTCGTAGCCGCAGATCGGGCAGGTGCCCTCGATGTAGCGGTCGGGCAGCGTGCGGCCGGTGCGCGCGTCGAGCGCGACCTGCTGGGTCTGCTCGATGAAGTAGCCGTTGGCGCGGCACTGCTCGAAGAGGTCCTGGACGACCTGGTAGTGGTTGCGCGCGGTCGTGCGCGTGTAGAGGTCGTAGGAGCAGCCGAGGTCGGCGAGCTCGTGGGCGATCGTCGCGTGGTGCGCGTCGACGAGCTCGCGGGCGGTCGTGCCCTGCTTGTCGGCGAGCACGAGGATCGGCGTGCCGTGCTCGTCGGAGCCGCTCACCATGAGCACGTCATGCCCCGCCATGCGCATGTACCGGCTGAAGACGTCAGAGGGGACCCCGAAGCCGGCGACGTGGCCGAGGTGGCGGGGACCGTTGGCGTAGGGCCAGGCGACGGCGGAGAGAACCTTCATGCGCCTCATCCTAGGTTCCCCGTCGGCGCCCGCCATCGGCGCTAGCCTGCGCAGGACGAAGGGCGTGACCGTCACGCTGCGAGAGGTGTCGCCGATGATCGCCGCACTCACGGGGATGGGCCTGAGCGCCGCCGCCGGGCTCAACGCCTACATCCCCTTCCTCGTCGTCGCCCTCCTCGCGCGCTTCACCGACGTCTTCACCCTGCCGGTGGGCTTCGAGTGGATGGAGTCGTGGTGGGCCATCGGCATCGGCGCCGTCCTGCTGCTCGCCGAGGTCACCCTCGACAAGGTGCCGGCGATCGACAGCATCAACGACGCGGTCCAGAGCTTCATCCGCCCCGGCATGGGCGGGCTCATGGGCGCGGCCACAGCGGGCGCGAGCAGTCTCGACGAGTCGACGTGGATGCAGGAGCACGCGTGGGTCGGGGTCGTCCTGGGCATCGTCGTCGCCGGTCTCGTCCACTCCGGCAAAGCCGCGGCCCGGCCGGTGATCAACGCCGGCACCGCCGGCATCGGCGCCCCGGTCGTCTCGACCGCGGAGGACGGGGCATCCTTCGGCATCGCGCTCGTCGCGATCTTCGTGCCGGTGCTCGTGATCCTCGTGCTCATCGCCCTGGCGGCGATGCTCATCTGGGTCCTCACCGCGTGGCGACGCCTGCGCCGCCGCCGGCAGGCGCGTCCGGTCACCTGACCCGCGCGCACGACCTCGCGGGCGCGCGACGCCCGGGCTGGCCGGGAGTCAGGCCGGCAGGAAGGCCTCGATGATCCGCCGGCCGACCTCGCGGACAAAGGGCTCACGCTGGTCCACCGGTCGGGTGAGCGCCGCCGTGAGCACGCCCTCCATCGCGGCGATGACCGCCTGGGCGGACGTCTCGACGTCACGGACCCCGGCGAGGGTGAGGATCTGACGGACGATCCCGTCGACCCGGTCGCGCGCGGGCGCCATGGCGGCCGCGATCTCCGGCTGGCGCGAGGCCTCCTGGGTCAGCTCCGCCTTGGCCATCCAGGCCTCCGGCTCGCGCAGCCACGACGCGAAGAGGTCGAGCGCGTGGTCGATGAGCGTCGCGTCGTCCTCCCCCGCCTGCTGCTGGCGGCTCAGCTCCTCGACGCTGTCGATGAGGCCCGCTGCGATGAACTCCGTGAGAGCGGTGACCAGGGCCATCCGGGTGCGCAGGTAGCCCGACGTGCTCCCCTGCGGCAGACCGGCCTCCGCGTCGACCGCCCGGTGGGTCAGCCCCCGCATCCCTCCGGCCGCGACGACTCGCGTCGCCGACTCGAGGATCAGCTGCATGCGGGGCGAGAGCTCCGTCGTGGCGTTGACGCTCATTCGGCTCACGGTACCCGCTCGCCGGGCGACGCCGAGCGGGTGCGGCGACCCGCCGGGACCGACTTGACGAGCCTTTTCTACGGGTGTAGTTTTTCAACTGTCTTCAACAGATGTAGAAGGGATTTGGACACCATGAGCATTGCCACCATCTCCGGCTTCGTCACCGCCGCCCTCGTCCTCGTGGGCATCGCGCTGGCGGTCCTCCTCGTCTCGGTCGGCGTCGCTGCCTTCCAGTTCTTCGCGGAGAACCGCCCCGTCCGCGTCGCCCGCCACGAGAGCATCCCGACGTACTACCGTCACGTCGCCTTCGGCTGATCCGGCTGATCGAAGGGGGACCAGCGCGGCTCCCCCTTCGCCTCCCGTGCCCGCGGTCCACGCCGGCGACGACGCCACGGACCGCGCGCCTACGCTGGGGCCATGGCCCCGGCCCCCGACCTGCTCCCCCGCCGCACGGCGCTCACCGAGACGGCCCTCGTCCTGGGTGTCTCGCTCGGCGCCTCGGCGCTGTGGTCGGCACTGTCGCTGCTGCGCAAGCTCACCGCCGACGAGGGGCTCTCCGGGCAGGTGACCTCGATGAACCAGTCGGTCACCCCCGACCAGCCCTGGCTCGACCTGACCCACCAGCTCGTCGGCATCGGCCTGGCCCTCGTGCCGGTCGCGCTGGCCCTGCACCTGCTGGCTCGGCAGCACCCGCACCCCGCACGTCTCGTCGGCCTCGACGGGCGCGCCCCGGCACGTGACCTCCTCCAGGGCATGGCCCTCGCCGCCACCATCGGCATCCCCGGCCTCGGGCTCTACCTGCTCGCCCGCGCCCTCGACCTCAACACGACGATCGCCGCCTCCGACCTCGGTCAGGCCTGGTGGACGATCCCGGTCCTGGTCCTCGCGGCGGGTCAGAACGCGGTGCTCGAGGAGGTCGTCATGGTCGGCTACCTCTTCACCCGGTGGCGTGAGGCCGGCTGGAGCCCCGTGACGATCGTCGTCGTCAGCGCGCTCGTCCGGGGCAGCTACCACCTCTACCAGGGGCTGGGTGGCTTCGTCGGCAACATCGCGATGGGCCTGCTGCTCGGCGCCGTCTACCTGCGGGTGCGCCGGGTCATGCCCTTGGTCATCGCCCACTGGGTCATCGACGTCGTCGCCTTCGTCGGCTATGCCCTGCTCGTCACCCGCGTCGGGTGGCTGTGACCCTCACAGGTCGCCGTCGTCGAGCTCCTTGACGGACTTCGCCCCGGCGGGTCGCGTGTAGTCCTCGTCGGTCGACCCCCACTTGCTGAACTTCAGCGTCGTGCGGTCCGGGAAGCGGCCGTAGGTCATCTCGAGCAGCTTCGTCGGCGACCCGGTCGTCATGTAGACCTGCCGTTGCCCGGCATTGCTGCCCTGGCTCCCGCTGACCCGGTTGAGCTGGACGAGGTGCACCCACTCCCCGTCGAGGGCGACCGTGCTCGCCGGGCTGTAGCGGGCGTCGATGGGGGTGAGCCCCTCGCCGAAGAAGCTGCTCTTGATCAGCCGATAGGGCTTGAAGATCTCGACCGCGGAGCGCTCCCGCGGGATCTGCACCCATTGGCCGACCCGCTTGCGCATGGGGCTCGCCCGGCGCACCCCCCGGGTGTCGAGCCAGGCCTTGTCGACCTTGACGTAGTGCTCCATCCCGATGACGACGCTCTCGAGCTTGCCGCCGCCCTCAAGGGTCACCGTGCTGTGCGACTTGCCGCCGTCGGCATTCTGCTGCGTGACACCACCGGTCGACCCCTCGGACACGATGCTCATCTGCAGGTCGCGCTCGGCGTCGTGCAGGGTGCCGGTGATCGTGACGCTGGACGACGCACTCGCATAGGAGCGCATCGCGTCGATGAGCGTCTCCGGGCCGGGCGTCGCCGGGCGCGTCCCCGACGGGGTCGCGCCGGCCGCCGTCGTGGTGGCGGTGCTGGGCTCCGTCGTCGAGGTCGTCTCGAGCGGCACCTGGCTCGTGCTCGACGACGAAGGGGAGGCCCCCTCCCCTCCGAGGTCGCACCCGGTCAGGGACAGCGCGACGGCGCCGGCCAGCAGGATGCTGGCCCGGCGCCGTCGGGCGTGGTCACACAGGCTCACAACCAACGATCCCCTCATCGTCGGCGGTCGCGGCTCAGAGAGCGCCGCGGGCCGCCTTGCGCAGGTCGGAGTTGAGCGTGCTGATGACGTCGAGCGGGATCTCCTTGGGGCACGCCGCGGCGCACTCGCCGATGTTGGTGCACCCGCCGAAGCCCTCGAGGTCGTGCGTCTCGAGCATCTTGACGACACGGCCACCACGCTCGGGCTGACCCTGCGGCAGCTCACCCAGGTGGGTGACCTTGGCGCCGAGGAAGAGCATGCCCGAGGCATTGGGGCAGGCAGCGACGCAGGCGCCGCAGCCGATGCACTTGGCCGAGTCGAAGGCCCGGTCCGCGTGGTCCTTGGGGACCGGCACCGAGTGCGCCTCGGGGGCGGCACCCGTGTTGACCGAGATGTAGCCGCCAGACTGGATGATCCGGTCGAAGGCGCTGCGGTCGACGACGAGGTCACGCACGACCGGGAAGGCGTTGGCCCGCCACGGCTCGACGGTGATGGTCTCTCCGCTGCGGAAGGAGCGCATGTGCAGCTGGCAGGTGGTCGTCCGCTCGGGGCCGTGGGCCTCGCCGGAGATCATCAGGCCGCACATGCCGCAGATGCCCTCGCGGCAGTCGCTGTCGAAGGCCACCGGCTCGGTGCCCTCGGCGATGAGCTGCTCGTTGAGGACGTCGAGCATCTCGAGGAAGGACATGTCCGGGGAGATGTCCTTCACCTGGTAGGTGACGAGTTCGCCCTTCGCCGTGGGCCCGGCCTGGCGCCAGATCTTGAGGGTCAGTTCCATGCTCACTTGTAGCTCCGCTGCTTCAGCTCGATGAACTTGTAGTTCAGGTCTTCCTTGTGCAGGACGGGTGCGTCGTCGCCGAACTCCCAGGCGGCGACGTAGGCGAACTCGTCGTCGTGACGCAGCGCCTCGCCGTCCTCGGTCTGCGACTCGGCGCGGAAGTGGCCGCCGCAGGACTCGCGACGGTGCAGCGCGTCGATGCACATGAGCTCACCGAGCTCGAGGAAGTCGGCGACGCGGCCGGCCTTCTCGAGGCTCTGGTTGAGGGTGTCGGCCTCGCCCAGGACCCGGACGTTGGTCCAGAACTCCTGCTTGAGGTCACGGATGAGGCCGATGGCCTTGCGCAGACCGGCGTCGGTCCGCTCCATGCCGCAGTACTCCCACATGATGCGGCCGAGCTCGCGGTGGAAGGAGTCGACGCTGCGCTCACCGTTGATCGAGAGGAACTTCTCGATCCGGTCGGTCACCGCTGCCTTGGCCTCGACGACGGCCGGGTGGTCCTCGGAGATCTTGTCGAAGGGGCCCTTGGCGAGGTAGCTGCGCACCGTGTTGGGCAGGACGAAGTAGCCGTCAGCGAGGCACTGCATGAGCGACGACGCGCCCAGGCGGTTGGCGCCGTGGTCGGAGAAGTTGGCCTCACCGATCGCGTACAGGCCCGGGATCGAGGTCTGCAGGTCGTAGTCGACCCACAGGCCACCCATCGTGTAGTGCACGGCGGGGTAGATGCGCATCGGCACCTCGTAGGGGTTCTCCCCCGTGATCCGCGCGTACATGTCGAAGAGGTTGCCGTACTTCTCCTCGACGGTCTCGCGGCCCATGCGCTCGATGGCGGCGGCGAAGTCGAGGTAGACACCGCGGCGCATCTGGCGCTTGTTGCCGTCCTGGTCGACCTCGTCGACGAGCGGGCCGACGCCGCGGCCCTCGTCGCACATGTTCTTCGCCTGGCGGGACGCGATGTCACGGGGCACGAGGTTGCCGAAAGCCGGGTAGATCCGCTCCAGGTAGTAGTCGCGGTCCGCCTCGGGGATCTCGCGCGGGTCCTTGTCGCAGTCCTCGGCCTTCTTGGGCACCCAGATGCGACCGTCGTTGCGCAGCGACTCCGACATCAGGGTCAGCTTCGACTGGTGGTCGCCGGAGACCGGGATGCACGTCGGGTGGATCTGCGTGTAGCAGGGGTTGCCGAAGTAGGCGCCCTTGCGGTGGGCCCGCCACGCGGCGGTGACGTTGCAGCCCATCGCGTTGGTGGAGAGGAAGAAGACGTTGCCGTAGCCACCCGTCGCGAGGACGACGACGTCGGCGAGGTGGGTCTCGATCTCGCCGGTGACCATGTCGCGCGCGATGATGCCGCGGGCGACGCCCTCGACGAGGACGACCTCGAGCATCTCGTGGCGGCTGTACTCCGTGACGGTGCCCTTGGCGACCTGGCGCTCCATGGCCTGGTAGGCACCGATGAGCAGCTGCTGGCCGGTCTGGCCCGCGGCGTAGAAGGTGCGGGCGACCTGGACGCCACCGAAGGAGCGGTTGTCGAGCAGACCGCCGTACTCACGGGCGAAGGGGACACCCTGCGCCACGCACTGGTCGATGATGTTGGTGCTCACCTCGGCCAGTCGGTAGACGTTGGTCTCGCGGCTGCGGTAGTCACCGCCCTTGACCGTGTCGTAGAAGAGTCGGTAGGTCGAGTCGCCGTCGTCGTTGTAGTTCTTCGCGGCGTTGATGCCACCCTGCGCGGCGATCGAGTGCGCGCGGCGGGCGCTGTCCTGGTAGAAGAAGCTCTTGACGTTGTAGCCGGCCTCTCCCATCGTCGCGGCGGCCGAGGCACCCGCGAGGCCGGTGCCGACGATGATGACGTCGAGCTTGCGACGGTTGGCGGGGTTGACCAGCGCGTTGTCGAACTTGTGCTGGGTCCACATCGTCTCGATGGGCTGGTCGGGCGCCTTGGCGTCCGCGATCGGGGCGCCCTCGGTGAAGTACTCGCTGAGCGTGTCAGTCATGTGTTCGTTGCTCCTGCTCAGAGGCTGTCGATGAAGATGTAGACCGGCGGGATCAGGAAGCCGACGACGATGACCGCCGCGAGCACCGTCCCGATCGCACGGGCGCGGGCGCGGGCGACCGCGGTGCCGTTGAGGCCCAGCGTCTGCGACGCGCTGTAGACGCCGTGGTAGAGGTGCATCCCCAGTGCCACCATCGCCAGGACGTAGATGAGCAGGACCCACCACATCGCGAAGGCCGCGCTGATCATCACGTAGGGCGACTCCTTGATCGCCTCCGCGCTCGTGCCTGACCCGTAGAGGTTCGGCTTGACGATCGTGAACTGGATGAGGTGGAAGATCACGAAGATGAAGAGCGCCAGACCGCCCCAGCGCATCGTGCGCGAGGCCATGGTCGACGACAGGTTCTTCTTCACCTGGTACTTGACCGGCCGGGCGGCGTTGTTGCGACCGATGAGCTTGAGCGCCGCGTAGACGTGGCCGACGAGCGCGAGGATCAGCACGACCCGAATGACCCACAGCAGACCCGAGTACGGGAGCATCGGCTCACCGAAGGTGCGCAGGTGGTGGGCGTACTCGTCGAACGCCTCCTGCCCGGCCAGCGCCTTGAGGTTGCCGTACATGTGCAACAGGACGTACAGGAGGAAGATGACGCCGGTGCCCGCCATGAGGAACTTCAGCCCGATGGAGGAGGACGCCACCCCCTTCTTCTTCGCGGGGAGGGTCGTAGTAGCCACGGGCTCAAGGTACCGCCTTGTGAGCGCCGACACGCACCCGGGTACGCCTCTCGCGGTGTGATGTTGCCCCGGTTACCGTCACGTAATAGACAACAGAAATGTCCCGGAATTCCGGGCCTGAGCGAGAGGTGGACCCATGGACGACGCACCCCCGCAGACCCTCGTGTCCGCGACGACCCCGCGCGGTGAGATCGCGCTTCGGGAGCGTCCGCACCCGGACGGCAGCGGGTCGCTCGTCCACGAGCTCGTCGTCGCCGGCGTCTTCGCGATGGACAGCCTCGACACCTCGACCGAGGCGGCTCTCGCGCTCGAGTCCCTCGCCCGCACCGACTCCCCCGAGCGGGTGCTCGTCGGCGGGCTCGGGCTGGGCTTCACGACGTGGCAGGTCCTCAAGGACAAGCGCGTGCGCCACGTCGACGTCGTCGAGATCGAGACCGACCTCGTCGAGTGGGCCCGCCTCGGCCTCGCGCCGACGCTCGGCCTCGTGGCCAGACACCCCCGGGTGAGCGTCCACGCCGGCGACGTCGCACCGGTCCTGCGTGGGCAGGCGACTCCCGTCGGCCCGTGGGACCTCGTGCTGCTCGACGTCGACAACGGCCCGAGCTTCCTCGTCCACGAGGGCAACGAGCGCATCTACTCCCCCGACGCCCTGCGCGCCGCCCTCGACCAGGTCTGCCCCGGCGGCACCCTCGCCATCTGGGCGGCCCAGCGCGAGCCCGACCTCCGCGCAGCGCTGGAGCCCCTCGGCACCACCGAGGAGGTCCTCCTCGACGTCGAGCGCGAAGGGCGCACCCTCACCTACGCCCTCTACCTCACCCGCCCCTGACCTGACCCCGCTGGCTGGATGGCCGGGAAGAGCTGACGTGGCCGGGATCAACGGACGTGGCCGGGCAATTGCGCGGTCATCTCCAGACATCTCGGCCCGTTCAAGGATGTCCGGCCATCAGCAGGTTTCCCGGCCAACTCCCTTCGCACGATGCACGCGTCCCCCGACAGCGTTGATGTCACCTGGCAGCGTTGGCGCCAGTCGGTTGCCCGGAGAAGGGGGACCAGGTGACACCAACGCCGTCAGGCGGGCAGAGACCTCGTCGAGGCGGGCGCCGCGCGACCTTCCTCAGGAGGCGTTGGGAGACGACGCCGGGACGAGAGGTGGGGTCCGGCCCAGCCCAGCGCCGGGCCGCACCTGCCGGCACCCAACCCGACGCATCAGCCGGCAGCGGCCGCCTTGGCAGCGGCGGGCAGCGCGGCGCGGATGACGTCGAGGGCCTCGGCGTCGAGGGCGTCGGAGACGAACCACACCTCGAAGGCGCTCGGCGGCAGGTGCACGCCGCCATCGAGCATCGCGTGGAAGAAGCGCCCGTAGGCGGTCGTGTCCTGGTCCTGCGCGTCGGCGAAGGAGCGCACCGGCTCGTCGCGGAAGAAGATCGAGAACATCGAGCCGGCCCACTGGACGGTGTGCGCGACGCCTTCGACGGACAGGGCGGCGGAGGCGGCGTCGGCGATGGTGCGGGCCGTCGTCTCGAGCCGGGGGTAGAGCTCCTCGGTGCACGCGCGCAGGGTCGCCAGGCCGGCGGCGGTCGCGACGGGGTTACCCGACAGGGTGCCGGCCTGGTAGACGGGACCGTCGGGCGCGAGCCGCGCCATGAGGTCGGCGCGGCCGCCGAAGGCCGCGGCCGGGAAGCCGCCGCCCATGACCTTGCCGAAGGTGAAGAGGTCGGGGGCGCCGCTCGGGTAGCCACCGGGGTGGGCGCCCTGCGCCGACGTCTCGAGGCCGTACCAGCCGGAGCGGCTCGCGCGGAACCCGGTCATCACCTCGTCGCTGATGAGCAGCGCACCGTGCGTCGCGGTGATCTTGCGCAGGGCCTCGGTGAACCCGGGCGCTGGCGGCACGACGCCCATGTTGCCCGGGGATGCCTCGGTGATGACCGCCGCGATCTCCTCGCCGCGCACCGCGAAGAGCTCCTCGAGGGCGCCGAGGTCGTTGTAGGGCAGGACGACCGTCTCACCGGCGGCCGAGGCCGGCACCCCTGCCGAGTCGGGCAGGGCGAAGGTCGCGACGCCCGAACCGGCCTGTGCGAGAAGGGCGTCCACGTGGCCGTGGTAGCAGCCGGCGAACTTCACGACGACCGATCGTCCGGTCGCACCACGTGCCAGGCGAAGGGCGGACATCGTCGCCTCGGTCCCCGAGGAGACGAGCCGCACCTGCTCCAGCGGGGCGACCCGGTCGACGATCTCCTCGGCGAGGG
Source organism: Janibacter zhangyanbonis (assembly GCF_050507325.1). NCBI lineage: Bacteria > Bacillati > Actinomycetota > Actinomycetes > Micrococcales > Intrasporangiaceae > Janibacter > Janibacter zhangyanbonis. Next base: position 2,717,950 of record NZ_CP191481.1, read on the forward strand.
CCACCTCGTTCTCGCTCGGGGTGCCGAAGGAGAAGCCCTTGACCGCCGCCTGCGTCACCGCGTCGAGGACGTCGGGGTGGGCGTGACCGAGGATCATCGGGCCCCACGAGCAGATGAGGTCGACGTAGCGGTTGCCGTCGACGTCGGTGAGCCAGGCTCCCTTCGCCTGGTCGATGAAGCGCGGCACCCCGCCGACGCCGCGGAAGGCCCGGACCGGCGAGTTGACCCCACCCGGGATCACCTCTCGCGCGCGGTCGAAGAGTGCCTGGGATGCGGTCGTGGAGGACGTCATGCGCCCAGTCTCCCAAACCCCACCCGCACGCTCCCGGACGAGGTAGCGCGCCACCACCCCCGCGTTCCCTGAGGAGGTTGCGCAGCAACCGTCTCGAAGGCTCAGTCGTCGAGCCCGATCTCGTGGTGCTGCGGCGCCATCTGATCGCGCAGCGCGGCCATGGCGCCCCCGAGAGCGGCGAACTGCTCGGGCGTCAGGACGTCGACGAGGTGACGGCGCACCGAAGCGACGTGCTGCTCGGCGATGCTCTCGAGGGCCTCGCGCCCCGCGTCGGTCAGCGAGATCTCGACGCCACGACCGTCGTCGGTCGACCGGCACCGCTCGACCCAGCCACGCTTCTCGAGGCGGGCCGCGGTGTGCGTCACGCGCGAGCGCGACTGGATGATGTCGTCGGCCAGGCGCGACATGCGAGTGCGCTGGTCGGGCGACTCCGAGAGCATCGACAGCAGCTCGTACTCGGTGAGCTGGATCCCGAGCGGCGCGAGGTCGTCGACGAGCGCCCGCTCGAGCAGACGCGAACCGCGCAGGTAGGCACGCCAGTGCTTCTGCTGGTCGTCGTCGAGCCAGACCTCGTCCATCACAGCCGCCCGGCGAGCTCGAGGGCGAAGTACGTGAGGACGATCTGGGCGCCCGCCCGCTTGATGTGCAGCACCGACTCCATGACCGCGGCATCGCGGTCGATCCAGCCACGCTCGACGGCCGCGACGATCTGCGCGTACTCGCCGGAGATCTGGTAGGCCGCGACGGGCACCGGCGAGACCTCGGCGGCCGCGGCGATGACGTCGAGGTGCGGCTGCGCCGGCTTGACCATGATGATGTCGGCGCCCTCGGCGAGGTCGAGCTCGATCTCGCGCAGCGCCTCGGTCGCATTGGCCGGGTCCTGCTGGTAGGTCGCGCGGTCGCCGCTCAGCGAGGACTGCACCGCCTCGCGGAAGGGTCCGTAGAGCGCCGAGGTGTACTTCGCCGCATAGGCCAGCACGAGGGTGTCGGTGTGGCCGGCCGCATCGAGCGCGGCGCGGACGTGGGCGACCTGGCCGTCCATCATCCCGGACAGGCCGAGGACGTGGGAGCCGGCCTCCGCCTGGGCGAGCGCCATGTCGGCGTAGCGCTCGAGGGTCGCGTCGTTGTCGACGACGCTGCGCCCGTCGAGGGTCGTCGTGAGCACGCCGCAGTGACCGTGGTCGGTGAACTCGTCCAGGCACAGGTCGGTCATGACGACGAGCCGGTCGCCGACGGCATCGACGACGGCGCGGGTGGCGATGTTGAGGATCCCCTGCGGGTCGTCGGCGCCGGAACCGCGGGCGTCCTTGGCCTCCGGCACGCCGAAGAGCATGATCCCGCCGATGCCCGCTTCGACGCAGGCGCGGGCCTCGTCGACGAGCGACTCGAGGGTGTGCTGGACGACGCCCGGCATCGAGGTGATCTCCACCGGCGCGTCGATGCCCTCGCGGACGAAGACCGGCAGGACGAGGTCGGCCGGGTGCACCCGGGTCTGCGCCACGAGACGACGAAGGGGGATGCTCCCCCGCAGTCGTCGCGGCCGGACGACGGGCCCGGTCACCCCTTCGCCTTCCGCCGGGCGGTGGACTTCTTGCGCCGCTGGCTGGGTCGCATGGGCTCCTCGCCGGACTCGGCCGCCGCAGCGGCGAGCTCGCGGCCGTGCTCGGCCAGGGCCTCGACGAGGCTGTCGCCGGTGGCCTCGGGGGCGAGGACGTCGACCCGCAGGCCGGCCTCCTCGGCGGTCTTGGCCGTGGCCGGCCCGATGCAGGCGATGACCGTCGACGGGTGCGGCTTGCCGGCGATGCCGACGAGGTTGCGCACCGTCGAGGAGGAGGTGAAGACGACGGCGTCGAAGGCGCCCTGCTTGATGGCGTCGCGCACCGGCGCCGGCGGCGGGGTCGCCCGGACGGTGCGGTAGGCGGTGACGTCGTCGACCTGCCAGCCCATGTCCTGCAGACCGGCGACGAGGGTGTCGGTCGCGATGTCGGCGCGGGGCAGGAAGACGCGGTCGATGGGGTCGAGGACCTCGTCGTAGGGCGGCCACTCCTCGAGGAGGCCGCGGGCGGACATCTCGCCGGTCGGCACGAGGTCGGGCTCCAGGCCCCACTCGCGCAGGGCGTCGGCCGTCACGCCACCGACGGCGGCGATCTTGAGGCCGGAGAAGGCGCGGGCGTCGAGGCCGAACTCCTCGAACTTCTCCCGGATCGCCTTGACCGCGTTGACCGAGGTGAAGCCGATCCACTGGTAGCGACCGGTGACGAGGCCGCGGACGGCCCGCTCCACGGCCTGCGGGGTGCGCGGCGGCTCGACGCTGATCGTCGGGACGACCTCGCTCGTCGCGCCGTGGCCGAGCAGCTGCTTGGTCATCGGGCCGGCCTGGTCCTTGGTGCGCGGGATGAGCACGCGCCAGCCGTAGAGCGGCTTGGTCTCGAACCACGAGAGGGCCTCGCGCATGGCGACGGTCGAGCCGATGACCGCGAGGATCGGCTCCTCGAGATCGTGCAGCGCGTCGGCGGCCTCCTCGAGCGTCGTCTGGCGGGTGGCCTGCTGCGTCGTCGTGCCGCCCCGGGTCAGCGCGACGGGGGTGTCGGCGGCGCGGCCGGCGGCGACGAGCTCGCCGAAGGCGGGCCCGAGGTGCTCGGGCAGCCCGAGGAGCACGAGGGTGATGTCGTCGGAGACCGAGGCCGACAGGTCGGCACGCTTCGCACCGCTCAGGCTGATGACGTGCAGGGCACCGGTCCCCCGCGCCGTGAGGGGCACTCCGGCGTAGGTCGGCACGGCGCTCACCGAGGAGACGCCCGGCACGACGTCGAAGTCGATGCCCGCCTTGACCAGGGCCTGCGCCTCCTCGGCGAGGCCGTTGAAGGTCGCCGGGTCGCCGTCCATGAGTCGCACGACGAGCCCGCCCTTGTGCGCCTTGGCCGTCTTGACGACGAGCTTGGCGCGCGAGGCGTGGGTCAGCTGCTGACCGTGTTCGCCGTGGCTGGCGTCGACGACCTCGACCTCGTCGGTCGTCATCGAGGCGACGATCGCCTCGTTGGTCAGCTGGTCGGTGATCACCGCGTCCGCGCGCCCGAGCAGGTCGACGGCGGCGACGGTCATGAGTGACGCGTCACCCGGTCCGGCGCCGACGAAGGCGACGCGGGCCGGCCGGCGAGCGGCGGTGGTGGCGGCGGTGGCAGTGCGCTGGGGGGTCACTGGGCATGCTCCGAAGCGGTCGTGGGGTGGGTGGCGGACAGGTCGGCGATGGCGGGCGCGCCATCGGCGACGAGGGTGCGGGCGAGGCTGCGGCCGAGGTCCTCGGCCTGCTCGAGGGGGCCGGTTACCGACCGACGCAGGTCGGCGGTGCCGTCAGTCGCGGCGACGACGGCCCGCAGCGAGAGCACCGGGCCGTCGACGTCGTCGACGACCTCGGCGAGAGCACCGACGGGCGCGGCGCAGCCGGCCTCGAGCTCGGCGAGGATCGCCCGCTCGGCGGTGACGGCGGCGCGGGTGTCGGCGTGGTCGAGCGGACGAAGGGCGGCGAGCACCGCCTCGTCGTCCTCCCGGCACTCGACGGCCAGGGCGCCCTGGCCGGGCGCGGGCAGCATCTGGATCGGGTCGAGCACCTCGGTGACCCGCTCGCGCAGGGCGAGCCGGGTCAGGCCGGCGTGGGCGAGCACGATCGCGTCGAGCTGCTCGTCGCCGGGGCCGACCATGTCGAGGCGGGTGCCGAGGTTGCCGCGGATGTCGCGGAACTCGAGCCCGAGGCCGAGGGCGGCGAGCTGCGCCCGCCGGCGCGGCGAGCCGGTGCCGACGACGGCTCCCTCGCCGAGCTCGCCGAGGGTGAGCCCGTCGCGGGCGCAGAGGGCGTCGCGGGGGTCGACCCGGGCCGGGATCGCGGCGATGACCAGCCCCGGCTCGGGGGCCGTCGGCAGGTCCTTGAGCGAGTGGACGGCCAGGTCGATCTCGCCGTCGTGGAGGGCCTGGCGCAGGGCACTGGCGAAGACGCCGGTGCCGCCCATGCTCGCGAGCGAGGCGCGGTTGGTGTCGCCCTCGGTGACGATCTCGACGAGCTCGACGTCGTGGCCGGCGGCCCGCAGGGCGTCAGCGACGTGGCCGGACTGGGTCGTGGCCAGGGCGGAGCGGCGGGTGCCGAGGCGAAGGGAGGTCACAGCGCACCTCCGTCGGAGTGCAGGTCGAAGAGCTGGCGCAGGGCGTCCTGGTACTCGCCGAGACGACCGTCGACGGCCAGCTCCTTGGCGCGCACCGTCGGCTGGTGGAGCAGCTTGTCGACGATGCGGTGCACGGCGCGGTCGACCTCTGCCCGGTGCTCGGGGGTCATGTCGGGGGCCCGCTGGTCGAGCCGGGCGAGCTCGCGCTCGACGACCTGCTGGGCCGCGGCCCGCAGGGCGCGCACGGTGGGGGCGGCCTCGTGGGCGGCCCGGGCCCCCAGGTGCTTGGTCACGGCGTCGCCGACGAGCGAGCGGGCCTGCTCGACCTCGGGCACGGCGCCACCGGAGCCGAGCAGCCCACCGAGCTCGGCCAGCCCCAGCCGGACGACGCCCGTGAGGCCGGCGACCTCGTGGGCGATGTCGTGCGGGAGCGCGAGGTCGATGTAGGCCTGGCGGCGACCGCCACGCGAGACCTGGGCGTCGGCGACCTCGGCGAGCGAGATCGCCAGGCCGGTCGAGCCGGTGCACGAGATGACGATGTCGGCGTCCGCGAGCGCCTCGGCGAGCTCGTCGAGCGGCCGGGCGGTGCCCTCGAGCCGCTCGGCGAGGGCGAGACCGCGCTCGTGGGTGCGGTTGACGACGGTGAGGCGCTCGACGCCGCGGCGCACGCTGCTCGTCGCCGCGAGGGCGCTCATCGCGCCGGCGCCGACGACGAGGACGTGGGCCTGCGCGAGCGGGCCGACGTGCTGCTCGGCGGCATCGAGACCGACGCCGACGAGCGACCGGGAGACCTCGTCGATGCCCGTCTCGGAGTGCACCTGCTTGCCGGTGCGCAGGGCCTGCTGGACGAGCGAGTTGATGCTCGGGCCCACGTGACCGCCCGCCTGGCCGCGGGCGAGCGCGTCCCGCAGCTGGCCGAGGATCTGCGACTCACCGACGGCCATCGAGTCGAGACCCGCGGCGACGTTGAAGACGTGGGCGACGGCGGCATCCCCGTAGTGCAGGTCGAGGTGCTCCTTGAGGTCGTCGTGCGTGATGCCCGTCGAGGTCGTCATGGCGTCGGTGAGGTCGGCGACCGCGCCGTGGAACCCGCTGACCTCGGCATAGATCTCGGTGCGGTTGCACGTCGCGACGACGAGGTGCTCCGAGATGTCGGGGCTGGCCTCGGCGGCGGAGAGGATCCGGTCGAGGCTCACCTCGTCGAGCGCGGCCTTCTCCAGCACGGAGATGGGCGCACGTCGGTGGTTGAGCCCGAAGGCGAGCAGACTCATCGGCCGGCCGCCTCCTCGATGAGCTCGTCCGCGACGCCCACGCGCTGCTGCTCGTGGAAGGCGAGGATCTGCAGCTCGGTGGACAGGTCGACCTTGCGCATGTGCACCCCTTCGGGAACCTGGATGGCCGTCGCGGCGAAGTTGAGGATGGAGCTGACCCCGGCGTCGACGAGCAGGTCGGCGACCGCCTGGGCCGAGGAGGCCGGCGTCGCGATGACCCCGATGCACGCCTCGCCCGGGGTGACGAGCGCAGACAGCGCCGCCATCGGCTGGATGACGAGGTCGTCGAGGCTCTCGCCGACGATCTGCTCGTCGCGGTCGAGCAGGGCCACGACCTTGAAGCCCTTCGTCGCGAAGCCACCGTAGGAGGCGAGAGCGCGCCCGAGGTTGCCCATGCCGACGATGACGACGGGCCAGTCGTGGGTCAGGCCGAGGGCCCGCGAGATCTGGTAGGTCAGGTGGGCGACGTCGTAGCCGACGCCCCGCACGCCGTAGGAGCCGAGGTGGCTGAGGTCCTTGCGCAGCTTGGCGGAGGAGACCCCGGCGCTGTGCGCGAGCTCCTCGGACGAGACCGACTGGACGTCCTGGGCGGTCAGCTGACCCAGCGCCCGAAGGTATCCGGGAAGTCGCGCGACCGTTGCGTCGGGAATCTCCCGCTTGGCGGCCTGATCGACGGACACGGCTGGGCTCGACTCCTCTCGCGGTCGTGGGGCGAGCGGCGCCGAACGACCGAACGGCCCCGACATTACGCTCTTGTGAACAAATGCACAAAGTCGTCGCGGTCCGTGGACGGACCGCCGGCGACCACCCCCGGATCAGCGCTGCAGGGCCGCGCGCAGCCGCCCTTCGTCTACTCGCCAGTAGTCGTGCTGGCGGCCGTCGACGAAGGTCACCGGCACCTCCTCGGTGTAGCGCGCGAGCTGCGGGTCGGCATCGATGTCGACCTCGGCGAAGCTGTCGCCGGTCTCGGCGACGACGCGCGCGATGACCGCGCGGGCCTCGTCGCACAGGTGGCAGCCCACGCGGCCGACCATGACGACGCGGGCATCGGGCAGTGCGGGCACCGGACCTCCTAGAAGAAGACGGAGCGGCGGGTGACGAGCACCGAGTAGAGCGTCTGCTGGATCGTCTCGCGCACCTGGTCGGTGAGCTCGAAGACGAGCATCGGGTCCTCGGCCGCCGCCGGGCCGAGCGATGCCGCGTCGACCGGCTCGCCGAACTCGATGATCCACTTGCTCGGCAGCGGGATCAGACCCAGCGGGCCGAGCAGCGGGAAGAAGGGTGTGATCGGCGCATAGGGGGCGCCGAGCAGACGGGCCACCGTCTTCATGTTGCCGATCATCGGGTAGACCTCCTCGGCCCCGACGACGGAGCACGGGATGATCGGCACCTCGGAGCGGATCGCCGCGGAGACGAAGCCACCCCGACCGAAGCGCTGCAGCTTGTAGCGCTCGCGGAAGGGCTTGCCGACACCCTTGAAGCCCTCGGGCCACACACCGACGAGCTCGCCGCCGCGCAGCAGCCGCTCCGCGTCGGCATTGGACGCCAGGGTCGCACCCGTCTTGCGGGCGACGTCACCGACGACCGGCAGCTGGAAGACGAGGTCGGCTCCGAGCATGCGCAGGAAGCGCTGCTGCGGGTGGGCGTCGTGGATCGCCAGCTGGGTGATGACCGAGTCGATCGCGACGGTGCCCGAGTGGTTGGACACGAGCAGGGCACCGCTGTCGGCCGGGATGTTCTCGATGCCCCGGACCTCGACGCGGAACCACTTGTCCTTGAGCAGCCGCAGCACCGGGAAGACGGTGTGCGTCGTGAAGTCGCGGTCGAAGCCGAAGTCGTCGACGGCGTAGTCGCCCTTGACCCGGCGCTGGAGGAAGTGGAGCGTCTCCGCGAAGCGCCGCTCCCAGTCCTCCCCCGCCGCCGCGCCGGCGGCCTGGCCGAGCGTGCGCGAGGTCATCTGACCGGCGGACAGGAGCACGGACAGCAGCTCCGCGAGCCCCGGCACGAGAGCCTGCCCGCTCTCCGGGGTGCCCGGGGTCGACGTCGGCTGGACCGGCTGCACCGCGGGCGCCACGGGTCGACGACCCGACGTCGCGGTGCGAGAGCCGCGCGAGCCGGCAGTCGACGAGGCGGTGCGGGTCGCGGCCGTGCGGGTCGAGGTGCTCCGCCGGGCCGGCGGACGACGTCGCGACGTCGTCGGCGTGGCCGCCGGAGGCGCGCCGTCGGGGCCGGGCACGACGGTCAGGCGCGGCGTGCGCGGCGTCGACGACTTCTTCGGCCGGGAGGTCGCGGAGCGCGAGGAGGTGACGGACTCCCCCTTCGCGCTGGTGGTCGTGGGGACCTGGGCGGAGGGTCCGGTGAGCAGCGGGGTCGTGCGCCGGCGAGCGCGCTCGCCGCCGGCCCGGTCCGCCGCCGCGGCCACGGCGCTGGCCTTCTTGGCCGCAGGCTTCTTCGTGGCGGTCTTCTTCGCAGCGGTGGACTTCTTGGCCGGCGTCGTCTTCTTCGCGGCCGACGTCTTCGCCGGAGTGGCCTTCTTCGTGGCCGTCGACGTCTTCGCCGCGGTGCTCTTCTTCTTCGCGCCGGGGGCGGGGGTGCTGTCGGCCATCACTTCTCACTCTCGGGGGCGGACACGGAGCGCATCGCGGCCTCGGCGGCCTTGACCGCCGACCAGCCGGGCTGCGCGAAGGGGAGGCGGTCCAGGACCCGACCCTTGGTCGCCCGCGCGAAGTCCTCGTAGGCGGCGCGCGTCGTGTAGGCGGGCTCGAAGCCCAGGTCCTCACGCATGCGGGTCGTGTCGAGACCACGACCGAAGGTGAGGAAGTCGAGCTGGTCGGAGCCGATGTCGACGAGGCCGAACTTGCGGGCCACGTCGGTCAGGGCACCGGTCGTCGCCTTGGGCACGAGGACGAAGGGGCGGCCGGCGAGGTTGGCCGCCTGGCTGGCGGTGATGATCCCCTCGCCGGCGACGTTGACCGAGCCGATGCCGGGGATCGTCACGGCCCGGGCGATCGCGTCGACGCAGTCGTCCTCGTGGACGAACTGCAGCCGCGCGTCGTAGCCGAGCGGGATCGGGATGACCGGCAGGCTGAAGTGGTCGGTGAAGGCGGTGCGGATGCGGGGGCCGATGACATTGGCGAAGCGCAGCGTCGTGATCTCGATGTCGGGTCGCCGGCGCGAGAGGCCGCGCACGTAGCCCTCGACCTCGACGCTGTCGCGGGCCCAGCCCGAGCGCGGCATCTGCTTCGCCGACATGTCCTCGGTGAACATCGCAGGGTCGCGCGGGCTCGACCCGTAGACGCCCGCGGTGGACTTCACGACGAGCTTGGTCACCGACTCGGCGCGCTGGCAGGCGGCCAGCAGCTGCATCGTGCCGATGACGTTGACCTCCTTCTGCGTCGCGCGCCCGCCGCCGGCACGTGGCGTGGCGATGACGCCCATGTGCACGACGGTGTCGACGTCGTTGCCGGAGATGATCCGGCTGATGAGGGGGCTGCGGATGTCGGCCCGCATGAACTCGGCCCGGCCGATCCCGTGACGCGGCGGGACGACGTCGACGCCGATGATCCGGCCGATCGACTCGTCACGGCTGAGACGGCGGGCGAAGGCTCCGCCGAGGTGGCGGGAGACTCCTGCGACGAGCACGGTCTCGGGCACCGGGGACACCTTCCTGTGGGCACCGGCCACAGTGGACGTGGCCTGGTCGGCAGCCTAGTCACGCCTGCCGGTCTGCGGCGGCTCGTCCGGGGAGACGGCCATCACGGGACGAGCGTCACGGCACGACGAAGGGGGCCGGACCGGATCGTGCCGGTCGGGCCCCCTTCGTACGGGTCACTTCTTGTTGCGGCGCTGGTGGCGCGTCTTGCGCAGCAGCTTGCGGTGCTTCTTCTTCGCCATCCGCTTGCGTCGCTTCTTGATGACAGAACCCATGCGATGTCCTTCGCTGTCGTGGTCGATGTGGTCGGTGGTGGCTCGAGCGATGCCGATCCTGCACGGGCAGGCCCCACCGAGCTACGAGTCAGACGACAGAGTCTATCCGCTCCCGCGGGCGTCTCGTGCCGCGGGGCGCTGCGACGACGATCAGGCGGTCTCGATGAACGAGGTCTCGAGGTAGGTGTGCACCGCATCCTCCGGGACGCGGAAGCTGCGACCGACCCGCACGGCCGGAAGGTCACCGTTGTGGACCATGCGGTAGACGGTCATCTTCGACACCCGCATGATCGACGCGACCTCCGCCACGGTGAGGAAGCGCACCTCACCCAGTCGATCGTTCGACATGATCACCTCGATCTCCGCGGAGTCGCACAGCCGACCCCTGTCGGCTGGACGTCTACGAGCCCCGCAGGTGACCACCATAGGGGCAGATGTGACAACTGTGAAGACGAAGGGGGGATTTCCCCACTCACGTCCACCCGACACGCCGTGATGGGGCGAAGAATCCGCTAGTCGTACCAGACGTCGAGCCCGTGCAGCGGGAAGATCGCCTCCCGGGCGGCCATGATCGCCCGGTCGACGCCGCTGTGCGGGTTGTAGCCCATCGCCCACGGCTGCACCCAGATCGGCAGCTCGCTGTCGGGCAGGTCGCCCATGGTCTCCGGCCCCGGCTGCCCCGAGACGAGGTCGACGTGCTCGCGCCAGGCGGCCGGGATCTCGGTCGCCGCCGGGATCGGCCGGTGCGCGGCGATCGCCGTGAGGTGGGTCCACGTGCGCGGGACGGCGCCGCACACGTCGTAGCCCCCGCCACCGAAGGCCACCCAGCGCCCGTCGCACACCTCGTGGGAGAGCCGGTGGAGGTTGACCGCGGCTTGGCGCTGCGCGTCGACGGTCAGGGCCATGTGGGCCAGCGGGTCCTCGCGGTGGGTGTCGCACCCGTGCTGGGTGAGCAGCACCTGCGGCTCGAAGGCCCGCACGACCGGCATGGCGACGGACGTGATCGCCCGCAGCCAGGGCCCGTCGGTGACGCCCGGCGGGAGGGCGACGTTGACCGCGGTGCCCTCGGCCCCGGGGCCACCGGTCTCGGCGGGCCAGCCCGTGCCGGGGAAGAGCGTGCGGCCCGACTCGTGGACCGAGACGGTGAGCACCCTCGGGTCGTCGTAGAAGATCGACTGCACTCCGTCGCCGTGGTGCACGTCGACGTCGACGTAGGCCACCCGCTCGACGCCGTGGTCGAGCAGCCAGCGGATCGCGGCCGCGATGTCGTTGTAGATGCAGAAGCCGGCGGCACGGTCACGCATCGCATGGTGCATGCCGCCGGTGAAGTTGACCCCGTGCTCGGCCTCGCCGGTCCAGACCCGCCGGGCGACCTCGACCGACCCGGCGACCAGCCGTGCGCTCGCCTCGTGGATCCCGGCGAAGGCGGGGACGTCGTCCGTCCCGATGCCCCAGGTGCCGTCGGCGGTGGTGGGGTCGGCGGAGATCGCCCTGACCGCCTCGACGTAGGCACGGTCGTGGACCCCTGCGAGCACCTCGTCGGCGGCCACGTCGGCGTCGACGACGTCGACGTCGTCGAAGACACCGAGCTCGCGGCACAGTCGCGCGGTCAGATCCAGGCGCACGGGGGCCATGGGGTGACCGGGCCCGAAGTCGTACTTCATGAAGTCCTCGCCCCAGATGGCGCACGCCTGAGAGCTCATGCACGGGACGCTACCCCGGCTAGGGTCTGTCACGACCCACCATCCGAGGATCGGAGACACCGTGACGCGCATGCGCCTGCACAACGAGGACGTCCTCGTCATCGGCCTCGGCCGCTTCGGCGGGGCGGTGGCCACCGAGCTGCACCGCCTGGGCAACCGCGTCACCGCACTCGAGCTCGACCCCCGGCTCGCCGAGAGCTATCTGGGCCGCGTCGGCCGCATCGTCCAGGGCGACGCGACGTCGGTGACGACGATCGAGGAGATCAAGCCGCACACCTTCTCCGCGAGCGTCCTGGCCATCGGCTCGTCGATCGAGGCGAGCGTCCTCGCCGCGGTCAACCTCATCGACGGGGAGTCGCCGAAGGTCTGGGCCAAGGCGGTCAGCCCGGAGCACGCCCGCATCCTCAACCGGATCGGCGTGCACCACGTCCTCTCCCCCGAGATCGAGTCCGGCAAGCGCCTGGCCCACCTCATCGGCAGCCGCCTCATGGACTACATCGAGTTCGACGACGGCTTCGCGATCGTCAAGATGACGCCGCCGCAGGAGGCCGTGGGCTTCACCCTCGAGCAGTCGTCGATCCGCAGCAAGTACGGCGTGACGGTCGTCGGCGTGAAGTCACCCGGCCAGGACTTCACCTATGCCCGCCCGGAGACCAAGGTGCGCAGCGGCGACCTCATCATCGTCAGCGGCCCGACCGCGCTCATCGAGCGGATGGCGGCCCGGCCCTAGCTCCGCTCCCCCCGGGCACGACGGCGCCCCTGCTCCCTTCGGACGAAGGGGGCAGGGGCGCCGGTGCGTCGTGGAGTGCGCTCAGGCGCGGTCCTCGCCGAGGGCCATGACGAGAGCGATCTCCTCCTCGGCCTCGCCGTCCACGCCGGCGACCCGCATCGGGCGGCGGTCGTCGGTGGGGCGGAAGCCGAAGCTCGAGGCGAAGGCGACGGCGCGGCCGTTGTCCGAGCCGACCCAGTAGTAGAGGTGGCGCAGGCCCTGGTCGGCGGCGATGCGGGCACCCTGGCGCACGAGATTGGCGGCGACGCTGCGGCCGCGCCACTGGGGGTTGACCCAGAGGCCGAAGAGCTGGCCGGCGGTCTCGCCCTTGTCCTCGCTCACGGAGCCGATGCTGACGACGCCGACCTGCTCGCCCTCGGTCTCGGCGACGAGGCGGACGCTGCGTTCCATGCGGGCGCGCCAGAATTCCTCGGGCTCGGCGGCCTCGGTGTCGTGGTCGGCGACGAAGGCCTCGGGAGATTCCTGCAGCGCTTCCAGCCGAAGGGTGCGGTAGGTCTCCCACTCGTCCTCGGTCAGTGCGCGCACGGTGATCTCACTCATGGCGTGAGTCTCTCATCTCGGGCCGCGGAATGCTCCCCCGGGTCATGGAGAATTCACCTCCTCCGGTGTGCCACGGGCCAGTTCGCGCCGCGAGGCGTCAACCGCGAGCGGGCGGATCAGGACAGGGCCCGGCTCATCCGGTCGCACCGCGGAGCGTCTCCGCTGGCTCCGTCGAAGGCGAACCCGGACCGCTCGTAGAAGGCGAGTGCTCGCGGGTTGTCGAGCATGACGTGCAGCCGCACCTCCGCCGCTCCCCCGGCTGCTGCCTCGGTCACGGCAGCGTCGACGAGGGCATCGGCGATCCCCCGGCCGCGCGCGTGGCCGGCGACCCACATGGCGACGATCTCGGGGACGTCGGCGGGGTCGAGCCGCAGGAGCGTCGCGGCGCCGAGCGGCAGCCCGTCGCCGCTCTCGGCAAGGAAGATCGCCTGCCCGAAGAGCGAGCACCACCTCTCCTCGTCGTAGGCGACCTCCCGGGCGAAGCTGCTGCCGTAGGCCGCCGGCTCGTCGAGGAGCATCGCCAGTCGCACGGCGCGGTAGAGCTGCCAGTCCTCGCCGGTGAGGCGACGGACCGACCAGTCGGCTGCCATCAGCCCGCCCGGTCGGCGCAGGCCGCGACGGCGTCGGCGAGCGCGTGCCGCACCCCGTGGGCCTCGAGGCGGGCGAGCGCCGCGGCGGTCGAGCCCCCCGGCGAGGTGACCTGGGCGCGCAGCAGCGCGGCCTCCTCGCCGGTCTCGACGAGCATCGCGCCCGCCCCGCGGGCCGCCTGCCCGGCGAGGGCGAGGGCGTCGGCGCGCGTGAGTCCCTGCGCGACGCCGGCGTCGACCATCGCCTCGACGACGAGGTAGAAGTAGGCCGGCGCCGACCCGGACAGGGCCGTGGCCGCGCCCTGCTGCGCCTCGGGGAGGACGAGGGTGCCGCCGGTCGGCGCCAGCACGTCGCGCACGAGCTGCAGCTGCTCGTCGCTGACGTCGGCGGCAGGGCTGAGCACGGTCATCCCCTGGCCGACGCGGGCCGGGGTGTTGGGCATGCCCCGGACAGCGGCGGCCCCGTCCGGCAGGGCTGCGGCGAGGTCGGCGAGGGAGACGCCGAGTGCGAGGGAGACGACGACCGAGCCGGGGCGAAGGGAGTCGCGCACCTGCGCGAGCAGGTCCGCCACGGCATAGGGCTTGACGACGACGAGGTGGACGTCGGCGCGGGCCGCGGCCGCCGTCGCGTCGACGACCTCGACCGCGGGCCGGTCGGCGTAGTGCTCGCGCATCTCGGCGGCGCGCTCGGGGGTGCGCGCGACGGCGAGGACCTCCCCTTCGCCGTGTGCGGTGAGGCCGTCGAGGATGGCGCCACCCATCGCTCCGACTCCGTAGATCGCGGTGGTGGTCATCCGTGCTCCTGTCGTCATGGGTGTGGTCAGGACCGACCGGTGAGCGTCTCGGCGAGACGGCGCAGCCCCGAGGGACGCCGGGCCAGGTCGTGCAGGTGCTCGAGCCACATCGGGCCGTAGGGCACGAGGATGCGCACCCGGTGGCCGGCGTCGGCGGTGCGCAGCTGCAGCTGCGGGTCGGCGCCGAGGAAGAACTGGTACTCCAGCCCCTCGGGGCCCCGACCGGACTGGTCCGCGAGCCCGTCGGCGAGGTCGAGCAGCACCGGCTCGTGGGTGGCGACGACCGTGTGGACGCCGCTGCCGAGCAGGGTCGCCAGGCAGCGCGCGAAGGCGAGGTCCACCTCGTGCGGGTCCTGCCAGCTGCTGACCTGCGGCTCCCCGGTGCCACCGCGCACGAGGCGCACCCGTGCGCCGGTGGCGGCGAGCATCGCGGCGTCGGCCTCGGAGCGGTGACGGCGCGCGACGAGCGAGGTCGTCAGGCGCGGGTGCTCCAGGCGCACCCGCTGGACGAGGTCGAGCAGGGCGTCCATCGCGTGGTCGGGGCCGGAGCGCAGGGTCACGTCGACACGGTGGTCGTCACCGGCCGTGCAGATCCGGCGCAGGGCCTGCTCGGCGCGTGCGGCGTCCTGCCCCAGGCCGAGGTGCTCGGGCGCGAGATAGAGCTCGGAGTGGTAGTCACCGCCGGCGGTGACGGGGGCGATGCGCTCGATGGCCGTCGTCGCCTCGGTGACCGTCGCCTCGACACCCGCGGCGTCGGTCGCGGCCGGAAGGAGCGGGTGGAGGGCCGCCAGGCGGTTGGTACGGCGCAGCCAGGCCGCCGTGGCGACGGCGTCGTCGACGCCCTCGCCGGCGACGAACCGCTCCCGGGCGGCCTGGACCAGCCGCGATCGCTCGGTGCGCTGACGGGCCCCCGGGGCGACGAGCGCGTCGAGCAGGCGCGTGCGCAGGTGGTCGGGGTTGAGGGCACTCACGTGGTCTCCTCCGGGGTGTGCAGGCGGTAGGCCTCGGGCACGACCCGCCAGGTCCGCTCCCTGGCCGGGTCGAGCTCCTCGCCGTCGGCGTTGGCGGCGAAGCGGTGGTTGACCCCGCGGACGCTGACGGTCTTGGCCCGGCGGGTGACGACGTCGTCGAGCTCGGTGTGCGTCCCGCGGCTGAGGTGCAGGGCGTAGCGCAGCCGACGCATCGGGGCGACGGCGAAGGAGACGACGACCTCGGCGCGGCCGTCGCCCGGCTCGGCGTCGGGGGCGATCGTCGAGCCACCACCGACGCTCGTGCCGATCGTCGCCGCGACCTGCAGCACGCGCCGGCTGGCGTCGGCGATGACCTCGTCGTCGGCGATCACCTCGAGGTGACGTCCCTGCTGCCCGACGCCGGCCGAGATGCCGCCGATGGCATAGCCGAGGATCCCCAGGTGCACCTTGCCCAGGCGCTCCTTCCACGGGGCGGCGATGCGACCGGCCTCCTCGCCCACGCCGATGTGCACGGCATTGGCCACGAGGTTGTCGTCGTCGTCGATGAGGACGTCCACCGGGCGCACCGGGCTGGCCAGGACGATGCGAGCCGCCTCGGCGGGGTCCTTGGGCAGGCCCGTCGCACGAGCGAAGTCGTTGCCCGTCCCCATGGGGAGCAGGCCGACGGTCGGCGGGTCCTCGCCGAGGTCTCCGGTGCGGCACAGTGCGGTGACGAAGGCGTGCAGCGACCCGTCTCCCCCGGCGACGACGACCTCGCGGCCGTCGCGCGCGGCGATCGCCTCGGTGAGGTCGTCGATCGACTCGGTCTCGACGACCTCGACGTCGCCGCCCTCGCGCAGCACGGCCAGCGCGGCCTCCTGGGCCTCCCGGTCGGAGCTGCCCGCAGAGGCATTGGCGATGAAGAGCAGTCGTCTCACGACCGTCAGCCTACGGTCCTGCGCTCACCCGGTCCGGCGGCGCAGGGTGAGGCTCCCGAGGGCGAGGGCCACGACGATCCAGCCGGCGATGACGAGCAGCGGGGTGACGAGGTCGCCGCCCGGGTCGGGCTGCCGCGCGACCGAGGTCGCCGCGTCGACGACGTAGGACAGCGGCAGGACGTCGGAGACGAGCTCGAGCGCGCGCGGCAGCCGGTCGCGCGGCACGAGCAGCCCGCAGAGGAGGAACTGCGGCAGCACCGTGGCCGGCATGAGCTGGACGGCCTGGAACTCGGTGGCCGCGAAGGCCGACGCGAGCAGTCCGAGCGAGGTCCCGAGGACCCCGCTCGCGACGACGACGAGCACGAGCCAGGCCGACGTCGCGGCGGTGTCGAGCCCGAGGAGCCACACCGAGACGGCCGTGACGACCGCCCCCTGGACGACGGCGAGCAGGCCGAAGGCGAGCGCGTAGCCGAGGACGAGGTCGGCCTTGCCCAGGGGCGTGGTGAGCAGCCGTTCGAGGGTGCCGCTCGTGCGCTCGCGCAGCGTGGCGACGCTCGTCACGACGAACATGACGACGAAGGGGAAGACCGTGAGCAGCACCGGCCCGACCCGCTCGAAGAGCACTCCGTCGGCGTAGATCCACGCGAGCAGGCACATGAGGACGACCGGCACGACGAGCAGGAGACCGAGCGTGCGGTGGTCGCGGGTGAGCTGCCGCAGCACCCGGGCGACGGTGACGAGGGTCAGTCGCGGGCTCATGCCGCCACCTCGTCCACGAGCGCGAGGAAGGCGCCCTCCGCGTCGGCGGCGCCGGTGCGCTCGAGGAGCCCGGCCGGGGTGTCGTCGGCGAGGACCTCCCCTTCGCGCAGCAGGACGAGCCGGTCACACCGGGAGGCCTCGTCCATGACGTGGCTGGAGACGAGAAGGGTCACGCCGTCGTCGGCGAGCCCGCGGAAGAGGTCCCACAGGTCGCGCCGCAGGACGGGGTCGAGCCCGACGGTCGGCTCGTCGAGCACGAGCAGCTCGGGAGAGCCGACGAGGGCCGCTGCGAGGCTGACCCGGCTGCGCTGCCCACCCGAGAGGGCATCGGTGCGCGCGTCGACGTGGCTCGTCAGGTCGACTCGGGCGATCGCCTCCCGCGCCGCGCTGCGCGGGTCCCGCACGCCGACGAGCCGGGCGAGGTGGGAGACGTTCTCCCCCACCGTGAGGTCGCCGTAGACGCTCGGCGCCTGGGTGACGTAGCCGACCCGGTGCCGCAGCTCGGGGTGCCCGGCCGGCCGGCCGAGGACCTCGACCCGGCCCCCATCGACCCGCTGCACCCGACGACCGCACGCATGACGGTGGACTTGCCCCCGCCGCTCGGCCCGAGGAGGCCGACGATCTCTCCCTTCGGCACACGGAGGGAGAGATCGGGGATGACGCGGCGACCACCGCGGGTCACCTGCAGCCCGTCGATCTGGATCGCGTGCGCGCCGACGAAGGGAGCCCGCTCGCCGCCCCGACGACCGCGGGCCGACATCACGACGCCGACTCGGCGTGGGCGGGGCTCGGCTCGTCCGCGAGCTGCCCGAGGTGCCGTCGGGCGAAGTCGAGCGACTCGCGCAGGTCGGCCTCGCGCTCGTGGGGCTTCTTGCGGGTGCCGACCTCGAGGACGACGGCGCCGTCGAAGCCGCTCGTCGTCAGGTGCTGCAGCACCTCGGCGCAGGGCTGGGTGCCGCGGCCCGGGACGAGGTGGTCGTCCTTGAGCGTCGTGAGCATGCCGTCGGCGAGGTGGATGTGGGAGAGGCGCCCACCGAGGTCGAGGACCATCTGCATCGCGTCGCTGCGCGCTGTCGCGGTGTGCGACAGGTCGATCGTCACGTGGTCGTAGGGCTGCGGCACGGGGTCCCAGTGCGGCAGGTAGGCCTGCACCTGCCGGCCGCGGGCGGCCCACGGGAACATGTTCTCCACCGCGAGGGTGATGCCGGAGGCGTGCTCGCGCTCGGCGACGCCCTCGGCGAAGCCGCGGGCGTACTCCTTCTGCCAGCGGAAGGGCGGGTGGAGCACGACCGTCGGCGCACCGACCTCCTGCGCGAGCTCGATCGACCCGTCGACCTTGCCCCACGGGTCGGCGCTGAGGACGCGCTGCGTGAGCAGCAGGGTCGGCGCGTGGATCGAGAGGATGTCGAGCCCGTGGTGGTCGGCGAGCGCCCTCAGCGCACCGGCGCTCTGCGAGATCGGGTCGGCCCAGACCATGACCTCGACGCCGTCGTAGCCCAGGTCCGCCGCCATCTCGAAGGCCGCGGCGGCGCCCTCCGGGTAGACCGAGGCGGTGGACAGGCCCACCGGGATGTGCGGGTGACGTGAAGCCATGCGTCGAGCGTAGACCCGGGGCGAGGCGCTGGCGGGTGGCTCGCGAGCTCGCACCTCGACCAGCGGGGTCGGGTCAGCTCATCAGGTCGAGGTAGCGCAGCAGCACTCCCTCGCGCAGCGCCCAGGGGCAGATCGTCAGCTCCGGCACGCCGAGCAGGTCCATCGCGGCCTCGGCGACGATGCCGCCGGCGAGCAGCTGGTGGGCGCGCGAGGCGGAGACGCCCGGCAGCCCGACGCGCTCGTGCGCGGTCATCGTCGAGATCCGGGCAATCGTCGCGGTGACGTCCTCCAGGCGCAGCCGCCGGTCGACGTAGGGCCCGTCGGCGCTCGGCGCGGCGCCCGCGATGCGGGCCAGGGAGCGCATCGTCTTGCTCGTGCCGAGGACGGTGTCGGGCGAGCTCGCCTTGGCGTAGGGCCGGATCTCCTTGGCCAGGGTGGCGCGGACCGCGCGGCGGGCGGCCTTGATCTCCTGCGCCGAAGGGGGGTCGCCCGCCAGCAGGTCACGGGTGACCCGCCCGGCACCCAGGAGGAGCGACTTGGCGATGTCGGGGTCCTCGTCGTCGCCGAGGGTCAGCTCGAGCGAGCCGCCGCCGATGTCGATGACGAGCAGGCGCCCGGCGGACCAGCCGGCCCAGCGGCGGGCTGCGAGGAAGGTCAGGCGCGCCTCGTCCTCACCGCTGAGCACCCGCAGGTCGACGCCCGTGTCGCCACGAACCCGGGCGAGCACTTCGTCGCCGTTGGGCGCCTCGCGCACCGCGCTCGTGGCGAAGGGGAGGATCTCCTCGACCCCGTGGTCCTCGGCGACCTCGAGGCACTCGGCGACGAAGCGCGAGAGGTCGGCCGCGCCCGTGGCGTCGATGCGGCCGGCGTCGTCGACGTGCTCGGACAGCCGCAGCAGGATCTTGTGGGAGGTCGCAGGGATCGGCGCCGCACCGTGGTGGGCGTCGACGATGAGCAGATGGACGGTGTTGGAACCGACGTCGATGACACCCAGGCGCACGGGGGCAACAGTAGACGCAGATCCACCGGCGACCAGAAGCGGACGGGGCATAGGGTGGCGCGCGTGAGCGACGACCACCCCGTGCACCCAGGCGAGACCGACCTGCAGACCGCACGCACCTGGGTCGAGTTCGACGACCCGGCCGACGAGGGCCAGCGCTTCCGCTGCGACCTGACCTGGCTCACCTCGTCGTGGACCTGCGTCTTCGGCTCCGGCTGCCACGGCATCGACGCCGACCAGCCCGACTTCGGCTGCTGCGTCCTCGGAGCGCACTTCACCGACAAGGACGACGTCGCCCGGGTCAAGGCGGTCGTCGACGAGCTCGGCGAGGACGAGTGGGAGCTGCACCCCGGCACAACCCGCACGTCGGCGTGGACGGAGAAGGAGGACGGCGACCTCAAGACGAAGGTCGTCGACGGCGCCTGCATCTTCTTGAACCGCCCGGGCTTCCCCGCCGGCGCCGGCTGCTCGCTGCACCAGCACGCCATGCTCACCGGGGTCGAGCCGCACACGGTCAAGCCGGACGTGTGCTGGCAGCTGCCGATCCGCCGCACCTATCGCACCGTCGAGCTGCCCGACGGGAGCAGCCATCTCGAGGTGAGCATCGGCGAGTACGACCGCCGCGGCTGGGGCCCGGGCGGCCACGAGCTCGACTGGTACTGCTCCGGCAGCCCCGACGCCCACGTCGCCGCCGACCCGGTCTACGTCACCGAGCGACCGGGCCTGATCGAGCTCATGGGGCAGTCCGGCTACGACGAGCTCGCGGCCCGCTGCGAGGCCCACCTCGAGCTCGTGGCCGCGGCCACCGCGACGACGCGAGACGGACGCCCTTCGCCCTCGGGCCGGGCACTGCTGCCCCTGCTCGTCCACCCGGCCACGCTGGCCGCACGCGAGGAGCGGACGTGACCCCCTTCGACCTCACGGAGCTCGCCGACGAGCTCGGCGACGGCGTGCTCGTCACCGACGCCGACGTCGTGGGGTCCTACTCCACGGACCAGGCGCTCTTCTGCCCCGCCGACGGCGCGGTCGCCCTCGTGCGGGCACGCACGGTCGCCGACGTGCAGGCGACGATGCGCTTCGCGACGCGGCACCGGGTGCCGGTCGTGCCGCAGGGCACCCGGACCGGGCTGTCCGGCGGGGCCAATGCCGTGCCCGGCTGCATCCTGCTCTCGCTGGAGCGCATGGACCGGGTGCTCGAGGTCGACGCCGCCGAGCGCACCGTCACCGTCGAGCCGGGGATCATCAACCAGGACCTCAAGGACGTGCTCGCGCCGCACGGCCTGTCCTACCCGCCGGATCCCGGGTCTGTCGCGATCTCGTCGATCGGCGGCAACGTCGCGACCAACGCCGGCGGGCTGTGCTGCGTGCGCTACGGCGTCACCCGCGACTACGTGCGCCGGCTGCGCGTCGTCCTCGCCGACGGCACCCTCACCACCCTCGGCACGACGACGGCGAAGGGGGTCGCCGGCCTCGACCTTCGCGGCCTCTTCGTCGGGTCGGAGGGCACGCTCGGGGTCGTCGTCGAGGTGACGCTGCGGCTCGTGCCGACACTGCCGGAGCCGCTCACCGCGGTGGCGACCTTCGCCGACATCCGTTCTGCCGCAGCGACGGTCGCCGACCTCATGGCCTCGGGGGCGCAGCCCTGCCTCGTCGAGTCGATGGACCGCACGACCCTGGAGATGCTCCGCGAGACGGGGCACACCGACCTCGACGCGCAGGCCGGCGCCATGCTGCTCGTGCAGTCCGACGGCGGTGGCAGCCGCGATGCCGCGCAGGCGGAGGTCGAGGCGCTGGGGCGCTTCGCGCAGGAGCACGGGGCCCTCGACGTCGCCGTCTCCGACGACCCCGCCGACAGCGCCGCGCTCGTCGCGATGCGGCGGATGGCCCAGCCCTCCTTCGAGCGGTGGGCGCAGGCGCACGGCGGCGGGCAGCTCCTCGACGACGTCTGCCTGCCGCGCACCCGGCTGCCCGAGTTCTACGACCGGCTCGAGACGATCCGGCAGGAGTCGGGGCTGACGATCGCGGTCGTCGCGCACGCCGGCGACGGCAACACCCACCCCTCGGTCTTCTTCGACACGAGCGACCCCGACAGCGTCGCCCGGGCCGATGCGGCCTTCGACGCGATCATGGAGCTCGGCCTCGAGCTCGGCGGCACGATCACCGGCGAGCACGGCGTCGGCCACCTCAAGCGCCGCTGGCTGGCCCGCGAGCTCGACGAGGGCTCCCGGCGGGTGCACCTGGCGGTCAAGGCGGCGCTCGACCCGCTGGGCATCCTCAACCCCGGCAAGATGCTCGCCGAGCTCTGACCCCCTTCGCATCTCCTTGAGGTCGTGAAGGGGGTGTCGGGGGCGGCACGTAGGTTGGCGGCCATGGCGACGAAGAAGGGCGGACCGACCTACCGCTGCAGCGAGTGCGGCTGGACCACGGTCAAGTGGGTCGGGCGATGCGGCGAGTGCCAGGCGTGGGGCAGCGTCGACGAGGTCGGCGGCGCGACGACGCGCACCCTCGCGGCCGCCCGGGTGCAGCGCCCGGCCGTGCCGATCCGCGAGATCGACGGCGAGCAGGCGACCCACCGCTCGACCGGCGTCCCGGAGTTCGACCGGGTGCTCGGCGGCGGGCTCGTCCCCGGGTCGGTCGTCCTCGTGGCCGGTGAGCCCGGCATCGGCAAGTCGACCCTGCTCCTCGACGTGTCCGCCCGTGTCGGCGAGGGGCGGCGCGTCCTCTACATCACCGGCGAGGAGTCGGCCGCGCAGGTGCGCGGGCGCGCGGAGCGCATCGGGGCCGTGACCGACGGGCTCTACCTCGCCGCCGAGACCGACCTGGCGACCGCCCTCGCGCAGATCGAGCAGGTGCGGCCCGACCTCGTCGTCATCGACTCGGTGCAGACGATCGCCTCGACCGAGGTCGACGGTGCTGCGGGCAATGTCAGCCAGGTCCGCGAGGTCGCCGGGTCACTCATCCAGGCGGCCAAGGAGGGTGGCTTCGCGATCCTGCTCGTCGGCCACGTGACCAAGGACGGCTCGATCGCCGGACCCCGCGTCCTCGAACACCTCGTCGACGTCGTCGTGCAGTTCGAGGGTGACCGGCACACCCGGCTGCGCCTGGTCCGCGCGGTGAAGAACCGCTTCGGCCCGACCGACGAGGTCGGGTGCTTCGACCTCACCGACGCCGGGATCATCGGCCTGTCCGACCCCAGCGGCCTCTTCCTCTCCAGCCGCCACATCAACGTCCCGGGCACGTGCGCGACCGTCACGCTCGAAGGGCGGCGACCGCTCGTCGTCGAGGTGCAGTCGCTCGTCTCGCCGTCGCAGATCCCGACCCCGCGCCGCGCCAACGTCGGTCTCGACAGCGGCCGGCTCGCCATGGTCATCGCCGTCCTCGACAAGCGGGCCGGGGCGCCCATCGGCACCCAGGACACCTACGTCTCGACGGTCGGCGGCGTCAAGATCACCGAGCCCTCCAGCGACCTCGCCGTCGCCATCGCCATCGCCAGCGCCGTCCTCGACGAGCCGGTGCCGCACACCCTGCTCGCGCTCGGCGAGATCGGCCTGAGCGGCGAGGTGCGGCCGGCCGTGGGTGTCGCCCGGCGGCTCACGGAAGCGGCCCGGCTCGGGTTCCGCACCGCGCTCGTCCCCGTCGGGGCGCTCGCCGACGCCGCTCCCCCGGCCGGCATGGACGTCGTCGAGGTGACCGACGTCGGGCAGGCGATCTCCGAGATGCGGCAGCGGCACACCGGAGGGACCGTCCACCGACTCCCCTCGTCATAGACTCGCCGGGTGGCCGACCCAGACGACGACCTCTTCCGGACGACCCTCGCCGCGGTCGCGCCGGGCACCGTGCTGCGCGACGGGCTCGAGCGGATCCTGCGGGGCAACACCGGCGCCCTCGTGGTGCTCGGGCACGACAGGCTCGTCGAGAGCCTGTGCACCGGGGGCTTCGACCTCAACATCGAGTTCTCCGCGACCCGCCTGCGCGAGCTGGCGAAGATGGACGGAGCCGTCGTCGTCGACTCCGGCGTCTCGAAGATCCTCAAGGCCGCGGTCCAGCTCGTCCCCGACCCGAGCATCGAGACCCTCGAGAGCGGCACCCGGCACCGCACGGCCGAGCGGGTCGCCCGGCAGACCGGGCACCCCGTCGTCTCGGTGAGCCAGTCGATGCACATCATCGCCCTCTACGTCGACGGCCGACGGCACGTCCTGCGCACGACGCCCGAGCTCGTCTCCCAGGCCAACCAGGCGATGCAGACGCTCGAGCGCTACACGACCCGGCTCAACGAGGTCACCGGCTCGCTGTCGGCCCTCGAGATCGAGGACCTCGTCACCGTCCGGGACGTCGCCGTCGTCCTCCAGCGCCTCGAGATGGTCCGCCGCATCCACGCCGAGATCGCCGAGTACGTCCTCGAGCTCGGCATCGACGGCCGCTTGCTCACCCTCCAGCTCGAGGAGCTGACGGCTGGCCTCGACGACGACCTCAACGCGGTCATCCTCGACTACCTCGACCCCAAGGGGCCGGTCGCCGACGCCCAAGGGGTCATGGACAACCTCTCGGCGCTCGACGCCACCGAGCTGCTCGACCTCGGCCACGTCGCCAAGTCGCTCGGCTTCGCGATCGTGGGAGAGTCGCTCGACGCGTCGGTCAGCCCACGCGGACTGCGCATCCTCGGCAAGATCCCGCGCCTGCCGGGCGCCATCGTCGACCGGCTCGTCCTCCACTTCGGCTCGCTGCAACGACTGCTCGCGGCCGGCATCGACGACCTGATGGCCGTCGAGGGGGTCGGCGAGCTGCGCGCCCGCACCGTCCGCGAGGGTCTGTCACGACTCGCGGAGAGCTCGATCCTCGAGCGGTACGTCTGACGTGCTCCGATTCCTGGTCTCGCTGCTCGCCGGCGGGCTGGTGATCGGTGGCGCGTGGTTCGGATGGACCCGCAGCGCCGACATCGACGCGGCGATGGAGAGCGCAGCCGACCGGGCGGGCGCGCCCACCCCGACGAGGCAACGGACTCCCCCTTCGCCCACACCGACGGCGACCGCCCTGTCCACGCGTGGCACCGAACCGGGGCGCCCCTGCGACCTGCCTTCACCGACCGACGCCGCAGGGATGAACACGCTCATGACCCAGCTCGACGGCGAGCCGCGGCTGCAGGGCGCCGACCACGGCGGCTCGGTCATGCTGTCCGACGGCCGACGGCTCTTCGTCTACGGCGACACGGTGCGGGACACGGACGTCGTCGGCCCCTTCATGGTGCGCAACTCGGTGCTCGTCGCCAACGGCGGCTGCCTCAAGGCCATGCGCGTCGAAGGCGACGGTGCGGTCATCCCCGACACCGGCGATCTCGGCCACTGGCCGATGTCGTTGCGCGCCGACCCCGTGCCCGGGGGCACCCGGGTGCAGGTGCTCACCGCGACCGTGCACGACCTCGGCGGGCGCGACTTCGAGACGATCGGGACCGGCCTGGCGACCTTCGAGGTCCCGACCAACCGGATGCCGCGGCTCGTGTCGCACCGGGCGGTCACCGCACGCAGCACCGACCCGCGGGTGCCGACGTGGGGCGCCGCGATGTGGGACGAGGGTCCGTGGACCTATGTCTTCGGCACCGCGAGCGACGAGGGCAAGACGACGGCAGGATGGTCGCTGCATGTCGCCCGCACCCCGACCGGTTCGCTCGCCTCCGCGCGCACCTGGGAGTACTGGGACGGCAGCTCGTGGGTCGCCGGTGACCCTGCGGCCGCCCAGACCCCCGCGGCCCAGCTCGTCGGCGCCGACCAGGGCGTCTCGCACGTCCTCGGGGTCTTCGAGCGCGACGGCTCGTGGTTCGCGGTGAGCAAGGAGGGCGACTTCCAAGGAGACCAGCTCGCCGTGTGGAAGGCGCCGTCGGTCACCGGGCCGTGGACGAAGCACCGCGTGCGACCGCTCGGCAACGACGCGTCGACGGTGCGCTACACCGTGCTCTCCCACCCGGACCTCACGACCCCGCCGGGCACGGTCCTCGTCTCGTGGAGCGAGGCACCGACGAGCGAGCCCGACTTCCACACCCACCCGCAGCGTTACCGTCCGCGCTTCGCCGAGATCGAGCTGCCATGACTCTGCCCGACACCACTCGAGGCGCGGGCGAGGCCGCGAGCGCCCAGCTGCGCACCGCCGTGCTCGCGTGGTTCGACGAGCACGGTCGTGACCTGCCCTGGCGTGACCCCCGGTGCTCCGCCTGGGGTGTCTACCTCTCGGAGGTGATGTCGCAGCAGACGCCCGTCGCCCGGGTGCTGCCGGTCTGGGAGCGCTGGCTCGAGCGGTGGCCGACGCCGGCCGACCTGGCCGCGTACTCCCCCGGCGAGGCGGTGCGCATGTGGGACCGCCTGGGTTACCCACGTCGGGCGCTGCGGCTGTGGGAGTCGGCCGCGGCGATGGTCGAGCGCCACGACGGCGAGGTCCCGCGCGACCACGACGACCTGCTCGCCCTGCCCGGCGTCGGCCCCTACACCGCTGCCGCCGTCGCGTCCTTCGCCTTCGGGGACCCGCGCACCGTCGTCGACACCAACGTCCGCCGGGTCCTCGCCCGCACGGTGAGCGGCACGCAGCACGCGGCACCGGCACTCACCGCTGCCGAGATGCGCCTGGCCGATGCCTCGATGCCGGCCGACCGGGACGAGGCCAACCGGTGGAATGCCGCGTCGATGGAGCTGGGCGCCCTCGTCTGCACGGCCCGCTCGCCGCGCTGCGACGAGTGCCCGGTCAGCCACCTGTGCGCCTGGCAGCTCGCCGGCCGCCCGGAGCACGAGGGGCCGCTACGGCGCGGTCAGGCCTGGCACGGCACCGACCGCCAGGTGCGCGGCCGCATCGTGCAGCTGCTGCGCGAGAGCGCGGACCCGGTCTCGCGCCGCGACGTCGACGCCACGTGGCCGGACGACCCGGCGAAGGTCGAGCGATGCCTCGCCGGGCTCGTCGAGGACGGTCTCGTCGAGCCGGTGGCCGGCGGATACGCCCTGCCCGGGTGAGGGACACCCCCCTTCGAGGCTCCTGCGTCGCACCTCCCACGCGGGACGTGGGACCCAAGGACGGCGCCTTCGTCCGTCAGAGCTGGCGCAGCATCCGGGTGTTGCCGAGGGTGTTGGGCTTGACCCGCTCGAGGTCGAGGAACTCGGCCACGCCCTCGTCGTAGGAGCGCAGCAGCTCGACGTAGACGTCGGGGTCGACGGCCTGGCCCTCGATCTCGGTGAAGCCGTGCCGGGTGAAGAAGTCGACCTCGAAGGTCAGGCAGAAGAGCCGCTCGACCCCCAGCTCGACGGCGTCCTCGGCGAGCGCCTCGAGCAGGGCGCCTCCGACACCGTGCCCCAGGTGCTCGGCGGAGACGGCGAGGGTGCGGATCTCGGCGAGGTCGTCCCACATGACGTGCAACGCACCGCAGCCGACGACCTGACCGTCGATCTCGGCGACGCGGAACTCCTGCAGCCCCTCGAAGTAGGCGACGGTGTCCTTGCTGACGAGGACCCGCCGCTCGGCCAGGGGCGCGACGAGGGCACGGATGTCGCGCACGTCGCGGGTGCGGGCGCGGCGGATGGTCACGGTCACCGGACAAACCTACGCCCCCGCCACGAGGGCGAGGGCGCAGGTCGGTCCGCTCGGCGAGCGGCGGTGCGAAGGGGGGTCAGCGCACCGTGTACTCCGGCTGGGACTGGACGTTGAGCTCGCCCATCCGGATCGTGTCGGCCCGCTTGGTGGCGGGGTCGTTGAACTTCAGCACGTCGAAGCCGCGGGCGATGTCCGAGGAGTAGACGTGGCCGTTGTAGTAGTACGTCGACCACGTGCCACCGATGCCCTCGTCGGCCGGCAGCGGACCGCGCTCGAAGTAGCCGAGCTCCTTGGGCTTGCTCGAGTCGGTGAAGTCCCAGACGCTCACGCCACCCTGGTACCAGGACTGGACCATGAGGTCCCTGCCCTTGACCGGGATGATCGAGCCGTTGTGCGCGACGCAGTTCTCCGTCTCGGTCTGGTGTCGCTGGATCTTGTAGTACGAGCGGAAGGTCAGCTGACCGGTCTCGGACAGGTCGTAGATCGCGTTGGCGCCGCGGTTGGGCCCGATGTCGGCGGTGCACGTCGGGGCGCCGCCACCGCCGAGCTCGTCGGTGAAGACGACCTTGCTCGCGTCGGCGTTGAAGGTCGCCGAGTGCCAGAAGGCGAAGTTCTCGTCGTCCCGGACCTGCTCGATGACCTGGGGGGCCTCCGGGTCCTTGATGTCCATGATGATGCCGTCACCCATGCACGCGCCCGCCGCGAGGTCCTTGCTCGGCAGGGCGGTGATGTCGTGGCAGCCGGTGGTCGCCGAGCGACCCGCGATCGGCGTGGGGCCGGGGCCACCGGGGTTGCCGCCGTCGGGGAAGAGGTTGGGCGTGGCGATGACCGACGCGTCGGTCGGCGCGGCCTTGTCGACCTTGACGATCGAGATCAGGTCGTGCGGCGTCTGGCAGTCCGGGTACTCGGCGCGCGGCGAGTAGCTCGACACGTAGAGGTAGTCGGTGCCCTTGTTGGCGCCCTTGCCCGGCACGAGCGTGTGGGTGTGCGAGCCGCAGGCCGTCTCGACGGACTTGATGTACTGCGGGTTGCGCAGGTCGGAGATGTCGAAGATCTTGATCCCCTCCCAGCTCTCCTTGACCGTGGCCGACTGCGAGGTCGAGGCGCACGAGTCGTCGCTGCGGGAGGAATCGGTCGACAGGTAGAGCAGGTCGCCGGAGACGGAGATGTCGTTCTGGCTGCCCGGGCACTTCACCTGGACGATCGTCTTGGGCTGGCGCGGGTTCTTGACGTCGATGATCGAGAAGCCGTCGTAGTTGCCGACGAAGGCCTTGTCGTCCTGGAAGGCGATGTCGGTGCCGATGCCCTCGGCGAGCGCACCGGACGGCGCGATGTTGGCCAGGTGCTGGACATTCTTGCTGCGACCGATCTCGTCGGTCCCCAGGTCGGTGCCGGAGACTCCGATCCGGTCACCGGGTCCGTCGGCGAGGGCGCTGGTGGCGCCCGCCCCCGACATGACCAGTGCGGTGGCCGCGACGACGGCCAGGGTGGATCTGCGCATGATTCCTCCACGGGGTGGCGTCCGCCGGGGCGGGGTGTGCCCCGCGCGGGATCCGCCAAGGCTTCCGTGCCAGCACCGCCCCCCGGCCCCGCGTCAGGTCGGGGTTTGGTCAGGATCTGGTCAGGATCACCCGCGGCCGACCCGTGACGGCCCACCACGGACGAAGGGGGGTTACCGTCGCCCTCGTGAGCCCACGCCTGACCCCCTTCGTCCTCGCCGTCGCCCTCGTGCTCGGCGGGTGCTCGGGCAGCGGCGACGACGCCTCGACCTCGGCCACCTCGCCCGATGCACCGGTCCTGCAGCCGGGCACGCCCGGCGAGTCGAACTCGTCGCTGACCGGCGACGACGCCGTCGCGACGCCGTCGTCGAGCCACAACGACGCGGACGTGACCTTCTTGCAGGACATGATCCGCCACCACGCGCAGGCCGTCGTCATGGGCGACATCGTCAAGGGGCGCCTGACCGACGCCAAGGTGCGCTCTCTGGCCAGCCGGATCAGCGACGAGCAGAAGCCCGAGATGAAGGGCATGGCCTCGACCCTGCGCTCGTGGGGCGAGAAGGTGCCGATCGAGGCGAGCAACCCGAGCGGCAGCGGCCACGGCAGCCACGACGACCACAGTGACATGCCCGGCATGGCCACGCCGGCACAGCTGAGCGACCTGCGCACGGCGAAGGGGGCGGACGTCGACCGGCTCTACCTCGACCTGATGATCGCGCACCACGAGGGCGCTCTCGAGATGTGCACGACCTTGGGAGACAAGGGCGCCGACGAGCGCACCGGCGAGCTCGGCGACGACATCTCGGTCACCCAGACCAAGCAGATCGACCAGATGAAGGGCATGCAGCGCCGTCTCTGACGCGCACCCCCGGCGCGGGCCTGATCGCCACTCCCCTCCCCTTCCCTCTCCTGCAGCACCCCTTGACCCGGCACGTCGACCGGCCTACCGTCGTATTCAACCTATTGGTTGATTAAGGAGCACGCGATGGAGGACCACCCCGAGGAGCGACTCTCCCGGGCCTTCGCCGCGCTCTCCGATCCGGTCCGGCGGGACATCATCACCCGCCTCACGGTCGGTGACGCCACCGTCAACGATCTCGCAGCCCCCTACGACATCAGCCTCCAGGCCGTGAGCAAGCACCTCAAGGTCCTCGAGGAAGCCGGCCTCGTCAGCCGGCGCAGGGAGGCCCAACGCCGTCCGGTCCACCTCGAGGCCGATGTCCTGGCCACGATGACCGGCTGGATCGAGCGGCACCAGCAGCGAGCCGAGCAACGCATGTCCCGGCTCGAGGAGGTCATCGGCGACCTCCCTTCGCCCGACCCGGGCACCACGAGCACAGGAGCAGACCGATGAGCACCCAGCCCAGCACCGACCACATCACGACCGCGACGATCGAGGCCGACCCAGAGGTCCCCGTCGTGCGGATCACCCGCGACTTCAAGGCGACCGCGGCGCAGCTGCACCGCGCGCACACCGACCCCGAGCTCTACAAGCGGTGGGTCGGGCCCGACGAGCTCGACACGATCATCGACCACTGGGACGCGCGCACTGGTGGCAGCTACCGCTTCACCAATGTCGCGAAGGAGGGCAGCGAGCGGCGCGTGCAGGGCGACACCCAGGAGTTCCACTTCTTCGGCAGCTTCCACGAGGTGCGCCCCGACCGGATCGTCCAGACCTTCACCTTCGAGGGCTTCCCCGACGGGGTCTCGCTCGACACGATGACCTTCGAGGACCTCGGTGACGGGTGGACGCGCGTCCACGGCCACTCGGTCCTGCCGACCTTCGAGGCGCGCGAGATGATGCTCGCCTCCGGCATGGAGATCGGCATCAACGAGGGCTATGCAGCACTCGACGCGATGCTCGATGCCGGGGAGGTCGCGTGACCTCGTTGTCGTCGCTGTCCGTCGCCGACCGCTACCGGTCGGCGTCGGACGGCTTCGCGCGACGGGTCGCCGGCACGACCGACTGGGACGCGCCGACACCGGTGGCGCAGTGGCGGGCCCGCGACGTCGTCGGTCACCTGACGACCTGGCTGCCGGCACTCGTGGCGTCCGGCTGCGAGGTGCGCCTGGACCCCGTGCCGTCCGCCGAGGAGGACCCGGTCGGCGCGTGGGCCGGTCTCGACGCGCAGCTTCGATCGCTGCTCGACGACCCGGCGACCGAGGAGGTCGTCTTCGAGCACGAGCACATCGGCCGGATGCCGCTGCCGCAGATGCTCGACCAGTTCTTCACGAGCGACGTCGTCTTCCACACCTGGGACCTCGCCCGCGCCACCGGGCAGGACGACCGGCTCGACGAGGACTACCTCGCCGAGGCCCTGGCGGGGATGGAGGCCCAGGCCGAGATGATCCGGGCGTCCGGGCAGTTCGGCGAGCAGCAGCCGGTGCCCGAGGACGCGAGCGTCCAGGAGCGATTCTTCGCCTTCATCGGGCGGGACCCGCGCTGGGCGCCGCCGGCGGGCTGAGCCCGGACCGCCCTCGATCTCCGCAAGAACCTGGGGTTTTGCGGAGACAGGGGGCATGACGAAGGGCGCCGTTGTCACCTGGCAGCGGTGACGCCACGTGGTGGCGTTGGTGTCACCTGGCTGCCCGGAGAAGGGGGACCAGGTGACACCGACGCAACCAGCCGGATGACGAAGGGCGCCGCCGGCGGGCTGAGCCCGGACCGCCCTCGATCTCCGCAAGACCCTGGGGTTTTGCGGAGATAGGGGGGATGGCGAAGGGGAGGTGGCCAGTGATCTGGCCACCTCCCCTTCGTCTGCAGGGTCCGCGCTGGGTCAGTCGGCGGAACCGTCGCCCGCCTCGACGAGCGGGACGTCCAGCTCGCCGACCTTGGGCGCACCCTTGAAGGTGAACTCGGCGTCCTTGCCCTCGCCGGTCGCGTCGACCGCGACGATCTCGCCGGAGACGAGCTCGCCGAAGAGGATCTTCTCCGACAGCACGTCCTCGATCTCGCGCTGGATCGTGCGCTTGAGCGGGCGGGCACCGAGGACCGGGTCGTAGCCGCGCTTGGCGAGCAGCGCCTTGGCCGCGGGCGTGAGCTCGATGCCCATGTCCTTGTCCTTGAGGCGCTTGTCGAGCTTGGCGACCTCGAGGTCGACGATCTCGACGAGCTCGTCCTGGCTCAGCTGCGGGAAGACGATCGTGTCGTCGACGCGGTTGAGGAACTCGGGGCGGAAGTGGTTCTTCAGCTCGTCGGTGACCTTGGCCTTCATGCGCTCGTAGTCCGTGCGCTGGTCGGTGCTCGAGGTGAAGCCCATGGCGCCCTTGGAGATGTCCCGCGTGCCGAGGTTGGTCGTCATGATGATGACCGTGTTCTTGAAGTCGACCATCCGACCCTGCGAGTCGGTGAGGCGGCCGTCCTCGAGCACCTGCAGCAGCGAGTTGAAGATCTCCGGGTGGGCCTTCTCGACCTCGTCGAAGAGGACCACGGAGAAGGGCTTGCGGCGCACCTTCTCGGTGAGCTGGCCACCCTCGTCGTAGCCGACGTAGCCGGGGGGCGAGCCGAAGAGGCGGCTGACCGTGTGCTTCTCGGAGAACTCCGACATGTCGAGGGTGATGAGGCTGTCCTCGTCGCCGAAGAGGAACTCCGCGAGGGCCTTGGCCAGCTCGGTCTTGCCGACACCGGTGGGGCCGGCGAAGATGAACGAGCCGCCGGGGCGACGCGGGTCCTTGAGGCCGGCGCGGGTGCGTCGGATGGCCTGCGAGAGCGCCTTGATCGCGTCGTCGTTGCCGACGACCCGCTTGTGCAGCTCGCCCTCCATGTTGAGCAGTCGCGTCGACTCCTCCTCGGAGAGCTTGAAGACGGGGATGCCGGTCGAGGCGGCGAGCACCTCGGCGATGAGCTCCTCGTCGACCTCGGCGACGACGTCCATGTCGCCGGCCTTCCACTCCTCCTCGCGGCGGGCCTTCTCCGCGAGCAGGTTCTTCTCGTCGTCACGCAGACCGGCGGCCTTCTCGAAGTCCTGGCCGTCGATGGCCGACTCCTTCTCGAGGCGCACCTTGGCGATCTTGTCGTCGAACTCCTTGAGGTCGGCGGGGGCCGTCATCCGACGGATGCGCAGGCGCGCGCCCGCCTCGTCGATGAGGTCGATCGCCTTGTCGGGGAGGAAGCGGTCGTTGACGTAGCGGTCGGCCATCGTCACGGCAGCCACGATCGCCGGGTCGGTGATCGTCACCTTGTGGTGGGCCTCGTAGCGGTCACGCAGGCCCTTGAGCATCTCGATGGCGTGGGCCAGCGAGGGCTCGGCGACCTGGATCGGCTGGAAGCGGCGCTCGAGGGCCGAGTCCTTCTCGATGTGCTTGCGGTACTCCTCGAGCGTCGTCGCGCCGATGGTCTGCAGCTCACCGCGGGCGAGCATCGGCTTGAGGATGCTCGCGGCGTCGATCGCGCCCTCGGCGGCACCCGCACCCACGAGGGTGTGGATCTCGTCGATGAAGAGGATGATGTCGCCGCGCGTCTTGATCTCCTTGAGCACCTTCTTCAGGCGCTCCTCGAAGTCACCGCGGTAGCGGCTGCCGGCGACGAGCGAGCCGAGGTCGAGCGTGTAGAGCTGCTTGTCCTTGAGCGGCTCGGGGACGTCCTCGTTGACGATGTCCTGGGCCAGGCCCTCGACGACGGCCGACTTGCCGACACCGGGCTCACCGATGAGGACGGGGTTGTTCTTCGTGCGGCGCGAGAGCACCTGCATGACGCGCTCGATCTCCTGCTCACGCCCGATGACCGGGTCGAGCTGGCCCTCACGCGCGGCCTGGGTGAGGTTTCGACCGAACTGGTCGAGCACGAGCGAGCCCGCGGGCTGCCCCTCGGCCGGGCCCGTGCCGGCGCCGACGCCAGCGGCCTGGCCCTCCTTGCCACCCTGGTAGCCCGAGATGAGCTGGATGACGGTCTGGCGGACACGACCGAGGTCGGCGCCCAGCTTGACGAGGACCTGGGCGGCGACGCCCTCGCCCTCGCGGATCAGGCCGAGGAGGATGTGCTCGGTGCCGATGTAGTTGTGCCCCAGCTGCAGCGCCTCGCGCAGGGACAGCTCGAGGACCTTCTTGGCCCGCGGGGTGAAGGGGATGTGACCCGACGGAGCCTGCTGGCCGGGACCGATGATGTCCTGGACCTGCTCGCGGACGGCGTCGAGGGAGACGCCGAGCGACTCCAGCGCCTTGCTGGCGACACCCTCGCCCTCGTGGATGAGGCCGAGGAGGATGTGCTCGGTGCCGATGTAGTTGTGGTTGAGGAGGCGTGCCTCCTCCTGGGCGAGGACGACGACCCGGCGGGCCCGGTCGGTGAACCGTTCGAACATGGGATCTACCCCTTCACGTGGTGCTCAGACCTCGATGCTAACCGTGCTCGCTCCCTGAGCCGGGGGGCGAGCCTCTCACGGGGTCACAACGCCGCTCCCCCCGACCCTGTTCCACGAGACGAAGGGGGTGCGGCCGTGTTCGCTCTCAGCGGACGCCGGCCATCGCGGACCGCTCGACGGCGGCCGCCGTGGCCCGCCGCACGACCAGGATCCAGCCGGGCAGCGCCAGCACCATGACGACCGCGGCGACGCAGTGACCGATGACCCACCGCTCGATGTCCTGCGCCGACATCAGGTCACCACCGAGGGCCTGCCCCGCGTTCATGCCGAAGAAGGCAAGCAGCCACGTGACCCACCAGATGGCCAGCAGGCCGCGCGCACGCACGCCGAGCGCGCTCATCGCGTCGCCGACCGCCTGCAGCGGGAACCACAGGTTGACGACCGGCACACCCCAGCCGAGGACCGACCACACCACGGAGCGTCGGTGCCAGTGCCCGGGAGCGACCGCCTCGGCGACGCGGCGCAGCCCGTAGAGCCAGATCGCCCCCGCGGCCCACGCGGTCGGCATGCACAGCGTCGCGGCGCCGGCACAGCCCAGGAGCAGCACGAAACCGGCGCTGTCGCCACCGGTCCCCTCGGCCCAGGCCTGCATGTCCCCCTTCGCCACGAGGGCGATGACCGCGGTCACGACCATGACGAGGGTCCAGACGACGGCGACGACCACGGTCACACGCGCGCTCGTCACGGGCGGTCCGGGCGGAGTCGGCGGGCTGGGCTGGGCAGGGGTCGACGGGACGGGAGATGTCGTCAGCTGGCTCATGTCCTCGAACCTAGGAACGCGAGCGGCCGCCCGCCCGACGAGCTGCGCCCGCCTGTGGACAACTCGACGCGCTGCCTAGGCTGACGCCATGCGCACGGTCTTCGACCCCACCGACCCGGACACGAATGCCTACGACCTGCTGACGAGCATCGTCGTGCCGCGGCCGATCGCGTGGATCACGAGCGTCGGAGCCGACGGGGTCGGCAACCTCGCGCCGCACTCCTTCTTCAACGTCGCGTGCGCGCGACCGCCGATGATCAGCTTCACCTCCGTCGGCCGCAAGGACACCCTGCGCAATGTCCTCGCGACGGAGCACTTCGTCGTCAACCTCGTCTCGGAGGACCTCGCCGAGCTCGCCAACGCGAGCAGCGCCCCCTTCGACCCGGAGGTGGACGAGGCGCAGGCCCTCGGCGTGCGGCTCGAGCCCAGCGAGGTCGTGCCCGTGCCGCGGGTCGCGGACTCGGCGACCTCGATCGAGTGCCGGCTGCACTCGAGCACCGAGCTCGGCGACAGCCACCTCGTCATCGGCGAGGTCGTGGCGATCACCGTGCGCAGCGACGCCCTGACCGACGGGCGCCCGACGATCGACGCGCTGCGTCCGGTCTCCCGGCTCGGGCGCGACGAGTGGGGGCACTCGCCCGAGGTCTTCCGCCTGACGCGGCCGCGCCGCCCCTGACGGCGCGACCGCCGGGCGGTCAGTCGCAGAAGGTGGGGTTGAACCACACCTCGTCGACGCGGGTGCCGGCCTTGTTCATGAACCAGAAGACCTTGCCCCGGCTGTAGATGCGGCCGTCGTTGAAGACGCTCGAGTCGTCGACGCGCATCCACCCGACGCGCGCCTTGAGATAGGTCGTGGAGTTGCCCACCCCGACCTTGTAGGGCAGGTCGATCTGACGCGAGGCAGCGGCGGTGAAGACGCCGTAGCTGTCGAGCCGGACCGGCTTGGTCTGCGACACCCCGCGCACGACGACGCCGTCGTTCCAGAAGATCGCCGAGTAGTAGTGGGTGCTGCCGGTGATGTCGCTCAGGCAGCCGTCGACCCGGTCGGTACTCGTCTCGTCGGACCAGCCGAAGGTGGGGTTGACGGAGTTCTTGACGCTCCACACCGACGCCGGGAACCACGCGGTCCCGATGCGTCGTTCGGTGAAGTCGAGTCGGTCGTCAGAGGCGACCGAGGCCGCGTCGGCCCCGGTGTCGGACGTCGGTGCGGCGCTCGCGGCGGGCACGAGAGCCGCCGCCAGTGCGACGGCGGCGACGGTGGCGGACAGCGTGCGGTAGTGCGTGATCATGTGATCCCCCGATCCCTGATGTGGTCCGGACCACGCTAGTGGCGCCGAGGGGCGCGGGGGAAGGCCCGATCGGCCAGCGGCTCGACGCGCCGCTCAGCTGCGGCGCTGGCAGTTGGCGCACCAGTAGAGGGTTCGGCCGGCGACGTCCTTCGAGCGCACCTTCGACCCGCAGACCACGCAGGCCTCGCCGGTGCGCTTGTAGACATAGCTCGTCCGCTCCGTCAGGTGCACGTCCTCCCCCTTCGCCAGGGCGGCCTCGACCTGCTCGACCTGGTCGTCGACGGTGACGATCCGGCTCGTGGCCACTCCGAGCGGCAGCAGCCGCCGCAGGTCCGCCCAGACGAGGTCCCACGACGCCCGCTTGAGCCGCTCCCCCGGCGTCGCGGGGTTGATCCGGTGCCGGTAGAGGACCTCGCAGCGGTAGACGTTGCCGACGCCCGCGAGCACGTCCTGCTCCATGAGCAGGGCCGCGATCGACTTGCGGGAGCGTCGGATCCGCTCCCACGCAGGCCCACCGTCGGTGTCCCGCAAGGGATCCGGCCCGAGCTTCGCGTGCACCGCGTCCTCCTGCTCGGGGGTGATGACCGCGCAGGTCATCGGTCCGCGCAGGTCGGCCACGTGCTCGTCGGTCGCGATGCGGCAGCGCACCTGCCCGATGACCGGCCGCTCACCGACATAGGCGGCCTCGTCGATGGTGAAGGTCCCGATGAGCCCGAGGTGGACGTGCAGGATGCGGTCGCCGGCGAGCTCGACGAAGAGGTGCTTGCCGTGGGCGCGCGCCTCGAGCAGCTCGTGACCGGTGAGCAGCGCCGCGCCGGCGGCGAAGCGCCCCTGCGGGGACGACACCTCGACGACCTGGCCGGCAAAGGTGGCGTGCAGGTCGCGGGCGATGCGGTGGAGGGTGTGGCCTTCGGGCATGACGAAGGGGGCTCAGCTCGCCTTCTTCTTCGCAGCGGCCTTCTTGGCCGTCGTCTTCTTGGCGGCAGCCTTCTTGGTCGTCGCCTTCTTCGCCGTCGACTTCTTGGCGGCGGCCTTCTTCGTCGTGGCCTTCGAGGCGGAGGTCTTCGCCGGCGCCTTCTTCGCCGTCGAGGTGCTCTCGCCACGCGCGGTCTTCGCCTTCTCGACGGACCTGGCCAGCGCCGCGAGCAGGTCGACGACCTCGCCCGACTCGTCCTCGTCGGCCTCGACCTGCTGGACCTCTCCGCCGTCGACCTTGGCCTTGACGAGGGCCTCGACGGCCAGGGCGTAGTCGTCCTCGAACTCGTCGGGCTCGTAGTCGCCGGCGAGCTCGTCGATGAGCATGCGCGCCATCGACATCTCCTTGTCCGACAGCTCCTGGTCCTCGATGGTGGCGAAGTCGGCCGCGCGGATCTCGTCGGGCCACAGCATCGTCTGCATGACGATGACGCCGTCGCGCACGCGCAGCACGGCCATCGTCATCCGGCTGCGGATCGAGACGGTGACGATCGCCATCCGGCCCTGGGCCTCGAGCGCCTCGCGCAGCAGGACATAGGGCTTGGTCGCCGTCTTGTCCGGCTCGAGGTAGTAGCTCTTGTCGAGGAGCATCGGGTCGATCTGGTCCTCGGGCACGAACTTCTCGACGCTGATCTCCTTGTTGCTGCGCGTCGGCAGGTCGGCCATGTCCTCGTCGGTGAGGATGATCATCTGACCGTCCTCGGTCTCGTAGCCCTTGGCGATGTCGTCGTAGGCCACCTCGTCGCCGTCGATGCTGCAGAAGCGCTTGTAGCGGATGCGCCCGCCGTCGGTGCGGTGCACCTGACGGAACTGCACGTCGTGGTTCTCGGTCGCGGAGTACAGGCGGACGGGGACGTTGACGAGGCCGAAGGAGACGGCACCCTTCCAGATCGCGCGCATGCGGCCAGCCTACGCGGGTGGGGGCCCCTCCCACGGTCCTCGAGGAGGGCGCTCCGGAGCCGCCGCGAGCGGACTGCGGCGCTCCTCTAGGATCGCGCCGTGGCCAGGGGGCCACCTCGCCACGACACCAGGGGAAAAGATCACGATGTCCCGCCGCATCTCCGCCGCGCTCGCCGTCGCCGCACTCACGTGCACGACCGCGGCCGTCGCCGCCACTCCCGCCTCGGCCGCCGCACCCAACGTGCCCACGAGCTGCCGGGCCCACTGGGGCGCCAGCACCAGCACCGGCGCCTACTACTGGTACACCTACGCCAACCAGCGCGCCACCGCCACCCGCGTCAGCACCAACAGCATCGGATGGCGGCCGACGGCCGAGGTCCAGGTGGGCGCCTACGGCGACACGGGCTCCTTCACCAACGAGCAGGTGGCCACCTCGCAGGGCGGCAAGCTCATGACGATCACGCGCAAGGGCGTCGAGCGCAACGGCGTGTGGGCCGTCTCCCAGAGCACGCGCACCGTCAAGTCCTCCGGGTGGACGGGGACCCGAGCCCTCGCGACCGACGGGCGCTACCTCTACCGGCTGCACGGCGGCTACCTCACCCGTTACCCCATCTCCTGGACCTCGACGGGCTCGCTGAAGGTCGGCAGCGCGACCCGCATCGGCTCGGGCTACGGCAACATGCGATCGATCGTCTACGAGCGCTCCGGAACCGTCAGCGGCAAGACCATCGACGTGCTGCTCCACAACCTCTCCAGCGGCGCACTGCGCGAGCTGCGCGTCCCGCGCTCGGCACCGACCCAGCGCACCTACGCGACGCTGCGCTGGACGGGCTTCCAGAACTTCCGCTCGCTGACGACCGCCCCGTGCGGGAGCAAGGGCCGATCCATCGGTGGCCTCACCGACGGCGACCGCATGTACGTCTACTACGACCCCACGGCCGCCGACAGCCGCGGCACCGACATCCGCGGCGGGTGGACCGGCAAGGGCGGCTTCGCGCTCCAGGCCTACGGCCAGTGACGTCTGCCCGGGCTCTGCACCTGAGGTCAGCGCCCGCCGCGCCGCGCCAGCGCCTCACCCACGACGTGCTCGGCGATCGCGAGCGCCGAGGTGGCGCCGGGTGACGGCGCATTGCGCACCATGACGACACGGTCGGTGCCGGTGATGACGAAGTCGTCGACGAGCTGGCCGTCGGAACCCATGGCCTGCGCGCGCACGCCCCGCGTGCCACGCACCGCCCCCGAGGTGTCGAGGCTCGGCACGTAGCGCTGCGCCTCCGCGACGAAGTTGCGTGAGCTGAGCGCGGTGCGCGACTCCCGCACGGCCGCGGGCAGGTTGGCCGCGGCGAAGCGCCAGAAGCCGGCAAAACCCACGACGTCGAGCACGTCGGCGGGCACGGGCAGCGAGCGCCGGTAGGACTCCCGCCCCAGGGAGAGGAAGGCATTGGGCCCGAGCGTCAGCACCCCGTCGACGCGTGGGGTCACGTGCACCCCGAGGAAGGGGTAGCGCGGGTCCGGCACCGGGTAGACCATGCCCCGCACGACATCGCGCTGCTCCCTCGGGAGCACGAAGTAGTCGCCGTAGAAGGGCACGATCCGCGGGGCACGGTCCTCGCCGAGCAGGCCGGCCACCCGGTCGCTCTGCAGCCCGGCGCAGACGATGACCAGGTCGAAGGCGCCGGTGTCGCGCGCCCCGCGCGCCACCGTCGACACCCGCACCTCGGTGCCCTGCTCCTCCAGCCCGACGACCTCGTGCCCGAGGCGGACCTGCCCGCCGGCGGCGGTGAGCTCGCCGCCCAGGGCTCGGGTGACGGCCGGGTAGTCGACGATCGCCGTCTGCGGGGAGTGCAACGCGCGCACCCCCGTGGCGGCCGGCTCGATCTCGCGCAGCCCGTCGGCGTCGACGAGCCGGGCACCGGGCACGCCGTTGGCCACGGCGCGCGCATGGAGGTCGTCGAGCCGCCCCGCCTGCACGTCGTCGAGGGCGACGACGACCTTGCCGCACTCCTCGTAGGCGATGTCGTGCCGCTGCACGAAGTCCTGCAGCAGGCCCACGCCCCGTCGGCACAGCGTCGCCTTGAGGCTGCCCGGCTCGTAGTAGAGCCCCGCGTGGACGACCCCGCTGTTGTGGCCCGTCTGGTGGCCGGCGAGGTGCTCCTCCTTGTCGAGCAGCGTCACCTGCGCGTCGTGCTCGGCGGCGAGGTGCCGCGCGACGGCAGCCCCGATGATGCCGCCGCCGACGACGGCCGCGCGCAGGCTCATGCCCCCTCCCCCGGCACGACGAAGGGGGGCGGCGCCGTGCGATAGGTGGCCGGGGTGCGGGCCAGGGTGATCGGGTGGGCGATGGTGGCCACCCGTCCGCCTGCGGCGGAAGGGATCTCGTGCACCGGCTCGAGCCCGAGCCT
Source organism: Janibacter zhangyanbonis (assembly GCF_050507325.1). NCBI lineage: Bacteria > Bacillati > Actinomycetota > Actinomycetes > Micrococcales > Intrasporangiaceae > Janibacter > Janibacter zhangyanbonis. Next base: position 2,757,993 of record NZ_CP191481.1, read on the forward strand.
GCGGGCCAGCTCGAAGGCCTGGCCGAGGTCGTTGATCGGTCCGCAGGGCACCCCCTTCGCCGACAGCACGTCGAACCAGTGGTCCGCGCCGTGCTCCGCCAGGGCGTCCTCGAGCTCCGCCGCGAGGACCGACCGGTGCGCGACCCGGTCGGCATTGCTCCCGAAGCGGGGGTCCTCGGCCAGCCCGGGCCGGTCGACGCCCTGCGCGAGCAGGCGGAAGAGCTTGTCGTTGGCCGCCGCGATCGCCAGCGGGCGGTCGGCGGTGGCGAGCACCTCGTAGGGCGCGATGCTCGGGTGCAGGTTGCCCATCGGCCCCGGCACCGCGCCGGTGACGGCGTGCGTGGACGACTGGTTCGACAGCGCCGACAGCAGCGACGAGAGCAGGTTGACCTCCACCCGCTGCCCCTCGCCGGTGCGGTCACGGTGACGCAGCGCCGCGAGGACGCCGATCGCCGCGTGCAGGCCGGTGATGACGTCGACGAGCGCGACGCCCGACTTCATCGGGCCCGACTCGGTCGACCCGGTGACCGACATCAGGCCGCCGACCGCCTGGGCGACGAGGTCGTAGCCGGGCAGGTCGGCGCCCGCGCCGGAGCCGAATCCGGTCACCGAGCAGTAGACGAGCCCGGGGTGCCGGGCGGACAGCTCGTCGTAGCCGAGGCCGAGCCGATCCATCGTGCCGCTGCGGAAGTTCTCCACCACGACATCACACCCCGCGACGAGGTCGAGCGCCACCTGGCGGTCGGCCTCGTCGCGCAGGTCGAGCACCCGGGAGGTCTTGTTGCGGTTGACCGAGAGGAAGTACGTCGACTCCCCTTCGTCCGACCACGGCGGGCCCCAGGCACGGGTCTCGTCGCCGCCGTCCGGGCGCTCGACCTTGATCACCTCCGCCCCGAGGTCGGCCATGAGCATGGTCGCGTAGGGCGCCGCCAGCACTCGGCTGAAGTCGGCGACCCGCACGCCCTCGAGGGCACCGGGGGTGATCAACGGAAGGCGGCCTCTCCGGTCAGGGCTCGCCCGATGACGAGCTGGTGGACCTCGCTCGTGCCCTCGTAGGTCAGGACCGACTCGAGGTTGTTGGCATGCCGCATGATCGGGTGCTCCAGCGTGATGCCGGCGGCACCGAGGATCGTGCGCGACTCCCGCGCGATGGCGATCGCCTCGCGGACGTTGTTGAGCTTGCCCAGCGACACCTGCTCCGGGCGGATCCTCCCTTCGTCCTTGATGCGGGCGATCTGCAGGGCGAGCAGCATGCCCTTGCCGAGCTCGAGCGACATGTCCGCCAGCTTGGCCTGCGTGAGCTGGTAGGCCGCCAGCGGCTTGTCGAAGATCTCCCGCTCCCGCGAGTAGGTGATCGCCGTCTCGAGACAGTCACGGGCCGCGCCGAGCGCACCGAAGACGATGCCGAAGCGCGCCTCGTTGAGGCACGACAGCGGCCCCGAGAGCCCGGCCACCTCCGGCAGCACCGCCTCCGCCGGCAGCCGCACGTCGTCGAGCACGAGCTCGGAGGTCACCGACGCGCGCAGCGACACCTTGCGCTTGATCTCAGGGGCCGAGAAGCCCGGGGTGTCCGTCGGCACGACGAAGCCGCGGACCTTGTCCTCGGTCTGCGCCCACACGACGGCCACGTCGGCGACGGAGCCGTTGGTGATCCACATCTTGCTGCCGTTGAGCACCCAGTCGTCACCATCACGTCGGGCGCGGGTACGCATGCCCGCCGGGTTGGACCCGAAGTCCGGCTCGGTCAGCCCGAAACACCCGATCGCCTCCCCGGCAGCCATCCGCGGCAGCCACTCCTGCTTCTGCTCCTCGCTGCCGTGCTTCCAGATGGCAAACATCGCCAGCGACCCCTGCACCGACACGAGCGAGCGCAGCCCGGAGTCACCCGCCTCGAGCTCCATGCACGCCAACCCGTAGGCCGTCGCGGAGGTCCCGGCACAGCCGTAACCCTCCAGATGCATCCCGAGCACCCCGAGCCGGCCGAGTTCGGGCGCCAGCTCCCGCACGGGGAAGGAACCCTCCTCGTACCAGCCGGCGATCCCCGGACGGATCCGGTCGTCGACGAAGCGCCGCACCGTGTCCCGGATCGCGCGCTCCTCCTCACCGATCAGCTCGTCGGTCGCGAAGAGCCCGAGCGGGCTCTGGGCGGCGTTGCTCACTTGGCCTCCTCGAGGGCGCGCTCCGAACCCGCGTGCAGCGGGATCGGGCCGGTCTCGGTCATCGTCTTGACGTCGATCTCCTCAGCGGCCGGGTGCACCTTCACGAGGGCGTCCTTCTCGTCGATCATGAGCTTCGTCAGGGCGCAGGCGACGTTGTCCTCCATGTCCTCGCGCACGACGATGACGTTGGGCACCGCGATCGTCGGCACGTCGGCGTCGAGGTCGTAGGTGTCGGCGGGGATCGTCGACTCCTCGTAGACCTCGTTGACCTTCTGCATGTCGCCGAGCTGGTCGGTGATGTCGATGAACTCGACGTCGTCACCCATCGAGGTGAAGAGGTCGGTGATGGCCGGCGTCGGCAGACCGCCCGACCACACGAGCCCGTCGATGGACCCGTCCTTCATCCCGTCGACGGTCTTCGTCAGGTCGAGCCGCTGGCGCTTGACGTCCTTGAGGTCGAGGCCGGAGGTCTCGATGAGCCGGTTGGCGATGACCTCGGTCCCCGACTTCGGCGAGCCGGTCGAGATCGTCTTGCCCTTGAAGTCCGAGATCGAGTCGATGCCGGACTTCTTGCGCACGACGACCTGCGTGTAGTTGGAGTAGATCCGGCCGAGCGTGCGGATGTCCTGCTTATCGGTGAAGGAGCCCGAGCCGTTGACCGCGTCGGCGGCGGTGTCGGCGAGGGAGAAGCCGGCGTCGTAGTCGCCGGCGACGACCTGCTGGATGTTCTGCACCGAGGCGCCGGTCTCGGCGGAGGTCGCCTGCAGGTCGGTCTTGTCGTTGACGATCTTGGCCAGGCCGCCGCCGATGACGTAGTAGACGCCGGTCGAGTTGCCGGTCGCGATGTTGAGCCGGCCCTGGCCGGTCTCGCAGCTGTCGGCGGCGGCGCCGGAGTCTCCGCTGCGGTCCTGCTGCCCGCCGCAGGCGGACAGGGTCAGGGCGGCGGCCAGGGTCAGTCCGGTGAGGGTGGTGGTACGGCGCATCATCGAGCCTTTCTGAGGGGGTGGGTGTGGCGGGGTCGAAGGGAGGTCAGGTGGCGGGTGTCGGGGTGGAGCCGCCCGCGACCCGTCGTCGCACGAGGTGCAGCACGATGGCGAGGGCGAAGACGGCGAAGCCCAGGGCGATGGACAGCGGGACGAGGTAGAGCAGGAGCAGTGCGGCGGGCACGCACAGCGCCCGCTCGAGCCGGCTTGTCGGGCCGAACATCCAGCCGGTTGTCGCGACGGCCAGGGCCGCGACCGCGGTGCCGGCGACGAGGAAGGCCCACACGATGTCGACGAAGCCGCCCTCGGCGAGCAGGAAGGCTCCGTTGTCCGTGACGACGAAGGCCATCGGGGCGAGGAAGGCGGGCAGCGTGTACTTGCAGGCCTGCATCATCGTCGGGATGACCTTGCCGCCGGTGATCGCCGCGGAGGCGACGGCCGCGAGCGCGGTCGGCGGCGACACCTCCGACAGGACCGCGTAGTAGAAGATGAACATCGCGACCTGCGGCGACTCGACGCCGAGCGCGATGAGCGCCGGCCCGATGATCACCCAGCTGAGGATGAAGGACGCCGTGACCGGGACGGCCAGGCCGAGGATGAGGATCGCGACGGCGGAGAAGAGCGCCGAGAGGATGATGAGCGAGGCGTCGTTGAAGGCGATGGCATCGGCCGCCTTGACGAGCACGTCGGAGAGGATCTGGCCCAGGCCCGTCTTGGCGATGACCGAGGTGATGATGCCGGCCGCGGCGCAGACCGCGATGACCGGCAGCGCGGAGCGGATGCCCGAGCTGAGCGCCGTGTAGAGGCGCACGCCGAAGTCCTTGAGCGAGGCCCCGAGCTCGAGCCGCTCGGGCTCGCCGTCGACCTCGTCGAAGCCGCTGACGACGCGCCGGCGCGAGAGCACCGCCTCGGCGAGGCCGAAGAGGGCGGCCACGGCCGTCGCGTAGACGACCGCCTTGAAGGGCGGGACGTCGATGGCGAGGAAGAAGACGATGACGCCGAGGCTGATGAAGTGGTAGCCGGAGCGCACGAGCAGGCGAAGGGGGTTGACGATCGCCAGCTCGACGCGGCTGGCCCCGAAGCGGCGGGCGTCGATCTCGACGGCGAAGAAGATGCCGAGGTAGTAGAGCAGCGTCGGCACGATCGCCCAGATGAGCACCTCGACGTAGGAGACGCCGAGGTACTCGGCGATGATGAAGGCCGCGGCGCCCATCGTCGGCGGCGAGAGGATCGCGCCGATGCCGGCGGCGGCGAGCATGCCGCCCGCCGCCTCCTTCGGGTAGCCGGCCCGCTTGAGGATCGGCCAGGCGAAGGAGCCGAGGGTCACGGCGGTCGCCGTGCCCGACCCGGAGACGGTGCCGAGCAGGAAGCCGGAGAGGGCCGTCGTGCGGCCCGGGGCCGAGGCGGACTTGCGGAAGAGGGAGAAGCTGAACTCGACGAAGAAGCGACCGGCGCCCATGCGGTCGAGCACCGCGCCGTACATCGTGAAGAGGACGATGTAGGTCGCCGCGACGTCGAGCGGGACGCCGAAGAAGCCGGACGCCTCGTTGTAGAGCGCGTTGACGATCTGCTCGATGTTGAGCCCGAGGTGGCTGATCGACCAGCCGACGGGCAGGAAGCCGCCGTAGTAGGCGTAGGCGAAGAAGACGACGCAGACGACGGGCAGGACGAGGCCGGTCGTGCGCCGGGTGGCCTCGAGGACGAGGACCATGAGGATCAGGCCGGCGACGATGTCCATCGTCAGCAGCGAGCCCTGCCGGTCGAGGAAGCCCTCGTAGCCACCGAAGCCGAGCTCGTTGAGCGGGATCGGCAGCAGCGGGTAGAGCCCGACGAGCATCGCGACGGTCGCGAGCACCCAGTCGAGGATCCCCGGGTCGTCCTTCTGCGGCACCCGACCCACGGTGTCGGTGCCGGGGTCGATGTCCGCAGCCCGCTCCCTTCGCCCGCGCATCCGGTAGGTGAGGAAGACCAAGGGCAGGGTCACCGCGAGGAAGAGGACGAGGTAGTACTGGCTCCCCTGCTCGACCGGGTCGAAGACCTGCTTGAGGACGAAGAGGGCGACGAGGAAGCACCACACCCCGACGAGGAGGTCGAGGCGCGGCGAGAGCTGCCGCGAGGGCTTCTCCTCGTCGTAGTCGGCGACGATCGTGTCGACGTCGACGGGCTCGGGGGTGAGCTGCTGCTCACGGGCGACGCTGTCCGTTGGCATGCCGGGTAAGTTAGGTGCGATCCGGGTCACACCCGGGCCGGAGCCGCACGGACTTTACATACATCTGACCTTGGGCCCCGGCACGACTGCACCACTGCTCAACGGAGAGACATGCGAGTCCTGCTCGTCGAGGACGACGACCGCGTGGTGGCGGCCCTGACCCCCGCCCTGCGCCGAGCCCATCTCACGGTGACCCGCGCCGGCACCGCCGCGGAGGCCCTCTCGGCCGTGCCGGGGGCCGACCTCGTGCTCCTCGACATGGGGCTGCCCGACCAGGACGGCCTGTCGGTGTGCCGACGCATCCGCGCAGAGGGTGACGTCCCGATCATCGCCGTCACCGCCCGCCGCGACGAGCCCTCGGTCGTCTCCGCCCTGCGCGCCGGGGTCGACGACTACGTCACCAAGCCCTATCGCCTCGCCGAGCTCATGGCGCGCATCGACGCCGTCATGCGCCGCTCCGGCCACGGCGTCCCCGAGTCGCTCGACCACGTCGCCGACGTGCGCCTCGACCTCGGCGCCCGCCGCGTGTGGGCAGGCGAGGTGGAGGTGACGCTGACCCGCAAGGAATTCGACCTGCTGTCGACCCTCATCGACGCCGGCGGCGACGCCGTCACCCGCGAGTCGCTCATGGAGTCCATCTGGGACACCTCGTGGGTCGGCGCCTCGCGCACCCTCGACGTGCACGTGTCCGCGCTGCGCACCAAGCTCGACCGACCCCGGCTCATCGAGACCGTGCGCGGCGTCGGCTACCGGATCAACGCGCAGGGGTGAGCGGTGCGACGACGGATGCTCGTCATCGCCCTGCCGCTGCTGACGATGCTGCTGCTGGCGCTCATGGTGCCGCTGCTCGCGGCCCACGCCGCCGACCGCACGCAGGACCAGTTCGTCGGCCGCCTGGGTGACGTCGCGCGCTTCGCCGTGCTCGCCGAGAGCGCCATCGAGACCGACGAGACGGCAACGCTCGAGAGCGAGCTGCAGCGCTACACGGAGGTCTACGGCGGCTCGGTCCTCGTCGTCGACGCCAACCGCGAGGTGGTGGTGGCTGCCGGTGACGCCGGCGGTGCAGGCACCGACGCGGCCACCGACGAGGCCGTCACGCGCGCTCTCACCGGAGCGACGACCGTGCCGCCCGGCACCGCGTGGCCGTGGCGCGACGAACCGATGCTCGTCGGCTCCCCGGTCGGGCGCGACGCGCAGGTCCTCGGGGCCGTCGTCGTCACCGCCCCGACCGACGGTGTCCGCAGCGACGTGACGGTGCGCCTGGCGCTCATGGGTGCGCTCGCCCTGGCAACGCTGCTGCTGACCGTCTTCGGAGTCATCCGGCCGCTCGTCGGGTGGGTGCTGCGGCCGGTGCACGCGCTCGACCGCACGGCGACCCGGCTCAGCTCGGGCGACATGGGGGCACGGGCGAGCGAGACCGGCCCGCCCGAGCTGCGCGAGCTGGCCCGGTCCTTCAACGACATGGCCGACAGCGTCGAGGCCTCGCAGGCGCAGCAGCGCGAGCTCGTCGCCGACGCCGCACACCAGCTCGGCAACCCCCTGACGGCGCTGCGGCTGCGCGTCGAGGGCCTGGCCTCCGACGGGGTCGACCGCGACCAGGTCGAGCCGGTCCTCGAGGAGACCGACCGGCTGAGCGCGACCGTCGAGTCGCTGCTGCACCTCAGCCAGGTCGGGGCGACGCAGGTGGTCGCCGAGCCCGTCGACGTCGCCGCCCTCGTGCGCCACCGCTGCCAGATGTGGGACCCGGTCTTCGCCGCGCTCGAGGTGCGTACTCCCCCGTCGGCGATCGCCCTGGCCAGCGCCGAGGTCGTCGACACCGCGATGGACGCGCTGCTCGACAATGCCGCGAAGTTCGCCCCCGGTTCCCCCGTCCTCGTCAGCGTGCAGGTCGCCCCGGCCCCCGCAGGCGAAGGGGGCGTGCCCACGGTCCGAGTGCGGGTCGCCGACGGCGGGCCCGGTCTGCACCCGGACGACGTCGCCAAGGTCGGCGCGCGCTTCTTCCGCGGCCGGGCCCACCAGAACGTGCCGGGCACCGGCCTCGGCCTCGCCATCGTCCGCGCCCGCCTCGCCGACTGCGGTGGCGACCTCGAGGTGGGCCCGGCCTCGTCGCCCGGCGCGAACCTCGCCGACGCGAACCCCACCGGCGGGCTCGCCGTGACGCTCGTGCTCCCGGCGGCGTAGCCCGGGGCGGGGCCACCCGGCACGACGAGCAGTGCCGGCGGATGGGCCACTACGCCGTTGCTCCGTACTCCGAGCACGACCACCCGGCACGACGCCACTGGTCGAGCGAAATGGCCACTACGCCGTTGCTCCGTACCCCGAGCACGGCATCACCGCCCGCCACACGCGGAGCCGCGGACGTGCTGCCGGTCTGGGCCGGACCCGATGCACCTGGCTCACCGCGGGTGAGGACCGGATGCTCACCGTACGGAGCAACGGCGCAGGCAACGCCAGCACGCCCCAGCGCTTTCCAGACATCCGATGCTCACCGTACGGAGCAACGACGTAGTGCCCAGCACTTCCCCACGCTCGCCCGAGCCCGGCAGCCGCGCTCACCGTACGGAGCAACGGCACAGCCGGCGAGGCGATCGAGCTAGTCGCGCTGCTCCCGGTAGTAGCGCAGCGCGCCCGGGTGCAGCGGCAGCGGCGAGGTGTAGATGGCGGTGCCGATGTTGGGCTGACGCACGCCGTGGGCGAGCTCGTCGACACGGGGCTGCGCCTCGAAGAGCACGCGGGTGAGGGCGTGGACGAGGCGTTCGTCGAGGTCGCGGCGCACGAGCAGGTAGTTCTGCACGCTGACGGTGTCGACGGCCCGGTCGAGGTCGTAGGTCGAGGCAGGGATCGACGACCGGGAGAACTCGCTGCCGTGCTGCCGCACCAGCCGCGGCACGAGGTGGCCGAGCGGCACGAGCCGGATGTCCTGCGCCTGCGACAGGTGCAGCACAGCGGTGTTGGGCAGGCCGCTGACGAAGAAGAAGGCGTCGAGCCGGTCCGCCGCGAGCGCATCGGCCGACCGCTGCAGCGTCTCCGCGACGGGCCGGAACTCATCACTCGTCAGGCCTGCCGCGCGCATGCACCGCCACGCGATCCCGCGCGTCCCCGACCCGCTCGCGCCCAGGCTCACGCGGCGCCCGGCGAGGTCGGTCACGGCACGCACGTCCGAGTCGGCGCGCACGACGAGGTGGACGAAGCTGTCGTAGGCACGGGCGAGCGCCCACAGGTCGACCGGCTCGTTCCACACCCCACGACCCCGCCGGGCATCGGCGGCGGTGTCGGCGAGGCTGAAGCCCACGTCGCTCACCCCGGAGGCGACCTCGCGCACGTTGTCGACCGAGGCATTGGTCCCCCGCGTGTGCACGGTGATGCCCGGCAGTCGTTCCTGCCAGGCCTTCGCCAGGGCCTCGCCGTATCGGTGGAAGACCCCACCCGGGTTGCCCGTGGCGAGCGTCAGCTCCGCCGGCTCGAGGTCATCCCACGACCGGCGCCCGCACGCGCCAAGCAGCGGCCCGGCCCCGCCGATCGCCCCCACCGCGGCACCGGCCGCGAGCAGCATCCGGCGGGTCGGGTGGGTCGGCATGCGCGACAGCATCCCACGCGGCTCGACGCCACGGACCGGGCAGGATGGACCCATGCGTCCGATGCTCGCCACCCTCGCCGACGCGGTGCCGCGCGGCCCCGAGTGGGCGCACGAGGTCAAGTGGGACGGCATGCGCGTCCTCGCCGACGTCCGCGGCGGTGGCCTCACCCTGACGAGCCGGTCAGGTCGCGACGTGACGGTCTCCTTCCCCGAGCTCGTCCCGCTCGCCGACCTCTACGACGACATGCTCCTCGACGGCGAGGTCGTCTCCCTCGTCGACGGGCGGCCCAGCTTCGGCGCCCTGGCCGAGCGGATGCACATCGGCGACGCGCGCCGCGCGGCCCGGGCGGCGGTCGCGCACCCGGTGACCTTCGTCGTCTTCGACGTCGTGCGCCTCCTCGGCCAGGACCTCACCCGTCAGCCGTGGTCGGCCCGTCGCGCCCTGCTCGAGCAGCTCGAGCTCGACGGCCCGCGCGTGCACGTCCCACCCGTCCACGACGACGGCGAAGGTCTGCTCGCTGCGACCGCCGAGCAGGGCCTCGAGGGCATCGTCTCCAAGCGCCGCACCTCGCCCTACTCCCCCGGCCGGCGCTCCCCCGACTGGCTCAAGCTGCCCCACCGCGACAGCATCTCGGTCGTCGTCGGCGGCTGGCGCCCCGAGACCGACAGCACCCGCTTGGGTGCCGTGCTCGTCGGGCTGCCGGGTGCCGACGGGTGGGACTTCGTCGGTCGCGTCGGTTCCGGGCTCGCCGGACGAGCCGGCGCCGCCCTGCTGGCGCAGCTGCGACCGCTCGAGGTGACGGACTCCCCATTCGTCACGGAGGTGCCGCGCGAGGACGCTGCCGGAACCACCTGGGTGACCCCGCAGCTCGTCGTCGACGTCGCGAGCCTGGGCCGCAGCAGCGGGGGGCGGCTGCGGCAGCCGTCCTTCCAGCGGGTGCGCGCCGACCTCACCGCCACCGACCTGCAGGAGACCGCCGATGGCTGACCCCAAGGGCACCGTCACCCGCGTCGAGGTCGGCGGCCGCACCATGCGCCTCACCTCGCTCGACAAGGTCATGTACCCCGCGACGGAGACGACGAAGGGGGAGATCCTCAGCTACTACGCCCGCGCCGGCGAGACCGTCCTCGCGCACCTCGCGGGCCGCCCCGTGACGCGGGTGCGCTGGCCGCACGGGACGGGCGGGGAGAGCTTCTTCGAGAAGAACCTGCCCTCCGGCGCCCCGAGCTGGCTGCCGCGGGTGCGCGTCCACGACGTCACCTACCCGCTCGTCGAGGACCTCGCCCAGCTGACCTACCTCGTCAACCTCAACAGCATCGAGCTGCACGTGCCCCAGTGGCGCGTCGACGACGAGGGCACGCCGCTCAACCCCGACCGCCTCGTCATCGACCTCGACCCGGGCAAGCCCGCCGGGCTGCACGAGTGCGCCCGGGTGGCGCTCCTGCTGCGCGATCGGCTCGGCGGGCTCGGGCTCGACCTGCACCCCGTGACCTCGGGCAGCAAGGGGATGCAGCTCTACGCGCGGCTCGGCGGCGACCTCACGAGTGACCAGGTGCGCGACCTGACCCAGCAGCTCGCGCAGGAGATGACGCGCAAGCACCCCGACCTCGTGCTGTGGAAGATGACCAAGACGCTGCGCCCGGGCAAGGTCTTCCTCGACTGGAGCCAGAATGTCGCGGCCAAGACGACCGTGTGCCCCTACTCGATGCGCGGACGGGACGATCCGTGGGTCGCGGCGCCGCGCACCTGGGACGAGGTCGAGGCCGGGGCCGAGGACCCCGAGGCGCTCGAGCAGCTCGACATCGAGCAGGTGCTCGACCGCCTCGACGAGCACGGTGACCTGCTCGCGCCGCTGCTCGACGACTGAGCCGGCCGACGCGGCCCCTGCCGGCCTCACGTCTGCCCGGCCTCCCTCTCCCGGGCGCTACCCCTGCTCGGCGAAGCGCCGCCGCACGAAGCTCTCGTGCGCCATCCGGATGTGCGCCGCCATGAGCTCGCCCGCGAGCTCGGCGCGCCCCTCACCGATGGCTCGGGCGATGAGCCGGTGGACGTCCAGGCTGCGCGCGATGTCCTCGTCGTCGTAGTCGAAGAAGGTCCCCTGCGTCGGCGAGCTGCGCGCGAGCGAGGTGACGATGCGCTGCTGCCGCGGCGAGGCGGCCGCCTCGAGGACGAGCTCGTGGAAGTCACGGTTGTTGCGGTGCAGGGCGTCCCGGTCGTGCGTCGGCAGCGCCGCCATCTCGTCCACGAGCCGCCCGAGCCCGGCCACCTGCTCGTCCGTGCGGTGCGCCGCCGCCCGCTGCGCGGCCCGGCTCTCCAGCAGCCGCCGCAGCTCGAAGACCTCGTCGACGTCGGCGCGGGTGAAGTCGGCGACGAAGGCGCCCCGCCGGGCCCGCACGACGACCAGCCCCTCGTCGGCGAGGCGCTGCAGGGCGGCTCGCACCGGCGTGCGGCTGACCCCGAGGGTCTCGGTCAGGGACTCCTCGGGCACGTGACTTCCCGCCGCCCGCTCCCCGGAGAGGATCTGCGCGCGCAGCGTCTCGTAGACCTCGTCGCTGCGGGCCATCTCAGAGCGCGGCGCGCGGGTCGTGGCGCGCGAGCCGCTCGAGCAGGTGGTCGACCTCGGCCCGCGCCGTCGCCGACAGCCCCCGAGCCGGGGTGCGCTGGGCGTCGTGCGCGAGGATCCCGCGGCGCTGCAGCACGTGCTTGCGCACGGCGAGCCCGACGCCGGGCTGCTGCTCGTAGCGGATGAGCGGCAGGTGCGCGTCGAAGAGGTCGTGCGCGGCCTCGCCCTCCCCCGCCCGCGACATCCGCACGACGTCGACGAGCAGGTCGGGGAAGCAGTAGCCGGTCATCGCGCCGTCCGCGCCGCGCTCCATCTCGTAGTCGAGGAAGAGCCCGCCGTTGCCGGTGAGGATCGACAGCCGCGGCATCTCCCCCTTCGCCTCGAGCTCGCGCAGCGCGCTGATCTTGTCCAGCCCGGGCCAGTCCTCGTGCTTGAGCATGACGGCGCCCGGGGTGTCCCGCGCGATGCGCGCGATGACGCCCGGGGTCATCTGCACGTCGAAGGTCAGCGGGTAGTCCTGGATGACGAAGGGGACGTCCGTCCCGATGGCGTCGGCGGCCCCGGCGTAGTAGCCGACGACCTGGTCGTCGGTACGCAGGGTCCGCGGCGGAGCGATCATCACGCCGGCGGCACCGGCGTCCATGACCGCGGCCGTCAGCGAGCGCATCGCGGCGAAGCCGGGCGAGCTCACCCCGACGACGACCGGCACGTCGGTGCGGGCGATGACCCGGCGGGCGATGTCGACGGCCTCGTCCTGATCGAGCTTCGGCGCCTCGCCGAGCTGGCCGAGCACGGTCAGCCCGTCGACGCCGACCTCGCCGTAGAAGTCGACGAGCCGGTCCAGGCTCGTGAGGTCGACGGTGCCGTCGGGCTCGAAGGGGGTCGGCGCGATGGCGTAGACGCCGCTCGTCTCGCGGGTGATGGTCGCGCGGGTGGTGGTCATGTCTGCTCCTGCTCAGATCGCCGCGACGAGGCCGCCGTCGACGCGCACGACCGACCCGGTGACGTAGGCGGCCGGCACGCTCGCGAGGAAGGCGACCGTCTGGCCGTACTCGTGCGGCTCGCCGTAGCGACCCGCAGGGATGGTCGCGCGGCTCTCGGCCGCGACCTCCTCGACCGGGCGCCCTTCGCGCTGCGCCCGGCTCTCGTCGAGGAAGGCCGTGCGCTCGGTCGTGATCCGGCCCGGGACGACGACATTGGCCGTCACACCGTCGCCGGCGACCTGGCCGGCGAGGGTCTTGGACCAGCCGACGAGGGCGCTGCGCAGCGCATTCGACAGGCCGAGCCCGGGGATCGGCGCGACGACGCCCGAGCTCGTCGACGTGACGACCCGGCCCCAGCCGCGCTCGCGCATGCCGGGCACGACCCGGTCCGTGATCGCGATGACCGACAGCACCATCGAGCGGAACTGCGTCTCCCACACCTGCTGCTCGTGCCCGAGGACGCCACCGGGCGGCGGGCCCCCGGTGTTGTTCACGAGGATGTCGATGCCGCCGCCGGCGAGCTCCTCGGCGGCGCGGACCCGCTCGTCGACGACGTCGAGCTCGGCGAGGTCCCAGGCCAGCGCGTGCGCGCGGCCGCCGGCGGCGGTGATGTCGGCGGCGGTCGCCTCGACCTTCGCGAGGGTGCGGCCGGCGACGACGACGGTGACCCCCTCCTGCGCGAGCGCGTGCGCGATCGCCTCGCCGAGGCCGCTGCCGGCCCCGAGGACGAGGGCGGTCCGTCCGGTGATCCCGAGGTCCATGAGTGCTCCTGTCGGTGGTGGGTCAGGTGGCGTCGACGGTCGCGGCGAAGCGCGCCTCGACGGCGTCGACGAGTGCGGAGGGTCGGCCGAGGTCGGCGAGCTGCCGGCCGGCACGGTGCACCTCGTGGCGCCGACGCTCGGCGTGCTGCGGGTGGGTGCGCACGACCGCCTCGACGAAGGGGGTCAGCCCCCCGGCGTCGATGTCGGCGAGGACGACGGGCAGCTCCTCGCGCACCCCGAGCGCCTCTGCGGCGGCGAGGCACTCGACCCCGAGGGCCTCGATCCCCTTCGTCAGGATGCTGCGCAGCAGCTTGAGGGCCGCGGCATCGCCGGGTCCGGCACCGGGCAGCACCCGCACGGGGGCGCCGATCGCGGCGAGCTCGGTGGTCGCGGCCGACGCCTCCGGGCCGGCCGCCAGGAGCGGGGTGGCGACGCCGCCCATGGCGATGGCGCCCATGATGACGACGTCGACATAGGTCGCGTGGTCGGCCAGGAGCGCGGCGGAGCGACGCTTGTCGTCGGGCGAGGCGGTCGTCAGGTCGAGCACCCGCGCGCCGGGCCGCAACCACGGGCGCAGCCCGGCGATCACCTCGTGGGCGATGTCGCCGGCGACGCACAGCCACACGACGTCGGCACCGGTCAGCGCTTCACCCGGCTCGGCGAGCAGGGTCGGCCCGCCGGCGGCGACGATCTCGCGGAGCGGGTCGCGGGGTGCCGGATCGACGACGACCACGTCGTGCTCGCCGTGCTCGGCGAGGGCGCGCAGATAGGTCGTCCCGACCTCGCCGCAGCCGACGATCGCGATGCGCACAGCAGCCTCCATGGATGCAGCTCGACGTACAGATCCAGCGCTCACGGACGTTCTGTCGCCCGCTTGCGCTCAGAATGTACCCCAGATCGTACATTCGGGACGCGGCCCCTCCTCCGCCGAGACAGCGCCGACGGATGCAGGTGTGTTGAACCGGTAGTCCTGCGCGCCAGCGACGCTCCTCAGCGCGCGCCGGCCCGCTGAGCTACCAGTTGCACACACAACCTTGGGCCCGCACACGCGGAAGCCGCCGCCTCTTCAGCGCAGGCGTGGGCAGCCCGCGCACGGGGCGCATCCGGGCAGCGCGTAGATCAGGCAGCACGAGCGCCGCTGCGGCGGAGGCTCGCCCGCGACCCTGGCGAGGGCCATCTGCCAGAGGTCCTCGGCCATGCCGAGGCGCTGCCGGCTGCTCATCCGGGTCGGCGTCGGCAGCCGCGTCGCGATGTCGGTGGCCGTCGCGAGGTAGCCGGCCCGGGCGACCTCGAGCCGCTCCTCCCGGTCGACGAGGAGCCGGTCGTCCGCCGCACGCAGCTGGACGGCGACCGGGTAGAGATAGATCGGGTCGAGCCCGATCGACCACCGGCCGGCATCCGCGTCGAGCGCGACGTGACTGACCGCGGCGGCCGTGGCGATCGTCGACGCGATCGGGTCGAGCAGGTACTGCAGGACGAAGGCCGCGGGCATCCCCGCCGGCGCGCTGCCGGACTGCGCGATCGTCAGGTCGCGATAGGTCTCGATCCACCGCGGCGCGATGTCGACGGCGGCCGAGAGGGACACACCGAGGTCCGGGTCACCGGTGTCGGCGACCCGGACCTCGAGGACGGCGAGATGCCGGGAGAGCTGCACGGCCAGGGCCTGCAGCTCGTCGGTCGTGAGCGCGCTCAGCCGTTGGCCTTGGCGTAGGCGTCGCGCACCTTCTGGCTGATGCGACCGCGGTCGGAGACCTCGTGGCCGTTGGCCCGAGCCCACTCGCGGATCTTGGCCAGCTCGGAGCTGCTCGTGCGCGACCCGGAGCCGGACCCGGTCGAGCGGCGGCCCGACACGCGACGGCCGGCACCGACATAGGGGGCGACGGCGTCGCGCAGGGCGGCGGCGTTGCGGTCGTTGAGGTCGATCTCGTAGGTCACACCGTCGAGAGCGAAGGTGACGGTCTCGCTCGCATCGCCGCCGTCGATGTCATCTTCGAGGATGACCTGGACGCGCTGTGCCATGGGAATTCTCCGTTCGTGGGGAAATGTCATTCCCACGATAGTCATTCATGACGTGAATGACTATTTCAGTCGCCGTCCTTTGTGGACTCTTCGGCATTCTTCCGGTGCTCGGCATTCCATTCTGCAAGCGCCTTCCTTTCGCGCCGGTCCGCCTCGAGCATGTATCGGATGATCCAGTAGAAGAGGAAGGCGACGCCGACGGTCGGCAACAATGCCGCCGCATAGGGCCACCAGTCGTTGATGAAGTCCATGATCAGGCCTCGGGCTTGAGGTGCGGGAAGAGGATGGTCTCGCGGATTCCGACACCGGTGAAGAACATGACCATCCGATCGATGCCGATGCCGATACCGCCCATCGGCGGGGCGCCGTACTCGAGGGCCCGCAGGAAGTCCTCGTCGAGCTGCATCGCCTCGGGGTCACCCGCCGCGGCGGCGAGCGACTGCTCCGTGAGCACCTCGCGCTGGACCACCGGGTCGACGAGCTCGGTGAAGCCGGTCGCCCGCTCGACGCCGGCGATGATGAGGTCCCAGGCCTCGATGAGGCGCGGGTCCTCGTCGTGGCGCCGGGCCAGCGGCTGGGCCTCTGCGGGGTAGTCGCAGACGAAGGTCGGCTGCAGCAGCGTCGGCTCGACGAGCTCCTCGAAGAGCTCCATGACGAGCTTGCCCTGCGGCAGCGCGGCGTCGACCTCGATCTCGCGCTCGGCGGCGATCGCGAGCAGCTCGTCAACAGGGGTGTCGGGAGTGATCTCGCGACCGACGGCCTCGGACAGGCCGGTGTGGACGGGCAGCCAGCGCCACTCACCATCGAGGTCGACGCTGCCCTGCGGGGTCTCGACGACCCGCGAGCCGATGGCGTCGGCGACCGCGAGGTAGATGCGCCGGGTCAGCTCACCGATGGTGCGCTGGTCGCCATAGGCCTCATAGGCCTCGAGCATCGTGAACTCCGGGCTGTGCGTGGAGTCGACGCCTTCGTTGCGGAAGATGCGGCCCATCTCGTAGACCTTGTCGACGCCACCGACGACGGCCTTCTTGAGATTGAGCTCCAGCGCGATCCGCAGCGACATGTCCTGCGAGAAGGCATTCATGTGCGTGCCAAAGGGACGCGCCGCGGCACCGCCGTGCACGAGCTGCAGCACGGGCGTCTCGACCTCGATGAATCCCTCGCCGTCCAGCGTCGAACGCACCGCACGCAGCGCCGCGGCCTTGGTGCGCACCATGTCGCGCGCCTCCTGGCGCACGACGAGGTCGGCATAGCGCTGGCGCACGCGGCTCTCCTCGGAGAGCTCCTTGTGCAGCACCGGCAGCGGGCGCAGCGCCTTGGAGGCCAGCTCCCAGCTCGTCGCCATGACCGACAGCTCGCCGCGACGGGAGCGGATGACCCGGCCGGTGACGGTGACGTGGTCACCGAGGTCGACATCGGCCTTCCACGTCGCGAGGGCCTCCTCGCCGACCTCGGCGAGCGAGAGCATGACCTGCAGGCGGGTGCCGATGCCCTCCTGGAGCGCGGCGAAGGCGAGCTTGCCGGTGTTGCGGACGAACATCACGCGGCCGGCGACGGTGACGACGTCCTGCGTCTCCTCACCGGTCTCGAGGTGCTCCCAGCCCTGCGCCACCTCGGCGAGGGTGTGGGTGCGGGCGACGCCGGCCGGGTAGGCCTGTCGGCCGCTGGCGAGCATCCGGTCCCGCTTCTCGCGGCGGATGCGCATCTGCTCCGGCAGCTCGTCGTCGGCAGGGGTCTCGATGGGGGCGTCGCTCACGGTGGTCCACGATATCCGCGCGCCCCGCCCTTCCCCGAATCCCGGCCCCGCGCCGGCAGTCAGTCCCGCGGGCGCAGCAGCTGCCAGGCGAGCAGGCCGGCGGTGGCAGCCACGGCGAGCAGCCCCGCCCCCGTGGCGTGGGCGGCGAGGACCGCGAGGCCGACGGCGATCGCGAGGTCGGGGCCGTGGACGACCGAGCGCACGAGTCCGCTCGACAGCGGCCCGGCGGGCGTGGCGAGGACGACCCCGAGCTCCGCGGGCGGCGGCTCGGTGGCCCGGACCGCGGCGGCCGTCACCCCGAGGGCCAGGGCCGCCGGTGCCCACCAGGGAAGGCCCAGCGGGAGGAGCGCCGTCGCCCCGACCACCCCGATGACGAAGGGAGGGACCGCCAGGACCGCAGCCACGGCCGCGGGGTGGGCCGGGACGGCCCGGCGCAGCCCCGGCGACGACACCCAGGTCGACAGGCCACCGCCGACCGCCCGGACGAGGGCGAGGACGGCGACGGCGGTGACGACCACGCCGGCGAGCCGGCCGAGGAGGAGCCCGACGACGAGCGCGGCGAGGCACCCGGCGAGCGCGACGAGGCAGCGGACCCATCGGCGCAGCACCGCCCGGCACTCGTGGACGAGCATCCCGGTGAGCGCTCCCCCGGCACCGCCACGACTGGCGAAGCTCCCCCGACGGGCCAGCCGCCGGCGGGTGCCGAGCACCTCGAGCGCGGCACCGTCGAGCATGACGGTTGCTGCGCCGACGGCCCCGGTGACCTCGCCGGCACGCAGCAGGTCGACATCGGCCACGCCACGCACGGCAGCGGCGAGCGGACGCCCACGCCCCTGCCGGGCGAGCGTCACCGCGGTGAGCAGCACGGCGAGCCCGGCGCCGACGGCCGCGGACCCGACGATCGTCGGCACGGGCACCCCCGCGCGCCCCAGCCCGACGGCCAGGGCGAAGCCCGTGAGGACACCCCACGCGCCCGTGGCGACGACCGCGACGAAGCCGACCCGCAGCACCCCGCCGCGCAGGAGCACGCCGCGGTCGGCCGGGGTCGAGGCCAGCCAGGCCATCCGCCCCCGGTCGGCCCACGCCGGCCCGGCGGCCCGCAGCGCGACGAAGGTCGCGACGGCACCGAGCAGCGCCATGCCCCCCGCGAGCCAGAGGTGGTCGCCGCGACCGAGACAGGTCGTCGTCGCGCACTCCGGCCGCAGGATCGAGGGCCCGGTCGCGGCGAAGACCATCGTGAGCAGCGTGCCGGCGACGAAGAGGCCGACGTACCAGTCCTGCAGCACCTGCCCCCAGCTCGCCGCGTGCTCGCCACCACGCAGGGCCCGCAGCGCGACCCGGGCCGCGGCGCGGTCACCGACGAGCCCGGGACCTCCCTTCGCCTCAGGCATCGCCCTGCAGGGTGACGACGCGAGCACCGCTGCGCCGCACCACCTCCGGGTCGTGGCTGGCCACGAGCACGGCACGCCCGGTCGCCGCGTGACGGGCCAGCCAGTCACCCAGCCAGGCGCGGCCGGCGTCGTCGAGACGCTGCTCGGGCTCGTCGGCGAGCAGCAGCGCCCACGGCCGCACCATCGCCGAGGCGAGCGCGAAGCGCTGGGCCTGACCCGACGACAGGGTGCTCGGCAGCTGGTCGGCGACGTGCTCGATGCGGGCCTCGTCGAGGGCCCCGGCGACGACCTGCGCGACCCCGTCGACGCCGTGCGCGCGGGCGAGCAGGTCGAGGTGCTCGGCGACGGTGAGGTCGGGCAGGACCCCGAGGTCGCCGAGCACGGTGCACAGCGCCCGGCGGGTCTGCGGCACCCGGGTGTCGAGGCGGGCCTCGCCGAGGTCCACCTCCCCGGCGTCGGGCGACTCGGTCCCGACGATGCAGCGCAGCGCGGTCGACTTGCCGACGCCGTTGGGTCCGACGAGGGAGACGACCTCACCGGCCGCCACGTCGAGGTCGAGGCCGTCGAGGACGGTCCGCCCGCCATAGGCCTTGGTCAGTCCACGGACGCGCAGCACGTCAGACGAGGTCGAGCGCCAGGTCGACGATCGGCGAGGAGTGGGTGAGGCCACCGACGCTCATCCAGTCGATGCCGGTGGCGCCGTAGTCGGCGGCGACCTCGAGGGTCAGCCCGCCCGTGGCCTCGATCTCGACGCTCTCGCTGCGCGCCGCAGCCCACTCGCGCGCGGCGGCGACCGTCGTGCGCAGCAGGTCGACGGACATGTTGTCGCACATGAGGAAGCGCGATCCGGCCTCGAGCGCCTCGATCGCCTCGGCGGTCGTGGTCACCTCGACCTCGATCGTCACGTCGGGGAACTGCTCGCGGATCGCGGCATAGGCCGCACCCACTCCCCCGGCCGCGATCTTGTGGTTGTCCTTGACCATGGCGACGTCGTAGAGCCCCATGCGCTTGTTGGTGCCACCGCCGCAGCGGACGGCGTACTTCTCGAGGGCACGCAGGCCGGGCGTCGTCTTGCGGGTGTCGAGGACGGTGCAGCCGGTGCCGGCGAGCGCGTCGGTCCACCGCCGCGTGTGGGTGGCGACGCCGGAGGCGCGGGAGAGGATGTTGAGCACGGTCCGCTCGGCCATGAGCACCTGGCGCACCGGGCCGCGCAGCTCGGCGACGACATCGCCCCGCTCCATCAGGGTCCCGTCGGCGATCCGCAGGTCGAGCTCGGGACGGGAGGCGAAGGGGGTGGCCCCCTCCGTGCGCGCCGCCACCTCGTCGAGCACGAGCGCGATCGCCGGGCCACCGGCGAGCACCCCCGGCGCGCGGGCGACGACGTGCGCGACGCCCTGCTGGTCGGCCGGGATCGTCGCGGTGCTCGTCACGTCGAGCGACTGCGGGCCCAGGTCCTCGTCGAGCGCCGTCGCGACGACCCGTCGCACGGCCTCATGCGGGAAGTGCTCGTCGATCACTGCTCGCCCTCCTGCTCCTCGTCGCGGTCGGCGTCCTCGTCGTCCTGCGGCCACGCCAGCTCGACATCGAGCTTGATGACCGCCAGCTCCCCGTCGTGCGGGTCGCGCACGTGCAGCAGGTGCGCAGCCCAGGTCTCGTCGTCGTGGTGCGGGTGGTCGCGGCGCACGTGGCCACCGCGGGTCTCCTCGCGAAGGTGCGCAGCCGTCGCGAGCGCCTGCCCGAGGTGGAGCAGGTTGCTCGTCTCCCAGGTCTGCGGGCCGGGCTCGGCGTCGGTCGTCGGGCGGGCGGCGAGCTCCGCGAGCCCGGCGAGCGCGCCCGCGGTCGACTCGGCGGAGCGCAGCGGGCCGACGCCACGGGTCATCACCTGCTGCACCTCGCGGCGGTGGGCGGCGTCGAGGAGGCCGGAGGCGCCCTTCGTCGTGGTGGGGTCCTCGGGCTCCAGCAGCGGCAGCTCGCCCGCGGCCAGCCGCGTGGTGAGGTCCTCGGCGATGCGGTGGGCGAAGACGAGGCCCTCGAGCAGGGAGTTGCTCGCGAGCCGGTTGGCGCCGTGGACCCCGGTGCACGAGGTCTCGCCGCAGGCGTAGAGGCCGGGCAGGTTGGTGCGACCGCGCAGGTCGGTGCGCACGCCGCCGGACGCGTAGTGCTGCGCCGGCGCGACCGGGATCGGCTCGGTCGCCGGGTCGATCCCGAGCTCGCGGCAGCGGGCGACGATCGTGGGGAACCGGCGCTCGAGGAAGTCGCCGCCCAGGTGACGCGCGTCGAGGAGGACGTGGTCGGTGCCGGTCGCCTCCATGCGCTCGAGGATCGCCCGGGCGACGACATCGCGCGGGGCCAGGTCGGCCATCGGGTGCACGCCGGCCATGAAGGCCTCGCCCGACGCGTCGATGAGGACGGCGCCCTCACCGCGCACGGCCTCGGACACGAGCGGCTGCTGGCCGGTCGCGCCCTCGCCCAGGTGCATGACGGTGGGGTGGAACTGCACGAACTCGAGGTCGGCGAGCGCTGCACCGGCACGCAGGGCGGCCGCCATGCCGTCGCCCGTGGCGACGGAGGGGTTGGTCGTCGCGGAGTAGATCTGGCCGAGCCCGCCGGTCGCGAGGACGACGGCCCGGGCGCGGGCGGCGCCGACACCGTCGATCTCGCCCTCGCCGATGACGTGCACGGTCGCACCGCACACGCTGCCGTCGGTCGCGGTGAGCAGGTCGACGACGAGGGCGTGCTCGATGACCTCGATACCGGGGTCGGCCTGCACGGCCTCGAGCTGGGCGATGAGCGCCCGGGAGATCTCGGCGCCGGTGGCGTCGCCACCGGCGTGCGCGATGCGATCGCGGTGGTGACCCCCTTCGCGCGTCAGGGTGATCTCGCCGGCGGCGTCCCGGTCGAACTGTGCGCCGAGGTCGATGAGCTCCCGCACCCGGGCGGGGCCCTCGGTGACGAGGACCTCGACGGCGTCCTCGTCGCACAGGCCGACGCCCGCGACGAGCGTGTCGTCGAGGTGCTCGCCCGGGGAGTCCTCGGGGGCGAGGGCCGCGGCGATGCCGCCCTGGGCCCACGCCGTCGAGCCCTCCGACAGGCGGGTCTTGGTGACGAGCAGGACGCGGTCGACGTGCTCGCGCAGCCGTAGCGCGCAGGTCAGTCCGGCGATGCCGGAGCCCACGACGAGCACATCGGCCTGGGTCGTCCACCCCGGCTCGGGGGCGCCGAGGCGGCGGGGGACGACGACGGGCGCGGGGGCGCCCGCGGTCTCAGGCACGGTCGTCGCGGTGGGTGACGGCCGAGGTCTTCAGCCCGTAGCCGTCGGGCACGTCGCCGGCGTCGTGGTACTGCTCGACGATCTTGTTGTCGCCGTCGACGAAGACGACGTTGGGCTCGAAGGTGCGCGCCTCGTCGTCGTCCATCGCCGCGTAGGCGATGATGATGACGAGGTCGCCGGGCGAGACGAGCCGGGCGGCCGCGCCGTTGATGCACACGATGCCGCTGCCGCGCTCGCCCTCGATCGCATAGGTCGTCAGACGGTTGCCGTTGTCGATGTCGACGACGTCGACCTGCTGGCCCGGGAGCATGCCCGCGGCGTCCATGAGGTCCATGTCGATCGTCAGCGAGCCGACGTAGTGCAGGTCGGCCTGGGTGACGGTGGCGCGGTGGATCTTGCTGTGGAGCATGAAGCGCTGCACGCGAGTGTCCTTCGTCTGTGGCGGCGGGTGAGCGTTCCCCAGTCTCTCACTGTCGCGCGCGTGCCCCTCGCCGCGCACCGGTTCCGCATTTCCTCGAGGTCGTGCGCCCTTCGAGACGGTCGGCCGCGGGCGGCCTCCCTCCTCAGGGACCGGGATCAGCCGGCGGACGTCTCCGCGAAGGTCTCCCGCGCACCACCTCCGGGACCGACGAGCACCGGGACGTTGTCGATGAGGCGGGTCGTGCCGACCCGGGCGGCGACGGCGAGCAGGGCCTCGCCCTTGTACCACTCGGGCACGTCCTCGAGCGTCGTCGGGTGGACGAGCACGAGGTAGTCGACGAGCGCGAGCGGCTCCTCGATGAGCACCTCGCGCGCGGCCCGTCGGATCGCCGAGGGGCCCTCGACCGCCTGCGCCGCGCCGGCCCGCAGCGCTCGGGAGAGCGCGAGCGCGGTCTCGCGGTCGCTCGGCGAGAGATAGGTGTTGCGGCTGCTCATCGCCAGGCCGTCCTCCTCACGGACGGTGGGGACGGCGATGACGCTGCCGGGGAAGTCGATGTCGCGGACCATGCGCTTGATGAGCAGCAGCTGCTGCGCGTCCTTCTGCCCGTAGTAGAAGAGGTCGCCGCGGGTGAGGTGCATGAGCTTGGCGACGACGGTGAGCATGCCGTCGAAGTGCCCCGGGCGCGACTGCCCCTCGAGGACGTCGCCGAGCGGGCCGGCCGAGATGCGCACGCCGGGGTCGCCCTCGGGGTAGATGACGTCGGGCGTGGGGGCGAAGACGACGTCGACGCCCTCGCGCGTGCAGATCTCGAGGTCGGAGTCGAAGGTCCGCGGGTAGCGCGACAGGTCCTCCTTGGGCCCGAACTGCAGCGGGTTGAGGAAGATCGTCACGAGCACGTGCCGCGCCCGCTCGCGGGCGGTGCGGATCAGCCGCGCGTGGCCCTCGTGGAGGGCGCCCATGGTCATGACGACCGCGACGTCGCCGTCGGTGAGGGCGGCGCGGGCCGGGACGAGCTCGTCGCGCGTGCGGGCGACGACGGGGGCGGTGGTCATCGGGTCTCCTCGTCGAGGGTGGTCAGGATGCTCTCGGCGGCGTCGGCCCGCAGGCGGCCGCTCCGCTCGGCGCGCAGCGCGGTGGCCCGGGCCTGCGCGCGGTAGGCGGCGGCGACGTCGTCCGGCAGGTCGGCGAGCTCCGTCAGGTGCGCGGCCACGGTACCGGCATCGCCGCGGGCGACCGGCCCGGTGAGGGCGGCGTCACCGGAGGACAGGGCGTTGTCGAGGCTCGCCTGCAGCAGCGGGCGCAACACCCGGTCGGCGGGGTCGATGCCCGCCGAGCGCAGGATCTCCATGGCCTGGGCGACGAGCGTGACGAGGTGGTTGCTGCCGTGGGCCAGGGCAGCGTGGTAGCGACCGCGGGCCTCCTCGGGCACCCACACCGGCTCCCCGCCCATCTCGACGACGAGGGCCTCGGCCACGGGTCGCAGCGCCTCGGGCGTCGTGATGCCGAAGCAGCACTCGGCGAGCCGGGCGAGGTCGAGGCTGGTGCCGGTGAAGGTCATCGCGGGGTGGATGGCCATCGGCACCACCGTGTCCGCGACAGGGGCGAAGGGGGCCAGACCGTGCCGGCCCGAGGTGTGGACGACGAGCTGCCCGGGGCGCCACGCGCCGGTCGCGTGCAGCCCGGCGACGAGGTCGGTCAGGGCGTCGTCGGGCACGGCGAGCAGCACGAGCTGGGCGGCCGCGACGACCTCGGGCACCGGCAGCACCGGCACCCCGGGCAGCAGGGCCTCGGCCCGCTCACGGGAGTCCTCGGAGACGGCGGAGACGGCGACCACCTCGTGGCCGGCGGCGCGCAGCGCGGCCCCGAGGGCGGCACCGACCCGTCCGGCACCGACGACACCGACCCGCAGGGTCGGCCGAGCGGGCGCGGGCGATCGGCCGGAGGGCAGGTCAGGGAGGCTCACCTGCCCGACGCTACCCGCGCCCCATCTCCCCTTCGCATCTGCTTGAGGTCGTGCGCACCCCCGGCCGCATTTCCTTAAGGTCGTGCGCATGGACCCGACGTGGGAGCAGGCCTGGCACGCGGCGCTCTACGGCCCCGAGGGCTTCTACCGGCGGCCGGAGGGGCCGGCGGGCCACTTCGCCACCTCCGCGCAGGGCGCGGCCGCCGAGCTGTTCGCCGGAGCCCTCCTCGAGCTGGCGCGAAGGGAGGGCCTCACCACCGTCGTCGATGTCGCCTGCGGCCGCGGCGAGCTGCTGAGCGCCCTTGCCGCACAGGCGGATCCGTCGATCCGCCTCGTCGGCGTCGATGTCGTGCCCCGCCCCGACGACCTGCCCGCGCGAGTCGAGTGGGTCGTCTCCCCGGGAGGAGCGGACCTGCCCGACCTCGGCTCCCCCACCGCGGCGCTGATCCTCGCGCACGAGTGGCTCGACGTCGTCCCGTGCCCCATCGCGGAGGTCGACGACGAGGGCGTCCTGCGGGTCGTCCACGTCGCGCCCGACGGCAGCGAGTCGCTCGGCGACCCGCTGGCAGGGCCGGACCGTGACTGGTGCGACCGCTGGCGGCCCGGGCCCGGCTCCCCCGGCGACCGGGTCGAGGTGGGACGAGCTCGCGACGAGGCCTTCGAGGACCTCGTGCGGCGCACCGGGTCCGGCCTCGTCGTCGCCGTCGACTACGGCCACGTGCTCGGCGACCGTCCACCTGCGGGGAGCCTCGTCGGTTTCGTCGACGGGTCGGTCTGCACGCCGGTGCCCGACGGTGGCTGCGACCTCACCGCGCATGTGGCCATGGACTCCCTTCGGCCCGACCGGCTGCTCACCCAGCGCGAGGCGCTGCGCGAGCTGGGGGTCGACGGGGCGCGGCCACCGCTCGACCTGGCCCGCAGCGACCCCGCGGGCTACCTCGCCGCGCTCTCCCGCGCCTCTCAGGCGGCCGCCCTGACGTCAGGGGGTCCCGGAGGATTCCTCTGGGCGCTGCGCCGGGTCGGCTGACGACGTGCCCGAGGTGCTGGAAGGGGTCGCCGACCCCGACGTCGTCGGGGTGCCGTCACCGGGCGGCACGAGCACCTCGGTCAGCACGTCCGCGATGAGCGGCTGCCCCTGCTCCGACGGGTGCAGTCCGTCGCGGAAGTAGCGCGACGACGGGTCGGCCGCCGGCAGCACGGGCGACAGGTCGATGAAGCTGACGCCCTCGCGCCGGGTGAGCCCCTGCATGACGCGCAGGTACCCGGTCCAGGACGCCTGACCCCGGACCGGCGCGGGGGTGAACCACCCGACGAGCAGGATCGGGCCGTCGTAGCCGTACTCCCTCGCCTGGCTGATGACGCTGTCGAGGCTCTCGCCGAAGTCACGTGCGCTCGACCCGGTCCGGCGGTCGTTGAAGCCCAGCGGCACGAGGAGCAGGTCGGGCTCGAGCGAGAGGGAGTCGCGCAGGTAGCCCGGCGTCTGCGAGATGGTGCGCGCCGAGACCCCCGAGCGCGAGGCGTCGAGGACGTGGACGCAGCGGTCGCGGTCGCCGCGATAGGGCATGAGGTCGGTGATGACCGCGCGCCGGGCGGTGCTGCCCTTGACGTCGTTGCGCACGGTGATCGTGTGGGTGCCGGGGCCGAGGTCACCGGAGGACCACGTGCGCCGCTCGGCGCCGCCGTCGGCGTCCGTGGGGACGGCGAGCCCGTCGTAGGGGATCTCGCCGTCGATGCGCACCTCGAAGGGGCCGCCGCCGAAGCGGGTGCGGTACCCGATGTCGACCGACTCGGCCCGGACCTTCCACGTGATGCTGGCCCCCGGCTCGAGGGCCATGCCCCGCCCGCCCGGCCCGAGGTCGGGCGTCAGGGTGGTCATGCCACGCACCTGCGGGTCGGGCAACGACGAGGCCTGGTAGTACGCCGGCACGAGCGAGGTCGTGCCCTGCCACCCGCCCGGCGTCGTCGGGCAGTCGGGCGTGCCCGAGCGCTCGCGCAGCTGCGCCTGGAGGCGGTCGACCCACCGCCGCTCGAGGTGGTCGCGCAGCCCCGAGCCCTCGCTCACCGAGTCGCCGAGGACGACGACGTCGGCCGCGTCGTCCGCGTCGCCGCGCACGGCCTCGAACCACGGGTCGAGCACGGCCTCGCCCTCGACGGCGGCCGTCCCGGACGGGGTGTAGGGCTCCTCGGGCTCGCCGATGCAGCCGGCGAGGGTCGCCGCGGCGAGCGCGAGGGCCACGAGCCCCGCGCCCGCTCGTCGCACACGTCGGGTCGGCACCCGTCCATGGTGCCAAAGGGCCACGGCCGCACCGGCTGGCGCATACTGGCGGGCATGACGAGCAGCCCGGGCACGCGCGGCACGCGGACCCTCGACGTCGGTGTGGGCGACGGGTCGCTGGCCAGCGCCGACATGGTGCTCAACATCGGCCCCCAGCACCCCGCGACCCACGGCGTGCTGCGGCTGCGGGTCGTCCTCGACGGCGAGCGCATCGTCTCCGCCGACCCCGTCGTCGGCTACATGCACCGGGGTGCCGAAAAGCTCTTCGAGGTCCGCGACTACCGGCAGATCACCGTCCTGGCCAACCGCCACGACTGGCTCTCGGCCTTCGGCAACGAGCTGGGCGTCGTCCTCGGCGTCGAGGCGATGCTCGGCATGGAGGTCCCCGAGCGGGCGACGTGGGCGCGCACCCTGCTCGCGGAGCTCAACCGCGTGCTCAACCACCTGATGTTCCTCGGCTCCTATCCCCTCGAGCTCGGGGCGATGACGCCGATCTTCTACTCCTTCCGCGAGCGCGAGGAGATCCAGGCCGTCATGGAGGAGATCTCCGGCGGCCGGATGCACTTCATGTTCAACCGCGTCGGCGGGCTCAAGGAGGACCTGCCAGCGGGCTGGCTCGACCGCGTCACCGCCGCCGTCGCCGCGGTGCGCGGCCGGATGCCGCAGCTCGAGGCGCTGCTCGTCGGCAACGAGATCCTCGAGGCCCGCACCCGCGGGATCGGGGTGCTCCCCCCTTCGCTCGCCGAGGCCTACGGCGTCTCCGGCCCCATCGCCCGTGCCAGCGGGGTCGACCTCGACCTGCGGCGCGACGCGCCCTATCTCGCCTACGGCGAGCTCTTCGACGAGGGCGGCCCGGGGCGGGTCGTCACGCGCACCGCGGGTGACTCGCTGGCCCGCCTCGAGGTGCTCCTCGAACAGACCCACGTGAGCCTCGACCTCGCCGACGCATGCGCCGAGCGACTGCGCTCGCTCCCCCGCGGTCCGGTCAACCAGCGCCTGCCCAAGGTACTCAAGGTGCCCGAGGGCGAGCGCTACACCGCGACCGAAAATCCGTTGGGGCTCAACGGCTACCACCTCGTCTCCCGGGGTGAGAAGACGCCCTGGCGGCTCAAGCTGCGCTCGGCCTCCTTCAACAACGTGCAGGTCCTCGGCGAGCTGCTCCCGGGGTGCCTCGTGGCCGACATGGTCTCGGTCCTGGGCTCGATGTTCTTCGTCGTCGGCGACATCGACAAGTAGTCCCCGCGGCACCGCCGGCGCACGACGTGAGCCGGGCCACAGCCACTCCCTTCGTCCGGCACTCCTTGCTACCCGCAGGTAGGTTGCAGGGACGACCGCGCCCTCGGTCTCGGGGGCACGACCATCGGAGATTGGAAGTTCCATGACCAGCCTCAGGACCCGCGCGTCCGCCGGTGCCGCCCTCGTCACGGGCCTCGGGATGATCGGGATCGCCGCCGCGACGCCCGCCTCGGCCGAGGTCAAGGGGAGCCTCGACTACTCGTGCAAGGAGACCGGGCAGAACATCACCTTCACCGACCCGTGGACCGTCGACCTCACCCTCGACGTCCCGGAGACCGTCGAGCAGGGCGAGACGATCCCGGCCGGCGCGATCAAGGCCACGGTCACCCCCGGCGCCGACGCCACGCAGACGATGCAGGGCCTGGGGGTCAAGACCCTCGAGGGCACCGCCGCCACGACCTACACCTTCGGCGAAGGGGGCGAGGCCCGCGACGTGGCCCTCACCGTCCCGAAGACCGACGTGCCGGCGACCGGCACCGTGTCCGTCGACGCCACTGGCGAGAGCACCGAGGAGACCGCCCCCGCCGAGGACGTCAACGTCCCGATCACGGCTGGCGACTTCACCGCGGAGCTGGCCAACCAGGACGGCTTCATCTTCAAGATCGAGTGCACCGCGCCCGAGGACGCCACGGTCGGCACCGTCGCCGTCGGCGACGCCGAGCCGCCCGCCGAGGAGCCGGAGCCCCCGGCCGACGGCGGCGACGACCCGGCCACCGACGACCCGGCCACGGACGACGGCGCCGGCTCCGGGGATGCCCCGGCCGAGGAGCCTGCGGGCGACGCCCCCGCCGGCGAGCCCGAGGTGCCGGGTGTCGTCCAGACCGACGACGCGGTCCAGTCCGCGACGAGCCCCACCGCCATCGCGCTCGGCGGCCTCCTGCTCGCCGCTGCCGGCGCGTCGACGGTCGTCGTCGCGCGTCGCCGCACGCAGGGCTGAGCACGCCGGGCAGCCGCACGCGGCTCCACGACGAGGCGCTCCGGGGATCTGCCCGGGGCGCCTCGTCGCGTCCGCCGGGTCCGATTTCCGCGCGTCCGCCGGGGCCCAACTCCGCAAGACCATAGGGTCCTGCAGAGTTCGACACCGGGTCCGAATGTTTGCCGCCCGACCTGCCACACCTGCCTGACCGACGGGTGAAACGTGGCTGGGAAAGGGTTGTGAGGCCACCTACGGATCGGTAAGTTGCCGCGCGGAGGCGTCTTCAAGGGGATGGCGCCGCAACTCGGGGAGACATTTCACATGGCCAAGCGCCTCACCGCCCGCCTGTCGGCCGGCGCCGCACTCGTCACCGGGCTGGGGTTGGCGGGCATCGCCGTCAGCCTCCCGGCCCAGGCAGACTCCACCGACCTCGTGTACAAGTGCACGACGCCGCTCGGTGAGCAGAACTTCTCCATCTCGCTCAGCGCGACCGACACCGACTCCGCCACGGTCGGCGACACGGTGACGCTGACGCCCAGCGGCACCCTGACGCTGAACAACAACGTCTCCAACGGCATGGCCGGCTTCCTCGGGTGGCACTACGTCGAGGGCGAGGCCCCCGGGATCGAGGCCACCGTCTCGGACGGGACGGACACCTCGACCATCTCGACCGACCTGTCGATCACCCGCACGCACATCTGGGACGGGTCCACGTGGGTCCAGGACGACACCCCGGAGCTGCCCATCACCGGCACCGGCGGTGAGGTCGTCGCCGACCGGGCCGGCACCTACACCGTGAGCGCACCCGACACCTTCGACGCGACCTTCCGCGGCTACGACGCGGACGAGCAGGCGAAGGGCGACCCGGTCGACTCCACCTGCACCTATGTCGAGGGCGACAAGGTCATCGACACCCTGACCGTCACCGAGGCCACGGAGCCGACGACGTCCGAGCCGACCACGTCGGAGCCCACGACCTCCGAGCCCACGACGTCCGAGCCGACCACCTCGGAGCCGACCACGTCCGAGCCCACCACCTCGACCCCGGCTCCCGAGGTCAACGACTGGTTCACCGAGCCCACCAGCCTGCCGATCACCTCCGACGGCAAGAGCTTCACCGTCAAGGGCACCGCGGACCAGGCGGGTGTCGTCACGGTCGTCCTGCTCGACGGCGACAAGAAGGTCCTGCGCACCATCGAGTGGAACGTGACGGAGGGCAGCAACACCCGCGACTTCCCCTTCGCCGAGGGCACTGACTACGTGCGTCTGGTCTCCGAGGACTGCGTCGACGCCAACGGCAACGACGGCTCGGTCGCCGGCGGCTGCAACGTCGAGTACTACGCCCCCTGGGTCAACCCCGACTCCGACGACGACTCCGGCGACGACGACGGTGCGGGCACCGGCTCCTCCGGCCCCGAGACCCCGGGCGTCGTCCAGACCGACGGCTTCAGCCGGGTCGCGGAGCCCGAGGGCGACAACACCGCCGCCTTCCTGCTCGGCGGTGCGCTGCTCGCCGGTGCGGGCGCCGGCTCGGTCGTCCTCGTCCGCCGCCGTCAGGCCGCACAGCACTGAGGTACCACCGGCCACGGTCGGTGATCGTGGCCACGGGCCGTCGGGTCGGGAGCACCTCCCACCCGGCGGCCCGTACCGTTGTCACCAGGGGGAACCACCGGCACTCCCCCGTCGTTGACCACGACACGCCGACACATGTACTTGGGAGGACCGTGTGACGACCCCGCCGACGCGACGACAGAAGGGCCGCGAGCGCGCGCTCTACCGCCGCACGACGTGGCTCATCGCGGCAGCCGTCGCGCTCGTCATCGGCGGCGGAGCCGCGGCCGGTGCGTGGTGGACCCAGCGCGAGGACGACCAGGCCTCCCTGCCGGTCGGCACCTATGTCCCGCCGAGCGAGATCACCGAGCCCTCCTACCAGCCGACGAGCTCCTCGACGACGCGCAAGCGCTCGTCCACCTCGTCGTCGACCTCCTCGAAGTCCTCGAGCACGACGACGCCCTCGTCCACCCCCTCTGCCGCCCAGCGCAGTCAGCCCACGTCCGCCGAGGCCCCCGCCGGCGAGCCCACCCGGGTCCAGGTCCGCTCCGGCGGACGCGACATCGTCGACGCCTCGCTCCAGGCGACGCGGCTCGACGCGCAGAAGGTGCTGGCTCCCCCCTTCGGCACGGCTGGCTGGTACGCCGAGCCGGGCTGGCCCAAACCGGGCTACACCGGTGCGAGCATCCTCGTCGGCCACATCAACCACGGCGGCAACCCCGACGTCTTCTGGAACCTGCCGCGGGTGCGCATCGGTGACGTCGTCACCGTGACCTACGGGTCCGGGCGGACGGTGAAGTTCAAGATCACCCGCTCCGAGGCCGCGTCGAAGAAGGGCGTGCCGCAGGACGACTCGATCTGGGACTGGGACAACCCGCAGCCGGTGCTGCGCCTGATCACCTGCGACCCCGACACCCCGATCAACGCCGGTCACTACGAGGGCAACTGGGTCGTCTGGGCCGACCAGATGGTCAGCTGACCGACGACTCCTCGTCGTCCTCCCGGTCGTCGTCGACGCGGCACCACGACTGCACGAGCAGACCGGCGCCGGTGAGCAGGAGCGCGGCCAGCCCCGCGACGGCCCACACGAGGGCCAGGTGGCCGCGACCGGCATAGCCGATGTCCGGCGCGAGGGTGACCGCCTGACCGAGGTAGAGACCGCCGATGACGGCGCCGGTGAGGGCACTCGCCTGCGACAGGCGCAGGATGCGCTCGGCGACGATCGGCGGCACGTGGGCGCGGCCGCGGCGCATCCGCCACATCCGTCGGCCTGCGGCGACGACGATCGCGGCCATGCCGACGAGCAGCACGGCGGTGAGCCAGCCGATGCGCAGCGGCGCATGACCGCCGGCGACCCACCAGCGACCGAAGCCCCAGCTGAGCACACCCGCCAGGGCCAGTGCCGCGAGGACGGTGTGGAGGCGCAGGCCGCGGTCGAGCATCACAGGTCCTCGATGTCGCTCGTGTCGAGGGCGGCGAGCAGGTCGCCGACCGGCGTCGCCGCGTCACCGACGCGCAGCACGGCGTCGGGGTCGACCCGCGACCACGGCTGCAGGACGAAGCCCCGCTCGTGCGCCCGCGGGTGCGGCAGCGTCAGGGCGGGGTCGTCACTCACGACGTCGTCTCCGGTGACCGGGTCGCCGTACTGGACGAGGTCGAGGTCGATGGTGCGGGCACCCCAGCGCACCTCGCGCACGCGGCCGTGGCGGGCCTCGACGGCGTGCAGCCGCGCGAGCAGCTCGGCGGGGCCCAGCGAGGTCGTCGCGACGACCACGGAGTTGGTGTAGCGCGGCTGCTCGGGTCCGCCCACCGGATCCGTCGTGACGAAGGGGGCCCGCCGCACGTCGTGCAGGGCGTCGCCGAGGTCGTCGAGGGCGGCGTCGAGGGTGCGGGCGGCGTCGCCGAGATTGGCTCCGAGCGCGATGACGACGGGCACCTCACGACGGCGGCTCACGGTCACCGACACGTCGCCGAAGGGCACGCCCACGGGCGCGGAGGGCTTGTGCACGGTGACGTCGACGGCCCGGACGAGCGGTCGGGCCAGCGCGTCGGCGGCGATCTGCTCGGCGAGGGTCTCGATGAGGTCGAGGGAGGGGCCCTCGATGCGCGCGACGACGTCCGCGCCGACCTCGGCATAGCTGACGGTGCGCTCGAGGTCGTCGCTCGTGCCCGCAGGCGCGAGATCGAGGTGGAGCACGACGTCGACGACGAAGTCCTGGCCGTCCCGCTTCTCGTCGGCCAGGACGCCGTGGAAGCCCCGCGCCCGCACGCCGAGGAGGCTGATCCGGTCGGTCATCGGCGCTCTCCCTGACCGCTCTCCCCGTTCCCTGAGGAGGTCGCGCAGCGACCGTCTCGAAGGGACCGGACCTCCCCCAGCGCGGCAGCGACGTCGATGGCGTCGACCGTCGCGACGACGTCGTGCACCCGCACGCACCACACCCCCGCGCGGGCGGCGCGGGCGCTCGTGGCGGCGGTGACGACGGCGCGGGCGTCGAGGGCGCGCTCCTGCCCCTCGGCGCGGCCGACCTTGCCGAGGAATCCCTTGCGCGAGGTGCCGAGCAGCACCGGGTAGCCGAGGTCGACGACCTGCTCGAGGCCGGCGAGGAGCTGCCAGTTGTGCTCCGCGGTCTTGGCGAAGCCGATGCCCGGGTCGAGGACGAGCTGCTCCCGGTCGGCGCCCGCGGCGAGCAGGGCGTCGACGCGCTCGGTCAGCTCGGAGCACACCTCGCCGACGACGTCGTCGTAGTGGGCCCTGGTCTGCATGTCGTGGGCGTGGCCGCGCCAGTGCATGACGACGAAGGGAGCACCGCTGCGGGCCACGAGGTCGGGCATCTGCGGGTCGGCCAGTCCGCCGCTCACGTCGTTGATGATCGCGCCACCGGCCGCCAGGGCCGCCTCGGCGACCTCGGCGCGCATCGTGTCGACGGAGACGACGACGCCCTCGGCCGCGAGGGCCTCGACGACGGGCACGACGCGGCGCAGCTCTTCGTCGGTGGAGGGGCGGGTGGCGCCGGGCCGGGTGGACTCACCGCCGACGTCGACGACCAGCGCGCCGTCGCCGGCGAGCTGCCGGCCGTGGGCGACGGCCGCGTCGCTCTCGATCCAGCGGCCGCCGTCGCTGAAGGAGTCGGGCGTGACGTTGACGACCCCCATGACGACCGGCCCGGGCCGGTCGGCGGTCGCCGCGAGCTGCGCGAGGACCGGGTGGGTCACCGGGCGGCCCCGGTGAGCAGGGCCATCGCCTCGGCCCGGGTCGTCGAGTCGCGCAGCTGGCCACGCACGGCGGAGGTGATCGTGCGGGCGCCGGGCTTGCGCACCCCGCGCATCGACATGCACAGGTGCTCGGCCTCGACGACGACGATGACGCCGCCGACGTCGAGGTGCTCGACGAGGGCGTCGGCGATCTGCGAGGTGAGCCGCTCCTGCACCTGGGGACGCTTGGCGAAGAGGTCGACGAGACGCGCGATCTTCGACAGGCCGGTCACCTTGCCGCTGCCACCGGGCAGGTAGCCGACGTGGGCCACGCCGTGGAAGGGCACGAGGTGGTGCTCGCACGTCGAGTACAGCGGGATGTCGCGCACGAGGACGAGCTCGTCGTGGTCGATGTCGAAGGTCGTGGCGAGCAGCTCGGCGGGGTCGGCCCGCAGCCCCGAGAAGGTCTCCGCGTAGGCCCGCGCCACCCGGGCGGGGGTGTCGACGAGCCCGTCACGATCGGGGTCCTCCCCCACGGCGACGAGGATCTCGCGGACGGCTGCCTCGATGCGCGGCAGGTCGACGTCGGTCATGGCTCAGGCGTACCCGTCGCCGTCGACCTGCTCGCCCGGGGGCACCTCGCGCACCTCGGTCGTCGGGTGCTCCTGCGGGTAGAGGCTCGCACCCTCCTCGGCGGCCCGGTCGATCGCCTCGGTGACCGTGCTGTCGCCGGCAGGCGTCTGCTCGGCCTCGCGCGCCGCGACGGCCTCCCGCTCGGCCGGGGTGAGCACCGGGGGGATCGTCGAGATCGTGCGGTGCTCGCTGCTCAACCAGGTCGGGCGCTTGGGGCGCTTGACGACATCGGCGAAGATCTCGGCGAGCTCCTTCGCGTTGAGCGTCTCGTGCTCGAGCAGGTCGAGGACGAGCCGGTCGAGGATGTCGCGGTTGTCGTTGAGCGCGTGCCAGGCCTCGTCGTGGGCGTCCTCGATGAAGCGGCGCACCTCCTCGTCGACGATGCCGGCGATGGTCTCGGAGTAGTCGCGCTGGTGGCCCATGTCGCGGCCGAGGAAGACCTCACCCTGCGACTGGCCGAGCTTGACCGCGCCGATGCGCTCGCTCATGCCGAACTCGGTGACCATCTTGCGGGCCATCGACGTGGCCTTCTCGATGTCGTTGGACGCGCCGGTCGACGGGTCGTGGAAGATGATCTCCTCCGCGACGCGGCCACCGAGGGCATACGCCAGCTGGTCGAGGATCTCGTTGCGCGTCGTCGAGTACTTGTCGTCGACGGGCAGCACCATCGTGTAGCCGAGGGCCCGACCGCGCGGCAGGATCGTGATCTTGGTGACGGGGTCGGTGTGGTTCATCGCCGCGGCGACGAGCGCGTGACCGCCCTCGTGGTAGGCGGTGATCTTGCGCTCCTGGGCGCTCATGATCCGGGTGCGCTTCTGCGGGCCGGCGATGACGCGGTCGATCGCCTCGTCGAGGGTCGCGTCGTCGATGAACTGCTTGTCCGAGCGGGCCGTGAGCAGCGCCGCCTCGTTGAGCACGTTGGCCAGGTCGGCACCGGTCATGCCCGGGGTGCGGCGGGCGACGGCCAGCAGGTCGACGCCCGGGGCCATCGGCTTGCCCGCGGCGTGCACCTCGAGGATGCGGTGCCGGCCGAGCATGTCGGGGTTCTCGACGGCGATCTGCCGGTCGAAGCGGCCCGGGCGCAGCAGCGCCGGGTCGAGGATGTCGGGGCGGTTGGTCGCCGCGATGAGGATGACATTGGTCTTGACGTCGAAGCCGTCCATCTCGACGAGCAGCTGGTTGAGCGTCTGCTCCCGCTCGTCGTGGCCACCGCCGAGGCCGGCGCCGCGGTGGCGACCGACGGCGTCGATCTCGTCGACGAAGATGATCGCCGGCTGGTTGGCCTTGGCCTGCTCGAAGAGGTCGCGCACACGGCTGGCACCGACACCGACGAACATCTCGACGAAGTCCGAGCCGGAGATCGAGTAGAAGGGCACGCCCGCCTCGCCGGCGACGGCGCGCGCGAGCAGCGTCTTGCCGGTACCGGGCTGGCCGTAGAGCAGCACGCCCTTGGGGATCTTGGCGCCGACCGCGAGGAACTTGCCGGAGTCACGGAGGAACTCGACGATCTCGTGCAGCTCCTCGACGGCCTCGTCGGCGCCGGCCACGTCGGCGAAGGTCACCTTGGGGGTGTCCTTGCTCGCGAGCTTGGCCTTGGACTTGCCGAACTGCATGACCTTGGAGCCGCCGCCCTGGGCCTGGCTGATGATGAACCAGAAGAGACCGACGAGCAGCAGCAGCGGCAGCAGCGACAGGAGCAGGCTGGACCAGACGCTCGGCTGCTCGACGGTGTCGTTCTGCACGCCGTCGACGTTGTCGTCGACGACCTTGAGCATGTGGGCCGCGCGGGCGTCGATGAACTCGGTCTCGACCTTGTCGGCGTCCTTGACCGCCTCGCCGTCCGAGTAGGTCTCGCCCTTCTTGAGGTCGAGCTGCAGGAGGTTGTCCGTCGTGAAGTGGGCCTTGTCCACCTTGCCGTCGGTGACCAGCTTTTCCGCCGCGGAGGTGTCCACGCGCGCGTAGTCGCCGCCACCGCGGGTGGTGAACATCAGGACGAAGACTGCGATGAGCAGCAGCGCCCAGAAGGCGGGGGCACGGAAGATCTTCTTGGCGTTCATACGGGTACGGGGGCTTCCCGGACTTCCTGGCTCGACGACGTGGCGGCCACCGGCAGGGCCGGGGCGATCAGGACGAAACTACCTGAACACCGCCATTCGGCGGCCATCTGGTCAACGACCACTCGGAGCGCGGTGTTCCCGCACGACCGCCCCGTGGCCCACCCCCGTTCCACCCCCGCTCCCGCAGGAGCGAGGAACGAGCGTGTCGAAGGGCCTCAGGAGTAGACGTGCGGCGCGAGCGTCGCGACGTCGCGCAGGTTGCGATAGCCCTCGGCGAAGTCGAGGCCGTAGCCGACGACGAACTCGTTGGGGATGTCGAAGCCGACCCAGCGGGTGTCGATCTCGACCTTCGCCGCGTCGGGCTTGCGCAGCAGGGTGAGGATCTCGACCGAGGCCGGCGAGCGCGACTCGAGGTTGGCGCGGATCCACGACAGCGTCAGGCCGGAGTCGATGATGTCCTCGACGATGAGCACGTGCTTGTCGGTGATGTCGGCGTCGAGGTCCTTGAGGATGCGCACGACACCGGAGGACTTGGTGCCGGAGCCGTAGGAGCTCACCGCCATCCAGTCCATCGGGGCAGAGCCGGGCAGGTGGCGCATGAAGTCGGCCATGACCATGACCGCGCCCTTGAGCACGCCGACGAGGAGCACGTCCTTGCCCTCGTAGTGCTCCCACACCTCGGCGGCGAGCTCGCC
The DNA here is from genome assembly GCF_050507325.1 of Janibacter zhangyanbonis. Classification (NCBI taxonomy): domain Bacteria; kingdom Bacillati; phylum Actinomycetota; class Actinomycetes; order Micrococcales; family Intrasporangiaceae; genus Janibacter; species Janibacter zhangyanbonis. Next base: position 2,794,665 of record NZ_CP191481.1, read on the forward strand.
GAGTCGGGTCTGGATCTGCTCTTCGGTGAGGAGCACCTCGACGAGGTCGTCCTGGATGTCCTGGGAGTCCACAGCTCTCCTTGCTCGGGTCGGGCGGATCTCATTGTCCACCAGGCGCACGTGCGATGTGCACCCGGTCGCGGTCACGGCGCACCCGCAGGTCGCCCGGCAGGTGGAGCGGACCCTGCCCGTGCCAGTCGGTGACGAGCCGATCGCAGGCGGCGACGTGACCGGCGGTGAGGTCCCCGGCGGGGGCGCCGGCCCGCAGCAGCAGGCGACGCCACACCCGCGAGCGAAGGGCGGGGGCCAGGTCCCCGAGGTCGGCGACGGCCACGCCGTCGGCCGGGTCGCCGTCGGGGGTGGCCTGCGCGGCCAGGTCGTCGAGCAGGTCGGCGTCGTCACGCAGCAGATCAGCGCTGCGGGCCAGCGCCTCCGCGAGGCCGGGCCCGAGGTCGCCCTCGAGGTCGGCGAGCGCCTGGCGCGCGCGGACCCGGGCATGGGCCCGGTCGGAGTTCATCGGGTCCTCCCAGGGCATCAGGCCCCACTCCTCGCAGGCCCGCCGGGTCGTGGCCCGCGGCAGGTGCAGCAGCGGCCGGGCGAAGGGAGTCCCCTCCCGGACCACGAGCACGGCCATGCCGGCGAGGGAGCGTGCACCGGAGCCCCGGGCCAGGCCGAGCAGCACCTGCTCGGCCTGGTCGTCGCGGGTGTGCCCGAGCAGGACGAGGTGGGCGGGGTGACCCTCACCCATCGCGGCGGCGGTCTCGGCGAGGGCTGCGTAGCGGGCCTCGCGGGCGGCGGCCTCGAGCCCCTCGCCGCTCGCGGTGACGAGGGTCGGCACGACGGCGACCGGCGCCAGCCCGAGGTCGGCGCAGTGCTGCGCGGCGAGCAGCGCGACGTCGGCGGACTCCTCCTGCAGCTGGTGGTCGACGATGATCGCGCCCGCCGTCACGTCGTGCGCCGGGGCCTCGGCGGCGAGGGCCGCGGCGAGGGCGAGGGAGTCGGCTCCCCCGCTCACCGCGGCGAGCGCCAGCGAGCCGGCCGGCAGACCTGCGAGAGCCGCGCGGACCCCCCTTCGGCAGTCGGCCTGGGAGGGGTGGCCGGCGCCCACGTCAGCCGTGGACCCGCCGCACCCAGGCGGCGGGGTCGGTGATCTCGAGGGCGGTGGGCAGGGTCTCGGGCGAGGTCCAGACGGCGTTGAAGCCGTCGACGCCGACCTGCTCCTGGACCGCGCGGACAAAGGCGGCTCCGTCGCGGTACTGGCGCATCTTCGCCTCGAGGCCGAGGAGCCGGCGCAGCAGGCGGTCGGCGGCGCCGGCGCCCTTGCGGCGCTTGGTGAATCGTTCGCGGATCGAGGCGACGGTCGGCACGTGCTCGGGGCCGACGTCGTCCATGACGACGTCGGCGTGGCCCTCGAGCAGCGACATCACGGCGGTGACGTCGGCGAGGCGCTCGCGCTGGGCCGGGGTGATGACGAGCTCGGTGAGGCCCTGGCTGTCGCCGGAGAAGAGGCGCGGCAGTTGGGTCGCCATCTGCTCGAGGCGGGCGCGCAGCGCCTCGCCGTCGGGCATGAGGTCGCTCGTCAGCGCGCGAGCGCTGTCGATGACGTGCTCGCGCAGCCACGGCACGCCTTCGAACTGCACCCGGTGGGTCTCCTCGTGCAGGCACACCCACAGGCGGAAGTCGCGGGGCACGGCCTCGATGTCGCGCTCGGTCGCGACGATGTTGGGCGCGACGAGCAGCAGCGCGGGGTCGCCGTCGGGGGCGAGGTCGTACTGACCGAGGACCTTCGTCGAGAGGAAGGCGAGCATGCCGCCGGCCTCGGCCCCGGTGATCTTGGAGCCGACGGCCTGGGCGGCCGCCGAGGGCTCCTTGCCCTTGCGCCGGTTGGCCGCCTCGAGGGCCGGGTCGAGCATGCCCGACATCGACGTCGCGTTGACGTCGATCCACGTGCGCCGGTCGACGACGAGTGGTGCGCGGGCCGCGTCGGGCGCGCGCAGTCGGGCGGTCGTGGCGACCGGCTCGACGGCCGAGGCCGCGAGGGCCCGGATCTCCTCGACGACCTCGACGGCCTCGTCGGGGGTGACGTCCGGGCCGGGCGGGACGAGCCGGGCACCGGCCGATGCGGCGAACTTCCAGTCGACGTAGTTGGTCACGAGGTCACCCTACGGACTGGCCCCGTGGACGCTGCGGGCTCAGCGGCAGCCGCAGGCGGTGATGTCGGCGACGATCGCGTCGAGCGCGGCGCGGGCGCCGAGCGTGCCGGTCGTCGAGGGCACCCGGTCGGCGACGAGCACGAAGGTGAGCAGCCGCCCGTCCTGCGTCGTCGTCGTGCCGGCGAGCGCCGAGGTCCCGGTGAGCGTGCCGGTCTTGGCCCGGGCGATGCCGGAGGCGCCGCGCGAGTCGTCGACGAGGAAGCGGTCGTGGAGGGTGCCGGTCAGCCCGGCGATCGGCAGGTCGGAGAGCACGCGGGTCATGCTCCGGGCACTGCCGGTGATGCCGAGCTGCATGACGTCGGAGGTCACCCTGGCCGGGATCACCTGGCCGGAGCTGAGCCCGCAGTTGTCCTTGAGCTTCACGCCCGTCATGTCGACGCCCGCGTCCCGCAGGGTCGAGTGCACCCACCGGCTCACCTCGGCGAAGCTCGTCCCCGCGCCGTCGGCGAGCGCGGCCTGGCGGGCGACATTTTCGGTCAGGGCGTTGTCGGAGTCGTCGAGCGCGAGGGCGAGCACGTCGCCGAGCGGCGCCGACTCGACGGCGCCGAGCTCCTCGGCGCCCTGCGGCGCGGCCTGCTGCCAGGTGCGCGAGGAGTCGTCGACGGTGACCTTGACGCCGGCCTTCTTCAGCTGGCTGGCGAACGCCTTGAGCACGGTCCGCTCGGGCACCGCGGGTGAGGGCTTGAAGGGCTCCGGCCGGTCGCCGGCGAGCCCGATCATCGACACGCCCTGGGTGTAGCCGGCGGCGACGTCGGCCATGTTCCACGTCGGGGCATAGCGCTCCCCGGCCGCATAGGTGGCATCGAGGCGAAGGGAGTGCCTCCCCTTCGCGTCCGACCCCAGGGACGTCGCGACCTGCTCGGCGAGGTCGGCCAGACCCGCGCGGCCCTCGACCGCGGTCGGGTCGCCGGCCCCCTTCGCCAGCATCGTGTCGCCCGAGGCGACGAGGACGATCTCGTCGCCCTCGCCCTGCACGACGCGGGTCTTCATCGTCGTCGACAGGTCGGTGGTCTCGGAGACGGCGGCGGCGGTGAGCAGCTTCGCCGTCGAGGCCGGGGTCTGCGGGCGGTCCTCGTCCTGGGACCACAGGGTGTCGCCGGTCAGCGCATCGCGGACGACGACCCCGACGCGGGGGCCGAGGGCCGAGGCGCCGACGTCGTCACGGACCGTGCGGGCCAGACCGGACGCGGTCGGGACCGGCGCCTGCTTCGAGGCGGCGGGCAGGACCGCGGTGGGCTCACGCGGGGCGGGGGTCTGCTCGGTGACCGGCTCGTCGATGGTGAGGACGCCCGGCACGCGGTCGTAGGCATCGGCCACGCCGTAACCGACGGCGAGTGCTGCGACCGACGTCACGGCGATCAGAGTGCGTCGCACGCGCGGCCCCCTGCGGTGTTTTGTCGGTGGTGGTGGAACACTGTGCCCGAGAATAGTTCACCCGTCACAGACAAGAGGTACGACTGTGGAGTTCGACGTCACCATCGAGATCCCGAAGGGCCAGAAGAACAAGTACGAGGTCGACCACGAGACCGGTCGCATCCGCCTCGACCGCATGCTCTTCACCTCCATGGCCTACCCGAGCGACTACGGGTACGTCGAGGACAGCCTCGGCGAGGACGGCGACCCGCTCGACGCGCTCGTGCTCCTCGACGAGCCGACCTGGCCCGGCTGCCTCGTGCGGGCGCGGCCGATCGGCATGTTCCACATGCGCGACGAGGCCGGCGGCGACGACAAGGTCCTGTGCGTCCCCGCGGGCGACCCGCGCAAGGAGGGCATCAAGGACCTCGAGGACATCAGCGAGTTCTGGCGCCTGGAGATCCAGCACTTCTTCGAGACCTACAAGGACCTCGAGCCCGGCAAGTCCGTCGAGGGCGCCCACTGGGTCGGCCGCGAGGAGGCCGAGAAGACGGTCACCGAGGCCATCGAGCGCGCCAAGGCCGCCGGCGTGAGCACCGCCCGCTGGACGATGCCGAGCTCGAGCCACTCGCAGGCCCACCCCGACGCCTCGCACTCGCCGGAGGACATCGAGGCCGCGTCCGCCCGCGCCCACGAGGAGCTGGCCACCAAGGACAAGCCGCTCAGCGACGGCGAGTGAGATAGCGCGCCAACCCGCTGCGGCCCTGCCGCATCATCCACGCGTGGTTGGCGCGCAGCACGGCAGGAGCGAGGGTCGCCGCCCGGGACAACCGGGCGGCGACCCTCACCTCTTGGTCGAAGGTCGCCCGCACCCCGCCCCGCGGGTCGTCCACGACCGTCCACCCGGCCCACCCGTCGAGGTCACCGTCCAGGCGGACCCGCAGGTGACCCCCTTCGCGGTCCTCGATCTCGCGGGTGAGCACGAGGTGCAGGGTCATCGGCAGCGCGCTGCGGATCCGCGCACGACCCGAGGTCTCGTCGAGGCGCTCGACGCCGCGCACCTGCGCCCACCACCGCGGATAGCCCTCGGGGTCCGCGAGCGCCGCGACCACCGCCTCCCGCGGCGCATCGAGCACCCACTCGTGGTGGAAGGTGAAATGCGGTGCGGTCACGCTCCCATCCTGCTCCCCGCCCGGGCACGTCAACTACGTTGGCCCCGTGCGCTACTACTCCCGCGACGGACTGACCTTCGACATCGACGACCTCGGCCCGCAGGAGGGTGACGTCGTCGTCCTGCTCCACGGCTGGCCGCAGGACCGCACGGCGTGGCACTCCGTCGCGCCGCGCCTGGCCGACGCCGGGCTGCGGGTGCTGGCGCCCGACCTGCGCGGCTACTCCCCCGGCGCCCGCCCGGGCAACCACCTCGACTACGTGATCACCGAGATCGTCGGCGACGTCATCGCCCTGCTCGACGAGGTCGGGGCGCAGCGGGCGCACATCGTCGGCCACGACTGGGGCGGGGCGCTCGCCTGGGCCGTCGCCGCCCGCGAGCCCGACCGCGTCGAGACGCTCACCGTGCTGTCGACGCCCAGCCCGGCCGGGATGGCGGCCGGCATGCGGGCCGGCGACCAGCTCAAGCACTCCTGGTACATGGCGCTCTTCGCCCTGCCGGTGCTGCCGGTGCTCTTCTTCCGGCTCTTCGCCCAGCAGGTCCTCGAGCGGATCGGCATGCCCCGCGACCGCGCCGCCCACGACGCCCGCCGGCTCAAGACGCCGGGTGCCGCGGAGGGCACCTTCGCGTGGTACCGGGCCGCCCTCTCCCCCACCCTCATCTGGCGCAAGCGCCGGTCGAAGGGGGGTCCCCGCCGCAGCGTGCACCGCCGGGTCATCCCGACCGCCTACGTCTGGGGGACGAAGGACCCGGCCTTCGGCGAGGTCGCGACCGAGCGCACCGTCGAGCAGCTGCGCCGCCGTGCCGGCGACCAGCCCGAGCTGGCGATCATCCGGCCGCTCGAGACCGGCCACTGGCTCATGGAGACCCACCCCGAGGTCATCGCCGACGTCGTCCTCGAGCGGGTCGGCGCCCGGCGCTCCGAGGCCCTCGCGGGCTGATGCGCGCCACGCGCCGGGCCGTCCTCGTGGGCGGGCTCGCCCTGTCGCTCGCGGCGTGCGGCCGTCGCAGCGACGTGGGTGCGGTGCGGGCGGCGCTGCAGTCCGCCGTCGAGGCCCTGCCCGTGTACGTCGACGGCCAGGTCCAGTACCAGGACTCGGCCTCGGCGGGGACGACGATCAGCGGGGTGCTGACCCTGCAGGGCGCCGATCGCACGGCCGTCGCCGCGTCGCTCGAGGGGGTGCTCGAGGCGGTCGCCCGCACCTACCGTGACCAGGCCGACGTGCGCTCGGCCTTCGTTCGCCTGGAAGCCCATCCCGCTGGCGACTCGGCCACGCGGGTGCTCACCACCGAGGTCGTCGCGCCGTCCTCGGGAGCCAACACGACGACCGACGACCTCGACGCTCACTTCGACCTCTGAGCCGATTACGCGCCACGGGCACTCATCCGTATACTCGTGCCTCGCGTCCACGGGCGCATGCCGCCTTAGCTCAGTCGGCTAGAGCGTCTCACTCGTAATGAGAAGGTCGTCGGTTCGATTCCGACAGGCGGCTCCACGCAAGCCCCCCGGTAACTCGGGGGGCTTCGTCGATTCTGCGGCCAATGCGCTCACGACGGGTCCCCGTTCGCCTCGACGTTGGTACCCCCCTGGTACCCCCACTCGAGATTCAGGCGGTCGAGGCCCGCGCGATCAGCTGCCGTTCCGAGGAAGTGCAGGTACCGGTTCGTGGTGGCCGCCGACTCGTGCCCCATCCATGCCTGAACCGTCCCGAGGTCGACTCCTCGAGCGAGCCACAGGCAGGCCGCCGTGTGCCTCAGGTCGTGCAGACGTCGCCCGTGCCCGGTTATCTTCCAGTCGAGCGTGCGGATCACTGCCGTACGGTTCAAGAGTCCCTCCACGTCGCTGGGCTTCAGGTCGCTGCGGGTGTCGAGGCTGGCGCGAATGCGACTAGCGAGTGACTGCACCGTCGCGTCTCAGCCATAGACCACCTTCTCGAGTTGGACAGGGTCACCGTCGATAGTTACGGCGAGCGGGCCTTCAGGATCAATCCACTATCGCGTACCCAGGCCTCCCAAGCACTTCAGGAACGCGACGCTAGAGCAGCAAGGGCCCCTCGAGAGCCGTCCACAGGGTGCCGGCAACGATCCCGAGGGTCAGGCTTGCGGTGGCGGCGACACCGGCGGTGGCGGCAGCCCAGGCGTCCCCGCCCGTGCGGCGACGGGTCGCGGATTCATGGGTGGGGCGGGCGAAGACAGGACCGAACCAGCGGAGGTAGTAGAAGAGGCTGAGCAGGCTGTTGAGCATCACGAGCAGGGCCAGCCAGCTGTGTCCACCGTCCCAAGCGGCGGTGGCGGTGGTGAGCTTGCCGACGAACACGGCCGTCGGTGGGGTGCCCACTAGGCCGAGCAGTGCGACGAGCAGGGCGAGTGCGAGCCCGGGGCGTTCGTGGACCAGCCCACGGTAGGCGGTCAGGTCTCGGTGCTCGGGAAGGGCCGCGGTGACCGCGAAGGCAGCCACGTTGGTCAGGGCGTAGGCGGCGAGATAGAACAGCAGTGAGGGCAGGGCGAGGTCACTGCGGCCGGCGATCCACGAGTGCGCCCAGACGTGCACCGCCTGTGCCGACGCCTGCCTGAGTGAGGACACAGTCGCTGATCTCACCAAATGCATCCGCGCCAATCTCGATTGCGCGGACATCTGCACAACGACCGGCTCAGCGCTTTCGCGCCACACCGGTTACGACGCCAACGTCACGCGGGCTTTCCTCGAGGCGTGTGCGACAGCCTGCAAGTCGTGCGGTGACAGCTGTGAGGAGCATGCCTCGATGCATGAGCACTGCCGCGTCTGTGCCGAGGCGTGCCGGCGGTGCGAGCAGGCCTGCCGCGAGTTGATCACCTCGCTCACCTGACCGATTATCGGGCTGCGGGTCGCGCGCCACCCGTGATCCGGGCCGGCCGAGCTCGCCAAGGGCATGCCGCGCTCAGAGTTCGCGTTGCATGGCCTTGATCTCGGCCTTCTGGGCCTTGACGATGCTCTTGGCCGTTCTCTTGACTGCGTTGTCCTCGGTCGTGGTGAGAACTTGCTCTGCCATGGTTACGGCGCCTTGATGGTGCTTGATCATGAGGGTGAGCCACTGCTTGTCGAACTTGGCGCCAGTGGCCGACTCGAGTTTGGACATCTCATCCTGCGTCATCATCCCGGACCCGTGGTCCATGCCGGAAGAGCTTGGGGTGGGGGCGTCCCAGTCCTTGAGCCAACCTTCCATCATCTGGATTTCTGGGTCTTGGGCGTCCTTGATGTCCTTGGCGAAGTCATGGACTTGCCCTGATGCCTTGGCGGAAGGGTCGAGAGCGAGGTCGGCCATCGTGATCGCTTGCTCGTGGTGGGGGATCATCATCTGGGCGAACATGATGTCACCTTGCCGGCCATCCGCCGCCGTGGACGTGTCGCTGGTGCTCATCGGTGTCTTGTCATGGTCCATCCCGGACATGGATCCGTCCGAGCCGCTGGAGCAGGCAGCCAAGGTGCCTGCGGTGAGGGTTGTCGCGACCACGAGAGCAGCGCGCCGTGCAAGTCGGGTCATGGGGACTCCTTCGCCAAATGTTTTGCGGACACATCCACCCTCACGTCGCGAGATGATGATTCGACCCCGCTCTCGTTGAGGTTCGATGAAGGCCACCCGCTGATGCACAGGGACGGCGACGACGGGTCACTGAACCAACGTCTGGGTGGTAGTTCCTGCATCCTTGGTGCTGATCACCTGCCCTTCGACAGACGCGATGATCTCCACCTGCCCGTCACTGGTACGGCCCGCCCACAGCGCTTCGGCCACCCCGATGCTCCTGGGGTGAAGGGTCCAGGTTTGGCCGACGTCGCTGCTGATTGCGAGTCTTCCTGCGGCCGACGAGATCACGATGGTCTCCTCGTCGGCCCAGGCGGCGAGCACGGCCGTCTCTGGGGGATCGAGGGAGGCCCAGGTGGCGCCCTCGTCCTGGCTCATGAGCAGGCCGGCGCTGGTGGTGGCCAGCAACTTCCCGGACGTGGGAGAAGCGGCCAGTACCCGGGGTGGCGAAGGGATGTCCCGCGTGGTCCAGATCTTGGTGTCGCTGGTGTGTCGAAGCGTTCCGTCGAACCCGATGACCCCGTTCGGGCCGGTGGTCAGAGCGTGGAAGTCCGAGCGCCCGCCGAGTGAGGCGACTTGCCAAGTACGACCCGTGTCCTGCGACGTGATGAGACCTACTGGCTGGGGGAGGTCGGTGCCGGGCGCTGGGTGACCGGAGGCGTAGAGAGTGCCGTCGACGCCGATGGCGAAGCCCATCAGGTCGATGGCAGGACCCTTGCGGACGAGCTCGCCGTCGACCTGATGGAACAAGCCTTGGTGGGTGGCCACCAGCAGGTCGCCGGTACGTGGGTGACGAGCGACCCCATGAACATGAATCAGAGGGATAGCTTGCTCGGCCGCCTCGCCCGCTGCTGCGCTCGTCGATGACCCGACGCCGGTGGACTCCTCAGGTTTCCCGGTCTCCGATATGGAAGAACAGCCGGCCAACAGCGCCACTGCGATTACGGCAGCGACACCTCGGCCAGCACGTCGTCGGGACATCATGCCGTGTACTCCAGGGCGATCATCATGCCGGCCTCTGCGTGGTAGGTGTTGTGGCAGTGGATCATCCAGTCACCCTCGTTGTCGGCGTCGAGATCGATGGAAAATGACTGCATGGGGGCCACGAGGACAGTGTCCTTCCTGAGCCCGGACGGCAGGGCAAAGGTGTGGCCGTGCACGTGCAGCGGGTGAGTCATCATCGTCATGTTGGTGGCGTTGATCCGCAACCGTCGTCCGGCTTGGACGTTCAAGGGTTCGTTCTTGCCGAACGGGGCTCCGTTCATCCCCCACTCGTAGGGCTGCATCGACCCAGTGAGGGTGAGCTGCGTGGTCGCATCGGGTGTCCTGCTCGGCAGCTTGGCTGCCGGGGCGGGGCTCAGGTCAGAGCCGATGAGGATCCGTCCGGTCAGTTCTCGTGGGTTGGCGTCCTCGTCGGGTGCGGCCCCGCTTCCGGTACGGACCAGGGCCATGGCCTGACCGCCGCTGGTCTTGCCGACCGGCTTGGCCACCAAGGGAAAGACTCCGTCGTCGAGGGTGACAATTGCGTCGTAACGTTCGCCCATCCCGATGTAGAACGCGTCCGTCTCGGTCAGCTCGACCGGGAACCCATCGCTGTGCGTGATCGTCATCCGGTGTCCCCCGAGAGCGACGGTGAAGATGGTGTCGGAGGCGGCGTTGATGATTCTCAAGCGAACCTTCTGCCCGGGCTTGGCATTGAGCGTCTCGGGGTCCGCTGGCGGCCGTCCGTTGATGAGGAAGTACGGGTAGGCCACGTCTCCGGCGTCACCCCACGGCTCGGCCTCGTCCATGGCGCCCTGGTTCATCCCACCCATCTCGCCGTGGTCCATGCCACCCATGCCTCCGGATCGGGAGTCATTGGCCAAGAGCTTCTCCAGGACCTGCTTGGGCGTGGTGCCCGTTCCGTCGATCCAGTCATCGAGGACAAGGACCCACTCGGTGTCGTAGTCGCCTGGCTCGTTCGGGTCGTCGATGATCAACGGGGCGTACAGTCCCCGGTCGAGCTGGACGCCGACGTGGGGGTGGAAGAAGTACGTGCCCGGGTCGGGCGCGGTGAACTCGTAGACGTAGGGGGTCTCCGGCTTCACCGGGTCCTGCGTCATGCCGGGGACGCCATCGGCCGAGTTGCGCAGACGAATACCGTGCCAGTGGATGGTGGTCTCGTCCGGAAGTTGGTTGTCGAGGGTGACGCGCAGGAAATCGCCGGCGGTGGCCCGCACAAGTGGACCAGGCACGGTGTCGCCGTATCCCCAGGTCGAGACGGTGCGGCCCGCCAGATCGATGGTGATCGGCTTGGCGGTCAACATCTTGGTCACCACCGTCTGCCCAGGGTCAGGTGAGACAGGCGTCGGAGCGCCGAAGGTGCCCCTCGGCGCACGTGCACCCGATCCTTGGGTGGCGGCATAGGCTCCCAAGCCCGCTGCGCCAGCGGCACCGAGACCGCCGATCAGCAGGCCACGGCGAGTGATGGTGTTCATAATTTCCCTTCCAAACGTCGATGTACCGACGCACGTCAGCGGCCGTGAATGATCAGGTGACGTCGCTTCTCGTACTCATCGACGCTCAGGTCACCGCGGGCCAGTCCTTCGTCGAGAAGCGTCAGCGCGTTGGTTCGGGTAGTGCCTGTGGCGGTGCTTCTCTGGCCGGGAAACAGTGCGCGCACGGCGAGCACGACGATCACCCAGAAGGCGAGGATCCCTGCGGCCATGCCCAGCCACATCATGTCGCAGCCGTGGTTCCACATCATCAGAGACTCCTTCCTGAAGCCGACCTTCCGGCATGCATACATGCTCCGGCGCAAAGGTCATGGGTGGGTGATCGCCGCGTTGAGGTTTGACGAAGATCCTCATCGATTCACCGCTGACGTCGGCCGTGGTGCGGCCCTCGGGTGAGACTGTCTGTCGTGAGTACACGAAGCCCCGTCGAGCCGTTGGCGAAAGTGCTCATCATCGAGGACGAGAAGACGCTGGCGGAGATGATCGCCGCCTATCTCGCCCGCAGCGGGTATCAGACCGCCGTCGAGCACGACGGCGTCGCCGGAGTACACGCAGCACGAGAGCAGTCCCCAGACGTGGTGATCCTCGACCTGGGACTGCCCGGACTGGACGGCATCGAGGTCTGCCGCCAGATCCGCACCTTCAGCGACTGCTACGTCATCGTCGCAACCGCCCGGACGGACGAGATAGACACCCTGATCGGCCTGTCCGTGGGCGCCGACGACTACGTCACCAAACCCTTCAGCGTGCGCGAACTGGTGGCACGCGTGCAGACGGTCCTGCGTCGCCCACGGGGCGGGAACCCCGGCAACTCCACCGCTGCCGCAACCCCATGGGTATTCGGCGATCTTCAGGTGGACCCGCTCGGGCAGCAGGTCCACCTGATGGGGGAACCAGTTCCGCTGACACCTACCGAACGAGATCTGCTGATGACCTTGGCCCAACGGCCCTCGATGGCCTTCTCCCGCACGCAACTCATCGAGGAGGTCTGGGGGGGCGGCTGGGTCGGGGACGAGCACCTGGTCGACGTCCACATCGCTCACCTGCGACGCAAGCTCGGAGACAACCCCGATCTCGCTCGCTACATCACCACGGTGCGCGGCATCGGTTACCGGATGGGGCCTGGATGAACAAGCGCGTCAACAAGCTCTCCAAGGGTCTGGCACCTCGATTATTGGCGGGCCAGATCCTGGTACTCCTTGCGGGAGCACTGACAGCCGGGCTCGTCGCCGCCGTTATCGGTCCCCCGATCTTCCACGACCACCTCCTCCAAGCAGGGCACCAGGAGAACGCGCCCGAACTGGTCCACATCGAGATGGCCTTTCGGGACGCTTCGCTCATCGCCCTGGGCGTGAGCCTGCTCATCTCTCTGACTGGCGCGACTGCGGTGGCTTGGTTCCTCGCCCGACGACTGCGCCAACCGCTGGCGCAGATGACCTATGCCGCGCGCGAACTGAGCCGTGGCCATTACTCCACCCGCGTACCTCATGTCGGTGCGGGGACTGAGCTCGAGACCCTCGCCGGAGCATTCAACGTGATGGCGGCCCGCTTGGAAGGAGTCGAGGACACCCGACGGCGGATGCTTTCCGACCTCGCCCACGAACTTCGCACGCCGATCGCGACCTTGAGCGCCTACCACGAGGGACTGCACGACGGCGTAGTGACCCTGGGTGATGACTCTCGTCTCGCATTGACCGCCCAGACGGAACGGCTGGCGCGACTGGCCGAGGACATCAATGAGGTCTCCACGGCCGAAGAAGGACACCTCGCCCTCGACATCCAGCGCCACAAGGTGGCCGACTTGTTGCGGGCGGCCTACGGGGGCATGCGTGACAGCTACTCGGAGAAGGGCATCAACCTGGTCCTGGACGTTGACGAGGCGACAGGACTCGAGATCCTGGCCGATGCCGTCCGATTCGCCCAAGTCATGGCCAACCTCCTCACCAACGCACACCGGCACACCCCTGCAGGCGGAACAGTCACCCTGACGGCCACCCGTGAAGACGATGAGGCCATCATCACCGTCACCGACACCGGCGACGGCATGACCCCCGAGCAGGTACAGCACGCATTCGAACGCTTCTACCGCGGGGACTCGGCCCGCACCAACGACCAACGAGGATCTGGCATCGGCCTGACCATCAGCAAGGCCATCATCGACGCGCATCACGGAGGACTCACCGCATCCAGCCCCGGTCCGGGGAAGGGCTCGTGCTTCACAATCTCCCTGTCGCTTGGGCGCTGAGGAGCAAAGGCATCCTGGGAGCCAGTCCGTTGCCTATCGTCACCGCACGGCCCTGTGTGGCTCAGAACATGACGTCACTGAGCCGACGTCACTGAGCCGAGGGTAATGCGGTGACGATCGTCTACCGGTTCGCCACCGGACCTGACCGATCTTGTTCATTGCTAGAGACCAAACGCTCCGCCGGTGACGAGGATGACGATGCCGAGGCCGATGAGGACGATGGGGAACAGGATGTGTTCCCAGCGTTCGAGGATTTCAGCGATGGGTGGGCGGGTGGCGACGAATTTGGCGAGTGCGACCAAGACGGCGACCAGCGCGAGGAAGACGATGCAGTAGGCGACCACCGCTAGGGGGTCCACGCTGAGGAAGACGGGGGTGTAGACGCCGATGTTGTCTCCGCCGTTGGCGAAGGTGACACCTGCGACGGTCCACGCGCCGATCTTCTTGCCAGCGACCTTCGCGTCGTCGTCGTCATCGTCGCCGCGCCAGGCGTTCCATGCAGCCCAGAGCCCGAGGGCTAGAGGGATGAGCCCGAAGTAGGGAATGGCCCCGGAGGGCAGGAAGGCGCCTGCGCCAACGGTCACCAGCACTGCCGCGCCGAGAATGCCGGCGAACCCGAGGTACTGGCCGACCAGGATGCGGGTGGTGGTGCCGCGCTGGCCCGCGCCTCGAGCGAAGAAGAGTGACAGCACGATGATGTCGTCGATGTTGGTGGCCATGAACAGGCCGATGGCCTGGACTGTCGTGGTGAGCATCAGGCATCCACCTCTCCTGCGCAGCAGCCCGGGACCAAGCAGCCTGGATCGATGCATGGGGCGCTTTCGTCGACGGCCAGGGTGGCGTCGACCAGTGCCGCCAGTGCCTGTGCGAGATGTGAGTCGACGATTTCATAGCGCGTCCTGCGGCCCTCGTGCTCGGCAATGACGATGCCGCAGTCGCGCAGGCAGGCCAAGTGGTTGGACACGTTCGAGCGAGTCAGGTCCAGGTCCCGGGCCAGCTCTGCCGGGTAGGCCGGGCTGTCGAGCAGGGTCAGGAGGATCCGGGATCTGGTCGGATCGGCCAGCGCGCGGCCCAGACGATGCATCACGTCCAGTCGAGAAATAATGGTCAGCACCTAGTGAATAGTACAGCATCGGCTGAACCATTCCGCCCAAAGCGGAGGGGGAGCGCGCTGTGCGGTGTCGAATCGTCATGTTCAGGCGCGAGCCGTGCGTTCAACGCTGACATGTGGCGATTGACGAGTGTCATCGCACGCGGACGAAGCCCGATGAGATCCTTGTCTACGTGTGGCGCTACACCCTCCGGGATCTCCTCCCGAACGACGACCCCGAGGCGTGGGCACTTGCTCTAGCGGCCGAAGGGTGGCGGCTGTGGCCAAAGGGCACGGGCGTGCTCATCACGATCGACGGACGAGAGATGCGGCGCTACAGCCTGCGACGTTGGGCCGGCGACGGGCCGCCACCGGAGCCTGTCGAAGGCCAATAGGCGACATCAGTGGGCCACGCTCCTTCACATCAGAGGGGCACTTCCCAGTCGCTGATGAGTTTGGTTTGCAGCGGCTGGACGATCGCATCCCAGCCGCCGGTGAGCAGGAGTGCCCCAACGATGATCAGCAGGGTTGCGCCGGCGATCTGGATCCTGCGCTGATGACGAAGCAGCCAGTTCGAGACCGGAGCCCAGCGCTCGTAGGCCGCGGCGATGAGGACGAAGGGCAGTCCCAGCCCGAGGCAGTAGGCCACGGCCAGAACGACAGCTCGGGTGATCGATGCGTCGCCGGCGAGATTGAGCGCGAGGACCGCGGCGAGTGTCGGACCCATGCAGGGCGCCCAGCCCAGACCGAAGACGGCCCCGAGGACAGGGGCCCCGGCCAGGCCGGTGGCGGGCTTGATCGGCAGTCGGAAGGTCCGCTGCGACCCGGCGCCGACGAAGACAAGCGCCATGAGAATCACCACGACGCCACCGATGCGCATCAGCAGCTCTCGGTGCTCCACGAGCGCGCGGCCGGCGGTGGCCACGAACATCGAGGCAAGAACGAAAACGAGGGTGAAGCCGAGGATGAACAGCAGCGCGCCCAAGACCATCCTGCCGCGGCTGCGCCTCTCCAGTGCTACGTCGGACAGGCCGGTGACGTAGCCCAGATAGCCCGGTACGAGGGGCAGCACGCAGGGCGTGGCGAAGGAGACGAGCCCCGCGAGGATCGCGACGAGCACCGCGATCGGCAGAGCCCCACTGGCGACCTGGTCACTGAGCCCGGTCGTGAAGGAGACGATCATCGGCCCCCCTCGGCAAGGGTGTCCTCGATCAAGCCTCGGAGGGTCGACTGCGTGGTCGCTCCGAGGACAACCGCAGCGATACGACCCTGGCGGTCGAGGACAGCGGTGGAGGGCTGGGTGGTCATCTTGCCTTGCATGGCGATCGAGGTGATTCCGGACTTGTCGTAGATCGAGGGCCAGGTGAAGCCCCACGTCTTGGCTTGTGCTCTGCCGGTCGCCACGGAGGACTCTCGGAAGTTGATCCCGACGAGCTGCACGTCCTCCCCCTTCATCTCCTTGTTGAGCGCGACGAGGTGTGGGGCCTCTTTGGCGCAGGGTCCGCACCAGCTGGCCCAGACGTTGACGACGACGACCTGGCCACGGTGATCGGCGCTGTCCCACGTCTGGCCGTCAAGCGTTTCACCAGCCAGTTCAACCGGTTCGCCCCGCTGGGACTCGTCGAAGGCGGTCACGCTGCCGTCCCCGGATCGATAGCCGAGGTCTTGGTCATCCTCGGCGCCGGATGAGGAGCACGCGGCGAGAGCACCGGTGGCAGCGATGGCACCTGCCGCGGTGAGGAGACTTCGGCGGGATGGACGACGTGCGGTCATTCGGGTCTCATGCTCCTGAGGTTGTCGGCGCGTGTGCGTGGATGCGCGGCGAGGTATCGGGGTCGTCGTTCGTCAGAACCGAGGTGGTTGGAGGATGCCGCTCGGCCTCTCGGCGTGATGGCGATTCGGTCCACGGGTCAGTGATCACAGGATCGTGACCCAGTAGTTCCAGAACCTGATGGCGATGAGCACGATGATCACGAGGTACCAGGCGGTCAAGACCGCTGCGCGGTACTCGATGAGCACTGATACCACCCGGGGTACGTGCCGAGCCGTGGTGGCTCGCCAACGCTGGAGGTTGTGGATGGTGGTGTGCCAGAAGACGGCGATGGTCACGACCCACACGATCATGCAGTAGGGGCACAGGGCTCCGATGACGTACAGGCTCTGGAAGATCAGCCAGTGGATGAACACCACCGCGAGGCTCACCACGGCCTGGGTCGCCACCCACAACCATGCACGAAGGCTCGTGGCACTGACCAGGACTGCTCCGAGCATGGCGAGGGCTGCGAACCCGGTGACTCCGATGAGCGGGTTGGGGATACCGAAGGCGTCTGCCTGCGGGGTGACCATGACCGAGCCGCAGGACAGGATCGGGTTGATGCTGCACGAGGGGACGTAGTCCGGGTTCTTGAGCAGCTCGATCTTTTCCACGAGCAGCACGACGGCGCAGAGCAGCCCGATCAGGCCCCCGACGAGGTACAGCCAGCCCAGTCCACGCGCGTTGACCGCAGCCGCCGGAGTGACAGCGGTCGGGTCAGTCTTCGATTGCGGCATCAAGCTTGGTCTCGAAGTCGGCGATGGTGGTCGGCTCGATCTTTTTGCCGTCGAGGAAGAACGTGGGTGTGCCGGTGACGCCCAGTGTCTGGGCATCCTTCGTGCTCTGCTCGATGCGCTTCGCGGCGGCGGGGTCCTTCAGGCTGGCGCGGTACTGCTTCATGTCCAGCCCCAGCTCCTGGGCGTATCCCTCGAAGGTCTTCTCCTTGGACGACTCAGAGTGGCTCCACTCGGCCTGCGTCTCGAAGAGCTTGTCGTGCATCTCCTCGAACTTGTCCTGTTCACGGGCGGCCTCGGCAGCTAGTGCCGCGTTCATCGAGTTTCCGTGGAGGGGGAGGTAGCGCACCACGAAGGTCACGTCGTTGCCGTACTTCTCTCGCAGGTCCGTCATGACGGGGTGGGCTGCGCCGCACGCTTCGCACTCGAAGTCGAGGTACTCCACGAACACCGCCTTCTTGCCGGAGGTCAGGCGGGGGCTGTCATCGCGCACCAAGGGCGCGGACGCCCCGCTTCCGGACCCCGTAGGTGCCGCTTCTTCACCGGCCCGGCTGAACGTCACCGCAGCGACCAATGCCACCAGGACCGCCACGATCATGGCCATGGACAGTTTCAGGCTCTTGCTCATCGGGATCCAATCATCGAAGGGCGCTGCTGGCGCGCAGAGTAGTCATCGCTTCTGTCTTCAGGCTGGGAACGGCGCTGGCTGCGGATGGCTCGCAAACCATTGGCGATGACGATGACCTCGGCGACCTCATGGACCAGCACGACCGCAGCCAGACCCAGCACGCCGAACAGAGCGAGCGGGAAGAGGACCGCGATCAGGGCAACGGACAGGACGACGTTCTGGGTCATGATCGCTCGTCCGCGGCGGGCATGTGCGAGGGCCTGCGGCAGCAGCCGGAGGTCGTGGCCAGTGAAGGCAACGTCCGCGGACTCAACCGCGGCGGCGGAACCGCCGGCACCCATCGCGATACCGACGGTGGCAGTCGCCAGTGCGGGCGCGTCGTTGATGCCATCGCCGATCATCGCCGTCGGGGCCGTAGCCATCGAGGCGCGGATGTGGTCGGCCTTGTCCTGGGGCAGGGACTCCGCGTGAACCTGTCGGATGCCGGCTTCACCGGCGATGGCCTGCGCGGTGCGTGTGTTGTCACCGGTGAGCATCACGGTGGACACGCCCTGCCGGTGCAGGGCGGCGATGGCCTGGGCTGCCTCGGGGCGCAGCTCGTCGCGGATGCCGATCACGCCGCACGCTTGATCGTCGACCTCGACCACCATCAGGCTCATGCCTTGGCCGGCCATGGTGTCGGCCTGCTCGCTCAGATCGTTCGGGGCGACCCAGCGAGGGCTGCCCACGCGTACCCGGTGTCCGTCCACCAACCCGGTGACGCCGTGTCCGGCGTGCTCGTGGACATCGCTCGCCGCCGGATGATCTGGTGAGGCAGCGACCACCGCCGCCGCCAGGGGATGGGTGCTGGTGGCCTCCACTGCTGCTGCCAAGGAGAGCACCTCAGCGTCGGTGTGGCCCTTGGCCGCGTGAGTGGCCACCACCCGGGGCTCGTTGCGAGTCAGGGTGCCTGTCTTGTCGAAGGCGACCGTGCGGATGGTCCCCAGCTGCTCGAAGGCTGCTCCGGACTTGATGATCACCCCGAACTTGCTGGCCGAGCCGATCGCTGAGATCACCGTGACCGGGACCGCGATCGCCAAGGCGCAGGGTGAGGCCGCGACCAGCACCACCAGCGCACGCTCGATCCACGTCTGTGGGTCGCCCACGACGAACCCGTACGCCGCGATCGCAGTAGCGGCCAGCAGCACCAACGGGACGAGTGGTCGGGCGATGCGGTCAGCCAGGCGCGCACGCTCGCCCTTGTCCGCGTGAGCCTGCTCGACGAGCTCGACCATCTGGGTCAGGGAGTTGTCGCGCCCGTCGGCGACTGCTGTGATGCGCAACGTGCCCGACGTGTTGACCGATCCGGCCGCGATCTCGTCGCCGGGTGCGACCTCGACGGGGATCGACTCCCCGGTGATCGCAGAGGTGTCCATCCACGAGTGGCCTACCTCGACGACGCCGTCCGTGCTGACTCGGTCGCCAGCGCCGACGAGGAGGACATCGCCGCGCCGGACCTGCTCGGCGGGGATCCGCTCGTCCGTTTCTGCTCGTGACACGAGGGCGGTCTCCGGGATCAGGGACAACAACGCCCGCAGCCCGTGACGGGCCCGGTCCATAGCGCGGTCCTCAAGTGCCTCGGCAATCGAGAACAGGAAGGCCAAAGCAGCAGCCTCACCCACGTGCCCTAGAAGCACAGCGCCGGTGCCGGCGATCGTCATCAACAGGCCCACACCCAGCCGGCCACTCCCCCGCCCCGTGACCAGGCGGCGCACCGCGCTCGGGGCGAACGTCCAGGCCCCGGCCGCCACACCGACCGCGTAGATGACCACGGCGGGGACCTCGGCGCCGGCGAACTCCAGGAGCAAGCCACTCAGCCAGAAAACGCCCGCGATGGCCGGCAGGGCCAGGCCTCGGTCGCGCCACCACGGCACCAGGTCATCGGGTGCCGTCTCGTCAGAGTCTCCACAGCATGCATCGCTCATCGCGCAACCTCATTCGTCTCTTCGAGGATGAGTGGAGGCGTGGCCCCGCAGCACAGCGGTACATCGCAGTCCGCATCCATGCAGGGGACGCCGTCGTCGACCGCCAAGACCACGTCCATCAAGGTCTCCAACGCCCGAGTCAGATGCGCGTCGGCGATCTCGTACCGGGTGCGACGTCCCTCCGGTGCGGTGGTCACGATCCCGCAGCCGCGCAGACAGGCCAGATGATTCGAGACGTTCGTGCGGCTCAGTCCTAGATCCTTAGCCAACTGCGCTGGATAACTCGCGTCCTGCAACAACGACACCAAGATCCGCGCTCGAGTCGGATCCGCCATCGCTCTACCCAAACGATTGAGCACGTCCAGTCGAGCGGCACTAGTCAGCATCCAGTGACCATACATTGACGACTGACCTGTATGCCAGCCGGGGTACTGGGCGCCAATTGATCGCTCCGCGACGGTAGCATCGCTCTATGACGATCAATAGCCAGCATGAAGATCCAGTCGCGATGGAGGTGTCTGACGCCTGCGCTGCCTTGTTCCATGCCTTGGCCGAGCCGACGCGCCTGGCGCTCCTGAAGCACCTCTCCAGTGGGGAGCATCGGGTCCGCGACTTGGTCGACCACATGCACCTTGCTCAGTCGACGGTGAGCAAGCACTTGGCGTGCCTGCGGGACTGTGGGCTGGTGAGGGTGCGGACCGAGGGCCGCGCGTCGTGGTTCTCGTTAACCGATTCGTCCCGACTGTGTGCCCTGTTCGAAAGCGCGGATGCGCTACTGGCAGCGTCGGGCGCGTCGTTGTCCCTGCGCGAGCACCGTGACCACGACCAACTTACGACCGAGGAGGTCTGATGGGATCCGACCACCACCACCGCCCGACACATGGGCAAGCGGGCAGTGGCTTGCGCAACCGCCTTCTGATTGCCTTTGGCATCACCTCGTTCATCGTCATCGCGCAGGCGATCGGAAGCGTCATCACCGGCAGCCTGGCGCTGCTGACGGACACTGCCCACGCTCTATCGGACTCCACCGGCCTGCTGGTCGCGGTTATCGCAGCCACCATGATGCTGCGGCCCCCCAGCAGCCAGCGCACGTGGGGTTTTGCGCGCATCGAGATCGTCGCTGCACTGGGCCAAGCGGCGTTGCTGCTGCTGGTGGGTTCTTACGCGGCCATCGAAGGGGTCCGCCGACTGGTTGAGCCCACGCAGGTCCAAGCCAGGGAACTGCTGCTCTTCGGCATCATCGGACTTATAGCCAACATCGGCGCGATGGCGGTCCTGTCCTCCAGTCGCGACGCGAACTTCAACATGCGCGCGGCATTCCTCGAAGTGCTCAACGACGCCTTGGGGTCCCTCGGGGTGATCGTGGCCGCCATCGTGATCGCCACCACAGGGTTCCAACGAGCGGACACCATCGCCGGGCTGTTCATCGCGGCCCTAATCCTCCCCCGCGCATACAAGCTCTTGCGCGAGACCGTGCGGGTGCTGATGGAGTTCACCCCGAAGGACGTCGACCTGGACGCCGTGCGGACACACATCCTTGAGCTGGAGCATGTTCGCGAGGTCCACGACCTGCACGCCTCCACGATCGGCACTGGCCTGCCCGTCATCTCCGCGCACGTCGTGATAGATGACGAGTGCTTCGAATCGGGCCACGCACCACAGATTCTGGAGCAGCTCATTTCGTGTGTGAAGGAGCACTTTCCCGTTTCCTTCGAGCATGCCACCATCCAGCTGGAGACGACCGCAGTACGAGAG
The DNA here is from genome assembly GCF_050507325.1 of Janibacter zhangyanbonis. Taxonomy (NCBI): domain Bacteria; kingdom Bacillati; phylum Actinomycetota; class Actinomycetes; order Micrococcales; family Intrasporangiaceae; genus Janibacter; species Janibacter zhangyanbonis. The sequence continues at coordinate 2,815,686 of NZ_CP191481.1, forward strand.
CGAGCATGCACCTCGGTTCAACACACGTAGAGCGAACCACCACCCTTCGGGGGGTGAATTGGAACCCTTCGCACTCTTGTAGTTCGTCCGACGACGCGGCGTCACCAGAACCCGCCCTCCAGCACCTGGTGTGATGACTTTCCCTACTGACTCAAGGCGGGCCTTCGGCCCGCGCGCACGCCTCCGGCGCGCGCTCCGGTAGGGACCCCCGCGCTCCGGGCTCGTTCCTCGCCCTACGCGCACCCCCACCTACGCACGCTTGTCGGCGGCGCAGGTGGGGGCTGTCACTCTCGTCCGATCCATCTCCCCGGCGGGCGACGATCCGACCTCTTCGAGAACTGGTCAAGGCCCAGCTCGGTTGCATGGTCCAGGTATGTCCTCCCGAACATGCGGTGGGCAGCATCGCGAAGAAGGGACCTTGACCGAACCTCTACGAGCTCTTCTCTGCTCCGCTATCGGGGCGATGGACCTCCGCGGGAGTTGGTACCCCCGTGGTACCCCCTCAGCGCACAACGGGGTGTAGAACTCACGAAACGCACCGACTGCACTGCCCGCAATCGGGCCGCACTGCGCACCCTTCGTGCTCGTAATGAGAAGGTCGTCGGTTCGATTCCGACAGGCGGCTCCACACGAAACCCTCGAGAAATCGGGGGTTTTCGTCATTTCCGGGGCCAGACACAGCCCTGCTGCGAGCCCGGCGTCGTTGGTGCCACCTGGTCCCCCTTCTCCGGGCAACCGAGTGACATCAACGACGCCAGGCGACGCCGGGACCCGCGGCGAAGGGGTCAGCGGGTCTCCCACATCTGCCGGGCGTGCCCGATCTCCTCGCGGATCGCCGCCATGATCGCGTCGGTGACCTCTCTGGCCGCGGCGTCGTCGGTCCGCCCCGCCCACGCCGACAGGTCGACCGGATCACCCACGGACAGGCAGGCGGTGTGCCGGTGCCACAGGTGCCGGTGGCCCTGCTGCGGCCCCCACGTCCCGACCGGGACGACCGGGGCCTCGGGGTGACGCAGGGCGAGCCGCGCAGCCCCGGTGCGTGCCGGGCCGGGCATCTTGTCGGGCTCGGTCGTGAGGCGCCCCTCGGGGTAGAGCGCGACGAGCTGCCCCTGGACGAGCCGGTCGGAGGCCGCGTCGAGCGCTCCGGCCGCGGACGCCGAGCCGCGTGCGACGGGGATCTGGCCGGTGGCCCGGGCGAGGGCACCGACGACCGGCCAGCCGAAGACCTCCTGCATCGCCAGGAAGTGCGGGAAGCGCCGGTGCCCGATCGCCACCCGCGCCACGGCCAGCGGGTCGGACATCGTCAGGTGGTTGGCCACGAGGATCACCGGCCCCCTGCGCGGCACGGCCCCCGCGGTGCGGAAGCGCACCCGGTGGGCCAGCTTCGCCACCGCCCAGACCAGCGCGAAGCCGGTGGCGTTCTTCAGGAGCTGCCGTGGAGTGGTCACCTCCGCATTGTGGGCCCCACCCCGCAAGTCCTCCCGGAGTACTCGTACCCAGGCTCCTCCCTTCGCACGACCTCGACCCAGGACGAAGGGGGCGCATCCCCCTGTGCCGCAACGGGTCCGGCTCGTCCTGCAGGGCCGTCCACCCGCGGCTAGCGTGGGCCGGGCCCATCGGACCCAAACCCCCTGCGAGGTGTCCCCGTGAGCTCCCTTCGTCGTGCTCTGCCCTGCCTGACCACCGCCGCGCTCGCGGCCTCCCTGATGGGCTCGGCGCCAGCCTCTGCCGCCCCCGGCCCCGTTGCGGCGCAACGCGACTCGATCCCGATCCGGGGCGTGGACCGAGCCGCCCTGTCGGCCGCGCCGACGGTCCCCTCCGCCGGCCGCTCCGGCGACCGTGTGGTCGGCATGACCGATGCGGTGGCGACGCAGGACTTCCGCGTCGCGGGGGTCACGTGGAGCGGCGAACGCTCCGACGTCGAGGCCTTCGTGCGCACGCGTGACGCCGAGACCGGACGGTGGAGCGGCTGGAGCCTGCTGCAGGCCGAGTCCGGGCCCGATGCGGGCACGAGCGAGGCGGCCGCCTCCCGCGGCGGGACGCAGCCGCTCATCGCGGACTCTTCCGACGGCATCCAGGTGCGCGTCGAGTCGGCCGGCGGCGCTCCCGACGACCTCGAGGTCGACCTCGTCGAGCCCGGCACGTCGAGCGCCGACAGCACCGCGTCGACGAGCTCGACGACCAGCGCCAACCCCCAGGCCAAGCCGACCGTCCACAGCCGGGCCGAGTGGGGCGCGGACGAGTCGATCCGCAAGGGCGACCCCGAGTACGGCCAGGTGCGGGGCGCGGTCGTCCACCACACCGCCGGGGTCAACGGCTACTCCGCCGAGGAGGTCCCGGCGATCCTTCGGGGCATCTACGACTTCCACGTCAACGGCCGCGGGTGGAATGACATCGGCTACAACGTGCTCGTCGACCGCTTCGGCCGCCTGTGGGAGGGACGCGCGGGTGGTCTGGACAAGGCCGTCATCGGCGCGCACGCGCAGGGCGTCAACAGCCAGACCTTCGGCATCTCCGCGATGGGCGACTACGACGTCGTCGCCGCGCCGGACGACATGGAGACGAGCATCGAGCGGTTCACGGCGTGGAAGCTCGCCCGCCACCACGTCGACCCGACCGCCAAGGCGACGATCGGTGGCGTGTGGCGCCCGACGGTGCTCGGGCACCGCAACGTCGGCCAGACGGACTGCCCCGGGCAGTACCTCTACGCCCGGCTGGGCGAGATCCGCGCCGGCGCCCGCGAGCGTCAGGGCACCGCGATCTACAAGCCGAGCACCAGCCCCCGCAGGATCGAGCGGGGCACCGGCGGGTCGACCCTGCGTGCCCAGACGACCGGCGACATCACCTGGCGGGTGCGGGTGAGCAGCGACGAGCACGGCGTCGTCGCCGACTCCACCGGCACGCGCACCGATGACGGCACGCTCGAGGTGCCGTGGGACGGCCGGCTGCCCGACGGCAGCTGGGCCACGCCCGGCAGCTACGAGGTCGTGCTCAGCGGACGCGACACGAGCTCGGGCGCGTGGCTGCCGAGCTGGCGCGACACGGTGACCGTCACCAGCTGACCCTTCGAGACGGTCGCTTCCCGACCTCCTCAGGGACCGGGAAGCTCACTCCTTGCAGGTGAGCTCGCCACCATCGGGCAGTGCGCCCGTCAGCCAGTACTGGTCCACGGCCTTGTCGACGCACGAGTTCTGCCGCATGTAGGCGGTGTGCCCGTCGCCCTCGTGGGTGACGAGCGCGGAGTCGGCGAGCTGCTCGTGCAGCCGCTTCGCCCACTCGTAGGGCGTCGCCGGGTCGCGGGTGGTGCCGACGACGAGGATCGGGTCGGCTCCCTTCGCCTCGACCTCGTGCGGCGTGTTGGTGGCCTTGACCGGCCACTGCGCGCACGGTGACTCGGAGGCGAGCGCGCGGCCCCAGATGGGCGCTTCCTTCTCTGCGCGGGCCACGAGGTCGTCGGGGTCGCCGGGTCCGTCCGGGGTGTCGAGGCAGGAGACGGCGGGCAGGGCCTCGAGCATGTTGTTCTGGTAGACGCCGCCGGCGTCACGACCGGCATAGCTGCGGCCGAGCTCGCTCAGCGGACCACCGTCGCCGTCCTTCGCCGCGACGAGCGCGTCGGTCAGCTGCGACCACATGCCCTGGTCGTACATCGCCTGCGCGATGCCCCACGTCGCCCACCCCTCGGTGAGCTTGATCCCGGCGCTCGCGGGCAGCGGCTTGGCGTCGAGCGCCTCGAGCTGGTCCTGCACGTGCTCGACGACCTCGTCGGCGCTCGACCCGAGCGGGCAGTCGTCGTCGACGCAGTCCTGCGCCCACGCCCGGGTCGCGGTGTCGAAGCCCTTGGCCTGACCGATCGCGACCTCTTCCGATGTCGCGTCGGGCGGCAGCACGCCGTCGAGCACGAGCCGGCCCACGCGGTCGGGGAAGAGGTCGGCATAGGTCGCACCGAGATAGGTGCCGTAGGACTTGCCGAGGTAGGTGAGCTTGCCGTCGCCGAGCACGGCCCGCAGCACGTCCATGTCGCGGGCGGCGTCGGCGGTCGAGACGTGGCCGAGCAGCTCGCCGCTCTTGGCCTCGCAGCCGTCGGCAAAGTCCTGCTGTGCCCGCTCCCCCGCCGCCTTCTCCTCCGGGGTGTCGGGCGTCGGGTCCTTGGCGAGGTAGTCGTCCATCTCGGCATCGCTCAGGCAGTCGATCGGCTCGGAGCGCCCGACGCCTCGCGGGTCGAAGCCGACGACGTCGAAGTGCCGCCGGATCTGGTCGCTGACGATGAAGTCGGCCGCGGCCGCGTAGTCCACGCCCGAGCCGCCCGGGCCGCCGGGGTTGACGACGACAGAGCCCGCGGCCTCGTCCTTCGCCGGGACCCGGAGCACCGCGATCTCGAGGGTGCGGCCGTCGGGCTGCTCGTAGTCCATGGGCACCTCGAGCTCGGCGCACTCACCGTCGCCGCGCTCGCAGGGACCCCAGTCGAGCTGCTGCTCGTAGAAGCGCTCGAGCCCCGTGGTGCCCGCCGGCGGCGCGGTGTTGCCGGGGCCGAGCCCGGTGGGCTGGGTGTCGGGCTCGAGCAGCGAGCAGCCCGCCACCGGCAGGAGCAGCGCCGCCGCGGCAGCCAGGACACGGACGGGGCGACGGGCACGACTCATGGCGCAGACGCTACCTTTCGCCCCTGATGTCGCTCAGCGGGTCGGCAGCTGCAGCGAGATCGCCATCGCCTCGAGCGCGAGCAGCGGGGCGACGTTGGCCGCGATGCGCTCGCGGGCCGTGGCGATGGCCTCCATCGCCACGAGCAGACCCTCGCCGCCGAAGGCCCGCGCGACCTCCTCGACGACCGGTCGGGCGTCCTCGTTGACCAGGGCGACGGGCGAGCCGGCGTGCAGGACGAGCGCGTCGCGGTAGACCGACAGCAGGTCGACGAGGGCGCGGTCGATCATGTCGCGGGTGAACCGGGTGGCGCGGGTCTTCTGCTCCTTTTCCAAGGAGGTGATCTGGGCGCGCACGTGCGGCGGTTGGGTCCGGGCGCTCGGGTCGGCGCCGAGGGTCTCGAGGAGGCGCTCCCGCTCCGCCGCGGCGCGCGCCTCGAGCGTGCGGTCACGCTCCTGCTCGGCGATCTGCAGCAGGTCGGCGGCGGCACCGACGGCATCGGAGACGCCGCGGATGCGCCCGGCCATCGCGATCGTGTCACGGCGACGGATGCGCGCGCCCTCGTCGGTGGCCAGCCGCTTGGCCAGCCCGATGTGACTCTGCGCGGCGCGCGCTGCATAGGTGGCCATGCCGATGTCGACACCGTCGCGGCGCTCGAGCAGGCGGGCCACCTCGGGCACGGGCGGCGTGCGCAACCGCACGTGCCGCGAGCGTGAGCGGACGGTGATGAGCACGTCCTCGAGGCTCGGCGCGCAGAGCAGCCAGACCGTGCGTGGTGTCGGCTCCTCGAGCGCCTTGAGCAGGGCATTGCCCGACTGCTCGGTGAGCCGGTCGGCGTCCTCGACGAGGATGATCCGGTAGCGCCCGACGCTCGGGGAGCGGCCGGCGAGCTGGACGAGGTCGCGGGTCGCGGCGACGCCGATCGACAGCGCCTCGGTCGCGAGCACGTCGACGTCGGCGTGCGTGCCGTCGAGCGCGGTGCGGCACTCACGGCACTCGCCGCAGCCACCGGTCGGGCACAGCAGCGCCCCGGCGAAGGCCCTGGCCGCGGTCGAGCGCCCCGACCCGGGCGGTCCCGTGAAGAGCCATGCGTGGGTCATGGCCGCCGGATCGGCGACGGCCCGCTCGAGGGTCGCGATCGTCTCGGCCTGGCCGACGACGTCGCGCCAGATCGGCGCCTGGCCGGACCCGGCCACCGCGGTCACAGCAGGCCCTCGTGCGCCAGCCGGGCTCGGACGGCGGCCGCGATCTCGTCGGCGGGGGCGCCGCCGTCGACGACGAGATAGCGCTCGGGCGCCGCTGCCGCCATGGCGAGGAAGTGCTCGCGCACCGCCGCGTGGAATCCGTCGGCCTCGGACTCCATCCGGTCGTGGGTGCCGCCGCGTCGGGCCCGTCCGGTCGCGGGGTCGACGTCGACGAGGACCGTGAGGTCGGGGGCGAGCCCGCCGACGGCCCAGGTCTGCAGGTCGGCGACCTCCTGGGCCCCGAGGGAGCGGCCGGCGCCCTGGTAGGCGACCGAGGAGTCGGTGTAGCGGTCGGTGACGACCACCGCTCCGCGGGCGAGCGAAGGGAGGATCACCTCCTGCACGTGCTGGGCCTTGTCGGCGGCGAAGATCAGCGCCTCCGCCCTCGGGGTGATCGCCTCGCCGTGGAGCACGAGATCGCGCAGCGCGGCGCCGAGGGAGGTCCCCCCGGGCTGGCGGGTCACGACGACCTCACGGCCCGCAGCCTCGAGCGCCTCGACGAGGTGGCCGACCTGCGTCGACTTGCCTGCCCCGTCGCCGCCCTCGAAGGCGATGAAGTACCCGTGCTCGCTCACGCCGTCGACCCTAAGGCACCGTGCCGACACGCCAGTCCGGGCGCCGGGCAGGGTGTGTGCAAAGGTCACAAGTCGGTCGCGAAGGGCCGCTGGGCTGCACGCCCCGCACCCTCCCGGGGTTGAGTGGACGACTGGTCCCGAGAGTCGGGGCCGAGGAGAGGATGCCCGTGGGTGATTTCGTCGCAGACAAGTGGCAGGACATCCTCTTCCGCTCCTTCCAGCACCTCTCGCTGGTGGTGCAGTCCGTCCTCCTCGCGACGATCATCGCCATCGCCCTCGCGGTGCTCGTCACCCGGGTGCCGCGGCTGAAGCCCGCGGCCAACATGATCAGCGCCGTCGGCCTGACGATCCCCTCCTTCGCCCTCCTCGGCCTGCTCCTGCCCCTCTTCGGCATCGGGCCCGTGTCGCCCTTCATCGCCGTCACCTTCTACGCGACGCTGCCGATCCTGCGCAACGCCGTCGTGGGCCTCGCCGGGGTCAGCCCCACCCTGCTGGAGTCGGCGAAGGGGATGGGGATGGGGTCGACGGCCCGCTTCCTGCGCGTGCAGCTGCCGATGGCCTGGCCGGTGATCATGGCCGGCCTGCGGGTGTCCGCGCAGATGTCCATGGGTGTGGCCGCGATCGCGGCATACACCCTCGGCCCCGGTCTCGGCGGCTACATCTTCACCGGCCTGGCCCAGCTGGGCGGGGCCAACGCCCTCAACTACGCCCTCGTCGGGACCCTCGGGGTGGTCGTCCTCGCCCTGGTCCTCGACGCCGCCCTGCTGCTCGTCAGCCGACTCACCACCTCGAAGGGGATCCGCGCCTGATGTCCACCACCGCAGACCAGCAGCCCGCACCCGAACACCACGCAGCCGACCGGGGGGTGAGCGGCGCCGAGATCGTCTTCGACAACGTCACCAAGACCTACGCGGGGCAGAAGGTGCCGGCCGTCGACGGCCTGTCCCTCACCGTGCCCGCCGGCGAGATCGTCATGTTCATCGGCCCCTCGGGCTGCGGCAAGACGACGACCCTGAAGATGATCAACCGTCTCCACGAGCCGACCTCGGGGACGATCACCATCGGCGGCGAGGACATCCGCAGCAAGAACGCGACCGAGCTGCGCCGCACCATCGGCTACGTCATCCAGGGCGGCTCGCTCTTCCCCCACATGACGGTCGCCGACAACATCGCCCTCGTCCCGGGCCTGCTCAAGTGGGACAAGCGCCGCATCACCGAGCGCGTCGACGACCTGCTCGAGCTCGTCGGGCTCGACCCCAAGCGCTACCGCGACCGCTACCCCAAGGAGCTCTCCGGCGGGCAGCAGCAGCGGGTGGGCGTCGCCCGCGGCCTCGCGGCGGACCCGCCGGTGCTCCTCATGGACGAGCCCTTCGGCGCGGTCGACCCGATCACCCGGCAGCGGCTCCAGGACGAGCTGATGAGCATCCAGGAGGAGCTGCAGAAGACGATCGTCTGCGTCACCCACGACATCGACGAGGCGGTCAAGCTCGGCGACCGGATCCTCCTGCTGCGCGAGGGCGCGCAGATCGCGCAGTACGACACCCCGACCACCCTCCTGGCCAACCCCGCCGACGAGTTCGTCGAGGACTTCATCGGTGCCGGGTCCTCGCTCAAGCAGCTGAGCCTCTCGCGCGTCGACGAGCTCGAGCTGCAGAGCCCGGTCCTCGCCGCGGTCGGTGACGAAGGGAAGGCAGCCGCCGACGCCGCCCGCGCCGGCGGGCAGAACGACGTCATCGTGCTCGACTCCCGACGGCGGCCGGTCGGCTGGTACAGCCTCAAGGAGGCCGCCAGGATGGCCCGCCTGCCCGACCACACCGAGCAGGACATCTCGGTCATCGACCGGCGCTCGACGATCAACGACGCCCTCGACTCGATGCTCGCGAGCACCCACGGCGGCGTCCTCGTCACCGGCCGCCGCGACGAGTTCCTCGGCGTCGTGACCTTCGAGGCGGTCACCGACCACATCCGCGCCGCGTCCGACCCGGACACGCAGGAGGCCACGTCATGACCGACGTGAGGACCTCCCCTTCGACCGCCGACACCGGGGTCGAGGACCGCCGCACGACGATCGGGCTGCTCGTCGGCCTGCCGCTGCTCTGCGCGGCGATCCTCGGCGGCTGGGCGATCTGGCGGCAGACCGCCGACCTCGACGACATCGAGGCCCGCCAGCTGGCGTGGGGCACGATCCTCACGCTGACCCGCGAGCACATCACGCTCACCCTCATCACGACCGCCGTCGTGCTCGTCACCGCGATCCCCATCGGCATCCTGCTCACCCGCGGCCCGGCCCGCCGCTTCTCCGGGCCGATCACGGCCGTCGCCAACGCCGGCCAGGCCGCGCCGGTCATCGGCCTCATCGTGCTCCTGGCGATGTGGCTCGGCTTCGGCGTGCGCACCGCCGTCATCTCCCTGGCGATCTACGGATTCCTGCCGGTGCTGCGCAACACGATCGTCGGCCTCCAGCAGGTCGACCAGACCCTCGTCGAGGCCGCCCGCGGCATGGGCATGTCCCCCGTCGACGTCCTGCGCCGGGTCGAGCTGCCGCTCGCCATGCCGGTGATCATGGCCGGTGTGCGCACCGCGCTCGTGCTCGTCGTCGGCGCCGCGAGCTTCGCGACCTTCGTCAACGCCGGCGGTCTGGGCGCGCTCATCGTCACGGGCATCACGCTCTTCCGCTACCCCATCCTCGTCAGCGGCGCCGTGATCATCGCGGTCGTCGCGCTGCTCATCGACTGGGCGGGCCGGGTGCTCGAGCTCCTCCTCACTCCCAAGGGGACCTCATGACGACGCGACGTGACCTCCCTTCGACCGAGCTGACCCGACGCACCCTGCTCCTGGGCGGAGCCGGCACGCTCGGCCTCGCCCTCGCCGGGTGCGGCCTGGGCACGAGCGGTGGCTTCGTGCCCTCCGGGGAGCCGGCCGGGCCGATCGCCGACGTCGACCTGTCGGGCGCCTCGATCGGGGTGGGGTCGAAGAACTTCACCGAGCAGCTCATCCTGGGCAAGATGGCCGTCATCCTGCTGCGCGCGACCGGCGCCGAGGCGGCGGACCTGACCAACATCCCCGGCTCGTCCAGCGCCCGCCAGGCGATGATCGAGGACCAGGTCCAGATGCAGTGGGAGTACACGGGCACCGCCTGGATCGCCTATCTCGGCGAGACCACCCCGATCCCCGACGAGCGCAAGCAGTACGAAGCCGTCCGCGACCGCGACCTCGAGGAGCACCAGCTCGTCTGGCTCGACCCGGCGCCGATGAACAACACCTACGGCTTCGCCGGGCCGACCGAGACGATCAAGAAGCTCGGCATCACCAAGCTCTCCGAGCTGGCGAAGGTCCCCAAGGCCGAGCTGACCTTCTGCGTCGAGTCCGAGTTCAACAACCGCAACGACGGCTTCGACCCGATGCTCAAGAAGTACGGGCTCGCCAAGGGCACGAGCTTCCCCGAGAGCAACGTCAAGGTCCTCGACACCGGCGCCATCTACCAGGCCACCGACAAGGGCACGTGCACCTTCGGCGAGGTCTTCACCACCGACGGGCGGATCAAGGCGCTCGACCTGACCGTGCTCGAGGACGACAAGGCCTTCTTCCCGAAGTACAACGTCGCGCCGGTGCTCACCGAGGCGGTCGTCGAGGAGCACCCTGCGGTCCGGGACCTCTTCGACCCGGTCGTCAAGAAGCTCACCGACGACGTGCTCATCGACCTCAACGCCCGGGTCGACGTCGACGGCGAGGACCCGGCGGACGTCGCCATCGCGTGGCTGCGGGAGGCCGGCTTCATCAAGGCCTGACCCGCGACCCGGTGACAGGGGGCGTCCACGGGTCTAGCCTGCGGGCATGAGCCTCGGGGGACGCAGGGGGCGGCTGCTCGTCACCGCCACGATCACGACGGTCCTGGCTGCGGCCGTGACCACCGGCACCGCCACGGCGAAGGGGGCCGCACCCGCCGCGTCGTCGGCGGCGGCTCCTGCGACGACCAGCGGCACGACCGGGCGCACCGACCGCCTGTCCGTCCTCATGAGCGGCGACGTCCTCGTCCACACGACCCTCGTCGCCCAGGCGAAGCGCGACGCGGTGGCCGGCGGCCCGAGCCTCAACTTCGACCGGATGCTCGCCGCGCAGAAGCCGCGCATCAGCACCGCCGACCTCGCGATCTGCCACCTCGAGACGCCGATCGCCCCTGCCGGCGGGCCCTACACCGGCTACCCCCTCTTCAAGGCGCCCGCGCACGTCGTCACCAGCCTGCGTCGCGTCGGCTACGACGCGTGCACGACGGCCTCCAACCACTCGCTCGACGACGGCCAGCGCGGCATCACGCGCACGCTCGACGTCCTCGACTCCAACAAGCTCGGGCACACCGGCACCGCCCGCACCTCGACCGAGCGCAACCGGCCGCTCGTCCGCACGGTCCAGGGCGTCAAGGTCGGCATCGTCTCGACGACCTTCTCCACCAACGGCATCCCCGTGCCGCGGGACAGGCGGTGGTCGGTCAACACCCTCGACCGCACCGCCCTCGTCGAGGACGTCAAGCGCACCAAGGCCGCCGGCGCCGAGATCGTCGTCGTCGCCGTGCACGCGGGCACCGAGTACAGCCACGTGCCCAACGCGCAGCAGGAGCAGATCCGCTCGTGGCTGCACGCGACGCGACTCGTCGACGCCGTCTACTTCCACCACGCGCACGTCGTCGAGCCGGTCGAGAAGGTCGACTACCGCTGGGTGGCGTGGGGCCTGGGCAACACCTTCGCCACGAGCACGACGAAGTACAACAAGAGCACCGGCGAGCAGGTGATGACCCGCTTCAACTTCGAGCGGCAGTACGGCACGACGTGGCGGGTGCGCTCGGTCGCCGTCATCCCCGGCTACTCCCCGAACGTCGCGCCCTATCGCTGGGTCGACCTCGTCACCGCCGCGCAGGACCCCTCGCTGTCGTCGTCGGCCCGCAGCTCCTACGCGGCCCGAGCCCGCCACGTCCGCTCGATCGTCGGCGCCCGCGGCGGCTTCGGCGACGGTGTCTACCAGGCCTCCCCCGTGCGCTGACGACGCCGCCCGAGCCGCATCCCCCTTCGCACCTCCCTATGGTCGTGTCATGACCTTCAGCTCCGAGACCGACCGCGCCCTCACGACCCGCGCCCTCACCGCGCAGACCGAAGGGAGGGTCCCCGGGCTCGTCGCCGGCGTCGCCCGCGACGGCCGGCTGGAGTGGTCCGCGGGGATCGGCACGGTCGACGTCACGACGCCGGGCGAGGCGCCCGACGACGAGACGCAGTACCCCGTGGCGAGCAACTCCAAGACCTTCACCGCCGTCGCCGTCATGGCGCTGCGCGACGAGGGCCGGCTCGACCTCGACGACACCGTCGAGCAGCACCTCACCGACAGCACCCATGCCTCCGTCACGATCCGCCAGCTGCTGTCGCACACCTCCGGCATGCAGCGCGAACCCGTCGGCGACGTCTTCGACACCATGGTCATGCCCTCCCGCGAGGACCTGCTCGCCGGCTGGTCGCAGGCCGAGCGCGTCGGCCGGCCCCACGACCGCTGGCACTACTCCAACCTCGCCTACGGCGTCCTCGGGGAGATCATCGGCCGCCTCGACGGGTGCACCTGGGAGGAGTCGATCCGTCGCCGCATCCTCGACCCGCTCGAGCTGACCCGCACCGGCACCGCGCCCTCCGGCCGCCGGGCGAAGGGGTACTACGTCCCGCCCTTCGCCGACGTCCCCCGGGAGGAGCCGGTCATCGACGCGGCGGCCCTCGACCCGGCCGGCGGGCTGCGGTCGACGGCCACCGACCTGGCCCGGTGGGGTGGCTTCGTCGCCAACCCGGTCGAGGAGGTCCTCTCCCCCGACACGCTCGAGGAGATGTGCCAGCCGCAGGTGATGGCCGACCTCACTTCGTGGACCTCCGCCTGGGGGCTGGGCTTCCAGCTCGTGCGGCACGAGGGGCGCACCTGGGTGGGCCACACCGGCGGCTGGCCCGGCTCGATCACCGGCGTCTTCACCGAGCGCTCTTCTGCCACGACGGGGCTGATCCTGATGAACAACTCCGCTCCCGTCCCGCCCGCCGCGGCCGCCATCGAACTCGGGACGATCGCCATCGAGCGCGAGCCCGTGCAGCCCGAGCCCTGGCAGCCCGGGACCGAGCTGCCCGAGGACCTCGTCCCGCTGCTCGGGCACTGGTACTCCGAGGGCACCCACTGGGTGCTGTCGGTGCGGGAGGGCGCCCTGGAGGCCCGCATCGCCGGCCAGCGCAAGGAGCTACCCCCCGCGGTCTTCACCGCCGAGGGCGCCGACCGCTACCGCACCGTCTCCGGCCACGAGCGCGGTGAGCTGCTGCGGGTCACCCGCGACGCCTCCGGCACCGTCACCCACCTCAACTGGGCCACCTACCGCTTCACCCGCGAGCCCCTGGCTTTCGGCCAGTGGCTCTGACCCCCCTTCGCCCGCCGGATCGATGTATCCGGGTGCGTTCCAACTCACCCGGATACATCGACCCGGAGCAGGCGAAGGGCGGGGGTCAGGCGAAGTGCTTGCGCAGCTCCCGGTTGAGGATCTTGCCGGTGGCATTGCGGGGCAGCTCGTCCATGAAGACGACCTCGCGGGGGATGCAGTGCCGGGCGCGGTGCGCGCGGACGTGCTCCTTGATCTCGTCGGCGGTCAGCTCGTGGCCCTCGGTGAGTGCGACGAAGGCGGCGAGCCGCTGCCCGAAGTCGGGGTCGGGGACACCGATCACGGAGACCTCGCGGACCGCGGGGTGCTCGGCGAGCAGCCCCTCAACCTCGATGGGGTACACGTTCTCCCCGCCGCTGACGATCATGTCGTCATCGCGACCGTCGACGAAGTAGAGCCCGTCCTCGACGTGCCCCATGTCGCCGGTCGAGACGAGCCCGTCGACGAAGTCCTTGGTGTTGCCGTTGGTGTAGCCGTCGAAGACGAGCTCGTTGCCGCAGAAGATCCGGCCGGTCTGCCCCGTCGGCACCTCCTTGCCGTCGTCGTCGAGGATCTTGACGACCGTGCCGAGCGGCGGGGTGCCGGCGGTGTTGGGGTGGCGGCGCATGTCGGCGGGCGTGGCGATGCACACCCACGACGCCTCGGTCGAGCCGTAGAGGTTGTAGAGCACGTCGCCGTACTCGTCCATGAACTTCGTCGTGAAGCCCGAGGGGTAGGCCGACCCGGAGGTCGCGACCACCCGCAGCTTGCGGCGGCTGCGTGCAGCCGGGTCGCTCGGCAGCTCCATCATCCGCTGGAGCATCACGGGGATGGCGAACATCGCGTCCGGCTGCAGCTCCTCGAGCGCCGCCCGGGCTGCCTCGGGCTTGAAGCGACGCTGCAGCACGATCGTCGCGCGCAGCGCGAGCGACAGCTGCATCGCCGCGTAGCCCCAGGTGTGGAAGATCGGGGCCGAGATGAGGATGCGGTCGTGGGCCCGCAGCGGGATCCGGTCGATGATCGAGATGAGCGGGCCGAAGCCGCCCGGCGTCTTGCGTGCCGCGCCCTTGGGCGTGCCCGTCGTGCCGGAGGTCAGGATGATCGTGCGGCCCCCCTTCGCCGGGACGGGAAGGGAGTGCGGCCGCGGCGTGGTCTCGATGCGGCGGGCGAGCTCGGTCTCGGTCATCCGTGGCAGGTCCTGCGGCAGGTGCGCGACGACCTCGGCGAACTCGTCGTCGTGGATGATCCCGCGGATCCCCTGCTGCTCGGCGACGACCGCGAACTGCGGGCCGGCGAGGCCGGTGTTGCCCAGGACGAGGTCGATGCCGATCGCGGAGGTCGCGGTCATGACCTCGATGGCCTGGACGTGGTTGCGGGCGAGCAGACCGACCCGGTCACCGGGGCCGAAGCCGAGCTCGCGCAGGACGACGGCGATCTTCTCGGAGTTGGCGAGCAGCTCCGCATAGGTGGTCGCCCCACGGGTCTCGTCGATGACGGCGACCGCCTTGGGCGAGCGGTTGGCGGCCTGCCGCAGCTCGCCCGCGAGACCGAAGCCCCACTTCTTCAGTGCGGCCAGCTGCTTGACCTGGGCGGCCGGCGGCCCGGGGTTGAGCATCCCCCGCTTGGCCATGGTCGTGGCGATGGTGAGTGGGTTCATGGAGGGCATCAGGCCTTGGGGATGTCGAAGAGGCTGGGGAACTTCGCGGCCAGGGCGATGTCGCCCTTGACCTTGATCTTGCCGCGCATGACGAGCATCGTCGGGTTGCCCCGACCCGTCGCCATCTTGACGAACTCCGGCGGCGCCATCATCAGCGAGGCGTCGTAGTCCGAGCCGGGCTCCGGCGAGACGGTGCAGGTGCCGTCGCCGACGACGATCTCGTAGGTGTCGTGCGGCTGCTCCTCGGGACCACCGGTGATGCGGAACTGCACCGTGCCGGACGCCCCCTTCGCCTTGTCGGGCCGGAAGAGCTCGGGGAAGCGGGCGAAGACCGCACCGAGGATCGCGCCCCGGTGCTCGCCGCGCATGACCTCGGAGACCTCCTTGTCGGACATCTGCGCGACGGTCTTCGCAAACTCCTGCGGACTCATCGTGTCGAACGTGGACGGGTCGAGGTCCATGGCGGCATCTCCTTCGGCGCGGCTGTTGCCCCGGACGATACGCACGGGTAACCACAGCGGCAACGGCAGGGCGCTGTGCCCCTCACCACCCCGCCCGGCTCAGGCCTTCTTGGCCGCTGCCTTCTTCGTCGCCGTGGAGGCCGCCTTCTTGGCCGTCTTCTTCGTGGCCTTCTTCGCGGTCTTCTTGGCCGTCTTCTTCGCCGACTTCTTGCGGGTCGTCGGGCCCTTGGCGCGCTTCTCGGCGATGAGCTCGTAGGCCCGCTCCGCGGTGAGCGTCTCGGGCTCGTCGCCGCGGCGCAGGGTCGCATTCGTCTCGCCGTCGGTGACATAGGGGCCGAAGCGCCCGTCCTTGACGACGACCTTCTTGCCGCTCACCGGGTCCTCGCCGAACTCCGCCAGCGGCGGCTTGGCCGCGGCGCGGCCACGCTGCTTGGGCTGGGCGTAGATCGCGACGGCCTCCTCGAGGGTCATCGTGAAGAGCTGCTCCTCGGTCTCGATCGAGCGCGAGTCGGTGCCCTTCTTCAGGTACGGCCCGTAGCGACCGTTCTGCGCGGTGATCGGCACCTCGACCGACTTCTCCGTGCCGTCCTCGGCGGTCGTCGTCTCGGTGACCGTGCCGAGGGTGCGCGGCAGAGAGAGGAGCTTGAGCGCCTGCTCGAGGTCGACCGTCGAGGGGTCCATGCTCTTGAAGAGCGAGGCCGTGCGCGGCTTGACCTTGGCCTTGCCGCGCTTGGGCTTGTCGTCGGCCGACTCCTCGAGGACCTCGGTGACGTAGGGGCCGTAGCGGCCGTTCTTCACGACGACGTCGCGCCCGGTCTCGGGGTCCTGACCGAGGACCCGGCCGTCGTCGGCGGCCGCCGCGAGGAACTCGCGCGCCATCGCCGGCGTCAGCTCGTCGGGGGCCACGTCGTCGGTGATCGTCGCCCGCTTGGGCGCCGGCGTCGTCTTCGTCTCGTCGGTGACCTCACCGGTCGCGGGGTCGACCCCCTTCGGCACGACCTCCTCGACATAGGGGCCGTAGCGACCGACCCGCACGACGACACCGTCGCCGATCTCGATCGTCGAGATGGCCCGGGCGTCGATGTCGCCGAGGTCGGCGACGAGGCCGGACAGGCCCGGGCCGCTGCCCTCGTCGCCGTAGTAGAAGCGCTGCAGCCAGGCGACGCGGTCGGCGTCACCGGCGGCGATCTCGTCGAGGTCGACCTCCATCGAGGCGGTGAAGTCGTAGTCGACGAGACGGCTGAAGTGCACCTCCATCAGGCGGGTCACGGCGAAGGCGAGCCAGGTCGGGACGAGGGCGGTGCCCTTCTTGCGGACGTAGCCGCGGTCCTGGATCGTGCTGATCGTCGAGGCATAGGTGGAGGGGCGGCCGATGCCGAGCTCCTCCATCTTCTTCACGAGCGAGGCCTCGGTGTAGCGCGCCGGCGGGGAGGTCTCGTGGCCGGACGCGACGGCGTCGACGACGTCGAGGCTCGCGCCCTCCTCGACCTTCGGCAGGCGGGCCTCGCCGTCCTTGGCCGGCTGTGCCGGCTCGTCGGTGCCCTCCTCGTAGGCGGCGAGGAAGCCGCGGAAGGTGATGACGGTGCCCGAGGCGGAGTACTCGGCGACCTCGCCGGCCTCGCAGCCGGTGAGGTCGGCGCGCATGCGGATCGTCGCCGTCGAGCCCTTGGCGTCGGCCATCTGCGACGCGACGGTGCGCTTCCAGATCAGCTCGTAGAGCCGGAACTCGTCGCCCCGCAGCTCACCGGCCACCTGCGCCGGGGTGCGGAAGCGGTCACCGGCGGGGCGGATCGCCTCGTGCGCCTCCTGGGCATTCTTCGACTTCTTGCCGTAGACGCGCGGCGCCTCGGGCACGAAGTCGGCGCCGTACATGTCGCGGGCCTGGCCGCGGGCGGCCGACACCGCCGAGCTCGACAGGTTGGTGCTGTCGGTTCGCATGTAGGTGATGTAGCCGTTCTCGTACAGCTTCTGCGCCACACCCATCGCCGCCTTGGAGCCGAGGCCGAGCTTGCGGCCGGCCTCCTGCTGCAGCGTCGACGTGGTGAAGGGGGCGTACGGGCGCCTCGTGTAGGGCTTCTCGGAGACCGAGCTGACGACGACCGGGGCCGCGATGGTCGCCTCGGCGACCTGGGTCGCGGCGCGCTGGTCGAGCGCGCGGGCGTCCTTCTTCACCGCACCGGTGTCGTCGAAGTCGGAGCCGGTGGCGACCTTGCGTCCGTCGAGGGTCGCGAGGCGGGCGGCGAAGGGGGCGGTGCCGGCGGAGAAGGAACCCTCCACGCTCCAGTAGGAGGCGACCTTGAAGGCCATCCGCTCGCGCTCGCGCTCGACGACGATGCGGGTCGCCACGGACTGCACGCGGCCGGCGGACAGACCCGCCTTGACCTTGCGCCACAGCACCGGCGAGACCTCGTAGCCGTAGAGGCGGTCGAGGATGCGGCGCGACTCCTGCGCGTTGACCAGGTCGAGGTCGAGCTCGCGGGTGTCCTCGACGGCGCGCTGGATCGCCTCCTTGGTGATCTCGTGGAAGACCATGCGCTGCACCGGGATCTTCGGCTTGAGCGTCTCGAGCAGGTGCCAGGCGATCGCCTCGCCCTCGCGGTCCTCATCGGTGGCCAGGTAGAGGGTGTCGGCGTCCTTGAGCAGGCGCTTGAGCTCGGTGACCTTCTTCTTCTTGTCCGGGTCGACGACGTAGAAGGGCTCGAAGCCCTCCTCGATGTTGACCCCGAAGCGGCCGAAGGGGCCCTTCTTCATGTCGGCCGGCATCTCCGACGGGGTCGGGATGTCGCGGATGTGCCCGACCGATGCCTCGACCGCGTAGTCGGGGCCCAGGTAGCCCGCGATGGTCTTGGCCTTGGCGGGCGACTCGACGATGACGAGCTTGCTGGCCATGTGCGCCTCATCTCTCGACCCCACGTGCAGCGGATTCGTCGCTGCCTCGACGAGGGGTCATCTCGGGGCGACCGTACTACGCCGCCCGGGGTGCTCCCTTCGCCCATCTGCCGGGGGGCTAGATTTTTGTTGAAAATACAAGTATCGTTGGGGCCATGAGCACTCCTCCCGTCCTCTACCTCTCCCACGGCGCCCCGCCGCTGGCCGACGACGCCCGGTGGACCGCCGAGCTCGCCCGCTGGTCCGGCTCCTTCGACAAGCCCAAGAACGTCCTCATGGTCTCCGCCCACTGGGAGGACGCCCCCGTCACGGTGAGCCCGGTCGAGCACAAGGTCCCGCTCACGTACGACTTCTGGGGCTTCCCCCAGCACTACTACGACGTCACCTACGACGCGCCCCTCGCCCCGGAGCTCGCGGCGGAGGTCTCCGCCCTGCTCAAGCCGAAGGGGGTCGAGGTCCGCCACGACGAGACCCGTGGCCTCGACCACGGCGCCTACGTCCCCCTCGTCGAGATGTACCCCGACGCCGACGTGCCGGTCCTGCAGATGTCGATGCCGACGCTCGACCCGCACCAGCTCGTCGAGCTCGGCCGCGCGCTGGCGCCGCTGCGCGACCAGGGCACCCTGATCGTCGGGTCCGGCTTCACGACGCACAACCTGCGCTGGTTCAACCCCCGCGCCGGGGCCGACGCCGCCCCGCCGACGGCCTCGAGCGAGTTCGACCACTGGGCCGCCGAGACCGTCGACGCCGGCGACATCGACTCCCTCGAGCGGATGCTCGAGATCGCCCCCGCCGGGCACGAGGCGCACCCGCGCACCGAGCACTGGGCACCGCTCTACATCGCGATGGGCGCAGCCGACGCCTCCGGCGCGACGCAGCGCGACGTCGCCGTCGACGGCTTCTGGTTCGGCCTGTCGAAGCGGTCCTGGCAGTTCAGCTGAGCGTCCACGGGCAGTCCTCCCCATCGCACGAGTGATGTGGGGTCGTTAGGGTCCTGCGTGAGGGGGCGACCACACCGCCCGCACCACGACAGGGAGATCACCATGAAGAAGCTCGTCACGCTGGCCGTCGCCGGCACCTTCGCGCTCGGCCTGACGGCCTGCGGCAGCGACAACGGCCCGGAGAAGGCGGTCGAGGACTTCGTCGCGGCGGCCAAGGACAAGGACTACGCCGCGCTGTGCGACGCCTTCGACCCCGAGATCATCAAGACGCTCGAGGACGCCGACCCGGGCAAGGACTGCGCGACGATCTTCAAGGAGAACGAGAAGGACCTCAACATCCCCGACGACCCGAAGGTCGAGATCCTCGGCTCCGAGATCGCCGACGACGAGAAGACCGCCACCGTCCAGGTGAAGAACGAGGACGGCAAGGAAGACGAGATCGAGCTCAAGAAGGTCGACGACGAGTGGAAGATCACCACCACCAGCTGATCACGCACAGCGCGAGGGCGGCCCGGTCACCGGGCCGCCCTTCGTCGTCCCCGGGCCCACACGTTGGTCTGGGTCCCACGTTCCGCGTGGGCGGTGCGAGCGCCAGCGAGCCTCGAGACCCCGCTCCCGTCGGGAAGACCCGGCGCGCTGCCGACCTCCGGTCCCTGAGGAGGTCGCTCAGCGACCGTCTCGAAGGGACGGTCGCGACGGCCTCGACAGCGTGCACGTCGAGAAGACCCGGCGTGGCGTCAAGCCGAAGTCGAGAACGACGACGTGACCACACGTCGACGAAGGACTTCGGCAGCGCGCCGGGTCTTCTCGGCGTGCGCGCCACCCCGCCCCGAGTGCGGCGACGACCTACTCCGGCAGGAGCAGCCCGTCTGCGGCGAGCCGGCGCACGAGGGCGGAGCCGGCGCCGAGCGCCTCGCCGGTGGGTAGGTCGAGCAGGGCGCTGATCGCGGTGAGCGCCTGTCGCGCCGTGAGGTCGCCGTCGCACACGGACACGAGCGCGGCGTCGAGGGTGTCGAGGCGCACCGAGCGGGCCAGCCCGCCGCCCTGACGCAGGACGATGACGTTGGGGTCGCTGGCGCCGGGCGCCGCGTGCGTCTCGGTCGTCACGTCGCGGGCGCAGCGCCACGCGGTGTCGAGCAGGGCGTCGTCGTCGAGGCCGGCGAGCCGGTCGCGGGCGACGAGGCCGGCGGCCACGGCGGGGCCCATGGGCGACGCCACCGGTCCGGTCGCCTCGACGAGATCGACGAGGGGAGCCCGCTCCCCCGTCGGCCGGTGCAGCGTGATGATGCCGAAGCCGATCTGGGCGATGTCCCGCGAGGCGAAGTCGTCGAGCCACGCGCCGACGAGGGCGTCGTGCTCGCTCGTGCCGGGCAGGTGCCCGCCGTCGCGGGTCCACAGCTCGGCGTACTCGGCCGGGTCCTGCACGTCGCGCTGCACGACCCATGCATCGAGCCCGCTGTCGGCGACCCACGCACCGACCCGTTCGCGCCAGTCCTGGCCGGCGACGGTCTCCCAGTTGCCGAGGAGCTGGGCGACGCCCCCGGGCGCCAGGTGGGCCCCGATCCCGCGGGTGAGCGCCGCGACGACGTCGTCACCGGCGGCCCCGCCGTCGCGGTACTCGTAGAGCGGCACCTGCCCGCTGCGCGGCGTGATGACGAAGGGGGGATTGCTCACGACGAGGTCGAAGGCCTCGCCGGCCACGGGCTCGAGGAAGGACCCCTCGCGCAGGTCCCAGTCGAGCTCGTTGAGCGCCGCGTTGAAGGCCGCGTAGCCGAGGGCCCGGCGGGAGAGGTCGGTCGCGACGACGGCGTCGGCGTGCGTCGACAGGTGCAGCGCCTGCACGCCGCAGCCGGTGCCGAGGTCGAGCGCGCGGGTGACATGGGAGCGCGGGGTCCACGACGCCAGGGTCGTCGAGGCGCCGCCGATGCCGAGCACGTGGTCGACCGGCAGCGGCTCGCTGCGCGCGTGCTCGGTCGGGTCGGAGGCGACCCACCACGCGTGGTCGGCGTCGTCGCCGTAGGGCCTCAGGTCGCACCGGGCGACGACGTGCGCGCCGTGCGGCTCGACGATGCCCAGGGTCACGGCGCCGGTGACGCCGGTGCGCGGCAGGGCCCGCGCGAGGTCGTCGGCGGCCGTGGGCAGCCCGAGCCCGAAGCACCCGATGAGCACACCGAGCGGGTCACGGGCCCCTGCGACCGCCCGCCGGGCCGGCAGGACCTGCTCACGTCCGAGGGCGCTGGCGGCGAGGTCGCCGAGGCGCTCACGGACCGCGTCGACGCCGAAGGGCGCGGCAGCGAGGTCCTCCCGCAGGGCGGCGAGCAGCTCGGGGTCGGTGCGGGGCGTGGTGCTGGAGGTCACCCGCCGAGCCTAGTGCGCCCCCTTCGTCCCACCCGGAGGGTCAGACCCGGTCGACGGCCGGCTCGCCCTCGACGTCGGCCATCGCGACGTCGTCACGCTTGGTGACGACGAGGGCGACGGCGATGACGAGCAGGGCGACCGCGGCGATGGCCCAGCGGATCGTCTGGTCGGTGCCCGAGCCGAGGTAGAGGGTGACGACGGCGGGAGCGATGAGGACGGCGACGAGGTTCATCACCTTGATGAGCGGGTTGATCGCCGGACCGGCGGTGTCCTTGAAGGGGTCGCCGACCGTGTCGCCGATGACCGCCGCCTCGTGGCCGGGCGAGCCCTTGCCGCCGTGGTTGCCGTCCTCGACGATCTTCTTCGCGTTGTCCCAGGCGCCACCGGAGTCAGCGAGGAAGACCGCCATGAGCGCACCGCAGGCGATGGCTCCCGCGAGGAAGCCCGCGAGCGCCCCGATGCCCAGGCCGAAGCCGACGACGATCGGCGTGAGCGCGGCGAGCAGACCGGGCGTCGCGAGCTTCGCGAGCGAGTCACGGGTGCAGATGTCGACGACCCGGGCGTACTCGGGCTTCTCCGTGCCGGCCATGATCCCCGGGTGCTCGCGGAACTGCCGGCGCACCTCGTGGACGATCGAGCCGGCCGCGACGGTCACGGCGTTGACCGCGAGCCCGGAGAAGAGGAAGACGACCGCGGCGCCGACGAGGACGCCGACGAGCACGCTCGGCGAGACGATCTGCGTGTTGACCATCTGCTCGAAGGAGCTCACCCGGTCGGGGCTGACCGAGGCCTCGTCGATGCCGCGCACCGTCGAGGTCCACGCATCGGTGTAGCTGCCGAAGAGCGCCGTCGCGGCGAGCACCGCCGTGGCGATCGCGATGCCCTTGGTGATCGCCTTGGTCGTGTTGCCGACAGCGTCGAGCTCGGTGAGCACCTGGGCCGCCTCGCCGTCGACGTCACCCGACATCTCCGCGATGCCCTGCGCGTTGTCGGACACCGGGCCGAAGGTGTCCATCGCCACGATGACGCCGACCGTCGTCAGCAGGCCGCAGCCGGCGAGCGCGATGAAGAAGAGCCCGAGGACGACCGACGACCCGCCGAGGAGGAAGGCGAGGTAGATGACGACGGCGATCGTCAGGACCTTGTAGACCGCCGACTCCAGGCCGAGAGAGATGCCCGAGAGGATGACGGTCGCCGCACCGGTCTCGGTCGTGCGGGCCACGTCCATGGTCGGACGTTTGTCGGTGCCCGTGTAGTAGCCGGTCATCCGCAGGATGACGGCGGCGAGGATGATCCCGAGGACGACGGCGAGCAGGGCCGCGCGGCGCGGGTCGCCGACGAGCTGGGCGACGCCGTCGTCGGGGGACGACAGACCGGCATAGGTCGAGGGCAGGTAGAGGTAGGCGGCGCCCGCGCAGAGCACGGCGGAGACGACGGCCGAGATGTAGAAGCCGCGGTTGATGGCGTCGAGGGCCGACTCGCCCCCCTTCGCCCGGGTGATGAAGATGCCGATCATCGCGGTGAGGGCACCGATCGCGGGGATGAGAAGGGGGAAGACCAGGCCGTAGGAGCCGAAGGCCGCGGAGCCCAGGATCAGGGCGGCCACGAGCATGACGGCATAGGACTCGAAGAGGTCGGCCGCCATGCCGGCGCAGTCGCCGACGTTGTCTCCGACGTTGTCGGCGATCGTCGCGGCATTGCGCGGGTCGTCCTCGGGGATGCCGGCCTCGACCTTGCCCACGAGGTCGGCGCCCACGTCGGCCGCCTTGGTGAAGATGCCGCCGCCGACGCGCATGAACATCGCGAGCAGCGCGGCGCCGAAGCCGAAGCCCTCGAGGACCTTCGGCGCATCACCGCGGTAGGCGAGCACGACGATGGCCGCACCGAGCAGACCGAGGCCGACGGTGAACATGCCGACGGTCCCGCCGGTGCGGAAGGCGATGCGCATGCCGTCGTCGCGTCCGGTGGAGCGCGCCGCCTCGGCGACGCGGACATTGGCCTTGACCGCCAGCGACATGCCCAGGTAGCCGATGGCGGCGGAGAAGGCGGCGCCGAGGACGAAGAAGCCCGAGCGCCCCCATCGCACGCCGGCCGAGTCGGCCGGGAGGAAGAGCAGCAGCACGAAGACGAGGGCCACGAAGACCACGAGGGTGCGGAACTGCCGTCTCAGGTAGGCGTGCGCGCCCTCCTCGACCGCGCCGGCGATCTCCTGCATGCGCGGGGTCCCGGCGTCGGCGGCGACGACCTGCCGACGCAGGACCACGCCGAGAGCCAGGGCCACGACCCCGATGACGGCCACACCGCCCACGAGGCCCAGGTTGGTGCTGTCGAGGTCGATCGACGACGCAGTGGACAGGGTCGCGAGCGTGACTGCCATGCCATCCTCCTTGATGGACGCGGGTCACGGCCGGTCCGTCGTGGCGGGCACAGCCGATGGCTCACCCTACTGCCGGGTCGCCTCCGCTGCCCGGACCGCGCTCTCGAGATCCGGGTGGATCTGCAGCAGCTGGTCCAGGCCCGTGATGGTGAAGACGCGCACGACCCGCTCGTGGGCGGCCGCGACGGTCAGCGTGCCGCCGTGGCGGGTCAGCCGCTTGAGCCGGCCGACGACGATGCCCAGACCCGTCGAGTCCATGAAGGTGACGTCGGTGAGGTCGAGCGTCAGGCACCGGTGGCCGTCGGCGATGAGGGCCTCGAGGGCGTCGCGCAGGACGGCCGCCGAGGTCACGTCGATCTCCCCGGCCACGTGGACGACGTGGACGGGACCGGACTCGCTGGTCGTGACGGCGGTGGGCACCGGCCTACCGTAGACGACATGTCACGTCAGGTCCCAGAGGCTGGAGAGCTGCTCGCCGGCCTCGCCTCCGGTCGCGAGGACCGGGTGCGGCACGTCGAGCGGATCCCGGCCCGCGCCGCGGACCACGTCGACCTGCCCGACTGGGTCGCCCCGCCGCTGCGCGCGGCACTCGCCGGCGCCGGCATCGACCGGCTGTGGTCCCACCAGGCGCGCGCGGCCCAGGCCGCGCGCGACGGGAGGCACGTCGTGCTGGCCACCGGCACGGCCTCGGGCAAGTCACTGGGCTATCTCCTCCCTTCGCTCACGGCGGTGCTCGAAGGGAGGGCAGCCGCCAACGGCCGCGGGGCCACCGCCCTCTACCTCTCCCCCACCAAGGCGCTGGCCGCCGACCAGCTCGCCCGGATCCAGTCGTGGGCCGTGCCGGGCGTGCGCGCCGCGACCTACGACGGCGACACCCCCACCGACGAGCGGCGCTGGATCCGTGACCACGCCGACGTCATCCTCACCAACCCCGACCTCGTCCACCACTCCCTGCTGCCGGGGCACGAGCACTGGGCGCACGTGCTGCGGCGGCTGCGCTACGTCGTCATCGACGAGTGCCATGTCTACCGGGGCGTCTTCGGCTCGCACGTCGCGCTGCTGCTGCGGCGGCTGCGGCGCGTGGCTCGGCGCTACGGCGCCGACCCGATCTTCGTCCTCGCGTCCGCGACCGTCGGCGACCCCGGCGGCCTGGCCTCGCGGCTCGTCGGTGACGACGTGCTCGCGGTGACCGAGGACGGGTCGCCGCGCGGTGCGATGACCTTCGCCCTGTGGCAGCCGCCCGAGGACGACGAGGGGGCACGCCGCTCCCCCACGACCGAGGCCGCCGACCTCATGGCGCACCTCGTGGGCCGCGACGTGCAGACGCTCGCCTTCGCCCGCTCCCGGGCCGGTGTCGAGGCCCTCGCCTCGGCCGCCTCCCGCCAGGTGAGCATCACGGACGAAGGGAGGATCGCCGCCTATCGCGGCGGCTACCTGCCCGAGGAGCGTCGGGTCATCGAGCGTCGGCTGCGGGAGCGCGACCTGCTCGGGCTGGCCGCGACGAATGCCCTGGAGCTCGGCATCGACATCGCCGGCCTCGACGCCGTCCTCATGGCCGGGTGGCCGGGCCGGCTCGCCTCCGTGTGGCAGCAGGCCGGGCGCGCCGGGCGTGACGGCCAGGACGCGCTCGCCGTGCTCGTCGCCGCCGACGACCCGCTCGACACGTGGGTGGTCGAGCACCCGGAGGCGATCTTCGACGCGCCGGTCGAGACGAGCGTGCTCGACCCGGGCAACGTGCACGTCCTCGTGCCGCACGTCGCCTGCGCGGCGGCGGAGCTGCCGGTGACGCGCGACGACGAGCAGTGGTTCGGCCCGGGGCTGGAGGGTGTCCTCGAGGTGCTCGTGGCGCGGGGGCTGCTGCGCAAGCGGCCAGGTGGCTGGTTCTGGACCCGCCCGGACCGACCCGGCGAGCACGTCTCGCTGCGCGGCATCGGCGAGGTGGTGAGCATCGTCGAGGGCCGGTCCGGCCGGGTCATCGGCACGGTCGACGAGTCGTCGGCGCACTCGCAGGTCCACACCGGGGCCGTCCACGTCCACCAGGGGCGGCCCTACGTCGTCACCGAGCTCGACCTCGAGCAGGCCACCGCCACCGTCGTGCCCGGCGACCCCGGCTGGTCGACGCACGCCCAGTCGGTGTCCTCCTTCGACATCGTCGCGGAGGAGTCCGGCGTCGACCACGGGCCGGTGCGGGTCTCCTTCGGCCGGGTCGACGTGCGGCACCAGGTCACGGGGTTCCTCCGCCGGCTGCCGGGCGGCGAGGTCATCGGCCAGCACCCGCTCGACCTGCCGGAGCGCACCCTGTCGACCCGGGCGGTCTGGTGGACGATGACGCCCGAGGCTCTTGCCGCCGCCGGCGTCGCCGACGTCGACGTGCCGGGGGCGGCCCACGCCGCCGAGCACGCGGTGATCGGCATGCTCCCGCTGCTCGCGACGTGCGACCGGTGGGACATCGGCGGGGTGTCGACCGACCTGCACCCCGACACCGGGCTGCCGACGATCATGGTCTACGACGGGCAGCCCGGCGGGGCGGGCTTCGCGGCCCGGGCGCACGAGCAGATCGGAGCGTGGCTGGCGATGACCCGCGAGACGATCGCCGGCTGCGGGTGCGCCGGCCGGGGCTGCCCGGCCTGCGTCGTCTCCCCCAAGTGCGGCAACGGCAACGAACCCCTCGACGCGCGCGGCGCGGTCGCCCTGCTCGACCTGCTCCTGACCTCGCTCGGCCATAAGGTGGAGAACCGCCAGTCGTCGCGCTCGCGCTGACCTCCCCGAAAGGACCCCCATGGTCATCCTCGGCCTCATCCTCGTGCTCGTCGCCGTCGCCATCGGCGCGGCCCTGCTGCTCGGCACCCAGGCCCCAGAGGTCTCGGGGCAGGAGGTCGACATCCGCCTCTTCGACGCCGTGACGATCAACCTCAACCCGCTGACCCTGGTCATCGCCGGCATGCTGACGATGCTTCTCCTCTGGCTGGGTCTGGTCATGATCAAGGCAGCGCTGACCCGCAAGGCCAAGCAGCGCCGCCTGCGCAAGGAGCAGGAGGCCGAGTCCAAGCGACGCCTCGCCGAGCAGGAGGCCGCCCACCAGGAGGAGCTGCGCGAGCGCGAGCGCGCCCTCGACGACCAGCGCGTCTCGACCGACATCGCCCGCGAGCGGGCTGCGGTCGCGGAGCGCCACGACCCGACGCTCGACGCGCCGACCGAGCGGATCAGCACCCGTGACGCCGCTCGCGGCGCTCCCGCGGACGACGCCACCCGCCCGATCGCGCGCGACGGTGGACCGGTCGACGACGCGACCCGCCCCATCCGTCGCGATCCCCGCCCCTGACGGGCTCGCGATGATCCTCGTCGGCCTGGTGCTCTCAGCACTCGCGGCCGCCCTTCACGTCTTCATCTGGTACCTCGAGTCCTTCGCGTGGACGACCCGCGCCCGGGCCGTCTTCGGCACGAGCGCCGAGGAGGCCGAGGCCACGCGTGAGCTCGCCTTCAACCAGGGCTTCTACAACCTCTTCCTCGCGGTCGCCGTCATCATCGGGATCGTCGTCCACGCCCTGGGCCATGACGCCGTCGGCCTGACGCTCGTGCTCACCGGCACGGTCTCGATGCTCGCCGCGAGCCTGGTGCTGCTCCTCTCGAGCCCCGACAAGGCCGCTGCCGCCGTCAAGCAGGGCGCCCTGCCGGCGATGGGCATCGTCCTGGTCGTCGCCGGCCTCGTCCTCTGAGGCCTGCTCGGGCCCGGCCCGAGCGGTCCCCTCGGCCGTCTCCGGCCCCGCCCCACCGAGGCGAAGGGGGATGCTCGCCGCCACCGTCACCGTCACGTCTCCCCCGCCGGCGACCCGGCACGAGCGGACGGCCGTGCCGTGGAGGCCCGCGACCCGACCGGCCTCCGCACACGCCGCGGCGGGATCGGAGCGCTCCTGGTAGTCGATCGCCCCGGCGAGGGCCGCGAGGTCTGCGGCGGACCGGGCGACGTGCGCGGCCCGGACCGCGCTCAGCACGGCGAGCGCGGCGACGGTCACCGTGAGCACGACGGCGATGACGCCGAGCGACAGCACGGTCGAGCTGCCCGCATCGTCATGACGGCGCATCGGCGGACTCCACCCGTGCCGTCGACGAGCACGTGCTGTCGTCGGTGACGAAGCCCAAGCCGGCAGGCGCCGGGCTGGTCACCGTGACCGATACGTCCTGACCGGAGCGGGACACGTCGATCGCGGCCCCCTCGGGGGCGGTGCGCTCGGCGAGCCCGAGGGCCCGGTCGGTGCTCTCGCCGCGGGCGATCTCGCGCACGGCCACCCGCGCGGCGTCGACGCAGCGCACCCGGTCGACGCCCCAGGACAGTGCCGAGAGGCAGATGACGAGGACGAGGACGACCGCGGGGAGGGTGAGGGCGAGCTCCGCCGTCACCATCCCCGCGTCGCCGACGCCCCTAGCGGATGCCGAGCGCCTCGAGGATGACACCCGACAGCCCCGACTTGATGCCCCCGGACTTCACCACGGCCAGCAGCACGATGGCGAAGGTGCACGCAGCGAGCGTGCCGACGGCGTACTCCGCCGTGGTCATCCCCGCCTCGCAGGCCACACGTGCCCGGTGGCGCCAACGGATGATGGATCTCTGCATGGGACGCTCCTCCCCTCGTGCGGCACGGGATGCGCCGCGGTGAGGACCACCCTTCACCGTGGCGGGCGCCAGAGGGAGGCGTCCTCCGAGGTTGTGCCCGGGAGACGTCGTGGCCTCGAGCATGTGGAAAGGTCAGCCCACGACCAACTCCGCCAGCGGTTCCGGATGCGTGACCGAGGCTGCGCTAGACACTGCCCTTGCGTTCGATGACGAGGATCCTGGCTTCCGGCGCTGGTACGGCGACGTGCTCGTCACCGACCTCGGCATAGCAGACCCGACCAGGTGAGAGACGTTCGACGTGCTCCTGTCCGTCGTGGCGGTAGTGCATGTCGACGGAGCCGTCGAGCACGACGAACACCTCAGAGCCATCGTTGACGTGCCAGACGTAGGGCTGGTCCGTCCAGTGCAGGCGCACAGTCGCGTCGTCGATCTCCGCAATGTCCAGCGCGCCCCACGGGTGATCGGCAGTGAAATCCTTGGCATCGAAGAACTTCATGATCACGTCCTCTCCAGAGCGATGAGCCGTTGGCCATTCATCCCGTCGATGGTCACATAGGCTGTGTAGGCCACTCCCCCGTCCCTGCCGGGAAGCCACAGCGTCTTGGCTCGACCGTCGTGGACCTCTCGGGCCTCCCACGCGTCGACGAACTCCGAGCTGCGATCCAGCAGGGCCCCTACGAACTCCTCTCCACGAGAGTCCCCGACGAGAGCACGACGTGCCACGGCGGCGCGCAGCTCACCGGCCTGGGCCCGCGAGTAGGGTCGACGCTCCGTCTCGGGGAAGACAGCGCGCACGGCCGGGTCGAGGAACCACAGCTCGTAGACGTTGGCCACGGCGAGACCGCGTTCGCCCACCCAGGTAAAGAGCCGGTGGCCGGCCTCGTTCTGGTCCAGGACGAAGCCGAGGTCGTCCACCACCTGAGCCGGCGTCCCCTCCAGCGCCCCGAGGAGGAAGGACAAAGACTCCGAGGTCTCGTCCCCGGCGTGCTCCGGCGCGCTCCGCCCGGTCAGTCGGTACAGATGGGCGCCCTCTGCCCTGGTGAGGTCGAAGGCTGAGGCCAGCCCGTCGATGACCTGCGGGGTGGGCATGGATCCCGCACGCCCCTGCTCCAGCCGGGTGTAGTAGTCGACCGAGATGTTGGCCAGCAGCGCCACTTCTTCCCTCCGTAGGCCCGGAGTGCGACGGTGACCACCGCTTGTGGGAGGACTCGACGAACGGCGGCAGTCCTGGAGGAAGTCGGCCAGCTCTCGCCGACTCTGCTGTGATCGCGCCATGAGTCCAACCTAGGCGAGCACATCCGCTGACTCACTGCTGTCGGCCGGCATGCGGTCCGCCCACGTGCGCAGGCAGGCCTGCGCTGCCAGAGACAACGCGCAGATGACCGCTGCCAGAACAATGGCACCGTCCACGCCGACCAGATCGACGAGCATGCCGCCGGCCAGCGCCCCGAGGGCGAGGGAGGTGTTGTACGCCAGAGTGTTGATCGACATGGCCGCCTCGAAGGCCGACGGAGCCGCCGTGAGCACGACCTTGACCTCGGCGACGTTGCTCGCCCCGAACGCGAACCCCCAGAGAGTGAGCACAAGAACGACCAGCCACAGCGACCACGACACGGTGGGCAGCAGCAGCACTGCCAAGAGCACACCTCCCGAAGCAACGGCGAAGAACCATCCCGGACGCTTCTCAGCCAGGCGCCCGCCGACGATGTTCCCCACCGCGCCGCCAACACCGAACACGATCAGAACGATGACGATGAATGTGGGCGTCGCCATCGTGGACTCCTCAAGCCAAGGACGCGCGTACGTGTAGGCCGCGAAGTGTCCCAGCACCAGCAAGAACATGGCGATGACCACGCGTCTGAGCAGGGTGTTCCGCACTGGCAACGCCAGGACCTGAGCGACCGCGAATCCACCCTGGCTGGGGAGCCGTGGCAGAGTCGCCAGAACCGCGAGCAGCGACAGCAAGCTCAGGCCACCCCATGCCAGGAAGGCTGCCCGCCAGCCCGTCACGTTGCCCATCAGCGTCCCCAGCGGGACTCCGGCGACCGCAGCTATCGAGATCCCGGACAAGACGATCGCCGAGGCACGTCCGGCCAGCTGACCGGGAACCAGTCGCACCGCGGTGCCCACACCGATGGCCCAGAAGAGGCCGTTGGCGAACCCCATGCACAGCCGCGCCAGAAGAACGAGCGGGTAGGCATCCACGAGAGCCGTGAGGACATTGCCAACCATGAGCACCGCCAGCAGGCAAGCCAGCAGGATTCGCCGATCCATCCGACTCGTCCACGACATCAGGAAGGGGGCACCAAGCCCCGCAGCCAGCCCGTAGAGGGAGCGAGGTCGCGGCTTCAACCATGTGAAAGGGCGCGCTCACAGCCATTTCCGCAAGCGGGTGGGACTGCTGCACCGATAGGTGACATCTGATCTGTGGTGTCGTGGGCTTTGGACAGGCGCGGACTGTAGCTCACCCGGTCTCCTTTCGCGCCTGTTTCCACGCGGCGTACTTCTCCGGCAGGCACGCACCGCAGGGGCGGAAGCCTGCGGCGATAGCGGCGGCCTCATCGGCGAAGAACACCCGGTTCTTCACGTAACCGCCGTTCGCGATCGCCCTCAGTGCCGCCGGGCAGTTCATGCGCCCGTAGATGCGTCCGCCGCGATGCCCGCCGAGCGTGCCCGGAATCGTGTTCTCGTACGGCTTGCGGTCCGCGCCCAGCAGCGTGTAGGTCTTCTCGGTCATCGCGCCCTCACGCGGCGTCGTGGAAAACCAGCGCGAGGGTGAACCGTTCTCCCGTACGGATTGCGGAGACACCGTGCCGAACCGGAGCCGCGGACCAGCCGCGCTTGGACTCCACGGGCCGGTCGCGGGTGGTGAACACGTAGCCGTGGCCCTGGGGTAGCAGGAACGCAGAGCCTCGCGACTGGGCCCTGGGTCGCTGTTCGAGCAGCAGGAACTCCCCACCAGTGTGATCCACACCGGGGTTGTTGAGGTTGATGACCACCTGCAGGGGGAACACCAGATCCCCGTAGAGATCGCGGTGCAGCGCGTTCCAGTCCTTCTCGCCGTACTTCAGCAGGATCGCAGTTGACTTGTCTTGCCCGGCCTCGTGGCACATCTGAAGCCACTCGTCCAGGGTGTCCGGCCAGATCGCTTCACGGGCGAGTTTGCCCCACCAGTCGCGAGCGATCGGCAGCAGACGCGGGTAGAGGGCTTGCTTCAGGCGCTCGATCGGCTCCGGATAGGGTGCGTGGAAATACTTGTACTGGCCCTCGCCGAAACGCACGCGCCCCATGTTGACCGTCTGCCGGAACGCGTCGTCGACGTCGTAGAGGTCGCGGATTTCCTCGGCCTCGGCCGGGGTGAGCAACTGCGGCAGCAGTGCGCCGCCGTACTCGTTGACCTCCTCCGTGATGGATTCCCAGTCGCCGGAGTCCACGCGCTGCGCGTAGACATCCGGTTCGGTCTTCGTGTTCATGCTGCCTTCTCAAGTGTCAGTAGCGCCGTCTTCGCGTCCAGACCACCGATGTATCCGCCGAGGCTGCCGTCGGCGCGCAGCACACGGTGGCAGGGAACAACGACCGGGAGCGGGTTGGTTGCGCATGCCGTGCCGACGGCGCGCACAGCCTTCGGGCTGCCGACGAGTTCGGCGACCTCCTTGTATGACTGCGTGTGCCCGTAGCCGATGTGCGGCAGGTAGCGCTGCACGATCTGGCGGAAGCCCGAGGACATCAAGTAGCCGAGGGGCAAGTCGAAGACGTGCCGCTTGCCGTTGAAGTACTCGTCGATCTCAGCGGCCACTGCATCCAGACGGCGTGGGTCCTCAAGTACGCGGGGGCTGATCTTCTGCGCCAGCGACTCCAGCACCGTGTCGAAGTTTTCACGCTCGAAGGCGACGCGCACGAGGCCCCTCTCAGTCGCGGCCAGCAGCAGCGGGCCGATAGGAGTATCGATCGTGCGGTAGGCGACATGCAGCAGACCTTGCTCACTGGCGAGTGCAGCCAGTCGCGTGTTCAGGTCGGCCATCTTGTCGGGCTCAATCGGGAGGATGGCGGCGTGCTCAGCTCCCTTGCCGTCATCGGTCGGACGACTGATCCCAACTGGCGTGATGTCGGTCATCGGGATGCTCCTTTCGTGTGCTCGCCCGCGTGATCGGTCTGTCTCAAACTCTGGATCCCGTCGGCTGCCGCACGACGCACCGCTTCCGTACTGCCGCCGATCAGCGCGGCCGTCTCAGCGTGCGGTAGCCCGCCGAGATGGTGATAGGCGACAGCGAGGCGCTGTCGCTCCGGAAGTGCGCACACCCCCGCCCATACCCCGTGCTCGTCACTGCCTGGGTTACCCAGCGACGAGGTCTGTTCGGGGAGGTCGTCGGTGGGAATCGCATGGCGTGCGTGGGCTCGTATGATGTCGATCGCCTTCCGGTGAGCAACACGCACCAGCCACGCCTCAACGTTCGTGTCCTCGGGCAATTCTGGCCACGCTTGCAACGCGGCTAGGAACGTCTCCGACCAGGCGTCTTTAGCGTCCAGGTTTGGCCCGAGTACGGCCCGACACACCCGAAGCACGGTTTCTACGTGCTCCTTCACGACCAGCTCGAACGGATACTTCATCTTCACCCCAAAGGTAGACGCAGATGCCGGGAGAAGCGTGAGCCCAGCAGTCTTGGGTCGCTCACGGCGACGAGACTCCGCCGCTGACCTCCACTGGGTGGCCGTCAAGCGGATGGAGAGCGGTCGCCCGCGTCTGAGCTCGGCCTGGGCGACCGTCGATGCTCACCAGGGAACGGTGCCGTTGCTGTCGATGAAGGTGCCCGAGGGCGCGTCGTCGGGCAAGGTGGCGGCGGCGACGACGACTTCGGCGGCCTGCGTCGCCGTCAACGGTGCCTGCTCCCGGTTCATGGGAGTTAGGTCGGTCTGCACGAAGCCTGGGCAAACCGAGGTGACCTTGATCGAGGTGTCGGCCAGCGCCTTGGCGAGCGCGATCGTGATGTTGTTGAGAGCCGCCTTCGAACTCTGGTAAGCGGGCACGATCATGCCGTAGTAGGCCGAGCTCGGGTCGGTCTGGTCGGCGAGCGATCCCATCGTGGTCGACACGTTCACGATCCGGCCCTGCGAGGACTTCCGCAGTTCAGGAAGGAATGTCTCCAGCACCGCGATGGGCCCGAAGACGTTGGTGGCGTACGTCTGCTGGAACAGGTCGAGGTTCACGGCCTCAGCAGACTGACTCGTTGCTTCGGGAAGCACACCGGCGTTGTTAATCAGAACGTCCAGCCCGCCGTGGTGCTCCTGGATCCAGGCGGCTGCTTGACCGATGGATGCTGGGTCGGTCACGTCGAGCTGAACGGAGGTCGCCCCGCCTCCGATCTGGCGCGCGGCCTCGACACCGTCGCTAGCTTGACGAGCGCCTACGACGACGGTCATACCACGCTCGACAAGCTCCTCGGCAACAGCGCGACCCAAGCCGCGGTTCCCGCCGGTGATCAAGACTGTGGTCATGGTTCCTCCTGATGCGTTGTTTGATGTGCGCGCGTCATATGCGCCCACACCATGTAGTCGTGGGAGGACCCTGAAACGTGAGATGAGACTTGAAGGAGAGTTCACGTCCGTGGCACGACTCTGACCCGCTGAACGATCGACGTCATCGCCAAGGGCACCCTGCCGCGAGGTACAAAGAGTTCGTCTGCCGTGGCGTACCCACCAGCAGTACGTCCGGAAGGGGTGTCTGCGACTGACCTCCCTGATGCGCTGGGCCAGTTCTGGACTGCCCCGTCTCACTCCTGACTGATGACACGCCCATCCAGGGGATGGAGATGACGTGCGTGAACCACCGTCGCCGTCGTTCGGAAGCGAGCGCGGCCACCATGCAACGTATCGAGACGCTGACCCAGTTCTTGGTAGGGAGCGAACGCTCTGAGTGACTGGCCAGGGTCGGTTCAGGAGGAGATGAGGATGACGGCGGCTGCGGCGAGGACCAAGCCGGTGGCCCGTGGGCGGGTGAGGCGTTCGTGGAGGATGGTCAGAGCGAGGAGGACGGGAGATGACCGGGTAGAGCGAGGTCAGGACGACGGCGATGGCCTGTCACACCCTCCGCGAGAACCTTCTCGTCCTGCGCTCTTGGACCGTTCCCTGGACGAGTGGGCGCATATCGTCCGCGACCTTGGCGCCGACGACCCCGAGCGCTGAGTCCTCCACGTGGCCCCAACGTCGCGCGCCAAGCCCCTGCCCCGCCGGGGAGGTCCGTGACGAGCGCACTGGAGCGCGGCGGGGAGACTCGAGGCCCACGCTGACCATGCCCACGTGCGCATGACCAATTACTGACGAACTGTTTGTGCGATGTTTCTGCGCCCGTCGTGAGCCGACAGGGCACCGGCACTTACAGTGGAATTCGCCAGCCGAGGGGCCCGCCACGCTCCCTGCCGGCGCCTTGGAAATTCAGTTCGATCGGATCTCACAATGACGCCTAACCTCTTTTCGCATGCCTTAGCGAGTACCCTCGCAAGAGACTCCGGCCACCTTATTCCACGAGCCTGTTCGACCCAGACGCTCACCGAAATTCAGGGTTGGGTCGTGGTCAAGTGAAGAGCGGGACAGCCGTCGATCAGGATGCGTCGGCCGTAGACACCAGCGACAACTGGTCAGCATTCTGGAAACTGTGGACAGGAAGCACTGCCACACTCTACGTGGAGCAGTTCATCTCTTTCGCCATCCCGCTGCTCCTAGTGACCCAGGCGGGCGCGTCTGTGGCATTCGGCCAGTTCGTCACCTTTCTGTACTTCGTCCCGTACCTGCTGATCGGGTTGAACGCCGGAGTTTGGCTGGAGGGTCGTTCGCACTTCCGCTCTCTCAGCCTGGTGGCTGTGGCGCAAACCGGGCTGTTGGCGGTGCTCATGACGACGGAGGCGGCGGACCAGAGCTCAATGTTCGTCTACATCGCCTTCGTCCTGGTGTCTGGGTTTATAGCAGTCTTCTTCCAGATCTCCTTCCAGAGCTCCCTCCCGCAGATCCTCACTCGGGGGCAGAGCCTCTACCTCGCCAACTCGCGTTTGGCCCTGTCCGATTCCGTCACTCGTGTCATCGGCCCGGCGTCAGCGGGCGTGTTCATCGCCTACCTACAGCCGACGGGCAGCGTCCTCGTTGTCGTGGTGCTGTCGGCGCTGGCCGCTTGCGCCTTCCTTCTGATCAAGGCGCCGGAGGTCGCGCAGCCGCCAGCCGCGAAGACCCGGGACGCGACCACCGGGACCCTCATCCGCGAGGGCTTGACCTATGTGCGCGACCACAAGTGGCTCAATCCCATCATCTCGTGCGGCGCCTACTACATCATCTTCGTGACCGCCATCAAGGCCACCGTCGCGCTGTATCTCGTCGACTCGGGGAAAGCCTCGAGCGCAGTCGCCGGACTCGTCATCTCGGCGATCGCGGCTGGGTACGGCGTCGGCAGCGTCGCGGGCCGCAAGATGGCCGGCGCGAAGGGGGCGCGCCGGACGCTGCAGGTAGCGGCGCTCATCTCCACCATCGGCGCGTCGGCAGCCTCCGCTACAGCGCTGCTCGTCACCGACAGCGCAGTCGTTGCCTGGGTATGCAGTCTGGGCATGCTCGTCCACGGAATCGGCGACGGGATGTTTGCCCCCACCGCCCTGTCCGTGAGGCAAATCGCAACACCAGATCATTTCATGTCCCGAGTGACCTCAGTGCACCGATTTTTCATCTGGGGAGGCATGTCATTGGGGGGACTGGCCGCCGCGGTGGTCACATTCCTTGCCAACCCATCCGTGACGCTCGCAGCCATGGCAATTGGCGTGTGGGGAACCCTGCCGGTTCTTTACCGGAGAAACCTTTCAGTTCGCACCCACAAGGGGGAAGTTGGTTATGAGTGTGATCCCTAACTGGCACTTTTCGATGCTCAACGATAATTCGCGGAACGAGGCATTCCAGAGAGCCATCAAAGGGCGGGTGAACCCGCGGCACAGCGTGCTGGACATCGGGGCGGGCACCGGCCTGCTGAGCATCATCGCCGATGACGCTGGCGCCAGGACCGTCGACGCGTTCGAGGCACACCCCGCCATGGCGCAGGTCGCCACGCAGATCCTTGATCGGCACGGCAGCGACAGCATCAGCTTGCACAAGACGCACTCGACCAATATCCAGTTCCGCCCTGGGGAGCGGAAGAACTTTCTGGTGACAGAGACGGTCGACTGCGCGCTCATCGGGGAAGGACTTATCCCCACCCTGCGGCACGCCCGGCGACACCTGCTGACCGAGTCCTACGACGCCGTCCCGGTGCAAGCCACGCTCCACGGAAGGCTCATGTCATCGCCGCAAGTGCGCAGCCTCAACGAGGCCAGCAAGGCAGCCGGCATCGACGTCTCCGACATCAACGAGCTGCAGACCCAGGGACACTTCCCGGTCCGGCTCGACACGTGGCCCCACACGTTCGTCAGCGACGAGTTCGGGATCCTGACGCTGTCCCTGCTGCAGGACCCCCCAGACGAGCAGACGTTCACCGTCCACACCACGGCAACCCACGATGCGATCGTCGACGGCATCGTCGCCTGGTTCGACATGGACCTCGGCGACGGAGAGAGCATCACCACCAGGCCCGGCGCTTCCTCCACCCACTGGATGCAGGCCTACATACCGTTCTCGGCTCCCACGGAGGTCCACGCCGGCGGCGGCGTCAACGTGAACCTGCGTGTGGTCGACGACGTGTCGCTGGTGGCAGAGAGCGTGGTCAAGACAGCCGGGGATGCACAGCGAACCGCACTCGAACAGTCGATCTGAACATAGATAGCCAAAGGGGAAGCATCATGAACTCGTACGACGCCAACACGACTCTCCACGCCTACGCCAGCCAGAGCTTGTTCCTCGACGCCTCGACGTGGGAGATGACCAAGCGGCCTTACCACCGTTCCCTCCGCCCTCAGGCGCTCGGCCCGGTCGACCTGAACGCTCCGCTGACAGCTGACGCCTTCATGAACTACGAGGCCCTGGCGGCACAGCGCATCCTCACGACCGTGTACGAGCAGGACATGGTCCTGCTCCCGAAATCGCCCTACGACAACTGGCGTCAGGACTTCGACCTTTTCTACTCGCCGGAGGCGCGCAAGCTCGCCGGCATGGTGCGGCAGGACCTTGAGCGATACGTCTTCGGCTACCTCGAGGAGACGGTCGAGGTCTCCAGCGGGTGGACCCGAGAGGCGTTCCTCGACTTCCTGTCCACCAAGACCGCCCGCACGGGGGATGTGCCGCGATGGGCGAAGACGATCCAAGGCAGTCGCGATCGGGTCAGGGCCGCCAAGATGTGGCTGGTCCAGTTCGCCCCGGACTTCCTCTCCGAGGCATCGCCGATGCTCAAGAACGTCCTCGGCAACTACGGACCCATCCAGTCGGAGTGGTTCAAGGTCATCATCGACGAGTACGGCTACGGCGTTCACGAGAAGAAGCACTCGACTCTGTTCGAGCGGACCCTCGAAAGCGTCGATCTCGACTCCGAGCTGCACTACTACTGGCAGTACTACCTCGCCAGTGCTCTCGCCGCCAACAACTTCTTCCACTACCTCGGCTCGGAGCACCGGAACTTCTTCCGGTACGCCGGCGCGCTGGTCATGACCGAATCGACCCTCGTGGAGTTCTGCGAGCACGCCTGCGACGTCCTGAACGACGTCTTCGACAACCAGTGCGACGTCGAGTACTTCTCCGAGCACTGCCACATCGACCAGCACCACGGACGAATGGCGCGAGAGAAGATCTGCCTCGCGCTAATCGACCACTACGGCGAGGCGATCATCCCGGACATGGTGTGGGGGATGCTCGCCTACGAGCGGCTCATGGACGACTTCGACGAGCAGTTCGCCATCCAGATCGAGTGGATGGACACCCAGGAGGACATGTTCAGCCTCCACAAGCAGATCGCGCCAAAGGTGTTGGCCGACGACAGCGTCCCCGTCGCAGACCTCGACGAGCACTTCAACGAGCTGTCGAACTCCCACTGCCACAACGGCGACGAGCTCTGCCACATCGAGGCCGGAGAGATGTACTTCTTCTCCGGACTCGACTCGCAACTGATCCTCGGGCCCGGCGACGGGGTCGTCATCCGGAACCGCCGCCAGCACGGCGCCGATATCCTGTCCGACTCCTGCCAGTACAAGATCTACACGATCGGGGACGTGGCCGCATGGCAGTGACGCTGCTTCCCAAGAAGCATAACGGGTTCCGCGCCGAGGGAAGCCGCGAGTTCGTGGTCCGTCGCCACGACGACGGGCAGACGATCATCCACGGGCTGCAGTGCCCGCACCGCGGCGGTCCCCTGTGGCTGGGTGCCTTCGAGGACACGTTCATCCGCTGCCCCTGGCACGGCATGAAGACCCGGATCCCCAACCCGGGATCACCACGGGCACCCTTCTGCCTAGCCCGTTCAGGAGAAGACATCTACGTGATCGGTCTGCAGGTCGAGAACACTTTCCGCGTATCCCCGCTCGACAACGGAGGGTGCTGATGATGCGGCAAATACTGATCGTCGACCCGGTGAGCAGCGGCGAGCTGTTCCTCGAGCGGCTGCACCAGAATCCGGACGTCGCGCTCTCGATCTACCTGACCGAGCCCGTGCCCGCAGCCTTCGCAGCGCAAGCCGCGGCGTTGGCGGACCGATACCCGGACGTGCCTCAACAGACGGCGCCCCGGGTCCCGGCTGCATGGTCCGAGTCACAGGAGCGGAACCTCCTCGCGCAGGAGTGGTCCTACGTCCTGTGCGCCGGCGAGCCGGCCGTCGAGGCCGTGGATGTCATCCGTGAACGTGGTGGCGTCCAACCACGCAACGCCACCGAGACCGCGGGCGCGCGTATCGACAAGTTCTTGGCGCAGGACACGCTGCGACAGGCGGGACTGAACCACATCCGCTCCTGGTCCCTCCAGGACAGCTCAGACCTGGCCGAGATTCCCGTCCCGTGCATCGTGAAGCCAGCCAACAGTGCGGGATCTGACGGGGTCAGCCTGATCCACACCCGTGAGCAGCTGACTGCTCGCATGACGGCGCTCCTGGAATCCACCAACGCCATGGGTGTCGAAACTTCACGGGTCGTCGCACAAGAGGTCATCCACGGCACCGAGTATGTGGTCGACGGGTACGTCAGCACGGGCACGCCGCACGTCGCGTCCGTCTGCCGGTACGAGAAGCAGATGCAGTCGGACAGTCCGGCCTACCGGTCGCTGACCTGGCTGCCGCCCACCGAGGTCCCGCGGTTCGACGAGCTCATGACCTACGTGCAGGACTGCCTCTCCGCTCTCGGGGTCGAGGTCGGGTGCTTCCACTTCGAGGTCTTCGACACCGGGACGACGTGGGTCATGGTCGAGGTGGGGCTGCGCCCACACGGCGGCGGCCACCCAAGATTCACCGAGGCCGTCAATCGGGGCGTCTCGCAGGTGACGTTGGAGTGCGACTCCGTCGCTGGAAACGCACCCCAAGGGCATCAGGTCGACCTTGAGCTGCGGGGCCGCGTCGTGTTCCTCGCCGTCGACCGCGACGCCGTGTTCATCACCGACCCGGGGGCGGCCCTCCGGGAGGTTCCGGGCGTGCAGAAGGCGGTCCTCGCGGTGACCACAGGGGACCGGGCGTCACCGCCGCAAAATCTGTTCGACACGTTCAAGATTGGGTTCGTCTTCGCGGTGGCAAGCTCGTTCGGCGAACTGAACGCGCTCGAGCAGCGCGTCCGGGAGCGCTTCCGTGAGACGCACACCGATGTCGCCCAGGACGAGCGTGCGACAGCGCAGGCCCCGGCGGGCAACTCCTGACCCAGCATCGTCAGGCGACCACGGCCACGGTGGTGACGCTCCCCGGGAGCGTCACCACCACCCGCCGGCTGTCACGGCCGTGCACCAGCCATCCGCGGGAACATCGGCAACTGCCGAGCCCGGTGGCGCCAACGGAGGTGATCCCGTCGGTGGTCACATTGGCCATGCAGGTGACTCCTCCGTTCTTGCCGGGGAGCCACAGCGTATTGGCGCGGCTGTCGTGGGCCTCTCAGGCCTTCCACACGCCTGAACGCGCTATCACCGTTCATGCGAGTGGAGCAACGCACGAAGCGGAGGGATGCTCAGCGGAGGGACATCTCGTCCCCGCGCTCGTGCTTGGATCGAGCGCCAAGGATTCGCCGGTCTGCCTCCGAGATTCGCACGTCGTTGATGCTGGCCTCGCGCCGCTCCATCAGGCCGTCTGGGGTGAACTGCCACAGCTCGTTGCCGTAGCTGCGCCACCACTGGCCGTGTCGGTCGCGGCACTCGTACTGGAAGCGGACGGCGATCCGGCTCCCGTGGAAGCTCCAGAGGCTCTTGCGGAGTGCGTAGTCGAGCTCGCGCTCCCACTTGCCGGTCAGGAACTCGACGATCTCCTCTCGGCCGGTGACGAAGGTGTCGCGGTTTCGCCACACCGAGTCAGGTGTGTATGCCATGGCGACGCGCTGCGGATCCCGAGTGTTCCAGGCGTCCTCAGCCGCCTGGACCTTCATAAGGGCCGACTCTTCGGTGAAGGGCGGGAACGGCGGACGTGCTTCGGTCATTAGCGGCCTCTCCATTGTCGAGAACGAACGTTCTCCATTGCGTGTCAGGTAGCGTAGGGAACGCTCGTTCTCGACGTCAAGGGAGGACAAGGACCGGCATGCCCGCACCGATCAGCGCAGAGCAGAAGACCCGTGACCGTGCCGCGCTGCTCGACGCCGCCGAGGCGCTCTTCTACGCGCGCGGCATCCAGACGGTCGGCATGGATGCCGTCCGCGCCGCCGCGGAGATGCCGTTGAAGCGCATCTACGGGCAGTTCCCGACGAAGGAAGAGCTCGTCGTCGCCGTACTGCACAGGAGAGATCAGCGGTGGCGAGCGAGTTTGGCCGAGTACGTGGAGCGGCACGGCGACCCCCGTGAGCGGGTGCTGGCGATCTTCGACTGGCTCGAGCGGTGGTTCACCGAACCCGACTTTCGCGGCTGCGCCTGGATCAACGCCTACGGCGAGCTCGGCTCCACCTCGCCCGCCATCCTCGCCGAGGTGCGCGCCCACAAGCAGGCCTTCCACGATCAGATCGCAGCCTGGGTGCAGGCCGCCGCACCAGTCCCCGCTGAGCCCGTCACGCTCCTGGCGGAAGGCGCGATCGTCACCGCCGCGATCACCGGCGACCCAACGGCCGTCCGCCCAGCCCGGAATGCGGCCAAGAGTCTCATCGACGACGCGACGAACAGAGACCCCGAAGACGACGGCAGGTAACATCACGCAGGGAACGTCGGCTCCCCTGCACCAGGTCCCAACACGGCGCAGGTACCGGGCAGCTTCTCCCAAGGGATATGTTCAGTTCATGGCATCAGGGTGCCCACCGCGTACTCCGCCGTCGTCATGCCCGCCTCGCACGCCAGCCGGGCCCGGTGCCCCCACCGGACGATGGACCTCTTCATGGGACTCTCCTCCCGTCGGCGGCACCGTGTGTGCCGCGGTGGTTCCACCCTTCGCCCGGCGGCGCTCCCACGGGAGGGTCATCGGGAGTCTGTGGACTGCGCCCGTCGGTGGGTGTGGCCTGGGGACAACGGGTGGAGGTGGTCCCGACCGGATCATCGGCACGCAATCACCTCGACACAGGCTGCTCCGTCGCGGTCGGTCACATGCACCGACCGACCTACCCGCGGCGCGAAGCCCGGCGCGCAGGCTCAACCGAGCTGGGTGCCGACGAGCACGACGACGACCGGCACGACGGCCGTGGCGATGAAGGCGGGCAGGAAGCACAGCCCGAGCGGCAGCACGAGCATGACCGCGGCCCGGCCTCCCGCCGCCTCGAGACGACGCGCCTCGGTGTCGCGCAGGGTCGCGGCCGCGTCGAGCAGCACCGATGCCGACGGCGCTCCCACGGCATCGGCGACGACGAAGGCCGTGGCCGTCGGCCCCCACACCCGGCGTGCGTAGCCCCACGCCCGGCCCATCGGGCGCCCCCAGCGAAGGGCGGCCGCCACCTTGCGCAGATCGGCGGCGGCTCCCTCGGCCGCCACGTCGGCGACCTCTTCGAGGGCCTGGACGAGACCTCGACCGGACTGCAGGGCCAGGGCGAGCAGGACGCTCGCGTCGGCCACGTCGTCGACGGTCAGGGGCTGCGGCGGGTCCTGCGCGGATGCCCGGTCCACCTCGCGACGGCGCACGTCGACCAGCCGCGACCGCGACGGCCACAGCACGACCGCCGCGACGACGAGAAGCAGCACCGGGAGCGTCATCGCTCGTCCCGCGGGGCGACGGCGCGTGCGAGCAGCCACCGGCAGACCAGCCACCCGGCGACCGTCAGGCCCAGCCCCACGACCGCGCTGATCACCGTCAGGGCGCTGTGCCCGTAGACCTCCCACGGGGTCAGGCCGAAGGCGAGCCCGGCGAGCAGACCGACGAGGGGCAGCAGGGTGAGCAGGTGCATCGTCGAGCGGGCTCCTGCCGTCGCTGCGTCGAGCCGTCTGCGGGCCTGCACGCGGGCGCGCAGCACCTGTGCGCTCGTCGCCATGGAGGGCGCGAGCGCGACCCCGAGGCCCTCGCTGAGCGACCAGGCGCCGGCGACGGGGCGCAGCTCCGGGTGGTGCAGGGCGTGGCGTCGCCACACCCCGCCCGCGGCTCCCCCGGCAGCCAGCTCGTCGCCGACCTCCGCGAGCACCCCGTGCCACGGGTCCGGCGCCTCGCCGACGACGGCGGCGACCGCCGTGACCGGCGTGGCTCCCGAGCGCAGGGCCATGGCGAGCAGGTCGGCGACGGCGGCCATCGACTCCAGGTCCGCCAGCCGTCCAGTCGCTCGCCGTCGTGCGCGCCACGGCGGCGAGCCAGCGCCCCGACCGACCGCCCCGCTCAGCGACGCGGGCTGCTGACGCCCCGGCCACAGGAGGGCGGCCGCGAGCACGAGACCGATGACGGCGAGCGTCATGCGCCCACCCCCGGCAGCGGACCGATGGAGTCGACGACCCGGCGTCCGCCCACCCGTCGCAGGTGGACGACGATCTCCAGCGCGCTGGCCATCTGGGCGCGCACGGCCTCGCGGCCCATGCCGGCGAGCGCGCCGAGTGCCTCGATCCGGCTCGGTACATCCTCGGCACGGTTGGCGTGCAGCGTGCCGCAGCCGCCCTCGTGGCCGGTGTTGAGCGCGAGCAGCAGGTCGCGCACCTCTGCTCCGCGCACCTCGCCGACGACGAGCCGGTCCGGGCGCATGCGCAGGGCCTGCCTCACGAGGTCGACCATCGTCACCTCGCCGGCGCCCTCGGTGTTGGCCGAGCGCGCCTGCAGCCGCACGACGTGCGGATGGCCGACCTGGATCTCGCCGACGTCCTCGACGACGACCAGTCGCTCGGCCGCAGGCACCTCGGCGAGCAGGGCTGCCAGGAGGGTGGTCTTGCCCGTGCCCGTCCCCCCGGTGACGACGTAGGCCCGCCGCTCGGCGACCACATCGCGCAGCTGGTCGGCCTGCTGCGGGGTGGCCATGCCCAGGTCGACGAGCGCGTCGAGCCCACCGCCGCGGTGACGCGGGATCCGCAGGCTGAGGTGGGCGCCGCCGGCCACCAGTGGCGGCAGCACCGCGTGCAGGCGGATCCCTCGCGGTAGCAGACCGTCCACCCAGGGCTGGGCGTCGTCGAGCCTCCTGCCGGCCGTCGCCGAGAGCCGGGTCGCCAGCCGTCGCACCGCGTCGGCGTCACCGACGTCGAGGTCGGCCCGGGTCACGCCCTCTCCCCGGTCGACCCACACCGACCCGTCGCCGTTGACGAGGACGTCGGTCACCCGCTCGTCCTCGACGAGCGGGTCGAGCACCCCCAGACCCATGAGATCGGCGCGCAGCTCCCCCGACCGCCGCCGGGCGCCGCCGCTGCCGAGCCGCACCGCCTCGCTGCGGGCGACCTCGTCGATGACGCCCGGGTCGGGAGCGCGCCCCGCCTCGACCTGGGCGTCGATGGCGCTCGACCACCTCATGACGCGAGTCCGAGCACCCGCTCGGCCAGCGGCGCCGACGACGCCGGCAGCGCCGCCGCGAGCGACCGGGCGACCTCGCCGACCGCGCCCCGGGGCCGCGGCGCGCGACCGTGGGCCTCGTCGCGCAACACTCCCGGGTCGTCGGCCAGGTGGTCGAGCAGGGGCACCCCGAGATGCTCCGCAGCCCGATCGGCAACCCGCTCGGCACGACGGGGCCCTCGAGTGACGAGCAGGGCGCACTCGGCGAGACCGCCGAGCGTCCCGACGAGGGCCTCGCCGTCGCGCAGCCACCGGGGGCGCAGCCCGACGACGACCACGAGGGTGTCGGCGAGCTCCTTCCACACGGGCGGCACCCGCCCGCTGCACGGCAGGTCGACGACGACCGGACCGCCCGCCGCCAGTCCCCGCACGACATCGGTGACCGCCCGCGGCGAGGGGCGTCGACCCCGCGCCGCGAGCACCGGGACCGGCCCCTGGGGCAGCGCCCGGCGCAGTCGACCGACGTCGACCTCCCCTTCGTGCTCGGCGAGGTCCGCCCAGCGCAGACCGTCCTCGTGCTCGACGGCAACGGTCGCGTCGAGACCGCCCGCGCCGAAGGCCGCGTCGACGAGCACGGGCGAGCCGTCACGGGCAAGGACGGTCGCGGTGACGGCCGCGAGGGTGGAGACGCCCAGCCCGCCGGAGGCGCCGGTGACGATGACGATCGGGTGCATGCCTTCGACCCTGCCGCGCGAGCAGGTGCGGGGAGTCCCCCTTCGTCAGCCTGTGGACGGACCGACCGGAGCCCGCGAGCCTGTGGACGACGAGCGATGACACCGTGC
The DNA here is from genome assembly GCF_050507325.1 of Janibacter zhangyanbonis. Lineage (NCBI taxonomy): Bacteria > Bacillati > Actinomycetota > Actinomycetes > Micrococcales > Intrasporangiaceae > Janibacter > Janibacter zhangyanbonis. The sequence continues at coordinate 2,860,626 of NZ_CP191481.1, forward strand.
CCGGAAAAGGGGACGGCCCCGGCGGGGGAGCGCCGGGGCCGTCAACGCGCGGGCTCCGGGGGGGAGGGAGCCGTGCGTTGGCCGCTCAACCCGAAGGGAGCAGCTGAGAACAAGAGTAACTCGCGTGAGCAGAAAGGCAATTCGGATGCGCCACGACGCGCCGAGCGGCCCTAGCCCAGGCGGCCGGCCCGCACCGAGTCGGCCACGCGCCACCCCTCCTCCGCACCGGCGACGAGCGAGTCGCCGCAGTGCGTGAGCCACAGGACGACTCCGGGCTGACCACCGTGGACATAGCCGTTGAGCGAGCCGAGATAGGCGGGGCCGCCCTCGTGGCCGTGCCCGGCCTCGGGCACCGCGACCCCCGTCGGGTCGAGGCCGGTCGCCGCGATGAGCGCCCGCTCGACGGCCCGGGCGACGAGGCCGTTGCCCACGACGAATGGCCGGGTCGCCGCGATCTCCGCGTGGACGATCGAGGCGACGACCAGGGCCGGGGCCTCGCTGGCATTGCGCATCAGCTCGATGATCCCGTCGAGCCGCGCCCGCAGCTCGCCACCCGTCGGAGCCGGCCCGAGGTCGCTGAACTCCTCGCACCCCTCCCCCTCGACCCGCGGCCGCCCGAGCTGGTCGCGGTCGGTGACCAGCTGCGCCGCGGCCGCGGTGTGCAGCCGGGCGAGCGCCTGCCCGGGGGAGCGGGTCACGAGGTCGCGCAGGTGCTCCGTCTCGGCGGTCGCGGCGATCGCGCCGTGGATGACCCGCTCGGCCGGGTCCGGCTCGGGGTTGCGCTCCCGGGCGCCGCGCATGAGGTCGCGCACGATCGTCGCCGTCGAGCGCGCCCCGTCGAGCTCGGCACTCGCCCACGCCCCGCGGACCCGCGACTCCGCGGAGGCCTCGGGGATGCGGCGACGCAGCGCCTCGTGCCAGCGGAGGTTGGTGCACACCTCACGTGCCCGCTCGGACGCGGCGGCCACGTCGGGCAGGTCGGCGAGCTGGGTCAGGGCGGTGACGAGCGGGCTGGAGTCTGGCACCCCGACAGCGTAGGCGGGACTAGGGTGCGCGCATGGACGCCGGCCTGCACCTGCCCACCGTGGCGGTCGTCACCAGCGTCTTCGCCGCCGTGGCCCTCGTCGTCACCCTCGTGCGCTGGCGACGGGCCCGCCCAGGCTTCATCTCCGTCACCGACCACGCCACCTACGAGACCCTCCACACGGCGTCCCTCGCGGCGCGGCACCTCGCCGACGGGTTCACCGACGACGGGTGCGAGCGGGCGGCGCCCTACCTGCGGGCGATGCTCGCCACGCCGGGCCTGGCCGTCTGCGACACCTCCGCCGTCGTCGTCTGGGAGGGCGAAGGGAGACACCACCTGCCTGCCGTGATGGACCAGGCCGCGGCGGTCCTCACCTCTGGTCAGCCAGTCGTGCTCGGCCCAGACGTCGTCACGTGCACCTCGACGGAGTGCCCGATCCGGGCGGCGGTCATCGCCCCGGTGACGGTCGACGACCGGGTCATCGGCGCCATCGCCGGCTACGGTCCGACGGTCTCGGCAGGTCTGGCCCGCGCGGCCGGCGAGGTCGCGGCCTGGGTCGCGACGCAGGTCGAGCTCGCCGACCTGTCCTACGAGCGCACCCGGGCCATGGAGGCCGAGCTGCGCGCCCTGCGGGCGCAGATCTCCCCGCACTTCATCTACAACTCGCTGACGGCCATCGCCTCCTTCGTGCGGACCGACCCGGCGCGGGCCCGCGAGCTGCTCCTCGAGTTCGCCGACTTCACCCGCTACGCGCTGCGCCGCGACGGGGCCTTCACGACGGTGAGCGAGGAACTGCGCAATGTCGAGCGCTACCTCGTCCTCGAGCAGGCGCGCTTCGGCGAGCGCCTGGGCATCACCCTCAAGATCGCGCCCGAGGTGCTGCCGGTGCGCGTTCCCTACCTCGCCATCCAGCCGCTGGTCGAAAATGCCGTCCGCCACGGCCTCGCGCCCAAGGAGGGCCCGGGGCACGTGACACTCAGCGCGACGGACCACGGTTCGGTCGCGGAGTTCAGCGTCGACGACGACGGGGTCGGTGCCCACCCCGAGACGATCCGCAAGGTGCTCGACGGCCAGTCCCGCGCCGACTCGGTCGGCCTGGGCAATGTCGACGCCCGCCTGCGCCAGGTCTACGGCGAGGAGTACGGACTGGTCGTCGACACCGCTCCGGGGGCCGGGATGCGTGTCTCCTTCCGGGTGCCCAAGTACTCCCCTGCCCTCGAGGATCCGGCCTAGTGTGGTGCCCATGCCGCCCCGCCCCACCGCGCTGACCGTCCTCGTCGTCGACGACGAGGCCCCGGCGCGCAACGAGGTCGCCTGGTTGCTCGACCAGGACGAGCGCGTCGGGCGCGTGCTCACCGCCTCGAGCGGCACGACCGCCCTCGCGGCCCTCGAGCGCGAGCACGTCGACGTCGTCTTCAGCGACATCTCGATGCCGGGCCTCGACGGCATGCAGCTGGCCCGGGTCATCCGCCGCTTCAGCGAGCGCCCCCAGGTCGTCTTCGTCACCGCCCACGACTCCCACGCCGTCGACGCCTTCGACCTCGACGCCGTCGACTACCTCATGAAGCCGGTGCGCCCCGAGCGCATCGGCGAGGCGGTGCGCCGCTGCCTCGCCGCGACCGAGCTCCGAGAGGAGGAGCCCGCGGCGCCGGGCGAGGACGACGAGACGATCCCCGTCGAGCTCGGTGGGGTCACCCGGTTCGTCCGGCGCAGCGAGATCCGGTGGGTGCAGGCGCAGGGCGACTACGCGCGGCTGCACACCCCGACCGGGTCGCACCTCGTGCGCATCCCCCTGGCGACCCTCGAGGAGCGCTGGGCCGAGGCCGGCTTCGTACGCATCCACCGCTCCACGCTCGTGTCGACCCGGCACATCAGCGAGATCCACAACGACGGCGGCCGCTGCACGGTCCTCGTCGACGGGACCGAGCTGCAGGTCAGCCGTCGGCACACGCGCCACCTGCGCGGCACCCTCCTGCGGCCCCGGCCGACGACGGATTGACGTGAGCACCCCGCCGCAGCGGGTGCGCGTCACTCGGTCCCGCCGCCCCGTCCGCTCCGCCCGTCGTCGCACGGTCCGCGAGGAGATCGTCGACGAGTCGCGACTGGGCTCCACCTATGTCAACTCGCTGCGCCGGGCCCAGCTCCACCTCTCCCTCGGCACCATCGCGGTCGGCCTGGTGACGATCGGGGCCCTGCCCCTCCTCTTCGCCCTCGTCCCCGCGCTGCGCGGCACCGGCGTGATGGGCCTGCCCTTCGCCTGGGTCGTCCTCGGCCTGCTCGTCTACCCCGCCGTCGTGCTCACCGCGCGCTGGTACGTCCGGGCCACCGAGCGTCTCGAGGCCGACTTCAGCGAGCTCGTCAGCCGCCGATGAGCCAGCCGCTCAGCGTCCTCGCGATCCTCCTCGTCTGCCTCACGACGCTCACCCTCGGCGCCCTCGGGCTGCGTCTGGCGAAGGGGACGAGCGACTTCTACGTCGCCGGCCGCACGGTCACCCCGTGGCGCAATGCCAGCGCCATCGGCGGCGAGTACCTCTCCGCCGCGAGCTATCTCGGGGTCGCCGGCCTCGTCTACGACCGCGGCGTCGACATGCTGTGGATGCCGGTCGGCTACACCGTCGGCTACCTTGTCCTGCTCATCCTCGTCGCCGCCCCCCTTCGCCGCTCCGGGGCCTACACGCTCCCCGACTTCGCCGAGACCCGGCTCGAGTCGGCCACGCTGCGTCGGGGGTGCGCGCTGCTCGTCGTCGGCATCGGCTGGCTCTACCTGCTCCCGCAGATGCAGGGGGCCGGCCTCGCGCTGCGGCACGTCAGCGGGGCGCCCACGTGGGTCGGTGCCGGCGTGCTGACGGTCATCGTGACGCTCAACGTCGTCGCCGGCGGCATGCGCTCGGTGACGCTCGTGCAGTCCGTGCAGTACTGGATCAAGCTGTCGGCGATCGCCGTCCCCGCCTTCGTCCTGCTCGCCGTGTGGCACCGCAGCGGTGCCCCGGCACCGCAGGCCGACACCTCCTGGTGGGAGCCGCTCACCGGTGACGCGCCGGGTCGCACCCTCTTCACGACCTACAGCACCCTCGCCGCGTTGTGCCTGGGCACGATGGGCCTGCCGCACATCGCGGTGCGCTTCTACACCAACCCCGACGGCGTCGCCGCCCGCCGCACGACCGTCTCCGTGCTCGCGCTGCTGTCGCTCTTCTACCTCTTCCCGCCGATCTACGGCTTCCTCGGCCGCGCCTACCTCGACCCGTCGGAGATCTCGGACGACCCGAGCCGCACGGTCGTGCTCGCCCTGCCGGGCGCGATGCTGCCCGGCCTCGACGGCCAGCTGCTCACCGCGCTGGCCGCCGGCGGCGCCTTCGCCGCCTTCCTCGCGACGGCCTCCGGCGTGACGATGTCGGTCGCGGGAGCCATCGACCAGGACGTCCTGCGACCGCTCGCCGCCCGTGTGACGCACGGCGACGCCAGCCCCTCGGCCTCCTTCCGCATCGCCGCCGCGACCGGGGTCCTCGCCCCCTTCGTCGTCGCCATCACCGCCGCCCCCATCGGCATCTCGTCGGCCGTCGGCCATGCCTTCGCCATCGCCGCGGCGACCTTCGCCCCGCTGCTGATCCTCGGCGTCTGGTGGCCACGACTCACGGCGAAGGGAGCGGCCGCGGGCATCACCGTCGGTGGCGTCACGACCCTCTTCGCCGCCCTCGTGTCCGTCACCGACCTCGCCCCGGGCGGCTGGCCGGGCGCGCTGCTCGCGGCTCCCACCGCGTGGGCCACACCCCTGGCCTTCGCCGTGACGATGCTCGTCTCGCTCGTCACGCCGCGGCCGCGCCGGTGGGCCCGCACGATGAGCCGGCTGCACGCGCCCGAGGACGTCCTCGCCGAGGCCTGACCGCTCGTCGCGCTCACGGCGCCGCTCACCGCACGGGGCGCGCCCGCACGGCGACGTCAGCACCCGCCGACCGCCGCACGGCCCGTCGCACCGCCGGCCGGGGTGTGCGCTGCGCCACTCTGGCGGCGTTCGGTCACCGATGCCCGGACCCACCCACGACCCGGAGGTGAGCCATGAGCAACGACGCTCAGTCGCTCGGCGAGAGATACATCGCCGTCCAGGAGTCGGAGGAGTTCGGCCAGCTGCGCCGGACCTTCCGCCGCTTCGTCTTCCCCATCACCGCGTTCTTCCTCGCGTGGTACTTCCTCTACGTCCTGCTGTCGATGTACGCGCCCGGCTTCATGGGCACCAAGGTCCTCGGCAACATCAACATCGGCCTGCTGCTCGGCCTCGGGCAGTTCGTCACGACCTTCGCGATCACCATCGCCTACATCCGCTGGGCCGGCCGGGTCTTCGACCCCGCCGCCGAGGCCCTCGCGGCGCAGGTCGGATCGCACGAGACCCCGGAGGTGGACGGATGACCGCCCTCGTCCCCGCGGCCACGGCCACGGGCTCCCCGGCCCTGAACATCACGATCTTCGTCGTCTTCGTCGTCGCGACCCTCGCGATCGTCATCAAGGTGGCGGCCGGCCACAAGACGGCGAGCCAGATGTACACGGGTGGTGCCGCCTTCTCCGGTCGGCAAAATGGTCTAGCCATCGCCGGCGACTATCTGTCGGCGGCGAGCTTCCTCGGCATCGCCGGCGCCATCGCCCTGCAGGGCTACGACGGCTTCCTCTACTCGATCGGCTTCCTCGTCGCGTGGCTCGTCGCGCTGCTGCTCGTCGCCGAGCTCTTCCGCAACACGGGCCGCTTCACCCTCGCCGACGTGCTCTCCTACCGACTGCAGCAGCGGCCGATCCGCATCGCGACGTCGAGCTCGGTGCTCGCGGTGTCCTTCTTCTACCTGCTTGCGCAGATGGCCGGCGCCGGCGGCCTCGTCTCGCTGCTCCTGGGCGTCGACGGTGCCTTTGCGCAGAACGTCGTCATCGCGGTCGTCGGCATCGTCATGGTCGCCTACGTGATGATCGGCGGCATGAAGGGCACCACCTGGGTGCAGATGATCAAGGCCGTCCTGCTGATCTTCGCCACGGCCATCATGACCGTGTGGGTGCTCGGCAAGTTCGGGCTCAACTTCTCCTCGCTCATGCAGCAGGCCGTCGAGCGCAACCCCGCGGCCGGCGAAAAGCTCCTCGAGCCCGGCCTGAAGTACGGCCTCACCCACACGACGAAGATCGACTTCATCTCGCTCTCGCTCGCCCTCGTCCTCGGCACGGCCGGCCTGCCGCACGTGCTGCAGCGCTTCTACACCGTCCCGACGGCCAAGCAGGCCCGCAAGTCGGTCGAGTGGGCCATCTGGCTCATCGGTGGCTTCTACCTGCTGACCCTCGTCATCGGCTACGGCGCCGGCGCCCTCGTCGGCCCGGAGACGATCAACGCTGCCCCGGGCAAGGCCAATGCCGCCGCCCCGCTGCTCGCCTACGAGCTCGGCGGCTCGTGGCTGCTCGGCATCGTCTCCGGCATCGCCTTCGCGACGATCCTCGCGGTCGTGGCCGGTCTGACGATCACGGCCAGTGCGAGCTTCGCCCACGACCTGTACAACCAGGTCTTCAAGCGGGGTCAGGCCACCCAGGAGGAGGAGGTCAAGGTCTCGCGCTACGCGGCGATCGGGACCGGCGTCGTCGCGATCCTCGGCGGCATGCTCGCCAAGGACCAGAACATCGCCTTCCTCGTGGCGCTGGCCTTCGCCGTCGCGGCGAGCGCCAACCTCCCGACGATCCTCTACAGCCTCTTCTGGCGTCGCTTCAACACCCGCGGTGCCCTGTGGTCGATCTACGGCGGTCTCGCCTCGGCCCTGCTGCTCATCATCTTCTCGCCCGTGGTGTCCGGCAAGCCGGTCGACCCCGCGACGGGCAAGAGCGGCTCGATGCTCCAGGGCGTCGACTTCCACTGGTTCCCGCTGGACAACCCGGGCCTGGTCTCGATCCCGCTCGGCTTCTTCCTCGGGTGGCTGGGCACGGTGACGAGCAAGGAGTTCAACCGCGCGAAGTACGCCGAGATGGAGGTGCGCAGCCTCACCGGTCACGGGGTGGCCGAGGTCATCGACCACTGACCGCCCGGTCGTCGCACCCTCGCCGACGACGCAGGACGAAGGGGGGAGAGCTGCGGCTCTCCCCCCTTCGTCCTGTCCTCAGGCGTTGGCCGGGACGCTCGTGCCGGCTCCGCGGCGCCGGATGGCCGGCGCGGTCCCCGCCGCGCCGACGCTCGCCGGATCGTCGGCACCGAGGACGGTGAACCCGTGGTCGGCGATGAGCGTCAGGTCGTCCTCGGCGCTCTGCCCTTCGGCGGTGAGGTAGTCACCGAGGAAGAGCGAGTTGGCCACCTGCAGCGCCATGCCCTGCAGGCTCCGCAGGTGCATCTCGCGACCGGCGGCCATCCGCAGCTCGGCGGCAGGCGAGATCAGCCGGGCGGCGGCGAGGATGCGCAGGCAGCGCAGCGGGGTCAGCTCCCAGGTCTCCTGCTTGGGCGTCCCGTCGAAGGGGATGAGGAAGTTGACCGGCACCGAGTCCGAGCCCATATCCCGCAGCGCGACGAGCGCCTCGACGAGCTGCTCGTCGCTCTCCCCCAGGCCGGCGATCAGGCCGCTGCACGCGGACAGGCCCGCGCCCTGCGCCATCGCGACGGTGCGCACCCGGTCCTCGTAGGTGTGCGTGGTGACGATCGACTCGTGGTGCGACTCGGCGGTGTTGATGTTGTGGTTGTAGGCGTCGACGCCGGCCTCGCGCAGCCGGTCGGCCTGGCCGTCGCGCAGCAGGCCGAGGCAGGCGCAGACCTCGACCTCGGGGTTCTCCTCCTTGATCGCGCCGACCATGCCCGCGACTCGCTCGATGTCTCGGTCGGTCGGGCCACGGCCACTGGCGACCATGCACACGCGCGAGGCGCCACCGCGCACGCCGGCGCGGGCCTGGTCGAGGGCCTCGTCCTCCTTGAGCCAGGTGTACTTGAGGATCTCGCTCGTGGACCCCAGCGCCTGCGAGCAGTAGCCGCAGTCCTCCGGGCAGAGTCCGGACTTGAGGTTGACGAGGTAGTTGACCTTGACGGTCATGCCGAAGTGCGCGCGGCGCAGCCGGGCGATGGCCGCGACCGCGTCGAAGACGTCCTCGTCCGGGCAGCGCAGGATCGTCAGCGCGTCCTCGGGGGTGGCCTCGGCTCCTGCGAGGACCCCCTCGACGATCTCGTCATAGGTGGTCATGGTCATCCCTTCATCCGTGTCTTCCAGACTGGTCGTCGCCCACACCCCGGGCATGGAGCGCCTCCCCCCGCAGCCGCGCGTCACGCACGACCCGCACGACGAAGGGGGTGAGGATCGCCCTGGGGTTGCGCTCCAGGCCGCGCGCCCGCGCCGCGTCCCTCGTCTCGGTCGCCACCTCCGCGGTGGCGGGCACGGCCCGGAGCGCGAGCGAGATCGCCAGCGCGACGCGGTCGGCGCGCACGCCGAACCTGCGGAGCGGGCGCATGGCCCGCTCCACGGCGTCGAGCATGTCGTCGACCCGGGTCGTCGTCGTGACGAGGCTCGCGAGCAGGACCAGCGCCAGGAGGTCACCGACGGTCTCGCCGGCACGGGGCCAGCCCGCCTGCCAGGTGAGCCAGACCCCCAGGGCGACCGTCACGAGGACGGGCCCGCGCAGGGCGGCCACGAGGACCCGCAGGGGCGTGCCGGCGACGACGAGCAGGGCGAGGGCAGTGCCCGCGGCGAGGCCAGCCGACGGCCAGCCATCCGCGAGGGCCAGCCCGACGCCGGCGGCGGCGAGCAGGCTGAGCTTGGCGCCCGCCGGGAGCCGGTGGACGAGCGAGGTCCCGGGGCGGTGGGCCGTCAGCAGCATGCCGCCACCCGGGCGCGGTAGTGGTGGACGACGTCGGCCGCGGGACCATCGGCCACGACCCGGCCCCCGTCGACGAGGACCGCCCGGTCGCACCGGCCGGCGAGCTCGAGGTCGTGGGTGACGAGCACGACCTGCTGCGGCAGCCCCATGAGCAGGTCACCGACGCGTCGGGAGGCTGCCAGGTCGAGCAGCGTCGTCGGCTCGTCGGCGACGAGGACGTCCGGACCGGTGGCAAGGGCGCTCGCCAGGGCGAGCAGCTGGGCCTGCCCACCGGAGAGGGCGTGGACGCTGCGGTGGGCCAGGTCGGCCAGACCGTGCTGCTCGAGCACCTCGGCCACGGCCGCGTCGCGGCCCCGCCGGTCGGGCCGTGCGGCCCTCAGCGACAAGGCAACGTCCTCGGCGACCGTCGGCATGACGAGCTGTGCGTGCGGGTCGGTGAAGGTGAAGGCCACCCGACGCCGGACCTCGCGGCCGCGGCGCGCGACATCGACACCGTCGACGTGCACGGCACCCGTCGTGGCGGTGACGAGACCGTTGACGAGGCGGGCCAGGGTCGACTTCCCGGCGCCGTTGGGACCGATGAGCGCCACACGCGCCTCGCTGACGAGCAGGCTCGTCTCGTCGAGCACGAGCAGGTCGCCGGTCGCCGTGGGCCGGCGGACCGTGACCCGGTCGAGCTCGATGCGCGCCATCAGGCGCGGCGACGCAGCAGGTCGGGGAAGGCGCGGTGCACCGCGCCCGCGACGAGGACGGTCGCGGCCAGCTTGATCAGGTCGCCGATCCAGAAGGCACCGTCGACGGTCGCGGCCGCATGCCACCCGAGTCCCGCGCGCAGGTGCAGGCCGACGATGCCGGCGGCGTGGACGACCACGAGCGCGAGCAGCCCTCCCGCTGTGAGCACCCACGCCGTCCCGCGGCCGGCGCGTCGGACGGCGACCGTGGCCACGGTCCCGATGATCGCCGCCCCGACGACGAAACCGAGGATGTACCCACCGGTCGGGCCGACGAGCACCGGCAGCCCGGCCTTGCCATTGGCGAAGACGGGGAGTCCGATCATCCCGATGAGGATCCACAGGAGGACAGCGAGAGCGCCGCGCCGGGCTCCGAGGACGGCGCCCGCGAGGAGCACCCCGAAGGTCTGCAAGGTGATCGGCGCGAAGACCGAGAGGTTGACAGCGGGCAGGATCGAGCACACCGCGATCAGAGCGGCGAGGGAGGAGACGAGGGCCAGGTCGGTGCTCGCCGTGGCGGCCCGGGTGGCCGGAGCCGTGGTCATGTTGCCGAATCCCCTCGTTGGATGAACGCCGTTCACTCAGGTGAACGGCGTTCAGGTTAGTGGCGCCGACGACGTGTGGTCAACTGGACCCCCGATCTCGACCCGCTTCGAAGGGAGCGCCCGTGCCGCCCACGCGACGGACCCGCCAGGAGCCGCTCTCGCACGAACGGATCGTCGCCACGGCCCTGAGCCTGCTCTCCCGGGTCGGCCTGCCCGACCTGACGATGCGCGCCATCGGAACCGAGCTCGGGGTGCAGCAGAGCGCGCTCTACCACCACTTCGCCAACAAACAGGCGGTGCTCGGGGCCGTCGCTGACGAGATCATCGCGCGCGCGCCCCGCCCACCGACAGCGGGCGACGCTCCCTGGCAGGAGCGGGTACAGGAGCGCTGCGCGCAGCTGCACGCCGCGGTCACCGCCTACCCCGACGGGGCGGACCTGGTGATGAGCATGTGGGCCTTCGGGATGGGCGGGCAGGCGCCCTTCGACGAGCTGTGCCTGCTGCTGCGCGATGCCGGCATCTCCCCGGCCGTGGCACCGACCGCCGCACGCACGCTGCTGCACTTCGTCTACGGGCACGCCTACGACGAGCAGTCGCACGAGCAGGCCGCGCGCTCTGGGATCCTCACCGCCGAGCGCGAGCCGACTGACTTCGGCACCGGTCTGCGCATCCTCGTCTCAGGCATCGAGGCACACGGCGGCACCGGCTGACCGGTCACGTGGCGGCCTGCACGAGTCCCCGCTGCTCGGCCGCTCGCCGCAGCGCGGCGGCCTTCTCGTCGTCGACGGTCACGAAGAAGTCGCCGACGACGTCCTCGAGATGGTCCATCGAGCGGGCCGCGAAGAGCACCGGCTGGTAGGCCGTGATGTCGTAGTTGAGCGTGCCCATGTCGGCCAGGTCGAGCTCGCGGATCTCCATGTGGCCGAACTCCTGGATCTCACCGAAGCTCGACAGGATCCCGGCACCGTAGGCCTTGAGGTCGCTCCCCTCGTGCATCACCCCGAACTCGATCGAGAACCAGAAGACGTCCGCCACGAGCTTCATGGCCTCGTCGGTCTGCAGGCGCAGCGAGGCCTGGCCCGCGGCCTCGGTGATCGCCGCCAGTCGCGTGCTGGCGAGCTGGTTGGCGTGGCCGATGACCTCGTGGATGATGTCCGGCTCCGGCGTGTAGAGCGGCTGCGAGTCGTGCCGCAGGTACTGCGTGGAGTTGAAGGTGCGGGACCCGAGGTCAGCATAGAAGTCACGAAGGGGGACCAGCCCCGGCGCACAGACGTAGGACCAGCCGGTGAGCGGTACGAGTCGCTCGCTCACCTCGGCGAGCTGGGGCACGTGGTCGGTCGGCAGGTCGAGGCGGGCCTTGGCCTCGAGGTACTCACGGTGGGCATGACGCTCGTGCAGCGGGGCCAGCTCGGCGCTCACCCGACGCCAGATCTCGTGCTCGGCCTCGGTGTAGGCGATGGTCGGGACGGGGTCGCGTCCTCGGTCCCAGCCCAGCGCGGCGCCGGCGATCTCCCCCCTTCGCCGCAGGTACTCGCGGTCCTCGCGACCCGGGTGCGTGTCGGCCAGGTGGACCTCGACGGTCCCGTCCTCGTGCTCGGTGACAGGTGAGTACAGCTGTCCCTCGGTGAACACGTCAACCACCTCCTTGTGATCAGCCAACCGTCGCAGACCTGCGCTGTCTGCACCACAGATCGCCAACACGCTGGGCAGACTGCCCAGAATCGAACCGCCTAGGTCCGCCGCGTCCTGAGCACTGTGCCCACCTGCTGCGTGAGCCGCTCGTCGGCAGGTGGCCGCAGTCGGACCGCTCGTCGTGCCCCTCCCCTCGCCCGGCGATGCACCACCCCCCGCCGTTGTGCTCGTCGCCACGGCGGGAGAAGGTAGGAGGTGGACACAGGTCCGCGCGAGGGCGCGCGGACCCACTCAACGAGGAGGACATGTGACGGACTACGCCCCCACCCCCGAGTTCACCGAGCAGGCCGTGGGCAAGGCCTCGCTCTACGACGAGGCCGAGGACCACGAGGCCTTCTGGGCCGCGAGGGCCCGGGAGTACGTCACGTGGAGCACGGACTTCGACACCACGCTCGACTGGAGCGATGCTCCCTTCGCCAAGTGGTTCATCGGCGGTGAGCTCAACGCCGCCTACAACTGCGTCGACCGCCACGTCGAGGCCGGCAACGGCGATCGCGTCGCGCTGCACGTCGTCGGCGCCAACGGCGACGACCGCACCATCACCTATGCCGACCTCCAGCGAGAGGTGTGCAAGGCGGCCAATGCCCTCACCTCCCTCGGTGTGGCGAAGGGGGACCGCGTCGCCATCTACATGCCGATGATCGCCGAGGCCGTCATCGCGATGCTCGCCTGCGCTCGCATCGGCGCGCCGCACTCCGTCGTCTTCGGCGGCTTCTCCTCCGACGCCCTCAAGGCGCGCATCGAGGACGGTGAGGCGAAGGTCGTCATCACCTCCGACGGCCAGTTCCGCAAGGGCAAGGCCATGCCGCTCAAGGACGCCGTCGACCGCGCGGTCCCCGGCACGACCGCGGGCAAGGTCCTCGTCGTCCAGCGCACCGGCATCGACGTCACCTGGGACGACGAGCGTGACGTGTGGTGGCACGACGTCGTGGACTCCGCGTCCGACGAGCACGAGGCGCAGCCGCACGACAGCGAGCACCCGCTCTTCATCCTCTACACCTCCGGCACGACCGGTAAGCCGAAGGGGATCCTGCACACGACCGGCGGCTACCTCACCCAGGCGGCCTACACCAATGCCGTCGTCCACGACGTGCACCCCGAGACCGACGTCTACTGGTGCACGGCCGACATCGGCTGGGTGACCGGTCACAGCTACATCGTCTACGGTCCGCTGGCCAACGGCGCGACCCAGGTGCTCTTCGAGGGCACCCCCGACAGCCCGCACCAGGGCATCTTCTGGGAGATCATCCAGAAGTACGGCGTCAGCATCCTCTACACCGCCCCGACGGCGATCCGCACCTTCATGAAGTGGGGCGCGGACATCCCGGAGAAGTACAACCTGTCGTCCATCCGCGTGCTCGGCTCGGTCGGCGAGCCGATCAACCCGGAGGCCTGGCGCTGGTACCGGGACAACATCGGCGGGGGCAGCGCCCCGATCGTCGACACGTGGTGGCAGACGGAGACCGGCGCGATCATGAACTCGCCGCTCCCCGGCGTCACGACCCTCGAGCCCGGCAGCTCCCAGCACCCCATCCCGGGCATCAGCGCCGAGATCCTCGACGACGAGGGCCAACCGCTCACCGAGCCCGAGAAGGTCGGCTACCTCGTGCTCACCAAGCCCTGGCCGTCGATGCTGCGTGGCATCTGGGGCGACCCGGAGCGCTACAAGGACACCTACTGGAGCCGCTTCGGTCCCGAGTACTACTTCGCCGGCGACGGCGCGAAGTACGACGACAAGGGCAACATCTGGATCCTCGGTCGGGTCGACGACGTCATGAACGTCTCCGGCCACCGGCTCTCGACCGCCGAGATCGAGTCGGCCCTCGTCTCCCACCCCAGGGTGGCCGAGGCCGCGGTCGTGGGCGCGAGCGACGAGACGACCGGTCAGGCCGTCGTCGCCTTCGTCATCCTGCGCCAGGACGGCGACGACGCTGGCGGGGCCGAGGGTGACGACCTCGCGCAGGAGCTGCGTGCGCACGTCGGTGAGCAGATCGGCCCGATCGCCAAGCCGCGTCAGGTGATGATCGTCGACGAGCTGCCCAAGACGCGCTCGGGCAAGATCATGCGCCGCCTGCTCAAGGACGTGGCAGAGAACCGCGAGATCGGTGATGTCACCACCCTCGCCGACTCGTCCGTCATGAACCTCATCAAGGACGGGATGGCCAAGCCGGCATCTGACTGACCACCACCGACGAAGGGGGCCCGCCAGCTCGGCGGGCCCCCTTCGTCATGTGTGCACTCCCCCAGGAATGACCGTGCCCGGGGAGGAATGCGCGCTCTCCCCGGGAATGCAAGAAGCCCCCCAGCGACTCGCTGGGGGGCTTCTTGTGAATGTTTGTCCGGCTGCGTCCTACTCTCCCACACCGTCACCAGTGCAGTACCATCGGCGCTGAAGGGCTTAGCTTCCGGGTTCGGAATGGGACCGGGCGTTTCCCCTTCGCTATGACAGCCGAAACTCTATGGAAATACAGTGGACGTGCATTGTGTCCCGACCGTATCTCGGGAACTGCACAGTGGACGCGAACATCGTTCTTTTTTACGCAACACGAAGGTTGTGTGTGTATCAAGTTATCGGCTTATTAGTACCAGTCAGCTACATGCATTGCTGCACTTCCACATCTGGCCTATCAACCCAGTCGTCTACTGGGAGCCTCTCGGAGCTAAGCTCCATGGAAACCTCATCTTGAGACATGCTTCCCGCTTAGATGCTTTCAGCGGTTATCACTCCCGAACGTAGCTAATGAGCGGTGCCCTTGGCAGAACAACTCACACACCAGAGGTTCGTCCAACCCGGTCCTCTCGTACTAAGGTCAGCCTCTCTCAAGTTTCCTACGCGCACAGCGGATAGGGACCGAACTGTCTCACGACGTTCTAAACCCAGCTCGCGTGCCGCTTTAATGGGCGAACAGCCCAACCCTTGGGAGCTACTCCACCCCCAGGATGCGACGAGCCGACATCGAGGTGCCAAACCATCCCGTCGATATGGACTCTTGGGGAAGATCAGCCTGTTATCCCCGGGGTACCTTTTATCCGTTGAGCGACGGCGCTTCCACAAGCCACCGTCGGGTCACTAGTTCCGACTTTCGTCCCTGCTCGACATGTCTGTCTCGCAGTCAAGCTCCCTTGTACACTTGCACTCGCCACCTGATTGCCAACCAGGCTGAGGGAACCTTTGAGCGCCTCCGTTACATTTTAGGAGGCAACCGCCCCAGTTAAACTACCCACCAGGCAATGTCCCTGATCCGGATCACGGACCGAGGTTAGATAACCAGAACGACCAGAGTGGTATTTCAACGATGACTCCACACACACTGGCGTGCATGCTTCACAGTCTCCCACCTATCCTACACAAGCCGTCCCGATCACCAATACCAAGCTATAGTGAAGGTCCCGGGGTCTTTCCGTCCTGCTGCGCGTAACGAGCATCTTTACTCGTAGTGCAATTTCGCCGAGTTCGCGGTTGAGACAGTGGAGAAGTCGTTACGCCATTCGTGCAGGTCGGAACTTACCCGACAAGGAATTTCGCTACCTTAGGATGGTTATAGTTACCACCGCCGTTTACTGGGGCTTAAATTCTCAGCTTCGCCCACAAGGGGCTAACCGGTCCTCTTAACCTTCCAGCACCGGGCAGGCGTCAGTCCGTATACATCGTCTTGCGACTTCGCACGGACCTGTGTTTTTAGTAAACAGTCGCTTCTCCCTGGTCTCTGCGGCCCTTTCCCCTAGCCCGTAAAGAGCTTCAGGGTCCGGGCCCCCCTTCTCCCGAAGTTACGGGGGCATTTTGCCGAATTCCTTAACCACGATTCACTCGATCGCCTTGGTATTCTCTACCTAACCACCTGAGTCGGTTTGGGGTACGGGCGGCTCGAACCTCGCTAGAGGATTTTCTCGGCAGCATAGGATCACCCTGCTTCCCTCAAAAGAGGTCACCATCAGGCCTTGGGAACATGCCAGGCGGATTTGCCTACCTGACTCCCTACACCCTTGGACGTGGACAACCATCGCCACGCGGAGGCTACCTTCCTGCGTCTCCCCATCACTTGACTACTACCAGCTCGGGTCGCGCGTTCCACTCACCAGCGCAACCCCGAAGGGTCACTAACGATGAGCTTCAGGCGCTTAGCATCACTGGATTCATCATGGGCGGTTCTTCGCCGGTTCCGGAATATCAACCGGATGTCCATCGACTACGCCTGTCGGCCTCGCCTTAGGTCCCGACTTACCCAGGGCAGATTAGCTTGACCCTGGAACCCTTGGTTATTCGGCGGACGGGTTTCTCACCCGTCATTCGCTACTCATGCCTGCATTCTCACTCGTGTGGCATCCACGACTGGATCACTCCGCCGCTTCACTCGCCACACGACGCTCCCCTACCCATCAACACGCCTGGACACCACAAGGGTGCCGAGCAGTGTGTCAATGCCACAGCTTCGGTGGTGTGCTTGAGCCCCGCTACATTGTCGGCGCGGAATCACTTGACCAGTGAGCTATTACGCACTCTTTAAAGGGTGGCTGCTTCTAAGCCAACCTCCTGGTTGTCACGGCAACTCCACATCCTTTTCCACTTAGCACACGCTTAGGGACCTTAGCTGGTGATCTGGGCTGTTTCCCTCTCGACTACGGAGCTTATCCCCCGCAGTCTCACTGCCACGCTCTCACTTACCGGCATTCGGAGTTTGGCTAACGTCAGTAACCTGGTGAGGCCCATTAGCTATCCAGTAGCTCTACCTCCGGTAAGAAACACGTGACGCTGCACCTAAATGCATTTCGGGGAGAACCAGCTATCACGGAGTTTGATTGGCCTTTCACCCCTACCCACAGCTCATCCCCTCAGTTTTCAACCTAAGTGGGTTCGGTCCTCCACGACGTCTTACCGTCGCTTCAACCTGGCCATGGGTAGATCACTCCGCTTCGGGTCTAGACCCAGCGACTAAACGCCCTATTCGGACTCGCTTTCGCTACGGCTTCCCCACACGGGTTAACCTCGCCACTGAGCACTAACTCGCAGGCTCATTCTTCAAAAGGCACGCCGTCACCCCACAAGGAGGCTCCGACGGATTGTAAGCGCACGGTTTCAGGATCTATTTCACTCCCCTCCCGGGGTACTTTTCACCTTTCCCTCACGGTACTTGTCCGCTATCGGTCACCAGGGAATATTTAGGCTTAACGGGTGGTCCCGCCAGATTCACACGGGATTTCTCGGGCCCCGTGCTACTTGGGAAAAATCATCCGGAGTCCACACCATTTCGTCTACGGGGGTCGCACCCTCTGTGCCGAGCCATTCAAGACTCTTCGACTATGACGTGAATTTCTTACTCCAGCCCAGAATGTCAGTCCTGAGACAGAAAATCCCACAACCCCGAACCTGCAACGCCTGACAGCTATCACACAAGCTCGGTTTGGCCTCATCCGCTTTCGCTCGCCACTACTCACGGAATCACTATTGTTTTCTCTTCCTGCGGGTACTGAGATGTTTCACTTCCCCGCGTTCCCTCTACCTGCCCTATATATTCAGACAGGAGTGACTGGACTTGCCTCCAGCCGGGTTTCCCCATTCGGAAATCCTCGGATCAAAGTCTGGTTATCGACTCCCCGAGGCTTATCGCAGATTCCTACGTCCTTCTTCGGTTCCTGGTGCCAAGGCATCCACCGTGCGCCCTTAAAAACTTGAGCCACAAAGATAAAGATGCTCGCGTCCACTGTGTAGTTCTCAACATACGGGCGGCAACCCCACCAGATGATCACACCCACACCCACAACGAGCGCGGTATACGACCAGGCAAGGCCCACAACCCAACCCCAACAACCGTAATCATCGGGGTCGTGGTCCATGAAGCTTCACTCGCGTGAACCCTCAGGACCCAACAACGTGTCAGACACCCACCCAGGCAGCTCATGCGTTCCACTGTCACCACTCCAAAAGGAGCAGGTGATCGGTACTAACAACAGCCACACCAGGCAAGCGTCAAATAATCGATGTTCCACCCGAGCACCTACTGCCAGACACTCGCCGGCAGCTAGGCTCTGGACCACCAAACGGTGGCCAGTGCTCCTTAGAAAGGAGGTGATCCAGCCGCACCTTCCGGTACGGCTACCTTGTTACGACTTAGTCCCAATCGCCAGTCCCACCTTCGACGGCTCCCCCCACAAGGGTTGGGCCACCGGCTTCGGGTGTTACCGACCGACTTTCGTGACTTGACGGGCGGTGTGTACAAGGCCCGGGAACGTATTCACCGCAGCGTTGCTGATCTGCGATTACTAGCGACTCCGACTTCATGGGGTCGAGTTGCAGACCCCAATCCGAACTGAGACCGGTTTTTTGGGATTCGCTCCACCTTGCGGTATCGCAGCCCTTTGTACCGGCCATTGTAGCATGCGTGAAGCCCAAGACATAAGGGGCATGATGATTTGACGTCATCCCCACCTTCCTCCGAGTTGACCCCGGCAGTCTTCCATGAGTCCCCACCATGACGTGCTGGCAACATAGAACGAGGGTTGCGCTCGTTGCGGGACTTAACCCAACATCTCACGACACGAGCTGACGACAACCATGCACCACCTGTATACCGACCCAAAGGGGGCAACCATCTCTGGAAGTTTCCGGTATATGTCAAGCCTTGGTAAGGTTCTTCGCGTTGCATCGAATTAATCCGCATGCTCCGCCGCTTGTGCGGGCCCCCGTCAATTCCTTTGAGTTTTAGCCTTGCGGCCGTACTCCCCAGGCGGGGCGCTTAATGCGTTAGCTGCGGCACGGAACTCGTGGAATGAGTCCCACACCTAGCGCCCAACGTTTACGGCATGGACTACCAGGGTATCTAATCCTGTTCGCTCCCCATGCTTTCGCTTCTCAGCGTCAGTAGTGGCCCAGAGACCTGCCTTCGCCATCGGTGTTCCTCCTGATATCTGCGCATTTCACCGCTACACCAGGAATTCCAGTCTCCCCTACCACACTCTAGTCTGCCCGTACCCACTGCAAGTCCGGGGTTGAGCCCCGGATTTTCACAGCAGACGCGACAAACCGCCTACAAGCTCTTTACGCCCAATAATTCCGGACAACGCTCGCACCCTACGTATTACCGCGGCTGCTGGCACGTAGTTAGCCGGTGCTTCTTCTGCAGGTACCGTCACTTTCGCTTCTTCCCTGCTGAAAGAGGTTTACAACCCGAAGGCCGTCATCCCTCACGCGGCGTCGCTGCATCAGGCTTTCGCCCATTGTGCAATATTCCCCACTGCTGCCTCCCGTAGGAGTCTGGGCCGTGTCTCAGTCCCAGTGTGGCCGGTCGCCCTCTCAGGCCGGCTACCCGTCGTCGCCTTGGTGAGCCATTACCTCACCAACAAGCTGATAGGCCGCGAGCCCATCCCAAACCGAAAAACTTTCCAGACCATAACCATGCGGCTTGATCTCGTATCCAGTATTAGACGCCGTTTCCAGCGCTTATTCCAGAGTCTGGGGCAGGTTGCTCACGTGTTACTCACCCGTTCGCCACTGATCCACTCCAGCAAGCTGGAGCTTCACCGTTCGACTTGCATGTGTTAAGCACGCCGCCAGCGTTCGTCCTGAGCCAGGATCAAACTCTCCGTTGATGATTAAAAACCCCAACACCCACCGAAGCGAGCATCAGAGCCAATCAGTAACCCAACAAAGGGCTGAACCATGACTGAGCAAGAACAACCAGCGCAATCGCTGAGTTCATTCATTGTCAACCAAAGGAAAAAATTCATCCGACCAATCACACCCAACCCCACGAACGCAGGACCAGGCACAACCAGCCAAGACGAGGTATTGGCATCGATTTTTGACACGCTGTTGAGTTCTCAAGATTCACACGCACACCCATCACCACCCACCGTCTCCGGCCAGATGCTTCAAGGGGCAACTTCTCTAACTTACCACTGTCCATGCTTGGGCGCCAACTTCGTGATCCGCTCTTGGAGCGGCCGTTGTTGATCGCGCTTGGATCTTCAGCGGTGGCCCACCGTAGCAGCGGGGCTGCTCGGTTCCAAATCCGCGGTTCCGACCTGATCGACCGGATCCGAGTAACTCGGATGAGGGCTGTCAGCTCGCGGGACCGGCCTGCCTGGGGTGACTTCTCGAGTCACCGCTTGGTGTCCGTTCCTCCCTCTCGGGCTGACGTCGAGAACATTAGATCACCGATGCCGCAGACGCCAAATCGCCTCTGCCGGAGGCCCTCAGACCCCTCATCGGGGCCCAGGTCCCGCGCTGGATCATCACCGTGCGGAGCACATCCGGCCGGTCGGTGATGATCCCGTCGACCCCCATGTCGAGCAGCTCGTGCATCAGCCGGGGCTCGTCGACGGTCCACACGACGACGCGCACCCCCAGCCGGTGAGCCCGGCGCACGAGCGAGGCGGAGTGGATCGGCAGCCGGCCCAGCTGGACGGGGACGTGGGCGAAGCGCCCGCGCACCACGGCCGCCGGTGGCTGCAGTCCCGCCTTGGATGCGGAGATGAGGGCGGTGAGCGATCGCCATCCCAGTGCCGTGCGCACGTGCGGTGCCTGCGAGGCGAGCAGGTGCAGCCACCCGTCCCAGGCGCCGGCGACGCACACCCGCTCTGCGTAGTCACGTCGCTGGAGCAACCGCGCCATCGGCGCGATCGCCGCCCGGTCCTTGAGGTCGACGGTGAAGCAGGCGTCCGGGAAGCTCCGCAGCGCCTCCTCGAGGGTGGGGATCGGCTCGGTCCCACCCACACGCACGTGACGATCGAGGTCGGCCAGGGTGTGGGCGCCGACGCGCCCGGTCCCCGTGGTGACCCGGTCGAGGGTGTCGTCGTGGAAGCAGACGAGCTGACCGTCGGCCGTGAGCTTGACGTCCGACTCGAGGTAGCGCAGGCCCAGAGCCGTGGAGATGGCGAAGGCAGCCAAGGTGTTCTCGGGCGCCAGGTGGGCCCCACCGCGGTGCGCGATCGCGAGCGGCTCCGTCTCCTCGCCGTAGCTCATACCCCGATGGTGGACCCCCTTCGCCCCTCGTGCCGACCACAACGGGGGTGTGGTGCACAGGGTTCACCATGACTTCCCCGGGACGTTGCCGTCGCGTCGACGAAGGGAGGATGCCGGGCGCGCGGGAAACTCGTGGGTAGGCTGGGCGACCGAAGACGCCACCCCTGTGGCAGGTCACGTCGACACGAGCAGGAGCAGCATGAGCAACGATCACGCCCGCACCGGCAGCACCGACCCCGTCACCCGACGACTCGTCGGTCAGCCCGCACCCGGCGAGACCGAGCGCACCGTCGGTCAGCTCGTCTCCGACGCCACGCACGACATCTCGGCCCTCGTGCAGAGCGAGATCCAGCTGGCCAAGGCCGAGGTCACCAAGGGCCTGTCCTTCGGCGGCAAGGGCGCGGGCCTGCTCGCCGTCGCCGGCTTCCTCGCGCTGCTCGGCCTGATCTTCCTCTTCCACACGCTGGCCAGGGTCATCGCCATCTGGCTGCCCGTGTGGGCGGGCTACCTCATCATCACGGTCGTCCTCTTCCTCATCGCCGCTGGTCTGGGCTTCGTCGGCCTCAAGGCGCTGAAGAAGGCCAAGGAGAACACCGTCCCGCAGAAGGCGATCCGCAACGCCCAGGACACGGTCGCCGCGATCAAGCCGGGCAGCTGAACCCGCCCGACGCCGCGGCCGCCCTCGTCGACGGCCCGTGGGAGCACCGCTTCGTCTCGGCGAACGGCGCACGCTTCCACGTGGCCGTCACCGGGAGCGGGCCCCTCGTCCTCTTCGTCCACGGCTACCCGCAGTTCTGGTGGGCCTGGCGCCACCAGCTGCCGGCCGTCGCCGCACAGGGCTACCGGGCCGCCGCTGTGGACCTGCGCGGCTTCGGGGCCAGTGACAAGCCGCCCGCCGGCTACGACCTGGCGACGGCTTGCGACGACCTCGCCGCGATCGTCCGCAGCCTCGGCGCGGACGACGCGGCGCTCGTCGGTCTCGGTCTCGGCGGCTGGGTCGTGTGGAGCATGCCGACCCACCAGCCGGGCGTGACCCGGGCGATCGCCCCCTTCGGCGTCCCCCATCCCGCGGTCTTCCACCGCGCCATGTGGCGCCACCCCCTGCAGTGGCGGGCCAACCAGTACCTGCGCGCGATGCAGGCCCCCTTCGCCTCCGAGCGTCAGCCGCTCACCGTCTCCCGCCGGCTGAACGCCTGGTCCGGCAGCGACACCTCGTGGATCACCGACGAGGTCACCGAGCGCTACACCGAGGCGATGTCCGTCCCCTTCGCCGGGCAGGCCGCCGCCGAGTACCACCGCTGGTTCTACCGCTGCCGGCTCACGCCGAGCGGGGTGCGCTACCTGCACAAGCTGCAGGGCCGCATCGACGTGCCCGTGCTGCAGCTGCACGGCGCCGAGGACCACACCTCGCTGCCGGTGCTCGCCGCCGAGAGCTCTCGGTTCGTCGAGGGGCCGCTGGCCCGAGCCAGCGTGGCCGGCGCCGGGCACTTCGTGCCCGAGGAGGCTCCCGAGGAGGTCACCGACGCGCTCAGCGCGTGGTTGACCGCCGCACACCCTGCGTGAGGTAGGGCTTGACGTAGCGCCACGGGAGGCGACGCCGCCTCCCTTCGTCCCAGGGCTCGGTGAGCTTCGCCGCGTCGAGCAGGACACTCACCAGCTGGGCCGTGAAGCCCCACACGAAGAGGCCCGCGACCTCGAAGGCCGGCCCGACGTAACCGCTCGGCCCCTTGACCATGAAGCGGTTGGCGGGATCGACGAGATCCGCCACGGGGATGCGCTCCACGCGCGCCACCTCGCCGGGGTCGACGACGCGAAGGGGGCCCGGCTCCGGCGACCAGCCGAGCACCGGCGTGACGGCATTGCTGCTCGGGCTCAACCACAGGTCGGGGAAGGACCCGATGATCTCGATGCCGGCGGGATCGGCCCCGACCTCCTCCCACGTCTCGCGCAGGGCCGCCTCGACGGGGGTCTCGCCCGGGTCGAGCTTGCCGCCCGGGAAGGAGACCTGACCGGCATGGCTGCGCAGGTGGCCGGAACGCTCGGTGAGGACGATGTCGTGGCCGCTCTCCCCCGGCGAGACGAGCATCAGGACGGCGGAGCGGCGCTGCGGGTCCGGCGGCGGGGCGAAGTCGGTGAACCACGACGGGAGGTCGGCACGCAGGGCGGCCTCGGCCTCCAGCAGCCAGGTCGGCGGCGCCGGCGTCGCCGTCATCGTGCGGCTCCGGGGGCGAGCTCGTACTTGAGCAGCTTCGCCGCCTCGTCCGGGTCCGTCTCGCCCGCGCCGTATGACGGGCAGAGCCGGGCCACGGGGCAGGCGCCGCACGCGGGTCGGCGGGCGTGGCAGGTGCGCCGGCCGTGGAAGATCACCACGTGGCTGAGCATCGTCCACTCCTTGCGCGGGATGAGCGCACCGACGGCGTGCTCGACCTTGACCGGGTCCTCCTCGTCGGTCCAGCCCATGCGCCGGGAGAGCCGGCCGAAGTGGGTGTCGACGGTGATGCCCGGGACGTCGAAGGCATTGCCGAGGACGACATTGGCCGTCTTGCGACCGACGCCGGGGAGCTTGACGAGGTCCTGCAGACGGGGCGGGACCTCCCCTTCGTGCTCCTCGACGATCGCCGCAGCCAGCTTGAGGACGGAGTTGGTCTTCGCGCGGTAGAAGCCGGTGGGCCGCAGGACCTCCTCCATCTCCGTGCGGTCGGCGGCGGCCAGGTCGGCCGCCGTGGGCCACCGGGCGAAGAGGGTCGGCGTCACCTTGTTGACCATGACGTCGGTCGTCTGCGCGGACAGCACCGTGGCGACGAGGAGCTGGAGCGGGGTGTCGAAGTCGAGCTCGCAGTGGGCGTAGGGGTAGCGCTCGTGCAGCAGCCGGTACATCCGTCGGGCGCGGCGGGTCAGGGCGAGCGGGGACTCGACTCGATCGGCAGACACCCCCGCAGCCTAGGCCCCCTCGCGCGCGGCATCGTGGCACACTGCCCGGTGTGAACCTCGATGTCGTACGCCGCGCCCCGCTCTTCGCGACCCTTGACGACGCCGATGCCGCGCAGGTGATGGCGTCCATGACGCCTGTGCGCATGGAGCGCGGCGACGTCCTCTTCAACGAAGGGGACCAGGGTGACCGGCTCTACGTGATCACCGAGGGCAAGATCAAGCTCGGCCGCTCCTCCACCGACGGCCGCGAGAACCTGCTCGCGATCCTCGGCCCCTCCGAGATGCTCGGCGAGCTCAGCCTCTTCGACCCCGGTCCGCGCACCGCGACCGCGACCGCCGTCGCCGAGACCCAGCTCATCGGCCTGGGCAACGAGCAGCTGAGCCAGCTGCTCGGCGCGCACCCCCGCATCGCCGGCACGCTGCTCGCCGCGCTCGCGCGTCGGCTGCGCCGCACCAACGAAAACCTCGCCGACCTCGTCTTCACCGACGTCCCGGGTCGCGTCGCCAAGGCCCTGCTCGAGCTGAGCCAGCGCTTCGGCCGCCCGGTCGAGGACGGCGTCATGGTCGCCCACGACCTCACCCAGGAGGAGCTCGCCCAGCTCGTCGGCGCCTCCCGCGAGACGGTCAACAAGGCCCTCGCCGACTTCGCCTCGCGCGGTTGGCTGCGCCTCGAGGCCCGCGCGGTGCTCCTCACCGACGTCGAGCGCCTCCAGCGTCGCGCTCGCTGACCCGCACCCCTCTCGAAGGGCCCGGCCGCCTTTGGCGCCGGGCCCTTCGTGCGTGCCGTGGCGCCAGGTGACCCGCGGGTACGACGACCACTCGCGGGCCCGGCAGACTCCAGCGCCCGCAACACCGGGCATGTCGCCGTCCCCAGTGCCAGGAGTGATCGTCGTACCCGCGAGTCACCACCACCGGGCCCGCCGGTCCGACGCGGTCGAAGGGCAGGGTGGCCCGACCACGGGCGAGAGGCGGAAGCGGACGAATAGCGGGGGTGACCCGACCACGGGCGAGAGGCGGAAGCGGACGAAGGGCGGGGGTGACCCGACTCATGAAGAAGTCCGGCCGCATCACCGTGGTGAGCGGTCAGGACAAGCAGCCGGACTTCTTCTTAGGGCCACCCCCGCCCTTCGGGAGCGCACCCAGCCGCACCCGGAGTGCGGCGAGCGCCGGGGAGGCAGCAGCCGAGGCTCAGGCCGACTCGAGGTAGCGCAGCTGCGCGAGGACCGACATCCTGGCGGCCGGCCACACGGAGCGGTCGACGTCGGCGTACACGGTCGAGACGACCGCGTCGGCGTCGGTCGCGCCGTCGGCGACGGCGGCGCGCACCTGGTCGAGGCGTTCGCGGCGGTGCGTGCGGTAGAAGTCGACCATCGCGCTCGCGTCGGGGACGGTCGGGCCGTGGCCGGGCAGGATCGTGGCCACTCCCCCGTCGCCGGTGAGCGCCTTGATCCGCTCGAGCGAGTCGAGATAGGCGGCCAGCTCGCCGTCGGGGTGGGCGACGACGGTCGTGCCGCGCCCGAGGACGGTGTCGCCGGTGAGCAGGGCGTGGTCGGCGGCGAGCGCGAAGGAGACCGAGTCCGCCGTGTGCCCGGGGGTGGCGACGACCCGCACCTCGAGGTCGCCGGCCCGCAGGACGTCTCCGTCGGCGAGGTCGTCGTGGCCGCGCCCGACCGCCTGGACCGGAGCACCGGTCAGACGGGCGAGACGAGGCGCCCCCTCGCTGTGGTCGTGGTGCCCGTGGGTGAGCACGATGCGCGCGACCCGGGCACCGAGGGCGGCGACGTGGTCGACGACCCGCTGCTGGTGAGCAGCCTCGTCCTCACCCGGATCGATGACGATGGCCTCGCTCCCGCCGGGCGACAGGAGCACCCACGTGTTGGTGCCGTCGAGGGTCATGGGGCCGGGGTTGCCCTGAAGCAGGCAGTGCGCGTGCTCGGTGATCTGCCCCCCGGTCCACTGGCCGAAGGGGGCGGACGGCGCCGGGGCGACGGCGCTCACGGCAGGTCCGCCCGCATCGCCGGGCCGGCGTCGGTGTCGACGAGCCGGGGCATGATCGGCGCGATCGGCAGGTCCTGACCGAGGGCGCCACTCACGGTGGAGACCTCGGCGAGCTGCTCGAGGCAGACGAGGGTCGGCGGCATGAGCATGAGGTCGCCGTCCTCGAAGGCACCCAGCACGTCGCGCGGGTGCACCCACTCGGACAGGTCGGCCTCGCTCGTCTCGCCGTCGGGCTCCTGCCCCGGGGGCACGGCCGCGACGAAGAACCGGGTGTCGTAGCGACGCGGCTCGGCCTCGGGGGTGATCCAGTGCGCGCGGTAGCGCAGCAGGTCGCTGCGCAGGACGAGGTGGTGCTCGAGGAGCACCTGGCCGAAGCCGATCTCGTGGGCGACGAGCCGGGCACGCAGATCGCCGGCGACCTCGGGGTCGAGGAGCGGCGCCTCGTCCGCGCCGGCAGCGGTGCCGTCGCCCTCGGCGGACGCGGGCGAGGCGAGGAGCACGCCCGTCTCCTCGAAGATCTCGCGCACGGCCGCGGCGACGAGCATGCGCGCGCTCGCCTCGTCGGTGCCGAAGACCTCGGCCCACTCCTCGACGGAGGGCCCGGCCCAGGGCAGCTCGTCCTCGGCGTCACGGACGTCGACTCCCCCACCGGGGAAGACGTGCATCGAGGGCGCGAAGGCCATCGACGAGACCCGGCGCAGCATGAAGACCTCGAGCGGCCCCTCGTCGTCGCGCACGAGCATGACGGTCGACGCGAGCTTGGTCGGGGCCGGATCCGTCACCTCGGGACGGCTCCCGTCGAGACCGAGGAGGGACTCGCGCAGCGGCCCGAGGACGAAGTCGCGCTGGCCCATCAGTCGCGGAGCCTGACCGTCACCTCGACCTCGACCGGGGTCCCGAGCGGCAGCGCGGCCACCCCGACGGCAGAGCGGGCGTGCTCACCGGCGGCGCCGAAGACCTCGCCGAGGAGCTCGCTCGCGCCGTTGATGACTCCCGGCTGGCCGGTGAAGTCGGGGGCACTGGAGACGAAGCCGACGACCTTGACGACCTGCTCGATCCGGTCGAGGTCGCCGACGGCCGCACGGATCGCGGCGAGCGCGTTGATCGCGCACTGCCGGGCCGCGGCCTTGGCCTGCTCGGGGTCGACCTCGGCGCCGACGTGGCCGGTGACGGGCAGCTCACCGTCGACGAAGGGCAGCTGCCCGGAGGTCAGCACGTGGGTGCCGTCGACGATGGCCGGCACGTAGGCCCCGGCCGGGGCGGGCGGGTCCGTCAGCGTGATGGACAGCTCGGCGAGCCGCTCGTCGATGCGTCCCATCAGGCGCCCTTGGGTCGCTTGAGGTAGGCCACGAGGTTGCCCCCGTCGCCCTGCAGGACCTGGACGAGCTCCCAGCCGTCCTCGCCCCACTGGTCGAGGATCTGCTTGGTCGCGTGGACGATGAGCGGCACGGTGACGTACTCCCACTGGGTCATGTCGGCACCCTACTCGTAGGCTGATCGCGTGACCGGCCCCTCCTCCTCCCCCGTCCGGCTGCACGTCGTCACCGGCAAGGGCGGCACCGGCAAGACCACGGTCGCCACGGCCATGGCCCTGGCGCTGGCGTCCCGCGGGCAGCGGGTGCTGCTCGCCGAGGTCGAGGGCCGCCAGGGCCTCTCGCAGGTCCTCGACGTCGCCCCGCTGGGCACCGAGGAGCGCACCCTGGTGACCGACCCCTCCGGCGGCGAGGTCGTCGGGCTGTCGGTCGACGCCAAGACCGCCCTGCTCGAGTACCTGCAGAAGTTCTACAAGCTCGGCCGCGCCGGCTCCGTGCTCGAGAAGGTCGGGGCCGTGGACTTCGCGACGACGATCGCCCCCGGCGTGCGCGACGTCCTGCTCATCGGCCGCGTCTACGAGGCGGTCGGACGGGTGACGAAGGGGGCGAAGAAGCGCCCCGTCTTCGACGCCGTCGTCCTCGACGCCCCGCCGACCGGACGGATCGGTCGCTTCCTCAACGTCAACTCCGAGGTCTCGGAGGTGGCGAAGGTCGGACCCGTGCGCAACCAGGCCGACTCGATCACCCGGCTGCTCCAGAGCCCGACGACGGCCGTGCACCTCGTGACGCTCCTCGAGGAGATGCCCGTGCAGGAGACCATCGACGCCATCGACGAGCTGGGCGGGCTCTCCCTTCGCATCGGGTCCGTCATCGCCAACGGCGTGCGCCAGCCGCTCGTCGCCGACGCGGACGCTTCGGCCGTCGCCGACCGGGACCCGGCGGTGCGCGAGGCCCTCGAGGCCGCGCTCGCGGCCGTCGACGTCAGGACCGGGCCGGCGCTGCTCGCCGGGCTGCTCGAGGAGGGCGCCGACCACGTCGACCGGGCCCGGCTGCAGGCGCAGCAGCGCGAGGTGCTGCGCGAGCTCCCCGTGCCGGTGCGGGTCCTGCCGCACCTCGCCGACGGCGTGGAGTCGGGCGCCCTGCGCCTGCTCGCCGACCACCTCGACGAGCAGGGGGCGATCTGATGGCGACCGACGTGGGACTCGACCTCGACGCCGTCATCGGCGACCCCGAGCGACGGATCATCGTCTGCTGCGGCTCCGGCGGCGTGGGCAAGACGACGACGGCGGCCGCCCTCGCGGTGCGGGCGGCCGAGCAGGGCCGGCGGGTCGTCGTGCTGACGATCGACCCCGCCCGGCGGCTCGCCCAGTCGCTCGGGCTCGACGAGCTCGACAACACCCCGCGGCCGGTCGCCGACATCGACACGAGCGCCGGTGGCTCGCTCGACGCGATGATGCTCGACATGAAGCGGACCTTCGACGAGGTCGTCGAGGCCCACGCCACCCCCGACAAGGCCGCGCAGATCCTCGCCAACCCCTTCTACATCGCCGTCTCGAGCTCCTTCGCCGGGACGCAGGAGTACATGGCGATGGAAAAGCTGGGCCAGCTGCGTGCCCAGATGGCCGACGGCTCCCGCGACTGGGACCTCGTGGTCGTCGACACCCCACCCTCGCGCTCGGCGCTCGACTTCCTCGACGCCCCGAAGCGACTCGGCTCCTTCCTCGACGGCCGCTTCATCCGGCTGCTCACCGCTCCGGCGAAGGTCGGCGGCCGCGCCTCGCTCAAGGTCTTCAGCGCGGGCGTCTCCCTCGCGAGCGGCATCATGACGAAGCTGCTCGGCGGGGACTTCCTGCGCGACGTGCAGACCTTCGTCGCCGCGATGGACACGATGTTCGGCGGGTTCCGCCAGCGCGCCGACGAGACCTATGCCCTGCTCTCCCGGCCGGAGACGGCCTTCGTCGTCGTCGCGGCCCCCGAGCGGGACGCGATGCGTGAGGCGGGCTTCTTCATCGAGCGTCTGGCGACCGACCGGATGCCGCTCGCCGGCGTGCTCGTCAACCGGGTGCACACGGCGGCGGCCAAGCAGCTCGGCGCGGGCCGCGCCGAGGATGCCGCCGCGGCCCTCGAGGAGATCGGCGGGCACGACCTCGCCGTCGCCCTGCTGCGGGTGCACGTCGAGGTCGCCGAGACGGCCGCCCGCCACCGGGCGATGATCACCCGCTTCCGCACCTCGCACCCCGGGGTGCCGACCGGCGCCGTGCCCGCGCAGTCGCTCGACATCCACGATCTGGCCGGTCTGCGGGAGATCGGCGCGGCGCTGGGCGGTCGCTGACCGGGGGCGGACCCCCCCTTCGTCCGTCTCGTCACCCGCCGCGCGGGCTCCCGGGGACGTACAGGTAGCCCGGTTACCCTGTCGAGCATGTCTGACTCCGGGATGCCGCACCTCTTCCGACTGCTCGGCGCCTTCGTCGCCGTGGCCGTCGGCATCGGCCTCGTGGGCGCCGGCCTGGTCATCCCGCTCGCAGGGGCGACCGGCGGGGCGGCCCAGGCCACTGCCAACGGCTTCAACTCGCTCGACAGCGAGTTCACGGCCACCTCGCTGGCCCAGCAGTCGAAGATCTACTCGGCGGACAACAAGCTGCTCGCGACGCCCTACGACGCCAACCGCATCGTCGTGCCGCTGAGCAAGATCTCGCCGACGATGCGCAAGGCGCAGATCGCCATCGAGGACAGCCGCTTCTACGAGCACGGCGGCATCGACGTGCGCGGCACCGCCCGCGCCCTCGTGTCCAACGTCAGCTCGGGCGAGACCCAGGGTGGCTCCTCGATCAC
The DNA here is from genome assembly GCF_050507325.1 of Janibacter zhangyanbonis. Lineage (NCBI taxonomy): Bacteria > Bacillati > Actinomycetota > Actinomycetes > Micrococcales > Intrasporangiaceae > Janibacter > Janibacter zhangyanbonis. The sequence continues at coordinate 2,890,454 of NZ_CP191481.1, forward strand.
CCAGCAGTACGTCAAGCTCATGCTCCAGGAGAAGGCGGTTCGCGAGGACGACAAGGAAGCCGCCCAGCGCGCCGTCGAGCAGACCTACAGCCGCAAGCTGCAGGAGCTGAAGTACGCGCTCAACGTCGAGAAGACGCACACCAAGGACCAGATCCTCGGCGGCTACCTCAACCTCGCGCTCTACGGCGACCAGGCCTACGGCGTCGAGGCCGCGGCCAAGCACTTCTTCAGCAAGCACGCCTCCGAGCTCGACCTGGCCGAGTCGGCCACGCTCGCCGGCGTCGTGCAGTCGCCCAGCCGGCTCAACCCCCGGACCAACCCCGAGGAGGTCCAGGAGCGGCGCGACCTCGTCATCAACCGCATGCAGCAGCTCGGCATGGTGACCAAGGCGCAGGCCGACGCGGCGAAGAAGCAGAGCGTCAAGAGCACGCTCAAGATCAAGGAGAACGAGGGCGGCACCTGCTCCAAGGCGGTCGACCCGTACTTCTGCAACTACGTCATCCAGTACCTGCGCCAGATGCCCGAGCTCGGGCCCGACCCGGACGCGCGCATGCAGGCGATCAACACCGGCGGCTTCACCATCAAGACGACGCTGCGCCGCGACTGGCAGAAGAAGATGCGCAGCGAGCTCACCGAGCGCGTGCCCGAAGGCACCGAGCGCTTCGGCGCGGCCGGCGCGATGATCGAGCCGGGCACCGGCAAGGTCCGTGCCATCGCCCAGACCTCGCAGTACAAGATCGGCCTCAAAAAGGCCTCGACCCGCTACTCCGAGCAGGCGTGGACCGTCCCCGCCCAGTACGGCGGCACCAACGGCTTCGCCATCGGCTCGACGGCGAAGATGTATGCCCTCGTCGCGGCCCTCGAGAAGGGCAAGCCGCTCACCTCGACGGTCGACGCCCCCACCGCCGGCGTGAAGACCCCGCACAACTTCCACCCGAGCGACTTCCAGAAGAACTGCACGACGACGGACCCGGTCTGGGCGGTCTCCAACGACTACACGGTCGGCGGTCGCATGACCCTGGCCGAGGCGACGAAGAAGTCGATCAACACCGCCTTCGCCCAGCTCGCCTCCGACGTCGGCTCGTGCAACATCCCCAAGGTCATGTCGAAGATGGGCCTGACCGACGGCTACGGCCTGCCCTACGGCCTGAGCTACGCCGGCGGCCAGAAGGTCAAGGACGACTACGCGATCTCCAACATCGTCCTCGGCTCCGACTCGACCTCCCCGCTGCAGCTCGCCTCGAGCTACGCGACCCTCGCCGCGGATGGCAAGTACTGCCCGCCCAACCCGATCGAGTCGATCACGACGGCCAACGGCACGAAGATGAAGATCAAGCCGCCGGCCTGCAAGCAGGTCATGGAGAAGGGCGTGGCCCGCGGCGTCACGCAGCTGCTCCTCGGCCCTCTCCAGGAGGGCGGCACCGCGGCCGGCAACAGCCTCGCCGACGGCCGTCAGGCAGCCGGCAAGACGGGCACGACCGACAACCACAAGCAGTCGTGGTTCGCCGGCTACACCCCGCAGCTGTCCACGGCCATCTGGGTCGGCTCGCCGATCCGTGAGTACGACATGGACGGCATCACCCTCGGCGGCCGCTTCTACGACCAGGTCTTCGGTGGCACGATCGCCGCGCCGATCTGGAAGGACGTCATGAACGCGGCGTCCGACGACATGAAGAAGCGCTCCTTCACCAAGCCGGGCAAGAAGGTCCTCAACGGCGACCTGCGGAGCATCCCCGACGTCACCGGCATGGGGCCGACGCAGGCGAAGGAGAAGATCGAGAAGGCCGGCTTCAAGGTCAAGGAGGGCAGCGTCGTCGACTCCACGGCCCAGGCCGGCGGCATCGCCTACACGCAGCCGTCCGGTCAGGCCCTCAAGGGCACGACGGTGACGATGTACATCTCCAGCGGTGTCGCGCCGTACACCCCGCCGCCGGCGCCGTCGACGACGGTCGCCCCCGCGCCCACGACCACGCAGGCGCCGCAGCCGTCGAGCTCCTCCTCCGCGCGGCCGAGCTCGACCTCGCGCACGAGCAGCAGCTCGTCGAGCCGCCCGTCGTCGACGTCGTCGCGCACGAGCTCCTCACGGCCGAGCTCCTCACGGCCGAGCTCCTCACGGCCGAGCTCCTCCCGGCCGAGCTCGTCACCGAAGACGACCGGCAACCGCCGGACCGGCAACAACGGCAACGGCAACGGCTGACGCCGCAGCAGCACGAAGGGGGGCGCTCACCTCGCGAGGTGAGCGCCCCCCTTCGTCATGCCGGGGCTGGGGTCAGCCGGCGAGCCGGGCCTTGACCTTGGCAGCCACGGCGCCGCCATCGGCACGGCCGGCGATCTCGGCCTGGGCGACCTTCATGACCTGCCCCATCTGCGCCATCGACGTCGCGCCGACCTGCTCGACCGCACGGTCGACGATCGCGGTGAGCTCGTCGTCGCCCAGCTGGGCCGGCAGGTAGGCCTCGAGCACGACGAGCTCGGCCTCCTCACGCTCGGCCAGCTCGGGGCGGCCGGCGTCGCGGTAGGCGGTCGCCGACTCCTTGCGCTTCTTGGCCTCCTTGGCCACGACCTTGAGCGTCTCGTCGTCGCTGAGCTCGCGCGCCGACTCCCCCGCCACCTCGGCGTTGCTGATGGCGGTGAGCGTCATGCGCAGGGTGGCGACGCGCACCTGCTCACGGGCACGCATGGCGTCGTGCAGGTCGTGCTGGAGGGTGGCCTTGAGGGAGTCGGTCATGACCCGATTGTCTCAGCCGGACCGCACCACGTCGCCCACCTTTTGCGAAGATGACCCCGTGACCTCCTCCCCCGTCGCCCGCCTCGCTGCCGGCACGGCCGCCGCCGGGGCCGCCGCGCTCGCGTGGGGCACCCTCGTCGAGCCGCGCCTCTTCGCCCTGCGCCGCTATGCCGTGCCGGTCCTGCCGGCCGACGCGCTGCCCGTGCGGATCCTGCAGGTGAGCGACCTGCACATGGTCCCGGGGCAGCGGGCCAAGGCCCAGTGGGTGCGCGAGCTCTCCGCCCTCGAACCCGACCTCGTCGTCGACACCGGCGACAACCTCAGCCACCTCGAGGCCGTGCCGACCGTGCTCGACGCGCTCGCGCCGCTGCTCGAGCGCCCCGGCGCCTTTGTCATGGGGTCCAACGACTACCACGCGCCGGTGCCCAAGAACCCCGCCCGGTACCTGACCAAGGACCACGCCAAGGTCGTCGGTCGCCGCGTCGAGCTGCCGACCGAGCAGCTGCGCGCGGGTCTGGCCTCGGGTGGCTGGGTCGATCTCGACAACGCACGCACGAGCCTGTCGGTCGCGGGCAGCCGACTCGACCTCGTCGGCGTCGACGACCCGCACATCCACCGCGACGACTACGCCTCGGTGGCCGCGCCGGCCGACCCGGCGGCGACGACCCTGGGCATCACCCACGCCCCCTACCAGCGCGTCCTCGACGCCATGACCGCCGACGGCGCGCGCGTGGTCATCGCCGGGCACACGCACGGCGGCCAGCTCTGCGTGCCCGGGGTGGGCGCCCTCGTCACCAACTGCGACCTCGACCGCCGACGGGCGAAGGGGGTCTCCCGCTGGTGGCCGGGGGCCGGAGCCGGCGGCCCGGAGCCCGCCGACGCAGCGTGGCTGCACGTCTCCGCCGGGCTGGGCGCCTCGCGCTTCGCTCCGGTGCGCTTCGCCTGCCGCCCCGAGGCCACGCTGCTCACCCTCGTCCCGGCCGGGTCAGTCCGATGAACCTGCGCGAGGCCGCGACCCTGGCCGCCGCCCTCGTCTTCGCCGGCGGCACCTCGTCGTGGGCGCTGGCGAGCGCGAAGCCCGCGGTCGACGTACCGCCCGCCCCGACGCTGACGACGAGCACGCCGTCGTCCACGTCGTCGTCGACCTCGCGCACGAGGACGCGGACGAAGACCTCGACGAGCTCGAGCACGTCGTCGAGCACCTCGAGCACGACGTCGAGCACCTCGACGCCGGAGCCCGAGCCGACGACGACGGACGAGGTGGTCCCCGAGCCGACGAGCACGTCGACACCGGTCCCGACCGACACCTACGTCCCCGAGTCGACCTCGACCTCCACCCCGCCGACCTACGTGCCTCCCCCGGAGCAGCCGACCGAACAGCTCCCCCCGCCACCCGAGGACACCGAGGTCCCGAGCACCCCGACCACGGACACCCCGCCGGCGGACACGATCACCGACACCCTCCCCTTCGACCCGACGTCGGAGACGCTGGGCACTCCATGACCCCGATTGTCGATCCGGGTGGGGACTGGGTTATCCTTCCTTGGCGCCGATCGGAGACGAGAGGCGCAGGCACCACGGGGTGTGGCGCAGCTTGGTAGCGCGCGTCGTTCGGGACGACGAGGCCGCAGGTTCAAATCCTGTCACCCCGACCCGGTGAAACCGGCTCAGGTCCGCAGCACTGCGGACCTGAGCCGGTTTTTTTGTACCTGTGGTGCGGCCCGGCGTCGTTGGTGATCACGAACCGGTCGACGTTGCATACAACTCCTCCAGTTGTATACATTTGCCAAACCCGCCCCGAGGAGGACCCTTTCCATGACCGCACGCCCCTGCTTCCACCTGGCCATCCCCGTCGACGACATCACGAAGGCCCGCGAGTTCTACGGCGGCGTCCTCGGCCTCGAGGAGGGCCGCTCGGACACCCTCTGGGTCGACTGGAACTTCTACGGCCACCAGGTCGTCACCCACCAGACCGCCGACGGCTCCCCCGGCCCGGCCGGCCACAACCCCGTCGACGACCACCAGGTGCCGGTCCCGCACTTCGGCGCGGTGCTCTCCTACGACGACTTCCACGACCTCGCGGGCAAGATGAAGGCCGCTGGCGCGACCTTCGTCATCGAGCCCTACCTGCGCTTCGAGGGTCAGGCCGGCGAGCAGTGGACGATGTTCTTCCTCGACCCGGCTGGCAATGCCATGGAGTTCAAGGCCTTCGCCGACGAGTCGCAGATCTTCGCCAAGTAAGGACCATCGTGACGACCACCCCCTCGACCGAGACGAAGGCCGGGCGCCTGCACGCCGCCCTGCGCGACGAGATCCTCAGCGGGCAGCTCGCCGCCGGGTCCCCGGTCGACGAGGTGGCCATGGCGCAGGCGCACGGCGTCTCCCGCACCCCCGTACGGGAGGCGCTGCGCGCCCTGCGCAGCGAGGGGCTGCTCGTCCCCGGCGCCCGCCGCCAGCTGCACGTCGTCGACGTCTCCCCCGAGCACCGGCAGGAGATCGCGACCGTCCGCGCCGCGCTCGAGACGGCCGCCGCCCGCGTCGCTGCCTCGACCCGCTCGTCGGGCGACGTCGACTCCCTTCGCCTCATGGTGCTGCGGCAGCGGCGCTATGCCCGCGCCGGCGACAGTGGTGCCTTCATGGAGGCCGACGAGGACTTCCACCGGGCGCTCGCCCAGGTCGCCGCGATGCCGACGCTCGACCGCCTCCTCGACCAGCTGGGGGCCTTCGTCCGGCTCGCCCGCCTCGGCGAGCCCACGCCACGCACGCACATGATGGCCCTCACGCGGGAGCACGACCGCCTGCTCGACCTGCTCGAGGAGGGCGACGGCGACGCCCTCGCCGAGACCCTCTCCGGCCACATCCTCAGCACCGCCTCCCGCCGGTGAGGCCCGGCAGCGCCTGACTACGCTGCCACCATGAGCGCCGATCCCTGCCCCTGCGGCTCCGGCTCCCCCTTCGCCTCCTGCTGCGGCCCGCTGCTCGCCAGCGAACGCCAGGCGGAGACCGCCGAGGAGCTCATGCGCAGCCGCTACACGGCCCACGTCTACGGCAATGCCGAGCACCTGTGGCGCACGTGGGACGGCCGCACCCGCCCCGAGCAGGTGCACCTCGACGACACCCGCTGGCTCGGGCTCGACGTCCGCGAGGTCGTCGCCGGCGGCCCCGACGACACGACCGGCATCGTCGACTTCGTCGCCAGGTTCGACGGGGGTGAGCTCGCCGAGCGCAGCGAGTTCACCCGACGAGGTGGCCGGTGGTTCTACACGAAGGAGATCCCGTGACCGAGGTCCGCTACGCCGTCGCCGACGGCATCGCCACGATCACCCTCGACGCCCCCGACCGGCGCAATGCCCTGTCGGTGGAGATGTCGAGGGAGCTCATCGACGCCGCCCGCACCGCCGAGGCCGACCGCGAGGTCGGGGCCGTCGTCGTCACCGGCGGGGCCCACTTCTGCGCCGGCGCCGTGCGCGAGGTGCTCGCCGACGTCGGGCGCGACCCGGTCGAGGACTCCGCCTACCGCAACCTCGAGACGGTCTACGAGGCCTTCACGACCATCGGCACCATCGACCTGCCGACGATCGCCGCCGTGCGCGGCGCCGCTGTCGGCGCCGGGCTCAACCTCGCGCTGGCCACCGACCTGCGCATCGTCTCGTCGACCGCACGCCTGCTCCCCGGCTTCGCCCAGATCGGCATCCACCCCGGCGGCGGGCACCTGTCGCTGCTGCACCGCACGGCCGGGCGCGAGACGGCCGCGGCCATGGGGCTGTTCGGCGAGGAGGTCCGCGGCGCCCGCGCCGTCGAGCTCGGCCTCGCGTGGGCCGTGCACGAGGACGAGGAGGTCGAGCAGGCCGCCCGCGACGTCGCCGCGCGCGTCGCCGCCGACCCCGAGCTCGCCCGACGCCTCGTGCGCAGCTTCCGCCGCGAGACGGCCCCCGGCGGCATCCCCTGGGAGGTCGCCGTCGAGCTCGAGCGCTCCCCGCAGATGTGGTCGCTGCGCCGCAAGCACAACTGACGCTGCGGCCCTGCTGCGCGGGTGCAGGCTCCTGCGCCGTCCGCCGGCGCAGGGTTGGGGGTGGCCCTAAGAAGAAGTCCGGCCGCTTGGAATGACGTCTCACGTGATGCGGGGAGCCGGACTTCTTCATGAGTCGGGCCGACCCCCAACCCTGCGCCCGCTCCTGACGTGCCCCTCCCCCAGCCCTGCGCCCGCGCAGCCACACCCACGACTGGCGGCGCAGCGTCAGGCCTGGCCGATGTCGTGGAGCAGGTCGGTGAACCAGGGGGTGGTGGGGTCGAAGGCGCCGCCGCCGGCGATGCGGTCGTGCTCGATGACCCGCAGCTCGTCGCCGCGCTCGCGGTCCTGGCCGACGACGCCCGAGCGGCCGTCGAGGGCGGCGTCGACCGCGAGGTTCGTGCAGCGCGCGATGAGCTCGAGGTCCTCGGCATTGGGCGCGGCCGAGCGGGCGAAGTAGCCGGACTTCCACACCTTCGACTTGTCGGCACCCAGCCGCTCGGCGAAGGCGGAGGCGAGGTAGTCGCCGGGGTTGATCTCGTCGAGGCGCACGTGGCCGAAGGCGTCGCGCGGCACCTGCTCGCCGCGCTCCTCCATGGCCGCGACGATGTCGTCGACGCCGGCACCCTCGGCGACGAAGAGGTTGACGCAACCCAGCTCGTCCATGACCGCGGCCAGGCGCCTGCCTTCGGCCTCGAGGTCGAGGGGCAGCTCCGGCAGGTAGACACCGTGGACGTCCCAGCGCCGCGGGTCGTTGCCCAGCGCCGGGGCGAAGTCACGCCCGGCGAGGTCGGCCCGGTAGCGCCGGGCGGTCTCGGCGGTCAGCCACCCGCTGTGCCGACCCATGACCTCGTGGACGACGAGCATGCGGGGGTTGGACGAGTGCTCACCGATGACATTGCGCGCGAAGAGCGCGCCCTGCTCGGCGGCCGTCCACGCGCCGAGGCTCTGCCGGATCGGGACGATGTCGTTGTCGATCGTCTTGGGCAGGCCGATGACCCGCAGGTCGCGACCGGTGTCGGCGAGGTGGCGGGCCAGGTCGGCGGCCGTCGTGTTGGTGTCGTCGCCGCCGATCGTGTGCAGCACGTCGACGCCGTCGGCGGCCAGCTGCTCCGCGGCGACACGAAGGGGGTCCTCCCCCGCCTGCACGAGGCCACGCCGCACGCAGTCCTGCGCATTCGTCAGCTTGACCCGGGAGTTGCCGAGCGGTGACCCGCCAAAGGCATGGAGCCGACCGGCTTGGGCGCGGCCCTCGGGCGTGATCTCGACGCTGCGGCCGGTGAGCAGGCCCGCGTAGCCGTCGAGGTAGCCGATGATCCGGGTCCCGGGAGCGAGCTGCGTGTAGCGCTCGATCAGCCCGCCGACGGCCGAGGAGAGGCACGGCGCGATCCCACCGGCGGTGAGGATCGCGACCGTGCCGACGTTCACTTCTTCTCGCCGCAGGGCACCTGGATCGTCTCTGCGGGCCGGACGTAGGGCTTGACCTGGGGCACCGAGGACTCGGGCTTGAGGCCCTTCCACTTGTTGCCGATGACGAGGTCGACCTTGGCGCTCGTGCGGTCGTCCTTCTGCAGCTGGGCGCCGGAGATCTGCTGCGCGAGACGCTTGGCCGCACGCTGCCCCTCGGGGCCGAAGCGGATGACGGCGACCTCCTTCTCCAGGAAGGACATCTGCGGGTCGTTGCCCGTCGAGCGGATCTTGAACTTGCGGTCCTTGAGCTCGCCGGCGACGTCGGAGGCCAGACCCTCCTGCCACGTCGTGTTGTAGACGTTGAGGGTGATCTCGGAGGGCGCGGGCAGCGGCGGGTCGGGCTCCTTGACGAGCTTGTCGTAGCCGTAGCCGAGGACGAGCTGGACGCTGTCGCCGGGGCGGGCGTCGTTCCACGTCTTGGAGCCGGGGATCTGCTTCTGCAGCAGCAGCGCGTTGTCACGCCCGTCGGGGCCGTAGTAGATCGTCGCGGCGCCCTTGACGTAGACCGAGCTGTCGGCATTGCCCACGGAGGCGATCTTGAAGTCACGCAGCGTCAGCTCGCGGGCGACATCACTGCCGAGGCCGTTGGTGTCGTTGCTGTTGAGCAGGGTGATGTCGAAGGAGTCGCGCTCGGGGGCCGGCTTGCTCACCGAGGTGCAGGCCGGCTGCGACTGACCGCCGACGAGACCGGTGCCGTAGGCCGTGGCCACCGTCGCGGTGCCGAGCAGGAGACCGGGAAGCGTGACGAAGAGCAGCAGTCGGCGCCGCCGCTGCCGACGGTAGTGCTGGGCGGCCGAGCCCTCGAGCTCGTCGAATCCCACAACCCGGTACGAGGCCGGCCCCTGATCCTGCGGTTCCACTCCCTGCTGCCTTTCCTTTCTCATCTACAGCTCCCCTGCGGTCCAGTATAGGTGGTGACATCTTTCACTTTGACCCCACCAGTCACACAAGTCACAGCTGCGGATCGTTCTCCGACCGAGACCGAAGGGGAGACCCGCAGCGGCCGTCGTCGGCCGTCACCATGGTTGACGCCCGGGGTGACCGCAGGGTTGCGTGCGGGTCACCAGTCGGCGACGACGTGCGGTGGGTGGGGGTCCGCTGCGGTGCGGCCAGCGCGGTGACCGTCGGCGTCAGCCGGAGATCTGCGCGGCGACGAGCTCGGCGACGCTGAGCATCGCGGAGGCACCGCGCCGGGTGGTGTCGGCACTGACGAACATGTCGACGTGGTGACCGGCCCCCTTCGGCTGCCGGATCCGACCGACGAAGCGCGGGTCGATGCCGACGCTGTCCACCGGGGTCGGCACCTCCCCCGTCTCCTCGTCGAGGTGGACCAGCGACGGGGCCGCGACGCAGGCCGCGCGCACCTTGTCGATCGCCACCGGCCGCGCGCAGCGGGCGTGCAGTGCCATGGAGTGCGCGAGCACGACCGGCACCTGGACGAGGGTCGCGACGACCGGGACCGACTCGGCGAGCCCGAGGATCTTGCGCACCTCGTCACCCACGGACAGCTCGGCGGAGGTGAATCCCCCTTCGCCGGGCTGGCCGACCCAGGGGATGACGTTGAGCGCCAGCGGCGCCGGGAAGGGCGAGCCGACCGGCAGGTCGGAGACCGCGGCCCGCACGTCGCCGGGGTGCTGACCGATCGTCGGCTCGCCGGCGACCGTGTGCAGCTCCTCGCGCAGGCGGGCGACGCCGCGGTCGGACTTCGAGACCGCCGCGATGAGGCCGGTGACGACGAGGTGCTGCAGCTCCCAGCCCTGGTGCAGGACGTGGGCGGCGTCGATCAGACCCCAGGTGACCGGGCCCGGCAGGGCGACGATGCCCTTGGGGCGCTCGGCGACGAGCTGGGTGTTGATGCCCGGCACGACGAGCGGGACCTCGGGGTCGGAGCGGAAGGCCGCGCTCGCGTCGACGACCACGGCCCCGGCCGCAACGGCTCGCGCCGCCCACTCGGGGGTGATCTCGGGCGCGAGGTTGAAGAGAGCGACGTCCACGCCCTCGAAGGAGTCCTCGTGCAGGGACTCGATGGTCTGCTCCTGCCCGCGGATGCTCAGCGTCCGCGTGCTCACGCCCGGCGCGAGGAGACGCATCTCGCCCCAAGGGTCGGCCCGCAGGGCGAGGGCGGAGGCGAGGGCCTCCGCGAAGCGTCCCGTCGCCCCCACCAGGGCCAGCGTGGGCCCGGTGGACGGCGACGGGAGCGGGGTCACCGGCCGGTGCCCCCGTAGACGATCGCTTCGCCGTCCTCGGAGTCGAGGCCGAAGGCGGTGTGCAGCGCCGCGAGCGCGTCGTCGAGCTGGTCGGCGCGGGTGACGACCGAGATGCGGATCTCGGAGGTGGAGATCATCTCGATGTTGATCCCCGCGTCGGCGAGCGCCCGGAAGAAGGTCGCGGAGACACCGGGGTTGGTCCGCATGCCGGCACCGACGAGCGAGAGCTTGCCGATCTGGTCGTCGTACTGGATCGAGGAGAAGCCGACCTCGTCCTTCGTCCCCATGAGCGCCTGGACGGCGCTCTGGCCGTCGGTCATCGGCAGCGTGAAGGAGATGTCGGTGCGGCCGGTGTCGGCCTCCGAGACGTTCTGCACGATCATGTCGATGTTGACCTGGGCCTCGGCGACCGTGGTGAAGATCTGGCCCGCGCGACCCGGCTCGTCGGGCACGCCGACGACGGTGATCTTGGCCTCGCTGCGGTCGTGGGCAACACCCGCGATGATCGGTTCTTCCATGTCCTCGGCTCCTTCGGCGTCGGGGGGCAGGACCCACGTGCCCTCCTTCGAGGAGAAGGACGAACGCACGTGGATGGGCATGTTGGAGCGGCGCGCGTACTCGACGCACCGCAGGTGCAGCACCTTGGCACCGCTGGCAGCCATCTCGAGCATCTCGTCGTGCGAGATGCGGTCGATCTTGTGGGCCTTGGGCACGATGCGCGGGTCGGCGGTGAAGATGCCGTCGACATCGGTGTAGATCTCGCACACGTCGGCCTCGAGCGCGGCGGCCAGGGCGACCGCCGTCGTGTCGGAGCCGCCGCGACCGAGGGTGGTGATCTCCTTGGTCCCCTGGCTGACGCCCTGGAACCCGGCGACGATGACGATGTGCTTGTCGCCGAGGGCCTCGGTGATGCGGCCGGGGGTGACGTCGATGATCTTCGCCTTGCCGTGGGAGGTGTCGGTGATGACACCCGCCTGGCTGCCGGTGAAGGAGCGCACGCTGTGCCCGAGGTCGGCGATCGCCATGGCGACCAGCGCCATCGAGATGCGCTCACCGGCGGTCAGCAGCATGTCCATCTCGCGCGGCGGCGGGACGGGGCTGACCTCCTCGGCAAGATCGAGCAGCTCGTCGGTCGTGTCACCCATGGCGGAGACGACGACGCACACGTCGTTGCCCGCCTTCTTCGTCTCGACGATGCGGTGGGCGACGCGCTTGATGCTCTCGGCATCAGCGAGCGACGAACCGCCGTACTTCTGGACAACCAGGCTCAAGAGAACTCCGTGGGGATCTCGCGGGTCCGGCCCGGGGGCGGACCGGCACGACCCCCCGAGGATAACGACCCCGACGCCCTCACCCGAGTCGAGTCCACGCCGCAGACCGGTGCGCACACTAGGTTGTGGCCATGACCACACAGGGGATCGTCGTCGAGCACGCCCGACGTGCCTTCGGCCCGGTCCTCGCCGTCGACGACATCTCGCTCGTCGCCCGCCCCGGTGAGGTGACGGCGCTCATCGGGCCCAACGGCTCCGGCAAGACGACGCTCATGCTCATGCTCGCGAGCCTGCTCGTGCCCGACCACGGCTCGATCCGGGTCGACGGCTTCGACCCGGTGACGCAGCCCACCGAGGTGCGCCGGGCGCTGGGCTGGATGCCCGACGGCTTCGGCACGTGGGACACGCTGCGGGTCCGCGAAGTGCTCGAGATCGTCGCCTCGGCCTACCGCATCCCCGCCGGCACCGCCCGGGAGCGCATCGCCTCGCTCCTGCGGCTGGTCCACCTCGACGACCTCGCCGAACGGCCGGCCCGGGTGCTCAGCCGCGGGCAGAAGCAGCGTCTGGGCCTGGCCCGGGCCCTCATCCACGACCCGAGCGTGCTCGTGCTCGACGAGCCCGCCTCCGGGCTCGACCCCCGCTCCCGCATCGAGCTGCGCGACATCATGCGTGACCTGGCCGGGCAGGGGCGCACGGTCCTCGTGAGCAGCCACATCCTCACCGAGCTGCAGGAGATCGCCGACAACGCCGTCATCGTCGCCGGCGGCCGCAGCATCCAGAGCCAGGGCATCGCGGCGCCCGCAGGCGTGCTGACCTATCGCATCACGGCGGGCAGCCTCGAGGTCCTCGAGCGGGCGCTGCTCGACCTCGGCCACCGGCCCACCCGGGCCAACCGCGCGCTCGAGGTGACCCTGGCCGACGAGATCGCCGCGACCGACCTGCTGCGCGCCCTCGTCACGGCCAACGTGCCGGTCACGGCCTTCGCCCCGGCCCAGGGATCCCTCGAAGCCGCCTACCTCGCTGTGACGGAGGACCGCCAGTGACCATCTCGGGAGTCCTCACCGTCGCTCGGCTCGAGCTCATGCAGCGATTCCGCGGCGCCCGGTGGTACATCGCCTTCGTCCTGTGGTTCGCCGGCATCGCGGGCATCGCCATGCTCACCTGGCTCGCGCTCGCCGACTCCGAGACGGCCGTCGGGTCGATCACCTTCGACGTCGTCCTCTTCTTCGTGCTCGGGCTCAGCCTGCTGATCATGCCGGCGCTGACCGCCACGTCGGTCAACGGCGACCGTGATGCCGGCGTGCTCGCGACCCTGCAGACCACCCTGCTGACGGCCACGGACATCATCCTCGGCAAGCTGCTCGCCTCGCTCGTGATGGCGGCGACCTTCCTCGCCCTCGCGGCACCCTTCCTCGTCCTCGCACTCTTCCAGGGCGGCGTCGGCCTGCTCGGCGCGGCCCGGGTGCTCCTCGTCCTCGGCATCATCCTGCTGACGGTCTGCGCCCTCGGCCTGATGTACTCCACCCTCGTCGCCCGACCCGTCGGCTCGGCGGTGCTCACCTATCTCACCGTCGCCGGGCTGAGCTTCCTCACGCTCATCCTCTTCGCGATGTCCACCCCCTTCGTCAGCGACCAGGAGCCGGCGCGGATCCACGGGCAGCGCTACGACGTCTCGGCCCCGACCGGCCCGCCCCGGTGCGAGGACTACACCGAGCTGCGCCACGTGGTCCACACCGAGCGCACGTGGTGGCTGCTCGGGGTCAACCCCTTCGTCATCGTCGCCGACGCGGCGCCGCACGACCTGGGCGACGACTCGGCGAGCGGCTTCACCCCGCTGCGCTGGATCTCCTACGGCACCCGCCTGGCCAAGGCCGGACCGCCCGAGGTGCGCGACGAGTGCTACCTCGACGGCGACTCGACGACGGACGGCGAGGCCCGGGTTGCCGACGAGTTCCCGGCGTGGCCAGTGGGTCTGGCGATCTACGTGCTCGCCGCGGCGGGCGCGACGGCCATCGCGATCCGGCGGGTGCGCACCCCGATCCGGCGCCTGCCGAGCGGGACGCGCGTGGCCTGAGCGCCGTGCCTGAACGCCGTGCCTCGGCGACGGGGCCACGGCGGCACCCCGCGCGGTCAGGAGTGCAGGGCGTCGAACTCCGCCTCGCCGACCACGTCGGCGTCGGCGTCCAGGCGCAGGTGCGCGAGCAGGGTCTGCAGGACTCGCACCGCCATGGCCGCGCGGTCGCCCCAGTCGGCGAGATAGCTGTACTGCCACCACCACAGGGCCTCGACCGGACGACCCGCGTCGTGGTGGGCCAACCCGTGGGCGAGCGCAGCGGCCACGACGGCGAGGTCGTTGCTCAGGGACCCGCCCGCCGTCTCGGTCGAGGTGACCGGGTCGACGACGTCGGCGTACTCGTCGACCCCGTCGAGCAGCTGGGCCAGACCGGCGCGCAGCGGGTCCATCTCGGTGTCGGGCCCGGGGTCACGCTCGAAGCGCTCCTCGAGGACGACGTCGGCGATCGCCCCCAGGCGGGCGCCGACGAGCTGGACCTGGCTCGTCGTGAGCAACAGCAGCGGGATGGCGCTCTCGGGTGCGGCACCGGAGGCGATGTCGGCGAGCGTCCCGAGCCAAGCTCGCGCCTCGGCGGCGCACTCGTCGGCCAGGAGCGTGGTGTCGTCAGGCATTGAGCAGCTTCCTCCCCTCGAAGGCACGCCCCAGCGTGACCTCGTCGGCGTACTCGAGATCGCCGCCGACCGGCAGGCCGGAGGCGAGGCGGGTGACCCGGATGTCGAAGGGGGTGAGCAGGCGCGCCGTGTAGGAGGCCGTGGCCTCGCCCTCGAGGTTGGGGTCGGTGGCGATGATGACCTCGCGCACGGTCCCGTCGGACAGACGGGACATGAGCTCGGTGAAGCGCAGGTCGTCGGGGCCGACGCCGTCCATCGGGCTGATCGCCCCGCCGAGGACGTGGTAGCGACCACGGAACTCGCGGGTCCGCTCGATCGCGACGACGTCCTTGGGCTCCTCGACGACGCAGATAGCGCTGGCGTCGCGGCGCGGGTCGGCGCAGATCCGGCACTGAGTGCCCTCGGCGACGTTGCCGCAGGTCTCGCAGAAGGCGACCTTGTCCTTGACCTCGCTGAGGGTCTGGACGAGTCGCTGCACGTCCTGCGGGTCGGCCTGCAGCAGGTGGAAGGCGATGCGCTGGGCACTCTTGGGGCCGACCCCGGGGAGTCGCCCGAGCTCGTCGATCAGGTCCTGGACCACGCCTTCGTACACCCCTCGACCCTACGCCCCGCGAGGGACAGCGCGGGACACCGAGGGCGGTGCGCCGCGGTCTACTCCTCGCGGATGACGGTGCCGCCGAGGATGCGCTCGATGACCGCAGGGCCGGCCGTGCCCGCCTCGACGATGTCCTCGTCGTCGTCGCTCACGGACGAGTCGTCGGGCTCACGCGGCTCCGGCTCCGGCTCGACGGGGTCGGGAGCGGGCGCCGTGGCCCACGCCGGTGCGGCCGAGGCCGTCGCCTGGCTGCCCCAGTCGGCGCCGGCAGGGCCACCGGTGGGCGCGGCCACGCCGATGTCGGCCGCCGGTGCCGCCGGCCCGGGTGCCGAGTCAGCGGCGGGCGGGGGTGCACCACCCGCGGAGGCGCCGGAGGACGCCGGCATCGTCGCCTGCGCTCCGCCGCCGCGCTGCGGCGCGCTGCCGGAGTCGTGGGGCACGCCCTCGACGCGGGCGTCGACGCCGATCGTGTCGATGAGCGCCTGCCGCACGACCTCGGCGTGCGAGCCGTTGCGGAAGGCATTGGCCAGGCCGACCGTCGCGATGCCCAGCACGAGTCGCTGCCCGTCATAGGTGAGCACCTGGGCGTGCTCGGACAGGAAGGTCCACGTCGCCCGCCGCATCTGGTAGATCCGCCCGAGGACGTCGGGCCAGCTGCGCCGCAGCGCCTCGACGTCGATCCCCCCGGAGGACGAAGGGGGCGCCGCTGCGCCTCCCGCAGCCCCAGCCGCGGGCGACGCCTCGGGTGCCGACGGCTGCGGCGCCGTCGGCTCTGGCGCCGTGGGCTGCGCGGCCGGCTCGGGCTGCACTGCCGACGGCTGCGGTGCGGACGGCTCGGACGGCGCTGCCGGGGTCTGCGGCTCCGCCTGCCCACCGGGGGTGGACGCGGACTGCGCCGGCGCGGACGGGTCGGGCTGGGGCGAACGAGCCGCAACGGGCTCGGAAGTCGGCCCCTGGGTCGGGCCCTCGTGGGCAGGCACGGGCACCGCGGGCGCGGACGGGACCGACGCAGCGGGCGCAGGCGGGACCGACGCAGCAGGTGCAGCCACCGCAGCAGCAGGCGCTGCAGGCGACGGCGCGGAGAGAGCACCCGCGCTCGTGTGCCCACCCGACGCATCCACCGCGGGACCGCCACCGGTCGGCACTCCCCCGACCTCGAGACGCCGCTCGATGCGGTCCAGGCGAGCGCCGTAGCCCGACTCGCCGGCCGCGGCGGGCAGCAGCACGCGCGCGGCGATGATCTCGAGCTGCACGCGGGGCGAGGTGGCCCCCGTCATCTCGGTGAGGCCGGCGTTGATGATGTCGGCGGCACGCGACAGGGACGCGGGACCGAAGACCGACGCCTGCTGGCGCATCCGGTCGATCTGGTCACCCGGCAGACCACGCAGGATCGCCGCCGCCCCGTCGGGCGCCGCGGACACGACGATGAGGTCGCGGAACCGCTCGAGCAGGTCCTCGACGAAGCGCCGCGGGTCGAGGCCCGTCTCGATGACCGAGTCGATGACCTTGAAGACGCCACCGGCGTCCCCCGCGCCGAAGGCGGTCACGGCACTGTCGAGCAGCTCGCCGTCGGTGAAGCCGAGCAGCGCGGCGGCCCGCTCGTAGGTCAGCCCCCGGTCGTCGCTGCCGGCGATGAGCTGGTCGAGCACGGAGAGCGAGTCACGCACCGATCCACCACCGGCGCGGACGACGAAGGAGAGGACCCCCGGCTCGACCTGCACGCCCTCGGCATCGCAGAGCTGCTGCATGTAGTCCTGCAGACGGGCCGGCGGAACGAGCCGGAAGGGGTAGTGGTGGGTGCGCGAGCGGATCGTGCCGATGACCTTTTCGGGCTCGGTCGTCGCGAAGACGAACTTCACGTGCTCCGGCGGCTCCTCGACGATCTTGAGCAGGGCGTTGAAGCCCTGCGGCGTCACCATGTGCGCCTCGTCGATGATGTAGATCTTGAAGCGGCTCTGCGCCGGCCCGAAGGAGGCCCGCTCCCGCAGGTCGCGGGCGTCGTCGACACCACCGTGGCTCGCGGCGTCGATCTCGATGACGTCGACCGTGCCGGGACCACCGCGGGCCAGCGCCACGCACGAGTCGCACTCGCCGCACGGGGTAGGCGTCGGCCCCTGCTCGCAGTTGAGGCACCGCGCGAGGATGCGCGCGCTCGTCGTCTTGCCGCAGCCGCGCGGCCCGGAGAAGAGGTAGGCGTGGTTGACCCGGCCGGAGCGCAGCGCCTGCATGAGCGGCTCGGTCACGTGCTCCTGCCCGATGACGTCGGCGAAGCTCTCGGGGCGGTAGCGGCGGTACAGGGCGGTGCTCACGGGCACGAGCCTACGTGCGGACGACGACAGCGGCCTCCCCCGTGGGGAGGCCGCTGTGGATCGGCCCGTCGACGCCGGCCGACGACGTGGTGACGACGCGTCAGGGACGAAGGGAGGCGGTCGCCTCCGCGAGCCGCGTCAGCTGCTTGAGGACATTGCCCAGCTCCTTGGCCCGGCGCTCGGCGGGGGCGAAGACGTCGCCGTCCTCCCCCTTCGTCACCTCGAGCATGGTCGAGAAGGAGACCTGGCCGCGCACGACGTGCATCTGCGGGTTGGCGAGGATCGTGCGCCAGTGCTCGACGGCCCGCACGCCGCCGTCGGCGCCGTAGGAGACCAGGGCCGCGGCCTTGTGGACCCACTCGGGGTAGAGCACGTCGAAGGCATTCTTCAGCGCCGCGGGGACGCCGTGGTTGTACTCGGGCGTGACGAAGACGTAGGCGTCGAACTCGTCGATCTTCGCGCCCCACCGGCGGGTCTTGGGGTTGTCGTACTGCCGCTTGGCGGCCCCGGGGACGGTCGGCTCGTTGAGCAGGTCGAGGTCGTAGTCCGCGAGGTCGACCAGCTCGTACTCGGCGTCGTCACGGTCGGCGACCTGGGCGACGACCCAGTCGGCGACCTGGGCGCCGAAGCGTCCGGGGCGGGTGCTGCCGAGGATGATGGCGATCTTCACGAGGGTCCTCTCGGTCGGGGCGTGGCGAGGGCCCGCCATCCGTGGTGGATGGCGGGCCCAGCCGGTGGTCAGCTGCGGCGACGGTCGTCGCGCACTTCGTCGACCTTATCGCGCACCTTGTCGAAGAAGCCCTTGCTCTGCTCGGGCTGGGGCCGCTCCTCCGGTGCGAGACGGTCGCGGGCGGGGTCCTCGTCGAGCGGCGGCGCCGCCGGCGGGGGCACGTCGCCCCGACCCGCGTCGGCCGGCGGCACGTCGGCGCCCGGGCGGGCGTCGGCCGGCGGCACAGCGGTGGACGAAGGGGGGTTCCCCTGCGCCGTCGGGTCGGCACCCGGGGCAGGCGGCGCCTGACGGGGCGTCTCCGCACCGAAGCCGTCCTGACGGGGCGCCTCCGCACCCAGACCGTCCTGACGCAGACCGTCCTGACGCGGAGCGTCGGAACCGAAGCCGTCCTGACGCGGTGCGTCCGCGCCGACCCGGTCGACGGGCTCTGCTGTCGCGCCGGTGGGCGCGACACCACCCTGGGCGGGAACGGTGTCCGGGCGGCTCGGGTCCGAGGACTCCCAGCCGCGGGCCGGGTCGTCGATGTCCGAGCCGGCGGGCTCGCCGCCGAGGCGGGTGTCGTCGGCGACGGGCTCGGCGCCCGCGTGACGGCCGACCGGCTCGTCGACCGGCTGGGTACCGGCCGGCGGGAGCGGCTCGTCCACACCGGCGTGGCGGCCGGCTGCGCCGGGCTCACCGACGGCGCCTGCCGCACCCGGCTGCTGGGCGCCTGCTGCACCCGGCTGGTCGAGGCGGCCGGGCTGGGCCGGCTCGGCGACCGGCGTCGCGCCAGCGGTGGCAGCGTCGTCGGGAGTCCGGCCCGTGGCGCCCGCAGTGCCGGCCGTGTACGAGTCCTCCGCGTAGGGGTCCTCGGACTCGATGACGCCGTCGCGGTAGCCGTCACGGTTGTCGTCGACGAATCCGTCCTGGCCGCCGACCGGCTGGTCCACACCGCGCTCGTCGGCAACCCGCTGGTCGGTCACACGCTGGTCCGCGCCCTGGTCGGCGACACGCGGGTCGGCGCCACGGTCGTCGTGGGTCGCCGCCGCACCAGCGGCGAGGCCACCGGCTCCGACTGCGGCACCACCGGCGGCGGCCCCGGCACCGGGACCACGACGGTCGTCGTCCACGCGACGGCCCTCCTCGTCGGTGGGGACGTCGGGGTCCTTGGCGTCGGCCTCGCGCACCTTCTCGTCGTAGGCCTGCTGGTCGCGCTGGGCAGCCTCGGCCCGCGTCGCGGCGTGCTGCTGCTTCTGCTCGGCCTCGATGCGCTGCTTCTCCGCCTCGGCCGCCTGACGCTCCGCCTCGGCGG
The DNA here is from genome assembly GCF_050507325.1 of Janibacter zhangyanbonis. Classification (NCBI taxonomy): domain Bacteria; kingdom Bacillati; phylum Actinomycetota; class Actinomycetes; order Micrococcales; family Intrasporangiaceae; genus Janibacter; species Janibacter zhangyanbonis. The sequence continues at coordinate 2,909,749 of NZ_CP191481.1, forward strand.
ACTGCCGGTCGGCCTCGGCCTGCGCTGCTCGGGCATCTGCGTCGCTGGCCCGGGCGGCGGCCTGGCTCTCGCGGTGGCGCTGCTCGCGCTCCGCAGCCTCCTGGCGCAGCTGCTCGGCCTCGGCACGCTCCCGCTCGAGGCGCTTGGCCTTCGAACCCCGGGTGAGGGCGATGACCAGCCCGATGACGAGGAGCACGAGCAGGATCCCGATGATGATCCAGATCCAGTTGTTGTCCATGGTCTGCCTCCTGACGTGAGGGTCGATCGCCGCGGCGATCGCTTGGTCACCAACCTAGGGGGATCTGGGCGGACCGCCAGTCGAAAGCGATCGCACATCTGCGATCCACCGCGCCATGTCAGCGTCGTGAGGGCACAAAAAAGGACACCCCGCGTACCTGGAAGAGCTCTCCTACCCTTGCTGCATTCCTGCCCTGGGGGAGTTCGGAGAGGTACCACCACACGGGGTGCCGATCGCCGAGTCTACGTGGCCCGGGCCCCGGACCAAAGTCGGGGGTTTCACCCGTGGCAACGCAGAAGCCCCGGTCGTGGCGACCGGGGCTTCGCTCTGGCGGAGGATAGGGGATTCGAACCCCTGAGAGCTTTCACTCAACGCGCTTTCCAAGCGCGCGCACTAGGCCACTATGCGAATCCTCCGCGGGAGAGATTACCTGAGCAGTCGGCTACCTCGAAATCGGGCGGATTTCACCCCTTCGTCACCCGTCAGCGACGATGGGTGCCATGTCGTTGCCCTCTCCCCGCCGCCTCTTCACGACCGTCGCGACCGCCGAGGCGGTGACGTGGACCCTGCTGCTCATCGGCATGTTCCTCAAGTACGTCACCAAGACGACCGAGCTCGGCGTGCGGATCGGGGGCATGCTCCACGGCATCGTCTTCATCGCCTACGTCATCGTCACGATCGTGGTGTGGATCGACCAGCGCTGGGGCGCCAAGCGCGGCGTCATCGCGCTCGCCTGCGCGATCCCGCCCTTGGTGACGCTGTGGGCGGAGCGCTGGCTCCTGCGTGACGGTCAGCTCGGCGATGCGTGGCGACTGCGGACGAAGGGGGCCGCCACCACCCCCGTCGAGGGTGTCGTCTCCGGCGCGCTGCGCCGACCGGGTCTCGCCGCGCTCGCCCTCGTCGTGGCCGTCGCGGTCCTCACCGCGGTCGCGCTGGCGGTCGGCCCGCCGGTCGGCTGACGACCGCGCGTCGTCCTGCAGTTGGGGGTCGCGCCCCCGGCAGATCGTTGATTTCTCGTCAGTCCGGAGACGAACTGCCGCGCGACGCGCCGTGACCGGTCAGCGACGGCGGCGGCTGGTGCCGAAGATCGAGCGGGTGATCTCGCGGCCGATGACCGTGCCGGCCGAGCGCAGCGCGGACTTGAAGGCGGAGCTGCCCACGACCTTCTCGACCATGCCCTCCTCCTCCTTGGGCTGCCGGGGGGCCTTCGGTGCCTTCGACGGGGCCGGCGGGGCCTCCCCCTTCGCCTCGTCCTCCCCGGGCGCCGGGGCGGCCTCGAGCCGCGCCGAGAGCTTTTCGTAGGCGGACTCGCGATCGAGGGCCTCGGAGTACTTCGGGGCGAGGGGCGACGCGGTGGTGGTCTGCTCGAGCAGCTCGGGCGCCGAGGGCGCCATGAGCGACTGGGGCGCGCGCATCATCGTGTGCGCCACCGGGGTCGGCGTGCCCTTGTCGCCGAGGACCGTGACGACGGCCTCGCCGGTGCCGAGCTGGGTGAGCAGCTCCTCGAGGTCGTAGTCGGTGTGCGGATAGGTCTTGACCGCCGCCTTGATCGCCTTGGCGTCCTCGGGGGTGAAGGCTCGCAGCTGGTGCTGGACGCGGTTGCCGAGCTGGGCGAGCACGTCGGCCGGCACGTCCTTGGGGCTCTGGGTCACGAAGAAGACGCCGACCCCCTTCGACCGGATGAGGCGGACGGTCTGCTCGATGGCGTCCTGGAAGGGCTTGCTCGCCTCGTCGAAGAGCAGGTGCGCCTCGTCGAAGAAGAAGACGAGCTTCGGCTTGTCGACGTCACCGACCTCGGGCAGGTCGTGGAAGAGGTCGGCGAGCAGCCACATGAGGAAGGTCGAGAAGAGCTGCGGTCGCTGCTGGACGGCGGGCAGCTCGAGGCAGGTGACGACGCCGCGGCCGTCGTCGGCCACCCGCATGAGGTCGGCCGTGTCGAACTCCGGCTCGCCGAAGAAGACGTCGGCGCCCTGGTCCTCGAAGGCGATCAGCTGACGCAGGATCACGCCGGCCGTCGCGCTCGAGAGCCCGCCGAGGGCCTTGAGCTCGGCCTTGCCCTCGTCGGAGAGCAGGTGCTGGATCACCGCACGCAGGTCCTTGAGGTCGAGCAGCGCCAGACCCTGCTTGTCGGCGAAGTGGAAGATCAACCCCAGGCTCGACTCCTGGGTCGCGTTGAGGCCCAGGACCTTGCTCAGCAGGGTTGGACCGAAGCTCGTGATCGTCGTGCGGATCGGCACCCCCGTGCCCTGGCCACCGAGGGTGAGGAACTCCGTCGGGTAGCCCGCGGCCTGCCAGTCCTGACCGACGGAGGCACTGCGCGCGGTGAGCTTCTCGCCCCCTTCGCCCGGGGTGGCGATGCCCGAGAGGTCACCCTTGATGTCCGCCAGGAAGACGGGTACACCCTGCGCGGACAGCTGCTCGGCCATCACCTGCAGGCTCTTGGTCTTGCCGGTACCCGTCGCGCCGGCGACGAGACCGTGCTTGGTCAGGCTCGCGAGCGGCACCCGCACGGGGGCATCGGGGTGGGGCTGGCCGTCGACGACGGTGGCGCCGAGCTCGACCGCCGGCGACTCGAAGGCATAGCCGGCGCGGATGGTGTCCAGGAGTGAAGAGTCGGTCACAAGCCCGAGCCTAGTGCGACCGCCCGCAGCCCTCGCTCTTATCGTGTCCGGGTGATCTTCCAGTCCGTCGGTGACACCCGCCCCTACCCCGCCCACGGGCGCAAGAGCCCCCGCGACTGGGCCGATGTCCCGCCGCGCGCGGTCCGCCTGGAGCAGCTGACGACGACGAAGAGCGCGCTCAACCTCCACGACCTGCTCGCCGACGACTCGACCTTCTACGGCGACCTCTTCCCGCACGTCGTGCTCTGGCGCGGCCGCCACTACCTCGAGGACGGCCTGCACCGTGCCCTGCGCGCCGCGCTCCAGCAGCGCTCGACCCTGCACGCCCGGGTGCTCGAGATCGCGGGCTGAGGACCTGCGGTGAGCGAGGACGCCTACTACGGGAGCGGCAGCGGGGCGCGGTCGCGTCGCCGCCGAGCGGTCGTCACCGTGCTCGTCGTCCTCCTGCTGCTCTTCTTCGCCCTCTGGTACGCGATGTCCTACATCCGCGCCGACCAGGGTGCGGGCGCGACGAGCGCGTCGGTGCCGGCGCGGCCGGCGTGCACCAGCTCACCGCAGCAGGTGCAGGTCAACGTCTACAACGCGACCAACCGCGACGGCCTCGCCGCCCGGGTCGCCGCCCAGCTCAAGGACCGCGGCTTCGTCGTCAAGACCGTGGCCAACGACCCGAAGAAGCGCACGGTCACCGGGCGCGGCGAGCTGCGCTACGGCACCGGCAGCTTCGCCGATGCCCAGCTCGTGCTGCGGCACACCGGCAGCTTCCAGCGGATCAAGGACAGTCGTCAGCGGCGCACCGTCGACGTCGTCGTCGGCCCGGACTTTACCCGGCTCGTGGCGGAGGACAAGGTCACCACCTGCTGATCCGCCCGGGCGGACCGGCCGGCGGGTCCCCCTTCGTCCATGCCCGTCAGGGGCGGGTCGACGTCAGCTCGACCTTGTCATCGCCGACGGAGTCGCAGGTGATGGTCGTGTCGGAGACCTGGAAGCTCTCGCCCTGCGTGCAGCGGTTGTCGGCGCCACCGGCCTGGATGACCGCCTCACCGCCCTGCTTCGCCGAGACGAGGCGGATGCGGTCGTGGTGCTTCAGGTCCTTGCCCGAGGTGTAGGACTTCGGGAAGTCGTAGAAGTCGTTGCCCTGGATCGAGATCTTGCACGTGTTGTCGGTGTCGCACTTCGCGCTCCACGAGTCGCAGCCAGCGAGGGGCAGGACCGCCACGGCGACGGCGAGGGGGGCGAGGGCTCGAAGGGGGTGGCGCATGGCGTCCATGGAACCAGACGCTCGAGGACGGCGCCGGTCGGGGGCGCGCCCGCCGGGGGCGGATGCTTGGGGCGGACGCACGAAGGTCCCGCCCGGGCGTACCGGACGGGACCTTCGATCAGCTGGCGGTGGCGGTGGGATTTGAACCCACGGTCGGCGTCAACCGACAAACGCTTTCGAGGCGTTCTCCTTAGGCCGCTCGGACACGCCACCGCGGAGCACAATACAAGGTGAGCGGGCGGGCCCGAAATCGTCGCCGGAGCCGACCATCCGGCACCCCGAGGACGAAGGGAGCCTCAGGCCGGGTCGACATCGGCGCGGCGACCGCCGAAGAAGTCCAGGAGCAGGTGCGCGGCCTCCCCTTCGCGCACCCCGCCGACGACCTCGGCCCGGTGGACCGACCGGCGGTCGCGCACGACGTCCCACACCGACCCGCAGGCGCCCATCTTGGGGTCCCACGCGCCGAGGACCACGCGCGGGACGCGGCTGGCGACGACAGCGCCGGCGCACATCGGGCACGGCTCGAGGGTGACGACGAGGGTGCACTCCGTCAGGCGCCACTCCCCCTTCGCCTCGGCTGCGGCGCGCAGCGCGACGACCTCCGCATGACCGGTCGGGTCCCCGTCCCGCTCCCGCGTGTTGCGACCCTCGCCGATGATCACGCCGGAGGCGTCGACGACGACGGCACCGACCGGGATGTCGCCGTCGGCCGCCGCCTCGCGGGCCAGCTCGAGGGCACGGTCCATCCACGCCTCCTCGACGAGGCGCTGCGGACGGGTGGGGTCGGGACTCACGGGGACAGTCTCGCGCACGGTAGTTTCGGCACCATGCGCGTCATCGTCGCGGACCACCCGCTCATCGCCCACAAGCTGACCTACCTGCGGCACAAGGGCACCGACAGCCCGACCTTCCGTCGGCTCGCCGACGAGCTGGTCACCCTGCTCGCCTACGAGGCGACGCGTGAGGTGCGCACCGAGCCCTTCGAGATCGAGACGCCGGTGAGCGCGACGACGGGCATCAAGCTGTCGACGCCCAAGCCGCTCGTCGTGCCGATCCTGCGCGCGGGCCTGGGCATGCTCGAGGGCATGGTGCGGCTGCTGCCGACCGCCGAGGTGGGCTTCCTCGGCATGCTGCGCAACGAGGAGACCCTCGAGGCGGTCACCTATGCCAACCGCCTCCCCGACGACCTGTCGGGCCGTCAGTGCTACGTCATCGACCCGATGCTCGCCACGGGCGGCACCCTCGCGATGTCGATCCAGTACCTCGTCGACCGCGGCGCCGACGACATCACGGCCGTCACGCTGCTCGCCGCCCCCGAGGGCATCGCGGCGGTCGAGCGCGAGCTGGCCGACCTCGACGTGCCGGTGACCCTCGTGACCGGGGCGATCGACGAGCGGCTCAACGAGCAGGGCTACATCGTCCCTGGCCTCGGCGACGCCGGTGACCGGCTCTACGGCGTGGTCTGACCCGTCACACCCGTCACATCTGCAACACTGGGCGGGTTCCACGCCCGACCCGGGCCACCCGCTGCCCGCAGACGACGCAGGAGTACGACCATGAACACGCCGCCGATCAAGAAGATCGTCCTTTGGCTGCTCACGATCTTCCTGCTCTACGCGATCCTCACCTCGCCCAACGAGGCAGCCAACATCGTCGGCTCCGCCTGGGACGTCGTCGCCAACGGCGTGCGCAACATCGGCCGCTTCTTCGACTCGCTGATCGCCAGGTAACCATGGCACCGGAGGTCACCCGCGTGGCCCACCGGGGGCTGCGCAAGTACCTCCTCCCCGGCGAGACCCCGGTCGCGGAGATCCGCCACCACCGGATCGTGCTCGCCAAGCCCTTCGGCATCGCGCTCGCCGTCCTCGCGCTCGTCGTCTGGCTCGACGTGTCGGTGAGCGACGCCAATGCCGGCATCCTCGGCTACGCGTGGTGGATCTGGTTCGCCGTCGTCGGCTGGGCCGCCTGGAAGTGGATCGAGTGGCGCCACACCCGGGTCGTGGCGACGACGAAGCGGATCGTCCTCTTCGAGGGGTGGATCAACCACAAGGTCTCGATGATGCCCCTGAAGAAGGTCACCGACATGGCCTACGAGCGCTCCGTCCTCGGGCGCATCCTCGGCTACGGCACCTTCGTCCTCGAGAGCGCCGGGCAGGACCAGGCCCTCTCGAGCATCGAGTTCGTCCCCGACCCCGACGACAACTACCGGGCGATCTGCTCCGTGGTCTTCGGCATGGGCCCCCTCGACGACGAGGACGAAGGGGCGTCCGCCGACGAGGAGCAGGCCTGGGAGACCTCGCAGGACTTCGCCACCCGCCTCGGCGTCGTCGACGGCGTCTACGTCGGTGGCCCGCCGACCGACGGCTACGAGGACCCACCGGTCATCTCCCACGGAGCGTCGATCTACCGCAGCCGCGACCTCGTCCGGCGCGACCACGACGACGACACCGGCGAGCTGCCGCCGTACGACCCCGACGCCTACTGACCCTCCCCCTTCGTCCCCGTAACTCTGCAAAACCCTAGGGTCCTGCAGAGTTACGGGGCTCCGAACTGTGCAAAACGCTAGGGTTCTGCACAGTTCGGAGCCGGGTTCAGCGGCGCCCGGGATCAGGCGGGGTCGGTGCCGCGCAGGCGGCGCAGGGCGGTGACCGCCTCCCAGCCGCAGATGACGGCGATGCCGACGGCCACGGCCGGCAGCGAGATGCTCCAGTCATCGCTCCACCCGAAGGTCGCGTTGAACTCCGCGGGCAGGTCGGTCAGCAGCCGGTCGGTGAGCAGCAGCCACACGAGCACCACCCCCGAGACGACCGCGCTCACCAGGCTCACGACCGCGAGCGGGGTGGACCAGCCGCCGCGCGCCCACGCCGCCACGGTCACGAGCACGTCGACGGCGAGGAAGCCGATGATGACCGCCTGCCAGCCCAGACCCAGCGTCGGGTCGAGGACCTGCACCGCGTGCTCGCCGACTCCTCCCCACTGCCACAGGCACAGACCGATCACGACGAGGGTCGAGACGACCTCGAAGAGCATCTCCGCCATGCTGGCCCGACGCGCACGGTCGGCCGGGTCGGCGAGCTCGTCCGGGTTCCACGTGCCGACGAGGCCCTGCTGCTCACCCGGGCTGCCGTAGCGCTCGGCGACCGCGAAGACGAGCGTGGTCCAGAAGACGACGTGCACCGCCACCTGGAAGGCGAGCGCCGCCCCCTCCCCCACGATCTCGCCGAAGCCCGCGTCGCTGCCCACGGCGTGCCCGACGATCGAGCCCACGAGCGACAGCGGGACGAGGATGGCCAGGAGCACCTTGACCAGGCGCACCCACGCGGGGAAGAAGGCCGGACCGACGAGGTGGTTGGGCCGCCCGCCGTACTCACGGGCGAGGACGTCCGGGTCGCCGAGCCCGACGATGGTCTCGCGCTCGGCGGCGACCGGGTCCTCACCGGCGGCGACCCTCCCTTCGACCGTCTCCTCGATCGTGCCGCGCAGCTCGCGGGCGATGTCGGGCCCGGTCTCCGGCGGGAGCTGGCGGGTCACGGTCCACACGTATCGGTCGGTCAGGCTCGTGCTGCTCATGACTGGTCTCCGTCCAGTGCGGCGATCGCGGTGTCGAGAGATCGCCATTCGGTCATCAGGTGGGCGCGCAGGTCGGCGCCGGCCGGGCTCGTGCGGTAGAACTTCCGCGGCCTGGCCTCGTCGGTGTTCCACTCGCTCGTCAGCAGGCCCTGCTTCTCGAGGCGCCGCAGGAGCGGGTAGAGCGTGTTGCCGTCCACCGCGAAGCCCGCGGCGTCGAGCGTCTCGAGCAGCGCATAGCCGTAGCGCGGTTCCTCGAGGGTGGCGAGGGCGGCGAGCACGACGGTCCCCCGCCTCAGCTCCTGCAGGTGCCCTGCGAGCAGTTCTTCGTCCATGCGTCACACCATAGTGTGTGTCGCACACTATTGTCCATGGGCCACTATCCATCTCTGCAAAACCCTAGGGTCTTGCAGAGTCGGGAGCTGGGCGGGAGCGGGCAGGCATGACGAAGGGCGGCGCCCACCCCATCGGGTGAGCGCCGCCCTTCGCTGCGGTCGGCCGGTGCCTCAGAGGGCCTTGAGGATCTCGCCGACCTTGTCCTTGGCGTCGCCGAAGAGCATCTGCGTGTTGTCCCGGAAGAAGAGCGGGTTCTGCACGCCGGCGTAGCCGGTGGCCATGGAGCGCTTGAAGACGATGACGTCCTTGGCGTTCCACACCTCGAGGACCGGCATGCCCGCGATGGGGCTGCTGGGGTCCTCGGCGGCGGCGGGGTTGACCGTGTCGTTGGCACCGATGACCAGGACGACATCCGTCTCCGGAAAATCGTCGTTGATCTCGTCCATCTCGAGCACGACGTCGTAGGGCACCTTGGCCTCGGCCAGCAGGACGTTCATGTGACCGGGGAGGCGACCGGCGACGGGGTGGATGCCGAAGCGGACGTCGACCCCCTTCGCCCGCAGCTGCGCGGTGAGGTCCGCGACGGGGTACTGCGCCTGCGCCACGGCCATGCCGTAGCCCGGGGCGATGACGACCGAGGAGGCCTCGGAGAGCAGCTCGGCGACCTGCTCCGCCTGGATCTCGCGGTGCTCGCCGTAGTCCTTGTCCTCGCCCGTCACCTGGCCGTCGGAGCCGAAACCACCGGCGATGACGGAGACGAAGGAGCGGTTCATCGCCTTGCACATGATGTAGGACAGGAAGGCACCCGAGGAGCCGACGAGCGCACCGGTGACGATGAGCAGGTCGTTGGAGAGCATGAAGCCCGCCGCGGCCGCGGCCCAGCCCGAGTAGCTGTTGAGCATCGACACGACGACCGGCATGTCGCCGCCGCCGATGGAGGCCACGAGGTGCCAGCCGAAGAGCAGCGCGATGACCGTCATGATCGCCAGCGGCAGGATCGACGGGGAGATGACGAACCAGACGCACAGCCCGACCGAGACGAGCACGGCGAGCAGGTTGAGCCAGTGGCGCGCGGGCAGCACGAGCGGCGAGGACTTCATCTTCGCGCTGAGCTTGAGGTAGGCGACGATCGAGCCGGTGAAGGTGACGGCACCGATGAAGACACCGATGAAGACCTCGCCGTTGTGGATGCCGACCATGTCGATCGCCTCGAGCCGCTTGTGCTCGGCGACCGCCTCCGGGCTGTCACCGTGCGAGGCGAGGAAGGTGTTGTAGCCGACGAGCACGGCGGCCAGACCGACGAAGGAGTGCATCATCGCGATGAGCTCCGGCATGCCGGTCATCTCGACCCGGCGGGCGATGCGGATGCCGATGAGGCCACCCAGGGCCATGGTGACGACGAGGACGCCCAGGCCCCACTTGCCGGCGTCGGTGGCCTCGCCGTCGCCGTAGACCCCGTCGATGACGAGGGCGACCGTGGCGAGCAGGGCGATGGCCATGCCGGCCATGCCGAACCAGTTGCCGTGCTTGGCCGACTCGTGCTTGCTCAGGCCGGCGAGGGAAAGGATGAAGAGGAGCGCCGCGACGATGTAGGCGGCGGTGACGACGGTGGACAGCACGACTCAGCCCTTCCGGAACATGTTGAGCATCCGGTTCGTCACGGTGAAGCCACCGAAGACGTTGATGCTGGCGAAGAAGATGGCAGCTGCGGCGATGACCTGGATCGCGATGTCGGGCGAGGTCACCTGCAGCAGGGCGCCGACGACGATGATCCCGGAGATCGCATTGGTCACCGACATCAGCGGCGTGTGCAGCGCGTGGTGCACGTTGCCGATGACGTAGAAGCCGATGACCACGGCCAGCGCGAAGACGATGAAGTGCGACAGGAAGGCCGCGGGCATGAAGGCGGCTGCGATGAGGAAGAGCAGCGCGGCACCGCCGATGTACCAGAACTTGCGGTTCGGGTCGTGCGGCTTCTCCGGCTCCGGCTCGGGCGCCGGCGTCGCGGCGGCCGGCGCGGACTGCGCCGCCGAGACCTGCACGGGCGGCGGCGGCCACAGGGTCTCCTCGCCCTGGGTGACCGTCATGCCGCGCACGACGGTGTCCTCCATGTCGAGGACCGGCTGGCCGTCCTTGTCCGGGGTGACCAGCTTGAGCAGGTTGACGATGTTGGTGCCGTAGAGCTGGCTGGCCTGCGTGGGCAGGCGGCCGGCGAGGTCGGTGTAGCCGATGATCCGCACACCGTTGTCGGTGACGACGCGCTCGTCGGCGACCGATCCGGCGACATTGCCACCGGAGCCGGCGGCCATGTCGACGATGACCGAGCCGGGCTTCATCGAAGCGACCATCTCCTCCGTGATCAGCCGCGGCGCGGGGCGTCCCGGGATGAGGGCCGTCGTGATGATGATGTCGACGTCCTTGGCCTGCTCGGCGTAGAGCTCGGCGGCCTTGCGGTTGAAGTCCTCACCGGTCTCCTTGGCATAGCCGTCGGACGAGATCTCCTGCTCGACGTCGATCTGCAGGAACTCCGCACCCATCGACTCGACCTGCTCGGCCACCTCGGGCCGCACGTCGAAGGCCCGCACGATCGCACCGAGCGAACCGGCCGCGCCGATCGCGGCCAGACCGGCCACGCCGGCGCCGCAGACGAGCACCTTGGCCGGCGGCACCTTGCCCGCGGCCGTCACCTGACCGGTGAAGAGACCGCCGAACTCGTGCGCCGACTCGACGACCGCGCGGTAGCCGGCGATGTTGGCCATCGACGACAGGACATCGAGCGACTGGGCTCGCGAGATACGCGGCACCGCGTCCATCGCCAGGGCGGTCACGCCCTGCGCGCGCAGCGCCTCGACCTTGTCGGGGTTGAGCGCCGGAGCCAGCAGCGAGGCGAGGATCGCCCCGGAGCGCAGCCGCGGAACCTCCTCGTCGGTGGGGGCGTTGACCTTGGCGACGATGTCGCTGGCCCACACCTGCTCCGCACTCTCGAGGCTCGCTCCGGCGTCGACGTAGGCCTGGTCCGGGTAGGCGGACGCCTCACCGGCCCCGGCCTCGACGACGACGTCGTATCCGAGCTTGATCAGCTGCTCCACGGTCTTCGGGGTCGCCGCGACGCGGGTTTCGCCGCGCTTGACCTCCTTGGGCACGCCAAGTCGCATCGTCACTCCTGTGATGAGGGGTGGTGGTGGATGTGGTTGGTCCGCAACCTAGGGCACACGACGCGCGGGCCGCTCGCTTTGTGACGGGGACGATGGTCACACCTCCACACCGTGAGACGGCAGGTCGCGACGCGGGACGAAGGGGGTACCCCCCCTTCGCCTCTTGCCGACGGGGAGGTCGCGGCGGGAGGATCTGCGGATGAGGATCGGCGTGCCCAAGGAGATCAAGAACCGCGAGTACCGGGTGGCGCTCACGCCGGTCGGCGTCCACGAGCTCGTCGAGCGCGGTCACGAGGTCGTCGTCGAGCGCGACGCCGGGGCCGGCTCGCAGATCACCGATGACGACATGCGGGCCGCCGGCGCAACCGTGCTCGACTCGGCGGACGACGTGTGGGGCACGGCGGAGATGGTGCTCAAGGTCAAGGAGCCGATCGCCGAGGAGTACCCGCGGATGCGGCCCGGGCAGGTCCTCTTCACCTATCTGCACCTGGCGGCCAACGCGGAGCTGACCGAGGAGCTGCTGCAGCGCGAGGTCACGGCGATCGCCTACGAGACGGTCCAGCTGCCGTCCGGCGCGCTCCCCCTGCTCTACCCGATGTCCGAGGTCGCCGGCTGCCTGGCGCCGCAGGTCGGGGCGCACGCCCTGATGAAGGCGCAGGGTGGCCGCGGCGTCCTCATGGGTGGCGTCGGCGGCGTGGCCAACGCCAAGGTCGTCATCATCGGCGCCGGCGTCTCGGGGCAGAACGCCGCGAACATCGCCCTCGGCATGGGAGCCGACGTCACCCTGCTCGACACCGATCTCGACAAGCTGCGGATGTCCTTCTGGCGCTACGCCAACCGCGTGCACGGGCTGGCGTCGTCGCGGCTGACGGTCGAGCGACAGGTCATGGAGGCCGACCTCGTCATCGGCGCGGTGCTCGTGCCGGGCGCTGCGGCCCCCCGTCTCGTGAGCAACGACCTCGTCTCACGGATGAAGCCCGGCTCGGTGCTCGTCGACATCGCGATCGACCAGGGCGGGTGCTTCGAGGACAGCCGGCCGACGACGCACGACGACCCGACCTTCCAGGTCCACGACTCGACCTTCTACTGCGTCGCCAACATGCCCGGCGCCGTGCCCAACACCTCGACCTATGCCCTGACCAACGCGACCCTGCCCTACGTCACGGCGCTCGCCGACCGGGGCTGGCGGCAGGCCCTGCTCGCGGACCACAGCCTCGCGCTCGGCCTCAGCACGCACGCGGGGCAGCTGACCAACGCGCCCGTCGGCGAGGCCACCGGGATCGCGAGCATCCCGGTCGCACAGGCGCTCGACGCATAGCCCCCGGGCGAAGGGGGGTGGCTGAGAGCGACCACCGGCAGGTGGTCGCTCGTCGATCAGCTGTCGGTCGGCGCGGGATCGCCGTCGGCGGCGTCCTCGGCGTCGTCCTCCTCGAGGCCGGCGTCGTGGAGGGCGGCCTCGCGGGCCTCCTCCTCGTCCTCCCACACCGTGTGCGATGGCTCGGTCATGTGCTCGAGCGTAGTGGCCGAGCCCTGCGGCGAGACGGCGCGCACGCTCGCGCACCAGCCTGAGAGACTGCGACCCATGCGCCAGATCCGCCAGAGCCGCAAGCTGAAGGACGTCCGCTACGACGTGCGGGGCCCGATCCTCGTCGAGGCCCAGCGCCTCGAGGCCGAGGGCCACAAGATCCTCAAGCTCAACATCGGCAACACCGCCCCCTTCGGCTTCGAGGCCCCGGAGGCGATCGTCGCCGACATGACGCGGCACCTGCCGGACGCCCAGGGCTATGTCGACAGCAAGGGCATCTACTCGGCGCGCACCGCCGTCGCGCAGTACTACCAGTCCCGCGGGCTCAAGGAGACGAGCGTCGAGGACGTCTACATCGGCAACGGCGTCTCCGAGCTGATCTCGATGGTGCTGCAGGCCTTCGTCGACGACGGCAACGAGATCCTCGTGCCCGCCCCCGACTACCCGCTGTGGACCGGAGCGGTCTCGCTCGCCGGTGGTACCCCCGTGCACTACCGGTGCGACGAGGACAACGGGTGGAACCCCGACCTGGCCGACATCGAGTCGAAGATCACCGAGCACACCCAGGCGCTCGTCATCATCAACCCCAACAACCCGACCGGCGCGGTCTACTCGCCCGAGATCGTCCGCGGCCTCATCGACATCGCCCGGCGCCACGACCTCGTCGTCATGGCCGACGAGATCTACGAGAAGATCGTCTTCGACGACGCGGTCCACCACCACGCGGCCGAGTACGCCGGCGACGACGTGCTCTGCCTGACCTTCTCCGGGCTGTCCAAGGCCTACCGGGTCTGCGGCTACCGCGCCGGCTGGGTGATGATCTCCGGGCCCAAGCACGAGGCGGCCGACTTCCTCGAGGGCCTGACGCTCCTGTCCAACATGCGCATGTGCGCCAATGTCCCCGCGCAGCACGCGATCCAGACCGCGCTCGGTGGCTACCAGTCGATCAACGAGCTCATCGTCCCCGGCGGTCGCTACCACGACCAGATCAAGCTCGCCTCGCGCCTGCTCAACGAGATCCCCGGCGTCAGCTGTGTCGAGCCGCGCGGGGCGCTCTACTGCTTCCCGCGGCTCGACCCCGAGGTCTACCCGATCGAGGACGACGAGGCCTTCGTCATCGACCTGCTGCGCGCCAAGAAGATCCTCGTCACCCACGGCACCGGCTTCAACTGGCCCGACACCGACCACTTCCGGCTCGTGACGCTGCCCGACGAGGACGTGCTCACCGAGGCGATCGGCCGGATCGCGGAGCACCTCGAGTCGATCCGCGCATGAGCCAGGGCGTCGCCCCGGGGCACGACGCAGGAGCCTCGAAGGGGGCCACCCTCGCCGCCGTCGCCGCCGTCGCCGCCGGCGGGGTCGTCGGGTCGCTCGGCCGGTGGGGCGTCGGTCTGGCGTCCGGCGGGTCGCACTGGGCGACGCTCCTGGTCAACGTCACCGGCGCCTTCGCGATGGGGCTGCTCGTCGCGTGGCTCGCGGCGGGGCCACAGCACCCGCTGGCGCGCCCCTTCCTCACCGTCGGGCTGCTCGGCGGGTGGACCACCTACTCGAGCTTCGCGCTCGACACGCATGCCCTGGCCGGCGACGGTCTCGGGGGGCTGCTCGGCTACCTCGTCCTGACGATCGGGCTCGGCGTCGGCGCTGCCGTCGCGGGGCTGGTCGTCGGCGACCGTATCTGGGGCAGTGACGCTCTCGCCGACGAGGCCGTCGCCGAGGAGGAGCTGTGACCGCGCTGCTCGTCGCCGTCGGGGCCGCTCTGGGCGCACTGTGCCGGCACCTCGTCGTCGAGCGGCTGCGCGACGCGGGCGCCACGACCGCCGGAGCGGTCCTCGTCGTCAACGCCACCGGGTCGCTGGTGCTGGGCCTGGCCGCGGGGCACGCCTCCGGCGCCGCCCCGGGGTGGCTGCTGCCGCTCGTCGGCATCGGCTTCTGCGGGGCCTACACGACCTTCGCCACGCACGCGGTCGAGGTGGCGAGTGCCCTGCGGACCGGCCGGACCCGCCACGCGCTGACCGACCTCGGGCTCAACCTCGCCCTGGGCCTCGCGCTCGTCTCGCTCGGCTGGGCCGTCACCGCGTGAGGTGCGGGGCCTCCCCTTCGCACGACCTCAAGGACATGCGGCCGGACATGGCTGTGCCCGGGCCCCTGACGGGACCCGGGCACAGTGCCGGAGGTGGTCAGGCCTTGGTGGCCTTCTCCAGGCGCGCGGAGACGTCGTTCCAGTTGACGATGTCCCAGAGCTTCTCGATGTAGTCCGGCTTCACGTTCTTGTACTGCAGGTAGTAAGCGTGCTCCCAGGCGTCGAAGGCCAGGAGCGGCGTCATGCCGGCAGCGACGTTGCCGTGGTGGTCGTAGACCTGCGTGACGAGGAGACGCTTGCCGATCGGCTCCCAGGCGAGGACGCCCCAGCCGGAGCCCTGCGTCGTCTGCGTCGCGGCGGTCAGCTGCGCGCGGAACTTGTCGAAGGAGCCGAAGTGCTCGTCGATCGCGGTGCCGAGGGCGCCGTCGGGCTTGTCGCCACCGTCCGGGGAGAGGTTCTCCCAGAAGATCGAGTGCAGCACGTGACCGGAGACGTTGAAGGCCAGGGTCTTCTCGAGGCCGACGATGCCGGAGAGGTCACCCTTGTCACGCGCCTCGGCGATCTTCTCGGTGGTGTCGTTGGCGCCCTTGACGTAGGTCGCGTGGTGCTTGTCGTGGTGCAGCTCGAGGATCTCGCCGCTCATGGCGGGCTCGAGGGCGCCGTAGTCGTAGGGAAGATCGGGAAGGGTGTACATGAGGCCTCCGATGCGTGCGGATGTGCTTGCCCTGCCTACCCTTCCATGTCGTCTGGAACGAGTCCATGAAAGGGCACCCTCACCCGTCACCGGCCTAGGATCGGGGCCCATGACCGATCGCGACCCCATCGCCGCCGCCCACGACCAGTGGGTGACGCACGGGTGGACCGACGCGGCGGACGGCATGGCCCTGATCACCTCGGTGGTCCGCGCGCAGCAGCTGGTGCACGAGCGGGTCGAGGCGGTGCTGCGACCGCACGACCTGACCTTCGCGCGCTTCGAGATCCTGCGGCTGCTCGCCTTCAGCCGGCGCCGCGAGATGCCGATGAGCCGGCTCGGGTCGCTGCTGCAGGTGCACGCGACGAGCGTGACGAGCGCCGTGGTCCGGCTCGAGAAGCAGGGTCTGGTCGAGCGCCGGCAGAGCCCCGACGACGGTCGCGTCGTCCTGGCCTCGATCACGGCGAAGGGGGGCGCCGTCGTCGAGGACGCGACGAAGGACCTCAACGCACAGGTCTTCTCCTCTCCCGGCCTGGCGGAGGCGGAGGTGCGGCAGGCGACGGCGCTGCTGTCCTCCCTTCGCGCCGCGCACGGGGACACGGTGGGCTGACCCGACGTCAGCAGGCGACCTCGTGCAGCGCCGGCCAGACCGGCTGACCGGCGTTGCCGTGGAGCAGGACCACGGCGCTCGGCCCCGTCCACCGGACCGAGTACTCCCCCAGGCTCGCCGGTCGACCACCGTCGTCGGCCGTGTAGTCCGACTGGAGACGGACCGGCCCGAGCCGCCCCGCGACACCCACGCGGCCGGAGCCGAGCACGAGGAAGCTCGACCCCTCGACGACGACCCGACACCCGGACGGTCCCTCGGGCGCGAGCACGACGTAGGAGGTGCCGAGACCGAGGACGGCTCGCCCGCCGACGAAGAGCACGACGGCGAGCACCGCGAGCGGTCGTCCAGCGCGTGGACGTCGAGCGGGTTTCCCAAAAATACTTGGATGTCCTAGCATTTGGGTGAACCCGCACTTCGACGACGAGGTAGGACATGTCCACGCCCGAGCTGCACACCCCGACCCACCCGGTCCGGTTCGTCACCGCCTCCGCGCTTTTCGACGGCCACGACGCGTCGATCAACATCATGCGCCGGATCATGCAGAGCCAGGGCGCCGAGGTGGTCCACCTCGGGCACAACCGCTCCGTCCAGGAGGTCGTCGACGCGGCGATCGACGAGGACGTGCAGGGCGTCGCCGTCTCGTCCTACCAGGGCGGGCACGTCGAGTACTTCGAGTACCTCACCCAGCTGCTGCGGGAGCAGGGCGCCGGCCACGTCAAGGTCTTCGGCGGTGGCGGCGGCGTCATCGTCCCCGAGGAGATCGCCCGGTTGCGCGAGGCCGGCGTGACGATCTTCTCCCCCGAGGACGGCCAGCGACTCGGCCTGCCCGGGATGATCAACCAGCTGATCTCCGACTGCGACACCGACGTGTGGGAGGGCGGCCCGGTCGCCCTCGAGCCCGTGCTCGCCGGCGAGCGCGCCGCGGTCGCCCGCGCGATCTCCGGGGCGGAGCTCGGTCACCTCGACGAGACCTTCCTCGCCGGCATCGCCGAGGCGGCGCAGAAGTCCCACGCCCCCGTCCTCGGCCTCACCGGCACCGGCGGCTCTGGCAAGTCCTCGCTCACCGACGAGCTCGTGCGCCGATTCCGCGTCGACCAGCAGGACAAGCTGCGCATCGCCGTCATCGCCGTCGACCCGACCCGGCGCAAGGGCGGCGGCGCGCTGCTCGGCGACCGCATCCGGATGAACTCCCTGGGCGAGAGCACCTCCGGCGCCTCCCCCGTCTTCTTCCGCTCGCTGGCCACCCGTGGCGACCGCGAGGTGCCCGAGGCCCTGTCGACGGTCATCGACATCGCGAAGGCGGCGGGCTTCGACCTCGTCGTCGTGGAGACGCCCGGCATCGGTCAGGGCGACGCCGCGATCGTCCCCTTCGTCGACGTGCCGATATACGTCATGACGCCGGAGTTCGGCGCGGCCAGCCAGCTCGAGAAGATCGACATGCTCGACTTCGCCGAGGTCGTGGCGATCAACAAGTTCGAGCGTCGCGGTGCCGCCGACGCGCTGCGCGACGTCGGCCGCCAGCTCGTGCGCAACCGTGAGGCCTTCGGCCAGCGTCCCGAGGACATGCCGGTCTTCGGCACCTCCGCCGCGACCTTCAACGACGACGGCGTGACCGGTCTCTACCAGCACCTGCGCGACCTGCTCGCGGCCAAGGGGCTGCCCGTCGACGAGGGCCAGCTCGCGCCCGTCGACACGAAGCAGTCCACCCGCTTCGGCCAGGTCGTCCCGGCCACCCGGGTGCGCTACCTCGCCGAGATCACCGAGACGGTCCGCGGCTACCACCAGCGCACCGAGGAGCTCGCCGCGAGCGCCCGCCGCGTGCAGCGCCTGGCCGCCGTCGACGACGAGCTGACCGCTGCAGGCAAGGACGGCCACGGCGTCGACGAGCTGCTCGACGCCGCCCGCAAGGAGCTGCCGACCGAGGTCGCCGACCAGATCGAGCGCTGGCCGTCGGTCGTCGAGTCCTACTCCGGCGACGAGCAGGTCGTGACGATCCGCGGCAAGGAGCTGCACACCAAGCTGACCAAGGAGTCGCTCTCGGGCAACAAGATCCCGCGCGTCGCCCTGCCCAAGCACACCGACCACGGCGACCTCGTGACCTTCTGGCGGTCGGAGAACCTCCCGGGCTCCTTCCCGTACACCGCCGGCGTCTTCCCCTTCAAGCGCGACAACGAGGACCCGGCGCGCATGTTCGCCGGCGAGGGCGACCCCTTCCGCACCAACCGCCGCTTCAAGCTGCTGTCGCAGGGTCAGCCGGCCACCCGCCTGTCCACCGCCTTCGACTCCGTGACGCTCTACGGGCGCGACCCCGGCGAGCGCCCGGACATCTACGGCAAGGTCGGCACCTCGGGCGTCTCCGTCGCCACTCTCGACGACATGAAGGCGCTCTACTCCGGCTTCGATCTCGTCTCGCCGACGACGAGCGTCTCGATGACGATCAACGGCCCCGCCCCGACCGTCCTCGCCTTCTTCCTCAACACCGCGATCGACCAGCAGCTCGACGCCTTCCGCGAGCGCGAGGGCCGCGAGCCCTCCGGCGCCGAGGCCGAGGAGCTGCGCGCCCATGCGCTCGCCAACGTCCGCGGCACGGTCCAGGCCGACATCCTCAAGGAGGACCAGGGACAGAACACCTGCCTCTTCTCCACGGAGTTCAGCCTGCGGATGATGGCCGACATCCAGGAGTGGTTCATCGAGCAGCAGGTGCGCAACTTCTACTCGGTGAGCATCTCCGGCTACCACATCGCCGAGGCCGGGGCGAACCCCATCAGCCAGCTCGCCTTCACGCTGGCCAACGGCTTCACCTACGTCGAGGCCTACCTCGCGCGGGGCATGGACATCAACGACTTCGCCCCCAACCTGTCCTTCTTCTTCTCCTCGGGCATGGACCCCGAGTACTCCGTGCTCGGCCGCGTCGCCCGCCGCATCTGGGCGGTCGCCATGAAGGAGAAGTACGGCGCCAACGACCGCAGCCAGAAGCTGAAGTACCACATCCAGACCAGCGGCCGGTCGCTGCACGCGCAGGAGATGGACTTCAACGACATCCGCACGACGCTGCAGGCGCTCAACGCCCTCTACGACAACGCCAACAGCCTGCACACCAATGCCTATGACGAGGCCGTGACGACCCCGTCGACCGAGTCGGTGCGCCGGGCCCTGGCGATCCAGCTCATCATCAGCCGCGAGTGGGGCCTGTCGATGAACGAGAACCCGCTCCAGGGGTCCTTCATCATCGACGAGCTCACCGACCTCGTCGAGGAGGCCGTGCTCACCGAGTTCGACCGGATCAACGACCGCGGCGGCGTCCTCGGCGCCATGGAGACCGGCTACCAGCGCGGCCGCATCCAGGACGAGTCGCTGCTCTACGAGCACCGCAAGCACGACGGGTCCCTGCCGATCGTCGGCGTCAACACCTTCCTGCGTGAGGACGGCGCGAAGGGAGAGCCCGACGAGATCGAGCTCGCCCGCGCCACCGAGGACGAGAAGGTCTCGCAGCTGCAGCGGGTGCGCTCCTACCAGGAGACCCACCGCGAGGAGGCCGAGGAGGCGATCGCGCGTCTCAAGGAGGCCGCGACGACCGACGCCAATGTCTTCGCCGTGCTCATGGACGCCGCCCGGGTGTGCACCCTGCAGCAGGTCACGGACGCCTTCTTCGAGGTGGGCGGCCAGTACCGCCGCAACGTGTGAGTCCCGAGCGCCTCGGTAGCCTGCGACCGTGAGCTCTGATCGCTGGCCGGGATACGTCTACGGCGAAGGGGAGGACCCGGACTACCGCTTCTCCCTCGCCAACGAGCGCACCTTCCTCGCCTGGCTGCGCACGACCTTGGCGCTGCTGGCTGCCGGGGTGGCCGTCGACGTCATCGACCTCGGGGTCCCCTCGGCGGTCACCCGCGGCCTCGCCGCCATGCTCCTCACCCTCGGCGTGCTGTGCCCGCTGCTCGCCTTCGCCCGGTGGGCGATGGCCGAGCGGGCCATGCGACGGGAGGAGCCGCTCCCTTCGCTCGGGGTGTCGGCGGCGATCATCACCGGCATCGTCCTCGCCGCCTCGGCCGTCCTCGCCGTCGTCGTCGCGGGCCGCTGACGATGAGCGAGCTCGCGCGCGCGACACCGCAGGGCGCCCAGCCCGAGCGGACCGCCCTGTCGTGGCAGCGCACCTCGCTGACGACCGTCGCCGGCGCCGCGGTCATCGCCCGGCACACCACTGACCAGATGGGACCGGCCGCGCTGGTCATCATGATCGCCACGCTCACGCTGGCGGGCGCGGCCTTCGTGCTCGGGCGCACCCGCTACTCGACGCAGCCCGAGCCCTCCCGACGACGGGACGGCCGGGCTCCCTTCGCCCTGGCCGTGGCGATCGCCGGCATGGCGGCCACTGAGCTGCTCGCCCTCGTGGTGCCGTGATGCCGCTCGACGACCTGGGTGCGACCGCCGACCTGACCGCTCCCCCGCGGCGGGTCGTCTCGCTCGTGCCGAGCCTCACCGAGGCGATCGCGACGAGCTGCCGCGACCTGCTCGTCGGCGCGACCGACTGGTGCACCCACCCCGCCGACCTCGACGTCGCCCGGGTCCGCGGCACGAAGAACCCCGACCTCACCGCCGTCGCCGACCTCTCGCCCGACCTCGTCGTCGCCAACAAGGAGGAAAACCGGGAGCTCGACGTGCGGCGCCTGCGCGAGCGCGGCGTCACCGTCTGGGTCACCGACATCGAGGACGTGCCGTCGGCGCTGACGTCGATGCGCCGGCTGTGGGTCGAGGGCCTGCAGCAGCCGGTCCCCGACTGGCTGGAGCGCGCCGAGCACCTCTGGGGCGCACCGGCGCCCGCCGCCCGCGGCACCGTCGTCGTGCCCATCTGGCGCGACCCGTGGATGGCCGTGGGTCCGCGCACCTACACGAGCGACCTGCTGACGCGGATCGGCTGGACCAATGCCCTCGCCGGCCCCGACGCCGACCCGGACGACCGCTACCCGCACGTCGACCTCGCCGACCTCGACCGCCCCGGCGTCGACCTCGCGCTCCTGCCCGACGAGCCCTACGAGTTCACCGCCGACGACGGGCCGGAGGCCTTCACCCGGGTCCCGACCCGGCTCGTCAGCGGCCGGCTGCTCACCTGGTACGGGCCGGCGATGGTCGAGGCCCACGAGGTCCTGGCCCCATGACGAAGGGGGGCCGGTCACCTCGCGGTGACCGACCCCCCTTCGCGTGAAATGCGCTCGTCAGAGCTTCTTGGCGGCGACGGCGGCGTAGGCATCGATGATGCCGTCGCCGTAGAAGCCGTTGAAGTCCTCGTCACCGACGCAGGTGGCGGTGTAGTCCGCCGGGAGGCCGGGGTAGACGAAGGTACGCGGCTCGGGGCAGGCCTTGTCGCGGGCCGTGCCCATGAGCACCTCACGGGTGGTGTCGGCCGAGAGACCGAAGCCGGCCTTGCCGTCGGTCTTGCCGTAGCGCGAGACGATCAGGGAGGCGACACCCGCCGCGTGCGGCGAGGCCATCGACGTGCCCTGGTAGTACTCGTAGTAGCCGCACTGCTCCGTGCCCTTGACGACACCGCAGTCCTTGAAGACGTAGCCCTC
The DNA here is from genome assembly GCF_050507325.1 of Janibacter zhangyanbonis. Taxonomy (NCBI): domain Bacteria; kingdom Bacillati; phylum Actinomycetota; class Actinomycetes; order Micrococcales; family Intrasporangiaceae; genus Janibacter; species Janibacter zhangyanbonis. The sequence goes on from NZ_CP191481.1 coordinate 2,931,397, forward strand.
GCCGTCCTCGGTGATGTTGCCGTCCTCGTCGACCGAGCCCTCGGACTTGACGACGTTCTCCGGCACGGAGGAGAGGATCAGGTTGGCGGGGTTGCGGTAGTCCGGAGTGCCGAAGTACTCGCGGGAGTCACCACCGGGGGCGCTGACCTCGATCTCGTCGGAGGTCAGGTCGGTCGTGTAGTTGGAGAAGTAGGACTTGCGCTCCGACGGGCCGACGGAGGAGACACCAATGACGTGCGGGCCCTCGACGGGCAGGTCCTTGCAGCTCGAGTTGTCGATGGTGCGGTCGTGGGCGTTGCCCTCGGGGTAGTTGGGGCTCTCCGAGTCGGTCCCGGGGTTGGCCAGGTCCGTCGCGGAGTTGCCCAGGGCGCCAACCATCGTGACGTTCTTGGAGTGCGCGTAGTTGAGCGCACGCGACATCGACTCGATGATCATGTCCTGCTCGGCGGCCTCCTCGGGGCTGTCCTCGGGGGCACCGCCCTGGCAGTAGTAGGCCCACGGGTCGACGTAGAAGCTCATGTTGACGACGTCGAGCCCGGCGTCGGCCGAGTAGGTGAGGGCGTTGACCGTGGGGCCGACGAAGAAGTAGCCCGCGTCCTGACCGGCGCGCACGTTGACGATCGAGACGTCCGGCGCGACACCGGAGACGCCGATGCCGTTCTTCGCCGCGGCGATGGTGCCGGCGACGTGCGTGCCGTGGCCACCGTTGTCGACGTCCGCCGGGTCGACGCAGGACTCGACCTCGCAGGGCCCGTCGATGTCGGGGATGTCGGTCGTGAAGTTGCGCGAGAGCTTGTGGTCGAAGTTCGGCGCGATGTCCGGGTGGCTCGCGTCGACGCCGGTGTCGATGACACCGACCTTGACCCGCTTGTCGCCGGCCGTGATCTTCTGCGCCTCGGCGGCACGGATCATGTCCATGCCCCAGAGCTTGTCGTCGAGCGGGTCAGAGCCCTTCTTGCCGTTGCCCTTGCCCGCGGCGGAGGAGCGCATGCCCTCGGCCTTGGCCTGGGCGCGCGGCCGCTCGGTGTCGGACTTCTTCACCCGGTCCTGCGGGGCGCGGCCGACGATGCCCTCCTCGGCGGCGCCGAAGACGCCCTTCATCGCGCGCGCCTTGGCGGCGAAGGCGGTGTCGGTCGAGGTCACGGTGACCATCCCGACCTTGTCGTTGACGGAGACGATCTTCGCGCCGCCCGCCTCGAGCTTCGACGCCATGGCCTTGGCGCTGCCGCCGCGCTCGGCGAGCACGACGTAGCTGGTCTCGGCACCGGTGGTCGACGCGGTCGCGCCGGTCGATGCGGTGGGGGCTGCGGTGGCGCTCGCAGTCATGGTCAGCCCGGTCGTGCCGAGCGCGAGGGCGCCCAGGACCGCGGCCATGCGGTGGTGTCGCATGTGGTTCCTCCCGGAGATGGATGGCGGCGGGGACCCGCCACCGGGCACCTTATGACCTGGATCACCCTGATGGGTCGAAGAGCAGGTGGTCATTTGGCCGGACACCTGACGGGCGACTCTCGGCCCACGCCGGTCTCGTGGATCGGCTGCGAACGGCCTCAGGCGCGCTGACGGCGCGCCGCCCGCAGGGCGTGCGCGAGGATGCCGTCGAAGAGGGCCGCGACCTCGCGGGCCCCGGGGTTGCGCAGGGCGTGGATCGGCACGAGGGCGCCCTGCGCCCGCTGCACGGAGGTGCGCTCGGGGATGCGCTGGGTGAGCACGAGCGGCCCGAAGAGCGAGGTCAGCTCCTCGACCCGGTAGCGGTGCTCGCCGATGTTGGACCGCACCCGGTTGACGACGATGCCGAGCGGCTGCAGCCGCGGGTTGAGCGTCGAGCGCACCTCGTGCACCGCCCGCAGCGCGCGGTCGGCCGCCGCGATGGCGAAGACCCCCGGCTCGGTGACGATGATCGCCCGGTCGGCGGCCGTCAGCCCGATGCGGGTCAGCCCGCCGAGCGAGGGCGGGCAGTCGACGAGGACGAGGTCGTGGTCCGCCTCGACCTTCGCCAGCACCGTGCGAAGAGAGGTCAGCCGCCGCGACGAGAGGTCGGTGCGGTCCATGCGGGCCAGGTCGTCGCCGCCGACGACGACGTCGATGGGGGCGTGGTCACCGTCGCTCCAGTGGCTGCGGAGCGTGGCGGCACGCAGGTTGCGCCGGCGCGGCTCCTCGACGACCAGTGCGCTGGTCGAGGCGACCTCTCCGTCGACGTCGAGACCGGTCGTCGAGTCGCCCTGCGGGTCGAGGTCGACGACAAGGGTGCGCAGGCCCGCGTGCCGCGCTGCCGCCGCGAGCCCCAGGGTCACGGAGGTCTTGCCCACTCCCCCCTTGAGGCTGCACACCGCGATGACGACCACGTCCCGATGATAAATGCCGCGCCCCCTTCGTCCGGGGTGGGACGAAGGGGGCGCGGCTGCATTGCCCTACGGCAATGAGATTACTTGAGCTCCTTGCTGGAGTAGCCGAGGATCCGGCGGGCGACGACGAGCAGCTGGATCTGCTGCGTCCCCTCGAAGATGTCGAGGATCTTGGAGTCGCGGGCCCACTTCTCGAGCAGGTGCGTCTCGGCGTAGCCGGTGGCACCGGCCAGCTCGACGCACGCGAGCGAGACGTTGACGCAGGTGCGCCCCGCCTTCGCCTTGGCCATCGAGGCCTCCATCGAGTTGGGCTTGCCGTTGTCGGCCATCCACGCCGCGCGCAGGGTGAGCAGGTAGGCGCTCTGGTAGTCGGCCTCGAGCTCGATGAGCTTCGCCGCCGCGGCGGACTGCACGTTGGCCGGCCGGTCCCAGTCGACCTCGATGCCCGACTCCTTGAGCAGCTCGGTGGTCGTGTCGAGCGACGCCCGGGTCAGGCCCAGGGCCATCGACGCAACGAGCGGGCGCGTGTTGTCGAAGGTCTGCATGGCGCCGCCGAAGCCGCCCTCGATCTTGATCTCCGGGTCCCCCAGGAGGTCCTCCGCCGGCACGCGGCAGTTGTCGAGGACGAAGGCCGCGGTGTCGGAGGCCCGGATGCCGAGCTTGTGCTCGAGGCGGGCCAGCTGCAGACCGGGGTTGTCACGGCGCACGACGAAGGACTTGATCGCCGTCTTGCCGAGGCTGCGGTCGAGGGTCGCCCAGACGACGACGAGCTCGGCCCGCTCACCGGAGGTGACGAAGATCTTCTCGCCGTTGAGGACGTACTCGTCGCCGTCCTTGACCGCGGTCGTGCGGATGGCGCCGGAGTCCGAGCCGACATCGGGCTCGGTAATGGCCATCGCGGCCCACTTGCCGGCGTAGCGCGCCTTCTGCTCGTCGTTGGCGACGGCGGCGATGGCGGCATTGCCCAGGCCCTGGCGCGGGATCGACAGGGTCAGGCCCACGTCACCGCGGCAGGTCTCGAGGATCGAGAGCACCGAAGAGAGGTTGGAGCCGTTCTTGTTGTCCTTGGGGCCCTTCTTCGAGCTGCGGCCGGAGCCGACGGCTGCGACGTCGCCCTCCTCCGCGCCGTCGTCCTTGGCTCGGGTCGAGGAGGACGCACCGGCACCCTGGCCGGCGCCCCCGTCGGACATGCCGTCGATGACGGCCGAGACGAGGTCGAGCTCGGCGGGGTACTCGTGCTCCGCGCGGTCGTACTTGCGGGAGATGGGCCAGAAGACCTCCTCGGCCATACCGCGGGCCTGGGAGATGAGCGGGCGGAACTTCTTGGGAACCTCGAGGTCGATCATGATCGTGTCCTTCGTGTCAGGTAGATAAGAGGAAGGGGGGCGCGGCTCAGACGAGCAGCGTGCCCTCGAGGACTCCGGCGCCCCGCAGGTCGCGGTACCAGCGCTCGTTGTCGAACTCCTTGACGAAGCCGTGGCCACCGAGCAGCTGCACGCCGCTCGAGCCGATCCAGGTCGCGTGACGCGAGACGAGGTTGCGCGCCTGGGCGATCTCGGCGGAGGCGTCCTCGCCGCGGTCGAGCCGGGCGGCGGCCTTCCACACGACGAGGCGCAGGCCGGCGAGCTCGATGGCGATGTCGGAGACCGTGAAGGCGACGGCCTGGCGGTAGCCGATCGGCTCGCCGAAGGCCTTGCGCTCCTTGACGTACTCGCTCACGTGGTCGAGGACGGCCTGCGAGGTGCCGACGGCAGCGGCCGCCCAGGCCAGACGGGCGCGACGCACGGCGTCGGCGTGATCCTCGGCCGTGCCGAGCAGGTCGGCCTTGGCGACGCGGACACCCTCGAGGTGGAGGCGGGCGGTCTTCGCCGCGCGGACACCCATGGCCGGGTCGTCCTCGGTCTTCACGCCCTCGGTGCCCGGCTTGACGATGACGAGCCGCGACTGGCCGTCGATCGCCGCCGAGACGATGAAGAGGTCGGCCTCCTGCGCGCCCGGGACGATCGCCTTGACGCCGTCGAGGACGATCACGTCGCCCTCGACCTTGCCCGTGGTGCGCAGGGCGAAGGGGTCGAAGAGCGGCTGGGGCTCGTGCAGGGCCAGGGCCGCGGTCGGCGGGGTCTCGCCGGTGAACTCCGGCAGGTAGGTGGCCTGCTGGTCGGCGTCGCCGTAGGCGGCGATGGCGGTGGCGACGGCGGCCGGCGCCATGATCGACGCGGCGATGCCCATGTCGCCGCGGGCGAGCTCCTCGAGGACGATCGCCGCCGTGACGGCGGAGCGCTCCTCGGCGATGCCCTCGAGCTCGGCGGGGACGCCGACGAGGTGCAGGCCCATGTCGGCGGCCGCGGAGCGGACCTCGGCGGGGACGGTGCGCTCGGCGTCGGCGGTGGCGGCGGCGGGGCGGATGACCTCGTCGGCCAGCTCGCGCGCGACCCCCTGGATCATCTGCTGGTCCTCGGAGGGCGTGAGGTCGAAGAGCGGCTTGGGCTTGGCCGTCGCCGCGCGGGCCGGGTCGCCCGAGCCCTTCTTCTTGTCGAAGGCGCGCCCGGCGGCCGTCTGCGCCTTGAAGCCGGTGACGGCGCCCCTGTAGAGGTAGCGCTCGACCTTGGCCCGCACCTCCTTGTCCTTGAGCCCCGGAAGACCGCCGGCCTTGGCGATGAGCCGCAGACCGAGCCGCTGGCCCTTGTCGGCCAAGGACGTCGTTTCGCTGGAAGCCATGTGGGAGAACCCTTCGCGACGTTGCTGAAACACGGAAAAGTGTGCGATACGGAGAGTACCTGCTACACCGCGTATCGGTAAACTGGCGAGTCACTTCACACGCCGGCACCAACGCGCCCACCGGCCGCACGAAGGGGCGACTCCCGCCCCCTTCGTCCCGCAGGTGGGTCACATCACGCCCCGCCGGGCCGGACCTCCCCGCCGCGACCAGCCGCCGGACGGTAGCCTGCCCGCAACCGGGAGAACCCGCGAGGGACCGCCCGCACACCAAGCACGTGAGAGGGAAACTGAGCATGGTCGACGTCGACGCCGCGCTTGACGCGTCAGGTCTCACCAACGAGGCCGTTCGCGAGTACGTGAAGCACTGGGCCGAGATCACCCAGCCGGACCGGATCGAGGTGGTGGGCGCCGACGACGACGACCGCCTGATCGCCGAGGCCGTCGAGGCGGGTGAGCTCCTCCCCGCAGGCGAGGGCCGCTACTACTCCCGCTCCTACTCCAAGGACACCGCGCGCTCCGAGGAGCGCACGATCGTCGCGACCAACGACGAGAAGGACAAGGGCGTCTACAACAACTGGCGCCCCGCCGCGGAGATGAAGGAGAAGCTGACCGAGCTCATGCGCGGTCAGTCCAAGGGCAAGACGATGTACGTCCTGCCATACCTCATGTCCCCCAAGGGCAACGAGCTCGCCCAGTGGGCCACCGGCGTCGAGCTGACCGACTCCCGCCCCGTCGTGCTGCACATGATCCGCATGTCGCGCGTCGGCGTCGAGCACGTCAACGACCTGCCGGTCCAGGACGACTTCGTCCGCGCCGTCCACGTCACCGGTGACCTCGAGAACCTCGGCCAGGGCACCCCCGACGACAAGCGCTACTTCGTGACCGTCGCCGACGAGCGCACGATCCTGCACTTCGGCTCGTCCTACGGCGGTAACGCGCTGCTCGGCAAGATCGCCCACGGCCTGCGCCAGGGCGCCTACGACGGCTGGGCGACGAAGAAGTTCCTCGCCGAGCAGTACATGCTCATCGGCATCACCGACAAGGAGACCGGCAAGCGGTACCACATCACCGGTGGCTTCCCGAGCGCCTCGGGCAAGACCAACCTCGCGATGATGCTCCCGCCGGACGCCCTCGGCGACCGCTACCAGGTCGACTTCTACGGCGACGACATCGCGTGGCTGTGGGTCGACGAGTCCACCGGCAAGCTCATGGGCATGAACCCGGAGTACGGCGTCTTCGGTGTCGCCAAGGACACCAACGAGTCGACCAACCCGACGGCCCTGCACTCGGTCGACCCGGGCACCAAGGTCATCTTCACCAACATCGCCTACAACCCGAAGACCGAGGAGGTCTGGTGGGAGGGCCGCACGCCCGAGCCGCCGGCCGACGTCGACGGGTGGCTGGACTGGAAGGGCGACGCGATCGCCGACCGCGAGCCCGGCGACACCTCGCCGTGGGCGCACCCCAACAGCCGCTTCACGACGACGCTGGCCAACGTGCCCAACGCCGCCCCCGACTTCGACGAGGCTGCGGGTGTCGAGATCGACGCGATCATCTTCGGTGGGCGCACGCGTGACCGTGAGCCGCTGATCCGTGCGATCACCGACCTGCCCGAGGGCGTCTACGACGGCCTGACCCTGGGCGCCGAGGCCACCGCCGCGGCCGAGGGCGTCGAGGGCCAGCTGCGCTACGACCCGATGTCCAACCGGCCCTTCATGGCCTACGGCGAGGGCGACTACGCGCGCCACTACCTCGACATCGTCGGCGCCGCGAAGGACAAGCCGCTCTTCGCGCACGTCAACTGGTTCCAGAAGGACCCGGAGGACGGTCACTACCTGTGGCCCGGCTACCGCGAGAACCTGCGTCCGCTCCTGTGGCTCATGCAGCTCAAGGCGGGCGAGGTCACCGGTCGCCAGACCCCGGTCGGCATCATCCCGACGCAGGAGGAGCTCGAGCTCACCGGCCTCGACCTGCCGCAGGAGGACCTCGACCGGATCCTCGACATCGACGTGGCCCGCTGGCAGCAGGAGATGGGCTTCCGCGAGGAGCACCTCAAGGCCTTCGACCGCCTGCCCGAGGAGATCTGGGAGGCCCACCGCCGCGTGGCCGCCGACCTGGACGCTCAGGCCTGATCGAGCAGAGCACGACGAAGGGCGTCACCCCGATGGGGTGACGCCCTTCGTCGTGCTCGGGGGTGCGCCCGGCGCACCGACCTCCAACTCTGCAGGACCCCAGGGTCCTGCAGAGTTGCAGTCGGGTCAGCGCGCGCCGAGCTCGCCGGCGGCGACGAGGTGGTCGCGGCGGCCGTGCCAGGGCTTGTCCCAGGACATCTCCTCGGGCACGAGGGGCTGGCCGCAGGCGCTGCAGACCTCGCCCCGGGTGGTCTCCTCACCGCACGCCTCGTGGATCAGCGCCATGTGGCCACCGCCCCGGGGGGTCGCCGTGTGCCGCTCCCCCCACAGGGCGAGCTGCTGCAGCACCGGGAGCAGCTCCGCGGCTGCCTGCGTCGCGGCATAGCCCTGCCGCGTGCGGCCGCCGTCGTCGTAGTCGACCCGCTCGAGCAGCCCGGCCTCGACCATCGCGCGCAGCCGGCGGCTGAGCACGGCATCGGAGATGCCCAGGCCGTCGCGCAGCGTGTCGAAGCGCCCACGCCCGTGGAGGACCTCACGGATGATGAGCAGCACCCAACCGTCGCCGAGCACGTCGAGGGAGCGGCGGATCGGGCACAGGTCGTCGGACCAGTCGGAACGAAGCGGCATGAGTGGCCTCCGGGGGTCGTGGGCTGCGTCCCAGTCTAACTTCCCCGAAGAAAGTTGAGGCCGTCGAGGCGCCCCGAGCACGAGTCAGGCCCCGGTCGCCAGTGGCGATCGGGGCCTGTCCGTCTGTCTCAACACAGAGCGCGCCCGTAGGGATTCGAACCCCAAACCTTCTGATCCGTAGGCTCGTTCACGGGCGGGTCGGCGCACGCCATACACCGAGAACTCAGGCGTGGCAGCAGCGATTGTCTCGACCTGACGCGATGGCGGGCGCCCCGGTTGCTGTCATCGCTGCTGTCAGGTCGGGCGGAGGGAGCCGGCGACCCGATAGCGGAGCAGAGCCGGCCGGAGCGGGTGCGGGGCAAGCGGCCAGGAGGCTCGGTCAGGTGTGGTGCGCAGGCGCGGAGCGCGTCCCTGTTGCGGTGGGTGCGGGCCGCTTGAGCCGTGGTCGCGGAGGTCGGATGGTGTAGCGGCGGGTCGGCGGTTCACAGGTGAGGGCACTCGGCGTGGGGAGCACCCGGGTGTCCTTGCTCGTGGTCGGCCGGCGGCGAAGGGCGCGCAGGTGGGGGTGCGCGTAGGGCGAGGCACGAGCCCGGAGCGCGGGGGTCCCCACCGGAACGGCCGAAGTCGGCCGGCCGGGTGCGGGCCGAAGGCCCGCCTTGAGTCAGTAGAGAAAGTTCTCACGCGCTTTGATCCGGGCAAGAATCTGAGCAAGCAGTTGAGTCCCCGATAGTGGTGTAGCGCGGTTGCCGAGTTCATCACCGTGATGGACATAGGCGCGGCCACCGCGTGATCCTTCGAGCGAACGTCTCACAGCACTCTCGAACGGAGTCATCACGATGACCGCACCACACATTGTCGACCCTGCAGGCCTCCTGGGTGAAGCCCTGTCCGAAGCATCACCGGACATGATGCGATCGCTGCTGCAGACCATGATCAACGCCCTGTTGTCCGCGGACGCCGATGCGGTGATCGGCGCGGAGTACGGCCGGCCCACCCCAGGTCGGTCGGCGCAGCGCAACGGCTACCGCCACCGCGACCTCGACACTCGCGTCGGCACCGTCGACGTCGCCGTCCCGAAGCTGCGCACCGGCAGTTACTTCCCCGAATGGCTCCTCGAACGCCGCAAACGCGCGGAGTCCGCGTTGATCACTGTCGTGGCCGACTGCTACCTCGCCGGCGTGTCCACCCGCCGCATGGACAAGCTCGTCAAGACCTTGGGGATCGACTCCCTGAGCAAGTCCCAAGTCAGTCGCATGGCCGCTGACCTCGACCAGATCGTCGACGAGTTCCGCCACCGCCCCTTGGCCGAGGCAGGACCGTTCACGTTCGTCGCCGCGGACGCGCTCACGATGAAGGTCCGCGAGGGCGGACGCGTGATCAACGCCGTCGCGCTGGTCGCGGTCGGCGTCAACGGCGATGGCCACCGCGAAGTCCTCGGACTGCGCGTGGCGACCTCGGAAACCGGAGCGGCGTGGAACGAGTTCTTCGCCGACCTCACTGCACGCGGCCTGACCGGCGTCCGGCTCGTGACCAGCGACGCCCACAAGGGCTTGGTCGAGGCCATCGCGGCGAACCTGCCCGGCGCGGCCTGGCAACGCTGCCGCACCCACTACAGCGCGAACCTCATGAGCGTCACACCCAAGTCGATGTGGCCGGCCGTGAAAGCGATGTTGCACTCGGTGTACGACCAGCCCGACAAGGACGCCGTGCAGGCGCAGTTCGACCGGCTGCTGGACTACGTCGACGGCAAGCTTCCCGACGTCCACGAACACCTCGACGCCGCCCGAGCGGACATCCTGGCCTTCACCGCTTTCCCCAAAGACGTGTGGACCCAGATCTGGTCGAACAACCCCGCCGAACGCCTCAACCGCGAAATCCGACGCCGCACCGACTCCGTTGGAATCTTCCCCAACCGCGCCGCGATCGTGCGCCTGGTCGGAGCCGTCCTGGCCGAACAAACCGACGAATGGGCCGAAGGACGGCGCTACCTCGGCCTCGACGTCCTCGCCAGATGCCGCGTCAACATCGTGCCCGCCCTCGACCCCGAGATCGGAGGCGACAACCTGCCCGCATTGACCGCCTGAACCACCAGAAGGAACACGCAGGCGCTACACCACTACCCGGGGCTTGACCGAGCAAGCTGCGCAGTTCAGGGACTGTGGAACACGAACTGATCCAGAGCAGCGTCCTAGCCTCGACGTCGCCTGGAGGTCCGGGTCACCCGCACGACGTCGATGATCCACACGACGAGAAAAGCAGCCCAAACAGTGCCGATGATCGCCAACCACGTTGGTTCGCCCGAGAGGGCGACAACTCCGACGAGAAACAGAAGAGCGGCGAGTGTTAGTACGGCAAAGCGAACGAGGAGCCGAGCGCCCCGATCCGCCACCCTTGGTCGCGGCGATGGCGCTTGCTCACCGTCGAGCACAACCTCCAGAAAGTCTTCCTTCCGAACCATTCCCCCGATCAGGTCCAGCGGTCGAACCACAACTTGGAGCGGTTCAGGACCGAGTTCATTCCTCCACGCCGCTGACCCAGTCCAATCAATCCTCGCCTGGATCGTCACTGGGCCGTCGGGCGCGGTCAGGGTCGCCTCACCCCTCCAGCGAAGTTTTGCGCGTTGCTCACCATTGACGAGGATGCGATAGCGGCGAAGCAGCATCGCGTCGCCCGCACGTCGAACCACGATTGTCCCCATGGCCGCAGGGTAGCGCCAGTTGAGTCCCCGATAGTGGTGTAGCGCGGTTGCCGAGTTCATCACCGTGATGGACATAGGCGCGGCCACCGCGTGATCCTTCGAGCGAACGTCTCACAGCACTCTCGAACGGAGTCATCACGATGACCGCACCACACATTGTCGACCCTGCAGGCCTCCTGGGTGAAGCCCTGTCCGAAGCATCACCGGACATGATGCGATCGCTGCTGCAGACCATGATCAACGCCCTGTTGTCCGCGGACGCCGATGCGGTGATCGGCGCGGAGTACGGCCGGCCCACCCCAGGTCGGTCGGCGCAGCGCAACGGCTACCGCCACCGCGACCTCGACACTCGCGTCGGCACCGTCGACGTCGCCGTCCCGAAGCTGCGCACCGGCAGTTACTTCCCCGAATGGCTCCTCGAACGCCGCAAACGCGCGGAGTCCGCGTTGATCACTGTCGTGGCCGACTGCTACCTCGCCGGCGTGTCCACCCGCCGCATGGACAAGCTCGTCAAGACCTTGGGGATCGACTCCCTGAGCAAGTCCCAAGTCAGTCGCATGGCCGCTGACCTCGACCAGATCGTCGACGAGTTCCGCCACCGCCCCTTGGCCGAGGCAGGACCGTTCACGTTCGTCGCCGCGGACGCGCTCACGATGAAGGTCCGCGAGGGCGGACGCGTGATCAACGCCGTCGCGCTGGTCGCGGTCGGCGTCAACGGCGATGGCCACCGCGAAGTCCTCGGACTGCGCGTGGCGACCTCGGAAACCGGAGCGGCGTGGAACGAGTTCTTCGCCGACCTCACTGCACGCGGCCTGACCGGCGTCCGGCTCGTGACCAGCGACGCCCACAAGGGCTTGGTCGAGGCCATCGCGGCGAACCTGCCCGGCGCGGCCTGGCAACGCTGCCGCACCCACTACAGCGCGAACCTCATGAGCGTCACACCCAAGTCGATGTGGCCGGCCGTGAAAGCGATGTTGCACTCGGTGTACGACCAGCCCGACAAGGACGCCGTGCAGGCGCAGTTCGACCGGCTGCTGGACTACGTCGACGGCAAGCTTCCCGACGTCCACGAACACCTCACGCGCCGCCCGAGCGGACATCCTGGCCTTCACCGCTTTCCCCAAAGACGTGTGGACCCAGATCTGGTCGAACAACCCCGCCGAACGCCTCAACCGCGAAATCCGACGCCGCACCGACTCCGTTGGAATCTTCCCCAACCGCGCCGCGATCGTGCGCCTGGTCGGAGCCGTCCTGGCCGAACAAACCGACGAATGGGCCGAAGGACGGCGCTACCTCGGCCTCGACGTCCTCGCCAGATGCCGCGTCAACATCGTGCCCGCCCTCGACCCCGAGATCGGAGGCGACAACCTGCCCGCATTGACCGCCTGAACCACCAGAAGGAACACGCAGGCGCTACACCACTACCCGGGGCTTGACCGTAGCGCCGCCGAGCCGGGCCGGGATCCCTAGCCCTCCGGGCCCTGGCAATCAGCGCAGCAGTCTTCGGGGCAGTTGATCTCACCCTTGCGAGAGGCGCTCACGCCGTGCTCAGTGAGCATGGCGTGAGCGGCCTCGGCCCTGGTCAAGTACGGCTTGGTCGTGTACCCGCAGAAGCAGAGGGCGCGGGCTCTTTCGGGTTTCATCCCGAATTGGGTGTACCCGCTGAAGCTGTGTTCTTCCACGACCGGAGCCTAGCCACGGGTGTCACGACAACGAGCGTGATCCGCATGGGCTCAGTCATTGCGCAGGACGACGACTTCCGCACCTTGCGACAGCGACTTCCACAACTCAGCCCTGTAGGGCTGGGTTCCGGGGGCATCAGCCGGAGGCCGCCACCCCATGACGTCCTCGAAGTCCGCTTGGGCGTCGGCCCACTGGGCGGCCGCGCGGTCGCTGCTGCACCAATGCACGCCCTGACCGCATTCGTGGACCGCGACGGGCATCCCGGTGCTGTTGAGCAGTCGGGTGACGTCCGCACGGCGCAGCCCCGCTCGTGACAGCTCGTACTCGAGGCCGGCCGGGTCGAAAAGCCGTGCGCCCCGGTCAAGCCCCGGGTAGTGGTGTAGCGCCTGCGTGTTCCTTCTGGTGGTTCAGGCGGTCAATGCGGGCAGGTTGTCGCCTCCGATCTCGGGGTCGAGGGCGGGCACGATGTTGACGCGGCATCTGGCGAGGACGTCGAGGCCGAGGTAGCGCCGTCCTTCGGCCCATTCGTCGGTTTGTTCGGCCAGGACGGCTCCGACCAGGCGCACGATCGCGGCGCGGTTGGGGAAGATTCCAACGGAGTCGGTGCGGCGTCGGATTTCGCGGTTGAGGCGTTCGGCGGGGTTGTTCGACCAGATCTGGGTCCACACGTCTTTGGGGAAAGCGGTGAAGGCCAGGATGTCCGCTCGGGCGGCGTCGAGGTGTTCGTGGACGTCGGGAAGCTTGCCGTCGACGTAGTCCAGCAGCCGGTCGAACTGCGCCTGCACGGCGTCCTTGTCGGGCTGGTCGTACACCGAGTGCAACATCGCTTTCACGGCCGGCCACATCGACTTGGGTGTGACGCTCATGAGGTTCGCGCTGTAGTGGGTGCGGCAGGTTGCCAGGCCGCGCCGGGCAGGTTCGCCGCGATGGCCTCGACCAAGCCCTTGTGGGCGTCGCTGGTCACGAGCCGGACGCCGGTCAGGCCGCGTGCAGTGAGGTCGGCGAAGAACTCGTTCCACGCCGCTCCGGTTTCCGAGGTCGCCACGCGCAGTCCGAGGACTTCGCGGTGGCCATCGCCGTTGACGCCGACCGCGACCAGCGCGACGGCGTTGATCACGCGTCCGCCCTCGCGGACCTTCATCGTGAGCGCGTCCGCGGCGACGAACGTGAACGGTCCTGCCTCGGCCAAGGGGCGGTGGCGGAACTCGTCGACGATCTGGTCGAGGTCAGCGGCCATGCGACTGACTTGGGACTTGCTCAGGGAGTCGATCCCCAAGGTCTTGACGAGCTTGTCCATGCGGCGGGTGGACACGCCGGCGAGGTAGCAGTCGGCCACGACAGTGATCAACGCGGACTCCGCGCGTTTGCGGCGTTCGAGGAGCCATTCGGGGAAGGTAACTGCCGGTGCGCAGCTTCGGGACGGCGACGTCGACGGTGCCGACGCGAGTGTCGAGGTCGCGGTGGCGGTAGCCGTTGCGCTGCGCCGACCGACCTGGGGTGGGCCGGCCGTACTCCGCGCCGATCACCGCATCGGCGTCCGCGGACAACAGGGCGTTGATCATGGTCTGCAGCAGCGATCGCATCATGTCCGGTGATGCTTCGGACAGGGCTTCACCCAGGAGGCCTGCAGGGTCGACAATGTGTGGTGCGGTCATCGTGATGACTCCGTTCGAGAGTGCTGTGAGACGTTCGCTCGAAGGATCACGCGGTGGCCGCGCCTATGTCCATCACGGTGATGAACTCGGCAACCGCGCTACACCACTATCGGGGACTCAACTTGCGCCCCTGGGCTGCGACAGCCACCTCGCACCGCTTCTCGCGGAGCCACCACGCCGTTTACCCATGTCGGGATGATGGCATGTCCCCGGCCCGCTGAGCGAGGTCCGCGGCCCCTCGGGAAGGGGCGTCTCGGGAAGGGGCGTCTCAAGGTCCTCCGGGCGGACCGAGAGCAGCTCGATCCACAGAAACTTGCTCTGAAAGATGCGCGAGCCTTTTCGGGGCGGCAGAGTTGTTGGTGCGGATCGACATTCACACACACGGGATATTTCCCTTGGGGGTCGGCTCCCCAGCCTCGGGCCCAGTGCGCTCGCATGACAGATGGCCGTTACACACATTCGACTGATCCGCGCGTGCACCCGCCCCCATGCGGCCGGTGCGTCCGGCGTTGAGCGGCCTTGCGGCGCCGGAAGATTCGACTTCTTCCCTTGCCGCACTCCCCACAGTCCGGGTGTGCCGCGTGAACCCAGGGCCAGCATCACCGTTCACGCGGCACACCCTTCTGGTTGGGAGGGACCGTGCACACCGACACCACGCCCGTCCCTGCCGCCACGGACCGCTTCCCCGGCTTCAGCGAAGACGTCCCGCTCGACGTGCCAGCCCTCACCCGCGCCGGCACCCCCGAGCTGCTCTCCTCACGCATCGCCGACGGCACCATGGACGCCTTCTTCGACGCCCTGGCCGGCACCGGCAACTGCGCCCACCCCATCCGCCTGGCCGGCTCCACGACCACGGTCGACACCACCACCAGACAAGTCCTCTCCACCTTCGACACCCGCGACCTGCCCTTCGGCGTCCTGCACCGCCCCTGCGGCAACCGCCGCGCCTCGGCCTGCCCCGCCTGCTCCCGCGTCTACGCCAGAGACACCTACGCCCTGATCCACGCCGGCATCAACGGCGGCAAGACCGTCCCCGCACACGTGCGGGACAACCCCCTGCTCTTCGTCACCCTCACCGCCCCATCCTTCGGGCCCGTCCACGGGCACCGCCACGGTCGCGCCTGCCGCCCACGACGCCGCGACGACCAGACACGCTGCCCCCACGGCCGGCCCACGTGGTGCGGGCTCGTCCACGACGAAGACGACCACGCCAACGGGTCCCCGCTGTGCTCCGACTGCCACGACACCGCCTCGGCCGTGATGTGGCAATGGCACGCCCCCGAGCTGTGGCGACGCTTCACCATCGCGCTACGCCGCAGCATCGCCCACCACCTGCACGTCCCTGAGGTCCGCCTGAGCGAGCACGCATCCGTGCAGTACGCCAAGGTCGCCGAGTACCAGACCCGCGGACTGATCCACTTCCACGCCCTCATCCGACTCGATGGGCCCGCCACCGCAGGCACCGGCTCCCCCGCCCCGGCCGCCCTCACCGGCCACGACCTCGCCGACCTCGTCCGCGACGTCGTCCCGACCGTGACCGTCCTGGCCGAACCCGTCGACCACGACGACACCCCACGCGTCCTCGCGTTCGGGGCCCAGGTCGACGTGCGCACCGTGCGCGCCGGGACCCGCACCGACGACCCCACCGGCCCACTGACCCCCGACCAAGTCGCCGGATACCTCGCCAAGTACTCCACCAAGGACTCCAGCACCCTGCACGGCCACGGGCAAAACCGGCCCCACATCATCGCCCTGCAACACCAGTGCCGCCAGGTGGCCCAGCGAGCCGCAGCCTTCCACGCCCCCGAGCACGACTACCGGCACATGCACAAATGGGTGCGTTGCCTCGGCTTCCGCGGACACTTCGGCACCAAGTCCCGCCGCTACTCCATCACCCTCGGAGCACGGCTCTGTTGCAAAAATCGTGAAGCTTGAGCATGCTTGGCGGAGATTGGACGGACGGAACGATGACGGATTTCAAGTGGCGCCATTTCCAGGGTGATGTGATCCTGTGGGCGGTGCGCTGGTATTGTCGCTATCCGATCAGCTATCGCGACCTTGAGGAAATGCTGGCGGAACGCGGCATTTCGGTCGACCATACGACGATCTATCGCTGGGTCCAGTGCTACGCCCCGGAGATGGAGAAGCGGCTGCGCTGGTTCTGGCGGCGTGGCTTTGATCCGAGCTGGCGCCTGGATGAAACCTACGTCAAGGTGCGGGGCAAGTGGACCTACCTGTACCGGGCAGTCGACAAGCGGGGCGACACGATCGATTTCTACCTGTCGCCGACCCGCAGCGCCAAGGCAGCGAAGCGGTTCCTGGGCAAGGCCCTGCGAGGCCTGAAGCACTGGGAAAAGCCTGCCACGCTCAATACCGACAAAGCGCCGAGCTATGGTGCAGCGATCACCGAATTGAAGCGCGAAGGAAAGCTGGACCGGGAGACGGCCCACCGGCAGGTGAAGTATCTCAATAACGTGATCGAGGCCGATCACGGAAAGCTCAAGATACTGATCAAGCCGGTGCGCGGTTTCAAATCGATCCCCACGGCCTATGCCACGATCAAGGGATTCGAAGTCATGCGAGCCCTGCGCAAAGGACAGGCTCGCCCCTGGTGCCTGCAGCCCGGCATCAGGGGCGAGGTGCGCCTTGTGGAGAGAGCTTTTGGCATTGGGCCCTCGGCGCTGACGGAGGCCATGGGCATGCTCAACCACCATTTCGCAGCAGCCGCCTGATCGGCGCAGAGCGACAGCCTACCTCTGACTGCCGCCAATCTTTGCAACAGAGCCGATCATCTGACATTCGGTCATCTCCACCCGGCCGAGCGGCACGGGGAATCCGAGCTCCGGTGCGTCGAACTCGAGTTCGACTTCTCCGACCCGGATCTCGCCCGCGAACGGGTGGGTGTTGCCGAATCCGCGCTGAGTGGAGTATCCGAGAGCGAGAAGGAACCCTTCATCGCCGCGCGCCAGCCCCTGCAGGCGCTCGGCGCGGCTCATCGGGTAGACCGTCGGCTCGCGAGTGAGGTCGGCGGGCTCGGGGTCGTTCCAGTCGGCCGGGTGGTCCGGTTCCAGCAGGGCGTCGGCGCCCAGCAGGTCGGAGACCCTGGGCATCGGCGTGTGCTGCTCATCTCCCAGCGCGGGTCCCGCGGTTCCCGGCTCAGCGAAGAGCCGATGCGTGTAGTCGAAGGTGGCACCGAGCTGCTGTCCACCGGGGATGTCCTTGAACGTTGCTGACACCCGTCGTTGAGGGGTGAGTGCCGCCGTGTCGACGGGCTCCGAGTAGCCGAACCGAGGAAGGGTGGTGCGATAGGAGCGGACCAGAGTGACGGCCTCGACGACGTCGCCCTGGCACTGGATGATCGCGCGGGCGGCGAGGGACGGGTCGTACAGCGACCCCTCCGTCATCACCCGCGATACCAGCACGGGCAGCTGGCCGGCGACAGCGTCCTTGGTGATGCGAGGAATGTCGTGACTGCCACGGCCCTCTTTGGCGAGGAGAGCGTGAGCGTTGGCGATGGCCTTCTCCCCGCCCTTGACTGCGACGTACATCAGGCCTCCGATCCAGGGATGGATGCGGCGATAAGCCGCGTGGTGCGGGGAAGAGCGACAACCGAGTTGTCATCGACGACCAGCAGGTCGACACCGCGGGGGAAGAGCGACGCGTTCTTCGCCCAGACGTCTGCGAATCCCGTGGGCACCCATGGAGCATCGATCTCGACGATGCCGTCAATACCCGGGCCCACGCCCGTGAACCGATCACCCTCCCCGCGGGCGCGAGCGTCGAGGATGATGGTCGCCGAGCGATGGGGCGCTTCGTCGCTTCCGTGAGCGAGCGCCTCCAGGTCCGGGAAGGAGTCCGGGGTGGCGAAGACGAAGTCAGCGGCACCGATGGAGGTGGCGAGACGTGCACCCGTGTGGAACGACAAGTAGTGCACTGCGGAAGCGTCGTGAGCGAGCGCCTCATGGAGGGCGACCGGAGACTGCTCGTCCAGGATCGTCATCGCGACGGCCGCCAGGCCCGGGCCCAGAGAGGCAGGCGCCTTGGCCGGGCCTTGGATGGAGTATCGCTGGCCCGGGTGAGCCAGCGCGTCGAGGATCGCCCGGAAAACGCTCTGCGCCTCGCGGGTCGGGTCAGCGAAGCCCGGGGCAGGGGCGGCCGTGCCGCTCTCCGATGAGGTGATCATGCGTGCTCCCTTGCGACGGTGAAGAAGTCGACCTTGGTGCTGCGCGCGTCGGCCGCCCGCGCGTCGTCTTCGCGCCGCTGCGCCTGAGCCAGCGGGGTGATGACGTCGGCAAGGACTCGCTCTCGCTGCCCTGCGTCCTGGAGGAGTCCGTCGAAGGCGGCAGCGAACCACGCGTGGTCGACGTCGGTTCCCAGCGCGTAGGACGTGCCGACTCGCTCGTGCTCGAGCGGCGCTCCGTGCACGCGGAGAGTCGCGCGGACGACAGTGGCTTCGCCGAGGTTGAATCGGTCCCCGCCGGCGCCGGCACGGCCGCGCACCATGACGAGCCCCGCCTCCGGCCCGCGGACCGTGTCCACCTTCGGTGTGATCGGCTGGGCCGCCCAGGCATCGGAGAGCTGAGAGGTGCTAGCGAGTGCGAGTACTCGCATCCACCTCTGTCGCTCCGCGACGTGATCAGTTGGACTCGTCACTACTGCCTCCTTGGTTGTCCAGGTTTCTGGATGATTCGAGCCTAGAAGCGACACCGCAATGTTGTCTAGTTTTCTAGATGACCAGTAGATGTCCGAAACATGAATGTCAGTGGTACGGATCGGAAGCGAGCGATGCGGACGGTAATGTACGGAGACGATGACCATCTCTCACCGCTCTTCGACCGGATACGCGACGTGGCGCCTGATCGCCGATCAGCTGCGCAGCGAGATCCTCGACGGCACCCTGTCACCGGACGCTCGACTGCCAACTGAGGCCGAGATGGCCGCACGTTTCGGCGTGAACCGCAATACCGTGCGCCAGGCGCTGTCGACCCTCGCCGGCGAAGAGCTGATCGTGACGAGACAAGGCGTCGGCACGTTCGTCGTGCCTCACACCGTCCTCGTCCACCGGATCCGCCTGCGCACCAGGCTCAGTGAGAGCATCGGCGACCACGATGTCTCCACGCGGAGACTCCTTGCCGCAGAGCTGGTGCGCGAGGTTCCGGACGACGCTCGCGAGCGACTTCGGCTCGGCGCGGGAGGGGCCCTGCGCGTCGACGCGGCGACCGATCTCCGAGGAAGCACCATCGCCCGCTCAACAGCGTGGATGGCGCCCGGCCTGGTCCCAGGATTCGAGACACAGCTCGCCTCCACCGGTTCGGTGACCCGCGCCCTGAGGGCCGTCGGCGTCGACGACTACGTCCGCTCCTGGAGCCGCGTCAGCGCTCGAGTCGCGACAGGCGCGGAAAACACGGATCTCGGCCTCCCTCCCGGGTCGACGGTCCTCGTCGTCCGTTCGCTCGACACGCTTCCGGATGGGACGCCGCTGCAGTACAGCCTCGCGCGCTTCCGCGCTGACCGTGTGGAACTCGACGTGCAGGCCGACCTGCATGCGGAGGATTGACGCAACTTCCACTGTTCACTTCGATGTGGAACTTCGTTCACGGATGATGGTTAGCGTGGAAGCATGACCGACACCATGAATCTCCGCGTGCTCACCCTGAACATCTGGATGGACCCGCGTGATCGCGCCGAACGCGACGCACTCCTGCTCCAGGGCCTCGAGGAGCACGACGCCGACATCGTCTTCCTGGGGGAGGTCCTGCGCACCCCGGAGCGTGACGCCTACCAGATCGTTAAGGACAGCTCCCCCCTGCACTGGCACCACGCCTCGGACTACCGCGAG
The DNA here is from genome assembly GCF_050507325.1 of Janibacter zhangyanbonis. Classification (NCBI taxonomy): domain Bacteria; kingdom Bacillati; phylum Actinomycetota; class Actinomycetes; order Micrococcales; family Intrasporangiaceae; genus Janibacter; species Janibacter zhangyanbonis. Next base: position 2,951,091 of record NZ_CP191481.1, read on the forward strand.
ATCGGTTGGCTCCCCTGGGGCACCGCCGTCGGCACACGGTGGGAGCCGAAGAGCGTCGACATCCACACGCTCCCGGCAGCGAACGGACCGCACGTCTGGGAGATGGTGCTCCCGCTCCCCATCGGCGTCGACATGCTCTTCCTCGGCGCACGTCCGAGCTGGAAGTTCACCGATGAGGCAGCCCGCGTCGAGCAGGCGCTATTCGTGACAGAGCTCGAAGAGCGCCGCCGCCAGGTCGCGCCGACCATCCTCGCCGGCGACTTCGACGCGGCGCCCGACCAGGACTGCATCCGCTTCTACACAGGGAAGTCCGCGGTCAACGGCCGCAGTGCCGCGTTCCGCGACACCTTCGCCATCGCGGGCGACGGCACTCCCGGCTACACCTGGACCACGGACAACCCGTGGGTCGCACGCACCGTCGTCGACGGCCAGGGCATCGTCCCGAACTACTTTGTGCAGGAACCGCACCACCGCCGTATCGACTACGTCTTCGCCGGGTCGACCGAGAATCACGGACTCGTGGAGAGTGTGATCACGAACAGCAAGGTGGTGTTCGCGGAGTACCCCACCGCGAGCGACCACTACGGCGTCCTCAGCGACATCAGCCTCAAAGCACTGTCAGAGCCGACCGCCGTCTTACCCTGAGGCCCCACGCATCCCGCATGACAGAAGCGGCGCAACCTTCGGGTTGCGCCGCTTCTGTCATGCGGGGAATCCGTTGGCCCGCACCGCGATTACACCCCGTGGATCTGCTTCGCCTTGGCCGACAACTCCGAACCACGTCGCGTCCGACCGGGGTCTTCCGCCGCGAGCGCCGAGCACAGAGCATCCAGCACCGCGAGATGGATGAACCGGCTCATCGTCGCTTCGAGCTGGAACCGCGTCTCTCCGGAGCCTGCCACGAGAGAGATCATCGCCTCGCCCACTAGCGGGTGTCAATGGCCAATAGGAACTGCCCGTGGGCGGCCAGCAGAAATGCCCGCTGGTGGCCACGGAAACTGCCCACTCATGGCCAACAGATCTGCCCACCAGGGTGTTGGTGGCGTTGGCCATGTCGAGGGCGTCGTCGTTTAGTTCATCGCGGTGACTCCTTTCCCGGCGAGGGCCTGGGTCAGCCGGATGGAGTCGCCCGATGTCTGGCAGACGTGCGCGTGGTGCAACAGCCGGTCGACGGTCGCCGTCGCGAGGGTCTTGGGCATGAGTTCGTCGAACCCAGCGGGGTGCAGGTTCGAGGACACCGCGATGGAACGTTTCTCGTAGGCGGCATCGACGAGTCGATAGAGGCCCTCGGCGGCGTCCGCACCGACTTCGAGTAGCCCGATGTCATCGACGACGATCAGATCCGCGCGGAGGATCCGGGCCACGACCCGGCTGACGGAGTCATCGGAGCGGTGCGCGCGGACCAACGCGCCGAGATCCTCGAGCCGGAACCACGCGACCCGCATCCCGGCCTCGACAACCTGTTGCCCGAGGGCCTCGAGGAAGAACGTCTTCCCCGTGCCCGATGGCCCGCAGACGACGACGTTCTCCTTCCGGCCGATCCATTCCAGGGTCCGCAGTGCCTGTTGCGTCGGGACCGGGATCGAGGACGCGGACTCGTCCCAGGTGTCGAAGGTCTTCCCGGTCGGGAACCCGGCGGCCTTGCGCCTCGTGGCGAGCATGGACCGGGCCCGGCCGGTGACCTCCTCGACGAAGAGGGCCTTGATGACCTCGGCCGGTTCCCACCGCTGGGACTTCGCGGTCGCGATCAGCTCCGGCGCCAACGCGCGAGCGTAGGGCATCTTTAACTGCCGCATCAACGCTTCGAGGTCAGCGGGGAGGACGGGCGCGGCAGCCTGGGTGACGCTCACGCGCTCTCCTCCAGATCATCCGTGACGGCAAGGTCGACCCCGGGCGTGACGGGCTGCCCGATCGCCGCCCAGCCGGCGGTGCCCTGCGCCAGCGACGCTTTCTCATCGGCTCGGTGCGCCTTGCCCTTGGAGACGGCCGCGTTGAGGATCGACGCGAGGTCACCGGTCGCGAACCGCCCGTAGGTGGCCGCCTCACCCAACGCAGCGTCGACCTGGGCTGTGCCGCTGATCTTCGCCACCGCGACCGCTTCGGCCATCTTCACGTTCATCCGCGCCGTGCCCACCGCGGCCGCTTCCAGCAGCCAGGCGTGAGCGCCGGCGCCGATGCCGAGGAACTCGGCCTCCGCGGCGCTCCTGGCCTTGATCGTGTAATCGCCCGGGACCTTCTCCCGATGGTCGGGGAAGTGCGCGTCATCGATCGCGGGACTGCCCGGCCGGGCCCGGTTATGCCGCGCGACTTCGACGGGGCCGTCGGAGCCGACGTGCACGACGATGACCTGCTCGTCGGTGCCGACACCGTGGGAGCGGACGAACACGCGGCCGCCGAGCAGGTGAGCGGGGACGGAGTACTGGCCATTCTCGAACGTGACCATCGGGGTGTTGTCCGGGACGCTGCGCGAGAGCCCGAACGCGACCGTGTGCGCGGTGTCGGGGACCCGGTGCAGCCGGAGCTGTTCTTCCTCGAGCATCGCCGCGGGCTTCCGCCGGGTGGCGCGGTGTTCCCGGTTGTTGACGTGGTCCATGAACGCGTCGCACGCCGCTTCCACCTCGGCGAACGAGGCGTACTCGGGTAACAGGTTCGTGTCCTTGGGGACGATGTCGGCCTTGGCGAGCTTCACCGAGGACTCCACCCCGCCCTTGGACGCCGGATCCGCCGGCTGACAGGTCAACACTGTCACCCCGTAGTGGCGGGCGAAGTCCACCGTCTGCTGGTTCCGCACCGGGACCCCGGCGATGTGCGACACGGTGACCGTTTTCTCGTTGTCGGTCAGCACATAGGTCGGGGCGCCGCCAGCGGTCCTAAACGTGCGATCCAACGCCGCGAACACGCTCGGCGCGGTCCGGTCCCGCAGCGGAATGACGATCCGGAACCGACACCACGCCAACCACGCCACGAACAACACCGTCTTCTTCCCGTCGATCACCGGGCCGTCGCCAAAGTCGTACTGTAACCACATCCCCGGCTCCGTTATCCAGGGGCGGTGCACCCGGACGTGGCCGAGCCGGTAAGCGGCGCGGACCTGCGCGACCGCCCGGCGGGTCGAGCGTTCAGAGCCCTCATAGCCCAGCGCGACGAGCCTGTCGTGAGCCTTATCAGCCCGGATCTTGCCCAGAGACTTCTCGACCCATTCCTCGATCTTAGGCAGGAACGGGTCCGTGACCCGGCCCCGGAACGCCGGCTCGGCGATCGGTCTCCCGGCATCGCGAGCGGCAACATGCCGCGCAACGGTGTGGTGCGAGCAACCGGTCAGCTCCGCGGTCGCGCGCAACGATCCAGTCAGATCGTATGCCTCAAGTATTTCCATGACTTCTCCGTCTAACTTCATTACAGGACCTCTTCCTGGGTGACTTTGGTGCGTCTAGACACCGCAATCAAACCCCGGGAAGAGGCTCCCGCCGCATAACCGGGCGGGGTTCCGAAAAGGAAGTGGGCAGATCGGCTCTGTTGCAAAAATCGTGAAGCTTGAGCATGCTTGGCGGAGATTGGACGGACGGAACGATGACGGATTTCAAGTGGCGCCATTTCCAGGGTGATGTGATCCTGTGGGCGGTGCGCTGGTATTGTCGCTATCCGATCAGCTATCGCGACCTTGAGGAAATGCTGGCGGAACGCGGCATTTCGGTCGACCATACGACGATCTATCGCTGGGTCCAGTGCTACGCCCCGGAGATGGAGAAGCGGCTGCGCTGGTTCTGGCGGCGTGGCTTTGATCCGAGCTGGCGCCTGGATGAAACCTACGTCAAGGTGCGGGGCAAGTGGACCTACCTGTACCGGGCAGTCGACAAGCGGGGCGACACGATCGATTTCTACCTGTCGCCGACCCGCAGCGCCAAGGCAGCGAAGCGGTTCCTGGGCAAGGCCCTGCGAGGCCTGAAGCACTGGGAAAAGCCTGCCACGCTCAATACCGACAAAGCGCCGAGCTATGGTGCAGCGATCACCGAATTGAAGCGCGAAGGAAAGCTGGACCGGGAGACGGCCCACCGGCAGGTGAAGTATCTCAATAACGTGATCGAGGCCGATCACGGAAAGCTCAAGATACTGATCAAGCCGGTGCGCGGTTTCAAATCGATCCCCACGGCCTATGCCACGATCAAGGGATTCGAAGTCATGCGAGCCCTGCGCAAAGGACAGGCTCGCCCCTGGTGCCTGCAGCCCGGCATCAGGGGCGAGGTGCGCCTTGTGGAGAGAGCTTTTGGCATTGGGCCCTCGGCGCTGACGGAGGCCATGGGCATGCTCAACCACCATTTCGCAGCAGCCGCCTGATCGGCGCAGAGCGACAGCCTACCTCTGACTGCCGCCAATCTTTGCAACAGAGCCCTCATGAGGTCCTTTGGTCGGCAGAGGACTTCTGGCGTGTAGAAGACCGTTCGAAATCGGTTCGCGAGGGCGTAGTGCTTCGCGTCGTGCTCCCCACGCGGACCCCACTCGTTGATGTACGCCTCGAGCGCGTCCCAATTCGCGTACCGACGAGCGGAGTTGGTCTTTCCCACGCCTGCAGCGCCGTGGCAGATCCCGATGGTCTTCTCTTTCCGCACGGCGTTGGCGAACTCGGTGAAACGTCGGTGTTCTTTGGTGACGATAAATGCTTGGTTCATCACTCGTCCTCTTCGTAGGTGCGCAGCTTCGGCCGCCGCTTTGTGGGTTCGGGGATGCGAGGTTCCTCACGGGTGGCAACGGTCGGGATGCGGTCGTTGATGGCTCGCCGCAGCTGCTTGCGACGGGCGCGGCGAGCCGTTTCGATGTCGCGAAGACTGAGGCGCAGGTTGGGGTGGGCTTCATCGATAGCGGTACAGATGAACGTGTCCCGGTCATAGACCCGGATCTCGGAGATGTCGCGGGGGTCGTACCGGATCGTGATGGTGTGGCCGACGAACGGGGCAAGAGTGGGGGCGAGGTAGCGCTGGCCTTGGAAGTGGATACCGTCGCGTTGCACGACTCGGTTCTTCGGAACAGTGAGGAGAAGTCCGTCGAGCTCTTGGAAGCTGTCGGGCATCCGTGGCAGCCATCCGTCTGCAACCCAAGCGTCCCGCGGCGAGATCCCCAGCTCACTATGGGGCCGGTCGTTGTAGGTGCCAATAAACTGGCCGATAGCACGATCGAGACCGGCAAGGTCGAGGACAGGCGTAGGTGCCCGACTGCCGGGTCCAAGGTAGCCAGGTAGTGCGCTCAGGAGTTCCGTGTTGATCGTGCCGAAGAACCTCTCGATCTTGCCGCGCCCCTGAGGCCTGCCGACGGTTGAGTGGATGATCCTGACATGCAGGGCGATCGCGGTTCGTTCGAGGTGGTGGCTGATGAAGTCGGAGCCGTGGTCGACGTGCAGGATGTCGGGGATGCCGCACATCGCCCACGCGGGGTCGGTCTTCCGCCAGATCGCCTGCCGGAGGGCGAGGGCTGTGTTGATAGCTGAGGGTGCACCGCTGAACACCATGAACCCGCAGATCGCACGGGAGTAGTCGTCCATCACGGTCGTCAGCCACGGCCGGTCAGGTTTACCGTCAGCGCCGACGATGAGGATGTCGAGTTCAGTGTGGTCGGACTGCCAAGTTTGGTTCGGGTGTTCAGCACGGCGCCGGAAGACGAGCTCGTGCTTGTCTCGGTACGAGGCCGGCCCCTCCAGCGCCAAAGTGACAAGAGCCGGATCGAGGGCCTGGACGATCTGCCGCACGGTCGCATAGCTCGGAGCCCGCAGCTCACGCGCCTGCGCATCAGTGACGGCGAGACGATGCAGCGTGGCGACACTCGGGCGCGGCCGAGTGAGTGCCAGCTGTTCGATGAACGCGACCGTCTCTGCTGAGGTTCGGCGGACACCTTTGTCCATACGCGCATGAGGGTCGAGGGATGCGACGCCGCCTGCTCGATAGAGCTGGTTCCAACGCTGCAGAGTCCGAGCGGAGATCCCTGTTTCCCGAGCGAGGACGGCGAGCGGGATCTGGTCTTCGACATGCAGCCGAAGAACACGCCACCGCTCGGCCGCATCCACGAGTCACCTACACGGTGGTGCTCTCGCGGGCCGCAGAGGCTTGCTGATGCCGGTACAAAGTGGCTCGGCTCCACCCGACGAGCTTTGCCGCATCCTCCGCGGTGCGGCCCTTCGCCCGGGCCTCGGAGACGAGCTTGAGTTTGTCCGCTACAACCACAGGATCGGACAAAGGCCGACCAAACTTGGTGCCCCCATTTCGAGCGGCTGTGATTCCTGCGTTCACACGCTCGGTGATCAGCTCGCGTTCATACTCGGCCAAGGTGGCAAGCATGTTCAGCATCAGCCGGCCCGACGTCGTCGACGGGTCAATCCCATCCGAGATGCTCTTCACCTGTATGTCACGCCCTCGGAGCAGCTTCACCGTGTTCAGCACATCGATCAAGGATCTTCCGAGGCGATCGACTCGCCACACGACGACGGTGTCGCCGGGCTGGGCGTGCTCGAGGAGCTTCTTCATCCCGGGGCGTGAGATCGCGGTCCGACTGCCCGAGGTGACGTCGGCAAAAATGTCCCGCTCCTGCACGCCCGATTTGACCAGAGCCTCAACCTGCAACTTTGCGTCTTGGCTTCTGGTGCTGACCCGCGTATATCCAAGATGTCTCACGGCTCCATTCTGCCTTGGAAATAGCTAGAAACGTCGACGCAAAGACACTTCGCGGTGAGACATGTTTCCAAGACAAATGTGACCCGGAATTCCACCGTTAGTTCCTGAGGCTCGAGGGAGGCTTCGCGTGTCTCGAAAAGCTTTTGATTGTCAACGCATGTCGATGTCCGTCATGCCTTGGATCCCGGACATTCGGGGGTGTGGTGCAGGAAAGCTGGGGAGGCGAGAAGCACCCGGAAAGCGGCGGTTGACGCGTCGCACTGGATGAAATTTCCATCACAGTTTTGGCGTGGAGTGTTCATCCACGGTTTGGTCGGACGCCACCGATGCGACATCTGGTCCTCCTAATTTGGGCGACGTGACCAGAACCGATCTTTCATCCTCACGCCTTTGGCGCGGCGACGGACAACCTCTGCTCGAGCAGATCCGCCTTGCAAGTGCATCGTTCTCCGAATCGGAGAAGCGAGTTGCGCGCTCGATCCACGCCGATCCGCGTGTCGTCATGACGAGCTCCGTGACGGAGTTCGCCCAGATATCTGGAACGTCGGTCGGGTCAGTTGTGCGGTTCTGCCAGAGGTTCGGTCTGCATGGCTTCCAAGAGTTCAAGCTCCTACTCTCGCGCGAAACCCCGCCCGATAGCCCGGGCCCGACCGATGCAGAGGATCCACTCATGAGCACTGTGCGGGGGACTCTGCGTGAAAGCGCGGACGCACTGGAAGCAACCGCCACTCACATCGACCTCAGCGACGTGACGACCATCGTCGACGCCCTAGCATCGGCCCGACGCATTCGGTTCGTAGCAGTGGGCACGTCCGCTCCGCTTGCCTCAGACGCAGCCTATCGACTTACGGCCCTCGGACTCGACGCGACGTTCACCCCCGACTTCATCGCCCAACACGTCGCCGTCCAGGGCCTTGATGAGCGCGACGTCTGCTTTGTCATCAGCCACACGGGATCGACGAAAACGACGCTCGAGGCGGCGCGCACCGCTGCCAATTCAGGAGCGAAAGTCATCGGCATCACGAGCTTCCTCACATCCCCGCTCACAGAGATCGCACACGCGCTGATCGTCGCGGGGAGCTCGGAGACGCGGCATCGAGTGGAGGCGATGACCAGCAGAATCGTGCATCTCTCACTTCTCGATGCCATCTACAGCGTGCTCACGATCCGAGTCAGCGGCGCGACGGAACGGCGTGACGAGGCCGAGAAACTCGTCAACTCCCACCGGATCTGATCCGGCTCGAGCCCCATAGACAGAGAGCGAAGATCGTGAACGGACAGGTCACCGACACCGACGGCAACCCGCTGGCGGACATCCGGGTAAGCGACGGGAACACCGTCGTGCATACTGCGGCCGACGGGAGGTTCCAGCTGGAGACGGACGCGCGTTTCGTGTTTGTGGTGCGTCCGGTGGGTTGGCGATGCAACCAATGGTACTTCGACGGTCGCGAATCCGAGGTGACCTTCACCCTGCAGGCGTCCCCAGTAACGCTTCCGCTTCGCTTCGCTCATCTCACGGACACGCACATCGGTGATGGCGGCAACTATCCGCAGCCCGCGGAACTTGGCACGGGTGAACGTTTGTCTACATTGCTGACCAAGATCGTCGAAGACCAACCGGACCTGCATTCCGCGATCATCACCGGTGACCTGACCGACCACGGCCTCCGCGAGCAATACCGCGAGTTCCGCGAAGCAATTTTCGACACACCAATCCCCGTGCATGTAATTCCCGGCAACCACGATCACATGACGGAACAGACGAGCGATGTCGTCAGCCGCAACGGCTACGCAATCCACTCCGGAGAACCGCGCCACTACGAAGCATTTCTCGGCCCGCGGTGGTATTCGTACGATCTTCCCGCACTGCACGTCGTCGCCATCGACTGGTTCACGCACGAGCTCGGCCGGGATCACGAACAGCAGAATGCCTGGCTGAGGGCCGACCTCGAAGCACTCGACGAGGACATTCCCTGGATCCTACTGTCGCATGATCAGCCAGGCTCCTCGATTCTCTCTGGGCTCCCGAGGCCCCCCATCGCTACATTCTCGGGGCATCGCCATACGTCGCGGGTCGTACGTACTGCGGACACGCTGCACGTCAACACTCCACCTGCGCTCTTCGGTGGCGTCGATCTTTCTCCGGCGACCTACCGCCTTATCACGTGGGACGGCGTAACGATCGGCGTCGAGACGCTCCCTACCGATCCGGATCCTGCCCAGACCCCCGCGGTACTCCTCCCAGCCGCGGCCGAAGCGGCGCGCTGGCGCCGGAGCGTCGGGACGCCCGGCCAGCGTGCCCCTTTCGCGATCGCCAAGGGCGTCATCGTTCTTCCCCTCGCCGATGACGACCACGCTTCGGGGGGTCTCTTCGCGGTCGACGCCGCGACGGGCGGGCTGCTCTGGCACGCCGACCTTGATGCTCCCGTGCGTTCGGCCCCCGTGGTGCACGGCGCGAGCGGCACGGTCCTGTGCACATCGGTATCCGGAACGACAGCGGCGTTCGAAATCTCCACGGGGCGACAGCTATGGCGGAAGCACACCCCCGACCCACTCAGGCTCTTCGGGTTCACTCCGCCAGCAATTCACGAGAATCTCGTCCTCGTGGGCGATCACTCCACCTTGCGCGCGCTCGACATCGACGACGGACACACGATCTGGGAGCGACGGGACATAGCGCCGTACCAGATCTTCGCCCTCCTCGCCGCGCCCGTCTTCTGGGAGCGACGGGCAGCCGACGACGCGTCGGCTCTCATCGTCTGGAGCGGATTCCCTGAGCCGCGAGTCCCTGTCCTCCTGGATCCGGAGACGGGCGAAACGTTCGGGGACCGACTTGCGGAGAGCAACACAGATCTCCTCGAATCGTTGCGCGGTTCGTCCCCCCTCCCGATCCGCACGCCGCTCATCGAACCTGCTACGGGTGATCTGATTGCGACCGGGATCACTGGAGTGTTCCGACGTCCCACGAACAACGACGCGGTGAGCTGGTTCCAAGCGAGCTCGATTCCGTGGAACCCGACGCCGCCGTACTGGACGCTGGAAGGAGTTCTGTTCTCCGACGCGGGAGGCAGCGTCTATCTCAGAGACGCGGCGAGCGGCGAGACACGCTGGCACGCAGAGGTCGCGGCTCGAAGTAATGCCTGCCTACTCACGTACAGGCGCACTCCTCATCCGCTCTTCGCGGCGCCGACGATCTTGGACAAGCAGGTCATCCTCCCAGCCCTCGACGGTGACATCATCACCCTCGATCTCGGTGATGGCGCCCTGCGCTCACGGTTCGCCACCGGCATCCCAATCCTCGTCTCCGTGCAGCGCTTCGAGGATACGACCGTCGTGCTCCACGCCGACGGCACACTCTGCGCCTACCCGAGCGCAATCGTGCAGGGGGAGGAGTCGTGAAGCACCGGAGTATCGGTTGGGTGCTCGTAGCACCCGCGCTCGCACTCATCGGATTGTTCGTGCTCTTGCCGGGCGTGCTTGCGCTCGTCGGCAGCCTCTTCCGCATCGATCTCGGCGACCGCACCGTATGGACCTGGGCCGGTATCGCGAACTACACGGCGATCCTCACCGACCCTGCGGTACAGCAGGCACTGTGGAACACGGTCGTCTACTCAGTCCTCACCATTGTTCCCAGCCTCGTGCTCGGACTCGGCACCGCCATGCTTGCGCACTCGTTTACTCGAGGTCGACCCGCGCTCCAAGTTCTGCTCTTTCTCCCCTTCGCCACCAATATGGTCGCGATGGCCGTCGTCTTCCGCTGGATCTTCGCGTCGAGAGGAGGCTTCGTCAACGAGGTCTTCGCCGTCGTCGGCATCGGACCCGTCAACTTCCTCGGCGATACCTCGACGGCGCTGTTCACTGTGGCTCTGGTGGGCATCTGGCGCCTGACATCCTTCGTGATGATCTTCTATCTCGCCGGCCTAACAAGTATTCCAACGGCGTTGCACGAGGCCGCCGCCGCCGACGGACTGGGCTCGTGGGCGAAGTTCCGACGGGTCACCCTTCCCCTGCTGCGCCCCATGACCGTGTTCGCGACGGTTATGGCCGTCCTGCAGTCGGTCCAGGTGTTCGACACCATCCACGTCATGACGGAAGGTGGCCCGCTCGGTTCCACCGAGACGGTGCTCACGATGACCTGGCGGCTTGGGTTCGTCTACTTCGACCTCGGCCAGGCGGCGGCGCTCGCATCAATGCTCCTTGTCGTCCTGGTTCTCATCGGAGTGATTCGGCGACGGGCATTTACTGGAGATAAGGAAACCGTATGACCACCAAAATCTCGCTCCGCCGCTCCCTGTCCCATTCTCTTCGGTGGCTGCTGGCTCTCGTTGCCATCACGATCTCGGTTTTCCCAGTGCTGTGGATGCTTCGCTTGTCGCTGTCTCCGGCTGACGAAGCAGTACTCGACGGTATCCAGCTCCTGCCGAGTTCTTTGGACTGGGGCAACTACGCACGAGCGTGGGAGAGTGCGGATCTCGGCCACGCAATGCTCAACGGAGCGCTGGTCACGGGCAGCATCCTGATCATCCAGATCATCACCGTGATCCCCGCGGGCTATGCGTTCGCAAAGCTCCGATTCCGAGGTCGCGACGCAGCCTTCGCTGTCATCCTCGCGTGTCTTCTGGTGCCGACGCAGGCTACAGCGCTGCCGTTGTACCTGGGCATCGGCTCCATCGGACTTGCGAATACCTTTGCGGCCTTGGTGCTCCCGTTCATGACCAGCGCGATCGGGATCTTTATGCTCCGTCAGCACATGATCACGATTCCCGACTCGCTCCTTGAGGCCGCGAAGGCGGACGGCCTCGGCACCCTCCGCACGCTCGTGCACGTCGTCGTCCCGTCGTCGATGCCGACGATCGCCGCGTTCGCAGTTTTGTCCGTCTTCACGCACTGGAACGACTATTTGTGGCCGCTACTAGTCGCCCGCGACCCTTCGCTGTACACACCGCCGCTGGCTCTTTCGATCTTCCAGCAGGCGGAGACCGGCACCGCGTACGGCGAGCTCGCTGCCGCAGCCATGCTCGTCACCCTCCCCATCGTGGTGCTGTTCATCGTCGCTCAACGCAAGTTCGTCACGGGCATCGCCGGTGGCGAACTGCCCGGGTGATGACAGTCAACCCGACTCCACAGTTTCACCTCCTCAATCCCACTTCCTATCTACGAAGGCGAAATCATGTCCCACTCACGCATCACACGAATGAGCGCATTGGGCGCCGGCCTCATCAGCTCCGTGCTCCTGCTCTCCGGGTGTTCCGCTCCCGCGGAAGAAGCTGCGCCTGCGACGCAGGCTGACATCGGGGAATGCTCACCGGACGGCGTCACCATCACCGCTCAGTACGCCAACCAGGGCCAAGCCGCGGCTGAGCTCGGCAAGAAGTCGATGGAGGAGACGTACCCCGGCCTCACAGTTGACCTCAAGGCCGCTCCCGAGGGAACGAGCTATGACGAGCTCACTCAGCAGATCGTCGCAGATATCGCTGCGGGATCCCGCCCGGACGTCATCATGCTAGGGCTCGATCAACTCCGATTCTGGGTCGAGAAATACAGCCCTCGCGAAATCGACCGGTCCTCGCTAAGAGACACCTACATCGACGACTACCTGGATGTCGGCACGCTCAACGGGAAAACTTACGTCGCACCCTTCCAGATCTCTGTTCCTGTGCTTTATACGAACACGACGCTCACGGAATCTGCGGGCGTCTCCGAGCTCCCGACCACGCATTCTGAGGTGCTCGACGGCGCTCGGCAGGTCCAAGAGAAGACAGATGTGACGACGCCGATCCAGATTCCTCGCGACAACATTGCCTGGTGGTTCGTGCAGGCTTTCGTCGGCAGCGGCGGGGCCGAGTACGCAAACGAGGATGGCACCGCTGGCTTTGACAACGAGGAGGGTTACGAGGCGCTGAAGATCTACGAAACCATCGGTGCAGAGAAGCTTCAAGACCCTGTGAGCTGGCAGGACTCGATCTCAGTCTTCTCCCGTGGAGAAGCTGCCTACTTCTTCGGCACACCCGCCGTGGGGGCCACCGTGGACGCCGCCGTCGGCGACTCCTTCGAGTGGACCATTTCCGACATGCCGATCCCCGATGGCGGAAGTGCTGTGCTCCCCGCTGGGGGTAACGGGTGGATGACCCTGTCCGACGATGAGTGCCGCTCGGCATACGCCGGAGAGCTCATCGGCGCGATGTTGGACCCCACGGTCATCGTGGAGAGCTCGAAAGCAAACAGCTATATCCCTGTGGATGTCGCCGCGAAGACCGAGCTGCTGGAGCTGGCGGAAGCACAGGGACCGCTCGGATACGCATGGCGCTATGAGGGAGTTCCTGTTGCCGGAGGCGGTTGGCCCGGAGAGAGCCTCGCGCGCACGAATCAATACTTGCAGGACATGGTGCAGGGGATGATCGACCAGGCTCAGCCTTCCAAAGAGATCGTTCCCGAAACCGTCAGCCGCATCGACGCACTGTCGAACTAGCCAGGGAAGAAGCTCCGTCATGTCTGCTGAAGTATCCCTCCGGCATCTGTCTAAGCGTTTCGGCGACGTCACCGCCATCGGCGATATCCATCTGGACGTCGCCGCGGGCGAATCGCTTGTCGTCCTCGGCCCTTCCGGCTCGGGGAAGTCGACCCTCTTGAGGATCGTTGCGGGGCTCGATTCGCTGGACACCGGAGAAGTCGTCATCGGGGGCACACCGCAGCAAGACTTGCCTCCCCACAGAAGAGACGTCGCGATCGTCTTCCAACACTTCGCGCTTTATCCCCATCTCAGTGCGCTTGAGAACATCACGCTCGGCCTGCGACACGGCCTGCGCCTCACCCGCGAAGAGGCACGGGCGCGGGCAATCGACCTGGCGCGGCGCATGGGTATTGGAGAGCTGCTGTCCCGGAAGCCGCGACAGATGTCCGGCGGACAGCGTCAGCGTGTTGCACTCGCGCGGGCGCTCGCGCGCAACGCGCGCGTCGTTCTGCTCGACGAGCCGCTCTCGGGACTTGACGCCCAGCTCCACGTCGCGCTGCGCCAGGAAATCGCCGATCTGATGCGCGCGACCGGTGCGACGTCCATCCACGTCACCCATGATCAGAGCGACGCGATGGCGCTGGCCGATCGCATTGCTGTCATCCGCGCGGGTCGAATCGAGCAGATAGGTACTCCGGAAGAGATTTACCACGATCCCGCGACGTCATTCGTCGCTGGTTTCATCGGGTCGCCACCCATGAACCTCTTTGACGGAGAGCGCAGGGACGGGGGGTATCGCACCGTCTTCGGTGTGATCGCCTCACCGCCCGCCTCCCGCAGCGTCCTGGTCGGAGTGCGGCCGGAGCGTCTTCGCCTCCGAGAGGCCGCAGATTACCGAGCGACCGGCCTCGTCCATACGGTGATCTTCGAGGGAGAGACGCAGGTCCTTGAAATCACGGTGGATGGCGTCCCCGCCGCGGTTCGCACGGATCGCGGCGTCTCGGTTCATCGCGGCGAGTCCGTATCGATTGGCTTCAACGCATCGGACATTCTGCTGTTCGACGCCGAGACGGGTGCCCGATTGCCACGCGACGGTGCTCATGCCGAGTAGGGGCGGCGCCGTCCTGTGGGATCTCGATGGCACGCTCATCGACAGCGAGGCGAGCTGGGCGCACGCGTGCGCCCAGCTCTCGCGCGAGCTTGGAGCGCATCCCTGGGATCCTGAACCGGCAGAGATCTCGGGCATCTCCATTCCTGGTCTTGCGGATCTCCTCCGTGAGCGTGGAGCTCGTAGTGAACGCCGTGTGGTCGTGAAACTGCTGGCGGAACGAATGGAGGATCTCAATCGTCGCGACGGAGTCTTGTGGCGCCCGGGGGCGCTCGACCTGCTGGAGACCCTGCAGCGTGCGGGCGTTTGCCAAGGACTCGTCACGATGTCCCCCTCGCGCACCGCAGCCACCGTCCTCGAACAGCTACCTCACCCATACTTCGCCGACGTAACGACGGCAGATATGGTCACCCGTCCAAAACCCGACCCAGAGGCCTACCGGACAGCTCTCCGCAACTTACGCGTCTCTGGCTCGCAATCCGTGGCAATAGAAGACTCCACCGTTGGGGTGCAGAGCGCGCGAGGCGCGGGTCTCCGCGTGATCGCCGTACGGGGCTCCCAACCCGTCGAGGCACAGGATGGCATCCAGGTATGGGAGTCGTTCCGTCATCGCGGGATCGATGACGTGATCGCGGCGGGCTTGCGACTCTGAGGCGTCTCTGGATCGAAAGCAGTGCCAGTACCCCTGCGCGTTGCACTGGAAACAAGCTCGCGAAACCCATGAATCTAGAGATATCTCACCGGCCGCACTGACTCGACTAGTCCCCGGGGAGCGTCCTCTCGTCTTGCCCGCCCGCCAGCTGACGGTAGCTTCACGTACCCCGGTTCGTCTGGAGCGGGGTGGCGGAGGCGCTCGAACAGGGCATACCGTCCATCCACCAGACGCGATCTACGTCGCTATCGTCGGACCACTTGCGCATCCTCAGCGCGACGAAAGCTACATAGCTGATGTACAGCGGAAGGCAGATGAAGCTAACCAGGATGATCCATCCGTCCGGTATGCCCCAGCACTAAACGCTCCACTTCACCAGAAATATGAAGACTGGGAGTGGTGCCAAGAGTGCCGCAACGGCCAGCGCGGACCCCTTTGACACCAACCGCGCTTGCCTAGACGCCTCAGGTGTCGTCTCCATGCGGCGGCGGTAACACACCCCATGCGCGTAGGGGCAGTGGAACCGACCATCTAACCGGTTCGCGAAACCCATGGGTTATGCGACAGGGAGGTTACGAGACACATGCGCCCGGTCGGGGACTCACCGAGGACGGCGAGCAGATTCGAGGCGCGGCCGGTTCAGTACAGCATCCCCATCACCGCTCGTACCTCGTCGAGAGTGCTCTGTGCGATCGATTGGGCACGGGCGTTGCCCTCGCGGAGCGCCGTTGCAGCGTCGGCGTACGTGAGGGCAGCGCGGCGTGCTCGGTGTTCCCGCAAGAACTCGTTCACCGCCTCGATCGTGAACTCCTTCAACGCGCCCGCACCAGCACTTCCGATCTCGGCGGCGATGTCCTCCGGAGTTCGGCTGAGCACGATCGCCGCTGTTGAGAGAAGGCCAGCAACCTCGGGCCGGTTCTCGGGATCGTAGGCAATGGTGCGTTCAGAATCGGTGCGGGCACGTTTGATTACTGTTGCTGTTTCGTCCGCCGTCATACCTAGTGCGATCGCATTGCCGTAGCTTTTGGACATCTTGCGGCCGTCGAGTCCCGGCAGCTCGGGCACATCGGTGATGAGCGCGACTGGCTCTGGGAAGACCTCGCCATATCGGGCTCTTCACCGATGAGTGTGGGGTGAGCGCGACGCGCCGGGGCGTGGGGTAAGGGTGGAAAGGGTCGAGGCCCTCGAAGATCAGAGGACTCTTACCTCTCCTGATCGCAAGGACCTCGACGATGCCCGAGCCTACGTTGTGCTGCCGTGTGCGCGGCGGCTACTGCGACCGTTGCGACGTGCTCGTCGGACTACCCGGGCTGCATGTGATCGCTGTCGAGCAGCACGGTGACGACCGGTTGGTCGTGACGGTGGAGTCGGCTCCGGAGCCGATGGGATGCCGCTCCTGCGGGGTCATCGCCCGCGGCCACGGACGGGTGGAGGTGCGCCTGGTCGACGCGCCGGCGTTTGGCCGGCCGGTGCGGATCATCTGGCGCAAGCGCCGCTGGCTGTGCCTGGAGCCCGCGTGCGGGGCGGCTCGTTCGTGGAGCAGGACGACGCTGTCGCGAC
Source organism: Janibacter zhangyanbonis (assembly GCF_050507325.1). NCBI lineage: Bacteria > Bacillati > Actinomycetota > Actinomycetes > Micrococcales > Intrasporangiaceae > Janibacter > Janibacter zhangyanbonis. Next base: position 2,967,518 of record NZ_CP191481.1, read on the forward strand.
GCCTCGCGGGTTGTTGACGGCCCGGGCGTGCCGGTGGGCGATCGAGCAGATCCGCCGCGAGCACGCCAGCGTCAACGGGGTACGGCGCCAGCTCGGGACAGGGTGGCGGACCGTGTGGGAGTCGATCCGGCCGCTGCTGCAGGCCGCAGCCGACGACGTGTCGCGCTTCGAGGGGGTCGCGATCCTCGGGGTCGATGAACATGTGTGGCATCACGTCTCGACCAAGCCGATCGAGGACGGCGGACGCGGCCCGAAGGAGCTGACCGGGATGGTCGACCTGACCCGTGATGCGGGCGGGCGCACCAGGGCCCGGCTGCTCGACCTCGTCCCGGGTCGCTCCGGCGCCGTGTACAAGGACTGGCTCGACCAGCGCGGCCAGGCCTTCCGAGCCCGGGTCGAGGTGGCCACGCTGGACCCGTTCCACGGGTACAAGAACGCGATCGACGACCAGCTCGAGGACGCCGCTCGGTCCTGGACGCCTTCCACGTCGTCAAGCTCGCCACCGCCGTCGTCGACGACGTCCGCCGACGTGTCCAGCAGCAGATCCACGGCCACCGAGGCCGCAAGAACGACCCGCTGTACCGGATCCGCAACATCCTGCGCGCCGGCGCCGAGAACCTCACCGAGCGACAACGCGCCCGGCTCGAGGCGGCGTGGGCTGCCGACGAACGCCACCTCGAGGTCGAGGTCGCCTGGGTGTGCGCCCAGCAGGTCCGCTCCGCCTACCACCAGGCCACTCATGCTGCCGGGCGAGCGGTCGCCGAGAAGATCCTCGACACCTTCGCCTCATGCCCGATCCCCGAGGTCGCCCGCCTGGGCAAGACCCTGAACACCTGGCGCCGCGAGTTCCTCGGCTACTTCGACACCAACGGCGCCAACAACGGCGGCACCGAAGCCATCAACGGCCTCATTGAGCTCCACCGCCGCGTAGCCCGCGGCTTTCGCAACCGCGACAACTACCGCCTCCGCATGCTCCTCATCGGCGGCGGCCTCAACCTACGACCCCACACTCATCGGTGAAGAGCCCCATATCGTTCGTTGAATCGGCGCGCGATCGTTCGCGTGACCTCGACATGCGGAAGGTTGTCTTTCCCTACTGGCACGAGGTTGCCCTTGCAGAAAAGGATGTCCGCAGCCTGGTGGACCGGGTAGGTGAGAAGTAGCCCACTCAGCGCGCGGCCTGAGGCTGAAAGCTCAGCCTTGACCGTCGGGTTGCGATGCAACTCGGCCTCCGTGACCAGGCTCAGAAACGGGAGCAGAAGCTGATTGAGCGCCGGTACCGCTGAGTGAGTGAAGATCGTTGTCGATTGTGAATCCAGGCCCGCTGCTAAATAATCAAGGACCGCTCCGTAGACATTCTCACGAACGTTGCCCGCAGACTCTCGATCGGTGATGACCTGATAGTCAGCCAGGATGACGAAAGTCTCAACTCCGGCGATCTGCAGCCGCACTCGTTCTCTGATTGTCCCGAAGTAGTGACCGAGATGAAGCTGTCCAGTGGGTCGTTCGCCCGTAAGGACCCGATAATGCTCGGGGTGCGCCGAGATTGAGGCGCGCAACTCCGGCATGCGTTCGGCGGTGGCGGTGAATGAGTCCATGTCTGCTCCGATACTCAGGGAGCTACACGGACGTTAGTACCGCGAATTTCGCGGGCTGCCGTGCAGCCCGCGCGTGTGCGTTACGGCTGCTTGTGCAGCCACCACCAGGACGAAACGGCGAAACGCATGGAAAGAGCATAGCGTGACCCGCTTGTCGCCGCTAAGAACGCGGTTACCCCATGGCGAAGATGCCGCGCGCCCGATGTGCGCCACGGCCGATGTCTCATAACCCTAGGGATACGAGACGTCTCATCTGCCTGAGTGTTGAGGACTTCGGACACTGACATGGTTCGCGAGTTTCCCAGGCTCGGCGATTCTCACAACTATGTCTCACAAGTGATTGACAAGATACGAGTACACACCCATAGTTGCGAGACACCTGGAGAACCCTGAAATGGCAAAGCTGATCGGCTACGCACGAGTGTCCACCCGCCAGCAGTCGGCGGATCGCCAAGAAGTGGACCTTCTGGCTGCGGGCGTCCGCCGAGATGATCTGTACACCGATCACGGAGTCTCCGGTGCCCGCGCATCTCGCCCCCAATTCGATCGCGCGATCGAAGCAATCGAAACCGGCGACACCCTCGTCATCACCACACTGGATCGGTTGGGCCGATCGACACAGAACATGCTCGCCTTCGCAGACGAGCTCCACGCTCGAGGCGCAGGATTGCGCGTGCTGAACCTGGGAGGCGGCGACGTCGACACGTCCACGCCGATGGGGTCGATGCTGTTCACCGTCATGGCAGCACTCGCGCAGATGGAACACCAAATCAAGCGCGAGCGCATCGTTGACTCGATCAGCAAACGACGCATCGCCGGCAAGGATCTCGGCGGACGCCGACAGCGAGTCACGGACAGCCAGATCCGCAACGCCCTCCACCTCGTACAAAGCGGCCAGCCAACAGCACAGGTCGCCCGCGACCTCGGAATGTCCCGCGCAACCTTCTACCGCCGGTCAAGAGCACTCACCGATTAGCACTCGACCGCAAAGTGTCGGTTTGTGCACACCAGTACAGATCGGGCGTTGTCCACAGTCCCCAGCACAATGCCCGGATTACTAGGGCCAGCTGTGCCGACGACTTCGGACAATGACACATCTGGTCGTCGACGTCGACGAGGCTGCCGAAAACGATCGTTATCGCCTGCCTGTACAAGTACGTGGCGATGTCTCCACGTTCAATCGTTCAGCACGTCAAGACCCTCGGCCTCTAGCTCGAACCGGAGTTGGACTCGACCCGACCAATAGGGAGAAAGCTCCTTGAGACGAGTCTGCGCGTGACGGGAGTCAGACGCCGTGGGCGGCGAGGAACTGGCTGACGTTCGCATGACGGAAGGCACCCAAGTTCTCCCGGATCTTGTCGTGATCCCAGTCCCACCACGCCAGCGCGATGAGGCGTTCCGCGATGTCGTCAGGCTGTCGACGGCGAATTACGGTCGCGGGTACGCCTGCAACGATGGCGTAGGGAGGCACGTCCTTGGTCACGACAGCACCTGCCGCGACGACTGCCCCGTCGCCGACGATGACCCCAGGCTTGATCTGAGCTCCGTGGCCGATCCACGTGTCGTTGCCGATCACGGTCCGACGCGCGGCGCGGGCCGAGAAAACTTCGTCATCATCATCAGCGTCGCCCCAATACTTACTGCTCCGGTAGAGGAAATGGTGCAAAGACGCACGGTCGAGCGGGTGGTCGACCGCACCCACCCTCACGAAGCTCGCGATGTTCGAGAAGCGACCGACAGTCGTGTTCGCGAGATCGGCGTAGCGGTCGCAGTAGCTGTAGTCACCCAGTTCGCTCGCTGATACGCGCGACCCCTCTCCGACCTCGGTGTACCTGCCGATCACGCTGTCGGTGATGACGGCTCCGCCGTGCACGATCCCTTGTGGCGGCAGGGGGTTTCCGTGGCCGGCGGCAAGGTCCCCACCCAGGTGCTCCGCCGCCGGCCCTTCCACGAGACACTCAATCGTGAGGGCAAGGAGATCTCCGCCCTCCGTGATGGTGCCGTGGTTCTCGATGACGGCGTCTTCCGCCCAGTGCGGGGCAGGGTCGGCGCGTCGAAGGCGTTGCTCGATGTCATCTCCCGCTTCTCTCCCGCGCTCGCGAAGCCGAGAGGCTCTCACCTCATCGCTCACGGTTATCCGGATGACTACGAGCGATCTGTATCTTTTCTTCAAGGCCCCGAGGACGGAGCGCGATACGTTCACCACCACTGAGCGTCCGGCGCTCAGGTGCTCGTCGATCTCCGTGGTGAGCCCGTAGCGCAGTCCGTGCGCTGCCCACTCGACCGCGAACTGCCCTCGCGCCGAGAGCACATCGAAGTCCGTGTCAGACAGCGGAAGGTGGTCCTCACCAGCGCCCGGTGGGCGGGTGATGCAACGGCGGGGATAGACGAGGTCTGCGCGTGCGCGCGCACGAGCTCGGGCGATCAGCGAGTCTTTGCCTGAACCGCTCGCACCGATGATGGCGACGAACGTGCCAGCGATCATGTCGGCCCCGGTCATGCGACGCGTACACCTTCGCGATAGACACTGCGCACGACCGGCACGGACGCTCCACCGTCGAAGCGGTGGTCTCGAACGCGGATGACGTCGGCGCGGGTGCCGGCCTCGATGCGCCCTCGGTCGTCGAGGCCGATGGCTGCTGCAGCGTTTCCACTGAAGAGCATCGCGCCCTGGGAGAGCGTGATCGAGCCGGCCGCTACGAGCTTGAACACTGCCTGCAGCGGACTGAACGGAACGTAGTCGGACGAGAGGATGTGCAGCAGCCCGCGTTTCAGCAGTTCCGCTGCCGCGACATTGCCGGACTGGCTCCCGCCGCGAACGATGTTGGGGGCGCCCATGACCGTGAGCATGCCGTGTTCCAGGGACGCTTCGGCTGCCGCGACGGTCGTCGGGAACTCCGCGATCTTCACACCGAACGCCGCCGACTCTTCCACCTGCTCGCGTGTCGAGTCGTCGTGGGCGGCGAGTGTGATTCCGCGCACCGCAGCGATCCCAGCAGCGTTTTTGCGATTCCGGTAGGAGTGCAGCGCGGCCTGCTCGATCATGCCGGCGATGTAGGCGTCAATCTCCCCCTCGCCGACGATCCCCTTGCCGAGGTAATACTTGCGGAACTCTGCCACGTCCTCGAACTGCCGCTGCCCCGGGGTGTGATCCATCAGCGAGATGACCCGAACGTCCTTGTGCGATGCGAACTCCTCGACGCGATCCGAGCAGTCTTCCGCTGAGACCTCGCAGCGCAGGTGGATCGCATGGTCGGCCCGGAGCAGTCCTGCGCTGCTGGCCGTGGTGATTGCGTTCGCGAGCTCTCGGGCGGTGCGGGCGAGAGATTCACGGTTGGAGGGCTCGGAACCGAGTCGGATCGCATCCAGGACGGTGGTGGTGCCGGCTGCGGTCATCTGGGCGTCGTGGGCGAGCAGGGCGGGGAGTGCTTCCCAGTGGACCCCCGGACGGGGCCGGAGGTGATGTTCGACGTGGTCGGTGTGCAGTTCGACACCACCAGGCATGAGGATGTCGCCTTCGAGGTCGATACCTCGCTCGGATGGGCCTGCGCTGATGTCGGCGATGCGTCCGTCGCGGACGAGGAGCGATCCGTGAAGAACCTCTCGCTCAAGCACGATGCGCGCGTTGGTGAAGACGAGATCGGTGGTCATCGGAGGCCTTCCAGGGGGTGGATGGAGTGAAGAAGGAATGGTGCGCCCGGTTTGGGTTCATGCACTACAGCGAGGGCGTCGAGTTGGACATCAGCGCCGAGCCAGTCCGCGAACCAGGTCTCGAGCACCGCCCGCGGCAGGTCATGAGCATCAAGGGCAATGCCGTCGGTGAGGGTGAAGTGAAACCGGAATTCGTCGAGAACATAGGGGTAGCCGAAGTCGACAAGCAGCGAGCGCTGACGCAGCGTCAGGGTCTCGGGTCGCCGCCGCGCGATCTCCTCAGGCGTCGTCGAGGCGCGCACGTGGTCGACCTCACGAACGACACGCGAAGCGAGTGCGTTGAGTGCGGGCGAGGGCGTTCCGGGTACGAGGGCCAGGAACCGCCCGATCCGGTCGACGGTCAGCGCCGGGATAGTCACCGGTCGGGCGGTAACCGCCAGCTCGGCAACTGCGTCGTTGAGAGCCTCGACAGCCCTTCCTGGCGCGAGTCGGAACGGGGCTTTCAGCGTCGCGTGGAACCCGTAGCGCCGCGGCTCCGTAGTGATCGAGTCGGCCGCCTCCCGGGCCAAGTGAGGCGAATGGAATTCCGAGATCGGAGAATCGTCGATGCTGCGGCCAAGCCATCCTTCGGCGTGTGATCTCAGCGCGATATCTCGTGGCGCGGCGTCACCGAGCCCGGGTATCGCGTACACCGCGTAGCGTTCGGTCATGCTGCTGCCGCTGCGGGGATGAAGTTCTCGACGGGGACGACGTGGTCTGCGACCGCGTCGCGGACTTCGGCGTCGTGGAAGATTCCGAGGATGGCGGTTCCCACCCCGAGCTTCTCGGCGATGAGCTCGACGACCACACGACGGTTGCGTGCGTCGAGCGAGGCTGTCGGCTCGTCCAGCAGCAGCATCGGCAGGTCGGCGATGAAGCCGCGGGCGATGTTCACGCGCTGCTGCTCTCCGCCGGAGAATGTGGCCGGCGGCAAGGTCCACAGACGGGTCGGGATGCCGAGGCGCCCAAGCAGGTCGCCTGCACGCTCGAGCGCCTCCTCGGCGCCGGTTCCGCGTTCGATGAGAGGCTCGGCAACCACCTCGAGCGCGGGAACTCGGGGAACACATCGGAGGAACTGGCTGACGTATCCCATCGCGTCACGCCGTGCGGCGAGGACCTCGCGAGGATCGGCCGTCGCGATGTCGAGGTCGGTCGACGCCGCACGGAGCCGAATGGCCCCGGCGTTCACGGCGTAGTTGCCGTAGACCATCTTCAGGATGGAGCTCTTCCCCGCTCCGGAGGCGCCGCCGAGAACAACGCAGTCGCCCGCGTGGACGTCGAAGCTCAGCCCGCGCAGGACCGCGAGCTCCTGGCCTCCTTGCAGGTGCATGGTGAAGGTCTTATCTAGATCGGAGACGGAGAGAACGGGAGGGGCGGTGTTCATGGTCATCCTTGCAGGATCGAGGAAACGAGCAGTTGCGTGTAGGGAGCCTGCGGATCGTCCAGCACCCGGTCGGTGAGTCCCGACTCGATTACGCGCCCGTCCTTCATCACCACGGTGCGGTGTGAGATCAGTCGCGCCACGGCGAGGTCGTGCGTCACGATGATGATGGAGAGTCCGAGTTCACTCACCAGCGAGCGGATGAGGTCGAGCAGGCGGGCCTGCACGGAGACATCCAGTCCGCTGGTGGGCTCGTCCATGAAGACCAGCCTCGGCGAGACGACAAGGTTGCGGGCGATCTGGAGCCGCTGCCTCATGCCACCGGAGAACGCGGCGGGCGGATCGTCGATCCGGTCGCGGGGGATCTCGACCCGTTCCAGCCAGTTCGAGGCCTCGCCACGAATCTGACGGTAGTTCCGCCACCCGTTCGCCATCAACGGCTCGCCGACGTTGCCGCCGGCGCTGACGTGCATCCGCAGTCCGTCGGCGGCGTTCTGGTGCACGAATCCCCACTCGCTGCGCCACAGTCGACGCACCCCGCTCTCGGAGAGCTGGCCGAGGTCGGTTACGTCCCGGTCTGCGCGGCGGTAGCGGATGCTGCCTTCGCTGGCTTCGAGCCGCTGCGACAGCGTGTTGAGGAGCGTCGACTTCCCGCTTCCCGATTCACCGACGATGGCGAGGACCTCACCGGGCCACAGGTCGAAGTCGACGCCGCGGCAGCCGAAGCGGTCGCCGTAGCGATGGCCGAGGTCTCGGACCTCGAGGAGGGGGCCCTGCAGGCTCATGCGGATACCTCGTGCTCGTGAGTGAGTGCGCTGACGCGCTCGCAGTGGTCGCTGTCGGAGCAGGCAAACATTGCCCCGCCGGCGTCGTCGGTGATGATCTGGTCCAGGTAAACACCGGTCGATCCGCAGATCGCGCACGGCTGCTCGAATCGCTGTGGTTCGAACGGGAAGTCTTCGAAGCCGAGGCTCTCCACGTCGGTGAAAGGCGGGATGGCGTAGATCCGCTTCTCCCGGCCGGCCCCATACAGGTGGAGCGCCGCGCTCTGGTGGAGCTTCGGGTTGTCGAAGCTCGGTGTCGGCGACGGCGCCATGAGGTAGCGACCGTTCACCATGACCGGGTAGTCATACGTCTTCGCGATATGGCCGTACTTCGCGATGTCCTCGTAGAGCTTCACGTACATCAGGCCGTACTCGTTCAGCGCGTGCATTCGGCGAGTCTCCGTCTCACGCGCTTCGAGGAAGCGGAGCGGCTCAGGAATGGGTACCTGGTAGATCATGATCTGCCCTTCGACGAGGGGCGTCTCCGGGATCCGATGGCGGGTCTGGATGACGGTCGCCTCGTCGGTTCGTGTAGTAGTAGCTACGCCCGTCACCGTGTTGAAGAAGGCGCGGATGGAGACGGCGTTCGTGGTGTCGTCCGCCCCCTGGTCAATGACCTTCAACACATCGTCAGAGCCGATGATCGCCGCGGTTAGTTGGACGCCGCCAGTGCCCCACCCGCGTGGGAGAGGAACTTCACGGGACGCGAACGGGACCTGGAATCCGGGGATCGCCACAGCTTTCAGTAGCACCCGTCGGATCATCCGTTTCGTCTGCTCGTCCAGGTAGCCGACGTTGTACTCGATGTCGTCCGCGCTCATGCGGGGGTCTCCTGACCGGTCTCGGTGTCGGCGCCGTGTTCACGACGCAGTTGCGTGATGAGGTGCAGCTCCGCTTGGAAGTCGACGTAGTGCGGCAGCTTGAGGTGCTCGACGAAACCCGCGGCCTGCACGTTGTCGGCGTGACTCAGCACGAACTCTTCGTCCTGAGCGGGGGCGACGACCCGTTCCGTGAACTCGTCCGCGCGCAGTGAGCGGTCGACGAGGGACATGGCCATGGCCTTGCGCTCTCCGCGCCCGAACACGAGTCCGTATCCGCGGGTGAACTGCGCGGGGGTGTCGGCGTTGCCGGTGAACTGGTTGATCATCTGGCTCTGTTGCAAAAATCGTGAAGCTTGAGCATGCTTGGCGGAGATTGGACGGACGGAACGATGACGGATTTCAAGTGGCGCCATTTCCAGGGTGATGTGATCCTGTGGGCGGTGCGCTGGTATTGTCGCTATCCGATCAGCTATCGCGACCTTGAGGAAATGCTGGCGGAACGCGGCATTTCGGTCGACCATACGACGATCTATCGCTGGGTCCAGTGCTACGCCCCGGAGATGGAGAAGCGGCTGCGCTGGTTCTGGCGGCGTGGCTTTGATCCGAGCTGGCGCCTGGATGAAACCTACGTCAAGGTGCGGGGCAAGTGGACCTACCTGTACCGGGCAGTCGACAAGCGGGGCGACACGATCGATTTCTACCTGTCGCCGACCCGCAGCGCCAAGGCAGCGAAGCGGTTCCTGGGCAAGGCCCTGCGAGGCCTGAAGCACTGGGAAAAGCCTGCCACGCTCAATACCGACAAAGCGCCGAGCTATGGTGCAGCGATCACCGAATTGAAGCGCGAAGGAAAGCTGGACCGGGAGACGGCCCACCGGCAGGTGAAGTATCTCAATAACGTGATCGAGGCCGATCACGGAAAGCTCAAGATACTGATCAAGCCGGTGCGCGGTTTCAAATCGATCCCCACGGCCTATGCCACGATCAAGGGATTCGAAGTCATGCGAGCCCTGCGCAAAGGACAGGCTCGCCCCTGGTGCCTGCAGCCCGGCATCAGGGGCGAGGTGCGCCTTGTGGAGAGAGCTTTTGGCATTGGGCCCTCGGCGCTGACGGAGGCCATGGGCATGCTCAACCACCATTTCGCAGCAGCCGCCTGATCGGCGCAGAGCGACAGCCTACCTCTGACTGCCGCCAATCTTTGCAACAGAGCCCGGAGCACTACGCCGCGCGCGATCACGCTGGCAAGAACTCGCCGCGCAGTCCCGACGCACCGGCACCCCTTTCGACACACGCGACCTCGAAGCCCGCCTCCTGGCCGACGACGCCGACACCACCACCCAAGTCATCGGGTCCTGGACCTACGCCGGCACCGGCTGGCGCGACGACACCGAAGAAGCCCTCGCCCTCGCCACCGCCGCCCGCTCCCGCGAATACGACCTGTGGAAAGCCCAACGACGCACCACCCGAAGTGGACTAGAGAAAAGGACATGACGATGGCAGAGAAGTTGCTGATGACGGTGGCCGAAGCCGCTGAGGCGTTGAACGTCGGGAAGTCCGCGGTCTACGACCTCATCCGGATGAACCGCCTGCCCAGCGTGAAGATCGGTCGACTGCGTCGCATCCCGGTCTCCGCCGTTCGCGAGTACGTGGCGGCGGTCAGCGATGAATGGTCTCCGGCATGAGTCGCCGGGCCAACGGCGAAGGGTCCATCTACCAGCGCAAGGACGGACGCTGGACCGGCGCCGTCTACGTGCTGAACCGCGACGGCGGCCGGCAGCGGCGGCAGGTCTACGGCAAGACCCGCGCTGAGGTGGCCGGCAAGGTGGCTGACCTGCTCAGCCTGAACCGGAAGCACATCCCGGCCGCGCCGGTGGAGGTGACCGTGCAGCAGTACGCGCAGTCCTGGCTCGAGCGGCTCGGGGCGTCGGGGCTCAAGCCCGCAACGGTCAGCAACTATCGCTGGGTCCTCGACCGGCATGTCCTGCCGCACATCGGGCGTCAGCGGCTGGTCGCGCTGTCTCCTCAGCACGTGCGCAGCCTGCTGCTCGCCGTCTCGGAGTCCGGTGTCTCGCCCCGCACGGTGCAGCTGAGCCGAGCCGTGCTGCGCTCGATGCTCGCGGATGCCGAGCGCGATCAGCTGATCCACCGCAACGTCGCGGCGCTGGTCAAGGGACCGCGCGTCGAGAAGGAGGAGGTCGTTCCATGGACCGCGGACGAGGCGGGCACATTCCTCGACTCGCTGGAGGGGCACCGATTGCGCCCGCTGTTCGCCGTGGGAGTGGCCCTCGGCCTTCGCAAGGGCGAGCTGCTCGCCCTGAGATGGCAGGACGTCGACCTCGACGTGGGTGTGCTGCGCGTGCGGTCGACGGTCCAGCGGCTCGGAAAGGGCGTGGGGTTGGTGACGGGATCGCCCAAGACGGCCCGAAGTCGACGCACCCTGCCCCTGCCCCAGGTGCTGATCGACACCCTTCGCGAGCACCGAGCATCCCAGGAGCTGGAGCGTGAGGAGGCATCGTCGTGGCACGACTCCGGTCTGGTCTTCACGACGTCGAAGGGGACGATGATCGAGCCACGCAACCTCAACCGCTTCCTCGACGAGGCCATCGAGCGAGCCGGGCTGAGGCGGATCCGCTTCCACGACCTGCGCCACACGTGCGCATCGCTGCTGCTGGCGCAAGGCGTCTCACCTCGCGTGGTGATGGAGGTCCTCGGTCACTCCCAGATGAGCATGACCACCGACCTCTACGGTCACGTCATGCCGTCGTCGCTTCGGTCGGCGGCAGACGCTCTCGACGGGGTGTTCGGGTGATGGTCAGGTGGGCTCGAGCCGCCCGGTTGCTGTCACGGCTGCTGTCAGTGGCCGTCGCCGTCGTGCTGCGCAGGACCCCGAGGAACGAGTCAGGCCCTGCCGCGTTGCCGCTGGCAGGGCCTGTTCCGTCTGTCTCAACACAGAGCGCGCCCGTAGGGATTCGAACCCCAAACCTTCTGATCCGTAGTCAGATGCTCTATCCGTTGAGCTACGGGCGCTCGCCGCCCAGCGCTGCTCGGCGACAAGTGAAGAGAGTACCTGCTCGTGGCCGCGCGGCGAAATCGAGTCCTGTCAGTGGGTCGCGGAGCCCGTGGCGCCCCCGCTCTGGCCACCCGTCTGCCCGCCCGGAGCGGTGCCGGGCTGCCCCTGCTGGGTCTGGCCGGGCGCCTGCTGCCCGGTCCCACCCTGCTGGTTCGTCCCGCCCTGCTGGTTCATCCCGCCCTGCGGTGCCTGGCCGCCGGGGAAGCCCTGGCCACCGCCGGGGCCACCCCCTTCGCGTCCCGTGCTGCCCTGCTCGACCGTGGCCGCAGCGGCGACGGCACCGGCCGAGCTCAGCCCGATGGCCAGGGCGGCGGCGACGGCCGTCTTGCGGCCACGCCAGCGCGGCGGGTTGATGGCCGGAGCCGTCTTGGGCGACATCGGCTGCGCCGCGAAGGTCTGCGTCGCGTACTGCGGGGTGGGCTGGGTCGTGGGGTCCTGCGGAGGTGTCGTCATGCCGTCAACGCTCGGGCGCCCGGCTGTGGTGGACCTGTGCCGCAGCCGTCACGTGCCTACGGAGGGCTTCACAGGTGACGCACAGCGGACACATGGCGGAGCGCGGGGCGAAGGGGGTTGACTATCGCCATGGCCCAGCGCACCGCACTCCCCCCACTCGCCCGCCCGGACGGCTCGCCCGTGCGCGTGCTCGTCGTCGACGACGAGCCCAACCTCACCGAGCTCGTCTCCATGGCGCTGCGCTACGAGGGCTGGGAGGTGCGCTCCGCCGGCGCGGGTGCCGAGGCCGTGCGCACGGCACGGGAGTTCGGCCCGGACGCGGTGGTGCTCGACATGATGCTGCCCGACATCGACGGCCTCGAGGTGCTGCGCCGCATGCGCGCCGACGAGCCCGAGGTGCCGGTGCTCTTCCTCACCGCCCGCGACGCCGTCGAGGACCGCATCGCCGGCCTGACAGCGGGCGGCGACGACTACGTCACCAAGCCCTTCAGCCTCGAGGAGGTCGTCGCGCGGGTCCGGGCACTGCTGCGTCGCACCGCGGTCGTCGCGCAGGAGGCCTCCTCGCTGCTCGTCGTCGGCGACCTCACCCTCGACGAGGACAGCCACGAGGTCGTGCGCGGCGGTGACGAGATCACCCTGACAGCCACCGAGTTCGAGCTGCTGCGCTATCTCATGCGCAACCCGCGCCGTGTGCTGTCGAAGGCCCAGATCCTCGACCGGGTGTGGCACTACGACTTCGGCGGCCAGGCCAATGTCGTCGAGCTCTACATCTCCTACCTGCGCAAGAAGGTCGACGCCGGCCGCGAGCCGATGATCCACACCATGCGCGGCGCCGGCTACGTCCTCAAGCCCGCGAGATGACCTCCCTTCGCCGTCCGTCGACGTGGACGCTGCGGGCCAAGCTCGTCGCGTCGGTGCTCCTGCTCTTCCTCGCAGTCACCGCGCTCACCGGGACGCTCACGAGCATCGCCGCGCACCAGTACCTCACCCAGCAGGTCGACGACGATCTCGTCAACGCGTCCGACCGCTTCGTCGCGACGATCGACGGCACCGATCCCGACGGGCCCGGCGGGCCCCGCGGCGGACCACCCGCGGGCAGCAGCAATGCCGTGCTCCACCTCGTCCTGCTCGACGGCGAGGTCGCCATCGACCGGCGCACCGGCGAGCCCTTCAACTACGCGGTCAACGCCGCCGGCCACAACGACCGGCTGACGGACGCCCAGGTCGAGCAGCTCGACGACGCGGGCCTCGGCACCACGCCGCGCACGATCGATCTCGGCTCCACGATCGGCAGCTATCGCCTCGTCTCGGTGCGCACCGCCGACGGCTGGACCGCGATCACCGGCGTGCCCGTCGACCCGATCGAGAGCACCGTGACCGCGATCGTGCTCATCGTCGTCGGCTCCAGCCTCGTCGGCCTGGTCGGCGTGTGGGCCGGCGGCACCTATCTCGTGCGCCGCAACCTGCAGCCCCTGGAGCGGGTCGCCGGCACCGCGCGCCGGGTCTCCGAGCTCGAGCTCGACTCCGGTGACGTCGCCCTCGCCGAGCGCGTCCCCGACGTCGATCCCGGCACCGAGGTCGGGCAGGTCGGTCTGGCGCTCAACAGCATGCTCGACAACGTCGACGGAGCGCTGCGTGCCCGGCAGGAGTCGGAGACCCGGGTGCGCCAGTTCGTCGCCGACGCCAGCCACGAGCTGCGCACGCCGCTCGCATCGATCCGCGGCTACGCCGAGCTCTCTCGCCGCGAGCCCGATCCCGTGCCCCCGGGGGTCACCCACGCCCTCTCCCGGGTCGAGTCCGAGGCGCTGCGCATGCAGGACCTCGTCGAGGACCTGCTGCTCCTCGCCCGCCTCGACACCGGCCGCCCCCTCGAGCGCGAACCCGTCGACCTGACGATGCTCGCCATCGACGTCACCGGGGACGCCAGGGCCGCCGCCCCCGACCACCGCTGGGAGCTCGACCTGCCCCCCGAGCCGGTCGAGGTCGTCGGCGACCGCGCCCGCCTCCACCAGGTCCTCGCCAACCTCCTGGCCAATGCCCGCACGCACACGCCGGCAGGGACGACGGTGCGGACCTCCCTTCGCCTCGACGAAGGGGGCCGGCGTGCCGTCCTCGCGGTGCAGGACGACGGACCCGGGATCCCAGCAGCCTTGCTGCCCAACGTCTTCGAGCGGTTCACCCGCGGCGACGGGTCGCGCCAGCGCGCCTCCGGCAGCACCGGCCTCGGCCTGTCGATCGTCTCCGCGGTCACCCGCGCCCACGCTGGGGAGGTCGACGTGGAGTCGACCCCGGGCCGCACGGTCTTCACAGTGACGCTGCCGGTGGGGTGAGGTGCGGGCGGTCTCGAGGCTCGCTGGCGCTCGCACCTCGACCAGCGGGGGCGGCTCACACGCCGACCAACGGGTGACCACAGCAGGCGCACAGGGCCGGGCCGGAGCGTGGCGGTCATGGACACGATGACCTTCACCCCGCCCCCAGCGGTCGCGGCGGCGCCCCGCAGCGCGACGTCACCGCCGACCCGCCTGGCCCGCCTGTGGCGCGGCCCCGACACCGACCCGCGCTGGGCCCGACCGGCCCTGCTCGGTCTGCTCCTCGTCACGGCGCTCGCCTACCTGTGGAACCTCAGCGCCAACGGCTGGGCCAACTCCTTCTACTCCGCTGCGGTGCAGGCGGGGTCGCAGAGCTGGAGCGCGCTCTTCTACGGCGCCTCCGACGCGGCCGGGTCGATCACCGTCGACAAGCCGCCGGCCTCGCTGTGGGTCATGGCCCTGTCGGTGCGCCTCTTCGGCCTCAGCTCGTGGTCGATCCTCGTGCCGCAGGTGCTCATGGGGGTCGCGAGCGTCGGGCTCGTCCACGCCAGCGTCAAGCGGCACTGGGGCGCCGGGGCCGGCCTGCTCGCCGGCGCGGTCCTCGCGCTCACGCCGGTCGCCGTGCTGATGTTCCGCTTCAACAACCCCGACGCGCTCCTCGTGCTCCTCATGACGGCCGCCGCCTGGGCGACCGTGCACGCGATCGAGCGGGGATCGGTCCGCTGGTTCGCCCTCGTCGGCGCGCTCGTCGGCCTGGGCTTCCTCACCAAGACCCTGCAGGTCCTGCTCGTCGTGCCCTTCCTCGGCATCGCCTTCCTCGTCGCGGCCGACACCACCCTGCGCCGCCGTGCCGTCGGCTCGCTCGTCGGCGTCGCCACGATGCTTCTCACGGCTGGCTGGTGGGTCGCGATCGTCGAGCTCGTGCCCGCGAGCATGCGGCCCTACATCGGCGGCAGCCAGACCAACTCCTTCCTCGAGCTGACCTTCGGCTACAACGGCCTCGGCCGGATCAACGGCAACGAGACCGGCTCCGTCGGGGGCGGCAACGGCTGGGGCCAGACGGGCCTGCTGCGGATGTTCGAGTCCGGCTCCGGCGGCCAGATCTCCTGGCTCATCCCGAGCGCCCTCGTGCTGCTCGCCGTCGGTCTGTGGTTGCGCGGCCGCGCGCCGCGCACCGACGTGCGTCGCGCCGCCTACCTCGTCTGGGGCGGCTGGCTCCTCGTGACGATGCTCGTCTTCTCCTTCATGGCCGGCATCTTCCACGACTACTACACCGTGGCCCTGGCCCCGGCGGTCGCCGTTCTCGTCGGCGCCGGTGCCGCCGAGGCCTGGGAGCGAAGGGAGGACTCCGTCGGCTCCGTGGCCCTCGCCGTGGCGAGCGCCGCCGCAGGCGTGTGGGGCTTCATCCTGCTCAGTCGCACGACCGACTACGGCTGGTTGCGCGTGGCCGTCCTCGCCGCCGGCCTGGCCGCGGCCCTCATGCTCCTCGTCATCGCCCGGGTCCACCACCGAGCCGTCCCGGTCATCGCCGCCGTGGCGATCATCGCCGGTCTCGCGGGACCGGCCGCCTACTCGGCGACGACGCTCTCGCAGGGCTACTCCGGCTCGATCATCACGGCCGGCCCGTCCACCGGTGGCCCCGGCGGCGGGGGCGCTCCCGGTGGCGGCTCCCTTCGGGCAGGCGCCGGCGCGCCGCCCCAGGCAGCGGGAGGCACCGGAACCGGCGCGCCCTCTCAGGGAACGGGCGGCACGGGAGCCACCGCGCCCTCGCAGGGCGGAACCACCGCGCCCAACAGGACGGGAGGCGGCGGCATGGGCGGCCTGCTCGACGCGAGCACGCCGAGCACCGAGGTCGTCGCGGCCCTGTCGGCCGACGCCGACTCCTACACCTGGGTCGCCGCCGCCATCGGCTCGCAGAACGCGGCCGGCCTCCAGCTCGGCACCGAGCTGCCGGTCATGGCCATCGGCGGCTTCAACGGCTCCGACCCCTCCCCCACCCTCGAGCAGTTCCAGCAGTACGTCGAGGACGGCGAGATCCACTACTTCGCCGCCGGTGGCGGCATGGGCGGTGGCATGGGTGGCTCGGGCACGGGCTCGCAGATCTCCACCTGGGTGCAGGAGAACTTCACCGAGGTGACGATCGACGGCTCGACCTTCTACGACCTCACCCAGCCGGCCTCCTCCTCGACGACCACGACCACCGACGGGGCGAGCAATGTCTGACGCGCCCGTGCTCGACGTCGTCGTCCCGGTGTACAACGAGGAGCACACGCTCGGCGCCAGCGTGCACCGGCTGCACGAGCACCTCCGGCAGACCTTCCCCTACCCCTTCCGCATCACGGTGGCCGACAACGCGAGCACCGACACCACCCCGCTCGTGGCCGCCGAGCTCACGCGGCAGCTGCCCGGCGTGGTCCTCGTGCGGCTGGAGCAGAAGGGTCGTGGCCGCGCGCTCAAGCAGGTGTGGCTCGCGTCGCCGGCACCGGTGCTCGCCTACATGGACGTCGACCTGTCGACCGACCTCGACGCCCTGTGGCCACTCGTCGCCCCGCTCATGTCGGGTCACTCCGACCTGGCGATCGGCACCCGGCTGCACCAGGACAGCCGGGTCGTGCGCGGCGTGAAGCGCGAGCTCATCTCCCGCTCCTACAACCTCGTGCTCCGTGCCGCCCTCGGCGCCCGGTTCTCGGACGCCCAGTGCGGCTTCAAGGCGATCCGCGGTGACGTCGCGCGAGTGGTGCTGCCGCTCGTCGAGGACCCCACGTGGTTCTTCGACACCGAGCTGCTGACGATCGCGGAGCGCTGCGGCCTGCGCATCCACGAGGTGCCCGTCGACTGGTGGGACGACCCCGACAGCCGCGTCGACGTCATCGGCACCGCCCGGGACGACCTGCGTGGCGTGCGGCGGATGCAGCGCTCCTTCGCGGCCGGGCTGCTGCCCACGGAGGCGATCCGGCAGGAGATGGGGCGGGTCCCCCCTTCGTCGGGGGTGGGGGCGCACGTCGTGCGCTTCGGCGCGGTGGGCGTGGCCTCGACCCTGCTGCACCTCGGCCTCTTCGCCGGATTGGCCACGGTGGTCGGGCTCGGCTCGCAGACGGCCAATGTCACCGCCCTGCTGCTCGCGACGATCGCCAACACCTGGGCCAACCGGCGGTGGACTTTCGGGATCAGAGGGAGCGAAGGGAGCCTGCGTCACCAGGCGCAGGGCCTGCTCGTCTTCGCGGTGACGTGGGCGATGACCTCCGGCGCCCTCGGAGTGGTCCAGACGGTCTGGCCGGGCGCGCCCGTCGCCGTCGAGACGATCGTCATCGGTGTCGCCAACGTCGTGGCGACGGTCGCGAAGTTCGTCGCGATGCGCTCGTGGATCTTCGCCGACCGCGGTGGGAGCGAGCCGGCGACACCGGACCCGGTGGTCGAGGAGGTCCGTGAGATGGAGGGCGCTCGCTGACCCGGGGCCCCGGACGTGACAGGACCCCGGCCGCGTGGCGACCGGGGTCCTGCCTGCTGGCGGAGGCGGAGGGATTTGAACCCTCGATGGGCGGTTAGCCCAAACCGCATTAGCAGTGCGGCGCCATAGACCGGACTAGGCGACGCCTCCAGACAACCCGGACAGAGTATCTGCCGGGTGGGCGGGCATCCAACTCGGGGCCGTGCGGACCACCGGAGAGGGTCGATCAGCCGCAGATGTCCTCGTCGGCGGTGCGGCTCTCGACGGCGGTCGGGGCCGGTGGGGCCGTGACCGTCGCGGTCGGCAGCGGCTCGGAGCCCTGGCGGTTGGGCACCTCGCGGGCGGTGTCCGCACCCGAGCCGAGGACGACCTGGACGGTGCCCGCGGTGAGGCCCTCGTCGACGACGAACTTCGCGCCGGGGTAGGCGGCCGCGACGGTGCGGGCCGCCTCGGTGTCGCCCTGCGCGTGGCGCACGATGACCCCCTTCGTCGCCGAGGTGGGGGCCACGTCCGCGACCGTGGCGGTGAACCCCTGGACCTGCAGGGCCGCCATCTCCTGGCTCGCCAGACCGCTGGTGCCGGTGTCGTTGACGACGCTCACCGCGATGTCCGACGGGGCGACGGTGAGGGCGCGCTGCTTGATCTTCTTCTTCGGCTCCTGGCCGGGCAGCGGGGTGTCGTTGCGCACCGCGGTCCACAGCTCGTCGGCGGCCTCCTCGCGCCACTGCACGCGGTTGACGTCGGCGGGATAGGCCTCGGTGGGCACGGTGACGAAGACGATCTTGTCGGTGCCGATCCCCTTGAGGCTCGAGGCGATCGACATCATCCGACGCAGGCCGAGGTCGTCGTCCGCGGTCATCGACTTCGTCGCCGCGTCGAGGAACTTGTAGAGCCGGTCGGGGCGCAGCAGGAGCGAGGTCTTCGTCGCCTCCTGGGCCATCGACGACATGAAGGCCTGCTGCCGCTTGATCCGCTGCAGGTCGGAGCCGTCACCCAGCGTCTTGCGCATCCGGACGTAGCCGAGCGCCTCCTTGCCCTGCAGCCGCTGCCGTCCCGCCTCGAGGCTGATCTGCGCGTCCTCGTCGTGGACCGCCTCCGGCAGGCAGACCTCGACGCCGCCGAGGCCGTCGACCATCGACTGGAAGCCGCCGAAGTCGATGACGGCGACGTGGTCGACGTAGATGCCGGTGAGCCCCTCGAGGGTCTTGACCGTGCACGCCGGCCCGCCCTGGTTGAAGTTGTCGTTCCATCGACGGACCTCGCCGTTGGCGACCGTCGAGGTCGGGTCCGCGCAGTCGGTCGGCGCTTTGGTCATCGAGTCGCGCGGGATCGAGACGACGTACGTGGACTTGCGGTCGGCCGAGATGTGCACGAGCAGGTTGGTGTCGGAGCGCGGACCGCCCTCGGCGGTGCCGACGCCGTACTCGGTCGTCCCGAGCCCCTCGCGGGTGTCGGAGCCGATGACGAGGATGTTGAGCGCACCGTCGACGTCGTCGGGCCGCTGCGTGGAGCCGTGCCCGATGTCCACCCGCGAGATGTTGTCGTCGAGGTGCATGGCGACACCGAGCCCCACCGAGGTCGCGAGCGCGACGGCCGCTCCACCGGCGACGAGGGCACGGCGACGCCGGGTGGCTCGCCTGCCCTCGCGGTGCTCACGCAGCGTCGTGCGCGTGTGGTGGGTCCCGAGCCCGGCGGCGTGCTCCCGACGCGCGGCGCGGGAGCCGAAGGCGGGCTCGGACGTGGACTCGTCACGACCGCGCGGAGGGGAGCGACGACTGCGCTCGAGCTCTCGCTCGCGCTGTCGTCGTGCGGCGCGCGTCTCCGCAGGGCCGTCGTCCTCGGTGGTCATCGCGGGCACGATACAGGCAGGCACTGGGAGGCGGCGGCGTCATCGCAGGCGGACAACGACGAAAGCCCCCGCCTTCAGGCCGGGGGCCTCGCAGCCGGACAACGACGAAGGCCCCCGCCGTCAGGCGGGGGCCTTCGTATGGAAGCGGTGGGATCACCGCATCAGGTGTGCGTCGTCTCAGACGGGACGGACGCGCTCAGCCTGGGGGCCCTTGGGGCCCTGGGTGATCTCGAACTCGACGCGCTGCGCCTCGTCGAGGGACCGGTAGCCGGTCGTGTCGATAGCGGAGTAGTGAACGAACACGTCGGGGCCGCCGCCGTCCTGGGCGATGAAACCAAAGCCCTTCTCAGCGTTGAACCACTTAACGGTGCCCTGTGCCATGGGGTGAATCTCTTTCGTGTTGAACTATCCGGGCCCGCAGGTCGCGGTCCCTTGCCAGCTGCAAGCGCCCCTCGGCAGGGGGTACACGCCCCTGGAAACACTGTGGGCTCGACGTGGCGTCGGACCCGTTCGCATCATGCGAGAAGTTCTGTACTGCAACTACGCGGTGGACGCTACCAGCAAATACCCCGCGGAGCGCGATTGCGTCACATTGCCCGGAACGCTCCGCGCGCCTGCCCGGGCCGTACGCTCCGGGTCGGGAGCACCGCGACCCGTCGGTCAGGCGTGCCGGCGGACCGCGTCGATGGCCTCGGCATAGCCCGGCACGCCCCGGCCGACGATGACCTCGGCGGCCACGTCGGAGATGTAGGAGTGGTGGCGAAACTCCTCGCGGGCGTGCACGTCGGAGATGTGCACCTCGATGACCGGGCACCGCACGGCGGCGAGCGCGTCGCGGATCGCCACCGAGGTGTGGGTCCAGCCGCCGGCGTTGACGACCACACCGACCGCCCTCGTGCGCACCTCGTGGATCGCGTCGATCATGACGCCCTCGTGGTTGGTCTGCCGGAAGTCCAGGCTCCAGCCGAGCTCGTCGGTGCGGGCACGGCACAGGGCCTCGACATCGGCGAGCGTCTCGTGCCCGTAGACGTCGGGCTCGCGCTCGCCGAGGAGGTTGAGGTTGGGGCCGTTGAGGACCACGAGGACGGGTCGATCGCTCACCCCGGCAGCCTAGTGCGAAGGGAGTCTCAGCCCTCCCGCCGCAGGGTCCGCTCGAAGAGCCGTCGGGTCGCGCGCGGCAGCACCGACTCGGCGACCTGCACGTCGAGCGCGGGCCGCTCGCAGCTCACGCCGTAGCAGAAGGCGTCCGGCCGCGGCGTCCCTTCGTCGGCGAGGCGCGGCAGCTGCGGCCCCTCGAGGAGCGAGCGGAAGGCGCGCGCGTCGGGCGGGGGGAGCTCGCCGAGCCGGAGCTCCCGGGTGCGGGTCATGCCGCCGACCCCTCCGGTCCGGGTGAGCCGCAGCGCGGCGTCCTCGTCGGCCGGCTCAGGCGGCGCAGTCCGCTCCTTGGAAGGCGCGGGGGCTCCCCCTTCGCCGGCGGGGGTGACGCCCACCTGCTGCCAGGCGTCGACCACGGCTGCTGCCTGTGTGGAGCCCTCGCCGTAGCGGGCACCTGCGGCCGCGACGGTGAGGGCGGCGAAGGTCGCGAAGTCGCAGTCGGCGCTGATGTCGCCCAGGAGCACGTCGCGCCAGATGAGGCCGGGTGCCTGCCACGCGGGGCCGCCGATCGCGGTCGCCGCCAGGTGGAAGGCCTTGTTGGGGATGCCGGAGTTGATGTGAACGCCGCCGTTGTCGTCGCTCGTGCGCACGAAGTCGTCCATGTGCGCCGGCTGCGGGTCGCGACCCAGCCGGGGGTCGTCGTAGGCGGTGCCCGGCGCCGCCATCGACCGCAGCGCGCGGCCCTGCACCCCGGGCAGCAGCAGCTCGGCGCCGATGAGCCAGTCGGCCTCGTCGGCGGACTGGTCGAGGTGGCGCTGCTTGACGAGGACCCCGAAGACGTCGGAGACGTGCTCGTTGAGCGCCCCGGACTGACCGCGGTAGAGCAGCCCCGCCGTGTGCTCGGTGACCCCGTGCGCGAGCTCGTGCCCGATGACGTCGAGGCTGGCGGTGAAGCGGCCGAAGGTCTCGCCGTCACCGTCGCCGAAGACCATCTGCTCGCCGTTCCAGAAGGCGTTGTCGTACTGCTCGGCGTAGTGCACCGTCGCGACGAGCGGCATCCCCGCCCCGTCGAGCGAGTCGCGGCCGTACTCCTGCGCCCACAGCTGCCAGGTCAGGCCGAGCCCGTCGTGGGCCTCGTCGGCTGCCGGGTCACCCGTCGGCGGGTCGCCCTCGGCGCGCACGACGTCGCCGGGCAGGTCCTCGCCCCCGCGCGCGTCGTGGATGGTGCGGCGCGGCCCGGCCTCACCCGACCGGTCCGGCGGCACGGCGGTGGTGCGGGACCCGACAGGGGGCCGCTCATGACGCAGCGAGGCATCGATGGCCAGCGTGCGGGCGGCGACGAGCGCCGGGCCCGGCTGGTCGGAGCGGGCGAGCGCGGCGAGGACGTGCGGGGGGACGATGCTGCACCGGGTCATCCACCCAGTGAACTCCTCACCCCCGACAACCGCACCCGGTCGCGTCCGGCCTCCGGAGGAGCAGCGGAGGGCGTGGGATTCGAACCCACGATGACGTTGCCGCCATAGCGGTTTTCAAGACCGCCGCACTAGGCCACTATGCGAGCCCTCCTGGCCCGCCGGGAGGCGGGCGAGTCCACGGTAGGCCATGCCTGTCGCAGGTAGTGTCGAGGGCAGAAGTCACCGCAGAGCGAAAGGACCACACGATGTCGAAGATCTCCTTCGTCCTCGGCGCCGCCGTCGGCTACGTGCTCGGTGCACGAGCTGGCCGCCAGCGCTACGAGCAGATCCGATCCGGCGCCGCCAAGGCGTGGCAGTCGCAGCCGGTGCAGCAGCAGGTGGCGACCGCGAAGCACGCCGCCAAGACCAAGGCCGCCCCCGCCGCGCTCGACGCCGTGAGCACCGCCGCCTCTGTCGCGGGCGACAAGATGCGCGAGGGCGCCAGCAAGATCAAGGGCGACCCGTCGCGCGACGTCCCGGGCGGTGTCGCCGCCGACACCCAGGGCCCGTCGACCTACCCGCTGGGTGACGGCCCGACACCGGCCTGACCCGCGACGTGACGAAGGGGGGTGCCCCACCGATGACCGGTGGGGCACCCCCTTCGCCATGCGGCCTCAGATGAAGAGCGCCGGGTCCGCGTAGAGCAGCTCCTGCGGGGAGAGGGCGTCGCGGCCCTCGAGCGCCGGGAAGCGGTACTGCGCCGGGATGCCCGTGGCGACGGCGCCGGTCGGCACGTCCTTGACGACGACCGAGTTGGCGCCGACCTTGACGTTGTTGCCGACGTGGACGTCGCCGAGGATCTTCGCCCCCGCGCCGACCATGACGTGGTCGCCGAGGGTGGGGTGGCGCTTGACCCGCCGACCCGAGGTGCCGCCGAGCGTCACGCCGTGGAAGAGCATGACGTCGTCGCCGACGACCGCCGTCTCGCCGATGACGACACCCATCCCGTGGTCGATGAAGAAGCGGCGCCCGATGTGGGCACCCGGGTGGATCTCGATCCCGGTGAAGGAGCGCGAGAGATAGGCGAGCACGCGCGCGGGCCACTTCCCGCCGGGGCGCATCCACCAGCGGTGGCCGATGCGGTGCAGCCAGATGGCGTGCAGCCCGGCGGAGGTCAGGAGCACGACCCACCGCGAGGTCGCGGCGGGGTCGCGCTCCATGGCCGCGGCGAGATCCTCACGGATCGTGGCCCGGATCGACAGGTGGGAGGCCACGGTCAGTCGAGCAGGCCCTCGAAGAGCGGGGTGGAGAGGTAACGCTCGCCGAAGCTCGGGATGATGACGACGATCGTCTTGCCGGCGTTCTCCGGCCGGCGGGCCACCTGGTCCGCCGCCGCGAAGGCGGCGCCGGAGGAGATGCCGACGAGCAGACCCTCGTCGGTGGCCGATCGACGCGCCCAGTCCATCGCCGTCGGGGCGTCGATGTCGATGACCTCGTCGTAGATCTCGGTGTCGAGGATCTCGGGCACGAAGTTGGCACCCAGGCCCTGGATCTTGTGCGGGCCGGGGGCGCCACCGTTGAGGATCGGGGACTCGGCCGGCTCGACCGCGATGATCTGGATGTCCGACTTCTGCGAGCGCAGGTAGCGGCCGGCGCCGGTGATGGTGCCGCCGGTGCCGATGCCGGAGATGAGGATGTCGACCTCACCGTCGGTGTCCTCCCAGATCTCCGGACCAGTGGTCTTCTCGTGGATGGCCGGGTTGGCCGCGTTGGCGAACTGGCGAGCCTGGACCGCGCCCCGCTCGACAGCGATCTCCTCGGCCTTCTCGACCGCGCCCTTCATCCCCTTGGCGCCCTCGGTGAGGACGAGTTCCGCCCCGTAGGCCCGCAGCAGCGCCCGGCGCTCCTTGGACATGGTCTCCGGCATGGCGAGAACGACCTTGTAGCCGCGGGCCGCACCGACCATGGCCAGGGC
Organism: Janibacter zhangyanbonis; assembly: GCF_050507325.1. Taxonomy (NCBI): domain Bacteria; kingdom Bacillati; phylum Actinomycetota; class Actinomycetes; order Micrococcales; family Intrasporangiaceae; genus Janibacter; species Janibacter zhangyanbonis. The sequence continues at coordinate 2,991,422 of NZ_CP191481.1, forward strand.
GATACCCGTGTTGCCCGAGGTCGCCTCGACGATCGTGCCGCCGGGCTCAAGGTCACCGGAGGCCTCCGCCGCGTCGATGATCGCGGCACCGATACGGTCCTTGACCGAGCTGGCGGGGTTGTAGAACTCGAGCTTCGCGGCGACCGTGGCCTCGGAGTCGATGATGCGGTTGATCCGCACCAGCGGGGTCCGGCCGACGAGCTTGGTGGCGTCTTCGTAGATGGGCAACGCGGTTCCTTCCATCGGGGCTGACTGGGTGCCGCGGTGCGCGGCGGCTCGCCCGCGACAACGAACGAGATGTTATGGATATTCCAACACCGCGTTATCTATTGCCGCAAGCGGGTCTCACCGCCACGAGGCGAAGGGGGCCGGGCCCTCCCTTCGCCCGTCGTCCGGTGCTGGTGAGGGTCGGCTTGGGTGACGAGTGCCGCACCTCCATCAGGCTGTCGGGGCAGGGCTCGAGACCTAGACTCGACCCCATGTCTGCCCTCCAGATCGTCGCGATCATCCTCGGGGTCGGGATCACCATCGTCGGATGGGGCCTGCTCGCTCGAGCCGTCAAGCACTTCGTCACCGTCTTCAAGCTCGGAGCGTCGACGCCGGCCAAGGAGCGCACGGGTCAGCCCGGCGCCCGCACGGCGACGCTGCTGCGGGAGTTCCTCGGACACACCCGGATGTCGCGACTGCCCATCGTGGCGATCGCGCACTGGGTCACGATGATCTCCTTCGGGGTCCTCTTCCTGACCCTGGTGCAGGCGACGGTCCAGCTCTTCGACGCTCACTTCGTGCTGCCGCTCATCGGCCACTTCTTCCTCTACGAGTGGATCACCGAGCTCTTCGCGATGACCGGCATCATCACGATCGTCATGCTGATGGTCATCCGGCAGAAGAACCACCCGCGCTCGGCCGCCGGCGACGAGGGCCGCAAGTCCCGCTTCTTCGGCTCGACCTTCTGGCAGGCCTACTACGTCGAGCTGACGATCCTCGGCGTGGGCATCTGCATCGCCCTGCTGCGCGGCCTGGAGCGCGCGCTCCTGCTCAACACCGGCGAGGCCGACCACGCCTCGCTCCTGCACTTCCCGCTCACGGGCTGGCTGGGCTCGCTCTTCACCGGCATGTCGGTCGAGGCCCTCGAGGCGGGCATCGTGATCGTCGCGCTCATCAAGCTGCTGATCTCCTACGCCTGGATGATCACCATCTCGATCAACCCGACGATGGGTGTCGCCTGGCACCGCTTCCTCGCCTTCTTCAACATCTACTTCAAGCGTCACGCCGACGGCCGCACCTCCCTGGGTGAGCTGCAGCCGATGCTCGTCGACGGCAAGCCCTTCTCCATGGAGGTCATGGAGGAGATGGAGGAGGACTCCACCCTCGGCGTCGGCAAGGTCGAGGACTTCACGTGGAAGGGCCTGCTCGACTTCAGCACCTGCACCGAGTGCGGTCGCTGCCAGAGCCAGTGCCCCGCGTGGAACACCGAGAAGCCCCTCTCCCCCAAGCTGCTCATGATGACGCTGCGCGACCACGCGCACGCCAAGGCTCCGTACCTCGCTGCGGCACAGGGCGTCTCGGGCGTCTACACCCCCGCGAGCGCCGCCAAGGGCCAGACCGCCGACGGTGCCGTCGCCTTCGGTGGCGCCGAGGCCGGGCAGGCCGAGGGCGCGGTCGCGACGGCCGAGCCGTACGCGATCAACTGGGGCGAGATGTCCCTCGTCGGCCAGACCGGCTACGACATCGACCACCCGCTGTCGGCCTACAACCCGCACGGCCCCGACGCGGTCATCGACGAGGACGTCCTGTGGTCGTGCACCACCTGTGGCGCCTGCGTCGAGCAGTGCCCCGTCGACATCGAGCACGTCGACCACATCGTCGACATGCGCCGCTACCAGAACCTCATCGAGTCGGCCTTCCCGAGCGAGCTCGGGGGCCTGTTTAAGAAGCTGGAGTCCAAGGGCAACCCCTGGGGCATGGGCGCCAAGGCGCGCATGGACTGGGCGAAGGACCTCCCCTTCGCCGTCAAGGTGCTCGGCGAGGACGTCGAGTCCGCCGACGACGTCGACTACCTCTTCTGGGTCGGCTGCGCCGGCGCCTACGAGGACCGCGCGAAGAAGACGACCCGCGCCGTGGCCGAGCTCTTCGACCACGCCGGCGTGAGCTTCGCCGTCCTGGGCAACGGCGAGACCTGCACCGGTGACTCCGCTCGCCGTGCGGGCAACGAGGTCCTCTTCCAGATGCTCGCTGAGCAGAACGTCGAGACCCTCAACGAGCTCGGCGCGACGAAGATCGTCGTCACCTGCGCGCACTGCTTCAACACGATCAAGAACGAGTACCCGCAGCTCGGCGGCAAGTACGAGGTGCTGCACCACACGCAGCTGCTCAACCGTCTCGTCCGCGAGAAGAAGATCGTCCCGGTCAACCGCCCGGAGGGTCCGCGCAAGTCGAGCAACAAGGACGTCGCCTCCTCGGCTCCGTCCGTGACCTACCACGACCCCTGCTACCTGGGTCGCCACAACAACGTCTACGCCCCGCCGCGTGAGCTCATCTCGGCCCTGCCGGGTGTCGAGCTCAAGGAGATGGAGCGGTCGAAGGAGAAGTCCTTCTGCTGTGGCGCCGGTGGTGCCCGCATGTGGATGGAGGAGCAGCTCGGCTCCCGCATCAACCTCAACCGCACCGAGGAGGCCATCGCGACCGGCGCCGACCGGATCGCCGTGGGCTGCCCCTTCTGCCGCGTCATGCTGAGCGACGGCCTCACGGCCAAGCAGTCCGAGGGTGCCTCCGAGGACATCGAGGTCGTCGACGTCGCGCAGATGCTGCTCGCGTCGGTCAAGGAGGCCGCTCCGGCCCCGGCGAAGGCCGCGCCTGCCGCCGCCGAGACCGAGGAGTCCACCGAGGCCGCCCCGACGGCGGAGGCCACGCAGGCCCCGGCCGAGGCGAAGGGGGCGCAGGCTCCGGGTGACGAGGAGACGAAGACCGAGGCGCCTGCCACCGAGGCCACCGCCGCGGACAAGAACGCCGCACCCTCGTGGGAGACGGGCGCCGCCGCTGGTGGCGCTGCTGCTGCCGCGGGCACCGCGGCCGCCGCTACCTCGGCTGCGGACAAGAACGCGGCTCCTTCGTGGGAGACCGGCTCGGCTGCGGACAAGAACGCGGCTCCTTCGTGGGAGACCGGCTCGGCTGCCGAGAAGAACGCGGCCCCGTCCTGGGAGACCGGTGCTGCCGCGCCGGCCGCCGAGGAGCCGAAGGCCGAGGCGCCCGCCGCCGACGCCAGCGCTGCGGACAAGAACGCCGCACCCTCGTGGGAGACCGGCTCGGCTGCCGAGAAGAACGCCGCCCCGTCCTGGGAGACCGGTGCCACCGCGCCGGCCGCCGAGGAGGCGAAGACCGAGGCGCCCGCCGCCGAGGCCACCGCTGCGGACAAGAACGCCGCCCCGTCCTGGGAGACCGGTGCCACCGCGCCGGCCGCCGAGGAGGCGAAGACCGAGGCGCCCGCCGCCGAGGCCACCGCCACTCCGGCTGCTGACGACTCGGTCGCAGCGAAGAACGCGGCTCCCTCCTGGGAGACCGGTTCGGCTCCTACCGCGCCGGCTGCGGGCACCACGGCTGACGAGGCGAAGAGCGAGGAGACCTCGGCCGAGGCACCCGCCGCCGAGGTCACCGAGGCACCCGCCGCCGAGGCCACCGAGGCACCCGCTGCCGAGGCGCCCGCGGCGGACGACTCCCTTGCCGCCAAGAACGCCACCCCGTCCTGGGAGACCGGCGCTCCGGCTGCGGCCCCTGCCGTTGCGGAGACCGAGGCCCCCGCGGCCGAGGAGACGGTGACCGAGGCTCCGGTGCAGGAGGCTCCGGCCGAGGAGACGGTGACCGAGGCTCCGGTGCAGGAGGCTCCGGCCGAGGAGTCCGCTCCCCAGGCCGAGACCGCGCCCGCCGCAGCTGCCAGCCCGGCAGCCACTGGTGACAGCGACCTCGCCGCCAAGAACGCCGCCCCCTCCTGGGAGACCGGCTTCGCCGCCGCCCCGGCCGCGGCCGCCCCGGCCGCCGAGACCGAGGCTCCCTCCAGCGAGGCCGAGGCTCCCTCCAGCGAGGCCGAGGCTTCGACTGAGGAGCCGGTGTCCGAGGCTCCGGCGGAGGCGGAGGAATCCGCTCCCTCCGCCGAGGTCACCGAGCCGGTCGCCGAGGAGCCGGCCGCGGCGCCGGAGGCAACCGAGGCGGCACCTGCACCCGCAGGCGACAGCGACCACCTGTCGGAGCTGGCGAAGAAGAACGCCAACCCCTCCTGGGAGTGACCTCGGGACTCCCCACCAGACGAAGGGGGCTGCGCACCACGGTGCGCAGCCCCCTCCGTCATGGGGTGGGCCGGACGCCGTCCTGACCCGGCGTCGTTGGTGTCACCTGGTTGCCCGGAGAGGGGCAACCACGTGACATCAACGCCGTCAGGCACACCCGCCCGGCGCCCCACCCCCACCGGACATGCGTCGGCCCCGGCCGAGTGACCGGGGCCGACGTCAGGCGAGGGTCGCTCAGAGCAGCGGACCGGTGATCGTCAGGCCGAGCTCGGGGACCAGGGCGAAGAGCGCGAAGAGCGCGAGGGCGCCACCGGCCAGCGAGAGGGTCTTGTTGAACTGGATCTGCTCGTTCATGCGGGCCTCACCGTCGGCCTTCCAGAACTGGTGCATGAGGAAGGCGATCGGCGCGACCGCGACGAGGATCATCAACGAGCCGAGGTCGCCCCAGACGCCGAGGATGATCGAGAGGGAGCCGACGACCATGAGCACGCCGGAGACGATGACGCTCAGCTTGGCCGCCGGGACGCCCACGGACTTGGCGTAGCCCGCCATCGCCTCGGTCTGGGTCAGGTGGCCGATGCCGGACGCGACGAAGATCGCGGCGAACAGGATGCGGGCGATGAAGACGATGATGTCCACGGGGGAACCTCCGAATTAGTTGTTTGTTTAACTATCGAAGGTCTCAAGCGTCAGTAGCGCCGACTTCTTCCCGGGCCCACATGTGACCTCGGCCACAGTTGCCCGGTCAGTCGAGCCCCTCCTCCTTGAGGAAGTCCGCGGCCACCTTGTCCGGGTCCTCCTTGTCGATGTCGGTCCGCTTGAGCAGCTCCTGCAGCTTTTCGGTCGTCAGCTTCGCGGAGACCTCGTCGAGCGTCTCGGCCACCTGCTCCTGCGAGTCCTCGCGCACCAGCGGCACGACGTTCTGGCTGCCGAAGAGCTTCTTGGTGTCCTCGAGGACGACGAAGTCGTTCTCGACGATCGCCGGGTCGGTGCTGAAGATGTTGGCCGCGTCGATCTGCCCGTTCTTCAGCGCACCGTTGGTGGCCTGCCCGGGCTTGAGCGGACGGAAGCTCTGGAACTCGATGTCGTAGGTGCTCTTCAGCCCGGGGATGCCCTGCGCCCGCGTCTTGAACTCCGACGGCGCACCGAGCGTCATCTCCCCGGCCGCGTCGGTGAGGTCCTCGAGCGTCTTCAGGTCCTGCGAGTCCGCGGTCTCCTTCGTGACGACGATGGAGTCGTTGTCCTCGGCCTCGGACTTGTCCAGGACCGCCAGCCCGTCAGGCAGCACCTCGGTGAGCCCGTCGTAGGTCTTGTCGGGGTCGGTCTCGGCGAACTTCTTGTCGTAGTAGAGCGCGAGGTTGCCGGTGTACTCCGGCACGACGTCGACGGAGCCCTCCTCGAGCGCCTTGAGGTAGACCTCGCGGGAGCCGATGCCGGTCTTGGTCGAGGCCTCCACGCCGTCGGCCTCGAGCGCGCCGGCGTAGATGTGGGCGAGCAGGATCGACTCGGAGAAGTCCGCGGACCCCACGACGACGCCACCGCCGGCGTCACCCCCTTCGCCCGACGACGAGGAGCTGGCGAGCGGGTCGCCGCCGCCACCGCACGCGGTCAGCCCGAGGGCTCCGACCATGGTCAGGGACAGCGCGGCGACGCGGGCACGACGGGGCACGCGGATGGTCGGGGTCATGGGGTTCCTCCAGCGGTGATGGGGTCGGACGAGGGACGAAGGGAGCGGGTGCGGCCGGTGAGTCCCGGCGAGACGACGACCCGGCCCAGCAGGGCGAAGGGAGCGTCCAGCGCCAGCGCGAGGAGGGCCACGAGGTTCGCGCCGCCGGCGGTCATCGCGTAGTCCTGCGTGGCCAGCCCGTCGATGAGGAAGCGGCCGAGGCCGCCCAGGCCGACGTAGGCGGCGACGGTCGCCGTGGCGACGACCTGGAGCACCGCGGCCCGCAGGCCGGACAGGAGCAGGGGCAGGGCGATGGGCAGCTCGACCTTCCACAGCACCTGGCTGCCGGTCATGCCGATGCCGCGGGCGGCGTCGCGGGCGGCGGGGTCGACGGCCTCGACCCCGGCGTAGGTGCCGGAGAGGATCGCAGGGATCGCCAGGAGCACGAGGACGATGACGCTCGGGACGAGGAAGGCGGCGTCGCCCGGCAGGCGGGGCAGCAGGACGAGGGTGAGGGCGAAGAGCAGGCCGAGGGTCGGCACGGCGCGCAGGGCGTTGGCCGCGGTGACGAGCCACCGGCCACGGCCGGAGTGCCCGATCCACAGGCCGACGGGGATGGCGATGGCCGCGGCGATGACGAGCACGAGCAGGGTGTAGCCCACGTGCTCGAGCAGCCGCGCGAGGATCCCGTCGGCTCCCGACCACGCGTCGGCACTCGTCAGCCACTCGAGGATGGACCCGATCATGCCTCGCTCCCCTCCCGCGCCCGCCGCCACGGGGTGAGCGCACGCTCGAGGAGCCGGATCGCGATGTCGAGGACGAGGGCGAGCAGGATGCACCCGGCGATGCCGGCGAGCAGCTCGCCGCCGATCGCCCGGTTGTAGCCGTCGACGAGCAGGTCACCGAGCTGGCTGACGCCGATGAGCGAGGCGATCGAGACGATCGAGACATTGCTGACCGCGGCGACCCGCAGGCCGGCCGCGATGACCGGCACGGCGAGGGGCAGCTCGACGCCGAAGAACCGGCGCACCGGCGTGTAGCCCATCGCCGTCGCCGACCGCTCGACCTCCTCGGGCACCGAGCCCAGGCCGTCGACGACCGAGCGCACGAGCAGCGCGACGGTGTAGATCGTCATGGCGACGACGACATTGATCGGGTCGAGGATGCCGGTGCCCAGCACGAGCGGCATGAGGACGAAGAGCGCCAACGACGGCACGGTGTAGAGCAGCCCCGCCGCGACGATGACGCCACCACGCAGGCGTGGGCTGCGGTGCGCCAGCCAGCCAAGAGGCAGCGCGACGAGCAGGCCGAGCAGCAGGGGCAGACCGGCGAGCCACGTGTGCCGCAGGGTGAGCGCGAGGACGTCGTCGAGGTGGTCGAGGATCCAGCTCATGGTGTCGCGCCGCCCGGGTCATGGGGCCGCTCCTGGGCCTCGATGACGGAGAGGACCTCGGTGGCCCGGCAGGTGCCGGCGAGGGCACCGTCGCCGTCGACGACGACCCCGCGGCGGCTCGGCGAGGACAACGCCGCGTCGAGGGCGGCGCGCAGTGGCCCGTCGACCCGGGCGAGCGTGCCACCCAGGGCGAGCGAGGTCTCGTCGACCACCCCGTCACCGAGGTCGGCCGGTCGCGCCCAGCCCTGGGGGTGGCGTCGGTCGTCGACGACGAGCACCCACCCGTCGCTGCCGGCGCGGGCGGCCGCGTCGCCGACACCCGAGCCCAGCGCCACGGTCGGCTCGTCGTGCAGCGGGATGCTCGCCCGCTCGAAGCCCAGCGCGCGGTACCCGCGGTCGCGTCCCAGGAAGTCGGCGACGAAGCCGTCGGCCGGGTGGGCGAGCAGCTCGTGCGGTCGGGCCAGCTGGGCGATCCGCCCACCGACACGCAGCACGGCGACGTGGTCGCCGAGCTTGATCGCCTCGTCGATGTCGTGGGTGACCATGACGATCGTCTTGCCGAGCTCGCCCTGCAGCCGCAGGAACTCGTCCTGCAGCTGCTCGCGGACCACGGGGTCGACGGCGCTGAAGGGTTCGTCCATGAGCATGACCGGCGGGTCGGCGGCGAGCGCGCGGGCGACCCCGACGCGCTGCTGCTGGCCGCCCGACAACTGGCTGGGGTAGCGCCGGCCGAGGACCGGGTCGAGACCGACGAGCTCGAGCAGCTCACGGGCCCGGGAGATCGCGGTCTTCTTCGCGGTGCCGAGCAGGAGCGGGACGGCCGCGACATTGCGCTCGACCGTGTGGTGCGGGAAGAGGCCACCGTGCTGGATGACGTAGCCGATGCCCCGGCGCAGCTGCGCGGCGTCCATCGCCAGGACGTCCTGGCCGTCGATCGTCACCGACCCCGCGGTCGGCTCGATCATTCGGTTGATCATCCGCAGGGTGGTGGTCTTGCCGCACCCGGAGGGGCCGACGAGGACGGTGATCGCCCGGTCCGGCGCGGTGAGGCTCAGGTCGTCGACGGCGACCGTGCCGTCGGGGTACTGCTTGGTGACGCCGTCCAGCCGAATCATCCGGCACCAGTCCCATCGATCGTGTAGGAGATCATCCTACGGACGGGACAAACCTAACCCGAGAAGACGTCCAGCACCTGGGAGCGCGGCACCTCCGCGACGGACGCGTGCTCCCACCGCGGCTGCCGGTCGCGGTCGACGAGCTGGGCGCGCACCCCTTCGCTGAAGTCGGGCCGGGCGAGCATCCCGCGGGCGATGACGGTGTCCGTCGCGAGCACCTCGCGCACGGAGCCCGCGTCGGCGGCCCGGCGCAGCGCCTCCAGCGTCACGGCCACCGACAGCGGGGAGCGAAGGGAGATCTCCTCACCGGCAGCACGGGCCGCCGGGTCCGGGTGCGCGCGGAGTCGCTCGACGACGGCCGCGGCGTCGTCGCCGGCATAGCACTCGTCGATCCACGGCTGGGCGGAGCGGATCGCCGAGCCGTCCCCCTTCGTCGCACCGGAGGGGACCGGCTCGACCGGGCCACCGGCAGCGACGGCCGCGAGCAGCTCGGGGACCCGCGCCGACTCGACGACCGCATCCGCGAGGCCGAGGTGGACGGCGTCGGCGCCCGTCACGGTCGTGCCGGTGAGCGCGACGTGCGTGCCCGTCTCGCCCGGGGCGCGCGAGAGCAGGTAGGTCGCGGCGACGTCGGGGAAGAAGCCGATGACGGTCTCGGGCATCGCGATCCGCGACCGCGCGGTGGCCCAGCGCGCCGTGGCAAACATCGAGATGCCGAGCCCGCCGCCCATGACGATGCCGTCCATGACGGCGATGACGGGCTTGGGGTACTCGGCGATCTGCGCGTCGAGCGAGTACTCGTCGGCCCAGAAGTCCACCCCCCCACTGGTGCCCGCGAGGTGCGCCTCCCGCACCTGGCGCACGTCGCCGCCCGCACACAGCCCGCGCTCGCCCGCGCCCTCGAGGGAGACCGCGGCGACGGCGTCGTCGTCGGCCCACGCCACGAGCCGCTCGGACATCGCGCGCACCATGTCGCGGGTCAGCGAGTTGATGGCCCGAGGGCGGTTGAGCAGCACCCTGCCGAGGGACCCCTCGACGGCGAAGAGCACCTCGTCGGTGCCGGTGGGCCCGGGAGCGAAGTCAGACATGGGCGACACCTTGGCACAGGCCCGCCCGGTCGATCTCGACCGGGTCAGCTCCTGGCCGGCGCGGCCGCGGTGGACGCCCGGACGACGAGCTCGGGCTTGAACATGTACTCCTTGGCCGGGATCGGCTCGCCACCGATCGCGTCGGAGAGGGCGGCGACCGCCGCCGCGCCGAGCCCCTGGACCGGTTGCCGGACGGTCGTGAGCGGAGGGTCGAGGAAGCCGACCATCGTCGAGTCGTCGAAGCCGACGACCGAGACGTCCTCGGGGACCGAGAGGCCCATGTCGCGCACCTCGCGGATGGCGCCGATCGCCATGAGGTCGGAGGCGCACACGAGCCCGGTGGCGCCGCGCTCGACGAGGCTCCGGGCGGCGGCGGCGCCGCCCTCGACGGTGAAGAGTCCCTCGTCGACCCACTCGGAGGCCTCCTCCGCGGACAGTCCGAGGTGCCGCTGCAGAGCGCCGGTGAAGCCGGCGAGCTTGCGGATCGAGGGCACGAAGCGCCGCGGCCCCGTAGCGAGCCCGATGCGACGGTGCCCGAGCTGCGCGAGGTGCGCGACCGCGAGCGCCATCGCGTCCTCGTCGTCGGTCGAGAAGAAGGGGACGTCGATGTCGTCGACGAAGCCGTTGATGAAGGCGACGGGCATCCCGCGCGCGACGAGGCTGCGGTAGCGCTCGTGGTCGGCCGTCGTGTCCGCGTGCCGCCCCGAGACGAAGATGATGCCGGCGACGCCGTGGTCGAGGAGCGACTCGACGTACTCGTCCTCCGAGATGCCGCCGGGCGACTGGGTGCAGAGCACGGGCGTGTACCGGCGCCGGGCGAGGCCGTCCTCGATGACCTGGGCGAAGGCGGGGAAGACCGGGTTGTCGAGCTCCGGGACGACGAGCCCGACGAGGCCACCGCTCCTGCGACGCAGCTTGGCCGGCCGCTCGAAGCCGAGGATGTCGAGCGCGGTGAGCACCGACTGCCGCGACGACTCGCTCACCCCCGACTTGTCGTTGAGCACGCGACTGACGGTTGCCTCGCTGACGCCGGCCTGAGCGGCGATGTTCGACAGGGTGCCCATGGGTGCATCGAACATCTCTTTCACGACTTGCGCAAGGTCTTCCAAATCATGCAAGACCTTGCCAGGTTCCGATAACGCCCTTCACGGGTTCACCCTTCGCCACCTCTCCAAGGAGCACGCCATGCGTCGTTCGTTGCCCGGCATCACCGCTGCTGCCGGCGCTCTCGCCCTCGCCCTCACCGCCTGCGGTGGGAGCGGCACCAGCGGGAGCGACTCGTCGTCGAAGAGCCAGGCCGAGGTCGACCCGGCCACGCTCAAGGCCGAGCTGACGTGGTGGGACACCTCAGACCCCACCAACGAGGCGCCGGTCTTCAAGGACCTCATCAAGCGCTTCAACAAGAAGTACCCGAACGTCAAGATCAAGTACCAGTCCGTCCCCTTCGCCGACGCGCAGAACAAGTTCAAGACCGCGGCCGAGGCCGGGGAGGGCGCACCGGACGTCATGCGGGCCGAGGTCGCCTGGGTCCCGGAGTTCGCCGCCGCCGGCCACCTCTACGCCCTCGACGGCACCTCCCTGCTCGAGGACAAGGACTTCCTCGAGACGCCGCTGTCCTCGAACGTCTACAAGGGCAAGACCTACGGCGTCCCCCAGGTCACCGACACGCTCGGCCTCATGTACAACAAGAAGCTCTTCAAGGAGGCGGGCATCAACAAGCCCCCGACCACCTGGCAGGAGGTCGAGGAGGCCTCGAAGAAGCTCAAGGACAAGGCCGGTGTCGACGGCATCTACCTCAACAGCGCCGGGTACTTCGTGCTCCCCTTCATGTACGGCGAAGGGGGTGACCTCGTCGACGAGAAGAAGCAGATCCTCGTGGGGTCGGACGAGAACAAGGCGGGCATCAAGACCGCCGTCGACCTCATCGACTCCGGCGCGGCGCCGAAGCCGGACGCCAACGACGCCTACGGGACGATGATGACCCTCTTCAAGGAGGGCAAGGTCGGGATGATCATGAACGGTCCGTGGGAGGTCGCGAACATCACCAAGGACCCGGGCTTCGGAGGCACGAAGAACCTCGGCATCGCCCCGGTCCCGGCTGGCTCGAAGGGGGCCGGCTCCCCCGTGGGCGGTCACAACTACGTCGTCTACTCGGGCCTGGACGAGAAGAAGGCCGACGCGGCCACCGCCTTCATCGAGTACATGAGCTCGCCGGAGTCGCAGGCCTACATCGCCGACGAGCTCGGCCTGCTGCCGACGAGCGAGAAGGCCTACGAGCTCGTCAAGGACAACGCGCAGGTGACGGCATGGGAGGAGCCGCTCAAGGTCTCCAAGCCCCGCCCGTGGATCCCCGAGGGCGGCCTCTTCTTCACGCCGCTCGACGCGATGGCGACGAAGACCCTCGTCAAGGGCGACGACGTCTCGAGCACGCTCGACGCGACGGCGAAGACGTACAAGTCCGACGTCGTCCCGGAGTACGAGCTGCCGTGACCTCGTCGATCACCGCGGAGCCCGACCTCGAGTCGGGCTCCGCCCCTCGGGGCCGGGTCCGTCAGCTCCTCGACAAGCACTGGTACGCGTGGGCGATGGTCCTGCCCACCGTCCTCGTTCTCGGGGTGCTCGTCATCGCCCCGCTGCTGCAGGGCATCTACCAGTCCTTCACGAACCTCAACGAGTCCAACAACCGCGACGTCGTCTGCACGAAGACGCTCGGCGGCGGCCAGGAGTGCGTCGACAACCCTGACGGGGCGCACTGGGTCGGTCTGCACAACTACGTCGAGCTCCTCACCGGCGGCCACGGCAACTTCTGGATGCTCTTCGTCAACACCGTCGTGTGGACCGCCTCGTGCGTCGCCCTGCACTACCTCGTCGGACTCGGTCTCGCCGTCCTGCTCAACCGCAACTTCCGCGGGCGCTCGCTCTACCGCGTGCTGCTCATCGTCCCGTGGGCCGTGCCCGCCTTCGTCAGCGCCTTCGCGTGGAAGTTCCTCTTCAACCCGCGCTTCGGGATCATCAACTCCACGCTGAGCGGCATCGGGCTCGACCCCGTCGACTGGTTCAACTGTGAGACTGCTCAGGCGTCCGCTGGCCAGGGTCTGACCCCTGGTTACAACTGACTCGTCCATGGACGGTGTCCTTCGAGTGGACCTGTCGGCCCTGAGCCAGCGGATGCGTCCCGGTGATCAGACCGGCCGGGCAGTGACCTGATAGAAGCCTGATCTGACCAGGTCTCGTCACAGTTCTGTCCCGCTCCGGCCGGTCCGTTCGCTGTCCCGCACCGATCAGTGGAGGCCAGCAGTGAGCATCATGACGAATCCGACCCCATCACGTCCACGCCACAACGAGGCACGGCGCCTCATCGTCGGCGTCGACACACACAAGGACTTCCACGTCGCGGCAGCCCTTGATGATCGCGGTGCTCTGCTCGAGATCGCTCGCTTCACCGCCACACGGGCCGGATACACCAGCCTCGCGCTGTGGGCCGAGGGCCTGCGCCGACAGGTCACTGGACAGCCTGCTGACACGGACCTCACGTACGCCATCGAAGGCACCAGTTCGTATGGGGCCGGACTGGTCGCGGCCCTGCGGTCCTCGGGCGTCACGATCCATGAAGTCGCCCGCCCCAACCGGCGAGACCGTCGCCTGCGCGGCAAGACGGACGCCTTCGACGCCGAGAACGCCGCACGAGCCGTGCTCGCGGGGACCGCCACAGGAACCGCGAAAACCGCGGACGGTCACGTCGAGATGATCCGCGTGATCAAGTGCGCCAAGCACACCGCCGTCAAGGCGCGAGCGGCCACCATGATCAGCCTGCGCCATCTGATCGTCACCGCCCCCGCCGACCTGCGCGAGCAGCTCGAGCCGCTGACCAAGATGGCCCTGCTACGACGCTGCGCCGCACTTCGCCCTGGCGAGGTCCACGACCCCACCGTCGCAACGAAGTACGCGCTGCGCGCGATGGCCCGCCGCTGGCTCCACCTCAGCGAGGAGATCGCCGAGCACGAAGCACACCTGGACCGGTTGACCACCGCGACAGCTCCCCAGCTCCGCGAGGGTTGCGGCATCGGTCCCGACGCGGCCGCCGAGCTGCTCACCGTCATCGGCGACAACTTTGCCAGGGTTACCAGCGAAGCCGCCCTGGCCAAGCTGTGCGGCGTCAACCCCATCCCTGCCTCCTCCGGCCGGACCAATCGTCACCGACTCAATAGGGGCGGACACCGGCAGGCCAACGCGGCCCTCTACCGCATCGTCATCGTCCGCATGCGGCTGGACGAGCGCACCAAGGCCTACGTAGCCAGGCGGATGGCCGAGGGCAAGACCAAGTCCGAGATCATCAGATGCCTCAAACGACACCTCATCCGGGAAATCTGGCGCAACACGCGACACCTACGACAGCAGGCGCCAACCGCGCGAGCCGCGGTCCAGTCCGCCGCTTGACTGATATAGAAGCGTCCACCGCTGGACCGCGATGTTCGCCGCCATCGTCACCAATGTCTGGCTCGGTGTCCCCTTCATGATGGTCGCCCTGCTCGGCGGGCTGCAGTCCATCCCCGCCGACCTCTACGAGGCGGCCGAGATGGACGGAGCCACGCCGTGGCAGCGCTTCCGCCACGTGACCCTGCCCGGCCTGCGACCCGTCAGCTCGACGGTCGTCCTGCTCGGCACCATCTGGACCTTCAACATGTTCCCGATCATCTTCTTCGTCACCGGTGGAGAGCCCGCCGGCGAGACCGAGATCCTCGTGACCGGGGCCTTCCGCGCGGCCTTCGAGGGCCTGCGCAACTACTCGCTCGCGGCGACCTATGGCGTGCTCATCCTCTCGATGCTCATCGTCTACGCCGGCATCTACCGCCGCATCCTCAGCAAGAAGGGAGAGGTCTGGTGAGTCGTCGTCCCCGCGGTCGCGGGCAGCGGAGCGTCGGTATATCGATCGCGCTGCACGCCACCCTCATCACCGCCACCGTCATCGCGCTCTTCCCCGTCGTCTGGGTCTTCCTGTCCTCGCTCAAGCCGAGGAGCGCCATCCAGTCGAGCCGGATCACCCTCTTCGACCAGCCGAGCCTCGACAACTACCGCCGCGTGCTCCTCGAGACGAGCTTCCCGACGTGGTTCCTCAACTCGATCGTCGTGGCCGGGCTGACGATGGTCTTCGGCATGGCGATGTCCGCCACCGCCGGGTACGCGTTGAGCCGCTTCAACTTCCCCGGCAAGCGCGGGCTCATGTGGCTCTTCCTCGTGACGCAGATGTTCCCCGTCGCGATTCTCATCGTGCCGATCTACACGATCATGGCCAACCTCGGGCTCATCGACACCAAGCTGTCGCTCGTCATCGCCTACTGCTCGGTCGCCGTCCCCTTCTGCACCTGGATGCTCCGGGGGTACTTCGACACGATCCCCCGCGACCTCGACGAGGCAGCGGCTCTCGACGGCCTGGGCCCCTTCGCGACCTTCTGGCACGTCGTCCTGCCGCTCGCCAGGCCGGGGCTGGCCGTGACCGCCTTCTACACCTTCCTCACCGCGTGGGGCGAGGTGGCCTACGCCATCGCCTTCACGCTGAGCGACTCGAAGCTGACCCTCGGTGCGGGGCTCCAGCAGTTCGTGCCGCAGTACAACCCGCAGTGGGACCTGCTCACCGCTGGAGCGGTGCTCATCATGGTCCCCGCGTCGCTCGTCTTCTACTTCGCCCAGAAACACCTTGTCGCCGGCCTCACCGCTGGTGGGACCAAGGGATAGGAGCCCCGATGTCCACCCCCGTCCTCTTCGACTCCGCCAGCCGGGTCTACCCCGGCTCGACCACGCCCGCCGTCGACGCTCTCCACCTCGACATCGACCCCGGTGAGTTCCTCGTCCTCGTCGGCCCCTCCGGGTGCGGCAAGTCCACGAGCCTGCGCATGCTCGCCGGGCTCGAGGACGTGACCTCCGGCTCGATCCACGTCGGTGGTCGGGACGTGACGCACCTGCCGCCGAAGGACCGCGACATCGCCATGGTCTTCCAGAGCTATGCGCTCTACCCGCACCTCACCGTCGGGGAGAACATGGGCTTCGCCCTGAAGATCGCTCGCGTGTCGAAGTCCGAGATCCGCTCGCGCGTCGCCGAGGCCGCAAAGGTGCTCGACCTCGAGCCCCTGCTCGACCGCAAGCCGGCCGCCCTCTCCGGCGGTCAGCGCCAGCGCGTCGCGATGGGCCGGGCGATCGTCCGCGAGCCGCAGGTCTTCCTCATGGACGAGCCGCTGTCGAACCTCGACGCCAAGCTTCGCGTCCAGACCCGCACGCAGATCGCGGCGCTCCAGCAGCGCCTCGGCGTCACGACCGTCTACGTCACGCACGACCAGGTCGAGGCGATGACGATGGGCGACCGCGTCGCGGTGCTCAAGGACGGCGTCCTGCAGCAGGCGGCCTCGCCGCTCGAGCTCTACGACCGTCCGACCAATGCCTTCGTCGCCGGCTTCATCGGGTCCCCGGCGATGAACCTCGGGACCTTCCGCGTCACCGACGGCGCGGCGGTCGTGGGAGGCGCCAGGGTCCCGCTGTCCCGCGCGACCATCGCGGCCCTCACCGAGGACGAGGTCGTGCTCGGCTTCCGCCCCGAGGCCGTCGAGGTGGTGAGCCAGGGCACCGAGGGCGCGCTGGCCATCGAGGTGCTCGTCGCCGAGGAGCTGGGCTCCGAGGCCTTCCTCTACGGCAACCTCGTGGGCGGCGAGCTCCACGCGCCGCACCTCGTCGCCAAGGTCCCGCCGCGCAGCGTCCCGGAGAAGGGCAGCCTGGTCCACCTGCGGATCCAGCAGGACCGGCTGCACCTCTTCTCCGCGAGCACGGGCGAGGCGCTGCCCTCCTGACCCGATCGAGCGGCCCGGACCGGCTCGGAGGTCAGCGCGGGGTGGGACAGCGTCGGTCGAAGTCGTCCTTCAGCAGCTGCGGCTGGAAGTCCGGGTTGTCCTTGGACCAGAAGTAGACCTCGATGGTGGAGGAGTCCCGCTCCATGACCTCCGAGACCTTCATCGTCGTGTCGGCCGCGGCCCGCGCCTGGGTCCACCGCTCCCGCTTGCCGGACGCGGAGTCGGTCTCCGGGAGCGTGTAGACGACCTTGAGGTCGGTCGTCGCGAGCTTGCGGGCGACCTCGCCGAGCGGCTCGTCGTGCAGGGCCATGCAGTGCAGCGGCTGCCCCTCGGCGAAGAGCCCCTCGGGCGCGGGGACCACCGGCGTGGCCTTGGACGTCGACCGGGTTGTCGTCGACGTGGACGTCGAGGCAGGCGCGGCCGGCACCGTCGCGGGCCCGCTGGGCCCGCCGTCGGACGCGGCCCACAGGGCGACCCCGACGAGGGAGGCCGCGACCCCGGCCGCCGCCAGTCCGGCGATCAGCCGCAGGGGTCGCCCCGTCCTGCTGCGGCCGGATCCGGTCGCGGACCCCAGCGGTCGGTCGGCACCGTCCAGCGCGGCGAGCCGCTCGCGGGCCGCGGCCACCTGCGTGTCGTCGACGCCGGTCAGGTCGGCGCGGTGGCCCTGCACCGCCACGAGGTCGTGGTCGTCGTGGTTGATCTCGTCGTGCTCGAGCACATCCCTGCTCATGGGTGACCCCCCTCGGTGTCGTGGTCGGTGCCGTCGTGGTCGGTGAGCGCCGCGCGGACCCGGGCGCGTGCCCGGTGCAGCCGTGAGCGCACGGTGCCGATGGGCAGGTTGAGCGCCTCCGCCACCTCCGCGTAGCTCATCTGGGCGTGGGCGACGAGCAGCAGCACGTCACGCTCGTCGTCGCGCAGGTCGGCCAGCGCGCCGGCGAGGGCCCGCCCGCGGGCCTGCGCATCGACCCGGGCGTCGATGTCGCCGAGGCCGGTGCACCCCTCGACGAGCGGGTCCGCACCGAGTCGCGCGTGGGCCCGGTAGCCGCGAACCTCGCTGCGCCGGTGCTTGGCGAGGAGGTTGGTCGCGATGCCGAAGAGCCAGGCGCGATGACCTCCCTTCGTCGGGTCGAAGCGGTCGCTGTGCTCCAGCGCGCGGACGAAGGTCTCGCTCGCGAGGTCCTCGGCCGTGTGGGCGTCCACCCGTCGCGCGAGGTACCCGTGGACGTCCCGGTAGTGCTGGTCGAAGACGTCGAGCAGCGTGACCGGGCGCGAGGTCGCCCCCTGCGCGGCCTCATGCCCGGTCATCACTGCTCCCTTCGTCGCCCATGTCGCCATGGTGCTCTCCGTCGCGCTCACACCTGTTCTTCCCCGCACGTCGCGGATCGGTTCCCGCCCCCGCTCGACGGGCCGCGACCGGCTGGCACACTGGGCTCGCGATGACGGAGCACCGGGCGGGGAGACGCTGGAGGACGCTGCTGGCGTGGGCCGGCTTCGGCGTCCTCGTCCTGTGCGTGCTCGCCGTCGCCGCCATGTACCTGCGCGGTGGCCGCACGAGCATCGGGGTCGTCATCGCCGCCGCCCTGCCCGTCGTCGTCGGGGTCGCCCTGGTGGCCGCGCTCGTGTCGTGGCGCCACCTGCGCTGGTGGCGGCTCGCCCTCGTCGCCGCCCTGCTGCTCAGCCAGGCACCGCTGCTCGACCACGTCGTCGCCGACCCGCGGCCCGCGGCCGAGGACGGGCCGACGATCACGGTCGCGACGCTCAACACGGCGTGGGCGGGCCCAACCGACGCGGAGCTCGTCGACCTCGCCGACGGCGCCGACGTGCTCGCCCTGCAGGAGTGGGACCCCGGACGCACCGATGGCCTGGGTCGCGCCCTCGGCCCGCAGTGGCGGCTCGCCGCCAGCGACCACGACGACTACATCGGGAACGACGTCGACGTCTGGGTGCGCAGCCCGTGGACGGTCGCCTCGTCCACCCCGCTCGCCGGTCGGCAGCCCGGAAGTGCACTGCGGCTGCGCCGGGGTGGCACGGAAGTCACCGTCGTCGGCACGCGCCTGCAGAACCCCGCCTTCCTCGCGGCCGACCGCTGGGGCGAGGGGCTGGACTCCCTTCGTCTGGCGGCCGAAGGGAGTGACGGTCCGGTCATCGTCCTCGGCGACCTCAACGCACCGCCCAGCGCGGTCGCCTACCGGCGGTGGGTGAAGCGAACAGGCTTGCGGGACTGCACCGCTCAGCTCGGGTCCGGGTTCCCCGGCACGTGGGGGCGGACGCGCGGAGCCGCCTACGGGCCGGTGCCGATCGACCACGTGACGACCCGCGGGGCCGCGTGCACCGCGCTCGAGGTCACCCGCGAGCGCGGCAGCGACCACCGCGCGCTGACCGCGACGGTCGCGCTGCCCTGATCAGCCGAGCCGGGCGAAGGGGGCCGCCGCCTCCAGCTCGAAGGCGAGCTCGAGGAGCAGCCGCTCCTGCCCCCTTCGCGCGGAGAGCATGACGCCGATCGGGCGACCGTCGTCGGTGCGACCGAGCGGGAGCGAGATCGACGGCTGCCCGCTCGCATTGTGCAGCGGGGTGAAGCCGACGTAGTCCGGCAGGCGCGCGAAGTGCGTCTCGAAGTCGAGGTCACCGGACAGGTAGCCGATGCGCGGGGTGGTGTGCGCGAGCGTCGGCGTGAGGATGACGTCGACCGCCGGGAAGTTGCGCTGCGCCACCGGACCGACCGCGGCGAGTCGGGCGAGGTAGAGCGGGGCGCGGTACAGCCGCTTGGTGGCGCGCTTGGCCAGGCCGAGGGTGAAGGGGTCGAGCTGCGCGGCGTCGAAGCCTTCGCCGTAGACCCGGCGGCCCTGCTTGGCGGAAGCGAGGGCGAGCAGCCCCCAGTAGTCCTCGAAGTCGGTCTTGAAGAAGGCCGGCACCGGCACCTCGACGTCGTCGACGTCGTGGCCGAGCCCGTCGAGCAGCCGGGCCGCCCCCTCGACGGCCTCACGGGTCTGGGAGTCGGTCGGGGGGACGAGCGGCGAGTCGATCATCACGCCGACCCTCCGGCGGCGGGATGACGGGCCCTCGACGAGGCCGACGGGCGGCAGCTTGCGTGCCGGCTGGTGCTGCTCGGCCGCGGCGACGAAGGCCGCGGTGTCGCGCACGGTGCGGGTGAGCACGCCGTTGACGACGATCGGGATCGGCGTCTGGTCGGTGCTCGGGTCACCCTGCAGCCGGCCGCGGCTCACCTTGAGACCGACGAGCCCGCAGGCCGCGGCGGGGATGCGGATCGACCCGCCGCCGTCGTTGCCGTGGGCGATCGGCAGAGCCCCGGAGGCGACGAGTGCCGCGGACCCGCCGGAGGAGCCGCCCGAGGAGTAGCCGGTGGCCCAGGGGTTACGGGTGATCCGGCCGCCCGGCCGCTCGGTCGTCGCCGTCCAGCCGAAGGGAGGACAGGTCGTCGTCGCCACCGGCACCACGCCCGTGGACAGGTACTGCCGGACGAAGGTCCCGTCCTCGGTCGCGGGCCGGTCCGGCAGCGCGTCGGACCCCATGCGCACGGGCAGCCCGGCCACGTGGACGTTGTCCTTGAAGGCCGTCGGCACCCCGGCGAAGGGGGCCCGCGCCCCGGCCCCCTTGGCGTCGGGAGCGATCGCGGCGGCCCGCTCGCGGGCGCGGTCGGTGTCGAGGACGGTCGTCGCACCCAGCTCCGGGTCGACGGCGGCGACGCGGGCGATGGCGGCTTCGACGGCCTCGGTCGCGCTGATCCGGCCGGCCCGGATCTCCTCGGCGACGCCCGTCGCGTCGAGGGAGCCGAGTGCGTCGTCGCGGTAGGCCGACACCCGTCGGGACTCGTGGTCCTCGCGGACCTGCTCGTAGGGCACGGTGGGGCGGGTGTCGGCGCTCATGTGCCCGATGTTACCCGCGGGTCACCGTTGCGGCCCCTGAGGAGGGAGGCCGCCCGCGGCCGACCGTCTCGAAGGGACGGCCTACACCTGCGACCGGTGGAAGCCCGCGAACGAGCGACTCGCCGTCGGCCCCCGTTGGCCCTGGTAGTGCGACCCGTAGGTCGCCGACCCGTAGGGGTGCTCGGCAGGCGAGGAGAGGCGGAAGAAGCACAGCTGTCCGACCTTCATGCCCGGCCAGAGGCGGATCGGCAGGGTGGCGACATTGCTCAGCTCGAGCGTCACGTGCCCCGAGAAGCCCGGGTCGACGAAGCCTGCCGTCGCGTGGGTCAGCAGCCCGAGGCGACCGAGCGAGGACTTGCCCTCGACGCGGGCGGCGAGGTCGTCGGGCAGGGTGACAGTCTCGAGGGTGGAGCCGAGGACGAACTCACCCGGGTGGAGGACGAAGCCCTCGTCGGGCTCGACCTCGATGAGCCGGGTGAGCTCGGGCTGGTCCTGGGCCGGGTCGATGACCGGGTACTTGTGGTTGTCGAAGAGCCGGAAGAACTTGTCCAGCCGCACGTCCACGCTGCTCGGCTGGACCATCGTCGGGTCCCACGGGTCGAGCACGACCCGCCCACCGTCGATCTCGGCCCGGATGTCCCTGTCGGAGAGCAGCATGCTCCGACCCTAGAGCGGGAGGGGCCTCACTGGGTGAAGTTGATGTCGACCGGCACGGTCGGGACGTGGTCGAAGACGACCGCGGCCACCGGGGAGTCCTTGCCGCCCGAGCGCTCGAAGGTGACGCCATCCGACGGATAGGGCTCCCCCGGCTCCGCCGCCATGTCGACGCCGTCCTCGGGGTCGATGGTCATGGTCCCGCCGATCTCCCAGGCATTCGTCGTCCCGGAGACCGCCCAGAAACGCACCGGGATGCCCTCGGCATTGGTCGCCTTGGTCATCGCCTCCCAGTTCATCGTCTCGGGGATCTCGATGCGTACGCCCCCCTCGGGCGTGAGGGCGATGTCCTTGCGGTACCTCTCGATGACCTTGCGCTCGCTCGCGTCCACGGGCTCCCACACGCTGCCGGTGACGAAGGGAGTGGGGTTGGGGTTGGGGTTGGTCGGGGCGGCCGAGGAGCTCTGGTCCGAGCTGGTGGCCGGGGGTGCCGACTCGGGGCCGCCCGTGGCGACCACGACTCCCCCGACGACGACGGCGGCGGCCACGGCGGCCGCGCCGGCCAGCAGCCAGGAGCGGCCGCCCTTCCTGCTCTGCGGCTCGGCGTGGGAGCGGGCCCCCTGCACGCGCTCCCACGCGACCCGTCGCTGCGCCTGGGTCGGCCCGGGCACGTCGGCCCGCAGCTCGCGCAGCGCGTCCATCTCCGGCCCGTCGAGCAGGCCGATCTCGTCAGTGGTCATCGTGGCTCCCTTGGTGTCGTCGAGCGCGGCCCGCACGATGCGGCGGGCGCGGTTGAGCCGGGAGCGCACGGTCCCGACCGGCAGGTCGAGGGCCTGGGCGACCTCGGCGTAGGTGAGTCCTGCGTGGGCGACGAGCAGCAGCACGTCCCGGTCGCCGTCGGAGAGGTCGGCAAGGGCGGTGACGAGAGCCGGCCCGCGTGACTGCGAGTCGACCCGGTCGATGGCTCGATCGGTCTCGTCGCCCGCGGTCACCAGCGGGTCGACGCCAGTGCGGGCCCAGGCCCGGTAGGCGCGGACCTCTTCGCGGTGGTGGCGGGAGAGCAGGTTGCTCGCGATGCCGAAGATCCACCCCCGCAGCGCCCCCCGCTCCGGGTCGAAGGTGTGCCCTCGGGTCACCGCCTGGACGAAGGTCTCGCTCGCGAGGTCCTCCGCGACGTCGGCCGGCACGCGCCGGGCGAGGTAGCGGTAGACGTCGGCGTGGTGCCGGTCGAAGACCTCGTCGATCGGTACCCCGCCGACGCTCGGCGACCGCCGCAGCGCCCTGACCTGCCCCATCGGCGGCCTCCCCGTGTCCGTCCCCAGTGTGCTCACACCTGTACTTGCCCGCAGGGCGAAGGGGGGTTCACGCCCACTCCTCGTCGCCGATCGATGTGCGTGGGTGAACCCCAGCGCACCCAGATACATCGACCCCAGCGACGTCCCGACTGACGAAAAGCTGGACAACGCGAAACTTTTCGCCAAGCTCCCCCCGGTTACTACCAAGTAACGCGCCAGAGTGCGACCAAGCTGAACCTGTCGCCGACGACCTTCAACAACACCGGGTCCGAGTCGATCGAGGGGCTGACCATCACCTTCGTCGTGGACAACGGCCAGACGATCACCGGCATCACCATCTTCGGCAGCGACATCAAGAACCTCGTCCCGGGGTCCACGACCAGCGGCTACGGCACCGACACCGTCGTCCTGACGCTCCCCCCGAACACCACCAGTGGCGTCGGTCAGGTCAGCATCGCCCCGGGCGGCAGCTACACCGCGCCGCTCGGCCAGGATCTCGGCCTGAGCAGCCCGACCGCCTTCACCATCTCGGTCACGGTGAAGGCCACCAATGAGCTCGCGGGGGACGTGCCTTACACGTCGACCAACCCCGTCCCTGCCGCCTGAGCGACACACCTGACGACGGGGCCGCACCCGCCCGGGTGCGGCCCTTCGTCATGCCCAGCCTCTCCCCTTCGCCGGTCGATGTATGTGGGTGACCTCCAGCGCACCCAGATACATCAACCCAGCCCCTCGCGCGCACAAAGCCCTCGGCCGCGACACCGGGCAGGTGTTGCGGCCGAGGGCTGTCCGAGCCGGTGACGGGAATCGAACCCGCGTGTCCAGCTTGGGAAGCTGGCGCTCTACCATTGAGCTACACCGGCGCGCGAGGCGCAGGCGACATGCTAACCCACGGTCAGCGGCTCGCCGGCACCGACTCCCCCTTCGTCGTCGTGGGTGCACAGAGGCCCCGCGGGATGTTTGGATGACCGGATGAGCACCGAGTGGGACGAGCGCACCGAGGCGTCGATCGTCGAGGCCGCGAGCTTCGCCGAGGCGCCGCTGCCGGAGGCCGGAGAGCGGCAGCTGACCCGGCTGACCCACCCGGACGACCCGCGACTGACGGTCGAGACCCTCCTGCTGCGGCGCGACCACCCCGACCTGGTCGTCGTGCTCCACGGCGCCCTCGTGCGCAAGGACACGACCCTGCCGCGCTTCGAGTGGCTGCGCACGCTGCGCGACCGCCCCGAGAACCTCCTCTTCGTCTCCGACCCGTCGCTCGCGGTCGACCAGGCGATCCCGCTGGCCTGGTACATCGGGCCACAGGAGCACGACGTCACCGCGCGCCTCGCCGACGAGGTCGCCGCGCTCGCCGGTCGCCTCGGCACGGCCCGCACCGTCTTCACCGGCAGCAGCGGTGGCGGCTACGCCTCGCTGGCCCTCGCGGCCCGAACGCCGGCGTCGCTCGCGGTCTCCTTCTCCCCGCAGACCCGCGTCTCCCGCTACGAGCACATGCCGGTGAAGATCTTCCGCACCCGGCTCTTCCCCGAACACGCCGACATGGACTCGGTCGAGGCCGCGCACCGCGACCGCGTCGACCTCACCCACCGGTGGGCGGCCGGACCGGACCAGCCCGATGCCTTCGTGCGTCTCGTGCACAACAGCGGCGACCCGGGGCACCTCGAGGACCACGTGCGCCCCTTCCTGCGCGCCGCGGGCGTCGACCCCGACGCCGCCGACGGGCCCCGCTTCTCCCTCGTCTTCGACGACTTCGCGCAGGGGCACTCGCCGCCGCGGCCGGCCCAGATGCGCGACCAGCTCGACGCGGCCCTGGCCTGGCACGACTCCGTGCGCTGAGCCGGCCACCTCGGCAGGTGAGCTCACCCCCTTCGTCGTGGCGAAGGGGGTGAGCCGCGTTGTGCGTCAGGTCACCCGCCATTTGCTTGCCCCAGCAAGCGCACCGGGGAGAGGATGAACCGAATGGACAGTAAGCGCTTGCTTACTGTCTTGTCCCCAGCGTCGGGCAGGCCCGGCGCACGACACGACCAGGAGACGCCTGCATGGGTCACTACAAGAGCAACCTGCGCGACATCGAGTTCAACCTCTTCGAGGTCTTCGGTCGCGACGAGATCCTGGGCCAGGGCCCCTACGAGGCCGTCGACGCCGACACCGCGCGCGAGATGCTCAAGGAGTACGCGCGTCTGGCCGAGAACGAGCTCGCCGAGTCCTTCGCCGACGCCGACCGCAACCCCCCGGTCTTCGACCCCGAGACCTCGTCCGTGGCGATGCCCGAGTCCTTCAAGAAGTCGTACAAGGCATTCCAGGACGCCGGCTTCTGGTCGCTCGACCTGCCCGAGGAGCTCGACGGCACCGTCGCTCCCCCGTCGCTGCGCTGGGCGATGAACGAGCTCGTCCTCGGCGCCAACCCGGCCATCGGCATGTTCGGCGCGAGCTACTCCTTCGCCAAGCTGCTCTTCCTGCTCGGCAACGACGAGCAGAAGAAGCTCGCGAAGTGGATCGCGGAGAAGGGCTGGCACTGCACCATGGTGCTCACCGAGCCCGACGCCGGTTCCGACGTCGGCGCCGGCCGGACCAAGGCCACCGACAACGGTGACGGCACCTGGAACATCGAGGGCGTCAAGCGCTTCATCACCTCGGCCGAGTCGGACATGACCGACAACGTCGTCCACTTCGTCCTCGCCCGCCCCGAGGGCGCCGGCCCGGGCACCAAGGGCCTGAGCCTCTTCATCCTCACCAAGTACGCGGTCGACCTCGAGACCGGCGAGCTCGGCGAGCGCAACGGCGTCTACGTCACCAACGTCGAGAAGAAGATGGGCCTGAAGGTCTCGACGACCTGCGAGGTCACCTTCGGCGAGAAGCACGCAGCCGTCGGCACCCTCTTCGGCGACGTCCACGACGGCATCGCGCAGATGTTCCGCGTCATCGAGAACGCCCGGATGATGGTCGGCACCAAGGCCATCGCCACCCTCTCGACCGGCTACCTCAACGCGCTCGAGTACGCCAAGGAGCGCGTCCAGGGCGCCGACCTGACGACGCCGGCCAAGGACGCCCCGCGCGTGACGATCACCCACCACCCCGACGTGCGCCGCAGCCTCATGCTGCAGAAGGCCTATGCCGAGGGCCTGCGAGCGCTCGTCACGCTCACCTCGAGCCAGCAGGACACCGTCGACCTCGAGCAGCTCGCCACGGGCAGCGAGGCGATCGCCGACGACTCCCCCGCCGCGATGGCCAACCGGGTCAACGACCTGCTCCTGCCGATCGTCAAGGGCCTGGGCTCCGAGCGGGCATGGACCCTCCTCGGCACCGAGTCGCTGCAGACCTTCGGTGGCTCCGGCTTCCTGCAGGAGTACCCGATCGAGCAGTACGTCCGCGACGCGAAGATCGACACCCTCTACGAGGGCACGACGGCCATCCAGGGCCAGGACTTCTTCTTCCGCAAGATCGTGCGTGACAACGGCCAGGCGCTGGGTCACATCGCGATGCAGATCCAGGAGTTCGCCCAGGACGTCGACGCGCAGGGCGGCGCGCTCAAGCACGAGCGCGAGCTGCTCGGCCAGGGCCTGGAGAACGTCCAGGGCATCCTCGGCGCGATGTTCCAGGCGCTCATGGCCTCCGACCCCAAGCAGGAGGGCTCTGACGTCACCAACATCTACAAGGTCGGCCAGAACACCTCGCGTCTGCTGCTCGGTGCCGGTGACCTCGTCGTCGGCTGGCTGCTGCTGCGCCAGGCCGCCGTCGCCACCGAGGCCCTCGAGGCCGGCGCGGAGGGCAAGGACAAGGACTTCTACACGGGCAAGGTCGCCGCGGCGAGCTTCTTCGCCAAGAACGTCCTGCCGCTTCTCGCCGGCGAGCGCGCCATCGCGGAGGCCACGGACAACACCCTGATGGACGTGCCCGAGACGGCCTTCTGAGTCACCTCTCCCCAAGGAGATTCACCCCAGAGCGAAGGGGGCTTCCCGCCAGCTGGCGGGAAGCCCCCTTCGGGCGTGTCCGGGGCGGTCAGTAGCGACGGTCGTCGCGCACGACCGTCTCGCGACGGCGGTTGGTGAAGAGGAAGCTGAGGATGATCGCCAGGGCGCCCAGGGCGATGGCGATCCAGCCGATGGCGTTGAGGTCCAGACCCGCGATGGACATGTCGCCGTTGTAGGCGAAGACGATGACCAGACCCACGAGCAGCAGGAAGATGCCGGCTCCGATGTACATGTGCGTTTCTCCTTGTCCCCGGCTCAGAGCCGGCTGTCGGTCTCGGTGATGTCGACCCGCTCGGCCGGCTGGTGCCGGCCGCGAGGGTCCGCCGGGTCGGTGCGGACCGACAGGCGGGTCGGCACGTCGCGGCGGCGACGGGGTCGGTCGACGAGGTAGAAGCCCACGAGCATGAGCAGGCTGAAGACCACGATGAAGATCCAGAACAGGGCTTCGCCACCCATGGGGCCCACTCCCTTCGATCGGCGTTTCAGCCCAGACTAGCGCCGGGGACGGGGCACACTCGGAGGTGACGCCACGCGTCACACCCGCACCACCCGTCACTGATGGATGTCACCGCCTCGCCCCTGGAGTCCCCCATGCGCCCGAGCACCCGCCGCGCGATGATCCTCACCGCCACCACTGCCCTGACCGTCTCGCTCGCCCCCGCGGCGAGCAGCACCGCCGCCCCGACCGCGGCGCCGGCCGCCGACACCGCGGCGACCGCGAAGCGCGACGTCGGTCTCAACCTCACCGTGGAGCCGCTGTGGAGCGGGACCAACGAGAGCCTGACGACCGTCGGCGAGGTCTTCGATGCCTCGACCTACCGACCGCTCACCGGCCGGCGCATCTCGATCCAGGCCCGCAACGTCGGCTCGACAACGTGGCGTACCGTCGCCACCCCGGAGAGCAACTCCAACGGCGCCTTCCTCGTGCGCCTCACGGCCGACCGGTCCAAGACCTATCGCGCGGTCTACGCGGGCAATGCCTGGTACAGCTACAAGCAGAGCAACTGGGAGCGCCAGACGGCCAAGCCCGGGACCAAGGTGCGCACGAGCGTCAAGCTCAAGGCGACGAGCAACGGCGGCAGCAAGGTCACCGGCCGGGTCACCCAGCTGTGGAGCAACCCGGTCCGCCCGCTCAAGGGCGTGAGCGTCTACATCCAGGCCCGGCAGGCCTACGGCTCCTACTGGTTCGACGCCGGCTCGACGCGGACCAACAGCCTCGGCTACTACAACTGGAACACCTCGGTGAAGCCGAGCGCCTGCTACCGCTACCGCGCCATCTACAAGGGCAACTCCAACGGCTGGGCCGCCAAGAGCGCGACCGGCGAGTGGACCAGCTGCGGCTGACCTCCCCTTCGGCCCCTCGCTCAGTCCTCGCGACCGAGCTGGGCGAGGTGCCGGTTGTAGGCCTCGAGCTCGGCGTCGCCGTCCCGGTCGGCAGCCCGGTCACGACGGCGCGACTCGCGGTCGTCGCTGCGCATCCACTGCCAGGCGACGGCCACGGCGAGCACGAGGGTCGGGGCCTCGCCGACGCCCCACGCGATGGCGCCTCCGGTGCGCTGGTCGGCGACCGGGTCGGTCATCCAGGGCAGGTCGAGCCGTCCGAAGAAGCCCGGGGCGAGCAGCTCGGTGGACTGGGTGAGGATCACCCCGAAGAAGGCGTGGAAGCTGATCGTCGCGAAGAGCACGACGAGCAGCGCGAGCGGCGACCAGCGCTTCGGGCCCGGGTCGACGCCGATGAGCACCCACGTGAACATGTACCCGGTCAGCAGGAAGTGCAGCATCATCAGCACGTGCCCGGTGTGGGTGACCATCGCCAGCTCGAAGAGCGGGCTGTAGTAGAAGATCGCCAGGCTGAAGAAGAAGAGCGACGCCGCGACGGCGGGGTTGGCCAGCACCCGCAGATAGCTCGAGTGGACCGTCGCGAGGATGACCTCGCGCGGACCGAGGGTCTTGTCCCGGCGCGCCGGCAGCGCGCGCAGCGCGAGGGTGATCGGGGCGCCGGGGACGAGCAGCAGCGGCGCGATCATCGCGACGCCCATGTGCTCGACCATGTGCCAGGAAAAGAGGATCTTGCCGTAGACGGCCGGGCCGCCCGAGGTGAAGTAGACGAAGACCGCCCAGCCGAGGACCCAGCTGATCGTGCGCAGCACCGACCAGTGGTCCCCCCGGGCGCGCAGGCGCAGGGCCCACCGCACGTAGACGACGACCGCGATGACCGCGACGGCCAGCCACAGCCAGTCGGTCTGCCACGAGGCGATCCAGCTCGTCGAGGTCGGCGCCCCCGGGTCGGGGTAGCCCGACAGGTCGTAGACGATCGAGTTGCCGGGTGCGAGCTGCGCCGACTCGGGCGTCGGCGTGCGGCCGACGGCAACACCCAGACCCATCGCCGTGGCCATGACGATGACCTCGCCGACGGCCAGACGGACGAAGGCGCCGCCCCCGGTCGGGGCACCGGAGGTCGAGGCGCTGGACCCCGCACCGGCCTCCAGGGCGGCGATGACCCGGTGGCGGTGCCACCAGCCGGCGATGCCGAGCAGGACCACCGCGAGCGCCTTGAGCAGGAGCAGCACGCCGTAGCGCGAGGCGAGCCCCGACAGGCCGCCGATGTTGACCCAGGTGGCGAGCACGCCGGAGCCGACGAGCAGTGCGTAGCACCAGCCCGCGATGCTCGAGTAGCGCCGGGTGGTCACGGCGAGGTGCTGGCCGAGCGCTGGGCGGATGACGAGGAGCGCGACGAGCCCGCCGACCCAGACGGTCGCGGAGACGAGGTGGAAGGCCAGCGCGTTGACCCCGCTCATGTGGTCGAGACTCGCGGCGGAGTGGCCGGCGAGGGCGAGCGGCAGGAGGGCGAGGACCGAGCCGGCGGAGAGCCAGGCGAGCGCGCCCTTGCTCCGGGCGAGCGGCGCGCAGACGGCGACGACAGCGACGATCGCCGAGGAGATGACGGCGGTGCGGGTCGAGTCGAGCTCCCAGACGAAGGCGAGCAGCTGCGACAGGTAGGTCGGCGCGCTGAGCGGGAGCCCCGCGAGCGAGGCGAAGTCGCAGAGCATCCGGCCGATGCCGGCGAGGAACCACACGATCGCCGCACCACCGGCCAGCCGGGCGAGGCTGTCGCGCCGCGAGGTGCGGGTCGTCTCCGGCACGAGGAAGGCGGCAAGCACGAGGGCGCCGACGGTCACCGCCGCCGCCGCGTCGTGGACGACGCGCAGCACGGGCAGCGCCCACCGGACGAAGGCGCCGGGGTCGCCGAGCTCGAGCGGCGCGGCCCCGCCGCCGAAGGCCGTCGCCGCGACGACGACCACCACCGAGACGACGCCGAGGACCCCGAGCGGGAGGGATGTGGTGCGGGTGGCGCCCGGGCGTGCAGACATGCCCTCTAATCTAGGCAACGAGTCCGGGGACCACCGCATCGCGTCCTGTCAGGGACAACGATCGAAGGGAGTGCCCGTGACCACGTCGTCCACCGAGCTGAGCACCAGCGTCATCCGCATGATGAGGATGCTGCACGCCACCCGAGCCCGGGCCCCGCGGGTGCACCCCGCGGTCGAGCCGAGCCACCACTCGGTCCTCGTCGCCGTGCGCGAGTCCCCGAGCCGGGTCGGCGACATCGCCGAGCGCAACCTCTCCGACGCCTCGACCGTCAGCCGTCAGGTGAGCCACCTGACGGCTCTCGGCCTGCTGCACAAGGTCCCCGACCCCGAGGACGGTCGCGCCCAGCTCGTGGCCCTCACCGACGAGGGCGTCGCCCTGCTCGACGACCTCGTCAAGCACCGCGAGGCCTGGTTCGCCGAGCTGCTCGCCGACTGGAGCGAGCAGGACATCGCGGCCTTCATCGGCTACGTCGACCGCTTCTGCGATGCCGTGGCCGACGACCCGCGCCACCGGGGCTGACCCCCCTTCGTCCCCTGCCGGAGGCAACCCTGCGGGCCGCTGGGGCGTCTGTCAGGATGACCGATGTCACTGGCCACAGACCGGGGGGACCCACCATGTCGCACCGCCGAGCAGTACTCACCGCGCTCGTCCTGACCACGTCGGGGGCACTCGTCGGCACGTCCGCCGGCGCCGCGCCCGCCGCACCCACCAGCACGGGCATCGACGTCATCTGCGACGGGATCGGGGCCGACACCGTCACCGTCACCGGCGAGCTCGCCTCCGGCGGCACCGCGGAGATCACCCGCGGGCCGCTGACCGTCGTCGGCCGCCCCGGGTTCACCGGCGAGGACGCGAGCGGCCACCAGGTCGAGGTCGCGCCCACCGGTCAGGGGGCCGTGTGCACCGCCGACGAGACGACCACGGCCGACGACATCGCGCAGGTGCTGCCCGCCGTCCAGGCGGTCAAGGCGCCGACGAACGGCGAGGTGAGCGGCCGGCTGACCTTCACCGTCGAGGTCGACACGACGACGACCGCGGCCGCGAAGTCCGCCGCCGCGCAGAGTGACGCCCAGTCGACGGCTGCGGCGCTGCCCTTCGAGTCCGAGCTGCGCACCTACCTCGCCTCGCGGCCGGGCGCCGTGGGTGTGGCCGTGCGCCTGCCGGGCAAGAACACGTCCTGGACCTACACCAAGGTCTCCTCGCGCAATGTCACGGCGAGCATCGTCAAGGTGCAGATCATGTCGGCCGTGATGATGAAGGCCCAGGCCGAGGGGCGCGCCCTCTCGAGCTGGGAGAAGTCGAAGATCTCGCCGATGATCCGCAACAGCGACAACGACGCGACGACGGCGCTCTTCAACCACATCGGCGGCCGCGCCGCCATCGACAGCAGCGCCGACCGGCTCGGCATGAGCGGCACCGTCGCCGACCCCTACAACCACTGGGGCCTGACGAGCACGACCGCCGCCGACCAGGCCAGGCTGATGGAGCACTACGCGCGCACCTCCTCGGTGCTCAGCGCGACCAACCGGATGTACGGCCTGAGCCTGATGCGCCAGATCAACTCCAGCCAGGACTGGGGCGTGACCGCCGGCCCGCCGGCCGGGACGGTCGCGCTGAAGAACGGCTGGCTGCCGCGCACCGACGGCTGGCACGTCAACTCCATCGGCTGGGTCAAGTCCTATGCGCCCGACTACACGATCGCCGTGCTCACCCACGACAACCCGGGCGCGATGAGCACCCAGGTCTCGACGATCGAGGGCGTCTCGCGGATCGTGTGGAAGAACCGCAGCAAGCTCGTCGACTCGACGACCCCCACGCCCACCCCGAAGCGCGCGATGCGCGGTGACTGGGACGGCGACGGCAAGGCCGACCTGTGGGGCCTGTCGGCGAGCGGCCGGGTCTACGTCATGAAGAGCAGCGGCACCAACGTCGGCGCCAAGAAGGTCGTCAAGTCCGGCCTCTCGGACGCCACGTGGATCGGCAGCGCCGGCGACGTCAACCGCGACGGTCGCGCCGACGTCCTCGTGCGTCGCGGCGACGGTCGCCTGCAGCTGATGCGCACGACGAGCAGCGGGGCCCTCGGCACCCTGTCGACGATCGGCACCGGCTGGGGCTCCTACACCGACATCGCGGCCGGCGGGGACGTCGACGGCAATGGCCGGCTCGACATCCTCGTGCGCAAGGTCGGCGGCTACGTCGACCTCTACGACGTGACCGACAAGGGCAGCCTGCGACGGGTGCGCGCGATGGGCCGCCCGGCCGTCTACTACTCCAACATCATGCTCGTGAACGACGTCAACGGGGACGGCAAGGACGACATGCGAGGCGTCTCCAGCGGCGGCCGGATGCGCACCTGGACCTCGACGGGCACGAGCTGGAAGCAGACGACCGCGACGAGCACGGGGTGGAACACCTATCGCTCGGTCGTCTCCCCCGGGGACCTCAACGCCTCCTCGACGAAGCAGGACGACGTCGTCGCCGTCACCTCCTCCGGCGCCGGCCGCCTGATGTACGGCGCCACCGGCGGTGGCATGGGCAACGGCTACCGCACCCTGGCGGAGTACCTCGGCGGACTGCCGATGGTCTTCTGACCCCGGACACGCCTGTGGGGCTGTCCCTCCTCTCGGAGGGGCAGCCCCACAGGCATGTCGAAGGGGGTGCCCTCAGGCCCAGAGGAAGGCGGTGCCGGGGTCGTGGAGCAGGGCCGCGACGTCGGCGAGCAGCTTGGAGCCGAGCTCACCGTCGATCAGCCGGTGGTCGAAGGAGAGCGCGAGCTGGGTGACCCAGCGCGGCTCGATCGACTCGCTGCCGTCGGCCGCGGTGACGACCCACGGCATGCGCCGCACGGCACCGAAGGCGAGGATCGCCGCCTCGCCGGGGTTGAGGATCGGGGTGCCGGTGTCGACGCCGAAGACGCCGACGTTGGTGATCGTCGCCGTGCCACCGGACAGGTCGGCGGGCTGGGTGCGCCCGTCGCGCGCCGTGGCGACGAGGTCGCCGAGGGCACCGGCCAGGTCGTGCAGCGAGAGCTGGTCGGCGGCCTTGATGTTGGGCACGAGCAGCCCGCGCGGGGTGGCCGCGGCGATGCCGAGGTTGACCTGCGGGTGCAGCACGATCTCCTGCGCGCCCTGGTCCCAGCTCGCGTTGGCCTCGCGGTGCCGTCGCAGGGCGAGGCAGAAGGCCTTGGCGACGAGCAGCAGCGGCGTGATCTTGACGTCGGCGAAGGCCCGGTCCCGCTTGAGCCGGTCGACCAGCTCCATCATCGCGGTGACGTCGGCGGTGACGAACTCGGTGACGTGCGGTGCGGTGAAGGCCGAGGCGACCATCGCCTCCGCCGTCGCCTTGCGCACGCCCTTGATCGGCACGCGCACCTCTTCGCGCTGGTCGAGGTGCGAGGAACGAGCCTCGAGACCACTCCCCGAGGCCGCGCCCTCGACATCCGCCCGGGTGACGATCCCCCCTTCGCCCGTGGGGGCCACGGACTGCAGGTCGACGCCGAGGTCCTTGGCCAGCTTGCGCACCGGCGGCTTGGCCAGGGCGCGGGTCTGCGCGCCCGTGAGCGGCTGGGCCGGGGCCGAAGGGGGTGCCGCGGGGGCGGCCGGAGCGGGCGCGGGGGCGGGGGCCGCCGGAGCGGGGGCCACGTCGGCACCGCCCTTGCGGGCACGCCGACGGGTGCTGCCCGCCTTGGCGCCGTAGCCGACGAGGTTGGGCCCGGAGGCCTCCTCGGCCTCGCCGCCGGCCGGGGCGGCCGGCTCCGGGTCGGAGCCGGCGACCTCGACGGTGATGATCGGGGCGCCGACGTCGACGGTGTCGCCTTCGGCGACGAGCAGCTCGACGACGGTGCCGGCGAAGGGGATGGGCAGCTCGACGAGCGACTTCGCGGTCTCGACCTCGATGACGATGTCGTTGACGGCGACGGTGTCGCCGACCTTGACCTTCCAGGTCGTCACCTCGGCCTCGGTGAGGCCCTCGCCGGGGTCGGGCAGGTTGAACTTCTTGACGGCCACAGTGACTCCTGTCAGTGCGCGAGCGAGCGGTCGACGGCGTCGAGGACCCGGTCGAGGGTCGGGAGGAACTCCTCCTCGAAGCGGCTGGGCGGGTAGGGGATGTTGTAGCCGCCGACCCGCAGCACGGGCGCCTCGAGGTGGTAGAAGCACTCCTCCTGGACCCGGGCGGCGATCTCCGCGCCGAGCCCGGCGAAGGTCTGCGCCTCGTGGACGATGACGGCGCGACCGGTCTTCTTCACCGAGTCGGTGATCGTCGGCAGGTCGAGCGGGCTGAGCGAGCGCAGGTCGACGACCTCGAGGTCGCGGCCCTCCTCGCGCGCGGCCTCGGCCGCCTGCAGGCAGGTCTTGACCATCGGGCCGTAGCACAGGAGGGTCGCGTCACGACCCTCCCGGACCACGCGGGCGTCGTAGAGACCGAGGTCAGGGGCGCCCCCTTCGTCGATCTCGGTCTCGCCGCGCTCGTGGTAGCGACGCTTGGGCTCGAAGAAGATCACCGGGTCGTCGGTCTCGATCGCCTGCTGGATCATCCAGTAGGCGTCGGCCGCATTGCTGCACGAGACGACCCGCAGGCCGGCGGTGTGCGCGAAGTAGGCCTCGTTGGACTCGCTGTGGTGCTCGACGGCACCGATGCCACCACCGCAGGGGATGCGGATGACCATCGGCACCTTGAGGTGACCGAGGGATCGGGCGTGCATCTTGGCGACCTGGCTGACGATCTGGTCGAAGGCCGGGTAGACGAAGCCGTCGAACTGGATCTCGACGACGGGCCGGTAGCCGCGCAGGGCCAGGCCGACGGCGGTGCCGACGATGCCCGACTCCGCGAGCGGGGTGTCGAGGACACGGTGCTCGCCGAAGTCCTTCTGCAGGCCCTCGGTGATGCGGAAGACGCCGCCGAGCTTGCCGACGTCCTCACCCATGAGGACGACCTTGGGGTCCTTGTCCATGGCCTTGCGCAGGCCGGCGTTGAGGCCCTTGGCGAGGGAGAGGCGCTGGCCGCTCATCGGGGGTCTCCTTCCTCGGCGAAGCCGGCGTGGTAGGCGAGGAACTCCTCGCGCTCGGCGTCGACGACGGGGTGGGGCTCGGTGTACTGGTGGTCGAACATCGTCGGCAGCTCCGGGTCCGGCATCTCCTGGCAGGCCTTGCGGATGCGCTCGGCGACCTGCCCGGCCTCGACGTCGACGGCGTCGAAGAAGGCCTGGTCGGCGTGACCGCGCTCCTCCATGAATCCGCGCATGCGCTTGATCGGGTCCTTGTGCTTCCAGATCTCGACCTCGGCGTCGCTGCGGTACTTCGTCGGGTCGTCGGAGGTCGTGTGCGCGCCCATCCGGTAGGTGTAGGCCTCGATGAGCGTCGGGCCCTGGCCGCTGCGCGCCTTGTCGAGCGCGTCCTTGGCGACGGCATAGGTCGCGAGCGGGTCGTTGCCGTCGACGAGCACGCCGGGGAAGCCGAAGCCGCGGGCACGCTGGTAGGGCGGGATGATGAACTGCTTGTCGTTGGGCTCGGAGATCGCCCACTGGTTGTTCTGGACGAAGAAGACGACCGGGGCATTGGTCACCGCGGCGAAGACGAGGGCCTCGTTGAAGTCGCCCTGGCTGGTGCCGCCGTCGCCGGTGAAGGCCATGACCGCGCTGTCGCGCTCGGGGTCGCCGGTGCCCATCGCACCGTCGGCCGTGATGCCCATGGCGTAGCCGACCGCGTGGAGCATCTGGTTGCCGATGACGATCGTGTAGAGGTGGAAGTTGTTCTCGTTGGAGTCCCACCCGCCGTGGTTGACCCCGCGGAACATCCCGAAGAGGCTCACCGGGTCGACGCCCCGGCACCACGCGACACCGTGCTCGCGGTAGCCCGGGAAGGCGTAGTCGTGGGGGCGCAGCGCGCGGCCGGCGCCGACCTGCGCGGCCTCCTGGCCGAAGAGGCTCGGCCACAGGCCGAGCTCGCCCTGGCGTTGGAGGGCGAAGCCCTCGGCGTCGATGCGGCGGACGAGGACGAGGTCGCGGTAGATCGTGCGCGCGTCCTCGCTCGTCATGTCCTCGACGATCTGGGCGTAGGGCGCGTTGGTCGCATTGGTCTCGAGGCGGGTGCCCTCGGCGTCGACGAACTGCACCATCTCGGGGTTGTCGTCGGAGAAGTGCCCGCTGATCTGCGATGGCGGCTTCGGCCCCATCTCCGGCGAGGGCTCGAAGGCCCCTGCCACATGTCCTCGGGTGCCGGCCTGGCCGGCGACGTCGTTGTCGCTCACGATGTGCTCCCTTCGGCCCGGCCCGGGGGTCACCCGGCCGCGGCCCCGAGGGCGTCGGCTGCGACGCCCCGAACGGCTGCGGTGGGCTTGTGACCCGAACCACAGTTCACTGGCTGGGGCCAACCTAGCGTCTCAGCAGGTGGACGCCCAAACCGGCTCCGACCCACTGCGCCGCCCTCGTCACCGCCCCCCGGAACCAGCCCATCCCAACTCCGCAAAACCCTAGGGTCTTGCAGGGTTGAGCCACTCCAACTCCGCAGGACCCTAGGGTTTTGCAGGGTTGAGGCCTGGCCTGTGGATAACGGCGGCGCCGGGTGCCGCCGCTCGGCCACGGTGGGGGCATGCCCGGACCTCCTGCTCGCCACCGAGACATCTCCGCCCTGCGTGACCTGCCGCTCTTCACCAGCAGAGAAGCGCGCGAAGCGCGCCTGTCCGGGCACGACCTGGCGATCTTGGCCCGGCGCCAGCTCGTCTTGCGGGTCGCCCGCGGGTGGTACTCCTGCCTCGTCGACGCCTCGGAGGAAGAGCTCCACGTCCTCAGGACGGTCGCCAACCTGCGCCTCCTCGACGGCAGCGCGGCGGCGTCCGGTATATCCGCCGCCCTGGTCCACGGGCTGCCGCTCGCCAGGTGTGACCTGTCCACCGTCGAGATCGCCACCGAAGGGGTCGGCCACGGCCGAACCCGGCAGGGTGTGCGCGTCAGCGAGCACGCGACGAAGGGGGCGCAGCGACTGGCCGTCCACGTGCCGCTCGTGGGCACGAGCGTCCCCGTCGTCGACCCCGCGAGCGCGATCGTCGGGACGGCGCTGTCCGGGGCCACGTCCGCGGCCCTCGTCGCCGCCGACCACGCGGTCCGCCACGAGGTGTGCACCTCCGAGCAGATCCAACAGGCACTGGCGGCTCGACACGGCTTCCGTGGGATTGCCCGGGCCCGCACCGCCCTCGAAATCGTCGATGGCAAGCACGAGTCACCCGGCGAAACCTTGACCGCGATGATCCTGCGCGAAGGGCCGTGGGACTTCGAGCCCCAACTGCGGGTGAGCGCGCGCGGCCGCAACTTTCGGCTCGACTTCGCGCTGCGTGAGCACAAGGTCGCCATCGAGTTCGACGGCGAGGGCAAGTACACCGGTCCCGAGGTGATGGAGGACCAGCTGGCTCGGCAGGCAGCACTCGAGGCCGAAGGGTGGGTCTTCGTGCGACTGGGCTGGGCCGACCTGGACGATCCTTCGACGCTCCTGCGACGGATCGCCGACGCTGTCGCCATCGCCGACGCGCGCTGATCTCCCCTTCGCCGCCGGTCCACCGCTGACGACGACCCGGCATGACAGAACCCTGCAAGACCCTAGGGTTTTGCAGGGTTCTAGGGCCGTCAGCTGCGCAGGACCCTAGGGTTTTGCAGGGTTCTAGGGCCGTCAACTGCGCAGGACCCTAGGGTCTTGCGAAGTTGCGGGCCAGAGGTAGGTGGCAGGTCAGGCCGGGCCGAAGGCCCGGGCCACCGCGATCAGGCGGTCGTTGGCCTCGGGCTCGCCGATGGTCACCCGCACGCCGTCGGTGCCGTAGGGGCGCACGGACAGGCCGGCCTCCGTGCAGGCGGCGACGAAGTCGGCCGTGCGCTCGCCGAGCGGGAACCACACGAAGTTGGCCTGACTCGGGGTCATCTGCCAGCCGGCCTCGGCGAGGGCGGCGAGGACCCGCTCGCGCTCGGCGACGATCTCCTTGACCCGCACGTCGAGCTCGTCCTTCGCCTCGAGCGAGGCGACCGCCGCGGCCTGGGCGAGCAGGTTGACGCCGAAGGGGGTCGCGGTCT
Organism: Janibacter zhangyanbonis; assembly: GCF_050507325.1. Lineage (NCBI taxonomy): Bacteria > Bacillati > Actinomycetota > Actinomycetes > Micrococcales > Intrasporangiaceae > Janibacter > Janibacter zhangyanbonis. The sequence continues at coordinate 3,029,029 of NZ_CP191481.1, forward strand.
TGCGCAGCGCCTCGGCCACCGGCTCCGGCGCGACGGCGTAGCCGACCCGCAGCCCGGCAAGACCGTAGGCCTTGGAAAAGGTGCGCAGGAGCATGACGTTGTCGTGCTCGCGCCGCAGGGAGAGGCCGTCGACCTCCCCTTCGCCCTCCACGAACTCGAGGTAGGCCTCGTCGACGACGACGAGGACGTCACGCGGCACCTTGGCGATGAAGGCTTCGAGCTCCGCGTGGGTCACCGACGGACCGGTCGGGTTGTTGGGGGTGCACACGAGCACGACGCGGGTGCGGTCGGTGATCGCGGCGGCCATCGCGTCGAGGTCGTGGCGCTGGTCGGCGGTCAGCGGCACCTGGACCGACACGGCGCCGGCGATGGCCACGACGATCGGGTAGGCCTCGAAGGAGCGCCACGCGTAGACGACCTCGTCACCCGGGTCGCACGTCGACTGGATGATCTGCGCGAGCACGCCCACCGACCCGGTACCGGTCGCGATCTGCTCGCGCGGCACGTCGAGGTGCGCGGCGAGGGCGTCGGTGAGGGCCGTGACCCCCATGTCGGGGTAGCGGTTGACCCCGGCGGCGGCCTGCGTGATGACGTCGACGACCGAAGGGAGGGGAGGGTACGGATTCTCGTTGGAAGAGACCTTGTAGACCGTCACTCCGTCACGCGGGGCGGGCGGCTTGCCGGCCACGTAGGCGGGGACCTGGTCGAGGGCGGAGCGCAGCCGGGGTGACGTCATGCCCGGCACCCTAGTGGCCGCCTCTCCACGGGACGCCACAACCCTGCAGGACCCTAGGGTCTTGCAGGGTTGGAAGGCCGGAACTCTGCAGGACCCTAGGGTCTTGCAGAGTTCCGGGGCGCAGAGCTGGGCTGCAGAGGCTCTGGGTCAGCGGTCGAGGTCCTCCTTCTCCGGCAGCACCCAGTTGAGGATCATCGAGACGATGGTGATGACGAGGGCGCCGATGACCGCGTCCCACCAGAACTTCGTGATCTCGAAGTCGAGGCCCAGCGGCGAGGCGATCCACTCGGTCAGCTGCAGGAGGAAGGCGTTGACGACGAAGGTGAACAGGCCCAGCGTCAGGACGATCGCGGGGAAGGCGAGCACCTTGGCGATCGGCTTCACGATCGCGTTGACGACACCGAAGATCAGGGCGACGAGGACGATCGTGGCGAACTTCGAGGCGAAGGTCGCGCTGCCGTCGGCGAGGTGGATGCCGTCGATGAGCCACGCGCAGACCCACAGCGCCACGGCGTTGACACCGGTCCGGATCAGGAAGTTGGTCATGGCCCCAGCATGGCAGCCCGACGTGATCGTGGGCACGTGACGGTCCGCGCCGGGCCACCCGAGGTCACCCGTGGTCCATACTTGACCGGCCGGTAGCGACGGAGTATCGGCGATGGAGGACAGCACGGATGAGCGACGGACGCCCGGGACGACGACACGACCTGTGGGACGACGACGAGCAGGAGACCTCGCGCGCGACCTCCGCGAGCGAGCGGACCGGCTCCGCGGCGAGGTCGAAGGGGGCGGCCGCGGCTGCCGCAGGCCCCGCACCTTCGCGCCGGTCGCGACGTGAGCAGGAGTCGAGCAAGCGTCGCTGGCTGGTTCCGGTCGCGATCCTGCTCGTCCTCGCCCTCTGCGGCGGCGGCGCCTGGGCGGCCCTCGGTGGCGGCGGTGACGACACCGCCTGCGAGGGCGACCCGCTGACCGTGGCGGCCACCCCCGAGATCGCCGATGCGCTCGAGGACGCCCTGGCCAAGGTGCGCGAGAGCGACTCCTGCGCCAACTTCGACATCTCGTCGACCTCCGCCGCCGACGCGGCGAAGAACATCAACGACGGCAACGGCCCGGACATCTGGGTCCCCGACAGCTCGACCTGGATCGACGCGGTCGACCCGACGAAGACGACCGGTCAGTGGCTCGAGGGCAGCTCGATCGCCTCCTCCCCCGTCGTCCTCGCGTCGAGCCGGGAGCAGAAGGACGCGGTGAGCAGCTTCAGCTCCTGGGCCAACCTCGTCAACCAGGACGGCGGGCTGCGGATGGCCAACCCCGACTCCGACACCGCCAGCCGCCTTGCGTACCACGCCAGCCGCATCGGCCAGCCGGGCAAGATCGGCCTCGACACCGGCAAGCGGCTGATCTTCATGTCGCGCTTCGCCGCGAGCTCGCTCCCCCAGCTCTTCGACGGCTACGCCAACGACCCGGCGAAGAGCCAGCCCTTCCCGGCCTCGGAGCAGCAGATCGCCGCGTGGAACACGGACAACGGCGACGCCACCCCCCTTCGCGCCGTGATGCCGGACAAGGGCACCCTGACGCTCGACTACCCGTGGATCACCAACCCGACCCTCGCCGGCGACGACCTCAAGGCCGCCGAGAGCGCGCGCAAGGAGCTCGGCTCGCTCGAGGTGCGCCAGGCCCTCACCGACGCCGGCTTCCGCGACTCCAAGGGTGGCGGCGGGCCGAAGATCGACGGCAAGGCCCCGGCCAAGCTCACCGCCCTCTCACCGCTCGACCGCAACGAGCGGATCGCCGCCGTCGAGCAGTGGGACGTCATGCGCACGGACATGCGGATGCTCGCCCTCATCGACGCCTCCGGCTCGATGAAGTGGGACAGCCCGACGCCCGGCCAGACGCGCTGGGACGTGACGAAGGGAGCGCTGCTCCAGGGCGCCGAGATGCTCCCCGCGGGCAGCCAGGTCGGCGCATGGGCCTTCAGCAGCGACCCTGCCAAGGGCAAGGACTACGAGGAGATCGCCCCGGTCAAGCGGCTCGACGCCGCCGTCGGCACGGGCAGCCACCGCGACCGCCTGCTCCGGCTCATCAACGGCTCGGACAAGCTCATCGAGGGCGACACCGCGCTCTACGACTCGATCTGGGCCGCCCACCAGCAGATGGTCAAGGACTACGACCCCGACTACGTCAACTCGATCGTCGTCTTCACCGACGGGGAGAACGACGACCCCAACGGCGGGCTCGCGCTCAACCAGCTGCTCAAGAAGCTCGACGAGAGCTACGACCCGAAGCGCCCCGTGCGCGTCGTGACGATCGGCATGGGCGAGGCCGACCCGACGGCCCTGCAGAAGATCGCCGACGAGACCGGCGGCACCAGCTACATCGCCGAGACCCCCGACGACATCGAGCGCGTCTTCGTCCAGGCGCTGCTCGCGCGCACGCGCGACTGAGCAGCGGTCACGACACGGTGAAGGTCGCGGCGGGGGTGTCCCCGCCGCGACCGGCACGGTGGCACCATGGCCCGACAACCGGGCACATCCCCACGTGCCCCACTGCATCTGGAGGACACACCATGCGCCGTGCACACGTCGCTCTCTTCGCCTCGCTCGCCCTCGGTGCGGGCGCCCTGACCGCGTGCGGGTCGGACTCGCTCGACGGGACCGACGCCGGCGGGGGTGGCGAGACCTCGGCCAAGGAGGTCAAGGTCGACGACGCCGTCGCGAAGCTCGTGCCCGAGGACGTCAAGAGCAAGGGCACGCTCAACATCGGCTCCGACGCCTCCTACGCGCCCAACGAGTTCCTCGGTGACGACGGCAAGACCGTCGAGGGCATGGACGTCGAGCTCTTCGACGCCGCCGCCGCCAAGATGGGCCTGAAGACGTCGTGGAAGAACGCCTCCTTCGACTCGCTGATCCTCGGCGTCAGCTCCGACAAGTACGACGTCGCGGTCAGCTCCTTCACGATCAACGACGAGCGCAAGAAGCAGGTCAACATGATCAGCTACTTCGACGCCGGCACCCAGTGGGTCACCGCCAAGGGCAACCCGGGCAAGGTCGACCCCAAGGACCCGTGCGGCGCGACCGTCGGCGTGCAGAAGGGCACCGTACAGTTCGACGAGCTCGAGGCGCTCAACAAGAAGTGCGACGACAAGATCAAGATCGTCGTCGAGCAGGAGCAGTCCAAGGTGACCGCGAGCCTCGTCTCCGGCAAGACCGAGGCCATGGCGGCCGACTCCCCGATCAGCCTCTACGCCGTCAAGCAGCAGGGCGAGGAGCTCGAGGCCCTCGGTGACATCTACGACTCGGCCCCCTACGGCATCGTCGTCCCGAAGGACCAGAAGGAGTTCGGCGAGGCCATCGCCGCCGCCTTCGAGTCCATGAAGAAGGACGGCACCTACGAGCAGATCCTCAAGGACTGGGGCAACGAGTCCGGCGGCATCGACGAGTTCTCCGTCAACCCCTGATGTCCGGCACGAGCAGCGCGGCGGTCCCCCCTTCGGCAGGCGAAGGGGGGACCGCCCCCGCGTCCGAGGACGCCGGCCCCATCAACGCCGTCCCGGTCCGTCACCCCGGCCGGTGGGTGGCGCTCGTGGTCATCGCGGTGATCTTCGCGATGATCATCAGCAGCTTCGTCACGAACCCGCGGTGGGACTGGCCCTTCGCCTTCCAGGTGATGAACTACTCCCCGGTCCTCGAGGGACTGCTCAAGGGCACGATCCTCGCGACGATCGGGTCCATGGTCATCGGCGTCACCCTCGGCATCGTCATCGGCGTCATGAGGCTCTCCGACAACCCGGTGCTGAAGTTCGTCGGCTTCCTCTACACCTGGTTCTTCCGCGGGATCCCGCGCCTGGTGCTCGTCGTCCTCTTCGGCACGGGCATCGGCTACCTCTACCCGCGCTTCGACATCGGGCCCTTCCCCTTCAGCCAGCAGCTCGCCGGCTGGCTGGGCCTGAGCAGCGACCTGACGCTCTTCACCTTCAACGTCAACCAGATCAGCAGCTCGCTCATCTGGGGCATCATCGCCATGGGCCTGTCGGAGGCCGCCTACATGGCCGAGATCGCCCGCGCCGGCATCATGTCGGTCGACGAGGGCCAGCGTGAGGCCGCCGCCGCGCTCGGCATGAAGCCGAGCCTGTCGATGCGGCGCGTCATCCTGCCGCAAGCGATGCGCGTCATCATCCCGCCGACGGGCAACGAGACGATCGCGATGCTCAAGGACACCTCGCTGCTCATGGCGCTGCCGCTGAGCACCGAGCTCTTCTTCCAGGCGCAGGCCATCGGCAACCGGACGCTGAAGATCATGCCGACGCTCATGGCCGCCTGCCTCTGGTACCTCATCATCACGTCGGTCCTCATGGTCGGGCAGTACTTCCTTGAGCGGCACTTCGGTCGCGGCTACGGCAACACGCGCACCCAGACCAGGACCGAGACCACCCGCACCCGCCTCATGGGCCTGACGATCGGAGGCGGCAAGTGAGCCAGCCACTCGTGCGCGCGGTGCAGGTGCACAAGTCCTATGGCAGCAACGAGGTGCTCAAGGGCATCGACATGGAGGTCTCCCCCGGCGAGGTCGTCTGCCTGCTCGGGCCCTCGGGCTCGGGCAAGACGACCTTCCTGCGGTGCATCAACCAGCTCGAGGACATCCAGGCCGGGCGGATCTTCGTCGACGGCGAACTCATGGGCTACAAGCTCAAGGGCGAGCGCCTGCACCGGCTGAAGGACAAGGAGATCGCCGCCCAGCGCCGGGAGATCGGCATGGTCTTCCAGCGGTTCAACCTCTTCCCGCACATGACGGCCATCGACAATGTCATGGAGGCGCCGGTCCGCGTGCAGGGTCGGTCGAAGGCCGAGGTGCGCGCCGAGGCGCTCGAGCTGCTCGACAAGGTGGGTCTCGGTGACAAGTCGAGCGCATACCCCGGTCAGCTCTCCGGTGGGCAGCAGCAGCGGGTCGCCATCGCCCGGGCCCTCGCGATGAAGCCCAAGCTCATGCTCTTCGACGAGCCGACCTCGGCCCTCGACCCCGAGCTCGTCGGCGAGGTCCTCGAGGTCATGCGCGACCTCGCCGGCCAGGGCATGACGATGATCGTCGTCACCCACGAGATGGCCTTCGCTCGCGACGTCGCCGACCGGGTCGTCTTCATGGACGGCGGGGTCGTCGTCGAGCAGGGCACCCCGAGCGAGGTCATCAGCAACCCGCAGCACGCGCGGACCAAGGACTTCCTGCGGCGGCTGCGTGCCGAGCACGAGAAGGTTGCCGAGGCGGTCGCCGACCTGGGGTGAGCAACCGCCTCGGCGAAGCTCACCCGAGGTGGTGCACCGGCGCCAGGGCGTGGACCGGGGTGTCGAGCCCGACGTGCCGGGCCTTGAGCTGCAGGGCGAGGTAGAGCGAGTAGTGCCGCGACTGGTGCAGGTTGCCGCCGTGGAACCACAGGTTCTCCTGCTGCGTCGGCTTCCACATGTTGCGCTGCTCGCCCTCCCAGGGGCCCGGGTCCTTGGTCGTGTCCGAGCCGAGACCCCAGACCTTGCCGACCTTGTCCGCGACCTCCTGGCTGATGAGGTCGGCAGCCCAGCCGTTCATCGAGCCGTAGCCCGTCGCGTAGACGACGAGGTCGGCCTCGAGCTCGGTGCCGTCGGCGAGGACCACCGCGTCCTCGGTGAGGTGGTCGAGCTGGCCCTTGACGAGCTTGACGCTGCCGTCGGCGACGAGCTCGGCCGCGCCGACGTCGATGTAGTAGCCGGACCCGCGCCGCAGGTACTTGAGGAAGAGCCCCGAGCCGTCGTCACCGAAGTCGAGGTCGAAGCCGGCCGCCTCGAGCCGCGCGTAGAAGTCGGCGTCGACCTGCTTCATCTTGTCGTAGAGCGGGATCTGGAACTCGTGCATGATCCGGTAGGGCAGTGACGCGAAGACGAGGTCGGCCTTCTCCGTCGTCATCCCCGCCGCGAGCGCCCGCTCGGAGTAGAGGTCACCGAGACCGATCTCCATGAGACTCGCGCTCTTGACGATGTGCGTCGACGAGCGCTGCACCATCGTCACGTCGGCTCCGTGCTCCCACAGCGCGCCGCAGATGTCGAAGGCGGAGTTGTTGGACCCGATGACGACGACCTTCTTGCCGGTGTACCGGTCCGGTCCCGTGTGCTGCGACGAATGGTGCTGCTCGCCGCGGAAGATGTCCTGACCGGGCACGGTCGGCACGTTGGGCTTGCCCGACATGCCGGTCGCGAGGACGAGCTGCGTCGGCCGGAGGGTCATCGCCTGACCGTCGCGGTCGATCTCGACGGTCCACTCCCCCTTCGCCTCGTCGTAGCTGGCGCTCTTGACCGTCGTGGAGCCCCAGTAGGGCACCTCCATGATCTTCGTGTAGCTCTCCAGCCAGTCGCCGATCTTGTCCTTGGGGGCGAAGACCGGCCAGTTGTCGGGGAACTTCAGGTACGGCAGGTGGTCGTACCAGACCGGGTCGTGCAGGCAGAGGGACTTGTAGCGCTGCCGCCACTGGTCGCCGGGTCGCTCGTTGCGGTCGAGCACGAGCGAGGGCACCCCGAGCTGGCGCAGCCGGGCGCCGAGGGCGATGCCGCCCTGTCCGCCGCCGACGACGAGGACGTAGGGCTGGGTGCTCACGCCCATCGCCGCGTCCTCGGCCTCGCGCTTCTCCTTCCAGCTGAGGCGCTGTGGGTCGACGCCGTGCTCGGCCCCCTTCGGCCGGTACTCGCCGCGCGGCTCCTCGTGGCCCTTGAGCTCGTAGAGGGTGGTGAGGAAGGTCCAGGCGCGGTCCTCGCCGTCCTCGGTGACGAGCCGGGCGAGCCCGCGGCCGCGGCCGACCGCGGTCTCGAAGGTGAACCAGGCGGTGATCACCCCGTCCTCCTCGGTCGCCTCCTCCGAGATGGCGAAACTGCGAGCCGCGGTCGCACGCGCCGTGCTCTCGAGCAGCTCGCTCACCCCCTCCCGGTGCTCGACGGTGGTGAGGTTCCACGAGAAGGCGACGAGATCTCGCCAATAGCTCTCGGTGGCGAAGAGATCTGCGGCAGCCGCCACGTCCTGCGCCGTGAGGGCCGCCTCGAGGGCGCCGAACCAGGCCGTTGCCCGCTCGGTCGCCGTCGTCGTCTGCTGCTCGGTCATCTGGGTCACGATCCGCTCCTTTGCGTTGTACCGTGACCCACACAACTCCGGCAGCGGCGCCGGGCGACAGGGTTGCATGACGTTGCATCCCTCCCGCTCCCCCGCCGTCGGGTGAGGAGCGAGCCATGGACCCGAGCGAGCGGGAGCGTGCGCGGCGGCGCGACGCCCACCTCGGCGCGTGCTCGAAGGGCGATCCCCCCGGCCGCGCGGACGTCATCGCGTCGTGGCGAAGGGTGAGCGCCGCGGGGGTCGACCCCGGCGGACGGCCCCGCATCGCGCCCCTCGACGAGGCCGAGGTGCAGCGCCGCCGCACCCACCACGGGCTCGACCGCATCACCTCCGAGCTCACCCCCTACCTCCAGTCGGTCGTCGACGGCGGCCACCTCGTCGTCGTCACCGACGCCGACGGGCACGTGCTGTGGCGGATGGGCCGCCCCGGGGTGCGCCGCTTCGCCGACGACCTCGGCTTCGTCCCCGGCTCCGAGTGGACCGAGGGCAATGTCGGGACCAATGCCATCGGCACCGCCCTCGTCCTCGGCGAACCGGTGCACATCCAGGGCTCGGAGCACTTCGTCGAGTCACACGCCCGGTGGGGGTGCTCCGCCGCTCCGCTGCGCGACCCGTGGACCGACGAGGTCGTCGGGGTCGTCGACATCAGCGGTCCGCGCACGGCGATGCACCCGAGCGTGCTCGCGACCGCGGCCATGGCCTCCCGGCTCGCCTCGATGGAGCTGCTCGAGCGGCACCGCCGCTCCCTCGACGAGCTGCGCACCGGGTCGGGCCACGTCCTCACCCGCGTCAGGAGCCCCGCCGCCGTCGTCGACCGCGCCGGGCACGTCGCCGCGACCTCCGGCCTGCTGACCCAGCGGCGGGTCGCCCTGCCCGACGACCTCCAGCCCGGCGTCGTCCACCTCGCCGGGCTCGGCGACGTCGTCGTCGAGCCGTTGCCCGGCGGCTGGCTCCTGCGCGGCGGGCCCGCCGAGCGCCCGCTCGCGCCGCGGGCCGTGCTCGACCTCACCGCCGAGCCGAACATCGAGGTGGTCGCCGAGTCCGGCGCGTGGACGCGGCGGCTCACGCCCCGCCACGCCGAGCTGCTCCTCGCGCTCGTCGGCGCGGGCGACACGGGGCTGACCGCCGCGGCCCTCGCCGACGAGGTCTTCGCCGACCCGAGCAGGGTCGTCACGGTCCGCGCCGAGATGTCCCGGCTGCGGCGGGTGCTCGGCGGGCTGCTGCTCGCGCGCCCCTACCGAGTCGCCCCGACCGTCGACCTCGAGGTCCGGTGGCCGCCGAGCGGGACGCAGTTGCTGCCCGGAGCCAGCGCCCCCGTCGTCATCCGTGCGCGGGGGGCGCTGGCGCGGGCGTAGGGTGACGCGGTGCGCCGCCTCCGGGGCCTGCTGGCCGACACCCGCCCCCTGCAGGTGCCGGCATACCGCCGCCTCTTCACCGCCCAGATCATCACGGTCATCGGGGCTCAGCTGACGGTCGTCACCGTCCCGGCGCAGATCTACTCGATGACCGGGTCGAGCGCCTACGTCGGGCTGACCGGCATCTTCGGGCTCGTGCCGCTCGTCGTCTTCGGCCTCTACGGCGGCTCGCTGGCCGACCACTTCGACCGGCGTCGGATCCTCACCGTGACGACATGGGGCCTGATCATCACCTCGGCCCTGTTCTTCGTGCAGGCTGCGCTCGGCAACACCAACGTCTGGCTGCTGCTCGCGATCTTCTCCCTGCAGCAGGCCTTCTTCGCGGTCAACCAGCCGACCCGCTCGGCGGTCTACCCACGCATCCTCCCGCCCGAGCTGCTGCCCGCCGCCAACACGCTCGGGATGACCGTCTTCACTGGCGGCGCCATCGCCGGCCCGCTCGTCGGTGGCGCGCTCATCCCGCTGCTCGGCTTCTCCTGGCTCTACCTCGTCGACACGATCTGCCTCTTCGCGACGCTGTGGGCGGTCATCTCGCTGCCGCCGCTGCCGGTCGAGGCGGTCGCCGGGTCGACCCCGGGGCTGCGCTCGGTGCTCGACGGGTTCGTCTACCTCGCCGGGCACCCGGTGCTGCTCATGTCCTTCGTCGTCGACCTCATCGCGATGATCTTCGGCATGCCGCGAGCGCTCATCCCCGAGATGGCGCACCTCGACTTCGGCGGGCCGGTCGACGGTGGACTGGCCTTCGCGGTGCTCTTCGCCGCCATGCCCGCCGGCGCCTTCCTCGGCGGGGTGATGTCCGGGTGGGTCTCGCGGGTGGAGCGGCACGGCCTGGCCGTCGTCGTCGCGATCCTCGTGTGGGGTGGCGCGATCACCGGCTTCGGCACCGCGGTCGCCCTCGCCGACGGGTCGGCCGGCCTCTGGCTCGCGGTCGCCGTCGTCTTCTTCGCTGCGGGCGGAGCTGCCGACGTCGCTTCCGCGGCCTTCCGCTCGACGATGCTGCAGAGCTCGGCCACCGACGCGATGCGCGGTCGCCTGCAGGGTGTCTTCATCGTCGTCGTCGCCGGCGGCCCTCGCGTTGCCGACGTGCTCCACGGGCTCGTCGCCGGGCAGATCGGCGCGGCCACGACGACCATCGTCGGCGGCCTGCTCGTCATCGTCCTGACGCTGCTCGCCTCGGCGCTCGTGCCGGCCTTCGTGAGGTATCGGGTGCCGCGGGCCTGACGCCGGTGGTCTCGAGGCTCGCAAGCTCGCACCTCGACCAACGGGGCGGATCTCGGGGGGTCTCGAGGCTCGCGAGCTCGCACCTCGACCAGCGAAGGGGGCCGCTCCTCGACCAGCGTCGGGGAGGAGCCTGACCAAAGGCTGACCGGACCTTCATGCACGGACCACGCTGCGGGGCAGGCGGGTTCACCCAAGTCGGCGGACGGGTTCACCCGACGACGACAGGCTGCGGGCCATGAGCCTCAGCCGTCGCCACGTCCTCGCCGGTGGTCTCGCCGCCGGCACCGCCACGATCATCGCCACGCCCGCCTCCGCCAGCACCCTCACCGCTGCGGGACCGGTGCGGACCTCCCCCTTCGCCCTGGGTGTCGCCTCGGGTGACCCGACCCCGACCGGCGTCGTCCTGTGGACCCGGCTGGCGGTCGACCCGCTCGCCCCCGACGGCAAGGGCGGCATGCCCGGCCGGGACATCACGGTGCAGTGGGAGGTCGCCGACAACGACCGGATGCACCGTCCCGTCGCCCGCGGCGCGGTCCCCGCTCGGGCCGCCGACGCGCACAGCGTGCACGTCGAGGTCGAGGGTCTGCGGTCCGGCCGCGAGTACTGGTACCGCTTCCGCGTCGACGGTCACCTCAGCCCCGTCGGCCGCACCCGCACCGCCCCGCGGCGCGACGAGATGCCGGCATCGCTCGCGATGTCCGCGGCCAGCTGCGCCAACTGGGAGGCGGGATTCTTCACCGCCTATCGCTACCTCGCAGACGACGTGCCGGACCTCGTGCTCCACCTCGGCGACTACCAGTACGAGGGCAGGGGCACCACCAACCCGGCCGCGCCGCGGGTCCACGCGGGCGACGAGACCGTGACGCTCGAGGGCTACCGCCTGCGGCACGCGCAGTACAAGACCGACCCCGACCTGCAGACCGCCCACGCGATCGCCCCCTGGCTCGTCGTCTGGGACGACCACGAGGTCGACAACAACTGGGCCGGCGGCGTCCCCCAGGACACCAAGGCGCCGGAGTGGAACGACACCCCCGAGCGCTTCCTCGCCCGGCGGGCCAATGCCTTCCGCGCCTACTACGAGAACATGCCGCTGCGCCGCTCCTCGATCCCCCGCGGCTCCGACATGCAGATCTACCGGCGCCTCGGCTGGGGCCGGCTGGCGAGCTTCCACATGCTCGACACGCGGCAGTACCGCGACGACCAGGCGTGCGACGACGGCTGGGACACCAACTGCGAGGCGGCACTCGACCCGAGCCGCACGATCACCGGCGCCGCGCAGGAGCAGTGGCTGCGAGAGGGCCTCTCCCGCAGCGGTGCTCGCTGGGACTTCCTCGGCCAGCAGGTCTTCTTCGCGCAGCGCGACGGCAAGGTCGAGCAGGACCTGCTCCATACGAGCAACGACGCGTGGGACGGCTACGTCGGCTCGCGCGACCGCGTCACCCGCGCGTGGGTGGACGCCGGTGTGCGCAACCCCGTCGTCCTCACCGGTGACGTCCACAAGCACTGGGCCGCCGACATCAGGACCGACTACGCCGACCCCGACTCCCCCGTCGTCGGCACCGAGCTCGTCGCCTCGTCGATCACCTCGGGCGGCAACGGCAATGCCACGTGGTCGGACCCGATCATGGCGTGGAACCCGCACCTGAAGTTCTCCGGCGACCAGCGCGGCTACGTGCGCACGACGGTGACGCCGGCGGGGATGCGCGCGGACTTCCGCTCGGTCGACCGGGTGACGACGCGCGGTGGTGCCGCCTACACGCAGGTGAGCTTCGAGGTCGCGGACGGGCAGCGAGGGCTGCAGCGCGTGGGGTGACCCGTGGGGCGAAGGGAGGCCCCGCCGCGTGATCTGCGGCGGGGCCTCCCTTCGTCCGGGTGTAGCATCTACTACGTCATGTCGTACTCATCGACGTAGTAGAAGGAACCGGGATGGACGTCCTCGACCTCGCGCGGTGGCAGTTCGCGATCACCACCGTGTACCACTTCTTCTTCGTGCCGATCACGATCGGGCTCTCCGCGATCGTCGCCTGGTACCACTCGCGGTGGATCCGCACGCGGGACGAGTCCCACCTGCGGATGGCGAAGTTCCTCGGCAAGCTCTTCACGATCAACTTCGCCCTCGGCCTGGTCACCGGCATCGTCCAGGAGTTCCAGTTCGGCATGAACTGGAGCACCTACAGCCGCTTCGTCGGTGACATCTTCGGCGCGCCGCTGGCGCTCGAGGCGCTGCTCGCCTTCTTCCTCGAGTCGACCTTCCTCGGCCTGTGGATCTTCGGCTGGGGCCGCATCCCCGAGCGGCTGCACGCGGCCTGCATGTGGATCGTGCACATCGGCACCCTGCTGTCGGCCTACTTCATCCTCGCGGCCAACTCCTTCATGCAGCACCCCGTCGGCTACCGGATCAACCCCGAGACCGGTCGCGCCGAGATGGCCGACTTCGTCGCGATCCTCACCAACGAGGTCCAGCTCGTCGCCTTCCCCCACGTGATCACCGCCTGCTACCTCGTCGGTGGCGCCCTGGTCCTGGCCGTGGGCCTGCACAAGCTGCGCCAGACCGTGACGAAGGGGGGACCCGACACCGATCGCAGGATGTACCGCCACGCGGCCCGCCTCGGTGCGGTCGTCGTCCTCGTCTCCGGTCTGGGTGTGGCCATCAGCGGTGACCTCCAGGGCAAGGTGATGACCGAGGTCCAGCCGATGAAGATGGCTGCGGCAGAGGCCCTTTACGACACCCCGCCCGAGGGCCAGTGCGCTCCCTTCTCCGTGCTGACCGTCGCCGGCCTCGGCGGCGAGGACCCCACGCACGTCATCGAGATCCCCTGCCTGCTCTCCTTCCTCGGCACCGGGAGCTTCGACGGGGAGGTCCGCGGCATCGCCGACCTCGAGGCCGAGTACCGGGCGAGCTTCGGCGACGACGAGCTGACGCAGGCCGACACCTACGTCCCACCGATCGCCATGACCTACTGGAACTTCCGCCTGATGATGGCCACCGGGTTCTTCGCCATGGCCGTCGGGGCCTGGGTCCTGTGGGCCACGCGCAAGGACCGGGTGCCGATGCAGCGGTGGGTCTTCCCGATCATCGTGCTCACCCCCCTCGCCACCGTCCTCGGGCACAGCTTCGGCTGGATCTTCACCGAGGTCGGCCGCCAGCCGTGGGTCGTCTTCGGCGAGATGGCCACGCACACGGCCGTCTCCCCTTCGGTCGGCGCCTCCGACGTGTGGACGTCGATGATCGTCTTCACCCTGCTCTACGGAGGCCTGGCCGTCGTCGAGGTCCGACTCCTCCTCTCCTACATCCGCGCGGGCGCCGAGCCCTTCGAGCAGCCACGCCTCGTCGAGGACGACGAGCCGCTCGAGTTCGCCTACTGACCGGGAGCACTGACATGGATCTCATCACCATCTGGTTCGTCCTGCTGGCGGTCCTGTGGACCGGCTACCTCGTCACCGAGGGCTTCGACTTCGGTGTCGGCATGCTCCTGCCCGTGCTCGACAAGGGTGGGGAGGAGCGGGAGACGCGGCGGCGCACGATGCTCACGACCATCGGCCCCCACTGGGACGGCAACGAGGTGTGGCTGCTCACCGCGGGCGGCGCGACCTTCGCGGCCTTCCCGCACTGGTACGCGACGATGTTTTCCGGCATGTACCTCGCCCTGCTGCTCCTGCTCGTCACGCTCATCCTGCGCAACATGGGGCTGGAGTACCGGCACAAGCGGCACGACCGTGAGTGGGTGCGCCGCTGGGACCTGGCGATCGTCGCCGGCTCCTACATCGCCCCCTTCGTCGTAGGTGTGGCCCTGACCAACCTCGTCGCCGGCCTGCCGATGACCGAGCACACGATGGGCAGCACCGCCTACACGGAGTTCGACGGCACCCTGCTCAGCCTCTTCACGCCGGTCGCGGTCCTCGGCGGGCTCACCGTCGTCGCCGCCTGCCTCACCCACGGCGCGCACTTCCTCGCGCTCAAGACCGACGGCCCGATCCGCCAGCAGGCGCGCTCGGTCGCCACCCGCGGTGGCCTCGTCACGGCGGTGCTCGCCGTCGCGCTCTTCGTGTGGCTCGGCGCGCAGCGCGGCACCGCCGTCTCGTGGGTCGTGTCCGGCGTCGCCGCGGTGGCGCTGCTCGCCGCGATCGCGGCCAATGCGAAGGGGAGGGAGGGCTGGGCCTTCGTCGGCACCTCCGTGACGATCGGCCTGACGGTCGTCAGCTACTTCGTCATGCTGGCGCCCAATGCCATCAACGGCCGCGGCGACAGCCCCGACCTCACCCTCGATGCCGCCGCGAGCTCGCCGATGACCCTGGAGATCATGACCTGGGCGGCCGTGGTCTTCACCCCGATCATGATCGGCTACACGGTGTGGACCTACTGGGTCTTCCGGCGGCGGCTGCGGGTCGAGCACATGCCCGAGCACGAGCCGGCGGGCGCGGGGGCGCACTGACGATGCGGCCCTTCGACCCACGCCTGCTGCGGGCGGTCCCGGCGACCCGCCGGCCGGTCGCCGCCCTGGCAGCCATCGGCATCGCGCAGGGCATCGCGACGATCGCGACGGCCTTCGCCCTCGCGTCCCTCGTCGTCGCGGTCGTGCGTGGGTCTGACCTGCTCGCACCGCTGGCGTGGACGGGTGGGCTCTTCGCCGCCCGCGCCCTGCTCGGGGCCCTGTCGGAGACCGTCGCGGCGCGGGCCGGCGCCGCGGTGGCGACCGGACTGCGGGAGCAGCTGATCGCGGCCTGGGCTGCGCGTGGTGAGCGTGGACTCCCTTCGCGCACAGGGGCGTTGACGCTCGCGGTGCAGGGCACGAGCACCGTCGAGCCCTATGTCGCGAGGTACCTGCCCGCCCTCGTCGGTGCCGCCGTCGTGCCGGCCCTCGCCATCGCCTGCCTCGTCGTCGTCGACTGGCCGAGCGCGGCGATCGTCGTCGGCACGGTGTGGCTGCTGCCGCTCTTCGCGGCGCTCATCGGTGCGACGACGCAGGCCGACACGGAGCGCCGGTGGGGTGCGCTCGCCGACCTGTCGGGGCACTTCCTCGACGTCGTGCGCGGGCTGCCGACGCTCGTCGCCTACGGGCGCGCCGAGCGGCAGACCGCGACGATCGCCGAGGTGAGTCAGCGGCACCGGCGGGCGACGATGCGCACGCTGCGGCTGGCCTTCATGTCCGCCGCGGCGCTCGAGCTGCTCGCGACGATCTCGGTGGCGATCGTCGCCGTCGTCGTCGGCCTGCGCCTGACGCACGGGTCGATGGACCTGCTCGTCGGGCTCACGGCGATCCTCCTCGCACCCGAGGCCTACTGGCCGATTCGTCGGGTCGGCACGGAGTTCCACGCCGCCGCCGACGGTGCCGCCGTCCTCGACGAGATCCTCGCCGAGCTGGCGCCCTCTGACCCCACAACTTCGCAAAACCCTAGGGTCCTGCAGGGTTCGGGGGGCGCAACGTCGCAGGACCCTAGGGTTTTGCAGAGTTCCGGCGGCGGGTCTGCGACGGGCGAGGTCGTCTCGGTCACGGGCGTCGACTACACCCACCCCGGGGCGAAGGGGGCGACCCTCACCGGTGTCGACCTCGTCGCCGGTCGCGGCCTCACCGTCGTCACCGGGCCCTCTGGGTGCGGCAAGACGACGCTGCTCGAGGTCATCGCCGGCACCCGCACCGCCGACCGCGGCGAGGTCGTCGCCGGACCGGTGCACATGGTGACGCAGCGCCCCTTCCTCGGCGCGGGCACGCTGCGCGACAACCTGACCATCGGTGGCCCGCAGGAGTCCGCGGACCTGTGGCAGGTGCTGCGCGAGGTCGGCCTGGACGGCGTCGTCGCCGGGCTGCCCGACGGGCTCGAGACCCGGATCGGCGATGACGGCTTTGGGCTGTCGGCCGGGCAGCGCGCCCGACTCGTGCTCGCCCGCGCGATCCTCTCCCCCGCACCCGTGCTGCTGCTCGACGAGGTCACCGCGCACGTCGACGCCGACTCCGTCGCCACCCTCGGCGAGGTCATCGCCCGGCTCGCGAAGGAGCGCACGGTCATCGCCGTGACCCACCAGCCCGACCTCGTCGCCCGCGCCGACGAGCACGTCGCCCTGCGCCAGCCGGAGGTGGCCCGATGACCCGATGCACTCCCCCTTCGCCATCGGTCGCGGACACCCGTCGACCCGCTGCCGGCCGCCTGCTGCACCTGAGCCGCGGGCTCGTCGTCGCCGGGCTGCTCGGTGGGGTCGCCACCGCCGCCGGCATCGCCCTGACGACGACGTCCGGGTGGCTCATCGTCCGCGCCGACCAGCGGCCGCAGATCATGCTGCTGCTCACGGCGATCGTCGCGGTCCGCACCTTCGGCCTGGCGCGGCCGGTCTTCCGCTACTGGGAGCGGCTGCGCAGCCACGACACCGCGCTCGCCGATCTCGCCGACGCGCGGACGAGCACCTATGCCGCGCTCATCCCGCTCACGCCCGCGCGACTGGGCCGGCGCGGTCGGGCCGAGGTGCTCACCGGCGTCGTCGACGACTTGACCGACGTCGTCGAGGCCTCGGTGCGGGTCACCGTACCGGCCCTGTCGGCCCTGCTCGCCGGGGTTCTCGCCGCCGCCCTCACCGCCCTCGTCGACCCGTGGGTCGGGCTCGTGCTCGCCGCGATGCTCCTCGCCGTCGCCGGGGTGGCCGTGGTCGCCGACCGGCTCGAGTCGCGCTCCCAGACGCAGGTGCTCGCCGCCCGCGCCGAGGTCGCCCGGGTCGCGCAGCTGACCGCCGGGCAGGCCGACGAGCTGCGCGTCGTCGGCGGCACCGAGACCGCCGCCGGCTGGCTGCGCGCGGCCCACGCCGAGCTGCGGGAGAGCGTCGCCCGCCAGTCGCGGGGCCGATCGCTCTCTGCCGCAGCGGTGCTCGTCATCACCAGCCTCGCCACCCTGGCCGCCGCCGCCCTCGCAAGCACCTCCGGCGCGGACACCCCCGTGCGAGCCCTGCTCGTCCTCGCCCCCGTCGCCACGGGTGAAGCCCTCGGCGTGCTCACCGATGCCACCCGTGCCCTCGCCCGGGCCCGCGCCTGCGCCGCCCGGCTCGACGAGCTGCTCGACCAGGAGCCGGCCGTCGTGCCGCCGCCAACCCTGCAAAACCCTAGGGTCTTGCAGGGTTCGGGGTCGCGCGGGGAGCCGCGGGCCCCGCGGGCGCCGCGGATCGAGCTGCGCGGGCTGACCGCGGGCTGGATCGACGGCCGCACCGACCTCGGGCCGGTCGACCTGACCGTCGAACCGGGCGAGCACATCGCCATCACCGGGCCCAACGGCAGCGGCAAGTCGACCCTGCTCGCCGTGCTCGCCCGCCACCTCGATCCGGCGACCGGCAGCTACACCGTCGACGGCACCGATGCCACGACCGCGCCCCTCGACGACGTGCGGGCGCTCATGGCGATCGTCGACGACGAGCCGCACGTCTTCGCCGGCACCCTGCGGGCCAACCTGGCGCTCGCCGCACCCGAGGCGGACGACGAGGCGCTCGTCGACTCCCTTCGTCGGGCCGGTCTCGGCTGGTGGCTCGACGGCCTCGCAGACGGCCTCGACACGCGGGTCGGTGCCGGGGGCCGCGGCATCTCCGGCGGGGAGCGGGCGCGGCTGTCGATCGCCCGCGCCATCGCCAGCGGGCGGCCGGTCATCCTGCTCGACGAGCCCGTCGCCCACCTCGACCACCCGACCGCCGACGCCGTCATCGCGGACCTGCTGCAGCACGCCGGCGACCGGTCGGTGATCATGGTGACCCACCACGGTGTCGGCCTCGACCGCATGGACCGCACCATCACCATCGCCAGGGAAGGAGCCACCCGTGGCCAGGAATGCATCCCTCGGTGACCTCGAGCAGGCGATCATGGACGTCCTCTGGGGCGCCGACGTCGACACCGGTCTCACCGTCCGCGAGGTCCTCGCGCGCCTCACCGGCCGGGATCTCGCCTACACGACCGTCATGACGGTCCTCTCCCGCCTCGAGGCGAAGGGAGTGACCGCCCGCGAGCGCGACGGCCGCGCCTGGCGCTACCGCCCGGCCGCCAGCCGGGAGTCGCTCACCGCGGAGGCCATGCGCAGCCCGCTGCACGACCTGAGCGACCGGGAGCGGCAGGCGGCGATCCTGCACTTTCTGTCGGAGGCGAGCGCCGACGACCTGGCCGCCGTGCGCGAGGCGATGGCCGAGGTGGAGGCACGCGGCGACCGGCCACGACGGCGACGCGGCCGGGGTGCGGCAGACTCGCACGGGTGATCGCTGCCCTGCTGCTGCTCTGCGCAGCGGCACTCCTCACCGCACCGCGCCTGCTCGCGCGGATCGAGCGGCTGCGCACCAGCCCCCGCGCTGCACTCCTCGTCTGGCAGTCGCTCTCCCTCTCCGCCGTGCTCTGCCTGCTCACCGCGGCCCCGCTGGCTCTCGTGCACCACGGACCGCGCTGGTCCACCCCCGAGGTCGTCGTCCTCGTCGTCGCCGCAGTCGCCGGGCTCGGTGTCCTCGTGCGCCTGCTGGTCAACGGGCACGACGTCGGCACCCGCATCCGCGCCGCGCGCGCCCAGCAC
Source organism: Janibacter zhangyanbonis (assembly GCF_050507325.1). Classification (NCBI taxonomy): domain Bacteria; kingdom Bacillati; phylum Actinomycetota; class Actinomycetes; order Micrococcales; family Intrasporangiaceae; genus Janibacter; species Janibacter zhangyanbonis. The sequence goes on from NZ_CP191481.1 coordinate 3,048,040, forward strand.
CGCCAGCTCGTCGACCTCGTCGGCCGGCACGAGGGCGATCACACCCGGGTGCTGCCCTCGCAGCGCCCCTCGGCCTACTGCCTCCCGGGCGCCGGCTCGCGCCTGGTGCTCACCGAAGCCGCGCAGGCGCTGCCCGACGACCAGCTCGCCGCCGTCGTCGCCCACGAGGAGGCGCACCTGCGCTGGCGGCACGACCTCGTGCTCGAGTTCTTCACCGTGCTGCACACCGCGACCCCGCCGCTGCTGCGCACCGACGCCGCGCTGCGCGAGGTCGCCCTGCTCGTCGAGGTGCTCGCCGACCGGGCGGCCCGCGAGGAGGTCGGCGAGGTCGCACTCGGTCACGCGCTCGTCTCCCTCGCCGAGGCCGCCGGCAGCGACCTCACCCCCGGCGCCTCCCCCGGCGCCGGTGCGGCGGCCGCCCGGATCCGGCTGCTCGCCGCCGACGACCCGGCCCCGTGGCAGACCTGGGTGCTCTACGGCATCTGCGTGGCGGCCTTCGTCACGCCTCCCGTGCTCGCGGTGATGGTCGGGGTCTGGGCGCCTGCCCCGGGCCACCAACCCTGCAGGACCCTAGGGTTTTGCGGAGTTGGGCTCGGGTCCTTTGCGGGCCTGGCTAGTCCTGGTCGGGGCGCACCGGCCGCCAGCGGGCCGGGCCGGTCTCGTCGACCTGGGGCGGACCCCACGTGCCGCCCGTCGTCGGGTGCGAGGGCGGCGGGGGCGGAGGGACGCTCCCCCGCGGCTGGCTGAGGAAGTCGCCGTGCCGGCCGGCCCGCTCCGGCGGGGGCTGCGGGATGCCGTCGGACCCCCCTTCGCGCTCCGGTGCCGGCGGGACGCCGGCCGGCGCACCACCGCTCGTGCGCAGCTCGAAGTCGCGGATCGCACCGCGCTGCTCGAGCGCCTGCAGCACCTCGACCAGGCGCTGCTGCGTGCCGGCGTCGACGGGGCGGCCGGTCGCCGCGAGATAGGCGAGGACCCCGAGGTCGCGGTAGTGCTGGTCGATGTCGCCGAGGTCCCGGCTCGACGTCGCCTGGTCGAAGGCGGAGTCCGCCCGTCCGGCGAGGTTGTCGTAGCCGGCGCGTGCTCGCTCGAAGAAGCTCATCGACCGTCCTTGCGTAGGGGGGAGGCCGCCAGGGCCTGCAGGGGGTCAACACCCTAGAGGGCCGGCGCCATTCGCTCTACAGTTGCCGACGAGTGGCGCCGCAGGGGACGCCCCGGACCAGGAAGACACCGTCATGCCGATCCACGGATCCTTGTTCCACGACTTCCGCGAGGAGTCGTCCACCGACCAGTTCGCACTGCAGAACAAGAAGCTGCTCAAGATCCAGATGGGCCACGGCCCGGTCATGGCGCGGACCGGCTCGATGGTCGCCTACCAGGGCGACATCCGCTTCGAGAACAAGGGCTCGGGCGGCGTCGGCAAGTTCCTCAAGCAGGCCGCCACGGGCGAGGGCGTCAAGATGATGACCTGCTCCGGCCAGGGCGAGCTCTTCGTCGCCAACGAGGCCCAGGAGATCCAGGTGATCTACCTCGAGAACGACATGATCTCGGTCAACGGCAACAACATCCTCGCCTTCAGCGCCTCCATCGAGTGGGACATCCACCGGATCCAGGCGCGCGGCGCCGCGATGACCGGCGGCCTCTACAACGTCACCCTCCGCGGCAGCGGCTACGTCGCCCTCACGACGAAGGGAGAGCCCGTCGCCCTCGACGTCGCGAGCGCCCCGACCTTCGGCGACGCGCAGGCCGTCGTCATGTGGACCGGTGGCGTCCGGATGGACATCAAGGTCGACACCGGCGGCCTGAAGTCGATGGTCCGCGGGGGCACCGGCGAGACCTTCCAGATGGCCTTCGGCGGGCAGGGGTACGTCCTCGTCCAGCCCGCGGAGTCGGTGACCGACGGGGGTCACCAGAGCTCCGGCGGCGGAGGCGGCGGGCTGAGCGACCTGCTCGGTGGCTGACCGCGTGCGGCGCTGGCCGGCGGCGCTCGGCGGATGTGCCGCCGGCGCCGCCGGCCTGCTGCTCGTGGTCGGCGCCGTCGGCCTTGCCGAGTCCGTGCTCGTCGGCGGGCAGACGCGGGAGTGGTGCGAGGAGCTCACTGACGACCCGACGGTCACCGTGCAGGAGCGGTGCGTCCGCGAGCGCGACAACGTCAACATCGTCGCGTCCGACGAGCACCTCGTGGAGTTCTACTACCGCCACACCGGCGGCGTGCGCCACGAGCCGCACCCCTGGCCGCTCTCCGGCGAGGTGGAGGTGGAGTTCGGCGACGGCGAGGTGACCCTGCGCAACGACGCGGGGATGGCGGCGACCTACCCCGACGAGGTCTTCCACGACGCGCGCTGAGCGCACTATCTGGGCAAAACCCTAGGGTTCTGTGCAGTTGGTGCGCTCAACGCACGATGACGGTCGACCCGACCGGCATGAGGTCCTCGCTCCAGATGAGGTCCATCGCCGCATTGCTCACCCGCGCGCACCCGTGCGAGGCGGGGTAGCCGGGGATCGACGCGGCACCGTGGACGGCATAGCCGCCGTAGAAGTAGCGCGGGCTGTAGAGCGTGCCGAGCGGCGCGACCTCGTTGCCGCGGTGCGTGCGGCCGACGGTGAAGGTCCCCGTCGGCGTCACCGCGACCGCCGGTCGTCCGTGCGACATGTAGGTCTCTCCCGAGGCGGTGCTCGTGTTGATGACGTAGCGGATCGAGCCGCCGCGCACGACGAGCAGCACCTGCCGCTCGAGGTCGATCTCGATGCGGTCGGCCGCCCCCTTCGGCAGCGGCGGCAGGGTGCCGGAGGCCAGGGCGTCGAGGGTCTTGCGGCCGGCGATACCGTCGCGCCCCAGACCGGCGGACTTCTGCAGCGCGAGGACGGCCTGCTCGGTGAGGTGCCCGTAGGTGCCGTCGGCGCGGCCGTTCCAGTAGCCGGCCTCGGTGAGGTCGCGCTGCAGCCGGCGCACCTGCGGTCCGCGGTCCCCCGGACGAAGGGGGTCGCTCGCGTCCCCCTTCGCCCCCGCCGTGCTCGTGGGCGACGTGCTCGCCGGCGCGCTCGCCGTGGACGTGCTCGACGAGGTGGTGCTCGGCGACGTCGTACTCGACGAGGACGTCGGCCGGTCGACCGGCGCCGTGACGGTGATCGGCTGCTGCGCCACCTGGGTGCCGCAGCCGGCGAGAGTCGCCCCGGCGAGCAACGCCACGAGCGCTGCGCGTGCGTGAGTCATAGGTCCATCCCCTGCTGTGCGGCCGGACGCCCCCTGCGCCCGGACTCGTCATGATGGACGCACCGGGGGCCGAGACGGTTGCGTGGTGTCCGGGACGTGACCGACACGTGACCGGCGCGATGCACGAGGGGTCTGGTGAGGGGTCGTGGTGAGGCATGGGACACAATCGGTGCCATGAGTGACCTCCCCACCGCCGGCGACTCCGGGTGGAGCGACCCCGACACCCTCGGCGCCATCCCCCCTGTCGTCGCGGTCACCTACTGCGGCCACTGCGGCAAGTCCGCCAACAAGGGCAACCACGTCCGCTGCCGCACGGAGCTCGACGCCCACGGCCCGACCTACTGCACGACCTGTCGACGAACCCTCACGGTGGAGCGGGCGGGCGACACCTGGACCGCGACCTGCAAGAAGCACGGCGAGGCCACCGGCACCCTCACCGGCGCCTGACCCGGCCCTGACCGCGGGGCCGGTCAGCAGCTCGCGTCGCCCAGCAGGTCGGTGAGGGCCTGGCGAAGGGAGGCGACCTGCGCCTGGCCGATGCGCTCGGCCCACTCCTGCTCGACCTCGCCGAAGAGTCGGTGGACGACCGCCTGGGCGCACTCCCCCTTCGCCGTGAGGCTGACGATGCGTGCCCGCTGGTCCTCGTCGTCGCGACCGACGTCCACGTAGCCGTTGCGCTCGAGGTGGGCGATCTGCTGACTGACCGCCTGCTTCGTCACGCCGCAGCGGTCGACGATCTCGCGGGCTCGGCGCGGGCCCTCGCCGAGGTGGCGCAGGACATTGGTCGAGTGCGCGAGGGACAGGCCCTCGATCTCGGAGGCGCGCAGCCGCGCCTCGAAGTCAGCGATGAAGGCCGCCTGCGCGCGGGCGATGAGGTTGACGAGCGGCGGCTGCCCGTCGCCACCGGCGCACGGGCCGGCCAGCGGGGAGGACAGGTCGGGAGTCATGAGCCCATGGTAAGCCATTGGTCAAGGACTTGACTTTGATCGTGGCGGACGCCCACCATGGTCAAGCACTTGACCAAACCTCCCCCCTGGAGTCCCCATGAACGTCCTCGTCCTGCTCGGCTCGCTCCGCGACGGCTCGACCAACCGCACCCTCGCCGAGGCCGCCGTCGCCCACCTGCCCGAGGGCGCGACCGCGACCTTCTTCAACAGCGGCGCCGACCTGCCCCACTACTCCGAGGACCTCGACGTCGAGGACCGCATCCCGCAGGTCGCCACCGAGCTCCGCGAGGCCGTGGCCGCCGCCGACGCCCTCATCGTCGTCACCCCCGAGTACAACGGCACGCTCTCGAGCGTCGTCAAGAACACCATCGACTGGGCCTCCCGCCCCCGCGAGGCCGCGAGCATCCACGGCAAGCAGGCCATCGTCCTCGCCGCCTCGGGCGCCCCCTACGGTGCCGAGTGGGCCCGCAAGGACGCCGTCCGCACCCTGCAGATCGCCGGCGCGCAGGTCGTCGAGGACACCTTCGGCATCGGCGCCTCCTACGAGGCCTTCGCCGACGGCCGACTCGTCGACGGCGACGCCGACAGCCAGCTCCAGGCCCTCGTCGCGCGCCTCGCCACGCCCGTCGCCGCCTGACCCACGCCTGACCCGAAGGGGGTCGACCTCCAGCCGGAGGTCGACCCCCTTCGGCGTACCCGCGGGCGGACCCTGCCAGTGGAAGGCGGACGGGGAGGGCGGTCTGGCGCGGCGTCAAGCCGATGTCGGGAACGACAACGCGACGACACGACGACGAAGGACATCGGCAGCGCGCCAGGCCGCCCTCCCCGGGAGCGGGGTCTCGAGGCTCGCTGGCGCTCGCACCTCGACCTGCGTGAGGAGGATTTTGCACGAAGGGAGCGAAAGTGCAAGACTGCACTTCGTGACCGAAAGTGCAACCACCCCCAGGAGCGACCGCCGCGCGGCGATCATCGCTGCGGCACAACGACTCTCGGTGGGGTGCGGGTACTCCGGCTTCACCCTTGACGACCTCGCGCAGGCCGTCGGGGTCTCCCGGCGCACGCTCTTCAACCACGTCTCCTCCAAGGAGGAGGCCGTGCTCGGCATGCTTCCGGTCCTCACCGACGAGCAGGCGCAGACCCTGCGGGCCGGCGGGCCGACCGGGCACCTCGTCGACGACGTGCTCACCGTCGTCCTCGACTGCCTCGGCGCCGACACCGGCACCACGGCCGACTACCAGCAGCTCCACGACGTCATCGAGCGCAACCCCGAGCTCTTCGTCCGGGTCAAGGCGCACGTCGAGGAGCTCACCGAGCAGCTCGTGACCCACCTGTCCGAGCGTGAGGACGCCGACGACTCCCGAGCCCGCATGGCGCTGGCGATCGTCGGCGGCGTCGTGCAGCACTCGGTGGTCGAGTGCCTCGCCACGCCCTCGCTCGGCCCGCTCTCCGACCGGGCCCGCACCAACCTCACCATCGCCCGGGAGATCCTCGCCGACCCGGCGTGACCTCCCTTCGCCCCACCCGTCACCACCGACTCCGCACCTCCGGCCCCGACGACGCGGTCACCCACCCCCGCCCCTCGAAAGGCATCCCATGGCCCACGCCCTCTACCGTCTCGGACGGCTGGCGCACCGACGCTGGCCGGCCTTCCTCATCGGTTGGCTCGTCGTGCTCGTCGCCATCGGCGGCGCCGCGTCGACGCTGTCGCAGCCGATGAGCGACAAGTTCTCCATCCCCGGCATCGAGTCCGAGCAGGCACAGACCCTGCAGCAGGAGCTCTTCCCGCAGACGCAGGACGCCTTCGACCAGGCCACCGGCACGGTCGTCGTCCAGGCGCCCGCCGGCGAAAAGCTCTCGGACCGGGCGAACTCCGCCGCCGTCGACGACCTGCTCACCGAGCTGCGTGACGTGCCGCAGGTCGGGTCGGCGGACCAGTTCGTCAACCCCGTCACCGCGGCGAAGGGGGTCGAGCAGCAGCTGCTCGAGCAGGCCGAGAAGTCCGGCCAGCCGGAGGCCGTTGCCCGGGCCAATGCCGCGGCCGTCTCCCCGCTGACCGAGGACGGCCGCACCGGGCTGATCCAGTGGACCTTCGACGTCGACACCGTCACCGACGTCGAGCAGAGCACCCGTGACGACGTCACCGCCGCGGTCGACCACGCCCGCGACTCCGGCCTGACCGTCGAGGTCACCGGCACCGGCATGCAGGGCATGCCCGAGATGGGCATGACGAGCGAGCTCATCGGCATCGCCGTCGCGCTGCTCGTCCTCGTGCTCACCTTCGGCTCGCTCGTCGCCGCCGGCCTGCCGATCATCACCGCACTCGTCGGCGTCGGCACCGGCATCCTCGGCATCACCGCCGCGACCGCCTTCTTCGACCTCGGCACGACGACCCCGATCCTCGCCTCGATGCTCGGCCTCGCCGTCGGCATCGACTACGCCCTCTTCATCCTCAGCCGCTACCGCACCGAGCTGCGGCACACCGACGACCGCAGCCACGCGATCGGCCTGGCCGTGGGCCGCGCCGGCTCCGCCGTCGTCTTCGCCGGCCTGACGGTGATCATCGCGCTCGCCGCGCTCGCCGTCGTCCAGATCCCCTTCCTCACCGCGATGGGCCTGGCGGCCGCCGGCACCGTCCTCGTCGCCGTGCTCGTCGCGCTCACCCTGCTGCCGGCGATCCTCGGCGCCCTCGGCCGACGTGCCTTCGCCGGTCAGCTCCGCAAGGACAAGGGGGTCGACGAGGGCCAGCACGTCGACAACGGCGGCACCCGCTGGGCGCGCGCCATCGGCGCCCGCCCGGTCCTCGCGGCCCTGGTCGCCGTCCTCGCGCTCGGCGCCCTGGCGATCCCGGCCAAGGACCTGCACCTGACCCTGCCGACCGACTCCACCGCCGCGGCCGACACCCCGCAGCGGCGCGCCGCCGACCTCATCACCGACGGCTTCGGCGCCGGCCAGGAGGCCCGGATGATCGTCGTCGTCGACGCCCGCGAGGTCGACGACCCGCGGCAGGCGCCGGCCGCCTACGGCAAGGTCGTCGAGTGGCTGAGCGGCTTCGACGGTGTCGCCAACGCGCAGGTGATGGCGATGAACAAGGAGGGCACCGGCGCCCAGGTCCTCGTCACCCCGACGACCGGCGCCACGGACCCCGCGACCGAGGACCTGCTCGGCGACATCCGTGCCGGCCAGGGCCAGGTCGAGAGCACCACCGGCACGACGATCGGCGTCACCGGGCTCACCGCGATCCAGACCGACGTGTCGAAGAAGCTGCAGGGTGCGCTCATCCCCTACCTCGCGGTCGTCGTCGGGCTCGCCTTCGTCCTGCTGATGCTCGTCTTCCGCTCGGTGCTCGTGCCGCTCACGGCGACGCTCGGCTTCATCCTGTCGACGCTCGCGACGCTCGGCGCCACGGTGCTGATCTTCCAGGAGGGCACCTTCGGTCTCGTCGACGGCGCCCCGCTCGTGAGCTTCCTGCCGATCCTCATGATCGGCATCGTCTTCGGGCTGGCGATGGACTACCAGGTCTTCCTCGTCACCCGGATGCGTGAGGCCTACGTCCACGGGGACACCGCCCGCGAGGCCGTCGTCGACGGCTTCCGCCACGGCGCCCGGGTCGTCACCGCGGCCGCGCTCATCATGATCTCGGTCTTCGCCGCCTTCATGCTGCAGCCCGACAACCTCATCAAGTCGATGGGCTTCGCGCTCGCGGCGGCCGTCCTGCTCGACGCCTTCGTCGTGCGCATGGTCCTCATCCCCGCGCTCATGTACCTCATGGGCGACCGGGCCTGGGCCATGCCGCGCTGGCTGGACCGGATCCTGCCCAACGTCGACGTCGAAGGGGAGGCCCTGACCCAGCACACCGCGGCCGGTGAGACCTCCGGTCGGGACGGCGACGACGACAACGCCGGCGGCCGGCACGGCCGCGGCTCGGGAGACCTCGTCGCGGCGGGCTGATCCCCCCTTCGCCCGTCGGCCCGTGCCCCCGCACCACCGGGGGCACGGGCCGTCGGCATGCTGCGTGACGGGGAGCTCGCCCTCCCTCCCGGGGTCACACATGCACGGTGACTAGGATCGGGCCACACCGGCCCGGAGCCGGACCCGTCCGGGCAAGGAGTGACGACGTGAAGCGCACGAAGGTGGCCGTCATGGGGGCCGGCAGCATCGGGTGCTACCTGGCAGGGTGGCTCGCTGCAGCCGCCGACGTCACGCTCGTCGGCCGACCGGCCCTCGTCGATGCCATCGGGCGCGAGGGACTCACGGTCACCGACCTCGCCGGCCGCACCCGCACCGTCCCGCCGCAGTCGCTCACCCTGGCCACGGAGCCGAGCGCCGTCGTCGGCGCCGACTACGTCCTGCTGACGACGAAGACCGTCGCCCTGACGGCGGCCACCCAGCAGATCGCGCCCTACCTGCAGCACGACTCGGTCGTCATCTCCTTCCAGAACGGCCTGCGCAATGCCAGCGCGATCGACGAGGCGCTCGCCGGCGCCTTCCCGAGTCGGGCCTCACGGCCGCTCGTGCTCTCCGGCATGGTGCCCTTCAACGTCGTGCGCACCGCTGACGCGCACTGGACCCAGACGACCTCGGGCCGACCTGTGGCCAAGGACCACCCGCGGATCGACCCCTTCGTCCGGGTCGCGCAGGGCGGCGGGCTGCGGGTCGAGGTCGACCCCGACATGCGGGCGGTGCTCTTCGGCAAGCTGCTGCTCAACCTCAACAACGCGGTCAACGCGCTCACCGGGCTGCCCCTGGCCGTCGAGCTGCGCGATCGCGACTGCCGGCACGTCCTCGCCGCCTGTCAGGACGAGGCGCTCACCCTCGCCCGCCGCGTCGGCGTGACGCCCAAGCGCATGACGCCGCTGCCCGCCGCCGCGATGCCGACGCTGCTGCGCTCGCCGACCCCCGTCTTCACCAACCTCGCCCGCGCCACGCTCAAGGTCGCGCCGACGGCGCGCTCGTCGATGGCCGACGACCTCGACGCCGGGCGACCCACCGAGATCGACGAGCTGCAGGGCTTCGTCGTCCAGCTCGGCACCGACCACGGCGCCGCCGCGCCGGTGTCCGCACGCATCGTCGACCTCGTCCGGGAGGCCGAGGCCGCCGGGCCCGACCGACAGCGCTGGACGGGCGCGCAGCTGCGCCGGGCGGTGGGCCTGTGACCCCCGTCGGAGAGGATGCCGCCATGGACCCCTACCGCGTCACCGTCGTGTGCACGGGCAACATCTGCCGCTCCCCCATGGCCGAGTGGCTGCTGCGTGAGGCCTTCGAGCAGGCGGGTCTGGGCGAGCGGGTCCTCGTCGACTCGGCCGGCACCACCGCGTGGGAGAAGGGCAACCCCGCCGACCCGCGCACCATCGCCGCGATGCACCGCCACGGTCACACCGGCGACTACTCCGGGCACCGCGCCCGGGTCTTCGACAAGCGATGGTTCGACGAGGTCGACCTCGTGCTCGCCGCCGACCACGGCCACTACACGGTGCTGCGCCGGCTCGCGGGCGACCGCGCCGCCAAGGACGGCATCCGGATGATCCGCGCCTTCGACCCCGCGGGGCTCAAGGGCGACGACCTGGCGATCGACGACCCCTGGTACGGCGACGACAGCGACTTCGACCGCACCTACGAGGAGATCTCGGCAGCGGTCGACGGCATCGTCGAGCACGTCCGCGGCCAGCTGGGCGACGCTCCCTGAGGTGCGACGCAGGAGCCTCGAAGGGCGGCACGCAGACATGGGCGACGGGCGCCGACTCCCCTGAAGAGCCGACGCCCGCCACGTGTGTGCGGCGCTCGTCAGGCGCCGGGCCGGTGCTGCTCAGGCACCGTTGGTCGCGGTCAGACCCGCCTTGACCGAGCACACGGGCCAGGCGCCCGGGCCCTGCTCGGCGAGGACCTTCTGCGCGATCTCGACCTGCTGCTCCGGCGTGGCCTGGTCTGCCGTCGGGGCGTACTGGTCGCCGCCGTAGGCCAGCCACGTGTCGGGGCTGAACTGCAGCCCGCCGTAGTAGCCGTTGCCGGTGTTGATGCTCCAGTCACCGCCGGACTCGCACTCGGCGACCGCGTCCCACACGGACGGGTAGCTGCCGGCGGTCGTGCCGTCGGTGTCCGTCGTGGTGTCGGTCGTAGTGGTGTCGGTGGTCGTGGTGTCGGCGGTCGTGTCCGTCGTGGTGTCGACGGTCTCGACCGGGGCCTCCTCGACCGGGGCCTCCTCGGCGGGTGCCTCGCGGAGGAGCGCGCTGTTGTCGGAGGCGTGCTCGAGGGCCTGGTCGGAGGCGTGCTCCGCGCCCTGGCCCTGGGTGGCGGGCAGGCCGGTGTGGCCGTGCGCCTCACCGGCGGGCTGGGCCTGCTCGCTGGCGTGTCCGGCGTTGGGGCCCTGGGCGGCCATGGCGGTGCCGGTGCCGGCCACGGTCAGCAGGCCGGCGGCGGCGAGCGCCTGGGCGGCGCGGCGGGTGGTGCTGTGACGGGTGGTGGCCATGGTGATGACTCCTCCTCGTCTCGGGACGCGGCCCCGTCGAGGGCCACGAGCGGTCAGGTGACCGCATCGGTCGTGCCGGCGGACGGTGCCCGCCGGGCCGTCGCACACCGTAGACACAGACGGGGGGAAGATCTCAAATCGGTAACGGCGCCGCTCGGGGTGACGAAGGGGGTGCCCGGCCCCTGGTCGAGGTGACGGGCACCCCCTTCGCCTCTGGGAGGATGGGGGCCATGCAGAGCCTCGCTGACGCCACGCCCCAGATCGCCCTCGGCGCGCTCGACGGCCGCTACCGGCCCGCCGTCTCGCCCCTCATCGACCACCTGAGCGAGCCCGCGCTCAACCGCATGCGGGTGCACGTGGAGGTGGAGTGGCTCATCCACCTGACCTCGCAGCAGGTCGTGCCCGGCGTGCGCGCCCTCACCGAGGACGAGCAGGCGGCGCTGCGGCAGGTCGTCGAGGACTTCGGCCCCGAGGACATCGCCGAGCTCGGCGCGACCGAGAAGGTCACCCAGCACGACGTCAAGGCCGTCGAGTACTTCCTCAAGGAGCGCCTGCGCAAGATCGCGCCGGCTCCCGAGGACGCCGGCCTGTCGGAGCTCATCCACTTCTGCTGCACGAGCGAGGACATCAACAACCTCGCCTACGCCCTCATGGTCCAGGGGGCCGTCGAGGAGGTCTGGCTGCCGCGCGCCGACGCCCTCGCCGAGGCCGTCGCGGCGATGGCCGTCGACCTGCGCGACGTGCCGATCCTCTCGCACACCCACGGCCAGCCGGCGACCCCGACGACGATGGGCAAGGAGCTCGCCGTCCTCGCGCACCGCCTGATGCGCCAGCTGCGGCGAATCCAGCACGACGAGTACCTCGGCAAGATCAACGGCGCGACCGGCACCTTCGGCGCCCACCTGGCCGCCGTGCCCGAGGCCGACTGGCTGGAGATCTCGCGCACCTTCGTCGAGGGCCTGGGCCTGACGTGGAACCCCCTGACGACGCAGATCGAGTCGCACGACTGGCAGGCCGAGGTCTACGCCGACATCGCCCGCTTCAACCGCGTGCTGCACAACCTGTGCACCGACGTGTGGACCTACATCTCGATGGGCTACTTCGCCCAGGTCCGCGGTCAGGGCACCGTCGGGTCGAGCACGATGCCGCACAAGGTCAACCCGATCCGCTTCGAAAATGCGGAGGCCAACCTCGAGGTGAGCAATGCGCTCCTCGACGTGCTCGCCTCCACGCTCGTCACCTCGCGCCTGCAGCGCGACCTCACCGACAGCTCGATGCAGCGCAACATCGGCACCGCCCTGGGCCACTCGCTGCTCGCGATCGACAACGCCGGCCGCGGCCTCGCCGGGCTCGACGCCGTGCCCGAGGCGATGGCCGCCGACCTCGACGGCAACTGGGAGGTGCTCGGCGAGCCGATCCAGTCGGTCATGCGGGCCCTCGGCGCGCAGGGCGTGCCCGGCATGGAGGAGCCCTACGAGCGGCTCAAGGAGCTCACCCGCGGTCAGCGCATCGGCCAGCCCGAGCTCGTCGAGTTCGTCCGCGGGCTCGGCCTGCCGGCCGAGGTCGAGGAGCGGGTCGCGGCGATGACCCCGGCGACCTACATCGGCATCGCACCGCAGCTGGTCGACCTGCTCGACTGAGCTGCTCTCTCCCGACGCACCCACACGGCGGGGCCCACCACCACACCCTGCAGGACCCTGGGGTCCTGCAGGGTGTGTGCGTGTCCGCGCGGACCCTGGGGCGCGGGCCGTGGTGACCCCCGGGTACGACGACCACTACGGCGCCAGCGAAGGGCGAAGAGCCCCGGTACGACGGGAGCCGGCCGCCGTCACGCGTGGCGAGTGGTCGTCATACCCGCGAGTCACGACGCTGCGGGCGGGCCGGCGAGAACCCTCAGCCCCTCTCCTCGTCGTCGGCCATCCGCCCGGACCCGGGCCACCAGATGCGGTTGCCCAGGTCGGTGGCGAGCGCCGGCACGAGGACCGAGCGGGTGACGAGGGTGTCGAGCAGCACGCCGAAGGCGACGATGAAGGCGATCTGCGCGAGGAAGAGCAGCGGGATCACCCACAGGGCGGAGAAGGTCGCGGCGAGGACGACGCCGGCGCTGGTGATGACCCCGCCCGTGACCGCGACGGCCCGGCGCACCCCACGGCGGGTCCCGACGTGCAGCGACTCCTCCCGCGCACGCGTCATGAGGAAGATCGAGTAGTCGACAGCGAGGGCGACGAGGAAGACGAACCCGAGCACGGGTGTCGAGGGGTCGGCGCCCGGCTGGTCGAGGACGCGGGTGAAGAGCACCGCCGAGACCCCGAGGGTCGCGGCGAAGGTCAGCACGTTGACCACGACGAGCAGCACCGCCGCCGCGACCGACCGCAGCAGGGCCATGAGGACGAGGGTGACGACGAGCAGGATCGCGGGCACGACGACGCGGTAGTCGCGGATGCTCGCGTCGTCGGTGTCGACCGCGGTCGCGGTCGCGCCCCCGACGATGATGTCGGGGTCGACGTCGTGGAGCTCGCCCCGCAGGTCGCGGACGACGTCGCGCGCCTCGGGCGACTCGGACCCGACGGTCAGGGTTGCCGAGAGCAGGGTCGACCCCGACCCCGTCGTCGACTCCTGCGAGCGGACCTGCCCCGAGACGTCGTCGTGGTCGGCGAGGACCCCCTTCGCCTCGCGGACGGCCGCGTCGGGGACGACGACCTGCACGGGCCGCTGGTCTCCCCCGTCGAAGTGCCGGTCGAGGACGCGCTGACCGTCGACGGACTCCACGTCGGTCGTGAAGAACTGTGCCTGCGTGATGCCCTGGGTCGGGAAGGTGAGCGCCGCAGCCGCGGCGACGAGCAGCACGGCGGTCGTCACGACCCAGGTGATGCGGGGACGGGACGTCACGCGACGCGCCACACCGGACCAGAGCCGGTGCTGCGGGCGCGTGCCGCGTCGGGGCACGGACGGCCAGAAGGCGGCCCGGCCCAGCAGCGCGAGGGCCGCGGGGAGCAGGGTGAGCGAGGCGGTCATCGCCCCGGCGATGCCGAGGGCACCGACCGGCCCGAGGCCGGCGATGTTGCCGAGGTCGGACAAGAGCAGGCAGAGCAGGCCCGCGATGACGGTGCCGCCACTGGCCGCGACCGGCCCCAGGGTCTGGCGCCACGCGATGCGCAGGGCCGGCAGCGGGTCGGCCGCGTGCAGCTCCTCGCGGTAGCGCGCGACGAGCAGCAGCGAGTAGTCGGTCGCGGCGCCGACGACGAGGATGAAGAGGATGCCCTGGCTCTGGCCCGAGAGCTGGATCCAGTCGGCGGCGGCCATCGGGTGGATGAGCAGTGCCGCGAGCGCGAGCCCGAAGATGCTCGTGAGGAGCACGACGAAGGGGAGGACCGGGCTGCGGTAGACGACGAGCAGGATGACGAGCACGACGGCGAGCGTGACGAGGAGCAGCAGTCCGTCGATGCCGGCGAAGGCCTCGCCGAGGTCGGCGGCGAAGCCCGCCGGGCCGGTCACCGCCACCGTGGCATTGTCGACGTCCGGGGCCAGGCTGCCCCGCAGGTCGTCGACGAGCAGGTCGGAGATGCTCGTCTCGTCGACGGTCTTCTCGACGGCCGCTGCGTCGAGGCTGAGGACGACGATCGCCGCGTCACCGTCCTCCGACGGGATCACCGGGATCCGTTGGGCGGCAAGGTAGTCCGCCACCGTCCCCGGCGCGGAGTCCAGCTGCTGCTGCGGCAGCCGCTCGGCCCAGTCGCCCAGCTCGGCGAGCTGGTCACGCCCCAGCCCACCCTCGGCCTCCACGGCCACGATGAGCGGCAGCGTGGAATCGGCCTCGAAGTCCGGGAGCTGCTCGGCCACGCGGGTCGACTCGGCGGACTGCGGGAGGAAGGAGGCCTGGTCGTTGTCCTGCACGCTCGACAGCTGGCCGACGAGCGGCCCGCCCACCGCCCCCACGGCGAACCAGAGCACGATGACGAGGCCGGCGAGGAGGCGGGGCAGCACGCTGGGGCGCGAGAGGGAGGGCATGCCCAAACCTTAGACGAACATTGGACACAGCTCTACGGTCGACCCAACCCTGCAAGACCCCAGGGTCCTGCGCTCCGAACCCTGCAAGACCCTAGGGTTTTGCAGGGTTCGGAGCGGAGGCGCAAGGGCGGCTGCGGCGCGCCTCAGCGCATGGCCGCGCTCAGCGCCGACGCCGAGGCGGTGTAGCCCTCGACCGTCGGGTGCACCCACTCGGGCAGCTCACGCCCGGGGGCGAGGACGGGCACGAGCCAGGCCTGGGTGTTGTCTGGGACGGAGCGCGGGTCGAGCCCGTGCGCCATGCCGCCCCACGCGGGCTTGACGTCGACGAAGGTGAACCCACCCCGACCCTTCGCGCTCGCGTCGAGCTCGGCGACCCCTTCGCGCTGGAGCTCGTCGCCGCGGCGCTGCAGCTCGTCGAGCGCGGCGCCGGCATCGTAGGTCGGTGCGGCCTCGGGGATGCCGTAGCTGTCGGTGTTGAGCAGGTGGGGGTAGCCGAGGAGGTAGACGTGCGCATTGCCCCGCGACTTCTCCCGGATCGCGGCGAGCGCCTCGGCCGTGTCGTCCTTCAGCGCGGGCAGGGTCGCGTTGGCCGCGTCCATCGTCGTGCGGCAGCCGCTCGGGGAGCGCAGCACCATGCACTGCAGGACGATCGTGCTGAAGCCGATGTCGTTGCCGCCGACGGTCAGGAAGACCGCATCGGTCTGCGGGGTCACCGACTCGACCTGGGGCGCGGCCGTCAGCTGGCAGCTGACCGTCGCGGTGAGCTGCCGGCCCGTCGGTGCGCTGCTCGTGACGGTCTGCTCGTAGTACCAGTCCGGCTGGGCGGGCGTGCCGCACAGGGCGTCGGCCTCGGCCCGCTGCAGCCACTTGCGCTGCTGGACGGCCGCCGTGCCGCTCACCTCGTAGGTCGCCGTCCGCACGAAGGGGGACCCCAGGGCGCGCGGCTGCGTGATGTCGGCGACGACGCCACCGCTGCACGCGGCATTGGTCAGGTTCGCACCGTCCTGCGCGGCCACCTTGGCCGCGTAGTTGTCGGGCGAGCGCCAGCAGGTGCGCTCGGTGTAGGTGCCCGCGCCGTTGCCGGCCGAGTATGAGTCACCGAGCACGACGTAGTCGGGCGAAGGGGGCTTCGCACCGGCCGGGAGGGCCGTCCCGATGCCCGCCGCGAGGGCGGCGAGAGCGGTGGCGATGGACAGGGTGCGACGACGTCGGCGCATGGTGACCTCCTGGTGGCCGCTCCCCGTCGAGCGGCTGGTGACTCGAGAGTAATCGCCGGGGCGGGCCGGCAGTGGCTAGAGCCCCCCGGCCCCGAAGAGGCTCTGCACCATGCGGATGCCACCGGGCCCGATGATGACGACGAAGAGCGCCGGGAAAATGCACACGAGCAGGGGGAAGAGGATCTTGACGGTGACCTTCTGCGCCTTCTCCTCGCCCTTCTGCCGGCGGGTCACGCGCATCGCGGAGGTCTGCTCGCGCAGCACCTTGGCGATCGGGATGCCGAGCCGGTCGGCCTGGACGACGGCGGAGACGAAGTTGCGCACCTCGGGCAGGGACATGCGCTCGCCCATGGCCGAGAAGGCCTCACCACGGGTCTTGCCGAGCTGGATCTCGGAGAGCACCCGGGCGAACTCCCCCGCCATCGGCCCGTCGCTCGTGCGGGCCACCCGTAGCAGCGCCGAGTCGAAGCCCTGCCCTGCCTCGACGCACACGGTGAGCACGTCGAGGGTGTCGGCGAGGTCCTTGGACGTGCGCTCCTGCCGTCGCAGCGCGACGTTGTAGAGCAGCAGGTCGGGCAGGAAGAAGAAGGCCGCCGCGAGCGCGATGCACAGCACGAGGCCGGTCAGGCTCAGGCCGCCCCACAGCAGACCGAAGGCCGCGCCGAGGAGCAGGCAGGCTCCCTTCGTCCCCATGATCCGGTCGACGGTCCAGGGCGAGGGGTTGCCGGCCCGGTCGAGGCTGCGGGCCAGCCGCTCCTCGGCGCCAGAGGGCGAGAGGCGCAGCGCGAGCCGACGGGTCGCGTCGAGCACCGGCTCGACGAGGCGGTCGCGCGCCGCCAGCTCGCTGCGCGGCACGCCGTCCTGACCGACCGTGCCCTCGATGAGGGCGAGGCTGCGGGCCACCCCGGTCGGGCCGGAGGTGCCGACCCCGAGGGCCAGGACGAGGACGAGGAGGATCACGGCAGCCGCGACGAGGGCGACCCCGAGCAGCAGGAGGGACATGTCAGACCTCGATCCGGACGACGCGGCGCATCCAGAAGATGCCGATGACGATGAGGACGACGGCGCCGAAGCTCATGACGACGCCGGGGACGGTCGTCCACAGCAAGGAGATGTAGTCGTAGTTGACGAGCGTCATGTAGAAGAAGACGCCGATCGGCAGGGCGATGAGGATCTGCGCCGACAGCCGCCCCTCGGCCGAGAGGGTCGCGATCTGCTGGAGCAGCATCTGCCGCTCGCGCAGGGTGTGCGCCGTGGTCTCGAGGGTCTCGGCGAGGTTGCCGCCGACCTCGCGCTGGATGCGGATGGCGAGCACGGCCATGTGCATCGAGTCGCTGCCCATGCGGTCGGCCATGTGCTCGAGGGCGTCGGCGATGTCGGTGCCGATGCGGGTCTCGGCGAGGGCCCGGCTGAACTCCTTGTCCACCGGCGCCGCCGCGTCCTGGGCGACGGCGGCGAGCGCCTGCGGCAGGCCGAAGCCGCTCCTGAGCGTCGTCGCGACGAGCACGAGCGCCTGCGGCAGCACCCGCTCGAAGGCCTTGGCTCGGCGCGCGGCGAGGAAGCGCAGCACCTGCCGCGGCAGGAAGAGCCCGAGCGCGAGGCCGACGACGATGCCCAGCAGGGCCGGCCCGGGCACGACGACGAGGCCGAGCACGACGCCGACGACGATGGCGAGGACGGTCAGGACGTACCACTCCCCCGCGCGCAGCGGCAGGTCGGCGCGCTGGATGAGCAGCATCGTGCCCGCCGTCGAGCTGCGCCGGGCCATGCGTCGCTCGCCGAGCTCGACCATCCGCTGGGTGAGCGGGGTCGCCTGCTGGCCGTGGACGTCGGCGCGGCGCTGCATCCCGGGCGCGACGTAGGTGTCGATGGCGGCCAGCCGCCGCTCACGAGGCGTGAGCGTCGGGGTGAGCATCGCGTGCGCCAGCAGGAAGAGCGAGAGCCCGAGGGCCAGCGCCCCGAGCCAGGGCCACGGGGTGGCGGTGAGCGAGAGCCCGCCGACGGGCGCGATCGCCGAGTCGGCGACACCGCGGGTCGGCGCCGGTGCGGGGGCCACGCCGGCGCCGCCGAGGTCGACGGTGCGCTCCACGGCGAAGGGGGTGCCGCCGGCGGTCCCCTCGAGCCGCACCGTGTGCCGGCCGGTCAGCCGGCTCGGTGTCGTGACCTCGAAGTGCGCCTGCGAGCGCAGCGCCCGGGCGGAGGTGCGGAAGGCCGCGCCGACCGAGTCGGCGTCGGCGGCCGAGATGACGGATCCACCTCCGGCAGAAGCGAACCCGCGCAGGGCCGAGGTCGCATCGGGGTCGTCGGTCTTGAACTGGACGACGTCGACGCGGATGCCGCGGGTGCGCACCTCGCGGGTCGCCGTCGCGCGGTGGGCCGCCCGGGCCGTGCTGATCGTGTCGGCGCCGTCGCTGAGAAGCACCATGCTGCGGTCGCCCTGGGTGCCCAGCGCCTTGGCCGCGGCGCTCACGCCGGCGTAGAGACTCGTGTCGCCCCGAGAGACGAGCCCGTCGACGACGCGCTGGACCTTGGCCCGGTCGGCCGTCGGGGCGAGGTCGACGCCGGCGGTGTTGGCGAAGGCCGCCACCCCGACCCGGACGTCGTCGGGCACCTCGGCGAGATAGGTGCGGGTCGCCTGGCGCACCGTCGCCATGCCGTCGGCGCCCATCGACCCGCTCGTGTCGATGACGAGCATCGACGTCCGCTCGCTGCTCGTCGACGACGAGGCGGTCGCCGGGCGCTCCTGCCCGTCGACCTCGGCGCGCAAGCTGTCGGTGTCGACCTGCACGACGTCGGGGCTGCGGAAGGTGAGCACGCCCGTGAGCGAGGAACCGCTGGAGCGGACATCGCTCATCGAGACCGACAGGGCACTGCGGGAGGCGGGGGCCGCCCCCTTCGCCCCGGCCGGAGGCACGACGACGGCCAGCAGCGCGACGACGAGGGCGAGGAGCGCGGCGGCGCGCCCACGGAGGGCGCTCACATCGGGACCCGGGCGAAGAGGTGCATCGGCAGGTCGACCCCGAGGTCGGACAGGTCGGAGGCGAAGGCCGGCCGGATGCCCGTGGGGATCATCGTGCCCAGGTAGCGGCCGTCGTGGTCGCGGCCCGCGGCGTAGTCGAAGGTGAAGAGGTCCTGCAGGGTGATCATCTCGCCCTCCATCCCGATGACCTCGGTGATGGCGACGATGCGGCGGGAGCCGTCCTTGAGCCGGGACTGCTGGACGATGAGGTCGACGGCGCCGGCCACCTGCTCGCGGATCGCGCGCACCGGCAGCTCGATGCCGGCCATGAGCACCATCGTCTCGAGGCGGGCGAGGCTGTCGCGCGGCGAGTTGGCGTGGATCGTCGTCAGGGACCCGTCGTGGCCGGTGTTCATCGCCTGGAGCATGTCGAGCGCGGCGCCGTCGCGGACCTCGCCGACGATGATCCGGTCGGGGCGCATGCGCAGCGAGTTGCGCACGAGGTCGCGGATCGAGATCTCGCCGCGCGCCTCGATGTTGGGCGGGCGCGACTCCATGCGCAGCACGTGCCGCTGGTGCAGCTGCAGCTCGGCGGCGTCCTCGATCGTGACGATGCGCTCCTCCTCGGGGAGGAAGGCGCTGACGACGTTGAGCGTCGTCGTCTTCCCCGAGCCGGTGCCGCCGGAGATGATGATGTTGCGCCGGCCCTCGACGCAGGCGGCAAGGAAGTCGCGCACCGGGCGCGACATCGTGCCCATGGCGATGAGGTCCTCGTCGGTGAAGGGGTCCGCGGCGAACTTGCGGATCGTGAGCATCGACCCGTCGATGGCGACCGGCGGCAGCACCGCGTTGACCCGGGAGCCGTCGGGCAGACGGGCGTCGACCATCGGGCTCGACTCGTCGACACGGCGGCCGACACGGGAGACGATCTTGTCGATCGTGCGCCGCAGGTGGCCGTCGTCGACGAAGCGCGCCGGTGCGGGCTCGATGCGCCCGCCGCGCTCGATGAAGATGTCTTCCGGCCCGTTGACCATGATCTCGGTGACGTCCGGGTCGCGGAGGTAGGGCTCGAGCGGGCCGTGGCCGAGGATGTCGTCGGAGACGTCCTGGGCGATCTTCGTCCGGTCGGCCTGGGTGAGCGGGGTCTCCTCGGAGTCGATGACCGTCTGCAGGGTCGCTCGCACCTGCGCGGCCAGCTCGGCCTCGGTGAGGTTGGGGTCGTAGAGGCGCGGGCCGAGCGACTCGAGGAGCGCCTGGTGGACGCGGCCCTTCACCCCGGCGAAGGGGTCCTCTCGTCGGCGGGCGCCCGGGGACACCCGCGAGCGGGCCTGCTGCTGGGCGGTCGGCGCTGCGGCCTCCCGGGCCTGGCGGACCCGGTCGAGACGGTCGGCGAGGTTGCTCATACCTTGCTCCTGCGTCGTCCGAAGCGCTGCTTGCCGGTCGACTCGACGAGGTCGCCGAAGCGGGCCCGGACCTGGCGGTCGGCGAGCTCGCGCAGGGCCACCGAGGCGGCGTCACGCGGGTCGTGGGAGACGAGCGGCACGCCCTTGTTGGTCGCGGCCGGCACGCTCAGACTGTGCGGGATGCTCACGGCGATCGCCTGCTTGAGCGCGGTCTCGACCTCGTCGGAGTCGAGGCCGACCTTCAGGCCCGAGCGGTTGAGCACGACGACCCGGTTGTCCTTGGACCCGCCGAGGGTGTCGAGGGTGTTCATCGCGACGCGCAGGTTCTTCACCGCCGGGATGTCGAGGGTGGTGATGAGGACGGCGAGGTCGCTGACGTCGAGTGCCGTGAGCACGTGCTCCGTGAAGGCCGGGGGCGTGTCGACGAGGACGTAGTCGTAGTGGGCGCGAGCGGTGCGCAGCAGCTCGAGGACGACGTCAGCGGGGATCCGCTCGGCGTCGCCCGGGTCGCTCGACGGCGCGATGATGTCGAGGCCGGTGGGCTCGTGCCGCACGACGACGGACTCCAGGCCAGCCTGGTCGAGGTGACCGCGCATGGCCACGAGGTCGGTGACCGTGCCCGAAGGGATGAGCTGCAGGCTGATCGCGACGTCACCGAACATCAGGTCGAGGTCGACGAGCAGGGTGCGGGCGCCGCTGGACGCCAGGTGGGCGGCGAGGTTGGTGGAGACGGTCGTCTTGCCGACGCCCCCCTTCGCGCTGAAGACGGTGACGACCTTGCCGCGGGCCACGCGGCCGGTGTCGCCGAGGAGCTGGGCGGCCAGCTGCTCGTTGCGCCGCACCGCGTCGGCGAGAGCCGTCTGGTCGTCGGCCTGGACGACCTCGCGGATGCCGCTGCGCAGGGCCTGGCCCATGACGGTGACGTCGAGGCGGTGGCGCAGGAGCAGCACGCCGACCTCGGGGCGGGCAACGCGCAGGTGCTCGGCGAGCTGGCAGGCGGAGTCGACGGGCACGTCGGGGCCGATGACGACGAGCCGGTGCCGGCCCTCCTCGAGGGCGCGGACGATGCGCGGCCCGTGGGCGTGCACCTCGACGTGGTCGCCGAGGGCGAAGGCATAGGTCGCGTGGGCGCGGGGGTCGAGGTCCCAGAGGATCGTCACGGCTTCACGTCCTTGAGCAGGTCGGACGGCTGCCCGTCGAAGATCGACAGGTCGTTGGCGTCGTCACCCTCGGCGATCTTGGCGTCGGGGCCGCGCAGGCCGGCGTAGAGGGTGTACTGGCTGACGCCGTGGGCGAGCCGGGGCGCGTCGGCGGGGTCGACGGCGACGGTGACGAGGAACTTCACGTCGTTGCTCTGCGAGCCGCTGGCGGTGCTGTCCTCGGAGTCACTGTCGCTCTTGGCGGTGTCGGGCGCGGCGAGGGGGTCGGTGCCCATCGCGATGACCTGGACCTTGGGCAGAAGGACCGTCGTGCCGTGCAGGTCGAGCTCGTTGATCTGCTTCGTCTTGTCGTCGTCACCGACGAGCTTGATCTTGTGCGTCGCATAGATCGCGATCTCGGAGCCGGGGGTGACGAACTCGCCGACGCGCGCCGGGTCGGAGAGCTGGACGGACATCGCGACCTTGCCCGGGGGCACCTCAATCGCCTTCTCCCCCACCGGGGTCGCGCCGAAGCGGGAGGCCATGAGGAACTCGCCCGGCTGCACGTCCGACAGCGCCAGCTGCGCGTTGTTGTCAGGGCCGATCCACTCGATCGCGCCCGCCGGACGGGCCCCCTGGGCGACCTTCGTCCGGCTGACGAGCTCGGTCCGCTCGGCGTCCTTGAGCGTCGTGCCGGCGGGCACGAGCTCGTCGGCGACGTAGACGTAGACCGGCTGCGCGTCGGCCACCGCTCGAGAGTCGGCACCCTTGACGTAGACGAGGATGAGCCCCGCCCCCGCGATGGCGAGGACGACGGCGGCGACGATGGCAATGACGCGACGCTTCATGGTGAGGTGCTTTCTGCTGGGTCAGCCGGCTGGCTTGATGACGTAGGTGCCGAAGTCGTCGGGTCCCCCCGGGGCGCCGACGCTGCTCGGGGTGGCGGAGAGCTCACCGGTGAGGAACCAGCCAGCGATGCACTTGGCGCCGCTGATCCCGCAGGACGTGTGACCGCCGGGGACCAGGCCCCACTTCGTGACTCCGGGGACGTCCATCCCCGACACGTAGAACTTGGCCCAGCCGGCGATGTGGTACCAGACGTTGTTGCCCCCGGCCTGGGGGTTGGTGGGGTTGCACTCGCTGGGTGCTGGCACCGTGGCACCGGGATTGGTCTTCGACCCCTTCACGCAGTCGAAGACCGGGACCTCCACGACGGTGCCGACGAGGTTGCCCAACTCGACGTTGCCGCACGATGCGCTGGCTCCGGGGTCGACCTGCACCCAGTGCTGCTCGTCCGAGACGGTCGCATTGCACGTCTTGGTCACGGTGCCGAGCCAGCCGAAGCCGCCGGGGAAGTCCTTGCCGTTCCACGTGCACTTCGAGTCGGTCTTCTTCGGGTCGTGGAGGACGATGACGATCTCCTTCGACCCGGCCGGCCACGCGGGCTGGCCGGCTCCGCCGTATCCCGGCTTCGCGCCCGAGGGCGCCTCGTCGACGTAGTCGGTCCCGCCATTGGTCTGGTCGCGCCACTCGCAGTCGTTGATCGTCACGGGCAACGACGCGGTGTATCCGCGGGGCACACCCCAGGCAGCGCGGGCGCACGCCGTGGTCCCGGCATCACCGCTCGCGCCGCCGGCCAGCACCCGGGAGAAGGGGAGGAAGAGCTTCGTGCCGCCGTCGGTGGTCTCGGTCGCGGCATAGGTCTCGACATAGGGGATGTTCGCGCCCTCACCCGTCGTGAGCCACTCGGGCAGTGGCGGGCACTCGCGCAGGTCGGTGATCGCTCCGTCACTGGAGCAGGGGTGGGTCGAGAGCGGCCCGACCTGGGTCGCCGTGCCACGCGCGCAGGCACCGTCGGGCGCGTCGTTGCGGGTGTCGTAGCGATGGGCCGCGTCGTGGGCGTTGGCGTCGAGCAGGTCGTCGACCGTGGCGGGGACGCAGGTCGTCTTGACCGCTCCGGAGCCGGCGCACTCCTGCGCGAGGGCGAGCGAGGTGGCGTCGGCCGCATTTTGCACCTGGCGGCGCTCGTAGGTGAGGTTGCCGAGGTCGACGCTCACGGCGAGCAGGCCCATGAAGGCCATGCCGGCGAAGAGGACGGCGACGATCGTCGCCACGGCCCCGCGCTCGGCGGTGGTCCGGTGGCGGCGCGCGCCGGTCGCGGTCAGCCGCCGCATCTCATCACCGCCTCCGCCTTGACCTCGGTGGGCAGGGAGTTCGCGGCGCCACCGGGGACGAGGCTCATCGCGGGCTTGAGGATGATCCAGTCGAAGGGAGCGGTGGCCCGGACCTTCGCGTCGGTGCCCGGGCAGACGCCCGGGGTGGTGGTCACCAGGCCCGCGACGGCCGGGGCCGCGGTCTGCACCCGCTGGATGGTCTCGGCGGAGTCCTCGCTGATGACCATGACCCGGGCTCCCTCACGGACGGCATTGGTCAGCTGGACCTCGGCGAGGAAGTAACGGCCGAAGTCGATGATGCCGCCGAGGACGAGGAGCAGCAGCGGCAGGACGATGGCCATCTCGACCGCGGCGGCGCCGCGGTCACGGGCCGTCCGGAGGCCGGAGGGTGCTCGCATGGTCCACCGCCTCGGTCGTCGGGTTGGGGTCGGTACTGGCTTCGAGACGCTCGTCCCTCGCTCCTCAGCCAGCGGGAGCGGGCAGCCAGCGTTGGGAGGATCCGTGGCGGGGGCGCGGGGGGAGGAAGAGCCCCCGCCACGGAAGTACGCGACCTATCAGGGGGTGACGTCGTCGATCTTGCCGGCGATGTAGGTGAACAGGGCGGACAGGTTCGTGCCCAGCGCGGTGACGGCGACGATGATCGCCAGGGCGATGAGGGCGACCATGAGGCCGTACTCGACGGCGGTCGCTCCCTTCTCCGCCTTGACGGTGAGCAGGGACTGCAGACGGACGTAGAGGTCGAGCATGGGATGTCTCCTTGAGTGAGGGGTCGCCGAGGCACCCGGGCAC
Organism: Janibacter zhangyanbonis; assembly: GCF_050507325.1. Taxonomy (NCBI): domain Bacteria; kingdom Bacillati; phylum Actinomycetota; class Actinomycetes; order Micrococcales; family Intrasporangiaceae; genus Janibacter; species Janibacter zhangyanbonis. The sequence goes on from NZ_CP191481.1 coordinate 3,072,350, forward strand.
ACGGACATGGCCCGTCGGCAGGGTGGGGCAGGGTGAATGAAGAGGTGCTGCACGGTGACCCGCAAGGACGGGTCACCAGTCCGGGTGAAGGTGCCCGGGGTGCGCCGGATGGCTGTGGAGCCCTGGCGGGAAGCATCCCCCCAGGACCGCGAAACGCACTGCGCGGCAGCGAGATGAAGCGTGGCGTGCTGCCGGTACAACACCTGGCAGGCAGCCCCCCGAAGACGTTGTCGTGGAAGGGCTCATCTCCAGACACCAGGACAGTAAGCCTTTGGTAAGCATTTGACCAGAGGTTGTCCAGTAAAATTTTCACTCACTTCTCGACGGGCCCGTTAGATTGCCTGCGTGCCCGCCACGACCCCCTTCGTCATCGCCACCGTCGGCGCCCTCGTCGGCCTGCTCCTGCAGCTGCGACTGAGGACGCTGGGCTACCGGATGCCCGACGAGATCTCGCTGCCCCGGCCCGCCTCGTGGTGGGTCGTGCCGGTGACCGCGGTCGCGAGCGGCCTCGTCTGGTGGGCGGTCTCGCCAGGCCACCCGTGGCTCGTCCCGGCCGTCTACGTCCTCGCCGTCTGGGTCATGGTCGCCCTCGCCTGGGTCGACCTCGACGTGCACCGCCTGCCCGACCGCATCCAGCTGCCCGCGGCGCCCGCGCTCGTCGTGCTCCTCGCCGGCTGCAGCCTCGCCACGGACACGTGGTCCCCCTTCGTCCGGGCACTCGTCGCCGGGGTGGTCCTCTTCGTCGTCTACCTCGTCCTCGCCCTGATGCCCGGGGGCGGCATCGGCTTCGGCGACGTCAAGCTCGCCGGCCTGCTCGGCATGCTCCTCGGGTGGCTGTCGTGGGCCCAGGTGTGGTGGGCGACGCTCGCGACATTCCTCATCGGTGGGGTCGTCGCGGTGGCGCTGCTTGCGTTGCGGCGCAAGGGTGCTGGCGACGAGTTCGCCTACGGGCCGGCGATGCTGCTCGGCGCCGTGGGCGCGCTCGTCGCACCCGCGGTCATCGCGCTTGTCGCCCGCTGACTCACCGCATCGCGTCGGCGAGTGCCAGCGCGCTCGCACCCCAACCCGCGGCCGTCGGGTGGACGAACTCCTTGAGCTCGCGCCCCGGCGAGAGGACCGGGACGAGCCAGGCATCGCTGTTGTCCGCGACGACGTGCGGGTCGATCCCGTGCGTGTAGCCACCCCAGTCACGCTTGACGTCGACGAAGGTGAACCCACCCCGGCCACCGTTGGCGCGGGACAGCTCCGCCATCGCCGCCCGCTGCAGGGTGTCGCCGCGCAGCTGCATCCGCGAGAGCTCATTCCCTGCGTCATAGGTCGAGCCCAGGCGGAAGTTGTCGGTGTTGATCAGGTGCGGGTAGCCCAGCAGGTAGACGTGCGCGCGACCGCCGGAGCGGTCGTGGACCGCCTGCAGCGTCTCCTTGGTCTCCTGCTTCAGCGACGTCAGCTGGGCGTTCGCCGCGTCGATGCGCGCCTTGCAGCTGCCCGCGGAGCGCAGCACGAGGCAGTCGATGACGATCGAGGTGAAGCGCACGTCGTTGCCGCCCGTCGTGACGAAGACGGCGTCCGTCGAGCGGTCGACCGCGTCGATCTGCGGTGCGGCCTGCAGCTGGCAGCGGACCGCCGCGGTGTAGAGATCGCCGGCCGACGCGCTCGAGCTGACGGTGTAGACGTAGGAGAAGTCCGACTGGGCCGGGGTGCCGCAGAGCTGGTCGGCCTTCGCCTTCGCCAGCCACTGGGCTCGGGCGTCGACCGCGCCCGCCGGGATCCGATAGGTGCGCGTGCGCCACGAGGGAGAGCCGAGATCGCGCGGCTCGAGGATGTCAGCGGTCACACCGCCGCTGCATGCCGCATTGGTGTAGGTCGCGCCCTTGAGCTGGGCGACCCGGGCGCCGTAGTTGTTCGGCGAGCGCCAGCAGGTCTTCTCCACGTAGCTGCCCGCGCCATTGCCCGAGGAGAAGGAGTCGCCGAGCTGGACGAAGTGCTGCGGCGACTCGACCGAGCCGCCGGGGGCGGCGTTCGAGGGGCTCGCTCCGACGGTGGCCACCACGGCGGCGACGGCGGTGACGACGGACAGAGCGCGAACGCGCATGACTTCCTCCCGGGCCGGGCCGGTCGTCGACGACCAGCAGTTACTCGACGGTAACTACGGCTCGGGTGACGTGCATGACGAGGCGCGCGGCGTCTCGGGATGCGGGAAGGTGCGGGTCGGCCCCCTTCGTCCGGGGCCGTGGGATCAGGCCAGGCGCACGAGCGCGGAGGGGTCCTCCTGCGGGAGCCGGCCCTCGGTGAGCGTGGCGGTGACGACCTGACGGTTGAAGGTCGTGCGGCCACCGCGCGTGGTGAGGAAGGCGGTGTCGGCCGCGTCGCGGCCGGTGGCGATGCGGACCATCGCCTCGCGGGGGGCCAGTCGGGTCGCGTCGACGATGTGCCACGCGTCGTCGACCCAGGCCTCGGCCACGGCGTGGAAGTCCATCGGCTGCAGACCCGGCGCATAGACCGAGACGAGCCGCGCGGGGGTGCCCAGCGCCCGCAGCAGCGCGACGACGACGTGCGCGAAGTCGCGGCACACGCCCGAGGCCTGGAGGATCGAGTCGACGGCACCGTCGGTGCCCCGGCTCGACCCGGAGATGTAGGCCATGTGCGTGTTGACCCACTCGCCGACGGCATTGACCCGCTCGATCCCGGACTGGCTCGGGAAGAGCCGAGCAGCCATGGGGGCCAGTCGATCCGACTCGGCGTAGCGGCTCGGACGGGTGAAGACCCAGCGGTCGAAGTCGATCTCACGCCCCACCTGGTCACCGGTCGGCCTGGTGATGTCGACAACCGCGCGATAGGTCACCTCGAGCCAGCCGTCGCCCACCTCGTCGACGACGTGCAGCCGAGTGCCGTGGTTGCCGGCAAGCTCTCGCGCCTCGACCTGCTTGCCACCCGCGTGGATGAGGATCTCCTCCTCGAGGATGTCGTGCGCAGTGGACACGGCGAAGGAGAGGAGCGCCTCGCGGACTCCGGTCGTGCCGTAGGCGAACTTCGTCCCCACGGTGGCGGTGAGCGGCGTGGGGTCGGCGTCGACGATCGCGAGGTCGGTCATGGACCCATGGGACCGCGCCGGGGCGGCTGGCGTCAAAGCGAAGGGGGCGGGGGGCTCAGCCGGCAGGGGCGACCGCGAGCAGGGTCGACAGGGCGCCGAGGGCCTCGGGGTTGATCCAGTAGTAGACGAAGGTGCCGCGGCGCTCGCAGTCGACGAGCCCGGCCTCGCGCAGCAGCTTGAGGTGGTGCGAGATCGTGCCCGACGACAGGTCGAAGGCCGGGGTGATCTCGCAGACGCACAGCTCGGGCTGCGCGGCGATCATCGAGACCATGCGCAGCCGGACCGGGTCGCCGAGCGCCTTGAAGACCGGCGCCAGACGGGCCGCGTCGGCCTCGGTGACGGGCGAGGTCGCCAGCCCGCAGCAGGTCACGGCCTGCTCACCGGGGACCGACTCGAGGATGCTCATCGCCCTATCTTGACATGTCTCAAATCAACGGACCATGCTGGCCGCAGCAGTTGATTCGACATCCATCGAAGCAGGAGCTTCTCGTGATCCCCACGACCCCCACCCGCGACGCCGTGCGCGAGCGCTATGCCGCTGCCGCCCGGTCCCACCTCACGGGAGACGCCAGCCCGTGCTGCAGCGGGTCCAGCCCCGGGGGCGAACCCGACCCGATCACCGTCGGTCTCTACGAGGGGACGGACTCCCCTTCGGACGCGGCACTCGCAGCCTCGCTCGGGTGCGGCAACCCGACGGCCCTCGCCGACCTCTCCCCCGGCGAGGACGTCCTCGACCTGGGCTCCGGCGGCGGTCTCGACGTGCTGCTCTCCGCGCGCCGCGTCGGCCCCACCGGCACCGCGACCGGGCTCGACATGACTGACGAGATGCTCGAGCTCGCCCGCCGCAACCAGGCCGAGGCCGGCGTGACCAATGCGCGCTTCGTCCGTGGCCGGATCGAGGCCATCCCGCTCGATGACGCGAGCGTCGACGTCGTCATCTCCAACTGCGTCATCAACCTCAGCGCGGACAAGGACGCCGTGATCGGTGAGGCGCACCGCGTGCTGCGGCCGGGCGGACGCTTCGCCGTCGCCGACGTCGTCCTCCTCCGCGGGATCCCCGATGCGCTGCGCGGCATCGTCGGTCTGTGGACCGGCTGCATCTCCGGAGCCCTGCTCGACACCGACTACGTCGAGCGGCTCACGGCGGTGGGCTTCACCGACGCCTCCGTGGAGATCACGCGCACCTACGGCCGCGACGACCTGCACCGCCTGTCCGGCCTCGTGGGCGACCAGCTGCCGCACGGCTGGACGCTCGAGCAGGTCGTCGACGCCCTCGACGGGTCCTTCGCCAGCGCCTTCGTCCGCGCGAGCAAGGCCGCCCCGCAGTGAGCGTCGACACCGCACCAGCGCAGGCGCCCGCCCGCCTGTCGACCCTCGACCGGTGGCTGCCGGCGTGGATCGGGCTGGCCATGGTCGCCGGACTCCTCCTCGGCCGGCTCGTCCCCGGCCTCGGTGACCTGCTGAGCGCCATCGAGGTCGACGGGATCTCACTGCCGATCGCCCTCGGCCTGCTCGTGATGATGTACCCGGTGCTGGCCAAGGTCCGCTACGACCGGCTCGACACCGTGACGAGCGACCGGCGGCTGCTCGGGTCCTCGCTGCTGCTCAACTGGGTCGTCGGGCCGGCGCTGATGTTCGCCCTCGCCTGGCTGCTCCTCCCCGACCTGCCGGAGTACCGCACCGGCCTGATCATCGTCGGGCTCGCCCGCTGCATCGCCATGGTCATCATCTGGAACGACCTGGCCTGCGGCGACCGCGACGCCGCCGCCGTCCTCGTGGCGCTCAACTCGCTCTTCCAGGTCGTCGCCTTCGCCGGGCTCGGCTGGTTCTACCTGTCGGTCCTACCCGGCTGGCTCGGCCTCGAGCAGGCCGACCTCGACGTCTCCGCCTGGCAGATCGCGAAGTCCGTGATGATCTTCCTCGGCATCCCCCTGCTCGCCGGTTACCTCTCCCGACGCATCGGCGAGCGCCGTTGGGGGAGAAGGGAGTACGAGCAGACCTTCCTGCCGAAGGTCGGGCCGTGGGCCCTCTACGGGTTGCTCTTCACGATCGTCGTCCTCTTCGCCCTGCAGGGTGAGGCGATCACCTCACGGCCCCTAGACGTCGCCCGGATCGCGCTGCCGCTGCTCGCCTACTTCGCCCTCATGTGGGGCGCGGGCTATCTGCTCGGGCGGGCGCTCGGCATGGGCTACGAGCGCACGACGACGCTCGCCTTCACCGCGGCGGGCAACAACTTCGAGCTGGCCATCGCCGTCGCCATCGCGACCTTCGGCGCGACGAGCGGCCAGGCCCTCGCCGGCGTCGTCGGCCCGCTCATCGAGGTCCCCGTCCTCGTCGGCCTCGTCTACGTCAGCCTCGCCCTGCGCCGACGTCTCCCCTCCCCTTCGTCCCTGCAGGAGTCCCGATGACCGCCTCCGTCCTCTATGTCTGCGTGCACAACGCCGGCCGCTCGCAGATGGCCGCGGCCTACACACGGGCCCTGTCCGGAGGTGCCGTCGAGGTGCGCTCCGCCGGCTCCGCGCCCGCCGACTCGATCAACCCCGCCGTCCACGCAGCGATGCTCGAGGAGGGCATCGACCTGTCCACCGAGCGGCCCAAGGTGCTGACCACCGACGCCGTGCAGGCCAGCGACGTCGTCATCACGATGGGGTGCGGCGACGCCTGCCCGATCTTCCCCGGCAAGCGCTACGAGGACTGGCAGCTCGACGACCCCGCCGGGCAGGGCGTCGAGGCGGTGCGGCCGATCCGCGACGAGATCAAGGGCCGGGTACGGGAGCTGCTCGAGTCGCTCGGGTAGGTGGCTTCGAGGCTCGCTGGCGCTCGCACCTCAGCCAGCGGGGGCGGGCAGCGCCAGGGCGAGGACCTCCGCGGTCGGCAGCGCCGCGAGCTCGGCGGCGTCGACGAGCAGCTTGGAGCCGCGCACCCCCGACCCGATGACGACCTCGCCGGCAGCGACGACCGCCTCGTCGACGAGTACCGGCCACGCCTCGGGCAGCCCCACGGGGGTGATGCCGCCGTACTCCATGCCGGTGATCTCCACCGCCTCGCCCATCGGGGCGAAGGAGATCTTGCGCGCGTCGACGTGCCGGCGCACGACGCCGTTGATGTCCGCCCGGTCCGTCGCGAGGACGAGGACGGCGGCGTGCCGGGTCTCCCCTCCCCTTCGGCCCGCGACGACGACGCAGTTGGCGGACAACTGCGGCGGCGACGCATAGGCCTCGCAGAAGGCGGCGGTGTCCGCCAGCTCGGGGTCGATCTCGGCCACGCGGGCCGAGGGGACCGCCGCGATCGCGGCGGCGACGGGGGCGGCGAGCAGGTCGGGCCGCTCGGCCGCCGGGGTCCACATCAGGGTGCCGGCTGCGGTGCTCATCCCTCGACCCTAGGCCCCGCTCCGGCCTACGCTGACGGGGACCACGAGGAGGTGGCCGATGGTGGAGTCCAGTCGACGGCGCACGCTGGAGCGCGCCTGGGAGCACTGGCGCGAGGGCAGCGCGCCCGAGCAGGTGCGCCCCGAGATCCTGTCGTCGTGGCGCCGGTCCGCGGAGCACCTGCCTGCGACCGTCGAGGCCGCTCCGCTGGCGGACGAAGGGGAGACCGCCAGCCTCTTCGCGGAGTCACCGCTGTCGGCCGCGGTCGCCCGGCTCGAGGGCGCGCTGCGCTCCGCTGCCGAGGACGGCGACCTCGTCGTCGCGGTCACCGACCCCCAGACCCGGATTCTGTGGACCTATGGCGGGCGGGTCATGCGCAGCGCCGCCGAGCAGGTCAACTTCGTCGCCGGCGGCCGGTGGGACGAGGGCAGCGTCGGGACCAATGCGCTCAACCTCGCGCTGCGCACCGACTCCGTCTCGACGGTCTTCGCCGCCGAGCACTACGCCCCGATCGTGCACAGCTGGGTCTGCTGGGCCGCGCCCGTGCACGACCCGGTGACCGGCGCCCAGCTCGGGGTCCTCGACCTGTCGACGACGTGGGACCGCAGCCACCCGATCGGCGCCGCGACCGCGCAGGCGCTCGCCCGGCTGCTCGAGACCGCGATCCCCGCCTCGTCCCTCGCCTCGACGCTGACCGTGCCCGCGCACCAGGGGCTGCACCTGCGGTTGCTCGGCGCGAGCGAGGTCCACCTCGACGGATCGCGCCTGCTGCTCACCCGCCGCCAGGTCGAGATCCTCGCGATCCTCGCGCTGCACCCCGACGGGCTCTCGCTCGGCGAGCTGCACGCCCACCTCTACGGCGACGAGCGGGTGTCGACGAGCACCCTGAAGTCCGAGGTCAGCCAGCTGCGCTCCGCCCTCGGCGGCCGCCTGGCCTCCCGGCCCTATCGGCTCGACCTGCCCGTGACGAGCGATGTCGACGCGGTGCGAGCGGCGGTGCGTCGCAGCGATGCCCGCGCCGCCGTCGACGCCTACGGCGGCGACCTCGTCCCCGGGACCAGCTCGCCGCTGCTCACCGAGACCGCCGACTACCTCGCCGTCGCCGTCCGCGAGTGCCTGCTCACCGACCCCGATCCCTCGGCCGTGCTCGCCTACAGCGAGGTCGTCGCCGACGCCGAGGTGCTCCAGCGGGCGCTCGACGAGCTCGGCGAGGCCCGCCACCCGGCCACGGCGCCGCTCACCGCGCGGTTGGCGGCGGTGCTGCGGTAGGGCGGTAGCGTCGGGCCATGAGCGCAGCCGCCGACCGAGCGGGCCAGCCCGCACTGCCCGAGGACCTCATCGACGTCAGCCACGTCGTCACCGCCTACTACGCCGTGCAGCCCGACCCTGAGGACGTCGACCAGCAGGTCGCCTTCGGCACGAGCGGGCACCGGGGCTCCTCGCTGACCGCGTCCTTCAACGAAGCCCACATCCTCGCCACCACCCAGGCGATCGTCGACCACCGCCGCGCAGCCGGCATCGACGGCCCGCTCTTCCTCGGCCGCGACACCCACGCCCTCTCCGAGCCGGCGTGGACCACCGCCCTCGAGGTCCTCGTCGCCGGCGGCGTCACCGTCCTCGTCGACTCCCGCGACGGCTACACCCCGACCCCGGCGATCTCGCACGCGATCCTCACCGCCAACCGGGGCAAGGACCTCACGGCGAAGGGGGGCGGCCTCGCCGACGGCATCGTCGTCACCCCTTCGCACAACCCCCCGAGCGACGGCGGCTTCAAGTACAACCCGCCGCACGGTGGCCCCGCCGACACCGACGTCACAAGCGCCATCGCCGACGCGGCCAACGCGCACCTGCGTGACGGCCTGCGGCAGGTGCGGCGGACCCCCTTCGCCCGGGCCCGGGCCGCCGCGACCGATCACGACTACCTCGCCGCCTATGTCACCGATCTGCCGAGCGTCGTTGACCTGCAACGGATCCGGGACGCCGGCGTGCGGATCGGCGCCGACCCGATGGGCGGCGCGGCCGTGCACTACTGGGGCGAGATCGGCGAGCGCCACGGCCTCGACCTGACGGTGGTCAACCCGCTCGTCGACCCGACGTGGCGCTTCATGACCCTCGACAAGGACGGCAGGATCCGGATGGACTGCAGCTCCCCTGCGGCCATGGCCAGCCTTGTCGCTCAACGGGATCGGTACGACATCGCGACCGGCAACGACGCGGACTCCGACCGGCACGGCATCGTCACCCCCGACGTCGGGCTGATGAACCCCAACCACTACCTCGCGGTGGCGATCCAGTACCTGCACGGCGGGGCGCGGCCGGGCTGGTCGAGCCGGCGGATCGGCAAGACGCTCGTGTCGAGCTCGATGATCGACCGCGTCGCCGCGGACCTCGGGATGGACCTGTGGGAGGTGCCGGTCGGCTTCAAGTGGTTCGTCCCCGGGCTGCTCGACGGGTCGGTCGGCTTCGGTGGCGAGGAGTCGGCGGGGGCGAGCTTCCTGCGGCACGACGGGTCGGTGTGGACGGCCGACAAGGACGGGATCATCCTCGCGCTGCTCGCCTCCGAGATCCTCGCGACCACCGGTCGCTCTCCCAGCGAGCACTACGCCGACCTCGTCGCGCGGCACGGCGAGCCCGCCTACGCCCGCGTCGACGCGCCCGCGACCCGTGAGCAGAAGGCTGCCCTCAAGGCCCTCACCCCGGCCGCTGTCTCCGCGGACTCCCTTGCAGGAGAGGCGATCACGGCCAAGGTCACCGAGGCCCCCGGCAACGGCGCGGCCATCGGTGGGCTCAAGGTCACCACCGAGTCGGCGTGGTGCGCCGCCCGCCCGTCGGGCACCGAGGACGTCTACAAGATCTACGCCGAGTCCTTCCGCGGGCCCGAGCACCTGGCGCAGGTGCAGGCGGACGCCAGGGCCATCGTGGACGCGGCACTGGGCGGCGCCTGACCACCCGCCTGACCGACCCGGGCAGGCCACGGACTACCCGTTAGGGCAGTTACGGCCGTCCTCTCACGTCACTAACTTGGGCCGAACCAGACAGCGACGTCGGAAGGACAACACCATGGCAGACGAGCAGCACGACGGTCTCGAGCAAGACGCTCAGGTCGACGCAGTCGCCGATGACCTCGTGGAAGAGGTCTCCATCGACGGCATGTGCGGCGTCTACTGATCCGCGCCTCGACCAGAGATCGATGATCGCGATGAACGCGGAAACGCCACGGATGCTGATGCGGCCCTGGGAGCTGTCGGCATCCGTGGCGCTTCGCCCCGAACCCTTCGGGGCCCTGGCCTACAACTTCCACAACCGCAAGCTGTCCTTCCTCAAGCGACCGGAGCTCGTCCGCGTCGTGGAGCACCTCGCCGACCACCCGGACGTGCAGAGCACCCTGGTCGCCGAGGGCATCCCGCAGGAGCAGCACGACGGGTACCTGCGTGCGCTGCAGGGTCTTGCCGCCAACGGCATGATCCGCCCACGCACCGACTCCTGAGGAGCCAGCATGACCCTCACCACCGACCGACCCGCGGCCCGGCAGGCACCAGCCCGCCCCGAGGGCGGCACCCTCGTCGAGCAGTTCGAGTTCGGCCTCGACGCCCCGATCTGCCTGACCTGGGAGCTGACCTACGCCTGCAACCTCGAGTGCGCCCACTGCCTCTCCAGCTCGGGTCGGCGAGACCCGCGCGAGTTGAGCACCGAGCAGTGCAAGGCCGTCATCGACGAGTTGCAGCGGATGCAGGTCTTCTACGTCAACATCGGCGGTGGTGAGCCGACGATCCGCCCCGACTTCTGGGAGCTGCTCGAGTACGCGGTCGCCCACGACGTGGGCGTGAAGTTCTCGACGAACGGCGCCCGGATCACCCCCGAGCGCGCGGCCTTCCTCGCCGCGACCGACTACGTCGACGTACAGATCTCCCTCGACGGCGCGACCGCCGAGGTCAACGACTACGTCCGCGGCCCCGGCTCCTACGACATGGCGCTGCGTGCCCTCGACAACCTGCAGGCCGCCGGGTTCGGTGACGCCAAGATCTCCGTCGTCTGCACCCGACAGAACATCAGCCAGCTCGACGACTTCAAGGCCATCGCCGACCGCTACGGCGCCACGCTGCGCCTGACCCGGCTGCGTCCCTCGGGCCGCGGCGCCGACGTGTGGGACGAACTGCACCCGTTGCCGGAGCAGCAGCGGGTGCTCTACGACTGGCTCATGGCTCACGGAGAGGACGTGCTCACCGGCGACTCCTTCTTCCACCTTGCGGCCTTCGGCGAGTCCCTGCCCGGGCTCAACCTCTGCGGCGCCGGCCGCGTCGTCTGCCTCATCGACCCCGTCGGTGACGTCTACGCGTGCCCCTTCGCGATCCACGACCAGTTCCACGCCGGGAACCTGCTCACCGACGGCGGCTTCGGCGGGGTGTGGCGCGACTCCGAGCTCTTCCGCGAGCTGCGCTCCCCTCAGACCGGTGGCGCCTGCTCGAAGTGCGCCCACTTCGACAGCTGCCGCGGCGGCTGCATGGCCGCGAAGTTCTTCACCGGCCTGCCGCTCGACGGCCCCGACCCGGAGTGCGTCCAGGGCTACGGCGAGTCCGCCCTCTCGGGCGAGCGCACCGTGCCCGCCGCCAGCCAGGACCACTCCAAGGCCAACCCCACCCGCAACGAGCCCGTGATGCTCAAGCTCATGCGCCGCCGGCCCGAAGGGGAGACCGCTGCCCCGCCGCGTCCGGTCTCGCCGTGCGCCGAGAGCCCGCTCGCTGGCTTCGACCCTCGATGACGAGGACGAGACGATGAACAAGCCCGAGTGGCTCACCAACCCCTGGAAGCAGAACCCCTGGTTCGAGTCCGTCGCCGTCGCCCAGGAGCGCGCCCGCAAAAAGCTGCCCGCTCCCGTCTACGGCGCACTCGTCGCCGGGTCGGAGCGCGGCCAGAGTCGCGACGACAACCAGAGCGCCTTCGCCGAGATCGGCTTGGCTCCGCACGTCGTCGGCCAGCAGCCCGAGCGTGACCAGTCGACGACCGTCTTCGGCCAGCAGATCGGCTCGCCGGTCATCATCAGCCCCACCGGCGTCCAGGCGGTCCACCCCGACGGCGAGGTCGCCGTCGCCCGGGCCGCCGCGGCCCGCGGCACGATCATGGGCCTGTCCAACTTCGCCTCGAAGTCCGTCGAGGAGGTCTGCGACACCGGAGCGACGACCTTCTTCCAGATGTACTGGACCGGCGACCGCGACACGATGATCCAGCGGATGACCCGCGCCCACGAGGCCGGCGCCAAGGGCCTCATCGCCACCCTCGACTGGTCCTTCTCCATCGGCCGTGACTGGGGCAGCCCGGAGATCCCCGAGAAGGTCGACCTCAAGGCGATGATCCGGCTCGCCCCGCAGGTCGCGACGAAGCCTCGCTGGCTCGTCGACTTCGGCCGCCAGTTCATCGACACCGGCAAGCTGCCCGACCTCACCGCGCCCAACCTCACCCCGCCCGGAGGGGAGGCGCCGACCTTCTTCGGTGCCTACTACGAGTGGATGACCACGCCGCCGCCCTCCTGGCAGGACGTCGCGTGGATGCGGGAGCAGTGGTCGCAGATCAGCGGCACCCCCTTCGTCCTCAAGGGCGTCTCCCGCGTCGACGACGCACTGCGCGCGGTCGACGTCGGTGTCGCCGGCATCTCGGTGTCCAACCACGGAGGCAACAACCTCGACGGCACCCCCGCCGCGATCCGCATGGTCCACCCGATCTCACAGCGGGTTGGCCACCAGGTCGACGTCGTCATGGACGGCGGCATCCGCCGCGGCTCCGACGTCGTCAAGGCCCTCGCCCTCGGCGCCAAGGCCGTCCTCATCGGCCGGGCCTACCTCTGGGGGCTCGCCGCCAACGGCCAGGCCGGGGTGGAAAACGTCCTCGACCTGCTCAACGGCGGCGTCGACTCCGCGCTGCGCGGCCTCGCCCTCTCCTCCGTCGCCGAGCTGGGCCCCGAGCACCTGCTCGTCCCCGAGGGTTTCCACCGCGAGCTCGGTGTGCCCGCGGCCGCGACGACGCGCTGACGGGCATGCCCTCCCCCGACCGGCCGCGCGAGCTGGCCCACCTTGCCTCCGCGGAGGCCGAAGGGGTGGACCTCCTCGTCGTGCCGGTCGGGTCGCTCGAGCAGCACGGCCCGCACCTGCCGCTCGACACCGACGCGCTCATCGCCACCGCCGTCGCCCAGGGCGTGGCCGAGCGGCTCACCGCCGCGGGGACGACGGCGTGGGTCGCGCCCGTCGTCGCGCTCGGGTCGAGCGGCGAGCACCAGCACTTCCCCGGGACCATCTCGATCGGCACCGAAGTCCTGCGCCAGGTCGTCGTCGAGCTCGTCCGCTCGGCCCGCACCTGGGCCCCACGGGTGCTGCTCGTCAACGGGCACGGCGGCAACAGCCAGGCGCTGACCGCCGCCGTGGGGCAGCTCGTCGACGAGGGCCACGACGTCGACTGGGCCGCGTGCGCCACCGAGAGCGTGGACCTGCACGCCGGGCGGACCGAGACCTCGCTTCTGCTCCACCTGCGCCCCGAGTCCGTCCGTCTCGACCGCGCCGAGCCCGGCGACTGCCGGCCCCTCGCCGAGATCCTGCCCGCGATGATGTCCGGCGGGGTCATCGCCGTCTCGCCCAACGGCGTGCTCGGCGACCCGACCGGAGCGAGCGCCGCCGAGGGTAATTCGGTCCTCACCGCGATGGTCGACGACGTCGTCGAGCAGGCCCTGGAGCCCACGGTGGAACCGTCGTCATGAACCGGGTCGCGCTCGTCACCGGGGCCGCCCGCGGCATGGGGGCGGCGACCGCCCTTCGTCTCGCGGAGGAGGGCTACGACGTCCTCGCGCTCGACGCGTGCGCCGGCCCCACCGCCCACCCCTACCCGATGCCGACGGTCGACGACCTCGAGTCGGTCGCCGCCGACCCGCGAGCCGGCGGCCGGGTCGTCACCCGGGTCGCCGACGTGCGCGACCCCGCGGCCGTGGCCGACGCGGTCGTCGACGCCGTCGAGCGGTGGGGGCGGCTCGACGCCGCGGTCGCCGCCGCCGGGATCGTCGCCGGAGGCCAACCCCTCTGGGAGACACCGACCGACCAGCTCGACCTGCTCTGGCAGGTCGACGCGCTCGGCGTCTGGCACACCGCGGCCGCCGCCGTCCCCGCGATGCTCGCTGGGCCGGACCCCTCGGGCGGCCGGTTCGTCGCCATCGCCTCCGCGGCCGGAGGGCGCGGCCTCTTCCACCTCGCCGCCTACAACGCCGCCAAGCACGCCGTCGTCGGCATGGTGCGCGGGCTCGCCGCCGACCTCGTCGGCACCGGCGTCACCGCCGTCGCCGTGAGCCCCGGCGGCACCGACACCCCGATGCTCGCGGCGACGGCCGCCCTCTACGGCACGACGAGCGAGCACCTCGCCGAGCACCAGCTGCTCCGCCGCCCCCTCGACCCCGACGAGATCGCCGCCACCGTGAGCCTGTGCTGCTCCCCCGCCGGAGCCGCGCTCAACGGCGGCGTCGTCGCCGCCGACGGGGGGTTCAGCGGATGACCGCCCGGTTTGCCCCCGGCTACGAGGCCCGGATCCGCCACGACGTGCGGGCCTACGACGACGGCCTGCTCGTCGGCGGCTCCCCGCTGCGGGCCGTGCGCCTGGGCGCCGCCGCCCGCGAGCGCGTCGTCGACGGTCGCCTCGTCGTGCGCGGCCCCGCCGACGAGCCCCTCGTCGCCCGCCTCGTCGACGGCAACCTCGCCGACCCCGTGCTCCACGGCGCCGGCCCCGACCCGTCGGAGATCACCGTCGTCATCCCGATCCGCGACCGGCCCGAGCAGCTCGCACGAGCCCTCGACGCCCTCGACGGGTTGCGCTGCATCGTCGTCGACGATGCATCGCACGACCCCGACGCGGTCGCCCGGGTCGCCGCCGACCACGGCGCGCGGGTCATCTCCCTGCCCGTCAACCTCGGCCCCGCCGGGGCCCGCAACGCCGGCGTTCTCGCGGTGGAGACCCCCTTCGTCGCGCTCGTCGACTCCGACGTCCAGGCCGACGCTGCGATGCTGCGCCGGCTGGCCCGACACTTCGCCGACGACCAGGTAGCGCTCGTCGGGCCCCTCGTGCGCAGCCGGGCCCGCGCCGACGACCCCGCGTGGTTCGAGCGCTACGACGAGCAGGTCTCCTCGCTCGCCCTCGGACGCCGCGCCTGCTCCGTACGGCCGGGAGCCGCCGTCGGGTGGCTGCCCAGCGCCTGCCTCGTGGCACGCGTCGAGCGGCTGCGCGCCGCCGGCGGCTTCGCCGAGGACATGCGCGTCGGCGAGGACGTCGACCTCGTCTGGCGGCTCGTCGACGCCGGCCAGACCGTGCGCTACGACCCCGACGAGATCGCCTGGCACGACACCCGCGCCACCGTCGGCGGCTGGCTCGGCCGCAAGTTCCTCTACGGCACCGGCGGCGCCGGCCTCGCCGCCCGCCACGGGCGCAAGGGCGCCCCCGCCGTCATGTCCGCGACGATGGCCGTCACCGCCGCGGCCGTGCTCGCCCGCCGCCGCTGGTCGCTGCCCGTGGCCGGCTTCGGCCTGCTCTGGGGCGTGCGCTCGCTCGACCGACGACTGCCCGAGGGGCCGCAGCGGCGCGAGCTCGCCGTGCGCCTCGGCGCCCAGGGCCTGGGCTGGGCCGTCCGGCAGGAGACCGCGCTGCTGCTGCGCCACTGGTGGCCGCTCGCCGCCGTCGCCGCGACCCGCAGCAGCACCGTGCGTCGAGCCCTCGTCACCTCGCTGCTCGTCGACGTCGTCGTCGCCCGGACCGACCACCCCGAGGCGACCTACGACCCGATCAGCCGCCGCCTCGACGACCTCGCCTACGGCGCCGGCCTCTGGGTCGGCGCCGCGCGAGCCCGGTCCCTCGGAGCCCTCCTGCCCCGCCGTCCCGGCGGCTGACGGCGGCCCTCCCTTCGCCCCACGAGCCGAGCCGGCACCGCGGGGCGATGACCCACGTCCGGGCGCTCTGCAGGGCCCTGCCCGATCGGGCAGGTGGGTACCTGCCACGGGGGTGGGGATCTGGACTCTGGACTGTCCGGCCGGTGCACCGCCGCCCTAGGTTCCGAGAGCAACCCACCCCCGGTCAAAGGAGACCCGCCATGCAGGTTGATGATCTGCTCAAGCCATTCCCGATCAAGGAGTTCCACCCCTTCCCGCGCGCCATGATGGGTCCCGGCGCCTGGGAGATGATCGGTCCGGAGGCCCTCAAGCTCGGCTTCCGCAAGACGCTCGTCATGACGACCGGCCTGCGCGGCACGGACATCGTCAAGAACATCGTCGAGTCGATGAGGTACCACGGCCTCGAGGTCGTCGTCTACGACAAGGTCGAGTCCAACCCCAAGGACTACAACGTCATGGACTCCGTGGCGCTGTACCAGGAAAACGCCTGCGACTCCTTCGTCTCCATCGGCGGCGGCTCCGCGCACGACGCCTGCAAGGGCGCGCGCATCTCCGTCGCGCACGACGGTCGCAATGTCAACGAGTTCGAGGGCTTCAACATGTCCGAGAACCCGAAGAACCCGCCGCACATCGCGGTCTCCACCACGGCCGGCACCGGCTCCGAGACCTCGTGGGCCTACGTCATCACCGACACGACGACCGACCCGGACAACCCCCACAAGTACGTCGCCTTCGACGACGCGTCCGTCGCCAGCCTCGCCGTCGACGACCCGGTGCTCTACTACGACTGCCCGATCGACTACACCGCCCAGTGCGGGTTCGACGTCCTCGCGCACGCCTCCGAGCCCTACGTCTCGCGGCTGAACTTCGAGCCCTCGCTCGGCAACGCGATCCGCGCCATCAAGCTCACCTCCGAGAACCTGCGCGAGGCGGTCTGGAACGGTCAGGACCTCAAGGGCCGCGAGGGCATGATGTACGCCCAGTACATCGCCGCCCAGGCCTTCAACTCCGGTGGCCTCGGCATCATCCACTCGATCAGCCACGCGGTGAGCGCCTTCTACGACACGCACCACGGGCTCAACAACGCCATCGCCCTGCCGCGCGTGTGGGCCTTCAACATGCCCGCCTGCTACGGCCGCTTCGCCGACATCGCGGAGGCCATGGGCATCGACACCCACGGCATGACCAAGGTGCAGGCCGCCGACGCCGCGCTCGAGGCGTCGATCCGGCTGCTGCGCGACGTGGGCATCCCCGAGCGCTTCGTCGACGTCACCCAGGACAGCTACTCCAAGAACCGCCTGGGCACCGGGCCGACGGAGTACTACAAGAACTCCCCGGAGATCAAGGGTGACGCCGCGGACGTCGACCGCATCACCAACCACGTCCTCGGCGACGCCTGCACCCCGGGCAACGCCAAGGAGTGCACCTTCGAGACCGTGCGCCCCGTCGTCGAGCACTGCATGACCGGTGACCTCGACGACCTCATCAGCTGACGCACCTCACCAAGCCGCGGCGGTCCCCCTTCGTCCCCACCGGGTAGGAGGACGAAGGGGGACCGCCGCACCCCCGGACGAACCACCGACAGGAGCGCCATGTCCACCACCACGACGGACGCCGTGCCCGCCCTCGCGAGCGTCGAGGACACCATCGAGAAGTTCCGCGAGCACGGGTACCTCGCCGACCGCAAGCTCGCGACCACCGTCTTCCTCCAGACCCGCCTGGAGAAGCCAGTCCTCCTCGAGGGGCCGGCCGGCGTGGGCAAGACGCAGCTGGCCCAGAGCCTCGCCGAGGTGACCGGACGCCGCCTCATCCGCCTGCAGTGCTACGAGGGCCAGGACGAGTCGAAGGCCCTCTACGAGTGGGACTACGGCAAGCAGCTGCTCTACACGCAGATCCTGCGGGAGAAGATCGGGCAGATCGTCTCCGACGCCGCCGACCTCACCGAGGCCGTCGACCGGATCTCGGCGCACGACAGCATCTTCTTCTCCGAGCGCTTCCTCGCCGCCCGCCCGCTCCTCGAGGCGATCACGAGCGAGGAGCCCGTCGTGCTGCTCATCGACGAGGTCGACCGCGCCGACGAGGCCCTCGAGGCGGTCCTGCTCGAGCTGCTCTCCGAGTTCCAGATCTCCATCCCCGAGATCGGGACGATCGAGGCGACGCACCTGCCGCTCGTCGTGCTGACCTCCAACAACACCCGCGACCTGTCGGCCGCGCTCAAGCGCCGCTGCCTGCACCTCTTCCTCGACTACCCGAGCCCCGAGCGCGAGCTGGACATCCTGCGCTCCAAGGAGACCGGGCTGCAGGACGCGCTCGCCGCGCGCCTCGTCGAGATCGTCCGCGGCCTGCGCGAGCTCGAGCTGCGCAAGGCGCCGAGCATCTCCGAGACCATCGACTGGGCGCGCACGCTCGCCGTCCTCGGGGTCGACGAGCTCGACGCGACCCTGCTGTCGGACACGCTGAGCGTCGTCGTCAAGTACGACCGCGATTTGCGCCGTGCCGGCGAGGCGCTGCCCAAGCTCGTCGACCCCAATGCCGTCGTCCCCGAGGGGCACGACCACGGGCACGGGCACGACCACACGCACGACCACCCTCATCCCCACGGCTCCGACCACGGGGACGACGACGTCGACGGGCGCGAGGCCCGCAAGGCGAAGGACGCCCCCGGCCGCCACGACACCGACTACTACGGAGCACCCGGGGGTCTCGGGACCTCCCGCAAGGTGACACCGGGTCAGGGCGACCGCTCCTTCGCCGGTCGGGGCGCGCGCAAGCGCCCCCTGTGAGGAGGGAGCGACGATGGAGACCACCCTCCACCGCTTCGTGCGGATCCTGCGGCTGCGCGGTGTCCCGGCGAGCGTCGCCGAGGCCATCGACGGGCTGAAAGCCGCCGCGCAGCCGGGCGTCCTGGAGGACCGCGAGGTCCTCCGGGCCGCCCTCGCGGTCAGCCTCATCAAGGACCGCCGGGACATGCCGGTCTTCGACGAGACCTTCGACCGCTTCTTCTCGCTGCGGCCGGTGCTCACCCAGGACCCCGAGCACGGGCACAGCCACGACGACCTCTCCGACGACGGCGAGCTCACCGAGTTCTCCCTGTCAGAGGAGCCGGGCGACATGCCTCAGGACGGTCACTCCCACGGCAAGCCGATCGATCTGCACGACTTCTTCCGGCCCGAGGACATGGCCCAGCAGTACAACCTGCACCAGGAGGCCAACCGCCTCGACATGGCCAACCTCACCGACGAGATCGTCCTGTCCGACGGGACCCAGGCCGGCCCCGACGAGGCCGCGCGCGTGCAGATCAGCACCTCGCGGCTGCACAACCCGGGGGCGCCCGGCGATCTCGCCCGCCGGCCGGGCATGCAGGTCGACGCCGAGCTGAGCGTCGCGCAGGAGATGGCCCTGCTCGCGTGGCTCGACGAGTCCTCCGACCTGCCCGAGGGCGACGAGGACGAGGGACCGGAGATGGCGGCGCTGCGCGAGGCGCTGCAGCCCTTCCTCGACGCGCTGCCCGAGCGGCTCAAGGGGTTCCTCGAGGAGCTCATGGCCCGCGAGGCCGAGCTGGAGATGCGCGAGATCGAGGCGGCCCAGGCCGAGACCGTCGACGAGGCCGACCGGGCCGCGCTCGAGGACTCGATCCGCCGGCTGCTGCGCTCGCTGCACGGCGCGCCCCGCCCCCGGCGGCACACCGCGGCCCGCGGGACGATCGACGGCCGGCTGACGATGCGCCGCAACATGCGCTACGACGGCGTGCCCTTCCGCCCCGTCACGGTGAGCAAGGTCGAGGACCGGCCGCGGCTGCTCGTGCTGTGCGACGTCTCGCTGTCGGTGCGGCAGACCTCGCGCTTCATGCTCCACCTCGTCCACTCGCTGCAGTCCGTCGCGGCCAAGGTGCGCTCCTTCGCCTTCGTCCAGGACTGCGTCGAGATCACCGACCTCTTCGCCGACCACCCCGTCGAGGAGGCGCTGTCGCTCGTCATGTCCGGCCTGCCCGCGGGTGGGGTGCTCGACGTCGACGCCGACTCCGACTTCGGGTCCGCCTTCGAGGTCTTCCTCGAGCAGTACGGCGGCGCGCTCAACCGGCGCACGACGGTCATCGTCCTCGGCGACGGGCGCAACAACGGCAACGACCCGCGGATCGAGGTCTTCGAGGAGATCGCCCGGCGGGTGCGCTCGGTCATCTGGCTCACGCCCGAGCCGCGCTACTCGTGGGGCCTCGGCAGCTGCGACCTGCCCCTCTACGCCGAGTCGTGCGACCGCGTGCAGGTGGTGCGCAGCCTCGGCGGGCTCGAGCGTGTGTCCGCCGCGACCGTGGGGGCGGGGACGTGATCCCCGTCGTCGCGAGCGCCGAGCCGCGGCCCATCGACCCGCTCGCCCCCGGGCGGCCCGCCTACGTCGACGACCTCGTCCGGGTCGTGCGCACCGACGGCGAGCTGCCGCGGCGCACCCTGCGGACCGTGCGGACCGAGCACTTCGACATCAGCCACGAAGGGGGCCGGGTCGCCATCGCGCACCGCGTCCCCCTCGAGGAGGTGCACGCCGGTCTCGCGGAGCTGCTCTCCCGGGAGATCTTCGGCCCCGGGTGGCTGCGCGGCGCCGACGTCTTCGAGCGGATCATGACGGGCATCGTCCTGACGTCCGCCGGAGACCCGCTGAGCGCGTGGGAGCACTTCTACCGCACGAGCCTGCGCACGATCGAGGCCGCGACCGACCTCGCCGACTCGCCCTCCGCGGGGATGCATGGCGCGGTCGCCGGATACGCCCCCGTCTACGCGCGCGCCGAGGAGGTGCTCGTCGGCGACTCGGTCGTCGAGCTGGGCTCGTGCTTCGGCTTCTTCTCCCTGCGCCAGGCCGGGACCCGCGAGGTGACGGCCATCGACGTCTCCGCAGGGTCGATCCGCCTGCTCGAGCAGGTCTCGGCGCAACTCGGCACGCCAGTGGAGGCGCTCACCGCGGACGCCGCCCACGTGCCGCTGCCCGACGGGTGCGCCGACACCGTCGTCGCGCTCCACCTGCTCGAGCACCTCGAGCCGCAGCACGGCTGGCGGGTCGTCACCGAGGCGGTCCGCCTCGCCCGCCGCCGCGTCGTCATCGCCGTTCCCTACGAGGACGAGCCCGAGGAGCTGTGGGGTCACGTGCGCACCCTCACCCGCGAGGACCTGGCCGCCTACGGCCTGCGCACCGGCCTCCCCTTCGCCGTCGAGGAGCACCACGGGGGCTGGCTCGTGCTCGACCTCGCCTGAGCGAAGGGGGTCAGAGCAGGCCGGCCTTGGAGGCCGCGTACACGGCCTCGGCCCGGCGCGAGACGCCGAGCTTGCGCAGGATGTTGCCGACGTGGAACTTCGCGGTCGTCTCGGAGATGAAGAGCTCGGCGCCGATCTTGCTGTTGGACAGGCCCGACGCGAGCAGCCGCAGGACCTCGAGCTCGCGGCTCGTCAGCTCCTTGTGCTGCTCCTCCTCCGCCCCGTGCAGCCCGCGGACCATCGCGGCCGCCGACCGGGCATCGAAGGCGCTGCCCCCGCGGCTCACGTCACGGATCGCCCGGACGAGGCCCGAGGTGTCGACGTCCTTGACGACGTAGCCACGCGCGCCGGCCCGGATCGCCCGCAGCACGAGCCGCTCGTCGAGGAAGGTCGTCAGCACGAGCACCGCGATGTCGGGGTGGAGCGTCGTGAGCTCCTCGCACAGGGCGATGCCCTCGCTGTCGGAGGAGGTCGAGAGCTTGAGGTCGAGGCAGACCATCTGCGGGGAGAGCTCGGCCACGAGCTCCTTGGCCCGGGCCGCGTCCTCGGCCTCGCCGACGACCCGGATGCCCTCCTCGCGCTGGAGCACCGAGCGCAGGCCCTGGCGCACGATGGCGTGGTCGTCGACGAGGAGCAGCCGGATCTCGTCCTCGTCGGTGGTGCTCGTCGCTGTCGTCATGCTCGTCCCCTCTCACCGGTCCGGTCACCCTGCGCGAGCTGCTCGATGAGGCTGTGCCGCTCGCCGTCCGACGGGACGGGCACCCGGATCTCGACCCGCACTCCCCCGATGCGGGCGCGGCGGAACCGCACCCGCCCGCCGAGGTCGGCCACCCGCGCCTCGATGTTGGCCAGGCCGCGGTGGCTGCCGTCGGTGCTGCGACGCTCGACGCGCAGCAGCCGCCCGAGCACGACCGGGTCGCCGCAGCCGTCGTCGGCCACCGACGCGACGACCTCGTCGGGCCGGTAGTGCAGGCGCACCACCGCCCGCGTCGCCTGCGCGTGGAGCGCGACGTTGAACATCGCCTCGCCGACCGCCCGGGCGATGTCGTGCTCGGCGTCGACGCCCAGCGGCACGGCCTCGCCCGCGACGCGGACCTTGACCTGCAGGTGGCTGCGGTGGTGCTCGGCGACCTCGCGGACGAGGTCGGGCAGCGAGGCGAGGGTCTCGCCCTGGGAGCGGCTCAGCGCGTAGATCGCCCGGCGCAGCTGGCTCACGGCCTGCTGGGTGAGGTCCTTGGCGGTGACGAGCTGCTCGTGCATCGGGTCGGCGGTCCCCGACCGTGCCTCGACCTCGCCCCGCGCGATCTCGACCGCCATGCCGGCCGAGAGGACGTACTGCGTCACCGAGTCGTGCAGCTCGCGGGCGATCCGGCCGCGCTCGGTGTCGATGAGCTCGCGCTGCCGGGCCAACTCGAGCCTCTTTTCGAGGCGGTGCAGCTCGTGGGTGCGCTGGTCGAGGTCGCGGGCCTGCGCCTGCACCTCGTCGTAGAGGCTCTGCGCCCGGCGGTGCTGGCGCTGGCCCTCGAGATACTGCTCTGACGTGTGCAGCGAGACGGCGGCCTGGTTGGCGAGGATCCGCAGCACCGCGAGGTCGCCGGGCTCGGGGTCCGCGGCCAGGCCGTGCAGCCCGGCGAGCGCGCCGACGGGGGTCCCGGCGAGCACGACCGGCACCCGCACCCACGGCCCCTCGTCGGCCGTGCGCACCGCGAGACCCGCACGGATCGCGCCCAGCTCGCGGCGCACCATCGGCGGCAGCTGCTCCTCGTCGTCGACGGGGGTGGTCTCCCCCTTCGCCAGGGCGAGGACGCGGGGCCGGGCCCCGATGAGCCGGCCGTCGGCGATCGCGAGGATCATCCACTGCGCCTCGAGGTGGGACGCCGCCGCGCGCACGACCTCTTCGAGGAGTCCTCGCGGACCCTCGTGGGTGCGCACGAGCGCCCGGGAGATCGAGTCCATCGCCCGCACGGCCCGCTGGGTGCGCTCGTCGGAGCGGACGTAGGCGCGGTAGTAGGACCCCTTGCCCGAGCGGACACCGGTGAGCGCCTCGAGGTCGGGGGCCGACCGCGGGGTGCTCACAGCGCGCCCCGGAAGAGCGCCCGGATGTCGTCCTGGTCGGCCGCCCGCGGGTTGGTCGTCAGGCAGGCGTCCTCCAGGGTGGTCGCCGAGAGGGAGTCGAGGTCCTCCTCCCGCACGCCGAGGTCGCGCAGGCCCCGCGGGACGCCGACGTCGTCGGCCAGCCGGCGCACGTGGTCGGCGAGCAGCTCGGCGGCCTCGTCGCCCGGCACGTCGCCGACGGTCAGCCCGGCCGAGCGCGCCAGCCCGACGAAGCGGTCGGGCGCCGCACGGGCGTTGTAGCGGATGACGTGCGGCAGCAGCACGCCGTTGATCACCCCGTGGGGTGCGTCGAGGAGGCCGCCGACCTGGTGGCTCATCGCGTGCGTCGCGCCGAGGATCGCGTTGGTGAAGGCCATGCCGGCCTGCAGGCTCGCCTGCGCCATCTTGCCCCGTGCCCCGAGGTCGAGGGGGTGGTCCATCGTCTCGCGCAGGTGGCCGCAGACGAGCCCCACGGCGCTCAGCGCCTGACCGTCGGCGATCGGGTTGTGCGCCCGGGAGACGTACGACTCGACGGCATGGGTCAGCGCGTCGAGACCGGTCGCGGCGTTGAGGTCCTCGGGCATCGTCGTGAGCAGCCGCGGGTCGGTGATCGAGATGTCCGGGACGAGGGCGCGGCCCATGATCGTCAGCTTCACCCGGCGGTCGGTGTCGGTGACGATGCAGAACTGCGAGACGTCGGCGCCCGTGCCCGAGGTGCTCGGGATGATGAGCACCGGCGGGATCGGCGCGTCGACCTTGTCGATACCCGCATAGTCGCGGATGTCGCCGCCGTTGCCCGCAAGGACCGCGACCCCCTTCGCCGCGTCGGCACAGGAACCCCCTCCGATGGCGACGATGACGTCACCACCCACCTCGAGGTAGCGCTCGTAGGCGGCGGCGATCTCGTGGTCCTTGGGGTTGGGAGTCACCGAGGTCCACACCGTCGGCTGGAGACCCTCGGCCCGGAGGAGCAGGACGAGCTCGTCGACCCAGCCCGCCTCGACGATGCCCGGGTCCGAGACGACGAATGGACGCTGCGCGCCCAATCGCGCTGCGGCACGGCCGGATTCGTCGAGCGAGCCGGGGCCGAAGAGGATCTCCGGGGCGTGGAACTTCAGGAGGAAGGGGCCGTCGGACGGACCGGTCACCTCGGACGCGGACTCCGGGTCCGCGTGTCGGTGTCGGCTCGTCGTCGTCGACGTGATCCCTCCCGGTCTCATCCGGTCACCGTAGCCCCACGTCGGGGTGCACGGTAGGTCGACGGAGCAGACCTACCCGATCGGGTAGGTGGGTGCGCACGCGACCAACCTTCGACCAACCTCCCCCGTCCTACGGTCGGCCCAGGACGACTTCGCAACGGTGCGTCGTCGATTGACCCCAGGAGGCAGACATGGCCGTCTACAGCCCGCCCGGCAGCTCGGACTCGACCATCGAGGTCAAGGAGCAGTACGACAACTTCATCGGTGGCGAGTGGGTCGCCCCGGTGAACGGCGAGTACTTCGACAACATCACCCCGGTGACCGGTCAGGTCTTCACCCGGGTCGCCCGTAGCACCGCCGAGGACATCGACAAGGCGCTGGACGCCGCGCACGCCGCCAAGGACGCGTGGGGCCGCACCTCGACCACCGACCGCTCCAACATCCTGCTCAAGATCGCCGACACCATCGAGGCCAACCTCGAGGACATCGCGGTCATCGAGACCTGGGACAACGGCAAGGCCGTGCGCGAGACGCTCGCCGCCGACATCCCGCTCGCGGTCGACCACTTCCGCTACTTCGCCGGCGCGATCCGTGCCCAGGAAGGCAGCATCTCGGAGATCGACCACAACACGATGGCGTACCACTTCCACGAGCCGCTCGGCGTCGTCGGTCAGATCATCCCGTGGAACTTCCCGATCCTCATGGGCGTGTGGAAGATCGCCCCGGCACTGGCCGCCGGCAACTGCATCGTCCTCAAGCCGGCCGAGCAGACCCCGTGGTCGATCCTCAAGGTCGTCGAGCTCATCGCCGACCTGCTGCCCCCGGGCGTGCTCAACGTCGTCAACGGCTTCGGCGTCGAGGCCGGCAAGCCGCTCGCCTCCAGTCCCCGCATCGCCAAGATCGCCTTCACCGGCGAGACGACGACCGGCCGGCTGATCATGCAGTACGCCAGCCAGAACATCATCCCCGTCACCCTCGAGCTCGGCGGCAAGTCGCCCAACGTCTTCTTCGACGACGTCGCGGCCGAGCAGGACGCCTTCTACGACAAGGCGCTCGAGGGCTTCACGATGTTCGCCCTCAACCAGGGCGAGATCTGCACCTGCCCCTCCCGCGCGCTCGTGCAGCAGGGCATGTACGAGCAGTTCGTCGGCGACGCCGTCAAGCGCGTCGAGGCGATCACGCAGGGCAACCCGCTCGACACCGAGACGACGATGGGCGCCCAGGCGAGCAACGACCAGTTCGAGAAGATCAAGAGCTACCTGGCGATCGGCCGCGAGGAGGGCGCCAAGGTGCTCACCGGTGGCGAGTCGGTCGACCTCGGCGGCGACCTGTCCGGCGGCTACTACATCGCGCCGACGGTCTTCGAGGGCAAGAACTCGATGCGGATCTTCCAGGAGGAGATCTTCGGACCGGTCGTCTCGCTGACCTCCTTCGCCGACGAGGCCGAGGCGCTGCAGATCGCCAACGACACCCTCTACGGCCTCGGCGCCGGTGTCTGGTCGCGCAGCGCACACACGACCTTCGCCATGGGGCGCGGGATCCAGGCCGGTCGCGTGTGGACCAACTGCTACCACCAGTACCCGGCCCACGCGGCCTTCGGCGGCTACAAGCAGTCGGGCATCGGGCGCGAGAACCACAAGATGATGCTCGAGCACTACCAGCAGACGAAGAACCTGCTCGTCAGCTACGACCAGAACAAGCTCGGCTTCTTCTGATCGAGCCGGACCGAAGGGAGTCCCCCGCCATGGGTGCACGCGTCGACCTCACCGACGAGGCAGGAGCGCTGCTCGCGAAGCTCGAGCAGCGCCACGGCCCGCTGATGTTTCACCAGAGCGGCGGCTGCTGCGACGGGTCGTCGCCGATGTGCTACCCGGCGGGGGACTTCCTGACCAGCGAGGCCGACATCAACCTCGGCACGCTCACCGGCGAGGGCTTCACCCCGATCGAGTTCTGGATGAGCGTGTCGCAGTACGAGTACTGGAAGCACACCCACCTCACGGTCGACGTCGTCCCGGGGCGCGGTTCCGGCTTCTCGGTCGAGGCACCCGAGGGCGTGCGCTTCCTCATCCGGTCGCGCCTGATG
The DNA here is from genome assembly GCF_050507325.1 of Janibacter zhangyanbonis. NCBI lineage: Bacteria > Bacillati > Actinomycetota > Actinomycetes > Micrococcales > Intrasporangiaceae > Janibacter > Janibacter zhangyanbonis. The sequence continues at coordinate 3,098,331 of NZ_CP191481.1, forward strand.
ACCGAGGACGAGCTGCGGGAGTTCGACCTGCTGTAGTCGGGTGAGCACAACCGGTCGTCCTGCTGCATCTCGTGCCGCCCAGAGGGCACGAAGGACCACATCCACGACCTGTTGTGCTCGCTCTGACACACCTCGACGCAGGGCGGCCGGTCGCGACTACGGTGGACGGGTGACCGCCCCGCTCCTCACCGCTGCCGCCGTCGACGCGGCGGCAGCACTGCTCGCCGACGTCCTGCCGCCCACCCCGCTGCACCGCAGCGAGCGCCTCTCCGCCGCGACCGGCGCCGAGGTCTGGCTCAAGCGCGAGGACCTGCAGCCCGTGCGGTCCTACAAGCTGCGGGGCGCCTTCACCTTCATCGCCAACCTCAGCGACGAGCAGCGGGCGAAGGGAGTCGTCGCCGCCTCCGCGGGCAACCACGCGCAGGGCGTTGCCTTCGCCGGGCAGCACCTGGGCGTCAAGGCGCGGATCTACCTGCCGCGCAACACTCCTCGGCAGAAGCGTGACCGCGTCGCGGCCCTCGGTGGCGACATGGTCGACGTCATCGTCACCGGCGAGGTCTACGACGACGCGGCGAGCGCCGCGGCAGCTGGCGCCGCCCGGTCCGGTGCGGTCGTCGTGCCCGCCTTCGACGCGCTCGACACCATGGCCGGTCAGGGCACCGTCGCCGCCGAGATCGTCGACCAGCTCGGCCGCACTCCCGACCTGGTCACCGTGCCGGTCGGCGGTGGCGGGCTGCTCGGCGGCATGGCGACGTGGATGGCCGCCCACTCCTCCTCGACCCGCCTCGTCGGGGTCGAGCCCGAGGGCGCCGCCTCGATGGCCGCCGCCCTGGCCGCCGGGGCTCCGGTCGACCTCGAGACGGTCTCCCCCTTCGTCGACGGGGCGGCGGTGCGGCGGGTCGGCGACCTGACCCACGCGGCCGTGGACTCCACCGGCACCGAGCTGACGTCGGTCGCCGAGGGCGCCATCTGCGTCGAGATGCTCGCGATGTACCAGACCGACGGGATCATCGCCGAGCCCGCCGGTGCCATGGCGACCACGGTCCTCGCCGACCTCGACATCACGCCCGGGTCGACCGTCGTCGCCGTCGTCTCGGGCGGCAACAACGACGTCTCGCGCTACGCCGAGATCGTCGAGCGGGCGCTCATCCACGAGGGCCGCAAGCACTACTTCCTCGTCGACTTCCCGCAGGAGCCGGGCGCGCTGCGGCGCTTCCTCGACGAGGTGCTCGGGCCGGACGACGACATCGCCTACTTCGAGTACGTCAAGCGGAGCAACCGCGAGACGGGGCCAGCGCTCGTCGGCCTCGAGCTCGGCCACCCCCGCGACCTGCTGCCGCTGCTCGCCCGCATGGAGACCTCGCCACTCACGATCGAGCGGGTCGACCCGGGCAGCCCGCTCTTCCGCTTCATCGGCTGAGGGCCTTCGGCGGAATACCCCCCGGGGGGTATCCTGTTGGCCAGTGCACGACCCCCAGGAGGATCACATGGCCGGCTACAGCGGCAGCAAGGACGACTACCTCAAGCGGCTGCGCCGCGTCGAGGGGCAGATCCGCGGCATCTCGCGGATGGTCGAGGAGGACACCTACTGCATCGACATCCTCACCCAGGTCTCGGCGGCGACCAAGGCGCTGCAGGCCGTGAGCCTGGGCCTGCTCGAGGACCACGTCGGGCACTGCGTCGTCGACGCCGCGAAGGAGTCCGACGAGGCCGCAGCCGAGAAGGTGGCCGAGGCCAGCGCCGCCATCGCCCGCCTCGTCCGCTCCTGAGCGGCGACGCGCCCCCTTCGCCTCCCTGACCCTCCAGACCCGACCCGGGACAATGAGCCGCATGAGCACCACCACCGCGTCCGACCCCGTCGCCGAGCCCGAGGCGTCCGACCGCAGCGTCGACCTGGCGATCACCGGCATGACCTGCGCGTCGTGCAGCGCCCGCATCGAGCGCAACCTCGGCAAGATCGACGGCGTCACGGCCACGGTCAACCTCGCCACCGAGCGGGCGAACGTGACCCACCCGGCCGACGTCCCGGTGGACGAGCTCATCAAGACCGTCGAGGCCTCCGGCTACGGCGCCTCGGTCCTCGAGCGCGAGTCGCGCCTCACTCCCCCGACGCACACCCCGGTCGAACGCGACGACCTCAAGCGGCGCGCGGTGGTCGCCGGCGGACTGGCCCTCGTCGTCCTCGTGCTCGCGATGGGTCCCTGGGACTTCGCCGCCAACCCGTGGATCCAGTGGCTGCTCGCCACGCCGGTCGTCGCGTGGGCGGCCTGGCCCTTCCACAAGGCCGCATATCTCAACGCGCGCCAGCTCGCCTCGACGATGGACACCCTCGTCAGCCTCGGTGTGAGCGCCGCCTACGTGTGGTCGACGGTCACCCTCCTCACGGGCGCCGGAACCGACGGGCACTACTACTTCGAGACCGCGGCGGTCATCACCGCCTTCCTGCTCATCGGGCGCTGGCTGGAGGCCCGCAGCCGCGACGAGGGGCGCTCCGCCCTCACCGAGCTCATGGACCTCGGGTCGAAGGGGGTCGCCGTCCAGCGGATCGACTCCCGCAGCCGGGCGACGACCGAGGTGATCCTGCCCCTCGACGAGCTGCAGGTGGGCGACCACTTCATCGTGCGCCCGGGTGAGAAGGTCGCCACCGACGGTCGCATCGTCGACGGGTCGAGCTCCATCGACACCTCCCTCGTCACCGGCGAGTCGGTGCCGGTCGACGTGCGCTCCGGCGACCACGTCGACGCCGGCACGGTCAACACCTCCGGGCGGCTCGTCGTCGAGGCGACCGCCGTCGGGGCGGACACGACCTATGCGCAGATCGTGCGGCTGGTCGAGCAGGCCCAGACGGGCAAGGCCGACGTCCAGCGGCTGGCGGACCGGGTCTCCTCGGTCTTCGTGCCGGTCGTCCTCGGGCTCGCGCTGCTCACCTTCGTCGGGTGGTGGATCGGCTCGGGCTCGGCGACGACCGCCCTCGGGGTCGCCGTCTCGGTCTTGATCATCGCCTGCCCCTGCGCGCTCGGCCTCGCGACGCCGATGGCGCTGCTCGTCGGCACGAGCCGCGGCGCGCAGCGCGGCGTGCTCATCAAGGGCGCCCAGGTGCTCGAGGACACGCGCAGCGTCGACACCCTCGTGCTCGACAAGACCGGCACGATCACGACCGGCGTCGCCCAGGTCACCGACCTCGCCGCCGCGCCGGGGCTGCACCCGGCGGCCGTGCTGACCGCTGCCGCGGCCGTCGAGACGGGCAGCGAGCACCCGATCGCCCGGGCCATCGTGCGTCGGGCCCAGGACAAGGGCATCAAGATCCCGGCGATCCGCGACTTCGAGGCGCTGCCCGGGTCGGGCGCCGTGGCGACGATCAAGGACACGCGGGTCACCGTCGGGCGCGCCGACCTCTTCGACGAGGTGCCGGCCGAGCTCGCGACCCTCGAACGTCCCGGCACGACGGTCTTCGTCGGCTGGGACGGCATCGCCCGCGGAGCGCTGACGGTGGCCGACGAGATCCGCGAGACCTCTGGCGACGCGATCCGCGCGCTGCGGGCCGAGGGGCTCGAGGTGTGGCTGCTCAGCGGCGACAACGAGCACAACGCGACGACCATCGCGACCCAGGTCGGCATCGAGCCCGAGCACGTCGTCGCGGACGTGCGGCCGCAGGACAAGCACGACGTCATCGCCGACCTGCAGGAGCAGGGGCGGGTCGTGGCCATGGTCGGCGACGGGGTCAACGACGCCGCCGCGATCGTCAAGGCCGACCTCGGCATGGCGATGGGTACCGGCACCGACGTCGCGATGGAGTCGGCCGACATCGTCCTCGTGCACGCCGACCTCGAATCGGTCCCCCGCGCCATGCAGCTCTCCCGAGAGACGCTCGCGACCATCAAGCAGAACCTCGGCTGGGCCTTCGGCTACAACATCGTGGCGATCCCGCTGGCGATGGCCGGGCTGCTCAACCCGATGATCGCCGGCGCCGCCATGGCCCTGAGCTCGATCCTCGTCGTGCTCAACTCCCTTCGCCTGCGCCGCTCGATCTCGGACTGAGCCAGCCCACGAGGTGCCGGGCTGCGGACCAGCCGGTCCCATACGCCGCTGCTCCGTGCTGTGAGCCGCCCCGACGCCCGGAGTGCCACCCAGCCGGGGCCAGGCCATACGCCGCTGCTCCAGAGTACGAGCCAGCCCACGAGGTGCGGGCGTGGCGACCCAGCCAGGCCGTACGCCGCTGCTCCAGAGTACGAGCCGCGCGAACCCTGACTCGCCGTACGGAGCAACGGCGTAGCCCGTCCCGAGGCTCCCCACCCCCGTCACCCGGCCACCACTCCCGGCCCGAAGTACGGAGCAACGGCGTCGTCACTCCCCCGCGCCCCCGGGGGTCCCGCGCAATGCCGCCCGCCCGCCCGCGGGCAGACGATCGGCCGGGCACCACCCCTGACAGGGTGCCCGGCCGATCGAGTTCGGGGCCGCCGGCGCCGCGCTGCGGCGCCGACGGCAGGTGCTCACAGCTCGGCGTTCCACGCCTCCTTGTAGGTGAGCTTGCCGCCCGTCTGCATCAGGGCGCGGCGGTAGATGCGCTCGGCGACGAGGATGACGCCGGCGGTGACCACCGCGAGGATCCCCAGGCTGATCAGGGCCTGCCACCACTGCGACTCGCCCGACACCAGGCGCATCGGCTGCAGGACCGCCGAGAAGGGCGGGATCCACGCGAGGACCTCGACGACGCGGCCGGTGGCAAACATCGCGCCGAAGAACATGAACATCAGCAGCATCGTCACGGGCATCGACGTCGACTGGATGTCCTCCTGGCACGAGGCGAGCGCGCCGGCCACCGCGTAGAGCGCGGCGATCATCGTGAAGCCCGCGATGAAGAAGACGACGAACCACGCCAACCCGCTCGTGAAGCTCGGCAGCATGTCACCCCAGTCGGTGAAGCTCACCCCGACGACCGCCACGGCCGCGCAGAGCAGCAGCTGGGCCACAGCGAGCACGACGGCCGCGATGAGCTTGCCGAAGAGCAGGTGCCGCAGCGGGATCGACGTCGCGATGATCTCGACGATGCGCGACTGCTTCTCCTCGGTGACGCTCATCGCGAGGTACATCCCGAAGATCACCGCGGACATGTAGAAGAGGATCGCCATGCCGAAGCCCACCGCCTTGGCGATGCCCTGCTGCTCGGCGTCACCATCGAGGATGTCGGTCGTGACGGCGGTCCCCTGTTGGAGCGTCGCGACGTCGGTGCCGGCCTTCTCGGCATTGGCGGCGAGCACGGTGCTGCTCACCGTCTCGGTGGAGATGTCCCGCAGCCCAGAGCTGACCTCCGAGCGGCCGACGAGCTCCCAGCCGTCGTCGGTGGGGTGCAGCCAGGCGTCGGCGGACTCGTCCATGACGGCGGCCTTGGCGGCCTTCGCGTCGTCGACCTCGACGAGCGTGATCGTCACCTTGTCGTCGATGTCGGGAGCGGCCGCGACGATCGACTCCCCCATCTGCTGCGACTGGGTGGTGACGGCGAGGTCGTAGGTGACCTCCTTGTTGGCATTCCACGCCTGGAATCCGAAGACCGCGACGAGGATGACGAGCGACAGCAGGGTCGACCCGATGAAGGTCTTGTCCCGCAGCCGCACCGACAGCTCACGCTGGGCGACGAGGGCCCAGGCACTGCGGGTCGAGGTGGACTCGGTGCCCGACCCCGTCGAGGTGGGCGAAGGGGAGGTCGTCACGGTGCTCATGCCGTCACCTCCCGATAGACCTCGGACAGCGGCGGCACGATCGGCGTCAGCTCCGTGACGCCCCCGCGGCGCAGCCCCTCGGCGAGGACCTCGCCGAGGACCCGCTGGCCCTCGGCCTCGGCGTCGGCCGAGAGGTCGAGGATGGCCGTCGGGCCGTCCACGTCGAGCGCGGTGACCCCGGCGACGTCACGCACCCAGCCGGCGTCGCGCACCGCGACGAGCTTGTGCCGTCGCGGGGCGCCGCCCCGCAGCTCGGTGGGCGTGCCGGTGGCGCGCACCGTCCCCTTCGCGAGGATGACGAGCTGGTCGCACAGCCGGTCGACGAGGTCGAGCTGGTGGCTGGAGAAGAGCACCGGCACGCCGCGCGCCGTGTGCTCGCGCAGCAGGTCGGCCATCGAGTCCACGGCATCGGGGTCGAGGCCGGAGAAGGGCTCGTCGAGGATGAGCGCCGCCGGCTCGATCATCAGCGCGGCGGCGATCTGCACCCGCTGCTGGTTGCCGAGCGAGAGCGACTCGACGGTGTCGTCGGTGCGCTCGCCGAGGCCGAGGCGCTCGAGGAGGGTCATGACCGACTCCCGCGAGCGCCGGGCGCTCAGGCCGCGCAGCTGGCCGAGGTAGATCAGCTGGTCGGCGACCTTCTGCTTCGGGTAGAGCCCGCGCTCCTCCGGCATGTAGCCGATGGTGCGCTGGTCGGCGGCGGTGATCGGCCGGTCGCCCCAGAGGACCCGCCCCTCGGAGATCGTGAGGACGCCCATGATCATGCGCATCGTCGTCGTCTTGCCGGCGCCGTTGCCCCCGACGAACCCGGTCATCTGCCCCTGCGGCACCGTGAAGTCGACGTGGTCGACGGCGGTGAAGTCACCGAACCGTCGCGTCAGCCCCTCCACTGTGATCGTCTGCGGTGTCCTGTCCATGCCCCCAACGCTAGGGAGCACGGCGCGTCAGCAGATCAGCCACGGGGATGATCTTGGGACGAAGGGGGTCTCCCCCCACGGGTGGAGCGCTCAGCCCGCGATGCCCGCCTCGTGCGCGAGGATCACCGCGCCGACGCGATCCCGCACCTGCAGCTTGGCGAAGATGCTCGACACGTGCGTCTTGACCGTCGCGGCGCCGATGACGAGGTCGGCGGCGATCTCGGAGTTGGACCGGCCGGCGCCGATCAGGCGCAGCACCTCCAGCTCACGCTCGGTGAGCTGGCCGAGCAGGTCGGCGTGCCGGCCCGGCCCGCTGCCGGCGGCGGGCGCGGTCATCTGCGCGATGACCCGCTGGGTCACCTCGGGGGCGAGCAGCGCGTGCCCGTGCCCGACGGCGCGCAGGGCGTCGACGAGCTGGTCGGCCTCGGCGTTCTTGAGCAGGAACCCGCTCGCCCCGGCCTCGAGCGCGTCGAAGAGGTAGCTGTCGGCGTCGAAGGTCGTCAGGATGATGACCCGCCCGAGCCCCGAGGCGACGATCTCCCGGGTTGCGGCGATGCCGTCCATGACCGGCATCTGCACGTCCATGACGATGACATCGGGCCGCTGCTCCCGCGCCATCTCGACCGCCTGGCGACCGTCCGACGCCTCGCCCACGACCTCGAGGTCGTCCTCGACCGAGAGCATCATCGCGAAGCCCGACCGGATGATCGGCTGGTCGTCGACGAGCAGCACCCGCAGCCGCCCGCCGGTCCCGCCCCCTGCGGGCGGAGGCAAGCTCATCGCGCACCCTCGGAGCGAAGGGGGATCCGCGCCCGGACCCGATAGCCACCCAGCGGTCGCGGCCCGATCTCGACGCTCCCGTGGTGCGACTGGACCCGCTCGCGGATACCGAGCTGGCCCATGCCGGTGCCGGAGGTGCCCGGGAGCGGCCGGCCGTCGTCGGTGACCTCGACCTCGGCGTGCTCGCCGTCGACGCGCACGGTCACGCGCGCGGTGCGGGCGGTCGAGTGCTTCGTGACATTGGTCAGCGCCTCCTGGGCGGTGCGGTAGAGGGAGTGCCCGATCGATGCCGGCACGGCGTCGACGTCACCATCGCGGGCCTCGACGACCTCGTGGACCACGGTCAGACCCGACCCGCTGCGGGCCTGCGCCATCTCGGCGATGTCGCCGAGCGTCGGCTCCGGCGCGTGGTCGTCCGCGGCGGCCGGGGACTCACGCATCCGCAGCGTACCGAGGAGCCCACGCATCTGCGTGACGGCATCGCGGCTGCCACCCTCGATCCGGGCGAGCGCCCCCTTCGCCGCCTCGGGGTCACGGTCCATGACCCGACGGGCCGCGGCCGCCTGCACCCCGATCCCGGAGACGTGGTGGGCGACGACGTCGTGCAGCTCGCGGGCGATGCGCAGGCGTTCGTCGATGACGGCCGCCTCGCGCAGCTGCTCGGTCTGCTCGCTGATCGTGACGGTCTGCTGCTCGAGGTGCGCCCGCTGCCGTGCGGATCGCCAGGCGACCTGCCCGCCGAGGACGGCCCCGCCGAAGTACAGGACGTTGATGGCCCCGAGCATGAGCGGGGCGGCGACGGTCGCCGGGACCCACGCGTCGGGGTCGCTCGCCTCCACCATGTCGCTGAGGACCTGGCCGACGGCGATCCCCCAGACGAGCCAGAGACCCATCGCGAAGATGATCACCGAGTAGACGAGGGCCATCGCGCGACGGTTCCTCGCCCACGCGACGCCACCGAGGACGACGAGGAAGTAGGCGATCTGCGTCGACAGCAGGCTCGCCATGAGCGGCTCGAGCGTCGAGATCGCCCAGTAGGCGACGGAGCCGCCGATGACGGTGGCGAGCGGGAAGCGTCGCCGGGTGAGCAGGAAGAGCGCGGGGACCGCGGTGTAGAGCCACTGCTGCCAGCGCGGGGCGTCGATCTCGACGAGCCCGCCGAGCGCGCGCATCAGCTCGAGGACGAAGAGCGAGGCCGCGACGACCGCGAGGGTGAAGAGGAGGTCCCCGCGACTGATCGTGCCGCCGGGGCGGACCCAGTCGTCGTCGAGGGCGAAGAAGTCGCCGACGCGCTCCGACCAGGCCATGGGGTGCCGGTCAGAGGGTGACCGGGCCACCCGGGGTGTTGAAGGTGACCGACATCAGGCCGGGCGTGCCGTGCGGCGCGACGAAGTCGAAGGTGATGACCGACGAGGTCTCCTCCGGCGTGCGCCCACCGAGCCAGTCGGTGACGCGGGCCGGGTCGCCGGCGATCATGAGCGAGGCGATGGTGACGTCGGTCGACGCCTCCTGCGACGGGTGCGGCGAGCCCTCGCCCCACTTGACGAAGAAGGGCAGCTGCGGGTCGGCGAGGGTGCCCTTGATGCCGATCTGCTTCCAGAGGAACTCGCGACCGTCGGAGAGGCGACGGTTGCCGTCGACGGCCTTGCGGTCGAGGCGCTCCTCGACCTTCTCGATCTCGTCGTCGACCCGGATGACCCAGCCCATCCAGCCGCCGCCGGCCTCGGAGCGGGCGCGCACGACCTGGCCGAAGGGGGCCTTGTCGGAGCTGGGGTGGTCGAGGACCTCGACGATCTCGACGTAGCGCTCGTGGGCGAGCGGCAGGATCATGTTGCGCGTGCCGAAGCGCGGGTGGATGCCCCCGTCGACGGGAGTGACGCCCAGGGCATCGCCGAGGCGCTCGGCCGTGGCCTTGACACCGGACTGGTCTGCAGCATAGGAGACGTGGTCAACGCGCATGCAGGCATCGTGGCACAGGGCAGCGCCCGCCCCGTAATCGGGGTGGCACGGGGGTGCGACGAGCGTGCCGAAGGGGGGGCGGCCCGGGCCGCGTCAGCCGGCCCGCCGCTGGCGCACGGCCTCGTAGACGACGATCGCCGCCGAGGTGGCGACGTTGAGCGAGTTCGCCTGTCCCACCATGGGGATCCGTACGCGGTGCTGGGCCCGCGCGAGCGCGGCGTCGGTCAGGCCGTACTTCTCCGAGCCGACCGCGACGGCCACGGCACCGGTGAGATCGGCGTCGGTGTGCTCGACGTCGGTGTCGGGGGTCGTCGCGACGACCGCGACCCCGTGCTCGGCAAGCCAGGCCCACGCCTCGTCGGTGCTCGCGGCCGCGACCGGCACCGAGAAGACCGTGCCCTTGCTCGAGCGGATGACGTTGGGGTTGCCCCAGTCGGTCACCGGGTCGGCCGAGAGCACGAGCGCGACACCCGCCGCGTCGGCGGTGCGCAGCATGGCGCCGAGGTTGCCCGGCTTCTCCACCCCTTCGCACAGCAGGACGAGGGCGTCGTCCGGCAGGTCGACCTCGTCGAGGCCCAGCCCGGGGGTGGGCACCTTGGCGAGGATGCCGTCGGGCCCCTCGCGGTAGGCGACCTTGTCGAAGGCGGTGCGCCCGAGCTCGACGACCTCGGCCCCGAGGCCGCGGGCGCGCTCGACGAGCGCCGCCCCGACGTCGGGGTCGAGCATGAGCTCGGGGCAGTGGAAGACCGTGAAGGGGCGGACACCGGCGTCGAGCGCGAGGGTGGTCTCCTCGAGCCCCTCGACGAGGGTGGTCCCGGTGGTCTCGCGGGCGCGACGGCGACGCAGGGTCACGAGGTCCTTGAGGCGCTGGTTGGCCGGCGAGGTGATGACGAGATCGGACATGGCGGATCCAGCATGCCGCACAATCGCTGGATGCCGACCGACCGCCACGTGTCCCCCCTTCGCGTCGTCGTGGCGGTGGCCGTGATGGTCGCCGTCATGCTGCTCGTCGCTGCGCTGGGCGAGTGGGTGATCATCCCCTCGTCGGCGCTGCGCGAGCTGGACGAAGGGAGTGCCTCCCGGGCCGTCGCCCTGCTCGCCGACCACGACGGCCTGGCCGAGGCGGCGCGCGTGTGGTCCGACCTCAGCGGACCGTGGGTGGTGCACCCGATCGTGGCGATCGCCGCCGGCGCACTCGTGCTGCGGCGCCGGATCACCGCCCGGGCCGGGGTGGTCGTCATGGCGATCGGCCTCGTCGGGTGGGCGCTCGGTGCGGTGGCCAAGGAGATCGTCGAGCGACCACGACCGGCGCAGGCGGTGCTCGAGGTCGGCAGCTTCAGCTATCCGAGCGGGCACGCGACCAACATCGCGCTCGGCGCGGTGCTGCTCATCGCCCTCGCCCGGGCCGCCGAGCGGGCCTGGATCCGCTGGGGCACAGCGCTGCTCGCGCTGCTCGCCGTCATCCTCACCGCCGCCGACCGGATCCTGCTCGGCGTCCACTACGTCACCGACGTCGCCATGGGGCTGGGCTTCGGCGCCGCGGCTGCGACCCTCGCCCTGGCCTGCCTCCCCCTTCGCCCCAACTCTGCAAAACCCTAGGGTCTTGCAGATTTGGCAGCCCCTAACTCTGCAAAACCCTAGGGTCCTGCAGGGTCAGGGGCGACGTCGGCGAGCCGGCCGTCGCGAATCTCCCAGCGGCGGGTGAGACCGAGCCGGCCGAGGAAGTCCTCGTCGTGGCTGACGACGAGGAGCGCGCCCTCGTAGGCCGCGAGGGCGTCGACGAGCTGGTCGACGCTGTCGACGTCGAGACTGTTGGTCGGTTCGTCGAGCACGACGAGCTGCGGCGCCGGGTCCGCGAGCAGCACGCTGGCCAGCGCCACGCGGAAGCGTTCGCCGCCGGACAGGCCCGCGACCCGCCGCTCCGCGAGCGCGCCCCGGAAGAGGAAGCGCGCCAACGACGCCCGCACCTGCTGCGGCGGCACCGTCGGCGCAGCCGCCCGGACCGTCTCGAGGATCGTCAGCTCGTCGTCGAGCTCGATCCGCTGCGGCAGGTGACCGACCTCGTCGATGCGCCCGACGCACCTCGCCACCGGCTCCACCGCCACGGGCAGGCCGAGGACTTCTCGCAGCAGGGTGGTCTTGCCGGCGCCGTTGGGCCCGGTCAGGGCGATTCGCTCCGGCCCGCGGACCACGACGGGGCGAAGGGAGTCCCCCGCACCTGCTCCCGGCACCGCCGCGTCGGGCGCGACGGGCTGCAGGGTGAGCACGGTGCGCCCTGCCGGCACCCGCGTCGCGGGCAGCTCGATGCGCACCGACCGGTCCTCGCGGACCCGTGCCTCGGCGTCCGCGAGCGATGACTCGGCACGCTGCAGCCGGTCGTCGTGGATGTCGCGGTGCTTGGCGGCGGACTTCTCCGCCTGCATGCCCCACGTCTTCATGACGATCTTCGGCGCCCGCTTGCTCGCGTAGTCACGGTCGGCGATGCGCTGCCGACCGGCGAGCTTGAGCTCGGCCTCGATGCGGTCGCGCTTCTGCCGACGCAGGTCCTGCTCGGCGGCCTGCACCGCGTCGGCGGCCGCCTGCTGCTCGGCGTCGATCGCCGCGCGGTAGACCGACCACGGCCCGTCGAAGCTCCGCAGCTCCCGCCCGTGCACCTCGACGATGCGGTCGACGTGCTCGAGCAGCTCCGTGTCGTGGCTGACGACGACGAGCGACCGCTGCGTCGGCCAGGCGTCGATCGCCGCGACCAGCCGGTCGCGGGCGGCCCGGTCGAGGTTGTTGGTCGGCTCGTCGAGCAGCGCGACATCGGCCCGCTGCAGCTGGAGGGCGGCGAGCCCGACGGTGACGACCTCACCTCCCGAGAGCGTGCCGAGCCGACGGTCGAGCAGGTCGGGCCCTGCGGGCAGGCCGAGGGCGGCGAGCGTCGACATGGCCTCGGCCTCTATGCCCCAGCGGCCTTCTGCCACATCAAAGTTCGCCTGGTCGAGCGACCCGGCCTCGATGGCGCCGATCGCCGCCAGCACGGGCGCGATGCCGAGCGCCTCGGCCGCGGTGCGCGTGGTGTCGAGGCCGAGCTGCTGCGGCAACGTGGCGACCGTGCCCGCGACGTGCACGGCGCCGGAGGTCGGGGCGAGCTCGCCGGCCATGAGGCGCAGCAGGGTCGTCTTGCCGGAGCCGTTGCGCCCGACGAGGCCGGTGCGGCCGTGGCCGAAGGACCCGCTGACGTCGTCGAGGGCACGGGTGCCGTCGGGCCAGTCGAGGGTGAGGTGGGTGAGGGTGACGAGGGCGTCGGCCCCGGTGGTGGGTGCTGACATGGGTGATCTCCTGCCGTGGCGGCGAGCGCACGCCGACGGGACTCGCGGTGCGTGGGCCGCGGTCGGTCGCGCTGGTCAGTCGCGGGAGATCTGGTGCCGCATCAGGCGGGTCATCACCTCTGGTCGGGGGGACCGGGCGCTGTCACCGACCGGTCGGACCCGACAAGGGTAGGGACTCCCCCTTCGCCCCGGCAACCGGTTTGCCGAACCCAGCTCTGCACAACCCTAGGGTCCTGCACGGTCACGGCCGCCAAACTCTGCACAACCCTAGGGTCTTGCAGAGTTCGCGGGGGACGAAGGGGAGGTCAGATCCGCTGGTGACGTGCCCGGGAGAAGCAGTAGAGGCCGAAGGCCACGAGACCGGCTGCGACGACGGTGAGCAGCGCGGGGCCGAAGGGCTCGTCGCGCAGGGACTTCAGGGCGCCGTCGAGACCGTCGGCCTCCGAGGACTGGTGCTGGACGGCGGCGATGACGAAGAAGGCACCGACGAGGGCGAGGACGCCTCCCTTCGCCGGGTAGCCGACCATGCCGGCCACCGTCGCGAGGCGCCCGGGGCGCTCCTCGAGGTCGTCGAGGAACGTGCGGGTCACGCCCTTGTAGACGTGGTAGCCGCCGACGGCGATGACCGCGACACCCACCGCACCGACGAGGACCTGGCCGGCGGGCGCCTTCATCAGGGTCGCGGTGACGTCCTGGGAGGACTGCTCCGAGGAGGACGACGAGCCGGAGCCGACGGCGAACTGCGCTGCGGTCCAGGCGATCGCGGCGTAGACGAGCGCCTTGCCGACGGCCTTCACCCGGTCGGCCGCACCGCTCTCGCCGACGCTGGGACCGACCGCGACGGTCAGCTGCCACAGCACGAGAGCGGCGAGCCCGACGACGATGACCCACATGAGGACGGTGCCCGCGGGGTTGCTCGCGAGGGTCGCCAGCGCGCCGGACTGGTCGGCCTGGCCACCGCCGCCCCAGCCGACACGACCGGCGGTCCACCCGAGGACGATGTGCAGGAGCCCCGAGACGACGAAACCGACGCGGGCCAGCGTCTCGAGGGCGGGGTGGTCGCCGACCTTGCGGGCGGCATCGGTGGCGGCGTCACGGGCGTCGCCGAGATCAGGAGAGTGGCTCACGGGGACATGATGCCCCCGCCGGGGCCCTCCTCAGTGGAGCGGAGCGAGGGCGTCTGCGAGACCGTCGTCGTCGACCGACCCGGTCGTCTCGTCGGCGGCCGCGACGACCTCCGGCGGGGCGCCACCCATGGCGACGCCGCGGGCGGCCCAGCGGAGCATCTCGAGGTCGTTGCGCTGGTCGCCGGCGGCGAAGGTGCGCGAGGGTTCGATGCCGAGCTTGCGCCGGACGAGCTCGAGGGCCGAGCCCTTCGACACGCCCTCGGGGGCGAGGTCGAGCCACGCGGTGTAGCCGACGGCATAGCTCACGCCGTGCAGGCCGATCCGCTCGACGAGCTCGAGGAAGTCCTCGCTCTGGCCCTCGGGGTCGTGGAAGCTCACACGGGTGGTCGGCCGGGCGACGAGCTCCTCGAAGGGGACGACGACCTGCTCGCCCTGCAGCACGCCCTCGGGGTAGGGCCGGGCGACCTTGAAGCCGACGCCGACCTCCTCGACCGCGACGAGGATGTGCGGCGCGTGCTCCATGACGAGCGTCAGCGCCTGCCGCGGGTCGAAGGTCACCGTCTCCTCGACGAGGTATCCGTCGGGGGCCGTCGGGTCGAGCCGCACGGTCACGGCGCCGTTGGAGCACACGGCGAACCCGTGGCTGAGATCGAGCGCCCGCAGGATCGGCAGGGTCGCGACGATCGAGCGGCCGGTCGCGATGACGACCTCGTGCCCGGCGTCGGAGACGGCGCGGATCGCGTCGCGCGTGCGCTCCCCGAGCTCTCCGGCGTGGGTGACGATCGTGCCGTCGACATCCAGGGCGACGAGGTGCGGCTCCATGGTCGCCACGCTATCTGCCGTGCCCCTTCCGGTCCCTGAGTGGGTCCCACGCTCCGCGTGGGCGGTCGCGAAGCGACCGTCTCGAAGTGCTGTCAGGTGGGCGGGGTCAGCCGCGGGCGGCGCCGAGCTTCCAGTAGCCGGAGAAGGTGATGGCCCGCTTGTCCATCCCGACCTCCTGCACGAGGTGACGACGAAGGGAGGTCGCCAGCCCCGACTCCCCGCACAGCCACGCGTAGTCCAGGTCGGCGGTCAGGTCCGGGGCGGTCGCGAGGGCCGCCAGCACGGCGGTGCCGGGCGCGGCGTCGCCCCGCTCGTGGACGGTCACCGCGGCCGGGAGCTCGAGCCCGTCGAGCACCACGCGGGAGCCGACTTCGACATGCGCCTCGATGCCCTCGCCGAGACCCGGCAGGCCCCGGCGGAAGCGCTCCTCGAGGATCGCGAGCAGCGCGGGCACGGCCGTCTCGTCCGCCACGATCAGCTGACGGGGCGCGTCCCACGTCGAGTACAGCGCGCCACCGGAGCGGAAGCCGGCGGTGTCGCCCACGGCGGCCGTCGTCGCCCACGCCGAACCCGGCCCGGAGTCACCGTGGGTGACGATGTCGACGTCGAGCTCCCCTTCGTCACGACGCAGCGCGCGCACGGTGTACCAGCGCAGGCCCGGCTGCTCGCTCTCGGGCATGTCGGCGATGGCGGTGCGCACATTGGTCCGCTCGGGGTCGGGCAGGTGCAGCCGGCCGTCGGCGCCGGGCATGAGCAGGCCGAAGTACTCGTCCGGGCCGAGCAGCTCGTAGCGGGTCAGCTCCGGCGCGCTCAGGGTGATCCGGCGCATGACCGGGTTGAGGTCGACGACCCGCGACACCGTGACGGTGAACTGCGACTCCTCCGGACGCTCCGCGTAGTCGGCCATCGTGCGGCGCGCGTAGGCGCGGGCGGCGCCGAGGACGACGCGGTCCTTGAGCTCGGCGATCTTCATGACTCTCCTGGTGCCGGAATCGACTGACTTAGGAGAGCCTAACCTCTTCGGCCTGCTTTCCCCAGACCGGAGCGACGTGCGGGCTCAGGCGAGCCCGAGCTCCTCGAGCCCGAAGACGTGGCGGTACTCGAGGCCCGCCTCGGCGAACTTCTCCGCCGCACCGGTCGCCCGGTCGGCGATCGTCGCGACGGCGACGACCTCGGCGCCCGCCTCGCGGGCGGCATTGGCGGCCTCGAGCGGCGAGTTGCCCGTCGTCGAGGTGTCCTCGACGATCAGGACGCGGCGACCGGAGATCGACGGGCCCTCGATGCGCTGCTGCAGGCCGTGCGCCTTGCCCGCCTTGCGCACCACGAAGGCGTCCAGCCGCTCCCCCTTCGCCGCGGTGGCGTGGAGCATCGACGTGGCGACCGGGTCGGCGCCGAGGGTCAGCCCGCCGACGGCATCGAAGTCCAGGTCGGAGACCAGGTCGAGCATGACGCGGCCGACGAGCGGGGAGGCCTCGCCGTCGAGGGTGATGCGGCGCAGGTCGACGTAGTAGTCGGCCTCCTTGCCGGAGGAGAGGGTCACGCGTCCGTGGACGATGGCCTTGTCCTTGACGATCTCGAGCAGGCGGGCGCGGTCGGCGGCGATGTCAGTCACGCCCGCAGTCTATGGACTACGTTGGCGCCAGCGTCGCGTGCCGGTGGCAGACCGTGCCAGGCATGGAGGCGCCGCACCCGAAGGAGGACGCGCGATGCGCGCACCCCACCCTTCGCCCTCGCATGACTGAGGGCGAGCACATCCGGATCATCGCCTGGGCACACGAGCTGCGGGCGGTCCACCGCCGCCTCCGCGAGGCCCTCGAGCTCGTGCGCACGGCCGGGACCGACCCCGCCGCCGCCCGTGACCTGCTGCTGTACTGCCGCGGGTTCTGCACGGCCCTCACCCGCCATCACGAAGGGGAGGACCGTCACCTCTTCCCCGCGGTCGCCGCCACGCACCCCGAGCTCGCCGAGACGCTGCGCAAGCTCACCCAGGACCACTCGATGATGAGTCACCTCATCGGCGGCCTCGAGGCGGCGCTCGACCGCGACGCCCCACCCGACGTGGTGCGCTCGCACGTCGACGGGCTCGGCGCGATCATGGAGTCGCACTTCCGCTTCGAGGAGCGGGCGCTGCTCGAGGTCCTCGAGACGCTCGACCTGCCGACCGACCCCGCCGCCGTCCTCGGCCCCCTCTGGACTCTGCACAACCCTAGGGTTCTGCAGAGTTCAGAACGCAAAACCCTAGGGTTTTGCAGGGTTGGGCTGGGCCCCGTCACTGCGGTCTCCGGCGAAGGGGAGGTCAGTCCGGCTTGCGGTGCAGCGCCGTGATGCGCGGGTTGCGCACGATGGCGCGCGGCAGGTGCCGGGCCACGGCGACGATCGCCTTGTACTGCGCGCTGGGCACGGACACGACCCGGCCGCGCTCGGAGTCGGCGAGGGCCTGGCGCACGAGGTCGCCCGCGTCGAGCCAGAAGGGCCCCGACCGCTCCCCCTTGTCGATGCCCGCCCGCTCGTGGAACTCGGTGCGCACGTAGCCCGGCAGCAACGCCATGACCTGCACCCCGGTGCCGGCGAGCTGCCCGGAGAGGGACTCGGTGAAGGTCGTGACATAGGACTTCGCCGCGGCATAGGTCCCGCTCGCGCTCAGGCCGGCGACCGACGAGACGTTGATGATCCGTCCGCTCCCCCGCCCGACCATCGCGGTCGCCGCCGCGTGGCTGAGGACGAGCACGGCCCGCACGAGCACGTCGAGCAGCTGCTCCTCGGCCTCGACGGCGCTGTCGACGAAGCGCGAGTTGAGCGAGTAGCCGGCGTTGTTGACGAGCACGTCGACCGGCCGGGACGCGTCACGCAGCCGCTCGGCGACCCGCTCGAGCTGCGCCCGGTCGGCCAGGTCGGCCGGCAGGATGTCGACGGCCACACCGTGCCGTCCCGAGAGCTCGCCGGCCACGGCCGCGAGCCGGCCCTCGTCGCGGGCGACGAGGACGAGGTCGGCCCCCTGCGCCGCGAGCTGCTCGGCGAACTCGCGCCCGATGCCGGCGGTCGCGCCGGTGACCAGTGCCGTGCTCATGCGCCCAGGGTCCGGTCGAAGAGCTCGCGCAGCTCGCGCCAGTGCCGGTCCTCGCCGGCCTGCTGGTGGCTCGCGGTGTCGGTCATCGTGTAGCCGTGCGGCGCGTCGGGGTAGACGGCGGTCGTCGCGGTGAGCCCGTGCTCGGCGAGCGTGCGGTCGAGCAGCGCGGCGCTCTCGGGCGGCATCGACTGGTCCTTGTCGGCGTGCCCGTAGACGAACTCCGCTGTGGCAGAGGCGAGTCGCAGGTGCGGGCTGTCCGGTTCGTCGGTGGCCAGACGTGCACCGTGGAAGCCGCCGCACGCCGCGATGCTCTGCTCGAGGCCGGCGACGCGGGTCGAGAACTTCGCCCCCATGCAGTAGCCGGTGACGCCGATCGGCCCGTCGGTCACGCCGTCGAGCGCCCGCAGCGCGGCGACGTAGTGCGGGGTGTCCCGCTCCATCGCCGGCCCGTCGAGCGCGGCGAGATAGGGCGCGGCGACCGCGCCGTAGGCGGCCCGCTCCTCGGGGATCCGCAGGTCGGTACGGGGCGTCGTCTCGGCGGCCGTGCCGGAGCGGTACATCGTGTTGGGCGCGAGGACGATGTAGCCCCACGACGCGATGCGGTCGGCCATCTCCTCGATGCGGGCCCGCAGCCCGAGCGCGTCGATGCACAGCAGGACGCCGGGGTGCGGCTGGTCGTCGGGCCGGGCGACGACGGCCTCGGCCGTCCCGTCCGCAGCCGGGATCTCGATGAAGGGGCGCATGCTCCGCACGCTAACGACCCCCCTTCCCCGTGGCCAGCCGCCGGTCCCGCGTCGTGAATGCGACGCGCAGAGCGGACCCGAGCATCACGGCGGGCAGCGCCGCGCCGCCCAGCCCCGGCCCGGGCCGACGCCCCAGCAGAGCGTGACGTGGCGTCGATGCCGGCGGTGGCGGTGGCGGGAGCAGGGGTCTCGTCAGGCCTCACCAGCACGCCACCGTCCGCCCGTAGCGGCCGGGAGGACATCCCCTCGCCGGCGGTGGCTAGGGTGGCGCCCGTGCGTATCGCGACCTGGAACGTCAACTCCATCCGCTCCCGCGTCGACCGCGTCGAGGCCTGGCTGCAGCGCAGCGACGTCGACGTGCTCGCCATCCAGGAGACCAAGGCCAAGGAGGAGCAGTTCCCCTTCGACCGCTTCCGCGACCTCGGCTACGAGGTGGCCCACCACGGCATCAACCAGTGGAACGGCGTGGCGATCCTCTCCCGCGTCGGCCTTGAGGACGTGGCCATCGGCTTCGACGGCGACCCCGGCTTCGGCGATCCCGTGGCGCCCGAGGCGCGCTCGATCGGCGCGACCTGTGGCGGCGTGCGGGTCTGGTCCCTCTACGTGCCCAACGGCCGCACCCTCGACGACCCGCACATGGCCTACAAGCTCGAGTGGCTGGCCCGGCTGCGTGACCGCGCCGTCGAGTGGGCCGCCGACGGCACCCCCGTCGCCCTCTGCGGCGACTGGAACGTCGCGCCCCAGGACGAGGACGTGTGGTCGATGGAGTACTTCGCCGACAAGACCCACGTCTCCCCGCCGGAGCGGGCCGCCTTCCACGCCTTCCTCGACGCGGGCTTCACCGACGTCGTGCGCCCGCACGCCCCCGGCCCCGGCACCTACACCTACTGGGACTACCAGCAGCTCGCCTTCCCCAAGCGGCGCGGCATGCGCATCGACTTCGTCCTCGGGTCGGCGTCCTTCGCCGAGCGGGTGAGCGGCGCGGCGATCGACCGCGAGGAGCGCAAGGGCAAGGGCGCGAGCGACCACGCGCCGGTCATCGTCGGTCTCGACGGCGACGACGGCGCGGCCGTGGACAAGCCGGTCGAAGGGGGCCCCGCCCGGTGAGTGCCGACCCGCGCCTGAGCACGGTCCTCGCCCCGGACGGAGCCCGCATCGCGGTCCGTGAGCACGCGGCTCCTGCCGGCACCGCCGAGGGCCCGACCCTCGTCCTCGCCCACGGCTGGTGCCTCGCCGCCGAGACCTGGGACCGGGTCGTCGCGGAGCTGCAGGCCCGGCGCCCGCACCTGCGGGTCATCACCTACGACCAACCCGGGCACGGGCTCTCCACGCCCGGCCACGACCGGCAGGTCAGCCTGCTCGACCTCGGCGCCACCCTGCGCGAGGTCATCGCCGAGACGGCTCCCGAGGGTGATGTCGTCCTCGGAGGTCACTCGATGGGCGGCATGACCGTCATGGCGCTCGCACAGGTCGCGCCCGAGCTCTTCGCCGAGCGGGTGCGCGGCGCCGCGCTCGTCGGCACGGCCTCGTGGCTCGGCACTCGGCGCCCGATCCCCGGCGAGGGCATCGCCATGGCCGTGCTCGGCCGTCTCCCCGCGGGCACCCGCGGCCTGCCGACGACCCCGCGCCTCACCGCGGCCAACCTCTTCGGCACCGACCCCGACCCGCAGGCCGTGCGCGCGACCGGTCGGCTGACGAGCCGCACCCGGGCCAATGTCGTCGCCGACTGGCACCGCGCGATCGGTGAGCTCGACTTCCGTGACCACCTCGCCCCCTTCGCCGGGGTCCGCACGGTCGTGCTCACCGGCGCCCGCGACCGGCTGACGCCCGTCTCCGCAGGTCGGCGGCTGGCCGCGGGGATCCCCGGTGCCGACTTCTGGTCGGTGCCCCGGGTCGGCCACATGATCACCTACGAGGCGCCGCGGCTCGTCGCCGACAAGATCGAGCTACTCCTCGACGCCCCAGCTGCGAGCGATCGAGCCTGAGCCCTCGCGGCGCCGCACGCCCAGGCAGACCAGGGCGAGCAGCGCGCCGAGCGCGGCGGAGCCCGCTGCGCCGATGAAGACGGTGTGCACCTGCAGCAGCGCCGCGTCGAGCAGCGCCTGCGCGTCGGTCTGCTGCTCGCGCGGCAGCGCGTCGACCGCCTCGTAGTAGCGGTGCAGGCCGAGCCCGGTGAGCAGGGCGAGGCCGACGACCATCCCCACCATCCGGCTGACGACGACGAGGCTGCTCGCCGTGCCGTGCGCGTGCTGCGGGGCGTCGGCGAGCGCGGCGTCGTTGACCGGCGCGAGCGCCATGCCCAGGCCGAAGCCGACGACCGCGAGCGTCACCGTCGCGGAGACCTGGGCGAGCGAGTCGTGCCCCCAGCCAGACATGACGAGCAGACCGACGGCGGCCAGGGCCAGCCCGACGCCGGCGGACAGGCCGTCGCCGACCCACCGCAGCACCCAGCCGCCGACGAGCGCCCCGACGGGCACGGCGACGAGGAACTTCACCAGCTCCATCGCCGCGTCGGTCTGCGTCCCGTCGGTCGTCAGCCGGGAGAAGAGCGGGACGTCGACGACGACCGCGACGAGCGCGACGCCGACGAGCAGCGAGATCGCCAGTGCCCAGCCGGTGCGGCCGCGCACCGTGCCGCGCGGCACGAGCGGCGAGGGCGCGGTGCGGTGGCGCCAGACGTAGAGCAGCAGCGCGACGACGGCTACGGGCAGCAGGGCGTAGCCGAGCGGCCCGACGACCTCGCTCTCGGGATCGGCGGAGCTGAAGGTCAGCACGACGCAGCCCAGGGCGGTGCCGAGCAGGAGCGCGCCGGGCAGGTCGCTCTCGCGCAGCGGCGGCCACCAGCTGCGCACCGTGAGCACCCCGACGAGCAGCGCGAGCGCGAGGGTCACGAGCCCGATCGGCGTGGCCAGCCGGCTGTCCCCGGCGAAGGGGACGAAGGGCAGCCCGAGGTAGACGTCGGTCGCCAGCGCCCGCGGCGCGGCGAGGGTGAGCCAGAGCAGGCCGACCGTGACGACCCCCAGCCCCGTGGTCACCAGCCGAGGACGAAGGGGGCGAGTCTCCCCCTTCGCGCTGCGGGTCTCAGCCGCGATGGCCACCCACAGCAGCACGCCGAGGACGACGTTGAGCCAGAAGATCGCCCGCCAGTCGGCGACGAGCAGGACCGCCGCGCCGAGGAGCGGGCCGAGCACCGAGCCGAGCTCCTGGACCGCGCCGACGACACCGAGCGGCATCCCCCTTCGCCCCGGCGGCCACAGGTCGGCGACGAGGGCGAGCGTGGCGGGCACGAGCCCGCCGCCGCCGACGCCCTGGACGATGCGCCCGGCGACGAGGATGTCGAGGTCGACGGCCAGGGCGGTGATGCCCGAGCCGACGACGAAGACGACGAGGCAGCCGAGGAGGATGCGCGACCGGGAGACGAGGTCGGCGAGTCGGCCGATGAGCGGCAGGACCGCGATGTAGCCGAGCAGGAAGCCGGAGATGATCGGCGCCGCGCGCTGGAGGTTGTCCAGGCCCAGGCCGACGCCGCTCATCATGTCGGTGAGCGCGAGCACGACGACATAGGTGTCGGCCGCGGCGAGCGCGACCGCGGTGGAGGCGAGGGCGAGCAGGACCCGCGGGTTGGTGCGGGCGGCGCTGGTGACGGGCGTCGTCACGTCAGGAGGAGGGCTTGGTGATCTCGACGTCCTTGCCGTAGTCCGAGAGCTCGAGCGTGTAGGTCGTCTCCGACTCCTTGTAGAAGTCACCGGTGATCTCGACCTGGCGCAGCTCGCCGCTGTCGGGCTCGATGCCGTAGGTGACGTCGAAGTCCTCGCCCCCCTCCGCGAGCCCGAAGAGCCGCTCGATGTCGGCCTTGGGCACGGTGCCGGTGTACTCCTGCAGCACGGTGTCGCCGTCGCGGGTCTTCTCGCCCGCCTTGGCGCCCTCGGTGTGCTCGAGGATCTGGTCGACACCGCTGCCGGTGCGGAAGAACTCAGCGGGGTTGGGGGCGCCGAGGTCCTTCATGTCCACGGGGTTGAAGTCCTTGGTGAAGAAGGACATCCACGTCTTGTCGTCGATGGCGATGATCTCGACGCCCGCGGAGGCGCCGTCGATGACGCCGGTGACCTGGCCCTGGAACTTCGGGGTCGTCGTGTCGACGATGCCCGAGCCGTTGGCCGCCGAGACGCCGTTGCGCCCCTTGGGGATCGCCGAGGACTTCAGGTCGAAGGCCACCGTCCCCGAGTCGACAAAGGTCGTGCGGGCCGCGTCGAGGGCTTCCTGGGGCGGGGTCGCCTCCTCGAAGGCCGAGCACCCCGCGGTCAGGGTGAGCACGAGGGGCACGGCGGCAAGCACTGATCGTCGTCGCATGGCCGTCAACCTAACCGCTGGGTCGCCCACGGGGCGAGGACCGTGACATACCTCCCCGGTCACGCGGCGTCGGCTCACCAGAGCCGGCTCGTGGCCACGCGCAGCGCGGGCAGGGAGGCCGCCCGCAGCACCTGACCGCGCAGGTGGCGACGACGGGCGAAGGCGCGGGGCGCTCCCTTCGTCCCGTGGCGGTGGACCGCGTCGGCCAGCGCCACGGCGTCAGCGAGCGCCTCGTTGGCCCCGCGCCCGAGGTTGGGGCCCATGGCGTGGGCCGCGTCGCCGATGACGACGAGGGCGTCGTCGACCGGGGTCCGCAGCGGCGGGGCGAGCAGGACGCGCTGGGCGTCGGCTGCGTCACCGACGGCCGCGAGGACCTCGCCGACACGCCTGTCCCAGTCGGCGAGACGACCGCGGACCAGGGCGACGGCGTCGTCGCGATCGACCTTGACGCCCCGGTGGTCGCCGCGCACGGCGGCGAACCACGCCGCGCCCTGCGGGCCGGGCGTCACCCCGAAGAGCCCGCCGCGCCCCCACCACTCGGTGGCGGTCGTGACGGGTGGGCCCGGCAGGTGACCGCGCAGCGCGATCCAGTCGGTGACGACGGGCGCCGACCCGGCCCACGTGTGCTGGCGCACGGCCGAGCGCACGCCGTCGGCGCCGACGACGAGGTCGGCACCGGTGCTGCTGGCCAGGGCCCGAGGGTCGGTGACCAGCTCGGTGAGCCGGGTGACCGAAGGGGGGATCGCCGCCTCGAGCGCCACCACGAGATCCGGGCGTGGGACGAACCACAGACGCGGCGCACCGTGCCCGGCCGACTGCAGCTCGTGGATCGGCCGGCCGTCGGAGCGGCGCAGGGCGCCCCCGGTGACCGGCAGGGAGGTCCGGCGGGTCGCCTCGCCGACACCGATCGCGTCGAGGGCATCGCGGCCCCCGCGCCAGAGGGCGAGGACGGTGCCGGCGCCGGCCCGCTCGGGCCGTTCCTCGACGAGGGTCACGTGGACCCGGCGGGGGTCGAGGGCGGCGGCGAGGGCCAGACCGGCGATGCCGCCACCGACGACGAGGACGTGTTCGCGAGCTCGCACGCCCCCAGCCTGCCAGCCGGGAGGCGCCCCCTGCCGACAACCCTGCACAACCCTAGGGTCTTGCAGGGTTGCCTTCCCGCAACTGTGCAAGACCCCAGGGTTTTGCACAGTTGCGGGACCGGGTCAGCGAAGGGAGAGCCCGCCACCCTCCTCGTCGCGGTCGACGACGACGGTCGAGCCGTCGCGCACGTCGCCGGCGAGCAGGGCGGTGGCCAGCCGGTCACCGATCTCGCGCTGCACCAGGCGCCGCAGCGGGCGGGCACCGTAGGCCGGGTCGTAGCCGCTCTCGGCGAGCCACTCGCGGGCGGCCGGGGTGACCTCGAGGTCGATCCGCCGGTCGGCGAGGCGGCCGGCGAGCTCGTGCACCTGCAGCTCGACGATGTGGCCGAGCTCGTCACGGCTCAGCGCATCGAAGATGACGACCTCGTCGAGCCGGTTGAGGAACTCCGGCTTGAAGGCCTGCCGCACGACGCCCATGACCGACTCGCGCCGAGCCTCCCCTTCGAGCAGCGGGTCCGTGAGGAACTGGCTGCCGAGGTTGGAGGTCATCACGAGGATGACGTTGCGGAAGTCGACCGTGCGGCCCTGCCCGTCCGTCAGGCGCCCGTCGTCGAGCACCTGCAGGAGGATGTCGAAGGTCTCCGGGTGCGCCTTCTCCACCTCGTCGAGCAGGACGACCGAGTAGGGACGCCGGCGCACCGCCTCGGTGAGCTGGCCACCCTCCTCGTAGCCGACATAACCCGGAGGCGCACCGATGAGACGCGCGACCGCGTGCCGCTCGGCGTACTCCGACATGTCGATGCGCACCATCGCGCGCTCGTCGTCGAAGAGGAAGTCGGCCAGCGACTTCGCCAGCTCGGTCTTGCCGACACCCGTCGGGCCGAGGAAGAGGAAGGACCCGGTCGGCCGGTCAGGGTCGGCGATGCCGGCCCGCGAGCGTCGCACCGCGTCGGAGACGGCGCGCACGGCGTCGGTCTGGCCGATGAGCCGCGAGCCGATGATCGACTCCATGCTCAGCAGCTTTTCGCTCTCGCCCTGCAGCAGCCGGCCGGCGGGGATGCCGGTCCAGGCCGAGATGACCTCGGCGATGTCGTCGCTGCCGACGCGGTCCTTGACCATCGGCGAGCCCTCGCTCGACTCGACCTCGGACTCCTGCGCCTGGGCGGCGGCCAGCTCCTGCTCGGCGGCGGGGATGTCGCCGTAGAGCAGCTTGGACGCGCCCTCGTAGTCGCCCTCGCGCTGCAGCCGGTCGGCCTGCGTGCGCAGCTCGTCGACGCGCGCCTTGAGGTCACCGACGCGGTTGAGGCCGGACTTCTCCGCCTCCCACCGCGCGGTGAGCGCCGCCAGCTCCTCGGACTTGTCGGCGAGGTCGGCGCGCAGCCGCTCGAGCCGGTCGACGGAGGCTGCGTCCGACTCCTTGGCCAGGTGCAGCTCCTCCATCTTCAGCCGGTCGACGGCACGGCGCAGCTCGTCGATCTCGACCGGGCTGGAGTCGATCTCCATGCGCAGTCGCGACGCTGCCTCGTCGACGAGGTCGATCGCCTTGTCGGGCAGCTGCCGGCCGGTGATGTAGCGGTCGGACAGCGAGGCCGCCGCGACGAGCGCGGTGTCCTCGATCTCGACCTTGTGGTGCGCCTCGTAGCGCTCCTTGAGGCCGCGCAGGATCGCGATCGTGTCCTCGACGCTCGGCTCACCGACGAAGACCTGCTGGAAGCGGCGCTCGAGCGCCGGGTCCTTCTCGATGTGCTCGCGGAACTCGTCGAGCGTCGTCGCACCCACGAGCCGCAGCTCGCCACGGGCGAGCATCGGCTTGAGCATGTTGCCCGCGTCCATGGCGCCCTCGCCGGACGCGCCGGCACCGACGACCGTGTGGAGCTCGTCGATGAAGGTGACGACCTCCCCTTCGCTCGCCTTGATCTCCTCGAGCACCGCCTTGAGCCGCTCCTCGAACTCGCCGCGGTACTTCGCGCCGGCGACCATCGCGCCGAGGTCGAGGCTCACGAGCCGCTTGTCGCGCAGCGACTCGGGCACGTCGCCGTCGACGATGCGCTGGGCCAGCCCCTCGACGACGGCGGTCTTGCCGACGCCGGGCTCGCCGATGAGGACGGGGTTGTTCTTCGTGCGGCGGGAGAGCACCTGGACGACCCGACGGATCTCGGCGTCGCGGCCGATGACCGGGTCGAGCTTGCCGTCGCGCGCCGCCTGGGTGAGGTCGGTGCCGTACTGCGCCAGCGACTCGCCGCCGTCGGCGGGCGTCTCGGAGGTGACCCGGCGGCCGCCGCGCAGCTCGTCGATCTTCGTCTCCATGTCACGGGCGCCGCGCTTCTCGACGGCCGCGAGGTGGCCGGTCTCGGCGAGGGCGAGCAGGAGCAGGTCGAGGGCGAGGTGGGTGTCCCCCTTCGCCCGCATGAGGGTGTCGCCCTGCTGGAGCACGGCGAGCAGGCTGCGTCCGAGCGAAGGGGAGCTCGCCGCACCACTCGTGGTCGGCAGCGCCCGAACGGCCGCGTCGGCCTGCGCGAGGACGTGGCCCGCGCCGGTCCCGGCGGCCTGCAGGAGGGTGTCGCACTGCGGGGTGTCGAGCTGCACGAGGGCGCTCACGAGGTGGTCGGGCGTGACCTCGGGGTGCCCCTCGGTCTGGGCCGAACGCTGGGCCAGGGCGAGCGCCTCGGCCACCTTGGTGGTGGGCTGGAAGTCCATGGGTCTCCTCTACGACTGGCGGGTGGTCTCTGCTCTGACCAACCTCCCCAGAGTTGAGTCTATTCCGCTCAACTCTGTCGCCGCGCAATTCTATCGCCCCACCCGCACCCGCTCCCACCTCCGGACGAAGGGGGACGGCTGTGCCCCACCCCGCTCCCGGCGAGGAGGGTCGGCGCGCTGCCGAAGTCCTTCGTTGTCGTGTGGCCGAGTTGTCGTTCTCGACTTCGGCTTGACGCCACGCCAACCCTCCTCACCGTCCGCTGACCCGGTTGGCGCCACGGCGACGCCCGGGAGCCGCAGGCCGAAGGGGGATGGCTGCGCACATCTAGCCGAAGTCAGGCACGACAACGCGACGCGCCCACGAGTCGAAGGACTTCGGCGGGCGCAGCCGTCCCCCTTCGTCCGGAGGCGCCTGCAGCCGACCGGTCCGCAAAGCCTTGACATCGAGAGAGTGCATTGCCGTTGGGCAATGCAGAGTCTCGGGGTCAGCAGGTGGCGGTGATGTCGCTGAGCTCGTCGCCGTTGGTCGTCGAGGTGGACGAGGGCTCGGTCGTCGAGGTCGACGGGGTGCTCGAGGTCTTCGTCTTGGGCGCCGGGGGCGGCGGGTTGATCGCGTCCTGAACCATCTCGTGGATCTCGACGTAGTCGGGGTTGTTGACGTCGATGTTCTTGTTGGTCAGGGGCAGCGACTTGATCTTGCCGCCGTCCTGGATCCGCAGGACGAGCTCGGACCACGCCTTGAGGTCCTGCTGCGGGATGTCGACCTTGACGTTGTCCTCGAGCGTCTTCGCGAGCTTGGGGTAGCGCACGAGCATCGAGGTCGGGTTCACCTGGTTGAGCAGCGCGCCCACCATGCAGCGCTGGCGGCGCATCCGCGAGAAGTCACCGTCACTCGACTCGGCCCGGGAGCGCGAGTACCAGAGGGCGTGGTAGCCGTCGAGCTTCTGCACGCCCGGCTCGATGTAGCCGGTCGTGCCGACGACGACGCCGCCCTCGATCTTGCAGCCGATGCACACCCGCTCCTTGACGTCGATCGTCACGCCGCCCATCGCGTCGACGAGCTGGGTGAAGCCCTGCAGGTCGATGACGGTGGTGTAGTCGATGTCGAGGCCGAGGATCTGCGAGGCAGCATCCTTCGTGACGGTCAGGCCGGGGTTGTCGTCGCCGGGGAAGAGCTCGGCGTTGTCCCGACCGAGGGTCCAGACGTACTCCATGAGGCACTGGTCGCCGCAGTTGAACCCCTCGGGGTACTGCTCCGACAGCGGGTTGTCCTCGGAGAAGGGGATGTTCTGCAGGTTGCGCGGGATGCCGAAGAGCACGGTCTCGCCGGTCTGCGTGTCGACGCTCGCGACCATGACGGAGTCGGGGCGGATGCCGTCGCGGTCCTCGCCCGCGTCGGAGCCGACGAGCATGACGTTGACCCGGTCGGTGCCGGCCCACGGGTCGTCACCATCGCCCGGCGCGGCCGCGCCGGCGGGGCGCAGCTGGTCGAAGACCGAGCCGATGAGCGAGCGCTGGATGACGGCATAGCGCACCGACTGCGCGGCAGGCGCGAAGATCAGCAGGGCCGCGAGCGCGGCGAAGACGACCATCGCGACCTTCGGCCGGCCGTGGCTGCCCTCGGGCATGTTGTCGCGAGCGGTGATGACGATGCCCCAGATCCACACGAGGGCGCCGACGAGGATGACCGGGATGAGGACCATCAGGGCGCTGCGGCTGACGCCGACGCTGATGACCGAGGAGGTCACCCCCTTCGCCAGACCCCACGCGCAGACGGCGAGGATCGTGAGGAAGAAGCCCGCGACCAGGGCGATGCCGGTGCGGCGCCGGGTGTGGATCAGACCCAGCCCCGGGATGATCGTGCTGGCGGCCGTCAGCGTGTAGAAGCGACGCGTCTGGCGGGCGTTGCGGCGCGAGGCCATGCCACGCTCGCCGAGGGCGCGATGGCGCCCGACGGGCTCAGACCCATATGCCACGGGGCAACCTCCGGTTGTCGGGGACCCGTGGACTCCGTGGGGCAGGACCGTCCGTGGGCAAGTTCGTCACCGTATCGTGACACAGGGCGGGCGCGTCGCCGAAAATCGTGCGGGATCATTCTCCCTTCGCCCGGCGCCAGCGCGAAGGGGAGCCGGCAGGATCAGGCGCGCGGCTCCGGGTCGTACCAGCCGTCGTGGTCCTCGGCGAGCTTCGCGAAGCGCTCACGCAGGCCCTTGGCGACGGCCCCGGACTCGTCGGCGACCATCTCCTCGGTGACGTGGACGGCCCACTCGTGGTCCTCGCTGTCGTCCTCACCGGCCAGGGCCTCGCGCACGACGCGGACCTCGGTGAAGCCCTCGTCGCGCAGGTCCTCGGCGATGCGGTCGGCGTCGTCACGGTCGGGGAAGACCATCAGGTGCTCGGACATGGCACCAGCCTGTCACGACCACGGGGGTGGACATCGGACGGCACGCGTGGTGTCGTCGAAGGCATGGCACAGGAGCAGAAGATCACTGTCCAGCGCACCATCGACGCGCCCGCCAAGGACGTCTTCGAGGTGCTCACCAACCCCGAGCGGCACGCCGAGCTCGACGGCTCCGGCTTCGTCCGGTCGGACGAGAAGACCGACCGGATCCAGGCCGTCGGCGACGTCTTCACGATGAACATGTCCGGCGACCACATGGGCGGCGAGTACCAGACGGACAACCACGTCACCGCCTACGACCCCCACAAGATGGTCGGCTGGAAGACCGCGCCCGCCGGCACCGAGCCGCCCGGGTGGGAGTGGCTGTGGGAGCTCGAGCCACAGGGTCCTGACAGCACCCTCGTCACCCACACCTACGACTGGAGCAAGGTCACCGACCAGGCCCTGCTCGAGAAGGTCGGCTTCCCACTCGTGCAGGAGTCTCAGCTCGAGGACTCGCTGGCCCGGCTCGCGGCCGCGGTGAGCTGACCCCCTTCCCCGTCGGCGACGTCGGTGGGCATGATCACGACATGTCCGTCGACGTCGCCGCACTCCGCGCCCGCTTCCCCTCCCTTCGCTCCGGCATCGCCCACTTCGACGGGCCGGGCGGCACCCAGGCCCCGGCCGAGGTCGGTGAGGCGATCGCCGCGACGCTCACCGGGCCGCTGTCCAACCGCGGCTCCTCGGTGGCGAGCGAGCGCAACGCCGAGGCAGCCATCGCCGGCTTCCGCTCCGCGATGGCCGACCTGCTCGGGGCCTCCCCCGACGGGATCGTCTACGGCCGCAGCGCTACCCAGCTCACCTACGACATCTCGCGGGCGCTGGCGAAGGGGTGGGGGCCGGGTGACGAGGTCGTCGTCACCGAGCTCGACCACGACTGCAACGTGCGGCCGTGGGTCCAGGCCGCCGAGGCCGTCGGGGCGAGCGTGCGGTGGCTGCGACTCGACCGCGCGACGGCCGAGCTGGACCTCACCGACCTCGACGAGGTCGTCACCGAGCGCACGCGACTCGTCGCGGTGACGGGTGCGTCGAACCTGCTCGGCACTCGTCCGCCGGTGGCCCGCATCGCCGAGCGGGCGCACGCGGTCGGGGCGCTCGTGCACGTCGACGGCGTGCACCTGACGGCGCACGCGCACATCGACGTCGCGGCGCTCGGCGCCGACCTCTACGTGTGCTCGCCGTACAAGTTCTTCGGCCCGCACTGCGCGGCGCTGGCGGCGGATCCGACTCTCCTGCACGGCCTTCGGCCCGACAAGCTGCTGCCCTCGACCGATGTGGTGCCAGAGCGATTCGAGCTCGGGACGCTGCCCTACGAGATCATGGCGGGCGCCACCGCTGCGGTCGACGTCATCGCATCACTGGCCCCGCAAGGGCCGTCACGCCGGGAGCGGCTCGCGGCCGCGCACGACCTCGTCCACGTGCACGAGACCCGGCTGCGCCGGCGGATCGAGGCGGCGCTCGCCGACTTCGGCGACCGGGTCGTGCTCCACTCGCGGGCCGCCGAGCGCACCCCGACGCTCTTCTTCACCCTGCCGGGTGGTGACGCCCGTGCCGTCGCCGCTCGGCTCGCCGCGGCGGACGTGCTCGCGCCGGCCGGCACCTTCTACGCGCACGAGCCCTTCCGCGCGCTCGGCCTCGACGTCGACTCCGGAATCCGGGTCGGCGTCGCGCCGTACACCGATGACTCCGACGTCGACCGGCTGCTCACCGGGCTGGGCGAGGCGCTCGCCTGACCCGGGTCGTCCCCCTTCGCCCGACCGCGACCCCGGCAGCGTTGGCACCACCCGGCGTCGTTTGTGTCACCTGGTTGCCCCTCTCCGAGGGACCAGGTGACATCAACGCCGACAGGCCGCCGGCTGCTCGCCGGTTGGAAGCGGCGCTGCGGCAAGGGCCTTCGAGACGGCCGCGGGCGGCCTCCTCAGCCAGCGTGGGCGCGCGGGTCGCGGCCGGTCAGGCCGATGACCCGGTCCTGACGCGAGGCGTCGGGGCCGACCTCGACGGCGGGGCCGCAGACGCCGGCGCCTCGGATGTGCTCGCCGAAGCCGGCGATCGCCTCCTCGACCTGGTCGAGCTCGCGGTCCGTCAGCTCGACGGGGACGCCCGCGGACGCGCCGATGTCCCAGCGGTGGACGAGCAGATCGAAGCCGTAGAAGCGGTCGAAGGCGGCGCCCACGGTCGTCGGGCCGAAGGGGGTCTCGTAGGGCCGCTCCGCGAGGGTGTCGTCGGCGAGCTGGCGGGCGACGCCCTCGGCGTGGGTGCGCCACGCGGTCGCGGGCCCGAGCGCGGCGACGGTCGGGGCCGGGTCGGGCAGGTCGGCGCCCGCCTTGAGCAGGAAGTCGCGCTGCGTGTCGATGAGGTGCTGCACGACGTCGAAGCCCGACCACCCCTCGCACGGGCTGGGGCCGGCGAGGGCCCGCGGGTCGGTGGCGTCGACGAGCCGCATGAGCGGGGTGTTCTTGCGGTCGAAGACCGAGGCGGCGTCCTGGGGAAGTGGCATGCGTTCACCCTCCCACCCCCGGGTGACAGCCGTCACCCCGCGGCGCCGTCGAGGGCGAGCCGGATGGCGACGACGGTGTCGAGAGCGGCGTTGACGCTCGCCCCGAGGTCCTCCGCGGGCCAGTGCTCGCCCTCGTGGCTGACGGCGGGCGCGTCGGCGTGACCGGCCCAGCCCCGACCGGCCCCTTCGTTGACCATCGGGGTCACCCACCAGGTGCCCTTCTTGATCCAGACGACCACGTGCGCCGCGCCGGCGGCGAGCAGGGCATTTTCGGTCTCGTAGCCCAGGGCGAGGGAGGCCGGCGTCGCCCCGGTGCCACCGAGCGGAGGGAGGTCCTCGAAGGTGATCGTGCCCCCGTGCTCCAGGCCGGCGAGGACGGCCTCGCCCACCTCGGCCGCGCTCCAGGCATCCTCGGGCAGGACCGTGGTCCATCCGTCCATGAAGAACCCTCGCTGCGGTACGAAGGAGACCGAGGCCACGACGAGCCCCGTCTGCGTGCGGAAGAGCCGGACTTCCTGCCTCACGGGTGCCACGCCCCTCGATGTCGACGACCTGGACAGCAGCACCCTGCCCGTGCGGCAAGCACGACGTCCATGGGGAGGGCTGCCCACGGCAGGCGACGTGAACCCCCTTCGTCCTCGTGGTGACGGCCGGTGGCGCGTCGGCGAACGCTCGGCCAACCCCCTTGCCCCCGAGCCCATCGACCGGGTGACATGACCACGACATGAGTGGGCTCTTCGTCGCGGTCGGCGACTCCTTCACCGAGGGCGTGGGCGACCCGCACGTCCACTACCCCAACCAGGTGCGGGGCTGGGCGGACCGGTTCGCCCGTCAGCTCGGCCGGGCCGACCCCGCGTGGCGCTATGCCAACCTCGCGATCCGCAGCAAGTTCCTCGACCAGGTCGTCGCCGACCAGCTCGACCTCGCGATCGCCATGCGGCCGACGCACATCTCCTTCGCTGCCGGGGGCAACGACCTGCTCTCGCTGCGTGCCGACGTCGACGGCATCGCGACCCGCTACGAGGCCGCGCTGCGGCGGCTCGTCGACACCGGCGCCGAGATCGTCGTCTTCACGACCTTCGTCCCGCAGGCCTCCGGCCTGCTCAAGCCGCTCGTGCGGCGGGTCGAGGCCTTCAACTCCGCGATCGGCGACCTCGCGGCGACGCACGACGCGACGCTCGTCGACCAGGCGAGGATGGGTGAGTACGACCAGCGGGCGCTGTGGGCCATGGACCGGATCCACATGTCGCGGCCGGGGCACAAGCGGATGGCCGCGGCCGTCGCGGAGCGGATCGGGGTGCGGCACACGCTCAAGCTGAGCAACTTCGTGCCCAACGAGCCCTCGGGCTGGCGCGCGGCGATCGAGGCGGAGGCGAGGTTCGTCCGCGGCGAGGTCGTTCCGCTCGTGCGCCGCCGTCTGCGTGGGGAGTACGAAGGGGACACCACGCGCCCCAAGTGGCCGGACCCGATCCACCCGGCCGACGGCCTCAAGCGGCTGGCCGCCGAGCAGGCCGCCGTCGAGCGGCGCCTGAAGGCGTGGGGCGAGGCGCTCGAGCAGGTCTGAAACCCGCGCCCAAACTCTGCACGACCCTAGGGTTTTGCAGAGTTAGGGGGCCGGAACTGCGCAAGACCCTAGGGTTTTGCGCAGTTGGGGCCGGACGTCGAGGGCGCGGGGTCAGGCGCGGCCGCGCGGCTGCCAGACGACGAGCGCCTGCCCGCCGGTCTGCTGTCGCGGGCGCTGCCCGTGACGCAGGGCGACGATGTCCCCCTGCGAGCCGACGGCGAAGAAGCGCCGCCCCTGCCCGAGCTGCTCGCGCGCCGCGTCGAGCTCGTCGTCGAGCTCGGCGACCCGGGCGCGCAGCGCCTCGACCTGGTGCTCGAGGTCGAAGATGCGCTGGATCGCGCCGAGCGAGACGCCCTCCTCCTGGGAGAGGCGCTGCACCTCGCGCAGCCGGGTGACGTCGGCGGCGCTGTAGCGCCGGCCGCCGCCCCGGGTGCGCGAGGGGGTGACGAGCCCGATCCGGTCGTACTGGCGCAGGGTCTGCGCGTGCATGCCGGCGAGCTCGGCGGCGACGGAGATGACGAAGACGGGCGTGCGGTCGTCACCACTCATGCCGGAGATCCGTGCCACCACGCCCACCTCCTGTCGTCATCGGTGCGTCACCAGTGTCGCGGTCAGGCGCTCGCGGCGGCGACCAGCGCGGCGCGTGGGTCGTCGGTGCGGGCATCGCGCAGGACCTCGACGGCCTCGCGCTCGGCCTCGCTGAGCTCGGTCGGCACGATGATCTGGACCTTGGCGAGCAGATCGCCGGTGGCCCCCTTCGTCGCGATGCCGCGTCCCTTGAGCCGCAGGACGCGGCCGCTCGGGGTCCCCGGCGCGATCCTGACCTTGACCTGCGACCCGTCGAGGGTCGGCACGGCGACCGTGGCACCGAGGGCGGCCTCGGCGAAGGTCACCGGCAGGTCGAGGGTCAGGTTGTCGCCGTCGCGGCCGTAGACCGGGTGCTTGCCCACCGACACGGTGAGGATGAGGTCACCGCGGGGCCCGCCCTGGTCGCCGTGACCTCCCTTGCCGCGCAGGCGGATCTTCTGGCCGTCCTTGACGCCGGCAGGGATCTTGGCGTTGACCTTCTCGCCGTTGACGGTCAGGGCGATGGTGCGCCCCTCGACCGCGTCGCGGAAGGACAGCTCGGTGCGGGCGGTGAGGTCCTGGCCCTTGACCGGGCCCCGCGGGGCGCGGAAGCCCGCACCCTGCCCGCCGAAGCCGGCGCCGCCGCCCCCGCCGAACATCGACAGGATGTCCTCGAGGTCGGGCTCGCCCGCCCCACCCCCGGCGAAGGGGGAGCCGCCGCCGGTGCTGTAGCGCATCCGCGAGCCGCCCCCTCCCCCGCCGAAGGCGGAGAAGATGTCCTCGAAGCCCGCGCCCCCGCCCGGGCCGCCGGCGGTGAATCGCGCACCGCCGCCGGCCATCGAGCGGATGGCGTCATACTCCTGCCGCTCCTTGGGGTCGGAGAGCACGGCGTGCGCCTCACCGACGTCCTTGAACTTCTGCTCGGCGGCGTCGTCCCCGGCATTGCGGTCGGGGTGGTACTGCTTGGCGAGCTTGCGGTAGGCCTTCTTGATCTCCGCGGTGTCAGCGTCCTTGGCGACGCCGAGGACCGCGTAGAAGTCCTTGTCCAACCAGTCCTGACTGGCCATGTCTCCTCCTCTCGGGTGGTGGGGTTACGACGGGTCGGCGACCGCGACGCGGGCGGCGCGCAGGACGCGCTCGCCGGCGCGGTAGCCGGGCTGGAGCACGGTGACGACCGTCGTGGCCGTCGCGTCGCTCGGCAGCTCCGGGTCGGACGCGTCCCAGGCGCCGTGCATGAGGGCCTCGTGCACGTTGGGGTCGAAGACCTCGCCCTTGACGCCCACGCGCTCCAGCCCCTGCTTGGTGAGGACCTGCTCGAGCTTGTCGGCGATCGCGCGGAAGGGGCTGCCCTCCGGCAGGTCACCGTGCTGCTCGGCGAGGTGGATCTCGTCGAGGACCGGCAGGAGCGACTCGAGCACGTCGTGGGCGGCGCGGGTCTTGTGCACCGGGAGGTCCCGGTCGACGCGCCGCTTGTAGTTGACGTACTCGGCCTGCAGGCGCAGGTAGTCGTCCTGGAGCTGGTCGGCGCGGGCCGTGTCGGGGTGGACCTCGGCGTCGCCGGCGGCCTCCCCTTCGCCCGGGGCCGGGGTGGCCTCGTCGGCGCCGGTGGCCCCGTCGGCCGGGGTGGCCGACTCGGGCGCAGCGGCGGCTGCGTCCTCGTCGACCACCTCGGCCTCGACGACCTGCTCCTCGGCCCCCTGGTCGGTGGCCGGCTGCGCCTGGGCGTCAGCGGTCACCTCGGGGTCGATCGGCTGGTTGGGGTCGGTCACTTCTTCTCCTCGTCGTCGTCGACGACCTCGGCGTCGACGATGTCGTCGTCACCCTCGGGGGCGGGCTGCTCGGCACCGGCGTCGCCACCGGGGGCCTCGCCCTCGCCCTGCTCCGCGGAGGCCGCGTAGAGGGCAGCGCCCATCTTCTGCGACTCCTCGTTGAGGGTGTCGACCTTCTTGGTCAGCTCCTCGGCGCTCACGCCGGACTCCGGCTTGAGGGCCTCCTTGAGGTCGGCGAGCGCGTCGTCGACGGGCTTGCGCTGCTCGTCGGTCAGCTTGTCACCGGACTCGGAGAGGAACTTGTCCGTGGAGTAGACGAGGTTCTCCGCGTTGTTGCGGGCCTCGGTCTCCTCGCGGCGGGCCTTGTCCTCGTCGGCGTGCGCCTCGGCCTCCTTGACCATGCGCTCGATCTCCTCCTTCGACAGCGCGGAGCCGCCGGAGATGGTGATCTTCTGCTCCTGGCCGGTGCCCCGGTCCTTGGCCGTCACGTGGACGATGCCGTTGGCGTCGATGTCGAAGGTGACCTCGACCTGCGGCACGCCACGCGGCGCCGGCGCGATGCCGGAGAGCTCGAAGGTGCCGAGGTTCTTGTTCTGCTGCGCGATCTCGCGCTCACCCTGGAAGACCTGGATCAGCACGGAGGGCTGGTTGTCCTCGGCGGTGGAGAAGACCTCGGAGCGCTTCGTCGGGATGGCGGTGTTGCGCTCGATGAGCTTGGTGAAGAGGCCACCCTTGGTCTCGATGCCGAGGGAGAGCGGCGTGACGTCGATGAGCAGGACGTCCTTGCGCTCGCCCTTGAGGACACCGGCCTGCAGGGCCGCGCCGAGCGCGACGACCTCGTCCGGGTTGACGCCTTTGTTGGGCTCCTTGCCGCCGGTGAGCTCCTTGACGAGCGAGCTGACGGCCGGCATGCGGGTGGAACCACCGACGAGGACCACGTGGTCGATGTCGGAGAGCTGGACGCCCGCGTCCTTGATGACGTTCTCGAAGGGGGTCTTGGTCCGGTCGAGCAGGTCCTTGGTCATCTGCTCGAAGTTCGCGCGGGAGAGCGACTCGTCGAGGTGGATGGGGCCGTTCTCGCCCATGGACAGGTACTGCAGGTTGATCGACGTGGTCGACGAGGAGGAGAGCTCCTTCTTCGCCTGCTCCGCCGCGTCGCGCAGACGCTGCATGGCGATCTTGTCGCCGGAGAGGTCGACGCCGGTGTTGTTCTTGACCTGGGTGAGCAGGTGCTTGACGATCCGCTCGTCCCAGTCGTCACCACCGAGCTGGTTGTCACCGGAGGTCGCGCGGACCTGGATGGTGGGAGAAGCCGTCCTCGGGGGTCCTTGCCGACCTCGAGCAGGGAGACGTCGAAGGTGCCGCCACCGAGGTCGAAGACGAGGATGAGCTTCGTCCTCCTTGCCCTTGTCGAGGCCGTAGGCCAGGGCGGCCGCGGTGGGCTCGTTGACGATGCGCAGGACGTTGAGGCCCGCGATCTCGCCGGCCTCCTTGGTGGCCTGGCGCTCGGCGTCGTCGAAGTAGGCGGGGACGGTGATGACCGCGTCGGTGACGTCCTCACCGAGGTAGGACTCGGCGTCGCGCTTGAGCTTCTGCAGCGTGCGGGCGCTGATCTCCTGGGCGGTGTACTTCTTGGCCGTCGATGTCCTCGGTGGTCCAGTCGGTGCCCATGTGGCGCTTGACGGAGCGGAGGGGTGCGGTCGGCGTTGGTGACCGCCTGACGCTTGGCGATGTCGCCGACCAGGACCTCGCCGCCCTTGGAGAAGGCGACGACGGACGGGGTGGTGCGACCGCCCTCGGCGTTCGCGATGATCGTGGCTCGCCACCCTCGAGGACGGCGACGGCAGAGTTGGTGGTTCCGAGGTCGATGCCAACGGCACGGGCCATGAGGCGCTCCTTTGTTCGGGTGGTCGAGGTGGTCACCCCGACGCGAGTTGAGTTGCTGTCGCTCAACTTAGGAGCCAGTCCGCGACCTGCGCAAATCCGTGGCCCAAAAGTTGAGTTCACTTGGCTCAACTACGAGCGAAGGGGGTTCATTCCCACCCCGCCCGCATCGCCCTTCGTGCCTGAGAGGGCCCGTCTGGCCGGGAAGTCCTGATCTGGCCGGGACAACCGGACGTGGCCGCGCAATTGCGCGGCCACGTCCGCGCTTCCCGGTCATCCGCAGCCTTCCCGGCCAGGCCCCTGCGTCCATGAGCGATGCGACCTACGAGCTGGTCGTCGCACCACCTGCGGTACGTGCCATCCGCGACGACCTGCCCGAGAGCGTCGCGGCCGCCGTCATCGAGTTCATCACCGGCGCCCTGATCGCCCACCCCCGGCGGGTCGGGAAGCCGCTGCGCGCGGACCTGGCCGGCATCCACTCCGCACGACGTGGCACCTACCGGGCCCTGTACCGGATCAACGACTCGGCGCAGGAGGTCCTCGTCCTACGGATCGACCACCGCCGGGACGTCTACCGACCCGGCTGACGACTCAGACCGCGACGTAGACGGTGTTGCTCGACTGCCCGCCGGTGAGGAAGTTGTCGAAGGCGACGACGTGCGCCTCGACCTCGTCGAAGACCTGCTCGAGCAGCGCGCAGAAGTCGGCGTCCGGCGGGTCGTCGGACCACATGGCGAAGACGCCGCCCGGACGCAGGTGCGCCCGCAGCCGCCGCAAACCCTCGACGGAGTAGAAGGGGGCGTGGTCGGGGTGGAGCAGGTGGTGCGGCGTGTGGTCGATGTCGAGGAGCACGGCGTCGTGCAGCCGGCCGGGCTCGTTCGGGTCGAAGCCCTCCTCGGACGCCGCGAGCTCGAAGAAGTTGCCGAGGAGCAGGCGCGTGCGCTCGTCGCGCACGACGACGGGCGCGTCCGGCAGCAGCTCGCGCTCGTGCCAGTCGATGACCTCGGGCATGGCGTCGACGACGAGCACCGAGCGCACTCGCGGGTCCTCCAACGCCGCCTTGGCGGTGCACCCCAGGCCCAGGCCGCCGACGACGACGTCGAGCTGGTCCTCCCCTTCGCCCTGGCCAGACCGAAGGCGGGCCAGCTCGATCTCGGCGACCGTGAAGAGGCTCGACATGAGGAACTCGTCGCCGAGCTTGACCTCGTAGACGTCGACCTTGAGCGTCGGCTCGATCCGCCGGCGCAGGCTGATCTCACCCCTGGGGGTCTCGCTCCAGGCGAGCTCTTCGAAGCGGCGCATCCGCCCAGTCTGCCCTGACGCCCTTCGAGACGGTCGCTGCGCGACGTCCTCATGGACCGGGAGAGCGACGTCTGCGCCGAGGAGGAGTAGCGTCCTGCGGCGTGGGTCAGGACGCGCCGAGCGCACATCTGCTGAACCGTCTCGTGGCGAACCCGGCCCGCACGGTCATGCTGGGCTTCGCGGCGACGATCGCGCTAGGCACGCTCGTGCTCATGACCCCTTCGCGGCCGAGAGCCGGGAGGGTCGACCGACGCGCTGACCGCACTCTTCACCGCCACCTCGGCCACCTGCGTCACCGGGCTCGTCACGGTCGACACCGGCGGCCACTGGTCGACCTTCGGCGAGCTCGTCATCCTCGCGCTCATCCAGATCGGCGGACTCGGCGTCATGTCCGTGGCGACCCTGCTCGTCATGCTCATCGGACGCCGACTCAGCGCTCCCGCAGGGGTGCTCACCGGCGCGGAGGCCCGCTCGCTCACCCAGCGCACGCCCGGGCAGGTGCTCGTCGGCGTGCTGCGCTTCACCCTCGCCGTCGAGGTCGTGTCCGCCGTGGTCCTCGCCGTCCGGCTGCGGATCGCCTACCACGACGGATGGGGCGAGGCGATCTACTCGGGCGTCTTCCACTCCGTCTCGGCCTTCAACAACGCCGGCTTCGGACTGCTGCCGGACAGCGCGGTCCAGTGGGCGCAGGACCCGTGGATGTGCCTGCCGCTGATGATCTCGGTGATGGTCGGCGGTCTCGGCTTCCCCGTTTGGTGGGAGCTCTTCAAGCACTGGCGCGAGCCCTATCGCCGGTGGACGATCCACGCGACGATCACCATCGGGGGCTCGGTCGTGCTGTGGGTCGTCGGCACCCTGCTCTTCGCCGTCGTCGAGTGGGACAACGAGCGCACCCTCGGCCCGATGGGCACGGGCGGCAAGATCCTCGCCGCCGCCTTCCAGTCCGTCGTCGCCCGCACCGCTGGCTTCAACAGCGTCGACATCGGGGCCGTGCGCCAGGAGAGCCTGCTCCTGCTCGACGGTCTGATGTTCGTCGGCGGCGGCAGCGCCGGCACCGCCGGCGGCATCAAGGTCGCGACCTTCGCCATCCTCGGCTTCGTCATCTGGGCCGAGCTGCGCGGCGAGCCCACCGTGCGCGTGCTCACCCGCCGCCTCTCCCCCGCCAACCTGCGTCAGGCGCTCACCGTCGCCCTGCTCGGCACCGGCCTCGTCGCCGCCTCGACCGGCGCGCTGCTCGTCCTCACCCCCTTCCGCCTCGACGTCGTGCTCTTCGAGGCGATCTCGGCCTTCGGCACCGTCGGGATGTCCACCGGCATCACCGCTGACATCCCGCCGGCCGGGCAGCTGATCCTCGTGGCGATGATGTTCCTCGGCCGGCTCGGGCCGATCACCCTCGGCGCCGCCCTGGCGCTGCGCAACCGACCTCGGCGCTTCGAGGTCCCGGAGGAGAGGATCCTCGTTGGCTAGGTACGACGTCGCCGTCATCGGGCTCGGCCGGTTCGGCTCCGCCCTCGCCCTGCGTCTCGTCGAGGAGGGGCGCGAGGTCCTCGGCGTCGACGTCGACGAGGCCGCGGTCGACGCCCTCGCCGACCGGATCGACCACCTCGCGATCGCCGAGGCCCGCGACGAGGAGACCCTGCGGCAGCTCGACATCCGCCCCGACACCCTCGTCGTCCTCGGCATGACCCACGTCGCCGCCTCGCTCATGACCGCCACCGCGCTCAACGAGCTCGGCGTCCGCGAGATCTGGGCCAAGGCCGGCTCGCGTCAGCACGTCGAGGCCCTCACCCGCCTCGGGGTCAGCCGGATCATCCAGCCCGAGCACGAGGCCGGCCTGGCCATGGCGAGCGAGATCCTCCACCGCTGACACCCCTCCCCCCTTCGCATCTCCTTGAGGAGATACGAAGGGGGTCTGCATTGCCGTTGGGCAATGCGCACCACGGCGTGCATTGCCGTTGGGCAATGCGAAGGGGATGGGGCGGGGCTAGCCGGCGAACTCCCACCGGATCCCGTGGACGCCGACCGCGGCGCGTCGTGCTGGGCGAGGTGCACCCGGTCGCCGTGCTCGAGGGCCAGCTCGTGCGAGCGCAGGTCGGGGCCGTCGGCGTGGGCCCGGTGGAAGGCGTCGACCCGCGTCGGCAGCTGGGCCCGGTCGAAGGAGACCTCGGTGACCAAGAGCGCGGTCTCCTGGGCCGACCAGCGGTAGTAGCCCTCGGAGACAAGGGAGTTGGCGTCGTCGATCTGCACGTCGTAGACGACGGTGTCCCCCGGCGCGAGCCACCGGTCGAAGTGGATCTCGACGGCGACCACCTCCGCCTCGCGGTCGCACAGCACCCGCCCCAGCCGGCACCCATCGAGCGCGCTCACCGTCACCAGGTCGACGTCGCCACAGGTCTCGACGCCGTGCGCGACGACGTGGCGGTCGGTCCCGGAGACCGCGCGCATCGTCATCGTCGTGCGCCGCTGGACCATCGCCCCCTTCGCGTCGATCTGCAGGCGGTCGTGGGCACCGAGCGGGACGAGGGCCCGGCGGCGCGACGGGTCGAGCTGCTCGACGAGCCGGCCGAAGGCCTCGTCGTAGGAGACGACCGGGGCGCACGACGCGCGGCCCGCCGACGCGTCCTCGTCGAGCAGGGCCCGCAGCGTGCCCGCAGGCACCCGCAGCACCCGCTCGAGCTCGTCGACGACGGCGAAGGACCGGGGGGAGGCGGGCACCCTTCGCCCGTGCTGCCACTGGCTCAGCGTGCTCAGCGCGACCGGGTGCCCGGCGGCGCCGAGGTGCGCCTGCACCCGCCCGAGCGACAGGCCGCGGTTGGCCACCGCGACACGCAGGGCCTCACCGAATGCGACTCGACCACTCTCCACGTCGTCTCCTCTGACCGTGAATCTTCACGCCCAGGGGGCGTGCCTCCCGCGGGGCCTCGGGAACCTTGCCCGTGAAGGGATTTCACACCGTCACGGGCGGTGACGCTCGCCCTGCCGAGGGGCCCCGCCGTCCCTAGTGTTGCGGCACTCGCCACGCATTTCTCCCCGAGGAGGACCCGTGCACCGCCCCCGCCACACCCTCGCGGCACCGCTCGCCACGCTGAGCGCCGCCGCCGTCGCCCTCTCCATGACCGCCGCGGCCACCCCGGCCGCAGCCCTGACCGCCACGCCATCGGCCGCCGCACGCTCGTCCGCCGGCCCCATCCACTACGACGACGGCGCGGTCGCCCTGCCGATCAGCCCTCAGGCCCAGGAGCAGTCCAACTGGTGCTGGGCCGCGACCGGCGGCACGATCGCCGCCTACGCCGGGCGCTCGGTCAACCAGAACACCTTCTGCAACCTCGCCTTCGGCCGCTCGACCGGCACCCAGTGCCCCAACTCGCAGGCCACCCTGGCCAACGACCAGCAGGCCTTCTCCGCCCTCGGGATCCGCCCCGGCAGCTACATCAACGGGCGCCTGAGCTACTCCGGCATCTCGTCGGAGATCCAGGGCAACCGCCCCGTCCTCACGCGCATCTAGTGGAGCTCCGGCGGCGGCCACATGATGGTCATCAGCGGTTATCGCCCGAGCGACTCGACGATCGAGTGGTACGACCCGTGGCCGAGCAGCCAGCGGCTCAACGTCGGCGCGTACTCCTACTACCTCGACAACTGGAACTTCTCGTGGACGCACTCGCTCTCGCGGATCGGAGCCTGACGATGACCCCCTTCGTCCGCCTGATGACCGCCGGCGCCGCTGCAGGCGTCCTCCTCACCCTCGGGGTCCCGGCCGCGCACGCCGACGGCTCCGAGCCCACCCCCCTGCGCGCCGCGGACCGAGCGGCCGCGACCCGGGCGGCCGGCAGCGACTCGGGCCTGGACCTGGCCCGACGCGTCGCCACGCTCGAGCGGGGGCAGACCGCGCCACACACCGGCGCCGGTCGCGTGCCGGCGGCGGGCGGGGCCACCCCCCGCGTCGTCGCCGGCACCACCACCGAGGTGCACGTGCTCGCCCGCGACTTCGTCGCCGAGGGCACCGGCCCGGTCGGCGACCTCGGCTACGTCGCGACGACGGCCCGGGTCGACGAGCAGCTCGTCTCGGTGTGGACCACCCGGACGAAGGGAGGTGCCTGGCGAGCCGTCAACGCCGCGACCGGCGACGTCGAGGCGAGCATGGCCCGCCGGGCCGGGTCCGCCGCGCTGCTCAGCGAGCCGCAGGTCGGTGCCTGGTACGCGGTGACCAACGACCGGGTCCGCCCGCTCAACGGCGAAGCACGCAAGGTCGTCGGCGGCGGGATGAGCCTCGAGGACTACCAGCAGGTCGTCCACGAGCGCTATGCCGACAAGCTGCCGGGCAGCGACTACGACGAGTCAGGCGCCGCAGGGGGATTCGAGCCCGCGTCGGCCCCGGTGACCACTCCCGGGGACGACGCGCCCCCACGGTCCGGGGTGCTCGCCGGCATCGGCGGGATCGGGCTGCTCGCAGCCGGCCTGCTCGTCCGTCGTCGGCGGTCGCACACCTGAGCCCAGACCCTCCCTCTTCGCATCTGCTGAAGGAAATGCGACGGGGGTGCGCACGACCTTAAGCAGATGCGAAGGGGGGTGCGCATCTCCTCAAGGTCGTGCGCCCCGGAGGGTCGCGTGGCCCGATGACCACCTCACGCGCCCGCGCTGGAGGAATACCTATGGGGGGTATATGGTTGGACCGTCAGATACCCCCTAGAGGTACACCGAAGAGAGGAACCCACGATGAGCGCGACCACCACCGAGTACCAGGTGACCGGCATGACCTGCGGCCACTGCGAGATGTCCGTCCGCGAAGAGGTCAGCGAGATCCCCGGCGCCGAGGTCGTCGAGGTGAGCTCCGCGACCGGCAAGCTCGTCGTCTCCGGTGACGTCGACGACGCGGCCGTCATCGCCGCCGTCACCGAGGCCGGCTACACGGCCGCCAAGGCCTGACGATGAACGCCCCGACCCGTCTCGGTCTCTTCGGTCTCGTCCTCGCGGTCGTCTTCGCGCTCGCCGCGGTCACGGCCCGCGCGGTCGTGCCCGAGGAGACCGCGCCGGGCTGGGCGCAGGAGAGCACCACCCACGGCGGCGAGCACGCCTCCCCTTCGGACGACGGCACCGGTGACGCCGACGACGAGCACTCCGCCCACGACGGCGCCGCCGCGCCCGCGGGCCTGTCGCTGGAGCAGGACGGCTACCGCCTCACCGACGTCTCCGCCCCGACCGAGGTCGACGAGCGCGGCCGCCTCGAGCTGACGGTCACCGACGCCGACGGCGACCCGGTCACCGACTACTCCGTCGAGCACGAGGAGGAGCTGCACCTGATCGTCGTGCGCAGCGACGGCCAGCACTTCCGCCACGTCCATCCGCAGCGCGCCGCCGACGGCACGTGGTCGCTGCCGTGGACCTGGCAGGCGGCGGGCACCTACCGCCTCTACGCCGACACCACCCCGTCCGACGCCGACGAAGGGGTGACCCTCACCTCCACGGTCGACGTCGCCGGCGACGTCACCCCCACCGCGTCGCAGCCGACCCGCTCC
Organism: Janibacter zhangyanbonis; assembly: GCF_050507325.1. Classification (NCBI taxonomy): domain Bacteria; kingdom Bacillati; phylum Actinomycetota; class Actinomycetes; order Micrococcales; family Intrasporangiaceae; genus Janibacter; species Janibacter zhangyanbonis. The sequence continues at coordinate 3,142,439 of NZ_CP191481.1, forward strand.
GCGAGCGTCGACGGCCTCGACGTCAGCGTCGAGGGCGACCTCGTGCCCGGCGAGGAGTCGCGGCTGACCCTGCGGGTCGAGCGCGACGGCGAGCCCGTGACGACGATCGAGCCCTACCTCGGCGCCGCCGGCCACCTCGTCGCCCTGCGCGAGGGCGACCTGGCCTACCTCCACGTCCACCCCGAGGGCGAGGCACCCACGGCCGCCGAGCGCGGCGGTCCCGAGATCGACTTCGTCACCACGGCCCCGACGCCCGGGCGCTACCTGCTCTACCTCGACGTCAAGGTCGACGGCCGGGTCCACACCGCACCCCTCGTCCTCGACACGGCGGGCAGCAGCCCCGAGGGCAGCACCGCCACCCCCAGCACCGCGACGCCCAGCACCTCGCACGGAGGCACCGACCATGACCACTGAGACCGACCCGGTCACCACCTCGACCGTCGAGCTGCAGATCGGCGGCATGACCTGCGCGTCGTGCGCCAACCGCATCGAGCGCAAGCTCAACAAGCTCGACGACGTCACCGCGAGCGTCAACTACGCGACGGAGAAGGCGACCGTCACCGCCCCCTTCGGCACCGACCCGCAGGACCTCATCACGGTCGTCGAGCAGACCGGCTACACCGCGACGCTCCCGGCGGCGGAGCCCCCTTCGTCCGAGGAGGAGGCGCCGCAGGACCGTGAGCTGACCGCCCTGCGCCAGCGACTCATCGGCTCGGCCGTGCTCGCCGTCCCGGTCATCCTGCTGGCGATGGTCCCGGCCCTGCAGTTCGACTACTGGGGCTTCGCCTCGCTCGTGCTGGCGACGCCGGTCGTCTTCTGGGCCGGCTGGCCCTTCCACCGAGCGACGTGGACCAACCTGCGCCACGGCGCCGCGACGATGGACACGCTCATCTCCGTCGGCACGCTGTCGGCCTGGCTGTGGTCGGTCGTCGCCCTCTTCTTCGGCACCGCCGGCGACCGCGGGATGACGCACGCCTTCGAGCTGACGATCTCGCGCACCGACGGCCTCGGCAGCATCTACCTCGAGGTCGCGGCGGGTGTCATCACCTTCATCCTCATGGGGCGCTACTTCGAGAAGCGGTCCAAGCGGCGCGCCGGCGACGCCCTGCGCGCCCTGCTCGAGCTGGGCGCCAAGGAGGTCGCCGTCCTGCGCGGTGGCGCCGAGGTGCGCATCCCGGTCGAAGAGCTCTCGGTCGGCGACGAGTTCGTCGTGCGCCCGGGTGAGAAGGTCGCGACCGACGGCGTCATCACCTCGGGCACGAGCGCGATCGACGCCTCGATGCTCACCGGCGAGTCCGTCCCGGTCGAGGTCGGCGAGGGCGATGCCGTGACCGGCGCGACAGTCAACGAGGGCGGCCGGCTCGTCGTGCGCGCCACCCGGGTCGGCTCCGACACGCAGCTGGCGCAGATGGCCCGGCTCGTCGAGGACGCGCAGTCCGGTAAGGCCGAGGTACAGCGCCTCGCCGACACGGTCTCGGGGGTCTTCGTCCCCGTCGCCATCGCGATCGCCGTCGCCACTCTCGGCGCCTGGCTCGGCGCGGGCTTCCCCGTGAGCGCCGCCTTCACCGCAGCCGTCGCGGTCCTGATCATCGCCTGCCCGTGCGCGCTCGGCCTGGCGACGCCCACCGCCCTGCTCGTCGGCACCGGTCGCGGCGCGCAGATGGGCGTGCTCATCAAGGGCCCCGAGGTCCTGGAGTCCACGCGCACGGTCGACACAATCGTCCTCGACAAGACCGGCACGGTCACCTCCGGCGCCATGACCCTCGTCGACTCCGTCCCGGCGAAGGGGGTCGACCGCACCGATCTCCTCCGGTTGGCCGGTGCCCTCGAGCACGCCTCGGAGCACCCCATCGCCCAGGCCATCGCGAAGGGAGCCGCCGCCGAGGTCGGCGGCCTGCCGGCCGTCGAGGGCTTCGACAACGTGCAGGGCCAGGGCGTCACCGGCGTCGTCGACGGACACGCGGTCGTCGCCGGCCGTGAGTCGCTGCTCGCGGACTGGTCGATGGCGCTCGACGATGAGCTGGCCGCGGCCAAGGCGGCCGCCGAGGCCGAGGGCCGCACGGCGATCGCCGTCGGCTGGGACGGGCAGGCGCGTGGCGTGCTCGTCGTCTCCGACACGGTCAAGCCGACGAGCGCCGAGGCCATCGCCGGGCTGAAGAAGCTCGGCCTCACCCCCGTCCTGCTCACCGGGGACAACCGCGCGGTCGCCGAGCAGGTCGCCGCCGAGGTCGGCATCGACGAGGTCATCGCCGAGGTCATGCCCGCCGACAAGGTCGACGTCGTCACGCGGCTGCAGGGCGAGGGCAAGGTCGTCGCCATGGTCGGCGACGGGGTCAACGACGCACCCGCGCTCGCGCAGGCCGACCTCGGCCTGGCGATGGGCACGGGCACCGACGTGGCGATCGAGGCCGCCGACATCACCCTCGTGCGAGGGGACCTGCGGGCTGCGGTCGACGCGATCCGCCTCTCACGCAAGACCCTCGGCACGATCAAGGCCAACCTCTTCTGGGCCTTCGCCTACAACACCGCGGCGATCCCGCTCGCTGCGCTCGGCCTGCTCAACCCGATGCTCGCGGGTGCCGCGATGGCCCTGTCCAGCGTCTTCGTCGTGAGCAACAGCCTGCGGCTGCGGGCCTTCCGCGCGAGCGCCTGAGCCCCCCCTTCGCCGGGTCGATGTATGTGGGTGCGCTGGGACTCACCCGCATACATCGACCCGCGCCCCCTGCCCTGGGTTGATGTATTCGCGAGCGCTGGGACTCACCCGCACACATCGACCCGGGCCCGATCTAGGGTGACGGGCATGCCGAGTGCCCGCCGCAGCTTCACCCGTGCCGAGCTGGAGTCCTTCCGCGACGCCGAGGTCCCCGACCTCCTGCCGGGCCGCGGCCAGGAGCTGCGGCTGCTCTTCGTCGGGATCAACCCCGGGCTGTGGACCGCGGCGACGCAGACCCACTTCGCGCACCCGGGCAACCGCTTCTACCCGGCCCTGCTGCGAGCAGGCATCCTCACCCGCGCCGTCGACCCCGCCGCCGGCATGACCGACGAGGACCGCGAGCACCTGCGCGAGCGCGGCATCGGCATCACCAACCTCGTGCGCCGGGCCACCGCCCGCGCCGACGAGCTCACGGCCGAAGAACTGCGCGAGGGCGGCGAGCGCCTGCTGGCCACCATCGCCAGCACCCGCCCGGCAGTCGTCGCCGTCGCCGGGATCACCGCCTATCGCCAGGCCTTCGGGGTGCGCAAGGCGCAGACGGGCGAGCAGCCCGAGCCCGTCGAGGGCGCCCGGCTGTGGGTCGTGCCCAACCCGAGCGGGCTCAACGCCCACGAGACGGTCGACTCGCTGGCGGTCGCCTACGCCGAGCCCGCCCGCGCCGCCGGCCTCCTCGACTGAGCAGCCCGCCACCTCGACTGAGCAGCCAGCAGCGCGTCGTCCTGCAGTTCGCCCCGCCCCGACAGCGCCGCCCCCAGAATTCCGGGCCACACCCCGCGCAGCCGGCGAACTGCAGGACGACATGCCGCTCGTCAGTCCGTCACCGTCACGTCGACGTGCGCGAAGCCGCCCGCCAGCTCGCGCAGCCGGTCTGCGTCGAGTCGACCACCGGGCGGGAGCACGAAGGCCACGGTCGTCCCCGGGCGCTGACGGTCCTCGACCTCCCGCAGGTCCGAGTCCGGCACGCCGTGGCGGTAGGCCTGGGTCCACGCCCCCTCCGACCGGCGGTTGGTGTGCCGCAGGAGGGGCGAGCTGGCGGAGACGATGCTCATCCCCCGTCGCGGCAGCCCGTCCGGCAGGCGCGGAGCGTCCGGGGCGTCGAAGAACCGGACATCGCGGGTCGCCATGACCGGCTTGCGCACGACCTGCCCCGTCTCGTCACGCCGGGTGTCGGTGCCCCGACCGTCGTCGTCGACCTCGACCAGGTCGCCCTGCACGACGACCCTCACCACACCTCTGCGACGCATGGCCTGCCCCTCGTCGTCGGCATAGGCGATGACCTCGAGCGCGAGGTGCAGGGCGAGCGCGTCACCAAGGGACGCCGCCACCCGCCGCGCCTCGACCAGGTGCTCGGCGTCCACCTCGCGCGACCAGTCGTGCGTCGTCACGCGCCAGGTGTCACGCGACATCAGCCCTGGGCCATCCCGGCGGGCATGAGCACGGCGACGACCTTCCCCTTCGCCACGAGGGTCTCCCCGGCGCGCACGGTCTCGGCGACGACGACCTTGCGCTCGGTGACCTCCTCGATGACACCCCGCAGCTCGAGCTCGACGCCCATCGGCGTCGGCGCGAGGTAGTCGACGTGCAGCGAGGCGGTGACGTAGCGCAGCGCCGGCTCGGTGCCCATCTCGCGACCCTGCGCGCGGTGCCCTGCGGCGGCGGCGCTGCCCGTGCCGTGGCAGTCGACGAGCGAGGCGATGAGCCCGCCGTAGACGTAGCCGGGCATCGCCGTGTGCTCGGGCCGCGGGGTGAAGCGCGCGACGGTCTCCTCGCCGTCCCAGTGCGACTTCAGCTGGTGGCCGGCGGGGTTCTGCGTGCCGCACCCGTAGCAGTGCGCGACGTCGTCGGGGTAGGTGTCCTGGAAGGCGGTGCTCATGTCCGCACGCTAGCCCCACCCCTGCGCGCCGGTCAGCCGACGGCCATCCGCTCCCGCTGGGGCTCGACGACGGGCTCACGCCGCACGGCGAAGGACAGCACGGAGGCGATGACGCAGAGCATCGCGCCGCCCCACCACGCCCACGTGTAGGCGCCGAAGGTGTCGCGGATGACCCCGGCCCCGAAGGCCGCGAGCGCCGCCCCGATCTGGTGCGCGGCGAAGACCCAGCCGAAGACGATCGTCCCCTGCTCCCCGAAGATCTCCCGGCACAGCGCGGCCGTCGGCGGCACGGTCGCCACCCAGTCCAGGCCGTAGACGATGATGAAGAGCAGCATGCTCGGGTGCACGGCGTCCGACAGGAGCAGCGGCAGCACGAGCAGCCCCACCCCGCGGAAGAAGTAGTAGGCGACGAGCAGCCAGCGCGGGTCGAAGACGTCGGTGAGCCACCCCGAGGCGATGGTCCCGACGATGTCGAAGATGCCCACGAGCGCCAGCAGTCCGGCAGCTGTCGTCTGCGACATGCCGTGGTCGTGCGCCGACGGGATGAAGTGGATGCCGATGAGTCCGTTGGTCGTCGCGCCGCAGATCGCGAAGGCGAGCGCGAGCGCCCAGAAGGCCTTGTGCCGCACCGCGAAGCGCAGCCCGTCGATCGCCCGACCCATGGCGCCGCCGGTCACCTCTGCCGGCGGGACCCAGGTCTGCGGATCAGCGCCGAAGGGGAGGACGCCCCGGTCGTGCGGGTGGTCCCGCATGATGAGCCAGGCGATGGGCGCGACGGCGAGTGCTGCGACCGCGATGACGAGCGAGGCGGGTCGCCAACCGACGTCCTCCGCCAGGGCCGCGACCGGCGGCAGGAAGATCAGCTGCCCCGTGGCGGAGCCGGCGGTGAGGACGCCCATGACCAACCCCCTTCGCGCCACGAACCACCGGTTGGCGACGGTCGCGGCGAGCACGAGGGCCATCGATCCGGTGCCGGTCCCGATGAGCACGCCCCAGAAGATGTGCAGCTGCCACGACGCCGTCATGAGCGTGCTGCCGCCGGCGCCGAGCGCGACGAGGGTGAGCGCGCCGGCGATGATCTGCCGCATGCCGAAGCGGTCCATCAGGGCCGCGGCGAAGGGGGCGACGAGACCGTAGAGCAGGAGGTTGATCCCGACCGAGAGCGACATCGTGCTCATCGACCAGCCGAACTCCTCGTGGAGCGGCACCATGAGCGCGCCCGGGGCCGCGCGGAAGCCGGCCGCGCCGAGCAGCGCGAGGAAGGCGACGGCCGCGACCCACCACGCGGGGTGGATGCGGTGAGGCGTCGAGGTGGCCGGCTCGGTCATCGGGTCTCACTTCGCTCAAGAAAGTTTGCTCGAGCAGCCTAGCCCACGCCACCGACTCCTGAGGAGCCCTGCTCAGGTCCCGGTCTGCCGCCCGGCCACGCGTCGGGCCTCCTCCTCGCGTGCGGTCCGGGTCACGAAGCTCTCCCGCCGGGTGAGGACGGAGACGGTCGCGACCGCCAGCAGGGCGAGGCCGACGAGCGAAGGGAGGGTCAGCGCGACCCCCTCGACCCGACCCGCGTCGGTCGCCTCGTCCGCGCCGGCGGTGCGCGGCGGCAGCACCCCCGCCGGGTCGGTGAGGACGGTCGCCCGAGTGCCGGGCGCGGGCACGATGTAGCTGGAGTGGGGCCTCGAGCTCATCGCCGTGCTATAGCCACGCTCCCGACTGCCGTCCTCGAGCTCGAAGAGCACCGACGGTGGCTGGCTCCCCCGACTGCGCGCCTCGACGACCGTTGCCTCGCTCCGCTGCATGGCGAACTGGCCGTACCCCGACAGGACCCCCATCGTGACGAACCCGGGCAGGAGGACGAGGGCCATGAAGATGATGCCGATGACGACGGGCCGCCAGCGGTGGCTCACCTGGATGAGCAGGGCGACGAGCAGCACGAGCCACACGCCCCCGAGCACGACGGCGAGCGGGTTGACGTCGAGGATCCCCGCGTCGAGCCCGGGGAAGACCAGGGCCGCGCTCGCGCCGAGCAGCACCGCCCAGGTCAGCACGACGAGGAGCACCCGGCTGCGCAGGCGCATGCCCGAGATGTAGGGCAGGTCGTCCCCCGAGGTGTCCACCATGCCGATGATCATCCCCCGCCCGGCCCGTCGAGGCTCCTCGAGGTCAGGACGACGGTGCTCGTCGCACGCGCCCGGTCGCCGGGTCGCGCTCGGTGAGGCAGTAGACCTGCCCGTCGGGCGCCCGCAGGACGGTCCACCACGGGAAGACACCCTCGACCTCGGCGCCGAGCGCGACGTGCCGTCGGGTCTCCTCGGCGCGGTCCGCGACGGCGAAGTCCGGGTGGGCCCGGACCTCACCGGACACGTCGTCGAGCCGCTGGAGGAGGACGCGCAGGGCGGCCCCGCCGTCGAGGAAGGCGAACTCGGGCTCCCTCCCCTTCGTCAGCGGCCGCTGCAGCAGCTCGGCCCAGAAGGCGGTCTCGGACTCCCAGAGCCGGGCGGGGATGTCGATGCACACCTGGTCGAGGACGCGAAGGGGGTCACCCCGGTCGATCCGCCCCGGCGCCTCGACGGTGTGGCAGAAGAACAGCCCACCCGGCGAGCGCATCACCGGCACGCCCTCGTACTCCCACTGGGGACTCGCCCCAAGGCAGACCGAGCGCCGCGTCGCGCCGGCGCGGTCCGGGTCGTCGAGGTCGAGATGCAGCCGTGGCGGACCGTCGACTGCCTGGAGCTTGACCCACCCCGGGCCGTCGGCCGGCACGAGCGTGACGAACTGCCCGCGCTCGCCTCGAGGCTCGCTCGCCGCCCACCCGGTCGCGGCCGTCCAGAAGTCCACCGACCTCTCCCAGATCTCGCGCGGGACATCGATGAAGAGCTGGATCCAAGGACCGTCGGAGACCATGGACCCAGCGTGCCGCAAGATGGTCCCGTGCCCCTCGTCATCCGCCCCCGCACCGACGCCGACCTGCCTGCGCTGGGTCGCGCCCTCGTCGAGCAGCAGGCCGCGTCCGGCTACCCGCACCGCGAGCCCCTGCCGATGGCGCCGGAGGACTTCGTGGCCCGGTCCGGCGCACTGGCGACGTGGACCGCCCTCCTCTTCGACGAACCCGTCGGCCACGTCGCGGTGCTGCCGGTCCGCGACCCCGAGGTGAGCCTGGAGCCGGCGCTCTCCCGCCTGTGGATGGCCGGCCACGGCCTGCCGGCCGACCGGCTCGCCGAGATCGGCGTGTACTTCACCGCGACCCACGTGCGCGGCCGGGGCGTCGGCGCCGCCCTCATGCGCACCGCCCTCGACCACCTCGCCGCGCACGAACTCGCCCCGTGCCTCGACGTCATCCCCACCGGCTCGGCCGTCGACCTCTACCGCCGCACCGGCTGGCGCGAGGTCGGCCGCACCCGCCCCGCCTGGCTCGACGCCGACGCCCCCGACGTCGTCGCGATGGTCCTGCCGACCGGCTCCTGAGCGGGGGCAGACCCCCCTTCGCCCGGGGCGGTGTCTCCATGGCCCCACCGGTCCGCGGTCGCGAGGCTGGAGCCATGACACAGGGATGGCAGGACAGGGAACCGCAGGCATGGGCACGAGCAGCGGCATGGGGGGTGCTCGCGTGCGCGCTGCCGTCGGCGGTGTGGCGGCTGCTGATGATCGCCGGCTGGATGCCGGGCACGGAGTCGCTCCGCGCGCTCCACGAGGGCGAAGGGGGCTACGTCCTCGGTCTGTCGATCGCCCAGGTCCTCGCCGCCGTCCTCGTCGTCGGACTGGTGCGCCCGTGGGGTGAGCGCTTCGTCGGCATCGGGATCAACCGCTGGGTGCCCATCGTGCTCGGCACACTCGGCGGCACGGTGATGACGTGGCTCTTCACCATCGAGCTGTGGCTCGGGGTGCTCGCCGGGCGCCGACCCGACCAGGGCGCCCTCGACGGCATCCCGCTCGCGATCATGGTGTGGGTCTACGCGCCGATGATGCTTTTCGGGCCGCTGACGCTGGCCGCGGTCGTCGGCTACGCGATGCGACGTGCGCCCCGCACCGCCTCGACCACGCCTCGGGGGAGCAGACTGGCCGCATGACCGCACCCCGCGCCGTCCTCGTCACCGGAGCCTCCCGCGGCATCGGCCGCGCGATCGCGACCGCCTTTGCGCAGCAAGGAGATCGGGTCGCCGTGCACGTCCGCTCCGCGGTGGACGAAGGGGAGGCCACGCGCGACTCCCTCCCCGGGGACGGGCACGCCTTGGTCGTCGCCGACCTGGGCGACGCGGACCAGGCAGCACGCCTGCCGGCGGCGGCCGAGGAGGCCCTGGGCAGGCCGGTCACGGTGCTCGTCAACAACGCCGGGATCGCGACGACACCGGCACTCGCCCATCCGCCCGCGACGACCGATCCCGTTGCGTGGCAACGCAGCTGGGAGGACTACCTGCGGATCAACACCCTCGGCACGGCGATGGTCACGCACGCGATGACCCGCCGCTCGTCGAGCTCGGGCTGCCGGGGCGGGTCATCACCATCGGCACGCGGGGCGTCCACCGCGGCGAGCCCGACTACCCGGCCTACGCCGCGTCCAAGGCGGCGCTGCACTCGATGGACGCCTCGCTCGCGGTCGCGCTCGCCCCGCACGGCATCGCGGTCGCGACCGTGGCGCCCGGCTTCGTCGAGACCGAGCGGGTCGCCGACCGGCTGGACTCCCCTGCCGGAGAAGCGATCCGGGCGGACTCCCCCTTCGGCAGGGTGGGGCGTCCGGAGGAGGTGGCGTCGGCCGTGGTCTGGCTCGCCTCGCCCGACGCGCAGTGGGCGTCCGGGGCGACGCTCGACCTCAACGGCGCCTCGCACCTGCGGCCATGACCCGCTACGTCGCACTGCTGCGCGGGATCGCGCCGGCACTGCCGCACAACTCCAATGCCGAGCTGCAGGCGGTCCACGAGGGGCTCGGCCTGGAGCGGGTCGGGTCGGTGCTCGCGAGCGGCAACATCGTCTTCGAGACCGACGAGACCGACGTGCCGGAGCTGGAGCGGAGGATCCAGGAGGCGCTCGTCGCGGAGCTGGGCATCGGCGGCGGCACGATCATCCGCTCGCTGGAGGAGCTGCGGGCACTGCTCGAGCGCGACCCCTTCGACGGACTGACGCACGGGCGCGGGACCTATCTCGTCGCGACCTTCCTCAAGGACGGCACCGCCCCCGGCGACGTGCCCGACGACCCCGACCCGCTCGTGCGGGTCGTCGGCTTCGACGAGGCGGCGCGGGCCTATCTCGCCGTCATCGACAACGGCGACCCGGGCAAGACGCCGGACTTCATGCGCTGGCTCGACCGGACCCACGGCAAGGACATCACGACCCGCACATGGCTCACCGTGCAGCGGATCGTGCGCAAGCTCGAGTCGCTCTGAGAGCAGGGGCGGGCGCGGGGCGCCGCCCGGTGCGAGGATCGACGACGTGCCCGAGACGCTGACGACCGACCGGCTGACCCTGCGGACCCTTCCGCGACGACGACGCGGACGCGCTCTTCGACCTGCACTCACGGCCCGAGGTGCAGCGGTGGATCGGCGACGGGCAGCCCATGACCGACGTCGCCGAGGCGAGAGCTTCGATCCCACGTCGCCGCGACGTGCCCTACCCGCCGCCGCAGGGCATCTGGGCGATCGACCTCCACGAGCGCTTCGTCGGGACGCTGCTGCTCAAACCGATCCCGATCAGCGGCTCGCCCCTCGCGGCCGACCCGCGCGACCCCGACCTCGCGCTCGACAGCCCCGAGGTCGAGATCGGCTGGCACCTGCACCCCGACGTGTGGGGTCGCGGCATCGCGACCGAGGCCGCGACCCGCGTCCTCGACCACGCCACCTCGCTCACGCGCGTCGTGGCCGTCACCCATCCCGACAACGCGCCCTCTCAGCGGGTGGCCCGGCGGCTGGGCATGCGCGACGAAGGTCTGACGGATCGCTACTACGACGAGACGACCCGGCTCTTCGTCCTCGAGCGCTGACCCCGGTCCTGCTCGTGCGAGGCTCGACGCCATGACCGACCTCGACCTGCGCGCGATCGGCGAGGGGCTCCCCTTCGCCGAAGCGCTCGACGCACTGCGCACGGCGGTGACCACCCGCGGGGTCGCGGTCGTCCAGGCCCCGCCCGGGTCGGGCAAGACGACGCTCGCTCCCCCGCTCGTCGCCGACTGCGTCGAGGGCCGGGTCGTCGTCACGGGCCCCCGGCGGGTCACCGTGCGCGCTGCGGCGCGGCGCCTCGCGCAGCTCACCGGGACCGAGGTCGGTGACCTCGTCGGCCACACGGTGCGCGGCGAGCGACGGGTCGGGCCACGCACGCGGGTGGAGTTCGTGACGCCGGGGGTGCTCGTGCGCCGCCTCCTCGCCGACCCCGAGCTGGCCGGCACCGCAGCCGTCGTCCTCGACGAGGTCCACGAGCGCGCCCTCGACACCGACCTGCTGCTCGGCATGCTCGCCGAGGTCCGTCAGCTGAGGGAGCCCCCCGTCGTCGCGATGTCGGCCACCCTCGACGCGCCGGGCATCGCCACGCTGCTCGGCGACGACTCCGGTCCTGCCCCCCTCGTCGACAGCGAGGGCGCGCTGCACCCGCTCGAGGTGCTCTGGGAACCGGCACCGGGCCCGCGGACCGATGCGCGGGGCGTCACCCGGGACTTCCTCGAGCACGTCGCGCGGGTGACCGCACAGCACCACGACCCGGACCACCACACCCTCGTCTTCGTCCCGGGAGCCCGCGAGGTCGACCGCGTCGTCGAGCTGCTCGCCCGTCTCGTCCCCGGCGCCGAGGTCCTCCCGCTCCACGGTCGCCTCTCCCCGCGCGAGCAGGACCTCGCGATCGGCGGCAGCCCCTCCCCAACCGGTGGCCGCATCGTCGTCTCCACCGATCTCGCCGAGTCCTCGCTGACCGTTCCCGGCGTGCGCCTGGTCGTCGACGCGGCCCTCTCCCGCGAACCCCGCCGTGACGCCGCCCGCGACATGTCCGGCCTCGTCACGGTGCAGGCCTCGCGGGCCTCGATGACCCAGCGCGCCGGCCGGGCCGCGCGCCTGGGGCCCGGCCGCGCCGTGCGACTCGTCGAGGAGTCGGCGTGGTCGCGCGCACCCGAGCACGTGACCCCGCAGATCACGACGGCCGACCTCACCGAGACGGCCCTGACCCTCGCGGCCTGGGGCTCGCCCCGCGGCGAGGGCATGGCGCTGCTGACACACCACCCCCGGCGGCCGGCATCGCCGCGGCCGAGACCACCCTGCGCGGGCTCGGCCTCGTCGACGACGACGGACGGATCACCGACGACGGGCTCGCCGCGACGCGCATCCCCGCCGACCCACGGCTCGCCCGCGCCCTGCTCGACGGCGCCGACCTCGTCGGCGCCACCGCGGCGGCCGAAGTCGTCGCGACCCTCGCCGACGACCTGCGCAGCGACGACGGCGACCTCGACCGGCTGCTCGCCGACCTGCGCTCCGGGCGCTCCCGCGACGCCAGCCGCTGGCGCCGCGAGGCCGACCGTCTCGCGCGGCTGGTCCCCACCGACGGGGACGAACGCCCCGGCAGCGGTGCCCGTGCCGGCGACCGGCACGTCTCCGGCGCCGGACTGGTCACCGCCCTCGCCCACCCCGGCCGGATCGCGCGCCGCGTCGGCGACGGCCCCACCTATCTCCTCGCCTCGGGCACCCGAGCGGCCCTGCCCTCCGGCAGCCCGATGCGCCACCACGAGTGGCTCGTCGTCGCCGACGTCGCCCGTGTCGACGGCCGCGTCGCGGCCGGCACCGGCGCGGTCATCCGGCTCGCTGCGACCCTCACCCGGGACGAGGCGGAGACCGCCGGCACCGGGCTGCGGGTACGCGAGGTCCGCGCCGACCTGGGCGCAGGCGAGGCAGGCGCCGCGAAGGGGAGGATCACCGCCCGTGAGGTCGACGCCATCGGCGCCATCGAGCTGAGCTCCACCCCGGTCCGGCCGGACCCGGCGACCGGCGCCGACGCCGTACGTCGCGCCCTCGCCACCCGCGGTCTCGACCTGCTCACGTGGTCGCCCGCCGCCGACACCCTGCGTCGACGCCTCGCCGTGCTTCACCACCACCTCGGCGACCCGTGGCCCGACGTGTCCGACGAGGCGCTGGCCGCCAGGCTCGACGAGTGGCTCGGCCCCGAGCTGCAGCGCGTGGCGACGGGCACTCCCTTCGCCCGCCTCGACCTGACGGACCCGCTGCGTCGCCTGCTCCCCTGGCCCGAGGCGACCCGACTCGACGAGCTCGCCCCCGAGCGGCTGCCCGTCCCCAGCGGTTCGGCGGCAGCCATCACCTGGCCTCCGCACGACGGGCCCTCTGCCGCACCGGTGCTCGCGGTCAAGCTGCAGGAGTGCTTCGGTCTCGCCGAGACGCCTCGACTCGTCGACGGGAGGGTGCCGGTGCTCTTCCACCTGCTCTCCCCGGCTCGTCGCCCGCTCGCCGTCACCGACGACCTGGCGTCCTTCTGGTCCGGGCCCTATGCCCAGGTGCGCGCCGAGATGCGCGGCCGCTACCCCAAGCACCCGTGGCCGGAGGACCCGTGGACCGCCCCGGCGACGGCCCGCACGAAGCGCCGAGCCTGAGCGGGCGTCAGCGCCGGTCGGTGATCCGCAGGTAGTAGCCGTCGGGGTCGTGCACCCGGACGTCGGTCAGCCCCCACGGACGATCCGTGAGGTCCTCGGCGAGATCGATGCCCGCGGCCACGAGCCGGTCGCGCTCGGCCTGCACGTCGTCGACGACGAGCACGATCTCGGTCCCGCTCGGCACGTGCCGGTGCTCCGCCGGGCGGGCCGGCGACTCGACCATCCCGATCCGCACCTCGTCCCGCCCGACCGAGGCATAGGGCGGGTCGTCCTTGCGGCCGAGCACCTCGAAGCCCAACTATTCGTAGAAGCCCACGGCACGTCGATGTCCGCGGGGAAGATCTCGATCCTCAGCGTCGCTCCCATGCCGCCATCGTCACCGGCCCGGCGGGCTCACGCCAGCAACGTCCCGCTCGCCTGCGGCCAGGCCGTGCACAACCGGTAGCGGAATGGGCCCCTATCCCTTGGCGAACGGCGCGACATGCACCAGGACGACCTCTTGTGCTCGCCACCGGCCGGTCGGCTCACGCCAGCAAGGTCCGGATCGCCCGCCGATAACCGGGCGCCATGACCCGGGCAGCGAGCGCTTCGATCCACCGCAGCGGTCGCGGCAGCCAGGGCAGACGCACCGTCTGGCGCCAGGTGACGCGCGAGCCGTGACGAAGGGAGGCGACCGTCACCTCGATCCGGCCGCCGACGACCCGGCCGACCTTGTCGACGACCGCACGGCCGCTAGCTGGGTCGGACGGGGGCGACCACTCGACGACCCGCATGACGTCGTCGAAGCCGAGCGACCCCAGCGCGGTCCTGCCGGTGAAGCCGACGCCCGCCCCCAGCCGGGTCGCCGGCGGGTGGGGCGTCACCGTCGTCAGCGGGATGACGGCCGTGTGCCGATCGAGGTCCCCCACAGCCGTCGCCACGTCTCCTCGGGAGACTTCTCGGTCTCGACCTTGGTGCAGAACTCGCTCACGCGACCACAGTACGCAGCACCTCCGGCGCCCGACGCACGATCACGCGCTGCCCCCAGCCGAGGGTGAGGCGGTCCTCCTCCATCCCGTCGCCGAAGACAACGAGCCCCTCGGACTCGACGCCGAGCTCGAGGGCCGCGTCCGGCGCGAGTGCACCGGCGACGAGTTCGGCGCCGGTGCTCGGCGAGGGCCACGGCTCACGGACGAACCAGGTCAGCCGCGGCGACGTCGCCTCCGGCAGGTCCATCCCCGGCGCCTGGATCCGCTGCAGCGAGGCGCACCAACCCGTCGAGCCGGTCCCGGTGCCCACGATGACGCCCGAGGACGACTGCCGCTCGCGCCGGCCACCGACCGTGAGGGTGTAGCGCGCCGACTGGTGACCGGCCTGCCCGACGAAGATCTCGTTGAGCGCCAGCAGCCGCTGGCGTCGTCGTCGGCCACGGCCTCGACCATCGTCCGGTCGAGGGTACGGGCCGCGCCCCGCGCCACGGCGGTCAGCAGGCCGGCCACGTCGGACGCCCGGTGCGTCACGAGGACGCCGGCGTTGACACCGACCCGCGGGTCGACGCCGATGACCGGCTGTCCGTCGAGGTACTTCGCGAGGTTGGCGACGAGGCCGTCGGGCCCGACGGCGACGACGATGTCGCCCGGCTCCATGACGAAGCGGGCCAGGTCGGCCCGCTCCACCCGGGCCCGCCGCCAGTCGGCCGGGATCGCCGCGGCGACGGTGGCCAGGGCGGCGTGCAGCGCCTCGTGGCCTGCGTCGACCTCGGCGAGGTCGCGCCCACGGGTGCCGAGGACGAAGCCGACCTGACCGCGCGTGCCGTGCCGGGCGATGAGCTCCTCGTACTCGCTCGCCCGGTGGGCGACGACGACCCGGGGCGTGGCCACCGCTCAGCCCTCCCCGGTCTGACCGGCGAGGCGGGCGAGCACGCTGCTCACGACATCGGGCGTCAGGACCAGCTGGTCGATCTGCGGCAGGTTGCGCGCGAGCTCCGCCATCGCCATGGCCATGAGGACCTCGGGCGCCACGCCCGCGTGGGCTGCCAGGCGGGCCCGCTCGGCCTCTGCGTCGGCCGCGCCCATCGCCTGCCGGGCCTCGGCCTCGGCGACGCCCATGGCCTGCGTGGCCTCGGCGCTCGCCCGGGCCAGGGCCGTCGTCCGCTCCCCCTCCGCGGCGACCGCGACCCGGTCGGCATCCGCCGTGTCCCGGGCCTCGCGCACCGCGTTGGCACCGCGCTGGGCGATGAGCTCCTCCTGCCGCCGGGCGAGCTCGATCTGGTTGGTCAGCTCGTTGTCCCCGATCGCCGCCTCCCGCTCGACGGCAACCGCCCGCCGCTCGAAGGTCGCCTTGTCGGCCTCCTGCTGGATCTGCTCGCGCGAGGGCAGCTGGAGGGCACGCTCGACGTCCGGGTCGGGTCGGCGCGCAGCACGTCGAAGCGAACACCCACGACAGCGATGCCGACGTCGGCCAGCCTGGGGTCGGCGACGAGGCGCTCCCTGACCTGCGCCGCGAGCTGCGCCGGGTCGCTCATGAGGATCTGGGCCAGCGGGCGCCCGGTGAGCGCGGCCGTCACCGCGTCGGCGGCCGCTCCGTGGACGGTCGCGCCGACGACCTCGAGGGGACGGGCGAGCCAGGTGCCGCTGCGGACGTCGATGCCGAAGTCCACGCGCTCGGCGGCGGTCGCGGGCTGGGCGATCCGGTAGGTGACGACGCCGGGCACGTTGACCTCCTGCAGGTCGCTCGCGCGCACCTTGACGAGCACGGGCTGCTCCCGGTCGTCGACGGGCACCTCGCTGAGCACGGCGGGCAGCCGGCGGAACCAGAAGGAGGCCCCGACCCCCTCGTGCTTGAGGTCGCCGTGGGCGAGGTGCTGGACGTAGGTCGTCGCGGGGGTCCGCAGGTGGGTGATGAAGGGGTAGCCGGTGATGGTGGCCATGACGCGCCTCCTCGGGTTGTTTGCGTCAGTTTGACGATATTGACCCATCCGGCAATGCGTCAAATTGACGATAAGGACGCTAGGCTGGCGCCATGCACCCCTCCCCGATGGCCGTCACCGTGGACCTGGCGATCCTCACCGTCCGGTCGGCGCAGCTGCAGGTCCTGCTCGTGCGAAGGGGGGAACCCGCCGCTGGCGACGACGGCGCCGCCCCCGAGGGGACGGCCTTCGCCGGCGACTGGGCGCTGCCCGGGGGCTACGTGCGGCTCGAGGAGGACCTCCTCGCCGCCGCCGAGCGCGAGCTCGCCGAAGAGACCGGGTTGACCGGGGTCCACCTGGAGCAGCTGGCGACCTACGGAGCCCCTGACCGCGACCCGCGGGCCCGCACCGTGACCGTCGCGCACCTCGCGCTGACCCCCGACGCGGGCACCCCCGAGGCGGGGACCGATGCCGCCGAGGCCCGGTGGTGGCCGGTCGCCGAGGCCCTGTCGCAGGCCCTGGCCTTCGACCATGAGGTGATCCTGCGCGACGCCGTCGAGCGGGCCCGCGCCAAGCTCGAGTACAGCTCGCTGGGGGCGGCCTTCTGCCCTCCGGAGTTCACGGTGAGCCAGCTCCGCGAGGTCTACGAGGCCGTGTGGGGAGAGCGGCTCGACCCGCGCAACTTCCACCGCAAGGTGACCAAGACGCCCGGCTTCCTCGAGGAGACCGAACGCACGTCGAGCGCCGAGCCCGGGCGCCCCGCGCGGCTCTACCGCCGGGGTCCGGTGGAGCAGCTCAACCCACCGATCACGCGGTGAGCAGCCCCCGGAGGTACGCCGCCTGCCCGACGTGCTGGGTGTCGTCGTCGACGACGCTCACCAGCCGCACCCCGAGCGTGACCGGCGGATCCCACGAGGTGTCGACGACGCGGTCGAGGTCGGCCTCGTCCAGCCCGGCGACCCACGTCACCGTCTGGTCGTGCACGGCCTCGACGTAGCGGGCGAGCAGCTCGGCACTCGCCACGACCTTGCCCACCTGCGCACTCGTGTGCCCGTAGCCGGTGTCGTCCTCGTCGAGGTCGAGGTCGAAGAACTCGATGAATCCCCGTGCGGCCCAGACCTGCTGGAGACCGGCGACGTCGGACACGTGGTCGTCCTGGACGCGATAGGCGTGCCAGACCAGCCACGCGATCGAGTTGGCATCGGGCGTGACGCGGTGCGTCAACTCCTCCTCGGTCAGACCGTCGATGGCGGCCAACGCGCTCTCGCGCACCCGGCCGAAGCAGTCGATGAGCAGCTGTGCAGGAGTCATGCCCCCGACGCTACGCCCGGGTCGCGGCGCTCAGCAGCCGTCGGGCCCGCAGACGTCCCCGGACTGCACGACCTGCACGGCCGGGGTCCGCTCGGCGAGCGCCTTGTCGACGACCTCGCGGAAGAGCTCGGGTGGCTGGGCGCCGGAGACGGCGTACTTCATGTCGACGACGACGAAGGGGACGCCCGTCACCCCGATCTGGCGAGCCATGTCGATGTCGGCCGCGACCGCGGCCTTGTAGCGGCCGTCCGCGAGGGCCGAGCGGACCTCCCCTTCGTCCAGACCGGCGTCGACGCCGACCCGCACGAGGGAGTCGACGTCGCCGATGTCGAGGCCGTGCTCGAAGTGCCCGGAGAGCAGGGCCTCCTTGACGGCGTCGGCGACACCACGGTCCTTGGCCAGGTGGAGCAGCTCGTGGGCGCGGGCGGAGTTGGCGACGACGAGCCGGTCGAAGTCGTAGGCCAGCCCCGCACCGGCGGCCTGCTCGGCGACGTGGCCGAACATCTCGCGCACCTGCTCGACGGGCATCCCCTTGCGCGAGGCGAGGTAGTCGGCCTCGGTGCCCTCGTAGTGCTCCGGCAGCGTCGGGTCGAGCTGGTAGCTGTGCCAGGTGACCTGGAGGTCGTCGCGCTGCGGGTGGTCGGCGAGGGCGGTCTCGAGACGGCGCTTGCCGATGTAGCACCACGGGCAGGCGATGTCGGACCAGATGTCGATCTGCATGCTCCCGGGAACGCTGCCCGCGGCGGGAATCATCCCGGGTGGGTCATGAGGGTCTCGCGGGCCTGCAGCCACGGGAGGATCGCGAGCGCCGAGACGAGCCCGCTCAGGGCGAAGGCCCACTGCCAGCCCCACAGGTCCGCGACCGCCCCGATGACGACGGGACCGCCGATGCCGCCGGCGTCCTGGCACATCTGGAAGGCCGCGAGGACCTTGCCCCCGGACCGGCCGTTGCCGACGACGTCGGCGACGGTCGCCTGCTGCGCGGGGTTGAGCAGCCCGGCGCCGACGGACAGCACCGTCGTGAGGGCGATGATCGCGACGAGGCCACCGGCCAGACCCATCGCCCCCATGCCGACCGCGCTGAGCACCAGCCCGACGAGGATCGGTCGGCGTCGGCCGAGGGTGTCGGCGACCCGGCCGGAGAACTGCAGGGTCACGGCCGTCGCGGCAGCCCCGGCCGCGAGCACGACGCCCGCCGCCCACGTCTCGCCGACGACCGCGACGGCGAAGAGCGGCAGGATCGCCACGCGCACGCCGAAGTTGGTCCAGCCGTTGGCGAAGGCGGACACCATCGCCGACCGGTAGGCGCTGTCCTGCACCGCCTCGGCGACGGTCATCGGCGGCAGGGCGCCCTGCGTCGGGTCGGCGCGAAGGGGGGTCCCCCGCAGCATGACCGCGACGAGGGCCGCGGCGATGAGCAGCGCGACGCCGTAGACGACGAAGGGGACGCGCATCCCGAGCTCGCCGAGGGCACCGCCGATCACTGGTCCGATGACGCCACCGATGAGGAAGGCGCTGCCGTACATCGAGGAGACCCGGCCACGGATCAGGGGCGGCGCCAGCCGCACGAGCAGCGCCATCGCCGAGACGGTGAACATCGTCGAGCCGATGCCGCCGAGGGAGCGGAAGACGAGCAGCTGCCAGTAGCTCTGGGCGAAGGCCGAGGCGCCCGTCGACAGCGCGACGATGACCAGACCGGTGATGTAGACGGGCCGCTCACCGAGCCGCGCGACGAGCGAGCCGCCGGCGGGGGCGAAGAGCAGCCGGAAGAAGGCGAAGGCCGAGACGATGACCGACGCGGCCGTCACCCCGACGTCGAAGCTGCGCGCGAACTGCGGCAGGACCGGCGAGATCAGGCCGAAGCCGACGGCGATGACGAAGGCCGCGACGACGAGGACCTTGATCTCGATCGGGATGCTCGCCCGCTGGGCGGTCGACGCTGCCGGGGTGCTCACCCGCCGTACTGTGCCACCCCGCGCCGACGACCCTCGGCGAGGGCCTGCCCGACGGCCCACGTCGCGAGGTAGGAGACGAGCAGGCCGGCGGTCATCGCGAGGGCGAACTGCACGAGGAAGGGGTTGCCCAGCGGGTCGGCGAGCCGGTAGCCGACGACCTCGACGAGGCCGTGCGGGTTGGTGAGCACGTCCCAGGAGTTGAAGCGCGGGAAGCGCCCGAGGTAGACGCCGATCGACGACAGGGCGAGCGAGCCGACGGCGAGCACCCACCCGGCGACCGCGCCGAGGCGACGCGCGACGACGTGGTGGACGAGCAGCAGGGAGGCCAGCCCGAGGAGCAGCCCGGTCGCGGCGAAGGACCCGATGAGCAGCACGTCGAACCACTGCGGAGCACCGGGGATCGCCCCGACGTGGATGAAGTCGGTGAGGATGTAGGGCGCATTGGGCAGGAAGAGCAGCCACACGACACCCACACCGGCCAGCAGCCAACCTGGCGCCCGGAGCCGATCGAGCCCGGTCATGACGAGCGCGAGGACGTAGGGGACCCAGGCGAGGAAGAGGTTCCAGAAGAGGAAGCGGAAGACCGGCGCACCGGTCCGGTCGGCGCGCACGTCCTGCAGCCCGGCCGCCACGGCGGTGCCGGCGAGCAGGAGCAGGGTCAGCCCCGTCAGCCAGCGCGCGGGGTGCGAGATGTGTGCCATTCGATGCACCGTAGGCCGGGCACCTTGGGAGACGCTGGACACTACCCCCGCGCCGGCTGAGGCGGTCTTCCGCTCCCGACGAGGAGGGTGGGCGCGCTGCACCCCAGCGGACGGCGGGGAGGTCCGGCGCAGCGTCAAGTCGAAGTCGAGAACGACAACGTGCCCACACGACGACGAAGGACTTCGGCAGCGCGCCGGGCCTCCCCGCCGGGAGCCACCGGGAGCGACCGCTTCGCCCACCTCCGTGTCGGCCCCGGTGCCAGACTCGACTCATGGCCGACCTCAAGACCGTCCTCCACGACATGCTCAAGACACAGCGAGCGGCGCTGCTGCTCAAGCTCGACGGGCTCGACGAGTACGAGGCGCGGCGGCCGCGGACGCCGACGGGGACCAACGTGCTCGGCCTGCTCAAGCACTCCGCGGCGTGCGAGCTGGGCTACTTCGGCGAGACCTTCGGTCGGCCGAGCGCGCTCGTCCTGCCGTGGGAGG
This sequence comes from Janibacter zhangyanbonis, assembly GCF_050507325.1. Classification (NCBI taxonomy): domain Bacteria; kingdom Bacillati; phylum Actinomycetota; class Actinomycetes; order Micrococcales; family Intrasporangiaceae; genus Janibacter; species Janibacter zhangyanbonis. The sequence goes on from NZ_CP191481.1 coordinate 3,162,934, forward strand.
TCGAGGGGGTCGACCCCGACGACAACGAGGACATGTTCGCCACCGAGGACGAGTCGATGGCCGACGTGCTCGCGTGGTGCCGGGCCTGCTTCGACCACGCCGACGCGACGATCGAGGCCCTCTCCCTCGACACCGAGGGCCGGGTGGCGTGGTGGCCCGAGGAGCGCAGCACCGTGACACTCGGGCAGATCATCGCCCACATGGCCCTCGACGAGGCCCGTCACGCCGGCCACGCCGACATCCTGCGCGAGCAGCTCGACGGCTCGGTGGGCCTGCGCTCCGAGGGCAACAACCTCCCCGGCTGGGACGAGCAGCGCTGGGCCGACTACGTCGCGCGCCTCACCCGCATCGCCGAGGCCACGCGCACCTCCTGACAGGATCGTCACCATGGACCTCACGGCGGCGGTGGACGAGCTCTACGGGGTGGCCCCGGCCGACTTCGTCGCGACCCGCACCCGGCTGGTCCAGACGGCGAAGGGGGACGACCCGGACCTGGCCGCGCAGGTCAAGGCCCTGCGCAAGCCCACCCAGTCGGCCTGGCTGCTCAACCGCGTCGCCCGTGACGAACCACAGGTCGTCGCGGACCTGACGGCCCTCGGCGAGCGCATGCGCACGGCCCAGTCCCGGGGCGACGGCGCCGCCCTCGCCGCCGCCCGTCCCGAGCGCCGGGCGGCCATCGACGCCCTCGTCGCGGCGGCCGGACGGTGCGCCGAAGCCGCCGGGGCGCGCCTGTCCCCCACCGGCGCCGACGAGGTCGAGGCGACGGCGGTCGCCGTCCTCGCCGACGAGCAGAGCGGCCGGGCGCTGCGCTCGGGCAGCCTGCTGCGGCCGCTGTCGTACGCAGGATTCGGCGAGGTCGAGCTCGACGACGCGGTGGCGACCCCCCTTCGCCTGCTGCCGCCACTGCCCGACGACGCCCCGGAGGAGCCGACCGCCCCCGACGAGACGGAGCGTGCCCTGACGCAGGCCCACGACGACCTGCGCGACGCGGAGCGCGAGCTCTCGGCAGCCCGCCTCGAGGAGTCGCGGCTGCGCTCCGAGCTCGTCGCCGCACGAGACCGGACGGCGACTGCTGAGGCCCGTGTGACGAGTGTGACTCACATCATCACCGACCTCGAGACACGCCGGGCGCGATGAATTTGCGCTAGATCCCTGCTACGGCGCGGGATCATGGGCCCATGAGCACGGCACGCACCACCTCCGACCGCACTGCCCCCACCGATCTGCCCACGTGGGCGATCCAGGCGGAGGACCTCGAGGCCATGCTGGCGACCAACGACGACGAGGTCGACACCGCGGCCATCCCGCGACTGGCCTTCCGTGACGCCGTCGAGGAGGCCGCCGCCCCCGGCTCCACCACCGTCGCGCCGGTCGAGGAGGCACCCGAGGCCACCCCGGAGCCCGCCGCGGCGCCGGTCGGCCACAACCTGCGCCACCGCCACGCCAGCCCGGAGTCGGTCGCCGCGATCCGTCGCAACCTCATCGCCGTCGCCTGTGTGCTCACCGCCGTCGTCCTCATCGGTGCGGCCGCGACCTGGCTCGCCGGCTGGATCGCCCTCGGCGTCTGGACCCTCTGCGTCGTCGCCGGCGCCGTCGCCCTGCGCCGCGCCAACTCGCGCTACACCGCGCGGCACAGCCGCTACAGCGCCCGCCACGCCTGATCGCCCAGCAGCGCGAAGGGGGTCCCGCCCGTCGGCGGGACCCCCTTCGTCGTGCCCGGGTCAGGTGAGCAGGGCCGCCAAGGTGCCGCCGAGCTCGGTCGCCGACTCGAGCGCGGCGTCGTCGACGTCGCCGACGACCTCGAGGACCGGCGCCGACTGCCGCCAGTCGAGGGCCTGGACGATCGAGGTCACGGCCCGCACGGCACCGGTGACGTCGTAGCGACCGTGGACCCACAGGCCGTAGGGCCGCTTGGCGGTCGTGCCGCCGCCCGGGTCGCCGGCGCCGCCGGAGTCGTCGAGGGCGCCCCCGACCTGCAGGAAGGTCGAGTCGAAGAAGTGCTTGAGGGCGCCCGACATGTAGCCGAAGTTGGCCGGCGTGCCCAGCAGGTAGCCGTCGGCGGCGAGGACGTCGTCGGCGGTGGCCTCGAGCGCCGGGACCACGTCGACGTCCACGCCGGCGATGTCGGGATGCCTCGCCCCGGCCAGCGCTGCCTCGAGCAGCGCCTGCGTGGAGCGGGTCGGGCTGTGGTGGACGACGAGAAGACGTGCCATGTCCCCATCCTGCCCCCGAAGCCCCTGATCGCACCCGGAGGGCCGGCGTGCCTTAGCCTGAACCCCGGACATCGGGGAGCGTCTGCACGAGCGCACCCCTTCGGGTACGACGCACAGGGAGTAGCACCCATGACCGCCCCCACCGCCGAGCCGCCGCCGGACGAGCAGACCTCCCGCCGCAAGCGCAAGGGCGAGAGCGCCCCGACGCCCGGTGCTGCTCCGGAGCCGCCCAAGCTGCGGCGCCGGCCGATGCTCGTCGCCGTGTCGGTGCTGCTCACCGCGCTCGGTGCGCTGCTCGGCGCCTTCCTCCTGTCGACCTTCTCCGGCACCGACGACTACATCGCCGTCTCGTCCGGCATCGAGCGGGGCGACCGCATCACCGAGCAGGACCTCGCCCGCACCCAGATGCGCAAGGACACCAACGTCTCGCCGATCCGGTGGGACCAGCGCCGGGCGGTCGTCGGCACCTATGCGAAGAACGACATGGCGAAGGGGTCGATCGTCACCCAGGACTCCATCGCGGCCGAGATCAGCCCCAAGGAGGGCTACTCGATCGTGGGTCTGGCCCTCACGCCGGGCCAGGGCGTGAGCGGTGAGCTGCGGGTCGGCCAGTCGGTCCAGGTCGTCCTCGTGCCCGCGAGTGCCGAGGTCGGCGCCCAGCCCGAGAAGGTCGCGGGCGAGGTCTCGGCGGTCAAGCTCTCCGACGACGGCTCGACGAAGCTCGTCGACGTGCAGGTGGACAGCGGCAACGGCCCGAAGGTCGCGGCCTCGGCCGCGCGCCAGGAGGCCTCGCTCGTCGTCGTCGGCGACACCGAGGAGGGCGACGTCCCGCTCACCCCGTCGGGCGAGGGCGACTCGTCGACCCCGACCTCCGAGAGCAGCACGAGCAACTGATGGCGGTCGTCACCCTCTTCTCCGCCTCCGGGTCCCCGGGGGTCACCGTCTCCGCCCTCGGCATGGCCCTGGCCTGGCAGCGCCACGTCATGCTCGTCGACGCCGACCCGACCGGGTCCTCCTCGATCCTCGCCGGCTACCTGCAGGGCCAGACCGCCCACGACCGCGGCCTGCTCGACCTCGCCGTGGCCAACCGCGTCGGCAACCTCGGCCAGGCCATCGCCACCGTGTCGATGACCCTGCCCGGCTCGACGGTCGAGTTCGTCCCCGGGATCCGTTCGCACCAGCAGGCCCCCTCGATGCGCAACCTCTGGGAGCCGCTGTCGGGCGTCCTGCGCGGCATGGAGCAGCGCGGGGTCGACGTCGTCGTCGACGCCGGCCGCCTCGGCCTGGAGCAGTCCCCGATGCCGCTCGTGCGCGGCAGCGACCTGTCCCTGCTCGTCGTGCGCAGCGACCTGCCGGCTGTCTCCGGTGCGCGGGCATGGGCCCGCAGCCTGCGCGACCAGCTGACCTCCGTCGGCGCCGCGCACCAGCTCGGCGTGCTCCTCGTCGGCCCCGGACGGCCTTACTCCGCGCGCGAGATCCGCTCGGTACTCGGCCTGCCCGTCGTCGCCGAGCTGCCCTGGGACCCGGAGTCGGCCGAGGTCTACTACGCCGGCCGCCGCCCGAAGAAGAGCTTCGCCGGGGGCCCGCTCAACCGCGCCCTGCGCGCGACCGTCAGCTCCTCGCAGGGCCTGATCGCCAACAACCGTGAGCGCCTGGGCACCCAGACCCACCGCGCCACCCAGGAGGCTGGACAGCCGTGAGCGACTCCTCAGGGGGCGCCCCCTTCGACCCGACGTCGCTGCCGCTCTTCGCGCAGGACGACGACCTGCCCGACCAGACCCAGCCCCGCGACGACGTCTCGCAGCGTCTCGCCGCGGGCGCAGGCAGCGTCTCTCCCCACGACCGCTACGCGGCACCGACCCAGACCCCGCCGCCGCCCACGTGGGGCGCGGGGACCCCGAGCCCGCCGCCGGCCCCGCCCGCGCAGCAGACCCCGGCCCCGCCGTCCTTCTCCGAGGGGTCCGGCTTCACGACGGTCGCGGCCCAGCGGCTGAGCGGCGACATCGCCCACGACACGAGCATCGACTGGACCCAGGTCGCCGAGCTGCGCACCCAGGCCTCGGAGATGCTCACCGGCGCGCTGCAGGACCGCTCGCACCTCGAGCCGCACCAGCAGCGCGAGCTCGGCCGCTCGATCATCGTCGAGCTGCTGCAGACCACGGCGGCCAACAACCTCGCCGTCGGCCGCCGTGCGTGGTCGATGGACGAGCAGGACCGCATCGGGCAGGCCGTCTTCGACGCACTCTTCGGCCTCGGCCGGCTGCAGCCGCTCGTCGACGACGAGCAGGTCGAGAACATCGAGATCACCGGGTGCGACCAGGTGCTCCTCGAGTACACCGACGGCACCCTGCGTCCCGGCCCGGCCGTCGCCGAGAGCGACCAAGAGCTCATCGACTTCCTCGTCTTCCTCGCCAGCCGCTCCGAGGTCAACGCGCGCCCCTTCTCCGAGGCCCAGCCCCGGCTGCACATGCGCCTCGACGGCGGCGCGCGCCTCGCCGCGACCGCGTGGGTCACCCCGCGGCCCTCGATGGTCATCCGACGCCACCGGCTGCGGGAGATCACGCTCGAGGAGCTGTCCGAGCGCGGCATGCTCGACGCCGTCGCGGTCTCCTTCCTGCGGGCCGCGGTCAAGGCGAAGAAGAGCATCGTCGTCGCCGGCGCCCAGGGCGCCGGCAAGACGACCATGGTCCGCGCGCTGTGCGCCGAGCTCGACCCGTGGGAGCGCATCGGCACCTTCGAGACCGAGTACGAGCTGCACCTGCACGAGCTGCCGGAGAAGCACCGCCGCATCGTCGCGTGGGAGTCCCGCCCGGGCTCCGGCGAGGTGGGCGCCGACGGCCGTCAGGCCGGCGAGATCCCGCTCGACGACCTGCTCTACGACTCCTTCCGATTCAACCTCTCCCGCCAGATCGTCGGTGAGGTCCGCGGGCGCGAGGTGCTCGCCATGATCAAGGCGATGCAGTCCGGCTCCGGCTCGATCAGCACGACCCACTCGGCCAATGCTGTCGGCGCGATCCGCAAGCTCATCACCTGTGCCATGGAGGCCGGCTCCCACGTCACCGAGGCCTACGCCGAGCGGGCCGTCGCCGAGCACATCGACGTCATCGTCCAGCTGCAGCTCGACACGGCGCCCACCTCCGACGGCGAGGCCCGTCGCGAGCGCTATGTCAGCGAGATCATCGCGATCCACCCCGGCGAGGACGGGCCGGCGACGACGCACGTCTTCCAGCCCAACCCGCAGGGCGGGCCCCCGATCCCGGGCATCCTGCCCGACGACTACCGCTCCCTCGAGCGCTGGGGCTTCGACCTCGACGGCTACTTCGCCCGGGCGGCGCCGTGAGCCCCTGGATGGGCGGCGCCCTCCTCGGCGGGATCCTGGTCCTGGCCGTCATCACCTTCGTCGAGGGCATGCGCAGGGTCCCGGCGGCGACCCGCCGCACCAAGGTGCGCCTCGCTGCGGGTGACCGCGACGGTTGGTGGGACAAGCTCCCCCGCCGCACCCGGCAGCTGGTGATCCTCGGGGTCGTCGGAGGTGTCGTCTTCGCCCTCTTCACCGGCTGGGTCATCATGATCGTGCTCATCCCCGCGGCGATCATCGGCCTGCCCTGGCTGCTCAGCGCCGGCGACGCCGAGGCGAGCATCGAGCGGCTCGAGGCCATGGAGGAGTGGACCCGCTCGCTCGCCGGCGTGCTCACCGTCGGCGTCGGCCTCGAGCAGGCGATCGTCGCCACCCTTCGCTCGGCCCCGAAGGAGATCCAGCCGGAGGTCAACCTGCTCGCGGCGCGGCTGCGGGCCCGCTGGCCCACGGCCGAGGCCCTGCGCGCCTTCGCCGACGACCTCGACGACTCGACCGGCGACCTGCTCGCGGCCAACCTGCTCCTCGGCGCCCAGCGCCGCGGCGCCGGCCTCGCGAGCGTCCTGGAGTCCGTTGCCGTCTCCGTCGGTGAGGACGTGCGCGCCCGACGGATGATCGAGGCCGACCGGGCCAAGCCGCGGGCCACCGCCCGCTGGGTCACGATCATCACGCTCGTCGTGCTCTTCTTCCTCTTCTTCTTCTCGACGATGTTCGAGCCCTACCGCACCGGCGTCGGCCAGCTCATCCTCGCCGCGCTGCTCACCGCCTACGTCGGCGCACTCATCTGGATGAAGTCGATGGCCAAGGGCAAGAAGCTGCCCCGCTTCATCGGCAACGAGGTCGCCGAGGAGGCGCGCCGATGACCACCTCCCTGCAGCTCGCTCTCATCGCCGGGGCGCTCATCGGGCTCGGCCTGTCGATGCTCGTCTGGCGCTTCCGCCCGGCGCAGGTCGACCTCGCGACCGCCCTCGACCGGCTCTCCCCCGACCGGTCGCTCGCCCGGCCCGACGAGGAGGGCGACCTCGACGCAAGCGGTGACAGCACCGACCGACTCGGCCGCTGGGCCATGCGGGCCCTGCCGCTCGACTCGCTCGGCGCCCCGCCCTACCGGGAGCTGGCGCTCATGCGCATCCCGGTGCACCGCTTCTACGGTGAGAAGGTCGTCTTCGCCATCCTCGGCGCGATCATGCCGGTGCTCCTCATGCTGGTCGCATCCTTCTTCGGGCTGGGGCTGCCGTGGATCTTCACGCCGGTGCTCGCCGTCGCCGGCGCGGTCGGCATGTTCTTCCTGCCGGACTACAACGTCAAGGACGACGCCAAGGCGGCCCGCAAGGAGTTCGGCCGGGCCCTGGCGTCCTACATCGACCTCGTCGCGCTCGAGCGCAATTCCGGCTCGGGGCCGCGCCAGGCCATGGAGATCGCCGCCAACATCGGCGACTCCTGGGTCTTCCGCCGGCTGGCCGAGGAGCTCTCCCGCTCCCGCTGGTCGGGGCTGCCGCCGTGGGACGCCCTGCGCAAGCTCTCCGACGAGCTCGGCCTGCCCGAGCTCGCCGACCTCGCCGACATCATGCGGCTGTCCGGCGAGGAGGGGGCGCAGGTCTACCAGACCCTGCGCTCGCGCTCGCAGAGCATGCGCACCGCGGAGCTCAACTCCGCACTCGCCGAGGCCAATGCCACCGGTGAGCGGATGTCGATCCCGATGTCAGCCCTCGGACTGATCTTCATGGCGATCCTCGTCACGCCGTCGGTGCTGCAGATCATCGGCGCCTGAGGGCGCTCGCCCCGGATCGGCGGGTGAACACCCGGTGGCCCGGGCCGGAGGGCAGTCCTCCCCTTAGCGCTACGGGGCCGCCTTCGATAGCCTGTCGCTCGTCCGGGGGGACCACCCGCCTCCCGGGATCACCCTCGTCTTCGGGAGCATCCCAGTCATGATCCAGTTCTACGCCGCCCTGCAGGTGCTGGGCGCTCACGTCAGCAACTACTTCGGCAACCAGGCCGACACGATCTCCCGTGCGCGCGACGAGCGCGGTTCGGTGACCATCGAGCAGGTGCTGTGGGCCGTCGCCGTCATCGCCATCGCGGTCATCGTCATCGGCGCGATCCGCACCTTCGTCAGCAGCAAGTCGCAGGAGATCAAGGCTCCCTGATGCCGGGGTCGCAGGGGCTGCACACGAGGTCGGGGCACTGGCGCTCCGACCGCGGTGCGCTGTCCATGGAGATGGTCGTGCTCCTGCCCCTGGCCCTGAGCCTGCTCTTCCTCGCCGTCCAGGGCGCGGTCTACTACCAGGGCCGCACCGTAGCCCTGGCCTCCGCGCAGGAGGGCGCCCGTGATGCTGCGGGCTTCAAGGGCACCGACGCCCAGGGGCGCACCTCCGCCATCGACTTCGCCTCGCGGGCCGGCGGTTCCGGGCTGCTCGAGGACCCCGACGTCGCCGTCCGTCGTGATCCCACCGCAGGCACGGTCACCGTGCAGGTCACCGGGACGACGATGTCGCTCGTGCCCGGCTGGGACCCCACGGTGTCGATGTCAGCGACGCGCAACATCGAGGAGTTCACCGCGCCCGAGGACTTCATCGTCCGAGGCACCGAGGGGCAGGAGGACTGATGACGACCGCTCCACGGCGACTGCTCGCCGCGCGGCGCCCACGCCTCGGGGCGCGGGGGCGGCTGCTCGGCGAGCGCGGCTCGGCGAGCATCGAAATGGTCATCCTCGCCCCGGCCTTCGGCCTGCTCATCGCCATGCTCGTCATGGGCGGCCGGATCGCGATCGCCCAGCAGAGCATCCAGTCGGCAGCCGGCGAGGCCGCCCGAGCTGCCTCGCTCGAGCGCGGTGACGACGCCCGGGACCGGGGCCTGAGCGCCGCCCGGACCTTCCTCGCCGAGCAGGACATGACCTGCCGCAACCTCGACGTCCAGCTCGACGCCTCCGGCAAGCAGACCGACCCCGGTGTCGCCGACCAGATCGTCAGCGCGACCGTCAGCTGCGAGGTCCCCCTCGGCGACCTCGCACTCCCGGGCATCGGCGGCGGTCACACCGTCAGCGCGACAGCGGCCAGCCCCGTCGACACCTACCGGGAGCGCTGATGTCCGCCCTTCGCTCCGGCATCCGGCGCCTGCGCGACGAGCGCGGCTCGCTGAGCACCTACTTCGTCTCCGCCGTCTTCGCCGTCGTGCCGCTCGTCGGTCTCGTCGTCGACGGCGGCGGCCAGGTCCGGGCCATGCAGCAGGCCAACGACCTCGCGGACGAGACCGCCCGCTTCGCCGGGCAGCAGATCGAGACCGGCTGCGCGATCAAGGGCGCTGAGGTCGTCGTCTACCTGCCGCGCGCTCGCCAGGCCGCGCAGCGCTTCATCGACGCCAGCCCGAGCGGCGCCTCCCTCCAGGAGGTCACGGTGGGGTCCGACGGCCACACGGTCAACGTGCGCACGAGCCTGACCTACGAGCCGATCTTCCTCGGGATGATCGGCGTCGGACCTCGCGAGGTCGAGGGCACCGGCTCGGCCTACCAGTACCGGACCAACGAGCAGGGTAAGGAGTACGACGCCGATGAGGGCAGCTACGGCACGTGCGGCGGCTGGTAGGGCGCGCGGACTGATCGCCCTCCTCGGGATCGTCGCACTCCTCGTCGGCGTCCCGTGGCTCCTGCTGCACATCGGCGCCGGCCCGATCCCCGACCAGTGGGCCACCCCCGCCGAGATCTGGGACGCCGTCACCTCCCCCGACGACGGCACCGCGCTGCTCGTCATCTTCCGCTACGCCGCATGGCTCGCGTGGTTCTTCATCGCCGCCTCGATCGTCATCGAGGTCGGCGCCCGGCTGCTCGGCACCGACGTGCCCCAGCTGCCCGGACTCTCGCTGCCCCAGGGGATCGCCCGCTACGTCGTCGGCACGGCCGCGCTGCTCTTCATCACCGTCCCCACGGTCGCCACGTGGGCCGGCACCGCCCAGGCCGCGACCACCGGCTCCACCGATCTCGCGACGACCACCGCCGTCACCGGCGGCGTCTCTGCCGCCGCGGCGGCCGACGCGGTCGCCGCGCACTCCGCCGACCGGGCGCACCACGCGGGCGCCGACCGGCAGGACGCCCCCACGCTCACCCACGAGGTCGCCCAGGGCGAGAGCCTGTGGTCGATCGCCGAGCAGCGCCTCGGGGACGGCACCCGCTACACCGAGATCCTCGACCTCAACCGCGACTCGATCCCGGCCTCGCACTGGATCGCACCCGGCCAGCAGCTCCAGCTGCCGGGCGACGCCACCGGCGCCGATGACTCCGCCGACGCCGGCCCCGGCGGTACTCACACCGTCGAGCAGGGCGACACCCTGTGGGAGATCGCCGAGGACGAGCTCGGCGACGGCAGCCGCTACACCGAGATCGTCGCCGAGACCGGCTCCGCCGAGCAGCCCGACGGCGACCGGCTCACCGACCCCGACCTCATCCGGCCCGGCTGGCAGCTGCAGCTGCCGGGCGACGAGACCGCCGCCGACTCCCCGAGCGCCACTCTCGGCACCCCCCAGACCGCGGCCGACGCCGCGCACGGGGCGTCCACCCCCTTCGGCACGACCCCCGCGGACCAGGCTCCCGCCGACCAGCCGGCCAGCGCGCAGACCCCGGCCGTCTCCGGGGCGGCTTCCGGCACCGCCGGGGCAGCCGCATCGACCGCGAGCGCCGAGGAGGGCTCCGCCGACCCGGTGCTCGTCGGCGACCCGGCCGACGAGTGGGGCAGCACGGTCCTCGGGCTGTCCGGCATCACCGCCGCCGGCCTGCTGACCCTCGTCGAGCGGGCCCGCCGCCGACGCGCTGCCCGCCTGACCCGCCCCACCGACGAGGCGGTCACCGACCTCGAGCGCGAGCTCGCGCTCGTCGCCGACGTCCACACGGTCGACACCGTCGACATCGCCCTGCGGCACATCTCCGTCGCCGCCCGTGAGGCCGGCCGCGCGCTGCCCGGTCTGCGCTCGGTGCGCATCGGTCGCCAGCAGCTCGACGTCCAGCTCGCCGACCCGATGCGCCTGCCCGCGCCCTGGACCTCCACCGCCGACCCGCGACTGTGGACCCTCGCCGTGGACCGCGCCATGACGCTCGACCCGCAGATGCTCGTCACCGAGCCGGCCCCCTTCCCCGCCCTCGTCGCCATCGGGCAGGACGACGAGGAGGCGCACGTGCTCGTCAACCTCGCCGACGTGCGCACCTTCGCCGTCGTGGGCGACCCGGCCCGCACCCGCGACACCCTCGCGGCGATGACCCTCTCGCTCGCCTCCGCCCCCTGGGCCGACGCGACGACCGTGACCGTCATCGGCGGGCACCCCGAGCTCACCCGGGCGATCGACTCCCCGCGGGTGCGCTCGGTGCCCGACATGGCGGCCTACACCCTCTCGGTGCAGGTGCAGATCGACCCGACCGCCCGTGAGGTCATCGTCGTCAGCGGCGAGCTCGACGCCCGCGACCGGCGGCGCCTCGACAAGGCGGTCGCCTCCTCTCCGCGCGTCGCGCTCGCCCACGCCGCGAGCTCGGTCGCCGACGGCGCCGATGCCCTGACGATTGCCGACGACACCGACGCCGCGGTCCTCTCCCCCGCCTACCTGCAGGTGCGGCCGGAGCGGCTGACGAGCGCCGACGCCGCCCGCATCGGCTTCCTCTTCGACCTGCTCGCCCCGGCCGAGGACGTGTGGGCACCCGCCGCGGGCGAGCCCGACGCGGCAGCGCTCGCAGGGGTCCCGACCGCCGCCGAGGTCACCCTCGACCCGGCCGACGACCTCGTCGACGACGCGCCCACGATCCGTCGTTCGCAGGTGGCCGACGAGGCGACCAACCCCACACCGGTCCGCTGGAACACGCCGGTCAACACCCCGGCGGGGCAGACCCCCTTCGAGCCCGGGGAGGACGTCGCGACCGTGCGCCGCACCGCCGGTCTCGACCTCACCTCGCTCGGCACGACACCCGGGTGGCTCTCCAACCAGATCACCCCGACGCCGGGCACGCCGCTGCCGCCGGTCATCGCCTTCCCCGAGCGGGTGCGCGAGCTCGCCGCGCCCACCGACGAGCCCGTGCTGCGCCTGCTCGGCCCGGTCGACATCGACAACGTCGGCGAGGTCGCCGCAGCCCACCGCATGCGCCTCACCGAGCTCGCGGCCTACGTCAGCACGCACCCGCACGCCACCGCCACCGAGATCGACGACGCGATGTGGCCCAACCGCGCGATGCACGACCACTCCCGCGTGCGTGACCGTTCGCTCGCCGGGCTCGGCGCGTGGCTCGGGCCGGAGGAGACCCCGGCCGGTGGCCTCGACGCGGCCCGCGGCATCACGAGCGACTGGCGGCTCTGGCAGGGCCTCGTGCCCGCCGACCCCTCGCACGCCGGCACCGAGCACCTCGAGCAGGCCCTCGGCCTGGTGCGCGGGCGCCCCTTCGCCGGGGTCCACCCCCGCCACTACGTGTGGGCGCAGGCCCTGCGCGCGCAGATGATCTTCGCGATCACCACCGCCGCCACCGAGCTCGCCCGCCGCCGCCTCATGGAGGGGCGCTGGGCCGCGGCCTACGACGCGACGGTCGTCGGCCTGACCGTCGAGCCCGGTGTCGAGGCCCTGTGGCGCCTGCAGGTCCTCGCCACCCACGAGCTCGGCGACGCCGACGCCCGCGACGCTGCTGCGGTCGGCCTCGCCGACTGCGGCCGACTCGCCGACCGCGACCTCGAGCCCGCATCCCGCGACCTGCTCGCGAGCCTGCCGGAGCTCACCGCGTCGCAGACCCCGACGACCACCCACCACGCCGTCTGATGGAGGCCCGCCGATGACGACCCTGACCCGACTGCTCCCGTGGGAGCGCGTCGTCGCCGTACTCGGCGTGACGGCGCTCGTGCTCGTCGCCTCGCTCGCCACGGCGCCGCGCAGCGAGGCCGACATCTGCGAGAACTTCAACCTCAGCGCCCGCTGCCGGATCGTCTTCGGCGGGGAGAAGGGCGACGGCAAGGGCGGCGGCAGCGACGGCCCGAAGCGGCCCCCGTGCAACCTCGGCGCGCCCGACTACGAAGGTGTGGCGTGCGACAACCCGGTCGCCGGGTCGTGGAGCAACGAGCGACAGTGCTACATCATCGAGGCCTCCGACCAGCCCACGCCGGACGACCCGGAGTGGCGGCCCAAGGGCAAGCTCTACCAGTGCACGGGCTTCGACTCCGACGGCACGACACTCATCCTCAAGGACCCCTTCTGGTCCGTGACCCCGCCGAACACGAGCAACCCCGACGACCTCATCGCCGACCTCGAGACCGCAGTCGGCACCAAGTTCCGGGCGATGTACCCCGGCCTGGCGCCCAACCCCATCGCGGACGGCCAGGACGAGACCGGCTCGCGCATGGCCCCTGTCGGCCTGTGGGTGTGGATGTGGCCCCGGACGATGTGGAAGACGCAGTGGGGACCGATCGAGGCCGAGGCCGAGGGCACGCCCTACTGGGTCAAGGCCGGCGTGACCCACGTGAAGTGGCAGATGGGTGACGGCTCGACGGTCGTCTGCCAGAAGAGCCCGCCCTTCGCCCCGTGGATGCGCGACCGCACCCCCGAGTGCGGCCACAAGTACAAGAAGCCAGGCAAGTACCGCGTCAACGTCACGACCTACTGGCACATCACCTATGTCGACGCCAACGGCCCCGGCGAGCAGAACATCGAGTTCAACCAGTCGCTGTATGTGCGCATCGGGGAGAACCAGGTGGTCAACAAGTGACCCGAGCCTCCCGGATCACCCCGATCGCCCTCGCCGCGGTCGTGGCGCTCGCCCTCGCCGCCTGCGGCGGTGACGACGACGGCGGGCTCACCCCCGACCTCGTCGACCAGCGCCAGACCACGACGACCGACCCCGACGAGGCAGCCACCGAGGGGGCCCGCACCCGCGTCGTCCAGTGGGTCGACGGGCGCAACACGATCCTCGCCTCGCCCGAGAGCTATCGGAGCACGGCATCCATCGGCTTCGCCGAGGGGCGCGCCTCCTCCGCGCTCATCGCGGAGGCCGGGCGTCTCGACATCAAGGGTCAGCGCCGCGAGGGCAGGACCGAGATCGTCGGCGAGCTCCAGGTGACGAAGATCGAGCTCGAGCCGAAGCCGAAGAACGGCGTGGCGATCTCCCCCTTCGTCGAGATGCGCGCCTGCCTCGACGAGAGCGCGACGAGCCTCGTCAAGGAGAGTGGCGGCACGGTCGCCGGCTCTAAGGGCCGGGGGCCGCGGCCGATGAAGTTCCACGTGAGCAACCGCAGCTACCCAAACCCCGACTCGTGGATGGTCTCGTGGACCCAGGAGGTCAAGGGGCACTGCTGACCGGTCGTCACCGGCGCGCGAGCAGCACCACGACGACGGTGACGAGCGAGGCGAGCACGACGAGCGTGTCCGCCCGTCGCCAGGGCGCAGGCTCCGCCCAGGTGCGCCGACCGGCCGAGGCGAAGCCTCGCGCGTCCATCGCGACGGCGAGTGTCGCGGCCATGCCGAGCGAGCGCAGCAGCATGCCGAAGGTCGACGCCCACAGGTGCGCCACGACCCCGGCCGGCCGGCGCCAGGTCACGCCCTGGCCCCGCAGCCGCCGCGCCCAGCCCACCTCGGACCACGCCGCCCCGAAGGACTGGACCCGCTGCAGGGCGGCGCCCAGCGCGACGACCGGTCGGGCGGGCAGGTGCAGCCGCTGACCGAGGTGGTCGGCGAAGTCGTCCGGGTCGACGAAACCGAGCAGGATCGCCGACGGCACGACGATGACGAGCAGCCGCAGCGCCGCCGAGACGGCGACCTCGACGTCGTGGGTGCCGAGCAGCCACGTCGACCAGCCCACGCCGAGGGCGCCGACGAGGGCAGGCACGAGCCGCAGGGCCAGCCCCCGCCAGCGACGCGCGGTGGTCCAGCCTGGTCCGGTGCCGGGCAGCGTCGACAGGCCGACGACGGCGCCGACGGCGAGCAGGGCGAGGACGACGAGCGAGACCTGCCAGCCCGGCGAGAGGACCGCGGCGACCATCGGGACGACGGCCGCGGCGAAGAGCGAGAGCGGCCCGCACGCGGAGAGCACCGCACGAGGAGCCGGCGGGGGCGGGTCGGCCGGAGGGCGCCGGACCGCGCGGACCTCGTCGACGAGGGCCACGAGGTCGGGGTCGTGGGTGGCGGCGACGACGCCGCCACCCCGGGCACGGTGCGCAGCGAGCAGGCCGGCGACGGCCGCCCAGGTGCCTCGGTCCTGGCCGACGGTCGGCTCGTCGGCGAGGACGGCAGCCGGGCCGTGCGCGAGGGCCGCGGCGACGGCGAGACGACGCTGCTCCCCACCCGAGAGGGTCTGCGGGTCGGCGCGCTCGAGGTGCGCCAGGCCGAGCACGTCGAGCAGGTGCCGGGCCGCGTCCTCGTCGGCCGTGCCGAGGGTGCGGCCGGTGAGCAGGACCTCGTCGAGGACCGTGCGAGCGAGCAGCGCGCTCGAGCTCCACTGCGGCACCCAGCCGAGCAGCTGCGCCACCTCGTCGGCCGGCAGGTCCGCCACCTCGGGAGCATCGGCTCCCGCGTCGTCGCCGACCACCACCCGCCCCGACGAAGGGGGCACCAGTCCAGCCATCGTGGCCAGCCACGTGCTCTTGCCCCCACCGCTGGGTCCGACGAGCGCCGTGGCCCGGCCCGCGGCGACGGTCAGCGGGGCCTGCGTGACGAGCGCGGTCGTCAGCTCGCTGCGCCCGTCGAGGTGGTTGCGCCGCCGCTCGACCCGCAGCGGCTCGGCGGTGAGCACCGGCGCGCCGGGTGCGGGTGCGCCGCGTGCGGGCGCCGGAGGGCGGACCAGGGGACCGAGGTCGACGTCGAGCGGCTCAGGAGCCGGCACGCCCGGCACCCAGATGCCGTCGGCCGCCAGGCTCTCGCCGTGCTCGGCGAGGACCCTCCGCGGGTCACCGTCGTGGCGGATGCGCCCGTCGCGGCCGAGCACGAGCACCCGGTCGACGTGCTCGAGCCAGGGCTCGAGGCGGTGCTCGACGACGACCGTCGTCAGCCCGGCCGCCGCGGTGACGACGGCATCGCGCACCTGCGCGGCGCTGTCGGCGTCGAGCATCGCGGTCGGCTCGTCGAGCAGGAGCAGCCCCGGTCGCAGGGCGAGGGCCCCGGCGAGCGCGAGTCGCTGGGTCTGGCCGCCCGACAGGGCGTGGGTCGGGGTGTCGAGGGGCAGGTGTCCCAGGCCGACGGCGTCGAGGCAGGACGCGACGACGGCCGGCATCTCGGCGGGGGGCCGGCCGATGTTTTCCAGCCCGAAGGCCACGTCGCGACCGACCGTCGCCGCCACGGTGCCCGACCCGGGTTCCTGGAGGAGGAGCCCGACCGCACCCGCCCGCTCGCCGGGCGCCACGCCGTCGACGGTGACCTCACCGGCGAGGTCGCCGGAGTCGACGGTGAGCAGCAGGCCGGCGAGGGCCCGGAGCAGGGTCGACTTGCCCGACCCGCTCGGCCCCACGAGCAGCACCCGCTCGCCGGGCCGCAGGCTCAGGTCGACGTCCGTGAGGACCGGCTCCCGCCGACCTGCGGGACGCCAGGTCAGCCCGTGGACCTCGACGGCGCCACGGGCACCCCCTTCGACCTCCGACACCGCTGGGATCAGACGGCCCTGCGCTCGAGCTGCTCCTGCCCCGGGGGGAAGGGGTTGAGCGCACCGGCCGCGGCGAGCGCCCGGGTGAGGGCCCAGCCGCCGAGGCCGGCGATGACGATGCCGGAGACGACCATGAGGGGCAGGTAGGCGAGCTTCCACGTCCAGGTCCAGTCGGCGAAGTACCAGACGATCTCGTAGACCCACTCGAGCGGGGCGGACAGGGCGCCGGCGAGCAGCGCGACGGCCGGGCCGAAGGCCTTGTAGGCGAAGATCGCGAAGGCGAGCTCGGCGCCGATGCCCTGCGCGAGGCCGGAGAGGATCGTCGTCGCGCCCCACTGGTTGCCGAAGAGCGCCGAGACGACCGCGGCGATGAGCTCGCACGCGACGGCCGCGCCGGGGCGGCGCACGACGAGCCCACCGACGACGCCGGCGATGAACCAGAAGCCGACGACGAGGCCCATCGCGGGCTGGAAGGCGGAGCCGACGACCGAGAGCGGCCCGGCGTAGACGAGGTTGTAGCCCCAGTAGGCGACGCCGAAGGCCACGCCGAGGAAGGCGACGGTCAGCAGGTCGACGGTGCGCCAGCCCATGAGGGGGCGGGTCGCGAGGACGGTGCCGGCGCGGGACGCGGCCGGCGTCTTGGTGGTGGTCATGCTGATGCTTCTCCTGTGTGGGTTCCACAGGGAGGGATGGGCGCCGTCACCCGGCCACGGGCCGTGCGTCGACGACGTTCCCTGAGACTCGACTCCCTACGCCGGTGCTAGCCGGATCAGGTACGAGGGTCTGCGGTCACCCGCACTCTCAGCGCTGCTGCGCTCCCCTGTCGTGCCCGGCCAGCATAGCCGCGCGGGTGGACGGGCGGTCCGCCGTGCCCGTCCTGTGGCAGGGTTGGAGACGTACCGGGTGGCGGCGACCGTCGCCACCTCCGCAGCGTGTGTGTACGAAAGGACGTCTCGTGGGCAACATGGTCTGGAAGGTGCTGGGCACCGGCTCGGCGATCATCGCCGGCATCGTCGCCAACAAGGTCATCTCCATCGCGTGGTCGCGCCTCGGCAAGGGCGAGACGATCGACCCCAACAACCCCGAGAACCCCATCGGCGAGGCCATCGCCTTCGCCGCCCTCGCCGGTCTGGCGATGGGCCTGGCCCGCACCATGGCCACGCGCCAGGCGGCGAGCTTCTACAAGAAGTCCGCGGGTCACCTGCCCGAGGCCATGCAGTCCGTCCAGGGAGAGCTGGACAAGGTCTCCTGATGCGCGGCGTCTCCATCACCGAGCCCGGTGACGCCGACGTCCTGCAGGTCACCGAGGTCGAGGCCCCCACGGCCGGCCCGGGCGACGTCGTCGTCGACATGGTGGCCGCCGGGGTCAACCGCGCCGACGTCATGCAGCGGCTCGGGCACTACCCGCCGCCCGCGGGCGCCTCGCCACTGCCGGGCCTCGAGGTCTCGGGCACGATCCGCGAGGTCGGTCCCGGTGTCGAGGGCTGGTCCGTGGGCGACGAGGTCTGCGCCCTCGTCGACGGTGGCGGCTATGCGGAGCAGGTCCGGGTGCCTGCGGCACAGCTCCTCCCCGTGCCGAAGGGAGTGAGCCTCACCGAGGCCGCGGGGTTGCCCGAGGTCGCGTGCACGGTCTGGTCCAACGTCTTCATGACGGCCAACCTCCAGCCCGGCGAGGTCTTCCTCGTCCACGGCGGGTCGTCGGGCATCGGCACGATGGCGATCCAGCTCGCCACGGCCGCCGGAGCGCGGGTGGCGGTGACTGCCGGCTCGCAGGACAAGCTCGACGTCTGCCGCGACCTCGGCGCGCAGATCCTCGTCAACTACCGAGAGCAGGACTTCGTCGAGGAGGTGCGCGCGGCGACCGACGGTCACGGGGCCGACGTCGTCCTCGACCTCATGGGCGCCAAGTACCTGCCCCGCAATGTCGACCTGCTGGCGACGTCGGGCCGGCTCGTCGTCATCGGCCTCATGGGCGGCCGCAAGGGCGAGCTCGACCTCGGCAAGCTGCTGAGCAAGCGCGCCGCGGTCATCGCGACCTCGCTGCGGGCCCGCCCCGCTGCGGAAAAGGCGGCGATCGTCGCCGCGGTCCGCGAGCACGTGTGGCCGCTCGTCGAGGACGGTGCCGTGCGCCCGATCGTCCAGGGCACCTACCCGCTCGAGCGCGCCGCCGACGCCCACCGCGAGCTCGAGGCGAGCGGTCACATCGGCAAGATCCTGCTCACCGCCTGAGCCACCCCCTTCGCCCGGCCCCCCAACCCTGCAAAACCCTAGGGTCCTGCAGAGTTGCCCGGCCCCAACCCTGCAAAACCCTAGGGTCTTGCAGAGTCAGGGGGTCGGGGTGAGGCGGCCGTCGTCGAGGTGCCAGCGGGCGGGGGCGATCTCGGCGACCTCGGGGTCGTGCGTCGCCAGGAGCACCGTCGCGCCGCGGCGGGCGAGGTCCTCGAGCAGCACCACGACCCGCTCGCGGGTGTCGTGGTCGAGCTCGGAGGTGGGTTCGTCGGCGAGCAGCACCGCCGCCCCCGCCCCCAGGCGAAGGGAGGCCAGCGCCAGTCCCCGAGCCACGGCCACGCGCTGCCGCTGACCGCCGGAGAGCTCTTCGGCGAGGTGGTCGCCGTGCTCGTCGAGCCCGACGGAGGCGAGCGCGTGGTCGGCCTGGGCGAGCGCGTCCCCGCCGGGCACACCGGCTGCGACGAGTGGCACCGCGACGTTGTCGCGGGCGGTGAGGGCCTCGGCGAGGGCGCTGCCCTGCGGGATGAGCACGGCACCGGCGGCGCGCGAGGTCGCCTCCTCGCCGATCTCGGTGTCCCCCAGCGTGATCGAGCCGCTCGCCTGCCCCGGCGCGAGCAGCCCGCCGACCGCCCACAGCAGCGAGGTCTTGCCCGCCCCGGAGTGACCGGTGACGGCGGTGACCTCTCCCGGGCGGGCTGTGGCACTCGCGCCGTCGACCGCGATGATCTCTCCGTAGCGCACGCTCACGTCGTCGAGGACGAGGGCCCCTCCGGTCCGGTCCGGGGCGTTCGTCGTGGCGGGGCTGCCCGGGCTCATGCGCCCTCCTCATCGGTGATCAGCTGCCAGGTGCCGTCGTCGGCCCGGTGGACGCGCACGAGGGTGCCGGGCGGGAAGGCGTCGAGCGCCGGCGGGGGCAGCGGCAGCGACCCGTCGGCGGCGACGACGGAGTACTCCTCGCCGCTGCGCCCCTCGCCACCGACCCGCCCGTCGCGGATCGTCACGGTCCGGGGAAATGCTGCGGCCACGTCGGGGTCGTGGGTGACGACGACGATCGTCGTGCCGAGGGTGCGCCCGACCTCGGCCATGGCCTCGAGGACGACGTCGCGGGAGTCGTGGTCGAGCTGGCTCGTCGGCTCGTCGCCGAGGAGCAGCCCCGGCCCGGAGGCGAGCGCGACCGCGAGTGCGGCGAGCTGGAGGGCGCCCGGGGTGAGCCCGTCGAGCGGGGCGTCGGCGACGTCGGTGAGCCCGAGCAGCTCGAGCAGGTCGTCGACCTCGGGCACGGTGCGCCCTGAGCGGCGGGCCGAGCGCTGGGCGAAGTCGATGTTGCCCCGCACCGACAGCCACGGCAGGTGGTTGCGCGCGGCGCCCTGCAGGACGATGCCGACCTCCTGCGCGCGGAAGGCGTCGACCTGCGCCTCGGACATCACCGACAGCTCGTGGTCGCCGACGTGGATGCGGCCGGCGCTCGGGCGCAGCAGGCCGCCGAAGAGTGCGAGGAGCGTCGACTTGCCCGCACCGCTCGGCCCGAGCAGCGCGATGCGCTCGCCCGCCGCGACGGTGAGGTCGACGCCCGAGAGGGCGGCGACGTCGTGCCCCTCGGTGCGGTAGATGTGCACGAGCCCGTGGGTGCGCACCGGCAGACCGGTCACGTCGGCTCCCCCCTCGCGGCCGAGAGGGTGACCCGACGGCGCACGCCGGCCGCGAGCAGCAGGGCGACGACGAGCAGGACGACGGCGACCCCGACCGTCGCGGCGAGCACCGCGACCCAGGCGGGCGAGTGGTCGAGTGCGGGCACCGCTGCGCGCGAGGTGAAGAGCGGCAGCGCCGGCAGCGCGATCCACGACCCGGCGAGCGCGCACAGCGCGCCGAGCAGGACGCCGACGGCGACGCTCGTCAGGTGCTCGGTGCGCAGGGCGCGACCGATGTCCTTCGCCGCCACACCGCTGACCCGCAGGGCGGCGAGGTCGCGCACGGTAGCCCGCCAGCCGGTGACGGCGAGGATGAGCAGGACGAGCGCCGCGAGGACGACGGCGAGCGCCCCACCGATGAGCGCGAGCTGCAGCCCCCACCCGGACGCCGACTGGTCGAAGACCCGGTCGGCCTGCTCGGTCGTGCGCACCGAGCGCACGGCGACGCCCTCGTCGGCGAGCGCCTCCTGCGCCCGCTCGAGGGTGCCCGGCGACGCGTCGGCGAGCCACAGCTCGCGGTCGGTGCGGGTGGTGTCGAGCTCGCCCGTCACCCGCGCCAGGGCGCGAAGGGAGACGAGCACCCCGGCGTCGGTCGCGGCCGGCAGCGCCGCGACGTGCTGGGCGGCGACGACGTCGGTCTGACCGCCGGCGACGTCGAGCACCTGCACCGTGTCGCCCTTCTCCGCGACCTCTCCCGAGACGATCGCGGGCACCGGTCGCGGCACGTCGGTGACGTGGGCGGCGACGTCGGCGCCGTCGGCGGCTGCGACCCCGAGGGTGAGGGACTTCCCCTTCGCCGTGAGGGTCAGGCCGGTGCCGTCACCGGCCTTCTCGTCCTCCCACGTGCTCTGGCTGCCCACGGGCAGCGGGCGGCCGGCGACGGACAGGTCGGTGACGGTGACCGTGCCGCGCACACTGCTGCCGGTGACGCCCGAGGTCCCGACCCGGATGCCGGCGAGGCGGCAGCCCGCCGAGCAGAAGAGCGGGGAGTCGACCGTGACCTGGCCCGTGCCCTTGGGCCCGAGGGTCGCGATCTCCGCCGAGCGGGCATCCCCCTCGCGGGTCGTCATGTCGAGCAGGAGCGTCGGGGGTTCGGCGTCGCCGAGCCCGCGCAGGTCCCAGGTCACCCGCGCGGTCACGTCGCCGGCCGGCAGCCGGACGGGCTCCTGCTCGGGCAGGGCCAGGGCGTCGACGTCGAGACCGCTCACGGCCTCGGGGTGGGCGACGCGCACGAGCGCCTCGGGGTCGACCGCCATCGTCGCGCCGGCGGTGTCGGCCTTGGGCCGGATGAGGGCCACGGGCGCGGCATCGATGTCGTGCTCGTCGAGGGTGGTCGCGGCGTCGAGGAGCGCCGGCGCGGTGGGCGAGTCCACCGACAGCACGGCAGGGGAGCCGGTCTCCAGCTCGGCGCGGGCGAGCCGGTTGCGATCGGCGACGACGACCGCATTGGCCCCGAAGACGGCGACCGCGGTGGCCACGGTCGTGACGACGAGGACCCGTCGGGCCGCCGGGCGGCG
Organism: Janibacter zhangyanbonis; assembly: GCF_050507325.1. Taxonomy (NCBI): domain Bacteria; kingdom Bacillati; phylum Actinomycetota; class Actinomycetes; order Micrococcales; family Intrasporangiaceae; genus Janibacter; species Janibacter zhangyanbonis. The sequence goes on from NZ_CP191481.1 coordinate 3,184,512, forward strand.
GCCGATGCCGTGCCCGGCGATGGCCGCGGCGACGCGTCCCCGACGCATCGCCGAGGTCGCCCGGCGGGCGGCGAGCCACGGCACGAGGCGGGCGGCGAGCACGCCGACGGCGATGGCGAGCAGGGTCGGGGTGGCGAGGGCGGCCGGCCCGCTGAGCGCGCCGGTCGCGAGCCCGACGACCCCGACGGCAGCGAGGACCACGACGACGATCTCGACGACGGCGGAGCCACCCGCACCGGTCGGCCGCACCGAGCGCAGCAGGTCGTTGACCGGCTCGCGCAGCACGGGTCGCGAGGCGAGGTGCACGGCGAGCACCGACAACAGCAGCGCCCCGAGCGTCCACGGGACGACCGCGAGCGGGATCTCGAAGGGGATGCCCCCCGGCAGCATGAGCGCCCGCACCCCGAGGGCGAGCAGCATGGCGGCGACGACGCCGAGGGGCAGTCCGAGCAGGACCGGCACGACGAGCTCGCCGAGCAGCAGTCGCCGGGCGCCCGAGCGTGAGCGTCCGCGCAGCCGGGCGAGGGCGACGTCGTGGCGCCGCTGGTCGACGGCGGACTGGGCGACGAGGAAGAGCACGAGCACCGACAGCAGCGCCAGCTGCACCATGACGAAGGGGACGATGACCGCGGTCTGCGAGCGTCCGGTCTCGATGCCGGAGACGATCGTCCCGGCGGAATCGCTCACGGTGATCTCGGGGTGCTCCTCGCCGAGATCCTCGACGGCGGCCGCAGCACGGGGCAGCGAGTCGAGGGTGGCCTTGGAGGTGTCGAGCGGCAGGTCGACGCTGACGGAGGCAGTCGGCAGTGCGTCGGCGAAGGTCGCGTCGACGGTGAAGAGGTCGTCGAGCCCCGGGAGGTTGTCGAGGTCGGGGTGCGGGACGCCGGACTTGCCGTCCGGCCGGTTGCCCAGCCAGTAGTCGGCGTCCTCGTCGGGCACGGAGTAGATGCCGACGACCTCGAGCGGCACGTCGGGCTCGTCGGGGTCGAAGCGCGAGTACTTCGCCTGCGGGATGAGCAGCTCGGTGCCCTGCCTCCACCCCCAGGCCTTGGCGTCCGCCGCGGAGACGACGACCTCACCGCCCTGCTGCGGGCAGCGCCCCTCGATCTCGACGTGGTCACACAGGCCGGAGCGGGTGCGCAGCAGGGCCGGCGAGGCCTTGCGGCCCTTCGCCGGGCTGAGGTTGGTCGCGTAGCGCAGCCCGGTGATGGGCTCGCCCGAGACGGCCTGCAGACCGGCGGGCACCTCGTCGGCGAGGGTCTGCGGCATGAGGGTGCGCTCGGTCGAGGTGCGCGGACGGGTCATCGTCGTGGCCGTCGTCGCCCGGTCGGCCTCGGTGAGGTGCACCCGCAGCAGCCCCTGGTCGATGCTCCGCGCGAAGACGGGCGCGAAGACCGCGCAGGTCGTCACGAGGGCGGAGACGAGGGCAAGCGCGATGACCTGCCCCCTGCGGTACCGCAACGCTGCCCACATGCAGCGGTCCCCCTTCTGTCGTGACCGCCGTCACCCTATGCCCCGGTGTGGTCCCGTGCGGGCTGGATCAGTCGCCGATCTCCTCGGCCATGGCGCGACCCGCCGTGCGCCCGGAGAAGATGCAGCCGCCGAGGAAGGTCCCCTCGAGGGCGCGGTAGCCGTGCAGGCCGCCACCGCCGAAGCCCGCCGCCTCACCGGCGGCGTAGAGGCCCGGCACGGGCGCCCCGTCGTGACCGAGCACCCGCGAGGACAGGTCGGTCTCGAAGCCACCGAGCGTCTTGCGGGAGAGCACGTGCAGCCTGACGCCGACGAGCGGGCCCTTCTTCGGGTCCTGCAGCTTGTGCGGCGGGTAGGCGCGCTTGGAGATCTTGTCGCCGCGGTAGGCGCGGGCGACCCGCATCGCGGCGATCTGCGCGTCCTTGCCATAGGGGTTGTCGAGCTGGGCGTCGCGCTCGTCGAGCTGCCGCTTGACGTGGGCGACGTCGAGCCGCGGCTCGCCCTCCTCGACGAGCTCGTTCATCTTCGCGACGAGCTCCTCGACGGTGTCGGCCAGGACGAAGTCGGCGCCCTTGTCGAGGAAGGCCTGCATCGACGGCGTGACGTCGGCGAGCGAGCGCTTGCGCAGGACCCCGGCGACGTCTTTGCCGGTGAGGTCCTCGTTCTGCTCGGAGCCCGAGAGGGCGAACTCCTTGCCCGCGACGGACCGGTTGGTGACGAACCACGAGTGGTCGTGACCGGTGGCGCGCAGGTGCTCGAGCGTGCCGAGGGTGTCGTAGCCGGGCAGCAGCGGCGCGGGCAGCCGGTTGCCCTCGGCGTCGAGCCACATCGAGCTCGGCCCGGGCAGGATCCGGATGCCGTGACCGGCCCAGATCGGCGAGTGGTTGCGGATCCCCTCGACGTAGTGCCACATCCGGTCGCGGTTGATGAGGTTGCCGCCGGCGGCCTCGGTGATGGCGATCATCCGACCGTCGACGTGCGCCGGCACGCCGGTCACCATGTGCTTCGGCGGCGTGCCGAGGCGCTCGGGCCAGTTGGCGCGCACGAGGTCGTGGTTGCCGCCGATGCCGCCCGAGGCGACGAGGACGACGGGGGCCCGCAGCTCGAAGCCACCGATGCTGTCGCGGTTGGTCGCCACGCCACGCTCGGCGTCGTCGGGCGCGAGCTCGACCCCACGGACACCGGTGACGGCACCCCCTTCGACGATGATCTCGTCCACGCGGTGCCGGTGGGCATAGGTCACCAGCCCACGCTCACGGGCCTCTTCGACCCTGCGGATGAAGGGAGCGGCAACCCCGGGACCGGTCCCCCACGTGATGTGGAAGCGGGGCACGGAGTTGCCGTGGCCGTGGGCCGAGCCGTCGCCGCGCTCGGCCCAGCCGACGATGGGGAACCAGCGCATGCCCTGCTCGTGAAGCCAGGCCCGCTTCTCCCCGCCCGCGAAGTCGAGGTAGGCCTGCGCCCACTGCCGCGGCCAGTGGTCCTCCTCGCGGTCGAAGCCCGCGGTGTTCATCCAGTCGCCGTGGGCCAGCTCGGCCGAGTCCTTGATGCCCATGCGCCGCTGCTCGGGGCTGTCGACGAAGAAGAGCCCGCCGAAGGACCAGTGCGCCTGACCGCCGATGTTGGCGACGCTCTCCTGGTCGACGAGAAGGACCTTGCGGCCGGCATCCGCCAGCTCCGCGGTCGCGACGAGTCCGGCCAGCCCGTGGCCCACGACGATGGCATCAGCATCCATGGGGCTGACCCTAAACCGTATTACTCGTCAGTAGCAACTGGGGTTCAGGTCGACTCTGCCTACAGTGGGCCGCATGTCCTGGACCGCCCGCCTGCGCCTCGTCGCGGCGACCCTGGCGCTCGTCGCCGCGGTCGTCACCGGCGGGCTCGTCACCGCCTCGCTGTGGCCCGTGACCGTCGAGACCGACTACTACGCCGCGGACGTGCGCCTGTCCCCGAGCTGGACGGACCGGTCGCACATCGGCACCGACACGGTCGTCGGCAGCGTGTCCGCGCAGTTCGCCGGCATCGCCCCCGGCGTGCAGGTCTCGCCGCGGGTCAAGCCCTCGATCACCGACCTCGTCGCCTCGGGCAACCTCGACGCCGCGAGCCTCGACGTCAGCCCGCAGGAGCGCACCCGGGTCATCACCGACGCCGCGACCGGGGTCGGGCTGCGCTTCGCCGCCGGTGGCGTGCTCGGTCTGCTCCTGTGCCTCGGCGTGGTCCGGCTGCGCCGTCGCACGCTCCCGCACCGCCGGACCGTCGTCGGCGCGAGCCTCGTCACCGCGGTCACCCTGTCGACCCTGGGCCTGTCGGCCTGGCGCACCTACGACCCAGACCGCCTCGTCGAGCTGCGCTCGAGCGGGCTGCTCCAGCTGGCCATCGCCAACCGCGACCTCCTCGACGACGTCGAGCAGCGGGCCGACCAGGCCACGCCCTACCTGCGCAACCTCCTCGCGCTGTCGACGGCGATGCAGCAGGAGTACGCACCCGAGGCCGAGGACGACTCCGCCGCGCTCAAGGTGCTGCTCGTCTCCGACGTGCACGCCTCCAACCAGTACGCGCTCATGCGCACGATCGTGCGCGAGCAGGACATCGACGTCGTCATCGACTCCGGCGACCTGATCAACTTCGGTCGGGTGCAGGAGGCCGGGCTGAGCAACCTCTACCGGTCGATCTCCTCGCTCGGGGTCCCCTATGTCTTCGTCTCCGGCAACCACGACCGCAGCGCCGTCGACGACACCCAGCTGCTCGACGACCTCGCCGGCACCGACGGCGTGACGCTCCTCGAGCCGGGCTCGGGCGAGTACCAGGAGATCGAGGTCGGCGGCCTGCGGATCGCGGGCTTCAACGACCCGCGCTACTACGGCGACGCCGACGACGGCAGCACCGACGAGCAGGTCGCGGCGCGCGAGCGGTGGGTCGAGGCCCTCGGCGAGACCGAGGCGCCGGACATCACCGTCTCCCACGAGGAGCCCGCGCTCGACGACGCTCCCGGCCGGCTGCGCGTCCACGGCCACGGGCACGTGCCGCAGGTGAGCGGCAACCGGCTGCAGGTCGGCACCTTCACCGGCGGCGGCACCCTCTCGCACTTCGTCGGCGGTCCCGATGCCGAGCTCGTCGGCCAGCCGAGCAGCTTCGACGTGCTGACCTTCGACGACCGGTGCCGGGCCCAGCGCCTGACCCGCTACGAGTACCGCTCGGTCATCGAGGGGCGGCCGAGCTTCGACTCGCTCTCCGTGCTCAACGCCGCCCGGATCGTCGACGCCCCCGAGGAGGGGCGCACCTGCGGCGGGGACAAGGCGACGGTCCGCCCCCTTCGGCCGTAGCCGGGGACGGACCGTCGCTCGCCTCGATCAGACTGCCGGGAAGGCCGGCGGGTGGACCTGCGCCATCTCCTCGAGCACGCGCACGACCTGGCAGGAGTAGCCGAACTCGTTGTCGTACCAGACGTAGAGGACGACCCGGTCGCCCGAGGTGATCGTCGCGCGGCCGTCGACGATGCCGGCGTGACGGTTGCCGACGAAGTCGGTCGAGACGACCTCGGGGCTGTCGATGTAGTCGAGCTGCTTGTGCAGGTCGCCGTAGAGCGAGGCCTGACGCAGGAAGTCGTTGAGCTCCTCGCGCTCGACGCTCTTCTCCAGCGTGAGGTTGAGGATCGCCATCGACACGTCGGGGGTCGGCACGCGCACCGAGTTACCGGTGAGCTTGCCCTCGAGCTCGGGCAGCGCCTTGGCCACGGCCTTGGCGGCGCCGGTCTCGGTGAGCACCATGTTGAGCGCCGCCGAGCGGCCACGCCGCTCGCCCTTGTGGAAGTTGTCAATAAGGTTCTGGTCGTTGGTGAAGGAGTGGACCGTCTCGATGTGGCCACCGACGACGCCGTACTCGTCGTTGACGACCTTGAGCGCCGGGACGATCGCGTTGGTCGTGCACGAGGCGGCAGTGACGACCTTGCTGTCGCCGATCATCGCGTCGTTGATGCCGCTGACGATGTTGGGCAGGCCGCCCTTGCCCGGGGCGGTGAGCAGCACGCGGGAGACGCCGGGGCAGGCGAGGTGCTTGGACAGGCCCTCCTCGTCGCGCCACTTACCGGTGTTGTCGACGACGATCGCGTCGTTGATGCCGTACTGCGTGTAGTCGACGCTCGACGGGTCGTCGGAGTAGATGACCTGGATGAGGGTGCCGTTGGCGAGGATCGTGCTGGCCTCCTCGTCGACGGTGATCGTGCCGGCGAAGGAGCCGTGGACCGAGTCGCGGCGCAGCAGGCTGGCGCGCTTGGACAGGTCGTTGTCGGCGCCCTTGCGCACGACGATAGCGCGCAGGCGCAGGCCGTGACCGGTGCCGGCGTGCTCGATGAGGATGCGCGCGAGCAGGCGGCCGATGCGGCCGAAGCCGTAGAGGACGACGTCGGTGCTCGGCAGCTCGCCCTCGCCGTGCTTGCCGACGACGTCAGCGAGCTCGGAGCGCAGGAAGTCCTCGAGCGCGACGCCATCGCCGGCCTCGAGGCGGCGACGGTGCAGGCGGGCGACGTCGATGGAGGCCGGGCCGGGCTGGAGGGCGGTGAGCGCCTCGAGCATCGGCAGGGTGTCGTCGACGGTCAGCTCGATGTCGACGCGACGGGCGAAGCGGTGCGCCTTGAGCACGTCGGTCGAGGACTGGCCGAGGAGGGCGCGGCCGTGGATCGAGGTCACGACCCCGAACTCGCGGTAGAGGCGGCCCACGACGGGGATCATCGCCTCCGCCTTGGCCTGGCGGTCGGCCCACTCGGAGAGGTGGTCGTCGGCTGCGTTGCTCGTCTGCGGCGTCGTCGTCATGGGCCCAGATCGTAGCCGCTGACGCCTCGGGGACGAGCCTCGCACCGGCCTGCGACGACGGATCTCACACCGGTCAGCCCGGTGTCACGTCGAAGAGCGCCTGCACCTTGGGCGCCCCTCCGCAGGTGAGCTGGTGGGGCGCGCTCATCGTGCGCACGACATGACGAAGGGAGGACCGCCCACCGTGGTCGAGGTGGACCAGCCAGGCGTCCTCGCCGGCGGCCTCGAGGCGCGGCGGTGCGAGGTCGGGCAGGCGCACGGAGGGGTCGGTGCGCAGCAGGTCGTGGGCCGCGGCCTGCGCCGCCGGGTGCCAGGAGCAACGGCCACGCCAGCGGTCGAGGTCGACCCGACCGTCGAGGTGGTCGAGGACGACCCGGGGCGCGGTGTCGCCGGTGAGCCGGCCGTACATCGACCCCTCAGGGAGGATCACGACGTTGCCGGCGAAGCGGTCGCCGCCGAGGTGGGTCGTCTCCCAGACGGCACCGGGCAGGGCGTCGTCGAGGACCGCGGCGACGACCCGCCCCTCGACCGCGCAGCAGACGTCCTTGCGCCCGTGGGCGCACACGAGGAAGAGCGGTTCGCTCGTCGGGTCGGGCAGGTCGTCGAAGCGCCCCGCGAGCGCGACGAGGTCCTCGGGCCGCTCCCAGCGGGCGCGGCCGACGAGCCCGCGCCGCACGTCGACGAGGAAGACCTGCTGCAGCCCCTCGGCCTCGACCTGGTCGCCCTCGAGCCGGCCGTGCCGGCGGATGAGCTGGAGCCGGGCACCGAAGCGCCCCAGGGCCGCGTCGAGGTCCGCGCGGACGTCGGCGATGTCGGGCGCCGCGATCGGCTTGGCCGGCCACGGGCCGGGGTGACCGACGAGCATCCAGTAGCGCGCGGGCACGGCGGTGCCGACCGGCACGTCGCCGCGCTCGAGGGCGGCGAGCGAGCACCGGGTGGGCCTCGCGGAGGGGGTCGTGCTCACGCTCGCGACCCTACGCGGGGCGCTCGGCGGCGGGCACCGCCACCCCGGCGACGACGAGCCGCCGGGCGAGGTCGGGGTCGAGCACGGCGGGCACCGCGCCGGCGAGCCAGGCCGTCACCGCCGCCGCGTCGTCGTCGGTGAGGGGCAGCCGCCCGGCCCGGCTGACGAGGACCGCGCCCTCGGCGCCGGTCTCGAGCGAAGCCTGCAGGTGGGCGCGGGGCGCGATGGGGAGGTCGTCGAGCCCGTCGGCGAGGGCCTCGACGGTCCCGACCGGGTCCACCGGCGCCGGCCGCTGGGCCGCGCGCTGGCGGGCGGCGAGCCGTGCGGCGACGGCGCTCGCGTCGACGTCGGCGACGGCCTGCAGCAGCGCCTCGCGGACGGCGGCGAGGTCGTCGGCGATGGCCTCGGGGTCGGCGACGTCCACCCCGGGGCGAAGGGAGGTGCGCTGCGACTCCTGCGCAGCCAGCCCCCTTCGCGCGGCGTCGAGGACGGCCTCGGCGAGGTGTCCGCGGTGCCACACGTGGATGCCGACGGTCAGGTGCGTGCTCACGCCGCCGAGGGCGGTCGCCGAGTGCAGCCAGCCACGGGGCACGTAGAGCACGTCGCCGGGCCGAAGCGTGATCTCGAGGTGCGGCTCGCCGGCGGCCGCCAGCTCGACGGCCGGGCGTCGGTCCTGCCACGGCTGGTCACGCAGCGGGTGCGGCTGGACGGGAGCATGCAGGCGCCAGCGCTTCTCCCCCGCGGTCTGCAGGACGAAGACGTCGTGAACGTCGTAGTGGGCGGCGAAGCCGCGGCTGCTCGGCGGGGTGACATAGGCATTGACCTGCACGGGGTGGCCGAGGTCGGCGGCGAGGTCCTGAGCGAGCTCGAGCACCGGCGGGTGGGTGCGGTGCAGACCCTGCAGGACGAGGGTGTGCCCCTCGGCGAAGAGGCGCAGCAGTTCGGTGTCGTCGAGCTGGTCGGTCACGCCCGCGCCGACGCCACCGCCACGGGTGAAGTCGGCGTCGGCGAGCGTGTGCCCGTCGCGGGCCACGCGCAGGAAGGGCGTGCGCAGGCCGCGCTGCGAGAGCAGGTCGTCGACGTCACGGGTCGTCAGCAGGTCGCCGAAGGGGGTCGGCAGCGCCGCCGCGGTCACGTGCCGGGGCTCTCGACCCCAGGAGCGCTCGAGCTCCTCGGGGCCGAGGTCGGTGACGCGGGCGAGGCCGGTGCACCGCGCGGGTGCACCGGCCTCGTGGGCGTCGGTCACTCAGGCTCCGCCGTCGGCGCCACCGTCACCGGCAGCGCCGTCGCCAGCGGCTCCGTCCGCGCCACCGTCACCAGCGGCTCCGTCCGCGCCACCGTCACCAGCGGCACCGTCCGCGCCACCGTCACCAGCGGCACCGTCCGCGCCACCGTCACCAGCGGCTCCGTCCGCGCCACCGTCACCAGCGGCGCCGTCGGCGCCGCCGTCACCAGCGGCGCCGTCCGCACCGCCGTCACCGGCGGTCGGGGCCTCGACGGGCACGCCGCCGATGGCCTCCTCGGGCAGGTCAGGGGTCTCGTTCGGAGGCTGCGTCATGGTGCTACTCCTTCACAGTCGAGAGGAGGGACGGCATCGTCCCCGGGCTCCCTGTCTATCGGAGAGTGCCCCGCAGGGGAAGGGGGCGAGTCGGTTGAACATGAAACAGGTTGGGGCACAACGGGTTAGTGTCGAATCATGACTGCACCCACCGCTGCCCGCGACCTCGACGTCGTGCTTGTCGGAGCCACCGGCTTCGTCGGTCGACTCACCGCGGCGCACCTGCGCGACCACGCCCCCGACGGCCTGCGCGTCGCCCTCGCCGGACGCTCGCGGGACAAGCTCGACGCCCTCGCCGCCGAGCTCGGTGGCGCCGCCGCCACCTGGCCGCGGGTCGTCGTCGACGTCTCCGACCCCGCCGCCTGCGCGGACCTCGCCGCCCGCACGCGCGTCCTCGTGACCACGGTCGGGCCGTATGCCGCCTACGGGCGAGAGCTCGTCAAGGCCTGCGCCGTCGCCGGCACGCACTACGCCGACCTCACCGGCGAGGTGCTCTTCGTCCGTGACTCCGCCGAGGCCTTCCACGAGGTGGCCCAGCGCTCCGGCACCCGGGTCGTCCACTCGTGCGGCTTCGACTCGATCCCCTCCGACATCGGCGTCTGGGAGACCGCCCGGGTCGCCCGCGAGGAGGGTGCCGGCGAGCTGACCGACACGGTGCTCTTCGTGCGCCGCCTGCGCGGCGGACTCTCCGGCGGCACGATCGACTCGATGCGCCGGCAGACGATCGCCGCGCGCGAGTCCGTCGAGGACCGGCGCGTCATCAACGACCCCTACGGCCTGAGCCCCGACCGCGCCGCCGAGCCGACGAGCGCCGACCGGGCCGAGGTCGCCCCGACGACCACCGAGCACTCGCGGGTGCGCTCGGCGCTCGGCAAGGTCGGCTCCCGGCTGCCGGTGCGCCGCACCGCCGACGGTCACTGGACCGGCCCCTTCATCATGGCGTCGTACAACACGCGCATCGTGCGCCGGAGCAATGCCCTGCTCGGCTGGGCCTACGGCCGTGCCTTCCGCTACCACGAGGTGACCGACTTCGGCAGCCGCGCGAAGTCCCCCTTCGCCGCCACCGGCATGACCGCCGGCCTGCTCGGTCTCGTCGCCGGCCTGTCCTTCGCGCCGACCCGTCGGGTCGTCGACCGCTTCCTGCCCGAGCCGGGCGAGGGTCCGGACGAGCAGACGCGGGTCAACGGGCGCTTCACGATGGAGGTCGTCGCCTCCACGACCGGTGGCGCGCAGTACGCGACGACGGTCGCGGCCAAGGCCGACCCCGGCTACAACGGCACGGCGATCATGCTCGGCGAGGCCGCGCTGTGCCTCGCCCAGGACGACCTGACGAGCGAAGGGGGCGTGCTCACCCCCGCGGTCGCGATGGCCGCCCCGCTCATCGAGCGCCTGCGGGCGCAGGACTTCACCATCGAGACCCGGCGCATCGACGCCTGACGCTCCCCGGACTCCGCATTGCCCAACGGCAATGCAGCAGGGCAGCGACCTGAGGCCGCATTGCCGTTGGGCAATGCGGCCTCAGGTCGTGCGAAAGGGGAAGCTCAGGACTCGTCGAGGCGGGCCTGCGGCACCGGGGCGTCGGTGCCCTCGGCACGCACGTCGCGGTGCCAGGACTCGGTGCGATAGCGGGTGACCCAGCCCATCGACGCATAGATCCCGTCGGCGCCGGTCGGGCTGTCGGCGTCGACCTCGAGCGAGACGCGGTTGCGGCCGCGGCGAGCGGTGTCGGCGATGACGGCGTGGAGCAGCGACTTGGCCACCCCGCGACCGCGGGCCAGGCGGTGGACGCCGATGTAGTCGATGTAGGTGCCCTCGTGGCCGTCGGCGTCCTCGGGCAGCACCGCTGCGGCCACGGCGCCGCCGGGCACCCACTGGCCCTCGATCTCGATGTCGGCGATCCACCAGTGGTCCCACCGGTGGCCGGGCGCCTCGCGCAGCCGCGAGAGGAACTCCGGGAAGGACTCGCGATAGGAGTTGAAGTGGTCGGCGAAGGACTCCTCGATCATCCGGTAGACCGCCTGCAGGTCCGCCGCGACCGGGGTGCCGTCCTCGCGGCGCGCGACCTGGCGCACGACGACGCCCTCGCGGGTCTCGGCGAGCTCGGCGTCGCCGGGACCGATAGGCCGGCTCATCTGCAGCCACCGACGCGCTCGGGTGAAGCCGGCCGGCTCGAGCATGCTGCGCAGGCGGTCGTCGTCCTCGTGCACCGACACGTCGAGCCGGGTGCCTCCGAGCCCGCGCCCGCGGGAGATGCGCAGCGCGACCGCCTCGGCCCAGGCGAGCAGCGAGGCCGCGAGCGCCTGACCGTCCTCGCGACCGAGCGCCGGGTCAGCGGTCAGGTCGACGTTGGACCGGCCGGCCGCCCGGTCGTGCACCCGGGCCCACACCCGGATCGCACCCTGCGGATCAGCGACGACGACCTGACGCCGGGTCCACGAGCCCTCACCGACGGCCTCGCCGGCGACGAGCTCGGCCTCGACGGCACCGGAGCCGTCGACCGCCCGCTTGGCCGACGAGACGAGCGCGATGAGCTCGTCGACGTCGGTCTCGTCGGGCACCCGGGTCGTCCAGCCCTCGGGCAGGTCCTCCGGGACGATCGGGAGGAAGCCGGTCTGGTTGCGGGGGCCGCCGCTCACGGGACCATCCGTCGCTGACGGGGCAGGAAGTCGGGGGACTCCTTGCGGGCATTGGCCGCTCGTGCCCGAGCGGCGTTGGGCCCGAAGAGCAGGGGCAGCTGCTCCCTTCGCTCACGGGAGAAGGTGTAGCGCGGGCTGCGGTTCCACGTGCCGTCGAAGAGCCGCTTGGTCGCGGCGAGCGCGTCCGGCGAACGGGTCGCCAGCTGCTGCGCGAGCTCGGTGGCCGCGGCCACGGGGTCGGCGGCGACCTCGGTCGCGAGCCCGAGCTCGTGCGCCCGGGTCCCCGAGATCTTGTCGGCGGTCATCGTCAGCTTCTTCGCCACGTCGATGCCGACGAGCTCCGAGAGGGCCTGCACGCCGGACATGTCGGGGATGATCCCCCAGCGGCCCTCGAGCACCGACCACGTCGCCTCGGGATGGGTGATGCGGAAGTCGGCAGCAAGCGCGATCTGCAGCCCGCCACCGAGGCAGTGCCCGCTCACGGCCGCGATGACCGGCACGGGCAGGCGGCGCAGCGCCCACGGCGCCTCCTGGAAGGTGTTGGTCCCCCGCCACGGCCGCGGGACGAAGCGCGACGCGATCGCCGACGGCTTCTTCATCGCCGAGCCGAAGTCGAGCCCGGCGCAGAAGGAGTCCCCCTCCCCCGAGACGACGACGGCCCGCAGCCGTCGGTCGGAGCGCAGCCCGTGGGCCGCCGCGGCGAGGTCGTCGAGCATGTCGAGCGTCAGCGCGTTGAGCTTGTCGGGCCGGGACAGGCGCACGTGTCCGATGCCGTCCTGGATGGTCGTCGTGATGTGCCGGGGCATGGCCCCAAGACTAGGTGGGTCCGGGGACGACGGAAGGGCCCCGTCCGAGGACGGGACCCTTCCGGTCGTGGCGGGGGCGCGGGTGCGCCGCCGCGTGGGCGGGGTGCTCCCGGGTCAGACCGCCTTGAGGAGCTGGTCGAGGATGCCCGAGACCTCCGAGGCGGACTTCGACGTCGCCGAGGTCACCAGGTAGGTCGTGCCACCCGCCTCGCCGGCGCACTGCGTCGTCGAGGAGAGCTTGCCGCAGTGGTTGTCGCCGACCTTTTCGTCGCCGTCCCAGATGGCCTCGAAGTCGGCCGGCTTGACGCCCTCGCCGATGACGACGGAGATCGTGTCCGAGCCCTTGGTGTAGACGGCCGTCTGCTGGCCGCTGTTGTCGCTCGTCGTGCCACGCTTCCAGCCGTCGAACTCCTCGGGGAACTCAGCGGTGCCGCCACCAGCGGTGGAGGAGGACGAGGTCTCGGAGGTCGACTCGCTCGTCGTCTCGGAGGTCGGCTCCGTGGTCGAGGACTCGGTGCTGCTCTCGCTCGTCGACTCGCTGGTCGACTCGCTCGTCGTGGTCGACGAGCTCGACTCGTCGTCGTCACGGTTGGCGATGACGAAGCCACCGATGCAGCACAGGACCACGACGAGGGCGATGACGCCGGCGATGGCGGCGATCAGGCCCTTGCTGCGGCTCTTCTTCGGCGGCTCACCCGGGCCACCGGACATGCCGTAGGGCTGGCCGGGGCCACCGGGACCAGCAGGACCACCGGGGCCGCCGCCGTAGCCCTGGCCGGGCTGGCCCTGACCGAACTGCCCGGAGGGCGGCTGGGTCTGGCCGAAGGAACCGCCCGGGGGCGGAGGGACGTTCGGGCCGCTCGGACCCCCTGCTGGTGTGGACATGAGCCAATCGGGCTCTTCACCGATGAGTGTGGGGTGAGCGCGACGCGCCGGGGCGTGGGGTAAGGGTGGAAAGGGTCGAGGCCCTCGAAGATCAGAGGACTCTTACCTCTCCTGATCGCAAGGACCTCGACGATGCCCGAGCCTACGTTGTGCTGCCGTGTGCGCGGCGGCTACTGCGACCGTTGCGACGTGCTCGTCGGACTACCCGGGCTGCATGTGATCGCTGTCGAGCAGCACGGTGACGACCGGTTGGTCGTGACGGTGGAGTCGGCTCCGGAGCCGATGGGATGCCGCTCCTGCGGGGTCATCGCCCGCGGCCACGGACGGGTGGAGGTGCGCCTGGTCGACGCGCCGGCGTTTGGCCGGCCGGTGCGGATCATCTGGCGCAAGCGCCGCTGGCTGTGCCTGGAGCCCGCGTGCGGGGTCGGCTCGTTCGTGGAGCAGGACGACGCTGTCGCGACGCCTCGCGGGTTGTTGACGGCCCGGGCGTGCCGGTGGGCGATCGAGCAGATCCGCCGCGAGCACGCCAGCGTCAACGGGGTACGGCGCCAGCTCGGGACAGGGTGGCGGACCGTGTGGGAGTCGATCCGGCCGCTGCTGCAGGCCGCAGCCGACGACGTGTCGCGCTTCGAGGGGGTCGCGATCCTCGGGGTCGATGAACATGTGTGGCATCACGTCTCGACCAAGCCGATCGAGGACGGCGGACGCGGCCCGAAGGAGCTGACCGGGATGGTCGACCTGACCCGTGATGCGGGCGGGCGCACCAGGGCCGGCTGCTCGACCTCGTCCCGGGTCGCTCCGGCGCCGTGTACAAGGACTGGCTCGACCAGCGCGGCCAGGCCTTCCGAGCCCGGGTCGAGGTGGCCACGCTGGACCCGTTCCACGGGTACAAGAACGCGATCGACGACCAGCTCGAGGACGCCCGCTCGGTCCTGGACGCCTTCCACGTCGTCAAGCTCGCCACCGCCGTCGTCGACGACGTCCGCCGACGTGTCCAGCAGCAGATCCACGGCCACCGAGGCCGCAAGAACGACCCGCTGTACCGGATCCGCAACATCCTGCGCGCCGGCGCCGAGAACCTCACCGAGCGACAACGCGCCCGGCTCGAGGCGGCGTGGGCTGCCGACGAACGCCACCTCGAGGTCGAGGTCGCCTGGGTGTGCGCCCAGCAGGTCCGCTCCGCCTACCACCAGGCCACTCATGCTGCCGGGCGAGCGGTCGCCGAGAAGATCCTCGACACCTTCGCCTCATGCCCGATCCCCGAGGTCGCCCGCCTGGGCAAGACCCTGAACACCTGGCGCCGCGAGTTCCTCGGCTACTTCGACACCAACGGCGCCAACAACGGCGGCACCGAAGCCATCAACGGCCTCATTGAGCTCCACCGCCGCGTAGCCCGCGGCTTTCGCAACCGCGACAACTACCGCCTCCGCATGCTCCTCATCGGCGGCGGCCTCAACCTACGACCCCACACTCATCGGTGAAGAGCCGCCAATCGTGGCACAGCCGGTGCGCACGACGCGGCGAAGGGCGGAACTCCCCCTGTCGAGTTCCGCCCTTCGCGTCGGTCCGGAACCCCCCTGCAGGCTCCGGACCGGTGTCGGGGGTGGCGTCCCCTGTGCCCTTCCGACACCGACAAACCTATGGATGTGCTGGGAACCGGTCGATGGGGAGAAGTACCCATCCGACCCGGGGGCTGGCCCCCGGGCGCCTCATCGGGCGAAGGGAGGCTGCCTCGAGTCAAAGACACAGCGCGTGAGCGAACACGCGCTGTGTCTGTGTCCGAGGGGGGGCGTCGGTGGGCGGAGGGCCAAGGGAGCCGCAGGACGAAGGGGGATGGCTGCGCACATCAAGCCGAAGTCAGGCACGACAACCGCCGGCGAAGAGGAGAACGAAGGACTTCGGCGGGCGCAGCCGCCCCCCTTCGTCCGGAGGCCAGCAGCCGTCCCCCGTCGCCCGGAGGGACGCACCTCAGCCGGAGGGACGCACCTCAGCGCGCCTCGAGCAGCTCCTTGAGCCGGCGCAGGGTGACGGCCATGCCCGCCTCCATCTCGCGGTCGAAGTCGGAGACGCCACCGAGCACCTTGTCCTGCAGGGTGCGCGAGATCTGCGTCGTGCCCTGCGGGGCCTCGCGGCGGTGGGTCACGGTCGTGCCACCCGCGGCCGAGGGCGCGAGCTCGAAGGACCAGATCGTCGCGTTGTCCTTGACCCGGAAGGCGTAGTCGCGCGCGCGCTCGAAGCGCACGACCTTGGCGCGGGTCGGCCAGAGCAGCGGACCGCGACGGTTGATGTTGATCGTGCGCGTGCCGAGCCCGACGGGGGCCGTACCCACGACGTGGGTGCGCACCACCTGATCGGACAGTCCGCCGAGGGCTCGCGGATCGGTGATGACCGCCCAGACCTGCTCGGGCGTGGCATCGATGTCGGTCGTGGACTCCAGGAGCGGGGCGTTCTGCGTCGTCGTCATGCGACCCGACCCTATGAGCCGCTGACGGGCTCCGCTGTGGCCGAGGTCTCCCCCTTCGTCACCGGACCCTGCTCCAGGGCGGTGCCCTCGACGTCGAGGTCCGGCAGGATCCGGTCGAGCCAGCGGGGCATCCACCAGGCGCCCTCACCGAGCAGGTGCATCACCGCAGGAGTGAGGGTCATCCGCACGAGGAGCGCGTCGACGAGGACTCCGACGGCGAGCGCAAAGCCGATCGGCCGGATCATCGTCAGGTGGGCGAAGATGAAGCCCGCGAAGACCGCCGCCATGATCAGGGCCGCGGCGAGCACGACCTTGGCGCCGTGGGTGAAGCCGTGCCGCACCGCAGCGCGGGCGTCGGCGCCGTGGGCGTGCGCCTCCTTCATCCCGGACACGAGGAACATCTGGTAGTCCATCGCCAGGCCGAAGAGGACGCCGATGAGCATGATCGGCATGAAGCTGAGCATCGGCCCGGGGGTGTCGACACCGAGGATCGAGCCGAGCCAGCCCCACTGGTAGACCGCGACGGCGGCACCGAAGGACGCGGCGACGGACAGCAGGAAGCCGGCGGTCGCGACGAGCGGCACGAGGATGCTGCGGAAGACGATGGTGAGCAGGACGAGCGAGAGCCCGATGACGATCGCCAGGTAGGGAGGAAGCGCGGCGGCGAGCTGCTCGGAGATCTCGATGTTGGCGACGGTCTGGCCGGTGAGGCCGATCTCGGAGTGCGTCGCCGTGCCGATCGGTCCGGCGCTCGCCTTGAGGAGGCGGACGGTGTCGCTCGTCTCCTTGTCCGCCGGGCCGCCTACGGTGACGACCTGGAAGGCGAGCGTGGTCCGGTCGTCACTGACCCCGAAGGGGATGACCGCCTTGACGCCGTCGACGCTGCGCAGCTCCTTGACGAGGTGGCTCTGCTCGACGAGGACCGCGTCCGTGTCCTTCGCCGGCTCGTCGAGGGTTGCGACGGCGATGATCGGACCGTTGGCCCCGGCGCCGAAGTTGTCCTCGACCTCGACGTAGGTCTGGTGGGCGGTGGACTCAAGCGGCTCACTCGACCCGTCCGGCAGCCCGAGGCGAAGGGAGAGCGCCGGCACCGCGATGATCCCGCACAGGGCGATGACAGCGAGCACGACGAGCGCGGGGCGCTTCGTCACGCCGTCGACGTAGCGCGACCCGAAGACCTGGTCGGTGTCGGGCCGGGCGGCATGCTTGGCCCACGCGCGCTTCGAGATGACCCGGCGGCCGACGACGTGGAGCAGGGCCGGGGTGAGCGTCAGGGCGACGCACACGGCGACGACGACGGTCGCGGCGGCGACGAGTCCCATCTGGCCGAGGAGCGGCACGGGGGTGATGACGAGTGCGGTGAGCGCGATGGCGACGGTCGTGCCGGCGACGACGACGGCGCTGCCCGCGGTGCCGACGGCGTGCGCGATGGAGTCGGTCATATCGCGCCCGTCGAGCAGCTGGGTGCGGTGCCGGTTGACGATGAAGAGCGCGTAGTCGATGCCGACGGCGAGGCCGAGCATGAGCGCGAGCGCCGGGGTCATCGCGTGCATGTCGAAGAAGTGCGTCGCGGTCATGGCCCCGGCGAGGCCGACGCCGACACCGAGGAGGGCACCGGAGATCGGCAGTCCCGCAGCGATGAGCGAGCCGAGGGCGAGGGTGAGCACGATGGCAGCGATGACCAGGCCGACGACCTCTCCGGGGCCGACGAGGGTGTTCTCCTGGGTGATCTCGACGCTGTACTGCGTCTGGATCCCTTCGTCGTCGAGCTGCTTCCCGATCTCGACGATCGCCTCCTTGACCTCGGGGTCGACGGAGTTGGTGTTGGTGTCGAACTGGATCTGGGTCAGCGCGTAGCCGTCGTCGGTGACAAATCGTGTGTCCGCGGCCCCGTGGGCGACGATCGTCCCGGCGTCGTACTGGGTCCGGCCGGTCTTGAGCTTGCGCTCCCCCTTGGCGTAGTCCTTCTTGGCCTTGGCCATCTTCTTCTCGCCGTCCTTGACCTGCTGGCGGATCTCGGCGAGGTGCGGGCTGTCGGGGTCGTTCTTCTCGAAGTAGTCGATCCACGCGTTGCCGTAGTCGAGCTGGCCCTGGGCCTTGGAGATCTTGACCCAGGCCTTGTCGAGGTCCTTCTGACCCTTGTCGAGGTCCTTCTTCGCCTCCGTCAGGTCGGTGCGCGAGTCGTCGAGGGTCCGCTGGTTGTCGAAGGGGTTGATGACCCGCTTGACGCTCGGCTGGTCCTCCCACTCGCCGTAGACCTTGTCGATCGCCGTGCGCTGCTCGGAGGTGAATGCGCCGTCCTCGGTGTGGAGCACCACCGTGCCGAAGCCGCCTGCTGCGTCGGGGATCTCGGTCTGCAGGTTGTCCAGCACCTCCTCGAACTCGCTCCCGGGCACCGACACCTCGTTGGTCAGGGGGCGACCGAAGGCGGCGGCGCCGGATCCGGCCAGTACGAGGACGACGAGCCAGGCCGCGAGCACGCTCTTGGCGTGGGTGGCGCACCAGCGGCCGAGGCGGTAGAGGCGAAGTGCCATGCGAGTGATCTCCTGGTCGAGTCTTCTACTTCCGTAGAACAGTCATCTACAAATGTAGAGGCAATGTCGTTGAGAGGTCAAACGGTGGGAGAGAATGGATCGGTGATACCCCCTTCGCCCCCCACGGTTGCACGCTCGTCCACCGATGGTCGGGTGGGGACAGCCCTCGCCGCCCTGGTGCTCGGGGGCGTCGGCATCGGCGTCACCGAGTTCGTGACGATGGGACTGCTCCCGGAGATCGCCGGGGGCATCGGGACAACGATCCCACAGGCCGGGCACACGATCTCGGCGTACGCGCTCGGCGTCGTCGTCGGCGCACCGACGATCGCGATCTTCGGCAACCGGCTCCCCCGCCGTGAGCTGCTGGTCGCGCTCATGGTCCTCTTCGCCGTGGGCAACGCCCTGAGCGCGGTCGCCACGAGCTACCCGCTGCTCATGCTCGCCCGGCTCGTCGCCGGCATCCCGCACGGCGCCTTCTTCGGCATCGCCTCGATCGTCGCCTTCGACATCGTCGCGCCGGGGCGCGGCGGCTGGGCGGTCAGCCGGATCATGCTCGGCATCCCCATCGCCAACGTCGCCGGCGTCCCACTCGCGACCTGGCTGGGCCAGCAGGCCGGCTGGCGCTCCGCGTACTGGCTCGTCGCCGCGATCGGTGTCCTCACCGCCGTGCTCGTCAGCATCGTCGTCCCGCACCAGCCCGCCGACACAGAGGCCGACGTGCGCAGCGAGCTGTCCGCCTTCGCCGACTCGCAGGTCTGGCTCACACTGCTCGTCGGGTCGATCGGCTTCGGCGGCGTCTTTGCGATGTACTCCTACATCTCGCCGATCCTGCGCAACCAGACCGGCCTGCCCGCCGACGCGGTGCCGATCTACCTCTTCGTCTACGGCGTCGGTGGCCTGCTCGGCACGATGATCGCCGGGCGGCTCGTCGACCTGTCGGTGCTGCGCACGCTCGTCGGGTCGACGATCGCGACCGGGGCCAGCCTCGCCCTCTTCGCCTGGGCGGCCGACTGGGCGATCCCGGCCGGCGTCGCCCTGCTCCTCGTGTGCATCTCCGTCTCGGCCTTCGTCCTCGCCCTCCAGCTGCGGCTCATGGAGGTCGCCGGACGCGCCCGCACCCTCGGCGCCGCCGGCAATCACGCCGCCCTCAACGTCGCCAACGCCCTCGGCGCCTGGCTCGGCGGCCTCGTCCTCGCCGCTGGATGGGGGTGGCAGGCGCCCTCGCTCGTCGGCGCCGGCCTGTCCCTCGCCGGCCTCGTGACGCTGCTGATCTCCCTTCGCATCCACCGCGGTCGCACGACGCTGGACTGACCGTCACCCTTCGCCCTTGGCCCCTTCGAGACGCTTGCTGCGCAAGCTACTCAGGGACCGGAGGGCATATCGTCGGCCCCATGGCGCACCCCGACATCCGCCCGGCCTCGCCGGAGGACCTGCCCGACCTGATCCGTCTGGTCAAGGACCTGGCGACGTACGAGAAGGAGCCGGACGCGGCCGTCGCCACCGAGGACGACTTCCGCGCCGCGCTCTTCCCCACGGTCAAGGGCGCGACGCCGATGGCCTGGTGCCACGTCGCCGAGGCGGGCGAAGGGAGGGACCGCCAGGTCGTCGGGATGGCGCTGTGGTTCCTCACCTTCTCCACCTGGACCGGCCGGCACGGCATCCACCTCGAGGACCTCTACGTCGAGCCGCGGCACCGCGGGTCGGGCCTGGGCAAGGCGCTGCTCGAGACCCTCGCGCAGGAGTGCCGCGAGCGCGGGTACAAGCGGCTGGAGTGGTCCGTGCTGCGGTGGAATGCACCGTCGATCGCCTTCTACGACTCGCTCGACGCGACCCCGCAGGACGAGTGGCTGACCTACCGGCTCGACGGTGACGCTCTCGAGGCGCTCGGTCGCGACGACGACTGAGCGGACTCCCCCTTCGCCCCCGCCCGTCCGGCCACGTGGAACCGGACGTGGAGATCCGGGTCACGCCTGCCATAGTGGGCGGGTTCCACGCACGCATTTGGGAGGCACCCGGTGATTCAGTACGTCCACATGTTCAGCGAGGGCGATCGCGACCAGAAGGATCTGCTCGGCGGCAAGGGGGCCAACCTCGCCGAGATGGTCAAGCTGGGCCTGCCCGTCCCGCCGGGCTTCACGATCACCACCGAGGCCTGCCGCGCCTACCTCTCCGAGGGACGCGTGCCGCCGGAGGTGCGCGTCGAGGTGACCCAGCGCCTGCGTGACGTCGAGGACCTCATCGGCCGCACGCTCGGTGACTCCGAGGAGCCGCTGCTGCTGTCCGTGCGCTCCGGGGCGAAGTTCTCCATGCCCGGGATGATGGAGACGGTGCTCAACGTCGGGCTCAACGACGACACCGTGCACTCGCTGGCCTCCTTCGCCGGCGACGAGCGCTTCGCGTGGGACTCCTACCGGCGCCTCATCCAGATGTTCGGCAAGACGGTGCTCGACATCGACTCCGAGCGCTTCAGCGACGTGCTCGACGCGCACAAGGAGCAGGCCGGGGTCCAGGCGGACGTCGACCTGACCGCCGACCACCTCAAGGAGGTCGTCGCGGAGTTCAAGCAGATCGTGCTCGACGAGACGGGCAACCCCTTCCCGCAGACGCCGCGCCGCCAGGTCGACATGGCGATCGAGGCGGTCTTCCGCAGCTGGAACACCGAGCGCGCCCAGCTCTACCGCCGCCGCGAGCGCATCGCCGACGACCTCGGCACCGCGGTCAACGTGCAGGCGATGGTCTTCGGCAACCTCGGCGAGACCTCGGGCACGGGCGTGTGCTTCACCCGCGACCCCTCCTCCGGCCACTCCGGCGTCTACGGCGACTACCTGCCCAATGCGCAGGGCGAGGACGTCGTCGCCGGCATCCGCAACACCCTCGCGCTCACCGACCTCGAGCAGCGCGACCCCGAGGCCTACAAGGAGCTGCGCGCCGCGATGCGCCGGCTCGAGACCCACTACCGCGACCTGTGCGACATCGAGTTCACCATCGAGCGCGGCAAGCTGTGGATGCTGCAGACCCGCGTCGGCAAGCGCACCGCCGGTGCCGCCTTCCGCATCGCGACCCAGCTCGTCGACGAGGCCCTGATCACGATGGACGAGGCGCTCGAGCGGGTCACCGGCGAGCAGCTGAGCCAGCTGCTCTTCCCGCAGTTCGACCGCGAGGCCGAGCGCACCCTCATCGCGACCGGCATGGGCGCCTCCCCCGGCGCGGCCGTCGGCGCCGTCGCCTTCGACAACGCGAGCGCCGAGGCCAAGCAGGCCGAGGGCAGCTCGGTGATCCTCGTGCGTCGCGAGACCTCCCCCGAGGACCTGCCCGGCATGATCGCCGCCGCGGGCATCCTCACCGCGCGCGGTGGCAAGACCTCGCACGCGGCCGTTGTCGCCCGCGGCATGGGCAAGTGCGCCGTCGTCGGCGCCGAGGACCTCGTCGTCGACGTGGCGAGCAAGGAGATCCGGGTCGGCGAGCACGTCGTGCGCGAGGGCGACACCATCGCCATCGACGGCAAGACCGGCGAGGTCTTCCTCGGCGACGTCCACGTCGTCGACTCCCCCGTGATGACCTACATCTCCGAGGGCATCGAGGCCGCCCGCGCGATCTCCGACGGTCAGGAGACGACCGAGCTCATCGAGGCCGTCGACCGGCTGCTCACCCACGCCGACGCCCGTCGCCGACTCAAGGTGCGCGCCAACGCCGACACCGGCGAGGACGCCCAGCGCGCCCGCGACCGCGGCGCCGAGGGGATCGGCCTGTGCCGCACCGAGCACCAGTTCCTCGGCGAGCGACGCCAGCAGATCGAGCGGGTCGTCCTCGCGGAAACCGACGAGGAGCGCGATGCCGCCCTCGCCGAGCTGCTGCCGGCGCAGATCGAGGACTTCGCCCAGCTGCTCTCCGCGATGGACGGGCTGCCGACGACGATCCGGCTCATCGACCCGCCGCTGCACGAGTTCCTCCCCGACCTCACCGACCTGACCGTCGAGGTCGCCCTGGCGGAGGAGCGCGGCGAGAGCGGCCCCGAGGTCGAGCGGGCGCGCGCGCTGCGCGACGCGGTGCGGGCGATCCACGAGTCCAACCCGATGCTCGGCCTGCGCGGCGTGCGCCTCGGGCTGAAGATCCCCGGCCTCTTCGGCCTGCAGATCCGCGCCATCGCCGAGGCCGTCGTGCGGTTGCGTGAGGAGGGCAAGGACCCCCAGCCGGAGATCATGGTCCCGCTCATCGGCTCCAACCGTGAGCTCGTCATCGTGCGGGCCCAGGCGGAGGAGATCATCGCCGAGGTCGCCGAGGCGCACAACCAGTCGATCGACCTGCCGATCGGCTGCATGATCGAGCTGCCGCGCGCGGCCCTCACGGCCAACCGCATCGCGCAGACCGCCGACTTCTTCTCCTTCGGCACCAACGACCTGACCCAGACGACGTGGGGCTTCTCCCGCGACGACGTGGAGACGGCCTTCTTCCCGAAGTACCTGGAGAACGGCGTCCTGACGATCTCCCCCTTCGAGACCCTCGACGCACTCGGCGTCGGCGAGCTCGTGCGGATCGGCGTCGACAAGGGCCGGAGCACGCAGCCGGGCCTGAAGACCGGCGTCTGCGGCGAGCACGGCGGCGACCCGGAGTCGATCCACTTCTTCAACGAGGCCGGCCTCGACTACGTGAGCTGCTCCCCCTTCCGCGTCCCGGTGGCGCGCTTGGAGGCCGGCCGCGCGGTCGTGCTCACCGACGACGTCGGCACCCGCTGACCGGACCTCGCCCGGGCACGTCCGGGCCTCGAGACCGCACAGGGCGGGACTCCCGACGAGGGGGTCCCGCCCTTCGTCATGCTGGCCCGGTATTGAACCGGTAGCCCCGGGAGCCGGCGGGCCCCTTGGACTGCTGCCGGCTTCCAGGGCTACCGGTTCAACACACAACCTTCATGACGCATGGGCGTCAGTACCTCGTCCGGGCACGACGAAGGCCCCGCACCACATGGTGCGGGGCCTTCGTCACGTCCGGGCTGGATTCGCCCCCGGACGGTCGCGCTCAGCGCGTGGAGAGGACCGGGTGGAAGCGGTCGCTCATCCGGTTGTCGTAGGGCGCGTGGTAGCCCGGCGCGGACGTGGCCGAGGAGATGAGGTCCTGCTTGGACGTGCGGGTCTCGTCCTGGGACATGGCGGCCAGCTCGGCGGCCATGCGGGTGTGGTCGGAGTCCGGGCCGGCACCCCAGTGGCGGTTGGCGGCGGGACGAAGGGCGTTGATGTAGGTCATCCAGAGCTTCTCCATGGCCACAATGATGTCAGCGTCAACTATCCGTGACCAATGCAGTTTTGTGGCAAATCATGCAGGTTTGCTTCATTATCGGCTACTCTTCCGGGCATGGTCGACGCCCACCGACTCCGGACCTTCTTGTCCGTCATGGCCTCCGGCTCGGTCAACGCCGCCGCCGGGCACCTCGGCTACTCACCGTCGGCGGTGAGCCAGCAGATCGCCGCGCTGCAGAAGGAGACCGGGCTCACACTCTTCACCCGCCACGGGCGCGGGATCGAGCCCACACCGGCGGCCCACACGCTCGCAGCGGAGTCCGAGCAGCTCATGACGGAGCTCAAGCGGGTCGATGCCGTCGTCGACGACCTGCGCGAAGGGAGCACCGGCTCGCTGGCGATCGGGTACTTCGCCTCGGCGGGCTATCGGTGGATGCCGCAGCTGGCCAAGCGCCTGCAGGCGAAGATGCCCGAGCTGACGCTGCAGATGGTCCTCACCGAGGGCTACCCGCGCGGCGAGGCTCCGATCGTCGACATCGACGTCGTGCCCGCCGACCCCACCACCTCGGTCCGTGCCGGCCACCTCGTCACTCCCCTGATGACCGACCACTTCGTCGCGCTCGTGCCGGCCGACCACAAGCTCGCCGGGCGGCGCCGGGTCGAGATGGCCGAGCTCGCCGACAGCTCGTGGATCAGCAACGACATCTCCGCCGGCATCACCCAGGACATGGTCGACCGCGCCTGCCGCGCAGCGGGGTTCCGACCCCGATACACGGTCGAGGCGCAGGACCACTACACGGCCACGGCCTTCGTCGCGGCGGGTGTGGGCATCACGGTCCTGCCCGACCTCGCCAGCCGCTCGATCCCCAAGTCGGTGCGCCGCCTGCGCCTGACCAACCCCAACCCGGTGCGTGACATCGTCGCCCTCACCGCGCCCGTGGCCCGGTCCAACGAGGCGGCGAAGCTCGCCGTCGACCTGCTGCAGCAGATCGCCGCCGCCTCTGCCCGGCGCCGGTGACGCCCCCTTCGGCTCAGGGCCACTCCTCGCGCAGGATCCCGTAGGTGTAGCCGTCGACCCAGCCGAGCTCGGCGTGCCACGAGTCCCGGACTCCGTGCTGCTCCCTGCGCATGCCGATGCGCTCCATGACCCGCCACGACGGGGTGTTGTCGGCGAAGCAGCCGGCGGTCACCCGGTGCAGTCCGAGCTCGTCGAAGGCGATCGACAGCAGGCCGCGCGCCAGGTGTGTGCCGTGGCCGCGACCGGCGTGCGCGGGGTCGATGGTGTAGCCGAGACTGCCCTGGGCCCAGCTCCAGATGTCGTGGCCGGCGTGGACCTGACCCATGGCGTCCCCGATGGACAGCGAGCCGGTCCCCACGAGCTGACCGTCGACGTGTGCGGCCACGCCGAGGCTGTCGGGGTCGTCCTCGAGCCAGTCGCGTGTGTACGTCTGCGGGTCGACGGCCGTCAGCAGCAGCCACCGCGTGACCTCGGGGCTGTTGCGCCAGGTGAGTGCCTGCGCGATGTCGTCCGGTGTCGGCGGGCGAAGGGAGAGTGGCCCGGCCTGTCGTGGCCAGGCGAGGTCGGCGACCTTCACTCGCCGGACCCCGCCCAGGACCGCTCGACGAGCTCGCGCAGGACGTCGGCGTCGACGTCCTGCAGACGCTTGATGTAGACGCAGCCCTTGCCGGCGGTGTGCGTGCCGAGGCGGTCGAGCAGGTCCTCGTTGGACCCGTAGAAGGTCAGTCCGTAGAGCGTGAGCGCTGCCTTGCGCGGGGCGAGGCCGATGCGGAACCACTCGTGCTCCTTGCCGTCGGCCGTCGTGTAGGGCTGGGTGCCGAAGCCGATCATCGACGGCCCCCACACGACCGGCTCGGCCCCGGAGACCTCGCGC
Source organism: Janibacter zhangyanbonis (assembly GCF_050507325.1). Classification (NCBI taxonomy): domain Bacteria; kingdom Bacillati; phylum Actinomycetota; class Actinomycetes; order Micrococcales; family Intrasporangiaceae; genus Janibacter; species Janibacter zhangyanbonis. The sequence goes on from NZ_CP191481.1 coordinate 3,209,760, forward strand.
ATGAGGTCGAGCGCGGCCTGCGCGTCCGCGCGGCGGCGCTCGTCGGTCACGGCGCCGAGCACCTCGTCGGGGGAGGTGTCGGTGGGCTTCGTCTTGCGGTCGCTGGCCATGGACCGAGGCTAGTCCGGTTGCGGGGTGGGCTCAGGGCGGCTGTGCTGGTCGCATGGACCTCGACTCCAACGAACCCACCCACGCACCGTCGAGCGAAGGGGTGGGACGCCGGCGACTGCTCGCGGCCGGCCTCGGGGTGGGAGGCTCCGTCCTCGCCGCACCCGCGATCGCCGGGGCGGCGCCCCCTTCGCCCTCATCACGAACCGCCTCGGCGCGGTCGCTGCGCTGGAGGAGCGACTCGACAGCCGGATCGGTCTCCACGCCCGCAACGTGGGCACCGGGGCCACCCTGGCGCACCGGGCCGACGACCGCGAAGCGATGTGCTCGACCTTCAAGGCGCTGGCTGCGGCCACCGTCCTGCGCCGAGGGATCGACCTCGACCGGGTCGTCCGCTACTCCACGAGCGACCTCGTCGAGTACTCGCCGATCACAGGTGAGCGCCGACGCATGACCGTCGGCGAGCTCTGCGACGCCGCGATCCGCTACTCCGACAACACCGCTGGCAACCTTCTCCTCGGACTCATCGGCGGGCCGCGGGGACTGACGCGCGACCTGCGTCGGCTCGGGGACCGTGTGACCCGCCTCGACCGGTGGGAGACCGAGCTCAACACCGCCATCCCCGGGGACCCGCGCGACACGAGCACGCCGCGTGCGCTGGCGACGACGTATCGCCGGCTGACCCTCGGCGACGGCCTGACGGGCACCGACCGGTGGGCGCTGCGCGGGTGGCTCGAGGCGAACACGACGAGCGTCAAGACCTTCCGGGCCGGTCTCCCGCAGGGGTGGTGGAGCGCCGACAAGACCGGCTCCGGCAGCTACGGCGTGACGAACTGCGCGGGGCTGGTCTCTGCGCCGGACGGCACCCAGATCGTCTTCGCCGCGCTGACCCGCCGGTCGGACACTGACCCCGAGGCCACCGGGCACCCCGACCTGATGCGCTCGATCGCGGAGCTCGTCGTCGCCGAGGTCGGCTGACCTCGGCGACGCTCAGGGCGCAGAGGGGGCGGGCCTCAGGTCGTGGTGGACCCAGACGTTGGGCTCGACGTAGACCGCGTGGTCGTTGGCCAAGTCGACATGGACGGGGGCGAGGCCCCCTTCGACCTCGACGGACCCGTCAACGTCGAAGGGCAGGCCGGTCCACTCCCGCCACTGGGCCAGCGTCCCGGGGATCGTCATCGACAGCGGCGCCACCTGAACGATCCGGCCACCGAGCCGCACGTGGGCCCGCAGCCACGGGTCGACCGGCAGCCCGTCCTCGCGGACCCGACGCGCGTACTCGTCTGCGGCGGTGCGGGGTTCAAGCCACTTGCGCGTCGGGCGCACCGGGCCGAAGAGGTCGCGGCACCCCAGCGCCGCGTAGCGCCGACGCGCCTCGGCGAGGAGTGCACCGCTCAGGCCCTCGCCCCGCCGGTCCACCGCGACCCGCGCCTCGATGAGGCTGACCGTCGACAGGTCCGGGGCCTCCCCCTTCGCCGCCAGCCACTCGGCCTCCTGCATCGCGGCGTCCCAACCCCGCGCCGGCAGGTCCGCCAGACCGTGGCCGAAGGGCACCGCGTGCAGCCGCGCGACCGCCGCCGCACCCTCCATGACGACGAGGTGCAGCTGCGGGAAGGCGTCGACCGCCGCCTCGTAGGCCCGGTCCGAGGTCGGGTCCTGGAGCATGAAGGTCGGCCAGTCCCCCGCGATCGACCAGAACGCGTCGACGAGGTCCGGCCGCTCGGCGAGTGAGTGCGTCTCCATCGCCCCATCCAAGACGAAGGGAGCCGCCCCGACCAGTGGGTTTCGTCCCTTCGAGACGGTCGCTGGCGTCCTCCTCAGGGACCGGGGCGTGGCCTTTCGAAGAAGGAACGCTCGCTCGAGCGAGCGTTCCTTCTTCGAATGAGCCGCACCAGGTCTCGAGGCTCGCTGGCGCTCGCACCTCGAGCGGACGGCGAGGAGGCCCGGCGCAGCGTCAAGCCGACGTCGAGAAGGACAACGCGACCACACGACGACGAAGGACTTCGGCAGCGCGCCGGGCCTCCTCGCCGGGAGCAACCGGGCAGGGGCCATAGGCTCGGGGCATGACGGATCGCGACTTCCGCAACCTCTACCGCCACGGCTTCGCGCGGGTGGCGGCGTGCACGCTGCCGGTGACCATGGCGGACCCGCGGGCCAATGCCGCGGCGATCCTCGAGCGGGCCCGGCACGTGGGCGACCAGGGGGCGGCGGTCGCGCTCTTCCCCGAGCTGAGCCTCACCGGCTATGCCATCGACGACCTGCTCCTGCAGGACGTGCTGCTCCGCGAGGTCGAGGCGGCCCTCGTCGACCTCACCCGGGCCACCGCCGACCTGCTGCCGCTCGTCGTCGTGGGTGCCCCCCTTCGCCACCGCAACAGGCTCTACAACTGCGCGGTCCTCATCCACCGCGGCGAGATCATCGGCATCGCACCCAAGGCCTACCTGCCCAACTACCGCGAGTTCTACGAGAAGCGGCACTTCGCCGCCGGCGCCGGCATCGTCGACGAGTGGTTCCGGCCGACCTTCGCCCAGGGCGAGGACGCCGCGGTGCTCGACGGCGTCCCCTTCGGCACCGACCTGCTCGTCCACGTCGACGACGTGCCGGGCCTCGTGGTCCACGTCGAGGTCTGCGAGGACATGTGGGTGCCGGTCCCGCCGAGCGCCCACGCCGCCCTCGCCGGCGCGACCGTCCTGCTCAACCTCTCCGCCTCCCCCATCACCGTCGCCCGGGCAGAGGACCGGCACCTGCTCGCCCGCTCCGCCTCGGCCCGGTGCAATGCCGCCTACGTCTACGCCGCCGCGAGCGAAGGGGAGTCCACCACCGACCTGTCGTGGGACGGCCAGACGATGGTCTACGAAGGGGGCGACCTCCTCGGCGAGTCCGAGCGCTTCCCCTCCGGTCCCCGCGAGACCCTCGTCGACGTCGACGTCGACCGGCTGCGCCAGGAGCGGCTGCGGCAGGGCAGCTTCGACGACAACGGCGTGGCCCTGGGCATCGCCCGCGCCGACGGCGTCCCGACCACCGCCTACCGCGACCTGCACGTCGAGCTCGAGGCGCCCACCGGCGACCTCGGGCTGCTCCGCCCGCTCGACCGCTTCCCCTTCGTCCCCGACGACGAGGCCCGCCTCGCCCAGGACTGCTACGAGGCCTACAACATCCAGGTCTCCGCGGTGGAGCAGCGGCTGCGTGCCATCGGCGGCGCCGACTGGCAGCCCAAGATCGTCATTGGCGTGAGCGGCGGGCTCGACTCGACCCACGCGCTGCTCGTCGCGGCCAAGGCGATGGACCGGCTCGAGCGGCCGCGCACCGACATCATCGGCATCACGATGCCCGGCTTCGCCACGAGCGACCACACGAAGACCAATGCCGTCGCCCTCATGGAGTCGCTCGGCATCACGTGGGAGGAGCTCGACATCCGGCCCACCGCGACGCAGATGCTGCGCGACATGGGCCACCCCTACGGGCTCGACCCCGAGGCCGACCATCCCGACGAGGTCTACGACGTGACCTTCGAGAACGTCCAGGCCGGGCTGCGCACCGACTACCTCTTCCGCATCGCCAACCAGCGCGGCGGCATCGTCCTGGGCACCGGCGACCTGTCCGAGCTGGCCCTCGGCTGGTGCACCTACGGCGTCGGCGACCAGATGAGCCACTACGGGGTCAACGCCGGCGTGCCCAAGACGCTCATGCAGCACCTCGTGCACTGGGTCGCCGACACCGGCCAGCTGCCGGAGGTCTCCGAGACGCTGCGCTCGGTCCTCGCGACCGAGATCTCCCCCGAGCTCGTCCCGAGCAAGGACGCCGACCGGCCGCAGTCGACGCAGGACAAGATCGGGCCCTACGCGCTGCAGGACTTCACGCTCTTCCACGTGCTCCGGCGCGGGGACCGGCCGAGCAAGATCGCCTTCCTCGCGGAGCAGACGTGGTCGGACGCGACGAAGGGAGAGTGGCCCAGCTCCGTCGCCGAGGAGGACCGCGGCGCCTACGACCTCGCCGAGATCAGGAAGTGGCTCGTCGTCTTCGTGCAGCGCTTCTTCGACAACCAGTTCAAGCGGTCGGCGCTGCCCAACGGGCCCAAGGTGCTGCCGGGGGGCGCGGTCTCACCGCGAGGCGACTGGCGGATGCCCAGCGACGCGGCCGCCACCCGCTGGCTCGCCGACATCGAGGACAACGTCCCGGCGGGGTGAGCCGCCGGGGGCGGTCTGCCGCGAGCGGACCGCCAGGGCGGCGCAGAGGATGACGGCGATCCCGCCCACCAGCGTGAGCACGGTGACCTGCTCGTGGAGGAAGAGCGCCGCCCACGCGATCGTCATGACCGGCTGGGTCAGCTGGACCTGGCTCACCCGAGCCATCGGCCCGATGGCCAGACCGCGGTACCACGCGAAGAACCCGAGCCACATGCTGACGACGGCGAGGTAGCCGAAGGCCGCCCACTCCACGGGGCCGGCCTGCGGGGGCGCAGCGACCCACGCGCTCGCCGTGAGCACGGCCATGACCGGGCTGCTCACGACGAGTGCCCACGAGACGGTCTGCCAGGCCCCGAGCTCACGAGCGAGCAGGCCCCCTTCGGCATATCCCACGGCGGCGGCCACGACCGCGCCGAAGAGCAGGATGTCGGGCGCACCCACGCCACCCAGACCGCCGCCCTGGACGACGGCGAAGCCCACGGCGACCACGGCACCCACGATCGACGCGATCCAGAAGGTGCGCGGCGGCCGCTCACCGACCCGAAGCACCGCGGCCACGGCCGTCGCTGCCGGCAGCAGGGCGATGACGACGGCACCGTGCGCCGCCTCGGTGCGGGTGAGGGCGAAGGAGGTGAGGAGCGGGAAGCCGACGACGACCCCGCCGGCGACGAGCACCAGTCGCCACCACTGCGCGCCCTGCGGCAGACGCTGCCGGGTCCAGGCCAGCGCTGCGGCGGCCAGACCGGCCGCCACGACGGCTCGCCCTGCCCCCACGAGGAGGGGTGAGAGCGCACCCCCGCCCACGGCGACCCGGGTGAAGGGCACGGTGAAGGAGAAGGCGAGGACGCCGAGCAGTCCCCAGACCGGGCCGGAGGCGAGTATCGGAGTTGATCTCGAGGCGATAGCGCTACTGTGTTCTCTCATGAACGACGATAGCAGTTCACGGATCGTCGACGAGCTCCGCACGTGGATCGCCACGGCTGCACCGGGGGCCCGCCTGCCCTCGACCCGCACGCTCGTCCGGCAGCACGAGGTCAGCCCACTCACCGTGCAGAAGGCCCTGCGCTCCCTCGTCGCCCTCGGGCTCGTCGAGACCCGCCCCGGGGTGGGCACCTTCGTCCGGGCGCCGCGGACCAGTCGCCCGCACGACTTCGGTTGGCAGACCGCGGCGCTCGGCGCCCCCCGTCGGCAGATCCCCGGGCAGTCCCGGGCCCTGCAACCGGTGCGGCACGACGCGATCGCCTTCCACTCCGGCTACCCGGATCGCGACCTCCTCCCCGAGCGGCTCGTCCGGTCCGCCTTCGCCCGGGTCGCCCGCACCGACGCGGCCATCGCCCGCCCACCGTCGGCGGGACTGCCCGAACTCCAGTCGTGGTTCGCGGCCGAGCTCGCCGCCATGACGCCCGCCTCCGTGTCGGCGCCCGGGCCGCAGGACGTCATCGTCGTGCCCGGCAACCAGGGCGGCCTCACCGCCTGCCTGCACGCGCTCGTCGGAGCCGGACGCCCCCTCGTCATCGAGTCACCGACCTACTGGGGCGCGATCCACGCCGCGGCGCAGGCGGGCGTCGAGCTGGTCCCCATCCCCAGCGGGCCGCTCGGCCCCGATCCCGACGTGCTCGCGCAGGCCCTCGCACGGTCCGGGGCGCAAGCCTTCTACGCCCAGCCGACCCACGCCAACCCGACCGGAGCACGGTGGTCGACCCAGCGCGCTGACGCGGTCCTCGCGGCGGTCCGGGAGCACGGCGCCTTCCTCATCGAGGACGACTGGGCGAGTGACTTCACGCTGACGGGCGAGGCCACGCCCCTCGCCGCCCGCGACGACGGGGGCCATGTCGTCCACCTGCGGTCGCTGACCAAGAGCGTCGCGCCATCCGTGCGGGTCGCCGCCGTCACGGCCCGCGGGCCGGCGCACGAACGCATCCTCACCGAGGTCCGCGCGGCCAACATGTACGTGAGCGGCGCACTGCAGGCCGTGGCCCTCGACGTCGTCACGCAGCCTGGATGGCGCACTCACCTGCGCTCGATGCGGCGTGAGCTCGCCGACCGGCGCGACCTGCTCGTCGCGGCGGTGTCGGAGCACCTGCCGTCCGCCCACCTGAGCGCCATCCCCACGGGCGGTCTGAACCTCTGGATCCGGTTACCGGACGGGACCGATCTGGGGCGCCTGACGAGCGGCTGCGAGGCGAAGGGGGTGCTCGTCGCCCCGGGCGACGAGTGGTTCCCGGCCGAGCCGGTCGGTGCGCACCTGAGGTTGAACTACTCCGGCCCCAACCCCGGGGCCTTCGTCGAGGGCGTGCGCCTCATCGGCGCCACCCTCGACGAGATCACTTGATGCCGACCGACGCGCTGTCGGTGGCGGTGTCACCCTTGCCGTAGGTGTAGGAGCCCAGGCCCATCTTCGACATGACGACACCGACGACGATGGTCAGCACGGCGAGCACGGCCGCGACGACACCGAGCATCGGGCTGAGGACGACGACCGCCCACGTGCCCACGGCGCCAGCGATGATCCCGAGCGTCATGACGGTCCACCACGCGGGGTTCTGGGACTCCCCGAGGTCCTCGACGGCGTGCGGGCCGGTCGGGGGGTGCGAGAGACGCTGGTGCTTGTGCTTGCTCATGGCGCACATCATCCCATGCGGGCCGCGCCGATCGGCAAGGGCCGATCCCTCGCCATGCCGTCCGGCGAGGTCTACCGTGAGTCGGGTCACTACACCTGACGAAAGGACCCGGCACCGTGGCCGTGACCGACACCCTCGTGGACCATCCCCCGACGACCGGGATGGGGTGGGCGGACCACGACTTCCCGCACCCGCCGGGTCGTCGTCGGGTGCTGGGTGACGCCTTCCGCAAGGGCATGGACCCGACCCAGCCGGTGCAGAACATGCTGCGGCTCGGGGCCGATCTCGGGCCGATGTTCGAGATGCTCGCGCTGGGCCGCAAGTTCGTCTTCGCCCGCGGTGTCGACCTCGTCGGCGAGCTGTGCGACGACCACCGCTTCACCAAGGCGCTCGCCCCGGGCGTCGAGGACCTGCGGATGTTCGTCGGCGACGGCCTCTTCACCGCTCACAGCCACGAGCCCAACTGGCGGCTGGCCCACGACCTGCTCATGCCGGCCTTCAGCAAGTCGGCGATGCGCGGCTACCACGACGTCATGGTCGAGGCCACGGACGAGCTGATCGGGGTGTGGGACACGGCAGCAGGCGAAGGGAGGACCGTCGACGTCTCCCCGTGGCTGACCAAGCTCACCCTCGAGACCATCGGCCGGGCCGCCTTCAGCCACACCTTCCGCAGCTTCGAGACCGAGGAGGTCGACCCCTTCGTCACGACCTTCGTCGCGGACATGTCGCACGCGGCCTCCCGGTCCAACCTGGCGGGCCTGCCCTTCGCCCGTCGGTGGGTGCGTCGCCGGGACGCCCGCGCGCTGGAGCGTCACGCCCACATCGACCGGCTCCTGCGCGGAATCGTCGCCGAGCGGGAGGCGAGCGGCGACCGCCGCGAGGACCTGCTCGGCCGGATGATGCACGTGCCCGTCGACGACTCGGGCGACCTGCTCGAGGCGACGAACGTGCGCCACCAGATCCTCACCCTGCTCGTCGCCGGCCACGAGACGACCTCCGGCGCACTCTCCTTCGCCCTCTACCACCTGGCCCGCGAGCCCGAGGTGCTCGCGCGGGTGCGGGCCGAGCTCGACGAGGTCCTCGGCACCGACCCCACCGCGACCCCGACCTTCGAGCAGGTGCCCAAGCTGCGCTACCTGCGCCGGGTCGTCGACGAGACCCTGCGCCTGTGGCCGACGGCACCGGGCTTCGCCCGCTCGCCGCGGCAGACGACGACGATCGGGGCCGACGGCTCGGCCGGCGTGCCCGGCGGCCTGCGGATGACGCCGCAGGACAAGGTGCTCGTCTTCATCCCGCTGCTGCACCGCGACCCCGACGTGTGGCCGGACCCGGAGCGCTTCGACCCCGACAGGTTCCTGCCGGAGCACATCCGGGCCCGGCCGGCCCACGCCTACAAGCCCTTCGGCACCGGCGAGCGCGCCTGCATCGGCCGCCAGTTCGCGCTGCACGAGTCCGTCATCGTCCTGGCCAAGCTGCTGCACCGCTTCGACCTGACGCCCGAGCCCGGCTACGACCTGAAGATCACCGAGCGGCTGACGCTCATGCCGGTGGGGTTCCGGGTGGGCCTGACCCGGCGCTGACCATCAGCCGAGGGTGCCGTCGATCTCATTGGGCACCACCGGCAGGGCGCCGCTGCTGATGACCTCGCCGGAGTGCAGGTCGACGAGGTGCAGCTCCTTGCTCGCCGGGTCGGTGACATAGGCGGTGCCGTCCTGGACGTGCACCGTCGGCCGGGGCTGCTGCCAGTCGGTCGGCTCGGTCCACTCGTCGACGACGTCGACGGAGCGGCTCACCTCTCCCTTCGCCATGTCGATGAGGTGGAGCCTGCCGTCGGTGCCGAGAACGACGCCCTCGCCGTCGGGTCCGCGCTCGAGCGAGCGGAAGGAGTAGCTGGCCGGCAGGTCGACGAGTCGGAGCGACCCGTCGCGGGTGTCCGTGATGCTCACCCGCGTCGGCCGCTCGAGCTCGGCATCGGGGTCGGTCTTGTAGTCACCCAGGACGAAGGGGGACTCCTCGCTGCCCGCCTGGTTGCCGATGCGCCCGTAGTCGTCCGGGGCGTCGATCTTGGTGATGTCGTCGTCCTTGACGAGCAGCAGCCCGTCCTCGCAGCCGAAGACGAGGGCGCCACCCTGCGCGGCCGCCTCGCCGTGGACTCCGGGGCACTCGTCGGACGAAGCGACCCTCGCTCCCTTCGCGTCGCGGATGACGATGCCGGAGCGCTCCTCCGCCGTGCCGACCGTCGTGACGATCGACCCGTCCTCGCGCTCGACGGCCACGCCGTGGTGCGGCGTGCGCTCGGCCCGTGTCGTCACCTCGGGCTTCGCGGTGGCGCCGTCCCGCAGGGCGTCGGAGTCGAAGGAGCGGATGGAGCCGTCCCCGTCGCCGTAGAGCACGGTGCGCCCGTCGTGGACGACGACGTGACCGGGGTGCTTGGCGGGGAAGGTCATGTCGGTGAGCGTCGGCCGGGTCGAGTGGTGGTGGTCGTGGTCGCCGTGCGGCAGGGACCAGCCCCCGAGGTCGAGGACGCGGAAGCCCTCGCCCTCGGTGACCATGAGGTGCCGCCCGTCGCCGACGGGGTTGAGCCGGGTGAATCCGGAGAGCGGGAACTCCCCGAGCAGCTCGAGCGAAACCGCGTCGAGGACGATGACGCCCGCGTCGTGGGTGATCGCCAGGCGCGCCGCCCGGCTGCCCTCCTCGACGGTCTTGCCCGAGGGCTCACCGACCGAGGTGGAGACGTCGGCGGCGCGCGGGATCGCCGAGGCGGAGGGGGCGGCCGAGCTCGTGGCGGAGTCCGTCGTCGTCCCGGTGCCGCACGCAGTGAGGCCGAGGGCGAGCAGGGTCGCGACGGAGAGGATCTGGGTGTGGCGTCGTGTCGTTCGCATAAGTGAGAACGATTATCGTTTTAGATATAAGGGTCAAGTCGAGGCAGATTCCTTGACAGGCATATGCTTTGAGAGGAATATTCATCGCATGGCCACGCGCGACGTCTTCACCCTCCTCGCCGACCCGACCCGACGGCGGATCCTCGAGGAGCTGTGTGCGGGCGAGCGCACCGTGGGCCAGCTCGTCACCGCGCTCGGCACGCCCCAACCCAGCGTGTCGAAGCACCTCAAGCAGCTCGGCGAGGCCGACCTCGTCCGCGCTCGCGTCGACGGGCCTCGACGGCACTACGCCGTGCAGGCCGACCAGCTGCTGGTCCTCGACCTGTGGCTTGCGCCCTTCCGCAGGGCCTGGGCCGATCGGCTCGACGACCTCGAGCGCCACCTCGACACCATGGACGACCACCAGGAGCAGTCATGACCCAGTCCACCAGCACCCCGCTCGGCACCGTGACCCGCGACGGCGCCGCCGTCGTCCTCACCTACGACCGCCACCTCGCGCACGCCCCGGAGAAGGTGTGGCGCGCGCTCACCGAGTCAGAGCACCTGCACGATTGGTTCCCTGCCGACATCGTCGGCGAGCGGGCGAAGGGAGCCCAGGTCACCCTGCCCTTCTGGCCGGAGGCGGACGAGCAGCCGGAGGACACCCCCACCCTGACCGGCGAGATCCTCGAGTGGGACCCGCCGCGGACCTTCGCCTTCATGTGGGACAGCGAGAAGATCCACTTCGAGCTCACGCCCAGCGACGAGGGCACCCGGCTCGTGACGCGGGTCCACGTCGTCGACCCGGCCGAGCGCGGCTGGCCCAGCAATGCCGCGGGGTACCACATGTGCCTCGACGCGCTCGCTGCCTCGCTCGACGGGCAGCGGATCGCGATCTTCGAGCAGGTCGGCATCCCCGAGCTCGAGGCCGCCTACACCGCGCGCGGCTGAGCCTCAGCCCAGGTCGCGCCGCACCACCTTGCCGTTGGCCGTGCGGGGCAGCGCGTCGGCGAAGCGCACCTCGCGCGGTCGCTTGTAGGCAGCCAACCGCTCGGCCGCTCGCTCGACCACCTTGTCCCGCAAGGCATCTCGGTCGGTGACGTCCGGCGTCGGCACGACCCAGGCGCACACGATGCTCACCCCGTCGCCGACGTCGAGGGCGGCGACGGCCACCTCGGCGACGCCCGGCACCCCGGCGAGCGCCTCCTCGACCTCGACCGGGGAGACCCGGTAGCCCATCGCATTCATGACGTCGTCAGCACGGCCGTGATAGGTCAGGTAGCCGTCGGCGTCGACCTCCGCGAGATCGCCAGTGACGAACCACTCGCCCCGCATGACCTCGGCCGTCTCGTCGGGCCGCTGCCAGTAGCCGAGCATGAGGCCGGGGTCCTCTCGGTGGACCGCCAGACGGCCGACCTCGCCGACCGAGAGCTCTACGGGCGAGGACTGCGGGTCCTCGAGCACCTCGGGGTCGAGGACCCCGATGCGCCGGCCCGGCTGCGCCCGCCCCGGGCTGCCGGGCCGCACCGGCATGCCTGGCCCGGTCGAGACGAAGGTCGAGATCTCGCTCATGCCGAGCGACTCGTGCAGCGGCACCCCGGTCGCGGCGCCCCACTCCTCGAGCAGTGCCGTGGGCAGCGCCTCCCCGGCGACGAGCGCGGCCCGCAGGGAGCTCAGATCCCACTCCCCCGGGTCGCCGTGGCGCAGCAGGTGACGGTAGACCCCGGGGACGGCCGCGAGATGGGTCGCCTGGTGCGCGTGGACGATTCGCGGCCAGACGAGCCCGTCGCGCGGGCCGTCGTGGACGATGGCGGTCGCGGCGTTGGCCCACGGGTCGGTGAGCCCGACCCCGAGCGTGTAGGTCCAGTTGAGCGCCCCGGCGTGGAGCATGACGTCGCCCTCGCCGAGGCCGTACCAGCCGCGGTACATCGGGCGGCGGCCCCAGGCGCTGCGATGGGCGTGGACGACCCCCTTCGGCCGTCCGGTCGTGCCGGAGGTGTAGGTGATGAAGGCGGGGCGGTCGGGGTCACCGAGGTCGTGCTCGGCCCGCTCGCCGCCGGCCACCCACCGGTCGACATCGTCGGAGGTGACGACCGAGATGCCTTGCGGCACAGCGAGATCGAGGTCGGGATCGAGGGCCACGGCCCGGGCGCCGCTGTCTGCGAGCAGCCCGGCGGCCTCGTCGGCGGTCAGCTGCGCGCTCGTCGGCACGGCGACGAGCCCGGCCGCGATGGCCCCGAAGAAGACGAAGGGGAACTCCGCCCGGTTGCCCATGCGCAGCAGCACCCGGTCGCCCGGGTCCAACCCCAGCCCGAGGAACCCGGCGGCCACCGCACGCACCACGTCGTCGACCTGCGCGAAGGTCCAGCGCGAGTCCTCGTCGTCACCGTGGACGACGACGAGCGCGTCGCGCCCCGGTGCACGAGCGGCGGGGTCGGCGACGCAGTAGGCCGACATGCCGAAGGGGGACGGCACCGCCTCTCCCGGCACGGGCCGGACCGGCCAGCGCTGGCCGCTCACATCTCCTCGTGGCGGTCCGGGTCGGCGTCGAAGAGGCGCCCGTCGGGACGGCCGAGCGCGGTGATCGCCTCGGTCTCGGCCTCGGAGAGGTCGAAGCCGAGGACCTCGAGGTTGGTCCGCTGGCGCTCCGGGTCGCCGGACTTCGGCAGCGGGAGCGACCCGAGGTGCAGGTGCCAGCGCAGGACGACCTGGGCGGGCGTGACGTCGTGGGCCCGGGCGGCGGCCACCACGGGAGCCGCCTCGAAGATCTCGCCCCGGCCGATCGGGCTCCACGCCTGCGTCGTGATGCCCCGCTCGGCGTCGGCGGCCCGCTGCTCCGTTTGCGGGAAGGCGGGGTGCATCTCGACCTGGTTGCTCGCCGGAGTCACGCCGGTCGCCTCGATGATCTCGTCGAGGTGGGCGGGCGTGAAGTTGCTGACGCCGATCGAGCGGACCAGCCCCGCCTCGCGCGCCTCGACGAGCCCCTGCCAGGCCTGCACGTAGTGCCCCTGCGAGGGGTTGGGCCAGTGGATGAGCACGCTGTCGAGGTACTCGAGGTCCATGACCTGCAGCGAGGTCTCGATGCTCTTGCGGGCGCTCTCGTGGTCGCGACCGGGCACCTTGGTCTGGACGAAGACATCGCCGCGGTCGACGCCGCTCGCCCGGATCGCCTCGGTCACCTCGCGCTCGTTGCGGTAGTTGACCGCCGTGTCGATGAGTCGATAGCCCACCTCGAGCGCCGACGCGATGGCGCGCACGCCGTCGTCCCCGCGCAGGGGGTAGGTACCGAATCCGAGGACCGGCACCGACGTGCCGTCCCCGAGGACGCGAGTGGGGATCTCAGCCATGCCCTCCACGCTAGCCCCGCGGTCCACCGGGACGAAGGGGGGTTCCGCACCCGCTCACGGCGGGTCTTCGACGCCAGCCAGCGGACGACGGGGACGGTATGGCCCGACTCATGAAGAAGTCCGGTCGCCAACTCTGCAAGACCCTAAGGTCTTGCAGAGTTGGCGACCGGACTTCTTCTGAGGGCCACGCCGTCCCCGTCGGGAGCCGAGCAGCACGGAGCCGGCCGAGGGATCAGGTCGCCGATCCGCCTACTCGCCGAGGACCGCGAGCAGCTCCCCCTTCGCCTGGGTGTACTCGGCCTCGAGCTGGTCGACGAGCTCGGCCACAGGGACGACGGAGTCGATGCCGGCGACGGACTGGCCGGCGCTCCAGATCTCCTTCCAGGCCTTGGGCGCGGTCGTCGAGGTCGTGCTCGGCGGCTCCTCGGCGTGCGGGTTGGTGACGTGGCCGAGGTCGACCCGCTCGGGCACCGGCAGGTGGTCGGGGTCGAGGCCGGCGGCGACGATGCTCTCGCGCAGGAAGTTCGCCGGGATGGTGCTGATCGACGGGGTGTAGACGATCTGCTCGGCGCTGTGCCCGACGAGCATGTCGCGGTACTCCTGCGACACGAGCGACTCGCTCGTCGCGAGGAACCGCGTGCCCATGTAGGCCAGGTCGGCACCGGCGGCCTGGGCGGCGAGCACGTCGCGGCCGGTCGACAGGGCACCACTGAGGATGAGCGGCCCGTCCCAGACCGCGCGCACCTCGCTGATCAGGGCGAAGGGGTTGAGCCCGCCGGCATGCCCACCGGCACCGGCGGCGACGAGGATGATCCCGTCGACCCCCGCGGCAGCGGCCTTGGCCGCGTGCTTGGCATTGGTGACGTCGTGGAAGACGAGCCCGCCGTAGGAGTGGACCGCGTCGACGACCTCCTTGGCCGCGCCGAGGCTGGTGATGACGAGCGGCACCTCGTGGGCGACGATCCGCTCCAGGTCGGCCTCGATGCGCTTGTTGCTGCTGTGCACGATGAAGTTGACGCCGTAGGGCGCCGGCTGCCGATCGCCGGGCTCGGCGAGCGCGTCCTCGATCTGGGTCAGCCAGCCGTCGAAGTCCTCGGTCGTGCGCAGGTTGAGCGCGGGGAAGGTCCCGAGGACCCCCGCGCGGCAGGCACCGACGACGAGGTCGACACCCGACCCGAGGAACATCGGCGCGGAGATGATCGGCAGGCGCAGTCGGCCCTGGAGCTGCTGGGGCATCGTCATGGCCCCATGGTGGCAGTCGCTACTGGCGCTTCGCCGCGAGGGCCATCCCTCGACCCATGAGCGACCAGTAGCGCGCGGGCAGCAGCCGGGCGACGGCGTCGAGCGCGCGGGCGTCGTTGCCGATGAGCAACCGGGGGCGCCGGGCGACGGCGGCCTCGATGATCTCCTCGGCGGCCCGGTCGGCCGGGTAGCGCAGCACCTTGTCGAAGGCCGCCCGTCCGCGCTCGGCCTCGTCGGGGTCGGTCCCCGCGGCGATCCGGGCGTTCTTGGCGATGCCGGTGCGGATGCCGCCCGGGTGCACGCTCGTGACCCCCACCGGCTGGTCCTCCACCTCGAGCTCGCTGCGCAGCGACTCGCTGAACCCGCGCAGCCCGAACTTGCTCGTCGAGTAGGCCGACTGCCCGGGCGGGCCGATGAGCCCGAAGAGGCTCGAGGTGTTGACCACCTGCCCCTGACCGTTGGCGAGCATGAGCGGCAGCAGCGCCCGGGTGAGCCGGATCGGCACGAGCAGGTTGATCTCGAGCAGCCAGTCGAAGTCCTGTGCCGAGACGTCGACGAACCGGCCACCGACCGCGACGCCGGCGTTGTTGAAGAGCATCGTCACGCCGGCGTGCTCGTCGCGGATGCGGGCGATCACCTCGTCGGCAGCGGCCCGGTCCGACAGGTCGACGACGAAGGGGGTGACCCTCGCCCCGGGCGTCTCCCGGCCGATCTCCGCGACGACCCGCTCGAGGCCGGCGGCATCGCGGTCGAGGACGACGAGGTCGGCCCCGCGTCGGGCCAGCCCCTTGGCCAGGTGCTCGCCCATGCCACCGGCGGCACCGGTGACGACGGCCGTGCCGCCGGCGACGACGAGCTCTGGCCGGCTCACCGGACGATCTCCGCCGGCACCTCGGTGGCCGCATCCGTGGTCGGGCCCGCCGGCGAGCCCTCTGCAGTCGCGCCCTGACCGGCGCCGGCAGGCACCTCGACGACGTCGCCGACGGACCCGTCGACATTGCTCGAGCTGCCCGGCAGCGGCAGCTGCGCCGGGGCCGCGGCTCCCTGGGGCAGGGACACTCCCTTCGCCCCGAGCGGAGCGAAGAACATGTCCTCGGTGACGTCGGCGCGGCCGAAGGCGATCTTGTCCTTGACGTAGCTCTGCGGCATCGTCCACGGGGCGCGGTCGCCGACCTTGGGGAAGGCCGAGACGATGCGCTGCACGTAGCCCGAGGTGAGGTCGAGGATCGGCCCGGCGGTCATGCCGTCGGGCGCGACCGGCACGGCGACGCCGAGGCCGTGGTCACGCAGGTGCACGAGCAGGCGGGCGACGTAGCGGCTGACGAGGTCGGCCCGCAGCGTCCACGACGCGTTGACGTAGCCGACGGTCATCGTGAGGTTGGGGACCCCGGCGAGCATGAGGCCGCGGTAGGCATAGGCCCGCTCCTGGGCGACCGGCTCGCCGTCGACCGACAGGCTCGCGCCGCCGAGCAGCTGCAGCCGCAGGCCCGTCGCCGTGACGACGATGTCGGCCTCGACGACGCGACCGTCGGTGAGACGGACCCCCTCGGGGACGAAGCGCTCGATGTGGCCGGTGACGACCTCGGCGCGACCGCGGCGGATCGCCGCGTAGAGGTCCCCGTCGGGGACGGCGCACAGGCGCTGGTCCCACACGTCGTAGGGCGGGGTGAAGTGCTCGTCGACGACCTCCTTGGGCAGGAAGGCACGCGCCTGGCCGAGGACGATCGCATTGGCCGCCCGCGGGCGCTTGCGCGAGAGCTCGTAGAGGAAGGTCTGCAGTCCGAGGTTCTTGATCCGGGTCAGGGTCTGGACCCGCTGCGGGCTGAGCCGCTTGCGCAGGACCTGGACGAAGGGGTCGACCCCAGGCTGCGAGAAGACATAGCTCGGCGTGCGCTGCAGCATCGTCACGTGCGCCGCGGTCTGCGCCATCGCCGGCACGACGGTGACGGCGGTCGCGCCGGAGCCGATGACGACGACCCGCTGCCCGGCGTGGTCGAGGTCCTCCGGCCAGAACTGCGGGTGCACGACGGTGCCGCGGAAGTCCTCCACACCGACGAAGCCCGGGTCGTGAGCCTGCTCGTAGTCGTAGTAGCCGCTGCCGAGGTGCACCCAGGCCGCGCGCACCTCGCGCCGCCCGGCGGCGGTGTCGACCTGCACCGTCCACTCCTGGGCCTGCGTCGACCAGTCGAGCGAGACGACGCGGCAGCCGGTGTGGGTCCGCTCGTCGAGGCCGCCCTCGCGGGCGGTCTCGCGGACGTAGTCGCGGATGTCGCCGCCGTCGGCGATCGCCTTGCGCCCCTGCCACGGGCGGAAGGGGAAGGACAGGGTGAACATGTCGGAGTCCGACCGCACTCCCGGGTAGCGGAAGAGGTCCCACGTGCCGCCGGTGCGCTCGCGCGCCTCGACGATCACGAGGTCGACGCCGGGGTCGGCCTCCAGGATGCGGTGGGCGGCGCCGATCCCGGAGATGCCGGCGCCGACGACGAGGACGTCGACGTGCTCCGGCAGGTCCCGGACAGCGGTGTCCTCGGGCGCGGTGGTCATGCGGTGCCTTCCTGCGGTGCGGCTAGTTGCCTCACCAGTAACCTACGCGTCGCGCGGCGGCCCCGCCAACACCTCGTTGAGCGCCTCGACCGACGAGGGGTGCGTCCAGATGCCGTCGCGCAGCTCGCTCGCGGTCACCCCGGCGCGCATCGCCAGCGCCACGAGGTTGATGAGCTCCTGGGCGTCGACCGTGTGCAGCGCGGCCCCGAGGACGAGGTCGGTCTCGGGGTCGACGCAGAACTTGATCAGCCCGTGGGTCTCGCCGAGGACCTTCGGCCGCGGCATCGCGGCGATCTTCGCCACCGGCTTCGCGTGGACGGCGACGTCGACCCCCTTCGCCCGCAGCTCCTCCTCGCTCGCGCCGACCCGGCCGAAGGGAGGAGTGGCGAAGGTCGTCGTCGGGACGGCCACGCGGTCGGCCGTGCTGCGCCGGCCCTCACCGGTGAGCTGGTCGAGGATGATGCGGTGGTCGTCGTAGGAGACGTAGGTCTGCTGCGGGCCGCCGTTGACGTCGCCGACGGCGAAGACGCCCTCGACGCTGGTGCGCAGGTGCTCGTCGACGACGATCGCGCCGGAGTCATCGGTCTCGATGCCGGCGGCCTCGAGACCGAGCCCCTCGGTCGCGGGGACCCGGCCGACGGCGACGAGCACGGCGTCGGCAACGAGCGAGCCACCCTCCCAGCCGACGGTGACGGCCGAGCCGTCGTCCTCGAAGCCGCTCACGGCGACGCCGGTGCGCACCTCGACACCGCGGTCGGTGAGGGCCGTGGTCACGGACTCGGCGACGTCGGCGTCCTCGCGGGCGAGGATCCGCTCGCCGCGCTCGAGGACGGTGACCTGCGAGCCGAAGTCGGCGAACATGCTCGCGAACCCGAGGGAGATCGGCCCGCCGCCGACGATCGCCAGGCGCTGCGGGAAGGGGCTGACGTGCTGGATCGACGTCGAGTCGTGGATGCGCGGGCCGTCGGCGCCGGGGACGTCGAGCGGGCGCGCACGGCGCCGGTGTTGATGATGACCGTCTCGGCGGTGATGTCGAGCTCGTCCGCCCCGCCGGTGACGTGGACGGTCCGGGGGCCGGTGAAGCTCGCCCGGCCGCCGACGACGACGCGCACCGCGTCGACGTCCTCGAGCATCTGACGGTTGGCGGCGTTGAGCTTGGTGATGAGGGCATCGCGCGCGTCGACCGCCCGACCGAACCACGCGGCCGGGTCGTCCTCGGGCCGTCGCTCCTCGGCCTGGTGGACCAAGGCCTTGGTCGGGACGCAGCCGATGTTGATGCAGGTGCCGCCGACCATGTCGGCGGACTGCTCGACGATCGTCACGCTGCGGCCGGCCCGGCCGAGGGCACCGGCGAGGGCCTTGCCGGCCTTGCCCCAGCCGATGACGAGGACGTCGGTCTGCCCGGTCGTGGCCTGGGCTGCGCTCTGGGTCATGCACCGACGCTATCGATCGGCGGGCACCCGCAGGAGGCAGGCGCCCGGCTCGGCGAAGGGGGTCAGCTCGATGGGCGGGTCCTCCTCCCTTCGGCCGAGGGTGCCGGCCACGAGGCCCAGGTGGACCTGGCAGATGACCTCGGGGTGCTCGAGCGCCGCCTCGAGGAGGGGGCAGGTCGTCAGGCGCACGACCTCCCCCTCGCGGACCGGGCCGAAGCCGAGGTCGGCGAGGGTCGCATCGAGGCGCGCGGACGCGTCGCCATCAGCCGTGCGCATCTGCTCACCCCAGGCGCGGCCGATGGAGCGGGCCCGCGTGCGCACCTCGGGCCCGTCGCCGTGGGCGATGAGGTCGGCGGCGAAGGCGCTGGTGAGCGCCCGGTACTCCGCGGTGCGCGCGCCGGGGCGGGGGCCGGCCTCGTAGAGCGTCGCGGGGCGGCCGCGCCCCTGGGCCGGAGCGGTCGTCGCGGTCGCGAGGCGCCGCTCGACGAGCTGGGCGAGGTGGGTGCGGACCGTGTTGTCGTGCGTGCCCATCCGCTCGGCGACGTCACTGACGCGAAGGGAGCCACCCGCCTCCCGGAGCACGTCGAGCACCGCACGCGCAGCCGCGCCGAGGTCGACGGGGTCGCCCTCGGGGGCAGGCGCAGGGCCGGCGGCGGTATTTTTCACAGTCATGAATGTAGTAATTTGAAGAGGGGTCGGGCAAGCACCGCCCGATCCTGACACCCGACGACGAAGGGACCACCACCATGCCTGCGAACCTCCCCGTGGCCGACACCGACATCCCCGCCCTCGACGTGCGCCCGGTCCCCCACTCCATCCGCCACGCGACGGTCATCGGTGCGCTCTCCGCGATCCGCCCGGGCCGCTCCCTCGACCTCGTCGCCCCGCACGACCCGCAGCCGCTGCTGCGCCAGATCGAGGGCCTGGAGCCCGGCGTCTGGTCGGTCGAGTACCTCGAGCGCGGCCCGGAGGCGTGGACCCTGCGCCTCACCCGCGCCGCCTCCTGACCGACCGTGTGCTCCTACTGCGGCTGCCAGTCGATCGGGGTCATCGGGCGCTTCACCGCCGAGCACGAGCAGATCATCAACGCCAGCGGACTGCTGCGACGCGCAGCGCAGGCCGGGCGCACCGATGAGGTCGTCGAGCTCGTCGACGAGGTGGCCGCACTGCTCACCCCGCACACCGACGCCGAGGAGGTCGGCCTGTTCACCGTGCTGCGGCGCGACGAGGACTTCACCGAGTACGTCGACGCGCTCTGCGGCGAGCACGTCACCCTCGACGAGCTGCTGGAGCGCATCCGCGCCGGCGAGAGCGACCTGGCCGACCGCTTCTACAAGGAGCTGCGGTCGCACATCGAGCGTGAGGAGGACGGCCTCTTCCCCGCCTCGCTCACGACCCTGCGCGGCGACGACTGGACCGAGGTCGACGAGCTGACCGCCGCGGCCTTCGCCGTCTCGCCCCTCGCGCCGCAGTGACCGCACGACCGGCCGGACCACCCCGAGGGCAGTCCGGAGTGTGGGCGATGCGCGACCGACCGGGCGTGCTGTGGCTCGTCGCCGCCGCCCTCACAGCGCTCGTGCACCCCTTCGTCCCCGACTCGACGTGGCTGATGGTGCACATGGTCGCCCTCGGCGCCATCACGCACTCGATCATGGTGTGGAGCTCGCACTTCGCGACGACGCTCCTCAAGCACCGACCCGACATCGACGTCCGCGCGACGCACAACCGGCGCCTGGTCCTGCTGCACCTGGGGATCATCGCCGTCCTCGTCGGTGTGCCGACGGCGTGGTGGTGGCTGACCCTCGTCGGCGCGACCGCCGTCGGCGTCGCCGTCATCTGGCACGCGTGGCAACTGAGGCGCCGGCTGCGCGGCGCACTGCCCGGACGATTTCGCATCGTCGTCCACCACTACCTGGCCTCGGCCGCCTTCCTGCCCGTGGGCGCGACCCTGGGCGTGCTCCTCGCTCGTGGCCAGACCGACGAGATGCACGCCCGGCTGCTCCTGGCGCACTCCCTGGTCAACCTGCTCGGCTGGGTGGGCATCACCGTCACCGGCACGCTCATCACCCTGTGGCCGACGATCCTGCGCGCCCGTATGGACGACGCGTCCGAGCGCCGCGCCCGCCAGGCGCTGCCGGGTCTCGTCCTCGGTCTCGCGCTCGCGTGCACCGGCGCCCTGGCCGGATGGCGCTGGCTGCTCCTCGCCGGCGTGGCCGGCTACCTCGTCGCACTGCTGTGGTCCGCCCGCTCCCTCGTCGCGCCCACCCGGCAGAAGCCACCCCGCCACTTCGCCGCATGGTCCGTCATGGCCGGCGCCGTCTGGTTCCTCGTCGGCATCGGCATGGTCGGCTGGCGGGTGGCGACCGCGGACGACTTCGCCGCCATGGCCTCCGGCTACGGGCGGGTCGCCGCGGTGCTCGTCGTCGGTTTCGGCCTGCAGGTGCTCACCGGCGCGCTCAGCCACCTCGTCCCGGCCGTCATCGGTGGTGGCCCACGGGTCGTGCGGGTCGGCATCGAGAGCTTCGATCGCATCGGCATGACCCGCATCGTCATCATCAACGTGCCGTTGGCGCTGTCGCTCCTGCCCGTCCCCTCCGGCACCCGCGTCGTGCTGACCACCCTCGTCCTCATCGGGCTGGTCGCCTTCATCCCGATCATGCTCACGTCGATCAAGCGGCTCGTCGCGGCCCGCAGGGAGGCCGCGCTGGCCACCCCCGAAGACCGTCGCGCAGGTCTGGAGCAGGGTCGGGCCGACGCTGCGCGGGTCCTCGATCCTCCCTTCCCCCGTACCCAGGTCATGGCGGGCGTGACACTCGTGGCCCTCGCCCTGGCCGCCGGCCCCGCACTCCAACCGGCCCTCGACGGCGGGAGCGTCGACGCCGCCCCTGCAGCAGCCGTCACGCCCACTGGCGAGACGACCGAGGTGACCGTCACCGCGCGGGCCGACATGACCTTCAGCCCCTCCCGCATCGAGGTGCCCGCCGGGGACCGCCTCGTCATCACGCTGACCAACGAGGACGGCAGCACCGTCCACGACCTCTACCTCGACGACGAGACGCACACGCCCCGCCTGGCGAAGGGAGAGTCAGCCACCCTCGACGTCGGTGTCGTCGGCGCCGACCGCCAGGGGTGGTGCACGGTGACCGGGCACAAGCGGATGGGCATGACGTTGACGATCGACGTCACGGGCGCACCCCAGGCCGCCCCCTCCGACGCGCCGTCCCATGACGGCCACGACAACGAGGACACCCCCTTCGACCTCACCACGGGCGCGACGTGGCCGGACGGCTTCGAGCCCGACGACGCCTCTCTCCCACCACTGCCCGACGCGCGTACCCACCGGGTGACGCTGCGCGTGCAGGAGGTGGAGGTCAAGGTGGCGCCGGGTGTGACCCGGACCCGCTGGACCTTCGGTGGCACCGCGCCCGGCCCGACCCTGCACGGCCGGGTCGGTGACCGCTTCGTCATCACGCTGGTCAACGACGGCAGCATCGGGCACTCGATCGACTTCCACGCCGGCTCGCTCGCGCCGGACCGGCCGATGCGCACGATCACGCCCGGGCAGCGGCTGACCTACACCTTCACCGCTGAGCGCGCGGGCATCTGGATGTACCACTGCTCGACGATGCCGATGGCGACGCACATCGCCCAGGGCATGTTTGGCGCGGTCGTCATCGAGCCGGAGGGACTGCCCGAGGTCGACCGCTCCTACGTGGTGACCGCGTCGGAGCTCTATGCCGGCGAGGAACCCGACGGCGACCCGGCGGCGACCGCCTTCAACGGCCGCGCCTTCCAGTACGAGGCGGACCCGCTCACCGCGAGGGTCGGCGAGCGGGTGCGCTTCTGGGTCCTCGACGCCGGACCGGACCGGCCGGTCTCCTTCCACGTCGTCGGCGGGCAGTTCGACACCGTCTGGAGCGAGGGCGCCTACCGCACCGGGGGACCGGACGCCGTGGGTGGCCCGGCGGCCGGCTCCCAGGCGCTGGGCCTGATGCCCGCCCAGGGCGGCTTCGTCGAGCTGACCTTCCCCGAGGCCGGTCACTACCCCTTCGTCAACCACGTGATGAGCGACGGGGACAAGGGGGCGCGCGGCACCATCCGGGTGCGCTGAGACGTACAGCGACCGGACGCGTCCGCGACGCGTCCGGTCGGTGTTGTGATCAGATCGGCTCGACCTCGCCGACCTTGCCGTAGAGCACCGGCTCGTCCCCACCACCGGTCATCCACAGGGTGCCCCCGCCACCGATCGGGGTGGCCGATCCGCCACCACCACGCCCGCTGGGCTTCGGCGGCTCGGGGTCACGCTCGTTGCGGGTGCAGTCCGTGCGCGTGGCCCCCCCCTGAAGCGGTCCACGTCCCAGGTCTCGCGCTGGTAGTAGTCGGCGCCGAAGGTCTCGTAGACCTGTGTCGACCAGAGCGGGATCGTGCCCTCCGGGCCCCGCTCGTCGGAGATCTTGCGCACCCCCCGGTAGTTGCCCGCGGAGTCGATCCACGTGTTCGGCGAGGGCGGGCTCGTCGCCGGAGGGCACTGCCTCGGTGGCGTCTGCGCGTGCGCCGGTGCTGCGGTGAGGGCGGCTCCGGCCGCGGCGAGCGAGCCGGCCGTGAGCAGGGTGGCGATGGTCGTGCGGATGCGTGCGCGTCGAGCGGACATGTCAGTTCCTCCTGATCGCCGGGGACCGGACCCGGTGCCCGGTCCCCGGCGGCCTGCGCCGCCGGGACCGAGCCTCGTCGCGTCACGACGAGGTGACCCGCGCATCAGTACTCATCCCGTGGAGGTGACGGTGAGTACTCGCACCGATGACGGGCCCGGCGCTCAGGCGGCCGGCAGCGTCGAGTCGGCGCGCGCGAAGGTCGCGGTCGCGACGTCGACGACGAGCTCGGGGTGGTCGACCTGCGGGCAGTGGCCGCAGTCCGGCAGCGGCACGTGGGTCGCCTCGGGCAGCCGCTCGCGGGCGGCGCGGGCCTCCGAGGGCAGCAGCAACCGGTCGCCGTCGCCCCAGGCGATGGTCGTCGGGACGACGAGGTGGCGGGTCGTGCGCAGGAAGGTCGCGCGGACGAAGTGCGGCCAGAAGCCCTTGGCCCGACGCAGGTTGAGGGTGTCGCCGACCGCGTCCTCGAGGGTGACCTTGTCGGGGTGCGTGTAGAGGGAGCGGAAGGCGAGCTTGCGGAAGCACGGGTAGGAATTGAGCTGGCGGTGGACGGCCTCGGGCAGGTGGCTTCCGACCTTCATGAAGAGCAGGTTGGCCGCGATGTTGGGCAGGTGCCACGGCGGGAAGAACCCGGCCGGCGACAGCGCGGTCGCGCTCCTGACGACGCCCTCACGGGCGGCCATCTCGAGGACCATCGCGCCACCGAGGGAGTTGCCGATCACGTGCGGCCGGTCGATGCCCAGCTCGCGGAAGAACCGCTCGAACTGCTCCGCGTGGCTGCCCATCGACCAGCCGTCGGGGCGGGTCGGCCTCGGCGACTCGCCGTGGCCGGGCAGGTCGACGACGTAGACGTCGTGACCGCGCGCCGCGAGCATCTCCGGGACCTCACCCCAGGCCTGCCGCCGGTGGCCGATGCCGTGGATGAGGACGACGGGCTCCCCGGAGCCCTCGTGGCGGGTGTACTCGATGCGACTCTGCATGAGCGGAGGTTACTGAGGGGTCACCTCGGGCGCCAGACCGACGACGAAGGGTGGGACGCACGTCACGTGCGCCCCACCCTTCGTCGGTGGATCAGTGCTCGTTGGGGTCCGCGTCCTGGTCGGCCTTGGTGGCGTGGACCGTGCCGTGCACGTGCTCCGGCGGGCCGTAGAGGGAGTAGACCTTGAGCGGCACGTCGCCGATGTTGGTGACGTTGTGCCACTGACCCGCCGGCACCATGATGATGTCGTCGTCGCCGACCTCGCGGTCGAACGAGAGGTCGTCCTCGGCCGGCCCCATCTGGGCGCGGCCACGGCCCTCCTCGACCCGCAGGAACTGGTCGTGGTCCTCGTGGACCTCGAGGCCGATGTCGTCACCGGGGGCGATCGCCATGACGGTCAGCTGCAGGTTGGTGCCGGTCCACAGCGTGGAGCGGTAGTTCGTGTTCTGCAGGGTGGCCGACTCGATGTCGACGACATAGGGGGCGGGTCCGTGGTCGGAGAGGTCGATCTGCTCACTCATGCGCACTCCTGGTGTGGTCGAAGGGGGATGAGGGTGACGGTAGCGACCGGTCAGGCCGAGGCGCCGACCGAGTCGGGCACGTCGATCTGGTCGCCGGCCTCGAGCGGCCCGTCGGCGGCCTTGGTGCCGGCGATGGCGGCCTCCTCGTCGGGGGCGCTCGTGCGGATGAGGTGGTCGAAGGCGCTCAGCGAGGCCGTCGAGCCGGCACCCAGCGCGGTGACAATCTGCTTGTAGGGCTCGACCGTGCAGTCGCCCGCGGCGAAGACGCCCGGCAGGTTGGTCCGGCCGACGCCGTCGATGACGATCTCGCCGCGCTCGGAGAGCTCGACCGCGTCACCGAGCCACTCGGTGTTGGGCAGCAGGCCGATCTGGACGAAGACACCCTCCAGGGCGAGGGTCTGCCCTTCGCCGCCGTCGCGGGGCTCGACGACGATGCCGGTGACCTTGCCACCGTCGCCGACGACCTCGGTCGTCTTCGTGCCGAGGCGGATGTCGACGTTGGGCAGCGAGCGCAGCTTGCGCTGGAGCACCTCGTCGGCGCGCATCTCGTCCATGAACTCGACGAGCGTCACGTGACCGACGATGCCCGCGAGGTCGATCGCAGCCTCGACGCCGGAGTTGCCGCCGCCGATGACGGCGATGCGCTTGCCCTTGAAGAGCGGACCGTCGCAGTGCGGGCAGAAGGTGACGCCCTTGTTGCGGTACTCCTCCTCGCCGGGGACGCCCATGGTGCGCCAGCGGGCACCGGTCGCGAGGACGACGGTCTTGCCCTTGAGCGAGGCGCCGCCCACGAGGTCGACGACCGTCAGCCCGTCGTCGCCGGCGGACAGGCCGGCCGCGGCCTGGCTGCGGATCATGTCGACCTCGTACTCGCCCACGTGGCGCTCCAGGTCTGCCGCGAGCTTCGGGCCCTCGGTGTGCGGGACGGAGACGAGGTTCTCGATCGCCATGGTGTCGAGGACCTGACCGCCGAAGCGCTCGGCGAGCAGACCCGTGCGGATCCCCTTGCGCGCCGCGTAGATCGCCGCGGAGGCGCCGGCGGGACCGCCGCCGACGACGAGGACGTCGTAGGGCTCGCGGGCCGACAGCTCCTCGGCGGCGCGGGCCGCGGAGTCTCCACCGGCCAGCTCGTCGACCTTGGCGACGATCTCGGCGAGCTCCATGCGGCCGGAGCCGAAGGACTCGCCGTCCACGAAGACGGTCGGCACGGCGAGCACGCCGCGGCGCTCGGCCTCCTCGGGGAAGACGGCGCCGTCGATGGCGGTGTGGGTGATGCCGGGGTTGAGCACGCTCATGAGGTTGAGGGCCTGGACGACGTCCGGGCAGTTCTGGCAGCTGAGCGAGAAGAAGGTCTCGAAGTGGTGCTCACCGGCCAGACCCTTGATCTGCTCGATGACGTCCTGCGCGGCCTTGCTCGGGTGCCCGCCGACCTGGAGCAGCGCCAGGACGAGGGAGGTGAACTCGTGGCCCATCGGGATGCCGGCGAAGCGGACGGACACCTGCGGGTCGGACACGCGGGTGATCGCGAAGGACGGGACGCGCTCGTCGAGGTCGCTCCCTTCGGCCACCCGGCGGGTGATGAGGTCGCTCATCCCCTCGATCTCGACGATCAGCTCGTCGAGCTCACGGGACTTGGGGCCCTCGTCGAGGCTCACGACGAGCTCGATCGGCTCGCGGAGGTTGTCGAGGTAGGCCTTGAGCTGGGTGGCGAGGTTCTGGTCGAGGGCCATGGTGCGAGCGACTCCTGCAGGGACGAAGGGGGTGTGGCTGGGGGTGGGTGGGGGCGGCGGCGAGCGCCGCCCCCACCAGAGATGCACCGTGCGTGACGGCGATCAGATCGAGCGGAGAGGCTCGATCAGATCTTGCCGACGAGGTCCAGCGAGGGGGCGAGGGTCTCGGCGCCCTCTTCCCACTTGGCCGGGCAGACCTCGCCGGGGTTGTTGCGGACGTACTGCGCGGCCTTGACCTTGCGGACGAGCTCCTTGGCGTTGCGGCCGATGCCCTCGGCGGTGATCTCGAGGAACTGGATGACACCGTCGGGGTCGACGAGGAAGGTGCCGCGGTTGGCCAGGCCCTCGTCCTCGCGCAGGATGTCGAAGTTGCGCGAGATGGTGGCGGTCGGGTCGCCGAGCATCGGGTAGGTCACCTTGCCGACGGCGTCGGAGGTCTCGTGCCACGCCTTGTGCGTGAAGTGCGTGTCGGT
Organism: Janibacter zhangyanbonis; assembly: GCF_050507325.1. Lineage (NCBI taxonomy): Bacteria > Bacillati > Actinomycetota > Actinomycetes > Micrococcales > Intrasporangiaceae > Janibacter > Janibacter zhangyanbonis. The sequence goes on from NZ_CP191481.1 coordinate 3,236,455, forward strand.
CGAGACGGAGAAGACCTCGACGCCCAGGCCCTTGAGCTCCGCGTCGTACTCGGCCGCGAGGTCCTCGAGCTCCGTCGGGCAGACGAAGGTGAAGTCGGCCGGGTAGAAGAAGAAGATCGCCCACTTGCCGGCGATGTCGGCCTCGGAGAAGTCCTTGAACTCGCCGTTGATGTAGCCGGTCGCCTGGAAGGGCTTGATCTGGGTGTTGATGAGGGACATGCGTGGGTCTCCTGTGCATCTCTCGGGATCAGGTCGCTCCATCCGGTGCGGACTGGACCGCCCCGTCGATTGGAACGATTCCAGATTAGCGAGGGACTCCCCTTCGACGCAAATCGGGGCGGTGACATCGACGTGAACCTTGCGTGTGAAGGGTGCGAACGGCCCCGGCAAGAGTCAGGAGGGCCCGCCCGGTCGGTCGGGATATCGCCAGCCGGCCCCGTATTCGGTCAGGTGGCGTGGCGTGGGTCACGGCCGCCCGCCACCTTCGTCTCACCGGCCGGACACCCCCGGCTCGCCACCGAAGGAGTACCCATGACCTTGCGCAGCACCCTCACCCTCACGGCCGCCCTCGCCGGCGCCGGCGCCCTCCTCGCCCCGGCCGCCACGGCCGCCCCCGTGCCCGACGGAGGGGTCTCCACCCAGGACCCGATGACCTCCTACGTCATGGAGCGTGACGGCAAGACCCGCGCGCAGGCCCGCGCCTACCTGGCGACCAAGGACCGCAAGCAGGCCACCTTGCGGTCCCTGGAGTCGAAGGGGGTCACGACCGATGGTGCGTGGTTCGACGGCACCCAGCTCGTCGTCGGCGTCGACTCCGCGGCCGACGCCGCGAAGGTCCGCTCCGCCGGGCTGCGCCCGAGCACGACTGTGGGACAACGGGATCTGGACCGCGTCGCGGCCAAGGTGCTCCGTCAGGCAGGCGCGTCGACGCACGTCGTCACCGTCGGGCCGGACCTGCAGCAGGGTGTCGTCGAGGTGCGGATCGCCGCGGACGCGCCCAAGGGTCTGCGGGACAAGATCTCGCGCATGGACCAGGTCACCGTCACCACCGCGGACGAGCTGACCACCCAGGCCGACGTCGTCCCGGGCCGGATCATGGACCTCTCCCCCGGCACCAACTGCTCGCTCGGCTACCCGGGCAAGACGTCCAGCGGCAACAACGTCCTGCTCACCGCCGGCCACTGCGTCGAGGGGCTGCCCCACATCCTCGACGCCAACGGCACGCACATCGGCAAGGGGACGCACAGCCGCTTCCGCGAGGGGTACAGCAGCGTCGACATGGGCCTGATGGACATCGACTCCGAGGACGTCGGCCAGCCCTACGTCGACAGCCGCGGCCACTCGGGCTACTACCCGGTCAAGGGCGCGAGCAAGAACGCGGTCGGCTCCGAGATCTGCAAGGCCGGCAACACCACCGGCTGGACCTGCGGGACGATCAAGGCCTACAACCGCACCGTCAACTACGGCGGCACCGTCGTCTCCGGTCTCGCCGAGGCCAGCGTGTGCACCGAGGGCGGCGACTCCGGTGGTGCCTACATCGGCGTGGGCAACCTCGCCCAGGGCATGACCTCGGGCGGCCCCGTCGGCGCCGAGTGCGGCTACAACCAGGGCTACAACGCCGGGTCGTACAGCTTCTACCAGCCGGTCGTCGACGCCGCGAACTACTACGGCGTGCGGATCGACACCGCCAGCTGACCCGGACCTGACGGCGTTGGTGTCACCCGGTCCCCCTTCTCCGGGCCACCGGGTGACACCAACGACGACAGGTGACATCAACGACGACAGGTGGAGGTGCGCGGCGGCCCGAGGGCTGGGTCCCACGTTCCGCGTGGGCGTCTCGACACCACGGAACCTCCCGCCGGCCCACCACGTCACAGGCGCATGAAGCCCTTCGCCCTCGCCGCTGCGCTGCTGCTCACCTCCGCCTGCGGGCTGGTCGAGTCGGCCGACGACCCCGAGCTCGACCCGGCCACGGTCGTGGTGGAGGTCAGCTGGGTCCCGCCCTCGACGCCCGACCGCTACCAGGACACCCGCTCGCTCCGGCTCTCGCAGGACGAGGTCGTCGAGACGGTCAAGGGCGACGAGACGACGCGCCCGATGGACGCCGACCGGTGGGAGGACTTCGTCGCCGAGCTGCCGGCTCGCCTCGACGAGATCGACAGCCAGGACACCCCCTGCGTCGGTGCGGATGGCACCAACCTCACCGTGACCGGCGCCGGCAGCGCCGACCGTGAGATCGTCACGACCGTCTGCGGCGGCGAGCCGCACCCCTCGGCCGCGAAGATCGACGCGCTCGTCGAGGACTGGTGATCGTCAGCCCGTGGAGGCACGGATCCGACGCAGGGTGAGCGGCCGGCTGGTCCGCTCGGCGAGCTCGGCGATCTGCGCGAGGTAGAGCTCGGCGCAGCCGAGGGCATCAGCGAGCGGGTCGTGCGGCTGATAGCGCGGGAGGCCGTAGCGCTCCCGCGAGGCCCACAGCCGCAGCTCGCCGGGCCGCGGTTCGAGCCCGGTGCCCAGGGCCCCGGCGAGGACCCGGCGCTGCAGGTCCAGGGTGTCCACGCTCGGGCCGACGAAGGGGGTGACCCCTCGCCCCTCGCAGGCAGCCGCGAGGAAGCCGGCCTCGATGGAGACGTGGTGGGCCAGCAGGACCCGACCGTCGAGGGCCGCGAGGAGCTCGTCGAGCGCCGTGTCGAGAGGGACCCCCGTGGCCACGGTGTCGTCGGTGAGCCCGTGGACGGTCGCCGACTCCCCCACCTCGCCCTCGCCGGCGACGACGAGCTGCCGCGCCCCTGACAGGGTGATGGCCAGCCCGTCGACCGGCACCCAGGCGATGGCGACGACCCGGTCGCGCCGAGGGTCGAGCCCGGTCGTCTCGACGTCGACCGCGAGGAGTCTCAGGTCGCTGACCGGCGTGTCCGGGACCCGCCGCCGCCCCCACCTCATGAGAAATGCATGCTCGGGTGCCGCTGGGCCAGGGCGCGCTGGGCGTCACGCACGACCTGGAAGGCCTCGCGCAGGCTCCGTCGCTCGAAGGTCGACAGCTCTCCCGGCGCCAGCCACGAGTCGGGCGCCAGACCGGCCCCGTGCTGGCGCGACTGGTGAGCCAGCCGCACGTGGGAGATGAAGTCGAGGGCGTCGATCAGGCCCTCGGCGGTCTCCGGGGAGAGCGCACCCGACCCGGCCGCGGCGCGCAGCCGACCGCGGGTGTTGACGACCTCGAGCCCGGCACCGAGGGCGTGCACGCGCGCCAGGTCCACGACCGCCCCGACGCCGCCCCGCTTGAGGTCGAGCGTGTCCTTGTGCTCGCCGCTGCGGGCGAGGACGAGTCCGCGGAAGAACCCCAGCGGAGGCTCGTTGTCCACCGCCTGCCGGGTCAGGTGCCCGAGGAGGTTGGTGGCCTGCGGGACGCGTGCGGCGACCTCCCCGACCAGCGTCGTGTGCAGGTCGTGGTTGCCGGCGATCGGGCGCGAGTCGAAGAAGATGCTCGCGCCGAGCACCGCGTCGGGCGTCGGCTCGTCGAGCCACTGCCGAAACTCCCTGCGCCACCCCGACAGGCGCTGGTGCCAGCGCGGGTTGGTGGCCATGACGTCGCCCGGGCAGCGAGGGTGACCGGCGGCCTCGAGCCCGGCGACGACCTGCTCGGCGAGGGCCGCGATGTAGCGCTCGGCGCCCTCGGGCGCGTCGTCGGCGAGGATCACCGCGTGGTCCTGGTCGCTGCCGAGGGCCTGCTCGTGGCGCGCCCGGGAGCCGAGGACCATCCAGCACATGTCGGGGGCGGGACCGAGCCCTCGGGCAGCGAGGTCGTCGTGGGCGAGCGCGATGAGGCGGCGTTCGACCGCGTCACCGACCGTCGTGACGATCCGGACGATGTCGTCGGCGCTCACGTCCTGCTCGATGAGCTGGCGCACGAGGATCGGGACGCGGTGGGCGGCGGCCACCACGCCGGCGACGTCGGGCTGCTTGGTGATCTCGCCGACGATGTGCACCGCATTGGCCCGCTCCAGCCGCATGAGGTCGGTGGAGGTCACGACGCCGAGGGGGCGCCCCCCTTCGACGATCGGGAGGTGGTGGACATTGGCCTCGGTCATCGTCAGGAGCATCTCCAGGGCCGACGCCTCGGCGGGCGCGACGATCGGGCCGGCCGTCATCGCGACCGTCACCGGCTGCGTCGGGTCGACCCCGGCCGCGACGACCCGGCGGCGCAGGTCACGGTCGGTGAGGATCCCGACGAGGTCGCCGTCGTCGACGATCAGGAGGCTGGAGACCCCTTCGTCGGTCATGACCTCGGCCGCCCGCGCGATCGTCGCGTCCACGCCGGTGGTGATCGGGGCGCGGTGCACGAGCTCACGGGCGGAGGTGCGCATGATGGGCTCACCGTGGCTGCCGGTCGCGACGGCCTGCGCGGCCGCCCGCAGGATGCCTGCTCGCGTCGCGTCGAAGTGGTCCGCGAGCTGTGGGTGCGCGGCGCTCAGCGTGTGGAAGTCCTCGGCGGACAGGTGCAGCCCGAGCGTGTCCTCGATCGCGACGACGTCGAACCGCGACGGGTGCCCGCCGACGAGCGTCGTGGACCCGACGGCGGTGCCCTCGGCGCCGCGGCTGACGAGCAGCCCCTCCGCGTCGCGGGTCTCGACGGCGCCGGAGCGGACGACGACGAGCTCGGCGTGCGGCCTCCCGACGCTCATGAGGTGGGTGCCGCGGCGGTGGTAGCGGACCGTCATGCGGCGCGCGAGGTCGCGCAGCTCACGCTCGGGCAGCACGTCGAAGGGGGCATGCTGCGCGAGGAAGTCGACGACCTCCCTGAGCTCCGGCTCGGCCATGGGCCCATCGTGGCAGGCCGCGTGCCCCGTCAGGCGGAGTGCGTGAGCCTGCCGCCGACGAAGGTCGCCAGCACCCGCGTCGAGCGCAGCCGGTCCGCCTCCTCCGCGGTACCGGACAGCCCTGCGGGGCAAGGGTCCTCGGCGAGGAGGGCGATGTCCGCCGGCCCCCCGACGGCGAGTTCGGTGACCCCGTCGGTCGAGGCGAGCAGCGCCTCGGTCGGTGTGATGGCCTGCTCCGGAGCCCATGGTTCGCGCTCGTCGGCGCTGCGGTGGACCGCCGCTGCCATCGCGAGCCACGGGTCGAGCGGGGCGACGGGAGCGTCCGACCCCAGACGAAGGGAGATCCCCGCCGCCGCCATCGAGCGCAGGGCGAAGCACCGGTCGAGCCGGTCGGGCCACAGCACCTCGGTCGAGTCGCGGTCGTCGAGCAGGTGCGCCGGCTGGACGCTGGCGACGAGCCCGAGGTCGGCGAAGCGACCCAGCGCCTCCATCCGCACCAGCTGCGCGTGCTCGATCGTGCCGCGCGCCCCGCTGGCCGCGTAGGCATCGAGCGCGTCGAGGAGGGCCTGGTCGCCGATCGCGTGGACTGCGCCGGCCAGGCCGTGCGCGTGCGCGCGCCGCAGCAGCTGGGTGAGCTCCTCGGGGCCGACGGTGCTCTTGCCGTGCGGGTCGCCGAGGTCGTCGTCGGTGACGAAGGGTTCGCAGCACCAGGCGGTGCGGGTGTTGAGCGAGCCGTCGGTGATGACCTTGAGCGGGCCCATCGTCACGAGACCGGTCTCGTCGAGCACGTCGCCGGTCCGCACGCCGGCAGCGATCGTCTCCTCGAGACCCTCGGGGTAGGTCGCCGGACGCACCCGCAGCAGGTCGAGGCCGTCGGCGGTGCGCCGCGGCCACTCGAGCCGCCCTGCCTCGAACTCCATGTCGGCGACGCCGACGACACCCTTCGCCGCGGCGGCACGCATCGCGGAGTCGAGGCTGGCGCGCACGACGGCCGGGTCCTCCGGCAGGTCGGCCAGGTGCTGGTAGATGGGGAACCACTCGTCCTCGTCGAGGTGCCCCTCGTGCACGGGCAGGCCGAGCGCGCGGAACGCCGCGCTGCTCAACCACCCCGCGTGGCAGTCGCCGCTGATGAGGATGACCGGCCGGTCACCGGCGACGGCGTCGAGCTCTGCCGTGCTCGGCAGCCGGTCCCAGCCGGCGACGCGCCAGCCGAAGCCCTGCACGACGGTCCCCGGCGCCGGCCGCTCCACGGCGAGGTGGCGCGCGACCCGGGACGTGACCTCCTCGGGGCTCGCGGTGTCGGCGACGTCGACCCTTCGGCTCATCGCGGCCCACTGGCCGAAGTGCACGTGCGCGTCCCACAGACCCGGTACCGCGAGGGCGCCACCGGCGTCGTGGACCTCGGCCCCTGCGGTGGTGAGGTGCTCGCCGATCTCGGCGATCCTCCCTTCGCGCAGACGGAGGTCCACGGGCGCCGCACCGGGTCGCAGGCGGGCGCCACGGATCAGCGCATGCGGGGCGAAGGGGGCCATGCTCGGCACGATACGACGGATACGGTGGCGCCATGCACCTGCTCGTCGTCGCCGCGATCCGGGCCGAGGCGGCCCACGTCCCCGAGGGCCTCGAGGTCCTCGTCACCGGGGTCGGCAAGACCCTCGCCGCCGTGCAGGTCACCCGCGCGATCTGCGAGCACCCGCGCCGCGACGAGCTCGTCGTCGTCAACATCGGGACGGCCGGCGCGCTGCGCCCCGGCGTCGACGGGCTGCACGAGATCGGAACCGTCCTCAACCACGACCTGTCGGCCGAGCCGATCCGGCAGCTCGGCATCGACCCGCGCGAGAGGCTCGTGCTCGACCCCGCGCAGCAGACGGTGCTGGCGAGCGGCGACCTCTTCGTCACCGACCCGGCCGTGCGCGACGCGCTGGCGACCCGCGCCGACCTCGTCGACATGGAGGGCTACGCGATCGCCCTGGCCTGCACCGAGCTCGGCGTGCCCGTCCACCTCGTCAAGCGGGTGAGCGACAACGCCGACGAGACGGCGCACGACTGGTCGGCCGCCGTCGACGGCTGCGCCCGGGACCTGGGCGCGTGGGTGGCGGACTTCGTCCGGCTCGACCGCGTGCGCTGACCCCGAGCCGCAAACTCCGCAAGACCCTGGGGTCCTGCAGGGTTAGGGCCGCTCAACTGCGCAAGACCCTAGGGTCCTGCAGAGTTGGGTGGGAATGGTTCTCACCCGCCGCGGGTTGAGGACGGCATGACCACCACGACGCGCGAGCTGTACGGCTTCGAGCGCTACGAGCGCGCGAAGCACGCCTTCGACGATGCCCGCTACACGGAAGCGGCAACCGACCTCGAGGACTTCTTCACGGATCTCGCGGCCGCCCGCGCCGAGAGCGACGCCGACCCGGTCGGGCACGGCACGGCCGAGATCCACCTGCTGCTGGCGCGCTGCTACTTCCACTCCGCGCAGCTCGGGCGGGCCGAGGCCGCGGCCCGCGAGGTCATCGCCGAGGCGCCCGACGACGCCTACGCGCACCTGCTCCTGGGCCGCACCCTGCAGCGGGCCGGCCGGGCCGACGAGGCGCGCGGCCCCCTTCGCCTGGCGGAGCTGCTCGGTGGCTACGGCGCCGCTGCCGGCCCCGCGGCCAAGGTCGCCGACGAGGGCTTCTGACCGACCCGCGCCGATGACGAAGGGGAGGGGAGACGATGCGTCTCCCCTCCCCTTCGCTCGCAGATCAGGCGCTCGGGTGCGTCATGTCGACCGGGACCACCCAGGCGTCGAAGTCCTCGCCGGAGATGTCACCGGAGGCGACGGCCGCCTCGCGCAGGCTCGTGCCCTCCTTGTGCGCCTTCTTGGCGATCGCCGCGGCCTTGTCGTAGCCGATGTGGCGGTTGAGCGCGGTGACGAGCATGAGGTTGCGCGAGAGGTTCTCGTCGATCTTCTCGCGGACCGGCTCGATGCCGACGGCACAGTTGGTGTCGAAGGAGACGCACGCGTCGGAGATGAGCCGGATCGACTCGATGACGGCGTGCGCCATGACCGGCTTGTAGACGTTGAGCTGGAAGTTGCCCTGGCTGCCGGCGAAGCCGACCGTCGCGTCGTTGCCGAAGACCCGGGTGGCGACCATCGTCATCGCCTCGGCCTGGGTGGGGTTGACCTTGCCCGGCATGATCGACGAGCCCGGCTCGTTCTCCGGGATCGCGAGCTCGCCGATGCCGTTGCGGGGGCCGGAGGCGTACCAGCGCACGTCGTTGGCGATCTTCATCAGGGCGCCGGCGAGGGTGCGAAGGGAGCCGCTCACCTCGACGAGCGCGTCGTGGGCCGAGAGGCTGGCGAAGAGGTTGGGCGCCTGGACGAAGTCGTGGCCGGCCTCGGCGCTGATCTTCGCGGCGCACAGCTTGCCGAACTCGGGGTGGGCGTTCAGGCCCGTGCCGACGGCGGTGCCGCCGATGGCCAGCTCGCGGGCGCGCTCGTCGGCGTGCTTGACCGCGTCGAGGGCGAAGTCGATCTGCGCGACCCAGCCGTCGATGACCTGGCCGAGGGTGACCGGGGTGGCGTCCTGCAGGTGGGTGCGGCCGACCATGACGATGTCGGCGTACTCCTTCGCCTTGGCCGCGAGGGTCTCGCGCAGCTGCGTGACGGAGGGGTAGAGGCGCTCGGCGAGGTCGAGGACGATCGCGATGTGCATCGCGGTGGGGAAGGTGTCGTTGCTCGACTGGCCGCGGTTGACGTGGTCGTTGGGGTGGACCGGGGTCTTGGAGCCCATCTCGCCGCCGGCGATCTCGATGCCGCGGTTGGAGATGACCTCGTTGGAGTTCATGTTGGACTGCGTGCCCGAGCCGGTCTGGAAGACGACGAGCGGGAAGTGCTCGTCGAGGTCGCCGGCGATGACCTCGTCGGCGGCCCGGGTCACGAGGTCGGCGACGTCCTGCGGCAGCTCGCCGAGCTCCGCGTTGGCCAGGGCGGCGGACTTCTTGAGGATGCCGAGGGCGCGGATCATTGAGCGGCCCCAGACGAAGGTGTCGCGACCGATGTCGAAGTTGCCGAGCGAGCGCTGGGTCTGCGCCCCCCAGTACTTGTCCGCGGCCACCTCGATGGTGCCCATGCTGTCCTTCTCCGCACGCGTCTGAGTCATGAGGGCAACGCTACTCGGCAGCGATCGACGGCCCGCGCAATACCCCGGAAACATCCGCGCAGCAGTCGGGAAATCCTTGCGGCGCACCATCTCTCGCATGCAGCGCCACACCCGCACCGTCCGCCGCCTGACCGCCCCCGAGCTCACCCGCCCCGCGCAGGGTCCGCGCATCGTCGCCTACCGGTGCGGTGTGCACGAGACCTTCCGGATCCTGTGGCCGGAGGTCGACGCGCCTCTGGTCCACCCGTGCCCGGAGTGCGCTGGCTCCTCCCTTCGCCTCATCGGTATCCGCCCCGACGCGGCCTGACGAAGGGGAGTCAGGTCACCGAGCGCAGTATGCGGGTGCCGGTGCCGCGCGCCTCGAGGCCGGCGAGCGCGGAGTCGAGGTCGGGCGCGACGACGACGTCGTCGAGGCTCGCCTGCGACATGAAGCCGGCCTGCGAGATGCCGCGAAGGGAGTCGAGCAGCGGGGTCCAGAAGCCGTCGGCGTCGAGGAAGCCGACCGGCTTGTCGAGCAGGCCGATCTGCCGCCAGGTCCACACCTCGAAGACCTCCTCGAGCGTGCCCATGCCGCCCGGCAGCGCGAGGAAGGCGCTCGTCAGGTCTGCCATGAGCGCCTTGCGCTCGTGCATCGTCTCGACGACGTGGACTTCGGTGAGGTCGTCGCGGCCCCACTCCCGCTCGATCATGAAGGTGGGGATGACGCCGACGACCTCGCCCCCTTCGTCCAGCGCACCCTGGGCGAGGGCGCCCATCAGGCCGCCACCGCCCGCGCCGTAGACGACCCCGATCCCGCGCCGGGCGAGGTCGCGTCCGACGGAGTGGGCCAGCTCGACCCACCTCAGGTCGTGGCCGGGGGTCGATCCGCAAAAGACCGTCAGTCGCTCGATCACGGCCTCGACCCTATGCGCGCACCCACCGGCGCCGGGCATCTCCCCTCACCGGGCGACGAGCCGGCGCAGCGCGAGGGACGCGATCGGGGCGTACGAGAGCGCCAGCAGTCGCGGCGCCGCGATCTCGACCCAGGCACTGCTGCCCTCCGGGTGCGCGTCGACCCCGTGCCGCATGCGGATCGCGACCGGCCCGATCCTCGGACACCACCCCCAGCGCCTCGCCTGGTCGTCCACCGCCTCCACGACGAAGGGGACGTCCAGACCCAGCGGTCCGCGCACCGTTCCCCGTCCACCGGCTCGGATCCGGCTGGGCGGGTGCTCCACCGCCCTAATCTGCGGCGCCCACCCGGACCAGAGGCCGGGCGTGGTGTACCGCAGCCACACCTCGTCGACGTCCGCCGGCCCGGCGGCGACCACGCGAAGGGGGGTGCGCGCCGGCGTCATCGCCGCGCGGCCGTGCGAGAGGTCATGCGTCGACGATACGGGCCACGCCGGTGCCGGCGGACCACGTCGACGTGGTTGTCTGTGCGACATGCAACGGCGCTGGTACCTGCTCGTCACGCTGACCCTGGCCAACATCGTCAACTTCTACGACCGAACGATCCCGGCGGTCATCGTCGAGCCGCTCAAGGACGAGTTCGGGTTGAGCGACACCCTCATCGGAGTGCTCGGCGGGTCCTTCACCGTCGTCTACGCGATCGCCGGGGTGCTCCTCGGGCGCCTCGCCGACCGGGTCCCGCGCCGCTACGTCATGGCCGGCGGGCTGGTCGTGTGGAGCCTGTTCACGGGCGCGAGCGGCTTCGTCCAGGGCTTCCTGTTCCTCTTCCTCTTCCGCCTCGGCGTCGGGATCGGTGAGGCGAGCTACGGGCCGGCGTCCAACGCGCTGCTCATCGACGCCTACGAGCCCAAGCGGCGCAGCCGCGCCATCAGCATGGTCTCGCTCGGCATCCCCATCGGGCTGCTCCTCGCCTTCCTCACCGTCGGCGTCATCGTCGAGTCGACCGGGACCTGGCGGGCTCCCTTCGTCATCGCGGCGGTGCCCGGACTCCTGCTCGCCGTCGCCATGCTCTTCGTCAAGGAACCTCCCCGCGGGGCCTCCGACACCGTCGAGCTGCACACCGCCGACGAGCAGACCCATCCGTATCGCGCGGTGCTGCGGATCCGCACCATCACCTGGCTCATGGTCGCCGGCATCGGACTGCAGATCCCGACCTACGGCGTCGCGACCTTCATCGTCCCGCTGCTGCAGCGCTACTTCGGACTGTCGATCGGCACCGCGTCGATCGGGGCCGGCGTGATCCTCGGGCTCGCCGGCATCGTCGGCCTGCTCCTCGGCGGGCGTCTGGCCGACCGCGCCTCCGACCGGCACCCGTCAGGACGGCTCGTCGTCGCGGCAGCCGGTTTCGCCGCCGCGATCCCCCTGACCCTCGCCGCGCTGCTGCTCGGCCCAGGCCGTGCCGTCGCCTTCGTCGCGCTCTTCGCCATCGGCTGGACGGGCACCCAGTTCCTCTCCGCCGCAGCGTCGCCCGCGATCGCCGACGTCACCCCGCCCACCATGCGGGCGACCGCGATCGCGGTGTACTTCGCGTCCTTCAACCTCGTCGGCGCGACGATCGGACCGATCCTCGTCGGGGCCCTGTCGGACGCTCTCGCCACCCCGGTCGGCGGGCTGAGCGCCGACGCCGTCGGGCTGCACCGGGCCTTGCTCGTCATCGTCCCGATCGGGCTGGTCATCGCCGTCCTCGGCTCCTGGCGGGCCAGTCGCGCCCTCCCCGCCGACCGGGAGGCGATGACGCCCTTCGAGACGGCTCGTCCCTCGCCTCCTCAGGGACCGGGCCGGGTCACCCCCGCAGCGTGACCACGGCCAGCAGGCGGGTGAGCCGCTGCGCCATCTGCTCCGCGGTGTGGTCGTCGTGCTCCTGCCACCACGCGACCGCGGCCTCGACGATCGACTCCCAGATGTGGTCGAGCAGGTCGTGGTCGAGCGGGTCGGCGAGCCCGGCCGCTTCGAGGACGTCTCGGGTGCCGACGGTCCCCATCGAGTGCAGCTGTGCGCGGTAGCCCTGTGCCAGCTCGGCAGCCGCCGACCCCTCGGGCAGGGTCTCGTCCTTGACGAGCGCCCACGCATAGCGGTGCTCGGCCATCGCCGAGAAGATCGCGGTGAAGGTGTCGAGGGCGCGCTCACCGGGATCGGTCGCCGTCTGGGCCTGGGCGATCGTGGCGACGAGGCGCGGTCCGACCTCCTCGAGGCAGGCCTGCGCGAGGTCGGCCTTGGACCCGAAGACGTTGTGCACCATGGCCTTCGAGACACCGGCGCGCGCGGCGACGTCGGCCATCGAGGCGCGGGCATAGCCCTGGCTTCCCAGCTCCTCGACGGCCTCGTGCACGAGCTGCTGCCTGCGCTCGGCGCGGGCCACGCCCTTCGTCCCGATGCCACTCACGGGTGCCTCCTCTGTGATGGGCACATCTTGTCAGGCACGACAACTGACTCTATGGTCAGTTGAGCTCGTCCCCGGCAAAGGAGCCCCCATGGCACGCCCTGACCTGACCGTCCTCGCGATCCCTGCCTTCGTGGGCGCCATGGGTGCGGAGTACTGGTGGATGCACCACAAGCGCCCGGCCGCACCCGACGAGGACCGGTCAGGGGACTACGAGCTCAACGACACCATCGCCAGCCTCAGCATGGGGATCGGCAGTCTCATCGCCCCCTTCGTCACGGGACCGCTCGTGCGTCGTCTGGCGCCCGGGACCACGCGGGCGGGCACCGCGCTCATGGCCGTCGGCGCTGCCGCGGCCGTCGTGACGACCGTCGGAGACGTGCTGCGCCAGCGCCGCGCCCACGGGGGCGAGCTGCCCGAGGCCGGCACCCTCCCCTCGGACGCCCCGCAGCCGACGACCGTCCGCTCGCGCGTCGACGCCCTCGGCCTGCTCACCTCGGGCTCCGCCGTCGCCGCCGTCGGCTCGACCGCGGTCGCCGCGGCCTCGGTGTGGGCGCTGCAGACCTCCGCGACGCGGCTCGCCGCGATCAGTCCCTTCCGCCAGCGTACGGGGGCCGTCCCCTACCTGCTCGCCATCGCCGGCTGGGACTTCATCTACTACTGGAACCACCGCACGGCCCACGAGTCGCGCTGGATGTGGGCTGTGCACGTCGTCCACCACAGCAGCGAGCGCTACAACCTCTCGACGGCGCTGCGGCAGCCGGTCGCCGACGGCTTCACCCTGTCGGCGCCCTATGGGGTGCTCGCGCTGCTCGGGATCCCGCCGCGCTACATCGAGGACGCACGGGCGCTCAACCTCATCTACCAGTTCTGGATCCACACCGAGGCCGTGCGCTCCATCGGCTGGCTGGAGAAGGTGCTCAACACCCCGAGCCACCACCGGGCCCACCACGGCAGCCAGCGGCAGTACCTCGACATCAACCACGGCTCGATCCTCATCCTGTGGGACAAGCTCTTCGGCACCTTCGAGCCGGAGGTCGAGCGGGTGCGCTACGGCCTGACCCGCAACATCGACAGCTTCAACCTCGGGACGATCGCGACCCACGAGTGGCGCGACATCGCCAAGGACATCGCGACGGCGCCGACCTGGTCGGACCGCTTCGGGTTCCTCCTGCGGGGTCCCGGGTGGGCCTACGAGCGAAGGGAGCAGCTCGCCCCGCCGTCGGGCGCCCCGGTCGCCGCCGAGCACGTCTCGGAGCCGGTCTCGGGCTGAGCGTCAGTCGATCGACTGGCCGAGCACCCCGAGCAGCCGGTCGAGCAGCGCCTCGTCCCCCTCCATCTCGACCGGGTAGGCCGGCCCGCGGTGCCACAGCCACAGGTCGAGCGCCGCGGCGTCGGCGGTGATCGTCACGTCGGCCTCGGCATGCCCGTGGACGGAGCGGTCGAGCACCTGCAGCTCGGTCTGGTCGATCTCGTCACCGGTGCGCGGGTTGCGGCCAGTCACCCGGCCGAGGCCGACGAGGACGCGGTGGCCGGTGTCGGCCGCGTGGACGAGGACCCGCGACCCGTCGTGCTCCCAGCCGGCCCAGCCGGGGAGGTTGCCGTACATCCACTCGAGGCACTCGAGCACGCCGTCGCTCGCGAGCTGCGAGTCGAGCGGCGTCACCTCGCCGACCGTCAGCTCGGCGTCGACGCGGTGGATCAGCGCCTCGTGGGCCTGGCGTCGGACGGTGAAACCGACCGTGTGCAGCGCCGGGTCGCCGACCCACGACCACGCGGCGTCGGCCGGGTCGGCATTGCGCAGGCCGAGCATGAGCTGCTCGTGGGCGTGGTCGAGGTGGGCGAGCAGCCCGGCCCGGTCGGCGGGCCGCTCCGGCTCCTCGTAGGCCTCCGGCACCTCGGGACGGTGCGCGATGACCCAGGCCCAGAAGTCCTGCACCTCTCCCCCGAGGTGCCACAGCAGGTCGTCGGCGGTCCAGTCGGGGCAGGTCGGCACCCGCAGGCCCGGGTCGGCGTCGGCGAGGCACTCGCGGAAGCGGCGGGTCTCCCGCTCGATGGCGGCGAGGTAGGTGTCCACGGGGAGCCCGGCGGCCCCGGGGTCAGGTGTCATGGGTGGAGACTTCCCCCCTTCGCCCGCCTCGGCAAGCGAGTTGTCGGCGCGCCGGTGCACGATGTCCTCGTGACGACCACCGTCTTCTTCCATGCCCACCCCGACGACGAGGCCAGCGGGACCTCCGGGTCGATGGCCCTCACCTCCCGCGCCGGCGGCCGGGTGGTCGTCGCCTACGCCACCGGCGGCGAGCACGGCAGCGTCCCCGACGACCTGGGCGAAGGGAGGACCCTCGCCGACCATCGTCGGCAGGAGGCCGAGGCCTCGGCGGCCGTCACGGGCACCGCCCGCGTCGCCTGGCTCGGCTACGTCGACTCCGGCATGACCGGCTGGGAGCACAACGCCTGGGACGGGTCCTTCCACGGCGCCGACCTCGACGAGGCCGCCGGCCGCCTGGCCGCGATCCTCGACGAGGAGGACGCGGACATCCTCGTCGGCTACGACTGGCACGGCGGCTACGGCCACCCCGACCACGTCAAGGTGCACCACGTCGCCCACCGCGCGGCCGAGCTGGCGACCCGGCGCCCCCGCGTGCTGGAGAACACGATGAACCGCGACCGCATGCGCGAGCAGGTCGAGCAGGCGAAGGCGATGGGCATCGACCCCGGCTTCTCCCCCGATGACCCGATGGACGACGGCAACCCGATGGGCCTGCCGCAGAGCGAGATCCACCACGCCGTCGACGTCACCGAGGTCATCGACGTCAAGCGCGCAGCCCTCGCCTGCCACGCCTCGCAGGGTGACGTGCAGCAGATGCTGCAGATGCCGCCCGAGGTCTTCGCCGCGGCCTTCGGCGTCGAGCACTACGCGGAGCCCGGGCGCCCCGAGGGGATGAGCAGAACGCTCCCCTTCGTCTGAGCGGGCACCATGGGGGGCGGCGCCACCTCGACCCCGACCTCGGAGACCTCGATGACGAGCACGACACCCCCTTCGGACCGGCAGGACGCGGCGGTCGCAGACCTGGCGAAGCGTCTGGGCATCGACCCTGCCGACGTCGAGCCGGTGTCACATGACGCGGTGACCTGGCGCGACAGCAGCCTCGGCTGCCCCGAGCCGGGGCGGGTCTACGGCCAGACCCTCGTCGAGGGACACCGGATCGTGCTCCGAGCGCAGGGCCGCGAGTACACGTACCACTCGGGTGGGAGCACGGCGCCCTTCCTCTGCGAGGACCCGCAGGAGCCCGCCGCCACCTCCTAGCCCCGGGCGAAGGGGGATCCGCCGCCGGTTCCCGAGGGGCGAACGGAGGGTAGGCGAGCCTCACCTGCATGGCCTAGCGTGCCGTCATGGGCAAGAAGGTCAAGATCGGGAAGATCAAGGTCAAGGAGAAGTGCTGCGTCAGCAAGAAGCGCTGCAGCTCCTGCCCGATCCGCCTGCTCAAGGAGGGGCGCCTGCCCGACGGCTACGCGGTCCACAAGCGCCGGCTCGTCACCGCCAAGGCCAAGGACAAGCTGCGCAAGGCAGCCTGACCCGCACGCGAGCGACCACGAAGGCTCGGCTGTCCTTGCTGGCGGCGGCCGCGGCGGGCCGCCTATTTTTCGGGCATGACCGCCTCGCCCTTCGCCGCTCAGCTCACCACCCAGATCGGTGAGGAGTTCGCCGCCCACCAGCAGTACCTCGCCGTCGCGGCCCACTACGAGTCGCTGACCCTGCCCCAGCTCGCGGGCTTCTTCTACCGGCAGGCGGCCGAGGAGAGCGGCCACGCGAAGATGATGATCCAGTACCTGCTCGACACCGACCAGCCGGTGCACCTGCCGGCGATCGAGGCGCCGGTCAGCACCTTCGAGGGGATCGTCGCGCCGGTCGAGCTGGCCGTCGAGCAGGAGAAGCGGGTCACCGAGCAGATCCACGCCCTGACGCGGACGGCCCGCGAGGACAACGACTTCGCCGCCGAGCAGTTCATGCAGTGGTTCATCAAGGAGCAGGTCGAGGAGGTCGCCACGATGCAGGACCTGCTCGCCGTGGTCCGCCGCAGCGAGGACGACCTCAACGCCATCGAGGCCTACGTCGAGCGCGACCTCGCCGCGACCGGCCCCGACGCGGCCGCTCCCAAGCAGGCCGGCGCCTGATCCCCCTTCGCCCCGGTCAGGGCTGACGGGGGCGCACCCGCACCCGGCCGTCGACCACCTCGAAGACCACGTCGGCCAGCGACGACACGACGAGGTCGGCGCCACCGAGTTCCTCGGGGGTGCTCGTCGTCGTCACCGCGAGCACCGCGCAGCCCGCCGACCGGGCCGCCGCGACCCCGCTCGGGGCGTCCTCGCAGACCAGGCAGTCCGCCGGGTCGACGCCGAGCCGCTCGGCGGCAAGGAGGAAGGGATCGGGGTGCGGCTTGCCGCGCTCGACGTCGTCGAAGGTCACGACCTGCGCGATGCCGATGCCCGCCGCCGCCAGCCGGACCCGGGCCAGCTCACGAGTCGCCGAGGTGACGACCGCGGCGGGTCCGTCGCCGATCGCCGCGATGGCGTCGAGCACGCCGGGCAGGGCGACGACGCCCTCGACGTCGTCGACCTCGAGCTGCTCGATCCGCGCGAAGGCCGTCTGCGGGTCCAGGTGCGGCGCGACCGACGCGATGATCGCCGGCGCCGGCATCCCGTGGTGACCGACGAGCGTCCGCGGGTCGATGTCGTGCTCCACCGCCCACCGCACCCACGACCGCTCCACCGAGCCCGTCGAGTCGACGAGGGTGCCGTCGTTGTCGAAGAGGACGGCGGCGAAGGTGCGGTCGGCGAGGCTCATGCCCCGACCATAGGGCGCGTCACCCCCGCTTCGGTGGTCGAGGTGCGAGCGCCAGCGAGCCTCGAGACCCCGCTTCCGCCTCCGGACGAAGGGGGACGGCTGCGCCCGCCGAAGTCCTTCGTTCTCCTCTTCGCCGGCGGTTGTCGTTGCTGACTTCGGCTTGATGTGCGCAGCCATCCCCCTTCGCCCTGCGGCTCGCCTGGACGCCACGCCAACCCTCCCCGCCGTCCGCTCCGCAGGCATCCCCCTTCGGCCTGCGGCGATCGACTCGGGGCCACGTATCCTCGGACCCCGTGAGTGAGACCCAGGCCAGCAACACGAGCGGCGTCGACCCCGATGACCTGGCGACCACCCTGCGCGTCCTCGGGATGCTCCACGAGCTGCCGCCGGGCCACGAGGACATCGCGACGGTCAAGCGGGCCGCGGGCACGATGTACAACCGGGTGAAGAAGGCGCGTCGCCGCGAGGCCCGGCAGGCCGAGCGCGGGCCCAAGATGGCGCACGACCAGGCGATCCTCGACCAGACCGCGACCGGGTCGCCGATGCGCATCGACGACGAGACGAAGGGGATCCCGCTCGCCGCGTCGAGCGAGAGCCGATTCGTCGGCGAGCTGCAGATCCCCCGCGGCTGCTACATCTGCCACGCCGACTACACGCTCGTCGATGCCTTCTACCACTGGCTGTGCCCGGACTGCGCGGCGATGAGCCACGAGCGCCGCGACCAGGGCACCGACCTGCGCGGACGGCGGGCGCTGCTCACCGGCGGCCGGGCGAAGATCGGCATGTACATCGCCCTGCGGCTGCTGCGTGACGGCGCCGACCTGACGATCACCACCCGCTTCCCCCGGGACGCGGCGCGGCGCTTCGCCGAGCTCGCCGACTCGCCGGAGTGGATCGACCGGCTGACGATCGTCGGCATCGACCTGCGCGACCCGACCCAGGTGGTTGCCCTGACCGACGAGGTCGCGGCCGCCGGGCCGCTCGACATCCTCATCAACAACGCCTGCCAGACGGTGCGGCGCTCCCCGGGCGCCTACAGCCAGCTCGTCGACGGCGAGTCGCAGCCGCTCGAGATCGACGGGCCGACGCCGACGATGATCTCCTTCGACCGGGTGAGCGAGGCGCACCCCGCGGCGCTCGTCGGCTCCCTCGGCGAGCACCCGGTGCCCCACGCCGACGCGGCCGCCGTGCGCACCGCTGCCGACATGACCCGGCTGGCCCTCACCGCGGGTAGCGCGAGCCTGGAGGCACACCTCGCTGGCACGGCCGTCGACGCCGGCGGGCTGCTGCCCGACGTCGTGACGACGAACTCGTGGAAGCAGACCGTCGACGAGGTCGACCCGCTCGAGCTCCTCGAGGTGCAGATGTGCAACTCGGTCGCGCCCTTCCTGCTCGTCTCGCGGCTGCGGCCGGCCATGCGCGCGGCCGTCGAGCGCCGCCGCGAGGTCGTCGGCGACGCGGCCCGCGGCCACGTCGTCAACGTCTCGGCGATGGAGGGGCAGTTCTCGCGCCGCTACAAGGGCGCCGGCCACCCGCACACCAACATGGCCAAGGCCGCGCTCAACATGCTCACCCGCACCTCGGCCGGGGAGATGTTCGAGACCGACAAGATCCTCATGACGGCCGTCGACACCGGCTGGATCACCGACGAGCGCCCGCACCACGAAAAGCTCGACATCGCCGCCCAGGGCTGGCACGCCCCGCTCGACCTCGTCGACGGCGCCGCTCGTGTCTACGACCCGATCGTCCGCGGCGAGCGCGGCGAGGACCTCTACGGCGTCTTCCTGAAGAACTTCGAGCCCTACGCCTGGTAGGCGGCTGGCGTCCCTTCGAGACGGTCGCTGAGCGACCGCCCACGCGGAACGTGGGACCCACTCAGGGACCGGGGTAGGCAGAGCGCGGCCATTCGAAGAAGAAACGCCCGGTCGAGCGAGCGTTTCTTCTTCGAATGAGGCGGCAGGGCAGCAGAGCGGACGGCGGGGAGGGTTGGCGTGGCGTCAAGCCGAAGTCGAGAACGACAACGCGACCACACGACGACGAAGGACTTCGGCAGCGCGCCAACCCTCCTCGCCGGGAGCGCCCCCCTTCGCCCGGAGGCGGGTCTCGAGGCTCGTCGCAGAGCTCCTCACACCTCGACCAACGTGTAGTGACTAGGAAGCGCTACGGTGATCCAGAGCACGTCTTCTCGCGAAGGGAGTGGCAGCGATGGCACCGAAGGACTCGACCTTCCTCGGCTGGCCCGTCCTGCGGCAGCTGGCCTCGGGCGACTTCCTCGGCCGCGGCGCCGCGGTCACCTCGCGGCGCACCCGTGAGACCGAGCCGCGCACGTCGAGCGCCGACCGCGTCGTGCAGAGCGTGTGCCCCTACTGCGCCGTCGGCTGTGGCCAGCGGGTCTTCGTCAAGGACGAGCAGGTCGTCCAGATCGAGGGCGACCCGGACTCGCCGGTGAGCCGAGGGCGCTTGTGCCCCAAGGGTGCTGCGAGCGAGCAGCTGGTCAACTCGCCGACCCGCCAGACGCACGTGCTCTACCGCGCGCCGGGCGCCACGGACTTCCAGCGGATCGAGCTCGACGAGGCCATCGACATGGTCGCCGACCGCTTCCTCGCCTCGCGCGCCGCGAAGTGGCAGGACCACGACGAGCACGGCCGCCCCCTTCGTCGCACGATGGGCATCGCCTCGCTCGGGGGAGCCACCCTCGACAACGAGGAGAACTACCTCATCAAGAAGCTCTTCACGGCGGCCGGCGCGATCCAGATCGAGAACCAGGCGCGTATTTGACACTCCGCCACGGTTCCCAGTCTGGGAGCCTCCTTCGGGCGCGGCGGCGCCACCCAGTCCCTCCAGGACATGGCCAACGCGGACTGCATCATCATCCAGGGCTCCAACATGGCCGAGTGCCATCCGGTGGGCTTCCAGTGGGTCTCCGAGGCCAAGGCCCGCGGTGCGCGGGTCATCCACATCGACCCGCGATTCACCCGCACCTCCGCGATCGCTGACACCCACGTCGCGATCCGGGCGGGCACCGACGTCGTGCTCCTGGGCGCGCTCATCAAGCACGTCATCGACAACGACCTCTACTTCCGTGACTACGTCGTGGCCTACACCAATGCCGCGACCCTCGTCGGCGAGGACTTCGTCGACACCGAGGACCTCGACGGCGTCTTCTCCGGCTACGACGAGCAGTCCGGCACCTATGACATGAGCTCGTGGGCCTATGCCGAGCGCGAGGACGGCGAAGGGAGCGACTCCGGCGACGACGAGGTCGGCGGCCCGAGCGGTGGTCACGAGCACGGAGCGCACAAGAGCGCCCGCGCCGCGGGCGACCAGCACGGCGCGGCGGGCCCGGCCCTCGAGCACGCCCGGGTGATTCGTGACGAATCCCTGCAGCACCCGCGCTCGGTCTTCCAGGTGCTCAAGCGGCACTACGCGCGCTACACGCCCGAGATGGTCGAGGAGGTGTGCGGCATCCCGCAGTGGCAGTTCCGCGAGATCGCCGACGCGCTGACGAGCAACTCCGGCCGCGAGCGCACGACCTGCTTCGCCTACGCCCTGGGGTGGACCCAGCACAGCCTCGGCGCGCAGTTCATCCGCACCGCCGCGATCCTCCAGCTGCTCATGGGCAATGTCGGCCGACCGGGCAGCGGCATCATGGCGCTGCGCGGGCACGCGAGCATCCAGGGCTCGACCGACATCCCGACCCTCTTCAACCTCCTGCCCGGCTACCTGCCGATGCCGGTGGCCGGCAAGCACGACACCCTCGAGCAATACCTCGAGACGATCTCCTCGCCGCTGCAGAAGGGCTTCTGGACCGAGGCGCCGGCCTACACCGCGAGCCTGATGAAGGCGTGGTTCGGCGACGCGGCGACCCCGGACAACGACTTCTGCTTCGACTACCTGCCGCGTCTGACGGGTGCCCACGGCACCTACCAGACGGTGATGTCGATGCTCGAGTACGAGGTCGAGGGCTACTTCGTGCTCGGGCAGAACCCTGCGGTCGGCTCGGCCCACGGCAAGATGCAGCGGCTGGCGATGACACACCTCAAGTGGGTCGTCGTCCGCGACTTCCAGCTCATCGAGTCGGCGACCTTCTGGAAGGACTCCCCCGAGATCGCCAGCGGCGAGCTCAAGACCGAGGACATCGACACCGAGGTCTTCTTCTTCCCCGCGGCCAACCACGTGGAGAAGTCGGGCACCTTCACCCAGACCCAGCGGATGCTCCAGTGGCACCACCAGGCCGTGCAGCCGCCCAACGACGCGCAGAGCGAGCTCGAGTTCTTCCACGAGCTCGGCGTGCGCATCCGCGAGCGGCTCGCCGACTCGACCGACGAGCGCGACCGGCCGCTGCTCGACCTGACGTGGGACTACCCCAAGGACGCGCACGGCGAGACCGACGCCGAGGCGGTGCTGCGGGAGATCAACGGCTACCACGTGAGCGGTGAGAAGGCCGGGCAGCTGCTCGACAAGTTCGCCGACATGAAGGCCGACGGCTCGACCTCGGGCGGCTGCTGGATCTACACCGGCGTCTACGCCGGTGGGGTCAACAAGTCGGCCAACCGCGTGCCGGGTCAGGAGCAGGACGAGACCGCCGCCGAGTGGGGCTGGGCCTGGCCGATGAACCGGCGCATCCTCTACAACCGCGCCTCCGCCGACCCGCAGGGGCGGCCGTGGAGCGAGCGCAAGAAGTACGTCTGGTGGGACGCGGACGCGAAGAAGTGGACGGGCAAGGACGTCCCCGACTTCCCGGTGGACCGCGACCCGTCCTTCCGGCCCGACCCCGACGTCGGCGGACCCGCAGCCATCGCCGGCGACGACCCCTTCATCATGCAGGCGGACGGCAAGGGCTGGCTCTTCGCGCCCAAGGGCATGGTGGACGGTCCGCTCCCTTCGCACTACGAGGCGCAGGAGTCGCCCGTCGCCAACCCGGTCTACGGGCAGCAGCGCAACCCGGCCCGGCTGGTCTACCCGCGCAAGGACAACCTGTGGAGCCCGTCCGGGGACGAGCCGGGGTCGGACGTCTACCCCTTCGTCTTCACGACCTATCGGCTCACCGAGCACCACACGGCCGGCGGCATGAGCCGGTGGCTGCCCTACCTGTCGGAGCTGCAGCCCGAGATGTTCTGCGAGGTCTCGCCCGAGCTCGCCGAGCAGCAGGGCCTCGTCAACGGCGGGTGGGCGACGCTCATCTCGGCGCGCAGCGCCATCGAGGCACGCGTGCTCGTCACCGAGCGGATGACGCCGCTGACGATCAAGGGCCGCACGATCCACCAGATCGGTCTGCCCTACCACTGGGGCGTCGGCCGCGACGCCGTCGTCGAGGGCGACGGGGCCAACGACCTGCTCGGCCTGGCGCTCGACCCCAACGTCCAGATCCAGGAGTCGAAGGTCGGCTCCTGCGACATCCGCCCCGGTCGCCGGCCTCGGGGCGAGGAGCTGCTGCGCCTCGTCGCGGAGTACCAGTCGCGCTCGGGCACGACCGTCGAGACCGGCAACCAGCACCGCGACGAGCCCCACGACGAAGGGAGGCCGTGATGGGTTATCTCTCCCGGCAGCTGTCGGGCGTCACCGAGCCCGCCCGCGACGCGGGGTGGCAGGAGGCGCCCGAACGCAAGGGCTTCTTCACCGACACCTCCATCTGCATCGGCTGCAAGGCCTGCGAGGTCGCGTGCAAGGAGTGGAACGGCATCCCCCTCGACGGCCTCGCCATCACGGGCAACAGCTACGACAACACCGGTGACCTGGGCGCGAGCACGTGGCGGCACGTCGCCTTCGTCGAGCAGAGCCGCGAGCGCATCGAGGCCGCCCGCGAGTCCGGGCGGCGGCTCGTCGACCTGGGCATGCCGGCCGTCGGTGAGCCACCCACGCAGCCCCCGACGGGCGGCGCACCCGCCGGCTACGGCACCCTCCCCGCGCCGATCGAGGGACACGGACCGGCGCTGACCGACATGCTCGCCGAGAAGGCCGACGTCGAGGCCGGCGGCACCGGGCACCTCGGTGTGACCGTCGACGGCGTGCCGATCGTCGGGTCCGTGCCGGAGTTTCGCTGGCTGATGTCCTCCGACGTGTGCAAGCACTGCACCCACGCCGGCTGCCTCGACGTGTGCCCGACGGGTGCGCTCTTCCGCAGCGAGCACGGCACGGTCGTCGTCCAGGCCGATGTCTGCAACGGCTGCGGCTACTGCGTCGGCGCGTGCCCCTTCGGCGTCATCGAGCGGCGCAACGACGCGAGCGTCTCGGTGCGCGCCGACGACCACGTGCCCAATGTCGGTGTCGCGCAGAAGTGCACGCTCTGCTACGACCGCCTCTCCCACGACCAGACGCCCGCGTGCGCGCAGACCTGCCCGACGACGTCGATCAAGTTCGGCACCCACGACGACATGGTCGCCACGGCCCGGGACCGCGTCGCCCAGCTGCACGAGCAGGGCTTCACCGAGGCGCGCCTCTACGGGGCCAACGAGCACGACGGCGTCGGCGGCACCGGCTCGGTCTTCCTCCTGCTCGACGAGCCCGAGGTCTACGGCCTGCCGCCGGACCCCGAGGCCCCGACGAAGCGACTGCCCGAGATGTTCCGCGCCGCCGGCCTCGCCGGGGTCGGCCTGCTCGGCGCCGTCGCCGTCTCCTTCCTCGGGAGCCGGACGTGACGACCTCTCCCTTCGACAGCTACCGACCGCCCGAGGAGGGTGGCCGCCGACGCCGCCGTGACCGCGCGAAGGGGGCTGCCGGCACCGCTCGCAGCTGGCTCACCCGCGAGGGCGGGGGCCGACGCGAGGCGCCCGCGGTTCCGGACGCGGAGTTCAGCAGCTACTACGGCCAGGCGATCGTCAAGCCGGTGCCGTGGGACCACAAGATCTCGGCCTACCTCTTCGTCGGCGGCATCGCCGGTGTCTCGGGCATCGTCCAGGCGGGTGCAGCGGCGACGGGCAACTCTGTGCTGCAACGCAACTCGCGCCTGACGGCGATGGCGGCCGTGGGCCTCAGCGGCATCGCGCTCGTCGCCGACCTCGGCCGGCCGGAGCGCTTCCTCAACATGATGCGCACGGTCAAGCTCACCTCGCCGATGTCGGTCGGCACGTGGATCCTGTCCGCCTACGCGGGCTTCGCCGGGGTGACCACGGGCGCCGAGGTGCTGCGCCTGCTGCCCGCCCGCGGTCCGGTCGCCGCACTCACCCGCGTCACCGACGCCCTCGGCACCCCCTCGACGATCGGTCAGGCGGCCTTCGGTGCGCCGCTCGCGGCCTACACGGCCGTGCTGCTCGCCGACACCGCGCACCCGGTGTGGCACGAGAGCCGGAGGGAGCTCCCCTTCGTCTTCGTCGGGTCGGCCGCGCTGGCCGCAGGCGGCGTGCAGATGGTGCTCACCCCCACCACCCTCGCCGGACCGGTGCGACGCCTGGCGCTGCTCGGTGTCGGCACCGAGCTGCTCGCGATGCACCGTCTCGAGGAGCACCTCACCGGCCTCGGCATCGACGAGCCGGTGCGCACGGGCACTGCGGGCGGTCGCCTACGCCTGGCCCGCGCCCTCGCCATCGGTGGCGGGCTCGGCACCCTGCTCGCCGGACGCAGCCGCATCGTCGCGGTCGCCTCGGGCACCGCCCTCGCCGCCGCCTCGGCACTGACCCGCATGGGCATCGTCGAGGCGGGCATCGAGTCCGCCAAGGACCCGCGCCACACCGTCCGTGTCCAGCGCGACCGGCTCGAGCGCCGGCGCGAGGACGGCGTCGTCGACGACAGCATCGTCACCGTCAGGTAGCACCCCGTCACCATCCGGTGGCACCCGACCAGTGGGAGGTTCCATGAGCACGGCACCCGAGCAGGCCCCGACGTCCGCCGGCGGCAACCGTTGGCTCATCCTCGCGGGCGGTGTCCTCGTCCAGCTGGCGATCGGCGCCGTCTACGCGTGGAGCACCTTCAGCAAGGCGATCCAGGCCGACCCGTCGGCGCTCGAGCTGAGCAAGGTGCAGGCGACGATCCCCTTCGAGGTCGCCATCGGCATGATCTTCGTCGGGACCTTCCTCGGTGGACGGATCCAGGACAAGCAGGGGCCACGCCTCGTCGCGCTCGTCGGCGTGACGATCTACTCGATCGGCATCATCCTCGCGAGCTTCGCCCGTGATGCCTCCGACCTGTGGCTGCTCATCCTCGGCTACGGCGTGCTCGGCGGCTTCGGCCTCGGTCTGGCCTACATCGTGCCGATCGCCATGCTGCAGAAGTGGTTCCCCGACAAGCGCGGCCTGATCACCGGCATCGCGGTGGGCGGCTTCGGCTTCGGTGCGGTCATCACCTCGCCGCTCGCGCAGCGGATGATCGACTCGAGCGAGGACTACCAGCAGTACCCGACCAAGGTCTTCCTCTACCTCGGCATCGCCTACCTCGTCATGGGCCTCATCGGCGCCTCGGTCTTCAAGAACCCCCCGGCCGGTTACACCGTCGGCGGCGCCCCGGCCGCGGCGAAGGGGGATGCCCCCGTCAAGAACGTCGCCGGCAAGGACTTCACCCAGCAGGAGGCCATGCGCACGCCCCAGTGGTACCTGCTGACGCTCATCCTGACGATCTCGGTGACCGCAGGCATCTCGCTCATCTCGGTGGCCGCGGGCACCGCGACCGACGTGACGGGCATGAGCGCCGCGGCGGCCGCCACCCTGGTCGGCGTCATGGGCCTCTTCAACGGTGGCGGCCGCATCCTGTGGGCGGCGGTCTCGGACAAGATCGGGCGCATGCCGGCCTTCCTCGGCATCCTCGGCCTGCAGG
This sequence comes from Janibacter zhangyanbonis, assembly GCF_050507325.1. Lineage (NCBI taxonomy): Bacteria > Bacillati > Actinomycetota > Actinomycetes > Micrococcales > Intrasporangiaceae > Janibacter > Janibacter zhangyanbonis. The sequence goes on from NZ_CP191481.1 coordinate 3,262,330, forward strand.
GACTGGCCCTGCTCGCGATCCCGCACGCGGGCTCGGCAGTCGTCTTCTACGTCCTGTGCGCCATCGTCTACACCTGTTACGGCGGCGCCTTCGGCACCCTGCCCTCGACGGCCGGCGACTTCTTCGGCGTGAAGAACTCCGGTGCGATCTACGGCCTGATGCTCATCGGCTGGTCGATCGGTGGCATCGTCGGCCCGCTGCTCATCTCGTGGCTCATCGGCGAGGACCAGCAGTACACGATGGCCTTCACCGTCGTCGGCGTCATCGCCCTCGTCGGCGCGGTCATCCCCTTCATCACCAAGAAGCCGCAGCACGCCTGAGGCGACTGCCCCCCTTCGCATTTCCTTGAGGTCGTCGCACCCCGGGTCGTATTTCCTGAAGGAAATGCGAAAGGGGGCGCATTGCCGTTGGGCAATGCGGGCCCGAGGGCGTTGGGCAATGCGGAAGGGGGGGCTACTCGCGGACGTCGGCGGGCCCGGTGTGCAGGGGCAGGCCGGCGGCGACCCAGGCCTCGACCCCGCCGATGACGTCGGTCGCGTCCACCCCCAGCGAGCGAAGGGAGGCCGCGGCCAGCGACGAGCTGTAGCCCTGCCGGCACAGCACGACGACCCGGGTCCCGGGCAGCGCCTCGGGGATGCGGTGCGGGCACGTCGGGTCGAGCCGCCACTCGAGGACGGTTCGGTCGATGACGAGCGCGCCGGGCAGCTCGCCCTGCCGGGCCCGCTGCGCGGCGGTGCGGGTGTCGACGAGGAGGGCTCCCCCCTTCGCCGCGTCGTGGGCCTGCTGCGGGGTGAGCCGGACCAGGCCGGCCCGGGCCGCCTCGAGGACCCGGTCGACCTCGCTCACGCGACCTGCACGAGCACGCCGTCACCGAGGGAGCCGGCCGCGACCGTCTCGCCGACGACCGGGGCGCCGGGCACCTCGCCGACGACGAGCAGGCCACCGGAGGTCTGCGCGTCGGCGAGGAGGATCAGCTCGTCCTCGGCGATGCCGTCGGCCGCGAGGTGCGGTCGGACCCAGTCGAGGTTGCGACGGGACCCGCCGGGCACGTGACCGGCGGCGAGCGCCTCGCGGGCACCAGCGACATAGGGCACGGCCGCGGCGTCGACGCGAGCGGCGACCCCCGAGGCCCGGCACATCTTGTAGAGGTGGCCGAGCAGGCCGAATCCGGTGACGTCCGTCGCCGCCCGGATGCCCGCCGCGACGGCTGCCCGGGAGGCGTCACGGTTGAGGGTGACCATCGAGGCGATCGCCTCCTCGCTGCGCTCGCCGGTCGCCTTGTGCCGGTTGTTGAGCACACCGACGCCGAGCGGCTTGGTCAGGCTGATCGGCAGCCCCGCCTCGGCGGCGTCGTTGCGCATGAGCCGCTCGGGGTCGGCCGTGCCGGTCACCGCCATGCCGTAGATCGGCTCGGGGGCGTCGATGCTGTGCCCACCGAGCACGGGGAATCCGGCCTCGGTCGCGAGGTCCAGGCCACCGCGCAGGACCTCGCGGAGCAGGACGGTCGGCAGCAGCTCCCGCGGCCAGGCGACGAGGTTGATCCCCATGACCGGGTCACCGCCCATGGCATAGACGTCGGAGACCGCATTGGCCGCCGCGATCCGCCCCCAGTCGTAGGGGTCGTCGACGACGGGGGTGAAGAAGTCGGTCGTCGACAGCACGGCCTGACCACCGGCGATGCGCACGGCCGCCGCGTCGTCACCGTCGTCGAGCCCGACGAGGACGTCCGATCCGGGCGGGGCCGAGACGTGCAGACCGGCGACGATCTGCTCGAGCTCGCCGGCCGGGATCTTGCAGGCGCAGCCCCCGCCGCGCGCGTACTGGGTCAGGCGGATCTGCTCCATGGCCCCACCGTAGAGCGCAGACCTCGTCAGAGCGCGAGGTGGAGGCGCAACGCGTCATCGACCTCGTCGAGCAGGGCTGCCGGGACACGACCGATGACACCGCCCAGACGCTGGACGTCGATCGCGCGGACCTGCTCCGCCTGCGCCTTGGAGTCGAGGGACAGGCCCGTGCGGTCCGCGGGCAGCATGGCCTGGAAGGCAAAGATCCGCTCGGTGTTGCTCGTCAACGGCACGACGGTGACCACGCCCCGGCCACGGCGCACGGCCGAGCGGTTGGCGACGTCGTTGCTCACGACAAGGACCGGCCGACGCTTGGCGGCCTCGCTGCCACGCACCGGGTCGAGGTCGGCGAGCCGGATCTCACCGCGCAGCATCGCCCAGCCCGTCGCCGGCGACCCCGTCCCACGCGTCGGCGTCGCCGGCCGCCTGCCACTCGGCCCAGGCCTCGTCGTAGTGGACCTCCAGGCCTCGCAGCCGGAGAAGCTCGACTGCTCGGTGGAGCGCGGCGGACCGACTGGACAGCCCCTCCTCACGAGCGACCTCGTCGAGGAGCGCCACGTCCTCGTCGGGCAGGCTGACACTGATCTTCATACTGTGATGCTACTTCGGTCGTACCGCGATCACCAGAGGCGCTCCGGTCGAGCGACTGTCTAGGGTGTCCCTCGGAGGCGTCTGGGTTCCTGGTGGTCCCCCCGGTCTTCAACACCGGTGAGGCCGAGCATCTCGGTCTGGCGGGTTCGATTCCCGTCCGCCTCCGCCACAGCTGCCCGACCCCACCGTCCGACGAAGGGAGACCCGCCCGTGGACGAGGACCCGCGCCGGTCGATCCCCCGCACCGACACGCTGCTGGCGGATCCCCCCTTCGTCGCGGCGGCGGAGCGTCTCGGGCGGCCGGTGGTGCGCGCGGCGATCGTCGCGGCCCAGCAGCGGGCGCGGGCCGGCGAGATCCCGCCGGACGAGGTGGCAGCCGCGGCCGTCGCGGCCCTGCCCACCCGGGCCTCGTCGCTCACGCCGGTGCTCAACGCGACGGGGGTCGTGGTGCACACCAATGTCGGGCGAGCGCCCTTGTCCCCCAGCGCGATCGACGCGGTCGTCGATGCTGCGGGCTATGTCGACGTCGAGATGGACCTGACGACCGGGGCCCGCAGCCGACGGGGTGCGGGCGCCCTGGCCGCCCTGCTCGAGGCAGTGCCGGACGCCGGTGGGGCCCTCGCGGTCAACAACGGCGCCGCCGCTCTCGTCCTCGCCACGACGGCCCTCGCCGCCGGGCGCGAGGTCGTTGTCTCGCGCGGCGAGATGGTCGAGATCGGCGACGGGTTTCGCCTGCCCGACCTCATCGCCTCGACCGGTGCACGACTGCGCGAGGTCGGCACGACCAACCGGACGCACCTGCGCGATTACACCGACGCCATCGGCCCCGAGACGGGCTGCGTGCTCAAGGTGCACCCGAGCAACTTCCGGGTGGACGGGTTCACGACCGCCGTCGGGCTCGAGGACCTGCGCGGGCTGACCCGGCCCGACGGCTCTCGGGTGCCGGTCGTCGCCGACATCGGCTCCGGGCTGCTGACCCCTGACCCTCTCCTGCCCGACGAACCCGACGCGACGACCTGGCTGCGCGCCGGCGCGACGATCGTGACCGCCAGCGGCGACAAGCTGCTCGGCGGGCCCCAGGCAGGTCTCGTCCTCGGCGACGCCGACGTCGTCGAACGGCTGCGGCGCCACCCGCTCGCCCGGGCCCTGCGGGTCGACAAGCTCACCCTCGCCGCGCTCGAGGCGACCGTGCGCGGCCCGGTCCCACCGGTCACCGCGTCGCTCCACGCCACCGCTGACGAGCTACGGCCGAGGGTTGACACCCTGGCGACAGCGCTGGGCCGGGAGGTCGTCGCCGTCGACGGCCGCGTCGGCGGCGGAGGCGCCCCCGGCGTGCCGCTGCCCGGCTGGGCGGTCGAGGTGCCCGTCGAGGCGGTCGAGCGGCTGCGTCGGCCCACCGATGGCGAGCCCGTCGTGCTGGCTCGGGTCGAGGGCGGCCGCGGCCTGGTCGACCTGCGCTGCATCCCGGCCGGCCGTGACGCCGACGTGGAGCGAGCGCTGCGAGCAGCCTTGGGCGACAACGCCGCCCACCACGGGACCGGGGCGGAGCCCCCTTCGTCATGAGGCGGGTGCTGGCGACCGCAGGCCACGTCGACCACGGCAAGTCCACGCTCGTCCGGGCGCTGACGGGGCGCGACCCGGACCGCCTGTCGGAGGAGCGGGACCGGGGGCTGACCATCGAGCTCGGCTATGCGTGGACGCGCCTGCCGGGTGGGGCCGAGCTCGCCTTCGTCGACGTGCCGGGGCACCAGAGGTTCGTCGGGACGATGCTGTCGGGGCTGGGCCCTGCGCCCGCGGTCGTCTTCGTCGTCGCGGCGGATCAGGGCTGGCAGGCACAGAGCAGCGAGCACCTCGCGGCGGTGCAGGCGCTCGGCATCACCGACGGGCTGCTCGTCATCACCCGCTGCGACCTCGCCGACGACGACCGCATTGCCGCGGTCCGTGGCGAGGCGGGTCGTCGCCTGACTGAGGCCGGTCTCGACGTGGCTGCCGTCGAGGTCTCCGCGGCGAAGGGGGTCGGTCTCGACGACGTGCGCACCGCCCTCGCCGACCTCGCCACCCGGCTGCCGGAGCCGGATCCCGCTGCGGCAGTGCGGCTCTGGTCCGATCGCGCCTTCTCGGTGTCCGGTGCGGGCACCGTCGTCACGGGCACGCTCGGCGCCGGCACGATCCGCACCGGCGACCGACTGCTGCTGCTCGACCACGGCGTCACCCGTGAGGTGACGGTCCGCGGACTGCACAGCCAGGACGAAGCGCGCGAGTCCGTCGGACCGGTCTCGCGGACCGCAGTCAACCTCCGCCGCGTCGACGGCGTCGGCCGCTCGGCCGTGCTGCTCACCCCCGACGCCTGGGAGCTCGCCCCGATCGTCGACGTGCAGCTCACCGAGGTCCCCACAACTTCGCAGAACCCTAGGGTCCTGCAGGGTTCGAAGGGGGGTCGCGGGGCCCAGGGGGCTCGCGACCTCAAGAAGATGCGGGTACCCGAACAAGCGACGCTGCACGTGGGGTCGGTCGACGTGCCGGTGCACGTGCGGCCGCTCGGCGACGACCTCGCGCGGCTGTCGGCGAGCGTCGACCTGCCGTGGCGGGTGGGTGACCGAGCGATCCTGCGCGACCCGGGCAGCCGACGGCTGTGGTCCGTGCGGGTCCTCGACGTCGACCCGCTCCCCCTCGTCCGACGTGGCGCGGCCCGACTGCGAGCCGAGGCGCTCGGGCAGGCCGACCCGGACCGGACCGCCTCGCTCGGGGTGGCCCGGCTGTCCGCGCGCCTTGCCGAGCGGGTCGAGGTGCTCGACCGACTCGGCCTCCCCCCTCCCCCCGACGCCGTGCGTCAGGGCGACTGGTGGGTCGACCCGCTCGCCCGCGAGGCGTGGCGGGTGCGTCTGGTCGCCGTCCTGCGCGCCGAGCACGAGAGCGACCCCCTGAGCGCCGGAGTGCCGCTGCACGAGGCGGGCCGCCACCTCCTGCTGCCCGATCACCTGCCCGACGACTTCGGGGTCGCCCTCGTCCGTGCCCTCGTCCCCGACACCGGCCTGACGATCACCGACGGCCGGGTCCACGACCCGACCGCCGCTGGCCTGGGGCACGCGGAGGCGGGGGTCGCGGCTCTCGAGGAGAGGCTGCGGGCCACTCCCTTCGTCGCGCCGGAGAGAGGCGACCTCGACGACCTCGGGCTGGGCCCCGCGGAGCTCGCCGCGGCGGCGCGCCTCGGCCGGCTGCTGCGGCTGCCCGACGACGTCGTCCTCCTGCCGAGCGGTCCGGCGCACGCGATGCGACTGCTCGCGGGGCTGGAGCAGCCATTCACCCTGAGCGCTGCGCGTCAGGCGCTGGGCACGACCCGCCGGGTCGCCGTGCCGCTGCTCGAGCACCTCGACTCACGGGGATGGACCCGTCGGGTCGACGGGAGCCTGCGCGAGGTCGTGCGCTAGTCGGTAACCCCCGGCCGGAGCAGGCGAAGACCGGCCGACTCCCCCGCGGCGCACAGCTCTCGGTCGTACGCGGCCAGCACTTCCGACTGCATCCGCAGGGCCGTGGCAAGGTGGATCGCGTCGGCGCTGCGCAGCCCCCATCCGCTCGTCGCTGCTCGGTCGAGGTCCTCACGGGTGACGTCGGCCAGGGTGATCATCTCCAGCACGGCGTTGACCGCGGTCACGTCCCACACCGATCGGCGCTGGGCTGCGCAGTGCAGCTCGGTGAAGAGCAGCCTGGAGGAGAGCAGGACGTCGGCGGGATCCAGTGCGGTGAGCGCGGCTGCCAGGGGTTCCGACTCCGCCTCGGCCGCCAGCAGCTTGAAGGCCGCGGACGTGTCGAGGTAGACGATCATCGATCGCCTCGGAGGTCCTCGAGAACCTCGGCCGTGTCCACGCCTTCGACTCGGTGGATGCTCGAGAAGTCCCGCGCCGCACGCGCTGGCTGCACCTGCCCCGACGCGACCGCCTCCTCGAATGCAGAACCCCCCAGGGGCACCATTCGCGCAACCGGCTCGCCTCGGTTGGTCACGGTCAGGCTCTCACCCGCCGCCACCCGACGCAGCACCTCGGCGCTGTCGTTGCGGAGCTCCCGATGCGAGATGGTTGCCATGTAGCAATCGTAGCAACCGACGTCAGGCGGCGGCAGTGGCGACCTCGAGGGTTGTCGTGACCGGCACGCCCTGCGTCAGGTTGTCGAGGACGGGGCAGTGCTCGGCGACGGCCTGCTCGAGGCGGCGGTAGTCCGCCTCGCTTGCCGGGCCGGCGACCCGGATGCCCAGCTCGATCCCCTGGAAGCCGGGGCGCACGGCCTCGTCGGTACCGAAGAACCCGGCGAGGTCGATCGTGCCCTCGAGGTCGACGTCGACGGAGTCGACCGCGATGTCGAGCTTGCCGGCCCAGACCTGGTAGCTGATGACGGTGCACGAGGCGAGGGCCGCGAGCAGGTGCTCGATGGGGTTGGCGCCCTTGTCGGCGCCGCCGAGGCTCTCCGGCTCGTCGATGGTGAACTCGTGCTGGCGGGCGGTGATCGCGACCTCGGTCCCGGTGACGAGGCGGCCCTGCACGCTCGAGGTGAGGATGGTCGGGGCGGTGGCGGTGGCGGACATGCGTGCTCCTGTGGGGGTCACGGGGCGGCGACGCCCCTCGCTTGGCCCGGTCGGTCGACCGAGCCCAGGTCCTCACCCGGGGCACCCCACCGAAGGGAGGAGGGTTGCCGCCCAGCCAGCCGGGGCTTCGCGCTGGGACTCATGACCTACCCATAACGTGACATGAGTCAATCCATAATGTCCAGTTATATATCGATGGGTGGGACGGGGCGCTTCAGGTCGACGGTGAAGAGCGGCAGGAAGAGCTGGGCCAGCGGCCCGATGGCCACCGCGTAGAGCACCGTGCCGACGCCGACGGTGCCGCCGAGCAGCCAGCCGACGGCGACGACGGCGACTTCGATGCCGGTGCGCACGAGTCGGATCGAGCCACCGGTGATGCGGGCCAGGCCGGTCATCAGCCCGTCGCGCGGGCCGGGGCCGAACTGCGAGCCGATGTACATGCCGGTCGCGACGCCGTTGAGCACCACGCCCCCGAGGAGCAGGGCGATGCGCCAGACCATGCCGGTCGGCTCGTCGAGGACAGACAGCACGAGGTCGGCGGACGGCCCGATGAGCAAGGCGTTGCCGATCGTCCCCAGACCGGGCTTCTGCCGCAGGGGGATCCACCCGAGCAGCACGAGAAGCGAGACGCCGATGACGATCGTGCCGAAGCTCAGCGGGATGTGGTGCGAGACGCCGACGTGCAGCACGTCCCACGGGATCTGGCCGAGGGTCGCGCGCAGGACCATCGCCATGGATGCGCCGTAGAGGAAGAGCCCGGCGAGCAGGAGCGGCAGGCGGACACCGAGGCGGCCGGCGCGCAGCTGCTCGATCGGGCCGATGTCAGCGAGGGCCCGGCCGCGCGGGGCGCGGGTCGGGACGGGGTCGTGGGTCACGAGGTCACCCTGCACCCGGGCGGTCGACGATGTCGACCCGGTTCGGCCCTACGAGACGGCCACGGTCGCCCGTCCACGCGGAGCGTGGGACCTGCCCGGGGACCGAGGGCGAGGGAGGCGTCAGTCGCCCTCGGTCTTGCGGCCTCGGGAGACGACCTTGCGGTCCGGCGTGAAGACGACCTGGGGGTCCTTGCCCTCGTAGTCGAACTGGTTGAGGAAGAAGCGGATCGCGTTGATCCGACCACGCTTCTTGTCGTTGGACTTGATGACCGTCCACGGCGCGTGACGGGTGTCGGTCCGCCGGAACATCTCCTCCTTGGCCTCGGTGTAGGCCTCCCACTTGTCGAGGCTCTCGAGGTCCATCGGGGAGAGCTTCCACCGGCGCACCGGGTCGATCTGGCGGATGGCGAAGCGGGTCCGCTGCTCCTGCTGGGTCACCGAGAACCACAGCTTGGTGACGTGCACCCCGGCGTCGGCGAGCATCCGCTCGATCTTCGGCGCCTGGTCCATGAAGCCCTCGTACTGCTCGTCGCTGCAGAAGCCCATGACCCGCTCGACGCCGGCCCGGTTGTACCAGGAGCGGTCGAAGAGGACGATCTCGCCACTCGTCGGCAGGTGCTGGATGTAGCGCTGGAAGTACCACTGCCCGAGCTCGCGGTCGCTCGGCTTGGTCAGGGCGACGACGCGGGCACCACGCGGGTTGAGGTGCTCGGTGAAGCGCTTGATCGTGCCGCCCTTGCCCGCCGCGTCGCGGCCCTCGAAGAGGACGACGAACTTGCGCCCGGTGTCGTTGGCCCAGTTCTGGAACTTCAGCAGCTCGATCTGCAGCAGGTACTTCTGGACGTCGTACTCCTCGCGCTCCATGAGGGAGTCGTAGGGGTAGTTCTCCCGCCAGGTCTCGACGGCCTTGCCGTCGGGGGCGATGAGCATCGGGTCGTCGCCCTGGTCGTCACGCACGGTGTAGCCCTCGACCATGAGCCGGTCGATGTACTCGCGGAGGTTCTGCTGCATGCGTGATGGATACCAAGGTCAGGTTGACGGGAGGTGGACGTCAGGCGAAGGGAGGAGCGCGCGCGGCTGCTTCAATGGCGCCATGGAGCAGCGCCGCGCGTACTGGGACGACACCCACCTCTACGAGGTCGACACCGAGGTCGTCGCGGTGTGCGACGGGCCGTCACCCGGCGTCGCGGTGCGCGAGGGCATCGTCCACCCGAAGGGGGGCGGCCAGCCGGACGACATCGTCACCGTCGACGGTGGTCCCGTCTCGGTGAGCAAAGACGACGCAGCGGTGTGGCTGCACCCCGAGGGCGACCTGCCCGCCGTCGGCGAGAGCGTGCACGTCGCGATCGACCCGGAGGTGCGGCGTCGGCACGCGGCGCTCCACTCGGCCGGCCACCTGCTCGACGCGTGCGTCGTGCCGCTCGGGTTCGTCAACGTCGGCCTGAGCCACGCGCCGGGCCAGGCCTTCCTGCTCTACGACGTCGACGGCGGCTCCCTGCCCGAGGGCGAGGAGGAGAAGGCCGCGCTCGTCGAGACGATCCTCGCCAGGGCCCGCGAGCACGTCGCCGCGGCTCTGCCCTACAGCGCCGAGGTCGACGCCGAGGGCGTGCGCCGGGTGACGATCGAGGGCCTGCAGACCGACCCGTGCGGCGGCACCCACGTGCGCACGACGGCCGACCTCACCGGCATCGAGATCACCCGCGTGCGCACCAAGAAGGGCCAGCTCAAGCTGAGCTACACGGCCGAGCACGCGTGAGCGTCTGCGAGGGTGGGGTCATGAGGTGGCCCTGCGACAACACCTTCGTCCGCGACCTCGGCTGGCTCGGGGTCCGGGTCGACCCGGTCCCCGTGCGTGCCCCCGAGCTGCTGGCACTCAACGACGACCTCGCCGTCGAGCTCGGCCTCGACCCGGAGGCCCTGCGCTCCCCAGAGGGGGTGGCGGTCCTCGCGGGCAATGCCGTCGCCGAGGGCTGCGAGCCGATCGCCCAGGCCTACGCCGGGCACCAGTTCGGACACCTCTCCCCGATGCTCGGCGACGGTCGGGCGCACCTGCTCGGGGAGGTCGTCGACACCCACGGCCAGCGCCGTGACATCGCGCTGAAGGGGTCCGGGCGCACCCCCTTCTCCCGTGGCGGTGACGGTCGCGCGGTCATGGGGCCGGTGCTGCGCGAGGTCCTCGTCTCCGAGTTCATGCACGCGGTCGGTGTGCCGACGACGCGGGCCCTGGCTGCCGTCTCGACCGGTGAGCCGGTGCTGCGCGAGCGGCCGCTGCCGGGCGCCGTCCTCACCCGGGTCGCCGCCTCGCACCTGCGCATCGGCACCCTCGTCCTCGTCGCGAGCCAGGGCAGTCTCGAGCAGCTCGCCGCTGTAGTCGAGCACGTCCGCGCCCGGCACCACCCCGACGTGCCGCCGCAGGAGCCGATGGCGCTGCTGTCCGCGGTCGTCGAGCGGCAGGCCGCACTCGTCGCCCACTGGATGTCCCTCGGCTTCATCCACGGGGTGATGAACACCGACAACATGACCCTCTCCGGCGAGACGATCGACTACGGCCCGTGCGCCTTCCTCGACGCCTACGATCCGGAGACCTTCTTCAGCAGCGTCGACACCGGTGGCCGGTACCGCTACTCCGCGCAGCCGACGATGGCGCTGTGGGGCCTGGCGCGGCTGGCCGAGTGCCTCATCCCGCTCGCCGACGGCGAGGCCGACGACCTCGTGACGCAGGCGCAGGAGCGGCTCGAGGCCTTCACCCCGGCCTACGAGCAGCACGCGCTCGACAACTTCCGCATCAAGCTCGGCCTGATCCGCGTCGTCGCCGGGGACGACGAGCTCGTCGAGGACCTGCTGCGGATCGCGGCGGACGAGTCGCTGGACTTCACCGGTCTCTTCCGCGACCTCGCCCGGCTGCTGCGCGACGAGCCGACGCCGACCCTGGACCGCGTCCAGGATCTGCCGCGGTGGCAGGCCTGGCAGGACCGGTGGTTGACCCGCCTGCACGGCGAGGGGAAGGCCCCCGCGGACAGCGCCGAGATCATGGACGAGACCAACCCCGTCCACATCCCCCGCAACCACCTCGTCGAGGAGGCCCTCGCCGCGGCGCACGCGGGCAACCTCGCTCCCTTCGAGCAGCTGCTCGAGGCGCTGCGGTCCCCCTTCGTCGAGCGGGAGGGGTGGGAGCGCTACGCCGAGCCGGCCGACCCCGACTTCACCCGCGGCTACATCACCTACTGCGGGACCTAGGACACTGGCTCCATGGGCAAGAAGACGAAGGGCGGCGCCACCCCCGCGACCACGGCGCTGACGGCAGCGGGCACGGACTTCACCGAGCACCCCTACGAGCACGACCCACGGGCCGAGTCCTACGGCCTCGAGGCCGCCGAGGTGCTCGGGGTCGAGCCCGCGCGGGTCTTCAAGACCCTGCTCGCGCAGACCGACCTGCCCTGCGACCACGGCCTCGTCGTCGGCATCGTGCCTGTCGACCACCAGCTCGACCTCAAGGCCCTCGCGGCCGCCGTCGGCGCGAAGAAGGCGAGCATGGCCGACCCTGCCCTCGCCGAGAAGACGACCGGCTATGTCGTCGGCGGGATCAGCCCCATCGGCCAGAAGCGCTCTCTGGCAACGGTGCTCGACGACTCGGCCCTGCCCCACGGCACCGTCTTCGTCAGCGGCGGGCGGCGGGGGCTGGACCTCGAGCTCGCGCCGGGTGACCTCGTCGACGTCACGGGGGCGATCACGGCCGCCATCGCGAAGGGGAGCTGACTCCCCTTCGTCGGTCAGCGGAGGCGGTCGACCTGGCTGACGCAGCCGACCGGCAGGTCCCCGCCGTAGACGTGCGGGAAGAGCTCGTCGCCGCCGAGGACCGCCGGCTCGTAGCGCACGTCGAGGCCGTGCCCGACGAGCGAGGCCTCGTCGATCGTCAGGAGCAGGAGCGGCTCGGTGACGTCGGCGTAGAAGCGACCGAGGACTCCCTGCAGCTGCTCCGGCGACCCGCTGCAGTGCATGAAGCCCTCCTCGGTGATCGTCCGCCCGCGCGTGGACACGGGGTAACTGCCGGCGGACTGCGCCGCCTGCCAGTCGGACTCGAGGGCGATGTGCTGGAGGGTCATGGGTCCATGGTGCCTCTAGCGTGACCCCATGACCATGACGCCGCGGGAGGACCAGAACCGCCGCCTGCTGCGGGCACGGGACGCCATGGACCGCGACTACGCGAGCGAGCTGGACATCCCTTCGCTCGCCCGGGTGGCACTGATGTCGCCGGCGCACTTCTCCCGGCAGTTCGCGGCGACCTTCGGCGAGACGCCGCACCGCTACCTGCAGCGGCGGCGGATCGAGCGGGCGATGACCCTGCTGCGCGACCACGACCGCAGCGTCACCGAGGTGGCGCTCGCGGTGGGCTACGACAGCCTCGGGACCTTCAGCCGGACCTTCCGTCGGGTCACCGGGCGCACGCCGAGCGACTTCCGCGACGAAGCGCCCATCGCCGCGCCGGGGTGCGTGGTGACGCGGTGGACGAGACCGAGCAGTTTCGGAGAAGCGCCCCAGCCGCCGCGTCCCTAGGTTGGAACCATGTTCACAGGGATCAGCCACCACTCCGTCTACGTCCTCGACCAGGACCAGGCCCTCGACTTCTACTGCGGCAAGCTCGGCTTCGAGGTGAGCGCCGACGTCGATCTGGGCTTCATGCGCTGGCTCACCATCGCGCTGCCCGCCCAGCCCGACCGGCAGATCATGCTCGAGGTGCCGGGCGCTCCCTTCGTCGACGAGGAGACCGCGGCCCAGCTGCGGGACCTGCTCACCAAGGGCGCGCTCGGAGCCGCCGCCATCCTCGCGACCGACGACTGCCGGGCCACCTACGAGGACCTGCGGGCGAAGGGGGTGGAGTTCACCGAGGAGCCGACCGAGCGCCCCTACGGCATCGACTGCGCGCTGCGGGACCCCTTCGGCAACCCCGTGCGGATCACCCAGCCCGCGGAGGGCCCGGTGACGGCCGAGGACTTCGCCGAGCACGGGGAGAGCGCCACCGACCTGCGGGCCTGAGTCAGCCCATCCGCACGCCGATGTACTTCGTCTCGAGGAACTCGTCGATGCCGGTGAAGCCGCCCTCGCGGCCGACGCCGGACTCCTTGATCCCGCCGAAGGGGGCGGCGGGGTTGGAGACGACACCCTGGTTGAGGCCGACCATGCCGGCCTCGAGCGCCTCGCTCACCCGCAGCCCGCGGTCGAGCCCCTGGGTGAAGACGTAGGAGATCAGACCGAAGGGGGTGTCGTTGGCCAGCGCGATCGCCTCCTCCTCGGTGTCGAACTCGGTGATCGCCGCGACCGGGCCGAAGATCTCGGCGCTGCCCATCTGCGCCTCCGCGGGCACGCCGGTGAGCACGGTCGCCGGGTAGAAGTAGCCGTCGCGGTCCGCGGGTGCGCCGCCGAGCTGCGCGGTCGCCCCGCGGTCGAGGGCGTCACGGACGAGCTCGTCGACCTTGTCGACCGCCTTCTGGTTGACGAGCGGGCCGACGACGACGCCGTCCTCGACGCCGCGGCCCATCGGCAGCGCACCCATCCGCTCCCCCAGCCGGCGGGCGAACTCCTCGGCGACGCCTCGCTGCACGAGGATCCGGTTGGCCGCGGTGCAGGCCTGGCCGATGTTGCGCATCTTCGCGGCCATGGCCCCCTCGACGGCGACGTCGAGGTCGGCGTCGTCGAAGACGAGGAAGGGGGCATTGCCGCCGAGCTCCATCGACGTTCGCATGACGGTCTTCGCGGCGAGCTCGAGGAGGTGCTTGCCGACGGGCGTCGACCCGGTGAAGGAGATCTTGCGCGAGCGCTGGTCGAGGATCATCGGGCGCATGACGTCGTCGCTCTTGCTCGTCGTCACGACGTTGACCACGCCCGCGGGCAGGCCCGCCTGCACGAGGATGTCGGCGAGCGCGAGGGTCGACAGCGGGGTCTCGGCGGCGGGCTTGATGACCGACGTGCACCCGGCGGCGATCGCCGGCCCGATCTTGCGGGTGCCCATCGCCATGGGGAAGTTCCACGGGGTGATGAGGATGCACGGGCCGACCGGCTGCTTGGCGACGAGGAAGCGCGAGCCGCCCGCCGGCGCGGTCATGAAGCCGCCGTCGATGCGCACGGCCTCCTCCGCGAACCAGCGGAAGAACTCGGCGGCGTAGGCCACCTCCCCCTTCGCCTCGGCCAGGGGCTTGCCCATCTCGAGGGTCATGATCAGGGCGAGCCGGTCGACGTCGGCGAGCATGAGCTCACGGGCGCGGGTGAGGATCTCGCTGCGCTCGCGGGGCGGCACCTGCGCCCACTCCGCCTGCGCCGCGACGGCGGCGTCAAGGGCCGCGGCGGCCTCGTCGGGGTCGGCGTCGGCGACCTCGACGAGGTGCTCGCCGGTCGACGGGTCGTCGACCGGCATCGTCGCGCGGGTCGTGCGCCACTCGCCCCCGATGAAGAGGCCGGTGGGCACCGAGGCGATGGCCTCGCGCTCCTGCTCGCGGGTGACCTCTGGCGTGTCCGTAATCGTCATGGAAGGCTCCTTCGTCAGCGTCCTTGCCGTCTCCCCAACCGTAGACGTATTGTCAACAATCAGACGAACAACCCGACCTCGGAGGTCCCGATGACAGCGCTGTCCCCCCTGCTGAAGCAGGCCACCCCCGTGACGATCGACCACGCCCTCGGCTCGGAGGTCTTCGACGTCGACGGCAACCGCCACCTCGACTTCACTGCCGGCATCGGCGTCGTGAGCACGGGCCACTGCCACCCCAAGGTGGTCGCCGCCGCGCAGGAGCAGGTCGGCAAGCTCATCCACGGCCAGTACACGACGGTCATGCACCAGCCGCTGCTCGCCCTCGTCGACAAGCTGCAGGGTGTGCTCCCTTCGCACCTCGACAGCCTCTTCTTCGCCAACTCCGGCAGCGAGGCGCTCGAGGCCTCCCTGCGCCTCTCCCGCCAGGCGACCGGCCGGCCCAATGTCATCGTCTTCCACGGCGGCTTCCACGGCCGCACCGTCGCGACGGCGACGATGACGACCTCCGGCACCCGCTTCTCGGCCGGCTTCAGCCCGCTCATGGGCGGGGTGCACGTCGCCCCCTTCCCCACCGCCTACCGCTACGGCTGGAGCGAGGAGGAGGCCACCGCCTTCGCCCTCAAGGAGCTCGACTACATCCTCGCGACGCTCACCTCGCCGCAGGAGACCGCCGCCTTCATCGTCGAGCCCGTGCTGGGCGAAGGGGGGTACATCCCGGGCAACACCGCCTTCTTCCAGGGTCTGCGGGAGCGGGCCGACAAGCACGGGATCCTGCTCGTCATGGACGAGGTCCAGACCGGATTCGGGCGGACGGGCAAGATGTTCGGCCACGAGCACTTCGACGTGCGCCCCGACATCATCACGCTGGCGAAGGGGATCGCCTCCGGCTTCCCGATCTCCGGCATCGCGGCCTCGCAGGAGCTGATGAGCAAGGCGTGGCCCGGCTCCCAGGGCGGCACCTACGGCGGCAATGCCGTCGCCTGCGCCGCCGCCGTCGCCACCCTCGAGGTCATCGAGGAGGAGGGCCTGGTCGCCAACTCCGCCGAGCGCGGCGCGCAGCTGCTCGAGGGCGCCCGGGCGGCGGCCGTCGACGGGATCGGTGACGTGCGCGGTCTCGGCCTGCTCGTCGGCAACGAGTTCACCGCCGCCGACGGCACGCCCGACACCGCCCGCGCCCAGGCTGCCCAGCAGGCCGCGGTGAAGAAGGGCCTGCTCCTGCTCACCTGCGGCGCGCACATGAACGTCGTGCGGATGATCCCGCCGCTCGTCGTCACCGCCGAGCAGGTCGACGAGGCCCTGGAGATCTGGGGCAAGGTCCTGGCAGAGGTCTGAGCCATGGCCCGGTACATCACGATCGCCCTCGAGTCGCGCGGCGTGGTGTGCCGTGCGCGGCTGCTCGACGACGAGGCGCCGCTGACCTGCGCCGCGGTGTGGGACGCGCTGCCGGCCGGCGGCGACGCCTTCCACGCGAAGTACGCGCGCAACGAGGTCTACACACTCATCCCGCGGATCACCGCGGCACCCCACCGGGAGAACCCCACGGTCACCCCGATCCCGGGCGACGTGTGCCTCTTCGACTTCGAGCCGTGGGAGATCGGCAACCCCGCCTACGGGTACGAGCCGGGGTCCACCGCGCACGCCGAGCAGGGAGCCACCGACCTCGCGATCTTCTACGGCCGCAACAACCTGCTCATCAACGGCGACATGGGCTGGGTCCCCGGCTCGGTCTTCGCGGCGATCGAGGAGGGCCTGCCCGGGATGGCCGAGGCCTGCAACGACCTGTGGCGCAACGGGTTCGCCGGGGAGCGGCTGGTCTTCGCCCGGGCCTGACCTCGGGCGCCCGACGGACTCCCCCACGACGCCTCCCATCACCGACGAAGGGCGTCGCCCCGGTGCGGTCCCGGCAGTACCACCGGGTGCACCAGGGCGACCCCTTTGCGGTTGGATCTCAGGCGACCTAGAGGACGCGGGCCGCCGCCAGCTTCGCCGTGAGAAACTCACCGGCCGCCGCACGCTGCTCCTGCGCCCGGAAGACCGCGCCCGAGAGCAGGTAGACGTCGTGTGCCAGTCCCGCCGAGCGTCGCACCATGACCTCGCCGCCCGCGGCCCGGACATGCTCGGCGAAGTCCTCCGCCTCGTCGCGCAGGGTGTCGCACTCGTTGGTGATGACCAGGGTCGGCGGCAGCGTCGACAGGTCACCCCGGACGAGGTCGAGACGCACGTCGGTGACGTCCTCGGGTGCCGAGGCGTACTGCTCCCCGAACCACGCGAGGTCGTCGAGCTCGATGACGTAGCCCTCGGCGAACTGCGTGCGCGAGGGCGTGTCGACGGCCGCGCTCACGAGCGGGTTGACGAGCAGCAGCGCCGAGAGCTCGATGCCCTCCGCGGCCGCCTGCAACGCCGCGGACGTCGCGAGGGTGCCGCCGGCGGAGTCGCCACCCAGCGCGACCCGCGCGGGGTCGCCACCGTGCTCGGCGGCGTGCTGCACGGCCCACCGCAGCGCAGCACTCGCGTCGTCGTGCGCCGCGGGGAAGCGGTGCTCCGGGGCGCGTCGGTAGGTCGCCGAGACGACGATCGACCCGGTGCGGTTGGCGAGGTCACGCACCGGCTCGTCGATCATGTCGAGGCTGCCGGTGACGAAGCCGCCGCCGTGCAGGTAGACGATGACGGGCAGCGGGCCCTGCGCCTCGGGGACGTACACCCGCAGCCGCTGCTCGGGGTCGTCGCCGTAGGCGTGCTCGATGACGCTCGCGACCTCCTGCTTGGGCGCCTGCATGTCGACGAAGGACTCGACGACCGCACGGGCGCCCTCGACACCCGCGGCCCGGAAGCCCGGGAACTCCTGCTGGCGCAGGGCCTCGACGATGAACATCACGCACGGGTCGAGGGCGGGCGAGCTGGTCGCCGAGGCCAGCCCGGCGGTGTCCGCGGCGAAGGCGAAGCCGCGGTAGTCGTTGCGCTGGACGTTGTCGCAGATGGCCCGGTAGCGCGGCGCGCCGCCGAGGTAGACGAGCACGCGCCGGGGCTTGCCGGGGATGTTGGCGCCCATGTACCAGGAGCTCGCCGACCTGGGCAGCAGCGTCATCTCCGCGACCGCGTTGACCTCGTGGACCCACTGCTCCTGCCCCTGGGCGGTCGCGTCGACGACGCGGTGCCCGTGCTCGCGCATGTAAGCGATGGTGTCGCCGATGAGGTCGATGTGGTCCTCGATGGCCAGCGGCATGTTGTAGAGCACCGACGGGCTCTGCGGTCCCGTGACCATGAAGAGGTTGGGGAAGCCGGCGACGGTCAGCCCGAGGTAGGTCTGCGGGCCGTCGGCCCACTCGTCGGCCAGGCGGACCCCGTCGCGACCGGTGATGTCCATGGCGAGCAGGGGGCCGGTGCACGCGTCGAAGCCGGTGGCCAGGACGAGGACGTCGAGCTCGTGGACCGTGCCGTCGGCCAGCCGCACCCCTTCGGGGACGACGGCGTCGATCGCGTTGCTGCGCACGTCGACGATCGAGACGCTCTCCCGGTTGAAGGCCTCGTAGTAGTCGGTCTCCAGCGGGGGACGCTTGGTCCCGTAGGGGTAGGTGGTCGGGCAGAGCAGCTCGGCGGTGGCCGGGTCGGCCACCCTCTCCCGGATGCGACTGCGGATGTACTCGGCCGCCGTGTCGTTGGCGTCCTGGTCGGTCAGCACGTCACCGAAGCTGTCGATGAAGAGACGGAACCCGCCGCGCTCCCACCGGTCGTCGAAGACGGCTCGCCGCTCCTGCGCACTCACCGCGAGTGCCGAGGGCTGCACGTCCGAGTACGGGACACCGAGGAAGTGGTTGCGCGAGGCGTCACGGATCTCGCCGTAGCGCGCCTTCTCCTCCGCCTCCTCCTGCGGGTCGGTCGCGTAGTTGCCGATCGGGGTGGCGAAGTTGGGCGTGCGCTGGAAGACGGTGAGCGAGCGCGCCTCCTTGGCGATCTCGCTGATCGCCTGGATGCCGCTCGACCCCGTGCCGATGATGCCGACGCGCCGACCGGCCAGGTCGACGTCCTCGCGCCAGTTGCCGGTGAGCAGGACCCGACCGGCGAAGCTGTCGACGCCGGGGAAGTCGGGCGTCTTGGGCACCGACAGGGTGCCGCCACCGGAGACGAAGTATCGGGCCGTCGTCACCGTGCCGTCGTCCGTGGTGACCGCCCAGAGGGACTCGGCGTCCCGCCAGGTCACCGAGGTGACGCGCGTGTCGAAGGTGATGTCCTTGCGCACGTCGAAGCGGTCGGCGACGTGGTTGAGGTAGCGCAGGATCTCCGGCTGCGCGGGGAAGCGCTCGCTCCAGTGCCACTCCTGCTGCAGCTCCTCGTCGAAGGAGTAGGAGTAGTGGACGCTCTCGATGTCGACGCGGGCTCCCGGGTACCGGTTCCAGTACCAGGTGCCGCCGACGTCGCTCGCTGCGTCGAAGGCGTGGACGTCCAAGCCCATCCGGTCGCGGAAGGCGTGGATCCCGTAGATGCCGGCGAAGCCGGCACCGACGATGATGACGTCGTGGTCGGGGGTCGCGCTCGTGCTCGTCATGGGGGACTCCTTTGTCCGGGGCGGTCGGTCCGCCGTCACCTCCCGAACGTGGCAGCCGGGGCCCGACCCGCACAGGGGTGAGATCACCCCCTTCGCCACCCCACTTGTCCACCCCCTCACCCCCACCCGCTCCCCAGGGGCGTTCCGCGGTGGCGGCTCACCGGGTGACAGCCGGGGCCAGCCGCCCTACCGTGCACATCCATGACGCGCACCCAGCCGATGACGCGGTTCATCGGGCGTGAGGAGAGCCTGCAGCGCACGCGGGCCCTGCTGGGCAGCGCGCGCCTGGTCACCGTCACCGGCCCCGGAGGCATCGGCAAGACCCGTCTCGCCCGGGAGGTCGTCGCGCGGGCCGCACCCGCCTACCCCGACGGGGTGGCGGTCGTCGAGCTGGCCGACCTCGAGGACGGCGGTGAGGTCGCCCCCGCGGTCGCCTCGGCGCTCGCGGTGCCCGACCAGTCGACGAGGTCGGCGCGGGACCAGATCGTGCGCCACCTGACCGGTCGGCGCACGCTGCTGCTCGTCGACAACTGCGAGCACGTGCTCGAGGCAGCCGGGGACCTGCTCGCGGACCTCCTCGATGCGATCGACGGACTGTCGGTGGTCGCGACCTCCCGGGAGCCGCTCGGCCTGCCCGGCGAGCAGATCCACCCGCTGGGGCCGATGGACGTGCCCGACCCCGACCGCACCGACCCGGCGCAGGTCGAGGCCGCCGAGGCGGTGCAGCTCGTCGTCGACCGGGCCCGGGCGCTCGTGCCCGGCTTCGAGATCACCGACGACAACCGC
Source organism: Janibacter zhangyanbonis (assembly GCF_050507325.1). Taxonomy (NCBI): domain Bacteria; kingdom Bacillati; phylum Actinomycetota; class Actinomycetes; order Micrococcales; family Intrasporangiaceae; genus Janibacter; species Janibacter zhangyanbonis. The sequence continues at coordinate 3,282,065 of NZ_CP191481.1, forward strand.
GCTGCCGTCGTCCAGCTGTGCGAGCGCCTCGACGGCATGCCGCTGGCGATCGAGCTGGCCGCCGCGCGGTTTCGCAGCCTGTCGGTCCAGCAGGTCCTCACCCGGCTCGATGCGCGCTTCACCCTGCTCACCGGCGGCGCCCGCGGCGACCTGCCGCACCACCGCACGCTGTGGGCCCTCGTCGAGTGGAGCCACGACCTGTGCACGTCGGCCGAGCAGCTGCTGTGGGCGCGGCTGTCGGTCTTCCCCGGGACCTTCGACCTCGACGCGGCCGAGACGGTGTGTGCCGACGAGGACCTGCCCGCCGAGCAGGTGCTCGACGTGCTCGACCGGCTCATCGCCAAGTCGATCGTCACCGCCGACGCGTCGGGGGCGACGATGCGCTACCGGCTGCTCGTCACGATGCGCGAGTACGGCGCACGACAGCTGGGCGAAGGGGGCGCCCGCACCGCTCTCAAGCGTCGGCACCGTGACCACTACCTCGCCCGGGCGGACCGGATGGTGCGCGAGTGGTGCGGTCCGCACCAGCCCGAGGCGCTGGCCGCCGCGCGCGAGGACCATGCCAATGTCATCGCCGCGCTCGAGTGGTCGGCGAGCTCTGCGGGTGAGGAGCAGTCCGCCGCGCGACTCGCCTCGCTGCTGCGCTACCACTGGATCGCCGGCGGTCGGCTGAGCGACGGACGTCGGTGGCTCGAGCGGATCCTCGGCCTCGTCGTCGAGGAGACCCCCGAGCGCGGTGCGGCGCTGTGGGTCGCGGCCTGGGTGTGCCTCATCCAGGGCGACCGGGACCGCGCGCACGAGCTGCTCACGGCGTGCCGCGAGACCGCCACGGTGCTCGACGACGAGGTGCTCGCCGCGCACGCCGACCACTGGACCGGCCTGTGGCACACCTTCAGCGGGACCATGCCGCAGGCCATCGAGCACTACCGCGCAGCCGTCGCCGTCTTCGAGCGGCACGGGCACGACGCCGCGGCGGGGACCGCGCTCTTCCAGCTGGCGATGGCCCAGACCTACGACGGTGACCACGACGCGGCCCTCGACACCTGCGACCGCGTCCTCGGCCTGAGCGCGCAGCACGGTGAGCAGTGGTGCCGCGCCTATGCCCTGTGGGTCACCTCCGTCTGCCAGTGGCACCGCGGTGACCGGCCGCTGGCGGAGGCCGCGGGACGAGCGGCCCTGGAGCTGCAGCGTGGGTTCCGCGACGGGATCTGCATCGCCCTGTCGACCGAGCTGCTCGCCTGGGTCGCGTGCGCGGGCGACGACGCCGCTCGGGCCGCTGGGCTGGCCGGGGCGGCCGATGCGGTCTGGGCGCAGATCGGCACGTCGATCGAGGCCTTCGGCCCGCAGATCCACGCCGAGAGCCTCGCCGTGCGCGCCACGCTGGACGAGCGGCTGGGCGCACCCACGGCGCAGCGGCTGCGGGCCGCGAGCCACGACCTCACCCGTCTGGGTGCCGTCGAGCTCGCGCTCGGCACCTCGACCGTGCCGGATGCGCCCGGCGAGCCGGACAGCCCCCTCACCCGCCGCGAGCACGAGGTCGCCGAACTCATCGCCGAGGGCCTGACCAACCGGGCGATCGCCGACCGGCTGGTCATCTCGCCGCGGACCGTCGACGGCCACGTCGAGCGGATCTTCGGCAAGCTCGAGGTCACCTCGCGCAGCCAGGTCGCCGCCTGGACGACCGCGCGGTCCCGCTGAGCCCGACCCACCCCCTTCGCGCTGGGAGGGAGTGGCTGACGCGCAGCCGCCCAAGGACATGCGCGTCAAGGGCCCGAACTCCCGCCCGGCGAGATCCGCCCTTGCGCTGGAGTGCGCTCCAGCGCCTAGCGTCTGTGCCATGACCGATGCAGTGGGGATCGCCGAGGTGTCGCGACGGTCGGGGCTGACGCAGGACACGCTCCGCTGGTACGAGCGTGAGGGGCTGCTGCCCCGGGTGGCGCGCGGGTCCGACGGGCGCCGCCGGTACGAGGAGGCCGACGTGCGCATCGTCGAGCTCATCGTGCGGCTGCGCTCGACCGGGATGCCGGTGGCCGAGCAGAGGCGGTTCGTCGACCTGCTCGACGAGGGCGCGGCGAGCCACGGTCGGCGGATGGCCCTGCTGCGGGAGCACCGGATCCGGGTGCTCGACCGCCTCCTCGGGATGCGCGAGGCGCTCGGGGCCATCGAGGACAAGATCGACCACTACGAGCGCCTCATCGCCGCCGGCCTCGACTGCGACGAGACGACCATCACCGACGACGCCGTCCTGGCGCAGCAAGGGAGCACACGATGACCGACACGACCATCGACCTCGGGCACGGCCTGACCGTCAGCCGGATCGGCTTCGGGGGCATGGCCCTCAGCCACGTCTACGGCGCGACCGACCCGAGCGAGGCACGACGCACGCTGGAGCACGTCATCGACGCCGGGGTGACCTTCATCGACACCGCCGACGTCTACGGCCAGCCCCGCGAGGGGACCGAGGGACCGGCCGGCACCAACGAGGAGCTCGTCGGCGAGGTGCTGCGGACCCGACGGGACGAGGTGCAGCTCGCCACGAAGTTCGGCATCACCGGCCGGCTCGGCGCGGGCAGCTCGCCCCGGGGCGACCGTGACTACGTCCGCGCCGCCTGCGAGGCCTCGCTGCGGCGGCTCGGCACCGACGTCATCGACCTCTACTACATGCACCGCCGCGAGCTGACCCGACCGATCGAGGAGACGGTCGCCGCCATGGCCGAGCTGGTGACCGAGGGCAAGGTGCGCCACCTCGGCCTCTCCGAGGTCACCGGTGACGAGCTGCGCGCCGCGGCCGCCATCCACCCGATCACGGCGGTGCAGAGCGAGTGGAGCATCTGGTCGCGCGACGTCGAGGCGGCCGTCGTCCCTGCGGCGCGGGAGGTCGGGGCGGGGTTCGTGCCCTACTCACCGCTGGGTCGCGGATTCCTCACCGGGACGCTCACCCGTGAGGCGATCGGGGCCAGCATGCGCAAGGACCAGCCCCGCTTCGACGAGCACTTCGAGACCAACCAGGCCGTCGTGCGCGTCGTGGAGGCCGTGGCCGACGAGGTCGACGCGACGGCCGCCCAGGTCGCGCTCGCCTGGCTGCTCGCCCAGGGCGACCGCCACGGGATCCCCGTCGTCCCGATCCCCGGCACGCGGCGCACCGAGCGGGTCGACGAGAACTTGGGCGCCCTCGAGGTCGCCCTCGACGAGGACCACCTCGCCCGGCTGGACGAGGCGGCGGACCTCGTGGCCGGGCAGCGCAACCTCACCTTCAACGGCCCGGAGTGGATCTCGGCCGGTCGCGAGTGACCCTCGCTCAGGTGAGCACCGACTCGATCCACCGGGCCGCGGCCAGGACGAGGTCGTCGGAGTGGCGCGGCCCGACGATCTGCAGCCCCACGGGGAGCCCGGCCGCGGTCGTCCCGCACGGGATGCTGATCGCCGGCTGCTGGGTCATGTTGAAGGGGTAGGTGAAGGGTGTCCAGTCCGGCCACCCCCGCATCCCGCTGCCCGGCGGCACGTCGTGACCTGCCTCGAAGGCGACGATCGGCATCGTCGGGGTGAGCAGCAGGTTGTGCTGCTCGTGGAAGGCGCCCATGGTGATGCCGAGCTGGGCCGCCACGGCGCGCGCCTGGAGGTACTCGACACCGGAGCTGGCCTCCCCTTCGTCCCAGACACGACCGAGGCCGGGGTCGATGGTCTCCCGGGCGCCGGGCATGCCACGCAGCAGGGTCGCGGCGCCGGTCGCCCAGAGCAACTCGAAGGGCTCGCGCGGGTCCGCGAAACCGGGATCGGCCGCGTCGACGGCCAGGCCGGCCGCCGCGATGCGCTCGACCGCGGCGTCGACGACCCGGCCGACCTCGTCGTCGACCCGCGCCCAGCCGAGGTCACGCGACCAGGCGACGTGCAGGCCGGTGAGGTCGCGGGCGAGCTCCCCGCGGAAGGTGCGCGTCGGCGGGGCGAGCGAGGTCGGGTCGCGCGGGTCGGGCATCGAGAGGATGTCCATGAGCAGGGCCGCGTCCTCGACCGTGCGGGTCATCGGACCGGCGTGCGCGAGCGGGCCGAAGGGGCTGGCGGGAAACATGGAGATCCGCCCGTGGGTCGGCTTGAACCCGACGATCCCGCAGAAGGAGGCCGGGATGCGCACGCTGCCACCGCCGTCGGTGCCGACCGCGACCGGCGCCATGCCCGCGGCGACCGCCGCGGCGGCGCCCCCCGACGACCCTCCTGCCGTCGTCGAGGGGTCGACCGGGTTGCGGGTGATGCCGGTGAGGGGTGAGTCGGTGACGCCCTTCCACGCCAGCTCCGGGGTCGTCGTCTTGCCGACGAAGACCATGCCGTCGGCCCGGAGTCGGGCCGCGACGGGCGAGTCGACGTCCCACGCCTGGTCCGGGTCGACGGCCCTGGAGCCGCGAAGGGTGGGCCACCCCTCGGTGAGGAAGATGTCCTTGATCGAGATGGGCACCCCGTCGAGCAGACCCTGCGGGTGCCCCGCGCGCCACCGCTCCTCGGAGGCGCGGGCCTGGACGAGCGCGGCCTCCCGGTCGACGAGGCAGAAGGCGTTGTACTCGCCGTCCACCGCCTCGATCCGGTCGATCACCGCGTCGGTCGCCTCGACGGGCGACAGCTCGCCGGCGCCGTAGGCCGCGACGAGCTCGACGGCGGTCATCTCGGTGGGGGTCATCTCAGCTCCCGTCGGTCGGTACGTAGCCCAGGGTCGTGTCGACGACGTGCCGCAGCGGCTCCTCGTCGACCCAGCGGACGAAGTTGTCGGCGAACAGGCGCACGAGCTCGTCGCGCCACCCGATGAAGTCCCCCGAGTTGTGCGGGGTGACGAGCACGCCCGGCAGGTCCCACAGCGGGTGGTCCGCGGGCAGCGGCTCGGTGGCGTGGACGTCGAGCGCGGCTCCGGCGATCGCCCCCTCGCGCACGGCGGTCACGAGGTCGTCGGTGACGACCGACTCGCCGCGGCCGACGTTGACGAAGCGTGCGTGGTCGGGCATCGCGCGGAAGGCGGCGGCGTCGAACATCCCCCGCGTGTCGTCGGTGAGCGGGGCGATGCACACGACCCAGTCGGCCCCGGCGAGCGCGTGGTGCAGGTCCGCCTGGGCCGTCACCGTCCCGAAGTCCGGGTCGTCGGTGCGGGCGCGCCGCCCGGAGCCGGCGACCTGCATGCCCGCCGCCCGCAGCAGCCGGGCGACGGCGCGACCGATCTGGCCGGTGCCGACGACGAGCGCCCGGGAGCCGGCGACCCGCTCGGACTCGCGGTGCACCCAGCGGCGGGCCTGCTGCAGCTCCCACGAGCGGGGCAGGTCCTTGGCGAAGGCGAGCACCACCCCGAGGACGTACTCGGCGATGGCTCCGTCGAAGACACCGCGGGAGTTGGTCAGGACCACGTCGCTGCCGCGCACCTCCGGCGACAGGATCGCGTCGACGCCCGTCGAGGCGACGTGGATCCACTCGAGGGCGTCGGCCGAGGGCCAGGCATCGGGGATGGCGGTGGAGAAGAAGTCGTAGGCGAAGAGGACCTGCGCGCCACGGATGGCCCCGGGCAGCTCCTCGGCGGTCGCGTACCGGACCTCGCGAGCACGCTCGACGACCGGCGCCATCGCCTGCTCGCCGGGGAGGTCACCGTCGTGGAGCACCACGACCACGGGCTGCCTGGGCATGTTGACAACGTATGAGCGGGTTCCTAGATTGTCAACAATCTGGCAATCCAAGGCGAAGGGGGGTCCTGGCGTGGAGCTGACTGACGTCGAGTTCGACGGTCCGCTGGCCCAGCGCGGCATCGGCGTGATCGCCCCCTTTGACCTCGCGCTGGAGCGTGAGCTGTGGCGCTGGGCGCCGCTGGAGGTCACCTTCCACCTGGCGCGCACACCCTTCGAGCCGTTGCCGGTGAGCCTCGAGATGGCGCAGCGGGTCTCCGACGTCTCCGCACTGCAGACCGCCACCCGGGAGTTGCTCGGGGTCGAGCCCGAGGTCGTCGCCTACCTGTGCAGCTCGGGAAGCTTCATCCACGGCCGCGACGGCGAGATCGCGCTCGCCGACGCCATCCGCGCCGCCGGCGCGCCCGATGCGGTGACCTCCTCCGGCGCCCTCGCCGAGGCCGTCACGACCCTTGGGCTGCAACGGATCTCGGTCATCACGCCCTACGACGCCCCGCTGACCGACCGGCTCGTCGCCTTCCTCGGGGAGCTGGGTGTCGAGGTCGTCACGGCCCAGCACCTCGGTCTCGGCGGTGGCATCTGGCGGGTCAACTACCGCACCGTCGCCGAGCTCGTCTGTGCCGCCGACGACCCGGCCAGCGAGGCGCTCTTCGTCTCCTGCACCAACCTGCCGACCTACGACATCATCGACCCGCTCGAGCGCGACCTCGGCAAACCGGTGCTCACCGCCAACCAGCTGACCGTCTGGTCCTGCCTCGACCGCCTCGGGCTCCCGATGATGGGACCGGGCCGCTGGCTCGGAGAGGTGTTCGGTCGATGAGCACGACCTCCGGAGGCAAGCTCGTGACGGCGGGGATCATCTACCCCGACCACGCAGCTGAAGACGAATACCCCTGGGCGGCACGGCTGCTCAGTCACCACCTGCCGGTCACGCACGTCTACGGCACCGATCTGCACGCCGTGCCCGAGCTGCTCGACCTCGGCCGACCCGACCGACTGGCCGGCGGCGCCGCCGCCCTCGCCGAGCACCGGCCGCAGTCGGTGATGTGGGCGTGCACCTCCGGCAGCTTCGTCTACGGCCCAGAGGGGGCGCGCGAGCAGATCGACCAGCTCGCCGCGGCCGCGGGCGTGCCCGCGTCGAGCACGAGCGCCGCCTTCGTCGAGGCGCTCGCCAGCCTGGGCCTGAGCCGTGTGGCGGTGGCCGCGAGCTACCCGCAAGCCGTGGCCACGCTCTTCGTCGACTACCTCGCGGCGGCCGGCGTCGAGGTGCTCGCCATGTCGAGTGCCGGCATCGACACCGCCGCCGAGGTCGGTGCGCTCACCAAGGAGCAGGTCGTCGACCTCGCCGCGGCACACGACCATCCCGAGGCGCAGACGCTCCTCGTCCCGGACACGGCGATGCGTACCCTCGCGGTGATCCCCGACCTCGAGGCCCGCCTCGGCAAGCCGGTACTCACCGCCAACCAGGTGACCATCTGGCAGGCCCTGCGGCTGGCCGGGGCGCGGCCGACGTCGTCCGTGCTGGGGGCCCTCTTCGCACGAAGGCAGGACGATGCCGGTCAGTGACCTCACTCCCCCACCGCGGCGCTCCACCGTCGAGCTCATCGCCGACGAGCTGCGCGGCGCCGTGATGTCCGGGCGCCTCGAGCCGGGCGAGCAGCTCGGCGAGGCGGAGCTGGCCGCGCACTTCGAGGTCTCGCGCGGACCGCTGCGGGAGGCGATGCAGCGTCTCGTCTCGGAGGGGATCCTGCACGCGATCACCAACCGTGGCGTCTTCGTCAGCGAGCTGACCCTCGACGACGTGCGCGACGTGTACCGCACCCGCTCGGTCATCGAGCGGGGCGCGCTCGAGATCGTCATCGCGGAGGGACGACGCGAGGAGACGGCGGCCGAGCTGGCGCAGGTCGTCGAGCGGATGCACACGGCGGCGGCGAAGGGGGACGGTCCGGCCGTCTCGGACGCCGACCAGCACTTCCACGAGGCGCTCGTCGAGGCCTCGCGCAGCCCGCGGCTCACCCGGGCGATGCGCACCCTCATCGTCGAGACGCGGATGTGCCTGGGCGAGCTGCGCACGACGTACACCGACCTGGCGACCCAGGTCGAGGACCACGACGCCCTGCGCCTGGCGATCCTCGAGGCGACACCCGCGCGGGCCAAGGCGGCGCTGCAGGCCCACCTCGACGACGCGGTCGAGCGGCTCGTTGCCAAGCGCACCTGACCCGCGCGGGCTTCTCTCTCCTCCCCCGGACTCCGGGTGGGGCGCGCATCCCCCTGACTGATGCGCGCCCCGGCCCTCCACCCGCACCCGCCCCGAGGGCGTACGCGGTGACGGGCCATCCGGGTCTCGGTCGCCCCCTGCAGCGACCGAGACCCGGACGTCATGCCCCCCGTTGCTGCAGCCCGCTGGCTGTTGGGCCCCCCTCCGGCACCTGGCGCGGCGGACCCGTGACCGGATCGACGCCGCCAAAGGCCGCCAGGTCGGCCATGACCTCGGCGAGCGGACGCCCCGGCGACGCCACCTCGACCAGTCCGCGGATCGTCGCCGACAGGGTCAGGGCCACGAAGCTGCGCGGGGCGATCGACGGCAGCTGCGCGTGCAGCGGCCCGGTCGTCTCGTCCGTGAGGAACTCTGCGAGCACCTGCTGCATCTGCGGCGTGTAGCCGTCGGGTTGGCCGCCCGGCAGCTTGCGCTCCTCCGACACCGCCAGGCCGATGCCGAGGAGGGTCACCACATTGGTCAGCGCGATGGCGACGTCGGCGTTGTGGCCGCGCCGGACGAGGGCGGCGATCTCGGCGGACAGCATCGTGCGCCCGGCCTGCCCGCGGGGGAAGAGCTGCTGCATGTACGCGCCGATGCCCGGGTGCTCGACGACGAAGTCGAAGAGCTGCATGCCGAAGGAGACGAGGTGCGGCTCGAGGGCTTGCTCCGGGTCCTCGACGATCTCGAGGTCGGCGAGCACGGCCTCGCCGACGAGGCGCTCCAGGTCCCAACGCCCGTCGACGTGACGGTAGAGCGCGGCCCCGGTGACACCGAGACGGGCCGCGACGGCGCTCATGCTCAGGTCGCGCATGCCGATCTCGCGCCCCACCCGGACGATGTCGTCCGTGGTGATGGTCGCCGGCCGCCCACCCGTGCTGTTCACCGAACCTCCGCGAAGTTACACCCTCTAACCAAGGGTCGGAAGAAGGATAAACAGGGACCCTCGCCGCTGTCGAACACGCATCCCCCGCTCGACTCTGCATTGCCCTACGGCAATGCAGAGTCTTGACGTCGAGAGGCTGCATTGCCGCAGGGCAACGCAGGGACCCGGCGATCAGGGGATGACGATCTCCACGCCCTCGAGCAGGTGCAGGTTGGTCGACGCCAGGGCGAAGCCGGTGTCGCGCATCGGCGTGCCGTCCTGGGTCCAGCGCTCCGCGAGCACCGCGACCTTGGACTGCATCTCGGTGGCCAGCCGGCGGAAGGAGTCCTGCGGGTCGGTGCCCACCTGCCCCTGCAGCAGCCACCAGGCCCACGCAGCCGCACCGGCGTTGGCGATGAAGTCGGGCACGACCGGCACGCCCCGGGCAGTGAGTGCGTCCTCGGCGCCCCACGTCGTGGCAGCGTTGGCCGCCTCGACGACGACCTTGGCGGCGACCTCGTGGACGTTGTCCTCGCGGATCGCGTAGGAGATCGCGGCGGGGACGAAGACCTCCGCCTCGAGCGAGAGGATCGCCTCGCGCGGCAACTGCTGCACGTGCGCGGGCACGCGGGTCCGGTCGATCTCGCCGTACTCGTCGCGCAGCTCGAGCAGGGCCGGGACGTCGAGACCCCGGCGGTCGACGAGCGTGCCGGCGGCGTCGGCGACGGCCACGACCTTGGCCCCGGCCTCGCGCAGGTACCAGGCGGCACCGCCGCCCATCGTCCCGACGCCCTGGATCGCCACCCGCGTCCGCTCGACCTCCCAGCCGAAGGCCCGGGCCGCCCCCAGGCAGGCCTGGGCCACGCCGTAGCCACCGATGACGTCACCGAGCGGCAGGCCGTCGGTGAGCACCTCGAGCCCGGCGTGCACCCGGGCGAGAGTGGCCTCCGGCTGCGGCGCCCGGGAGATCGCCGCGTGGAAGGACTGCCCCAGCCCCACCTCGGCGAAGGCCGCGTCGATCCGCTGCTGGGTGACCCCCAGGTCCTCGGCGGTGACCCACCGGCCGTCGAGCCACGGGCGCATCGCCGCGAAGAACCTCGTGAGGACACCGAAGGCCCGCGGGTCCTTCGGGTCGAAGTCCACGCCCCCCTTCGCCCCACCGACGGGCAGACCGAAGGCCGCCGTCTTGGTCGCCATGCCCCGCGCCAGGTCGGCGACCTCGGAGCGGGTGCACCCCGCGCGCATGCGGGTGCCGCCCGTGGCGATGCCGCCGACGAGGGTGTGCACGACGAGGTGACCGGTCGCACCCGTCACCGGGTCGGTCCACGTCACCTCGTGGGCCGGCGCGCGATCGACGAAGTCGGCCGCGGGGTCCGTGCCAGGGGTCCGCGTCAACCATCCCGTGTTGTCCGCCAGCGTCACGTGCGATCACCTCATCCGTGTCAGGAGCACCTACTCCTCCACCATCGGATGTGACCTGCTTCACGTCCAGTTACAGAAGGTGCACGTGATCGTGCACCCCCGCTGAACGATCCACGGACCGGCGCCGTACGCCTAATGTGGCGTCATGGAGCTGTCCCTGCGACGACTGCAGATGCTGCGCGAGCTCCACCGGCGCGGCACGGTGACCGCTGCCGCCCAGGCCCTGCACTACAGCCCGTCGGGTGTCTCCCAGCAGCTGGCCCAGCTCGAGCGCGAAGTGGGCGTCAAGCTCATCGAGAAGACCGGCCGGCGGGTCCAGCTCACCGAGCTCGGCCTGCTCCTGTCGGAGCATGCGGAGGAGATCCTCGGCTCGGTCGAGCGGGCGACCGCCGCGATCGAGTCCGCGCAGGAGGGGATCACCGCGCGCCTGACCGTCGCCGTGTGGGCCTCGGTGGCCTCGGGCCTGCTGCCGCGCACGCTGTCCGTGCTCCACGCGGCCCACCCGGGCATCGCGGTCAGTTCGACCGAGCTCCTCCCGGAGGAGACCGCCGACGCCGTCCGCGAGGGACGGCTCGACATGTCCTTCGTCATCGACTACTCGCGCCTGGCCTCCGACTGGGAGCCGGCGCTGCACCGCTCGGTCGTCGCCGTCGAGCGCCTCCACGCGGCCGTTCCCGAAGGGGTCGTACCTGACGACACCGTGTCGCTGGCCGCCCTCGCGGAGTTCCCGTGGATCCTCGCCGGACCGCGCTCGCACTTCGGTCGGGCGGTGCGGGCCGAGTGCCATGCGCACGGCTTCGAGCCGCGCATCGCGCACACGGTCGAGGAGCAGTTCACCGCGCTGGCGATGATCGCCGGCGGCCTGGGGGTCACCCTCGTCTCCGACCTCGGCCTGACCCTGCTGCCGCCCGGCGTGGACGTCGTCCCCCTCGAGGAGCCGGTGCTGCGCACGCTCTCGGTCGCGCACCGCGCGAGCTCGACGCCGCGCCCGTCGATCGACCTCTTCGTCGAGGCGGCGCGCACGGCGGCGGCGGAGCAGGGGCTCGGCGCGGCCACCTAGTCCCGCGACGCCGCCTGGGCAGCCAGCACGACGAACCCGGCGACGACCTGCCAGACGATGACCGCATCGACGGCCAGCCGCTCGGCGAACCCGAACCCGACGCCACCCGTCCAGACCAACGCGATGCCGGCGCACGAGACCAGTGCGCAGAGCGCGGTCCAGGCCGCCAGCACCCGGTACCGGCGGGCGAGCGCGCCGGTGATCGCCACGAGCAGCGCCGTCCCGCCGCCGATCGCCAGCAGGGCGCCGAGCCCGTGCAGGTTGGCCCGGTCGGAGGTCAGGCCGGTCGGGACGAGACCGACGAGCACCGTGCCGGCCCCGTGGACGATGGCGAGGGGGAGCACCGCCCAGCGCCACCGCGGGACGAAGGGAGCGAGCACGAGGGCCGCGAGCGCGACCCGTACCCCACTGACGACGAAGGTCGCGTTCATCGCCGCGTGCCGGGTCGACTCCGTGGGTCCGGTGTCGGACCACATGACCTCGGGGACGCCGAGGAGGCTGATCGCGTCCTCGGTCCACCGGTAGGGCCGCCCCTGCCACCCGGCGACGGCCCAGGCCTCGCCGAGCAGGTAGGCGAGGGCGAGCAGGAGCAGCAGCCCGCCGACGCGGCGGCGCATCAGACCCCGGACGAAGGGGGTGCCCCGGGGGCGTCGTCAGCCGAAGGGGCGTCGCCGGCGGCGGGTCCGCTGGCGGCAGGAGCGTCGGGTGCCTGGTCGGCGACGATGTCGACTCCGGCCACCAGGCCGGAGCGCACCTTGCCGAGCAGGTCGGTGGCCCGACCGCCCGTAAGGCGGTCGGCCTCGCCTTCGGCTCGGCCGAGCAGACCGTGCGCCTGGTCGCGGTGGTCGGCGGCGAAGGTCCCAGCCGCTGCCACGGCCTGCTGCGCGTACTTGGCCGCGGCCGCCCCGGCGGCCGCGAGGTGCTCCTCGAGGCGCAGGTCCTCAATGGCCTTGCGGGCGTCGTGCTTCTTGTCGACCACGGGACTCATGCCCCCTTCGTCGGGAGGTGCTCGTCGAGCCAGCCGATGATGTCGGCGGTGACCTCGTCGCGGTTGGTCTCGTTGAGCAGCTCGTGGCGGGCGCCGGGATAGAGCGTGGTGGTGACGTCCCGGACGCCACCGGCGCTGAAGGCCTCGCCGAGGGCACGTACGCCTGCGCCGTCCTTGCCACCGACGGGGTCGTCGGACCCGGAGACGACGAGCAGGGGCAGGTCGTGGGGGACGCGGGCGGCCAGGCCGGACAGGCGGTTGACTCCACCGAGCATGTCGGCGAAGAACCCGGCGGTGAAGACCTCGCCGCAGCGCGGGTCGTCGACGTAGGCGCGCACCTCGTCGCGATCCCGGGAGAGCCAGGCGAACTCGCCCTCGTCCTTGAACGGCTTGTTGTACGCGCCGAAGGTCATGGTGTCCAGGAGCTTCGACGTCGCGCGACGACCCCGGATCCGGCCCTCCACGGTCGCCACTGCCTGACCGACCTTGCCCAGGAGCCCGGGGTCGGCGGCCGTACCGGACAGCACCGCGCCGGCGTAGTCCTGCCCGTAGCGGGTGATGTGGTCACGGCCCAGGAGCGAGCCCATCGAGTGCCCGAAGAAGAAGACCGGCAGGCCGGGGTGCTCGTCGTTGATCGCCTGCGCGATCGTGTGCATGTCCTCGACCACCGTGTCCCACCCGTGGTCGTCGGCGTAGTAGCCGCGATCGTCGGGGGCGCTGGAGGTCGAGCCGTGGCCGCGGTGGTCGTGCATCCACGCGGCGTAACCCGCGTCGGTGAGCGCCTGGGCGAAGCGCACGTAACGACCCGAGTGCTCGGCCATGCCGTGGGCCATCTGGACCACCGCCTTGGCCTCGCCGTCGGGTTGCCACACACGGACGAAGAGCGGCAGGCCATCCTGCGGAGAGGTGATGGTCGTCGTCGTCGATCGCATGGGTTCACACTAGTGGTGACGACCCTCAGCCGACCTTCAGTTGACGGTGCAATAATCCGCGGCAGCCCCCGCCCCCCGACCCCGAGGGACCCATGAGCAGCAAGCAGCAGAAGTCCGCCCGCGAGGCCAAGCTCGCGCAGGCCCGCAAGCAGGCGAAGGCCAGCGAGCGCAAGCGCGCCGTCCTCCTCGCCGGCGCCTCCGGCTTGGTGATCCTCTTCATCGCCGGCGCCGTGGGCTGGGCGATCCTGAGCGAGCGCGAGGAGCGCGCCGCCTCGGGCGACCTGTCTGCCGTGAAGACCTTCGACTACACGGGCGGCAACCACGTCGAGGGCAAGATCGACTACAAGGAGTCGCCGCCGGTCGGCGGCGAGCACAACGCCGTCTGGCTCAACTGCGGCACCTACGACGAGCCCGTGCCCAACGAGCACGCCGTCCACGCCCTCGAGCACGGCGCCGTGTGGATCGGCTACGACCCCGACCTGCCTGAGGCCGACGTCAAGAAGCTGGACGACGCGCTGCCCGACACCTACACGATCCTCTCGCCCTACGAGGGCAAGATGCCCGGCAAGATCGTCCTGTCGGCCTGGAGCAACCAGCTGAGCGTCGACTCGGCTGACGACCCGCGGATCAAGGGCTTCATCAAGGAGTACCGGCAGGGCAAGCAGACCCCCGAGCCCGGGGCGGCCTGCACCGGTGGTGTGACCCCCGAGACGAGCCTGGTCAAGTGACCCCCAAGGTCGTCCTCGCCGTCGTCGTCGCGCTCGCGCTCGGCCTGCTCGGCGGGCTGTCCCTCAGCCGCACCGGCGGGGACGACCACCCGGGTGACCGCAGCGTCGCCGCGGGCTTCGCCCGCGACATGCAGACCCACCACGACCAGGCCGTCGAGATGTCGTGGATCGTCTACGACCGCACCGACGACACGCTCGTCCGCTCGCTCGCCTACGACATCGCCCGCACCCAGTCCCACCAGTCCGGCCAGATGGCCGGCTGGCTGCAGGTCTGGGGCCTGTCCCCCACCGGCCCCGGAGAGCCGATGGACTGGATGAAGGGTCTGGGCCACGACCACGGCGCCGAGGCCACCGAGCTCGGCGAGGACGGCCTCATGCCGGGCATGGCGACCCAGGAGGAGATCACGAAGCTCGAGGGCCTGCGCGGCAAGCGGGCCGAGGTCTACTACCTCCAGCTGATGATCCGCCACCACAAGGCCGGCGTCCCCATGGCCGAGGCCGCCCGCGACAGCTCCGGCAACCGGGCCGTGGAGACGCTCGCGTCGTCGATCATCAAGAGCCAGACGACCGAGGTCGAGACGATGACCACCATGCTCGAGGAGCGCGGCGCCAAGCCCCTGGCCGACTGACCCCGTGGGTCGAGGTGGGCCGAGCGCCAGCGAGGCCCCTCGAGACCGCCTCTAGAGCAGGACCACCTGGGCCTCGTGGCCACCGGCGGCCAGCTTGCGGTCGCACGTGTAGAGCGGCGCGTCGAGTCCCTCGGCCAGGGCCAGGTAGGCCGCGTCGTAGCTCGTGTACTGGTGTCGCAGCGACCAGACCCTCCGCGCGAAGGGAGCCACGTCCCGTCGCGTGATGTCGAGGTCGAGATAGATCCCAAGGGCCTCCTCGGCGCGCTCCGCCGCGAGCTTGCCCCCGAGCGTCAGGCCCCGCAGGACGGACAGCACCTCGACGTCCAGGTGCTGCGGTGCCTCGACCACACCGCTCAGGGCGTCGAGAAGTCGCGGGTCGGGCGCACGCCCCACGAGCGCCTCGACCATCGCCGAGGCGTCGACGACGATCACCGGCGGCTCTCCTGCAGGGCCGAGACGATCTCCTCGGGGGCCGGGGCCCACGTCCGGTCCACCTGTCGCAGTCGCTCGACGACCTCAGCATTGGTGGGGCGCCCGGCGAGCCGACGCAGCTCACCGGCGACGTAGGCGGACAGCGACTGCCCGTCGGCCGCCGCACGCTCCTTGAGCGTCTCGGCCACGTCATCGGGGACATCACGGATGTACAAGGTGGGCATGACCCCATGCTAGCGCTCTGCAAGCATGGGGTCCATGGGCCACGATGGTCTCCATGGACTTCGGGATCGAGACGATCAGGGCGGCCGCCGAGCGACTCGAGGGCCGGGTGCGCCGCACTCCGCTCCTCTCCTCCCCGATGCTCGACGAGCTCTGCGGAGCAACGGTGCTCGTGAAGGCCGAGGCCCTCCAGCTCACCGGGTCCTTCAAGATCCGCGGTGCGCTCAACACGCTGCTGTCGCTGAGCGACGCGGAGCGCGAGGCGGGCGTCCTCGCCTTTTCCACCGGCAACCACGGTCAGGCGGTCGCGGCGTCGGCGCGGATGACCGGCTCGACGGCGACGATCGTCATGCCGCAGGACGCGCCGCAGATCAAGGTCGACGGCTGCCGGTGGTGGGGCGCCGAGGTCGTCTTCTACGACCCCGCGACGCAGGACCGCGAGGTCGTCGGCCGTGAGCTCGTCGAGCAGCGCGGGCTGACCCTCGTCCACCCCTACGACGACCCGCGCGTGATGTCCGGTCAGGGGACCGTGGGCCTGGAGATTGTCGACCAGCTGCGCGAAGGGGGTCACTTGCCCGACGCGGTCATCGTCCCGTGCAGCGGTGGCGGGCTCTCGTCCGGCGTCATCACGGCGGTGCGGGAGACGCACCCGGGTGCGGCCCCCTTCGTCGTGGAGCGGGACGGCTACCCCAAGATGGCGCGCTCGCTCGCCTCCGGGCGGGTGGAAAAGGTGCCGGCCGTGCCGGTCTTCCTCGACGCCATCGGCTCGCCGACCGTCGGCGAGCACACCCTCGCCGCGCTCTCCCGGCACGGCGTGACCGGCCTCGAGGTCACAGACGACCAGGCCCGGGTCGCGATGCGCGAAGCGGTCCGCACGCTCAAGCTCGTCGTCGAGCCCGGCGGGTCCGCGGCGCTGGCCGCGCTCATCGCGCAGCGGGAGCCCTTCGCCGGGCAGACCGTCGTCGTCGTGGCGAGCGGCGGCAATGTCGACGCCTCGGTCATGTCCGAGGTGCTCGCCCACCGCCCCTAGTCGGAGGGCACGGTCGCGACCTGCCCGGCCCGCTCGAGACTCGCCGCGACGAAGCCGCTCGCCTTGATCTCGGCCACGATCTCGTCGAGTTCGGTCACGAGCCGCTCGGACCGCTCCCGCGGGACGGCCACAGCCTGACGGATCGCCTGGAAGGCCGGCTCGAGCACCGTCAGCCCGTGCTCCTGCGCATAGGCCGTGATCGGCTGTCGCACGCCGGCGAGCACGTCCGCCCCCGCGGCGAAGACGTCCTTCGCCTCGTCGCCCCGCTCGATCGTCGCGTGCTCGATGGTGCGGGTCAGGTAGAGGTCGTAGGCGGACCCGCGGCGGGTGGCGATGGTCGTCCCCGGCCGGTCGACGTCGGCCACCGTGAGCGAGGCGTCTCTGGTGGCGAAGACGCCCTCGATCTCGACGTAGGGGGTCGTGAAACGCACGCCCTCCTCCCGCGCCGGCTCGATCGCGAGGAAGCCGAGGTCCGCTCGCCCGTCGACCAGGGCCGCGTAGGCGTCACGGGCCGCGGTGACGGGCAGCAGCTCGACGTCGACCCCGAGACGGGCCGCGACCTCCCGGGTGATGTCGAGCGTCACGCCGGTGGGCTCCTGCGGCGTCCCCTGCACGAGGACGGGGTTGCCGAGGTTGATGACGGCGCGAAGGGGGCCGGTCGGGCAGAGGTCGGCGCGGAGCGTGTCCGAGGTGGTGGGCATGGTCCATGTATATCGGGGCATCGCCGACGCTCGCCGCCGTGCTCGCGGGCCCTACTCCCCCATGACGCCGGCCAGCTGGTCCGCTGCGAGCTCGCGGTCGGCGTAGACGAGGCGCACGGCGGCCGGGTCGGGGTTGCCGGCGTCGGGGCCGCGGTGCTGGAGCGTCAGGCCGAGCTTGTCGACGACCCGCCGGGAGGCGTGGTTGTGCTCGAGGAGGTAGGCGACGACGGGCACGTCCCGCACGGTGGGCGCCGCCTCGAGCGCGGGACGGGCGGCCTCGGTGGCGAGGCCCTGGCCGTGGGTCTCGGCGGCGAAGCGGTAGCCGAGGTTCCACCAGGCCGCGCGCGGCGAGCACCCGACGTGACCGATGACGGCGGCGTCGTCGTGACCACGCACGATCCAAGGTCCGAGCCCGACGTCTCGCCAGGCGACGGTCCAGGCGTCGAGCATCCGCTCGGTCTGCTCGACCGTCGTGTGGCGCAGAGACGGGAAGTGCGTCCACACCCGCGGGTCGGAGTAGATCGCGAAGAGCTCCGCCAGGTCGTCTCGGCTCGGGGCGTCGAGCCGCAGTCGCTCGGTCGTCAGGTGACGCAGGTCGGTCATGAGTCGAGTCCACCACGCTCGACCGACACCGCTCGGACGTGCCCTGTGGACCGGGGACGTCACGCTGTCGTCCCGCCCGGATACGGTCTGACCGTGGCCCTCCATCTCCACCGCGCGCAGCGCACCGACACCCTCGCCGACGAGCTCGGCGGGCTGCTGGCGAGCCCGCTGCCCGACCCCTTCGCCCAGGAGGTCGTCGTCGTGCCCGAGCAGGGCATCGAGCGGTGGTTGGCCCAGCGGCTGTCCCACCGTCTCGGCCGGGGCGAAGGGGGTCAGGACGGGGTGTGCGCCGGCGTCACCTTCCTGCGGCCGCGCTCTCTCGTCACGATGCTCACCGGGCGTGACGACGACGACCCGTGGCTGCCGCAGCACCTCGTCTGGCCGCTGCTCGAGGTCATCGACGCCGGGCTCGGGCAGCCGTGGTGTGCGACGCTCAGCCGGCACCTCGGGCACGGCACCGACGACCCCGACGGCACCCGCGCCGGCCGCCGGTACTCGGTCGCGCTGCGCCTGGCCCGACTGCTCCACCGCTACGGGCAGAGCCGGCCCGCGATGCTCACCGACTGGCACGAGGGGCGCGACACCGACGGCACCGGCGCACCGCTCGACCACGACCTGATCTGGCAGGCCGAACTGTGGCGACGCCTCGTCGGCGTCGTCGACGCGCCGCCGCCGGACGTGCGGCACGCCGAGACGGTGGAGCGGCTGCGTGGCGACGGCACGGGGCTCGAGCTGCCGGAGCGGCTCTCGCTCTTCGGGCACACCCGGCTCGCGGTCACCGAGGTCGAGCTGCTGCACGCCCTCGCCGGCACCCGTGACGTGCACCTGTGGCTGCCCCAGCCCTCGCCCGACCTGTGGGAGCGACTGGCTCCCTTCGCCGCCGAAGGTGTCGTGGCCCGCGAGGACGACGCGACGAGCGACCTCGTCCGGCACCCGTTGCTCGCCTCTCTCGGCCGGGACTCGCGCGAGCTGGTGCGGGTGCTGGGCCACTCGGCGGTCTGGGTCCCACGCTCCGCGTGGGCGGAGCGAGGCCGTCCACGGCCGATCCTCGAGACCTCCGGTGGTCTCGAGGCTTCGTCGCAGAGCTCCTCGCACCTCGACCAACGTGGAGACGAGAGTTCCTCGCACCTCGACCAGCGTGAGGGTGCGGAGCCCCGGCCGGTGCTCGAGTGGCTGCAGGCCGACCTGCGCGACGACCACGTACCCGACGAGGCCGAGCGGGCGGGGCGGGAGGTGCTCCCCGACGACCGGTCGGTCCAGGTGCACGCCTGCCACGGGCCGGCCCGGCAGGTCGAGGTGCTGCGCGAGGTGCTCGTCGGCCTGCTCGACGACGACCCGACCCTCGAGCCGCGCGACGTGCTCGTCATGTGCCCCGACGTCGAGACCTATGCACCGCTCATCGGCGCGGCCTTCGGCCTCGGCGAGCACGGCACCGACGCCGACGGCGTCGACACCCACCCCGCCCACCGGCTGCGGGTGCGCCTGGCCGACCGGTCGCTGCGGGCCACCAACCCCCTGCTCGACGTCGCCGACCGCGTCGTCGGGCTCGCCGGCGGGCGCCTCACCGCGAGCGAGGTGCTCGACCTCGCGGCCAGCGGGCCGGTCCGGCGCCGCTTCGGGCTCGACGACGACGACCTCGCGACGATGACCCGCTGGGTCAGCGACTCCGGCATCCGGTGGGGCTACGACCAGGCGGGGCGGGCCCCCTTCGCCCTCGACGTGGAGCCCCAGGGGACGTGGCGTTTTGGCCTCGACCGGCTCCTCGTCGGCGTCACCGTCTCCGCCGACGGCCCGCTGCAGGTCGGCGGCGTCATGCCCCTCGACGACGTCGGCAGCGGCTCGGTCGACCTCGTCGGCCGGGTGAGCGAGCTGCTCGCCCGGATCGGTGAGGGACTCGACCGGCTCGAGCACGCCGGCCCGGCCACCGAGTGGATGGACGCCCTCACCGAGACCGTTCTCTCGCTGACCGACGTGCCCCCGCGCGAGCGCTGGCAGGTCGGCGACCTCCAGCGCACCCTCGGCTCCGCGGCCCGGCACGCCAGCGACGACGTGCCGCTGCGCCTCGCCGACGTGCGGGTGCTGCTCGCCGACCAGCTGGCGGGGCGCCCGAGCCGGGCGAGCTTCCGGACCGGCGGCCTCACCGTGTGCACGATGACGCCGATGCGCTCGGTGCCGCACCGCGTCGTGTGCCTGCTGGGCATGGACGACGACTCCTTCCCCCGCCAGCAGGCGATCGACGGCGACGACGTGCTCGCGCGCCGCCCGATGACCGGCGAGCGCGATGCCCGCAGCGAGGACCGCCAGCTGCTCCTCGACGCCGTCCTCGCCGCCCGCGAGCGACTCGTCATCGCCTACACCGGCGCCGACGAGCACAGCGGCGAACCCTGTCCGCCCGCCGTGCCGCTCGGCGAGCTCCTCGACGCCGCCCGTGAGACGACGAGCTGCCCGATCGAGGTCACGCACCACCCCCTGCAGCCCTTCGACGCGCGCAACCTCACCGTCGGGGGGCCCGGGGGCGAGCGACCCTTCAGCTTCGATCGCTCGGCCCTGCTCGCCGCCCGCGCCGCGGTCGGCGCACGCACCCCGCCCGGCCGCCTGGTCACCGCTCCCCTGCCAGCCGGGGTGGTCGCCGATGTCGGCCTGGCCGACCTCATCGCCTTCTACGACAACCCCGCACGCGGGTTCCTGCGTGACCGGCTGCAGGTCGGGGTGAGCCGCGAGGCCGACGAGGTGAGCGACCGGCTGCCGGTCGAGCTCGACGGGCTCGAGAAGTGGACCGTCGGTGACCGCGCCCTGCGCGCCCGCATCGCCGGCCAGGACCCGCGCTCGATCTACCAGGCGGAGCTGCTGCGCGGCGCGCTGCCACCCGCCGGTCTCGGCGAGGCGACGCTCGAGGAGATCGGCCGCGCCGTCGAGCAGCTCATGGGCCAGCTCGCACTCGGGCCACCCGAGGACCCGCGCTCGGTTGACATCGAGGTCACCCTGCCCGGCGACCGTCGCCTCACCGGCACCGTCGACGGCGTCCGCGGTCTGCACCTCGTCGACGTCACCTACTCCCGGCTCGGGGCCAAGCAGGTCATGGCCGCGTGGATCCGCCTGCTGGCGCTCACCGCTGCCGGCGCCGACGACGAGGGCTGGCAGGCCTCGACCCTCGGCAAGGGGTCGCGGGGCAAGGTCGCGCGCACGAGCTATGGCGTGCTGCCCCGCGATGCGGCCCGCTCGCACCTGACGACCCTGCTCGACGTCTTCGCCCTGGGCCAGACCGCACCGCTGCCCCTGCCCGTCAAGACCGCTCACGCGTGGGCCCAGGCGGTCAGCCGCAACCCCACGCGCACCCGGCTCGCCCAACAGCAGGCGGCCAAGGAGTGGGAGGCGTCGCTGCTCAAGAACGGCGACACCATCCCGGGCGAGCGGGACGACTCCTGGTGGCGCCTCGTCCACGGGCGCGAGGCCCCCTTCGACGTGCTGCTGCAGACCCTCGCCGGCCCGGGCAGCGACCTGGCCACCCTCGCCCCGCGGGTGTGGGGACCCGCGCTCGACAACGTGGGGAGCACGGCATGAGCGCACTCACCCCCTTCGACATCGCCGGCGAGCTGCCCACGGGCACGGTCCTGCTCGAGGCGAGCGCCGGCACCGGCAAGACGTGGACGATCGGCGCGCTCGTCGCCCGGCACGTCGCCGAGGGCGTGGTGCGACTCGAGGACATGCTCGTCATCACCTTCAGCCGGGCCGCCTCCCGCGAGCTGCGCGAGCGCGTCCGGGAGCACCTGCGGCACGTCCACCGGCTCGTCGCCGACCCCGCCCTGCCGACCGACGACGAGGTCGTCACGCTGCTGCGCCAGGGCACCGCCGACGAGGTCGCCGAGCGGGCCCGGCGGCTGCGCGACGCGCTGACCCACTTCGACGCGGCGACGATCGCGACGACGCACCAGTTCTGCCAGCTCGTGCTGCGCGGGCTCGGGGTCGCCGGCGACACCGACCAGCACGCCCGCCTCGTCGAGGACCTGTCGGACCTGCGGGACGAGGTCGTCGACGACCTCTACGTCCGCGGCTTCGCGAAGGGAGGGCCAGCCGCCTTCTCCCGCAAGCGCGCCGGCGAGATCGCCCGCGCCGTGACCGAAAATCCGCATGCCGCGCTCGAGCCGGCCTCCCTCGAGGGGCGCTCAGCCGACGCCCGCAGCCTGGGCTTCGCCCAGCTCGTGCGCGAGGAGCTCGACCGCCGCAAGCGGCGCCTCGGCGTGCTCGGCTACGACGACCTGCTCTCGCACCTCGCGATCGCCCTCGAGGACGAGGACTCCCCGGCCCGCGAGCGGATGCGGCAGCGCTGGCGGGTCGTGCTCGTCGACGAGTTCCAGGACACCGACCCGGTGCAGTGGCAGATCCTCGACCGCGCCTTCAGCGGGCACAGCACGCTCGTGCTCATCGGCGACCCCAAGCAGGCGATCTACGGATTCCGCGGCGGTGACGTCGACACCTATCTGACGGCCGCCGAGTCGGCGACCTCCCGGCACACCCTCGGGGTCAACCACCGCTCCGACGGTCCGCTCGTGCGCAGCCTCGGGGTCCTGCTCGGCAGGGCGCAGCTCGGCGACGAGGAGATCGTCGTGCACCAGGTGAGCGCCGCCCGTGACGGCTCGCGCCTCGGCATCGCCGACGGCACCGCCCCCGACGGACAGCTCGCCCCCGTGCGGCTGCGCGCGGTGCCGAGCGCCCGCGTCGAGCAGCCCGGGCAGAACATCTCGATCGCCACCGTCCGCCCGCTCGTCGCCGCCGACTGCGCGGCCGAGATCACCCGGCTGCTCGCCGGGCGCACGACCTTCGACGGGCGCCCGCTGCGGGCGGGCGACATCGCCGTGCTCGCCCACACCCGCAAGCAGCTCGACACCGTGCGCTCCGCACTCACGGCTGTCGGGCTGCGCTCGGTCATCGTCTCGAGCGAGAGCATCTACGACTCCGTGGCCGCGGAGCACTGGCTCACCCTCCTCGAGGCGATGGAGCTGACCCACCGCGCCGAGCGGGTGCGCGCGGCGGCGCTCACCCCCTTCGTCGGGGCCACCGCCACCGACCTCGACGCCCGCGGCGACGACCTCACCGAAGAGGTCGCGCACCGGCTGCGCACCTGGGCCGCCCTTCTCGGGCGGCGCGGCGTGGCCGCCGTGCTCGCCGCAGCGACCGCCGACGGGCTCGACGCCCGCGTCCTCGGCCGCACCGACGGCGAGCGCCTGCTCACCGACCTGCGGCACATCGGCGAGACGCTCCACCAGCGGGTCGTCACCGAGGGCGACGGCCTCGCCTCGCTCACCGCCTGGCTGCGCGAGCGCATGGCCGCCAGCCGCAAGGAGGAGCGCGCCCGTCGCCTCGACAGCGACGCCGACGCGGTCCACCTCGCGACGATCCACGCGAGCAAGGGCCTTCAGTACCCCGTCGTCATGCTCCCCTTCGTGTGCGACCGGTGGTTGCCACGGCCCGACGTGCTGCACTTCCATCGCGCCGATCGCACCCGGGCGCTCGACATCGGCATCACCTCCGACGACGGCCGCTCCGACCGCCTCGCCCGAGCCGCGGCGGAGGAGAGCGGCGAGTCGCTGCGGCTGCTCTACGTCGCGCTCACCCGCGCGCAGAGCCAGGTCGTCACGTGGTGGTTCCCCTCGGCGCAGAGCACCGGCCCGTCGCCGCTGCACCGCCTCCTCCTCGGGCGCACCCAGGGGCAGGCCGAGGTCCCGCCGAAGCACCCGGTGCCCGGCGACGAGACCCTGCAGGACCGCCTCGCGGACTGGGAGCGGCGGGGCGCGCTGCGGGTCGAGTACGTCGACCAGCCCACCCCCGTGACGATGTCGCAGCCTCAGCCGGTGACCGACCTGTCGGTCCGCGACTTCACCCGCACCGTCGACGACGCGTGGCGCCGGACCTCCTACACCGCGCTCACCCGCCCCCTCGACGAGGCCCCCCGGGCCAGTGCCGAGGAGCTCGTAGCCAGCGAGCCGGAGGTCACCGACCGTCAGGACGAAGGGGGTCCCGCCGACCTCGTCGTGGCCGGTGGGGCCGACGTGGCGGGGGCTGCGGGAGGCGAGGGGCATCTCCCTTCGCCCATGGCGGAGCTGCCCGTCGGAGCGGGCTTCGGCTCGCTCGTCCACGCGGTGCTCGAGGAGGCCGACGCGCAGGCGGAGGACCTGCTCGGCGAGCTGCGGGCGCACATCGAGGAGCAGATCATCGCCTGGCCGGTGCCCGACCTCGACCGGGACGCCCTCGCCGCGGCGCTCGTCGAGGTCATCGAGACCCCGCTCGGGCCGCTGGCTCCCGGCACCCGGCTGCGTGACGTCGGAGCGCGGGACCGACTGTGCGAGATGGACTTCGAGCTGCCGCTCGGCGGCGGGGACGACGCCCCGCCGCCCAGCGACGACGGCGCCGTGCTCGGTGACCTCGCCGCCCTCATGCGCGAGCACCTGCCGGCAGACGACCCGGTGCTGCCCTTCGCCGACGTGCTCGACGACCCCGTGCTCGGCGGCCAGGCGCTGCGCGGCTACCTCACCGGCTCCGTCGACATCGTCCTGCGCATCGGCGAGCGGCACCTCGTCGTCGACTACAAGACCAACTGGCTCGGGCCCGTCGACACCCCGCTGACGACGGCCCACTACGACCCGACGGCGCTGCGCGAGGCGATGACGCACTCGAGCTATCCGCTCCAGGCGATCCTCTACGGGGTCGTGCTGCACCGCTTCCTGAGGTGGCGGCAGCCGGGCTACGACCCGCACCGGCACCTGGGCGGCGTGCTCTACCTCTACCTGCGAGGCATGGCCGGGGAGCGGACACCGCTCGTCGACGGGCACCCGACCGGGGTCTTCTCGTGGGCGCCACCGGTCGAGCTGATCGCCGGTGTCTCCGACCTGCTCGACGGGCGCCGGCCCGCGGGCGTGGGCGCCGGGACCGACGCGGGTGCAGCCACGAGCGAAGGGACGGACCGATGACCGAGGTGCTCGACCGCTACGACCGCCGCGTCGCCCGCACCGCCACCGGCGAGCTCGCCGAACTCAACGCCGCAGGCGTCATCGAGGCCGCCGACGTCCACGTCGCCAGCCGGCTCGCGACGCTGGTGGGCGAGGAAGATCCCCTGGCACGGGTGACGCTCGCGCTCGTCGTGCGGGCGGCCCGAGAGGGCTCGACGAGCCTCGACCCGGAGCACGCCCGCGAGCTGCTCGCCGAGGCATTCGAGGTGACAGCGACCGACTATCCGGTCGGGGACACCTCCACCCAGCGGCCGGGCGCGGTCGAGGACACCTCCACCCAGCGGCCGGGCGGGGTCGAGCTGCCGCCGACGCCCGCGTGGCTCGAGCAGGTGCGGGTCAGCGCACTCGCCGAGGCAGGGGTGCTGCTCGTCGAGCACGACCTCGTCTACCTCGACCGCTATCACCGCGAAGAGGTCCAGGTCGCCCAGGACCTGCAGCGCCGGGCCGAGACGGCTGCCCCCGAGGTCGACGAGCAGATGCTCGAGGCGGGACTGGAGCGCGTCTTCCCCAGCACGGGCTGGGGCGAGCAGCGCGACGCGGTCCGGGCTGCCGCCGGGCGCCTGACGACCGTGCTCGCCGGTGGCCCGGGGACCGGCAAGACCTCCACCGTCGCCGGGCTGCTCACCCTGCTGCTCGAGCAGGCCGAGGCCACCGGTCACCGGCCGCGGATCGCCCTGGCCGCCCCGACCGGCAAGGCCGCCGCCCGGCTGCGCGAGTCGGTCCTCGGCTCCCTGGGCCACATGCCCGAGCAGGACCGGCAGCGCCTCGGCACCGACATCGAGGCCGTCACCGTCCACCGGCTGCTCGGGTGGCGGCCCGACAGCGGCAACCGCTTCAGGCGCGACCGGGGCAACCCGCTGCCCCACGACATCGTCGTCGTCGACGAGGCCTCGATGCTGTCGCTGACGCTCACCGCCCGCCTGCTCGAGGCCCTGCGCCCGAGCGCCCGGCTGCTCCTCGTCGGCGACCCCGACCAGCTCGCCTCGGTCGAGGCCGGTGCCGTGCTCGCCGACCTCGTCGCGGGCTACGGCGACGACGGCCCGGTGGCGCGCCTGCAGACCTCGCACCGCTTCGGCCACGAGATCGGCGCCCTCGCCGAGGCCGTGCGCGTCGGCGACGCCGACCGGGTGCTCGAGCTGCTCGCGCAGGCCGGCCCGGGTGGCCCGGTCGAGCACCTGCCGGTCGACGACGTCATCGAGGCCGACGAGGCCCTGCGCCCCCGGCTGCTCACCCACGCCGAGCGGCTGCGCGACCTCGCCCTCGCGGGCCGCTACGCCGACGCGCTCCGCCAGCTCGGCGAGCACCGGCTGCTGTGCGCCCACCGCGACGGACCCTGGGGCGTCGGGCCGTGGAACGACCGCGTCGAGCGCTGGCTCGCCGAGTCGAGCGACCACCTCGGTCGCCAGGTCGTCGGCCGGCCGCTGCTCGTGACGACCAACGACCGGGGCCTGGGCCTCTTCAACGGCGACACCGGCGTCATGGCGCTGCGGGCCGACCACCGCGTCGTCGGGGTCTTCGGCGAGCCGGACGCCCCGATCGTCCACGCCGCCTCGACGCTCGGTGACGTCGACACCGCCCACGCGCTGACGATCCACAAGAGCCAGGGCAGCCAGGCGCGATCGGTCACCGTGCTCCTGCCCGACGCCGACTCTCGCCTGCTCACCCGCGAGCTGCTCTACACCGCGATCACCCGCGCCCAGGAGTCGGTGACGCTCGTCGGCTCCGTCGAGGCCGTGCGGGCCGCGGTCACCCGGCGCACCCAGCGGGCGACCGGGCTGCGGCACCGGGTCTGACGCGCCCTACTCCGCGTGCAGCACCCGCAGCTCCTCGAGGACGACGGGCATGTCGCGGGCGAAGGCGCGGTCGTGGCTCGGGTGCTCGGTGAAGAACCGCTCGTGGACCTGCCGCCAGTGCTCGAGCGAGCGGTCCCCCTCGCCCTCCGCACGGGCGTGGTCGGCATCGACCTCGTCGAAGGGGACCACCCGCACCCGGGTCGTCACGACGAGCGCCCGCGGGCGGCCCGAGCCGTCGACGACGATGCCGAGCGTGCCCTCGGTGGGCAGGTCCTCCCCTTCGGCCTCGTAGTCCCAGAGCGCTGAAGCGGTCGCCGTCTTGTCCCCGGCGAGGACGAGCTCGAGCAGCTCGTCGGCCTGGTCGGGCGTCGCCCCGAAGGCCCATGCCGGCGGGCGGATCACCGCGAGCGGGTTGACCCCGGTGTAGGAGCTGACCTGCGCGAGGTCGGCGTGCTGCTGCGCGCGCTGCCAGAAGGCCTCGATCTCGTCCATGCCCCCATCGTGCCCTTCGAGGCTCGGCCGCGGGCGGCCTCGCACCTCAGGGATCGAGAACCACCTCGGCCGCGGCGGCCTCGCACCTCAGGGATCGAGAACCACCCCGGCCGTGGGGGCAGACGCGGACGCCCCCTTCGTCACGGGGAGGAGCCGTGACGAAGGGGGCGCCGAGTGCCCCAGGGGTGCGTCAGGAGCCGTAGACCGAGCGGATACCCTCACGGTCCGACGCGGTCATGCTCAGGTCGTCGCTCGACCCGTTGCACTGCGGGTAGTGCATGATCGACGCCGAGTCGTAGGGGGTCAGCGGACGCCAGTTGTTGTCCTCGAAGCACGTGCCCGACTCGGGGCGGGTGTGCTCGTGACGGAAGCCGAGCGTGTGGCCGAGCTCGTGGGCGAGGATGTTGCTCGGGGTCCACGAGCCGGCGTTGAAGAGCTGGCTGGTGCTCACGAGGACGTTGCGGCTGCGCTTGGACGTGCTCGGGAAGAAGGCCCGCGCGATGTACTGCGTCGTGTTGGTCGGCTCGACCGAGAAGACGACGTTGTTGTTGCGCGTGGTGCAGCTCTTGTCCTGGCTGGAGACGTAGGTGAAGTTCACCCCGGAGGAGGCGGACTCCCACTGCGCCGCACCGCTGGCCATCGCGTCACGGACGCGGCCGTGGTCGGAGCCGAACTTCGTGCTGACGCAGTAGGTCAGGTTCTTGGCCTGCGTCGTGGTCCAGACGTCGTCCTTGCCGTAGACGGTGTTGACGATCAGAGCATCGCTCTGCTGCGGCGCGACGAGCTCCTGGTAGAACTCGCGCAGCTGCTTCTCGCCCTCCAGCGGGATGTCGCCGTTGACGATGTACTGGCGGTCCGCGTCCTGGTAGGTCTGCGTCTTGAACTCGTCGTACGTCGGCTCGTCGCTCGACGCGGCGTTGCTGACGCTCATGGCGCCCATCGACACGGTGGCGGCAATCGCCAGCACGCTCGCAACACGCTTCATCTGGTCATCCTTCGTCTCGTCGGAGGCGCGGTCGCGCCATCCGGGTGAAGGGAATGTATGACCGTGAAGGGCCCTCGCGGACCAGCGTCGGGTAAGGATCCGACCACCATCGTCGGGACTTCGTCAGGGTGCGGTCAGGCGAGGGTGGGGCACCCCCGGAGACAGGACGCCCCCTTCGCCCCGGGGAGGAAATCCGGGGCGAAGGGGGTATCCCTTCCCAGGGTGGTTCCCGAGCTGGGGGGAGAGGCTCAGGAACCGTAGACCGAGCGGATCCCCTCGCGATCCGCCGCGGTCATGCTCAGGTCGTCGGACGATCCGTTGCACTGGGGGTAGTGCATGATCGACGACGAGTCGTAGGGCGTCAGCGGACGCCAGTTGTTGTCCTCGAAGCAGGTACCGGCCTCGGGACGGGTGTGCTCGTGGCGGAAGCCGAGGGCGTGGCCGAGCTCGTGGGCCAGGACGTTCTGCGCGGCCCAGCCGGAGGAGAAGATCTGGTCCGTGTTGATCAGGACGTTGCGAGTCGACTTCGCGGTGCTCGGGAAGAAGGCGCGGGCGACGTAGCTCGCACCGCTCACCGGCTCCACGGAGAAGAGCACGTTGGAGTTGCGCGTCGTGCAGCTGGCGTCCTGGCTCGAGTCGTAGGTGAAGTCGACACCCGAGCTCGCGGACTCCCACTGGTTGCCGCCGGCCTGCATCGCGCTGACGATCGCCGCCTTGTCGGAGCCGAAGCGGTCACTCACGCAGTAGGTGAGGTTCTGCGCCTGGGTGGCGCTCCACACGTCGTCCTTGCCGTAGACCGTGTTGACGATGAGCTGGCTCTCGTACTGGGGGTTGACGAGCTCCTGGTAGAACTCGCGCAGCTGCTTCTCCCCCGCGAGCGGGATGTCCCCGTTGACGATGTACTGCTGGTCCGTCGGGTCCTGGTAGGTCTGTGCCTTGTACTCCTGGTAGGTCGGCTCGTCGCTCCCGTCGGCGTAGCCGAGGCTCGCCGCTCCCATCGAGATCGTGGCCGCGATACCCAGGACGGTTGCAGCGCGTGTGGTGGTGCGCTTCATGTGGCGTTTCCCTTCATCACCCGGCGACACGGTCGTATCGCCTTCGTGACTGGGACGCTATGCGGCGCCCGCACCACGACTCCATCCTCGCGCCGTCAAGGATCGGGCAGGCGCCGTCAGGACTTCGTCAGGAGGGTCGAAGGGGGGTCAGCTCCCGGTCTCGCGGAGCCCGGCGACGATCTCGAGGGTGCGGATCCGCTGCGCCAGCTCCGGGGCGGGGTTGGTCATGATCAGCTCGTCGGCGTCGGCGAGGGCGGCGAAGTCGGCCAGCCCGCGGGCCACCTCGTCGGGGTTGCCGACGACCGTGTGGGTGAGCATGTGGCGGGCCTGGGCACCGACGTGGGTGTCCATGAGCGCCGTGACCATCTCCTCGTCGAGGCTGCCCGAGCCGACCCGGCCGGCGAGCATCCGCACCCGGGCCCGCAGGACCCGGTCGGCGGCCTCGACCGCCTCGGCGGAGTCGTCGGCGGCGATGACGTTGAGCGCCGCGATGACGTGCGGCTGCTGCAGCTGCTCGCTCGGCGTGAAGCGCTCGCGGTAGACCCGCACGGCCTGCTCGAGGGCGTCGGGCGCGAAGTGGGACGCGAAGGCATAGGGCAGGCCGTAGGCGGCGGCGAGCTGGGCGCCGAAGAGCGAGGAGCCGAGGATGTAGAGCGGCACGCGGGTGCCGCGGCCGGGGTAGGCGTGGATCCCGTCGACCTGCGACTCGTCGGCGAGATATCCCTGCAGCTCGCGGACGTCCTGGGGGAAGGCCTCGGCGGCGCGGGGGTCGGTGCGCAGCGCGCGCAGGGTCTGGCCGTCGGTGCCGGGGGCACGACCGAGCCCGAGGTCGATGCGGCCGGGGTGGAGCTCGGCGAGGGTGCCGAACTGCTCGGCGATGACGAGCGGCGAGTGGTTGGGCAGCATGATGCCGCCGGAGCCGACGCGGATCCGCTCGGTGCGCGAGGCGATGTGCGCGATGAGGACGGAGGTCGCCGCGGAGGCGATGCGCGACATGTTGTGGTGCTCGGCAAACCAGAGGCGCTCGAAGACCCCGAGGTCGTCCGCGCGCTGCGCGAGGGTGACGGTGTCGGCGAGCGCCTCGCTGATCGGCTGGTCGCGGCCCACGGTGGCCAGGTCGAGGAGGGAAAGCTTCGGGATCACACCCGTCGGCAACCCCGTGCACAGCGCACCTATTCCCGGCGTGACTGTCCACAGGCTCCCACCGGCGAAGGGGGTCGTCCCCAGGTCATCGCGTGGTCGGGAGGCATGCGACCCAGCGCCTACGCTCCTGCACATGGAGATCGGGGCGGCACGCGAGATGGCACGGGGGCTCATGGACGAGCACGGCCTGCAGGGCTGGCATCTCGTCGTCGACCGGGCCAAGCGACGTGCCGGGGTGTGCCGTTCGGCCGATCGCACCATCGGGCTGAGCGGCCCGCTCACCGAGCTGCACTCGCCCGAGCAGGTGCGCGACACCGTGCTCCACGAGATCGCCCACGCCCTCGCCGGGCCGCGGGCCGGCCACGGCCCCCGGTGGCGCGAGATCGCGGCGGCGATCGGCGCCGTGCCGCAGCGCTGCCTGCCGAGCGATGCCCCGACCGTGGCCGGCGCCTGGGTCGGCACCTGCCCGGCCGGCCACACCATTGACCGGCACCGACGCCCCACGCAGGTCTCCTCCTGCCGGGAGTGCAGCCGCTCCTTCGACCCCGGGGCGATCTTCACGTGGACCCACCACGGGCAGCCGGCGGTCATGCCCCCTTCGTACCTGCAGCAGCTCGCCGCGATCCGTCTGGCGGCGGAGCGGGCCGGCTCAGGTGACCTCGTCGCCGTCGGCGACCGGGTGCGCATCCTCACCCCGGGGCGCTACCAGGGTGTCGTCGGCGTCGTCGTCAAGCGAGGTCGCACCCGCTTCCACGTGCGGCGGCGCGGGTCCGTGCTCACCGTCCCCTTCGACCACGTCGAGGCCGCCTGAGCCGCCTCGAGACCGTCTCGAGGGGCCCCCGGGTGCGGGAGATCCGGGCAACTCGTGGTTGGCTGGTGGGGTGAACGTTCGCGAGATCCTGCCCCCCGGCCTCGACCTGCCCGCTGAGGGCACGGTGACGATGTTCTCCACGAGCTGGTGCGGCTACTGCCGCCGCCTGAAGTCCCAGCTGGACCGCGAGGGCATCGGCTACACCGAGATCAACATCGAGACCACGCCCGGCACCGCCGAGCTCGTCGAGACGATCAACGGCGGCAACCAGACGGTGCCGACCGTGCTGTACCCCGACGGGTCGTCCGCGACCAACCCCGCGCTGGCCGACGTCAAGAAGCAGCTGCACTGACATGGCACGCATGTCCTCCGCGACCCGGACGGCCGTCGGCACGAGCATCGCCGGTGGGGCCATCTCCGCGCTGTCGGGGGCGCCGCACCAGCTGAGCCACCTCTTCCGCGGCCGCTTCCCGACCGTCGCCGTCACCGGCATGACCGGGGTCGGCAAGACCCGGCTGGCCGACCGCCTCGCCCGCCGCACCAGCGCCGAGAGCACCGTCGAGGTCGGCTCCGCGACGATGGAGCGCCGCACCCGACGCACCGCCAAGGGCCGCGGCTTCCGCTTCCGCGTCGTCCCCGGCGACAACGCCGCGACCCGGCTCGGCGCGCTCGACGAGGTCTTCCACGACGACCCGGTCGACGGCGTGCTGCACGTCGTCGCCTGGGGCCACGCCACCGCCCGCCGTACCGCCGGCACGTCCGGCGAGGCCGTCGCGACCCGCGAGGAGCTGCTCGCCGCCGAGCTCGAGGACTGGACGATCACGGCGCACCGCATCGCGTCGATGGCGCTGCGCCGCGACAAGCCGGTGTGGCTGGTCATCGTCGTCACCAAGGCCGACCTCTTCCCCGACGAGGTCGACGAGGCCGTGCGCTACTACTCGCCCGGCAGCGGCTCCCCCTTCGCCGCGAAGCTCGACGAGCTGCGCTCCCTCGCCGGCGGTGCCCGCCTCTCGGTCGACGTGCTGCCGATGTGCACCGAGCCCGGCGAGGCGACCGGCAAGGCGGCCCGCAAGGACGCCGGCAAGCGGTGCAGCGCGATGCTCACCGCGCTCGAGGCGCGCATGGCCCAGCTCTCCGGCCACGCCTGATCCGAGTACGTCCGCTCCCACGAACACCCCCCACCCTGCAAGACCCTAGGGTCTTGCGCAGTTGCAGACCCTGAACCCTGCAAAACCCTAGGGTTTTGCAGGGTTCAGCGGCTGCCGCCCGGGGTCAGAAGGTGTGGCGCAGGGGGTAGCCGCTCGTGCCGTCGGCGGTGGTCTTCGTCGCGAGCACGTGGGTGAGCTGGACGTCGTTGCGCTCGAAGCCGATCCGCGAGCCGACGAGGTAGAGGCCCCACAGGCGCGCGGTGCCCTCGCCGACCTCGGCGACGCACTCGTCCCAGTGCTCCACGAGGTTGTCGACCCAGCCGGCGAGCGTCCTGGCGTAGTGGGTGCGGAAGTTCTCGGCGTGCTGGAACTCGAGGCCGGCGTCCTGCAGCTTCGCGATGACCGTGCCGGCCCCGGTGAGCTCCCCGTCGGGGAAGATGTAGCGGTCGATGAAGGCACCGGTGCGGGTCGGCCGGTTGTGGTCGCGCGTGATGCAGTGGTTGAGCAGCCGACCGTAGGGCTTGAGCTTGTCGTGCAGCGAGGCGAAGTACACCGGGTAGTTCTGGATCCCGATGTGCTCGGTCAGGCCGATCGAGCTGATCGCGTCGAAGTCCCCCTCGGCGACATCGCGGTAGTCCATGAAGCGCACCTCGGCGAGGTCACCGAGCCCCTCGCGGTCGATCGCCAGCTTGGCCCAGTCGGCCTGCTCCCGCGAGAGCGTGACGCCGAGGGCCTTGACGCCGTAGTGCTTCGCGGCGTGGCGGACCATGCCGCCCCAGCCGCAGCCGACGTCGAGCAGCCGCTGGCCGGGCTGGAGGTCGAGCTTGCGGGCGATGAGGTCGTACTTGTGCTCCTGCGCCTGCTCGAGCGTCGCGTCGGCGGTCGGGTAGACCGCGCAGGTGTAGGTCATCGACGGGCCGAGCACCATCTCGTAGAAGCGGTTGGACACGTCGTAGTGGTGGTGGATGACCTCTGCGTCGCGGGCGCGACTGTGCCGCAGGCCCTCCATGACACGGCGCCACCGCGGCAGGTGCTCCTGCGGCGGGGGCGGCGGCGGGTTGAGGTGCTCCCACCCGAGGCCGCGGACCAGCTCCAGCGCCTCGCGGGCCGTGGGGATGCGCCACCGGTCGGTGCTGCTCATCAGGTCGAGCAGGGGATAGATGTTGCCGGGGTGGAACCCGGTGCCCGTGAGGTCGCCGGCGACCCACGCCCGGGCCATGCCGAGGTCACCGGGGGCGGTCAGCAGGTAGCGCAGCCCGCGCTCGGAGCGCAGCTCGATGCCGATCTCGGCGTCCTGCGGACCTGCGGCGCTGCCGTCGTAGGCCGTGATCCGCACGGGCAGACCCTCGGGGAGGATGCCGGAGAGGGCGTCGGCGATCTTGATCGTGCTCACTGTGTCCGAACCACCTTGTCGTAGAGGTCGGTCAGTCGGCCGGCCGGGTCGTATCGCTGCTGGACCGCAGCGAGGTTGGCGCCGCCGTAGAGGCGGTCGAAGACGTCACGCGGGTAGAAGGCCTCGGAGTAGAGCGACTTGTGCCCGCCGAGCTCGGTCACCCGGGCCTCGATGGCGCGGTTGCGCGGGCCCTGCGGTGCGTCGGGGCCGACGTGCACGGTTCCCCAGAAGCCGACGTTGACGTAGGTGCGCCCCGGTTCGAGGGGGTAGCCGGGCCAGGTGCGGGCATGCCCGTCGACCTCACGCAGGCGAAGGGGGCACAGCCACACCGGCCGCATGCCGATCGCCTCGTCGAACCACCCGAGGAAGTCGGCCAGTCGGTCCGTGGGCACCTCGACGTCCTGGATGACGCGCTCGCGCCGGGGTCGACCGGCGCGCGCGTCGAGCCGGTCGACGATGCCGTGCCGTCGGTCGAGGGCGACGAGCCGGTGGTAGACGTCGGAGCGACGCCACCGCCGCGGCCACAGACGACGGACCGCCGGGCGCTGCACGCCGAAGGCACCCGAGCACCAGAACCAGTCGGTGTCCCAGCGCCACAGGTAGTCGTGCATCGTCAGCAGGTCGCTCGTGCGCTCCTGGAGCGAGCGGTAGAAGATCTGCTGGCCGGTGTAGTCGCTCGTCTCCCCGGCCTCGTCGGTCCACCGCGCGAGGGTCAGGTAGATCTCGTCGGGGGCGAAGGCCACCCCGTCGAGCCCGTCGATGCGCTCCCCGTCGTGCTCACCGGCCGCGACGAGCCGCTCGACGGCCTCGGCCGCCGACTGCGCGTCGTCGAAGCGCAGGTGCCGCAGCGCGACCCGCGGCGGTACCGCCTCGAGCTCGATGTGCAGCCGGGTGGCGTAGCCGAGGGACCCGTAGGAGTTGGGGAAGGCGTGGAAGAGGTCGGCGTGCTCGCCCTCCGGCCCGGCGGTGACGACCTCGCCGGACCCGGTGAGCACGTCCATCTCGAGCACCGACTCGTGGGGCAGGCCGTTGCGCCAGCTCGTCGCCTCGATGCCCAGGCCGGTGACCGCGCCGCCGAGGGTGATCGTGCGCAGCTGCGGGACGACGAGCGGGATCAGCCCGTGCGGCAGGGTCGCGGCGACGAGGTCCTCGTAGGTGCACATGCCCTGCACCTGCGCGGTCCGCGTGTCCGGGTCGACCTCGATGACCCCGGCCAGCCCCGAAACGTCGAGCCCCGGCACCTCGACCCGGGCGCGAGGGCGGAAGAGGTTGGACGTGCGCTTCGCCAGTCGCACCGGCGCCCCGTGCGGGATCGCCGCGTGCGAGCGGACCAGTCGCTCGACCGCGGCCTGGTGTGCCTGCCAGCCAATTACCTGCATCGAGCACACAACCTACTCCTCGGGCCGGCGGTCAGGACAGCGGGTTTCGTCCCGCGTCGGTGCTGCCCTCGAGGGCGGCGACGCCGAGGTCCTGCGTGGCGAATCGGGCGACGACCTCGAGGCACTCGCTCGGCGCCTCCCACAGGTCGTTGTGGGTGCGGCCCGGCACGACGACCCGCTGCGACGACGAGATCCCTCGTGCCAGCTGCTCGCTCATCGCCAGCGGCACGAGGTCGTCACGCTCGCCGTGGACGAGCAGGGTCGGCACGTCGATCCGCTCGAGCAGCGCATCGGTCTCCCAGCGATCGGGGACCAGCTGCCGCGGGAAGACCCGCACGACCCGCTGCACCATCGCGGTCATCGAGGTGAAGGGCGAGACGAGGACGAGGCGGCCACAGCCCTCGTCGTCGTGGAGCAGACCCTGCGCGGCAAGGTGCGCGGCCACCGACGAGCCGAGCGACTCACCCACGAGCACCGTCCGCTCCGCGCGAAGGGAGAGGTGCGCCAGCCCGTCGCGTGCAGCCGCGAGGATCGCCTCCTGGTGCGGACGTCCCGCCGCCGGGCCGTATCCGGGGTACTCCACGGCTGCGAAGCCGAGGCCGTGCCGGGCGAAGAGCCCGGCCAGCGGGCTGATCGACGCCAGGTCGGATCCGTTGCCGTGGAGGTAGACGATCGTGCGACCGCCCTCGGGGGCCGGGGCGTGGACGAGGTGGGCGCCCCCCTTCGTCCTCTCGGCGGGCGGGCCGGCCTCCGGGTCCCACGCGGGGACCGGGTAGATCAGGCGGCGCAGCATCACAGGTCCGCGAACTGCGGCAGCTCGCGTCCGTCGCCCGGGTCGGGCTGAGGGAGGACCTCGTCGGCGTCGGCGAGGTAGACCTCGTGCCCGTCCTGGCGCAGCCGGCGCGCCGTCTCGAGGATCATCCGGCGGCCGACGTCGGTCACCGAGTGCACACCGGTGAGGTCGAGCGCGATGCCCTGCTCCTGCGGCGGGTGCTCGGAGAGCCGGCGCACGACGTGCTCGGCCCCGCTGAAGCCGATCGTGCCGACGAGGTAGTAGACCCGCACCTGCTCGCCGCGGTGATCGATGACCCGGCTGGACTGGATGACCGACCGGGCGGGCGGCGCGACCTTCATGAGGTGCATGCCCATGTCGCGGGAGAGCCGCTCGAAGGTCTCGACGCCACGCACGCTGTTGCCATGGGCGTCGAGCGGCGGGGCGAAG
This sequence comes from Janibacter zhangyanbonis, assembly GCF_050507325.1. Taxonomy (NCBI): domain Bacteria; kingdom Bacillati; phylum Actinomycetota; class Actinomycetes; order Micrococcales; family Intrasporangiaceae; genus Janibacter; species Janibacter zhangyanbonis. Next base: position 3,318,007 of record NZ_CP191481.1, read on the forward strand.
GTCGCCAGACCCGCCTGCCCGGGCATCGCCCCGATGATGCCGCCCCCGACCCCGCTCTTGGCCGGGATGCCGACGGAGGAGACCCAGTCGCCGGCGGAGTCGTACATGCCGCAGGTGAGCATGACCGACATGACGTGGCGGACCTGGGCGCCGGTGAACACCTGCTTGCCGGTCACCGGCTGCACGCCGCCGTTGGCGAGGGTCGCCGCCATGAGCGCGAGGTCGCGCGCGGTGACGAGCACGGCGCACTGGCGTGAATAGGCGCTCACGACCTCCTCCGCCGAGTCGGTGAGGATGCCGTGGCTACGCAGCATGTGGGCGATGGCCAGGTTGCGGTCGGCGGTGGCGACCTCCGAGCGCCACACGTCCTCGTCGACGGACAGCTCACGACCGGCGAGGTCGGACAGGAGCCGGATGATCCGCTCGACCCGCTCGTGGGGCGCGGTGTCGGGCTCGCCGACGAGGGTGTGGGCGGTGATCGCCCCCGCGTTGATCATCGGGTTGCGCGGGCGGCCACTGGCGTCGAGGGAGAGCTCGTCGAAGGGTTCGCCGCTCGGCTCGACGTCGATCCTCTCCAGGACCTGCTCCAGACCGTGGTCGCGCACGGCCAGCCCGTAGACGAAGGCCTTGGAGATCGACTGGATCGTGAACTCGTGCTCGGCGTCGCCGACGGCGTAGACCTCGCCGTCGATCGTCGCGAGCGCGATGCCGAAGCGGTCGGGGTCGACCTTCACCAGCTCGGGGATGTAGGAGGCGGGCTCGCCCCCCTTCGTCGCGGAGCAGGCCTCGGCGACCTCGGTCAGGTAGTCGGGCACGGGAGAACGCATGTCCCGATCCTGTCAGGCAGAGGCGGGCTCGTCACCGATGATCACCGGCTCGACGACCTCGCCCGTGGACCGCCCGCGCGCGTCGATCACCCAGCCGAAGCGCTTGAGGGTGCGCAGCATGACGACGGAGTCGACGAGGGAGAGCCAGGGCAGGCGGTCGCCGAGGAGGCGCTCGAGACGCAGGAGGTCCGACGGCGAGCGCGCCCACACCGACACGAGCAGGTTGCTCTCCCCCGTCGTCGACACGCACAGCCGCAGCTCGGGCAGGGTCGCGAGCGCCGCGACGGTGCGCTCCTTGGCCTCCTCGGGGACCCGCGCCAGCCACGTGCAGTGCAACGCCCAGAGCGTGGGGTCCTGGGCGACCTCGCAGCGGAAGGCGAGCTCACCCGTGGCGATGACGCGCGCGAGGTGGCGCCGGACGGTCGCGGGGTTGCGCCCCGTCCCGCGCCCGATGGCCGCGGCCTCGACCCGACCGTCCGCGCGAGGGCCGCGACGATCGGCCCGGCATCCCGCGGCATCGTCGCGTCGCCGACGGGCACCTGCCGGCGCAGCTCCTCGAAGCGCTCCCGCTGCGCCGGGTCGAGGGACTGCAGGCGCCAGTCACGGCCCTGCCGGTGGATCTGCAGGGCGAGCGAGGTGCGCTGGCGCTGCAGATCGGGCAGGGCGGGCAGCTCGTCGAGGAGATAGCCGGACAGGGCCGTGAGGTCGCGCGCCATGACCGTGACGAGCAGGTCGCGGCCGCGGGCGCTCTGCTCGACCGACAGGGCGCGCGGGTCACGGACGAGGGAACCGAGCACCGACGCCGGAGGAACCATGACCCTGCTGGACGACGCGAGCACGCTGCGCGAGGAGATGACGCGGCTGCGGCGCGACCTGCACCGCGAGCCCGAGATCCCGGACCCGGGACCTGCTCGTCGCCGCCGTCCCCCGCCTCCTCGAGGGCATCGCCCACGCGCACGGCGTGGAGGTCACCGTCTCCGTCGAGGGCGAGTACCCCGTGACGGTCAACGACGTCGACGAGACGCACTTCGCCGCGACGACGATCACCGAGCTGCTCGGCGAGGGGCGCGGCGAGGAGATGGCCCACCCGCTCACCGGGTCCGAGGACTTCTCCCGGGTCCTCGACGAGGTGCCCGGCAGCTTCATCGGCCTCGGCGCCACCCCTGCCGGCGCCGACCCGGGCACCGCCCCCTACAACCACAGCCCGCACGCCGTCTTCGACGACTCGGTCCTGCCCGACGGCGCCGCCCTGCTCGCCGAGCTCGCCAGCCGCCGGCTCGCGAGCGTGCCCGCCACGCCGGCCCCGCCAACCGCGCCCACCTCACCCATCGCATCCACCAGGAGCACGTCATGACCGCCAGCGCCGCCACGCCCGCACCCGTCGGGCCCACACCCGCAGCGCCCGTGCCTGCCGCCGGGCCAAGACCGTCGTCGGCACCGGCGTCGGCAATGCCCTCGAGTGGTTCGACTGGGGGATCTTCGCGATCCTCTCCCCTTCTTCACGACCCAGTTCCTCAACTCCGACGACCCGGTGTCGGCCTTCCTGTCGACGCTGATCGTCTTCGCGGTGGGCTTCGCCGCCCGACCCTTCGGCGGCTTCCTCTTCGGCTGGCTCTCCGACGTGCGCGGCCGTCGCTTCGCCATGGCCGCGACCGTCGGCGCCGCCGCGGCCGGCAGCATCCTCATCGCCGCCGCCCCGACCTACGGGCAGATCGGCGTCCTCGCGTCCGTGGTCCTCGTGCTCGCCCGGCTCGTCCAGGGTCTGGCGCACGGCGGCGAGCTGCCGTCCGCGCAGACCTACGTCTCGGAGTTCGCCGGCCGGCACGACCGCCGCCTGTAGGCGAGCCTGATCTACCTCTCCGGGACCATCGGCAACGTCCTCGGCGTCATCGTCGGCAGCGTCCTCACCGGCCTGCTGACGACCCCGCAGATGGAGTCCTTCGGGTGGCGCATCCCCTTCGTCATCGGTGGCCTCTTCGGCATCTACGCGCTCGTCATGCGCAGCCGGATGCACGAGACGGAGCACTTCGAGGCCGAGCCCGCCGTCGACGAGGGCCCGAGCATCTGGGCCGAGGTCTGGACCCACCGGGCCTCGGCGGCCAAGGTCATCGGCCTGACGGTCGGCCTGACCGTCGCCTTCTACACGTGGGCCATCGCCGCGCCCGCCCACGCGATCGCGACCCTCGGCATCGACGCCCAGTCGGCCCTGTGGGCGGGCGTCGTCGCCAACCTCGTCTTCATCGCCGTGCTGCCCCTGTGGGGCCGCCTGTCCGACCGCATCGGCCGCAAGCCGGTCTTCGCCGCGAGCGGACTGGGCATGGCGGCGGTCTCCTTCCCCATCAACGCCTACCTGCAGGACTCGGCCGTGCAGCTGGCCGTGTCGATGAGCGTCGCGCTCGTCTTCATCGCCGCGGCGGCCGCGATCCTCCCGGCGGTCTTCGCCGAGATGTTCCCCACCCGCATCCGCACCATCGGCGCCGGCATCCCCTACTCGATCGCCGTCGCCCTCTTCGGCGGCACCGCGCCCTACCTGCAGACCTGGCTGGGCACCGAGGTCGGGCCGCGCGCCTTCGTCACCTACTCGGTGGTGCTGCTGCTCGTCTCCGCCGCGGTCGTGCTCACGATGCAGGAGACCAAGGGCAAGGACCTGCTCGAGTCCTGACCACGACGAAGGGGGTGACCCACCGCAGGACGCGGCGGGTCACCCCCTTCGTGCGGCTGGGTCAGGCCAAGCGATGGCCTTATCCGAAGATGTCGTCGAGGACCTCCTTGATCCGCTTGTTGGCCTCGTCCGTGCGCTGTCCGGTCTCGAGCAGTTCGTCAGCCTCGTCTGGCGAAAGACCCTCGACGCCTTCGCTACCCTCGGCCCGCGCGTCCCTCTCGACGGGCTGGTCGAAGTACCCGTCGAAGTCCTTCTTGGGGTCGACGTAGTTGCCGGGAAGTGAGTTTTCCTCCCACTCCTGGACCTGCTCGTGGGTCACTCCGTCGGGATAGCTGTCCTGGCCCGTGGCCGCGTCGATGGCTCGCTCGATGGCACTGGGCTGGTTGTGCCTCATCTCGGACTGACCCGCGTGCCTCATCTCGTGGTAGATGGTGTGCAACATCATCGGGTCGTCCATGTTGCCTGCGTTGATCTTGATCGAGTACGTGCCGTCACCGTTGTCGATGGACACGCCGTTGGAGGTGAAGTTTGGGTCGTCGACCCAGATGATGCTGGGTGTCGGCTCGATGCCATACTTCTCCGCCTCACGCCGGACGATCTCGCGGAAGATGGCTTCGCGCTCCTCGGTCGTGTAGCTCTCCCACTTGTCGGTCATGCCGTCCTGGAGCTCGCCGTAGTCAGCGGCGTCGCGCGACTGGCCCTCTTCGAAGAGACCCGGGGACGTTCCACCGCTCCGCCCGCCGGAGCGCACCGCGCCTTCGCTGACACCATCCTGCTCGTCGGCCTGTGCCACGGCCGTCTTGCCCATGGCCGCGACCAGAGCGGCGGCCTGGGTGAGGCAGCGGTCAGCAGGGGGCCAGGCCCCGTGGGCGAAGGCCTCGAGATCCTGTCCGGACCAGTTGTCCAGCAAAGTCGCGAGCAGCCCGCGCCCCTGGGTCGCCAGCTCTTCCAAGGAGCGTGAGCTGGCGATCAGCTGCCCACCGACCTCCCGCAGTCGAGCGGTGTCCGACCCATGGGTGATGCCGCCCGCCATCAGAGCTCACCCCCGAGGCTGCGCGCGTCTTCGAGCGCGAACCAGACACGGCCCCCCGCAGCGTCCTCGTGACCATCGAGGACTCGGCCATCGGCCTGAAGCACCGCCTGCTGCACCGGCCGGATGTTCTTTGCCCTGAGGACGTCGTACTCATCCGCGACTCGCAGGACCGACCACGGTCGCTCCCGGGTCCCGTCCCCGGTCGACAGGATCGAGGTGATCGACAGCTGTGCCATCAGTCGCTCGCGCCGGGCAGCCGCCTCGTCTCCCACCTCCTCGAAGGCCGATGCGAGCACGGCGTGCGCCCGCGGGTTCAGCGCTGCCCCAGGCATCTTGCCCGTCAGCGCACGGATGGTGTCGCTGGCCCGTCCGTCGTCGAGCGAGGTGCCGACCACGGCTGCAACGTCCAGATCCGGGTCGAAGGTGGGCGAACCCCTGACGACGGAACGCAGCTCCCGGAGCCGTTCTGGTTGCGGGTCGTGGACGTAGGCCCCCACCAAGTCGGTCAACGTGGTCGCGCCTGTCACGTGAGTGTCCCCCTGGATCCCGTCCGAAGCCCTGATTGCGGTCGACCCTAGGGTAAGACCCCCTGCAGTGGTCGATGGGGAGCTCTCCCCTGTGGAGCAACTGCGGCTACACATACGGTGGTCAAGGACCATCGCCCATCAGCCGAGGAGCCACCATGCTCGTTGTCCTGCGCGCCGTGTCGGTTGTGACCGCCCTGGCACTCACCGTGACTGGGTGCTCCGCCGATCCAGGGAGCAGCATGAACATTGAGGTGTCGACCGCCTTCCACGGAGACGGCTCTGCCAAGGACACCGATCCGACGATCACCCGGATCAGCGCGAGCCCAGGCGAGGTCGCAACGATCGACCATGCCGGCGACACGGTACAGATCACCGTGGACTCGACATCCGAGTCGGCGGTGGAGATCTCCACGGACCGCCGGCTGGCCAAGCGAGTCGACGGTGGTCGTGATCTGCGCAACCTCGAGGACAAGTTCACCGTCAGCACGGACAGTCCCCTGCACATCTCCACGCCGTCGCTCGATGGATACACGGAGTACGAGGTCACCTTGGTTCCATGAGCCTCGCCCCTCGCTCCACGCGAAGCGAGGGGCCCCAGCGGCTGGGTCAGGCCAACGGCACGCACACCTCGGTGACGAGGTCCTCCGGCGCGGCGGCCTGCGAGGGGTCGACGAGATAGCGGTTGAAGCCGAGGACGGCGATGTCGTCGTCGACGCCGGAGCGCGGGGCGAGGGTCAGCCCCTCGGACCGGACCAGCTCGTCGATGCGCGTGTGCGCCTCGCTGATCAGCGTGTACGGCCCCTCGACGTGGGCGAGGACGACCTCCTGCTCGGGCAGCTCGTGCACCTCGAGGGGCGCCTGCGCGGTGGCGCCGGGGGGCACGGGCAGCCAGATCGACAGGGTCGGGTCGACCTCGCGGTACTCGGGGTCGTGCTCGAAGACGCCGCACGGACCGGTGGGCGTCAGCCCCTGGCGCCCGAGCTCGGGCAGGAGCCGCTCCCACAGGCGCCCCTCCTGGTCGTAGGCGGGGACGGTGCCGCGCAGGGCGACGACGGTGCGGGCGGGGACGGTCGTGCGGGTGACGGTGATGGTGGACATGGCAGTGCCTTCCTGGTCGAGGAGCTGGTCGATGAGTGCCAGCCGCTCCTTGGCCGCGCGCAGCTCGTCGCCGAGGGACTCCCGCTGCAGGGCGAGTGCCTGCCGGTAGCTCTCGGTGCCGTGGGCGGCGAGGAGGACCGAGATGGCGGACACCGTGAATCCCACGTCGCGCAGCCGCCGCACGTGGGCGGCCTCGGCGAGCTGCTCCGGCGCGTAGCGGCGGTAGCCGGAGGCGGCGTCCACGTCGGCGGGCACGAGGATCCCGTGCTCGCCGTAGTGACGCAGCATCCGCACGCTGAGCCGCGACCTGGAGGAGAAGTCGCCGATCGCCATGAGGTCCGGGGTGTCGGTCATGGGCACCACCCTGACGCCTCACACGGTGTGAGGGTCAAGACCTCCGTGGGAACCGCGAGGCGCTCCCGCCCGTCCCATCCACGACACCGACCCAGGAGCGACCATGACCCGGCGACACCTCACCCTCACGACGGCCCTCGCCCTGCTGCTGCCCCTCGGTGGGTGCGGGGTGCTCGACCGGGACCAGGAGCCGGTCCCGCTGACGATCACGGCGAGCGACTGGAACGGCTGGGACCCCGACCACGAGTCGACCGACACGACGACCGAGGTCGAGGCGGTCGAGGGCCAGACCCTCCGCGTCGACGACGACCTCGAGATCACCTTCACCGACGTCGACGACGACGAGGTCGAGATCCGCACGGCGGACGCGATGTCGCCGGCCGACGAGGGCGGCGGGATCGACCTGCTCGACCCGGAGCACGACTTCACCGTCGAGCGCGGGACCCCGCTGAGGCTCGCCACCCCGACGACGGACGCCGGCACGAGCTACCGGCTGGAGCTCACCGACTGAGGGTCACCAGATCGACTCGACCCACTCCGGGTGGTCGATGAAGGGGTTGCGGTTGCCCTGCCAGTTGTCGAAGATCCGCTCGTTGCGCCGCTGCTCGAAGGCGTCCGGCGGGTCCTGCTGGCTCCACTGCTTGAGGACCGACAGCCGCCCCATGTAGGGGTTGGACCCGTTGTTCACCTGGTCGTTGACCTCGAGGTCGACCATGTCGCCGGCCTCGTAGCGCACGGCCATGTAGAAGATCATCCGGGCGACGTCGCCCTTGACCGCGTCGCGCGGCTCCCACGAGTCGCTGTCGGCGTAGTTGCCCGGGGCCTCGTCGTTCTCGCTGCCGCCGTTGTCGAAGTCGAGGTTGCCGCGGTCGCTGTTGACCGTGACGTCGGTCGGGCGCAGGTGGTGCAGGTCGGTGCCCGGGCCGTTGGACGTGCCGAAGTCGCCGTGGCTCTTGGCCCAGACGTGCTCGCGGTTCCAGTTGTCGGCGTCGCCGCCGTTGTTCGACTTCGGCGAGCTCGTGCCCTTGTAGAGCAGGACGACGTTGTTGGTGTTCTGCGGGTCCTCGTCGACGTCCTTGATGCCGTCCCAGACCTGGTCGTACGACAGGACCCGGTTGTTGCTGATGATGTCGTGGAGCTTCGACTTCAGGGCCGCGCCGGTCAGGCCCGCGGTGCCGTCGTAGTAGCTGCCGGGGTCGGTCGGCTCGCCCGGGTCACCGGGGTCCTCCGGGTCCTCGGGGGTGGTCCCGTCGGCCAGGCCGATGGCACTCGTGCCGGTCATCCCGGGGTGGGAGAAGTAGCTGGCGAGGGCCCCGGTGACGTCGACCTGCTGGCCCATGAGGTCCGGGTTGGAGGCCAGGCCCCACTGGGCGCGCAGGGCCGAGGGCACCTGCACGTAGAGGATCTTCGAGGTGTCGCCCTCCCCCTTCGTCGCCGCGATCGCGATGGCGTAGTCGTTGGGGAAGCCGCTCGTCACGACCCGGTCGGTCGCGGTCGGCTGGCCGACGACGTGGCCGCGGACGGTCTGGGTGGACCCGTCCTGCCGGGAGAGGGCGTCGGCGACCGAGAGCGCGGCGGCGGACTGAACCGCAGCGGCGCCGGTCGTCTGGGTGACGGCCTGCGAAGGGAGGATCGGGACGGCGACGAGGGCGACGGCGGCGGTGGTGCCGGCGAGTCGACGGAGCATGCGGGACACGGGCGGACCTCACGGGGTGGGTGAAGGGGGTCGCGCCCATGTTCGCGACCCCCTTCGGTCCGCGGGTGAACGATAGGTCAGGACCGGGTCGCAGTTCTCTCCCGGTCCTCCCTGAAGCCCCGCACTCGTCAGGACTCGAGGGACCCCGGCGTGCACAAGAGGTCGTCCTGGTGCATCTCGTGACGTTCGTCTGCCGCGAGAGGCCTCAGGACGACCTCTTGTGCTCGGGGGTGCGACTCAGATCGTCGCGGCGTCGATGACGAAGCGGTAGCGCACGTCGGAGGCGACGACGCGGTCCCAGGCCTCGTTGACCTTGTCGGCCGGGATGACCTCGATCTTGGCGCCGATGCCCTTCTCTGCACAGAAGTCGAGCATCTCCTGGGTGCCGGGGATGCCGCCGATGTTGGAGCCGGCGAGCGCCTTGCTGCCTCCGATGAGGGCGAAGGCCGGGACCTCGAAGGGCTCGGCCGGGGCGCCGACGTTGACCAGGGTGCCCTCGGGGGCGAGCAGCGAGAGGTACTTCTTGATCGGCAGGTCGGCGCTGACCGTGTTGAGGATGAGGTCGAACTTCCCGCGCAGGTCGGTGAAGGTCTCGTCGTCGCTCGTCGCCCGGTAGTCGGTGGCGCCGAGCGCGAGGCCGTCCTCCTGCTTCTTCAGCGACTGCGAGAGCACCGTGACCTCGGCGCCGAGGGCGACGGCCAGCTGGACGCCCATGTGCCCGAGCCCGCCGAGACCGACGACCGCGACCTTGGAGCCCTCGCGCACACCCCAGCGGCGCAGCGGCGTCCAGGTCGTGATGCCGGCGCACAGCAGCGGGGCCGCGACGTCGAGCTCGATGCCCTCGGGGATCTTCAGCGCGAAGTCGGCGTCGACGACGACGTGCGTCGAGTAGCCACCCTGCGTGATCGTGCCGTCGCGATCGGTCGCGTTGTACGTGCCGATCGCGTCGGGGCAGTACTGCTCGTTGCCCGCCCGGCAGGCATCGCACTCGCCGCAGGAGTTCACGAGGCAGCCGACGCCCACGCGGTCACCGACGGCGTGCTTGGTCACCTCGGAGCCGACCTCGGCGACGACACCGGCGATCTCGTGGCCGACGACGATCGGGTAGTGCACGTCGCCCCACTCGGCCCGGGCCGTGTGGATGTCGCTGTGGCAGATGCCGGCGTAGGCGATCTCGATGAGGACGTCGTTGGGGCCGACGTCTCGACGCTCGATGGTCGTCGCAGTCAGGGGTTCGGTGGCGGACGGGGCCGCCCAGGCCTTCACAGTGCGCACGGGGCGCTCCTCTCGAGTGGACGAAGGGGGAACCCCCTCAGTCAACTCCTGCACCCCCTTCGTCACCAAACGCAGGCGGGTGCCTGCCCCACGGACGAAGGGGGGTCCACACCCTGTCGCCGAGCCTCACCCGACCGGTGGGATGGGGAGGTGACCACGACGACCGCACCCCGCGCCCTCCCGTGGCCCCTCGTCCTCGCGATGGTGGCCGTGACGCCCTACCTGACGCTCAAGCTGCTGTGGCTCACCGGCTCGCCGATCGGCCTGACCGAGGCCGCGACGGAGACGATGCGCTCGACCCGCTTCGTCGTGGGCAACCTCGTCACCGTCGGCCTCGAGCTCGTCGCGCTCGGCCTGGCCTGGTCGCTCACCCGACCCTGGGCAGATCGACTGCCCGCACGGCTCTTCGCCCTGCTCGCCGCCGGCGCGAGCGGGCTGCTCGCGCCGATCCTGCTGGGCATGCTGCTCGGTCAGGTCGTCGAGACGATCGCCCACGGACGCCCGTCCGTGGAGGGCGAGGGGATGGCGGCCTGGGTCTTCGGGTGCGTCTACGGCGGGTTCACCCTGCTCGGTGTCGCCCTGGCCGTGCTCCTGTGCCGGTACGCCGACGGCCGGTGGGGCGCCAGCTTCGCCAGCCCTCCGCGGGTGCAGCGCCGCCTGACCTTCGCCCTCGGCGCGGTGACGGTCCTCCCCTTCGCCCTGGCGATGGGGTGGTGGGGTGTGGCCGGCCCCGGTGACGCGGGACCGCAGGGGATGGAGGCGCCGGTCCAGCGCACGGTCCTCGTCGTCAGCGGGCTGCTGGCGCTCGCCGCCGTCGTCGCCCCGTCGGCGCGCCTGGCCGTCCCACCGCAGCGCGGTCGGCTCCCTCACCTCGTCGTGTGGGTCGGCTGCTGCACGGCCGCGCTGCAGGGCCCGACCCAGCTGCTGCTCGCCCACGGCGGGACCATCCAGCCCGCCGTCGCGGCCATCACCCTGCTCGCGACGCCCGGCGCGCTCGCCGTCCTCGCGGGCGTCCACGGCGACCTTCGATCGGTGGGTGCCCGATGATCCCGAGACCTTCGAGCTGATCCTCCTCGCACGGACGGCCCGGGGCCTCGCCACCACCATTCCGCACTTCAACGGCCCGGGCACCGGACGACAAGCGGCTCCTGCGCTACGTCACGGGACGTAGCGCAGGAGCCGTGGGCGCACCTCGGACTCAGGCGTCGACGGTCTGCTGCTCCCAGGCCGCGTACCCACCGACGAGGTCGGTGACGTCCGTGTGGCCGACCGAGCGCAGCAGGCTCGCCGCGACGGACGAGCGCCACCCGCCGGCGCAGTGCACGAGCAGCGGACGGTCGGTCGGCAGCTCGTCGTGGCGGCGGGCGAGCTCGGCCAGGGGGATGTGGACGGCGCCGGGGATGACCTGCCCGTCGGCGCGCTCGCCGGCATTGCGCACGTCGACGACGACGGTCTGCTCGGGCAGCGCCGCGAGATCGGCGACCTCGGTGCGCTCGCTCGTCGTCATGAGGGGGGCGAGCGGACCGTCGAGCGTGAGCGGCGCGGCGACGTGGCCGACGACCGCGTCGTGGCCGATCCGCCCCATCCGCAGCGCCGCCTCGGCCGCCCGGCCCTCGGGCGCCACGAGGAGGACCTCGGCGGCGTGGTCGACGACGGTGCCGACCGTCTCGGCGAAGCGGCCGTCGAGGCCGACGTTGACCGAGCCCGCGAGGTGCCCGCGGGCGAAGTCCTCGGGCGAGCGGGCGTCAACGACGGTGACGCCGCCGGCGATCGCGGCGGCCACCTCGGCCGGCGTGAAGGGGACGACCGACTGCCCGGGCTCGAGCAGGTCGCGCTGGCGCAGGTTGAGCATGGCATCGACCTGGAAGTACGCGGGCGCGGAAGGTTGGCCGGTCGTCACCATTCCGATGAAGTCCTCGACCGACATCTCCGCAGCAAAGGGATTGCTCGCGCGCTGCGCCGCGATCGTCGACTCGAGCTCGTCGGAGAGCCCACGGCCGCAGGAGGACCCGGCACCGTGCGCCGGCATGACCTTGGTCTCGTCGGGCAGCGGGAGCAGCACGTCGTGGAGGGTGTGGTGCATCGCCGTGGCGAGGTCCTCGGCGGTGGAGCCGTCGGAGACGACGAGGTCGGGCCGGCCGACGCCGCCGATGAAGAGCGAGTCGCCGGTGAGCACCGCGTGCGGGACGCCGCGCTCGTGCACGAGGACGCTGATCGACTCCCACGTGTGACCGGGGGTCTCGAGGATCTCGAGGGTGACCTCGTCACCGAGCTCGATGCGGTCGCGCCCGGCGAGGGTGCGCACCTCGAACTCGGCGCGCTCGGCCGCCGTCGGCCCGTAGCCGATCCACGCGCCGGTCGCTGCGGCCAGCTCGAGGTGACCGGCGACGAAGTCGGCGTGGACGTGCGTGTTGATGACCCCGACGATCGTCAGGTCGTGCGCCGCGGCGTCGGCGAGGTACTGCTGGATGTCGCGCTGGGGGTCGACGACGACGGCGCGGCGGCTCCCTTCGTCGGCGATGAGGTAGGAGCCGTGCGAGAGGCAGCCGAGGTAGTACTGGGTGAGGATCATGTCGGTCTCCTTCAGTTCCGGCCGCCGCGCAGCTGCGCGAAGACGGCCTCGGGGGTGGGCTCGTGGCGACGGTTGTGGGGCATGCGCGAGAGGAGCGCGCCCATCGCGCAGGTGTTGGTCAGGGCGGCGCCGGTGAGGCCGGCGCCGATGCCCGCGGAGAGCCACTTGGCCTGCGGGACGACGGTGCTCGCAAGGATGCCGGTGAGGACGATCGAGCCGGCGACGAGGCGGACCTGGCGCTCGAGGTCCCAGCCCCCTTCGCCCGCGACGACGTCTCCACCGGCGCTCTCCCACGCGGTGATGCCGCCGTCGAGGACGTGCAGGTGGTCCGTCCCGGTATCGGCCAGGGCGCTCTCGGCCCGGGAGGCGCGCGCGCCCGAGCGGCACACGAGGACGACGTCGTCGTCGAGGTGCTCGGCCAGCTCGCGGCGGTGCTCCTCGAGGAGCGGCAGCGGCACGTTGTAGGAGCCGGGGATGTGCGACGCGGCGAACTCCGCCGGCGTGCGCACGTCGACGAGACGCGGGCCAGCCGGCTCGGCGAGCCAGTCCCGCAGGTCGGTCGCGGTGAGGGTCATGGGGCGGGTGGTGACGGTGGTCATGGGTTCCTTTGATCGGGGATGGACGAAGGGGAGGTCAGTCGGGTTGGTCGGGGGCAGGTTGCGTCAGGCGAGCAGCCCGGGGAGGGCCTGCGCGGCGGTGAGGGCCGCGACGCCCAGGACGAGGACCGCGAAGGCCTTGGAGAGGCGCTGCGCGGGGATGCGGTCGGCGACGCGGCTGCCGAGGAGGCTGCCGACGACCGCCGCCGCGGCGAAGCCGAGGATCAGCGGCCAGTCGAGCTCGCCGGCGCCGTGCTGGAAGCGGGCGACGAGGGAGGTCGCGCTGTTGACGGCGATGACGAGCAGGGAGGTGCCCACGGCGACCGGCATCGGGAAGCCGAGGACCATGACGAGCGCCGGCACGACCACGAAGCCGCCGCCGACACCGAGGAAGCCGGTGAGGAGTCCGACGAGGCTCGCAGCCACGACGAGCTTGAGCAGCCGCGGGCAGGCGCAGGTCACGGGGTTGAGGGTGAGGATCGGCTCGTGCGGCCGGAGGTCGGGCTCCGGGCGCGTGCCGCGACGGAGCATGAGCACCGCCACGACCGTCATGAGAACCGCGAAGGCGGTCATGAGGACGTCGGGCTCGACCGCACGCGAGGCCGCGGACCCGGCGACCGCGCCGAGGACCCCGAGGAGGCCGAAGGTCAGCCCCTGCCCGAGGCGCACCCGGCCGGCCCGGTGGTGGGCCGGCAGGGAGAGCACCGAGGTGATGCCGACGATGATCAACGAGCTCGTCGTCGCCGCGACCGGCCCCTGGCCGAGCAGGTGGACGAGCACGGGCACGGCGAGGATCGAGCCGCCTCCGCCGAGGGCGCCCAGGGCGAGGCCGATGGCCAGCCCGAGCGGGATCACGGCAAGGAGTGCGGCGGTGTGCATGGCTCGAGGTTAATACCCCTGGGGGTATACATGCAAGGCGCGGACACTCCGGGCCCGATGGCGCGCGTCGGGCACCTCTGTCGACCACACTGCGACGATGACCGAGCACTCCGACCCGCACCCGGGGGAGCCCTCCGAGGAGACCGTCGAGCTGGCCCACCAGCTCCTCGACTGGGCCCGCGAAGGGCAGGCCGAGCGGGTGGCCGCCTACGTCGACGCCGGCGCACCGGTCGACCTCGCCGGGCCGGACGGCAACACCCTCCTCATGCTGGCGGCCTACCACGGGCACGCCGCCCTCGTGCGGGCCCTCGCGGAGCGGGGTGCCGACGTCAACCGGCTCAACGACCGCGGTCAGGCGCCCGTGGCCGGTGCCGTCTTCAAGGGCGAGGCCGACGTGGTCGACGCCCTCCTCGAGCACGGCGCCGACCTCGATGCCGGCCACCCGACCGCTCGGGAGACGGCCGCGATGTTCGAGCGGACCGATCTGCTGCCGCCGAGCCGACCAGCGGAACCGTAGGGTCTCCACCATGTTCTCCGACACGACACGACGCGTCCTCGCGATCATCCTCGCCGTGGCCATGGTCGGAAGCCTCGCCACCGGCCTGCTCGTCACGGCCTTCGCCTGAGCGCCGCTCACGGGCGCACTGACGGGGCAGGGCACGTGGATCGCGACCTCCGCGCCTGGCTCACGGTGCTGGGCGTCGCCGCGATCTCTGGGGGCGCGTCGCGCTGCTCGTCGTCCCCGCCGGCGCCCTCCTGGTGCTGCGCACCCCTTCCCGCGAGCCGCGCTCCGGCCATAACATGAGGTGATCGACGAAGGAGCCCGCGATGCCCGACGATCGCCGCCCCGACGGGCTGAGCAGGTGCTCGATCCACGTGTGGGAGGACTCCCCTTCGTCGCCCGCGGGCATCGCCCCCGAGCCGGTGACCCGATCGCTCGACCCCGAGCTCACCGCCCGGCTCGACCCCGAGTCCGCAGCCCGCGCATACCTCGAGGGGCACCAGGACGACGCGCTGACCAGCCTCGGTGCCCTGACCCAGCGACTCTCCCGGACGTCGGGCTTCCTCGACGCCCGAGCGGCATCCGTGGCGAGCGCCCGCTCGCTGCTGCGCACACGACCCGCCGCCGAGCGGGAGACCAAGGTCGCGGCGGTCGCCACGGCTTTCGACGCGGTCGGCATCGCCTGACCGTGGACACCGGAGAAGGGACGGCACAGATGGAGTCGACGGACACCGTGGAGACGCTCGAGGCACACACCTGCTGGTCGCTGATGCGGGAGGTCCCGATCGGGCGGCTCGCCGTCGTGGTCGACGGTCACCCGGAGATCTTCCCGGTCAACATCGTGGTCGACCAGGGCAGCGTCGTCCTCCGCACCGGCGAGGGGACGAAGGCCCACGCGGCGATGAGCGACGCCCCGGTGGCCATCGAGGCGGACGGCTTCGACCCCGAGACGGGGCGCGCGTGGAGCGTCGTGGTCAAGGGGCGCGCCCACACGATCACCGACGTGGAGGCGGTGATCGACAGCGCCGACCTCCCGCTCGAGCCGTGGCAGGCCGGCCGCAAGGACCGCTTCGTCCGGGTGCGCGCCGACGAGGTCACCGGCCGGCGCTTCCCGGTCGCGGACGCCTCCGTCTGGCGCACGCCGGCCTCGGGCGGGACGCGTGCGGCGATGGAGTAGCCGCGCGAAGGGGAGGCCAGCGGGCCTCCCCTTCGCGCCCGGGTCGGCTGGGCCCGGGTCAGCCGCGGCCGAAGAGGCGACCGAGCATCGACGGCACCGACTGTTCGGCCTGTCCGGACTGACCGGACTGACCGGAATGACCGGACGCGCTCGACGAGCGCTGCTGGTCGTGACCGGCGCACCGGTCGGCGCGCGGGACGCCGGCCATCACCTGGTCGACATGCTGGCCGCAGCCGGCCCAGGTGGTCTTGCCGCAGACGCGGCACTTCGCTTGACGGCACATGGAGGGTCTCCTCGGGTCTCGGGTGATCAGTCGGTGATGGGCAGGCCGGCGGCGCCGGCGTTGTCGAAGGCGTCGTCGACGAGGACGACGCGGTGACCTCGGGCGGAGAGGAGCGACGCGGCGATCGAGGCCCGGTAGCCGCTGCCGCAGTGGACCCACAGCTCGCGCTGGGGGATCTCGTCGAACCGGTCGAGCAGCTCGCCGATGGGCACGTTCTGCGCGCCCTCGACATGACCGTCCGCGTACTCCCCGGCGAGGCGCACGTCGAGGACGTGCACGGGCCGGTGGTGGCGCACCTGGGACAGGTCGGCGAAGGCCGCGGTCTCCAACGTCTCCAGCGGCCGGTCGGTCCAGTCCTGTGGTGGACCCGTGGCGGCACCGGCGATCCGGTCCAGACCGATCCGGGCCATCTCCCGCTGGGCCTCGGCGACCTGCTCGGAGGTCTCACCGAGCAGCGTGACCCGCGCCTCCCAGGGGATGAGCCACCCGAGGTAGGTGGAGAACTGCCCGTCCAGCCCGAAGCTCAGCGTCCCGGCCACGTGTCCGGCCGCGAAGGCCGTGCGGGTGCGCAGGTCCACGACCCACTCCCCGGCGTCGATGCGCTGGGCGAGGGTGTCCTTGTCGGCCCGCTCGGGGGCGCTCAGGTCGGCTGCGTCGGGCCCCGCGGCGTTGGCCGGGCTCATGTGGACGTAGTAGGCCGGGTAGGCGTCCAGGCCCGCGAGGGTGTCGGCCACCCACTGCTCCTCGGTCTGGGTGAGCGCCGGGTTGCGCCGCTTCTCCTCGGCGATCGTCGACTCCGTCGCTCCGCCGGTGGACCCGGCCGAGCAGAAGGAGCCGAAGCCATGGGTCGGCAGCACCTCGGCGGACTCGGACAGCTCGTCGACGAGACGGTGGATCGAGGCGAACTGGTGGCGCACGAGATTGCCGGTGTGGTCCCGGCCGAGCAGGTCCGGGCGACCAGCGGCCCCGAAGAGCAACGACCCGCCGGTGAAGACGGCCGAGTCGGTGGCGCCGGAGTCGGTGGCGCTCTCCATCGCGTAGGAGAGGTGGGTGAAGGTGTGACCAGGGGTCGCGATGGCCCGCACCCGCATCACCGGGGAGACCTCCACGACGTCGCCGTCGCGAATCGGCTCGCGGCCGAAGGAGACCTCGTCCTCGGCGTTGACGTGGTAGCGGGCACCGAGGCGGCGTGCCAGCGCCAGCCCCCCGGTTACGTAGTCGTTGTGAATGTGCGTCTCGAAGACGTCGGTGATCCGCACGCCGGCCTCGTCGGCAGCCGCGAGGACGCGGTCGATGTCTCGCTGGGGGTCGACGACGAAGGCGACGTCGCCGTCATGGGCGAGGTAGGAACGGTCGCCCAGGCTCGGGGTCTCGATGGTGATGATCGTGGGCTCCATGGGTGACAAATTAATACCCCTAGGGGTATGCTGTCAACAGTGGCCCGCCCGGCCACGGACCGAAGGGAGATGACATGCAGTACGGCATCAGCACCACTGTGGACGCACCGTTCGACGAGGCGCTCACCGCCACCCGCGAGGCGCTGGCCGAGCAGGGCTTCGGTGTCCTCACCGAGATCGACCTCGCCGGCACGCTCAAGGCGAAGGTCGACGCCGACCTCGCCCCCTACGTCATCCTCGGTGCCTGCCGCCCCCAGCTGGCGCAGCAGGCGGTGGCCCACGAGCCCTCGATCGGGCTCCTGCTGCCGTGCAATGTCGTCGTGCGCGCCGACGGCGACGCCCGCACCGTCGTCGAGGCCCTCGACCCCGACATGATGGTCGGGGTCACGGACAATGAGCAGCTGCAGGACGTCGCAGCCGACGCCCGCACCCGCCTCGACACCGCTCTGGCCTCGCTGCCGAGCAGGGTCTCCTGACCCACCAACCCCGAAGGAGAGAGACATGGTCACCCTCGACATGGAGGACATGGGCCCGGTCGTCAACCGACTGCGCCGCGCCCAGGGTCAGATCGGCGGCGTCATCCGCCTCATCGAGGAGGGGCGCGACTGCAAGGAGGTCGTGACCCAGCTCGCCGCAGCGAGCCGCGCCCTTGACCGCGCGGGCTTCGCCATCGTCTCCTCGGGCCTGCGGGAGTGCCTCTCCTCGCCCGACGGGGTCGACGAGGACGACCGCGCCGCGATGGAAAAGCTCTTCCTCACCCTCGCCTGACGCCCGGCGGCGGGGGCGGCTGCCCGGGCGGGGGTCCCCCCGTCGCCGGAGGGTGCGAGGAGGCCTGTGCCGCAGCCGGATCCGCTGCCTGCCAGGGGACCAGACCGCGACGCAGCCCCTCGGCGATGTGCTCGATCGCCCGCCCGCTCTGCTGCCAGTCACCGGCCTCGGTCTCCCACGCGAACTCCCAGCCGTCCCGCACCTCGACGTGCCAGTGCCGGCCGAAGACCATCCGGCCGAGCAGGGCGAAGGGGAGGACGAGCAGCAGGAGCAGCATCTCGAGGGCCACGACGATCGACAGGATGACGAAGGGGATGATCAGGATCAGCAGGAAGACACCGATGATCGCGCTGATCGGGTCGTCGCCGAGTCCGCCGCCGGTCGGCACGTCGGCCCAGTCCCCGACGCGGCTCTTGCGCCGCCACGGCATCCACCGCCGCGACACCCGCCACGTGCGGCCCCTGGGGTCGACGACCTTCATGACACTCCCTCCGTCCGGTCGGACCCACCCTGCCAGTGGAGGTGGCCTGCCGCGGTGGGGAGCGCTCCCCATCGAGGACGGTCGCGGTGGCTCGATAGCGTCGGTCACGGACGAAGGGAGCGGACGTGGCCGTGACGCAGGGCGGGGACCCGCAGCGGATGCGCGAGGTGAGCGAGCAGCTCGCCGACAGTGCGGAGCACCTCCAGGGCATCACCCATCGGGGCACCGGGCTGCTGGCAACACTGCTCGCGAACTGGTCGGGCCTCGACGCGCAGGGCTTCGCGCACGCGTGGCCCGACGCCCAGTCCGCCCTGGTCCGGGCGGAGGCGACGTGCCGCGCGATGGCGACCGGCCTGCAGCAGCAGGCCGACGAGCAGGAGCGTGCGAGCGCGGGGCGCACCGGGGCGATCGCGGGCGTGAGCGCGGGGCGTGCGCTCGGCACGGGATCGCCCGACGCCCTGGCCGGGCTGCGGGCGCCGATCGTCACCGGCCTGACCGATCTGCCCCTGACCAACGAGCTCACCGCGCCGGCCGCACCGCCGCCGCCCGCCGACGACCCGCTCGAGGGGCAGCTCGGCGAGATCCCGCCCGAGGTCGCGGCGCAGTGGGAGACCTACACGGACGACGAGCGTCGAGCGATCCTCGAGCAGATGGTCCTCGAGCAGGCGGAGGAGTACGGCATCGAGCCGCCACCGATCGTCACCTTCAAGAACACGAAGGACCTGGCCGGCGAGTACTACGACCCCAACCTGTGGAACGGCGGTCGCGGCCGGGTCGTCATCGACGACACCAACCTCGCCGACCCCGACGTGCTCAACACCGCGTCGCACGAGACCCGCCACGCCATGCAGCAGCAGGCCGTGGAGGATGGCACGACGAGCTGGTGGGAGGACTGGCGCGGCGTCGAGCCGACGTACGACAACGGGGTGACGCCCGAAGAGGTGGAGGCCTGGCACGAGAACCAAGGCGACTACACCGAGTGGGACGAGGACCCGCAGGGATATGTCGACCAGCCGCTCGAGGCCGATGCCTTCGAGGAGGAGCGTCGCCGAGCCGAGGAGCTCACCCCCGAGGAGCTCGACCGACTGCTCGAGGCCTCCGAGTCCGGCTGACCCTCACGCCTCCCGGGCGACGAGCCAGCGCAGCAGCGGCGCGACGTCGTCAGGCAGCGGTTCGTCGCTGGCCGTCCAGCGGACCTCGTCGATCTCCCCGGCCGGGTGCACGACCGGCCCCGTGACGTCCGACAGGTGCGGGTGGCGGAAGACGCTCGCGATGAGCGGTCGCCCCGCCTCGTTGGCGGCCGCGGTCCGGTGGACGGCGACGAGCTCGAGCCGCTCCGCGTCGAGCACGAGGCCGAGCTCCTCCTCGACCTCGCGCAGCGCGCACTCCGCGGCGGTCTCGCCCTGCTCGGGCTTGCCGCCGGGGTGCATGAAGGCGGCGGTGCCGCGCTTGCGCACCGTGAGCACCCTCCCCGTGGCATCGCGCAGGTCGACGGCGCTGACGACGATGGCGTCACCCACGTCACGGGGCCGGTCGCTCGCGAGCGCTGCGTACACGAGCGTGTCCGTCCACTCGCCCTTGCTGAAGAGGTCCTGCCGGTGGGTGGCCTCGTGCCGCATGCCGAGGCGCTCGCACAGCGCGGCCGAGGCGAGGTTGCGGGCATCGAGCTCGGCGACGACGCGGTGCACGCCGTGGTGGTCGAAGGCATGGTCGAGGACCGCTGCAGCGGCCTCCGTCGCGAAGCCCTGCCCGGCGACGTCGGGGCGGAAGGACCATCCGACCTCGCGGGTGGCGCCGGTCGCGTCCCTCGCCCACACGGCGACGTCGCCGACGACCCGCCCCTCGTGCTCGACGACGAGTGCCAGCGCCCGCCTCGGTCCGTCGAGGCCGGTCCGCTCGACGCGCTCGGCGATGCGCTCCCGGGCGACCGCCGGGGTCCACGGTGGCTCGAGCAGGTGACGCGCCACCTGCGGGTCGCCGTAGTACGCGAGGCTGGCGTCGAGATCGTCGTGGGTGTAGGGCCGCAGGAGCAGCCGCTCCGTGATGATCGGCAGCAACGGGGCGGGGCCGATCATGCCGGGTCGAGGACGAACCACACGTCCGGACCGTCGACGACCTCGTGCACGTCGACGACCCGACCGTCGACGGTGCGCGTGGCCTGACGGCGGGGGGTCACCCCCTTCGCCCGCATGACGTCGTACTCGTCGGCGACGCGCAGGACGGACCACGGGCGCTCCTGCGTGCCGTCGCCCGTGGCGAGCACGCTCGAGACCGACAGCGTGTGCAGGGTGGCTTCGCGCCGGGCAGCGGCGTCGTCACCCAGCGCCTCGTGGGCTGCGGCGAGCAGGAGGTGGGCCGAGGGGTTGAGGGCGGCACCGGGCATCTTGGCCCGGACCGCGTCGAGCGCCTCGCGGTGTCGGCCGGCCTCGAGCAGCGGGACGGCCTCGCGCAGGTCGACGTCGGGGTCGAAGCCGGCCGACGACCGGACTGCGTGACGCAACGCGGCCAGGTTGTCCGGTGTCTGCTCGCTCAGGTACCTCGTCACGAGCTCTCGCAGGCTCTCGGCGTGGGCTTCGCTCATCGTGGCTCCTCGGGTGGTCCTGCTCCGACCGTATCCGTCGCGGTGGGCGCTGACGCGGCCCGGCCCACTCCCCCTTCGTCCCAGCGCCACGCGCCGACGCACACCTGCCTCTCAGGGGACCTGCCTACGCTGGCCGGGTGACCAGCGCCGCCCAGCCCTCTGGCCTGCCCGAGCTCTCCGACGCGTCCCTGCGCCAGTTCGCGCAGATTCGCGAGGACTTCACCCGGATGATGCTCGGCTACCGCTTCGGCATGGAGCAGGTGGCCACGCGGCTGGAGATCCTGCGCGAGGAGTTCGCCGAGCTGCACCTCGACAACCCGATCGAGCACATCTCCACGCGGGTCAAGAGCCCCGAGTCGATCCTCGAGAAGGCGGCCCGCCAGGAGGTCCCGCTCGAGATCGCGGCGCTGCGCGAGCACATCACCGACATCGCCGGCGTGCGCGTCATCTGCTCCTTCGTCGCCGACGTCTACCGGCTGATGGCGGCGCTCACCGAGCAGGCGGACATCTCCGTGCGCGTGGTCAAGGACTACATCGCCAACCCCAAGCCCAACGGCTACCGGTCGCTGCACGTCATCCTCGAGATCCCGGTCTTCCTCTCGTCGGGGCCCGTCCAGGTGCCGGTGGAGGTGCAGTTCCGCACCGTGGCCATGGACTTCTGGGCGAGCACGGAGCACAAGATCTTCTACAAGTACGAGGGTGACGTGCCCGCCCACCTGCGCCAGCGGATCACGGACGCGGCCGCCACGGCGGCCCGGATGGACGAGGAGATGGCCCAGCTGCACCGGGCCGTCCACGGCACCGACTGAGGCCCCGGTCGGCCGGTCGCACGCCCCGCTCCACGCCCCGCCGACGACGCCGGCACGGCAGGCGCGCCCGGGTCCAGAAAAATCTCCACAGGGCCGTTACCAAACCGTGTCCCGATGCCCTACTCTTCTTTTCGACCCCACACTGCGGGGTCACCACCAGGTCGCCGAGTCCTGCCAGCCGGGTGGTCCCTGAACGCCACGGCAGGAGCGGGGGACCCATTTTTTCGGCCCCAGTGCCTCGGGGTGAAGTCCACGCGGTCGCACGACCGGTGGGCGGGATGCTCATCTCCATCCCAACCCGACAGCTAACTCCGCAGGCGGAGGAGAGACCATGTCGATGTTCTACGCCGGGCGCCACCGCGCCCCGAGCACGAAGACCCCCCAGCGCACCGGCGCCAGCCTGGTGGCCGTCGCCGCCGTCGGCCTCGGCACCGCCGCCGCCACGGCGCCCGCCGCGAGCGCGGCACCCGCCACCGTGAGCGCCCCGTCCGCCGCCTCCATCTCGTCGGCGTCGTCCGCGACGTCGACCGCGAGCTTCTCGGGCCTCGTCCGTCGCGGCGCCCGCGGCTACGTCGTCAAGCAGATCCAGTGGCGCACCGGCGCCAGCGCCGACGGCGTCTTCGGCCCCATGACGGAGTCCGCGGTCAAGCGCTACCAGCGCCGCAACGGCCTCGTCGCCGACGGCATCGTCGGCCCCCGCACCGGCACCAAGATGGGCCTGAGCTCGAGCCGCACCACGACGACCACCTCGCGCACCACGACGCGCACGGTCGCCGGCTCCTCGGTCCTGTCGACGGCGGCCAGCCTCGTCGGCACGCCCTACGTCTACGGCGGCACCTCGCGGTCCGGTTGGGACTGCTCGGGCTTCACCCAGTACGTCTTCGCCCGCCACGGCAAGAGCCTGCCGCGCACGGCCGAGCAGCAGCGTCGCGCCACCACCCGCGTCTACTCCCCGCAGCCCGGCGACCTCGTCTTCTTCGGCGCGCCGGCCTGGCACATGGGCATCTACGCCGGCAACGGCATGATGTACGACGCCGGCAACGCGCGCGTCGACACGACCAAGCGCAAGATCTGGACGAGCAACGTGACCTACGGCCGCGTCCGCTGACCCCAGCACCCCACGACGAAGGGGGCTCCGACCATCACGGTCGGGGCCCCCTTCGTCATTGCTGCCCCTGCGTCATTGGTGCACAACGGGTTTCGCCACCCGCGTTACCATTTCGTGACTATATGACCTATGGTCGAACGCGGTCCCGGCCACTGCCGGGACGCCGTCGAGGACGCCGAGTCCTACCACCTCGACGGGGTACCCCAGCAGCACCGGTAGGAGCGGAGGACCCAACCTCTGGCCACACGGCCTCGGGGTGAAGTCCTACGGCGGGGCATCGCCCGGTCGAAGGGCGGGATGGTCTCCATCCCAACCCGACAGCTAACTCCGCAGGCGAGAGGAGACAGCATGACCATGTTCTACACCGCACGTCACGCCGCCCCCCGCGCCCACCGCTCTGCGGCACAGCGCACGGGCGCCGGCGTCCTCGCCGCCACGGCTCTCGGCCTGGGGGCATCGACGATGACCGCCACGAGCGCGGCAGCCCAGGGCGGCCCCGAGGCTCCGGCCCCGGCCACCTCGCAGACCGCCTCGACCGGCGGCGCGCAGAGCGCCGGCAACTCCGTCGCTCCCAGCGGCTCGACCTCCTTCTCCGACCACGTGCGCGTCGGCGACACCGGCAGCGTCGTCAAGCAGATCCAGGACAAGGTCGGCGTCAGTGCCGACGGCGTCTTCGGGTCCCTGACCGAGCAGGCCGTGAAGAGCTGGCAGGCCAAGAACGGTCTGTCGGCCGACGGCATCGTCGGCCCCGAGACCGGCTCCGCCCTGGGCCTGACCGGCGGCGGCTCCAGCTCGACCGGTGGTGCCCAGTCCGCGGACGGTGGCACCGCCGAGACCGCCCAGGCCTCGGCCAGCGCCCCGGCCTCCGACTCGTCGATCGTCAACACCGCGCGCAGCCTCACCGGCACGCCCTACGTCTACGGCGGCACGACCACCGCGGGCTTCGACTGCTCCGGCTTCGTGCAGTACGTCTACGACAAGGCGGGTAAGGACATCCCGCGCACGACGCAGCAGCAGCAGGCTGCAGCCACCCCGGTCTCCAACCCACAGCCCGGTGACATCGTCTTCTTCGGCAACCCCGCGTACCACAACGGGATCTACGCCGGCGACGGCAAGATCATCGACGCGGGCAACTCCGAGTCGCCGGTGCAGGAGCGCGACATCTGGACCGACGACGTGTCCTACGGCCGCTTCTGAGCGACCACCGCAGGCCGCTCCCGAGCGGCTCGCACGACAGGGCCCCGACCGCCACGGTCGGGGCCTTCGTCGTGCTCGGGAGCCGGAGGCGCGTGAGACACTGGCCCTTTCTACACGCGTAGTCGCCTCAGGAGGTCATCCGTGCCCGCCACCCACGCCACCGGCGAAGCCCTCGAGCTCACCGACCGCGACCTGCTCCCCCTTCGTCCCTGGCGTCGGGCGCAGGAGGACCCGCAGCATCCCTCCTTCAGCCACGTCGTCGACGGCGACTGGCAGACCATCACCGCCGGAGAGCACCTCGAGAGCCTCGTTGCGACGGTCCGGGGACTCGTCGCAAGCGGCGTCGCCGCCGGTGACCGTGTG
Organism: Janibacter zhangyanbonis; assembly: GCF_050507325.1. Taxonomy (NCBI): domain Bacteria; kingdom Bacillati; phylum Actinomycetota; class Actinomycetes; order Micrococcales; family Intrasporangiaceae; genus Janibacter; species Janibacter zhangyanbonis. The sequence continues at coordinate 3,342,192 of NZ_CP191481.1, forward strand.
GCGCTCATGGCCGACACCCGCTATGAGTGGCTGCTGCTCGACGAGGCGATCTGGAACGCCGGGGCCGGCACCGTCCCCGTCTACCCGTCGTCGTCGCGCAGCCAGCTCGAGTGGATCGTCCGCGACTCCGGCGCGCGGGTCCTGCTCGTCGAGACGCCGGCGATGGCACAGCTGGCCACCGGTCTCGACGTCGAGGTCCTCGTCATCGACGACGGCGCCCTCGCCACCCTCGCCGAGCGCGGTCAGACCGTGGCCGACGATGAGGTGCACGCGCGCCGGGACGCAGTGACCTTCGACGGCCTCGCCGGGATCGTCTACACCTCCGGCACCACCGGTCGGCCGAAGGGGGTCGTCCTCACCCACCGGCACCTCGCCGCCGAGGTCGCGGGCTGCCTGGCACACCCGATCGGCGAGGTCGGGGCGCCCGGCCGCCGCATCCTGATGTTCCTGCCGATGGCGCACGTGCTCGCCCGCTCCGTCGCCTACATCGCCGCGCAGTCCGGCGCCACGGTCGGCTTCTGGTCCGACTTCTCGACGATCGTCGAGAAGTTCGGCTCCTTCCGTCCGCACATGGTCGTCGGCGTACCCCGGGTCTTCGAAAAGGTGCACGCCGGCATCCGCGCCAAGGCGGCCGGGCGCCGCGTCTCCGCCGCCGTCTTCGCGAAGGGGGAGCAGGTCGCCATCGACTGGAGCCGGGCCGTGGGCGACGACCCGCGCCCGGGCCGCCCCGGGCTGCGGCTGCGGGTGCTGCACGCGGTCTTCGACCGGCTGCTCTACGCCAAGGTCCGCGCGGCCCTCGGCGGGGAGACGATGTACGAGATCAGCGGCGGCGGGGCGCTCGGCGAGCGCCTCGGCCACTTCTTCCGCGGCGTCGGCGTGCCGATCCACGAGGGCTACGGCCTGACCGAGACCTGCGCGGCGATCACCGTCAACGGGCCCGGCCAGCAGCGTGTCGGCACCGTCGGCCGGCCGCTGCCGGGCAACGAGGTGCGCATCGGCGAGGACGGGGCGATCGAAGTCCGCGGCGCCGTCGTCACCGACGAGTACTGGGGCAACGACGAGGCGACGCGGTCGTCGATCGTCGACGGCTGGTTCGCCACCGGTGACCTCGGCTCGCTCGACGACGAGGGCTATCTGACGATCACCGGCCGGGCCAAGGAGATCATCGTGACCGCGGGCGGCAAGAACGTCGTGCCCGGTCCGCTCGAGGACGTGCTGCGCTCCCACCCGCTCGTCTCCCAGGCGATGGTCGTCGGCGAGGGACGGCCCTTCGTCGCAGCGCTCATCACGCTCGACCCGGAGACGGAGCGCCCCGCCGACCCGCAGGCCGAGCTGCAGGGCGTCGTCGACGAGGCCAACGAGCTGGTCTCCAAGGCCGAGGGGATCAAGAAGTTCGTCGTCCTCGACGACGACTTCACCGAGGAGTCGGGCGAGATGACCGCGACGCAGAAGCTCAGGCGCCACGTCATCGAGACCCAGCGCGCCGAGGCGATCGAGGGGCTCTACGCGAAGCGCTGAGTCGGGGCCCGGACGGGCCCCGCCAAGGCCGCTCAGCTGCTCGCCGGCACCGCCGTGAGCACGACGTTGTCGCGGTAGTGCTGCTCCCCGTCGATCGTCATCACCGGGCCGCCGCACGTGACGAGGGCGAGCTGGCGGGGGCCGTCGACCGCGAAGATCGAGCGGGGCAAGGACACCTTGGAGTAGCTCTGCAGGCTCGTCGTGACGAAGGTCGACCGACGACCCGCGCCGTCGGTGACGTGGACCAGCGCTCCCGGACGGGCGTCACTGAGCCGCGCGAGAGCGCCCGGCGTCCCCGACAGGTCGACGTGCCCCGCGAGCAGGGTCGTGCCCGCGCCCGCGTCGAGCGGGGCGGACCACACGTCGCGACCGACCCGCCACGGCTCCCGCGGGATGTCGAGGGACCCGCCGCTGAACTTCACCCCGTCGAGGCTGGCGTAGATCCCGAGCGAGGGCACGTAGAGGCGCTCGGGCCCCATCCGGTCGGGCGACATGACCAGGCCCTCGCTCGCGCTCGTCGAGGTGCTGGCCGAGGCGCTGGAGGACGAGGTCGAGTCGTCCGGGATCGGGGCGACGGTCGCCGTGCGGGTCGGGTCCGGGGTCGGCGATGCCACCGCGAAGGTGTGGCTGGGGACCGGCGCCGCCGCGGGCTCCTCCCCTCCCGCGAGCGACCACCAGACGAGCCCGGCACCCCCGACGACGAGGGCGAGCGCGAGCAGCAGCAGGGCGAGTCGTCTCAGGGTGCTGCCGCCGGATCAGTCCGCGCGACGGGCGCGCACGGCGACACCGATGCCGCTGAGGAGCAGCAGGCCACCACCGACGAGGCCCAGGGTGTTGGGTCCGGCGACGTCGGGGACACCGGCGTTGATCGTGCGCGCCTGGGTGCGGTCCGCCGCGTCCGAGCCGTCGGTGCCGAAGTAGGTCTCGCACGCGATGCCGTCGTTGTCGGCGTCGAGGCGGTGGGGGTCCATGGCCGGGCCACCGTGGAGGGTGAAGAAGGTCTGCGCCTCCGTCTGGGAGGAGAAGTCGGGGCAGTCCTTGTCAGCGGTCGTGACGGAGGGTGCGGCCGACGAGGCCGACACGGTGACGGACGACCGGCTCGGCGCGGCGGCGGGGGCCTTTGCGGCGGGGACCTTGGCAGCCGGCACCTTGGCAGCCGGCACCTTGGCCGCCGGAGCCTTGGCAGCCGGCACCTTGGCCGCGGGGACCTTGGCCGCGGGGACCTTGGCCGCGGGGACCTTGGCCGCCGGCGCAGCAGGAGCAGCTGCCGGGGCAGCCGCCTGGGGCACAGCAGCCGGGGCGGCCACCTGCGGGGCAGCGGCCGGAGCGGCCTGGGGCGCCACGACCGGTGCCGCCTGCTGGGCGTCCGCAGCCGAGGCCTCCTCGGCAGCGGCGGGGACGGAGCCGTCGGTCTCGCTGTCCTGGGCCGGGGCGTCGTCCGCCGCGTCGGGCGCAACCGCCCCGCACGAGGCGTCGAGGAGCGTGTTGACCGGGGTCGCCCCGTCGGTCCACGCGGCCCGGGCCCAGTCGCGCCCCTCCACGGTCGCGGACGGGTCGGGCTCACCCGCGATCAGCGCGACGGCCATGACGGACGCGTCGCCGCCCTTCGTCACCTCGGACGCCGGCGCGATGACGGCCGTGACGTCGGCGTCGCCGTCGGCCGCCGAGAGCCCGCGAGCGGTGAGCGCCTCGCGCACCGAGCTGACGAGCGCGGCGTCGACGCCCTCGGCGCTCGTCACGGCGAAGGTCGTGCCCGCGTCGCACAGGGTGCTCGGCACGGCGGCCGTCGCCGGTGTGGCGAAGGTCAGCGCGAGGCCTCCCGACATGACGAGTCCGGCGATGGTGGTCCTGGCAATGGTGGTGCGCACGTCTGCTCTCCCCATGACGAAACGGCGAAGGCGCTCCCCCCACGGGCGCGCCGATGGTCGGAAGATATACCCACCCGGGCCGGGCGGGAAGCCCCCTTCGCAAGGTGCTGGCTGACGGTGGCTGCTGGCAGGGTGGGGCCATGGGCGAAGCGGACAACGAGCACGGCCACCGGCACGACGGGGACGCGAAGCACTTCGACGACACGGCCGCGACCTGGGACGACGACCCCGACAAGGTGCGTCAGTCGAATGAGGTGGCGGCGGCGATCGCGGGGCGGGTCCCCCTTCGTCCGCGGCTGCGGCTGCTCGACTACGGCGCCGGCACCGCCCTCGTGACCACGGCGCTGCTGCCGCACCTGCCGGAGGTCGAGGTGACCGTTGCCGACAGCTCCTCGGGGATGCGGCAGGTGCTCGCCGACAAGGTGGCCGGCGGCACGCTGCCGTCCCCGACGCGCGTGTGGGACCTCGACCTCGAGACCCAGCCGGTGCCCACGGAGCGCTTCGACCTCGTGGTCACCTCCAACGTCCTGCACCACGTCGGTGAGCTCGACGGGGTCCTTGCCGGCTTCGCCGAGCTGCTCGACGCCGGCGGGTGGGTGGCCGTCGCCGACCTCGACCGCGAGGACGGCAGCTTCCACGACCACGACTTCGGCGGGCACCACGGCTTCGACCGCGCCGAGGTCGCGAGCCGGCTCGCGTCAGCTGGCTTCGTCGACGTGACCGTCGGCGATGCCGGCCACGTGCACAAGCAGGACCGCGACTACCCGGTCTTCCTCGCCTTCGGCCGTCGGGCGTGATGCGCACCGTCGGCGACGCCGAGCGCCGCGCCCGCCTGGCGACACGGCACGCACTGCACCCCGACCACCACGCACCCGACGTCGTCGGCGCGGCCCGCTCGGTCGTCTGCCTGCACGCGACCGAGGCCGCGACCGTGCACCTGGCCGTCGGCGCCCGCACCACCGGGGTCACCCCCTTCGACGTCGACACGGCGCTCTACGACGACCGCGGCATCGTCAAGCAGCTGGCGATGCGCCGCACGCTCTTCGCCTTCCCCCGTGACCTGTTGCCGGCGGCGCTCGCCGTGGCCCGCGAGCGGATCGCGCCCGAGCAGCACCGGCTCGTCGCCCGCGACGCCACGCGGCACGGCATCGCCGACGACGGTGCGGCCTGGCTCGAGACGGCGGGAGCCGCCGTCGAGCGACGACTGGACGGCGGCGAGGCGCTCCCGGCCGCCGTGCTGCGCGCCGACCTGCCGGAGCTCAGCGGGGCGATCACGATCAACGAGGGCAAGCGCTACGGCGGCACCTTCAACCTCGCGCCGCGCGTGCTCACCTGGCTCGGGGCGCAGGGGCGGATCACCCGCGGGCCCAATGCCGGTCACTGGCGCCTGTCGAAGCCCGCGTGGACCCTCATGGACTCCTGGCTCGGCGAGGAGCCCGCCGTCCCCGACCTCGCGGCCGGCTACGCCGAGCTCGTGCGCCGGTGGCTGGAGCGCTTCGGTCCCGGCACGACCGAGGACGTGCAGTGGTGGCTCGGGGCGACGAAGGGAGCCACCCGCGCGGCCCTCGCGGACGTCGGCGCCGTCGAGGTGGGGCTCGAGGGTGGCGCCACGGGGTGGCTGCTGCCCGACGACCTCGAGCCGGTCGCCGAGGTCGGCCCCTGGGCGGCCCTGCTGCCGACGCTCGACCCCACGACGATGGGGTGGAAGGCCCGCGACTGGTACCTCGACCCTGCCCACCGCGAGCTGCTCTTCGACAGCAACGGCAACGGCGGCACCACGGCCTGGTGGGACGGCCGCATCGTCGGCGCGTGGGTGCAGGACGACGACGGCGTCGTGTCCGTCGTCGAGTGCCCGGGCACCGACCTCGGGAGCGAAGGGAGGTCCGCTCTCGCCGTCGAGGCGGAGCGGCTCACCGCCTGGCTCGACGGCGTGCGGATCACCAACGTCTACTCGTCGCGGCTGATGAAGGGGCAGGCGCTGCCCTAGCTCTGCGTGGCGAGCCCGGGGTGCCGGCTATCGGTCGGAGGTCTGCGGGGCCGGGCTCGTCGAGCCGCCGGAGGACGGCTGGGTCGTCGGGTCGCTCGTCGCCGGGGGCGTCGAGGGCTCTGTCGTCGGGACCGTGGTCGTGGGCTGCGTGCTCGTCGGGGTCGTCGAGGTGGGCGTCGTCGTGGTCGGCGGCGCGACCGTGAAGGACGACGGCGGCACCGTCGTGGACGACGTCGAGGTCGACGACGACGTGGTGGTCGTCGTGGTGAGCGACGGGGTCGTCGACGTGGACCGGGGGGCGCTCGTGGTCGTCGGCGGTGGTGCCTGCGTCGTCGTGGGGGCCGGCGGCGCTGTCGTCGTCGGAGGCGGTGCGACCGGGGCCGTCGTGGTCGGGGCAGGGGTCGTCGTGGAGCGCGTCGTCGACGAGGTCCGCGTCGGCGTCCCGGTGGTCGTCGTGTCACTCGTCGTCGTGGTCGTGACCTCGACCGGGATCGCCGTGTCCGCCTCGCGGGTCAGGGCGAAGGCCACGCCCGCCACGAGCACGACCGCGCCGACGAGACCTGCGACGAGGAGGCCGGCACCGCGACGCCGCCGCGGGCGCGCACCGGGGCGAAGGGAGGCGGCCGCACCTCCGCCGGCCACGACGCCGGTGGCATCGCCGGTCCCCCCGGCGCCGGTGGCCGCGCCCATGGCACCTGTCGCGCCGGCCGCCCCGACTGCACCCGCCGCTCCGACTGCCCCTGCCGCGCCGCCCGTACCGGCCGCGCCACCCGCGGCGCCCACACCGGTGACCGGCTGCGCGGGGCGACGGGAGCCCCCTTCGCTCCGTGGGATGACCACCGTCTCGTCGGGCTCGTCGTCCGCCCACGGGAAGAGCCCGAAGCCGACCGCCGGGTCGACCTCCGGCTCGTCGGCGAGGTCCGCGAACCGGCGGTGGGCCTCGTCGACCGTCAGGCGACGGGACGGGTTCTTGGCCGTCATCGCCGCGAGCACCGCGCCGAGCTCGGTGCCGCGACCGCCGCCGGCGAGGACCGCCCGCAGGGTCGTGCCGAGGGCCCACACGTCGGCGGACCGGCCACGCTCGCCGGTGAGGGTGGGGTCGTGGACGATGGGTTCGGTCAGCTTGGGAGCACCGTCGGCACCGATGAGGACGCTCGACGGGCCGACCCCGCCGTGCACGAGGCCGGCGCGGTGCACGGCCGCGAGGCCGGAGGCGAGCTGGGCACCGAGGACGGCGTCGTCGTGCGGGCGCAGCTGACCCTGCTCACGCACCTGCGCCGTCAGGGTCGGGCCGTCGACGAGCTCGAGGACGAGGAGCGGCGGCTGGCTGTCGGTGACGACGTCGTAGACCGCGACGAGGTGCGGGTGGCTCAGGCGGGAGGCGGTGCGGGCGGCGCGCAGCGCCTCGTCGGCCCGCTCCGGCTCGGCGGCGAGCTCCTTGAGCAGCACCCGACGCTGCAGGACGGTGTCACGGGCCAGCCACGACCGCCCGGTGGGTTCGTTCGCTTCGCGGCGCCCGCCGGCGACTCCGGCCCCGGCACTGCCGGCGAAGACCGGGCCACGCTCGTAGCGGCCGGCCACGAGAGGGGCAGGCTCGCTCATGGCTCCGCCCTCCTCCCGCACGCGGGCTGCGTCGGAGCCGGCTCCGACAGGTCCCCTTGACTGCCCGCAGGTACCACCGTAGGTGCTGCGCCCGCCCCCGGGAAGGCCCGCCCACGGCCCGGCTCCCGCTCGGGCGGAGGTCGGCGCCGACGCTCCGCCGCCCGGCTGCGCCCCACGGGCCAGACTGGGGTCATGAGCGACGAGACCCCCGGCCCGGACGACGCCGCGATCGAGCTGGCCCACCAGCTCTTCGACTGGGCCCGCGAGGGGCAGGCCGAGCGGCTCGGCGCCTATGTCGAGGCCGGCGCCCCCGTCGACCTGCGCGACCCCGCCGGCAACACGATGCTCATGCTCGCGGCCTACCACGGGCACGCCGAGACGGTGCGCGAGCTCGCCCGCCGCGGCGCCGACGTCGATGCGCTCAACGACCGCGGCCAGTCACCTCTGGCCGGCGCCGTCTTCAAGGCTGAGCCCGAGGTCGTCGCCGCCCTGCTCGAGCACGGCGCCGACCCCGACGCCGGCACGCCGAGCGCCCGGGCGACGGCGCAGATGTTCGGCCAGGAGGGCCTGCTCGAGCGGTGACCCGCTCGTTCGGCGACGGCTCCTCCCTTCGCCCAACTCTGCAAGACCCTGGGGTCCTGCGGAGTTACCGGACGGACGGTGGGCTCTGGCCGCCTCGGCCCGGCGGTGGTAGACCGGACCCATGTCCCTCATCCGGAGATATCCCTCGGACACCTACTCCGGGGACGGTGAGGCGAGCGCGTGGGTGCGCCGCGCCGACGAGCCGCCGGAGATCACCTATCGCAACGGCGGGACCTGCGAGTACCTCGCGCGGGGCGAGCGCACCGAGGGTCGCTTCGGGCTCTACCGGTGGACCTTCGGCGACATCGAGACCGGGCCCGACCCGCACTTCCACCGCGCGATCTCCGAGCAGTTCTACGTCCTGTCCGGGCAGGTGCGCCTCTTCGACGGCCGGGAGTGGGTCACCGCGACCTCCGGCGACTTCCTCTACGTCCCCGAGGGCGGGGTCCACGGCTTCCGCGGGTCCGACCACGCGTCGATGCTGCTGATGTTCGCCCCCGGGGCACCGCGGGAGGACTACTTCGAGACCCTCGCCCGCGGCGAGGAGATGACCGAGGAGCAGCGCGCCGAGTTCATGGTCCGGCACGACACCTACTGGGTCTGACCTCCCTTCGCCCGGCCACCCCACCACCCGAGGAGCCAGCATGTCCGAGACCCACGAGTACGACGTCGTCGTCATCGGCGCCGGACCCGTCGGCGAAAACGTCGCGCAGTACGCCATCGAGGGCACCGACCTCACCGCAGCGCTCGTCGAGGGCGAGCTCTACGGCGGCGAGTGCTCCTACTGGGCGTGCATCCCGAGCAAGGCGCTGCTGCGCCCGATCGCCGTTGCCGACACCACCGCCCACCTGCAGGGGGTGGCCACCGCCGAGGTCGAACCGGAGGGCCTGCTCGCCCGCCGCGACACCTGGGTCGGCGGCCGTGACGACTCCGGCCAGGTCCGCTGGGCGGAGGGCCTGGGCATCACGGCCTTGCGCGGCCACGCTCGTCTCGTCGGCGAGCGCGAGGTCGAGGTGACCGGTGACGACGGCCCGCTCCGGCTGCGGGCCCGCCGCGCGGTGGTCATCGCCACCGGCAGCGAGCCGGTGGTCCCGCCGCCCTTCGCCGACGCGCACCCGTGGGGCTCTCGTGACGCGACCGCGGTCGCCGAGGTCCCGGGGCGGCTCGTCGTCGTCGGTGGTGGGGTCGTGGCCGTCGAGGCCGCGACGTGGATGGCCGCCCTCGGCAGCGAGGTCACGATGCTCGTGCGGGGCGACACCCTCCTCGCCGGTCAGGAGCCCTTCGCGGGCAGCGTCGTCGCACAGGCACTTCGGGCGAAGGGGGTCGACGTGCGGCTCTCGACGTCGGCCACCGGCTGCCGCCGGCCGGACGCTCGGGACACCGGGGTCGGCCGCGTCCACGGCGGCCCGGTCACGGTCGTCACCGACGACGGCGAGGTCGAGGCCGACGAGGTGCTTGTCGCGACCGGGCGCCGCCCCCGACTGGGCGATGTCGGCCTCGACGCGGTCGGCCTCTCCCCCGACGACGTACTCGAGGGGCGGCTGCCCGAGTGGCTCCACGCGGTGGGTGACGCGAGCGGCGAGGCGCCGCTGACCCACTGGGGCAAGTACCGCGCGCGGGTGGTCGGGGACGCGATCTCAGCCGCGGCCACCGGGCGCGAGCCGCTCCCGGTGCCCGACGGGGTGCCGGTCCCCCAGGTCGTCTTCACCGACCCGCAGGTGGCGCGGGTCGGGATGACCGAGTCCGAGGCCCGCGAGGCGGGGCACGACGTCGAGGTGGCGGAGGTCCCCTTCGCGCAGGTCGGCGGGGCAGCCCTGCTGCGCGACGACGCCCCCGGCCGGGCGAAGCTCGTCGTCGACCGGGCCACAGGGCTCGTCCTCGGCACGACCTTCGTCGGCACCGACGCCGGGCAGCTGCTGCACGCGGCGACGATCGCGATCACCGGGCAGGTGCCGGTGCACCTGTTGCGGCACGCGGTGCCGAGCTTCCCCGACGCGAGCGAGGTGTGGCTGCGCCTGCTCGAGGCCCTGCCGGTCGACCTGCGTCGCCCCTGAGCCGGTCAGTCGGTCGCGGTCGAGCGCGCCTTGAAGTGGAGGTCCTGGTAGTCGGGGTGCCGGGCCATCCAGCCCTCGATGAAGGGGCAGACCGGCAGCACCTTGCGCCGGCCCTCGGCCCGCACGTGGTCGAGTGCGGCGCGGGCGAGGGCACCACCCACGCCGAGGCCCTCGTGGGCGCGGTCGACCTCGGTGTGGGTGAAGACGTAGAGGTCGTCGGTCAGCTGGTACTCGGCGAAACCCGCTGTGGCGCCGTCGATCTCGGCGACGAAGCGCGACTCGTCGGGGCGGTGGGTGATCGTCACGTCGGCCATGGGTCCTCAGCGTAGGGCTCAGGTCCGGGGGCGCAGGGCGACGATCCCGCCGGTCGCGCCGACGTAGAGCCCGCCGTCGGGCCCGACGTAGATCGCCGCGTAGTGGTTGTTGACCATCGGCCCGGTCCCGGCGAACCGGCGCCACATGACCTCGCCGGTCGTCGCGTCGACCGCGGTGAAGTACCAGGCGTCGATGCCGGCGACGGACTCCCCCTTCGTGTAGGTGGCGATGACCCCTGCCGCGGTCCCCTTGGAGACGACCGACGGGGTACGGATCTGGTCGTTGGCCCACACCTGCTCGCAGCCGTCGTCGGTGACGTCGATGCGGGTCATGCCCGGCTCGGTCGAGCGGCCGAAGGTCGCGTCGAAGAGGGTGTAGCCGTAGTTGCTCTCGACGAAGAGGGATGACCCGATGGCGATGAGCGAGTTGTCCGTGGCGCTGCGCCCGGGGGCGAAGACCGGGACCCGGCAGTGCTCCCGGCTGCCCAGCCCCCGCCGCGTGTCGTAGACGACGACGTGCATCCGCGGGTCGGCGTTGTCGGTGATGGCGACGTAGCGCTCGCCGAGCAGGAGGGTGGGCGTGGTGCCGGAGGCGCGGCTCGTCTGGCCGGGCTTGCGGCGGGTGCCGGCGTCATAGGTCTGCCGCCACACGACCTGCGGGGTGGCGCCGTCGGCGCGCAGGGCGACGAGCTCGCGCGAGGTGACGACCCAGGCGCGTCCGTCGCTGCCGACGGCGAAGGAGTTCTCTATGTCGGCGTCCTCGAAGCGCGTCGAGCCGACGTCGCCGGACTCGGGGTCGAGCACGGCCACGGAGCCGAGCTGGCCGACAACCCAGATCTCGCCGTCCGTGCCCGGCACCGCGGAGTTGATCCCTTCGCCCTCGGCCAGACCTGACGTCACGTCGAACTCGTCGACCGCCTCGATCGCCGGCTCGCCCGAGGAGTCGGCGACCGACCAGCGGGTGATCCGGCCGTCGGAGGTGGGCAGCACGACCCGCTGCTCGTCGTCGAGCACGGCGTATCCGCCCCCGGCGAAGTTCGTCGCGAAGTCGGCGCGGAAGGGCCGGTCGGCGACGTGCTCCCGGGCGAGGACCTCGAGCGAGTCCGGGTCGAGCACGTTGAGCGTCACCCGGGTGGCGTTGACGCACACCGCGACGATGCGGACGTGCTCGTCGAAGAGCATCGAGGCGCACACGCCGCCGAGGTGACGACGGATGACCCGGGCGCCGCGGGGGTCGAGCACCTCACGGTCGGTGTAGGCATCGGTCATCGCCGCGTCGCCGTGGATGTTGCTGTCGGGGTTGGCGGCCAGGTGTCTCCCCTGGGCGGCCGGCTCGCCGTCGAGCGGCGCTGTCGGGGTCGTGGACGACACCTCGAGGTCGGGGCTGAGGGCGGCGCCGATGGGGCCGATCGGGATGGTGTCGCGGGTGGCGCCGACGGCTGCGAGGGCGAGGAGCCAGGCCAGGGCGGCGGCGACGGTGACCCGGCCGGCTCGCGAGCGACCGTGCTCGCGAGTGCGCTCGCCGCGGGCCCGCCACAGCACGAGCAGCGTTGCGGCAGCGACGATCCCGAGCGGGATGCCGTGCACGAGCGGGGCCGCGGTGGTCATGCCGCGCTGGCCGGGGGCGATCGCGATGACGAGCGCCAGGGTCGAGACGATGCCGGCGCCGATCCACGAGCCGGGGGTGCGGCGGCGGACCGCGACGGCGACCGCGACCATGGCGACGGGCAGCAGCGCCACGACGAAGGGCAGGCCCGACGCGATCGTCGCCGGCAGGTCCGCCCGCCGTGCCTGGGCGCCGAGGGCGCGCGGCGATGTCAGCAGGTTGTCGAGCGTGGCGATCGGCGAGGCGACGAGCAGCGCCTGCGCCACGAGGAGCGAAGGGAGCAGCCGCGGACGGGTCGAGGTGGGGGCCATCGGTCCATCCAAGCGTGCGGCGGTGCGGCTCAGGCCCTGTCGGCGCGGTCCGTGATCAACCACCCAGCCGTGATGGAGAGCCAGGCGTCGTCACCGTCACGCAGGCGCGTGAGCACGCCGTCGACCTCGGGCAGGTCGAGCTCGGCGAGGGCCTCGATGGCCGGCAGGACGACCTCCTTGTCGTCGCGCTCGACGGCGTGGAGGAGGTCGGTGGCAGCCTCGCGGGCGGCCGGGTCGCCGATCGCGAGGAGCGCCTCGGCGGCGTGACGGCGCACGGAGAGGTCGGGGTCCTCGCGCAGCCGGGTCGCCAGCCCCTCGACCGCGGCCTCACCGGCCTGCTCGAGGGCTCGGGTCAGCTCGCGGCGACGGAAGTCCTGCTCGACCCCGAGGTGGTCGACGAGCGCGGCAACCGCGCCGGGTGTGTGGATCCGGCCGAGCGCCCACCACGCCTTGGCCGCGACGGCGTCGTCCTCGTCGTCGGTCAGGGGCAGGATCTCGGCGACGGAGGCGGGCTCGCGGATCTTGCTCAGCGCGTGGAGCACCTGGACCCGGCCGGGCCCCGCGGCGAGGTCCTCGTCGTGCAGGGCCTCGACGAGCAGCGGGTAGGTCGCCGCGTGACGGGTGACCACGGCCCAGGTCAGGGTCTCGCGGACGTAGAAGTCGGGCTCGGTGACGAGCAGCCGCACGAGGTCGGCGGCGACGCTCTCGTCGGCGTGGGTGCCGAGCCACAGGGCGGCCCGCTGCCGGACCGACGGGTCGTCGTGACGTGCCGCCTGCAGGGCCTGGTCGAAGGGGGTCTCGCTCACGTGGCTCGACGCTACCCGCCCCTCCCCTTCGCATGGCCAAACGGCACTGCACACCCACGACCCCTCCCCAACTTCGCAAACCCCTAGGGTTTTGCAGGGTTGGGGGCGAGCAACTTCGCAAAACCCTAGGGTTTTGCAGGGTTGGGGGTCAGCCGTGGGTGGCGCCGGAGATGTCGGTGCCGCGCGGGGTGAGCACGAAGACCACGGCGGCCACGACGAGCATGAGCGTCCCGCCGGCGAGGCCGGCCACCTGCAGCGAGTCGACGAAGGCGGCGCCGGCGTCGGCGGCCAGGGCCGGCAGGCCGAGCTCGTCGGCCGTCGCCACCGCCGCGCCGAGAGAGTCCTCGGCGGCTCGGGCCGCCTGCGGGCCGGCCTGCTCCAGAGCGGGCGACTCCTGCAGGTGGGTGCGGTAGACGAGCGCAGAGACGCTGCCGAGGATCGCGACTCCGAGGGTGCCGCCGAGCTCGTAGGAGGTCTCCTCGAGCGCACCGGCATTGCCGGCCTTGTCCTCGGGCGAGCCCATCATGACCATCGCCGAGGCGATGGCGAGCGACCCGGTGCCGGCACCCACGAGGAGCATGGCCGTGAGCACGAGCGGGTAGGTCAGCTCGTCGGGCCCGAGCCCGACGGCGAGCAGCCCGACCCCCGCCAGCGCCAGCCCCGAGGCGAGCACGGCCCGTGCCCCGATGACCCGGGCCAGCGGCGGCGCGGCGAGCGAGGCGACGGCCCCGGCGAGCGCGACGGGGATGAGCTTGATCCCCGACTCGATCGGGCTCGCGCCCTCGACGAGCTGCAGCCACTGGGTGAGCAGGAGCAGCGCCGCGAGCATGGCGAAGGTCGTGCCGAGCGCCGCGATGATCCCGGCGCTGAAGGGGCGGCTGCGGAAGAGGCCGACGTCGAGCAGCGGCGCATCGCTGCGCAGGCAGCGCCGCACGAAGATCGTCAGCGCACCGAGGCCGACCGCGAGCGCCAGCAGCGCGGGCGGGTGGACGAGGCTGGCCTCCTTGCCGAAGGACTTCACCGACCAGACGAAGGCGACCATGCCGACGAGCGCGAGCACCGCGGCCGTGACATCCCACCGGCCGGCGCCCTCGACCCGCGACTCCGGCAGCACGAGGACGCCGGCGATGATCGCGGCGATCATCAGCGGCACGTTGACGAGGAAGGCCGCGTGCCAGGAGAAGTGCTCGAGGAGGAAGCCGCCGACGAGCGGGCCCACGGCCGCCCCGAGCCCGGACACGGCGGCCCAGATGCTCAGGGCCGTCGCCCGCTGCCCGGCGTCGGTGAAGATGACGCGGATGAGCGAGAGCGTGTTGGGCATGATCATCGCGCCGCCGATGCCGAGCACGGCGCGCAGAACGATGACCGCCTCAGCGGTGTCGGCGACGAGGACGAGCAGCGAGCTGACGAGGAAGATCGCGTAGCCGAGCAGGAGCATCCGTCGGCGGCCCCACCGGTCGGCGACCGCGGCCCACGGCACGAGCAGCCCGGCAAGGACGAGGGAGTAGACGTCGACGATCCACAGCTGCTGGTTGGCGGTCGGTCGCAGCTCGGCGGCCATGTCCGGCAACGCGATGTTGAGGATCGTCATGTCCATCGTGATGACGAGCAGGCTCGCGCTGAGGACGGCGACGGCGGCCCAGGCGCGGCGCGTCGACACCGGGGCGGTCGTGGAGGTGAGGGTGGAGGTCATCGGGGGTCACTCCCTTCGGTCGTGGTGGGGTCGGTCGTGGTGCGGGCCGTGGGCCCGGCAGGGGCGGCCATGAGCCGGCGGAAGACCGCGGCCATCGCCTCGGCGGAGACCGGCTCGTCGTGCAGCCCGGCGTGCAGCGTGGCGCCGTCGAGGTAGAGGCCGATCGCCTCGGCGACGGGCGGGTCCAGGTGGCGGGAGAGGATCTCGACGAGCCGGTCGGTCCACCGCAGGGCGAGCTCGCGCAGCCGCGGGTCGTCACCGAGCCCGGCGTGGACGAGCTCGAGGTCGGCGCGCACCGCCCGCTCGTCGGCGAGGAAGCCGTGCATCTCCCGCGCCAGCCGCTCGGGGGCGTCGTCGAGGGGCAGCAGCTGCGCCTCGACCTCGGCCAGGCCGGCGTCGATGAGGTCGGAGAGCGACTGCAGGGCGAGCTCACGCAGCTCGTCGAGCGAGCCGAAGTACTGGGTCGTGGAGCCGAGCGAGACCCCGGCCCGGGCCGCGACGGCGCGGTGGGTCAGGGAGGCGGCGCCCCCTTCGACGACGAGCTCGGCGGCCGCCTCGATGATCGCGCGGCGGCGCCCCTCCGGGTCACGTCGTCCGGGTGCCGGCCGGTCCTGCGTGGAGCCCACGGCCCCTCCCTTTGTTGTTGTACATCCGTACATGTACATGTGTACAGGATCGAAGGGGGAACGCCAAGTCGCCCGCGGGGAGCCCTCCCCGTTGCCACCACACCGGCACTGCACGAAGGTGTCCACATGTCGCGCGCTGCCGAGCTCCCGTCGCTGTGGTCGACCGCCACCGCGCTCGCCAGCGGCACCGCACTGGCCCTCGGCCTCGCCTGGGCCGTCACCGGCCTCGACGGCGACGGCGACTCGCGTCCGCAGGCGAGCCCGGGTGACGTCTTCTCCTCCCCCTACGCCGAGGAGCCCCTGCCCGACCAGGTCCGGCTGGAGCTCCCGTGGCGACATCTCGACGTCGCGGTCGCAGCAGCGCAGCCGGAGCTGCCCGACATCTCCGGCGCCCCGGCCGACGTGGCACCTCCCGAGGGAGGGAGCTTCGTCAGGGTCGACCTGACGAGCCCGACCGACCAGGTGCCCTTCGTCGGGATCCGCCGACCCCTGGCAACGCAGGTCGAGGTCTCCGTGCGCGCCGACGGGGTCGACCACCAGCTGAGCGAGCGCCCGGGAGGCTTCCGCCTCGACCCCGAGACCGCGTGGAGCAACGCCACCGGCACGCGATGGGTGGCCGTCGACGGCGCCCCGACCGATGTGGAGCTCGTCGTCACCGTCGACGGGGAGGAGCAGGTCGTCGGCAGCGACGGCGCCGTCGACCTCGGCCGAGCCGCACAACTCGCCGACCTGCCCGCCGCCACGAGCCTCCAGGAGGAACCGGAGATCGACTGCGGCCGCAGCCGCCGCGCCGACTCCTCCGACCTTGAGGTGGAGGACTACTCCCGTGAGACGGCGTGCACCGTGACGCGAGTGCTGCGCGTGCCCTACGTCGACGGGCTGGGCTGGGCCCCTCCGGGACGCGAGTACGTCGCCGTGCTCCTGACCCTCGACCGCACGGTCGACGTCGAGCGGACCGATGACGAGAGCTGGAGCTCCGCCACCACCCTCTCCGCGCGCCTCGGCGGCGAGGAGCCGCTCGCCGGCCCCGTCGACGTCAACGACCTCAACTCCGGCACCCTGGCGATCCAGGACCCGGACGACCCCCAGATGTTCGTCTTCGAGGTCGACGAGGGCACGAACCCGGACCTGGCCGCGGCGCTCGACATCGAGGCGGTCCCGAGCGATCCCTTCGCGACGGGCCGGGAGACGCTGCGGCTCGTCTGGGACGTCGAGGGAGGGCGGCTGTCGTGACCCGGCCCCCCTTCGCCCGCCGCACCGCCCGACGCCCCGCCACGAGCGCGCAGCTCTGGACCACCGTCTGTGCGGCACTGGCGGCGGCCGCCTTCGCCAGCAACCTCGCCGCTGGCTGGCGCGCCGACCACCGACACGTCCTCGCCGCCGGCGACCGGCTGCCGCTCCAGTCGCGGGTCCACAACGGGCAGCCCCACGAGGTGCTCGTCCCCGGCACGGCCGTGGACCTGCAGGTGGGCCGACCCGTGCGCGAGATGGACGCGAGCCTCGTCGACCTCGGCGCCGACCGCGACTGGTCGGACACGGCTCCCGTGCGCGCCGATGACGCGGCCCGCCTCGTCCCCGTCTCGTGGCTGGCCCGGCCGGTCGACAACGCCGCTGGTCAGGAGGTCGGCGAGCAGGAGATCGGCATCCGCCTCGTCGCCGGCGGGAGACGCATCGACCTGGCGGACGGGACGGGACGGGAGCTGGCCGCCGAGGCCACGGGCACCGGCACCTCAACGCTCGTCGCCGTCGACGCCGAGGTCGACGACCTCGCCGTCGAGGTGACCTTCGACGGCGTGACCCAGCGCCTCGACGTGGCGACCGGAGAGCTGGACCGCGGCGCCGCCGGAGGACTGGCAGTCCGCCCGCGGCGGGTCGACGTGCCGTGCCCCGACTCCCGACCGTGCCAGCTGCGGACCGACGCCGCGTGGCGGCCCTACGCCCGCCGGGCCACCCTCACGACCGGACCCCTGGCCCCCTACGCCTGGGACGACGAGCTCGGCTGGGCAGGCCAGGGGCGGCACTGGACCGGGGTCGCCGTCCGCCCCTCCCCGATGTCATACGTCGTGGACCGCGACGGCACGCCGCGCAGCGTCACCGGCGTCGCCTTCCTCTCGCTCCGCCTGGACGGGCAGGAGCCGGAGCGCACCGAGGGCCTCGAGGGCGGGGAGACGTACTCCAGCGCCCGCCCCGGCTATGCGGTCTTCGCCGTCGACGACGATGCGACGCCGCGCGAGCTCTCGGTGGCGCGCACGCTCCGACTCGACGGGGCGACCATGCAGACGACGGTGCGGGTCTCGGGTCGCTACCCGCTCGGGCGGGGCTGACCCCCTTCGCTCAGGCGCGACGGCCGGAGGCGGCCACGGCACCGGCGTTGAGCACCGAGCCACTGACGAAGAGGGTCGCGCCGATGATCTGGAAGGTGTTGGACAGGCTGGCGTCGACGATCATGTCCTGCACGCTGTCGGCGTCGGCGCCGCAGGACGACCCGGTCTCGGTCGTCGTGCACGTCCAGGAGTCCGTGGAGCTGCGGGAGTCGTGCATGTAGGCGAAGGAGAAGGCGATCGTCAATGCTCCGAGGAGCATGAAGAGCACACCGACGATGACCGCAAGAACCCGCATGACCCACCCCTCTCGCCGGGCACCCTGCCCGTCCGCCGACCACCGTAGCCACCGGGGGCGGCCCCTAGGCTGGCGACATGCACCGGATCTTCACCACGGCCGTCGCCGACGTCTACCCGCACTACGTGACCAAGGTCGAGCGCAAGGGGCGGTCCAGGGACGAGCTCGACGAGGTGATCCGCTGGCTCACCGGCTATGACCAGGCGGCGCTCGAGCGACACCTGGCCGAGGGGACGACCTTCGAGGACTTCTTCGGACAGGCGCAGCCCAACCCGGCCGCCGAGCTGATCACCGGCTCGGTCTGCGGGGTCAAGGTGCAGGAGGTCGAGGACCCGCTGATGCGCCGGATCCGCTACCTCGACAAGCTCGTCGACGAGCTGGCCAAGGGCAAGGCAATGGACAAGGTGCTGCGTTCGGCCTGAGCCCACGTCGGGGCCAGCGCCCACCGCGCCGTGTCGGCCGTTCCCCCTCGACCCGCGGGTGGGGTGGCGTGCGTCGGCGTCAGTCGCTCGGATCGAGCAGGGCCCGGATGTCGGCAGAGGTGATCGCCCCCGAGAGCGCGCCGCCGTCGTCGACGACCCGCTCGAAGAGGTCGCGCTTGCGCTCTTGCAGGTCGACGA
This sequence comes from Janibacter zhangyanbonis, assembly GCF_050507325.1. Classification (NCBI taxonomy): domain Bacteria; kingdom Bacillati; phylum Actinomycetota; class Actinomycetes; order Micrococcales; family Intrasporangiaceae; genus Janibacter; species Janibacter zhangyanbonis. The sequence continues at coordinate 3,360,398 of NZ_CP191481.1, forward strand.
CCTTGTCCTCGATCGTGTCGGTCGACACGAGGCGGTAGACCATGACCGGCTTGTCCTGCCCGATGCGGTGGGCCCGGTCGATGGCCTGGGCCTCGGCCGCGGGGTTCCACCACGGGTCGAGGACGAAGACGTAGTCGGCCTCGGTGAGGGTCAGGCCGACACCGCCGGCCTTGAGGCTAATGAGGAAGGCGGTCTGCTCGCCCTGCTTGAAGCCGTCGATGACGCTCGCGCGGTCGGTCGTCGCCCCGTCGAGATAGCTCGTCGTGATGCCCTCGGCCTCGAGCCGCTCGCGCACGATCGCGAGGAAGCCGGTGAACTGGCTGAAGACGAGCGCCCGGTGGCCCTCGACGGCGAGCTCGCCGAGGTGCTCGACGAGCACGTCGAGCTTGGCCGAGATGCCTTGGCCGCGGTGCTCGTCGTCGACGAGGCCTGGGTCGAGGCTCAGCTGTCGCAGCCGGGTCAGCGAGGCGAGGATCGCGACTCGGTTGGCGTCGGGGTCGTCGAGGAGGCCGAGCACCCGCTTGCGCTCGCGCTGCAGGTGACGGTCGTAGATGCGTCGGTGGGTCGCGGTGAGCTCGACCGGCAGGACCTGGATCTGCTTGGGCGGCAGGTCGATCGCCACCTCCTCCTTGGTCCGACGCAGCATGAGCGGGCGGATCCGGCGGCGCAGCCGGTCGAGCAGCTCGGGCTGCTCGCCGGACTCGATGGGCTTGCGGTAGAGGTCGCCGAAGCGGTCGCGCCGCGGGTAGAGCCCGGGTGCGGCGAGCGCGAAGAGGGACCACAGGTCCATGAGCGAGTTCTCCAGCGGGGTGCCGGTCACCGCGAGGACGAAGGGGGTCGACAGGCGCCGCAGGGCCTGGTGCGTCTTGGAGCGGTCGTTCTTGACGAACTGCGCCTCGTCGAGGATCACGCCGCGCCAGTCGACCTCGGCGAACTCCGCGGCGTCGATGCGCAGCACGGCGTAGGAGGTGACGACGAGGTGGGCGCCGTCGACCGCCTCGGCGACGGACGCGCCGCGGCGGCGGTGGGTCTGCGTCAGGGTACGCACGACGAGGTCGGGGACGAACTTCGCGGCCTCGCTGGCCCACGTGCCGACGACGCTCGTGGGGGCGACGACGAGCACCGGCCGGTCGAGCTCGCCCGCCTCGTGGGCGCGGGCGAGCAGCGCGAGGGTCTGCACGGTCTTGCCCAGACCCATGTCGTCGGCGAGGACGCCCCCGAGACCGGCGTCCCAGAGCGTGCTCAGCCAGTGATAGCCCTCGAGCTGGTAGGGCCGCAGGGTCGCCCGCAGGGAGGCCGGCGCCTCGGGCACCGGGCGGCTGTCGATCTCGCGGAGGGTCTCGACGCCCGAGCGCCACGCGTGATCGCGCTCGACCTCGACGTCGGCGATCGCCGCCAGCTCGTCGTAGAGGTCGACCTGGTAGCGGCTCAGCCGCACCTCGCCGGCCTCCGGCTCGACGAGTGCCCGAGCCTCCTCGATGAGCGCCCGCAGGTCGTCGAGGACCGGGTGGTCGAGCCGGAACCACTCGCCGGTCTCGAGCTGCATGATCTCCTCGCCCGCGACGAGCGCGGCGAAGAGCGGCTCGAAGGGAACCTCGACGTCGCCGACGGTGACCCGCACGTGCAGGTCGAGCCAGTCGGAGCCGCCGTCCTCGCTCGCCGCGTGCAGCGAGACCTCGGGCTCGGCGTCGAGCTCCTCGAAGCTCGGGACGTCGTCGTCGACGACCACGATGCAGCGCGGGTCGTCGTCGAGCCGCGGCACGACGACGGTGAGGGCGAGGATCGCCGCGGGCCCGTGGAGCCGCATCGGCGAGCGTAGCCGCCAGCCGTGCGGAGACCGGATCCGCGCGCCCGGCAGGTCGGCGAGCGGCTCGAGCTCCTCGAGCAGGGCGTGCTCGGCCCGGCGATCGCGCGGGAGGGACCCCTGCTCGTCAGCACCGACGACATGGGTGCTCCCGCCCGCCGAGTAGGCGAAGCCCAGGTCGAGCAGCACGCCGCGACCGTCCCGGCGCACGTGGAGGTGCAGCTGCGGCGGCTCCGGCAGCGGCAGGTCGACGCTGTCGTCGGAGGAGATGACCGTGACCCGCTCCCGCAGCCGCGGGAGGAAGAGGGCGAAGAAGCGCTCGACGTCGGCCTCGGGCACGACGATGTCGCGGCCGGCGACCAGCTCACCCAGCTCGGGCGTCAGCTCGGCACCGAAGGGCGCCAACCGCATCCGCTCACCGTCCTCGCCCACCTCGGCCCAGACGACTCCGTGCGCCGGCTCGCCGACGAGCTGGAGATCACCCGCGTCCGGGCCGGCACCGTCGATCGACGGGCGGAGCAGGAGCCCCTCGTCGACAGCCGTGACGTCGAGGACCACCTCGACCGCCTCGTCGAGCAGCTCGACCTCGTCGCCGGCCTCGCTCGCGATGAGGGCGACGCCCGCGTCGCGGACCCGCCGCAGCGCGAGCCAGACGCTGGGCCCGAGTGCGTCGACGTGGACGTCGCCGCCCGAGCCGTAGGAGTGGCGGCGCATGCCGGTGTGCGCCTCGTAGAGGGCGAAGAGCGCGCTCACGGCGCGGCGGTGACCCTCGCGCACCCCGACCGCGGCGTAGGGGTTGGGCTGGAGAAGCTCGCTCCACGAGTACTTCTTCGCCCAGTGGCCCGCCTTGGTGCGGCGGGTCGGACGCAGCCGGAGCCGGGGGGCCCGCTCCCGCCCCCAGGTGTGCAGCGGCGCCTGGACCCGCTCGACGACGAGCGCGACGGGTGCGCCCTGGGTCAGGGGCTCCGGGTCGGGGTCGCGAGCCAGCGGCGCGAGCGCGTCCTCCCACGGCCGGGTCGGCGGGCTCGGCTCGACGCCGCCCGCAGATCCGCCGAGGACCTCGCGGACGCTGACCACGACGGCGACGGCGTGCTTGCAGTCACGGGCCACGGGGCAGCTGCAGCGGGCGCCCCACTCGACGACGGCATCCCTCGGGTCGCTGCGCAGGGAGACGATGGTCTGGTAGGTGTCCCGCTCCGAGCCGGCCACCTTGGCCACGACGACCCGGCCCCGGTTGAGCGTCGCCACCTGCTGGACCATGCCGCGCTCCGCGTAGTCGAGACCGCGCTCGAAGGACCCCTCGTCCGTCGCGGCGAGGATCTCGTCGTCGCTCAGCCCGCGGACCCACGTGGCGGACTCGACGTCCCAGACCACGGGTCAGCCCCGCTGCGAGGACGAAGGGAGGATCGGCATGCCCCCACCGTAGGCCGGTCCCCCGTCACCGCCTCACCACGACCGCCACCTGTGGACAGGCGCCCACCGCACTCCCCGCCTGTGGACCCAGCCGTGGCCTCGCGCCGCCCGACGACGCGACGTCCCCCTTCGCCATGCGGTAAATTGGTTGACGTAACAACTATTACCCAGGAGCCCTCCATGGCCACCCACACCTTCCCCGAGCCCGTCGTCGTCACCCACGGACCGAGCGATCCCGACGCGCCGCTCGTCGTGCTGCTGCACGGCCGCGGGTCGCACGAGGGCGAGATCATCTCGCTCGCTCCCCATCTGCCGCAGGGCCTGCAATACGCTGCGGTGCGCGCACCGATCGCCGAGGGTGGGGGCTTCGCGTGGTTCGCCAACCGTGGCATCGGCCGTCCGGTCGCCGAGTCACTCGCCGCGACCATGGCGTGGTTTCGCGCCTGGCTCGACGACGTGGCCCCGGAGGGCCGCCCCGTGGTGCTCGTCGGATTCAGCGGTGGCGCCGCCTTCGCCGGCGGGCTCCTGCTGGCCGACCCCCAGCGCTTCGTGGGCGGGGCGATCCTCTTCGCGACGATGCCCTTCGACGCGGGCCTGCCGACCACGCCGGAGCGACTCGCGGGCACCTCGACGCTCGTCATCCAGGGCGACACCGACCAGGTCATCCCCCGCGAACTTCTCGACCGGACGTGGGACTACCTCACCGGCGAGTCCGGCGCCACGACGACGGCGCTGCGCGAGCCGGGTGGGCACGACCTCACCGCCGCCAGCCGGCAGGCCCTGTCGGCCTGGCTCGAGGACGTCACCGCCTGACGGTCGCGTCAGACCCCCGCGCAGCGCGCGGTCACCGCGTCGACGAGGTCGTCGAGGCCGCGCGGCCGCGCGTCGCGCCACCAGGCCAGCCGCACCGGGATCCGCGGACCGTCGGTCACCGGGCGGTAGACGACACCCGGACCGGGGTGGTGGTCTGCGGTGGCCGACGCCGTGATGCCCACGCCCCGGCCCGCCGCGATGAGGTCGAGCCAGCCGACGACATCGCTCGACTCGATGAAGTGCGGCACCTGCTCGGCCCCGCGCCACAGCTCCTGCGTCGTCGTCCCCGACCTCAGGTCGACGATGACGGTGCGCTCGGCGATCTCGGCCAGTCGCAGGCGCCGCCGACGGGCCCACTGGGGAGTCGCTCGTACCAGTCGGTCGCCCGCGGCAGGTCGCTCACCGCGACCCCGGCAAAGAGGTCCGTGCCCATGTCGCGCTCCTTCACGTGTCCTGACCATTTCCTTGCGGGGAGTTCACCGGCCGTGACGCCGCAGGCCGCCGCCGCTCGTCCTGCGGCTCACGGGTGGTTCACTGCCGGTTGCCAGCCTCGGGTGCGGCCGCGGCACGCGGCCGCACCCCACACCGAAGGAAGCCCGTGATCTCCCTCAAGGCACCCAGCATCCTCCCTTCCGTCGCCACCGGCGCCCTGGCGCTGACCCTGACCGCCGCCATCGCGGCCCCCACGACCAATGCAGCGGTCCCCCCTTCGTCCGGGTCGAAGGGAGGTGACGCCACCTGGACGGGACAGGTCGAGGTCGTCCCCGGCCACGACGAGAGCAAGCGGACCGTCGACGGCGTCGTCTTCGACGACCGCAACAAGAACTCCACCCAGGACCGCGGCGAGCGCGGCATCAAGGGCGTCGCCGTCTCCAACGGCCGCGACGTCGTGCGGACCGACGCCAAGGGCCGCTACGAGGTGGCCGTCGACGACAACACCAATGTCTTCGTCACCCAGCCGGCCGGCTACGCCGTGCCGGTGGACGGGGACAACATCGCGCAGTTCAGCTACGTCCACCTGCCCGAGGGCTCGCCGGAGCTGAAGTACGGCGGCATCGAGCCCACCGGCGCGGCGCCCGAGGCCGTGAACTTCCCTCTCGCGCGCTCCGCCGCGACGAAGAAGCCGCAGCAGAGCTGCATCATGGCCGGCGACGTCCAGACCTACGACGAGGAGGAAGTCGGCTACGCCCGTGACGGCGCCTTCGCCGACCTTGCCGCGCGCAACGACTACGGCTCGTGCGGGGCGCTCTTCCTCGGTGACATCGTCGGCGACGACCTCTCGCTCTACCCGCGCACGCGCGAGCTCACCTCGATGATCAACGGCCCCGCCCGACTGCTGCCCGGCAACCACGACCTCGACTACGACGCGGCCGACAGCGACAACCGCTTCGACACCTACCGCTCGCAGTTCGGCGCCGACTACTACTCCTACGACGTGGGCAACCTGCACGTCGTGGCGCTCGACTCCGTGCAGTACCGCGACGGCGAGGACTACACCGGCGGTCTGGGCGAGGACCAGCTCGAGTGGCTGCGGCAGGACATCGCCGCGACGCCCAAGGACAAGACCGTCGTGCTCGCCGCGCACATCCCGCTGCTCAACTACAACGACCAGTCGCAGACGCGCCACCAGGTCAAGGAGATCAAGGAGATCCACGAGATCGTCGGGGACCGCGACGCGGTCGCCTTCGGCGGCCACAGCCACACGACCGAGTTCATGCGCGAGGGCGACTCGACCGAGGGTTGGACGAAGACATGGGGGGTCGACGAGCTGCCCTTCGACCACATCACCGCCGGTGCGATCTCGGGTGACTGGTACTCCGGTCGGGTGACCGAGGACGGTTACCCGACGGCCCTGCAGCGCGACGGCGCCCGCCCCGGCGTGCTCACGCTGGAGTCGCGGCCGCAGTCGACGACCGACCGCTTCACCGTCACCGGTGAGGACGACGGCGTCCAGCTCGCGCTCGGGGTCAACTCGCCGCGCTACCGCGGCTGGTTCGACGCCAACCGGTCGAAGGTCGGCAAGGCCGCGGCCTTCGAGCGGCCCACCGAGGTCTCGGCGGCGGACCTCGCCGACGGCACCTACCTGACGGCCAATGTCTTCGCCGGGTCGACCGGCACCGAGGTCGACGTCGAGCTCGACGGCGGCGAGGCGAAGGGGGCCGAGCGCACCCAGGCGATGCAGGGCGAGGCCAAGAAGGTCGGCGCCCTGTGGTCCGACCCGGTCGCCGCGCAGGAGCAGCTGGTCCACGGCGGCAGCGTCGCCGAGAGCGGCATGCACCTGTGGCGCCTCGAGCTGCCCGCCGACCTGGCCGCCGGTGAGCACACCGCGAAGGTGACGAGCACCGACCGCACCGGTCGGGTGAGCTCCGAGACGATCGAGTTCACCGTCACCGACTGAGTCCTTCCGCAGGACGCCCTGCAACGGGCGCCCGGGCCACTCGGCCCGGACGCCCGTTGCGCGTCCACAGCGGCGTAGGACCGCACCGCACCGTCGGGCACGGCGAAGGGGGCAGCCGGTCGCGGTCCGGGTCATGACTCTGCATTGCCGTTGGGCAATGCAGCCTCCACCCGCCCCAGTTCTGCATTGCCATTGGGCAATGCAGGCTCCGGCCCCGACTTCGCACGACCTGAAGGAAATGCGACGTCATTGCCCCCCCAACTCGGGTCCGGGGCGTGCGGAGGCGCCCGACCCGGACCGGGGTCGGGCGCGGGGCGGGGTGGCTACAGGTGCCAGGTCACCCCGTCGTCGCGGATCGTGCAGGTCAGCTCCTGCTGGTGCACTCGGGTGTGGTGCCGCTCGCACAGCAGCGCCGCATTGCCGATGTCCGTGCGCCCACCCAGCGACCAGTACTGCACGTGGTGCGCGTCGGTCCAGTGCGCGGGCATCGTGCACCCCGGGAAGGTGCAACCTCCGTCCCGCAACCACAACAACCGCTTCTGCCCCGGCGTGAAGAACCGCGTGGCCCGGCCCAGCTCGAGCGGCTCGCCGTCACCACCGAGCACCACCGGGATGACCCCCGCCTCGCAGGCCAGCTTGCGCACGCTCACCGGCGACAGCACCGCCCCCGAGGCCGTGACCCCGCCGGCGTGACCACCACCGGCCACACCACCAGCACCCAGCTGCCCTGCGAAACCGCGTCCGCCGACCCCCGGAGAGCCACAGACACCGCAGATCCCGTCCGTGACCGTCAGCAACGAGGCCATCGAGATCGTCACCATGACCTGCGCCTTGTCGCTCGTGCCCACCTCGCCCGGGCTGGACACCCCACGACCCACAACCGTCACCAGGGCATCGGCCCGCCGCCGCGCCGGTGACCGCGGGTCACGCTCACCGTCCGGACCCTTGACCGGCTTCGACAAGCCCGCCACCGCCGCGTCGATCATCGCCGCGCCCTCCGCGTCGAGCACCAGCTTGTAGCGCGTCAGCCCGCTGGCATCGGTGTGACTCGTCAACGACCGCGCCGACCGCGCCCGCTCGTCATCCGCCGCGAGGTCCTTGGCCGGACGCAGCATTCGTGTCGTCTGGGTGATCGCCGCCGCCAGCTCGCGCTCGGTCAGCCCGTCCACCCTCTGGCTGACTCGACCCTGCGGACCCGTTCTGATCACGTCGTCCTTGGCCTGCCCCAGCAAGATCCCCAGGTCGGCCGCCAGCAGGTCCGGGTCGGCCACCCGACACACCCCCTCGTGGAACCGGACGAGCTGATCGGCCTTGCCCAGCGGGAGCTCCCCGGCCCCGAGGCAGTCGACCACCTCCGCGAGCCCAGCCGGCGATGACCGGTCGGCCCAAGGCTGCTCATCCCCAACCGCCTGCGGGTCCTCGACCTGCGACTGCGGGTCGCCGCCTTCGTCCGTCGCGGCATGGTCGACGAGCGCGGACTGGGCCCGCAGACCCGCCCTGGCCACCCGCACCACCGACGCCACATGACGCACCGCCGGTCGCGGCGCCGACCGACCCTCACTCACCCCGACCCAGTCGGCGTCCGACCACGACTCCCGCTGCGGCACACCCCGCGAGATGCCCTCACGCACCAACGCCACCTCGGCCGCCTCGAGCACCGCCCGCGCCCGACCGATCGCAGCCAACCCGTCGGCCAGCTCCCCGTCCGGCGCCCGCCACAGATCCGGCACCTCGAGGGCGGCGATCGTCAGGGCCCGCACCGAGTCCCGCAGGCCCGACACGAGCCCCAGATCCCCCCACTGCGTCGCCTCTGACGTGCTTCGATCATACGTTCGATAGAGGCTGATGGGAACCCCCTGAACCCCTGTGGATTCAACGGATTCTCATGGACCGACTGTGGGCGACCGTTGGGCGGGAACATACCCGCCTGGGGTATAGGTTCACTGAGTATGAGCACCGACCACACGAAGCACCACGAGCACACGAAGCCCGGCCACGAGTCCCACGAGCATTCTGGGCACATGGGGCACGCGGGCCACGGCGACCACGTCGCGCAGTTCCGCCGGCTCTTCTGGATCATGCTCGTGCTGGCCGTGCCGGTCGTCTGCTTCGACGCGATGTTCGCCGACCTCATCGGCTACGACCTGCCGCACGACGACTGGACGACCTGGATCTCTCCGGTCATCGGCACCGTGATGTACGCCTGGGGCGGGCGCCCCTTCCTCACCGGCGCCGTCGACGAGATCCGCTCCCGCAAGCCCGGGATGATGCTGCTCATCGCGCTGGCGATCACCGTCGCCTTCGTCTCGTCGTGGGGCGCGAGCCTCGGACTGCTGCACCACGAGCTGAGCTTCTGGTGGGAGCTGGCCCTGCTCGTCGTCATCATGCTGCTCGGCCACTGGATCGAGATGCGCTCCCTGGCCCAGACCACCTCCGCCCTCGACTCGCTCGCCGCGCTGCTGCCCGACGAGGCCGAGCGCGTGGAGGGCGACGAGATCGTGACGGTCCCCCCTTCGTCCCTGGCGGTGCGTGACGTCGTCGTGGTCCGGCCCGGCGCATCCATGCCCGCTGACGGGCGGGTCGTCGAGGGGTCGGCGAGCATCGACGAGTCGATGGTCACCGGCGAGTCGCGCACGGTGCGTCGCGAGGTCGGCGACACCGTCGTCGCGGGCACCGTGGCCACCGACTCCGGCCTGCGCGTCGAGGTCACCGCCACCGGTGACGACACCGCCCTGGCCGGCATCCAGAAGCTCGTGACCGAGGCCCAGGCCTCCTCCTCCCGCGCACAGCGCATCGCCGACACCGCCGCAGCCTGGCTCTTCTGGTTCGCCCTCGGGGCCGCGATCATCACGGCGGTCGTGTGGACGCTGCTCGGCATGCCCGACGACGCGGTCGTGCGCACGATCACCGTCCTCGTCATCGCCTGCCCCCACGCACTCGGCCTGGCGATCCCGCTCGTCGTCTCGATCGCCACCGAGCGCGCCGCTCGCGCAGGCGTGCTCGTCAAGGACCGGCTCGCGCTGGAGTCGATGCGCACGGTCGACACGGTGCTCTTCGACAAGACCGGCACGCTGACGCGCGGCGAGCCCACGGTCACCGGCATCGAGGCCCATGGGCGTGACGAAGGGGAGGTCCTCGCGCTGGCAGCGGCCGCCGAGGCCGACAGCGAGCACCCGCTCGCCCGGGCCATCGTCGGCGCGGCCGAGCGCCGCGGGCTGACGGTGCCGTCCGCGAGCGGCTTCACCTCGTCGCCGGCGGTCGGGGTCAGGGCCGAGGTCGGCGGCGAGACCGTCGAGGTCGGCGGCCCCTACCTGCTCGAGCAGCACTCTCTCGGTGAGTTGCCCGTCGCCGACGCCTGGCGGGAGGAGGGCTCGATCATCCTCCACGTCCTCGCCGACGGTGACGTGATCGGGGCGCTGCGCCTCGCCGACGAGATCCGCCCCGAGTCCCGCGAAGCCGTCGACGCGCTGCACGCCGTCGGCGCCCAGGTCGTCATGATCACCGGCGACGCGCAGGCGGTCGCCGAGTCCGTCGGCGCCGAGCTCGGCATCGACCGCGTCCTCGCCGGCGTGCGTCCGCAGGACAAGGCAGTCCAGGTCGCGCAGCTGCAGGACGAAGGGAGGAAGGTCGCCATGGTCGGCGACGGCGTCAACGACGCCCCAGCCCTCGCGCAGGCCGACGTCGGCCTCGCGATCGGCGCGGGCACCGACGTCGCGATCGGCTCTGCCGGAGTCGTGCTCGCCAGCTCCGACCCGCGCTCGGTCCTGTCGGTCATCGACCTCTCGCGCGAGACCTATCGCAAGATGAAGCAGAACCTCTGGTGGGCTGCCGGCTACAACCTGCTGTCCGTGCCGCTGGCCGCCGGCCTGCTCGCCCCGGTCGGCTTCGTCCTGCCGATGAGCGTCGGCGCGATGCTGATGTCGCTCTCGACGATCGTCGTCGCGCTCAACGCGCAGCTGCTGCGGCGGCTGGACCTGGCACCCGAGCGGAGCGCGGCGAAGCTGCGCGGCTGAGCGCACACACCCGTGGCCAGCCCGAGAGGGCAGGGAGTCAGACGGCTGTGGCCCTCGGCAAGGGGCTCGGGTGGTCCCGAAGCGTGATCCACGCAGCAGCGCAACACCCGCGAGCAGGACACCGATGCCCGACCACGCACCTCCGGCGCCCTCCCGGACCTCTCCGGCTAGCGTCGAGACCATGAGCATCCCCACGATCACCCTCAACAACGGCGTGACCATGCCTGCCCTCGGCCTCGGCGTCTTCCAGACCCCGCCGGACGAGACCATCGCGGCGGTCGAGGCCGCGCTCGAGGTCGGCTACCGGCATGTCGACACCGCCGCCGCCTACGGCAACGAGCGCGAGGTCGGCGAGGCGATCCGCCGGTCCGGTCTCGCCCGCGACGAGGTCTTCGTCGAGACGAAGATCTGGATCAGCGACTACGGCTACGACGAGACGCTGCACTCCTTCGACAAGAGCGCCGGCAAGCTCGGCGTCGAGCAGATCGACCTGCTGATCCTGCACCAGGCGCTGCCGGGCGAGTTCGACACGACGATCGGCGCCTACCGAGCGCTGGAGCGGCTGCTCGCCGACGGCAGGGTGCGCGCCATCGGCGTCTCGAACTTCATGCACGAGCACCTCGACCGGCTCCTCGCGGAGACCGAGGTCGTGCCGGCCGTCAACCAGATCGAGGTGCACCCGTACTTCCGCCAGTCGGCGCTGCTCGACCGCAACAACGAGCTCGGGATCGTCAGCCAGGCGTGGTCCCCGATCGGCGGCATCACCTTCTACCGCGACTCCGGCCACACGAGCACCCTCGAGAACGAGACGATTCGCTCGATCGCGGACGCACACGGCAAGACGCCCGCGCAGGTCATGCTCGGCTGGCACCTGCAGCAGGGCCGCCAGGTCATCCCGAAGTCCGTGACTCCCGCGCGGATCGCCGAGAACTTCGACGTCTTCGACATCGAGCTCTCCGAGACCGAGCTGGCCGCCATCGACGGCCTCGACACCGGCAAGCGCGGTGGCCCCGAGCCGGAGGACATCACGCTGGAGAGCTTCGGCCGGGAGATCCCGGAGGCATGATGGGCCGCGTGGCCCATGAGACACAGACATCCCGCGTGCTCGCGCACGCGGGATGTCCTTGATCCGCATCACCTGCGGTCAGCGGGCAGCGCAATCGATGCAGGTCCGCGCCGTGGGTCGCGCCTCGAGCCGACCCGCCGAGATGGGGCGACCGCACCGCTCGCAGGTGCCGTAGACGCCTGCGTCGAGGCGGGCCAGAGCAGCATCGATCTCGCGGAGGTGCTCGCGGGCCTGCCGAGCGAGCGCATCGACCTGCGAGCGCTCGAAGGCGATCGTCGCCCCCTCCGGGTCGTGCTCGTCGTCGGCGTTGCTCCCCTCGCTGGCCTCGACGAGCGCGTCGAAGTCCCCGGTCAGGGTCGCGAGACGAGCGAGGGTCTCCCTTCGCTCGGCGTCGAGAAGTGTCCGTGGGTCAGGCATCCACGCATCATGGCACCCGCCCTCTACAGGTCGGCGGGCTGCCCCCGGAGGTGGGGTCGGGTGGGGAGCTTCGACGCCAGGACGTCAAGCTTCTCGAGCTGGCGCAGCGCCGCATCCGTGGGTCACCGGCCACTAGTCCTGGGCTTCGCCGAGGCGCGCTTCGGGCGTGAGCTCGCCCCTGAGACCGCCGCCGGTCGCAGCCCGGGCAAGAGCGCGACCCAGCACAGGTGCCTGCTTGAACAGATTGTGACCGGCCACAAAAAAGACAGAGCCTGCCTCCCACACGGCCACGCCGTCCTCGCTCCAGGGGAGGTCGGTCACCCAGCAGTGAAGGAAGTCGCGCGGCTCTGGGTGGAGACCGGGCAGCGCCCGTGTCACGTATTCGCGCGCGCGTTCGTCCAGCGATCGAATCGCCGCAGGGTCGATGAACGTTCCGTCGTCGCGGACGCCGACGGTTTCGCTGAGTCCGACCGAATACCTGCTGTTGCCCGGTAGCGGCGTCGCATACACGCCGACTTCGCCGAAGACGCCGCTGCTGTCCTGCAGGCACGCGACTCGTGCCGGGGCGGCGGCTTTCACGTCGAAGGTCAGCCGGACGTGTGCGGCAAGGCGAACCGGCAGCGACAGGCCGACGCTGCGGGCCAGGCGGGCGGTTTCGCGGCCGGCGCACACGACGACCTTGGAGTAGACAGCCCGGTCGTTGACGCTGCGCACCTCGACCGTCCCATCTGCGCGGGGATCGATGGAGATGACCTCTGCGGTGGTGACGGCATCTGCGAGGGCACCCGCGAGTGCCGTGATCGCGGTGCGGGTGCGGATCGCGCCACCCGACTCGTCGAGCACCGCTGGCCCCGAGTACCCAGCGAGCAGCGGCATTCGCTGGGCGAGCTCGGCTGCATCGATCTCGTGCACTTCCACGCCACCGACCTGGTCGAGCACCCGCAGCCGCTCCAAGGCGCTGTCGCCGATCGCCACGACACCGTCTGAAGAGACCAGCTCCACGTCGAAGTGTTCGGCCCACTCATCCCATACGCCGCGGCTTTCGCGCGCAAAAGCGACGAGTCGCGGGTCGTCGTGGGCATGCCGGAAGATCCGCGACTCGCCTGCGGACTGACCCGTTCCGGGCACACCGGCCTCGTACAAGCGCACCGGAACGCCCTGCTCCCGCAGCGCGTACGCCGTCGACAGACCGACGATCCCGCCCCCGATCACTGCTACCTCGGGTGAACGCGTCGTGGCAACGTCGTCGTCAATTCCTGTCATCGCGGTTCCTCGATCTGTTAGGGATGTGCGATAGGCCGCAAGAGAAGGGGCCGCTGCCACGACGTCAACGGACTGTGTCAGCCCGAAGTCACCGCGGGCAGCGACCCCTCATGTCCGGGTCAGTACTCCCGGTCTGTGGTGTCAGGCGGGCAGCTTGGAGCCCAACACGTCGAGCTTCTCGATCGTCGGTTCGGAGAACATCGCACCGGTCTGCTCGCCGAGAGCTGCCGCAACAGCGCCGGACAGGTGAGCGTCACGTCCGGCGTCGTCGGGGAACACGTCGAAGATCCCGAAGGAGGAGGGCCCGAGGCGGATCGCGAACCACGCAGTGGTCGCCGGCTCTTCCTCGACAAGCGCACGGCCGCTGTCAAGGAACTCCTTCACGTCGTCCTCCTTGCCGGGCAGCGCGTCGAACCTGACCAGCAGTCCCTTGGTCACACTCATGACTTCCCCCCTTCCGTTGTCGAGGTGCCCTCGAGTTGGGACACGATCGCCGCGGAGAACGCCGGCAGGTCCTCCGGCGAGCGGCTGGTGATGAGGTTCTTGTCGACCACGACCTCCTCGTCAACGACGTTCGCGCCAGCATTGCGCAGATCCGTGCGGATGCTCGGGAAGGACGTCAGGGTGCGACCGGTGGCCACGCCGGCCTCGATCAACGTCCACGGTCCGTGACAGATCGCCGCCACCGGCTTGCCGCTCTCGACGAAGTCTCGGACGAAGGCGACAGCGTCCTCGTCGAGCCGGAGCTTGTCGGGGTTCACCGTGCCGCCCGGAAGCACCAAGGCGTCGTAGTCGGCCACCGAGGCCTCAGCCACCAGCCCGTCGACGGCGAACGTCCCCACCGGATCCAGGTCGTTCTCGCGGGCCTGGATCTCGCCCTCATCGACCGAGAGGACCTCGGTCCGGGCGCCGGCCTTGTCCAGAACCTCGCGGGGTTGCTCGAGTTCGACGCGCTCGACCCCGTCCGCGGCGAGGATCGCGACTCTCTTGCCCTGCAGATCTGCTGCCATGTCAGTTTGCCTTCTTTCCGTCGGACATACCCGGCTTGATGACGACCTTGGTCCAGCCCTCGGACCTGGAGTCGAAGTTCCTGTAGGCGTCGGCGGCCTGGTCCAGCGAGATCTCGTGGGAGATGATCCAGGACGGCTTCGCCTTGTCAGCCGCGATCAGGTCACGCAGCCGGCGGTTGTACTTCTTGACCGGGCACTGACCGTTGCCCATGGTCTGTCCCTTGAACCAGTGGGTGCCGAAGTCGATGGCCGCCTTGCCCTGCTTGGCCAATTCGCCCTTGGCTCCCGGGTCCTCGGGGACGAACACGCCGACGGTGCCGATCCCGCCGGTAAAACGCACCGAGTTGATGAGCATGTTCAAGGTGGCAGCCGGGTCTTCGTTCCCCTGCGGGTCGTGGGCCTGGTAGCCCACGCACTCGCAGCCACGGTCGGCTCCGAGCCCCATGGTCTCGTCCAGCACAGCCTGCACGGGGTCGGTCTTGGAGTCGTCGATGGCGATCGCTCCGATCTGCTCGGCCAGCGCGAGCCGGTCGGGGTGGCGATCGACCACCATGACCTTCGCGGCGCCCTTGATCGTCGCGGACAGCGCAGCCATCAGACCCACCGGACCGGCTCCAGCGATCACGACGCTGTCGCCCGGGATCACGCCAGCCATCTCGGTGGCGTGGTAACCGGTGGGGAAGATGTCGGAGAGCATGACGTAGTCATTCTCCTTCTCCTCCGCGTCCTCGCCCAGGCGCAGTGCGTTGTGGTCTCCGAAGGGCACCCGGAGCAGCTCGGCCTGGCCGCCGCCGTACGGGCCCATCTCTGCAAATCCGTAGGCCGCACCGGCGGCAGACGGGTCAGGCTGGGTGGTGAGGCAGTAGTTCGTGAGCCCGCGCTCGCAGTTCTTGCAGAACCCGCACGAGATGTTGAAGGGCAGCACGACCCGGTCGCCGACCTGGACCTTCTCCACGCCCTTACCGATCTCCACCACCTCCCCCATGTTTTCGTGGCCGAAGGTGCGGCCCTCCTCGAAGGAGGTCCGTCCCTCGTACATGTGCAGGTCCGAGCCGCAGATATTGGTCGTTGTCATCCTGACCAGCACATCGGTGGGGCGCTCGATCTTCGCGTCCGGAACATCCGTGACCGCGACATCTCTGGGCCCCTGATAGACGACAGCCTTCATGGCGAGTCTCCAATGGTTGGGCGTGGTGAACTTCTGACTCCTTCACAGTCACAGCGCGTCATGGCCGAGTCAAGCGCGTGTCACCGAACCCGACATGCCGACCGGACTTCCCCTAACCTGCGGCCGTGGGCCCCACCGATCCGGACCGTCCGCGGTGGCGGCACGTCATGCCCCCCGCGGTCGCGATGGTGCTCGCCGTCGTCGTGGTCGCCGAGATCGCGTGGGCCGCCTTTGTCCTCGCGGGGTCCGACGACCTGCGTCCGCACGCCGTGCCCGCGGTGGTCGCCGCCGACCCGGTCGTCGCCGAGAGCGTGGCCCGGCAGTACGACGACCTGCCCGGCGACCCCTTCGACCTGCGTGCGGTGACCAACGAGGACACGGCACGCGCGGCACTCGACGACGGGTCTGCGCGGGCCGCGCTCATCGTCGATCTCGAGGGGTCCGTCGACCGCCTGCTGCTCGCCTCGGCCAACGACGACACCCTCGACGCGGCGATTCGCGACCGCGTCGAGCAGACCGACGAGAGTCTTGGCCGCACCGTCCACGTCGAGACCGTCGGCCCCGCTGAGGCCGACGAGCGAAGGGAGGCCGCCCGCCTTGCCGTCGCCCTCGCCTTGCTCCTGGGGTTCCTCCTCGCGGTGGGCACGAGCCTGCGCGACGGGCCGGTGTCCCGCACCCACCTGCGCGCGCTGCGCCGGACCCTCGTCATCGGCTCCGCCTCCGTCGTCGGCGGGGCGCTCATCGGTGTGCTCGTGCTGCGCGGCAGCTGGGTCGAGGTGCTCGTGGCGGCCGCCGTCGCCGGAGCGGCCGCGGTCTCGACCATCGCGCTCGAAGCACTCTTCGGGTGGGCGGGCCTCGGGCTGGTGGTCGTCGCCTTCTTCGCCACGGGCGCACCGGTGCTCGCCCGGGTCGACCCCTATCTCGTCGGCGAGCCGTGGGCGAGCCTCGCCGGGCTGGGGGTACCGGGCGCCGGCGTCGACACCGCGACCGCGGTGACCCTGCGCGGCGAGCTCGCCGTCGGACCGGTCGCAGTGCTGCTCGTGTGGATCGCGACCTCGCTGCTCGTCGTCGTCCTCGCCGGATCGGTGCGGCGCCGCTACGCCGTGCCCGAGCCGGTCGGCGACGAGTCGCTGCGGGACCTGAGGGGGGTCAACGCGTGGCGGGTGCGGGTCCTCGGCGTCGTTGCGCCGCTCACCGCAGCGATGCTCGCGCTTGCCGTCGTCGTGCCCCGCGCCGAGGCGGCCACCCCGCGCCCGGTGGCCTCGCTCGCCGCGACCGCGGACTGCGTCGCCTCCGGGTCCGTGACCTCGGTCGACGACCTCAATCGGATCGCCGGCCTGCGCGGGACCGACGACTTCCGCGGGGGTGACGTCGGCGCCGACGCACTCCTGCAGGACGGCCGGCGGCTGTGGCTCTTCGGCGACACGCTGCGCGGCGGGCAGGCGGGCCCGACCTATGTCCGCAACTCGATGCTCGTCGCCGACGACCGGTGCCTGCGTGCCGTCCTGCCGAAGTCCGGCGGCGCCCTCATCCCGGACCGAGCGGGCAGCGGGGACAACCCCGTCGGCCACTGGCCGATGTCGACGATCGTCGACCGCCGCACGGGCTACGACCTCGTCTACGTCACGACGCAACGGGTGCAGACGACCGGGTCCGACGCCTTCGACTTCCACAACCTCGGGCTGTCGATCGCCGTCTTCGTCGTCCCCGCCGGTGCGACCCCGCAGCTGATCGAGCAGCGCGACATCGGCGCCGACCGCTCCGGCCGCGAGCACCCGACGTGGGGTGCCGCCACCGCGCTCGTCGGCAGCGGCAAGGACCGGTGGGTCTACGTCTACGGCACCGCCAACCCGGGCTCCGACAAGGCGTGGGGGTACTCCCTTCGCGTCGCTCGGGTGCGGCCCGACGACCTGCTGAACCAGTCGCGCTGGCGCTACTGGGACGGCAGCGAGTGGTCTCGCTCGCAGGCTGACGCGATCGAGATGATCGCGGCGCGTGACGGGGTCTCCCAGACGCTCAGTGTCTTCACTCGCGGCGGACGCTGGTATGCCCTGAGCAAGCGCAACGACCTGCTCGGCAGCGACATCACCGTGTGGACCGCGAACTCCCCCACCGGGCCGTGGTCATCGGGCACCGCGGTCGCCAAGGTGTCGAAGGGAGAGACCGGCCAGGTGCGCTACATGCCGCTGGCGCACCCCTCGCTCTTCCCGCAGGCCGGGAGCGTCGTCGCGTCGTACAGCACCAACGACACCAACAGCGAGCGCGTGGTCGAGGACCCGCTGCGGTACCGGCCGCACTTCGTCCGGGTCACGCTGCCCAGGTGACCCGGCCCGGCGCCTGCCTTCCGGGGAGCGAGGCCACGCATTGACCTATACCCCTAGGGGGTATAGGTTTGCAGGCATGAGCGCCAACCACGACCACCAGTTCGCGCCTGAAGGGGACACGCACGAGAGCCACCCCGAAGCCCACGTGACCGACCAGGTGCACGGGCGTCATCCGCGTGATCACCAGCCGCGGAAGGCAGGCCGCGACGCTGAGCACAGCCACGGCGAGCACCGCGGCCACGGAGGCCACGAGGGGCACGGCGACCACGTCGGGCAGTTCCGCCGCCTGTTCTGGATCATGCTTGTGCTGGCGGTCCCGGTCGTCGGCTTCAACGACATGTTCGCCGACCTCATCGGCTACGACCTGCCCAACGGAGGCTGGGTGCCGTGGGTCTCGCCCGCACTCGGCACGGCCATGTACCTCTGGGGCGGCCGGCCTTTCCTCACCGGCGCCGTGGACGAGATCCGCACTCGCCAGCCGGGGATGATGCTCCTGATCGGCCTGGCCATCACCGTGGCCTTCATCGCCTCCTGGGGCGCGAGCCTGGGCGTGCTCGACCACGAGCTGAACTTCTGGTGGGAGCTGGCCCTCCTGGTGGTCATCATGCTGCTGGGCCACTGGATCGAGATGCGTTCGCTGGCCCAGACCACCTCCGCACTGGACTCCCTGGCCGCGCTCCTGCCCGATGAGGCCGAGAAGGTGGACGGCGACGAGGTCGTCACCGTCGCACCGGCCGACTTGGTGGTCGGCGACGTCACCATCGTCCGCCCCGGGGCGTCCGTGCCCGCCGACGGACGGATCGTCGACGGCTCGGCCAGCATGGACGAGTCCATGGTCACCGGCGAGTCCAAGACCGTGCGCCGCGAGAAGGGGGAGAACGTCGTCGCCGGCACCGTGGCCACCGACTCCGGCCTGCGCGTCGAGGTCACCGCCACCGGTGACGACACCGCCCTGGCCGGCATCCAGAAGCTCGTGACCGACGCCCAGGCCTCCTCCTCCCGCGCCCAGCGCATCGCCGACACCGCCGCAGCCTGGCTCTTCTGGTTCGCCCTCGGCGCCGCTGCGATCACGGCCCTCGTCTGGTCGGTGCAGGGACTGCCCGACAGCGCGGTGGTGCGCACGATCACCGTCCTCGTCATCGCCTGCCCCCACGCCCTCGGGCTGGCCATCCCGCTGGTGGTCTCCATCGCCACCGAGCGGGCCGCCCGCGGTGGCGTGCTCGTCAAGGACCGCCTGTCGCTGGAGTCGATGCGCACCGTCGACACTGTCCTCTTCGACAAGACCGGCACCCTCACCAAGGGCGAGCCCACCGTCACCGGCATCGAGGCGCACGGCGGTCACGACCAGGACCAGATCCTCGCGCTGGCGGCAGCCGCCGAGGCCGACAGTGAGCACCCGCTGGCCCGGGCCATCGTCGGGGCCGCACGCGCCCGCGAGCTTGAGGTCCCGCGCGCCGGTGACTTCTCCTCATCCCCGGCAGTGGGGGTGCGGGCGAGCGTCGACGGCACGGTGATCGAGGTCGGTGGCCCCTACCTGCTCGAGCACCACGATCTGGCGGAGCTGCCCGTCGCCCGTACCTGGCGCGAGGAGGGCGCGATCATCCTCCACGTCCTCGCCGACGGCGGGGTCACCGGCGCCCTTCGCCTGGCCGACGAGGTCCGCGCTGAGTCCCGCGACGCCGTCGACGCCCTGCACGCCGCAGGCGCCCAAGTCGTGATGATCACCGGAGACGCCCAGGCCGTCGCCGAGACCGTCGCCACCGAGTTGGGCATCGACCGGGTCTTCGCCGGCGTCCGCCCGCAGGACAAGGCCGCCAAGGTCACCGAGCTGCAGGACGAAGGGCGAAAGGTCGCCATGGTCGGCGACGGCGTCAACGACGCCCCCGCCCTGGCCCAAGCCGACGTCGGCATCGCCATCGGCGCCGGCACCGACGTGGCCATCGGCTCCGCGGGCGTGATCCTCGCCAGCTCCGACCCGCGCTCGGTGCTCTCGGTCATCGACCTCTCGCGAGCTTCCTACCGCAAGATGAAGCAGAACCTGTGGTGGGCCGCTGGGTACAACCTCATCTCCGTGCCACTGGCCGCGGGCGTTCTCGCCCCGGTCGGCTTCGTCCTTCCGATGAGCGTCGGCGCGATCCTCATGTCGGCCTCCACCGTCGTAGTCGCCCTGAACGCCCAGCTCCTGCGGCGCCTCGACCTGACCCCGGCGCGCAGCACCGCAAAACTCCTGGGCCGCGACACCGACGAGTGAATCGGCTCACCAGCAATGCACTCCCAGCTCCAGCAAGGACTGGTCATGAGCACCACCCCAGAGTCTTCCGGCAACCGCCGCGACTACACCTACATGAAGTACAACCTCTACCGGCGATGCTGCACGTTCGGTTGGCAGTACACCGCCACGCCGACCGGCAACAGCGTCAGGTCTTGGCTGTCACCGCAGCCCTCAGAGGCGCCGAGCTGACGCAGAGGCTGCTCGTCGTGCTCGCCGAGGTCGTCTCCGGCTGACCACGTCGGGGCGGTCCGCGGACCGCAACGGCACCCCTTCGCCGCTAGCGTGGACGCCATGGACATGATCAGGGGAGATCAGATCGCTGCCGAGGGGCTCACCGACTGGCGCAAGCTCGCCCAGGGGCTGCACGCGAGGTATCGGGTCGAAGGCTTCGGGGAGGCGGCGCGGTTCGTCACGGCCGTCGGCGCAGGGGGCGACGACCTCGGTCATCATCCGCGCGTGCGGATCGGGGAGGGTGTCGTCGACCTCGAGGTCGTCAGCCAGGACGCGGTCTACCGCGACGACGAGGACGGGTCGGAGCTGCACGGGATCGAGTGGGTGACGCAGCGCGACGTCAACCTCGCGCGCCGGATCACGCAGATCGCCGCCGAGCTCGGGCTGACCGCGGACCCGGCTGGCGTGAGCGAGGTCGAGCTCGGGCTCGACGTCACGGACTCCGCGAAGGTCGCGCCCGTGTGGGCCGCGCTGCTCACCGGTGACCCGCAGTCGCAGGGTCGCGGGACGCCGGGCGACGAGATACGGGACGCCGACGTGCGCATCCCCAACCTGTGGTTCGGGGAGGTGGACCGGGATGGTGGGGCCGGTCAGCGATTCCACCTCGAGGTCTACGTGGCCCCCGAGCAGGTCGAAGGGAGGGTCGCCGCGGCCGTCGCGGCCGGCGGCGAGGTCGTCGACGACAGCCAAGCGCCCGGCCTCACGGTCATCGCCGACCCCGAGGGCAACCGGGGCGTGCTGTGCGCCGACATGTCGGCGGCTCCGGCCTGATCGGTCCTTAGATGTGTCGCTGAGTGTCCGCTCGACATTCCTCACCCTCAATGAGGTTGACTGTTGTTCACTGAGGGAACGGTCAAGGCGCGCGCCTCGGCCGACTCTCGGAGGAGATTGGATGTCGAGATCGAGTCCAGACTGCACACGACACGCGGCCAACTTTGCATAGGTTCGGCCCACAGGGCGCCATCGTCCAATGAAGGCCCCGCGGCCCCGGATACGACCCATTCGTCCGCTGCAGCAGCTACCGACTTTCACCTATTCGAGCAGCAGTCCCTAAACACTGCCCGGAGCCGCTTATACAAACTAGGACCCCTCTCTACATTTAGATGTCGGGAACTACCGCGGACCACACACGACACGCGGCCTACTTTTGACAGATTCGTCATGCGGGCGGCCGCGCGCAAGGTAGCCACAGGCACCCACTCGCGGCCGTTGCAGCAATCTGAGTGCACCCACTCATGGTGGTCTCCCCACAGGTGACGCGTTATCACGTCATTCCGGCCTTTCCGACCCCAGCGGATCCAACGACTCAGACCAATAGTCGTATAGGCACTGACGGTCTGGCTCCGGGTCTCCCTCATAGTCGGCGCCCACCTCCCCCGTGACACCGTTCACCACGAGGGGGGCAAGCGAAGGTTCATCTCTGATGCGGCAGTCTTCGGAGATCACGTCCAGGAGCCGCCCCATGCCATGCGGCCGGTGGGTCAGGTTCGCGGCAGCCCTGAGCTCGCCGTAGGTAATGGTTTGACCGCGCTTTGCGACATCGATGAGTTCATCTCTCACTCGCTCGCCGACATCGGCCTGCATCTGAGTGACCGTCACCGTCCGCCCCTTCATGTAAAAGCGGTCGCCGGCCAGCAGCATCAGTCCCATGGAGCCCATCGTGGCACTCGGTCGTCTGTCTGTCAGGACGCGTGACGGAGTCGCTCGATGGCCCGCTCCGAGTCGCCTATGCCTTGTCCTTGAGCCGGTTGGGGTTGTCGAACTTGCCCGCGAGGTCACGCACCGTCTCACGGTCCGGAGCGAGGATGCACTCGAGGCGCCGGAGGATCGTCAGCGGGAGGATGACGTTGCCGTACTGGTTCGGCCGATACGGCCCCCGCAGCTGGTCAGCGATCCACCAGATGAAAACTTCCGAGCGTGCTCAACACGACCCCTCACGGCAAGACGACATCTGTCTGCGTCATCTGCCGCAGGCTGGTCGCTGGTGCGCGGATGGGTGGCCAGGGATCGTCAGCGGTGTCGTGCACTCATAGTTATGAGGTCGACCGACATCCCCTCCCAGAAGTCCATAAGTTTCAAACTCTATGAACCAGGTCGGCGCAAGTTTCAAACTCTATGAACCAGGTCGGTCGCCTCCCCGCCCTACGACTTAGATGTCGAGATGCAGCGAAGGTTGCACACGATGCTCGGCCTACTTTGCCCAGATTTGGCCACACATGCCGTCCTGTGCAAAGTGTGATCCCCATTAAGGGCTCATCCCAATCGGGGGTGTAGGAATTGGGGTCTGAAGCCGCCGGTCTCGAGCAGGCTCCGGGCGATGTAGTTGGTCAGGTTGCGGAACCCGAGTGCGGAGCCACGCAGGTATTCGAGCCGTCTGTTGAGCGCCTCGGTCGGCCCGTTGCTGGTGCCGGGTCGTTCGAAGTAGGCGAGCACGTCAGCGGCTCGCTTCTTCAGGGTCCGGCCCGGGGTAGTGAGCTCGGTGAGCACCTTGGGGACGCCGGCGCTGAGGTCGGTGATCAGCTTCTCCATGAGCTCGCGCCCACATTGCCGGTCCTCGTGGCGATAGGCGGCGATCATGCGCTGGTAGACACCCCAGGTCGCCTCGACCTCGACGTGAGCGTCATCAACGAACAGCGCGCGTAGCCTGTCGCGCTGCTTGTCGGTGAGCAGGTCCGCGCCGGTGTGCAGCGTGCGCCGCGACTTGTAGAGCGGGTCGTCCCTGAACCCACGGTGCCCGTGGATCGCGAGTTGGACCCGGCGCCGGCACCTGTCGAGGGCGTCACCGGCCAGGCGCACGACGTGGAAGGGATCCATCACCGTGACCGCGTCCGAGATCTCCTCTGCAGCGGCGGTCTTGAACCCGGTGAAGCCGTCCATCGCGACCACCTCGACCCCGTCACGGAAGGCGTCGTCGCGGTCGGCGAGCCAAGTCTTGATCGCCGCCATCGACCGGCCCTCGACCATGTCCAGCAGCCTTGCTGGGCCGGCGCCATCGCGGACCGGGGTGAGGTCGATGATCACGGTGACGTACTTGTCGCCACGCCTGGTGTGGCGCCAGACATGCTCATCGACGCCAATGACCTTCACGCCCTCAAACCGCGTGGGGTCGTTGATCAGCAGCCGCTTGCCTTCAGCCAGAACCGCGATATTGGCGGTGTCCCACGCGACCCCGAGTCCCTCGGCGACACGGGCGACGGTGAGGTGTGCGACCACGATCCCTTCCAGCGCCCACCGCAGCCCGGTGCGCGAGAGCTTCGCACGTGGCTCCGCCGCGGCGCTGGTGTCTTGGCGCCACACGTGTCCGCAGTCGGCACAGCGGTAGCGGCGCACTACAACTTCCAGCACGGTCGGTCGCCAGCCCAGCGGCTCGTGGGCCAACCGCCGGTCAAGCCCCGGGTAGTGGTGTAGCGCCTGCGTGTTCCTTCTGGTGGTTCAGGCGGTCAATGCGGGCAGGTTGTCGCCTCCGATCTCGGGGTCGAGGGCGGGCACGATGTTGACGCGGCATCTGGCGAGGACGTCGAGGCCGAGGTAGCGCCGTCCTTCGGCCCATTCGTCGGTTTGTTCGGCCAGGACGGCTCCGACCAGGCGCACGATCGCGGCGCGGTTGGGGAAGATTCCAACGGAGTCGGTGCGGCGTCGGATTTCGCGGTTGAGGCGTTCGGCGGGGTTGTTCGACCAGATCTGGGTCCACACGTCTTTGGGGAAAGCGGTGAAGGCCAGGATGTCCGCTCGGGCGGCGTCGAGGTGTTCGTGGACGTCGGGAAGCTTGCCGTCGACGTAGTCCAGCAGCCGGTCGAACTGCGCCTGCACGGCGTCCTTGTCGGGCTGGTCGTACACCGAGTGCAACATCGCTTTCACGGCCGGCCACATCGACTTGGGTGTGACGCTCATGAGGTTCGCGCTGTAGTGGGTGCGGCAGCGTTGCCAGGCCGCGCCGGGCAGGTTCGCCGCGATGGCCTCGACCAAGCCCTTGTGGGCGTCGCTGGCACGAGCCGGACGCCGGTCAGGCCGCGTGCAGTGAGGTCGGCGAAGAACTCGTTCCACGCCGCTCCGGTTTCCGAGGTCGCCACGCGCAGTCCGAGGACTTCGCGGTGGCCATCGCCGTTGACGCCGACCGCGACCAGCGCGACGGCGTTGATCACGCGTCCGCCCTCGCGGACCTTCATCGTGAGCGCGTCCGCGGCGACGAACGTGAACGGTCCTGCCTCGGCCAAGGGGCGGTGGCGGAACTCGTCGACGATCTGGTCGAGGTCAGCGGCCATGCGACTGACTTGGGACTTGCTCAGGGAGTCGATCCCCAAGGTCTTGACGAGCTTGTCCATGCGGCGGGTGGACACGCCGGCGAGGTAGCAGTCGGCCACGACAGTGATCAACGCGGACTCCGCGCGTTTGCGGCGTTCGAGGAGCCATTCGGGGAAGTAACTGCCGGTGCGCAGCTTCGGGACGGCGACGTCGACGGTGCCGACGCGAGTGTCGAGGTCGCGGTGGCGGTAGCCGTTGCGCTGCGCCGACCGACCTGGGGTGGGCCGGCCGTACTCCGCGCCGATCACCGCATCGGCGTCCGCGGACAACAGGGCGTTGATCATGGTCTGCAGCAGCGATCGCATCATGTCCGGTGATGCTTCGGACAGGGCTTCACCCAGGAGGCCTGCAGGGTCGACAATGTGTGGTGCGGTCATCGTGATGACTCCGTTCGAGAGTGCTGTGAGACGTTCGCTCGAAGGATCACGCGGTGGCCGCGCCTATGTCCATCACGGTGATGAACTCGGCAACCGCGCTACACCACTATCGGGGACTCAACTCAACCGCCGGATCGCGGTGTCACGAGCAGCGCCTTCGCTGCCGCACCGTCGGCACCACTGATCTGGTTCCACCACGTGGCACGCGAGGACCGCAGACCGGGTTCAAGTCGTTGTCCGGTCACGCTCAGACCGAGGCCGTCGAGTCGAGCGAAGGCAGTCAGGTCAGGGCGGCCGAAGCCGGCCGGCGGGGTAGCGTCGGACACGTCGAGGTCTTTTGGATGGATGGCGTAGGAACCTCCATCGTCGGGAGACCTCGACGTCTATCTGCGGACCGACGCGCCCGGCCGACCTACACCGTCATCTGAGAAGACCCCTGAAACGTCTTCGACGACGACGGGACCGGCGAGGAGGAGGGCGCGGTGAGCTAAAGGAATGGAGCTTGCTCGGCTTCGACGCCGCCGCAAGCTCCGGTGAAACGGTCGGTACTGGTCGGTCGTCGTCGGTCACCACCGGATGGCGGCGTCCCCCATGCTCGGCGTTTGCGCAGGTCAGCGGCTCGTTCGCCCAGTGGGCGCATCAAGCGATAGGACGCAAAGCCGACGTGATGAGGTCGTCGGTTCGATTCCGACAGGCGGCTCCGGCGAACAGCCCCTGACCTGCGGAAATGCAGGTCAGGGGCTGTTCGGTTCTGGTGGTCGCGCGATGCGCTGGCCTCACGGCTCTGCCCGACACCGACGTCGCTCTCCTCTGCGACGGACCCCTCGCCGGCTGAGCGCTCGCGGCCGGCATCCTGTCCGTGTGCCGATTGGCCTCGCACCGCTCGGCAACGCAGCATGGCGTTGCGTCGCGACCTGGCGACGGCTCGGCGGGGCGCGATCGTCTCGTGCGTTGGCGGACTACGGGAGCTTGGACGCGAGGACGTCGGCCGGCAGGATCTCGGGTGCTGCGCCGAGGAGGTGCTGGTTGGCCATCAGGGCTGCGACGATGTCGCCGTTGGCGTGGGCGTCGCGAGCGGCCTCGTCGGGGAATGCATCGAAGATCCAGAAGGTGTCGGCGTCGGTCCTGACCGCGAACCAGACAATCGTTCCTACTTCTTCGTTGGCGAGTGCGACAGCGCCGGCGAGCAGATCGGCGAGCGCGTCGTGCTGTCCATCGGCCGCGACGATCTTGGCGACGAAGGCATACGGAAGTGATGCGGGTGTGGACATGAGGGACTCTCCTTGAAATCGGGGTTCTTCGTGGGACGAGTTCAGCGTATGACGAGCGAGGGCCGGTGGGGAGTGGCGTATACGGCAGTATTGCTATTGTTTACGTCATGCGTATCGGACTGATCGCGATCGACGGCTGCTTCGGTTCGGCTATCGCGTCGATCATCGACATCGTGCGGGTGGCCGACGGAGCCCGCGGCGATGTCGACCCGCGGATCGACCCGATCGAACTCGCCATCCTCGGACCGAAACGGCGAGTGACCACGACGGCATCGATGACCCTGTCGGTGGACCACCCGCTGTCGGAGTCCGCAGAGTTCGACGTGGTCGTCGTCCCTGCGCTTGGAACCCTCACGGCCGCCGCTACCAACGACGCCCTCCAGAGCCGAGATGCTCGTTCGGTCATCGCCTCGCTCGGGCGCCTCGACGAGGCGACCACCCGGATCGCCGCGGCGTGCACCGGCGTGTTCGCCGTCGCCGAGACCGGACGGATGCATCATCGGCGGGCGACGACCAGCTGGTTCCTGGGGCCGGAGTTCCTGAAGCGCTATCCGACCGTCGCCCTCGATCTCGACACCATGGTCGTGGCCGACGGGAACCTCGTCACCGCCGGCGCCGCGTTCGCCCACATCGACCTCGCCCTCTCACTCGTGCGATCGATCAGCCCCGACCTGGCCCAACATGTCGCCAAGCTCCTCATCATCGACGAGCGCCCGTCGCAGGCGGCCTTCGTCGCCTACGAACATCTCCGGCACGAGGACCCGATCGTCGTCGAGTTCGAACGCTTCGTGCGCGCCCGCCTGGACGAACCGTTCAACGTCGCCTTCGTCGCGCAGTCACTTGGCACCAGCCGGCGCACCCTCGAACGACGAGTCCGTGCGGCGCTCAACCTCACTCCGCTCGGCTTCGTCCAACGGCTTCGCATCGAACGAGCTCGGCACCTCTCAGCAACCACGGACCTCACCTCCGCCGAGATCGCGCTACGAGTCGGCTACGCGAACGCCGAGACTCTGCGCTCCCTCCTGCGTAGGGAGAGACGCCGTTCCTGACCTATCGCCATGCCTGTAGCCGGTGTGCTAGTGCTCGACTGGAACCACCTCTCAGCACGTCGCGTCGACGCTCCTGCGTCGCCCCTGGACGACCCACTCGACACGCCCGCCGCACAGGCCATGTAACGTGTCCCGGCTTCCCGGACGGTCGGGGTTGGGTGGCTGTGATGTCGCTGCGTTCTCGTCGAGAGGATCAGCAGACCCGATCAGAGTCGATTGGGATGACACGCGAAGGCGGTCAGGTCAGGGGCGGCCGAAGCCGGCCGGCGGGGTAGCGTCGGTCACGTCGAGGTCTTTCGGATGGATGGCGTAGGAACCTCCATCGTCGGGAGATCTCGACGTCTATCTGCGGACCGACGCGCCCGGCCGACCTACACCCTCATCTGGGAAGAGCCCCGAAACCCCAGTTGAACGCCATTTCGATGAGGGTCGGCCGAGCGACGAATCTCAAGCCGTGAACGCGACAGACCCCCAAGTCGACGACGACCCAGCCTCACCCAGCGGTGACTAACAGCCGCCCAACTACGGCCAGCCAAGCGCTCCCCCCACTCGAGCTTCAGTACCGCAAGCAGACCGAGGGAGACGCGGTCGGCAGTAGCCCCCTGCCCGCGCGGCGTCCGAGCACCAGAAGTCTGGCGTCCTAGTGCCCTCGAATCCTCATATCTTAGATAGAAGTCGACTTGCTCTAATTTAGGGCGCTTCTCGACAATTAGTGTCGAGAGGCAGCGCAGATTGCAGACGACACGCGCCCTACTTTGCGCAGATCCACCTCGTAGCCATGGTGCGTGCAAAGTGCGGGCTGATCGCCATTCAGGCACCATGGCCGAAGCGGCGGCGCTTGGCCACGCCGCCCGCGCCTTTGGGTTTCAGCAGCAGGCAGACTCTTGGGCGCGCGTTGGTGCTGCACCGATCGTGACGGGCTGCGGCTCGGTCGCGCAGCAGGCGTCGCCGGAAGGGTCGGCAATGGTCGGCGGAGCGTCACAGGAGCCGCCCAGGTCGGTGGAGCAGACCCCGGTTTCTGGGAGGTCCAGCTGCACATCGTCAGCAGCGGCGCGGTCTCCTGCGAGAGCAGCGGCGATGGAGCGCACCTGCTCGTAGCCAGTGGCCATCAAGAACGTAGGGGCTCGGCCGTAGCTCTTCATGCCCACGATGTAGAAGCCCGGTTCGGGGTGAGCCAGGAGCCTCTCCCCGTGGGGGGCGACAGAGCCACAGGAGTGGAATTCGGGATCGATCAGTGGCCCCAGTTGTAGCGGTGCTTCGACAGCAGGGTCCAGTTCGAGGCGGAGCTCGGAGAGTGGTCCGAGGTCGGGGCGGAAGCCGGTAGCCGGGATCAGCACGTCTACGTTCATGTCTCGGTCACCGTGTGGGGTCGATGTCCGCACGGTGAGGCCGTCATCTGAGTGGGTGAAGCCAGCGATCGTGCAGGAGGGGTGCACTTCGATGACCCCGGACTCGACCAGACGGCGGAGTCGAGAGCCCAGCGCACCGCGTGCGGCTAGTTCGTCCCGGTCCTCTCCGCCATAGACCTTGGTGGCATCGGCGGAACGAATTGCCCAGGAGATCCGGGTGCCTGGTTCGGCATGGGCAAGGTCGCCCAGGTCCAGCAGTGTGTTGGCAGCGGAGTGTCCTGCGCCTACCACCAGCACGTGGCGGCCGGCGAAGCGACCTCGATCCCGACCGGTGACGTCCGGTAGCGGTTCGGTGATGTGACCTGCAGAGCGGGCTTCCGCTTCGCCGGGGGCTTCGAGTCCGGCCCGACCGAGGGGATTGGGGGTGCTCCACGTGCCAGACGCATCGATCACTGCGGATGCCTGAAGATCTTCGCTGGTCTGATCTGCGTGCTGGATGCGGACGAGGAAGGGTGCGTCAACGCGGTCCGTCGTCCGGGTCTTGTCCATCCCCAACCGGGAGATCGCGACGACTCGAGAGCTGGTCCGGATCCGGCCGGCGAGGGCCGTGGTTGCGGCTAGCGGCTGGAGGTATCTCTGGATCAGCTCTGTGCCGGTGGGCAGTTCTTCGGGTTCGGGTGCCACCCAACCGCTGCTGGTTTCGAGCAAGCGGGCGGCGGCCTCGTCGATGTTGTAGC
This sequence comes from Janibacter zhangyanbonis, assembly GCF_050507325.1. Lineage (NCBI taxonomy): Bacteria > Bacillati > Actinomycetota > Actinomycetes > Micrococcales > Intrasporangiaceae > Janibacter > Janibacter zhangyanbonis. The sequence goes on from NZ_CP191481.1 coordinate 3,389,675, forward strand.
GCCAGGGGGAGAACAGTCGGGTGTGCCCCCAGCGCCTGATCGCATCACCAACATGGTCGCCGGCCTCGAGCACCAGTGGGTCCTGACCACGTTCGACCAGATGGGCGGCAGCTGCCAGACCAACAGGTCCAGCGCCGATCACGATGACCGGCAGAGGTGATGTGCTGCTGACGGGGGAGTCGGTCGTGGTCTCAGGCATTGGGGCTCCTTGGAGTGTGCGGTGGTACCGCCGAGCGGCACGATGACCTGTTGTTTCGATGATTGTCGAAGCAGGCTCCATGCTGACTGTTGATTTGATATGTGTCAAGATGGATTCATGAGCATCCTCGAGTCCACGCCTCAGGAGCGAGAAGTCACCTGCTGCGGTCTTGCGACCACGCCGGTAACGGAAGAGGATGCCGTCCGCCTGGCGCCGGCCCTCAAGGCCCTTGGCGACCCGGTCAGACTCCGAATGGCCTCGATGATCGCCGCCCAGCCGGAGCTGTGCGTCTGCGAGATTGCACCGGCCTTCGACCTGTCCTCCGGGACAATCTCGCACCACCTCAAGTTGCTGCGAGAGGCCGGACTCGTTGGATCGGAACGCCGAGGAACCTATGTCTATTACTGGATCGAGCACGCTGCACTCGAAGTTCTGGGCACCTTGCTGTCCGTCGGTCAGGGGTCAAGTCCCGGGTAGTGGTGTAGCGGTGCGTGCTCCTTCGTGATGGTTCAGGCGGTCAGTGCGGGAAGGTCGTCGCCTCGGATCTCGGGTTCGGTGGTGGGCACGATGTTGATGCGGCAGCGGGCTAGGACGTCGAGTCCAGGTAGCGCCGTCCTTCGGCCCATTCGTCGGTCTGCTCGGCCAGCACAGCTCCGACCAGACGCACGATCGAGGCCCGATTGGGGAAGATCCCCACGGAGTCGGTACGGCGTCGGATCTCGCGGTTGAGACGCTCGGCTGGGTTGTTCGACCAGATCTGGGTCCACACGTCCTTGGGGAAAGCGGTGAACGCGAGGATGTCGGCGCGGGCGGCGTCGAGGTGCTCGTGGACCTCGGGCAGCTTGCCGTCGACGTAGTCCAGCAGCCGGTCGAACTGCGCCTGGACGGCCTTGGCGTCGGGCTGGTCGTACACCGAGTGCAACATCGCTTTCACGGCCGGCCACATGCTCTTGGGCGTCACGCTCATCAGGTTCGCGGCGTAGTGCGTCCTGCACCGCTGCCAGGACGCGCCGGGCAGGTTCGCCGCGATGGCCTCGACCAAGCCCTTGTGCGCATCCGAGGTGACCAGCCGGACGCCGGTCAGGCCCCGTGCGCTCAGGTCGGCGAAGAACTCATTCCACGCCGGCCCGGTCTCGGACGTGGCGACGCGCAGCCCGAGGACCTCGCGGTGCCCGTCGCCGTTGACGCCGACCGCGATCAGCGCGACGGCGTTGATCACGCGCCCGCCCTCGCGAACCTTCATCGTCAACGCGTCCGCGGCGACGAACGTGAACGGTCCTGCCTCGTCCAGGGGCCGGTGGCGGAACTCCTCGACGACCTGGTCCAGGTCGGCGGCCATCCGGCTGACCTGCGACTTCGACAACGAGTCGATCCCCAAGGTCTTCACCAGTTTGTCCATGCGGCGGGTGCTGACGCCGGCGAGGTAGCAGTCGGCGACGACCGTGATCAACGCGGACTCCGCACGCTTCCTGCGTTCCAGGAGCCACTCAGGAAAGTACGTGCCCGAGCGCAGCTTCGGGATCGCCACGTCGACGGTCCCGACGCGGGTATCCAGGTCGCGGTGGCGGTACCCGTTGCGCTGCGCCGCCCGCCCAGGAGTGGCCCGGCCATACTCCGCGCCAACCACGGCATCGGCGTCCGCGGACAACAGGGCGTTGATCATGGTCTGCAACAGGCTGCGCATCATGTCTGGCGATGCTTCGGACAGGGCTTCACTCAGAAGGCCGGCAGGGTCGACAATGTGTGGTGCGGTCATCGTGATGACTCCGTTCGAGAGTGCTGTGAGACGTTCACTCGAAGGATCACGCGGTGGCCGCACCCACGTCCACTACTGGGACGATGACGGCGACCGCGCTACACCACTATCGGGGACTCAACTGCGCACACATTGCTGCCGAGGCCGGGCTCTCGCGCCAGTGCTTGTCGAAATGGGTGGCCCGCTACCGCGAGCACGGCGTCGAGGGTCTGCACGACCGTTCCAGCCGTCCCGGGTTCTCGCCCACGGCCACATCGCAGGACGTGGTCGATCGGATCATCGAGCTACGCACCCGCAAGTGGTCCGCGCGCCGCATCCACCTGGCATTGACCCAGGAAGGAGCCCCGGTCGCGGTGTGCACCATCGCCCGGATCCTGCGCCGTGAGGGCCTCAACAGGCTGCGGGACCTGGACGTGGACGGGCAGCCCTTGTGGGCGCAACCCGCGGGGAAGATCACCGCCTGCTACCCCGGCCACATGATCCACCTGGACGTGAAAAAGGTCGGACGCATCCCTGCCGGCGGCGGCTGGTGGGCCCACGGACGCGGTTCACAAGCCGACCGGGACCGCGGCCTGCGAGGACACAACCGCGGCAGCAAGGTCGGCTACACCTACATCCACTCAGCCGTGGACGGCTTCACCCGACTGGCTTACACCGAGTCCCACGACGACGAAACCGCTGCGACCGCCATCGCGTTTCTGGCCCGAGCACGCGTGTTCTTCGCTGCCCACGGCATCAATCGCATCACCAGGATCGTGACCGACAACGGATCCTGCTACCGAGCAGGCGCTTTCAACCGTTCGGTGCTCTCCTTCGCCTCACGGCACAAGCGGATCAAGCCCTACACGCCCAAACACAACGGCAAGGTCGAGCGCTACCAACAGACCATGGCCCGCGAGGCCCTTTACGCCGCTGCCTACCAATCCGAAGAAGAACGCCGCCAACAGCTACAGATCTGGCTCACCCACTACAACTACCATCGACCCCACAGCGCCACCGGGGACCAACCCCCAGCCAGCCGAGCCAAGAACCGTGTCACCAAGGTCATGCCCAGTTACACCTGATATGGAGCGACTTCTTGTCAAGAGGCAGGGTGAGGCGCCCGTCCCCGAATCAGGGGGCGGGCGCCTCATGCTTCGTCGTCGTGGTGCTGGCGAGCGTGTCGTTTCCCGACGCGCGGTCAGACTGATATTCGCGGGTTGGTTACCGCAGGACGGTGCTTTCGGCAGGAGCTGGACCGCGTGTCTAGCAACGAGCGTGGCCAGTCTGGGCTGGCTGCTCATAGGTGTTTCGCGGGTCGCTCCACGCGCTGCCACCAGTACCGGCGCGGCGACGAAGCAGTTCGTGGGGCCTATGGCATGGACGCTCCTTCGAGGACGGCCAGGGACCAGCACCAGCCGGCGAGCTCACGCGCGATGGCGATGTTGGCGACGGTGGGCTTCTTCCTGCGTTCGTTGAACCTCACCCACCGCTCGTGCAGGCGTCGGTTGCCCGCGTCCCCGCGGGACCGGGCAGCAGCGGGTGCCAGGTCCCACCGATCACGCATGGTCTTGCCGATCCGGTAGCGGGGGCGGTGGTGCCAGGCGGCCTCGACCAGCAGTCGACGTACATGGGTGTTGCCGGTCTTGGTGATCGATCCCTGCACGCGCGAGCTGCCGGAGGAGTACTCGCTGGGTACGAGCCCGACGAAGGAACCGATGCTGTTGCCGGTGAACCGGTGCCAGTCGCCGACCTCGACCGCCAAGGCGAACCCGGTCAGGGTGCCCACCCCGCGCAGGCACCCGAGCCGGTGGACCACGTCGGTGAACTCGCCGTCAGCGGCCATCTCCTCGATCGCGACGTTGAGTCGGTCGCGGCGTGCCTGGACCGTCAGCACGGCCTCGTAATCGGAGTCGAAGGCCAGCCGGGTGGCACGACCGGTCAACTGTGACAGTGCCTCTTGGCGCAACCACACGTCATGCTTGCCGGTCCACGCGGCACCGCCGTAGTAGACGACCCCGTGGCGCAGCAACAACTTCGACAGTCGGTGCCGGGCGCGCATCAGGTCACCGCGGCAGTCCTCACGGGCACGGACCAGATCCCGGGCGGCCTCCTGGTCCACGCTCGGGATCGCGACCGAGGTGACTTCGTCCAGGCGCAGCAGCCGAGCCAAGTGGATCGCGTCCTTGGCGTCGGTCTTGACCCGATCACCGGAGGGCTTTTGCAGCTTGCTCGGCGCGGCGACCTCGCACCGGATCCCCGCCGCGGCCAGATGTCGGTACAGGCCGAATCCGGTCGGCCCGGCCTCGTAGGTCACCGCCACTGGTCCCGGCAAGGCTTGGACCCAGGACACGACGTGCTCGTGAGACGGAGTCAGCTTCGATTGGAACAGCTCGCCCGTGACACCATCGATCGCCGCCGCAGCAACAGATCGTGCATGCACGTCGAGCCCAACACTCGTACGCTCGGTAAACACCGGGGCCTCCCACAACTGTCGGACAGGCCGAGCAGGCAGCCCCTACTCGGTAACCCACGAACATGTGTGAGAGAGGCCCCGGCCCGCAACCCCTCGGTCAGCCCGAGTGGTCACCCATACCGTCTAGTGCCTGCACTGGCGCGCGCGGGCTGGCTCGTCCCATCTCGCAGGGCCGGGCGGTTGGCTACGGCAGGGAGGTCGACCGTTCAACGAGCCGCTGGATCGACGTCCGCCACAAATGGGCTGGGCCGCTGCCCCGACGGACAGCGGCCCAGCCCCGTGCGATCGTGCGGTCGTCAGCTGCCGACGACACCGCCGTCGTCCTTGGTGACGATCACCGTGGCCGAGCGGGGGGTGGTGATCCCGTCGAGCCGCGGCCAGGTGCTCCCGTCGCCGGGGTGCTGGATGTTGACGAACATCGTGCGCTGGTCCGGCGTGGTGATCACACCGGTGACCTCGCAGTTGACGACGCCGGTGAGGAAGCGGCGGATCTCCGGGGCCCCGGCCGAGTCCGTGACGTAGGGGTTCGCCGCGAGCATCTGGTCGTTGGCGCCGGCCGGCTGCGTGCCGTCGGTCTGGATCCAGACCCGGCCGTCGGCGTCCGCCCACAGGCCGTCAGGCGAGCCGAAGGCGTCCTCGTCGGCGATCGTCGAGCCGTCACCGCTGCTGCGGCCCTGGCCGGCGATCGCGAAGAGGTCCCACTCGAAGGTCGTCGCGGCGTGGTCGCCCTTGGCCTCCTCCCAGCGGATGATGTGGCCCCAGCGGTTGGGGGTGCGCGGGTTGGCCGGGTTCTCCACCTTGCTGCTGCTCGTGTTGTTCGTCAGGGTGAGGTAGACCATGCCCGTGTTGGGGTCGACGGTGGCCCACTCCGGCCGGTCCATCCTCGTCGCGCCGACAGCCGAGGCGGCCTGACGGGTCTTGACGAGCACGTCGCCCTGGTCGGCGAAACCGTTGGCGGCGGTCAGCGGACCCTGGCCGTGGATCAGCGGCAGCCACCGGCCCGAGCCGTCGTCGTCGAAGCGCGCGACGTACAGCGTGCCCTCGTCGAGGGGGTTGCGGCCGCGGGCGCGCAGCGACTTCCAGTTGCCCGAGCTGACGAACTTGTACATGTACTCGTTGACCTGGTCATCACCGGTGTAGACGACGACCCGGCCGCCCTTGGTGACGTGGACGAAGGCACCCTCGTGCTTGACCCGGCCCAGGGCGGTGCGCTTGACCGGGGTAGAGCTGGGGTCGAAGGGGTCGATCTCGACGACCCAGCCGAAGCGGTTCGGCTCGTTCGGCTCGTCCGGGGAGACGACGAAGCGGGAGTCGTTCGTCGCCCAGCGGTTGCGGTCGCCGCCGACGCCGTAGCGGCTGGTCAGCTCCGACTGCTCCGGGGTGTACTGACCCGATTCGACCCGGAAGTACCCGTTGAAGTTCTCCTCGCAGGTGAGGTACGTGCCCCAGGGCGTGACACCGTGCGAGCAGTTGTTGATCGTCCCGAGCGGGCGCATCCCCTTCGGATCCGCCGAGGTCTGCAGCAGGCGGTGCCCGGCGGCAGGGCCGGCGAACGTCATCAGGGTGTTCGCCGTGACGCGGCGGTTGAGTCGCGAGCGGGCGACCTTCCACTCGCCGCCACCGTCCCGGTGGATCTCCACGAGCGACACACCGTGCGCGGCCTGCGACTTGCGGACCATTTCGCGGGTCCAGGTCGACGCCGCCGGCATCGTCTCGGTGCCGGTGTGCAGATAGGCCTCGTCGGTGTACTCGTGGTTCACCGCGAGGAGGCCCCGCTCGTTGCCGGCCAGACCGCGGCCGAGGGGGAAGAAGTGCATGCCGTCGTGGTGCATGCCGACCTGCTGCTCCTGCTCGGCGGCAGTGTTCTTGCCCGGCACGAACTCGGGGAAGCCGCCGAGGATCGGCGTACCCCACGGGATGAACACCTTGGCGGTGTATCCGGCCGGGACGACGACCTCGTCAGCGGCGCTCAGTGGCACCGGCGAGAAGCCGAGCAGGCCCGCGGCCTGCGGCGCCTTTCGGGCGGGCGCCGCGGCTGCGGCCGGTGCGCCCGCGATGCTCGTGGTGAGGAATCCCGCCGCCGCGGCCATGCCGCCGGTCAGTGCGGTCCGGCGGGAGAGGCGGCGCTCCACGACCTCGGCGAAGGACGTGTTTGTGGACGGGTTGCTGTTGATGTCGTCAGGGTCAAAGTGGTCCATGGTTGGGCTCCAGTGGTCGGTGCAGATGGTCAGCCGAGACGGAACCTAGCTGCGGCTTCGGGCGGCACCGCAACGCCGACGTGAACATCAGCCGACCGGAGGGCAACGCTTCCGGCGTCGGCGGCGGGGTGGACGTGCTCGTCGAGGGCGACGGGTCGGGCGACGTCGGCACGGTGTCCTGCGGTCCGGGCGGGGGCTGCTCACCCACCCCGGCTGCAGCAAGCACCCCGGGAGGTCTCGGACCGTAGCTCAAGGTTATTGACCTGACGTGGGAGCCGGTCGAGTCCACCCGCGGTCGCGGCTACCGCCTGGTCGGTCGGGACTGAGCCCTGATCCACCGACTCGGTTTGTTCCGTGATTCTGGGAGTTGAAGTCGGTATCGGCCCGCCGGTGGGCGTGGGCGAGCCGCCGGTTTGCCCGGCTTTTCCACGTCTGGGTTCCTTGGTCGCGCCCGGTCGGGGCGGGGTGGTCACGTCCTCACGCGGGAGGCGGGCGGCGCGTTCGCGACCTGATGGAGCAGTCCTGCGCGCCATCACCCTCTGGCTCAAACGGTTACGAGACACGCCCTAGGTCAACCCAGTCCGGAGCGGCACGGCCGGGCACCGGCCACCGGCTGGCCGTCGACCTGGGTGACGGTCAAGCCCAGTAAATAGTCAGTTGTCTATGTGTCATGTGCGCGTCCCCTCCAGTTCACTCCACAGACACATAGGTGCTCTTCTATCGATTCTGCGGGTCGATGGACCCGTCCAAGAAGGGTCGATTGACCCGTCCAAGAATCCCCTGAAGGGAACCACCCGTGATTCCTCGTACCACCAAGGCCCTGTGCCTCGGGTCCGCACTCTTCCTCGCCACCTCGCTTGCCGCCTGTGGCAATGGCGACACGTCGGACGCTTCCGGCGAGAGCCTTTCGGGCTCCATTTCCATCGATGGATCGAGCACCGTCGCGCCGCTGAGCGAAGCGGCCGCAGAGATCTTCATGCAGGAGCATCCCGACGTCAGTGTCACCGTAGGCACGTCCGGCACCGGCGGTGGATTTGAGAAGTTCTGCCGGGGTGAGACCGAGATCTCCAACGCCTCCCGCGAGATCAAGGACGAAGAGGTCAAGCTCTGCAAGGAGGGTGGCGTCAAGTACGAGCAGATCAACGTTGCCAACGACGGCCTCGCGGTCATCGTCCACCCGGACAACACCTGGGCTGAGTGCCTCACCGTCGACGAGCTGAAGGCCATGTGGGAGCCGAAGGCCACGACCAAGACCTGGAAGGACGTCGATGCCAAGTTCCCTGCCGACGCCTTCAAGCTGTACGGGCCGGGCAGCGACTCCGGCACCTTCGACTACTTCACCGAGGCCATCAACGGTGAGGAAGGCGTCATCCGCAGCGACTACAGCGACATCGGTGAGGACGACAACGCCGCCATCACGGGTGTGTCCGGCAACAAGAACGCCATGGCCTTCGTGCCGCTGTCCTTCGTCCAGGAGGCTGGCGACAAGGTCAAGGCGATCAAGGTCGAGAACGACAAGGGCGAGTGCGTCGCCCCGTCCGAGGAGACCGTCCAGAACTCCACCTACAGCCCGCTTGGTCGGCAGTTGTTTGTCTACCCGTCGCAAAAGTCCCTCGAGAAGCCCGAGGTGGGCGAGTTCCTCAAGTTCTACATCGAGAAGAACGACGAGGTCACCGAGGCCGCCGGCTTCATCCCGCTGACCGAGGAGCAGGCCAAGGAGTCGACCGCGCTGGTCGACTCGCTGAAGTGAGTCTCGGCGCACCTCAGCTCCACCAATTCACATCGAGCATCGAGGGATCATGAGTGTGACGTCGACAGTTGCCCCAGCGCGGAAGGGGGGCGACAACGTCTCCTTGGAGGCGACCAGTTCGCGCTGGGGCGAGAAGGCCGTCGTTGCGTGGCTATTCCTCTGCGGCGCGCTGTCCGTGCTCGTCACCGTCGGCATCGTGGTCTCCCTCGTGGGGCCAGCGGTGGAATTCTTTCGGGCGGTGAGTCCCGGTCAGTTCTTCTCGACGGATGACTGGGCCCCGCGGCAGGACCTGTTCGGCGTGTCGCGGCTGGTCGCAGGGACGGCGGCGGTGGTGCTGTACTCGTGCATCGTCGCTCTCCCTGCTGGACTGGGCGCGGCCATCTTCCTCAACGAGTACGCCAAGCCGCGGACTCGGCGCATCCTCAAACCGCTCCTCGAGGTGCTCGAGGGAGTACCGACCGTGGCGTACGGATTCTTCGCCTTCGTCTTCGTCACGCCCCTGATCCGGGAGTGGTGGCCCACCTTCCTCCCGGGGAAGCTGGGAGAGGCCCCTGGGATCTTCTCGGTGGGTGCGGCTGGTCTGGTGCTCGGCATCATGATCATCCCCACGGTGGCGTCGATCAGCCAAGATGCCATGGCCGCCGTCCCCAAGGGGTTGCGGGAAGCCGCCTACGGGCTCGGCAGTACACGGCGGCAGGTGGCGACTGAGGTCGTCGTTCCCGCAGCCCTGTCGGGCATCATCGCCTCCTTCGTCCTCGGCGTCTCTCGGGCGGTCGGAGAGACGATGGTCGTCCTCATGGCCGCGGGCGCGACGGCACGCCTGGGCCTCTGGCCCAACGAGGAGGCGCTCCCGATGACGGCCTTCATCGCTCGAACCTCGACCGGTGACATCGCCACGGGCACGACGATCTACTACACCGTCTTTGCCGTGGGTTCCTTGCTCTTCTTGATCACTTTCACCATGAATTACTTCAGCGCCAGACTGGTGCGTCGATTCCGAGAGGCCTACGAATAATGGCGCGATATTCAGGCGCGGTCGCGGCGTCCGGCGCGGCGACCGCACGCGGTCTGGGCGAGGGCAGCCGCATCCCGAAGGTGAAGGACGGGCTTTTCCGTGGACTGATCGTCTTTTGCGTCGCGGTATCCGTGGCCACCCTTGTCGCCGTTGTGGCCGTTGCATTCGTGGAGGGCCAAGGCCGGCTGGACATGGACCTCGTGCGCAATGTGCCCTCGACCCTGAACCGTGCGACGTCGGGGATGTCCACCGCGATCGTCGGCAGCCTCATGCTCATGGGGGGTGTCGTCCTCACAGTCATGCCGTTGGGGGTGAGCGCCGCGCTCTACCTCGAGGAGTACGCGGACGGCGACAAGTGGTGGAACCGCATCATCGAGCTCAACATCCAGAACCTGGCAGCTGTCCCCTCGATCGTCTTCGGCATCCTGGGCCTGGCCTTCATCGTGCGTGGTCCCCTCAGTCTTGGTCCCGTCGTGTACGCGGGCTCGCTGACCTTGTCCCTGATGGTGCTCCCCACGGTCATCCTGGCGGCGCGCGAGGCGATCCGGGCGGTCCCGCCCTCCCTTCGTCAGGCGTCGATGGGGCTGGGAGCGACCAAGTGGCAGACGATCTGGCACCAGGTTCTGCCCTCCGCCGTACCCGGGATCATCACCGGCGGCATCTTGGCGCTTTCGCGGGCCATCGGCGAGACCGCACCTCTGCTTCTGGTCGGCGCCACGACCTTCGTGGTGGCGAATCCCGACGGGTACTTCGAGGGCCGCTACACCGCGATCCCGGTGCTGGTGTACCAGTGGTTCGCCCGGGCACAGGCTGACTTCAGGGTCTTGGCCGCCGCCGGGATCATCGTCCTCATGGTGGTCCTGCTCGCCATGAACTCCGGGGCGATCTGGCTCCGCGACCGTTACACGCGCGACTGACCCTCACGTCCTCGACGTCTTCATTACAAGGAGCAACACCAACATGACCTCTCCGCTGGACTTGGGTGTGACCACGGACCGCGAGGTCCTCGCTGACCCAGAGATCGTTGTTCGAGCCGAGTCTCTGAATGTGTACTACGGAGACTTCCACGCCGTGCACGACGTCGACCTGGACTTCGGCCGCAACGAGATCACCGCACTGATCGGTCCCTCAGGGTGCGGCAAGTCGACCGTCCTGCGGTGCCTCAACAGGATGAACGACCTGGTGGGAACGGCACGCGTCGAGGGGCGGGTGACGTATCACGGGCAGGACATTTACGCGCCGAAGGTCGACGCGATCGAGGTCCGCCGCCGGATCGGCATGGTCTTCCAGAAGGCGAACCCCTTCCCCAAGTCGATCTACGACAACATCGCCTACGGCCCGAAGGTCACCGGCATGAAGGTCGAGAGCATGGACGACCTCGTTGAGCAGTCCCTGCGCCGTGCGGCGCTCTGGGATGAGGTCAAGGACAAACTCGGACAGTCGGGCAACGGACTCTCGGGCGGTCAGCAGCAGCGCCTCTGCATCGCGCGGGCCATCGCCACGTCACCGGACGTGATCCTCATGGACGAGCCGTGCTCGGCGCTCGACCCCATCGCCACAGGGGCCATCGAGGACCTGATGCAGGAGCTGCGTGAGGACTACACGATTGTCATCGTGACCCACAACATGCAGCAGGCGGCCCGGATCTCAGACCGGACGGCCTTCTTCACGGCCCAAGCGGACGAGACCACAGGTAACCGGACCGGGTTCTTGGTCGAGTTCGGCGAGACCAAGAAGATCTTCGGCAAGCCGGACGACTCGCGAACCGAGGACTACATCTCCGGCAGGTTCGGCTGAGTGCCGAGCAAGTCCGAGCTGTTCATGCTCGTCCTGGGGGCCGGGACGCTGTCCTTCAGTGACCACTCCGAGGACTTACGTGCTCACGGCATCACCGTCCAGACACACTCTCAGCCAGCTGCGGCGCTCATTGCGCTTAACACGCTGTCGCCCGACATCGTCGTCGTCCCGGCCGATGCGCAATGGGTCGACGCGGCCCTCGTCGTCGAGGCGATCACCCAAGAGGCAGGTGTTCCGTGCTTGGTCGTCTGGGGTGGGCCCGGTGTGACGCCAGAGCACGTCGAGCGGTGCCTGGAGGCGGGCGCAGTCGGTCTCGTGTCCCAAGTCGTCGGTCTTGACGAGCTCATGTCCGTGCTGTCGCTGGCACACGTCACGTCACACGCGTCTCCCCTGATCACGGTGGGAGAGCTGTCTGTGGACCTGCCCGCCATGGCGATCCGACGCGGAACCGACCGGATCGATCTCAGCTCTGTCCAAGTGTCGCTCGTGGAGCGGCTGGCGCAGCGCACTCCGCGCTACGTCCCGAGCGCGGAATTGGTGGCGCTCCTGGGCTACGAGGACCGACACGGTGCCCTCAAGAGAGCGATCGCGGGGTTGCGGCGCAAACTCGATGGGCTAGATCTTCCCTGGGAGCCCGTCCAGTTCTCCAATGCGCACAAGGGGTACCGGTTGGTGGGGGACGCGTCAACCGAGGCCATGTGACCTCGCCGAGTCGATCTCGGCCACGAGGCCGGTCACGAGCTCGAGGACGTGGTCGCGCACCTGCCGCACCCCGTCGATGGTCAGTCCCACGGGGTCGGTCACGTCCCAGTCGAGGTACCGGCGTCCAGGCAGGATCGGGCAGGCATCCCCGCATCCCATGGTGACGATGTAGTCAGCCATCTCCACCATCGAGTCCTGGAGCTCCTTGGGTGCCCCGCCCGGCACGAGTCCGACCTCCGCCAGGGCCGACGTCACCATGGCGTCGACGGTCGGGCTCGGGCGGGTACCGGCGGACCGTACGTTGACGCGGTCTCCGGCCATCGCGACGAGCGCGGCGTAGGCGATCTGGCTACGGCCTGAGTTGCCGACGCATACGAACAGCACCTCGGGCACCTCGACCAAGGGGAACATGTGCATGGTGGCCACCTCTGCCAGCCGATCGGCGACCAAGCGGTTGACGAGCATCGGTACGTGTTGGTGACCCGTCGATGACCCCTTGAGCTCGTCGTAGGTCTCGGCGACGTACCGCTCAGTGGTCTCCGTGGAGAAGGTGGTCCGGTACCGGCGGGCCAGTTGGTCGGCCATCCGCCGGATGACCCTCGGGTACCCGTCCCAGTCGACCACGGGAGTCTTGGTCACGGCTGGCCGTGCCGTGCCTGGCGCGAACAGCCGGCGATATCGCGTCCACGCGTCACTGGAGGGTTGGAAGGCCTTGGGGTTGGTCGGCGAGGTGATCGCCAACTCGCAATCCAGGAGGACGGCCACCCGGCGTTCCGCTTCGTCCGAACTGATCGATAGGGCCGCCGCAACGCCCGCCGTAGTCTCGCCTGCCTCGGCATCCATGGCCAGTGAAGACAGGACGCGCAGGGTCAGCGCATCGGTCAGGGCATCAAGCTGAGCTGCCCGCGCCTGGGCCGAATGGACGTCAAGTGGCGTCGACACGCGGTGCAGGTTGGGAGGGCGCTCCATGTCAGGCCAGCAGGTCCGTCACGATGGGGGCCATGTCGGCCTTGACGCGGCACAGGACGCGACGACCGCTCGGGTGACGGGAGACGACGCCCGCTCCTTCGAGGATGTTGATGTGGTGTGTCACGCTTGGCTGGCGTAGGCCCACCGCGTCGGCGATCTCTCCCACGGTGGCCTCGCCGTCCTCGGACGAGATGATCACGCTCAGGATGCGCAACCGGGTGCTGTTGGCCAGTGAGGTCAGAAACTGCGCGACCAGAACAGCGTGGTCAGACAAGATGGGTTGTGGTCTCCCTGTCTCCTCGGGGGAAGACAATTCGACGTGATCTTCGGGCATTCCCATAGATGACAGTCTACCAATCGACACTAGGGCGCCCTTGGCCTCTGGGCGTGCCCGGCGTTCTCTCGGTCCAGCTCACGCCCGAGATTCGGCCAGTTCGACTCCGAGCGAGGTAAGGAGACCCTCCACTCGTACCTTGATCTCGTCCCGGATGGGGCGAACGGCCTCGACGCCTTGACCGGCCGGGTCCTCCAGTGTCCAGTCCTCGTAGCGCTTGCCGGGGAAGATGGGGCAGGCGTCGCCGCACCCCATGGTGATGACGACATCGGAGGCCTGGACCGCGTCCGTCGTGAGGATCGTGGGACGCTCGGCGGACAGGTCGATCCCTTCCTCGAGCATGGCCTCGTGCACGGCGGGGTTGATCGAGTCAGCGGGGGCTGAGCCGGCCGAACGGACCTCGACGGCACCCTCGGAGAGGACCCGGGTGTAGGCCGCGGCCATCTGGGAGCGTCCGGCGTTATGGACGCAGACGAAGAGAACGCTGGGCGGGCGTTCCTCGGGCGTGCGCCGAGTCGTGTCGTTGGTCATGAGAGCACCTCTCTCAGGAGTTGGGTGACGCGGGCCTGGATGTCGTCGCGAATGTCTCGGACGGTGTCGATCGGCTGCCCTTGGGGGTCGGCCACGTCCCAATCTTCGTATCGCTTTCCCGGGAAGATGGGACAGGCGTCGCCGCAGCCCATGGTGACGATGACGTCGGCTGCCTGAAGGACGCGGTGCGTGAGGGGCTTGGGATAGGGCGTCGTCAGATCAATCCCACGTTCGTTCAGCGCTTCGATGACGATGGGATTCACCTCGCCGGTTGGCTCGGATCCGGCGGAGCGGACATGCACCCGGCGTGCCGAGAGGTGTTCTGTGAGGGCTGCGGCCATCTGGGAACGCCCGGCGTTGTGGACGCACACGAAGAGGATCTCGGGAACCTGCTTGGCGATGCGCCCTTCGGACTGTGCGATGGCCATGAGTTGTTCTCGAGACTGCTTTGCAACGAAGACCGGTAGGTAGCGGGTCAGCTTGGCGGTCGCTTCAAGTGTGGTGCGTGCTTCGTGGACGACCTCGGCCACGGTCTCGCGGGAAAAGACGCCGTCGTAGGTATAGCTCAGATCGTCGACGAGGCGCTCGTAGGTGATGCTCGGGTCCGGTTGTGTCGTCATGCCATCTCCTTGTGCTCAGGTTTGCGATGCGGTGACGAGCTCTTGCATGAGTGCCTGCACTCGGGAGTCGATGTCGTCGCGGACCATTCGCATCCGTTCGATTCCTTCGATTCCGCGGGTTGATGGCTCGTCGGTGTGCCAGGTCTCGACGGTTCCGATCATGTTCGCCACAGGCGTGACGCGTGCTTCGTCACCGAGGACGACGACGCGGTCGACCCGGGCCAGCAGCTCGGGGTCGATCGCCTTGGGCTGTCCGGCGGACATGTCGGCGCCGGACTCGGCGATGACCTCGGCCGAGAGGGCATTGATGGCCGCTGCCGGAGTTGTGCCGGCGGAGTGGACCTCGACCCTGCCTTCGGCATGGTGCTCCATGAGGGCGGCGGCCATCTGGGACTTGCCGCCGTTCTTGGCGCAGACGAAGAGGACGGAGGGTACGGCCTGTGGCTCGCTGACGGTCATCTCTGGGTCTCCTGTGAGGAAGGGGGGGATCAGTCGCGGGGGGCGGCGGATGCGGCTGGGCTGCTGGGAACGGTGGGGTCGCCGTGGAAGAACTTGCGGCCGGCCCAGAGGCAGGCGTAGACGAGGCCCACGAGCACGGGGACCTCGATCAACGGACCGACGACGCCGGCCAACGCCTGACCTGAGGTGACCCCGAAGGTCCCGATCGCCACGGCGATGGCCAGCTCGAAGTTGTTGCCTGCGGCGGTGAAGGCGACCGTGGTGGACTTGGCGTAGTTCAGGCCAACGGCCTTGGAGGCGAAGAAGCTGACGCTGAACATCACCACGAAGTAGGCAAGCAGCGGAAGGGCGATCCGAGCGACATCCCAGGGGTTGGAGGTGATCGCGTCACCCTGCAGGGAGAAGAGCAGCACGATGGTGAAGAGCAAGCCGTAGAGCGCCCACGGACCGATCTTCGGCAGGAACTGCCCCTCGTACCATTCCCTTCCCTTGGCCCTTTCGCCCAGGGTGCGCGTAAGGAATCCCGCGAGAAGGGGGATGCCCAGGAACACGAGGACGCTGCCCACGATGGCCCAGACGGAGAAGTCGGCGCTGGTGGTCGGCAGCCCCAGCCAGGAGGGCAGGACCTGGAGGTAGAACCAGCCGAGGGCGCCGAAGGCGATGACCTGGAACACGGAGTTGATGGCGACGAGGACGGCGGCGGCCTCGCGGTCACCGCAGGCCAGGTCGTTCCAGATGAAGACCATGGCGATGCAGCGAGCGAGTCCGACGATGATCAGGCCGGTGCGGTACTCCGGCAGGTCGGGCAGGAGCGCCCAGGCCAGGGTGAACATCAGTGCGGGGCCGACGAGCCAGTTCAGCACCAGGGAGGTGGCCATCAGGCGGCGGTCCCCGGCGACGCGGTGCGTCTCGTCATAGCGGACCTTGGCCAGCACCGGGAACATCATCACCAGCAGACCGACCGCGATCGGCAGGGACACCTCGCCGATCTTCACCGCCTCCAGGGCGGTGTTCAGCCCGGGGATGAACCGGCCAAGGGCCAGGCCGACGACCATGGCCAAGAGGATCCAGGCCGGGAGCCAGCGATCCAGGAAGGACATCTCTTGCATCACGCCGTGCTCGGCAGCGGGCGTGGTGGTGGCGGTGCTCATGGGGCCCATCTTTCGCATTGATCAGTGTCAATGCGAACACTATCGAGACATATCGATATCCGTCAATGTAGGATGGGTTAATGGTCCAGACAGCCACCCCCCTCGTGGACACCGCCGAGCGCGACAGTCGCACCGCCGCCCCCAGCTCGGTGGAATGCTGCTCCTTGACCGATGGCCCGATCGATGCCGAAGCAGCCCAGCGTGCGGCCGCGATGCTCAAGGCCCTGGCCGACCCCATGCGCCTGCGCCTGCTCTCTCATGTCGCCACACAGGGCTGCGAAGCCGTGTGTTCCTGCGACCTGACAGCGGAGCTGGGCATCAGTCAGCCCACCGTGAGCCACCACATGAAGAAGCTGGTCGACGCGGGTCTACTCACCCGTGAGCAGCGCGGGAAGTGGGCGCACTACTCAGTGGTGCCGGCAGCCTTTGCCGAGCTGCGACGAATGATGGATCTGGGTTGAGCCTGAACCGTCGCGGCGGCCCGAGCCTGACGACTACGGGCGTCGACGTCCTGGTGATCGACGACCGCCAGGCCGACCGGCGGCGGGCACCATCAGCGTCGCCTTGGCAGGGACGCCGCCCTCGGTCGAAGGGTCCCGCCCTCACCTTCGCGCCTTCGACAGCAATCCCCAACCGAGCAGATCTTCGCAGTACTCCTGAGACTCGCTGGAGCTGTTCTCACCCATCACTTGCAGCTTCCTGCCTGGAAGGGGCGGGCAGCCCCTCCTCCTCGCACGTGGTGAAGTACCTGCGCACGCACGAGGTGCCGATCCCCTCGCTACGCGACGCGGTGAGCCGCCGGGGCACGCCAAGCAGCTGGACATCGCGGTCGGCGGAGCGAGGTCTCAGTCGGTGGCCGGTGGCAGCCCTGCCACCTGTGCGTCCAGCGCGCTCGCAAACTCTTCCGCTCGACTGACGGTCTGTCGTAGGTCGGCGATCCTGCGCTGGGCCTTGTCGTGGATGGCCCTGACCGTTTCGCGTGCGGACGCACTCTCGCTGTGGGCCTGGAGCGTGTCCAGGGCTCCGAGCAAGTGGCCCATCTCTTCGACCGTAAAGCCGAGGGGTTTCATGGGCTTGATCAGCACCAGCCGCTTGATGTCAGCCTCCTCGTAGAGACGGAAGCCGCCATCTGTGCGCGCGGAGGGACTGATCAAGCCCATTTCCTCGTAGTAGCGAATCGTGCGGTGCGACAGGCCGGTTCGCTCGACGACTTCACCGATGTGGACGCGCTCTACGCGCGTGGGCTCATCCCGTTCCTGGTCACCGGACATGGCCGGAACGCTACCTTCCGGCGGCGCATGTGACGCCCCACGACAGACTCAACTCTGACGCCACGTTAGAGTTGGTTTCTGTGTTGCGGTGACAAACCGCTCGCCACCCTACTTTCTGGGATGGCGCGTTGCTTGACAGCGCCATCCCTCTCGACGCCGCCGTCGGGTCACACGACTTCGCCCCATCGCCCCTCACGTAAGGACCCCTGTGCCTGAGCCCTCCGTCACAACCCTGCCCACCGGCCCCGAGATCTCCGCGGTACCCGAGGCTGGCGAACGCGAAACCTCCACTCGGGCCGCCCTGCGTAATCCCCGGCGACTACGCACCGAGATCCTCGCCGGTCTCGTCGTCGCCCTGGCTCTGATCCCCGAGGCCATTTCGTTCTCAATCATCGCCGGCGTCGACCCACGGGTTGGCCTGTTCTCCAGCTTCATCATGGCCATCACCATCGCTGTCGTCGGCGGCCGGCCTGCGATGATCACCGCAGCAACCGGAGCGGTCGCGCTGGTCATCGCACCCGTCGCCCGCGAGCACGGCCTCGACTACTTCCTAGCCACCGTCATCCTCGCCGGTGTCCTGCAGATCGTGCTCTCGCTGCTGGGTGTGGCCAAGCTGATGCGTTTCATCCCGCGGATGGTCATGGTCGGCTTCGTCAACGCACTGGCCATCCTGATCTTCACTGCGCAGCTGCCCTACCTGCTCGGCGTTCCCTGGCTGGTCTACCCGATGGTTGCCTTGGGCATCCTCGTCATGGTGGCCCTTCCCCGGCTGACGACTCTCGTGCCAGCACCTCTGGTGGCAATCGTCGCGATCACTGCTCTGGTGTGGGCTGGCGGGTGGAGCCTTCCGGACGTCTCCGACCAGGGTGAGCTGCCCACGTCGCTGCCCCAGCTGTTCCTGCCGGACGTGCCCCTGACCTTGGAGACCCTGCAGATCATCGCCCCCTTCGCTCTGGCGATGGCCTTGGTCGGCCTACTGGAGTCGCTCATGACGGCCAAGCTTGTCGACGGCATCACCGACACCCACTCGGACAAGACCCGCGAGTCGTGGGGGCTGGGCGTGGCCAACATGGCCTCTGGCCTCTTCGGTGGCATGGGCGGTTGCGCGATGATCGGCCAGACGATGATCAACGTCAAGGTCTCGGGTGCACGCACGCGGATCTCCACGTTCTTGGCCGGCGCATTCCTGCTTGCGCTCGTCCTCGGTGCCGGGCCGCTGGTGGGGATGATCCCGATGGCTGCCCTGGTGGCGGTGATGATCATGGTCTCGGTCGCCACGCTGGACTGGCACAGCATCCACCCGGCCACCCTGCGGCGGATGCCACGAGCCGAGACCACCGTCATGGTCCTGACCGTCTTGGTCACCGTGTTCACCCACAACCTCGCCTACGGCGTCATCGTCGGTGTCGTGGCCGCCATGGTGGCCTTCGCCCGTCGCGTGGCGCACTTCGCCTACGTCGACCGGATCGTTGACACGGACGTCGACGGTGACGGCGAGCCCGATGTGCGGGTCTACAAGGTCACGGGCGAGCTCTTCTTCGCCACCAGCAACGACCTCGTCTACCAGTTCGACTACGCCGCCGACCCTGCCCGGGTCGTCATCGACCTCACCGACAGCCACATCTGGGATGCCTCGACTGTCGCCGCCCTGGACGGAGTGCAGACCAAGTACGAACGTCTGGGCAAGAGCGTCGAGATCGTCGGGCTCAACCAGGCCTCTGCTGAGCGTCACGAGCTCCTGACTGGGCGGCTGGGCGACAGTCACTGAACGACCGCGCGAGGGGTGTCTCACCCGTGCTCGGGGCTCGTGGCTGGAGCTGTCGCGCTGCGTGGTGGGGTGGGTCGTCGTGCCGCAACGACTGCCACTGCAGCGGCTGCGAGCACCGCGAGGGCCATGAAGGCGAAGGCGACATGATCGGTGCCCACCAGGGCAGCGGGTCTGCTGCACGAACGGGTGACAGTCGGGGTTAGGCCACCTGGATGGCGGCGGGCTTCATGATCAACTCGTATTCGACTGGGGTCAACCGCCCGAGAGCGGCCTGCCGACGGCGTCGGTGGTAGGTCCTCTCGATCCAGGTCACGATCGCGATCCGCAGCTCCTCGCGGGTGTTCCAGGACCGACGGTCGAGGACGTTCTTCTGCAGCAGCGAGAAGAACGACTCCATCGCCGCGTTGTCGCCGGCCGCGCCGACCCGTCCCATGGAGCCGACCATGTCGTGGCGGTTGAGCTGGTGGACCAGCTTCCTGGAGCGAAATTGCGACCCGCGGTCGGTGTGCAGGACGCAACCGGCCACATCGACGCCTTCGGCGTTGCGGCGCGCGACGGCGTTGTCGAGCGCAGAGACCGCGATCCTGGACTTCATCCGTGAGTCGATCGAGTAGCCGACGATCCGGTTGGAGTAGACGTCCTTGATCGCGCAGAGGTAGAGCTTGCCTTCACGGGTCCAGTGCTCGGTGATGTCGGAGAGCCACAGCGTGTTCGGGGCGTCGGCGGTGAAGTTCCGTTCCACCAGGTCGTCGTGAACCGGCGGTCCCGGTTTCTTGCCGTTGCGCCCGCGTTTCTTCCCGAATGCAGACCACCAGCCCAGGTCGGAGCAGTACTTCCATGCGGTCCGCTCAGCCATCGGCTCGCCGGCATCGCGTGCCTCATCGACCAGGAATCGGTGGCCGAACTCGGGGTCGTCGCGGTGGGCGTCGAACAACGCGTTGGCACGGTAGGCCGCCGTCAGGTCGGCGTCGGTGACCGGGTTCGCGAGCCAGCGGTAGTAGGGCTGACGAGCGATTTTCAGGACCCGGCACGTCACCGCGACAGGAATCCCGTCGGCGGCCAGCTCGCGGACGAGCGGGTACATCATTTTCCCGGCAGGTGCGCCTGGGACAGGTAGGCAGCAGCGCGGCGCAGGACTTCGACTTCTTGCTCGAGGAGCTTGATCCGCTTGTTCGCCTCACGCAGCGCGTCGGACTCATTCGCAGCACGGCCAGCCGGCGACGGGTTGGCAGAGTTGCGGTCGTCGATCGTGAGCCAGCGCTTTAAGCACGACGGCGAGACGCCGAAGTCCTTCGCGACCTGGGCGACCGAGGCATCGGACTCCCGGTAGACCCGGATCACGTCCTCGCGGAACTCCGTGGGAAACGCCTTCGGCATGGTGCACATCCTTCCAGCGTCGACACACATCGACGCAGATCAGATGTCACCTATCCGTGCAGCAGCCCAGTGTGACTGCCTCGTGGTTCGGCCCAATCCGCGACGTGGTCTCGACGATGACCACGTCGACCGATTGCTCGCTTGGGCACAGTCTTGAGCTCTTGTCGTACCGGCCCAGGACTGGCGACGAATACGGCAGCGAGGCCGGTGTCGCCTGCGACGGGTTCATCCACCTCTCGCCATGGCCGGCAGTTGGTTTGCCGACCAACGTCCTGCGGCGCGACGAGCGGCGTTCAGGGCGACCCTGTGGCGTCCAGCGTTCAGGGCAGCCAAAGGCGTCCTGGCTTTGGCGTCATCGGCTATCGGGGTCTGCAGCCACAGCGCGATAGTGGTCGGGTCAGCGCACTGTCGTAGCGCGTCCACAATCTTCAGGATGTCGGGACGTACTTGGTCGTCGTCGAACTGGAACGCTGGGAAGAGGTTCCTCCCCTTCACCTTGATGGTCAGGACCTGGCCGTCCTTGCTCCTCTTGATCACAGTCGACCTTGATATGCCCATCAAGTTCATCACGGCCCGTGTGGTGTAGACGGGTCCGATGAGCACGTTCATGCCCGAAGGCTGGAACGCCTCGGCGTTCAAGCGGCGTTCGCGGTTAATTTCCCCCTGCCGTATCGCCTCGCAGGCGGCGCCGGTGTCGTAGTCGGACGTGAAGTACTCGGTGCCATCCTCAAGCTGATGCGCCCCACGGTGTCCTGACGGCTGAGCACAGCGAGCAACGCCATAGAGCATCGGGGCCTCGCAAGGCTGCCACTGTGTCCAGCTCATGGGCCCTCTCCTCGCAGTCACTCGAATCCTGTCAGCCGAGCGGTGATGAGGCCATGAACGAAACGGCCGTCGTGGATCACTGCTGTGAATAGGCCTCCGGCCCCAAGCGGGACTGGGTCGTGTTGTGGCCAGGCGCTCTGGACAGCGTCACGTTGGTGCGTGCGTAGCTCCTGCTTGGCTTCACCCCAACCCGACCAACCTCAGCGCCTTGGCTGACCGATCAGGTCCCCGGTGCCAGTTTGGTCCGACATCACTTGGGTGTCTCGAGCAGAGCCGTGAGGCTCGCGTGGAGAACGCTGAGGGCGTCTCTTGCTTCTCGGGTAAGTGGAAGCGGCCCGTCGTGGCGCAGTAGACGTCCTGCCACGGCCACCTTGCTGGGGGTGTTGTCTTGACCGCCGAGCACATCTTGGGCTGCCTTAGCGATAGGCGTTCCCTCGTCGAGAGTCGCTTGAACTT
The DNA here is from genome assembly GCF_050507325.1 of Janibacter zhangyanbonis. Taxonomy (NCBI): domain Bacteria; kingdom Bacillati; phylum Actinomycetota; class Actinomycetes; order Micrococcales; family Intrasporangiaceae; genus Janibacter; species Janibacter zhangyanbonis. The sequence continues at coordinate 3,411,308 of NZ_CP191481.1, forward strand.
GCTCGCGGGTGATCTTTGAACCGCCCCGGTGTGTCCGGAGACCTTCTAGTTTGAGACTCCAGCGGTTGCTGGGGCCTGGTGGTGAGCGTAGTGAGCCTGCTCGGCCTGCACTGGGGTGAGGTCGTCGCAGTACTCGTGGGGTCGGCGGTGGACGCTTCTATATCAGTCAAGCGGCGGACTGGACCGCGGCTCGCGCGGTTGGCGCCTGCTGTCGTAGGTGTCGCGTGTTGCGCCAGATTTCCCGGATGAGGTGTCGTTTGAGGCATCTGATGATCTCGGACTTGGTCTTGCCCTCGGCCATCCGCCTGGCTACGTAGGCCTTGGTGCGCTCGTCCAGCCGCATGCGGACGATGACGATGCGGTAGAGGGCCGCGTTGGCCTGCCGGTGTCCGCCCCTATTGAGTCGGTGACGATTGGTCCGGCCGGAGGAGGCAGGGATGGGGTTGACGCCGCACAGCTTGGCCAGGGCGGCTTCGCTGGTAACCCTGGCAAAGTTGTCGCCGATGACGGTGAGCAGCTCGGCGGCCGCGTCGGGACCGATGCCGCAACCCTCGCGGAGCTGGGGAGCTGTCGCGGTGGTCAACCGGTCCAGGTGTGCTTCGTGCTCGGCGATCTCCTCGCTGAGGTGGAGCCAGCGGCGGGCCATCGCGCGCAGCGCGTACTTCGTTGCGACGGTGGGGTCGTGGACCTCGCCAGGGCGAAGTGCGGCGCAGCGTCGTAGCAGGGCCATCTTGGTCAGCGGCTCGAGCTGCTCGCGCAGGTCGGCGGGGGCGGTGACGATCAGATGGCGCAGGCTGATCATGGTGGCCGCTCGCGCCTTGACGGCGGTGTGCTTGGCGCACTTGATCACGCGGATCATCTCGACGTGACCGTCCGCGGTTTTCGCGGTTCCTGTGGCGGTCCCCGCGAGCACGGCTCGTGCGGCGTTCTCGGCGTCGAAGGCGTCCGTCTTGCCGCGCAGGCGACGGTCTCGCCGGTTGGGGCGGGCGACTTCATGGATCGTGACGCCCGAGGACCGCAGGGCCGCGACCAGTCCGGCCCCATACGAACTGGTGCCTTCGATGGCGTACGTGAGGTCCGTGTCAGCAGGCTGTCCAGTGACCTGTCGGCGCAGGCCCTCGGCCCACAGCGCGAGGCTGGTGTATCCGGCCCGTGTGGCGGTGAAGCGAGCGATCTCGAGCAGAGCACCGCGATCATCAAGGGCTGCCGCGACGACGTGGAAGTCCTTGTGTGTGTCGACGCCGACGATGAGGCGCCGTGCCTCGTTGTGGCGTGGACGTGATGGGGTCGGATTCGTCATGATGCTCACTGCTGGCCTCCACTGATCGGTGCGGGACAGCGAACGGACCGGCCGGAGCGGGACAGAACTGTGACGAGACCTGGTCAGATCAGGCTTCTATCAGGTCACTGCCCGGCCGGTCTGATCACCGGGACGCATCCGCTGGCTCAGGGCCGACAGGTCCACTCGAAGGACACCGTCCATGGACGAGTCAGTTGTAACCAGGGGTCAGACCCTGGCCAGCGGACGCCTGAGCAGTCTCACAGTTGTACCAGTCGACCCACTCGGCGGTGGCGATCTCGAGGTCGTCGAAGCCCTTCCACGGCCGCTGTCGCTTGACCAGCTCGGTCTTGTAGAGCCCGATGATCGACTCGGCCAGCGCGTTGTCGTGCGACGAGCCGACGAGGCCGGTCGAGGGCTTGATTCCCGCGGTGTCGAGCCGTTCGGAGTAGGCCACGGACATGTACTGGGCGCCGTGGTCGTGGTGGGCGATCAGGCCGGTCAGGTCACCGCCACGATCTTCGCGGCCGCGGGTCCAGATGGCCTGCTCGACTGCGTCCAGGACGAGCTGGCTGGTCATCGTGGTCGACACCGACCAGCCCAGGATCCGCCGGGCGTAGGCGTCGATGACAAAGGCGGTGTAACACCAGCCCGACCACGTCGGGCAGTACGTGAAGTCGGCCACCCACAGCCGGTCCGGCGCCAACGGCTCGAAGTTGCGATCGACCAAGTCAAGCGGTTTCGGGGCCTTCGGGTCGCTGATCGTGGTGCGCTTGACCTTCCCGCGCACCGCGCCTGCCAGCCCAAGCTCGCCCATGAGCCGCTCGACGGTGCAGCGCGCGATCGGCGATGCGTCGGCTGCCCGCTGTCGGTTGAGCGTCAGCCACACTTTCCGTGCGCCGTAGACGCCGTAATTGGCCGCGTGGACCTGCTCGATCATCGGCTTCAGCTCCTCGTCGCGCACCTGCTGGGCGCTCGGCTGGCGGCCTCGGTGCTCGTAGTAGGTCGCGGGGGCGATCTTGCAGCCGAGCTCGGTGAGCGCGGCGCAGATCGACTCGACACCCCATCGCAGACCCTGCCCGTCGGCGTCCTCGTGCTGCTGACCGACGTGCTCGTCGATGTAGCGCACGATCAGCGCTGTGGCCGGTCGAGTTCGGCCGCGAAAAAAGCCGACGCGCTCTTGAGGATCGCGTTCGCGCGTTTGAGCTCGGCGTTCTCCCGCTTCAGCCGCTTCAGCTCTGCCGACTCCTCGGACGTGACCCCCGGGCGCTGGCCGGCGTCCACCTCAGCCTGACGACACCACTTGCGCACCGTTTCCGGTGTGCCCACCCCCAGCAGCTCGGCGACCCGGCTCATCGCGGCCCACTCCGACTCGTGCTCGGCCCGGACCTCGGCGACCATCCGTACCGCCCGCTCACGCAGCTCGGCCGGGTACCTCTTCGATGTACTCCCTGACATGACTCCATCCTTCCCAAGGAACGGAGCCTCCGGACACGCCGGGGCGGTTCACTTCTCCGGTCGGCCGGAGTCACTCAGGACACCGTTCAGGGCCTCCAGGTAAGCGTCCGGCTCGACTAGATCTTCCAGAGCAACACCGTCAGGCAGCCGCAGGATCCTCTCCGGTGGGATCATGGCCTTCTTGAGGTTCTCGGCGTGTTGGTCGCCGCCGCCGTCTCCGTCGAGAAGGTAGGCGACTCGGATTGCGGCGTACTCGGCGTCACCGAGTTGGCGGGGATGAATGTTGGCGAGTCCCGGGACGATCTGGTAGCCGAGGACTCGCTCCCCGGTGGCTTCTCGGATCAGGCGGGGAAGGAGAATCATGTCGGATGGCCCCTCCGTGAAGACTGCGGCCCTCACGGCGGAGAACGCCGCGGCTCCTGCACCCATGGCGAACAGGAGCGATGAGAATCCTGGCGCCTCCTCCTCCCAGAAGGTGTTGCTGAGCTCGCTGATCGCCTTCTCGGGGTGAGGGCGAACCACACGAATTCCCGTGCCCAGGTCGAGCGGGAGGCATCCGGGTGAGTGGGTCGTGTAGATGGTCCGTGAGGGCAACTCCTGGAGAAAGTTGATTAGGTCGGCCTGGGCGTTGTAGTGAAGGTGGGTGTCTGCCTCATCGATGAGCAGGACTGGCGGAGGGTCACTGGCGTGCTGTGCCAGGAAGGCAATCAGGGCGACGAAGGTGCGCAGCCCGTCGCTGCGATCTGTGAACCGGGCGACGTCCTCTCCGTCGTCGATGAACACGCGAAGGGTCGTGTCGCTCACATCCAACCTCACTCGCAGGTCTCGCTGACGCCAGTACGGGGAGAGGGTTTCGTTCAGTCGCTTGTTGACCTTCCGCACCAGGGCTGAGGTGCGCTCGGGTACCCCTTGCTGTACCAGCTCATAGATGGTTCGGATGCTGGTTCCGGCGAGCGTGAGCAGGTTGGCCAGCCCTCCGTCCGGCTGCTCCACGCTCTCGCTCGGAACGCGCCGACTCTGACCACCTTGGGTGACCGTGCGTGGCCTGAGATCGTGTTCGAAGCCAAGTTCGCGGTCGGCTTCTGAGAACATCAGAAACGCGGGCAGGTGATCGCGGATGACGTCGCCGGCCTTGGCCTCGGGATGGGGCTTACTCATCTGCTGCTGCCAGTCCTTCAGCAGCTCAGCCGCCTCAAGGTCCGACTCTGGAGGTGGCAGCTCGGTCGGCTCGGCGCCGCTCGCACTGGAGTTTCCCTCGTCGTCAGCGCCTCCAGTGATCGGCAACTCCAACCAGTTGACGAGGGTATCGACAAGCCTTTGGTCGCCGTCTTCCCATTCCCGGCCTGACTGGGCGAGGTCTATGACGCGGGGTAGGGCCTGGGAGGCTGTGTGTGCCTCTATTCGTTCGGCGATCGAAGGCTCGCTGAGCATCTGGAAAATGGAGACTGCCAAGTGAGATCGACGAGTCAGAGACGGCGCGAAGTGCACCTCGTCGTGGCCGTCTTGGTAGCGCGAGTAGAGGACTGAAGTGGGGTGGTCGTCGGTCTCCACGTCGGTCAGGAGGTCCCGGTCAGCGGTTTCGAGGGCGAAGACAGCCGTCACAACCGGGCCGGATAGTCCAGGACCGACGGTCCGGTTCACCTTCCGCTGGTCCAGTCGCTCGCCTGAGCTGAGCCATTCCAGAGCTTCCAAGACCGTGGTCTTGCCTGCCTCATTCGGCCCGACAAGCGCGATGACGTCGGCATCAAGGTTGCAGCTAGTGGCAAGCATCCTCTTGTAGCCGTTGAGTTCGACCTTGGTCAGACGCATGACGTTGAGCCTTCCTTTCGCTGTGGGCGATCGAGGTCGTCGGCGCCCGTGTTGGTCCCGTGGTGTGGTTCGCCTGCGGTGAACCCCAGTGGGTCACGCTGGTGAGGTGATGGACCACTTGGTGCAAACTGCTCTGTTGGTCGGAGTCGAGTGTTGCGGCGAATCGCCGTGCGCGGGCCGGCGATGCGTCCGGCGCGGTCGCGGGGTGAGCGTGGGCGACGTGGGTCCAGAGACACTGGATGACGAGGGTCTGGCTGGCCGCTCGTGTACCCGGGCGGTGGTTGCGGGCCCAGGTGGTGAACCACGAGCTGCTCTCGGTGAGGGCGCGGACCTTGGCCTCGAGGGCCCGATAGTCGCGGCCGTCGAGATCTATGGCGGCGGCGGCGATGGCGGTGAGGACAGCCGCGGGTGAAGCGGTCTGGCTGGCCGCGGCGGCTGCGGCGCACCGCGGTCCGAGATCTGGAGGCAGTCCGAGGGCTTGTGCGGCCTCGGCCCAGGTGGTGATGCCGGGGTGGGTGAGGGCCATGGCCAGGGAAGCGAACAGCTGGATGGTTTCGGGTCGGGAGGTGAACAGAATGCCGAGGTGCTCCTCGTAGAGCTCCACAGGCAGGACTTGGGGGATCTGCTCGGTGGAGACCGTTAGCGGCGGCGTCGCGTCGAGGAGGTGAGAGAGGCGCCGGCGTGGCGCATGTGTGGCCATGACCAGGCGGGTCGTGGAGCTGGTGTGCCGGGTGTGGTCGCCGATCCAGCCCAGCAAACCGTCCGGGGTGCGCGGGATCGCCTCCACCCACGGCGCGAAGCGCGTGATGGCCTCCTCGAGGCCGCTACTGGTGAGGATGTCCGCAGTGGTGGTCAGCGCCCGGGATCGGGTGGAGATGTCCGCGGGTAGTTTCAGGCCCCATCGGGGTGCCCGCTGCTGTGTATGGGTCTCGGCGTGGACCTGTCCCGCCCATTCGGGCAGCAGGCCGGGGCGGGTGGTGGCGGTGGCGATGTGCAGCAGCAGGGCGGTCAGGCCATGGACGTCCGCCATGAACCGGTGGGCCGTGGTGCCTTCACCGAAGACCTGGGGTGGTCGCGCCACCAGCGACTGGGCCTGGGTACGTGCTTGCCGGTCGACGCAGCCGGGGTCCGCCGGCTCCATCGGGAGCGTGCTGAGGTCGGTTGGGCAGTAGTGGCCGCGTCGGCCCAGGGCATTGCCACAGCGGGTCTTAGCGCCGATCGGGCGCAGGAGCGTGGATCTGGTGGCGCGGAAGGGTCGCTGGCAGCCCGGGCACGTCGAGAGCAGGTAGGAGCGGTGGCGGAGGCAGACGGTGGTGGTGGGGATTCGCCAGGAGATGTCCCAGGTGCCGGTCTCGGCGAGGCAGCGGGGACAGATCTGGGTGCCTTGGCCGGGTGCCCAGCCTCGGGCGGCGACGGCGCGGTAGCTGGGCTGGTGGTGCGGGTCGAGACCGGACAGGTCCAGCAGCGTCCCGTCGACGGCGGCGAGCGTCGCCGCGGTCAGCGCCGCGGTCGACTGGCCGGTCAGGCCCGAGAGGACCTCGAGGGTGCGGGGGGTGGGGCGCAGCAGCACGTAGCGGGTGGTGTCGCACGCGTCGGTGATGGCGCGCATGACCGTGGCCGGCGGTATGTGGTTGGCGTCGGCGGCGTGCTCGAGGTAGCAGTCCAGGGCTTGGCCGGCGTGCAGGGTCGGGCGGGCCGGCAGGTTGCGGCTGGGGTCAGGAGACACGACGCTCACCGTGAGCATGGCCTAGTCTCGGGAGGGCGTCGACGGCGACCGTGGCGCTGAGCTGCAGGTGGTGCTGCCACCAGTCGCGCAGGAGCAGTCGGCCTTCGGGGTTCATGTCGTGGTCGAAGGCCAACAGCAGCCGAGGGGCCATCTGGGCGTGTGGTCCACCAGCCGGACGCCCGAGGGTGGCATCCAGCCACACCCAAGCCGCTGCCAGCCTCCCGGCATCGGGCGTGTGTGCCGCAGCGGCCGGCAGTTTCTCGATGACGCCGTGGGGAATCATCTTGACGTTGCGCAGCGCCTCGCGACGCTGCGCCAGCGGCGGCAGCCCTTCTTCGAGGAGGAAGGCCAGGTGGGCCGCCAAGCGGCGGTAGGTGTCCACGTCTTCGGTGATGTGCTCGGCGAGCCGGGCCACCTGAGGGTTGATCGTGGCTGCGTGCAACGTGTGGATGTCGCGGATCGAGAGGTCACTGTTCCGGGCCTGGGCGACGAGTGTGGTCAGGGCGACTGCCTCTGCGGTGCGGATGGTGCGGGCCGCTTCGGGCAGCACGAGGGGGTCGTGGTTGCGGCGCATGGTCGTAGGGATGTGCCCGACGTGGATGCCGTGGTCCAGGATCAGGGAGAGCACGGCCTCGCACCCCGTGTGAGCGTCGGGCCATCGCGGCACCAGGTCCCCGGCGGGCAACCACGGGTCGCCCATGATGGCGATCTGGTCGGCGAGGTCACGGGCCGCGGCCTGTGTGGCGGAAGCGGCCCAGGTCAGCGCCAGGGTCGTCGCGCTGATGTACGGCGGCCTGGCAACGACCCGGCCCGGTTGCAGCCCCCAGCGCAGGAAATCCACCACGGCTTCACGCCAGAGAGTGGACTCTCCGGGTAGGAGTGGGGGCCAGTTGGTCCACAATGCGTGCTCGAGTCCGGCCATCAGAGATTCGAGTCGCGTCAGCCGGTCTCGAGCACGCTGGGACTCACCGGCTGAGCAGAGGGTGGCGAGCATCTCTCGGTGGACCGCCTCGATGTCGGGTCCCGGGTGGCTGGGGTGCGGGAAGTAGGCGTCGTGCAGGAAACAGCCGCAGTTGGGGCACAGCACGACAATGTTCAGCCGCGCGGCGACGGTCGCGATCTGGCACTGGGGGCAAGTGGCGGGTTGACCGGCATACCGTCGGCCGGTGCGGGCTCGCTCCGGCGCCATCCCCGGGTAGGCGCCACGCAGGGTCGCTGGCCTCAGCTCGTCCACGGCGGTCGAGGTGAGTGCCGCGACGCGGTGCAGCAGGTCATCCGGGGGCTCTTCCCAGACCCGCGAGTGGACCTGCAGGCCGGTCAACTCGCGGACGGTGGTGTGGTTCGCGCTGGCGGTGCGTGCCAGAAGGGCCGCGATGTCCTCGCCGGGTCGCAGGTCTGGACGAGCGGGCAGCGGTGGCGGCGCTGGCTCGATCATGCCGAAGCTCCTGACCTTGGGGCAGCGGTAGCGGAAGGGTCACCGACCGGGGCGGTCGCTCGCCGCCGCGTGGCGTGAGCGTCCGCGTTTCGTCGTTCGGCTCGCGCGGCCAGCGTGACGCCGACGAGGTGCTTCTCGGTGATGGCCCAGGTTCCGTCCGCGATGGCGGCGGTCGTGGCGTCGCGCAGCAGCTGGAGCAGGTCGCGGTGGTAGCCGGCGCTGCGTTCGAGCCAGATGTGTGGCAGTTCCTTCCAGATGTGGTCGGGCCGACCGGCCGGAAGGTAGGGCTGGGCGTGCTTCGCACACTCACGCAGGAACTGTTGGAAGGCCAGCCTGTCGGCCTTCGTGGTGCCCGAATAGGGCGCGACGGGGATCTCGTAGGCCCGCCCGGTCACCTGCGGGTCGTCCATGACCGGATGTGTGTGCAGATTCGCGCCCGCGAGGATGACAGTAGCCCCGAGCTCGCCGACAGCGGTGACCACGGCCTTGAGGTGGTCCAGCGCCTCGCGGCCCAGTTTCAGTGAGGTTTTCAGCAGGTGCAGGTCGTCCACGATCAGCAGGCGGACACCGTGTCGTTCGAGGAGGTCGAGGTAGCGCACGCGTTTCTCGACACCGGGCGGGTAGCCCAAGGCCTGGACGATCTGCGCGTTGAACTTCGCCACCGTCGTGCCGGCCGCCAGGGACAGGAAGAGGACGGGCACATGGTCGACCTCGAGGTTCTCGACCCTGCGTCCGGTGATGGTGCGGGCGGTGGTCGCGGGACGGACATCCGGGTCGGTGTGCGGGGCGACCAGGCGTCGGTGCGCCTCGAAGGCGACTTGGTAGAGCATCGTGGACTTGCCCAGAACGTTGTCGCCGGTCACGATCGCCACGTCCTTGGTCCCGGTCAGCGACTGCGCGTTGCCCTCGATCAGGGCAGTCAGGCGCTGCCGGATGCCGCGGTCGCGGTCGGAGTCGAAGTAGCGGCCCGCCAGGAAGCGGCGCACCTCGCTCGCGCGGGCGCGTCGCTGCTGGCCGGACATGCCGTGGGCCTCGCGGGTGGTGATCATCGGCGGTGGCCCCATCGGCGGAGTGAAGGCCAGGGAGTGAAGCAGGTCGGCCTTCATTCCTGCTCCTCCAAGTTCGACCAGTCGGCGGCGTCGGTCTCCCAGGGCGCCCTGGTCGTCTTCGCCGGCGGTGCGGGGCGCGACCGCGGGCGCGGCGCCCCGCCGGTCGATGGGGTGCGGCCGCCGGCGGCGGAGGCGGCCTCGCCGTGGTCGTGCTTGGACTGGCCCGAGCGCATGGCGGCGGCGGTGAGCATGTTGCCGTGCCAGTCCGCCAGGTCCGGGTCCCCCCGCAACCGGTCGTACCCGTCAGCCGTGTTCAGGGTGGTCAGGACCTCTTCCTCGATGCTGTCGCGGGAGAGGTCCCGGTAGGCGCCGCGCTTCTTCATCAGGCCTTTCGCATGCCGCAACGTCACCCCGGTCATCGGTGCCCGCAACTCGTGCTCCCGGCGCCACGGCACCCGGATGATCCGGTCGGTGTCGGGGTGACGCAGCCAGTACGCCGAGACATCCCGAGGGTCGTAGTAGAACGGCGCCGCCTTCGCTCCGGCCCGGGCACGCTGATCACCGGTGTGACCCGTCTGGTCAGGTGAGCGGAAGGTCCAGTCCCGCACGTTGCGGAACTCATCCAGCTCTCGGCAGTCGTAGTACAAGTCGTCGAACTCGACGCCGTTGGCGCCGATCTGGCCCCACCGGATGGGCATCGCGTCGTAGATCAGGTCCGCACGCTGGAGCACGTGGATGCGCCCCTGGGCGGCCATCAGGCTGTCGTAGACGTCCAGTGGGGTCAGCCGCATCCGGGCATCCTCGGCGGTGATGCTCTTGTCGGCCAGCACCAGGCTGGAGTGCGGGCTGCGGTGATACGTCGTGGCGATCCACTCCCGGATGTGCCGCTCCAGTTCCCGCGGCGTCAGCGCCGGGGCACCGCCGTGGAAGACCGGCTGACCGGCCTTGTCCAAGGTGATACGCCCGACCTTCGAGCCCCGCTCGGATACGTTGTGCCCCTTGTACCCAGGCGCTGCCTGGAAACAGGCCTGCAGGGTCTCCCAGAAGCGCTCCATGACCGCGTTGTCGGTCGGGTGCGCACCACGGGAGAGCAGCAAGTTGATCCCGAACTGGCGACACAACGCCCGAAAATGGGTCCCGGTGAAAATGCTGCCCCGATCCGCTCGGATCGCATCCGGCAGTACACCGGGGATGCCGTGCTCACCGACCAACGGCCGGCCCGCGAGCCCATCGATGCGTTCGGCTTCGGCCAGTGCATGCGGGAACAACCCGATGTGCTCCGGGACCCCGGCCCACCGCCAGTCATCCACCCGGGCCGGATCCACCGCCAGGCTGTAGGGCCGCAGGATGTCGACCAGCAGCAGGCCGGCCTCGAACCCGGTCGGGCTGCGGGGGAAGACCCTCGTCCCCACGATCACCCGGCTGGCCAGGTCGATCGCCGTCATCACCTCCACGCTGACCGCGGACCCGGTGAACGGGTCGAAGCAGAAGTTGTCCGCGCGGGTGACATCGATCGCCACCACCTGCCCCACACCGACCGTCGCGAAGGACGAATACGAGGCAGTGGTCCGCAGCTTGTTCGTCTTGTGCGCCCGCGTCGTGCGTCCCAACGGCTTGACCACGTGCGCGATGTACCTGCGCAGCGTGTCCCGAGGCAGCTCCTCCATCACGAAGCCGTCCGCACTGAGCTTGGACAGGACCTGGCGGTAGATGTCCTTCTGCCGCTTTGCGGACTCCGTCCCGTCGAACCGGCCCACGACCCCCTTGCACACGTCCTTGATCTCCTCGTCCAACGAGTCGAACTGCGACCGGCCCTTCCGGCTGCGGCCATCGACCAGCTCGAACAGTCCCCCCGGTTCCCCGAAGTAGTCCCGGTGCCAGTTCCGGATGGCGTTGGCCGTCGGGGACCCGATCCGACCTGGCCGCGTCGAGCGGCCTGCCTCACGGTCACGACGAGCCTGACGATCCTGATCGTCCTCAGCTGCCAGCTGCTCGACCATTGCCGAGAGCTTGCGAGCCAGCGAGATTCCGTCTGCCGGATCGAACGGCCAGAATGGCTCACCCTCGCGCGCCAAGGCACGATGTCCCCGCGCGAAGCCCGTCTCGACGGTCAGGACGATCTCCTCGCGGTCGAGCGCCAACTGGCGCGCGGCCTCGCGGACGCTCTCGAACTTGTGCCGGAAGGGCCCCGCCACGGCGTCAACGCGGCCATCAAGCATCCCCACGGCCACCTCGAGGTCCTCGAACCGAATGTCGAGAACTTCGCCGTGGATGGTCTCGACGCGCACGCTCAGCGGGCGGACACCCACCACCAGCAGCGGGCGGCCATCTTCACCTTGGATGGTCGCGCCGTCGTGCAGCGCGACTCGCACGCTCACGACCGTCCCGCCCAGACCACGGGAGTGTCTTCGCTCCACCGGTCGGCAAGGTCCAACTCGACGTCGCCCCGCCAAGCCAGGTGCCACAGTGTCGACAACAGATAGCCGCCCTCATCGGCTGCGGCGATGTCCCCGAAGGTCACGCCGGCGCCGTGGGTGATTTCGCGTAGGCGTGCCGTCGCGGCTGGCATCCACGGCTGCTGTCTGCGGGCCATCGACAGCCACCGCAGGTTGACCTCCTCCGCGCCAGAGAGTCCGGGAAAGACCCGGTGCCTCCACCCGCGGGTGGTGCACGCCTCAGCAGTCTTCTCGACCTTCCAGTTGAAGTCGATGTCCTGTAACTCGGCCGGGCGCGCATCCCACACCGTCACCGACCCGTCGACGCGCACGCTGAGCAGGTCGGGATAGTGCGACTTCTTCGGTGACCACCGAAGGAGGAACGGTTGGGCCACCAGCCACGAGACGTCCAGGTCGCGGTCGAGCATCATCATCAACTGATGCTCCAGGCCCGACTCCAGTGTCAGATCGTCCCCGATTGTCATCGAGAAGGCATGCACCGGAACATTCCGCGAGTACGTCGAGGAGCGAACCTTGCGGACCGACCCCAGCTGCCGCACATCTGGAGGTCCAGCACCCCAGTCCCAGCCAGAGACGACCTGTCCTTCCACAGCGAAGGACCACTCCGGGTCCGAAGATTGAGTTTCCGGCACCGCAACATCTACAGTGGACACAACGACTCCTCCTGCCACCCAGCCAAGGGATCAGGTAGTTGTTCACGAGGGCGTCCCGGGCCAACGGGACGCCCTCGAACTTTGTCTGCACAGCGACACTACCGAACGCTGGCGCTCCATTACCACGCCGTAGGCGAAACTCCTAACGACACGCCGCAATTGTCCGTAAACAATGTACAGAGCCGTTTGTACAAACTAGGCCCCCTCTCTACAATTAGAACCCGCCCGAGTCCTTCGCGAGGTTCGAGAAGCGGGCGTAGTGCCCCTGGAAGCCGAGGACGATGTCGGCGGTCGGGCCGTTTCGGTGCTTAGCGACGATCACGTCGGCCTCCCCTTCGCGCTCGGACCCGGGGTCGCGGTCGCGGTGGAGCAGGATCACGAGGTCAGCATCCTGCTCGATCGAGCCACTCTCTCTCAGGTCGCTCATCGCCGGGCGCTTGTCGGTGCGCTGCTCTGGACCACGGTTCAGCTGCGAGATCGCGATGACCGGGACCTGCAGCTCCTTCGCCAGGAGCTTGAGCGCACGGGAGAACTCGGAGACCTCCTGCTGGCGGGACTCGACCTTCTTGCCCGAGGTCATCAGCTGCAGGTAGTCGATGACGATGAGCTTGAGGTTGTGCTGCTGCTTCAGGCGCCGCGCCTTGGCGCGGATCTCCATGAGCGCGAGGTTGGGCGAGTCGTCGATGTAGAGCGGACTGTCACTGATCCGGCCCACCACCCGGGAGAGCTTGCGCCAGTCCGGGTCGCTCATCTTGCCGCGGCGCAGGTGCTGCAGCTGGATGCTCGCCTCCGCCGCAAGGACACGCATGGTGATCTCGCTGCGGCTCATCTCGAGGGAGAAGATCGCGGTCGCCATCTGGTGGTGGATCGCCGCCGCGCGGGCGATGTCCACACCCAGCGTAGATTTGCCGATTGCCGGTCTCGCCGCGACGACGATCATCTGCCCCGGGTGCAGGCCGTGCGTCAGCTCGTCGAGGTCGGTGAAGCCCGTCGGCACACCGGTCATCTCGTCGGTGCGGCCGGCGGCGACCTCGATCTCGGTCATCGTCTCGTTGAGCGTGTCCCACAGGGGGGCGTAGTCCTCGCCGCCACGCTTCTCGGCGACGGTGTAGACCTCGGCCTGCGCGGCGTTGACGATCTCCTCGACGTCGCCGCCGCCTTGGGCGTAGCCCATCTGGACGATCTTGGTCCCGGCCTCGACGAGGCGACGCAGCACCGCCCGTTCGGCGACGATCTGCGCGTAGTAGCCGGCATTGGCCGCGGTCGGCACCGACTGGATGAGGTCGTGCAGATAGGCCTGGCCGCCGGCACGCTGCAGGTCGCCGCGCTTGCTCAGCTCGTCGGCGACGGTGATCGCGTCGGCCGGCTCGCCGCGGCTGTAGAGGTCGATGACCGCGTCGAAGATCAGCTCGTGGGCCGGCTTGTAGAAGTCGTGCCCGCGCACCGCCTCACCGACGTCGGCGATCGCATCCTTCGACAGCAGCATGCCGCCGAGGACCGACTGCTCGGCGCCCAGGTCCTGCGGGGGCAGCCGGTCGGCGGGGGGCCCGGACGAGTAGGAGTCGGAGTCGCCGAATGACCTCGTGTCCTGCTCGAACGTCGTCACCCGGGCTACCCTCCGTCTCCTGCACCGGACCCGGCCGAAGGGGGGGTCCGCGCGCCCCCGCGAGGGGACGTCAGAGCACTGTCGCACCCGGTGCCGACAACGCCAAACGGCCCTGTGGACAGAGGTGTGGACCGGGTGTGGACGACGCGCCACTGGTCTGTGCACAGCCCGTGGACAAGTCTGTGGATCTCCGGTCTCGACCAGCACCGACACCGCCTCTGACCTGCGCAAACCCCCAGGAACAGGTGTGGACCCCAAAAAGATCAGCCAGTCCACCATCCACAGACCACGACGTGCTCCGCGACACATCGGGGGCGATCAGGCAAGCCCCGTATCGACGGACGGCCCGCCCGGTCACACGGGTCACGGGAGCGATCAGCCGGCGCGCTCGTAGCGGGCCCGCGCCCGCTCCTTGGCCTTGGCGGCCTCGACCTCGCGGTCCTTCGGCGGCGCATTGGTCACGAGGTGGTCGAGCAGGTGCTGGGTCACCTGCGCGATCTCCTCGACGGCCTCGTCGAAGGCGGCCTGGTTGGCCTGGCTCGGCTTCGTCGAACCGCTCACCTTGCGCACGTACTGGAGGGCGGCGGCGCGCACCTCGTCGGTCGTGGCCGGGGGCTCGAAGTTGTGCAGCTGTCGGATGTTTCGGCACATGCCCCCAGTCTCCTCCTGCGGACCGACAGGGGCACCCCCCTTCGCCGGTCACAAGCATTTGGTCGCTGTCGGTGGGCCGGCGGACCATGGAGGACATGCCCATCACCGCGGCGGCGCCGCACCCCGTGACCACCCCTGCCCAGACCGCGCTCATCCTGCGCGTGCTGACGGTGGCCACCTTCGTCGTGATCCTCAACGAGACGATCATGAACAACGCCATCCCGCGGCTCATGGACGACTTCGGCGTCGTCGAGACCTCCGCGCAGTGGCTGACGACCGCCTTCATGCTGACGATGGCCGTCGTCATCCCGATGACCGGCTGGATCATGCGACGCCTGGCCACGCGGCGCACCTTCGCCCTGGCGATGGGCCTCTTCACGGTCGGCACGACGATCGCCGCGGCCGCCCCGACCTTCGAGGTGCTCGTCGCCGCCCGCGTCGTGCAGGCCGGCGGCACCGCGGTGATGATCCCGCTGCTCATGACCACCCTCATGGACCTCGTGCCCGTCGCCGACCGCGGCCGCACCATGGGCAATGTCTCGCTCGTCATCGCCGTCGCCCCCGCGATGGGCCCGGCCGTCTCCGGGGTCCTGCTCGAGCTCGGCACGTGGCGCCTGATCTTCCTCGCCGTGCTGCCGATCGCCGCGGCCTCCCTCGTCCTCGGCCTGCGCCTCCTCCCCGACACCGGCGAGCGCGAGCACAGCCGCCTCGACCTGCCGAGCGTCGCCCTGGCGGTCGTCGGCTTCGGCGGCATCGTCTACGGGCTCTCGAGCCTCGGCGGTGGCCACGGTGGCGAAAGGGGTCCCGCCCCCGAGCCCGTCGTCGACCCGCTCCTCGCGGCCGGCGTGGCCGCGATCGCCCTCGCCCTCTTCGTGTGGCGGCAGCTGGCCCTCGCCCGCACCGGTGACCCGCTCATGGACCTGCGCGCCTTCCGGCACCGCAGCTTCACCGGCGCCTTCGTCACGATGTGCCTCGGCTTCGCCGCGCTCATCAGCTCGGTGATCCTGCTGCCGATCCACCTGCAGCGCGGGCTGGGCCTGAGCACCCTCGAGACCGGGCTGCTGCTCATCCCCGGCGGCCTGGCCATGGGCCTGCTCGGCCCGTCGATCGGCCGGCTCTACGACCGCATCGGCGCCCGACCGCTCGTCGTCCCCGGTGCGGTCGGCATGACCGTCTCGCTCGGCCTCTTCGCCCTCCTGCTCCCGCACGTCGGCATGTGGACCGTGCTCGTGCTGCACGTGCTCCTCAGCCTCTCGCTCGCGCTGCTCTTCACCCCGCTCTTCACCGCGGGCCTGGGGTCGCTCCCGCACTCCCTGCACGCCCACGGGTCGGCGCTGCTCGGCTCCTCGCAGCAGGTCTTCGGCGCCGCCGGCACCGCGACGAGCATCGCCGTCATGTCCCTCGTCGCCGGGTCCGACCCGAGCACGGCCGAGCGCACCTCGGGCGTCCAAGCCGCCTTCGTCATGCTCGCGGTGGCCGCGGCGGTGAGCGTCGCGACCTGCCTCATGGTCAGCACACCGGTCGAGGACCCGGCCGACGAGTAGCCGCGAGAGTGCGGGGTCCTTGCGAGGACTACGCCCTTGGCACCGCCCCACCCTGCCGGTCCCGGTCAGGGCATCCCGGGCACGAGCGACGGCGTGCGCCGCAGCAGCACCGCCAGCACCACGACGAGCAGCATGAGCACCACGGACAGCGCCACCGAGCCCGGCCAGCCGGCCCGGGTCCACGCGGCGCCGGAGGCGGTGCCGAAGACCGCGGACCCGAGGTAGTACGTGAAGAGGTACAGCGAGGCCGCCTGGCCGGCGCTCGTCCCGCCGAGGTGGGCCCGCAGCGGCACCCAGCCGCTCGCCACCCCGTGCACGGCGAAGAAGCCGATGACGAGCAGGCCCATCCCGGCGACGACGAGCGACAGCACGTCGGGCAGCGTGAG
The DNA here is from genome assembly GCF_050507325.1 of Janibacter zhangyanbonis. Classification (NCBI taxonomy): domain Bacteria; kingdom Bacillati; phylum Actinomycetota; class Actinomycetes; order Micrococcales; family Intrasporangiaceae; genus Janibacter; species Janibacter zhangyanbonis. The sequence continues at coordinate 3,427,360 of NZ_CP191481.1, forward strand.
CAGCGCCCCGACGATCGCGACGGCCGCCCCGATCGGGATGACCGTGCGCCGGCCGTGACGGTCGGCAAGGTCGCCGAACCACGTCGAGCTGACCGTCCCCAGCGGGTAGACGAGGAAGACGAGGCTGGCCGCACCGATCCCCAGCGCGAAGGGGGGATCCGCCAGCCGGAAGCCGATGGTGTTGAAGAGCGCGACCATCGCCCCGAGCGAGCAGCCGCCGATGGCGTAGAGGGCGAGCAGCGCCGGGTCCGACAGGGCCCGTCGGGTCATCGCCGCCAGCGCACGCGGGTTGCCCGGCGCCGGCTCGAAGCCCCGCGAGGCCGGCAGTGCCAGCCGCACGAGGACCGCGCAGGCGAGCCCGACGAGCACGGTCGCCGCGATGCCCCAGCGCCACCCGCCGCCGAGCTCAGCGCCGAAACCGGAGACGAGCCGGCCCGACATCCCGCCGAAGGCGGTGCCCCCGACGTAGAGCCCCGCGGCCCGCCCCTGGCTCGAGGGGTGCAGCTCCTCGCGCAGGTAGGCCGTCGCGACCGCGGGCAGCCCGGCGAGCGCGAAGCCGTCGAGGAAGCGCAGCGCGAGCAGCGCCTCCCACGTCGGCGCGAGCGCCGAGGCGAAGCCGATGACGACCGAGGCCCCGAGCGAGAGATGGATCAGGCGGGTGCGGCCGACGACGTCGGAGAGCGGCCCGGCGACGAGCAGGCCCGCACCGATGCCGAACATCGCGAGGGAGACGCTCAGGGTCGACGCCCCCGTCGAGACGCCGAAGTCACGCCGCAGGTCGGGCAGCAGCGCCTGCGTCGAGTACAGCAGGGTGAAGGTCGCCAGACCGGCGGCGAAGAGCGACCAGACGATCCGGCGGTAGCCGCTGCTGCCGGGCAGGTAGCCCTCGTGCGTCATGCCGGGCTCGGCTGCGCCGTCCGGTCGCGATGGGCGATCGCGGCGACGAGCAGGCCCTGCCCGACGACATAGGTGAGCATGACGAGCACGCTGTGCAGCGGCAGCTCGACGTCGGCGAAGGCACGCAGCGCGATGAGCGCGTCGGAGACGAGGAAGACGATCGCGCCGACCGTCGCGACCCGGTCGAGGCCGGTGGCGAGCACGGCCATCGTGACGATCGCCAGCCCGTAGACGACGACCGCGGGCAGCATGGCCCCGGCCCCACCGGCCGTCACCGCGACGAGGACGACGAGCGCGAGGACATAGGGCACGACGAGCGCGGGTCGGGTGCGCACGATGCTGCGCCCGACGAAGGGGGCCAGTGCCGCCGCGTAGGCGATCTGGGCCAGCAGGAAGCAGCCGAGCATGAGCCCGAAGCCCGCGGCGCTGCCCTCGGCCACGAAGCGCGGCAGGGTGTCGCCGAGCCACGACAGCAGCAGCGCGAGCAGCGTCAGACGCACCAGCCGCGAGCGCGGCAGGCGGGCCGTCGTGAGCAGCAGCCACGCGAGCAGGGGCATGAGCAGCACCTGGGTGAGGTCGGCGAGCACCCCTCCCGGCGCGACACCCTGCGCGACCAGGTGGACGACGGTGACGACCACGAGGGCGACGAGCGCAGGCATGCCCCGAGCCTACGGGGGCAAGGCGAAGGGGGAGGTGTGGGCATATCGTCGGACCCATGAGCCTCCTCGACACCCCCATCGCCCGCCTCGACGGCACGCCCGGCACGCTGCGCGACCTCACCGGCGGCCGGCCGGCGCTGCTCGTCAACGTCGCGAGCAAGTGCGGCCTGACGCCGCAGTACACCGCGCTCGAGGCGCTGCAGGAGGAGTACGCCGCGCAGGGGTTCACCGTCGTCGGCCTGCCGTGCAACCAGTTCGGCGGCCAGGAGCCGGGCACGGCCGAGGAGATCGCCGACTTCTGCTCGGCGACCTACGGCGTGACCTTCCCGATGAGCGAGAAGGTCGAGGTCAACGGACCCGGCCGCCACCCGGTCTACGCGGGTCTCGTCGACACCGCCGACGAGGCCGGCGAGAGCGGCGACATCCGGTGGAACTTCGAGAAGTTCGTCATCGACGCCGACGGCACGCCGGTCGCCCGCTTCAGCCCGCAGGTCACGCCGGACGACGACCGGGTGCTGGCCTCCCTTCGCTCCGTCCTCGCCTGAGTGGAGGCGACGGAACAACCCGCGGAGCGCATCGACGGCGGCGACCTGTCCTGCGCGCGGCTGCTCATCCTGCTCCGCGGACGGGTCGCCGACCTGCCCGCCGGCAGCATCGTGCACCTGAGCACGACCGACCCGGTGGCGCCGATCGACCTGCCGGCCTGGTGCCGGATCACCGGCCACGACTACCTCGGCGTCGCCGAGCCCGGCCCGCCCCCGGTCTACGTCGTGCGGGTGGGGGCCAGCCCGGTCGAGACCCGACCAGACCGGCCCTGGCACCCGGCCTGACGCCGCCTCAGGAGAAGCGCCCGCTCGCCAGCAGCCGGTCCATGTTGCGCTCCGCGAGCGCCGTGATCGTGACGAAGGGGTTGACCCCGATCTTGCCGGGGACGAGCGACCCGTCCATGACGAAGAGGCCCGGCGAGCCCTTCAGCTCACCCGACAGGTCGGTCGCCTCGCCGAGGACGGCGCCGCCGAGCGGGTGGTAGCTGAAGTAGTCGGCGAAGGCCTTGCCGTCGTCGAAGAGGTCGTGACGGTAGACCGTGCCGTGCTCCCGGTTGAGGCGGTCCATCACGGCCCTCGCCGCGGCGACGCCCGGAGCGGCCTTGCTCTCGTCCCAGTCGAGGGTGAGCGCGCCGCGGCCGCTGTCCCAGGCGAAGGAGCCGCGGTTGGGGTTGTTGGTCACGGCGAGGTAGTTGGAGGTGAAGGTCTCGACGCCCAGGGGCAGCGGGGCGATCTCGGCGAAGACCGACGCCTCGGTGTCGTCCCACGCGTTGATGCCCATCGCCGGCATGCACGACTGCTGCGACCCGGTCGCGGTGAGCCCGAGGTAGCGGGCGACCATGAGGTTGCCGTTGGGCCCCCACCCGTGGCCGACGGCGCTCGGCAGCCCGTGCAGGCCACCGTGTGCGGCGGCGCGCAGCAGGATCCGGGAGGTGCCGACGCTGCCGGCCGCGAGGACGACCCGGTCGTAGGTGGAGCGGCGGGTCGAGACGACGTCACCGTCGAAGTTGATCGTCCGCAGCTCGAGCTCGTAGGCGCCCTCGGCGGTGCGGGTGAGGGCGGTGACCTCGGTCATGACGATCGGCGTGATCCGCCCGCTGGCCAGCGCGGTCCGCAGATAGGTCTTCGTCAGGTCGCGCTTGCCGTGGTTGTTGCCGAAGAGGATCTCCTGCGCGAGAGCGGACTTCGGTGCGTCGCCGGCGGCCTCGCGGGCCATGTGGTCCCAGTCGTAGACGCTCGGCACGAGCGTGGTGTCGAAGCCCGCGGCGCGCGCCTGGTCACGGGCGACCCGGCTGAACCCGTACCAGGGCGAGTCCAGCATCGTCGCCGTCGGCGGGGCGACGCCCAGCGCGGCATTGGCCCGGGGGAAGTAGGTCCGGTACATCTCCTCGGCGTCGACGTCGGGCAGCACCTGCTCGAAGAAGGACCGGCGCGGGGTCACGGCCATCGCGCCGTTGACGAGGGAGCCGCCGCCGAGACCGCGCCCGACGTAGACCTTCATGTGGTCGAAGCGCTCGATCCCGAGCACGCCGGCACCGCGCTCGGTCGGGATCGAGGTCGGCACGCCGAGGATGGTGGAGAAGGGCAGCTCGACGTGGTCCTGGAACCACGTCGATCGGGCGCTCGGCGCCGTCATCGAGGTGAAGACCTTGCCGTTGACGGGCTCCACCGTGCGCCAGTCCATGCCCATCTCGATGAGATCGGCGCTGTGGCCGGCCGCCGCGAGCCGCTGGGCGGCGACGGCGCCGCCGTAGCCGGAGCCGATGATCGCGATGCGCGGCCCCTCGCCGGTCGTGGTCGCGGCTCGTGCGGTCGGGGCGAGCGCCGGTCCGGCGACGGTGGCCCCACCGACGGCTGCGGCGAGGAGGGTGCGACGGCTGACTGACATGGATCTCCTTGTGCCCGAAGGGAACTCGCCGATCACTACCGGCGAGTAACCACAGGCTGGCACAGGACGTCCGGGGCCGCAGGACGAGCGGCCCCGGACGAAGGGGGACGAGCTGGCCGGCGTCAGCCGCGCGCCTGCTCCCGGGCATTGGACGGACGGCCCCACGGCCCGGTGATGGCGAAGGTGCGCCCCGGGTCGCCCTGGATGTTGGCGAAGAGCGTCGTGCCGGCCGCGTCGAAGGTCGGGCCGGCCCACTCGCTGTCGTCGACGAGGTTGAGCGCGAGGCGATAGGCCGTGCCCTGGTCGGTGACACCGATGAGCTGCGAGGCGCCCTCGCCGTCCTCGGCGAGGACGAGCCCGCCGTGGGGCGAGACGGTGATGTTGTCCGGGCCGTCGACGCCGGCACCGTCCTCGTTGACCGCGAAGATCGTCGTCAGCGTGATCGTCTGCTTCGCCGGGTCGAAGAACCACACCTGGCCGTCGTGCTCGTGGAGCGAGCCGTCGTCGCTGCGGGCATAGCTCGAGACGACGTAGACGCCGCCGTCGCCCCACCACTGCCCCTCGAGCTTGCGCGCGCGGGTCACCTCGTCGTCGGCGAGCTGCTCGCGGATCGGGGTCTCGCGGGCGTCGCGGTCGGGGACCTCGACCCAGCGCACGGTGTAGGTCGTGTTGGTCTTCGTCGCCTTGGACAGGTCGGTGACGTGGGTGCCGTTGCGCTCGAAGGCGACGAGCGCCTCGAGGGTGCCGACCTCGACGGCGCCGTCAGCGGCGAGCGCGTGGAGCGCGCCCTTGCCCTGGCGGTAGCCGGCGGGCGGGGTCCAGCGGTAGAAGAGTCCGTTGGGCTCGTCGGCGTCCTCGGTGAGGTAGATCCGGCCGGTCGCCTCCTCGACGACGGCGGCCTCGTGCTCGAAGCGCCCGAGGAACTTCAGCGGGATGTTGGCCTTGCCGATGTTGGCCGCCTGGCTGGTCGGGTCGACCTCGAAGACGTAGCCGTGGTCCTGCTCGAAGGTGTAAGTGACGCCGTCGTCCTCGTGGGTGCCGGCGCGCTCGTCGGTCTCCTCGCAGGTCAGCCACGTGCCCCACGGCGTGATGCCGCCGGCGCAGTTGTCGACGGTGCCGGCCACGGAGGTGTAGTGCTCGACCACGGTGTTGTCGGCGTCGACGACGAGGGTGGAGGTGCCCCCCTTCGCCCCGCGGTCGTAGACCAGGCCGTCGACGTGCGGGACGGTGTCGTCGTCGGCGCCACCGATCTCGTGGTTGCAGACGATCGTCGAGCCGCCGCCGGCGCGGGCGAAGGCGCCCATCGCGTCCTGGCTGCCGGCCACGGCGTAGCCGCCGACCGTCGTCGTGCCGGACTCGGCGAGGACGGTGTAGCTGAAGCCCTCCGGCAGCGCGAGCAGCTCACCCGCGGGACGCAGCGGGCCGTAGCCGGCGGCCAGGCGGGTGGTCTGCGCGGCGCTGGCGTGCGAGGCGAAGGGGGCGGAGCTGCCGGCGACGAGCAGGCCGAGGGCGCCGGCGGAGCCGCCGAGGAGGGTACGGCGGTCGATCGGGGTGGGGGTGGACATGGGAACTCCTGGGATCGGTCGAGGGGGCGTCCGCAGTCCAGCAAGCAGGAGTTCGCCCGGGCGACCCTGACGGGTCCCCCGGGCGAACGGTGGGTAAAACATGGGCCGCGCTCAGGCGGCGAGCAGCTTGTCGAGCTGGCTGACGGCGGACTTCGAGCCCTCGACGACGCCCATGTCGAGCACCTTCTGCATGTCGTCGGCGGACTCCCACGTCGAGGTGTTGACCATGCGCGCGCCACCGTCGACGGCGACGAACTCGACGACCATCGTCGACGTGGGGGCGGAGTCGACGGGGTTGCCGTCGGCGTCGGCGAAGTAGTCGCGCAGCTCGAGCCGGCGGGGCTCCTCGACGGCGACGACGGTCCAGCCGCCGGGGAACTTCTCCCCTTCGGGGCTGGTCATGTGATAGCTCACGGTGCCGCCGGGGGTGAGGTCGTGCTCGGTCACGGTGGCCGGGTAGCCCTCGGGCCCCCACCACTGCTCGAGCTGGCGCGGGTCGGCCCACACCTGCCAGAGGCGCTCGACGCTGACGGGGAACTCGGTCGTCATGACGAGGGTGCGGGTGTCGAGGTCGGTGGTGACGTCGATGATGGGCATGTCGATCTCCTGGGTGTGGGTCATGCGGTGGGGTTGGTGCTGTCGTTGGCCAGCAGGGCGTCGATCCCCGCGACCCGGCCGCGCCACACGGCCTCGAGCTCGGCGAGCAGGGCACCGACGGCACGCACGGCCTCGACGTCCCCGCTCGCCAGCGACTCTCGTCCGCTGCGGCGCTTGGTGATCAGCCCCGCCCGCTCGAGCACCGCGACGTGCTTCTGAACGGCGGCGAAGCTCATCGGGTAGTCAGCGGCCAGGGCGGACACCGAGTGCTCCCCCGACAGCACGCGACGCAGGATGTCCCGCCTCGTGCTGTCGGAGAGCGCATGGAAGAAGGCGTCTGCCCTCTCCTCGTCCGTCGGTGCCATGGATCTAACGTACAACCAGATGGTTGTACGTTGTCAACCCTCACGCGTCACACGTTTTCCGGGTGACCCGGAAAACTGCCGCTTCGCATGAGTTCTAAACCCTTGCGAAGCGGCAGTTTCTCGGGTCACCCGAGAATCAGCCGACGGTGGCCGCCCGGCGGTTGAGGTAGCGCTGCTCGGGGATGCTCTGGGTGCGGCTGGCCGCGAGCAGGTATGCGGCACAGGCCTCTTCGCGTCGGCCGGCCATCTCGAGCAGGTGGGCGTGGACGGCGTGGACCCGGTGCCCGCGGGCCAGGGTCGGGTCGTCGAGCAGCGGGGCGAGGGCGTCGAGGCCAGCCGCCGCCCCCTGCGCCATGCCGATGGCCGCCGCGAGGTTGAGCGCGACGACCGGCGAGGGCGCGATGCGCAGCAGCATCCGGTAGAGCACGACGATCTGCAGCCAGTCCGTCTCCGCAGCCGTCGCCGCCTCGCCGTGGACCGCCGCGATCGCCGCCTGCAGCTGGAAGGGCCCGACCGCCCCACGCACCAAGGCCTCCTCGACGAGCCGCACGCCTCGGGCGATCGCGTCGTGGTCCCACAGCGCGCGGTTCTGGGCATCGAGCGGGACGAGGTCGCCGGCCGCGTCCACCCGAGCAGCCGCACGAGCGTTGTCGACGAGCAGCAGGGCGAGCAGGCCCGCGGTCTCGGGGTCGCGCGGCAGCGCCCGGTGGAGCCGCTCGGCGAGGCGCAGCGCCTCGCGCTGGAGGTCGACGTCGACGAGCGCGTCACCGGCAGCGGTCGTGTGCCCGGTGGTGAAGACGAGGTAGACGACGTGCCGCACCGCGTGCAGCCGCGCCGTCGCGTCCTCCTGCGTCGGCGGGGCGAAGGGAGCTCCGCTGCCCCTGATCGTCGACTTGGCCCGGCTGATCCGCTGCGCCATCGTCGCCTCGGGCACGAGGAAGCAGGCCGCGATCTGCGCGGTCGTCAGACCGGCGACGGCCCGCAGGGTCAGGGCCACCCGGGAGGCGTCGGACAGGTCGGGGTGAGCGCAGAGCATCGCCATCCGCAGGGTGTCGTCGTCGACCGGCCGCCCCTCGACGACGGCTCCGGGGTCGCCGACCCCGACCCCGCTCCCTTCGAGCAGCGGTGCGGCAGAGCGGGACTCGCCCTCCTCCCGGCGCTCACGGGCGTCCGCGGAGCGCCGGGCGTCGATGAGCCGTCGGGAGGCGACGCGGACGAGCCAGGCCTTCGGGTCGTCGGGCCGACCGTCACGCGGCCACTGCTCCGCCGCGGCGAGCAGCGCCTCCTGGACCGCGTCCTCGCAGGCCCCGAAGTCGCCGCTGCGCCGCAGCAGCGCGGCGAGGACGTCGGCGGTGTGCTCCCGCCAGACGTCCTCGCCGGCGCTCACTGCTCCTCGCCGCCGGGCCACATCGTCGGCCGCACCTCGATCGTCTCGCCGGGGCCGGCGAAGGCCCGACCGAGCTCCTCGGCCCGCTCCCGGTCGGCGACGTCGACGAGGAAGAAGCCCGCAAACTGCTCCTTGGTCTCGGCATAGGGACCGTCGGTCGCGATCGGCTCGCCATCGGCCCAGCGGAAGAGCCGCGACGTCGCCGGGTCACCGAGGGCCTCCGCGGCGAGGAACTCACCCGCCTCCTGCATCTCGGTGAGCAGCTGCTCGAAGTCACGCTCCATCTGCTCGCGCTGCTGGGCCGGCAGCGCCTGGTGCTCGGCGACGAAGTCTCCCGTGGGGTGGCCCCAGGGCTGGGGCGTGGAGTGGACGAGGATGACGAACTTCATGGTGGTGCCTCCTGCCGCCGGGGCGGCCTCGGGATGCGGCCTGCTGGCCATGACACCACGGACGTCGGAGCCGCGGGGCGCTTCTCGACATCGGCGGGAAGGAAATCTCACCCGGGACGCGTTCCCCCACCGATGACTGCCGACGCCGCCGCCCAGACCGCCCGCCTCATCGCCCTCGGGGTCCACGACCTCGCCGGCCTCACCGCCACCGCCTTCGCCGACCTCGTCCCCGACGCCCCGGAGGGCGACGGCGTGCTCGTGGTCTCCCCTTCGCTCGTGCCGGCGGCGGACCTCGCCCCGCTGCTGACGAAGGGGGACCAGCCCGGGTTCGTCGTGACCGACATGACCGACCTGGCCGACTTCGTACCGCTGCCCGACGAGGTCGTGCCCGATGCGCCGCTCTACTGGATCGCCGGCATCGAGCGCGGCGACGAGATGGCCAACTGGTCACCCGACGAGGCGCTGCCGGCGATCCGCGAGCGCCGCCGCCACCCGCTCACGGTCAGCGAGGGCATCAGCTGGCTGCTGCAGGAGCCGGAGCGGCTCGAGCGCAACCGGTGCTTCATGACGATCGCCTCCCGCAAGCCCAAGGCCAAGGGCCTGGACGCCCGCACCCCCGCCATCTGGATCAGCAACGGCACCGGACGCGACGGGCGCGACCGCAAGGGCGCCCCCAAGGTCGGCTGGTGCTGGGCGGGCAACCGGCACACCTGGCTGGGCTTCGCCTCGGCGGCCGCGCGCCACTGACGGCCCCGCGCCGCACTCACGGGCGTGCACAAAGGGTCGTCCTCGTGCATCTCGCGGCACTCATCTGCCCGTTGACGCCTCAGGACGACCTCTTGTGCACACGCCCTCAGTCGGCGTGGCGCGCCGCGTTGGCGACGATCGCGTCGTGCAGCCACTGCGCGGTGCCCGGCTCGATCTGCTCGTAGTGCTCGGTGAAGCGCGGGTCCGAGAGGTACATCTGCGCCAGGCAGACCTGGAACTCGTGCGAGCAGTCGTAGTAGCGCTCGATGCTCGCGCGGTGCCGCTCGGCGAGCACCGCAACGGCGTCGCCGTCGACCGGCGTACCCGCACGCACCGCGGCCCCGAGGTCGGCCTCGAAGGTCTCCATCTCGACCTTGACCTCGGCCCACTGCTCCTTGGTCATCTGCTGCGTCCGGGCTTGCGACTGCGCCCACTTGTCGGTGTCGCCCCAGCGCTGCTGCGCCTCGGCCTGGTACTCCTCGTTGTAGCCGTCGCCGAAGAGCTCCTTGAGGTCCTCGGTCGTCGCGGGCTGGTTGTCCATCTCTGCCTCCAGTCGTCGGTCGATCGCTTCGACCAGGTCGGACATCTGCGCCAACCTGGCCGTGACCTCGTCGCGCTGCCGCCTCAGGTGGTCGATCACCTCGGCACCGTCGGCGTCGAGCAGCTCACCGATCTCCTCGAGGCTGAAGTCCAGCCTCCGGTAGACGACGATCGTGCTCAGCCGCTGCAGGTCCTCGCGGGTGTAGAGCCGGTAACCCGCCGGCGTGCGCTCGCTCGGGTGCAGCAGCCCGACCTCGTCGTAGTGGTGCAGCGTCCGCACCGTCACGCCGAAGGTCTCGGCCACCTGCCCCACCGTGAGCGCCTCCATGAGGCCAGTGTGCTGCGCGATCTCGGTCATGGCGACGACTGTGGTGCCTCACGTCGCGTGAGGGTCAAACCCGCCCTCCTTCGCGGGTCTCGAGGCTCGCAGGCGCGCACCTCGACCACCGTGGAGGGTGGGGCGATCCCCCCGTCGCCTCGGGGTGCCCGGCCCATGGTGGCGGGGCGCGCCGGTCCATAGCGTCGAAGACCATGACGACGCCCGCCCTCGCCCCCTTCGCGCCACCGACGCCACGCCGGTCCGGGCTGCACACCGCGCTGCTCTGGATCACCCGGCTGGTGATGCTGCCGCAGGCGATCGCCTTTGTGCTGCAACCGATCTCGATCGGCTCCTTCCTCCAGGGCACGTGGGCGGCGCTCGACGTGCACCTCGTCACCGGCGGGATCCTCGTGCTCGTCACGTGGGTGACGGGGGCGTGCGGGCTGGCCCTCGGCGTCGTCGGTCGGCACTGGTGGCTCGTCGCCGCTTCTCTCGCGCTCGGGTTCCTCACGACGGCGCAGGTGGCGCTCGGCTCGACCCGCGTCCTCGTCCTGCACGTCCCGCTCGGCGTCGCCCTCGTGGCGCTCGCCCTGTGGCTGGCGGTCTGGCCGTGGACCCGCGCGGCGAAGGGAGCCCCCCGGTGAGCCTGTCCCGTCGCCAGCTCTTCGGCCTCTCCGGCGGCATCGTCTCCGGGGTGGCCCTCGCCGCCTGCGGCCTGAGCCTCACCTCCCCGGGCGGGTCCACCGGGGCCCTCCTCGCGAGCTCGGTGCCGTTGCCGCGCCCATTCGGCACGGACCTGCCGCGGCTGACCCCCCTTCGTCCTGATCGTGACGGCCGGGCGCGAATCACGGTGCGGCGCAAGGCCGTCGAGATCCTGCCCGGGCGCACGACGGAGATCGCCGGCTACGACGGCCTCTTCCCCGGACCCACCATCGAGGCGACGAAGGGGGTCCCGCTGCACCTGACGGTGGCCAGCGATCTCGACGTCCCGGTCGTCAACCATCTGCACGGCGGCGTCGTGCCGCCGGAGCACGACGGCTACCCGACGGACTTCGTCCAGCCGCGCGCGTCTCGCGTCTACGACTACCCGCTCGACCAGCGCGCCGCGATGCTCTGGTACCACGACCACGCGATGGACCTCACGGGGCCGAATGTGTACGCCGGCATGGCCGGGGCCTTCGTGCTGCGCGACCCGGCCGAGGAGGACCTCGGGCTGCCGCGCGGGGAGCGCGAGCTGACCCTCGTCATCACCGACCGCAGCTTCGGCGACGACGCCGAGCTCGTCTATCCCGTGACCGACGGGGTCATAGACGCGCGCTACCACGGCGGCCTGCTCGGCGACGTCATGCTCGTCAACGGCGCCCCGTGGCCGCGGACCGATGTCGACGCCGCCCGCTATCGGTTGCGAATCCTCAACGCCTGCAATGCCCGTCGCCTCGAGCTGGCTCTCGACCCGGGCGGCGACCTCGTCCAGGTCGGCACCGACCTCGGGCTGATGACCCGGCCGCACCGGCGCTCGACCCTCACCCTCGCGCCGGCCGAGCGGGCCGACGTCGTCGTCGACTTCTCGGAGCACGAGGTCGGCTCGCAGGTGACCCTCGTCAACCGGCTCGACGGCGGCGCGATGGGTCAGGTGATGCGCTTCGACGTGGCACGCCGGGCTCGGGACGACTCGCACGTGCCCTCACGGCTGTCGAGCATCGAGCGGCTCGACCCGGCCGATGTCGTCGTGACGCGCGACTTCAAGCTCTCGCTCGGCGCGCGCGGCCAGGGACACGGGTCGCACGGATCGGCGGGCGGGTCCAGCGGCGGGGGTCGCGACGGCGGCGGGGGCGACCTTGCGATGTGGACGGTCAACGACCAGCCCTACCGGCCGGGCGTCGACATCGCCCGGCCACGGCTGGGGACCCTCGAGCGGTGGCGCTTCACGACCGACGTGCACCACCCGGTCCACGCGCACCTCGTCGGCTTCCAAGTCGAGCAGGACGGTGCGCCGGTCTGGAAGGACACGATCGACGTCGGCCCGACCTCGCGCGCCGAGGTGCTCGTGCCGATCGAGGGCTATCGCGGCCGCTACGTCCTGCACTGCCACAACCTCGAGCACGAGGACCGGATGATGATGGCGGACTTCTCGGTCGTGTGAGCGCGGAGCCGGACTACTCGGCGAGCTGTGCCTCGATGCCGTCGCACCTGACGTGCGGGATGCTGCGCTCCATGTCGCGGTCGTAGACCGTCACCATCGCCTCGTCGGCCCCCGGGAAGGCGCACGCGCGCTCCATCGTGGCGCGCAGAGCCGTGTCGGAGGCGTCCACGGCCTCGCCGACGATCTCGAGGTCGGACTGCTCGCCGTCGAAGGCGCGCCCCTGGGTCACGGTGAAGCCGCCCGCGTCCTTGTCCGCCGGGTGCTGCTCGGACCACGTCAGCCAGTCGTGCAGGGCGGCGGGATCGGCAGCGCAGTCGAGCTCGACAAAGCGGTCGTAGCCGAGGACGTCGTCCGAGGTGTAGCCCACCGCGACGACGGTGACCTCCGCTCCCTTCGTCGAGGGAGCGCACTGGATCTCGAGCAGCTCGATCGCCTCCGCGGAGGCCAGGTCGGGGTCGGTGCCGACGAGGTCGACCCGCGACCGCAGGGTCACCTCGGACCGCGTCTTCGCATCCCCCGAGACGAAGAGCGGCGACGCCGGTGCACCGTGCTCCTCCAGGTCCAGGTGCGGGAAGCGCGAGGTCTTCAGCTGCGGCTCGACCTGCGCGGCGAAGTCCTCCTGGGCGGAGGCCTCCGCTCGGGAGTGCATCCAGTCCCGGACCGCGCCCCCACCCCACCACGCGAGCGCGACCACGGCCACGAGGACCACCGCCGTCAGGAGTCCCGTCAGCACGAGGTTGCGCATCCACCACGGCGAGAGGCGGTGCTCCTCCTCCGCCCCGGTGACCGGTCGGGACCTGACCCCGAGCACGGCCGCCAGCTCCTCGAAGGTGTCGTCCGGGAAGAGCGAGTCCGGCAGGGCGACGAAGCGCCGACCCCGCACGTCGGTGATGAACCAGTAGTGCAGCTCCAGCGACTTCCCGACGGTGGGGTAGGCGCTGCCGCGCACGAGATCCCCCACCTCGTCCCGGAGGAGGCGCTGACGAACACCGAAGCGGGTGACGACCAGCTCGTCGCGAGTGAGCCGGACCGTCGACAGTCCGTAGAGGCCGTAGAAGAGCGTGGCGCCGACGAAGACGCCGCCCACCGTCCACGACAGCATCGTGACGGTGCTGCTCCAGTCGTTGTTGCGGTAGTAGTAGCCGCCCCACACGACGATGAGTCCGACCAGGGTCAGCCAGTTGTTGCGGACGTTGGTCCAGCCGAGGCGCAGTCCCGAGGAGCCCGCTCGGCGGGTGAAGGTGGCCGGCTCCGTCTCGGTGGACTGGTCCATGTCTCCCTGGTTCTTCGTGCTGCCGTCGCGCGTCCGGGCGGACGGGCGCCGACCAATCTATGCAGGCGCGAGCACGGACCGGACGGCAGGGTGGTCACTGCCGGTGGGCCCGCGTCACCGCTCGGTGTGCCCGCGTCACCGCAGGGAGCGAAGGGGGGTCCCCGGGTCCGCGAGTGCCGTCGGGTCAGGAGTCGCACCGGTCGCGATGAGCTGCTCGGCGACCCGGATGTCCTTGGCGACGACCGGTCCGCGGCCCAGGGAGGTGGCGGCGACGAGGCGCCCCTGCGCGTCGAGCCCGAAGTGGATCAGCGACCCGTCCTCGCGCTCGCGCACGACTTCGCTGACGGCCGTCGTCGGCAGGCCCGCCGTCTGGAGCATCTGGTCGTACTGGTCGGACCAGAACCACGGGACCGCGACGTGTGGCTCCTGCCCACCGGTCATCGACGCGGCCACGGTGACCGCCTGGTCGTGAGCGCTGCGCCAGGACTCGACGCGGGCCCGGTGACCGCTGCGGGCATCGGGGACGGCGGCGCAGTCCCCCGCCGCCCAGATGTGGGGGTCGCTCGTGCGCAGCTGCTCGTCGACGACGATCCCGTCCTCGACGAGCAGGCCTGCGGCAGAGGCGAGCTCGGTGTGCGGTGCGGCTCCGACACCGGCCACGACGGCGTCGACGTCGAAGCTCTCGCCGGTCGACAGGCCGACCCGCAGGCCGACCGCCACCTCGTCGACCGAGGTCACGGTGGTGCCGGTGCGCACCTGCACGCCGTGGTCGGCGTGCAGGGCGACGACCTCGTCGGCGACGACCGGCGGCACCATCCGCGCGAGCGCCCGGTCGGCCGCCTCGACGACGACGACCTCCATGCCGCGCTGCCGGGCCCCGGCGGCGATCTCGAGACCGATGAACCCGGCCCCGATGACGAGCAGCCGGCCCCCGGCCCGCACGAGGTCGCGCAGCGTCGCCGCCTCGGCGTGGGTGCGCAGGTAGTGCACGTGGTCCAGCCCGAGCCGTCGCGACCCCGCCCCCGTCGTCAGGAGCAGCCGGTCGTAGGGCATCGCCCCCGCGTCGGTGACGACGGTCCGCGCCTCCCGGTCGATCGCCGTGACGTCCACCCCGAGGCGAAGGGAGATCCCCGCCTCCGCGAGCTGCTCCGGCGTCCAGGGGTGGACGAGCTCGGGGTCGTCGTCGGCGAGCGCGGCCTTCGACAGCGGCGGGCGCTCGTAGGCGACGACCTCCTCGCGCCCGAGCAGGGTGATCGACCCGGCGAAGCCGCGCTCCCGCAGGGCCATCGCCGCCCGGGTCCCGCACTCGCCGGCGCCCACCACGACGATGCGCTCGGCGGTGTCCCCGCTGCTCTCGGTCATGCCCCGACCTTCGCACAGGCCCCGCCGGGGGTCACGCGATGACCACCCGGCCGAGCTCCTGGGTGCAGCGGGTGAGGGCGACGTAGAGCCCGTTCCACCCGCGCGGCTCGGCGGCGATGCCGTCGGGGTCGACGAGCAGGGTGGCGTCCCACTCCAGCCCCTTGGCCTGGGTGGCGCTCATGACCGTGACGTCGGGGCCGAGGGCCGCGGCGAGGTCGGCGACCCGGTCGGCGGGGGCGACGACGCCCACCGACCCGCCGTCCCAGCGCTCGGCGAGTGCCGCGTGCTCGGCCGCGGCACTGGCGGCCAGGTCGGCCTCGGGCACGTGGCGCTGCCACGGCTCGACACCGCTGCCGCGCACCGCGCGCGGCGGCTCGTTGGTGCTGCCGGCGGCCTCGAGGACCGGACCGGTGAGGTCCATGACCTCGCGCGGGGTGCGATAGCAGATCGTCAGGTCGGCGCGGCGCCACCGGTCGGTGAGCACCTCTCCGAGCGCGCCCTCCCACGTCGTGTGGGCGTGCGGCGCCTCGGTCTGGTCGATGTCGCCGACCGCGGTGATCGAGGCGGCCGGGCAGCGGCGCAGGACCATCTGCCACTCCATGGCCGACAGCTCCTGCGCCTCGTCGACGACGACGTGGCCGTACACCCAGTCCCGCTGCGCCGCAGCGCGATCGGCGACGAAGTCTCCCTGCGTCACCCGGGGTGCGTCCTCGCCGAGCAGGTCGGACATCGCGTCGAGCAGGGCGATGTCGCTCGGGGCGAAGGGAGTCGGCTCGGCGGCCACGAGGTCGCGCTCGTCGTCGGTGAGGCCGGGCACGGCAGCGAGCGCCGCCCGGTCGCCGAGCAGGGCTCGCAGCTCGTCTGCGGGGTCGCGGTCGGGCCACCAGGCACGGACCCGGGCGGCGAGGCCGGGGTCGTCCTCGATCCGCCGACGCAGCTCCTCGACCTCGTCCTCGCTCAGCTCGCCGTCGACCGAGCCGCTCGAGCCCTGCGTCCGCGCGCCGCGGTCGTCGCTTCGCGCCAGGCTCGCGTCGACCCGGTCGAGGATCTCCTCGAATCCCTCCTCCGCCGAGGCGAGCAGCTCGACGACCCGCTCCGCGACGAGCTCGGTGAGCACGTCGACGAGCTGGCCGGTGAGCACCCGCCGTGCTGAGTGGTAGGACCGGCCCGACAGCGCGCCCCGCTGCAGCCGATCGATCGTCGCGGCCGGCACGAGGTAGTCCTCGCCGTCCCAGTGCAGTGTCAGGTCCGCAGGCGGTGGCACCAGCCCGGCGACACGGTCGGCGAGCGCCTGCTGCCACAGCGCCCGTCCCTTGATCTCCGCGAGGCGACGCTCCTCCCTTCGCCCCGGACGGACCCCGGGCAGGAGGGTCTCGCAGGTCGCCGAGACGACCGCGGTCTCGCCGAGCGCGGGCAGCACGTGGCCGATGTAGTCGAGGAAGCGCTGCGAGGGCCCGAGGACCAGCACGCCCGCCCGGGCGAGCTGCGGCTGCGCGAAGAGGAGGTAGGCGACCCGGTGCAGCGCGACGACGGTCTTGCCCGTGCCGGGGCCGCCCTGGACGACGAGCGCGCCGCGCGGGTCCGCCCGCACGATGTCGTCCTGCTCGCGCTGGAGCGTGGCCACCGCCGTGCCCATCCGGCCGGTGCGGCGCTCGTCGAGCGCCGCGAGCAGCGCGCCCTCGCCGACCAGCTCGCCGTCGGTCGAGCCATCGAGCAGCTCGTCGTCGACCGCGACGACCCGCCGCCCCTCGGTGCGGATGTGCCGGCGGCGCGAGTTCCCCTGCGGCGCAACCGCGGTCGCGGTGTAGAAGGGGCGCGACGCCTCCGCCCGCCAGTCGACGACGAGCGGGTCCGCATCGTCCTCGGCGGCCGGGACGCCGACGCGTCCGATGCGCAGGCTGCTGCCGTCACGGGCATCGAGGCGCCCGAAGACCAGCCCCTGCTCGGCCTGCATCAGCTCAGCGAGGCGCTGCCGGGTGGCCCGCATGGCGGCCGCGGCCACCGAGTCCTCCCGGGCGCTGCCCTGCAGACGCCCCTCCAGCTCGTCGACCACCTCGCCCCGGCGGGCGTGCGCCGCGTCGAGCGCCTGCTGCTCCTCACCGATCGCGTCCTGCGTGGTCATCTGGTCGGTCCTGCCTGCGGTCACGCGGTCCCCTGTCCTCGAGTGCGGCCCTGTCCAACGCACGACGCGGCGAATTGTTCCCACGGACAGGACGGCACCCCCCTTCGCCCCGGGTCCGCTGACAGACTGGAGCCGGACACCGACGTCACCCAGGAGGACCCGTGAGCTCCATCCCGCCCGAGGACATCGAGACCCATGGCCACGCCGGCCTGCTCATCGGCTCCCTGTGGAGCCCGCCCGGCGACCCGACGTGGGTGGCGGTCATCGCCCACGGCTACGGCGAGCACGTCGGGCGCTACCAGTGGGTGGCCGAGCGGCTCACCGCCGACGGCGCCGTCGTCTACGCCCACGACCACATCGGCCACGGGCGCAGCGAGGGCGAGCGGGTGCTCGTCGAGGACTTCGAGGGCGTCGTCGACGACCTCCACCTCCTCGTGCAGCGCGCCCACGAGGAGCACCCCGACCTGCCGCTCGTGCTCATCGGTCACTCGATGGGCGGCATGATCGCCGCGCGCTACACCCAGCGCCACCCGCAGGCGCTCACGGCGACCGTGCTCTCCGGCCCGGTGCTCGGCTCCTGGGAGCCCACGGCACTGGCCGACCTCGACGAGATCCCCCCGACGCCCATCGACATCACGACGCTCAGCCGCGAGCCCGACGTCGGCCGCGCCTACGAGGCCGACGAGCTCGTCTGGCACGGCGACTTCAAGCGCCCGACCCTGCTCGCGCTGCGCGCCACGCTCGAGGCGATCACCCGCGGTGGCCGCCTCACCATCCCGACGATCTGGCTGCACGGCGCCGACGACCAGCTCGTCCCGATCGACCGCAGCGACGAGGGCTGGGCGCACATCGCCCCCGACGGCGCCCCCTCGAAGCGCTACCCCGGCGCCCGCCACGAGATCTTCAACGAGACCAACCGCGAAGAGGTCCTCGACGACGTGATGGCCTTCGTGAATGACCACATCTGAGGCACCCCAGAGCGCGCCAACCCCACAGGACCTGAGCCATCGTTGGGCGGCGGTGGCCGCCGTGCAAGCGGCCTCTGCCGCGGCCTCCGGCCGCGAGGGCGCCTGGTGCCGGGACGGGCTGCGTTTCCTGCATGACTTCGGCGGCAGCTGGTGCGCGCTGGCCATGTTGCCGGAGGACCGGGCCCTGCTCTTCCTGTGGGACCGCGGGGCCGAGTCCGCAGACCTCACCGCGGGCGCCCCGGTGGTCATGGACGGGCGACCTGCCTGGTGGCTCGAGGGGCTGCAGCACCCATCGCTGCCGCAGGAGTGCGATGCCATCGACGCCGCGCAGGCCTGGGCCGATGGTATTTGGACGCACGACGCCTTCGACCCCGACGAGGACGCGCAGTGGGACTTCGTCCCCGTGATGTGCGACGAGGACGCCGTCCTCGAGCTCATGGACTGGGTCGAGGCAGAGGCTGAGGACCACGGCCTGACTCCGCCCGACCGCCCCACCATCGCGGCGATCGTCGCGGCCGGTCCGACCGTCAGCGCCGAGCAGCTGGCCGCCGTGGGCTTCCCGCACTGGGACGTCGAGGAGGGCGTGGCGGCTGCCCGTGCCTTCATCCACGAGCCCACCGGCTGAGCTCCTTCGTCACCTGTGTGAGGATCTGCCCGCCCGTGTGACCCCATACGGTGACACGGGCGCGCACAACCTCACACGGCCACGAGGGCCCCAGCGACTCAGCCGTTCGTGGGGAACCCCAGGTCGAGCCCGCCGTGGCTCGGATCCGGCCAGCGCTGGGTGACCGCCTTGGTCCGGGTGAAGAAGTGCACGCCCTCGATGCCGTGGGCGTGGGTGTCGCCGAAGAGCGAGCTCTTCCACCCGCCGAAGGAGTAGTAGGCCATCGGCGTCGGGATCGGGACGTTGATGCCGACCATGCCGACCTCGACCTCGTGCTGGAAGCGCCGGGCGGCGCCGCCATCGTGGGTGAAGATCGCCGTGCCGTTGCCATAGGGGTTGTCGTTGATCAGCTGCAGCCCCTCGTCGAAGGACGCGACCCGCACGACGGATAGCACCGGGCCGAAGATCTCGTCGGTGTAGATCGACATCCGCGGCGTCACCCGATCGAAGAGCGTCGGCCCGAGGAAGTAGCCCGGCCCGAGCGCCTCGGCGCCTTCACGCCCGTCGACGACGAGCTCGGCCCCGGCCTCGACCCCCGCCTCGACGTAGCCGGTGACCTTGTCGAGGTGCGCGCGGGTGACGAGAGGGCCCAAGTCGACGTCGCCGCTGCCGTCCCCGACGCGCAGGGTGCGGGTGCGCTCGACGATCCGGGCGACGAGCTCGTCGGCGATCGACTCGGTCGCGAGCACGACCGAGATCGCCATGCACCGCTCCCCCGCCGCGCCGTATCCCGCCGACACCGCTGCGTCGGCCGCCAGGTCGAGGTCGGCGTCGGGCAGCACGAGCATGTGGTTCTTGGCCCCGCCGAGCGCCTGCACCCGCTTGCCGGCGGCCACCCCGCGCTCGTAGACGTGGCGCGCCACGGGGGTCGAGCCGACGAAGGAGATCGCCTTGACGTCGGGGTGGTCGAGCAGCGCGTCGACCGCCTCCTTGTCCCCGTGCACGACGTTGACCACCCCGTCGGGCACCCCGGCCCCGCGCCACAGGTCGGCGATGAGGTTGACCGCTGTCGGGTCCTTCTCGCTCGGCTTGATGACGACCGCGTTGCCCGTGGCGACGGCGACCGGCACGAACCACAGGGGCACCATCGCAGGGAAGTTGAAGGGCGAGATGACGCCGACGACTCCGAGCGGCTGGAGGATCGAGAAGGCGTCGACGCCGGTCGAGACCCCTTCGGAGAAGCCGCCCTTGAGCAGCTGCGGGATGCCGCAGGCGAACTCCACGACCTCGAGCCCCCGCCCGATCTCGGCGACGGCGTCGTCATGGGTCTTGCCGTGCTCTGCAGTGATCGCCCGGGCGATCTCGTCGGTGTGCTCGACGAGCAGCTGGCGGAAGGCGAAGAGCGCCCTGACCCGCCGCGCCAGCGACGCCCGGCCCCACTCGCGCGCCGCCTCCCGCGCCACGGCGACGACCTCGCCGACGGTCTCGGCGCTGGCGAGGTCGAGCGTGCCGGTGACCTCGCCCGTCGCCGGGTTGCAGACCTCGCTCGTGCGGCCCGGCTCCCCCTGCCACGCCCGGTGGCCGACGAGGTGGGTGATGCGCGTGGGCGCGGACGGGGTGGCGCTCATGTGCCCTCCTTCGGGCAGACGGATTCGTCACCACATCCAAGCGCACGACAGGGGGAGCGTCACCCCCCTTCGTCCATGGGCTCGCGCAGCTCCTACCAGGGCTTCTCGACGGGGTCGGGCCCGCCGCTGCCCTCGGCCTCCGACTCGCGCTTGTCGTTCTCCGACTCGCGCTGGCCGGTCTGGTTGCGCTCCTCGAGCTGCTTCTGCTTCGGGTCCTTGGGCTCCTCGCCCTCGCCCTCGCCGTCGTCCTTCTTGTCGTCCTTGCCCGGGTCCTGCGGGTCCTCCGGCTGCTTCTTGCCGGTCTGCTCCTCGAGCTTGTCCTTCTGCTCCTGCTGCTTGCGCCCGGCCTCGCCGCCGTTGCCGTCGTCGCTGCCGTTGAGGCAGCCCTCGGGGCCCTCCTCGATGAGCGTGAGGGCCTCCTCGGCGAGCGCCTTCTCCTGGTCGGTGTCGCCGGCCTCCTTCGCCTCGTCGGCCTGCTGCGAGATCGTGATGACGAGGTTGGTGCGCACGGTGCAGTCGTCCTGCGGGTCCTTGGTGCGCTCGAGCGCGGTCTCGAGGTCGGCCCGGCCGCCGGCGAGGTCACCGGAGACCGACTTGCCGGTGCCCTCGACGAAGGGAGCGCGCCACCGCTCGACGAGGTTGAGCGGGTGCAGCCGCTCCGCGGCCTTGACCATGCCGTCGCCGTCGTCGCCGCCGTGGGCGTCCTGCGCCTGGCCCATGAAGAGCGGCAGGGTGAGGAAGCGGATCGCCAGGACGATCATGATGATCGCCGGGATGATCGTCGCGATGATCATCCGGCGGCGCCGGCGCAGCCGGGGCTCCATGGGGGCGGTCACGGGGTGCCTCCTGCCTCGGCCTCGACCCGGCGCAGCCGGCCGATCTCGCGGGTGGTGACGAAGAGGTCGGCGAGCAGCAGGCCGGACATGATGAGCGCGAGCACCCACACGAGCGAGGTGTAGGTCTCGATGCCGGCCCCCTCGCCGTCGACGGCCTCGCCGGGGTCGGCGTCGGTGAGCGCCGGCCCGATGTCGCCGCCCTCGCGGTGGGTGTAGGGCACCCCGAGCTGCTCGGCGATCTCCTCGAGCCGCTTCTCGTCGATCTTGCTGACGCCGGGGTTGCCCTGGCTGTCCTTGATGTCCTCACCGGGCTCGCCGTCGGCATCCGTGGAGGCCATCCGGCCACCCTGCTCGGTGCCGTAGCCGAGGACGGCGCCACCGTCGACGAGGTCGGGCAGGTCGAAGGGGGTCGGGTCCTGCGACGAGGTCTGCTCGCCGTCGCCGAGGTAGAAGACGATCCGCGAGCGCTCGGGCTGGCGCTCCTTGGCCCCCTCGAGGGTGAGCCGCAGCCGCTCCTGGGCCGCGGTGATCGACGAGCCGCCGGAGTAGAGGCTGTTCTCCGCCCGGAGGTTCTCCGCCGCGGTCTTGAGCGCATTGGTGTCCGTCGTCAGGGGCATGACGACGCGGGCGGCGTAGTCGAAGGTGATGATCGAGAAGCGCGCGCCCGGCATCTCCTCCTGGATCTTGGCCATGTCCTCGCGATAGCCCTCGATGCGCGTCCGGTCGCCGTCGTAATCGCGGGCCATCGCCGAGGTCGTTGTGTCGACGACGAAGTAGACGTTGACGTCGCTCGCCGCCTGCCGGGCGATCGCACCGTCGACGGCGGGCCCGAGCAGGGTGAGGACCATGGCGACGGCGGTGGCCAGACGCAGGCCCCAGCGCAGTCGGTGGTGGGTGTCGGCGACGACCCGCCATGCGGTGAAGCCGACGAGCAGCAGGCCGAGCAGGACGACGAGCGGCCAGGGCAGGAGCGGGTGCCAGCTCATCGGCGCCACCGCCACAGCAGCGGGTAGAGCACGAGCAGCCCGAGGAGGCTGAGCACGATCCACACGCGCGGCAGGTCGGTGCGCACGTGCACGGGGGCGACGTCGGGCAGGCGGGCGGACTCGAGCTCGTCGATGTTGTTGGTCACCTCGGTCGTCGCGCCCGGCTGGTCCAGACCCCAGGTCCGCCCGCCCGTCTCCTCGGTGGCCGAGGAGAGCTCGGTGTGCGACGAGCCGAGGGGAAGGGGGTTGAGCGCGTAGACGCGCACGTTGCGGTCCTTGGCCAGCTGGGTCGCCTCGTCGAGGGTGTAGACACCCTCGCCGTGGACGTCGTTGTCGGTGCCGAGGATGATCGCGCGCGGGCGCTCCTGGTCGGCGTGGTCGAAGTTGAGCACGCAGCTCGCCAGGCCGTCGGGCACGAGCGAGCTGGCGAGGATGCGCTCGTTGAAGGTGCCGGAGGTCGGGTCGTACTCGCCGCTGCCGAAGAGCGAGAAGCCCTCCGCATAGCCCTTGAGCTGCTCGGAGACGAGGTCGTAGTCGTCGGTGAGCGGGAAGGCGGTCACCGACTGGTTGTTGAAGAGCACCAGCCCGATCCGCTCGCCGCGGAAGCTCGTGACGATCTCGGAGAAGTTCTCCAGCACGGCCCGGTCGGTCGAGTACATCGAGCCCGAGACGTCGAGGCAGAGCATGATGTCGCGGTTGTTCTTCGACGGGTCGATCGTCTCGGTCGTGCCCGGGCGACCGGCGGCGACCGCGAGCGGCAGCAGCACGACGGCGAGCAGGCCGGCGATGCCGGCGAGGCGCACCCGCTGGCGCGACAGCGCCGCCCGGTAGGCGGGCAGCCGGGTCAGGCGCCGGGAGTTGGCGACGAGGACCGCGTCGCGCGCCGCCTTGTCGCGACCGGCGAACCACCAGCCGAGGCCGGCGACGACGAGCACGGCGAGGACGAGGAGCAGGGTGAGCCACCACCACGCGAGACCCATCACGACCACCCCCCGACGACATCGCGGGCCGCGGACGCCGAGCGGGCGAAGCTCGGCGGGTCGGCCTCGGCCTGGCCGAACTGCCGCGGGTAGTACTGCTCGATGAGGTCGGCGAGGTGCGCCGGCCCGCGCTCCCGCAGGTCGGCCGCCGTCATCGTCTCGGCCTTGAGGCCGCTCGCCTTGCTGACGAAGCCGCGCACGATCTGCGAGAGCTCGTGGTGGCCGCGGCGTGCGGTCGTGGTGCCGGCCCGCACCTCGCGATCGACCGTGTCGATGCGGGCGAGGGCGTCGCGGCGCAGCTTGGCCAGGGCCGACGGCGGGAGCGAGCCGCGCCCGTCCTCGCCCTCCGGCGGTCGGGTGAGCAGCCAGATCCACATGGCCCAGACGACGAGGCCGAAGAGCATGAAGAAGCCCAGGACCGGCCAGACGACGGAGTAGTCCTGCGGGGCGAGGTAGATCGGGTCAGCGTCCACGGCGCCTCTTCTCGAGCATGCGCACGACCATCGGCACGACCTCGTCGGTGTGGCTGACGCGGGCGGAGGAGACGTCGGTGCGCCGGAGCATGGCGTCGAGGTCGTGGCGTCGGGTGCCCTCGGACTGCGCGAAGGCGGCCGCGAGCTCCCGGTCGGACGCGAGCAGGTCGGGCAGCGGGTGGTCGACGGCGACGTCGCGCACCAGCGTCTCGGGGTCGAGGCCGAGCGGGTCGAGGTCGGCGACGTCGACCCACAGCACCTCGTGCCGCAGGCGAAGGGAGCGCAGCGTGTCCTCGACCGCGGCGGGCTCCACGCCGTCGTCGGCAATGACGAGCAGCACCTTGCGACCCTTGACGTTGCGGGTGATGTGCCGCAGCAGGCCCGGCAGGTCGGCGGAGGGCGAGTCCGGCTGGGATCGGGCGAGGCTCTCCTGGAGCAGGTGCTCGAGATGGCCCTCGGAGCTGCGCGCGCGGGTGGCGTGGATGCGGCCGGGGGCACCGCTGATCATCGACACGTCGTCGCCGTGGCGCACGGCGAGCCAGCCGAGGACCCCGGCGGCGAGGACCGCGACATCGCGCTTCGGCTCGCCGCCGGCCGCGGTCGCGGCCATCTCGCGCCCGGCGGGCATGACGACGACGAGCTCGAAGTGCCGCTGGGCGACGTAGCGCTTGATGAGCATCGAGCCGTGGCGGGCCGAGGCCTTCCAGTCGATGTCGCGGATGTCGTCACCGACGGCGTACTCGCGCAGGTCGTCGAAGTCCATCGAGCGGCCCTTGTGGACAGAGGCGTAGCCGCCGTCGAGCAGCGCGACCGACCGACGTCGGACGTGGATCGACAGCTTGCCCTTGACCTTGTGCACCAGCCGCGTCATGGCGGCCCTACGGGGTGCGGACGGCGCGGACGACCGCGTCGATGATCGTCTCGACGCGCACGTCGTCGGCGGTGGCTTCGTAGGTGAGCAGCACGCGGTGGCGCAGCACCCGGTGCGCGAGGTGGCGCACGTCCTCGGGGATGACGTGGTCGCGCCCCTGGAGCAGGGCCGCGGCCCGCGCCGCCTTGGCGAAGGCGATCGAGGCGCGCGGGCTGGCGCCGATCTCGACGTAGCGGGCCAGCTCGGGCGGCATGACCTTGCCCGGGGTGCGGGTGGCCGCGACGAGGAAGGTGATGTAGTCGAGGATCGCCTTGTCGAGGTAGACCGAGCTCGCGAGCCGCTGCAGCTCGCGGGCATCGGCGACGTCGATCATCGCCCGGTCCGGCTGGTCGAAGACGCCGGCGTCGATGCGCCGCACGACCTCGGCCTCCTCCGCGGGGCTCGGGTAGTCGAGCAGGTCCTTGAGCATGAAGCGGTCGAGCTGGGCCTCGGGCAGGACATAGGTGCCCTCCTGCTCGATGGGGTTCTGCGTCGCGAGGACGAGGAAGGGCTCGGGCACCTTGAAGACCTGGCCGCCGATGGAGGTCTGCCGCTCCTGCATCGCCTCGAGCATCGCCGACTGGGTCTTGGCCGAGCTGCGGTTGATCTCGTCGAGCAGGACGAAGTTCGCGTGCACCGGCCCGAGCTGGGTGACGAACTTGCCCTGGCTCGCGTCGTAGACCTGGGTGCCGACGATGTCGCTCGGCAACAGGTCGGGGGTGCACTGGATCCGCTTGAAGGACCCACCGATCGCCGTCGCGAGCGCGTGCGCGGCCGTCGTCTTCGCCAGGCCGGGCACCGACTCGAGCAGCACGTGGCCGCTCGTCAGCAGACCGATGAGGAGGGTCTCCCGCAGCCGCCGCTGGCCGACGACCTTCGACTCGAAGCCCTGGTCGACCGAGGCGACGAGGGCACGGGCCCGCTCCAGCTGGTCCTTGCTGATCCTGCTCGTGGGCGGCACGTCGCTCCCCTTCGCTGTGGTGGTCTGGTGTCCGCCGCCAACTCTACGGATCGGACCACGACCCGGCATTGGGGAGCACTCCCCCGGGTCAGCTGCCGATCTTCACCTCGTGCAGGGAGATGCCGTACTGCGTCGCCCGCTCGTCCGTGACGACCCGCACGTGCCGGGCGGAGGTTGCCGGGATCGTCAGGTGGTCCAGGCCGCCGTCGCTGCCGCGGACCGTCTCGACGGTGCGCCAGGCAGCGCCGTCGAGGCTCACCTGGAGCCGGTAGTCCCTGGCGTGGGCGCGCTCCCAGTCGAGCGTCACGGTCCGCACGAGGCGCGGGGTGCCCAGGTCGACCGACCACCACGCGTCGTCACCCCACCGGCTGGCCCAGCGAGTCGAGCGGTCGTCGTCGATGGCACTGCCCGGGCGCAGCCGGCCGGTGAGCGTCCACTCCGTGCTGCTCGCGGTGGCGACCGCTCCCTTCGTCAGGTCGGCGCCCTGCT
Organism: Janibacter zhangyanbonis; assembly: GCF_050507325.1. Classification (NCBI taxonomy): domain Bacteria; kingdom Bacillati; phylum Actinomycetota; class Actinomycetes; order Micrococcales; family Intrasporangiaceae; genus Janibacter; species Janibacter zhangyanbonis. The sequence continues at coordinate 3,452,993 of NZ_CP191481.1, forward strand.
GCCAGTCGGCCGTCGCCGACCAGGTGCGCAGATAGGACTCCGGGCCGCGGAGCAAGTCCTCGACGACCTGCTGCCCGGGCTCGCCGTGGTTGCTGCGCATGTCGGCCACCCAGTCGGGGACCATCCCGTAGTGGGCGACCCCGTCGCGGTTGTAGTCCCACGTGCGCTCGCCGGTCACCTGACGCTCGACGGTGCCCCGGCCGGTGAGCGGCACGAAGGGGTAGACGAGCGGGCGCTGGGCCGCATCGGCACGCGGCGGCGGGGTCCCGCCGAAGCCGTTCATGTCCATGCCGAAGCCGTAGCCGACGTCGTACTTCTGCCGCACCGGCCGGTCCGCGGCACCCTCCTCGACGAAGGCGTCGGCGCCGTGGCCGTACTGGGTGATGAAGCCGCCGAGCCGGTAGATCCGCTCGGTGAAGTGCTTGTCCATCCACGAGTGGCTCGAGATGACGCCCGGATAGCCCTCGGACTCGAGGACCTCCATGGTCCGCTGGGCCGCCTTCACGCTCTGGTGGTCGAGCTCGACGAGCAGGCCGCGGTCCATCATCCCGCGCAGGGCGTACTCACCGAGCGCGGTCAGACCCTGCCGGTTGCAGTGCGGCCCCTCCGGGTAGATCGGCAGCACCTGACCGGGGACGAGCTCGGCGACCTTGGGCGGGATGACCCCGCCCTCGACGGTGTTGTCGTGCAGGTCGGTGGGGCAGCGCTCGACCTGCCACCACTGCCCCGTGGACAGGAAGTTGCCGACGTTGACGACGATGCCCTGGGTCCCGGGGTCGAAGCGCACCCCGCACAACGCGTTGTCGAACTTGTGGCACAGGTACATCGAGCGGATCCCCAGGCCCTTGACCTCGTCGAGGCCGGCGTCGATCTTCGCCTTCGTGCAGTGCGAGACGCCGAGCGTCATGCCGCAGCCGAAGGGGGCCGACACCTCCATCCCGAGGATCACCGCCATCTTGCCCTGCTCGATGTACTCCCGGGCCTCGTCGGCCGTGTAGGCGATGCGGAACCAGCCCTTGCCGGGCCCGCCGTGCCGGGCGTCGATGAAGGCCTCGAGCTCCTTGGTCTTCTTCACCTGGCGGCGCACGACGTCCATGTCGTTGCACGAGCTCGTGTTGACCTGCGTCGGCAGCGAGCACAGGACCGAGTTGTTGACCGTGTCGGCGACCATGACCCGCTGCCCGGCCCGCCAGGCGCGCTCGACCCAGCGGTAGTACATCTGCTGGTGGGTGAGCGAGGACCACGTCGGGGCATCGGTGAAGGTCGGGTAGAGATCGGTGTCGTGCGGGTCGAAGGGCCCCTTGCCCTCGAGGTTCGTCACGTTCTCGATCAGGCCGGTCCGCCCGTCGGTGCCGTGGCTGTGGCAGTCGGTCAGGGCGTCCTCGATGCCCAGCTCGCTGAAGGTCTTGCCGCAGACGATGTCGCCGCCGAAGCCCTCGTCGGACATCAGGTGGGTGTGGGCGTCGATGAGGCCACGCACCTCTCCCTTGGGCCCGGTGCCGGTGGCCGGCGCGCCGCTCACGCCCACCTCGGAGTCCTCGGCGAGCGGGTTGCTCTGCTCGTACCACGGGGTCGGGTCGGCCCCGGCTCCCGTGGCGCTCAACCCGAGCAGGGCCACGAGCACGAGCAGGACGAAGGGGGTCACTCGCCCCCGGCGACGGCGCTGCGGTCTGGTCATCATCGACTCCTACCCGTGGGTAACTTGGACGCTGCAGCCACCGTAGCGGCATCGGGCCGTCGGCGCGCGACTCGTAGGGTGCTCGGGTGACCTCCCCCGATCCGGCTCCCACCGTCGGGCCGCGCGAGATCCTCGCGCTGGCCGTGCCGGCCTTCGTGGCCCTCGTCGCCGAGCCGCTCTTCCTCATGGTCGACGCGGCGGTCGTCGGTCGGCTCGGCGTGGTGCCGCTCGCCGGGCTCGGCGCCGCGAGCTCCGTGCTCCTCACGGCCGCAGGCGTCTTCGTCTTCCTCGCCTACGGCACGACGAGCGTCGTCGCCCGCCAGCTCGGCGCCGGCTCCCGGCGCGGAGCCATCGAGGTCGGGGTCGGCGGTGTCTGGCTCGCGGCCGGCCTCGGGCTGCTCGCGGCCCTCGTCGTCGGGCTCGGCGCCCGCCCCCTCGCCGCGGCCTTCGGCTCGTCACCGGCCGCGCTCGACGAGGCGGTGACCTACCTGCGGGTGAGCGCGCTCGGGCTGCCCGCCATGCTGCTCGTGCTCGCGGCCACCGGCATCCTGCGCGGGCTGCAGGACACCCGCACCCCGCTCGCCGTCTCCGCGGTCGGCTTCGGCGCCAATGCCGTGCTCTCGGTCGCCCTCGTCCTCGGCCTCGGCATGGGCATCGCGGGCTCCGCCTGGGGCACCGTCCTCGCCCAGTGGGGCATGGCCCTGGCCCTGCTCGCGGTCGTCCTGCGGCAGGGACGAGGTGCGGCGGCCTCCCTTCGTCCTCATGTGGGGCGGGTCCTCGGCGCCGCCCTCGACGGGGCGCCACTGCTCGTGCGCACCCTCGCGCTGCGCGCGATCATCCTGCTCACCGTCGCGACGGCCGCCGGCTTCGGCGACGTCCCGCTCGCGGCCTACCAGGTGACGACGACGATCTGGTCGCTGCTCGTCTTCGCCCTCGACGCCCTGGCGATCGCCGGGCAGGCCCTCACCGGGGCGCAGCTGGGCAGCGGTGACGCGCGCGGCGCCCGCGAGGCGACCGCCCTCATGGTCCGCTGGGGCGTGTGGGGCGGAGTGCTGCTCGGCGTCGGGCTGCTCGCGCTGCACCGGGTGCTGCCGGCGCTCTTCACCGACGACCCGGCCGTGCGCAGCGCCATCGCCGCCGGCCTCGTCGTCATCGCCCTCGGGCAGCCGCTCGCCGGCTACGTCTTCGTCGTCGACGGGGTCCTCATCGGCGCCGGCGACGGACGCTGGCTGGCGATGTCGATGACCCTCGTGCTGCTCGCCTACGTGCCGATCGTGCTCGTGACCCGCGCGCTGGGAGCCGGCCACGGGCCCGAGGCGGCGGTCGTCGCGCTGTGGCTCGCCTTCACGGCCTTCATGCTCGTGCGGGGCGGGTTCATGGCCTGGCGGGTCCGCGGCGATGCGTGGGCCGTCACCGGGGCGACCCGCTAGCCCGGACCCTGCGTCGGGACGGGCTCGGTCAGGCCGGGCCGCGTCGGAGGCCGGGCTGCGTCAGAGGACCGGCTGGCGGGTGCTGTCGGCGTAGGAGTACCAGCCCTGGGCGGCGAGTGCCTCGGCGAGGCGCCGCCGGCCGGCGGCGCCCTCGGCGACGACGACCGCCAGCTCCGAGGGGCGCAGCGGGCTGATCGACAGGGCGCGCACCGACCCGATCGTCTGCGGGCGGCCGGGCAGCTCGACGCCGAGCAGCAGCCCGAGACGACCGTCGGCGACCCAGTCCGCGGGCGCGTCACCTGCGGAGATCTCGAGCGAGATCAGGTCGTGGTCGGCCAGAGCGGCGGTGACCGCGTCCGGTCCGGCCGCGGCGAGCGCACCGGCGGCCTCCTCGAGCGCGGTGACGAGCCAGCGACCCTCACCCTCGACGCCGTCGACGAGCTCACGGCCCTCGATGTAGACCTCGAGGCCGAGGGAGCTGCCGTCCGCACCGGCAGCGGAGAGACCGTCGGTGGCGGCGATGCCCGAGTGGGGGGTCGTCACGTGGACGTAGCCCGACGAACCGCCAGGCCACAGGCCCGCCTCGTCGGCGTCACCGAGCGGTCCGCGCCGCGCGCCGACCTGCCCGACCTGCCCCCAGAACTCGTCGCGCGTGCTGCTGTCGTCGGTCTGCCCCATGGAAGTCACCCCTGCATCCTGCCTGCTGCCCGGCACCGGGGAAACCCCCGGGTGCCGGGCAGGCGGGTCACTTGGTCGTCAGCCGCAGGGTGAAGTCGGCGTGGTCGTCCTCGCCCCACATCGCGAAACCGAGGGCCGAGAGCGGCTCGATGTTCTCCTTGTCCTCGGCGTCCATGTCACCGCCCCACAGCTCGACGGCCTTGCTGATGTCGACGTAGGCGACCGAGCCGGCCTTGTCGGCGTCGGGCACGGCGTCCTTGAAGGCGTCGCTGTCGCCCAGACCCGAGCCGTTCGCGATCTCGTCGGCGTAGCCCGCTGGCGTCGCGACGACCGTGCGGCCGTCGCCGGCGTCCTTGACCGTCACCGGGGGCGCGTCCCCGGTGCTCGAGGTCATCGAGCCGGTGAGCTTGTCGATCAGGCCCTTGTCGCCGTTGGTGACCAGCGCGACCTTCGGCTCGTCGGCGTTGGGGCCGACGGCGACGGCCGTGTCGGAGCCGACCGCCTTGGCGACGTCCTCGGGCACGGACAGGCCGGTCTCGCTCGTGAAGGAGTCGATGCCGCTCTGCCAGTCATCGCCGAGGGCGGTGCGGGCGTTCTTGTCGATCTCGGGCCAGGCCTTGCGCAGCGCGTCGTCGAGGCCGGTCACGGCCACGGCGCCGAGGGTGTCCGCCGGCAGGTCGCCGACCGAGGTGCCGTCGCCGTTGGGGACGCTGCCCGCGGGCAGACCGTTCATCCGGCCGGCGAGCTCGAGCGTCGGCCCGTCGAAGCGCAGCGCGGTCGCCAGCCGGCCCTGCTGGGTCGTCTGGGCGGAGGCACCGAGCGTGCTCTGGGTGATGTCGCCCGCCTTGGACATGTCCATCCAGCCGGTCACCATGCCGTCCTCACCGAGGTCGTCCATGTCCTGGCTGAAGGTGTCGCTGTCGGCCAGGGCAGCCCCCTTCGCGTCGTTGACCGCCTTGTCGACGACGCTCTGCTCCTCGCCGCAGATGGCGAAGTCGGGCTGGACGGAGCAGTAGCCGCCCTCGCTGCCGGTGACCTTGGACAGGCCCTGCTTGGCGGCGTCCTCGTCGGTGCTCGCGAGCGCGACGACGACACCGGGCTCCTGGGCGCCGTCGGCCGGCGGCAGGATCGCGACGCCGAAGCGCTGGCCGAGCCAGGGCTCGACGTCCTGCGCGTAGTCGACGCCCTCGAGGCCGCCGTCCTCCTTGATCGCGTCGAAGATCTCCTTGCGCAGGTCGCCGTTCTCGTCGACGCCGTCGAGGCTGTCGCGCATGCCGGGGAACTTGCGGGCGAAGCGGAAGGCGTCGACCTTCTGGTCCGCGGAGGGGTCGAGGTCGACCTTCGCGAAGGCGATGGCACTGGCCGGCAGTGCGGCCTCGGGCTGCGCCCCACCGCCACCGATCTTGTTGTAGGCGAGGACCGCACCGCCCGTGACGACACCGAGGGCGACGACGCCGGCAGCGCCGAAGGCGCCCCACTTGAGCGCCTTGTTCGAGCCGCCCTGCTGCTGCTGTGGGGGCGGCTGGTGACCCCACTGGCCGGGCTGCTGCGGCTGACCGCCGGGAGTCTGCTGGAAGGGCTGGCCGTAGGCCGGCTGCCCGCTGGGGGCGCCGTAGCCGGGGTGCTGCTGGCCGTAGCCCGGGGGCGGCGGGGGCTGCTGGCCGTAGCCGGGAGGCGGCGGCTGCTGCCCGTAACCGGGCTGGGGCGGCTGGTGACCGAAGGGCGGCTGCGACATGGTGGGTTCCCCCTGCTCGTGGTGGTTCTTTACCCAGACCTTAAGGTCGGCGACCACCCGAGCGACATGGGGAGCACTACCCAGCCTCAGCCCCGGTAGCGGATCTCCACGCGGCGGTTCTTCTCCCGGCCGTCCGGGTTGTCCTTGCCGCCCGAGCTGTTGGGCTCGACCGGCTGGATCTCGCCCTTGCCGCTGACCCGCAGGCGCAGGTCGCTGCGCTTCTCGCCGAGGACGTCGGCGACCGCCTGGGCACGCTTCTTGGACAGGGCAAGGTTGTCCGAGGTGGACCCGACCGAGTCGGTGTGCCCGACGACGGTGACCTGCTCCCCCTTCGGCACCTTGGTGACCGCGGAGGCGACGGCGGCGGCGGCCTCGTCCGACATCTCGGCGGAGCCGAAGTCGAAGAGGACGTCGGTGTCGAGGGTGACGACCGTGTCTCCGCCCGAGCTGCTGACGTCCGGCGTGAAGGGCAACACCTGCGGGACGTCGATGGCCTCGACCTCGGGGACGTCGATGGGCTCCAGATGAGAGGCAACGATGCTGTCGCTGATGCTCGGGAGGTCGTCGATGCTCAGCGGCTCGTCGGCGGCGGCCGCCCCGACCCCGACGACCAGGACGCACGGGGTGACGGCGGCGGCGATCAGCGCGCGCCGGCTGCGGCCGTTCATTTCGGCATCGGGATGGCCTCGATGGACGGGGAGTCCGAGGTCATCCGCAGGTCCAGCTCACTGACCCCGTCCTTGGGCAGGGGGAAGGCGGTGAAGACGTAGACCGGCTCTCCCAGGGGCGCCTTGGCCTGCACCATGTTGCTCGTCAGCTGGCCCACGTGCTGGTACTTCTCGAGGCGCTTCATGTCGATGAAGGTCGGGTCGAAGCTCGTCATGCCGAGCAGCCGGAAGGCCGACTGGACCTCCGTCCCCCGTCCCGTGCCGGTGAGGCGGAAGGTCGCGAGCATGACGTTGTCGCTCCGGCGCAGCTCGAGCAGCTCCATCTTCGTCTCGTCGATGGAGTTCTGGTTGATCTTGATGGTCGCTTCCGCCATCGGCTTCGGCGGGTTGTCGAGGTCGATGCCGGCCTCCTTGGCGCCGTTGGTGCTCGCATCGCCGTTGACGACGCCCGACGACGTCGACGAGCTCGACGAGCTGGCGTCCGATCCCGTGTCGTCACCTCCGACCAAGGAGCAGCCGCTGAGCGCGAGGGCGGCGGCCGCCCCCAGCGCGAAGACTCGTGTACGCATGATCATGCTTCTCCCCCGTCTCGTCGGCCCCGGCGGCCTGGGGCAACTGTAGGGGGACGCCTGCGCCAGCACCCATGGGGAGGACTCCCCGGGCACGACGAAGGGGGCGACCCACCGGGTGATCGGTGGGTCGCCCCCCTTCGTCAGGGCGTCGTGACGGACTCAGCCGGCGACGACGTCGAGCGCGACCTTGGCCTGGACGTCCGGGTGCAGGCGCACCAGCGCCTCGGCCGGGCCGACCGACTTGATCGGGGTCGGGATCTCGATCGTGCGACGGTCGAGCTCGGGACCACCGCCGGCCTTGACGGCCTCGGCGACCTCGCGGCTGGTCACGGCGCCGAAGAGGCGACCGGACTCACCGGCGTGGGCGCTGATCGTGACCTGCTGGGCCTCGAGGTTGCCCTTGATCGACTGCGCCTCCTCCAGCGACTTCACGGCGCGCGCGGCACGGCCGGAGGCGATCGCCTCGACCTGCTTCTGCGCACCCTTGGTCCACGCGGTGGCCAGGCCACGGCGGTAGAGGAAGTTGCGGGCGTAGCCCGGCTTGACGTCGACGATGTCGCCGGCGGTACCGAGGCCGGAGACCTCGTGGGTGAGGATGACCTTCATCTGTCTGCTCCTTGCTTCGCGGCCGCTGATCAGCGGTTGGACGAGGAGTAGGGCAGCAGGGCCATCTCCCGGGCGTTCTTGACGGCGGTCGCGATGCGACGCTGCTCCTGGACGGAGACGCCGGTGACGCGACGCGCGCGGATCTTCCCGCGGTCGGAGATGAACTTGCGCAGCAGGTTCGCGTCCTTGTAGTCGATGTTCTCGACCTTCGCCGCCTTGAGCGGGTTGGCCTTCTTCTTGGGCTTGCGCACTACGGGCTTGGCCATCGTGGTGCTCTCCTTCGTGTCAATGAGAGCCCGAGGTTGGTCCTCGGGATGGGTGTGGTGTCAGTGCCCGACCGGGTCGGGCGCGAGAGATCGATCAGAAGGGGGGCTCGTCGTAGCTCGGGGCATTGCCCCAGCCGCCGCCGGCCTGGCCGCCACCCTGGGGAGCGCCCTGGGCCGGGGCCTGCTGGCCGCCGCCCCACGAGCCGCCACCCTGCTGGCCTCCACCCTGGCTGCCGCCGGTCGCCCACGGGTCGTCCTGCTGGCCGCCGAAGCCACCACCGGAACCACCCTGCTGGCCACCGCCGCCGCCCCAGGAGCCGCCGCCCTGGCCGCCGCCACCGCCGCGCTGGGTCTTCGTCACCTTGGCGGTGGCGTAGCGCAGCGACGGGCCGACCTCGTCGACCTGCATCTCCATGACGGAGCGCTTCTGCCCGGTCTCCTTGTCCTCCCACGAGCGGGAGACGAGACGACCGGAGACGACGACGCGGGTGCCACGGGTGAGGGACTCCGCCACGTTCTCAGCAGCCTCGCGCCACACGGAGCAGCGCATGAAGAGCGTCTCCGCGTCCTTCCACTCGTTCGTCTGACGGTCGAAGGTGCGGGGGGTCGAGGCCACGGTGAAGTTGGCCACGGCCGCGCCGCTCGGGGTGAACCGGAGCTCCGGGTCAGCCGTGAGGTTGCCGATAACGGTGATGGGGGTCTCGCCTGCCATGGGATTCCTTGTCGATCGGTGATCTCTCAGGTGAGCCTGCCAGTGGGGACCGACAGGCCGGGAGGGACGCCTCTCAGGCGTCGACGCGCATGAGCTTGGTCCGCAGGACCTGCTCGGAGAGACCCAGCTGGCGGTCGAGCTCCTTGCTCGTGGCCGGCGTGCAGGTCAGGTTGGCGACGGCGTAGAGGCCCTCGGCCTTCTTGTTGATCTCGTACGCGAGACGACGACGACCCCAGTGGTCGATCTTGTCCACGCTGCCGCCGTCCTTGGTGACGACGGTGAGGAACTTGTCGAACAGGGGCTGGACGGCCCGCTCGTCGGTCTCGGGGTCGAAGATGACCATGAGCTCGTACTGACGCATGCTGATAACCCGCCTCCTTCGGTCTGTGCGGTCACGGTCTCTCCGTGACAGGAGGGTTGGTGCATCGGTGCCCGGGCACGCCGGTCGGGTGACAGACCTGCTCCGGGGACGCCTCAGGGTATCGGCTGCCCTCCCTTCGCACCAAAGCGTGCCGGACGAAGGGGGGTCCGCATCAGACCGCGACCGGCTCCTGTGGACGGTCGTCCGGCAGGGCACGCGCCTGTGGACGGGGGCCGGGGTTGTCGACCGGCGTGTACCAGACGCTCCACATGAGGAAGCCCCACGCGATGGCCCGTCCGAGCACGGCGACGGCGTACCACTGGGCCGGCAGACCCTTGTCGGGGTCGGCGCCGGCGCCGATGTGCAGCCACAGGGCGGTGGCGTGCACCGCCTCGACGGCGACGAGGCCCAGGTGGGTGCGCCACGAGACGCCCGCGAGGAGGGCCAGCGGCAGCACCCACAGGGCCGCCTGGACCGGCACCGAGGGACTCGTCAGCGCGACGACCGGGACGGCGAAGGCCGCGACCTGCGCCCAGGTCGCGGGACGCCAGGCCCTGCCGACCATGACGACGCAGGCCCACACGGCCACCCCCCAGCCCACGACCGACGCGAGCGGGGCGACGCGAGCGGGCAGCGGGTGCCCGGCGAGCTCGGGGATGAGCAGGACGGAGCCGTAGCCGGGCTTCTCGCCCCACCACGCGCGTAGCGGGCCGGTGACGATGTCGGGCGAGGCGAGCGCGAGGACGACGGCCAGCCCGACGGCGGTGCCGAGCGCGACGAGGACGGTCCGCACGGCAGCCGCCTCGTGCCCGACCCGTCGCGCGGCGACGACGAGCGCGACGGCGACGATGCCCACCCAGGCGTGCCCCAGCAGGGCCAGGCCGAGCAGGACGCCGGCGAGCACAGGACGGCGGCGGGTGTCGGCGAGCATCGCCGCCATGACGAGGGTGACGACGACGAGGTCGGGCGACAGGAGGGCGGCGACGACGTGCACGGGCGACAGGGCCAGCTGGGTCGCCAGGTCGAGCCGCTCGGGGCGGAGCATCCCGACGCACCAGACCGCCGCGACGAGGCAGAGGGTGATGATGATCGTCCACAGCGCCATGTACCAGCGGGAGGCGTCGAGCCAGCCGGCCTCGGGGACGAGGCCTCCGACGGCCGACATGAGCCCCGACAGGAGCGGCATCTGGTCGAGGCGGATCTCACCGGTCAGCCAGCCACCGACGCCCCGGTCGAGCCCGGCGAGCTGGTACTGCGCCGGCAGGTCCGAGAAGCAGCCGCGCCAGAACTGGTCGTTGCCGTTCCAGCCGTTGACGACGCAGTGCCCCTGGCGCAGGAAGGCCGACCCCATCGGCAGGAGGACGAGCAGCACGACGAACGGGAGCAGCCGCGGCAGCGACCGCTCACGCGGCGCGACCCGACGACCGAGCGGCCCCCCGACGAGCGCGCTCGCCTCCGGCGGGAGCAGATCGCCCTCGGTCCACTCGCGGGACACTAGTCGCCCTGCCCGGCCGAGCCGCTGCCGCCGGGGGTGAGGCTCGGCCTCGGGAGGGTCGGGGTCTGACGCGTCGAGGTCGGCGACGGCTCGCTCGTCGAGGTGGGCGACGGCGCCGTCGTCGTCGGGCGGGTCGTCGTCGGGCGGGTCGTCGTCGGGCGGGTCGTCGAAGAGCTGGTCGTCGAGCGGGTCGTCGAGCGGGTCGTCGACGACGTGGTGCTGCTCTTCGTCGTCGAGGAGCTCTTCGTCGTCGAGGTGCTCGAGCGGGTCGAGCTGCTCGACGTCGAGGTCGGCTCCTGGGTTGTCGAGCGCGTCGTCGTCGGCTGCGGCACCGGCGTCTGGGTCGTCGTGATCGGCGCCGGGGCGTCGGTCGGACGGCTCGTCTGCGGGCGGAAGGTGACATTGCCGGCCGGCGGCAGGCTCTCGACCGGCTCGCCCTCGAGCGCGCCGATCATGTAGTCGGTCCAGATCCGCGCCGGGATCGTGCCGCCGGTGACCTCGGCGAATCCGCCGAGGTTCTTCAGCTGGTTCTTCTCGACCAGCCGGCCGTCGCCCTTGTACATGCCGACGGCGGTCGCGAGCTGCCCCGGGGTGAAGCCGTCGAACCACGCCGCGTAGTTGTTGGACGTCGTGCCCGTCTTGCCGCCGACGGGGCGGCCGAGGTCGGCGACCGTCGGGTACCCGGTGCCGCCGGGCTGGTTGACCAGGCTCATCGCCTGGATGGTGTCGCGGGCGACGTCCTGGGGGAAGGCGCGGCGCACGTCCTTCTTCACCGTGTAGTCGAGGTCGTGCTGGTCGCCGGTGCTCTTCACCGAGGAGATGTAGTAGGGCGTGGCCCGGCGACCCTCGGCGGCGATCGTCGCGTAGGCATTGGCCATGTCGAGGACCCGCACGGCGTCGGTACCGAAGACATTGCCCGGGCCCGTCGACAGGGCGGTGCGCTCGTCCCCGTCGTAGGCGACGACACCGGCGTCCTTGGCCGACTCGGCGGTCGACTTCGGCGTCACGGCGAGGTTGAGCTGGCCGTAGTAGGTGTTGATCGACTTCTGGGTCGCGGTGCGCATGTTGACCGGGCCGTAGGAGGTGTTGCCGAAGTTGACGATGCCGCCCTGGCGCTGGATGTCGGTCGCGCTCGCCCCGTCGTAGATGAAGGCACGGTTGAAGTAGGGGCTGGCTCCGCTGTAGGTCGTCGAGAGCGGGATCCCCTTGCGCAGTGCCGCGATCATCGTGAAGGGCTTCATCGTCGAGCCGGCCTGCATCTTGCCGTCGACGGCGGAGTTGAAGTAGCCGTAGCGGCCGGTGCCGAAGCGCGAGCCGCCGTACATCGCCCGGATCGCGCCGTCACCCGGCTCGATCGAGGCCAGCCCGATGTGCAGGTCGGAGGTGCCCTCACCCGTCGGGCGCGACTTCTTCACCGCGGCGGCCGCGGACTCCTGGGCGTCCTTGTCGATCGTCGTGACGATCTTGAAGCCCCCGCGGTCGATGTCGGCATCGGTGAGGTCGAGCCGGCTGCGCAGCTCCTGTCGGACCTCCTCGGTGATGAAGCCGATGTCGTCGGAGGCCGCCTCCGAGCGCTGCTTGGGGGCGATGGTCTTGGGGAACTTCTGCTTCGACCGCTCCGCGGGGGTCATCCACCCCTCGGCGACCATGCCGTCGAGGACATAGGCCCACCGCTCCTTGGCTGCGGCGGTCTGGGTCTCGCCGAGCGCCGGGTCGTAGAGGGAGGGTCCGCGGATGACGCTCGCCAGCAGGGCGCCCTCCGACGGCGTCAGCTTGCTGACGTCCTTGCCGAAGTAGGCCTTGGAGGCGGTCTGGATGCCGTCAGCGCCGCGACCGAAGTAGATGGTGTTGAGGTAGTTGGCGAGGATCTCGTCCTTGCTCAGTTCGCCGTCGATCTTCACCGAGATGAGGATCTCGCGGGCCTTGCGCTCGAGGCTGCGGTCCTGGGTGAGGAAGTAGTTCTTCACGTACTGCTGGGTGATGGTCGAGCCGCCACCCCGGTCCTCGCCGGCGACCGCACCGGAGATCGCCCGGAAGATCCCCTTGGGCGAGATGCCGCGGTTGTCGTAGAAGGTGCGGTCCTCGGCGGCGATGAAGGCGTGCTGCACCCCGTCGGGCACCTGCTTGATCTCCACCGACTCGCGGTTGACCGTCGCGATGCGATCCATCTCGGTCTTGCCGTCGGAGTAGTAGAGGACGGAGGCCTGCGAGACGGCGCGGTCGTTGGGCTTGGGGATGTCGGTGAGCATGTAGGCCACGACGACCCCGACGATGCCGAGCGCGATGAGCGCGACGAGCGCCAGCAGGAGCTTGCGCACGATGCCCCGGCGACCACGACGACGCCGGGTGCTGCGTCGCGAGCGCGCCTCGGCGCGCGTGCGGGGGGACCTGGCCATGGAGCACCTCGTGGGACGGGGGCGGGTACGACTGACTCCAGTATGAACGCACGACGACGCGCGGCCATCTCCTCGCTCGATGTATCTGCTCGATACATCGGGTACCCTGATCCGGCCGCGCCGATCCGTGCCCCACCGGGCCCACCCCCTTCGGCCGGGTCCACCGATTGGAGCGAAGGGAGTTGCCGTGCGTCGTCGCGAGATGCTCGAGTTCGCCGTGCTCGGCCTGCTCCACGAGAGCCCGCTGCACGGCTACGAGCTGCGTCGCCGGCTCAACACCCGGCTCGGTGCCTTCCGGGCGCTCTCCTTCGGCACCCTCTACCCCTGCCTGGCGAGCCTGCAGGGGCAGGACCTGGTCAGCGTCGACCACGACGCGGCCCGCGCGTCCGGCACCCGCCGGCAGCGCATCACCTACACGATCACCGACGCAGGCCGGGAGGCCTTCGCCACGATCGCCGGGCGCACCGACCCGAGCAGCTGGGCGGACGACGCCTTCGACGTCCGGCTGGCCTTCTTCACCCGGACCGAGCGCGAGGTGCGCCTGCGCATCCTCGAGGGTCGCCGTGCCCGGCTCGCCGAGCAGCTGAGCGCCATGCGCGACGGCGAGCGCCTCGAGCGCCTCGACCCGTGGACGGCCGCCCTCCACAGCCACGGGGAGGACGCCATCGAGCGCGCCGTCTCCTGGCTCGACGAGCTCATCGACGCCGAGCGACGCACCCCCCAGGTGCGCCCGGGCTCGCTGAGCGACCCCGCACATCCCGCCTTCAACCCGCCCCCCATCAAGGAGAACCCATGACCGCCATCCGCGTCGCCATCGTCGGCGTCGGCAACTGCGCGAGCTCGCTCGTGCAGGGTGTCGAGTACTACAAGGACGCCGACCCGCAGGGCAGCGTCCCCGGTCTCATGCACGTGACCTTCGGCGACTACCACGTCTCCGACGTCGAGTTCGTCGCTGCCTTCGACGTCGACGACAAGAAGGTCGGCAAGGACCTCGCCGAGGCCATCAACTCCTCGGAGAACAACACCATCAAGATCGCCGAGGTCCCCACGACCGGCGTCACCGTCCAGCGCGGCCACACCCTCGACGGCATCGGCAAGTACTACGCCATGACGATCGACGAGTCCCCGGCCGAGCCGGTCGACGTCGTCCAGGCGCTCAAGGACGCCGAGGTCGACGTGCTCGTCTCCTACCTGCCGGTGGGCTCCGAGGAGGCCGACAAGTTCTACGCGCAGTGCGCGATCGACGCGGGCGTCGCCTTCGTCAACGCCCTGCCCGTCTTCATCGCCTCCGACCCGGAGTGGGCGAAGAAGTTCGAGGACGCCGGTGTCCCGATCATCGGTGACGACATCAAGAGCCAGGTCGGCGCGACGATCACCCACCGCGTCATGGCCAAGCTCTTCGAGCAGCGCGGCGTGGTCCTCGACCGCACCTACCAGCTCAACGTCGGCGGCAACATGGACTTCAAGAACATGCTCGAGCGCGAGCGCCTGGAGTCGAAGAAGATCTCGAAGACGCAGGCCGTCACCTCCAACCTCGAGGGCCCCCTCGCCGGCAAGAAGGACGACCGCAACGTCCACATCGGCCCCTCGGACTACGTGGCCTGGCTCGACGACCGCAAGTGGGCCTACGTGCGCCTCGAGGGTCGCGCCTTCGGCGACGTGCCGCTCAACCTCGAGTACAAGCTCGAGGTCTGGGACTCCCCCAACTCGGCCGGCATCATCATCGACGCCATCCGCGCGGCGAAGATCGCCAAGGACCGCGGCGTCGGCGGCGCCCTGCTCTCCGCGAGCAGCTACCTCATGAAGTCGCCGCCGGAGCAGCGCGAGGACACCGAGGGCCGAGCGAAGCTCGAGGCCTTCATCGCGGGCACCGAGGAGCGCTGACCCACCCCGCGCGCTGACCGACCCCGGGTTTCCGGGGCCCCCGAGACACACCCCCTTCGCACGGGTTTCGACCTCCTGCGACGGGGGTGTTTCTCGTCCTCAGCCGGCGGCGGGCGCCAGGGTGACCGGCAGCTCGGCCAGGCCGCGCAGGACCCAGGTCGGGCGCCGCGGCGCCGGCCCGGCGAGCGCGATGTCGGGGAAGCGCTCGAGCAGACGGCGCAGCGTGATCTCGAGCTCGACGCGAGCCAGCGGGGCGCCGAGGCAGAAGTGGCGGCCCAGTCCGAAGCCCACGTGCGGGTTGGGGTCGCGCGCGACCTCGAAGGCATCGGCGCCGGTCCTCGGGTCGGCCCCGAAGACGGCGGCATCGCGGTTGGCCGAGCCCATGAGGCAGGCGACGGTCTCCCCCTTCGCCACGATGGTGCCGGCGATCTCGACCTCGGCCGTGGCCGTCCGCTCGAAGAGCTGCAGCGGCGCGTCGTAGCGGATGAGCTCCTCGAGGGCCGTCGCCGCGCTCACCTCACCGCCGGTGATCCGCGCGAGCTGGTCGGGGTGGCGCAGCAGTGCGTGCAGGCCGTTGCCGAAGGTGTTGACCGAGGCCTCGTGACCGGCGTTGAGCAGCAGGACGACCGTCGCGACGAGCTCCTCCTCGGTGAAGCCGCCCCCGTCGGCCCGCTCGGCGATGAGGTCGCTGACGAGGTCCTGCCCCGGCCGCGCCCGGCGCATCGCGACGACCTGGCGGACGTAGTCGGCGAAGTCGACGCTCGCCCGCACCGCGGCGGCCCGGGTCGCCTCGTCGACCCCGTGCTCGTACATGTGCACGATGGCCTGCGACCAGTCACGCAGCCGCACGTGGTCCTCGCGGGGCACGCCGAGCAGGTCGGCGATGACGTAGACCGGCATCGGCTCGGCGTAGGCGGCCAGGAGGTCGACGGGCCCGTTCGGGTCGAGCTCGTCGAGCGTCGCGTCGGCGAGGGTCTCGATGCGCGGGCGCATGCGCTCGACGTGCCCCTTGGCGAAGGCCCCGGCGAGCAGGCGCCGCATGCGGGTGTGCTCGGGCGGTTCGTTCTCCATCAGCTGGTGGCGGTGGAGCGCGTTGAAGGGCGCCATCTGCTCGGCCGGCTCCCAGTCCGACCAGATCCGCCCCATGGCCCGGTGCCGCAGGGTCGCGCCGACCGCGGCGTGCGTCGTCGCCACCCAGCGTCCGTCGGTGGCCCGCAGCATCGGTCCGGCATCCCGCCAGGTCCCGAGCAGCGGGTAGGGGTCGTCGACGAGTCGGGTGTCGGTGAGGTCCACGTCGGGCATGGGCCCATCCTGCTCCGGCGCACCCGGTGGTGTGCCGCCGGCCCGGGCACCACTAACCTCAGTGGCATGGGTCACAGAGTCGAGTCAGAGCTGGTCGCCAATGTCATCTCCGTGCAGGTCGCGGCCGACCAGCAGGTCGCGATCGGGGACGAGCTCGTGCTCCTCGAGTCGATGAAGATGGAGATCCCCGTGCTCGCCGACCGCTCCGGCCGGGTCCTCGAGGTCAAGGTCACCGCCGGCGACGTGGTCCAGGAGGGCGAGGTCCTCGTCGTCATCGACGACTGACCTCACCCCCGCCGCACATGACGAAGGGCGGATCCGACCAGTGGTCGGATCCGCCCTTCGTGGGGTCCAGCGAGGGTCAGTTGCCCTTCTGCGTGGACTTGCCCTCCTGCTGCTGAGCCTGCTGCTCGGCCTTCTGGGCGTAGCCCTCGAGCGCGGAGGTCGCGGCCTGGAGCTGCTTCTGGGCCGTCTGCCACTCGGTGGCGAAGGCCTCGGAGTCGGGGCCGAGCCAGTTCTCCGCCAGGGCGCTGACCTGCGAAGTGCCGTTCTGCTCGACCTCGCCGATCTTGCCGGCCTCCGTCTTGAGCTGACCCGCGATCTCGCGGATCCGCTCGACGTCCATTCCGTCGGTAAGTGCCATCTTCGTTCTCCTTCTAAAAGTCTCTGTGCGTCAGGTGGTCTGGGGTGTCCGTCGCGGCGTGAGCCGGATCAGCTGCCGGAGGCCTCGGCCTGCTGCTGGACGTCGCCCTGGAGCTGCCCCTGCAGGTTCTCGATGAGGCCCTTGATCTTCTCGAGCGCCGGGCGGTGCTGACCCTCCCACTCAGAGATGAAGTCGTCCGAGTCCTTACCGTTCCAGGCCTCGTTGGCCTGCTGCACCTGGGTGTTGACCGTGGTGATGATGGTGTTGATGTCCTCGGCGAGCTGCTGCCACTTCGGGATCTCACCCTTGACGGTCTCGAGGTTCATTCCGAGCCAAGCCATCTTGTCCTCCTGCGAGTTGGTGTTGGTACTGCTGTTGGTCTGTCCTGCGGGCGATTCCCCTGCCCGTCTGAGGACAACACTAGGGAGTGAAGTCCTGCGAGGTACATGGGGAGAACTCCCCATCCCTCTCCCCCTCTGAGGGGACGTCGAATTTCGTTGTCGCGCAACGGAGTGCGCCATCATCAGCGGGCGTCCGGGAGGGTGATCTGGACGATCTCCGCACGGCCCCGGCGCACCAGGACCCCCCGACCCTCGGGCATGACGACCCGGGCGAGGGGCGGGAAGGCGGACTTGAAGATCATCTGCGACTCCGACCCGTCGGGCGCCAGAGCCATGCCCGAGCGCGAGGCCTTGACCAGACCCGGCAGGCCCATGCTCGAGTTCATCGCGGAGGCGTCCGCCTCGCCGACGACGAAGTGGTCGTTGTCGATGAGCGGCTTGATCGCGTCCTGCATCGGCGACTGGAAGGGCGGCGCGTTGAGGTCGTCGAGCTTTTCGACGATGAGCACCTGCGGCAGGGCCATCTCGTCGAGGGCGCGCTCCTTGAGCTCGGCGCACAGCTCCTTGACGTCCTCCTCGCGGCTCGCGGTGCGGTCGACCTCCGGCATGGTGAGCAGCTCGGAGTTGCGCCGCAGCGAGATGACGCTGATCTGGGTCTGCGGGCGCCAGGCCCGGATCGCCCGGATCATCGTCACGAGGGTCGTCGTGCGCCCGCTGCCGGGCGGCCCGGTGACGACAAAGCCACCGCGCGGGTCGAAGGAGACCGGCGCGAGGTCGTCGGAGTTCATCCCGATGACCGGCAGCCCGTCCAGCTGCGCAGGCAGGGATGACATCGGGACGACCTCGGGCAGCGAGGCCACCGGCCGGGCCGGAGCGGCACCGCTCTTGGCCATCGTCTCGGCGAAGCCGCGCACCATCCGCGACTGCTCCGACGCATCGCTCGTGCCACCGAGGACCGCCACCTGGACCTCGCGCTTCTTGAAGATCCCTCGGCCGGGAGGCGACTCCGGGGTGAGCACGTCTCGGGCCGTCCCGAGGAAGGCGTAGTCGTCCTCGGTCGCCATGCGCAGCACGAAGCGCGACTGGACCGAGGAGCCCATCGACACCGGCAGACCACCGCGGGAGTCGACCGAGAGCACGAAGTGCACGCCGACGGGACGCCCGTCGGCGAGCAGCGAGGTGAAGGCGTCGAGCCAGCGCATGAGGGCGCCCGCCGATTCGTAGGCCTGCCGGAAGGCGGTGAGGCCGTCGACGAGCACGAAGATCCGCGGCTCGTCGGTGTGCCCGGTGAGGCGCCGGTACTGCGTGATCGTCGTGGCATTGGCCTTGGAGTAGCGCACCGCCCGCTCGTCGACGATCTCGCGGAGCATCGTCAGCAGCCGCTTGACCCGCTCCTCGTCCTGCCCGGAGATGATGCTGCCGACGTGCGGCAGGTCCTCGAGCATCGACAGGCCGCGGTTGCCGAAGTCGAGCCCGTAGACGTGGCACGGCCCGCCGCGCACGGTGAAGCCGGCGGCGACCGCGATCGTGCGCAGGAAGGAGCTCTTGCCCGCGCCCGATGCCCCGAAGACCGCGAGGTTGCCCTCGGAGTCGGGGCGGAAGCTGATCGTCGGCTGGGCCTGCAGGTCCGGGTCGTCGGCGACACCGATGACCAGCTCGTCGTCGCGCCGGTCGGTGGGCAGCTTCGCCAGGTCGTAGACCTCGGCGAGCTCCGGTAGCCAGGGCTTGCGCGGGATGGCGATCTGCGCCTCGACCCGCGCCCGCTCGACGGTCTCGACGACCCGCTGGATGTCGGTGGGGCCGAGGTCGGCGTCCTCGTCCCCCTTCGGCTTGGCGGGCAGCTCCCACGCGACCGACGCACCGAAGGCGAGGGTCGACACGAGCATGTCCGGCGGTGGCGGGGTGTCGCTCGTCCAGCCACCGGCGTAGCCGGTCTGGAAGGGCACGAGGCGGCCGGGACCTGACTTGGCCATCGCACGACCCGGCAGGGCCGGGTCGAAGTAGGCGGCGTCCTTGGTGCCGAGCACGTCGCTCGAGTCGTCCTCGTCGGCCATGCGCAGCGCCATGCGCAGGTTGGTGTTGGCGCGCAGGTTGTCCTTGATGACACCCGCCGGGCGCTGCGTCGCGAGGATGAGGTGGATGCCGAGCGAGCGGCCGCGCTGGGCGATGTTGACGACGCCGTCGACGAAGTCGGGCACCTCCTGCACGAGGGCGGCGAACTCGTCGACGATGATGATCAGGCTCGGCGGGGCCTCGACCTCGCCGCGGCGCTCCAGCTCGACGAGGTCCTTGGCCTTGAAGCGGGCGAGCAGGTGCTCGCGGTAGTGCAGCTCGGCCGACAGCGAGGCGAGCGCCCGGCGGACGAGGTGCGGCGAGAGGTCGGTGACCATGCCGACCGTGTGCGGCAGCTGCACGCAGTCGCGGAAGGCCGAGCCACCCTTGTAGTCGACGAGCAGGAAGGTCACCCGCTGCGGGCTGTTGGCCGTCGCCATGCCGAGGATCCACGCCTGGAGCAGCTCGGACTTGCCGGCGCCGGTCGTGCCACCGACGAGGGCGTGCGGTCCGTCGGTGCGCAGGTCGACGCTGTGCGTCCCGAGCGCGCTCTGCCCGATGACGGCGCGAAGGGAGCCCGGCTTGCGGTTGGGGGTGGGCGGCGCGTGGCGCCCGGTGAGGATCGAGCGGTTCTCGTTCCACCGCTCGATGACGGCCAGCTCGGAGGTGGCGATCTCGGTGCCGACGAGGGCGAGGTAGGACACCGAGCGCGGGATGTCGGAGTCGTCCTGGACGACAGCGCTGGCGTCGGTGATCGGGGCGAGGCCCCGGGCGACGTCCATGGCCTCCTGCTCGGAGACCCCGTCGGTCGCCACCCGGGTGGCGACCTGGGCGGGGCCGACCCAGCCGACCTGGCAGTATCCGTCCTCGCCGACCTCGACGAAGGTGCGGCAGGCGGCCGGCAGCTGCTCGGTGACCGGCGCGACCCAGATGACGATGATGCGGTGCTTCCACCCGTGCTCGGCGAGCTGGACGAGGCGGGCCTGCTCGACGGGTGCATCGCTCTCGACGAGGACGACGACCGCCGGGCCCACGCGTCCCTTGTCGGACGCGACGCCGGCGGCGACGAGGGACTCGAGCTGCTCCATGACGGCCGAGCAGCCCGGTCCGGAGCTCGCGGTGTGCTGCACCTCGACCGGGCTCTGCGGGGAGCTCGTGTGCGGCGCCCACTTGAGCCAGTCCCAGTCGCGGGCCGACGACGTCGAGGTCAGGGCGCAGACGACGACCTCGGCGGGCGAGTGGGCGGCGAGGGTCTGCACGACGAGGGAGCGGGCCAGGCCCAGCGAGTGGTCACGCGGACCTGAGACGCCGATGGCGCCGTCGAGCAGCGGGTGCGCGGTCACGGGCACGTCGGCGACGACGCCCAGGCCCTGCATGAGTCGCGACACCTCGAGCCAGGCCTCGGCGCGGGTGCGGCCCATCTTCGGCAGCTTGATCTCGCTGCGGCTCGGGCGCACGCCCAGGCCGAGGCGGTACTCGAGGAAGCCCGGCTCCTCGGGTCGCCGGGTCCACATGAGCGGGTGGTGCACGGCGACGGCCCGGCCGAAGTCCGCCACCGACGGGTGCTCCTGACGCCGGATGTCGTGCTCGCGGTCGAGCTCGACCTCGATGTCCTCGACGAGGTAGCCCACGTCCTCGCGGAAGTCGGCCATCGCCTCCTCGAAGTCCAGCCGCACCCGACGCCGCGACTCCCACGCATTGGCGAGCATCATCATCGGCATCATGAGCATGAACATGATCGTGAAGCGCGAGCGGGTGATGGCGAAGAGCGTCGCGCCCATGAAGACCGGCACGATCATCATGGCGAGCGGGATGCGCTGCGGCTTGCCGCGCTCCGGCAGCTCCGGCACCTCGAACTGCAGCCCCTGGTAGATCGGGGCGATGCGCGGCGAGCGGGTGAAGGCGACGTCGCCCGCGTCGGTCATCGTCAGGCCCGCGGCCCGGGTCTTGGCCGAGATCTCGAAGGTCGTGTCACCGATGGTGAAGGTCTCGCCCTCGCGCAGGATCGCGCGGTCGATGCGCTCGTCGCCGACGATGACGCCGTTGGAGGAGCCGAGGTCGGTCACCTCGACGACGTCGGCGACGAGCAGCTTCGCGTGGCGGCGCGAGACGGAGGCGTCGTTGATCTGCACCTCGCAGTCGCGTCCGCGGCCGACGTGCGAGGTGCCCCGCTGCAGCGGGTACTCGCGCCCGGTGTCCGGGCCGGCGACGACCCGCGCGGTCGCGATCGGTGCCGCGGAGTCCTCGTAGCCGGCGGATCGGCGGGTCACCGCGAGGTGGGCACCCGAGCGCAGCCCCGACTCCTGGACCGTGGTGTTGGGGTCGACGGCGCGGTGGTTCTCGTCGACGAGGGCGAGGGTGTAGCTGCCGAGCTCCGCCGGGGCGTGCGCGCTGGCATTGCGCTGCCGCTCCGGGTCGGAGAGCACGAGGTGCTCGGCGAGGTCGCCGACGGTCGTGCGTCCGTCGACCGTCGCGACGAGGTCGGTGTCGACATTGCCCGACCCGCGCAGGGTGAACATCAGCTTCATCGGTGGGCCTCACGGGTGGTGGTGGTCGAGTCGTGCATCCCGATGTCCTCGTGACGGGACAGCAGGGAGCGTGGGTCGAGGGTCGCCCGCACGCGGGTGACGAAGGGAGTGGCCTGTCGCAGTCGTCGGCGCACCCGCCGCAGCTCACCCTGCCACTGCCCCACGGCGTCGGGGTGGGCCGGGGCCTCGCCGAAGACGAGGGCATCGGCCTGCATGGCGGCGGGGACGGCATCGACCCGGGGCCCGAGGGCACGGGCCTGCTCGACGCGGGTCCCGCCGGCGGGCAGCGGCACCCCGAGGAGGCGGGCCTCCTCGAGCAGGTCGTTCCACGACCGGCCGATCCGCCGGTCGGCGGACCCGCTGCGCTGCCGCACGGCCCGGCGCACGGCGGTCACGACCGGAGTGAGCGCGAGCACGAGCAGCGGCAGGAGGACGAAGACCGCGAGGAGCTGGGCCCACAGCGGCCAGGTCGACGGGGACGACCAGTCGACGACGGGCTCGGGCGGCGGCGGGTCGGCCGGCGGCGGCTGCGGCGGCGGGTCGACCTCGGGCTTGTCCCAGGCCTGCGGCGCCCGGCTGGTGTCGGTCTGCTGCTCCGTCATGCTCGGGACGAAGGTCTGCGGCATCAGCTGGAACCACGAGCCGTCGCGCAGCCGGACCTCGACCCACGCGTGGACGTCACGACCGCGGACGAGTCCGTCGTCGGTGGCCGTCGCGCCGACGACGACCCGGGTGGGGATGCCGAGTCGGTTGCCGATGAGCCCGAGGGTCGCGGCGTACTGCTCGTCGTTGCCGGCGAGCTCCTCGGAGTTGAGGAAGCGGTCGAGCCGCCCGAGGCCGTGCCCGGCGGGGTAGTTGCGCGCGATGGTCGCGATCTTCGCCCGCTCGGCCTCGCTGCTCGCACCGGTCGACGGGGCCCCGTCGGTGTAGGTGCCCTCCTCGCGCATCGTCGTCGCGATCGAGCGCAGCTGGGCCCACGGGTCGTCCGAGGAGCCCTTCCACGTCTCGATCCGGGCGTCGACGAAGGAGGTGTCACCCGTCATCGGCATCGAGCCCCGCGCGACGGGCAGGCTCTCGGGGAGGGCACCGGCCCCCTTCGCCGGGAGCTCGGTGCGCAGCTCGTAGCGGTCACCGGGGCGCAGACCCGGCGGGACGAGCACGGAGTTGGTGCTGAGGTTGAGCCAGGCCTTGCCCTCGAGCCGCTCGCGGGCCGAGCCGAGGAACTCGATGCCCTCCACCTGACCCGTCGTGAGCAGCCAGCCCTCGCCGTAGCCGCCCTCGGGCACGGTGACCCGCACCTGCGTCGGGTTGCCGCCGTCGAGGACGCCGACCCGGCGGCCGAACTGCTGGAAGGACCGCCCAGCATCGGCGCGCGACTCGCCGCGCCCGGCGACGCCCCACGTCGACCCGTCCCAGGTGTCGAGGGTCGCCAGGCGCATCGGCGTCGTCGCGGGCACGCCCTCGACCCGAAGCAGCTCACGCTCGTAGAGCTGGGTGGGGCTCTCCGCCGTGAAGTCGCGGTAGCGGCTGAGCGGCGAGGCGAGCACGCTCGTGTCGTGGCCGGGCACGACACCGGTGCGCACGACCTGCCGGTCGGACTCGGCGTCGCGACCGGGCAGCAGCGGTCCGACGAGAGCCCCGAGCAGGGCAGCGACGAGCACGATGAGGGCGCCCTGCACGACCCGGGACAGGGCCGGGCGCCGCATCCCCGGCCGGGCGATGCCGATGTCGGGGTCGAGGTGGTCGCGCGCGACGAGCCAGCCGACGAGGAGCAGGGCGAGCAGCAGTCCCTGCACCCACTGCGCGGCCGGCTGGCCGGTGCCGATCACGATGGTCACGGCGAGCAGGGCGAAGGGGGTCGCCACCAGCCGCAGGCGTGAGCGGGTCACGCGGGCGGTCGCGTAGACCAAGACGGTGCCGACGAGCCCGAGGAAGAGCGCGACCGCGAGGTAGGGCCCCCGGGCGTCGACGGGTGGGACGAGCGTGAGCAGGTCGGTCCAGCCGGTGACCGGGCCGCCCACGAGGTCCTTGAAGGTCTGGCCGGTGGGCAGGAAGCCCCACTTGACGTCGTCACGGACGGCGAGCGGACCGCCGAGGAGGAGGTAGAGGACCGCCCCGAGCGCGGTGGTCGCGACGATCGGCCAGCGGTAGGTCGCCTGCACGTGGCCGACGAGCAGGCCCAGGACGACCCCGACCGCGGCGGCCTGCCACCACTGCCAGCCGAAGAGGACGGTGCGCAGCCCGGCGAGGCAGCAGGCCATGACGGCGACGGTGAAGGCCGCGTCGACCGCGTGCCCGATGCCGGGGCGCATCCGCCCGAGGGTCGCCCGCACCTTGTCGCCACCGGTCAGCTGGGGCTTGATCATCCCCTCCTTCGGCGTGCCGACGAGGCTGCCCTCGGTCACCCGTCCCGCGCCGCCCGGGGAGGGCGGCGCGCTCGAGGGGGTCTGCGTGCTGGGGCTCGTCATGCCGGCACCAGCCCGGCGGTGACGGAGCTGATGTCGGTGAGCTCGCCGATCGTGAGCACGCTCAGCCCGCGCAGCCGGCGCAGGCTCGGGTCGCTCACCGGGTCGACGACGACGACGACCTTGTGCACCTCGGTCTCGAACTCGCCGAGGCACTGCTGGATCTCGAGGAAGGCCCGGCCGGGGCCGGTGCACAGCACGGCGACCGAGGAGTCGGGCGCCTGCTGGACGACCCGCCGCGCGCCGCGCACGAGGTCGACGCGCCCGAGGCTCGCGGCGGTGAGGGCGTCGAGGACGAGCGGGATCGTCGTGCGGGTCGCGAAGGCCTCGCCGCAGACGACGCTCGCCTCCTGGGCGTCGGTGATCGACTGGACCATGAGCGAGGCGGCGACGGCGATGGCCGTCTCCGCATCCCCTTCGCCGTGGCGGTACATCGCGGGGTCGGTGTCGACGACGACGCCCAGGTGGGAGCGCCGGGTCTCCTGGAACTGGCGCACGAGCAGGCGGTCGTGCTTCGCCGAGGAACGCCAATGGACGTAGCGCCGGTCGTCGCCGGGCTCGTACTCGCGCAGGGCGTGGAAGTCGATGTCGGCCATCGAGAGCTCCGGCGTCACCTCGCCCTCGAGGTCGCGCAGCAGGCCGTGGGCGCCGGACTCGAGCGTGATGTGGTGGGGGTGCACGTGCATGTGCTGCGCGTCGCCGAAGGTCACCGTGCGGCGGGTGATGCCGAGCGGGTCGCCCTGCACGGTCGTCGCGGGGCCGACGGGGATGACCCCGCGACGAGGGGTGTCGATGGGGAAGGCCGTGCGGTGCTGCGCCCCGCGGCGCAGCAGCGGCACGGGGATGACCTGCTCGTCGTCGCCGACCGGCAGCCGCACGAGCGAAGGGAGCATCGTGCGCCGGGACGGGTTGGTCAGGACGACGTGGGCCTGGGCCAGGTCGCCGATCTGCGCGCGCAGCGGATCGACGACGAGCTCGACGTCGGCGCGGTGGGCGGGCAGCGAGATCAGGATGCACAGCAGGACGACGGCGAGCAGGGTCGCGGCGACGAGGGCGAGCTCGACCCAGCCGAGGACGGCCGCGAGGACCCAGGCGAGGATCGCGAGGCCGACGAGGGTCCACCCGAGCGGCGTGACGTGGTCGAGTCGACCGCCGAACCAGCGCCGGCGCAGGCGCTCGTCGGTCGCGGCCGCGCCGTGGCGCACGGCCCGGCCGGCACCGCGGCCGGCGTTCAGGAGCCGGCCACCGGGCAGGCGGACGGTGCGCCGGGGACCGGTCGCGCGAGCGCGCGCCGAGGTCGCCATCTGCTCCAGCCGCGCGTCCTCCGGACGGCCCTGGTCGGGCCCGTCGTCGCGCACGCGGCCCCGCCCGCGCGGGGGCCCGGGCGGGGGTGTGGGGGTTCCGGTCGTCATCTGCTGGTCGCTCGGGCCGCTCAGGCCACCCGCTCGGTCGGCGGGGCGACCTCGCCGAGGATCTGGCCGATGACGTCGGTGGTCCGCACCCCGGCGAACTCCGCCTCGGCGGTGAGCAGCAGGCGGTGGGTCATCACCGGCTCGGCGAGCACCTTGACGTCGTCGGGCACGACGTGGGTCCGGCCCTGGCTGGCCGCCCAGGTCTTCGCGCAGCGCACGAGGGCGAGGCAGCCGCGCACCGACAGCCCCAGGCGCAGGTTGCGGTGGCGTCGCGTGGCCTCGGCGAGGCGCGAGACGTAGGCGAGGATCGCCGGGTCGACGTGGACCTGGTCGGCGAGACCGGCCATGTCCTCGACGACCTTCGCCGTGACGACGGGGCGCAGCCCACGGGTGCGGTCGCGCCGGCCCGCCTCGGCGAGGACGGCGACGGTCGCCTCGTGGTCGGGGTAGCCGAGCGAGGTCTTCATGAGGAAGCGGTCGAGCTGGGCCTCGGGCAGTCGATAGGTCCCGGCCTGCTCGATCGGGTTCTGCGTCGCGACGACCATGAAGGGACGCCCGACGTCGTGGGTGGTGCCGTCGACGGTGACCCTGCCCTCCTCCATGACCTCGAGGAGGGCCGCCTGAGTCTTGGGCGAGGCGCGGTTGATCTCGTCGGCGAGGACGATCGTCGCGAAGACCGGGCCGCGGTGGAAGTCGAAGCGCTTGGTCTGCTGGTCGTAGATCGTCACACCGGTGACGTCGCTCGGCAGCAGGTCCGGGGTGAACTGGATGCGGCTCGAGGACCCCTGCACGGTGCCCGCGATGGCCCGGGCGAGCTGGGTCTTGCCGGTGCCCGGGTAGTCCTCGAGGAGCAGGTGCCCCTCGGACAGCAGGCAAGTGAGGGCCAGCCGCACGACGTGCTGCTTGCCGAGGACGACCTGGTCGACGTTGCCGACCATCTGCTGGAAGGCCTGGCTGAACCAGCTGGCCTGCTCCTGGGTGACGCTCATCCGTCCTACTTCCTCATCCGGTCTTCGTGGCGGTCGTGGGGCTGGTGGTGGGGCTCGACGTCGTCGGTCGACCCCAGGGTGTCGGCTCGTAGCGCTCGATCTCGTCACGGGGGGCGCCGCCGGGCCAGGTGTCGATGCGCACGTCGTCGGGCAGGCTCAGGTCGAAGACCCGCCCGGTGTCGAGGTCGTTGAGCACGAGCTGGCCACGGGCCTGCCGCACGGCGACGCCGTTGCGACGGGTCTGCTCGCCCTCGGTGGGCAGCTCCACGGTCGGGCGCCTGTCCTGGGTGCAGGTGCGACCCCAGCGGATCGTGCCGCCCTCGCCCCATGCCGCGTAGAGGCAGGGGCCGTTGAGCGCCGGGCGTGAGATGCGGTTGAAGCGCGATCGGGAGCCCCCGGTGACCCCGGCCCCGCTGTCCTCGTCGATGCCCGAGAGGATCTCACCCTCGTTGCCCCCGTCGCTGTCGGAGTCGATCCGCATGAAGCCGGCGCTCTCGACGGTCGAGTAGGCGACGACGTGGCTCGCCGGCCCCGGCTGCTGCAGCGTGGCCACGACGAGGGACTGCCCGGCCTCCTCGTTGGACGCCGGCAGCGCCTGCGGCTGCTCCAGCCCCTCGGCCATGACCTTGCCCGTCTCGAGGTCGAGGACGACCCACGCGTCGCCGACCGCGGTGATGTCGGCGGCTCGGCCGGAGAACTCGAGGGAGGTGCGCTTCGGGGCGCCGAAGCCATCCCCCTTCGCCGGGATCTCGACGACCCGGCCGCTCTGCGCCGAGACGGCCATGATGTCGCCGTCGTCGTCGACGGTGATCGAGGCCCGGGGTCCGACGGTGTCGAGGGGTCCGACCTCGGCGAGCTCGCCGATCGAGCTGCCGCCCTCGGGGTCGAGCCGGGTGCCGACGATCCGCCCGGTGTCGTGGTCGACGAAGGCGAGGGTGTCGCCGCCGAGGGCCACGAGGTCGGGCCTCTGGAAGTCCTGGCCCGTCGCCCAGTGCGGCTCGGGCATCTGGACCGTCTCGACGGTGCCGGAGTCGTCCCGGACCGGCTCGCCGGTGCGGGTGTCGATGGCGACGAGCTGGCGGTCTGCGGTGACGCCGATCGCCTGCCGCCCGTCCTGGAGCACGTCGGGTCGCACGACCCCTTCGCCGTTGCCGGAGCGCCCGGCGCCCTGGACGACGAGGTCGAGCTCGTGGGCGCCGGTGTTGACCCGACCCCAGTAGCCGGTGCGGCCGCCGGAGACCCAGATGCCCCCGTCGGTGAGCGCGACGTCGTGCACCGGCTGCCCGTCGGCGCGCCAGGCGTAGATCGCGGCGACGGCGACGAGCAGCGCGACGACGCCACCCGAGGCGACCCGCAGCCACACCGGTCGCGGGCGGCGCTGCGCGCCCGCGGTCTGCTCCCCCTGAGCGGTCATGCCGGGCTCAGCCCTCCGCGCTCTCGGGGTCCTCGAGCAGGACGAGGTCGTCCTCGGTCACCATGCGCGTCGACAGGGCGTGCTCGACGAGGCGCGACTTGCGGTTGCTCGCGAGCTTGCCCGGCCCGCCGTGCAGGCCGCGGATGCCGGCATCGGCGAGCTTCTGGCAGACGTTGTCGAGCTTGCGGTTGAACTTCGTGACCTTCCAGCCGAGGCGCTCTGCGGCCGCCGCGGAGCTGGGGATCGTGCCCTGCCCGGCCCCGTCACGACGCAGGAAGTCCTCGCACAGGACGACGACGAGCAGCTTCTGGTCCGGGGTGAAGGCGACCCGGCCGACGGTCGTCTCGCCACCCTGCTGCGGGAGGAGGACCTCGTGGTCGACCGAGGTGAAGCTCGGGTTGCCGACGAGGACGTCGAAGTCGTAGGTCGTCGGCCCGGCGGTGAACCACACGGTGACCCGCTCGAAGGCGAGCGGGATGCGGGCGCCGGGGTTGAGCCAGGCCTGGAAGAGGCCCTTCTTGTCGGCGACGGTGGCGGTGAGCGTCGAGCCGACGTTGGTCAGCCACCACCAGCCACCCTCGTGGGTGATCTGGAGGAAGTGCCGGTGGAGGAAGGGGTTGTCGTCGATCTCGACGTCGCCCTCCCGACCGATCGTCAGGCTGCCCTCCCGCGGTGCCTCGTGCAGCTCACCGCAGAAGTCCACCGTCACCACGCTGTCGCTCATCAGCCACCCACCTCTTCGCACTGGACCGTCGACCACCCGGAGACCTGCCCACCCCGGACGACCTGCACCATCCCACACTGTCGCTGTCCGGGGGCGAGCGTCTGCTCGTAGACCGTCTCCCCCGGCAGGAGCGTGACCGGCTCACCGGACACCTGGTCCTCGTCGAGACCGGTCCGTATGCGGAAGCGGTCACCGGTGCGCAGGTCCGGGTACGTCATCTCCCAGCGCAGCACCTCGTCGTGGACGGTGACCTCGAGGGTCGGGGAGTCCGCGAGCGCGCCGCTGGGCTGCGTCGCGTCGGTGTACGTGGGCGCAGGCGGCTGCGCATCCTCGCGGGTGACCCACAGGACGAGGGCGAGGACGGCTGCCGCGACGACGAGGCCCACGATCCCGGCCACGAAGGGGATCAGGCCCACCTCGATCCCCTTCGACGGGGGCTCGGGCGGCGCCGGCTGACCCTGCGGGGGCACGGTCGGGGTCGTCACGACTTGTCCAGGCACTTGATCTCGGTCCACGGCGACGCGTCGGTGCCGCGACGCGCCTGGACCTGGCTGCAGACCCGGTCCGAGGTGCCGAACTCCTGGCTGAAGGTGCCCGTGCCGTCGGTGATGTTGCCGACGCCGGACGCCGTGATCCGGGAGAGGTCGGCATCTCCCGGCCCCGCCCGCACGAAGTAGCTGTCACCGTCCTGGAAGCCGTCGACCTTCATCGTGATGACGGCCTTCGACCCCTCCTGCTTCATCTCGAAGGTCGGGACGCTGCCGCCGAAGGCGGCGCCACCGGACGCCGAGGAGGAGCTGCTCGAGCTCGCCTCCCCGCCGCCGCGGCCGTTGAGCGCGATCACGCCGGCGACGATGCCGACGACGACGAGCAGGGCCGCGACGCCGGCGGCGATCGGGAGCATCCGGCGCCGGCCGGCATCTGGAGCCGGCCGTGGACCGGAGGACGTGACGGGTCGCGGCCCCGAGGCGTGCGGGATCGGACCCGAGGAGGTCGGGGGGCCGGAGCCGGGCGCGGCGGGCTGGCCCGAGGGTGCGCCGGTTACCCCGCCGGAGGGCCCGGGGCGACGCTGGGACGGCGGAGCACCGGAGGTCACCGGCGGGGGCGGTCCGTCGGTGCGACGGGAGACGCCCTGCGCGATCGGGACCGCGCCGGTCGCGCCGATGGAGCGGCCACCGCTCAGCTGACCGCCGATGACCGGCTGACCGAGCGGCGGGGGTGGCATGCCGGGGACCGGTCGCGGCTCGGAGCCGGAGTTGGCCCGCAGCTGCGTGCGGTCCGGGGAGTCCCCGGGTGTCGGGCCCGAGTCGGCGCTGTGGCCGAGCTCGTCGAGGACGACGATCGCCGTGCGCGAGAAGCGCTCGTCCTGCTCGATGGCCTGCAGGCTGCGGGCGAACTCGATGGCGCTCGCGGGCCGCGCGAGCGGGTTCTTGCTCATCGCCTGGGCGAGCAGCCGCTCCAGCGACTGGGGCACGTCGGCGCGGCCGGTCGTCGGCGGCGGGTTGGAGCGGATGCGCGGCATGAGCGCATAGGCGGAGTTGTCACCGCCCGGCACCTCGAAGGGAGAGCGCCCCACGAGCAGCTGCCACAGGGTGGCGGCGAGGGAGTAGACGTCCGCGCGGGCGTCGCCGTTGCTCTGGCCGAAGAGCACCTCCGGCGGGGCCCACGGGATGGAGACGCCGATGTCGTCGTCGAGCTCCTCGAGGGCACCACCGCGCCCGGCGATGCCGAAGTCCGTCAGTCCCGGCGAGCCGTACTGGCTGACGAGGACGTTGGCCGGCTTGATGTCGCGGTGGATGACGCCGGCCCGGTGGGCGGTCTCGACGGCGCTCGAGAGCTGGATGCCGGTGCGCAGCACCTCCTCGACGGAGAACCGTGCCGCCCGGGCCCGCTGCGCCAGGTTGGGCGGCGGGTAGTACTTCATGATGAGGTACGGCCGCCCGTCGTCGCTCGTGTCGGAGCGGAAGACCTGGACGATGTAGGGGTGGTCGGCGAGCTGGGCCATGGTGTTGGCCTCGTCGATGAACTGCTGCTTGATGGCCTGCGTCAGGCCCTCGGTCTTGAGGACCTTGACCGCGACCTTCATCCGCGGCATCTGCTGCTCGTAGAGGAAGACGTCGGCATAGCCGCCCGACCCCAGCGGCTGGACGTAGTCGAGCCCGGGCAGGTCCGGTGGGAGGGCGCTGCTCACTCAGGCATCATCCCGTGACCTCGAAGACCATCGACACCTGGTCGGCGAGCGTGATCGTCGTCCCCGGCTCGATCGTCTGCTGGTCACCGGGGCGCACGCGCACCGGCGAGGACCCGGGCAGCGCGACCGTGGTGCCGTTGGTCGAGCCGAGGTCGCGCACGAGGACGTGCCAGCCGTCGAGAACGATCTCGACGTGGTTGCGGGAGATCTCGTTGTCGGGGCTGGAGATGCGCACGAGGTGCGGGGCACGTGCCCCGCTGGCCTCGGCGGCCGCGCGCGGCGCACGACCGATGAGCACGCCCCGGTCGAGGGTGACGACGTCACCGGTCGAGAGCCGCAGCTGGCCGAGCGCCGGCCGCGGCGTCTGCTCGGGCTGCTGGCTCGGCAGGTCCTGGCCGCAGACCCGGCAGCGGGTCGCGTGGGGCGCGTTGTGGTGACCGCGCGAGCAGCGCACCGCCAGGACCATCGGACCGGTCGGGATGTCGCCGGTGTCGGCGTCGACCGCCGGGGCGACCTGCTGGGCCGGCTGGGCGGGACCGAGGTCGGGCGTCGGCAGGCCGGGCATGCTCCCGGGGAGGCCGGGCATGGCCGGCACGCCACCGGGCATGGAGCCGGTGCCGCCGTCCCCCCAGGGCACGGAGGAGATGACCCCCTCACCCGAGGACGAAGGGGGCTCCCCTCCCGCCGCGTGGTCGGCCGGGCCCGCGGCGGGGGCGGAGGACGCCCCGGCGGCACCGCCAGCGGCAGGTGCGGGGGCGGCTGCCGCGCCGTGGGGCGCGGGGGCGCCCCCGACGGGCTGCGCGGGGCTGGCCTCGTCGGCCGAGCCACCGGCCTGCGGCACGCGGCTGCCCACGAGGTGGCCGTCGCGGAAGAGCGGGCGCACGTTGCCACCCGGCTCGTGGCCGGGTGCGTCGTCACGAGCGGACTGCACGCCGAAGGAGGGGGCCGACGGATGCGTCGACGGCGCCGGACCCGGCTCGCGGCCGGTCATGGCACCGAAGACCGCCGGACGCTCTTCCGACGGTGCCGGCTCGGCGTCGTCCGGTCGTGCGGACTCGGCGGAGCTGTCGGGGGAGGCAGCGGCGGGAGTGGCGGCGAGGCCCTGCTCCGGCGACCCGCCCGTGACGGCGCCGGAGACGAAGTGGCCGGGGTCGCCGGCGGGAGCTCCCCCTGCCGCGTCGGCGGGCGAGTCCTCCTGGCCGGGTGCGCCGGCCGGCGAGTCCTCCCGGGCCGGGGCGCTGCCCGGCATGGGCGGCAGCCCACCGGGAAGCGCTCCGATGGTCGGCCCGCGCGGGCCCGCGGGGCGGTCGATCTCCTCGTCCTCGCTCGGCGGGGCGAGGGTCGCGTTGGCGGGGTTGTCCTGGGGCTGGAAGCCGCCGGCCGCGGCGACCGGACCGGAGTCGATGGCCTCGGCCTGCGCCTCGTCCTCCTCCATGCCGGCCAGCAGGGAGCTGCGGTGGCTGTGGGTGGTGCCGAAGAGGAAGTCGAAGCTCGGCAGCTCCTCGTCGTCGCCGCTCGCGCCGCCGACGGCGGCCGGGGCTGTCGCGCCCTGGGCGGCGCCGTCCGGCATGCCGGCCGCGGGTGCGGCGTCGGCCACGGGCTCGTCCGTCAGGTCGGCGACGGGGGTCGCCTCGCCGGCGCCGATCGACCGTCCCTCCGGCGCCGGGGTCTCGATGACCGCACCCTCGTCGACGGGTGTGGGCTCCTCGCCCTGCTCACGCTGCTGCGCGGCGGCGACTGGGTCGGGCACGACGGACAGCTGGGGGCGCTGCTGCTCGCTCGGCCTGTCACTCGACCCGTCGCTCGGCTGGCCTCCGCCGAAGACGGAGGGCATCGCCCAGCCTGCCGGCTGGTCCGCCGGCTGCCCGGGGCTGGCCGGGGTTGCGGACGCAGCCGGGACCTCGTTCGGCGCACCCGGCGTCTCTACGGCCGCCTCGGGATCGGGCGTCTCGTCCGACTCGGCCGGGGCCTGCGGAGCCTCGTCAGGAGCGAAGGGGGCGTCGTCGACCGGCGTCTCGGGGCTCGGCTCGTCGACCTGCTCGCCGTCGATCTGCTGCTCGGCCTCGGCGGGCTCGATGCCCACCGGCTCGTCGTCAGCCGGCGCCTCGGGGCTGGTCTCCTCGACCTGCTCGGCGTCGGTCTCGGCCGCGCCGGTCCGCTCATCGGCCACCGGGGCCTGCTGAGCTGCCGCCTCCGGCGCGGGAACCACGACCGGCGCCGGGGCGCCGGAGTCAGCAACCCGCTCGGCCGCGTCCGTCTCGGGGTTGTCCGTCTCGGGGCCGGCCACGGCGGCGACCGGCTCGGCGGCGGCCTCGCCCGTGACGAGCGTGACCTCACCGTCGGTGTCGACGTCCTCGTCGGCCCACGGGCCGCGGGTGGGTGCGGTGACCTCGCGGCTGGAGCCGTCGGCGGCCGTGTGCCGCACGACGGCACTGCCGCGGACGAGGACGCGACCGCTCGCGTGGTCGACGAGCGCGAAGTCGGGCGTGCGGCGCACGCCGCCCGCGCTCAGCTCGTCGACGACGACATCGGCGAGGTCGTCGCCGTCGGCGGCGTCGAGGGCAGCGGTGATGCGCTCGACGAGGGTCTCGTCCCCCTTCGCCAGGACGGACACCCCGTCGCGGGTGACCTCGACCCAGCCCTCGTGGCCCTCGATCCTCGTCTGCATGCTCACTCCTCCTCGGTGAAGCTGTCCCGCGGCGTCGTGTCGTCCCCCGGACGGCGCGGACTGGTCTCGGCGAGGTCGTCCCCGACGTCCCCGTCGAGATTGACGACGACGACGGTGACATTGTCGCGGCCACCGGCCTCGACGGCAGCACGCACGAGCTCCTCGGCCGCGACCTGCGGGTCGGGGCACGCCTGCAGGATGTCACGCATCCGCTCGTCGGGGACCTCGTTGGTCAGGCCGTCGCTGCAGATGATGAAGCGCTCGCCGGCGTAGGGCGGCAGCACCCACACGTCGGACTGGTAGGCGTAGTCGGTGCCGAGGGAGCGGGTGACGACATTGCGTGCGGGGTGGACCCGCGCCTCCTCGGCGGTGATGACGCCCGCGTCCACGAGCTCCTGCACCTCGGAGTGGTCGACGGTCACCTGGCTCAGCCCGCCGTCGATCCACCGGTAGACCCGGGAGTCGCCGACGTTGAAGACCGCCCAGTGGTCGGACCCGCCGGCGCTGACGAGCGCCAGGCCGGTGGCCGTCGTGCCCATGCCGCGCTGCTCGGGGTTGCCCTCGACGGCGTCGAGGATGCGCTGGTTGGCGACGACGAGCTGGCGGCTGACGTCTTCGGCGGTCAGTTCGGGGTGGGTGACGAGCTCGCGCATCGCCTCCACGGCGATGCCGCTCGCGACCTCGCCCGCCGCGTGCCCGCCCATGCCGTCGGCGACGACGAAGATCCCGCCCTCGGCGAGCGCCGAGTCCTCGTTGTGGTCCCGCACGCGCCCCGTGTCGGTCGCCGCGCCCACGTGGAGCACGAGACCGGGGAGCTCGTCAGGACCGGCCACCGCACTCACTTGGTGACCCGGATCGTCTGCAGCACCTGCTGCACCTCGGCGTAGGCGCTCTGCGCGTCACCACCGCCGACCGACCCTGTCGCCTGGACGAGGTCGACGATGCGACCGCGTCGCGAGCCCGCGAAGAGATGGATCTGGACGATCGTGCCGATGTCCGGGTCGCTCCACGACACGTTGACGCCGAGGAAGGGGACCTCGCCGAGGGTGAGCTCGAAGGGCTCGTCGACATGGCCCTCGGGCTGCTCGTCGACGAAGGCCCGCAGCTCCGCCAGGGCCTCACGCATCGTGAAGTCGCCCGTCCGCTGGAAGCCGCGGACGACGACATTGGGCGCGAAGCCGTGGTCGCTGTCGATGCGGCGGCAGGCGAGCAGGGTCCCGCCGACCCGCACGGGCGCCCAGGTGTCCGGGGCGTCGATGGTGACTCCGGGGGGACCGGGGAAGACCTCGCTCGGGTAGCTCAGCTCAGGCATGCGCAGTGGATCCTCAGGGGTTGACGCGGATGGTGTCGACGATCGCGTCAATCGTCGCGTAGTCCTGCTCTCGTCGCGAGCCAGCATAGGAACCGGTCACCTGGATGACGTCCATGACGTCGTTGCGACGCTGGCCGGTGAACCAGTGCACCTGGCCGATCGTGCCGGCCTGGTCGTCGACGAAGGCGACGTCGGAGCCGAGCCACTCGCGGCCGTTGACGGCCTGCTGCTTGAGCGCGCCGAGCTCGCCGTCACGTCGCTGGGCGACGTACTCGGACAGCTCCGCGTGGATCTCCTCGGAGCCGAAGGACCCGAGGCGCTGGTAGAAGCGGACGACGACATTGGCGAGGAAGTGGTCGACACCCTGGGCGTCGTCGCGGATCGCGATGAGCGTCTCGGGCGCCCACACCTGGGTCCAGCCCTCGGGCATGTCGAGGGTGATCGGCGGCGGGCCGGGGACGACGTCGCTCGGGTAGCTGATGGTGGTCATGCTGCTCTCCTGTGGTCATGGGGGCGGCGGACTGGGGCCCAGCCTGCCATCTGGTGCGAAGGGGGTGTGACGTCTAGTCCCAGAAGCTGACCTTGTCCCAGGCCTTCTTGCCGGCGTCGCCGACGTCGCTGATGACTTCCTTCGGCGAGACCGAGATGTCGGCCTTGAGCCCGCCGCCGATGCCCAGGGTCGCGCCCACGTCGAACTTCACGCCGACCTTGTCCATGCTGACCTCGGCGTCCGCCGACGCGTGGGCGCCGATGCCGTAGGACACCTCGCCGCCGACGCCGACCTCGGCGGGGCCGAGGTCCTGGCTGACGGAGCCCTCGGCCTTGCCGCCGGCGAAAGCCTCGGCGTTGACGCCGACCTTGGCCCCACCCGGGCCGATGTTGGCCTCACCGCTCGCCTTGGCCTCCGCACCGACGAAGGCCTCCCCCTGCGCGGAGGTGCCGTGGTCACCGGTCCAGTGGCCCTCGACCTTGCCGACGTAGGCACCGGCCTCGGCATTGGCCTCGGCGTAGGCACCCTTCTTCAGGTCGAAGCCGGCCTTGCCCTCGGTGGCGTACTCGGCGGAGAGGGCCTTGACGCTGGCACCGGTCTTCTCGTCGCCCCAGTCCTTCTGCCAGGCCTCGACGTCGCCCTTCTGGTCCCAGGCCTTCTTCTCGACCAGGGGGTCGGTCTGGACCCCGTCGAGGATCTTCTTGCCGTCCTTCTGCGAACCGTCGTCGAAGGACTTCTCCTTCGACCAGGACTCGCCGTACTCCTTGGTCCCGAGCGGGCCCTTGCCCCGGGTCGACTCCTGGGTCGTCTCCCAACCCTTGTCGCTCTTGGTCTGGTCGACGTCGGTCTCGGAGGAGCGACGGAAGCGGGGGTCCTGCTCGCGCTTCCAGCTGCCGTCCTCGGCCTCCTGCCAGCGCTTGCCCGTCACCGGGTCGTAGTAGTGGGTGTTGCCGTCCTTGTCCTTGTTGACCTTGACGAGGTCGGAGTCCTTGCCCGGACGCTCGAAGGTCTGCTTGTAGCTGATCGGGCCGTCGTCCTTGCCCTGACCCTTGCCGCCGCCGTTGCCGTTGCCCCCGCCGTTGCCCCCGCCGTTGCCATTGCCGCCGCCATTGCCACCGCCGCCGCCGGAACCGCCGCCGACCTCCTTGGAGGTGGTGTCCTGGTCGGTCGCCTGCTCCTTCATCGTCCGGGCGACCTGGCGCAGGGTCTCGGTGGCCTCCCCCAGCTGCTTGACCGCGGTCGTGCGCCAGCGCACGAGCAGCGCCTGGCCGTCGTCCCCCTCCCAGTTGCCCTGCAGGAGGCCGGCGCTGGAGTTGCCCCGCTCCAGCACGTCGTCGAGCCGGTTGGCCTCGGTCGTGAGCTGCGCAGCGATCTCGCGGATGCGCGCGGTGTCCATGCCCTGCTGGACGTTCATCTTCTCTCCCCTGGCGGTGGCCGACGAGGCCTTCGAGTGCGGTCAGGTGGTCAACCTAGGAGTCCCGGGCGGGGAGCGACATGGGGAGCACTCCCCACCCGCGTCAGGAGCGCTCCGCCCACCACGCCCGGAGCCGCTCCGCGGCCGCCTCGGGACCGATCGGACCCTCGTCGAGACGCACCTGCAGGAGGTGTCGGTAGGCCTCGCCGAGGACCGGCCCGGGCTCGATGCCGAGGACCTCGGCGATCTGGTGGCCGTCGAGCTCGGGGCGCACCTTGTCCAGCTCCTCCTGCGCGAGGAGGTCGTCGATGCGCTGCTCGAGGTCGTCGTAGGCGCGGCGCAGACGGGCGGCCTTGCGCTGGTTGCGGGTCGTGCAGTCGGCCCGGGTCAGCCGGTGCAGCCGCTGCAGCAGCGGACCGGCGTC
This sequence comes from Janibacter zhangyanbonis, assembly GCF_050507325.1. NCBI lineage: Bacteria > Bacillati > Actinomycetota > Actinomycetes > Micrococcales > Intrasporangiaceae > Janibacter > Janibacter zhangyanbonis. The sequence continues at coordinate 3,489,843 of NZ_CP191481.1, forward strand.
GGTGACATATCGGCGGACCGCCGAGTCGGTCCACTGCCCGTCGCCGTAGCCGTGGAAGCGCAGGTGCAGCTCGACGAGGCGGGCGACCGACTTCGTCGTCTCCTTGTCGAAGCGCAGCGCGCGCATCCGCTTGGCGGTGAGCTTGGCCCCGACGACGTCGTGGTGGTGGAAGGAGACACCGCCCCCCTCCTCGAAGCGCCGCGTGCGGGGCTTGCCGATGTCGTGGAGCAGCGCGGCCAGGCGCAGCACGAGGTCGGGGCGCGGCACCGGGTGGTCGGCGTCGGCGGCGGGCCCTTCCAGGTCGATCGCCTGCTGGAGCACGGTGAGCGAGTGCTCGTAGACGTCCTTGTGCCGGTGGTGCTCGTCGATCTCGAGGCGAAGGGCGGGCAGCTCCGGCAGCACCTGCTCGGCGAGGCCGGTGTCGACGAGGACGCGCAGGCCCGCCACGGGGTCGGCGGCGAGGAGGAGCTTGACCAGCTCGTCCCGGATGCGCTCGGCCGAGACGATCTCGAGGGTGCCGGCTGCGGCGGTCATCGCCTCGAGCACCTCGGGGCTGGGGACGAGCCCCAGCTGGGCCACGAAGCGCGCCGCCCGCATCATCCGGAGCGGGTCGTCGGAGAAGGAGACCTCCGGCGTGGAGGGCGTGCGCAGCCGCTGGGCGGCGAGGTCGAGCATGCCGCCGTGCGGGTCGACGAGCGCGAGGTCGGGCAGGCGCAGGGCCATGGCGTTGACGGTGAAATCACGCCGGACGAGGTCGTCCTCGAGGTTGTCGCCGAAGGCGACGACCGGCTTGCGGGTCGTCCCGTCGTAGGCATCGGCCCGATAGGTGGTCACCTCGACGGTGTAGCCGCGGTGCCGGGCGCCGATGGTCCCGAAGTCGCGCCCCATGTCCCAGTGCGCGTCGCCCCAGTCGGCGAGGATCGCCTCGGTCTCGTCGGGCGACGCCGAGGTCGTCAGGTCGAGGTCCTCGCTGGCGCGACCGAGGAAGGCGTCACGCACGGGGCCGCCGACGAGGGCCAGCTCGTGACCCCCCTTCGCAAATCGCTCGCCGAGGTCGGTGAGCAGCGGCACGACCGGTGCCAGGTGGGCCACGGCCGCACGCAGGATCTCCGGGGGCAGGTCGGGGGACATGGAGCCCAAGGTTACGTGGGCTGCGTCCCCCGACCCGACATCACAGGACCGGGGCGTTGGGCAGGCAGCGGATCGTCCCGGACCCGTCGGCCTTGAGCGCGCGCTTGGTGATGTCGATGACCCGGGGGCTGTGGGTGATCGACAGGTGGTCGCTCAGGTCGATCGCGCACCCGTCCTGGACGGTGATGTTGCGGACCGTGGCTCCCGGACCGGCGGTGAGGAAGGTGCTGCGGTAGGGGGTGACCACCTCGTCGTACTTCGTCCCGATGACGGTGTAGTCGACCCCGGGAACGGTGTCGCCGTCGGCGGTGAGGGCGGTGATGTACTCCGACCCCTGCATCTGGTCGACGGCGGCCTGCCCCAGGCCCTCTCGGGTGAGGTCCGTCGCCCCGACGGCCTCGGCGATCGTCCCCAGACCCGACAGGGTCGTGCCGTGGTGGCTGCCGGCCAGGGTGACGACGTCGTCGACCCCTCCGCCACCGTGCTTCTTGAGCACGTCGGTGATGATCGTCCCGCCCTGCGACCACCCGACCATGTCGACCTTCGAGAAGCCGGTGCGGGAGCGCACGGTCTCGGCGAAGGCGGCCAGCTCGTCCCCGTTGCCCGAGAGCCCGGTCGTGCCGTAGACGCCGGGGATCTGGGCTGCGGCGTCCGTACCGTCCGTGCCGTAGTTGAAGGAGTAGACGCAGTAGCCGGCCCACTTCAGCTCGGGCGCCATCCGCGCGAAGGAGTCGTACTGGTTGGCGAAGGTGCCGTGGACGAGGACCACCGGGTTCTCACCTGCTCGCGGAACGCACCCCCAGTCGTTGACACCCTGCGGCTGGGCGTCGGGGTGCGCGAGCGAGTAGAGGAGCGAGCCGCTGAAGTTCAGCTGGTAGGGGCCGGTGACCGGCTCCTCCTGCTCGGCTGCGCCTGCCGTACCCACCCCCATCGTCAGGCTGGTCAGCAGGGCGGCGCCCGCGGCGGCTGCGGCTCGTCGGAGGGTCGGCTTCATCGTGGCTCCCGGGAAGGTCGTGCGTCGTCCTTGACGCGTCCGTCCTCGTTGACGGACCTACCAGACAGTAGTCACGCCGGTCCCACCGTGCAGCGCGCGTCCGGCGCACCTCGCCACCCGGGAGGCGCCCCGAGGTCGCATGGCTACAGTGACCACATGACCCACCCCGCCCACGCCTCCGGACCGCAGCGCCGTCTGCCCGCGGTCGAGGAGCGGAGCGCCGGTGGGGTCGTCGTCGACGTGCACGAAGGGGAGGCCCGGATCGCGGTCATCGCCCGCCGCAACCGCGCCGGCCGCCTCGAGTGGTGCCTGCCCAAGGGCCACATCGAGGGCGAGGAGACGCTCGTCGAGACCGCCGCCCGCGAGGTCGCCGAGGAGACCGGCATCGAGGCCCGGGTCCTCGTCGAGCTCGGGACCATCGACTACTGGTTCGCCACCCCCGACCGGCGGATCCACAAGTTCGTCCACCACTACCTGCTCGAGGCCATCGGCGGCTACCTGACGATCGACAACGACCCCGACCACGAGGCCGTCGACGTCGCCTGGCTGCCGCTGCGCGAGGCGCACCGGCACCTGACCTTCCCCAACGAACGCCGCATCGCGAGGGAGGCGTGGCAGCGACTCGCCGGCGACGCCTGAGCGCCGCGGTCGCGAGCCTGCTGCTCGCGCTGCTCGTCGTGCTCCCCGTCGCCGTTGGTCCCACCACTGCCGCCGCCACCCCCTTCGCACCGGAGGACCCCGGTGACTCGCGGGTGACGATCACGTCGATCACCCCCGTCGTCGAGGGCGACGGTGTCGCCACGGTGCGCGGCACGGTGGCCAACACCGGCTCCACGACCCTCTCCGGCCCCCGGGTGGCCGTGGTCCCGCAGGAGGCGGGCACCGGCCGGTCCGACATCGCCGACTGGACGAAGGGGGATGCCCCCGTCTCCGGGACCGCCCTGGCCGCGACGACGCTCGACGACGTCGCCGCCGGCGGCTCGGCGAGCTTCACGCTCGAGGTCGACGGCAACGACCTGCTGCCGCAGTCCTCCGCCGGCGCCGCGTGGGTGAGCGTGCAGACCGACGCGACGGCGGTGCACACCTTCGTCGGCGTGCAGCGGACCAAGGAGTACGAGCCGCTGCAGATCCTCTGGGGCATGCCGCTGCTGCTCCCCGACGACCGCCGGCTGTGGGGCACGAGCCGCGAGGCCCGCAGCAGCGCGTGGCAGGAGGCCGTCGGGAGCGACTCCCGGATCGCCGCCCTCACCTCCGAGGAACCCGCGGACGACGAGTTCTGGGTGCTCGACCCCTCCCTGCTCGATGTCCCCGCCGACGGCGAGGACATCGCCACCGCCGAGCGGGAGACGCGCACCCGGGCCGCCGAGTCCCTGCGAGAGCAGCTCGTCGGCTCCCGCACCCTCGTCCTGCCGGACGCCGATGCCGACGTCGCGGCGGGCGCCGAGTCGAAGGACGCCGCCCGACTGGTGAAGGCCCGGGTCGCCGACGGCACCCGGGTCGCCCAGGAGCTCGGGGCGCGCAGCGACGTGCTGTGGCCCGCCGACGGGCTGGCGACCGGCGAGCGCGCCGAGGCCCTCCACGAGCTGCGACCGACGGGGGTCGAGCCCACCCTGCTCGTCCCCAGCACGAGCCTGGTCCCCGAGGGATTCACCGCCACCGGCGGAGACCGGACCACGGCCGGGAGCCCCGTCGTCGTCAGCGACGGCCCGATCGCCGACCTCGTCGAGGGCCTGTCGAGCGCCGACGACGTCACCCTGGCCCGTCAGCAGCTCGTCGCCGAGACCGCGGCCGTGCTCGGCGAGCGCCCGGGCACCCCCCGCACGATCGTCGTCGTCCCCGACCGCACGAGCACGCCCTCCGTCGAGGCCTACGAGCAGCTGCGCGCGTCGACCGACCGCATCCCCTGGCTCGAGGGCGGCGACCTCGCGTCGGTGCTCGACGACGCCGCCGCGGCCGAGCCGGCCCGCACCGCGCGGACCCCGGGCCAGATCGACGACGTGACCGCCGGCGCTGCGACTCCTTCGGCGGTCCTGTCGCAGGACCGCTCGCGCCGCATCGTCCGCGACTCCCGGTCGATGGCGACCTTCGCCGCCGTCCGCCGCGACGGGACCGCGTGGCGCTCGCGGATGCAGGCCTCCCTGCAGCAGCTGACGTCGACCCGGTGGCGCGAGGACCGCTACGGCTTCGTGCGCCTGCACGACGACGTCGAGCAGGCTGTCACGCTCGACGCCGACGACCTCGTCGTCTCCTCGGGCGACGTCAACTTCTTCGCCGACAGCGGGCGGCTGCAGATCAGCATCACCAACAACACCGACGTCCAGCTCGAGGACCTGCGGGTGCACGTCACCCCCGGCAACCACTCGCTGCGCGTCGACGGCGACCCCGACCCGGTGACGATCGGCCCGGGCGGCCAGCAGACGGTCACGGTGCAGGCCACGGCGCTCGCGGCCGGCCAGGTGCCCGTCAACGTCGCCGTGACGACCCCGGGCGGCCACGCCGTCGCCGAGCCCGCGACCCTGCACGTCAAGGTGCGGCCGACCGGCGACTCGATCTACTGGGTCATCGGTGGCGCGGCCGTGCTCCTCCTCGCGGCAGGCACGTGGCGTACCGTGCGGGGCGGTCGTCGCGCACGCGCGGCCGCACCCGAGGGCAGCTCGTCCGAGGGTCAGCCCGAGAGCAGCTCGCCCGAGGGCGACACAGACCACTGACCCCGAGGGGACGACGCATGAGCGAGGCCGCCACTCCGCAGGAGGACCTCGGCGAACCGGCCGCGGGTCGGAGCGCACCGGACATCGGCCGGTCGAGCGCCATCATGGCGTCCGGCACCCTCTTCTCCCGGGTCCTCGGCTTCGCCCGCAACAGCCTGACGGCCTATGTCGTCGGCCTGACGGTCATCGCCGCCGACGCGTGGAATGCCGCCAACACGCTGCCCAACATCTTCCACCTGCTCATCGCGGGTGGCGTGCTCAACGCCGTGATCGTCCCGCAGATCACCCGCGCCATGCGCGACCACGACGGCGGGCAGACCTACATCAACCGGCTGCTCACCCTGTCGACCGCCGCCCTCGCGGTCATCACCCTGCTGCTCACGCTCGCGGCGCCGCTGCTCGTCTCGCTCATCGTCTCGAGCAGCTGGCCGCCGGAGGCCCGCACGCTCGCGACCGCCTTCGCCGTCCTGTGCCTGCCGCAGGTCTTCTTCTACGGGCTCTACACCCTCCTCGGGCAGATCCTCACGGCCCACCACCGCTTCGGGGCCTTCATGTGGTCACCGGCGCTGGCCAACGTCGTCGCGATCGGCGGCCTGCTGTGGTTCGTCATCACGGACCAGCCGCGGCAGGGTGAGGTCGGCGAGTGGACCCCGACGATGGTCGCGGTCCTCGGCGGCACGGCGACCCTCTCGATCGCCCTGCAGGCCCTCGCCCTCGTCCCGGCCCTGCGCGGGACCGGTCTGCGCTTCCGCCCCGTGTGGGGCCTGCGGGGCAGCGGGCTCGGCAGCGCCTCGCGCATGGCGATGTGGGCCTTCGCCGCCGTCGCCGTCGGCCAGGCCGCCTACCTCGTCAACTCTCGCGTCCTCACCGGCGCCCTGCACGCCGCCGAGGCCCGCGGGGTCGAGGGCGCCGGCCTGACGGCCTATGCCAACGCCTTCCTGCTCTTCATGCTCCCGCACGGCATCATCACCGTCTCGCTCGTCACCGCCCTCTTCACGCGCATCTCGCACGCGGCCCACGACGACGACACCCGGGCCGTGACCGCCGACCTGCGGCGCGGCCTCACCCTGCCCGCGACGATCCTCCTGCCGGGCACGCTCGCGATCCTGCTCGTCGCGCCCTACCTGCTTGCCGCCGTGCTCCCGGGCACCCCGCGCGACCAGGTGGACGCCTCCGTCGGCGTGCTCGCCGCGATGATGCTCGGTCTCCTGCCCTACGGCTGGTTCTTCCTCGTGCAGCGCGCCTACTACGCCTACGAGGACGGGCGCACCCCCTTCGTCCTGCAGCTCGTCGTCACGGGCGTCGCGCTCACCTTCACCCTCGTCGGGTCCCTCGGCGTGCCGGAGCACGCCGCGACCTGGGTCGGCCTCGGCCAGACCGTGTCCAACCTCGTCGCCGCCGTCCTCGGCCTGTGGCTGCTCCGTGGCCGGCTCGGCTCGCTCGGCCTCTCGCGCGTCGTGCGGCAGCTCGTCCGGCTCGGGCTGGCCACCGCCGTCGGCGGCCTCGTCGGCTGGGGCCTGCTGCGCGCCCTGCTGCTCGTCGTCGACGGGCAGACCTGGTTCGGCTCGGTCGTCGTCACGGCCGCCGTCGGGCTCGTCGTGCTCGGCGTCGCCCTGGCCCTCGCGGCGCGGCTGCGGGTCGAAGAGGTCTCCGAGCTGCTCGGCCCGCTGACCCGCCGCCTGCGCCGTGGCTGACGCGCCCCGGACGTCGGCTGCGCGGATGCGCTGCCGCTGGGACCTAGGATGGCGCGGCAGGCCTACACCGACGAGAGGGGCAGCGTGCACGGGGTGAACCCGGGGACGGAGCTCGGTCGCTACACCGTCGAGACGAGGATCGAGGAGATCCCCGGTGGCGAGCGCTGGAATGCTCGCGACACGACGCTCGACCGCGACGTGACGCTCATCGTCATGCCCGCCGACGCCGATTCGACCGCCGCCGCGCTCGACGCTGCCCGCCGCGCCGCGGGCATCGAGGCCGCACAGCTCGTGCGCATCCTCGACGTCGGCAGCGAGGCGGAGCACTCCTTCATCGCCGAGGACGCCATCGGTGATGCCAGCACCTACACCGAGGTCATCGGCACCGAGGGCCTGCCCGCCGAGGAGGTCCGCCGGATCACCGGTGAGGTCGCCACCGGCATCGAGGCCGCCCGCGCCCGCGGGCTGCACCACCTCGCACTGACCCCCGACCTCGTCCTCCTGACGGGCGACGGCCGGGTCAAGGTGCGCGGTCTCGCGACCGCCGCCGCCCTCGCCGGCGTCGAGACCGAGGGCGAGGAGGCCGACCGCGACGACGCGACCGGTGTCGTCGCCCTCGCCTACGCCGGCCTCACCGCCACCTGGCCGCTCGAGCGCCCGAGCGGGCTGCCGAGCGCCCCCCGCGAGAGGTCCGGTCCGCCGCCGCCCTCCCGCGTCGCCGTCGGGGTCCCCGGTGACCTCGACACGATCTGCCGCGAGACCCTCGGCGAGGGTCAGGGCCCCGACTCCCCCGGCGACTACGCCGCCCAGATCGCGCCCTGGTCGCGCATCCCGCTGGCCGGCGCCGTGCGCACCAGCCCCCGGGCGGGCACCGATGCACCGACCGAGGTCGTGCCCACCGTCGGCGGCGTCGCGGGCGACGGATCCATGAGCGATGACCACGACGTGGTGTCGGGTGCCGACCGCACGGGTGAGCACGACGGCTCCTCCGGGCTCGGCGTGGCCGGTGCCTCCGGAGCGGCCGCGGGTGCTGCCGGGCTCGCCGGTGCCGCTGCGCGGTCCGGCTCCTCCGACGACGCGGCGACCACCCGCTCGCACGCTGCGCAGGCCGGGGAGACCCCCTTCGACAGCGGGGACGACGACGCGACCCGCGAGATCCGACTGCGTCACCGCGACGGGGTGACCGCCCACGTCACCCGGGGCGACGAGACGCCCGCCGGCCGACGTGCCCACGACGAGCGCACGCGGCGTGTGCGCCGCCCGCAGGATGACTCCGACGACGAGCACGGTCGGCGAGGCGCCGCCGCCGCCGCAGCCGCCGCAGCTGCTGCCGCCGGTGCGGTCGGCACCGGGGGCAAGGTCATCGGCGACCGGCTGGGCAAGGTCGCGCGCACGGCTGGCGACCGGTCCAAGGAGGCGCTCCACGACGCCCGCGCCCGCCGCGAGGCGATCCGGGCCGACCAGCGCAGCCGCAGCTCGCTGGGCTCCGCCCCGACGACGGCCGAGATCGAGGCCCCCGCTCCGCTCCTGCCCGCCGAGGCCGGCGCCCCGCCGAGCCGCCGCCAGGCCAACCTCGTCCTCGGGCTCATGGCCGGGCTCGTCGCGCTGGCCTGCCTCTTCGGCACCATCGGCACCTCGCGCATCGGGTCGGCGACCGACCTCGGGCGCATCCTCGGCGGCGACGAGACGACGGCGGTCGCGACCTCCCAGTCCGCGAGCCCCTCGGGCTCCGGCTCGGGCAGCGGCTCCGGCGGCGGCGAGCCCCTCGCCATCGCCAATGCCGCCGGCTACGACCCCGCCCCCGGTGACGGCGTCGAGCACAACGCCGAGGTCCCGCGCGTCTACGACGGCGACCCCGACACGATCTGGACCACCGAGGGCTACGAGGACCCGAGCTTCGGCGGGGTCAAGCAGGGCGTCGGCGTCACCGTCGACCTGGGCCAGGCCCAGGACATCAGCTCGGTGACCCTCCAGCTGCCGCTCGCCGCGCAGGCCACGGTCTACGCCGGCGACCAGCCGACCAACTCGGGCACCGAGATCGGGCGCACCGACGGTCGCACCGGTGAGGTCGAGCTCACGCCGAGCGGCCAGGTCACCGGCCGCTACGTCACCGTCTGGTTCACCACCCTCTCCCAGGGTGACGACGGCCGCTACCGGGCCGCCGTCGGCGAGATCACCGTCCGCTGAGGTGATGACGTGAGCGACTCCCCCTTCGCCGAGATCGACGACCGGATGCTCATGCGCATGCACGTCGAGGGCGACGCCGAGGCCTTCGGCGAGATCTACCGCCGGCACCGCGACCGCATGTGGGCCGTGGCCGTCGGGGTCTGCGGTGACCGCGAGCTCGCGGCCGAGGCGGTGCAGGATGCCTTCGTCTCCGCCTTCCGCCGGGCCGGCTCCTACCGCGGCGACGCGGCCGTCACGACGTGGCTGCACCGCATCGTCGTCAACGCCTGCATCGACCTGACCCGACGTGTGCGCCCCACCAGCGAGCTCACCGACGAGGTCGTCGCGGCCGCGCCCCCTGCGCCCGACGCCACGGGCCGGGTCGACACCCGCCTGGCCGTCCACGAGGCGATGCGCCGCCTGCCCGACGAGCAACGCGTCGCGCTGGTGCTCGTCGACATGCACGGCGTCCCGGTCGCCGAGGCGGCGCAGGTCCTCGGCATCCCGACGGGCACCGTGAAGTCGCGCTGCTCGCGCGGCCGTGAGGCCCTCGGCAAGGCGCTTGCCGCCGCCGGGATCGACGCGCGGGGAACCTCCGACGCCGCTGCCTCGTCAGACACAACAGGCCACCAGGCAGACGAAGGGAGGTGACCATGACCGAGGACAAGGACCCCACGGGGATGCGTCACCTGCTCGCGAGCCTCAAGGAGAGCGGGCCCATGCCCGACGACCTGGCCGAGCGCATCCGCGCCAGCCTCGAGGACGAGCAGACGGCCCGCGCCAGCGGCGAGCTCACCGCCGACGCGGATGAGATCGACGACGCCGACGAGCCGTCCGGCTTCTGGAGCACCATGGCGACCCCCAGCAGGGGATCCGGCCGACGCCGCGCGGCCGCGCCCTGGCTGCTCGGCGCCGCCGCGGCCACCGTCGTGGCCCTCGCCGTCGGCACCGGCATGCTGCGCAACAGCGGCAACGACGCCGCCTCCGACGCGGGCGCCGGCGCCGCCCCGTCGTCGCAGGCCCGATCCGGGGCAGCCGAGCAGGGGTCGAGCGCCACGTCGAGCAGCGGTACCGCGGACGAGGAGGTCCCGGCCTTCGCCATCACCGAGACCGGCACCGCCTACACCCGCTCGTCGCTCGCCTCCGAGGCGGCGACCCTGCTCGAGGACCCGGCGGGTGCGCCCAAGGTGCGCGACGACGAGGTGCTCGGCACGATGACCACCGCTGCCGGGGCCGCCGACTGCCTTGCCCGCCTGGGTCAGCCCCAGATGCAGGCCGTCGTCATCGACATCGGCACCTTCGAGGGCAAGGACGGGCTGCTGCTCGTCGCCGAGTCGCTGCCCGACGGCCCCGCGCGGGCCTGGGCGGTCACCTCGGGCTGCGAGCCGATCTGGCCCGACAGCGTCGAGGTCCCCAGCACGAAGTGACCTGCCGGACGGCGTGCCCCACCCGGGCGCACGCCGTCCTGCCGGCCCGTCGGACCTGCCGGCCCCGTCGGACTGGGGCGAGCTCCCCCCTTCGTCCCGCAGCGAGCGGGGTGGCCGGTCCCACGCCGCAGTGGCCACGCGCTCATGGAACAGACGGCACCTACGATGACGTTGACACCGTCAGACCGCCTACACCCGACCCCAAGGACGCACCCGTGGCCGACGCCAGCACCGACATCCGCAATGTGATCATCATCGGTTCCGGCCCCGCTGGATACACCGCCGCCGTCTACGCCGCCCGGGCCAACCTCGAGCCGCTGATCTTCGAGGGCTCGGTCACCGCCGGCGGCGCGCTCATGAACACCACGGACGTGGAGAACTTCCCGGGCTTCACCGAGGGCATCATGGGGCCCGACCTCATGCTCAACATGCGCGCCCAGGCCGAGCGCTTCGGTGCCGAGATCGTCACCGACGACGTCACCGCCGTCGAGCTCGAGGGCCCGGTCAAGGTCGTCACCGACGGCGAGGGCAACACCCACCGCGCGCACGCCGTGATCCTCGCCATGGGCTCGGCCTACCGCGAGCTCGGCCTGCCCGACGAGAAGCGTCTGTCCGGTCACGGCGTCAGCTGGTGCGCGACCTGCGACGGGTTCTTCTTCCGTGAGCAGGACATCGTCGTCGTCGGCGGCGGCGACTCCGCCGTCGAGGAGGCGACCTTCCTGACGAAGTTCGCCCGCTCGGTGACGATCGTCCACCGGCGCGACGAGCTGCGGGCCAGCAAGATCATGGCCGATCGGGCCCAGGCCAACGACAAGATCCGCTTCGCGTGGAACTCCGAGGTCGCCCAGATCCACGGCGACGACAAGGTCACCGGGCTGACCCTGCGCGACACGGTGACCGGCGAGACGCGCGAGATCGAGGCCACGGGGCTCTTCGTCGCGATCGGTCACGACCCGCGCAACGAGCTCGTCCGGGGCGTCGTCGGCCTCGACGACGAGGGCTACGTGCTGACGGAGGGCCGTTCCTCCCGCACCAACCTCGACGGCGTCTTCGCCGCGGGCGACCTCGTCGACCACACGTACCGTCAGGCGATCACCGCCGCCGGGTCCGGCTGCGCGGCCGCACTCGACGCCGAGCGCTGGCTGGCTGCCCGCGAGGAGGCCGGCGCGCCGGCGCAGGACCAGGCGCTCACCGCGCAGGACAACCCCGTCGTCGGCACCGTCGGCGCCCGCTGACCCCAGACCACTCGACCCCCACGACCCCCACCCGAGAGAGAAGGACCCCCATGGCCACCTCCCCCACCACCGACGCGACCTTCGACCAGGACGTGCTGCAGAGCGACACCCCCGTGCTCGTCGACTTCTGGGCCACCTGGTGCGGCCCGTGCCGCGCGGTCGCCCCCGTCCTCGAGGAGCTGTCCGGCCAGTACGACGGCAAGCTCAAGATCGTCAAGCTCGACACCGACGCCAACCCGCAGATCACCGCGCGCTACGGCATCACGTCGATCCCGACGATGCACGTCTTCCAGGGCGGCGAGATCGTCAAGACGCTCGTCGGCGCCATGCCGAAGCCCAAGCTCGTCAAGGAGCTCGAGCCCTTCGTCGGCTGAGTTTCGTTGCAGCACAACGGCATTCGTGCCGTTGAGCATGCTGAGAGGGGCCCCGCGTTCAACACCGCGGGGCCCCTCTCACGTCTGTCCGGTCGGGGGCCCGGTCAGCCCTCGACCTCCTCGGCGTCCACGCCCATCTGGCCGAGGACCCGGTGCAGGTCCTCCATCGAGGCGAACTCGATCGTCATCCGGCCCTTGCGCTGGCCGAGGTTGATCTTCACCCGCGTGTCGAGGCGATCGCTCACCCGACCGGCCAGGTCGTCCAGCTGCGGGTGGTGACGGCCGGCCCGGGGGGCGGAGCGCTTCTCCTTCTCCGGTGCCATGCCCAGCGCGACGATCTCCTCGACCGTGCGCACCGACAGGCCTTCGGCGACGATCCGCTGGGCGAGCCGCTCCATCTGCTCACCGTCGTCGAGCGTGAGCAGGGCGCGGGCGTGCCCGGCACTGAGCACCCCGGCCGCGACGCGTCGAGCCACCATGGGAGGCAGGCGCAGCAGGCGCAGCGTGTTGGAGATCTGCGGCCGAGAGCGGCCGATGCGTCCGGCGAGCTCCTCCTTGGAGCAGCCGAAGTCGTCGAGCAGCTGCTGGTAGGCCGCCGCCTCCTCGAGCGGGTTGAGGTTGCTGCGGTGGAGGTTCTCGAGGAGGGCATCCCGCAGGAGGTCGTCGTCCTCCGTCGCCTTGACGATCGCGGGCACGGTCGCTCGCTCCGCCTGGCGACTTGCCCGCCAGCGACGCTCACCCATGATGAGCTCGAAGTCGACGCCTTCCTCACCGTCGCTGACGCGGCGCACGACGATGGGCTGGAGCACGCCGATCTCGCTGATCGAGTGCACGAGCTCGGCCATGTCGTCCTCGTCGAAGACGGTTCGCGGCTGGCGGGGGTTGGGGCGGATCGCGTCGACCGGCACCTCCGCATAGGTCGCCCCAGGCACCGGGGCGAGGTCGTCGGCCGGTGCGTCCCCGTCGGCCCGGGGGGTCTCGGTCGGCGCCACGCTCGCGGCACCGCTACCGCCCACGGCCTCGTGCTCCGCGGGCACCGGGGTCGCCGGCGCCTCTGCGGTGGCCTCGGCGATCTTCCCCGCCACGGTGTTGGGCAGGGTCGCGGGACGCTCCTGGTCGCGGAAGAAGACGTCAACCGGCCGCTCCGTCGACCGTCCGGCGGCACCGGCGTCCGGGATCAGGGCACCGAGCCCTCGTCCCAGGCCACGTCGCTTCTCACTCATGCGTTGTCCTTCTGCTCTGCGCCGCGGTGGGCGATCTCGGTGGCCGCGTCGGTGTAGGACCGGGCGCCCGTGCTCTGGGGGTCGTAGGTGATGACGGTCTGACCGTGGCTCGGCGCCTCCGAGACCCGGACCGATCGGGGCACGGTCGACGTGAGCACCTGGTCGGGGAAGTGCTCACGCACCTCCTGCGCCACCTGCGAGGAGAGTCGGGTGCGTCCGTCGTACATCGTGAGCAGGATCGTCGACACGTGCAGGTCGGGGTTGAGGTGCGTGCGGATGAGGTCGATGTTCTTCAGCAGCTGGCTCAGACCCTCGAGGGCGTAGTACTCGCACTGGATGGGGATGAGCACCTCGCGGGCAGCGACGAAGGCGTTGACCGTGAGCAGGCCCAGGCTGGGCGGGCAGTCGATGAGGACGTAGTCGATGGGCTCCTCGCCTGCGCTCGCGCGCTCGGCGAACCACGCAGCGAGGGCCTTCGTCAGCCGGCTCTCACGGGCCACGAGCGAGACGAGCTCGATCTCGGCCCCGGCGAGGTCGATCGTGGCCGGGACGCACCAGAGGTTGTCGACGTCGGGGCACGGCTGCATCGCCTCGCTGATGGGCATCCCGTCGACGAGGACGTCGTAGATGCTGGGCACCTCGGCGTGGTGCTCGATGTTCAGAGCCGTGCTCGCATTGCCCTGGGGGTCGGTGTCGATGAGGAGGACGCGCAGGCCCGCATCGGCCAAGGCGGCGGCGATGTTGACCGCCGTGGTCGTCTTGCCGACGCCACCCTTCTGGTTGGACACCGTGATGATCCGCGGCCGGCCCGGTCGGGGCAGTCGCGCGGCCGCCGGGCGGGCAGCCTTCGTGTCGGCCGGGGCCGACATCGGTGGCGTGGGGTCGGATGCAGCGGCGACATCGGGCGCCGTGTGCTCGGGGGCGATCTCGGGCACAGGGGCCTCCACGTCGTCTGAAATGGTCTGCTCCGGCCGCTCCGGTTGGCTCGTCTCAGGCTCGGCGGTCGGGACCGCGGACCCGTCCACAGCGACTTGGTCGGTCGGGCTGTCCCGCCCGGATCCGAGGTCTCGGGCCACCCCCATCCACCCGATCGGCGCGGTCTCGGTGGGTCCGGCGAGTGCCGGCCACCCAAGGCCAGGGGTGGCGGTGCGTGGTGTGGTCACCGAGACATTCCTCCTCAGGGGACTGCGAGCCCAGCCATACAACCCCAGTCCGGGCCGACACGCCAAACGGAGCCGCGCTTGTGGACAACTCGGGTCAAAACCGGGGGTTTTCCACCAAATCGCCGTGGTTCTCCACAGCTTCGGTGGACAACTCACCGTCGCACTACCGACGCGCTCGGGCGCGTTTCACGTGAAACGGGAGCTTGGGTAGTGGTCCGCGGAAGGGCTGGGCGGCAATCCTTTCGCTCGCCCGGGGTGCGGACGTTTCACGTGAAACGCTGTCAGGTAGAGCGCGTGCCCACGGTGCAGTCCACCGTCAGCGTCGGCTCGTCCAGCACCCCATGCCCGTGCTCGGAGATCGCGGTCTCGGACACCCTCAGCTTCCGCAACGCCTTCGTGGCCGCGGCGACCTCCTGCTCGGCCGAGCGGCCCTTCATCGCCACGAGCTGCCCGCCCGGCTCGACCATCGGGCAGCACCACCGGGCGAGCTTGTCGAGAGCGGCCACGGCGCGGGCCGTGACGAAGGGGGCCGACAGGCGGCCGTGGAACTCCTCGGCCCGCCCGCGGTGGACAGTGACGTTGTCGAGGTCGATCACGCGCACCGCCTCGGCCAGCCAGTCGGTGCGCCGCTGCATCGGCTCGACCAGGTGGACGTCGAGGTCCGGTCGTGCGATGGCGACGGCCAGGCCCGGCAGTCCGGCCCCTGATCCGACGTCGATGACTCGTGCGTCCCGGTCGAAGGCGTCCTCGATGACGGCGCAGTTGAGGATGTGCCGCTCCCAGAGGATCGGGACCTCCCGGGGGCCGATGAGCCCGTGGCTGACCCCGGTGTCGGCGAGCACGGCGGCAAAGGTCTCGGCACGCGGAAGGCGCCCGCCGAAGAATCGGCGGGCGCCCTCGGGTGCCGCGGGGCAGTCAGCAGTCATGCCCCCAGCGTTTCACGTGAAACGCCTCAGCTCATAGCTCAGCCAGCGATGACGTCCTCGTCGGAGGGCGTGGTGGACTCGGCCACCTCGTCCGTCTCGACCGGCGCGTTCTCAGCCGCCGGAGCAGCGGCCTCGGCAGCCGGGTGCACGACGACGAATCGACGCGGCTCGGTGCCCGAGGAGTCCGACACGAGACCGGCGGCGAGCACCTCGTCGTGCACGACCTTGCGCTCGAAGGCGCTCATCGGCTCGAGCTCGACCGACTCGTGGTCGGCGGTGACGGACGCGATCGCAGTCCGGGCGATCTCGACGAGCTCCGCCCGTCGGGCCGCACGGTGTCCGGCGACGTCGAGCATGAGGCGGCTTCGGTCCCCGGTCGCGGACTGGACCGCAAGGCGCGTCAGCTCCTGGAGAGCCTCGAGCACCTTGCCGTCCTGGCCGACGAGGCGCCGCGGGACGCGGCCCTCCTCGGAGTCGACGATGGCGACCGCGGCACGGTCACCATCGATGTCGAGGTCGATGTCGCCGTCGAGGTCGGCGATGTCGAGCAAGGTCTCGAGGAAGTCGGCGGCGACCTCCCCTTCGCGCTCGAGCAGCTGACGCCGGCTCTTGCGGGGGGCCGGAGTCTCCTCGGCCGTGGTCTCCTGGTCCGCGGCGACCTCGGTCGTCGGGTTCTCGCTCATGGTGTCTCCTGCGTGTGGCGGTCGGGCGCCCGGGTTGCCCCGGGCGCACCGGGGGTCAGTTGTCGGTCTTGGGGCGGTCTTCGCTCACCGGCGAGCTCGGCGTCGACTTCGGCGGCGGACCGCCCTTCTTCTTCGCCCGCTTCTTCGAGGTCGGCTGCTGACGCTGCCCGGAGATCACGCCCTTCGCCTCGAGCTCGCTCGCCATCTCGGCGTCGTGCTTGCGCTCCCGGGTCTCCTCGGGGGTGTCGACCGACTTGCCGGCCTTGCGGCGGCGGGCCTGCATCGCCTTCTCCGCGGCAGAGCCCGGGGCCGGCATGCGACGGATGACGTAGAACTGCTGGCACATGGTCCACACGTTCGTCGTGAACCAGTAGATGAGGACACCGATCGGGAAGTAGACGCCGGAGACGGCGAAGATGATCGGGAAGAGGTAGAGCATCATCTTCTGCTGCTGCGCGAAGGGGCCCTCGAGGGCCGACTCCGGCATGTTCTTGCGCATCAGCTGGTACTGCGTCGTGAAGGTCGTCAGCGACATCAGGATGATGAGGGTGATCGTCACGAGCTTGACGCTCAGACCGCCACCCGTCCCGAGGAACTGCGCCGAGAGCTGCGCGCCGAAGATCGAGGACGACTCCGCCTGGGCCGCCACCTGCTGGGTGATCGGGCCGATGCCCGACTTCGCCCCGGACCCGATCTCGTCGAGGCTGTTGAGGACGCGGAAGAGACCGAAGAAGAAGGGCATCTGCGCGAAGATCGGCAGGCAGGACGAGAACGGGTTGGTCCCGCTGTCCTTGTAGAGCGCCATCGTCTCTTCCGTCATCTTCTGACGGGACTCCGGGTCGGTCTTGCCCTTGTACTTCGCCTGGATCTTCTGCATCTCGGGCTGGATGAGCTGCATCTTGCGCGAGGCGTGGATCTGGCGGACGAAGAGCGGGATGAGTGCCGCCCGCATGACGATGACGAGACCGACGATGGACAGGGTCCAGGTCCAGCCGCTGGCCTCCGGCAGGCCGATCGCCGTGAGCGCCCCGTGCCACAGATACATGATCCAGGCGACGAGCCACTCGAAGGGATAGATGATGTCGCTGAAGCTCACGTGGTGAACGTCCTTCGGTCGGTGGCGCCGGGTACGACGCCGTCGTCGTGGGCCTCGATGTCGGCGAAGCGGGGCCTGGCCAGATCAGGCGAGCCGCGCTGCGCCCACGTCTCGGGCACGTGGTCGATGCCCCCGGCGGTCCAGGGGTTGCACCGCACGAGGCGGTGCACGGTCAGATAGCTGCCGCGGATCAACCCGAAGCGCCGCAGCGCGGTGATCCCGTAAGCCGAGCAGCTCGGGAAGTAGCGGCAGCTCTGCGGCAGCAGCGGCGAGACGAGCAGCTGGTAGCCACGGACGAGCCAGACGAGCGGCAGAGCGAGGATCTTCATCTCGCCTGCTCAACGAAGAGGGCGTGCACGCAGTGCCGAAGGGCGGCGCCCAGCTCGTGCGAGTCGGCACCGGCGGCCGCGGGGTTGGCCCGGATCACCAGGTCGGTCCCGTGCGGCAGGTCGGCCAGGAGCGGTGCTACCTGGGCCCGCAACCGACGCTTGACCCGAGTGCGGGTCACCGCGTTGCCGACGGCCGTGGACACGACGAGACCGACGCGCGGGGAGTCATCCCCCCGGGCGTCGGTCTGGGTCGCGTCCGCCACACGGGCATGGACCACGAGCAGTCGGGAGCCCTGGCGTCGAGTGCCTCGGCCCCTGACAGTCGCCGCGAAGTCCGCGCGCTCCGTCAGGCGGTGCCGCGCGGGCAGCACCGGGTGGCTCGTCAGGCAGAGAGCTTGGAGCGGCCCTTGGAGCGGCGGTTGCTCAGGATCGCGCGGCCGGCGCGGGTACGCATGCGCAGGCGGAAGCCGTGGGTCTTGGCGCGGCGACGGTTGTTGGGCTGGAAGGTGCGCTTGCTCATGTGCGGTCTCCGATGGTCGGTGGGCCGGCGGCCCGGTGCTGACGTGTGTGGGCTCTTCGGCCGCGATCGGAAGCCCACGCGCGTCCCACCGGGTGATCCGGCTGGGTCGTGGGCATGCGAAAGCGGCCGACAGGCCGACGTCCACGGTACGGGACGCCCGCTCGCAGGGTCAAACCGCCGGAGCCGGCTCCGGGACCCTGGGGAATCGAGCGACGATGCCACCGCCAGAGAGCCTGTCCAGCGCGACACGCCGGGACGCTGAAAAAAGTCCGTGCGTCAGGTTGCCCGGGCCTCGGTGTGTTGTTAGCGTCGCACCTCACCACCTTGCCCCACGTACATCTCCACAGTCTGTGGACAACGTTGTGGATGGGACGTACGGCAGGGGAGGATGATGTCGACAGAGTTCCGATCGGCCCCCGAGCCGCAGAGAAGTTGAGGTGTGCGCCCGTGGCCGGAGGCGAG
>NZ_CP191482.1:0-63720 GCF_050507325.1 Janibacter zhangyanbonis
GCACTGGCGGCAGCAGTTCCGCCGCTGGACCGTCCACGCGACGATCACCATCTGGGGCTCGCTCGTGCTGTGGATCGGCGGCACCGCGCTCTTCGCGGCCTTCGAGTGGCGCAACGACGACACGCTGGGCCCCCTCAGCACCGGCGGGAAGATCCTCGCATCCGGCTTCCAGTCCGTCGTGGCCCGCACGGCCGGCTTCAACAGCGTGCCCATCGGCGACCTCCACCAAGAGACCCTTCTACTCCTCGACGGCCTGATGTTCATCGGAGGAGGCAGCGCCGGCACCGCCGGCGGTATCAAGATCACCACCTTCGCTCTGCTCGGCTTCGTCATCTGGGCCGAGATCCGCGGCGAACCCACCGTGCGGATCCTCCACCGTCGCCTACCCCCCGCGAACCTGCGTCAGGCTCTCACCATTGCCCTGCTGGGTGTCGGTCTCGTCGTCGGGGGGGACGGCCGTCCTGCTCATCGTCTCCCCCTTCCACCTGGACGCGGTCCTCTTCGAGGCGATCTCGGCCTTCGCCACCGTCGGGATGTCCACGGGCATCACCGCGGACCTCCCACCCGTGGGACAGGTCGTGCTCATCGTGCTGATGTTCCTCGGCCGACTCGGGCCGATCACCCTCGGCGCCGCCCTGGCGTTGCGCCACCGACCTCGACGCTTCGAGGTCCCCACCGAAAGGCTCCTCGTTGGCTAAGTACGACATCGCCGTCATCGGCCTAGGCCGCTTCGGCTCCGCCCTCGCGCTGCGCCTGGAGCAGAATGGGCAGCGCGTCCTCGGCGTGGACGTCGACGAGTCCGTGGTGGAAAACCTCAAGGAGGACATCCGCCACCTCGCGATCGCCGAGGCACGCGACGAGGAGACCCTCAGGCAGCTGGAGATCACCCCCGACACCCTCGTCGTCCTCGGGATGACCGACGTCGCGGCATCGCTGATGGCCGCCACGGCCCTCAGCGAGCTGGGGGTCCGTGACGTGTGGGCCAAGGCGGGATCACGCCAGCACTACGAGGCGCTGGACCGACTCGGCGTCACCCGCATCATCCAGCCGGAACACGAAGCAGGACTGTCCATGGCAGCCGAGTTGCTGCAGCGCTGACCGAGCCGGCGCGGCCCTTGGACGTCTCGACGGCCGTCGAGGATCGTTTGGCGCGCTTCTCATACAGGGCCGCCTTGCAGTCGGTCATCCCGTAGACCATGAGTAGTTCGCGCACGAATGACTGGGCCTGCTGTTTCTCTTCGCCCGTTCAGGCGCCACTCCGCGGTGAATTTCGCGGCCCGCTTGCGAATCTCGTTTTACGACGTGGGCTTGACTGCCATGCCTTGGTTCTCCTTCGCGCTGTCCCGGTGTGGAAGTCCCGCATTCGGTCCATTCCCGTCAACGCGCCCGGAGTGGACCGACATCGCCGACGGTTAGCCCATCCCACCGTCTGCGTGGAGCACCACAAGGCTGTCTGCGACGGTTGGGCGTGCGCACACTCGAGGCGGTCGTGCTGACCTGCTTCCACGACGACCGGGTCGAGAGGGGGGGACTGGGTTTCCAGTGCACTCAAGAAGCGCTCTCAAGGTCGGGTGGCCAGTTTGTGTGGTTCCGCCTAATCGGAGATTGCGACGCTTGCGAGGCACCCCTAGATTCGTGCGATGGGACGCTCGCGATCGGATGCTGAAGAGCGGGTGGGCTCCGACGCAGATGCGTCCCAGCGGGAGTCGTCTGCCGCAAGCCTCGCGATGAGTGGACCGGTTACGGCTGTCGAGCCGTCGGTCCGGGGCGCTGGGTGTGCTCGGCGAAATCGTCCTCACCGCAGGGGTGCTCGTCCCACTCTTCACCGGCTGGCAGCGTCCAGCCGGCGATAGCCAGACGGAGCGCCGCACGCCGATCCCCTTGCGGGGCCAGGGCAAGCGGCCATGGCCCTGAGATGGTCAAGTAGCAGCTCCGCCGCGGTACTTTGCACGACGCCATCCGCGAGGGCCTTGTGCAATGTAGGCCGCGTGTCGTGTGCAGTCTTCGATGCATCTCGACAGTGGCGAGTGCCGCCTACCTGCGCTGGGGGCGGGTCTGGCCACTGGTCTTCCAGCACACCGCGTACAACATGGCCCTGGCAGCCATCCGGGTCAAGCCCCGGGTAGTGGTGTAGCGCCTGCGTGTTCCTTCTGGTGGTTCAGGCGGTCAATGCGGGCAGGTTGTCGCCTCCGATCTCGGGGTCGAGGGCGGGCACGATGTTGACGCGGCATCTGGCGAGGACGTCGAGGCCGAGGTAGCGCCGTCCTTCGGCCCATTCGTCGGTTTGTTCGGCCAGGACGGCTCCGACCAGGCGCACGATCGCGGCGCGGTTGGGGAAGATTCCAACGGAGTCGGTGCGGCGTCGGATTTCGCGGTTGAGGCGTTCGGCGGGGTTGTTCGACCAGATCTGGGTCCACACGTCTTTGGGGAAAGCGGTGAAGGCCAGGATGTCCGCTCGGGCGGCGTCGAGGTGTTCGTGGACGTCGGGAAGCTTGCCGTCGACGTAGTCCAGCAGCCGGTCGAACTGCGCCTGCACGGCGTCCTTGTCGGGCTGGTCGTACACCGAGTGCAACATCGCTTTCACGGCCGGCCACATCGACTTGGGTGTGACGCTCATGAGGTTCGCGCTGTAGTGGGTGCGGCAGCGTTGCCAGGCCGCGCCGGGCAGGTTCGCCGCGATGGCCTCGACCAAGCCCTTGTGGGCGTCGCTGGTCACGAGCCGGACGCCGGTCAGGCCGCGTGCAGTGAGGTCGGCGAAGAACTCGTTCCACGCCGCTCCGGTTTCCGAGGTCGCCACGCGCAGTCCGAGGACTTCGCGGTGGCCATCGCCGTTGACGCCGACCGCGACCAGCGCGACGGCGTTGATCACGCGTCCGCCCTCGCGGACCTTCATCGTGAGCGCGTCCGCGGCGACGAACGTGAACGGTCCTGCCTCGGCCAAGGGGCGGTGGCGGAACTCGTCGACGATCTGGTCGAGGTCAGCGGCCATGCGACTGACTTGGGACTTGCTCAGGGAGTCGATCCCCAAGGTCTTGACGAGCTTGTCCATGCGGCGGGTGGACACGCCGGCGAGGTAGCAGTCGGCCACGACAGTGATCAACGCGGACTCCGCGCGTTTGCGGCGTTCGAGGAGCCATTCGGGGAAGTAACTGCCGGTGCGCAGCTTCGGGACGGCGACGTCGACGGTGCCGACGCGAGTGTCGAGGTCGCGGTGGCGGTAGCCGTTGCGCTGCGCCGACCGACCTGGGGTGGGCCGGCCGTACTCCGCGCCGATCACCGCATCGGCGTCCGCGGACAACAGGGCGTTGATCATGGTCTGCAGCAGCGATCGCATCATGTCCGGTGATGCTTCGGACAGGGCTTCACCCAGGAGGCCTGCAGGGTCGACAATGTGTGGTGCGGTCATCGTGATGACTCCGTTCGAGAGTGCTGTGAGACGTTCGCTCGAAGGATCACGCGGTGGCCGCGCCTATGTCCATCACGGTGATGAACTCGGCAACCGCGCTACACCACTATCGGGGACTCAACTGCCATCCGAGCCGACCTGGTTGACCGAGAGGCCACCCTCGCAGCGCTCTCCCTCACGGCCGGATCCTGCGTGATCCTCGGATGGCTTCTTATATCGCGCCACCGCACTTCTAGGCTTCGCTTTATGCAGCACCGGGAGAGTGGCTTCACCGCGCAGTTCGACAGCGGCACGTGCACGAACTGCGGCGATCCCATCGAGGCCGGCCAGGAAATCGCCAACTCGTATGGAGGGCAGGTGCCGCGGTACCACCACGTCCCCTTCTGTCCGGGGGCTCACATCACATGCAGCATCTGCGGCCAGAACTGGTACGAGTGCGATTGTCCATAGAGAGCGGCAGCTCACCCAGCCACTTACCACTCCTCTCCACTCCCGGCATGTGGCCCATAGACTCGCCGCGACCCACCGAGAGGGCGAGCGACGACGGGGTGGAACGTGAGCATTGGCGACAACGGGGCCAGCCGGGATGAACTGAGTCTGCTGCTGGAACGCATCGACGACCCGCGGTTGCGAGCCGACATCGCCGCGCACGTGTCGCTGCTTCGCCGCTCTCGCCGATTCGGGCTGGTTTTCGACCGGCACCTCCCCGAGGCCGCCCGGTTGCCGAAGATGAAGCCGCGGGCCGGCGACCGCGTCGCTCGTCGTGACGAAGCCGACGCCACGACGTGGCGGGTCCTGGGGTTCACCGACCGCACCCGCAACACCGCTCGACTGCAACCGTTGACGTGGGCAGGACACCAGTGGGCGCCCGACGGTGAACCGCTCGAGCTACCGGCCACTGATGTCGTCGTCGTCCGCGACCACGGAGAGCCGATCCACCCCGGCCTGGAGCCGTACGACCTGATCCAGGCCGGCGAGCCGGGCACGCCGACGCACATCGCGCTGGAAGGTGAGAACCTGCACGCGCTCCAGTTGCTGAAAGCCACCCACGGCCCGGCAGCCGGGGACGGCCGGCACGGCCTGGTCGACCTGATCTACATCGACCCGCCCTACAACACCGGCAACAAGTCGTGGATCTACAACGACCGGTACGTCGACGAGCAGGACCAGTCGAAGTCCAGCAAGTGGCTCTCCTTCATGGAACGCCGCCTGCGCGCCGCGAAGCCGCTGCTGCGCGAGACGGGCGTCATGATCGTCGCGATCGGCGACGATGAACACCACCGGCTGCGGATGCTCATGGACCAGATCTTCGGCACCGACAACTTCATCAGCGACGTCGTCTGGCAGGGCGGGCGCAAGAACGACTCCCGGTTCGTCTCCAACGGCGCCGACTACATGCTGATCTACGCCAAGGACGTCGCAGCCCTGACCGAGCAGGAGACCCGCTGGCGCGAGGACAAGCCCGGCGTCAGAGAGGCCCTGGAGAGGGCCGAGCTCCTTTGGGAGGCCAGCGGCGGCGATCATGCAAAGGCCACGAAGGCGTGGCGAGCGTGGCTGCGGGAGTTCAAGAGGACTGGGATTCCATCAGATGCCGTGACTCGTTTCGTCACACTTGATGAACAGGGCCGCCCCATCCGAACGGACGGCAATCTCAGGAGCCCTAACCCCAGGCCCAACCTTCAATACGACCTGCTCCACCCAGTGACTGGTCAGCCCGTGCAGCGTCACAGCAACGGATGGCGGTATTCGCGCGGGACGATGACGAAGTTGATCGAGGACGGACGGATCTACTTTGGCCCAGACCACACGACCGGTGCCGCGGAGATTGCACGACTGGAAGACATGGACGTGCAGGTTGCAGAGTCGATCTTCGCTCAGGGCCGCAACGCTTCAGCAGCGCACCTGAAGGATCTGCTCGGAGATATCAAGCGGTTCCCAAACCCCAAGGACCACAACGTCCTGGCCCGGTGGATCAACTTGGCAGCACCCCGCGACGCTGTCGTGCTCGACTTCTTCGGCGGGTCCGGCTCCACGATGGAAGCCGTGCTGCGCTTGAACGCCGAAGACGGCGGGACGCGCCAGTGCATCCTGGTGACCAACAACGAGCTCGCGCACAAGGACGCGGCCGCGCTGCGCAAGGCCGGCTACCACCCCGGCGATGAGCAGTTCGAGGCGAAGGGGGTCTTCCGGCACGTCGCCCACCCGCGGATCAAGACCGTGGTCACCGGGATCCGCGAAGACGGCTCGGTGCACGACGAGACCGGTCTGGCCGCCAACGTCGCCTTCTACTCCCTCACCCAGCTCGACCCCGGGCAGGTGCGCCGCGGCCGCGAGTTCACGGCCATCGCGCCGATCCTGTGGATGCAGGCCGGAGGGGTCGGGCCAGTCATCGACCGCGAGGGCGACGACTTCACGCTCACCGACACCTATGGGGTCCTGTTCGACACCGGGCACCGCCGCGCCTTCACCCAGGCCGTGAACGAACGCCAGCCGGGGACGGCGTTCATCGTGACCGACTCCAGCGCCACCTTCCGCGACGTCGCAGCAGGCCTGCCCGCGAGTGTGCAATCTGCCCAGTTGTACGAGTCCTACCTGAGCAACTTCGAGGTCAACACGACCCGCCTGGAGGCGTGATGCACAACGTCGAACTGTTCGACTACCAGGCCGACCTGGTCGCCGACGTCGAGTACACCGTCCAGGAAGCGCGGGCCGCGTACGCCGGGCCGCGCGCCAGGCGCACCGCCGTCGGCCTGGTCTCCCCCACCGGCACCGGCAAGACGATGATGGCCACGGCCGTGCTCGAACGACTCGTCGAAGACGACCCCGGCCTGTCCGTGCTGTGGATCTGCGACAACCCCGAGCTGAACAAGCAGTCCGCCGCGAAGATCCAATCCACCAGCGACGTCTTCACACCCGAACGGATCCGGTTCCTGGGTGAACTCGACCAGAAGTACCTGGACCCCGGCGCGATCACGTTCGCACACATCCAGATGCTCGGCCGCGGCGCCCGGTCCATGCACGCCGAGACGATCCGGGACGGGCGGGTGGAGACCAACGACGCCCGCACCCACGGCGTGTGGGACACCCTCATCGCCACCGTCCGTCCGCGACCATGGGCGGGACCTGCTCGTGGTCATCGACGAAGCGCACGCCGCGATCGGCACCAGCGACAAGGACCGGGCCACGATCATCGCCACCCTCGTGCACGGCGGCACCACTCCCACCGGGCAGGCCGTGCCGCCGGCCCCGGTGGTGCTGGGCATGTCCGCGACCCCCGACCGGTTCCTGCGCTCGTTGAAGGTCAGCGGCGCCGACCGGCGCATCGACGTCGTCTCCGCCGACCTGGAGAAGGTCATCGCCTCCGGGATCCTGAAGAAGAAGATCTTCCTGCCGAAGATCGACGAGAAGCAGGAAGCGACCCACACGCTGCTGGCCCAGGCCGCCACGGCGCTGCGGGAGACGACGCAGGCGTGGGCCCAGTACAGCGCCGCGACCGGCTCTCGGCTGGTGGAGCCGTGCATGGTGGTGCAGGTGCCCCCGAAGGTCACCGAGGCTGCCCTGTCGGAGATGGTCGACACGTTGAAGGAGGCGTGGCGCGAGATCGACGAGCACTCGATCGCGCACTGCTTCGAGACGCACTCCCCCGCTAGCCTGACCGGGGACCGCGCCATCCGGTACATCGCCCCACCGGACGTCGCGTCACCGTCCAGCCGGGTAAAGGTCGTGCTGTTCAAGGACGCCCTGACCACCGGCTGGGACTGCCCCCGCGCCGAGGTGATGGTCTCGCTGAAGTCGGCCGCGTCACCGACGGTCATCGCGCAGATGGTCGGCCGCATGGTCCGCTCCCCGCTGGCACGCGAGATCCAGGACAGCGACACCGACCAGGACATCGACGTCGAACTGCTCAACAGCGTCGCCATGTACCTGCCGCACTACGACACGAAGGAGCTGGCGAAGGTCGTCGCCCGGCTGACCGGTGACGACGGCCACGGCGCGGAGACCCCCGGCACCGACATCACCCTCTCCCCGGTCACCCTCACCCGATCCAGCCACGTTCCCGCAGGGGTGTTTGACCTGATCGCGTCCCTGCCGTCAGCCACGCGCCCCGCCAGGATGTTCAAGGACGACGCCACCCGAGCCCGGGCGTTGGCGTCCGCGCTGATCGACGACGACCTGACCAAGCAGGCCGACGCGCAGCTCGACGAAGCGTTCCGTTCCGCGTTGACCCAGCTCGAGGTCGGGATCGTCGACGAGCTCGACGCGACGGTCGAAGACATCCTGACCATCGACTTGCGCGCCGGCGTCATCGAGATGGGCGCCGACGGCTACCGCGTCGCCCACCCCGGTCAGGCATCGGTCGCGGCCACCGCGGAACGTGACCTGCAGGCCGCGTTCACCAAGGCTCGACGGTCCATGCCCGACAGCTCGGCCGACCTGTACGACAAGACCCTGCCGGGAGACGACGACCGCGAGGACCGGGCCCGTGTCATCGCCCTATCCCGCCGCCCCGAGGCCGCCGAGGCCGTCCAGGCAGCCGCACGCGAGCAGATCGAGGCGTGGCGCAAGACCTACTCCAGCAAGGTCGCCCGCGCCGGCAAGGCCGCCGTCGCCAGGTACACCGCCCTATGGTCGGCCACCGACGGCATCGTCCCCGCCGGAGTCGACGTCCCCGAGGAACTGGCCAAGCAGCCCAGCCAGAAGGTGGTGCGCGCCGGCGGTGAAGCGAGCGTAGAGGACCTGCCCGTCTTCCCCAGCCACCTGTTCGTGTTGGGCGGCACCGACGATTACCCCGTCAAGCACGGCTCGTCATGGGAGGAGAAGGTCCTCACGCAGGAGCTCGCGCACGAACCGGCCGGCTGGTACCGCAACCCGGCCTCCGGCGCGAAAGCCCTCTCCGTCTCCTACCGGATGGGCGAGCAGACCTTGCTGATGCACCCGGACTTCCTGTTCGTGCGCGACGACGACGGACAGCTGGTCGTCGACGTCGTCGACCCGCACATGCACTCCCAGGCCGACACCGGCCCCAAGTGGCTCGGGCTGTCCCAGTGGGCGCACACGCACCAGGACGCGCCGTGGCTCGGCCGGGTCGTGGCCGTCATCGAGACCAGTGGCAGCCTGCGGGCCCTAGACCTGACTGATCCTGCGGTCCGTTCGGCCTTGGAAGGTGTCACCGACAAGGCCGGCGTCGAGGCCCTTTTCGTCCAATACGGCGTCGACTACTAAGCCGCACCCCTTCGTCACACGTTCGGATCTGCCTTCAGAGCCTTGGAAATCTCAGGCGGGGAACCCGAGCTCTCCCATGAGTTGGTTCCATGCCCGCGCGCAGCCGTTGCGCTGACATCGGTGATTGCTCACGGGCACCCAGTCTCGGAATACATATGCCGTCTGCGGGTTGAGGGCGTAGTCGGGGCGACACAGAGCGAACCCGTCACCGTTGTCGACGTGGTACCGGGCGAACTGCGAAGTTGCTCCGACCGCAGCCTTCACGGGCGTGGCCTTCGTCCTGGGGTTCTCTTCTGAGGGCCGGCGAGGGCGGTGCTGGCAGGCGCAGCCTCGGTAGCCCTGCTCGGGGTGCTTGGTGTCGTAGCAGTGGTCGTGATCGCCTTCGCGGCACTCGGTGCAGACCATGCGGATCGCGCTCCCTTCGTCCTACGCGGATCGTCTCGGTGGCCCCGGACCGGGGTCAGGACGACGGCGCGGCCGGGTCGGTAGCCGCGCCGGCGCCGGCGGGAGTTGCCCGTCCTCTCGACGGGCTTTCGCTGCGTCGATTCCCAGGGTCACCGCCTCGTGGACGAAGCTCGAGCGGCCCAGCGCGCGGCCGCATTCCCGTCTGTCGGCGACGATCGCGTCGTCCATTCGTTCGACGAGCTCGTCGTTGAGTGGGTAGGTGCGGGTTAGTCCCTGAGCTCCTCGACGTCGGGCTGGCTGGTCCACGCTCGCTGCCGCACGTGCGGCGCTTCCACGCTGGACGTGCTGCTCGATGACGCGGTGAAGCCACCCGATGTATGCATCCGGGCACTGCGGATCGCGGTCGAGGTCCGACAGGTAGGCCGCCCTGGCGGTCGCCCACGTCTCAGGGTCCCAGTACAGCCCGACCGGGCCACTGCTGCCGTCCTTCATCACCACTCCACCATCTCCTTGGTTGCGACTAACACCCACGCGTCTGCATTCTCGGCCGCCGTTCAGCGCCCACCCGCCTCGAGGAGGACAGGCCAAACTCTGGCCGTCCCCAGCTCTCGCGCCACCTCGGCCACCGTCCACACCCTTTGCGCGCCACGACACCTGACTGCTCGCCCGAACCAGACTAGTCCCTGTCAGTTATTTCTAGTCTACTCACTGGAGGCATCCCATGAGCGCACCCGTTTCGACTCCCGTCGTGGGGCAGGTCGTCGAAGTCGACCCCGCAACCCTCGTCATCGGCGCCAACGTCCGCGCCGACACCCACCCCGACGCCAAGGAGTTCGCGGCGTCGATCAAGGCACGCGGCGTGCTGGAAGCGATCACCGCCCACGTGGACGATGACGGGTCGCTCGTCGTCCAGCGCGGACAGCGTCGCGCCATCACCGCAGCGGCGGTCGGCACGCCGAGCGGCACGGTTCCCGTGCGGGTTGCGGAGGCCCCGGAGGAGGCCGACCGGATCGTTGACCAGCTGACCGAGAACCTCCACCGCGCACAGATGCGTGAGAGCGAGGTTCGCGACGGCGTCGAGCAGTTGGCACTCCTTGGAGTCTCGGCCGCTCAGATCGCCAAGCGGACCGCCGTCAAGCGAGAGACGGTCAACGCCGCCCTGGCCGTCACGTCCAGCGCGAGCACCCGTGAGCGCATGGACACGCAGGGGCTGACCTTGCAGCAGGCCGCAGCGCTGGCCGAGTTCGAGGACGACGAGCGTGCCGTCGAGCAGCTGGAGCGGGCCATCGGGTGGGGACGCTCGGTCGATCACACCGTGCAGCAGTTGCGCGACCGGCGCGCCGAGCGGGCTGCCCTGCAGGTGGAGGTCGAGCGGCTGCGGGCCGAGGGGCTGCCCGTCCTCGATCCCGACGACGCCCCGGAGCCGTTGCACCGTCACCGCCTGGACGCTCTCGTCACCGCCGAGGGTGGCGAGTCTCTCGCAGGAGCAGCGCGACGACCTGCCGGGGCTCGCTGTCGTGGTCACGCCCGACTGGCAGTGGCCGGACGGCGACGATGAGGACGAGGAGCCCGAGGCCGTGCGCGTGTGGGAACAGACGTGGGTCTGCACCGACCCGGAGGCCGCTGGGCTGGTCTACCGCCACGACAGGGCCAGCACGTCGAGCGCGTCGGCCTCGGACGATGAGCAGGCCGAGGCCGCGCGCGAGGAGCGGCGACGGGTGCGGGAGAACAACGCGGCATGGCGCAGCGCGGAGACTGTCCGCCGCGAGTGGCTCGCGGCGTTCGTGACCCGCAAAACGCCGCCGAAGGGTGCCGAGGCGATCATCTGTGAGGCCGTGCTGACCGCACCGCACAGCCTGACGAAGGCCATGAGCGGACGGCACGCCCTGCTTAGGGCGACCGTGGGGAACAGGCCCGAGGGCGAGGACCTCTACGGCTTCGCCGCCGTCTGCGCCCTGGCCACTCAGCCGGTCGCGGGCAAGGCGCAGACCATGCGCACCCTCGCCGCCGTGATCCTCGGTTGGGAGGAGAGCACCGACGTGCACACGTGGCGCAACCCCGGCCCGTGGGATCGGCGCATCATGGCCGCGCTCATCGAGTGGGGCTACGAGCCCAGCGAAGTCGAGCAGCTCCTCACGGCCAGCGACGAGCACGACGAGGCGGCCTGACATGGCAGCCACGCCGACCCGCATCGAGGTCGTCCTCCCCGCCCGCGGTGAGGCCATCGCCAGCAGCGGGCAGGACTTCATGGTTGACGCCGCCCGCTGGGTCGCTCTGATCGGAGACGAGGGCCTCTGGTTGATCGTCTTCGTCACCGGCTACGGACACGGCGCAGAACGCGAGTACCCCTACTTCGTGGAGTCCCCCCGCATGCCCGCCGAAATCGCTCCCGCGTGGGTGCCCACCCCGCCGCCGTGGTTCACCGAGGCCGCCGCCCAGATGCGGGCGGAACACCCCGCACCCGTCCGCGCCTGACTTCTCCCCACCCCCTGGGGGGCGGAGTCCTCCTGTGGAGAACTCCGCCCCTCAGTAGAACAGAAAGAATAGTCTTAGGTCAGCAGTTCACACCGCAGGAAAGGACCCCCAGACATGGCACACCAGATCGAGACCCACGGAAGCCGCGCCGCCGCCGTCTTCGCTCGAGTCGACCCGTGGCACCGCCTCGGTACGACCCTCGAGGGTCACGCGTTCACCGCCGAGGAGGCGATGAGCCTCGGCCATCTCGGCGGGTGGGACGTGCGCAAGGTGCCGCTCTCGGCCTCGGAGATCTCCGCCGAGGGCGTCACGCAGCTAGACGTCCCCGGCTTCGCCACCGTTCGCACCAACCCGTTCACCCACGCCCCCGAGGCCCTGGGCGTTGTGGGCAGCGCCTACCACCCGCTGCAGAACGAGGAACACGCTGAGTTCCTCAACCGCCTGGCCGACGAGTCGGGCGCGATCTTCGACACCGCCGGATCGCTGCGCGGTGGACGGCAGGTGTTCGTCACGATGCGCCTTCCCGAGTCCCTGCAGGTCGGCGGCAACGACCGCGTCGACCTCAACATCGCCGCGCTGAACTCGCACGACGGGTCGAGCGCGTTCCGTCTCCTGGTCACTCCGGTCCGGGTGGTGTGCGCGAACACGCAAGCGGCAGCCTTGCGCGAGCACAAGGCGAGCATCAGCATCCGGCACACCCGCAACGCCAAGGCGGCAGTCCAGTCCGCGCGCGAAGCGCTGGGCTTGACGTTCGCCTACGTGCGCGAGTTCGAGAACGAGGCCGAGCGGCTGATCAACACGACGATGACCGACGCGGCCTTCGCGGAGCTAACCGCCACCGTGTTTGGCACCGTCGGGCGCGATGCGACACCTCGCGCCAAGCGCGCCGAGCGCCGCCGCACGGACGCGTTGACGGGACTGTGGGCCGACGCGAACACCCAGGCCGGCGTCCGCCACACGGCGTGGGCCGGCTACCAGTCGGTGGTCGAGTACGTCGACCACTTCGCGCCCGTGCGCACCAAGGGCAACGAGGCGACCGCGCGCGCGACGCGGCTGTTGACCAGCGACGAGCCCACCCGCATCAAGCACAAGGCCTGGGCTGCTGCTCTCACTCCCGCATGACCCACCCGCGCGAAGGGGGTCGCCCACCGGGCGACCCCCTTCGCCCATTCACCACAGCGGCAGCTGCTCACCGAAGATCGCCCGCAGGCGCTCCTGATCCGCCGCGACGAGGTGCGGGTCGAGCCGCGCAAGGTCGCGCAGTTCCCGAGCCCGTCGCCGTGACCCGCGCGGGTCACCCAACGGGGAGCCGGTCAACTCCTTCCGCGCGGCCCACTCTCGACGGTTAGCGACGTAAGACGAGGCCACGACGTGACCGGGCCCGATGCGCTGACACAGCGGGTTGTCGCACCGATGCCCGAGCAGCTCGATATCCGCCAGCGACTGCACACCGTGCGTCAGCGCCCAGGCGAACCGGTGAGCGATGACCACGTGACCGCCGATCCAGAAGCGACCGTGACCACGCCCGCTGACAGCACCCGTCCACCACCGACACCCGGAGCCGGGCACGCGCACCGTCTTCGCGCGCCACCTGGCCACGCGCACCGGGTCATCCACCGCCGCCGCCAGCGCAGCAAGACCGACGCCATCCAATCGACGCGCGCCCACGTCACCCCCTGCCCGCGCCCTCACGCGCCTGGCCCTGCAACACGTCACCCTCCTCCGGCACGCTGGCCACGTCCGCGGACGTGCTGTCGCTCTCCTCGGCAAGCTTGATCAGTCGCCCCGCCTCGCGCCGCGTGATCTGCGGCCCGCACCACTGCAGCGCCTCCTTCAAGTTCAGCCCCTCCGCGAGCATCTTGTGCAGCGCACGAGCAGACTGCAGCTCACACCGCTGCACCGCCGCGTCACGCTCCCTCAGCGCCACCACGACATCAATCCCCAGAGCGCTCAGTCGCTTCTCCCGCTCGTCACGCTCAGCCTTCATCGCGTTCTGAGCCTCGATCACTGACTTCCGCGCCTCCTGACGCACCGCAGCCTGACCCACAACGTCCTCCTTACCTCGACAGAACCTCTCCCCCACTAAGCACACACACCCCCTCCTACGGACACCCCCGAACCGAAATTCTTGCCGTCCACACCCGCCACCATGAACCCGACCACCGACGATGCACAGAGCACACCACCGACGAAGCACAGAACCTGATCCGCGTACCTACCAAAACTTCAGACCATCCAATCCCGACACACCTCTTGCATTCCCGGAGTTGATCGTTCAACGACCGTCCGTCAATCCACCCTGCGCGTGCTTAGTGCGGGTGTGATGACCCTGCACAAGCTGACGGCCGGGGGCGGGTACGACTACCTGACCCGCCAGGTCGCCGCGCACGACTCGACCGAGTTGGGCAGCAGCACGGGTCTTGCGTCCTACTACACCGAGCGCGGCGAGACCCCCGGGCAGTGGATCGGCTCTGGCCTGGCCGAGGTGGAGGGCCTGGCGGCCGGCGACGTCGTCACGGCCGATCAGATGCACGCCTTGTTCGGGCTGGGCATCCACCCGCTGGCCCACGAGCGCCAAGCAGCGCTCGAGCGAGCTGGCGCGACTGCTGAAGAGGTCAACCAGGCCGCGCGGATCGGGCTGCCCTTCAAGGTCTATGAGGGCGACGTAAGCGACTTCCGGATCAAGGTGGCCCGGGCTCTGACCGCCTACAACGAGGACCGCGGCCTGCCCCGCGATCACCCCGTGCCCGTCGATGAGCGCGCGCGCATCCGCACGCAGATCGGCACCGAGTTCTTCCGCACGGAGCACGGCCGCGCCCCTGCCGATGCCCGCGAGCTGGCGGCCACGATCGCCAAACACTCACGGCCGAAGACGACCGCCGTCGCCGGCTTCGACCTGGCGTTCAGCCCGGTGAAGTCGGTCAGCTCGCTGTGGGCCTTGGCCGACCCGGCGTTGGCCGCGCGGATCGAGCTGGCACACCAGGCAGCGATCAAGGACGCTCTGGCCTTCATCGAGGCGCACGCGCTCTACAGCCGAACCGGCACCAACGGGGTCCGGCAGGTCGACGTCCAGGGGTTGGTAGCCACCGCCTTCACCCACCGGGACAGCAGGGCCGGTGACCCCGATCTCCACACGCACGTAGCGGTCGCGAACAAGGTGCAGACGGCTGAGGGCAAGTGGTTGAGCATCGATGGGCGCGTGCTCTACAAGGCGGTCGTTGCGGCCTCGGAGACCTATAACACGTCGCTCGAGCGGCATCTGACGAGGGATCTCGGGGTCCGTTTCGCGGAGCGTGCCAACCCTGATCCGCGCAAGCGTCCGGTGCGGGAGATCGTCGGGGTCGATCCGCGCCTGAACGAGCGGTGGTCAGCGCGGCGGGCGAGCATCCAGACCCGTCGGGCCGAGCTGGCGCGCGAGTTCCAGACGACGCACGGTCGTCCCCCTTCGCCCGTGGAGTCGATCAAGCTCGCCCAGCAGGCGACCCTGGAGACCCGCGACGCCAAGCACGACGAGCGCGGACCTTGCAGGAGCAGCGGGTGCTGTGGCGGGGGCAGGCTCGGCAGGTCCTCGGCAGTGATGACGCCATCAGGAGCATGGTCGCCCGCTCGGTCGGCACTGCAGCGGCCGGTGCTCCGGTGCGCGTGAGCCACAAGTGGATCGTGGAGACGTCGCGGGACATCCGAGACGCCATGCAGTCACGGCGGTCGACGTGGCAGACCTGGCACGTGCGCGCCGAGGCGCTGCGCCGCGTGCGCGCTCTGGACGGGCTGGCCCCGGAGCAGGTCGAGACGGTGGTCCAGAGGCTGACGAAGCGGGTCCTGGAGCGCGACTCGATCCGACTCACCCGGGACCATGACCCAGTGTCCGAGCCTGCGGCGCTGACCCGGGCCGACGGCCAGAGCGTGTACACCGTCCACGGCTCCGCCCACTACACCTCCACGGATGTGCTGGCAGCCGAGCAGCGGATCGTGGCCGCCGGCGGCCTGACGCGCGGACGCTCGATCGACGCAGCGCACGTGGATCTCGCGCTCCTGGAATCGACCGCCAACGGCGTCACCCTCAACGCGGGGCAGTCCTCCTTGGTGCGCGAGATGGCCACCTCCTCCGCGTGCGTGCAGCTGGCGATCGCGCCCGCCGGCGCGGGCAAGACCACCGCCATGCGGGCCCTGAGCACGGCATGGGCCAACGGTGGCGGGACCGTCTTGGGGCTGGCGCCCTCCGCGGCGGCTGCGGCCGTCCTAGGCGAGCAGATCGACGTGGCCACCGACACCCTGGCCAAGCTCGTGTGGTCCCTGCACAACGACCCGGACAACCTGCCCGAGTGGGCGCACGCCGTTGACCGCAACACGCTGCTCGTCATCGACGAGGCCGGCATGGCCGACACTCTGTCCTTGGACGCGGTCGTCACCTTCGCGCTCGAGCGCGGAGCGAAGGTCCGCCTCATCGGTGACGACCAGCAGCTCGCCGCGATCGGCGCCGGCGGCGTGCTGCGCGACATCGAGGCCACGCACGGCGCGCGCTGCGACTGAACGAGCTGATGCGCTTCCGCACCCCAGGTGAAGGCGCGGCATCGTTGGCGATGCGCGACGGCCGCCCCGAAGCCGTGGGTTTCTACCTCGACCACCAGCGGGTGCACGTGGGCGACCTGAGCACCATGACCGACGAGGTCTTCGACTCCTGGCGGCACGATCGCGGCCAGGGCCGCGACTCGATCATGCTCGCACCCACCCGTGACCTGGTCGCCCAGCTGAACGATCGGGCCCGCGCCCACCGCCTCGACGGCGCCGAGGCTGGGTCCAGCGTGCGCCTGTCCGACGGCCTCGACGCCTCCATCGGCGACCTGGTCATCTCACGCACCAACGACCGCAGGCTGCGGGTGTCCGCCACCGACTGGGTCAAGAACGGCGACCGATGGCAGGTGGTCGACGTCCACGACTCCGGGTCGATCACCGTCCAGCACCTGCGCCACAACCGGCTGGTCACCCTTCCCCCCGAGTACGTCGCCCAGTCCACCGAGCTGGGGTATGCCTCCACCGTCCACGGCGCCCAGGGCGTCTCGGTCGACGCCAGCCACGCCTTGGTCACCGACCAGATCTCACGGCAGTCCCTCTACACGGCGATGACCCGTGGGGCTCACGAGAACCACCTGTACCTGCAGGTAGTCGGCGACGGCGACGAGCACAACATCATCCGCCCCGAGACCATCCGCCCCGAGACCGCGACCGACCTGCTCGAAGGGATCCTCGCCCGCGACGACTCCCCCGTCTCGGCATCATCCACACAGATGCGCGTGGACGCCGACCCGGCACGTCTGCTCGGTGAGGCGACCGCCCGGTACACCGATGCGCTGTACTTCGCGGCGGAGGACCTGGTGGGGCCAACTGCTGTCGCTGCCCTCGAGCAGGGTGCTGATGATGTGGTGCCGGGCGTCAGTGCTCAGCCCGCGTGGCCTGCGCTTCGCTCCCACCTGATCCTGCTGGCCGCGCAAGACGTCGACCCCATCGCCACCCTCCAGCACGCCGCGGCCTCACGTTCGCTGGATGAAGCAGTGGACACGGCCGCCGTCTTGGACTGGCGGTTGGACGACTCGGGTCACCGTGGCGCTGGCGTCGGCCCGCTCCCGTGGCTGCCGGCAGTCCCACGCGCGCTGCGCGAGCACACCACGTGGGGGGACTACCTCGAGGCGCGGGCAGACCTCGTGGCCGACACCGCCGCTACGGTGCGCGCCGACAGCGGCGCTCAGCCGGTGTGGGCCCACGAACTGGGCGCCCACCTTCCCGGGGACGTCATCGGTGACGTCACGGTCTGGCGCGCCGCGACCCGCGTCGACGAGGGCGACCTGCGCCCCACAGGCCCCAACAGCCTGCAGAAGGCAGCGTTCACCTGGCAGAAGAGCTTGGACCAGCGGATCGCCGGCACACACGAAGCCGCGCTCGAGCACTGGGGCCACCTGCTGGGTGGGTACGTCGGCAACGACCCGCGGTTCCTGCCGGTGCTCGCCGCGCGCCTGGCCGCGATCTCCCGCGCCGGAATCGACGCCCCCGCAGCCCTGCGCCGCGCCTTGGACGAAGGGGCGTTGCCCGACGACCACGCCGCTGCGGCGCTGTGGTGGCGCATCAACGCCCACCTCTCCCCCGCGGCGGCCGAAGCCTTGGCCAGCGACCACGCTCTGCGCTCCACGTGGCAGGACCGCCTGCCCGACCTCGTCGGCGCGCAGCCGGCCAGCGCGATCCAGTCCAGCCCGATGTGGCCCCACCTGGTCACCGCCGTCGACCGCGGACTGCAGATGGGGTGGACCCTCGAGACTCTGCTGGACACCAGCCACGTCGAGGTGCCCGACGCGGATCTGGCCCAAGCCCTGACGTGGCGGGTCGGGTCGCTCACCGACCCGGTGCCCGCCCTAGAGGACGCCACGCCACCCGACCCTCAGGACGAGCTGCCGCCGGCGGACCTGTGGCACGGCGACGTCGTCGACGCGCACCATGCCGACCTCGACGTGCCCGCCGACACTCACGACGTCGCGGACGCCGAGCCGGATGCCGCTGCGAGCGAGCACGACATCGAGACCGGGATCGCGCTGGCCGCGATGCGCCGGCCGCTGCTCGACTTCGAGCCGTCCTCCCGAGAGCTCGAGCAGCAGATCCAGTGGGCACACGAGGCGGACATCAGCGAGGTCTCGCCTGAGCGCCTGGCCGAGGTCAACGCGATGACGTGGCGCTTCTTCCAGTCCCAGGAGCCCGACAGCTGGGTCCCAGAGCACCTCCGCGACCGCTTCGGGCCGCTTGCCGCGACAGTGGACGCAGGCTACGCACCCAACACCTGGACTGCGCTGGTGGACCACCTGCGGGCGCGAGGTGTCAGCGATCAGGAGATGGAGATCTCCGGGGTGGCCACCCGTGCCCGTACGGGTTCGCTCATCGACCGGTTCCGCGATCGCGCGGTCTTCCCCATCGAGCACCGCGGTGACGTGCTGGGGTTCGTCGGGCGTCGCCACCCCGAGGCGGACGACGAAGACCGCAAGGGCCCCAAGTACCTGAATACGGGCGACACGCCCCTGTTCCACAAGGGAGCGCAGCTCTACGTCAGCGACCCGCAGCTGCTGCGCCAGGGCGCGACCCCGGTCCTTGTCGAGGGCCCCATGGACGCCATTGCGGTCACGCTCGCCGGCGACGGCAGGTACGTCGGAGTCGCTCCCTTGGGTACGGCCCTCACCCCCGAGCAGGCCACGCAGCTGGCCGGCACGGAGGTGACACCTGTGGTTGCGACCGACGCAGACCTGGCAGGGCGAGTCGCGGCAGAGCGCGCGTACTGGATGCTCGCTCAGCGCGGCATCGACCCGTGGACCGCCGACTTGCCAGACGGCAGCGACCCCGCCGACGTCCTGCGCGAAGGGGGCCCCGCCGCCTTGGCCGCCAGTCTCGACGACCGCCGCGCTCTCGGATCCCTCCTCGTCGAGGAGCGGTTGTCCAATCTCGAGCCGCCGGCGGCGCGCTCACGGCCGCCGCTCTCAGGTCCTCGCCGCGCGGGATCCCGCAGCCTGGCAGGACGGCCTGGCCCGGATCGGCACCCGTCTTCACCTGTCCGAGGTGGCTACCCGGCGCGCGCTCCACTCCCAGCTGACGCAGTGGGACACGAACCCGGCCGAGCAGGCACAGCACCGGCTCGACGAGGCGCAGCAGGTCAAGGACCGGCTCCAGCACGCCGCCGACGCGCCGCCGACCGAACGGTGGGCCCCACTGGCCCGCGCCATCGACCCTCGCCTGGTCGAGCAGTCCGACTGGCCCGCGCTGGCCAACATGCTCCAGCACGCCAGCGACCAAGGACACGACGTCGCCGCTGCCGCGCACGAGGTGGCGCCCGCGAACGACCCGCTGGGGATCCAGCCCGCGCAGGACCTGCGCTACCGCCTCGCCGCCCACCTGCCGGAGCGCCCGAGCGGCGCGCGACCCACGCCGCTGTCCCCGTCACGAGGTGCGCAGCTGGACCGCAAGGCGACATCCTCCACGCACCGCCGCGGTGTCGACCGCGGCCGGTGACGGCGGCTCGACCCGGTCCCCGGATGCAGAGATGTGCATACAAGGGCTGTTGTATGCACATCTCTGCATCCGTATATCCACGCTCGTCGCCACGAAGAGGGCCGCCCTCCCATGCCGCGCCTGATCCAGCAGCCGCCGGGTAAGGCGACGGCCTGGACGAGATGAGTTCAGACCGCCATCACCGAGTAGCGCGCACATCGGGGGACTTGCGCACCGAACGTCACCCTCTCACTGCACCCGGCCCGTCACACGCACAGAATCGAGCGACGACCCGAGCACATCGTGCCCAAGGCCGTCGCTCAGATCTTCGCCTACGCGGTCTCTCGCGCGATCTGGCTACCCAGCGATTCGCTCGCGGTCACGTGAGCAGCTCGCCGGTTCGGGTGTCGACGAGACCGCGCTCGTCGTCGACCAAGCGCAGTCCCACCTCGGTTTGCGGCTCGGGCGCCGGGCCTGCGCGGCTTCCTCTCTCTCGTTCCTGTCGCTGCTGCGCGTGGGCGTGGCGTTGAGTGATCTCCTCGACGTCGGCGGTGAAGTACCGGGCGCGTGCTTGGCGGGATCCGTCGCCGATGTGGCGCGTGTACGGTCCACGCGCGGGCCAGTCCTGGTGCTTCTCCCCGCAGTTGCTTGCGGCTGCGCGCCGACCCATCCGGTCCAGGAACGCCGGCAGGGCGTACCGGTGCCACTCCTCCATGCCGTCACTCGCGGCGGCGGCCGCGCGGCTCGGCGGCGCAGGTCGGCGAGCACCGCGATCTCGCGCACGAGGGCGGGGTGCTGGGGCCAGCACTCGGGGATGAGGTCCTCGGGGCGCCACCCGTACTCGTGGTTGATCCACACCACGACCCGGTCGAGCCACTCCCACAGCTGCTGACGCAGCCGTGGGTTGACCACGCTGCTGGGGTCCCACGGGCGGGCCAACGTCTGGGGGTCGCCCAGCGCCTTCTTCTCCGCATCGGTGCCGTAGGCGAGCGTGTCAAGCTCCTTGAAGGCCTGTCGAAGCATCCCGGTGGGCTTGGGGAAGGAGATCACGAGCATGGTCACACCTCATATGGGTCGAAGGAGTACGGGGGCTGTCGTCGGAGGTAGGCGGTGCTGCGGTCGCGTCCCGTCCCGTGAGCCCATCGCGGCGGGCAGCGGCGACGGCTGCCACGGCCCGGGCCCGTGGAGAGATGCCGTTGGCCCGCTCCGTGGCCAGCACCCCGCGCAGATCGTCCTGGTCGGCCAGCAGTCGGGCGCCGGACCTGCCGGCGATGCATGGGCGCACCTTGGCGATGATCGGCTTGGCGTTCTCCGCGAGGATGAGCACTGTCCCCTCGTCGAGCTCGCGGATCTCTGAGCCGGTCATGACGGCGATGTCGTCGCCTTGGGTGCTGCGCCCGGCCATGGTGCCGCTCTGCCAGGAGTGGCGTGCGACGCGCACGTCGCCCATCAGGTCGGACAGTTCTTGGTTGAACCGCACGTCTTTGGACCCGCCGAAGACGACGAGGTTGTTGGTCAGGCCGATCATGGATCGGGCCTCGTCCTCGCCGAACAGGCGCGTCAGCTGGGCACGGGTCTGCGCGGCCCACTGGATCGAGATCCCCAAGGCTCGCTCGTTGGCCATCCGCGTCTGCAGCGTCGGCAGCGGCGCCGTCGACGGCAGCTCGTCGAGGCTGGCCAGGATCGGGGGGCACAGCCGGCCCCATGGCGATTGGGCGGCTAGTTCCAAGGCGGTGTCCAGCACATACTCGGCGACGGCCGTCATTAGCGGCGACGCCGACGCGTAGGGGTCCTCGCGTCCCAGGAGGTACACCGTGCCCCCTTGCTGGATCAGCTGAGCGATGTCGGTGGCTGGCCGGCCGGGACCGGGCACGCACCGCCGGCGGATCTTCTCCTGGAAGAACAGGGACATTGCCTGGTGCACGGTGGCGGTCGTGTTGCCGGCGGCACGCGGGTCCCCGCGCAGCGCCCCCCGAGCAGCGGCCAGTGCGGGGCGGCGTACTCGTGGTTGCGCAGGATGTCCGTGGGGCGGCTCGTGCCCAATGGGTTGGCCACCCACTCCAGGACCTCGTCGAGGTCGGCGCCGGTCAGCGCGGCGGCGTGCAGGTAGCACTGCAGCACCTTCGCCGCCTCGTTGGCGTAGAAGCGGGCGGCGTCGTCGCTCTGCCCACTCTGGGATCCGCCCTTGATCGTCCCGGCCGTCCACGCCTTCGCGCGACGTTCGGCGACCTGCGGGTCGACACACCCGTCGATTGGGTCGAAGACCATCTCGGGCATCCCCTTGGTCAGCCCGAACGGGTCGAGGACGACGCACGGTCCGCGGCGTGAGCGTGCCGTCCAGCTGAGCAGCATGTCCTGTGGCTTCGTCAGCGTCACCAATGCTGCGCCGGGAGCCTGCAGCAGCGCCGGGATCAAGCACCCGAGGGTCTTGCCGGACCCCTGGGGCCCGATGACCCCCGTGGTCCGCTCCCACCGAACCCACCCCCCCCGCGCCTCGCGGCCACTTCGACGTCCCGATCTGCCAGCCCACCTCACAGGGCTCGATCCGCTGAAAAAACACTCATGCGCGCTGCGCTTCTTCTTCTTCCCGTACAGGTCGGGTCGGATTACCTTCGCGTCCTCGCGCAACCGTCGGACCCCCAGGACCTCCCGCGCTTGCGCGACGCTGGCCGTGCCCCCCCGCGATCGCGCCCGGCCCCCGCCGGGTCCACCACGTCACGGCCGCCCAGGTCGCGACCGTCACCCACACGAGCTGCCCGATGACAACGAACGTCAGCAGAAGCCCTTCCCCTGCGTGCCCGATCGGCGCCGCGGCGAGCCCCGCCGTGGCGTCGCCACGTAGGACCGCGAGGGTGCTGCCGAGCAGGTCTCGGGCGGGCGGCCACGTCCACCCCCCGCCCACGACCCAGTTCGCCGCTGCACGGCTGACGTGGATCATGAGCAGGACCGCCAGCAGGACGCCCATCAGGGCGAGCACGCCGGCTCCCACGTCCACGGGTACGGGGCGTGTCGTCGTTCACGCTGCATCGCGATGTCCCTTCCTTTACTTGGCCTTGACGTTGCCCACGCGCCAGATCTCGAAGATCGGCTTCGTGGAGGCGCCGGCGTAGGAGAACCGGCCAACTCCCTCAGCGCGGCTACGTGCGTCGATCGTCGACTTCTTCTTGGGGTCCAGGACCATCGCCACGTGCCCGATCCGCTCCGGCCCCAGGTAGCTGTTCCAGAACAGCAGGTCGCCGGGACGCTCGTCCCCGGGCTTGATCCGCTTGCCGTTGCCCTGCGCAAGCCAGTCCCGCTGCCCCTGCGCGGTGCGCGGCATGTCGATGCCGACCTCGCTGTACGCACGGGAGGTCAGTCCGGAGCAGTCCCACTGGTCGGGCCCGTTGCCGCCCATGACATACGTGTCCCCGTCCTGCTCCAGCGCGAAGGCCACGACCTTCCTCACTCGAGGGTTGGTCAGCGCACCTGGCGTGCGGGTTGCCGCCCCTCGCCGCCCGCGCCCGGGTCGCAGTCCGAGGGATCGCCCACGACGTTGCCGCCGCCGTAGGCGGCCGCGTAGAACAGGACGTCCTGACCGTATGGGCGGGAGCGGTTGTAGGCGAAGAGGGCGTCGACCACGCCGTCAGGACCGCGGGTGGCGCCCTCGTGGACGAGGTACTTCGCTGCGCTCATGATGCTGTCGGCCGGGTTGTTGATGTCCGCTCGGCCGTCACCGTCGCCGTCGGTTCCCATCCCGCCGGCCCAGGTGGCGGGCATGAACTGCATGTGGCCTTGAGCGCCGGCGCTGGAGACAGCGGTGTTGCGGCCGTGGTTGGTCTCGGCCATCCCGACACCGGCGAGCAGGGTCCACGGCAGCCCGTACTTCTTGGCTGCCTTCATGTACAGCGTCTTGATGTCGGCCGGGATCGGCTGGGGCGGGTTGTGCAGTGAGTCCTGCCGCTGCCCGGTGGGCTTGGGCAGGTCGAAGCCATGCCCCCTTTCCCCCTCCTGCGAGGTGGCGTCCTGACCCGACGGGACCTCGCCGTCCTCGGGACGGCGCAGGGTCTCCTTGCCGTTCAGGGGCGCGCCGTGCTCGGCCATCCACTTCTTGGGGTCGACGGCGGTGCCATCGACGTGGATCTCGAAGTGCAGGTGGACGCCCGTGGACTGACCCGTGGTCCCTTCGACCCCGATTTCGGTGCCGGCAGCGACCTTTTGGCCCTGCTTGACCTTGATGCTGGCCAGGTGGGCGTACCTGCTGGTCACGCCACCGGAGTGCTTGATGTCGACGACATTGCCGTAGCCACCCATCACCCCGGCGAAAGCGACCTCGCCGTCGCCCACGGCGACGATGGTCCCGGCGCCGCCGGCGCCGTTCATGTCCTGCCCGCTGTGGGTGCGCCATTCCTGGTGGATGGGGTGGAACTCGCGGCCGAACCCGCGATCGTTGACCACGTACGGCCCAGCGATCGGTGGCTGCCACGACCCCGTGGCGGCGGCCACCGCGCCGGTGCACTCGACCTCGTCGATGCTCTCCGCAGCTGGCGCCACGATCACCGCAGCCACGGCGGCGATCGAGCACAGGGCTGCCGTGATGGCCACGACCAGGGCGAACGCGCCCCACGCTATGGCCTTCATCAGCCGGCCTCCGCGACGGGCTGCGTCCAGGTCAGCTGCCGCTCGATGGGGTGCAAGAGCGTGGAGACCTGGTGGATCCGGTCACCGATCGACCACACGGCCCGCCCCTTGTCCTGCATGGCCCAGCCCGTGATCAGGTCCTTGGCCACCGGACCCAGGCCCAGCATCTCGTCGAGCTCGCCGGCCACAGACGGCTTCTGCCCGTGCAGGATCTTCACGTCCGCCAGCTCGAGGAGGTCTTTGGCGATCATCGCCGCCTGCGAGCCCTGGTCGCCGACGGAGAGCAGGTCGCTGGGCTTGTGCATGACGGCGAACTGGATGTCGCCGCCCTCATCACCCTTGCCGCGGGAGAACGAACCGCAGATCCGCGTCGAACGACTTGATGGCGTCGACCCCCGTCGACCCCCAGCCGGAACTGCCGCCAGGCCTCGTCCCGGATCACGATGCGCACGTCCTCGCGCGCGCCGCGAGCTCGCGCATCCCGCGACCCCACGAGTTGACGCAGGTCAGGGCGATGCCGACGGCCTCGTCGCCCAGCGCGTCCAGCCGCGACAGGCTCAAGGACTGGATCGGGGGGGCGTTCCAGTCGATCTCCACGGTGGTCTCGGTGTCGAACAGCCCGGACAGGCGGCCCTTGACCAGCTGCAGCAACGCATTGCGCAGCAGTCGCGTACCGTCCATGAATTCCTGCTGGGTGGCGTACCTGCAGGTGTTGACCAGAGCTGGGCTCGGCTCGTCGAGAGCGGCCCACAGGTGCGGGATCGTCGTCACGCGCAGCTGCGTGGCTCCCTCGCTCCATCCGGTGAGGTCCTCGAGCGCTGCCTGGCAGACGGCCTGCTCGTTGGGGCCGAAGGGGACTGGCGCGCCGCCGACGCGCTGGCTGCCAACGAGCCCGCCCAGCAGGGTCAGCCATCGCCCGAACACGACTTGGGCACGCTTGTGCGCCTCGGCCCGAGGCAGGTCTTCCCACCCGTTGATCAGGGGCCCGAAGTCGAGGGGGTTGATCCTCGCGGCCAGGCCGGGGCCGATCGCGATGGGTTCGACCCCCAGGAAGCGGCACAGTCGCTCGTACTCGTCCTTGGGGTCTCCGGGCACGAACGTCTTGTAGTGCCGGAAGCACAGCATCCGGAGCGCGAACGCTTTGGTGGTCCCGGACTTGCCGACGCCCGGCTTGCCCATGGAGAAGATGTTGTGGTTGGTCACCGGGATGTTGTCGTCGCGGACCCAGCCGACCGGGTCGGCGTAGAACTTGCCCCCGGACTGGGCGTCCATGCCCATCAGCGCTCCGGTCGGAGGAAGACCCGGCCCGGCCAGCCACGGCCACACGACGGCGGCCTGGTCGCTGGTCATGCGGTAGCTGGCCACCGGAGGCTTCATGCTCGCGGCCCACCCTGCGCCGCGCCGCGGGTTGCCCCGGCCCAGGGCGCTGCGGAAGAGGCGCGGTTCCTTCTCCTTCGTCGGCGGGCCCGGCTTCGTCGGCAGCTCGTGTCCGAAGTCCTGCAGCAGGCCGGTGACGTCACGGCCTGTCCCGCGCCTGATCACAGCGTGCCCTTCCGCGCGAGGTTCAGCCCCAGAGGGACCACTGAGGCGCAGAACGCGACGTCGTGCGAGACATCCAGTCGCAGCGGAGCGAAACCGGCACGCCGCACCGAGGTTTCCAACCGTCGACCCGCGTCGGCCGCCGACTTCGTCTTCGGGACTGTGATCGTCACGATCGCGTGGGGTGCGGTCAGGCTGTTGCCCTGGGCCTGCTTCACGTCGAGGTCGCGGGTGCGCTGAGCGGCCTGCCTGTCCTTGGCGCGCGAGGTGCGCTTGAGCTTCTCGTTCAAGGCGTCGCTGACGTCGGCCATGCTCTCCGACCGGCTGATCTCGCGGTCGGCCTGCTTCAGGGTCTTGATGGGCCAGACCACGGCCAGCGACCGCCGCTCCTCCGGTTCGCTCGGCGTGAGCACCGGAAGGAGCGCACCCATTGCCGCGCCACGGTCAGGAAGCTGGAGCGTCACGCTCACCGAGTGCCAGGCGTCGTGCGCGTAGTGCCGCACCGCCGTCTCAGCGGTCGAGGGGCCGGCGTGTGCCCACGGCACCTCCGCGTTCACCCGCGGATTGCGGGCACGCTCGGCTAGGGCGTCGATGATCCCCGCTCGATCGCCGGGGGCGAATCCGGTACGTGTGGCGGCCGCCAGTTCTGGGCTCGTCATCCACGTCACCTGCTCCATGCCCACGCCCCCCATCAAGGCGCCCGTCAGCTCTCCGGCCACGTCGCTGAGGACACGGCCGCGGCCTGGGAGGCCGCGACCGGCCTCTCGCGCGTGCCTGGCCAGCACCGACTCCTCGACGACCGCTGTCACGAAGGCCTCTTGGCGCACGGACACCCCCGTCAGTGCCTCTTCGAGGTCACCGACGATGCGGGCGGCGCCGGCTGGCGC
The DNA here is from genome assembly GCF_050507325.1 of Janibacter zhangyanbonis. Lineage (NCBI taxonomy): Bacteria > Bacillati > Actinomycetota > Actinomycetes > Micrococcales > Intrasporangiaceae > Janibacter > Janibacter zhangyanbonis. The sequence goes on from NZ_CP191482.1 coordinate 26,569, forward strand.
GGAGGGAGACCCGTTCTCCCGCACCCACTGGGCTCGCTCCGCGCCGTCGTCCGGGATGGTGCGCACGATCGCGATGACCTCCGAGACCATCTCGCCCACCGCCATCTGGTCGATCAAGCTGGTCAGACCGCGGGCCTTGCCGAGGCGCTCGTCCCGGTCGCGCAGTTGAATTCCGGGATGGGACACGCTGGCCGAGATGGCCCAGGTCCGCGTGACGTGGTCCTGGATCAGGGCCATGCGGCGCATCTGCGCCCCCGTCGGTGCTCCCTCGTGGATCTCGATCGACGTCAACGCGCCCGGCAGGTCCGCGTCGGGCTGCCCCCCGCGGCCGGTGGCAGCGCGGGACCGCCACACCGACAGTCCCGTCACGGAGCACACCGCGTGACTGACCAAGGCACCCAGCCACCCGATCGCGGAGCGGCCGCGCACGGGCAGCAGCAGCAGGACGCCCACGATCACCCACGCCAGGATCAGCAGGGCGACCGCGGCCCATGCCTTGCGCGAGAAGGCGGTCGCGACCGCCAGCATGCACAGAAGCATCACCACCCACTGGGGGATCGTCATGCCCAGCATCCAGCCGCGCCGGGCCGGGACGTACTCGTTGTAGACGCTCATCTCTGCTCAGTTCCTCTCGTCGATTCCGCGATCACACGACCGGTGGCGGGGTGGCGCCGCCGGCCGCGCCACCCGCGCCCCCCGCGCCGGCACCGCCACCCGCTCCGGCACCGCTGGCACCTCCCGCCGGCGTCGGCGCCGGTGGCGTGGGGGTTCCCCCGCTCTGCCCGTCGCTCTGGCCGCCCGAGGGCGCACCCGGTGGCGTCGGCGCCGGTGGCGTGGGGGTTCCCCCGCTCTGCCCGTCGCTCTGGCCGCCCGAGGGCGCACCCGGTGGCGTCGGCGCCGGTGGCGTGGGGGTTCCCCCGCCCTGCCCGTCGCTCTGGCCGCCCGAGGGGCGCGCACCGGTGGCGGTGGCGTCGGCGCCGGTGGCGTGGGGGTTCCCCCGCCCTGCCCGTCGCTCTGGCCGCCCGAGGGCGCACCCGGTGGCGTCGGCGCCGGTGGCGTGGGAGCCCCCCCGCCCTGCCCGTCGCTCTGCGCCGAGGAGCCGGAGGGGTCCTCGGCTGGCCCGGTGGGCGTCGTGCCCTCGTCGTGCGAGTCGCCGTGCTTGCCGCCACTGGCGGCTTGCTTGTCGCCGCCGCGCCCGGCGCCGCGGCTTCCTCCGAAGTCGGGGACGTACTGGCCGTGGCCCACGCCCATCTGATTGGTCATGTCGGCCCCGAGTGATGCCGCCTTGGTTCCCATTCCTGCGGCGGCTCCGATGGCCTTGCCGACCGCAGAGCCCAGCGGACCGAGCTTGCCCATGGCCCCGGCCATCCTGCTCGCCGAGTCGCCCTCTCCGTTGGCCTCGGCCTGCGACCGACCTTGACCGTCGACGCTCGACGCTGCCCCACTGCCCTTGCTCGCGCCGCCACCTGCCCCCAGCAGCCCGCCGATTCCGCCCGCGGCGGCCAGGCCGGCACGCATCGACGCCCCGGAGTTGGTGTTGGGGTCGGTGAAGGCAAGAAGCTTGTACAGGGCCAGGGGCGCGAAGGCCGCGATCAGGACCAGCAGCACGCTGGGCACCGCGGTCCCGACGGCCCGCTGGATCCCGTCCTCCTGCCCGGTGGCCACTCCCGCGGTGAAGGAGACCCCTAGTCCGAGCAGAAGCGCCATGATCACCGGCGTGAACGCGGCCGCGTGGAACCACCTGAAGGTCTTCCAGAACCACGACTTGCCCAAGTCGCTGCCGAGACCGCCTGCGCTGATCGCGCTCGTGCTCACCAGCACCATGAGGGACCCGGATCGGGCGATCATGACCATGATGTGCCCGAATGCCGCGATGATCAGCACGATCCCCAGCACGCCCATGACGGTGGCCACCGACCCCTCGGTGACGTCCTGCGCGTCCAGCTTGGTGCCCAAGGGCTCGAACTCGGACCACGAGTCGACGTGGAGGAGCTGGCTGAGGATGGCTGCGGTGATCCCCTGCACGGCAGCGATGACGACCAGGGCGTAGGCGTTGAAGGCTGCCCACACACCGACGAACTGGGCGTATCCGATGGCGACCCGCGCCAGGCCTTGGCCGTTGCGCTGGAAGGCCGAGACGGCCAGCTGCACCGAGGACATCGCGACGAACAGGGTCATCCCGAGCCAGAGCGAGAGCTCGTAGACGGGACGACCGGGGCCGTCCTCGCGCAGGTCGGGGGTCATGAACTGGTCGATGATGTGGAGAGCCAGCCGCAGCAGCCAGCTGCCGCAGTTCCAGATCGCGAGCATGATGGCCGTCCACCCGTCGGCCACGACCTTCCCTGCGGCCGACCCCAACGGCGTGAACGGGTTCCACGAGGGGAACGGCACGGGCAGCACGGTAGGTGCCTGCTCGACGAGGTTGAGGGTCAGCATCATGGCCCGCTCAGCTCTCGTCCGGGCTGACCCACGTGCGCCACCCGGCCTCGATGGCCTTGGTGGTCCCGGGCCAGGTCGACGGCGCGATGGCCGGCTGCTGCCCAGGCGCGATCTTCCACGCGTTCGCGCGGTCGTCCCACTGCATCCGCTCGCAGTGGCCCCACCCGGTCTTGGCCTCCTGCTCGACGACCGCCTTGACGTCGAAGAGAACGCACGCCAGGACCCACTCGTCGCCGTCGTGGCCCTTGACCTGTGCGGCCACCGGGGTGACGGTCATGGTGGAGGTAGAGCCCGCGTCCTGCCCGCTGATACCGGCCGACTCCAAGAAGACGCGCACGTTCTCGGTCAGCCTCCACTGCTGCGCCTCAGGCGCTCCGGGCAGCGCCCACTGCTCGTGCACGGTGTTGGCGTGCGGGATCGACATCCCTTCCATGACCACTCGGGAGATCGCGGCCAGCTGGCCGACCGCGCCCTGCGGTGTCTGGGGGAACCCGGTCGGCACATCAGCCGGCCCCACCTTCGTCGCGGCCGGGATCGTCATGGTCTCGGCTGGCGTCGCGGCGACGTCGCCCTCGCGGGCGTCGACCGGGTCGACCTGGAGCATCGGCTCGGCGGCGATGCGATCGCGCGCCTGCTGCCCGTGCACCTGCGCCGGCGCGGGTCGCTTCGCCTCCGCGGGCTTGTCGGTCCCGCCGGTGGCTCGCACGATCCAGAACACCAGCCCCGCGATCAGGAGCACGGCGAGCACGGCGAGCACAGCCAGGACGATGCGCAGTTTCTCCACGCTCCACGGCTGCGGCTGCTCGGCCATCACACGCACCCACTGCCGAGGATCCCGTCGAGGATCCCGGGGCCGACCAGGTACCCGACCGCTGAGACCAGCACCCCAGCCATCGCACCCACGGCGCCCTTGACCGCGTGGCTCATGCGGAAGAAGAAGGCGCCGACGGCGCACCCGATCAGCACGACGATGCTGATCGAGAACAGGACGATGACGCCCCACATGATGTAGCCCGTGATCTCGTCGACGGGTGCCTGCGCACCGGGGGGTGCGACCGGGCAGACCGCCGCGACGTTGCTGTAGGCGTTGACGGTGACGCTCTTGATGACGCTCATGAGGAGAGCCCTTCCTTCGTGGTTGACCCGGCACCGATGAGCCGGGAGATCTGGTGTGCTGCGTGCAGCAGCGATCGCGGCAGTGGGGAGCCGCTCAGGCCGCGTTCGGCCAGGTCCTTCTCGTGCGGGACGTCGATCCACGACCCCCGGTCCAGGTGGGTCGTCGTCCGCGGCCCCAGGGCCGCGCGCACATGAGTGGGCAGCCGCCTGGACCCCAGGGACCGCACAGCCACGACCGTCGTGGCCGAGGCCGGCAGGGCCGCCAAGGTGTTCTCCAGGCGCCTCAGGCTCGGCACGCTGGCCGTCGCGGCCACGACGATCGCCGGCGCGTCCTGCACCTGCTGGGCGAGCCACCCGCCGGTCGCGGTCAGCTGCTCCAGCTGCCACCCGACATCAAGCACGTCCCATCCGGGGGCCTCGACGACCACCGGGGTGGGGACCGCGTCGGGTCCGGCGATCACTTGGGTCGCGCGGCTGAGTGCCACCTGCTCGCGGGTGCCGTTGCACCAGCCGCTGGCGTCGGTGCCCAGCTCGGCCGTGGCGGCCTCGGCCAGCCCGGTCGCACTCATCGAGCAGCACTCCACGACGCGCGCCGGCGCCAAGATGCTCGCGACGGCCACGGCCAATGTCGTCGCCCCGCTGGATCCGCTCGCGGCCAGCACGGGTAGGACCTCACGCGTCGTCGCCCACGTAGTTGTCTCGAGCGGGCGAGCCATCCTTGCCGGCCCTTCCCCGGGAGCCGGCGCCGGCGCGCGGTCCGCGCGGAACCGTCCGGCGGCCAGCGCCTCGACGGCTGCCTGGAGCTCTTCGACGCGAGGCAGACGATCGGTGGTGGTGACGCTCATCGCTTCTCCCCCGCCGCTGGCTTGGACAGGACCCCGCGTAGCTGGACCGGGTCCTCGATCTGCGCGAGCAGGGCCTTGGCCTGCTGGACCTGCTGCAGCCGGGTCACCCCGCCGACGATCTGTGCGACGACGTCGGCCTCGGTCATGGTCAGTCGCACCAGCTCGTCGACGTCCATCTGGCCGGGCGAGGCCGCCGCGGTGGCCTGGTCGATGGCGCGCAGCCGCCTGCTGCTCTGGCTCATCACGCGCTCCGACCCATGGAGCGCTCGTTGTACGCGCGCAGCTTGGTGATGGCTGCATGAGTGCGCCGGCGCACAGACCGGGGCGAGCCCCCCCGGCGCTGGGCTACTGCGACGCTGACCGCCTCGGACATCAGTCCTCCGCGTCTGCCTGGCCGGCCCGACGACACCTCGTCGGCGCGCTCTGCCACCTCCAGCAGCAGCTGCGCGTCCACGGCCGAGATCTCGCCGGCGTTGATCGCCGCGTCGAACAAGTCACACAGCTCGACCTCGGCCGGCAAGGTCGGCGACGGGAGGCCCAGGAGCATCCCGGCCTTGTCCTCGCAGGCGCTGCCGGCCCCGATCAGGATCGAGCGCCGGCGGGTCTTGTCGCTGCGCTCGTGCATGCCCAGCTCGCGGCGGATGCACCGCTCAGCGTTGCGCAGCACCGTCGCGGCGCAGTTGGTCGGTCGCGACGGGCCGATCTTCAAGGTGCGCGCCTGGATCCACACCTGCCCGGCGACGAGCTGGTCCACCTCCTCGCGCAGCTCGGGCAGCTCGCGCTGCAGCCGCCCTGCCATGTGGCCAGCGCCCGGCAGCAGCAGCCACACCAGCGTCGCTGTCGCCGCCGCCTCGTTGCCGCCGTCCGGCATGCCGAGCTCCGCCAGCGCGAGCAGGATCTCGTTGCTTCCCGCCGGCCCCAACCGGCGCGTCGCCGCCTTCAGGTCCGCGAGGTCGTCAACGCTGCGCAGCACGGCATGGCGCTCCTGCCACGCGGGCCAGCGCACCCTCGCCACCTCGAGCAGTCCCGCGTCTGGCTCGTCCAGGCCCAGCAGTGTGGCCACGCTCATCTCGCTCTCCTTCCGTCTGGACACGGAAGAAATCTCGGACGAGGTCGTTGCCGGATTCGTACCTACTGGCGGCAGGAACGCTCTAGGTACGGGCCCTCACCTAGGCCCGTACACCCCTTCTGACCTGCGGAAACGCCGCGTTCCCAAAGTTCCTGAAGAAGTTTTGTCGCTCCCCCTTGCGGGCAGCGGTCACGCGCCGGCAGGCACGCCGAAGGGGGTCTGACACGTGGTGTCAGACCCCCTTACCGGCTGGTTCGTTGGCGCCGGCGCGCCTCAGCTGGCCCGTCGCCGGCGGTTGCCCCACTGCCGGTCCTCGACGACCTGGCGGGTCCGGTCGGACAGATCCACAGGGCCCTCCCCGTCGACGTCAGAGGCGTTGCAGACCTCGTCGAGCACGATCGTCTCTGCCTCCGTGCGCTCCCCTTCCGCCTCGGTGACGCGGGCCATGTCCAGGCGGGGGATGTCCTCGTACGGTGCTGCTCGCAGAGCGGTCATCGTGGCCAGGCGTGCGTTGTGCAGGTCCCCCGCGCGCAGGCACGCGGTCGTCGCCAGGTGGGCCGTGTCCACGATGGTCAGGGTGAGCACCTCGTCGATCCGCTCGCCCTCGCTCAGCCACGACCAGCCCCCGGGTCGCAGCTGGCTGAAGGGCACGCCCTGCACCAGGCGCAGCGCCTGCAGGAGGTCGTCGACCCCAGCGGCGCCTCTGGCCTGGGCGCGCAGCCGCAGCCGACGGAACAAGTCGGCGTCGACGAGCACGTCGTCCAGCTCGTAGGCCTTGCTGCCTCGCGCTGATGCCTTCGGTCCTGTACCTGCGCTCGGCAGGTGCTTCGCGCCTGTTCCAGGGTGGGTGCCCAGCCAGTCGCGCACGGTGTTGATGGACCTGCGCACGGTGCCCTCGGCAATACCGAAGGCCTCCTGGACCTCAGCATTGGTCGCGCCGTGCTCCCGCAGCGCGAGGTAGGCCACGACCTCGGTCGAGTACCCCACTCGCTCGGTCAGATGGACGCCAGTGACCGTGCGCACCTCCACCGGCCCGAGGAAGGTGACGCGGGGCCGCGCGCAGGACGGGGACCACCACTCGGCCAGGTCCTCGTCAAGGGTCGGGTCGGCGTCGATGATCTCGTCGGCGGTGGCGGCGTCGACCTGCGGGGAGAGGGTCGCGAGGTCTTCGACGGTGGTCGCCCCCACCTCGAGGTATTCCTCGTCCTCTCCTTCGAGGAGCGATACCGTCGCGTGCTCGTCGTCGGCCGGGCTTTCGCGCGGCAGGGTGTGTTCTTCGCGGATGACTCCCGCGGCGTCGCTCCACTCCTGCCACGGCTGGCTCGGGTCCTCGATGACCGGGATGGGCGCATCGTCGTGTCGGCGGTACTCGCTGGCCAGCTGCGCGCACGCGCGAGCCTCGTCCTCGCTCAGCCCGACGCCGTCGATCTCCAGTCCGGCGTGCGGGATGCGCACCCGGGCATGCTCGTCGACGTGCAGCACGAGCGCGTCGTCGTTGCCGTCTGCCGGGTTGATCTGGATCAGCCCAGTCCCGCTGCGACCGCCAGCGGCGCGCAGGGTCTGCTCCAGCTGGCTCAAAGCCTCGCTGCCCTGCCCGCCATCGACCACCAGCGCGCGGGCGGGCCACAGGTCCTCGCCGTGTCGGCGCGCACGCAGCGTGGCGACCTCCGCGTCGAAGTCGTCGGCGCGGTCGACGCACTCGATGGCTTCCAACAGGATATGCGCCGTTGCCTGCTCGTCCCAGCCGTCGTAGGTGACGATCCGCTCCGGGGCCAGCTCCTTCAGTTCCGCCCCCACGCCCATGACGTGCACGCGAGCGTGCTGGGACCACGCGTTGACCGCGATCTCCGCGGCGACGTACCGCGCCAACGCCGCGGCACGCTGCGGGTCTCCGTTGATCACGAGCGAGAGGTCCTCGACGTTCAGCAGCCACCACGGGTGGTCGCCGCGACGCCCGATCGTCACCAGCAAAGGCCACGGCGCCTCCTGGTCGGGCACGTGCGGGCCGACGTCGTCGAGGTCGCTATCGCCCGGTAGCACCCACCGCTTGTGGTCCTCGCTACCCAGCCACGGCGAACGAGCCGACATCGGCTCCTCGAGGTAGAGCGTGACGGCGTCGCTGCTCAGCTCCACGGCCACGACCTTGGGCAGCTCAGCGTCGGTGGACGCTGCAGCCAGGCGCCGCAAGGCCTGGTCCATCCACTCCACCGTCACGGCCGTCTCGGTGCCGACGCGGGTGATCGTGCGCTCCAGGCCCTCCAGCTCGGCAGAGGGAGCGATGATCGTGCGGCCCGGGCGTCGGGCCCGCATCGCCCGTCGCCGCCACACCCGGCGTGCCCCATACAGGCCAGCACCCAAGATCGCGCCGGCGCCGGCAACGCCGGCGATCCACGCGGTCGACGAGCTCTCCTGGTTCTGAGGTGAGGGCGCGGTCTGCGGCGCCGGCTGCTCACTCGGCGACGCCCCAGATGACGTCGCGGTGGGCGACGGCGTCGCCGTGGCCTCTTCTGACGCGCCGCCGGCGGGCGTGGACGAGGCGGCTGCCGGCGGGGCGTCCTTCGCGGCCTGGGCGGCCGAGTTGGCCGTCTCACCCGGCCGCTCCTGCCCCTGCTCGCCGCCGCCGTTGTCCGGGGTCGCGGTCGGCAGGGTGGTCCGCGAGGGTGTCGACCCGGCGGCATCTGGGATGTTCAGGACCCATCCCGGTTCGATGTGGTCCGGGTCGGACACCTGGTCAGAGTTCGCGTCGACGATCCGCGGGTACTGCTCGAACGACCCGAGCTCGTCGCTGGCGATCGCGGACAACGTGTCGCCCGGCTCGACCGTCACCCGTGTCGACGGCCCCGAGGTGTCGGTGTTAGCCGCCGCGGGTGTCGGGATGCGCAGCGTGGTCCCGGGCGTGAGCATCCGTTCGTTGCCGCCTAGGACCTCGCGGTTGAGCTCGAGGATCTGCGTGTACTCGCGGCCGTCGCCCAGATGCTCGAGCGCCAGCGCCCACAGCGAGTCCCCGGCCTTGACCGTCACCTCACTCGTCGGCGTCGCCTCCTCGTGCGGGCTCTCCGGCTGCGCCTGCTCGGCCGGCGCCTGCTGCGCGCCAACGCTCGAGGTCACCGCGGGGGCGGCCGCTGCGGTCACCTGCGCCGGAGCCGCTGACGCGGCGCCTACCGCCGGGATCGAGGTCACCAAGAGCATCGCCCCGGTGACCAAGCCTCGCGCCATCGACTGCGGTGCACCCAGCCCCCGCATCCGCGGGGCGTGCACTCGGCCGCGCGCCTGCGCCGCGACCTCCAGCCCGACGCTGAGCGTCATCACCAGCCAGCACACCCAGCCCAGCACCGTGATCGCAGCCAGCGCCAGCCGTCCGTCGTCCGGTGAGGTCAGGCTCGACCACACGTCCTCCGGTGCCGGCGCCCTCGACGGCAGCGGGTTGCCCACGGCCAGCAGTGCGACCGGCAACCCGACCACGATGGCGACGATGGCCGCGGCACACACAAGGCCGGTGAGTCGCTGCTTCATTGTTCGGTCCCTTCCTGGACGGTGACCACCCGTGAGGTCGCGGACGCCGTCGCACTCAGCTCGTTGACTCCCACAATCCGCAAGAACTTGGTCTCGTACGTCGTGCGGGTGTCCACCTGGATGGAGGTGCTGTCGACCACACGCACCTGGCCGGTGACTCGGTCATGACCCGACAGGTACTCGCGAGCGGCCGCGGCCGCCTGCTCGGGCGACGTCGACCCACCCCGGCCCTGCATCGCCGACGCGCGGTCCAGCGGCTGACCGCCGGCTCTGGCCGACTGCCTGGCCACGTCGGCGGCTTCCTGCTGAGCGACGACCCGGCCACCGAAGTCCACCGCGATCCCGACCAGCATGATCGCCACGAGCCCGAACATGACCGCCCAGACACTCACCGACCCTGAATCGTCATGGGCACGTCCCACCACTCTCACCGCTCTCGGTAGCTGTCGATCGGGCTGGAGGCCGTGCGCGAGATCTGCATCTGCCCCGGGATACCCATCATGCTCAGCGACCCCATCGAGACCACGCACGTGACCGTCGCCGTGGCCGAGGCCTTCTCCCCCAGCGCCACACCGAATTGGCTGGCGTCGACGTCGACGTCGACCGACTGGCACTCCACGTCCTGCGTCGTCAACGTCGCCGACGCCGATCGCGTGCTCGCGGCCACCGCCGCCTGCTGAGTGCGCTCGATGGATGCCGAACGCGCGGCGTCGTTGGCCGCGACCTGCACGGCCTGCTGCGCCAACGACACCCTCGCGCCGAAGACGACCAGCGCGACAAACGCCATCATCGCCGGCGCCAAGATCACCGCCTCCAAGGTCATCGAGCCCCCCTCGGCAGCAACGCGCCCTCTGCGTCCGGCCTTCATGGCGTGATCCGTTCCAGCGGGACCGTCGCGCTCTGCTCCACCGACGGGTCCCATCCCGGCACCAGACTCATCGACGACCCGACCACCGTCACACTCACACTCGTCGGTGACTGGCTCGAGGAGACCTCGACACCACGCAGCACGTCGTCACCGCCGGCGGAGGAGACGAAATCCAACGCCGCGGCTCGACCGTCTCCCTCGGCGGCCCGCTCCAGAGATTGGGCTCGCGCCCCGTCAGCGGCGGCTCCGATCGCCACACTGCGCGCGTGGAACCACATGGCCGCCTGGACGCCGAGGAACATGATGGCCAGGAGCGCCGGAAAGAGGATCGTGGCCTCGATCGTCAACGACCCACGCTCACCGCGCAGTCGTGACGTCCAGCCCTTTCCTCTGGTCACCTTTGTCTCCATTCAGCCGCTGATCTCGCTGGCCTTGCTCGTGACGAACGCCCGGATCGCGGTGATTACCACGGTCGCGATCGCGATGACCGCGACCGCCCACAGCACCTGCTCGACGGTCACCGACCCGCGCTCGTCGCGAGCCCGCAGGACCCGGTACTGGTCCTCGACCCGGTCGGCGGCGCGCAGGCCCAGGAGATGGACGGTGGCGATGATGTGACTGAACATGATGTTTCCCCTTTGTGTTGATTTACCTTCAAGAACTCATGACCCGCAGGAGTGCGGGCGTTACCAAGATGGCCAGGAACACCATCCCGAGCATGGACATCGGCATGGTCATCCGCTCCGAGATCTCGACCGCGCGGGCCTTCTCGACGTTGAGCATCGCCGCGCGCATCCCGGCGCTGCGGGCCCGCAGGCTGCCCCAGACCTGGGCCCCGTCCTCACCGGAGAGGCGCATGATGTCGGCCAGGTCCGCCAGCTCGCTCAACCCCAGCTCCGTCGACAACTCGGCCAGCGACTCCCACGGCGTCACGCCGGACCAGCGGGTGCGGGCCAGCTCCTCGCCCAGTCGCTGGAACACCCACGAGTCGCCCACCTCCGCCGCGACCTCGAGCGCCTGCCGAGGCCCCGAGCCGGAGGCACGCTCCAACGCCACGAGGTCGATGTAGGACGCCAGCGCCCGAGAGAACTCGCGGCGAGCCTTCTTCGCGTCGTCGCGCACGTTGTAGTCGGGCAGGAAGAACCCGGCCACCGCCAAGGCAACCGACCCCAGCACCGGGAACGTCACCGGCACGTTCCATCCCAGCAGCGTCAGGAACGCCCACGCGAAGGGCCCCAAGAACAGCCCAGCGAGGGCATACGCGACCTTCTCCCCGTGGTAGCGCGCGAGCGGAATCTGCAGCAGCCGCAGCTCGCTGGTCGGGGTCGACGACCACACCGACGCCGGCGCCGTCCTCAACCCCCACTGGCCCAGCCGCTCCACTCTCGTGGGCGCCGCGCTGACCTCGCTGGAGCGCGCCGACGCTGCCGCCGACGCCGGCGAGAGCCGCTCCAGCACGTCCGACAACCGCGGGTCGCTGGGCGTCAGGTGCCACAGCAGCAGACCGCCAGCGGCGCCGATCAGTCCTCCACCGAGCAGCAGCAGCTGCAGCGCGCCCATCATCGGGCACCGGCCTTGACCAGGCTGCCGATGAATCGTGGCAGCGGGCGACCGCGCGCCATGCGCTTCATCCACACCAGCGCCGCGACGTACACGCACAGGTACAGCGCGAGCAGCACTTGACCGAGCGGGGTGCCGTACGGCTCGACGAAGTCGCCCGAGAACGTGAGATAGATCAGCAGGCCGACGGTTCCGATGGTCACCCAGCGGGCGGTTGAGCGGGGCTTGGCGCGATCGGCCTCGATCTCGCGGCGGGCCCGCACGTCTGCCGCGACAGACTCCGCCAAGCTCTCCAGGACGCGCGCGACCCCCGCGGAGCGGCGCCGAGCCGCCAGCATCAGGTTGGCAGCGATCAGGTCGCCGGTCGCGTCGTCAAGCTCGTCCGCCAGGGCCCGCAGAGCCGCCTGCGTGGTCCACCGCGCCCGCAGACGCGCCGCCAAGCGGGTGACCTCGGGGCGGATGGCTTCCGGCGTCGACCGCACGCTCGCAATCAAGGCCTGCTCCACGCCCTGCCCCGCGGTCAAGATCCCCGACAACGCCCGGGTCCACTCCTCGAGCGCCTCGAGACGCTCGATGTCACGCCCACCCTCCGGCGACGTCATCAGCCACGGCACGACCACCACGGCGGCCGGCACCAAGACCACGGCCAGTACCCAGCCGGTCACCACCCAGACCAGCGCCCCCACGACGACCGCTGCCGCGATCAACCGCCGGGTCCGCCCGGACAGGCGCTGCCACCATGAGCGTCTGGCCACCGCCCGCGCCCGAGGACGTCGAGGCAGCACCTCGAACCCGGCGATCTCAGCGACCACGCCAAGAATCCCCGCCACGACCAGCGCGCCTGCTATCGCCATCACGATCATGACGTGCCCATCGCCGCGTAGTAGCCGTCCGCGTCGAAGCCGTACGGGATCAGCTCATCCCGCAGGTCATCGGGAATGACGCCCGGCACGAGGCGCTGCGTGCCGGGGACCGTAGAGAAGATCGTCGTGCTCGACCACGTGTTCCAGCTCTCTCCGGGACCGATCGCGAGGATCTCGCTGATCCAGCGCACCCGACGCTTGCGGCCGTCGTCGTCGATGATGTCGCGCATGCTGGCCTGCACGACCACGTCCAAGCTCTCCGTCAGCGCCGAGACCGCCCAGTCGTGCGACTCGCCGGCCTCGAGCGCACAGGTGACCAGCTTGCTCATCACTCCCTGCGCGTTACGGGCGTGCGTCGTGCTGATCGACCCCGCCCCGGACTGCATCGCCTTGACCATCGCGACGATCTCCCCGCCGCGCACCTCGCCGACAATCTGCCGGGAGAGGTTGAACCGGAACGAGTCGTAGAGCAGATCAGACAGAGTGATCTCTCCGGCCTGCCGACCATCCGGTCCGACCTCGCCCGACCCGGGGCGGGCCTCCCACGCGTACACGAACCGGTGCCGCGTCCGTGGCAGCTCGTCCAGGTGCAGCTCGTACTCGGTCTCGAAGGTGCCGATGGCCTCGTCCGGGTCGATCTCCGAGCACAGGGCCCGCACGAGCGTGGTCTTGCCAGCGCCCTGCTCGCCCGCGACGACCACGCTCTTGCGGGCGCGGATCAACGCTGCCAGGAACGAGGCCACCACCGGGGTCATCGACCCTCGCTCCACCAGATCCTGCAGGGACACCTCACGCAGACGGTGGCGGCGGATCACGACGCTTGGTCGGCGCGTCACCCACGCCGAGGCCGCCAACCGGGCGCCCCCGTCCAGGCGCATGTGCAGCCGCGGCTGCGCCTCGGAGAAGGGTCGCGCGTTGACCTCCGATCGGCTGGCCAGGAACACGAGGAAGTCGATGAGCTCCTCGTCGTCGTCGGCGACCGGGTCGACGTCCTCGAGGTGGCCGTCGATCCGTTCCACGGCCACCCGGTCTGCGCCGGCGATCTGAATGTTCTCCACGGTGTCGTCGTCGATCAACGGCTGCAGCCGGCCCAGACCGAACAAGGCGTTGTCCAGGGCCTGAGCCAGCGCACCCTGCTCCTGCAGTGACCACGGGGCCTGACCCGAGGTCACTCGTTCCTGGCTCTCGTCGGCCAGCAGCTCTTGGATGATCGCGCGGCCCCGCTCGCGCTGCTCAGCGCTGGTCAACCGACCCTCATGCTCGAGCACGCTCGACAGCCGCTTGGCGGCCTGCCCGCGAAGGTCGGCCAGCAGAGTCCAGTCCACCCCGCTGGACTTCGCCGCCGGCATCGCGGCCGGCGGTACCGGCGCCATCTGCTGCGCCGGCCCGCCCGCGGCGTCGACACGGCCGTTGACGCTTGCCGGCGCGAACAGGGGCAGGCTCGTGGGGTCCACACCATCGGCACTACTCATCAGGCTCCACTCCTCGTCTGCTGCAGATCCACCCGGCTGGCCGCAACCCATGAATCAATCGCGGAGCGGGTGGCGACCAGCGACCTGACCAACGCGCCTTCGTCGAAGCGCTTGCCCGCACGCGCTCCTCGCGAGAACACCTTCACCTCGTCCGGCTCCCACGCGATCCGCGCGACCACCGGCAGGCCCAAGACCTTCGACACCTCACGCGCCGAGTACGGCTCTCCCTCGCCGATCAGCAGCAACCCCAACGACCGAGCCGCGCCAGCGCTCTCCATCTCATCCTTGAGCGACTGCGCCCACGACCGCGCCGCCGACAACGACACCAAATCCGTGCGCGTGACCAGCAGCGTCATGTCGGCACCCTTGAGCAGTGGTCCCGGGCTGCCCTCCAACCCCAGCCGGCCAGCATCCACCACGACGTCCTGACCCGTGCTCTCCAAGCCCCGCAACGTCGCCGCCAACGGCCCCCACAGGGCTCGCAGCCCCCGCGCCTGCACGTGCGACCGCACCCCCGACAGCAGCTTCACGCGCGTGCCCGGCACGACCTGAACCACCTCCGCCAGCCGCGAGGCCACCGCCCCCGTCTGAGCTGCCACCGCCAGATCCACCATCGTGTCCCGAGGCGCCCACCGGCCGCGCAGGACACCCGCCAGCACCGCGGACCCACCCGTCGGGTCCGCGTCCACCAGCAGCACCGGCCGCGGCCATGTGAACGCCAAACCGGTCGCGGTCGAGGTCACCCCCGGTGACCCCGACGCAGACGTCAGCACGATCAACGCCATCTCAGCGCTCCCGCGAATCCAGGACGATCACGACACGCCCCGTCGCAGCCCGTGCCGCCAACGGACCAGCCTGCTCCGCCTCGACGATCACCGAGACGGTGGTCTGATCTCCGGCAACGCGCACGCCCGCGACCTCCACCTGCACCTCCGCAGGCTCACTGGGTGCCTCCGAGTCCTCGCCGCTGCCCTGTGACGACCCGCCTGCGCGGCCGTTGACGCCAGGAGCGTCGACCACCCGCACTCGATCCCCGACCTCGAGCGGCTCCCCCGGCAGCTGCGACGCCGGCAGGGTCACGCCGACAACCGACTTACCCACCCCCGGCACCGTCCCCTGCGCGATCGAGTCCTCACTGACCAGGGACCCCTTCGGCAAGTCCACCGCGGCACGGCGACCCTCCACCATCCGTCCCGCCTGCTCCGCAGGGATCGTGGCCACCGACGCGTCCACACTCACCGCGACCGTCCGCAGATCGCCCTTCTCGATGGTCTCCCCCTTCGCCACCGACTCACGCACCGCCACCACGTCCCTTGTCGACGTCGCCGAGTTGTACCCGAGCACCGCCAGCAGCGCACCGAGCACCACCAAGCCGACGAACCCGACCAGCACCAGCGGTCGGCGCCGCTGCCGACCCGACGGCAATCCCTCGACCCCTACCTGCGCCGACACAGAATCTGCCGCCTGCTCCACCTGCGACACTCGGTCCTCCTGACCCACGCTCACGCGTCCCCCGTCCTCGTGCTGTTAATGACCTGGACCTCACCGACGCGGATCGTCGACGTCGACGACAGATCACGCCCGATGACTCCGGTCTGCCCCGTCGACGCCCGCCACGTCACCGACCAGTGAGCCGTCGACGTCACCGTCCGCGTGCCCTGCGTCGTGTAGGTGTGGCCACACGTCGGCGAGTCGCCCGTCCCCATCGCCGGGGACCACTTCGTGCCGGTGCCCTCGCACTCGATCACGGTCCCGTCGCCCATGTCCCACGTGACGCCGGACAGCTTGGCCGTCATCGTCAGCGACAGGCCCGGCACACGCGCGGTGTCGGTGACCGTGCCCAGGGCGTCGGCGTTCTCCGCCCACATCCACGTCGGCACGCCCACGATCGAGATGGAGCCCGGCTCCAACGGCGTCGACCCCGGCGCCACCGTCTTCAACTTCAAATTGGCCACGGACCGCTGTGCCACCGCCACCGGATCAGGTGCCGGCACGGCCGGCTGGGGCTGAGCAGCCGGTGCGGCCTGGACCGGCGCAGCAGCAGGTGCGTCCGGACAGGCCACCGCCGGCACCACGTCACACTGCGCCGCGTCCACCGCATCCGCGCCAGCGTCGTCCCACAACTGGCCCGGCAGAGGCCCGGCCGGCACCACTGGCCCGGCTGGCGCCGACACCGGCAGCCCCACGTCGTACTGCGCCTCCGGGCCACCGGGACGCGCCGTCTGCGACGGCTGAGGCACAGGCTGCTCCGCCGATGGCGGATCGGGCGTCGGTGTGTACGTCTCCACCTCACCCGTGCACTCCATCGAGGTGCACGCCGGGGGCGGCGGGGGCGGCGGGGGCGGCGGGGGCTCTTTGGTTGGCTCGGCCGTGGGTGCGGCGGGCCGGCCAGGTTCCGCCATCGCTGCAGTGGGTGCACTCAGGCCGAGTAGTACGGCCGCAACTGTGGCAGCGCCCGCGCGGGTCAGCATGATCGCTCCCTGACCTCGGACGCTGCCACCAGCCAGTCGTCCGCGCCGACGTCCCGCGTCATCTCGACCCTCGCCAGCTGCCTATCCCCTGGCTTGACCAGCGCCCCCTTCCGGTTCGTGCGAACGTTCTTGCCCTTCTTCAGCAGCTGCTTGTCGGTGGTGACGCAAACGTCCATGACGACCTCGGTCGTGCTGGTCAGCCCCTCATCGACCTCGGTCGAGACGACGGAATCGTGGCCCTTCGTGGTGATCCCCGCCTTCTTGTTGACCGCGTCGACCTGCTTCTGCGTAGCGGCCATCTCGGCCGTGGCGTTCTCGGTGGTGAGGCGCGCGGCGTCGTCCTCGATCCACGCCCGTGCTGCCTCGACGGCCTCGTCTCGGTAGTCGGCGGTGGTCGAGCTGCTGGTCGACGAGCTGCTCGTCGAGGTCGTCTCCTCAGCCCCTCCCCCACTGCAGGCGCCCAGCAGCAGGCAGCTCGTGGCCGTCACCGTGGTGATCCAGCGCGATCCAGTCATCGACATCTCCTTCATCGGTCGTCATCACTAAGCACGCGTCGAGCCTCCCCGGGACATCACATCGGTAAATGACACCTCTAACACTAGTGTATTTGGGATCATTTAGTGAAGCGTCCCTCCCCGACCCCCCCTAGTGAACGCGAGCCCGCGCCCTCGCGCACCTTCAAGACCCGCCGATCAGCGCTCCCCCGTCGCAAGCCTTCCGCTGGCGACGGGGCGGGCTCCCCGAGCCGCGGCCGCCTAGCCGGCGCACCTTAAGCATCAGGTCCGTCCCCGGCGCTGGTGCGGGGACGGACTGGAAGGCCAGCGTCAAGCAGGGACTATTTGGCTAGTCGATCTGCCTGTTGATGAAGTCCGCCATCCTGGGGACGGTGAACGCGATCTGGCCGTGTTCTGGCGCGTAGACCAGACCCTTGGAGATCAGGTTGGCGCGGATGGGGCCAAGCGCGGTGATCTTCTTCCCGAGTCGGCTTGCGACCTCACCGGAGGAGCTGCCTTCGTCGCCGTCGACGGCCATGGCTTTCAGGTAGTCCCGTTCGGTGGGGGTGGCGCGTTCCCAGCGCACGCGGAAGAAGCCGCTGTCCAGGGTTCGCAGAGCTGCCTCGTGGGCCACCCGGGCGTCGGCAAAGGTGATGTGCTCCGACGCTGCGTCGGCGGCCTTCCACGCAGCCTGCCCGTACTCCTGAAGGAAGTATGGGTAGCCGCTGGTGGCGTCGATGACAGTGTGCAGCGCGTCTTCATCCCAGGTGACGTCCTGGGCTGCCGCCGGGTCGACGATGGCTGCACGCGCGTGGTGCCCGGAGAGCTCACGCACCTGGTGGTAGCTGAAGAGTCGCTCGGCGTAGGACTTGGCCTCTCCGAGCTTGACGGGCAGGCTCGGCAGCCCGGCAAGGGCGGTCAGAACTGGCCATCGCCGCTGCGTGGCCATGTGCATCACCGAGCAGATCGCGGTCAACTCGTCCGACGTGAGGTCTTGGGCCTCGTCGATGAGCAGCGCCAGTCCGCGACCGTTCTCACCGGCTGCGGCGCTGACCTCTCGCACGATCTGACTCAGGTCGAGGTCGAGGGAGCCGCTGTCGGCGTGGGATCCGTGCGTGGCGTCGAGGTCGAGCCCGAAAGTCCAGGTTCCTTCCGGGGTGACGGATGCCTGGAAGGACGTGAACGTCTTAAGAGCAGACCGCACGCGTTCACTGGCATCGGGACGGGCAAGATCGGCCAGCGGCAGCTGGAGTGCTTCGCTCAGGAGCTCGCGGAGCGACTTGCCCGTGCCGGCCTCAGCGAAGCCTGTGATCCAGCCCTTGCCTTCCGCGGATCGCATCAAGTCGGAGAGCAGGACGGTCTTGCCGACGCCGCGCAATCCGTACAGGACCAGTGAGCGGTCGTCGCGACCGGCCATGACGCGGTCCATCCCGTTCGACCACGCGACGCGCTGCTCGTCCCGACCGACCAGCGCAGCTGGCATCCGGCCCGCACCCGGCGCGTAGGGGTTGGTCAGATGGTCCATGCTCACCACTTCTAATCACTTATGAAGGCGTATGAGAAAACCTTATACCTTCCTACATGTCGGTACACATGCCCGTGTCCAGGACGCCGCGGTCCGGGCGGGTTCTTGGTTCAGTGCTCGCGGGCGCTGAGCTCGATAGCGTGACGGAGGGTGTCGACGCTGACGCCTAGCGCTGCGGCGACGGCGTCCAGCGGTGCCCGCACGCGCAGCGCCGACCCGGCTTCCCACCGCTTGATGGTGCCTCTGGCCACGCCACCGCGTTCGGCGAGTTCGGCGACGGTCAGGCCGGCTTCTGCGCGCAGTCGCCGCAGGTCTGCCGGCCCTTGCGAGGGAAGGAGTTCCTCGAGGTCGATGCCCAGAGCCTTGGCCAGTCGTGCGCGCATCGCTGTCGAGGGCGTGGAAGTCCCGAGTTCCCACCGCGAGACTCGCTCTCCCCCGGCCACCCCGATCACCCGCGCGAGCTCGGCCTGGGTCAGGCCAGCACGGACGCGGGCCTCGCGCAGTCGCTCGGGATTCAGGGGCGGGTTCTCAGAGGGCATATCCCGGCAAGCCTAGACCGCGACACGCCCTTGGAGACGGCGGGCTTTACCGCTCGCGGGGCGCCAGGATTCGAGCCGCTGCGGCCACGATCGCGACGACCACTGCAGATGGCAACACGACGGCCGCCACGTCGACCATGGCCGGGTCGTCGACGTTCATGCGTGCCAGATTGCGTCGGCTGCTCCACACGGAGTAGGCGATGTAGGTCGGCAACGCTGCCGCAGCGAGGACCCCGATGGGCCCGTCGACGCGGATGAGCCGGCGGATCGTCGCCAGGCCCACGGAGGCGCCCACGGCCGCGACGCTCCAGAAGATGCCTTCGATGATGACCGCCCCGGGGCCAGAGATCGTGCCGTCGACGGTGCGGGCGATCATCATGGCGTCAGCGATGACGTAGACGATCACCGCTGGCCAGAGCAGGGTCATGGATCGTGTGAACGCCCCACGCCACGTGTGCCCGCCCCAGCATGCGGCGAAGCCTGCGAGCAGCCAGCCCCACTCGACACCCACGATTTTCGCCAACCAGAACGACCCGGGCACCAGCCCGAAGTTGGCCGCGACGTTGACCGCCCCGAGCGCGATGCCCAAGGCAACCAGCAGGGCACGCCCCACCCTTGTCCCGTCGCGACCATCTTCGTGACTCATTCGCTTCCTCTACCTCAGTTGTCGTAACGGTTGTAGTACGCGCGGCAGGTCTCCCTCGTCCACCGAATGACGGCCGCGTTGGCCCACGAGTCCTTCTCCGCGACCTGCTTGCTGGTGTATCCGTCCATCCTCGCGGTGGCACTGTGCCGACGCCACTTGTGGTGGTACTTGGAGTGGCAGGCCTTCTGTCCGCCACCGTTGACGGTGGTGCCGTAGATCCAGCGGCCGCCGCTGACCCACGTGTCGGTCAGGACGTAGGTGCCCATCGTGGGGGTGTCGGTGGCGCGGGCGCTTCCGTCGATCTCGACGGTGCCGGTACCGGTGAACTCGACCCAGGCGCCGGTCGCCGTGCGTCCCTGGTCCACGATGGTCACGTCGCCGCTGGTCTTGACCTTGGCGTCGGGGTACATCGCCGCCATGGCCTGCCGTGCCGGCTTGCCCTGCGTGCTCGCGGTGCCCTGCTCGGGCTCGGTGGCCGCGGCCGCCGAGGTGGCCAGTCCGCCGGCCAGGACCATCCCGACCAGCATTCCCACCGCGCCCGTCGTCCGCGCCCGTCGTTTCACCTGCATGTCCATGCTCCTGTCCTCGATGATGCGCCTCTCTGGCGCACCCCACTAAGCCCAGGAATGCCTGCTCAAGGACACGTCACGCCGACATTCTTTCGACGGCCACCCGCAAAGCGGCGATGACCACGGCGGTCGCGGTCACCTTCACAGGCCGCGGCGCCGCGGTGGCGTCGACCTGCGCCTGTGCGGCGGCCTGGATCTCGTCGACGGGCTCGATCTCGGCACCAAGGAACTGCGGGATGATCGGCGTGGTCACCCCGCCGGCCCGGTTGGCTCCTCGAGGTGCCAGAGGGTCGGCCGGGGCGAGCTGCTGCAGCACCCTCTCGAGGACCGCGTCGCGCTCGGTGGTGCACGCCCAGTAGACCAGTTGCCCCCACGAGGGCTTCCCAGCGCCCTTGACCAAGCTCTCCGACGCGGCGTAGAGGTCTGCAGGGATTCGAGCGGGCCGCTTGGTCACCGCCCGCGTCGCCGCGGGATGAGCCGTTCCCGCCGCACGCACGGGGCGCCCGCCGGCGCCGCGGGCCCGCTCCCCCGCCGCTGACGGGATCTCTGCCTTCGCCGTCGAGGTGACCGTGGGTGCCGCGGCTCCTGCGGGGTCGAGCTTGGGCATGAGCTCACCCAGCGGCTTGCTCGGGGCGGTCGGGGTGACGTCGTCCAGGTCAGTGCGGTCCGGCGCGAACGCGCTGCCACGGGCACGGCGTGGTCTCAGTGACCCGCTCATGCCGCCGTCTCCTTCGCGCCGATGCGGGTGAGGACCTCGCGGGTGAGGTTCTCGTAGTCCTGCGCGAGGCCCTGGCCCGCGTTCTTCGCGTTGGACCACCACACGTCCCCTGGCGCGCGCGTGCCTCCCTTGACGCGGTCCAGGCGCGCCTTGGCCTGACGCACGGCCTCCTCCGCGACGTCGCGGGCGCTCATCGCGTGACGTCTTGCGTCGACCCGCCCGGCCGCGTCGTAGCGGATCGTCGCGTCGAAGGGGGTGGCTTCCTCCCCCAGCATCTCCTCGACCTCGCGGCGCACTTCCGCGTTGCGTGCGGTCGCTCGCGGGTTCACCTTGCCGACCACGGCGCCAAGGAATTCGACGTCGGCGCCGGCGCGCTTAGCCGCGACGAATCGCTGGCCCATCTTGTCGACGCCGGCCAACGCCGCCTCGTCGTCGAGCGTGGGCACGATCAGCCACCGCGCGGCCCACAGGTACGCGTCAAGGAGCCTCGTGTCGCCCGGGCCTGAGTCGATCAGCACCAAGTCGTAGGCGCGCTGGCGCGTCAACCGAGCCAAGGCCGCCCGCAGGTTCTGCTCCATGCTGACCTCGGATCCGGGCATCATCGCTGCGCCGATGGCGCCCTGCAGCTCTGGGCCCCCGCAGATCACGTCCACTCCCCCAGTGCTGACGGGTGCGAGGTCGGTGCCGTACTGCAGGGCCATTGCCAGACCCCGGCCCCCGTCCGTGTCCACACCGAAATCGATCTCGGAGAGGTTGCCCTGAGGGTCGCCGTCGATGACCGCCACGCGGTAGCCCGCGTGGGCGGCGACGTCGGCAACGTTGCGGACGATCGAGCTCTTCAGCACACCCCCCTTGCGGTTGGCCACAACAACAACCCTTCTCAGCGCCTCACTCAAGTCATCCATGTGGATAGTTCTACAGCTCTACCCCTGTGGCTCACGGATAGCGACACGCCACATCTTCCCGTAGACCTCCACCCCCCCATCCGTCGTTATGCATGTGTTTATGTTTGTGTTGATGTCTGTATGTAGGTTTTGCATGTTGTTCGCACGAGTCACTCGGTGGCCCAGAGTGGCAGCTGTTCTTGTGGTTGGTCGTCGCCCGCGAGAACGGTCTTCATGAAGGCGTCGTCGCGCCGTTGGAACGAGGGTGGGATGGCGTCCGGGGTGGGGGTTCGGTCGATGTCCCAAGCGGCGCGGTAGGTCTGCCACGCGTGCACCGTGGCACGTTGGGCGGGGGAGGGGAGCGCGCGGAAGTGGGCGGCCCGCTTGACCGCGCGGCGCGCGAGCTCGTCGGGGTCTTGGCGGGCGAGCCACTGGGCGTGGCGTGTCCTAGGGTCGATGCCGGCGCGCGCGTCGCGCTCGGCCCAGCGATGTTTGATCTCCAGCTGTGCCTGGATCGACATCGATGCGAACCGGTCAGCGAGTTCGGTCGAGCGACGCCGTCGCTCGACCTCGGGCAGCCCTCGCCACCATCCGGCCTGCTTGGCACGCTGAGCCTTGACCGCCGCTGCGTGCGCGGCCGCCCAGGCGTCCGAGTGGCGAGGCTGACGGTAAGCGGTGCGCTCGGCCGCCACGGCCCGGCGCACCGGCTCGAGGACCTCGCTAGCTCGTCGACGCGCTGCCTCGCCCAGCCGAGCCCCTGTCGGCCGCCACACACCGTGCTCGTCGCACGTAACGAGTCCGAGGCTGGCCAGGCTGGTCAGGATCGCGGTCAGAGTCCGGCGTTGTGTACCTGTCATCGCCGAAGTCGGGGAGAGGATGAGCTGGCAGGCGTGGGCTACTTCCTCCAGGTGCCCTCCCTCGGCGGGCAGGCTCCGCAGGGTGGGCCAGGTCATCCGGGGGAGGTCGGGTGGGAGGTCGCGGGCCATGGGGGTGTGAAAGCGAGGTGGAGGGGTTTGCGA
This sequence comes from Janibacter zhangyanbonis, assembly GCF_050507325.1. NCBI lineage: Bacteria > Bacillati > Actinomycetota > Actinomycetes > Micrococcales > Intrasporangiaceae > Janibacter > Janibacter zhangyanbonis. The sequence continues at coordinate 49,179 of NZ_CP191482.1, forward strand.
CACCCCCCTCACCTGGGGGACCTCGAACTCAAAGCTCGAGGTCGACCGGGCCCGGGGGTCGAAGACCTCGTGCAGGACCCCGACGACGTCGTGCAGCGCCCGCAGATGGGCGGCGATCGTCGCCCGGTCAGTGATGCCCGTATCCAGCACCAAGTCACGCTGGGGCACCGGCACGCGCAGGCTGCCGGTGCGCTCCATCCGGTCCAAGACGGTGTGCCCGACCGTCAGCAAGCCCGGACGAGCTCGGGTCGACGTCGACCATGCGAGCGATCGCAGGCGCTCCCGCGCGGCCGCGATCGCTGCTGCCACCTCGGGCGCGAGGTCCACGCCGCCGACGTAGTCGTCATCGGCCATTACCGCCTCGTTCCAGATGCCGACCCAGCGGTGCCACGAGGCTCTGGCGCGGTGCATCGCGTCCGGGTGCGCTGCCGCGATCGCCACCCACGCCTGCTGGGAGGTCCACCCGGCCTGGAGCATCCGCGCCGTGGCCAGCGCTTCGAACGTCGAGCCGGACCTGTCTCGTGCGTTTTCGCTCAGCTCGGGACGCTCACCGGTGGCCAGGTACCTCACCCACACGTCCGGCAGCGGCCGGCGGCCACGCTGACGGCGTGGAAGCAGGGGAGTGCGCCGCGCCGAGGACGAAGGGGGAGGAGCAGGGGCATCGACCGGGCGAGCGGCCCGCTCCAACACCTTCAGGGCGGCCTTGAGTGTGCGGGCGGCTGCGGCCGCATCGCCCAAGGGCGCCGGGCACGGCCCCGACCGGTGCGGCGCGCTCAAGGGCCGCAGTGCCTGCCGCACGTCGATCATCCGCCCCGAGACGCCGTAGTTCTGGCGAAGGGAGTCGACCTCGGCCTCAAGGTGCTCACGCCGCGCCCCACACGCCACAACCACGTGTGCGCGGCCGTCCGCGCCGCCTGAAGGCCGCACCACATGCCACAAGCCCTCACGCCGGCACCACGCCGCGACGTGCTCCGCCACCGCGTGGCCACGCTCGCCGACGAGGTCGACGTCGACCGCGACCACCCCCGGGCGCAGCCTTCCCACGACGGTGGCCACCCGGGCACGACCGACCATCGCCAGGCCCTTGTCCAATGACGCAGGACGTACCCCAGCGACGCGCTGGTTCCCCTCATCGAGGACGAACCAGCCGGCGGCCGCGTCGAACAGCAACTCGTCGACACTCCGCCACTGCTCCGACACGCCCGAACGTGTCTCAGGGCGTGTGTTTGATTCTGCATCCGGGCGCGCTAGTCTGGTTTCAGACATACGAGATCCCCCCGTCGGGTATCTCCACAGCGAAACTCCTCGTCCTCAGCCGGTCTAGGTAATTCGCGAGAGACGGTCGGTGCTACCAACACCGGCCGTTTCGCTTGTCTGGGGCCTTGCCCCGATCACGTCATCCCGTGAGCGGCAGCTCTTCCTGCTGCTTCTGGGACGGGGGACCGTCGGGAGTCGGCGCCAAGTGCGCCATCCCGACCTCACGCGCCAAGAGAGCAGACACATACCCGGTTACTGAGTACCCGGATGCCTCCGCCCGCGCCCGCACCACGCGACCGATCTCCTCGTGTGGCCGGATCATCATGGCGTCCCGAGGGCCTTTATGCGGGCGACCGCCGTGACCTCGCTGCTGTCCCATGCGCAACACCTTTGCAGACGAAACAGAAACACGGGCGAGGTCGCGGCGGCGTGTCGCGATCTGGTCGCGATCCTTCGGTCATGGCGTCATGGGGGAGCGGGGAGCGACGGCCTGGGGCAACGCTCTGTCTTGGGCGCTGCGGCCCGCGAGCTGCGGTCCGCGCTCGAGGACGTTGGCGGCGGCCTCGCGCACTGAGGACGCAGCGGCGACGACGTGACCCATCTGACCTGCCAAGTCGTCCTTCAGGACGTCAGGCAGTGGCACTGGCAGGTTGCGGCGCAGCGCGTTGGGGGAGACCCAGGCCTCCATGGGGCTCGGCTCGACGTAGTCCGCGTGTAGCCGTGCCTGCGCCGCGGCACTCGCGTCGTTGACCCACCGGGCGGGGGCGGTCAGCTCGCTCGAGCGGGCGATCTCCTGAATGCCGTACGCGGTCTCGGCGGCGGTGATCAGGGCGCGGTGCATCAGCGGCGCGATCTCTCGCAGGTCCACGCGTGCGTGGATCGTCTCGGCAGAGGCTGCCACTGCTCCATCCCGCACCAGGTCACCCGCGGCTGCCGTGACTTCACCTGCCGCTGCTCGCAGGTCCGGGTCGACGCGCTCACTGGGGCGAGACATGTTCCTCCACACCTCGCCTGCGGCCCTGAGCCGGCCCGCGACCGTGTCGAGTGCCGGAGCCAGTCGGTCGCGGTACTCGTGGGGGTCTATGTGCTCGTGCAGTGCGGCCGCGCGAAGGAGCGCGTGACCGTTGCCGATGACGATCGCGTGGGCGTGGCAGACCAAGTAGGCGCTGGACGCGGTCGGTTCGCTCATGGCCCGGCGTGCCTGCACGTCCCAGACTGCCATCGACTCGTGGAGGCGCTGCTGGATCGGCTGCTCGCGGTGCTCGCCCTCCAGGCCCGCCGGCCAGCGGCGGTTCAGGTGGAGCGAGAGGGACTGCTCCACCCCCGCGAACCGGTCCTGCAGCTTGGCAACGGCGGCTCCGAGCTCGCGGTTGCCGGTGCGCTTGACCTCGGGCGAGGCCAAGACGCTGTGCTCGGCCCTCAGCGCCACGTTGACCCCGTGGACGGCGACGTACAGGCCGTGCAACGCACGGACTCGGACTGCCTCGAGGTCCTCGACAGCCGCGGGCGACAACCTCACGCCCTCGACCCGCTCATGCCGGCGCAGCAGCTCGCCTGCCTGCTCGAAGTTGCTGGCCATGTCCGCCAGGCGCTGATCCTCAGGCCCGGGGCTTGGCCACCCACTGCGCAGTTTCGCGGCAGACGGCAGGGCCTGCATGACGTCTCGGACCAGGCCGGAGTCCTGCGCGGGTCCGCCCTCCATGCCGGCGTTGGGCAGCGAGGACCAGAAGCGGTCTGCCGCGTCCGCGAGCTGCGGCCATGCGCGCACCAGCTCGCGCGCACTCAGCTGCTCGGTGTCCATCAGGATGCTCCGGGCGATCAGATCGTTGTCGACGAGCAGCTCGCTGACACTGCGGTGATCAGCGCTCATCGTCCGTGCTCTCGGACCAGGTCGCACACCTCGACAACCAGCCGTGACGCGCCCGCCGGCCACTGCTCGACGGGCCGGGCCGCGAGGACCTGCTCCGCCTCACGGATCAACGCTGCCGGCACACGCTCGGCCGAGGCCGGCACGTCGCACAGACCCCGGTGCTCGTCCGCCAGCAGATCGGCGCCGGCCCACGCGGCGTTCCTGGCTGCCATCGACAGCAGGTCCAGCTCGAGATCACCCTCGGGCCCCGCGGCCTGGAAGGCCAGGTCAGCGGCCCGCCAGAGCCGCCACACCACCCCGGCGAGGTCCTCCATCACGGGATCTGTCGTTGTCATCGCCGGTGCCATCACTCTCTCCTTGCGTCGTCGTCCTCGGGTCTCCATCTCCCCACGTCCGCGACCTGCGACGACAGCCCCTCACCGCGCCTGTGGATAACCACGACGCGCTGTCGGCCTCAGGGGGAAGACTCGTAGACACCAAGCACAACAACCCCCGCCCTGCGGACACCGACCCCACAAATAGGGCCGCGTCCACTAGTCCATCGGGGTACACATTCAGGTGGAAGGAAGGTGGTGGCCATGCGCAAGGTCACCGCACACGTCGTCCCGGTCGCCGTCAGCACGACACTGACCGTGATGGCAGGAGCACTGATGCCGCCGACGGCAGCGTGGGCGCTGCTCCTGACCGGACCCGCGATCGCGATCGCCCTCTGCCTGGGCTTCTGGGAGCGACCCGCGTGCCAGATCATGCGGGGTGCGCGACCGCTGACCCCCACCGAGAGGCAGCTGCTCGCGCCGGCCCACGAGATCCTGCAGCGGCAGGGAATGCTCACCGCCCCCGTGGAGATCGTCGCTCGAGGCGGGCCCGGCGTGCAGGCGATGGGCGTGGGACGGCGCACCGTCATCGTCAGTAGCGGTCTGCTCGACGCGGCGCGTGGACAGTTGCTGCCGGCCGACGAGATCGCTGCGGTCCTGGCGCACGCGACCGGGCTGACCCTCGCTGGGCGGGTCCGCAACGACCTGGCACTGACCTACTGGACGCTGCCGTGGCACGCGGTCCGCCTGCTGATCACGGCCCTCGGGCAGCTGCTGTGGCCGATGCGGTCCATATTCAAAGCCGGCTGGCTGCTCGGCAGGCCCATCGTCGGTCTCGGAGCCGCCGTGCAAAGCACCCAGCAGGGCTACCCGGCCATCGGCGTGGCCACCATCATTCTGCTGCTGGCCACCTACGCCCACCCCTGGGCGCAGCGCTCCTGGGCCCGCCACCTCGAGGACGTCGGCGACCGCGCCGCCGCCGAGCACGGCCTCAGTACCCCGTTGGCGTCCTTCCTGCGGCGCTTCCCGTCGACTCCGCGGCTCGACGAGCGAACGCACCGCCTCGCCCCCTTGGGTGACGTCGCCCAGGCCGCGATGCCGCCGGCGCGCTGAGCGCAGTGGCGCTGGTGCTGCCGGTCCTGCTTGGCGACGCCGTCAGGCGTGCGCCCACTACCGAGGTGGGGCACCGGCCCCACAAACCCCGCCCGGCCGTGCGGGCCACTGTCTCTCGCTCGAGGTAGCGCCCGCTGACTCGGCTAGCGCTGGGTGTCGCGCGGTACCTCTTGGCGTGCCCCGACTCCAGCATCTGCTCACCGACGTCGACGTCGTCGACGAGGACCTGCCGCAGCAGCCGGCCGTAGGCGTCGCGGTCACCGACCGCACGGTCCGCGACGAGCCGGATCTCACCGGCTTGCTCGAGCAGCTCGCGCAGCCCGCGGGTGGCCTCGTCGGCCCAACACTGCGCCGGCCTGCCGTCACGGGCGACCTCAGGCGTGTCGATCCCGATGATCCGCACCCGGCGCCGGTGGCCCTGGGGATCCTCGATCGCCACCGTGTCCCCGTCGACGACGTCCACGCGTTCCACGACCTCCCCGCCGCTCGCAGTCGAGGCAGGCACGACCCCCTTCGCCTCGCAGCCGCCGGCCGACCACGCCGCGGCCATGATCATCGCCGCGGCCGCCGACGCACGCACAGCCTCGTCCTCAGCTTCCGGCCGGCGGCACCGGGTGAGCCAGCCGCAGTCGTGGCCCGCCGATCGCCGCGCTTCGGTTGGCGGCCGGCGGTCGCAGCTGGTGCTGCGCCGCGTCGATGAGCCTCCCCGCGAAGCGAGCAACCTGACCGGCGACCCACCGCTGCTGATCCAGCTCGATCTCCCTTGCCCTGGAGATCGTCGCCAGCACGTGAGCGGCAGCACGAGTCGAGGTCAACGCCGCCTCCACCCTGGCCGGCGGGACCCCGTCCATGTCGGCCTCAGCCCTGACCAGCGTCTCCTGCTCCAGCAGGCGCCGCCGCAGGTCCTCCGCCTGGTCGATCACCACCGTCAACGCACCGGACTGGGCCACCTCAGCCAGCGCCTGAAGCTCCCTCGAGCGGCATGCCATCACTCCACCGCACCCGGGCTGCGGTGGGATCGCCGCCACGCTCACCACTGGGGGCCCACCGAGTCCAGGCCCGGGCCCTCGCCGGGCAGCTCGCGCTGCTGCTGCATGGACATCCGCGCGTGCGCGGCCTCCGAGACCAGCTCGCTGTGCTCCGTGGCCACCTCGGCCGTGCGCAGGGAGTCCGACGACGTCACCTGCAGGTGCGAGCCGACCTCCGCCGCCCTGGCCAGGTCGGTATTCAGCGGGGTCAGATCATCCGGGCGCAGATCTGCAGGCGCCGGCGCCTGCGAGGACAGCGCCTGCTCGGCAACCACCCGCGCACGATCCTCCGCGTACAGCATGCTCTCCGTCACCGCCGTGGCCGCCGGCCTGGTCAGCGCCACCGCCCAGGCCATGCTGTCCACACGCGAGGCCAGAGCGACCAGGTCTGACCGCTCCTGCGGTGTCGCCCCGGACCGGTCCACCCCATCGAGGTCGGCCTTGACCTGCGACAGAGACGACTGAACCGCTTGGAGGTCGCGCGCGACCTCGAGGCCGATCGTGTACGCCCGGCGACCGCTGCTGCGCGCCTCCTCCATCTCCACGGCGACGTCACGGCCAAGAGTCTGCCGTGCCGCCGGATCCTGCACCCCCTGCAGCGATCGGATGCTCGCCTCGGCGCCCGAGACCCGCCGCGACATCGCGATGATGTAGTCCTGCTGGGTCAGCACCTGCGTCCTCACCGCGCGCAGCCGCTCATGCGCCCTGAGCACCTCGCGGCGCACCTCGTCGACGACCGCGGTCTGCGTCTGGACCGCCATCACTGCTCACCCCCCAGGCTCGCAGCGCCCTCCACGGGGTGCTGCTGGTCACCGATGCCGTCGACGGGATCGGTGTGGGTCGCGCCCTCCAGCAGACGTGCCACGCTCTCCGTCTCCCGCAGCCCTGCGACGACATGGCCACGCAGCTGCCTGCACTCCTCGAGCATCCGCATCTCGTCCACAACACCCTCCAAGTAGTGACTTCTCCTGTCCCTCACTAGGCACACCCACCCCCCGCTCAAGGACACCGCCAGCGGAGGAACTTGTCGGCGAGCCCGTCGGACCGGCTGGAAGCGGCCGGCTCTCGTTGAACTGCGTGCAAAGCAGAACCAGCCCCGCTTGCACCGGATGCCCGCAGGAGACCTGGCCCCACTGCAAACCGGAAGGTAGCCAGTTCACCTCGGGGCGTTGGTGTCCCTCTCTGGCACGGGAGACCGGCGGTCAGTGGGTGCCGGTGAGCACGTCCGGGGATTTTCCTGGCCTAGCTGTACTGACCGGGGACGTTGATTGATCAGCGCGTGGGTGGCAGGACTCGGTCAAGTGCACGGGCGTCTCCCTCGACGCGAACACCATTTGCGACGGCAAGAGCTAGGTGTACTCGGCCGAGCACTAGGAGGCCCGCCTCCCGCGAACTAGATGAGAGGGACGAGCGGGATCGACTGTAGGACCGGCCCCCGACACCGCGCAGGACTGCCGTCGTGGTGTCGCCCGCGGCCCGGAGGCTCGGCGGATCGTGAGCACCCCACCTCCACCTATCCGCCCCGGCGTGCCGATCAAAGACCGACCGACCGGCGCCGATGCACCGGCGCCAGCCCCGACCCCGACCTCAACGTCGCGTCGTCGGCATTGCTGGGTCCACCTGGTCGCCTACGTCATCGCCCGCCCGGGCCTCACCGCACGGGAGTGGGTACCGGCGGTCCGTCTACGGCCCGCCTGAGCCCGCAATGTGGTGCCCCCGGGACACGAGGAAGGCCCCGGACGTGCCGCGTCCGGGGCCTTCGAAGCTCGGGCTACTTCACCCGGATCTGCACGGTGGCCTTGCCAGGCCGCGTGGTCGTGGTCGTGGTAACCCGCACGCGCTGGCTTCCCACCCGAACGGTCTTGGTGACCCGTCGCGTCGGCATTCGGCGCTCCTTCCTAAGGCGAGCTACTGCCTGGACGCACTTCGGTGCCCTCGACGCGGCACGCCGCCGGCACTTCGGTATGGTCTTACGATCCAGCCGACAAGTTGGACTCGTAAGGCCCCGACCAGACAAACAACCCCGGTCGGGGCCTTCGTCTTGCCTCGCCCTCCATAGTACCTGGCGGTAATGACAAAGGTGTGATTATCCACAAGCTCCTGGGGATAATCGGCGCGAAGTGCGCTAGATTGAGCCGCAAACCATCTACTCGGTCACCATCCGCCTCTGACTCCTCGCGCGCGTGACCTGTCGCGAAGTTCGTTGAGGATCCGCTGGCGCTCGGCTCACCCTTGCCCGGACGACTTCCTCATCTGCCGAATCAAATCGGCAGTCGGGTCATCGTTCGCGGTCTCGGCCCAGGTAGCGGCCACCCGGTGGGCGACATCCGGGATCGAACGAAGGAAGCGGTCCCGGACCCGGATGCTGGGTTCGCTACCGGCGTGGAGGTCCGTGAAATGCAGCCCATTCCGTACTTCAAGGAGGGCTCCCTCTTCGACTTTGCCGGCCCACTGCCGGCGTGTGTCGATGACTAGGAAGCCCAAGGCGGAGGCCATGTAGAACGTCGTGGTGTGCACCTCCCGGGCGACCAGGGTCGGGACCATGACCGGGCGGTCACCGACGAGACGCTGGACCTCCACGCACTTACTGAGCAGTTGGTAGATCTCCGACGCGCCGGGGTAGATCCAGCTGCGAATGTTCTTCACTTCCACAGGGATGGGACTGCGGTCGTGAGGGCCTAGGAGGCCGGTCCAGTGACGTCTATCTCCTCCCAGGGGGACTGCCCAGTATGTTGCACAGACCGAGATCGACGGTGTTCTGGAAGCGAGGAGGGATGGTTGTGGGGAACGACAATCGGCGCCACGTGGTGCCAAACGAGGATGGCGGCTGGGATGTGAAGGCGCCCGGAGCAGAACGAGCGAGTGCACACACCGACACCCAGAAGCAGGCTCAGGACCGTGCGAGGCAGATTGTGCACAACGCAGGTGGGGGAGAAGTCGTTACCCATGGGCGTGATGGGCGGATTCGCGACTCCGACACCGTCGCTCCGGGCAATGACCCGAACCCGCCCCGGGACAAGAAGTAGGCCTGCAGGTCTGCATAAGTTGGGTCAGCTCCCGTGATCGTCGGGGCTAGCGACAGTCGAGCTTGTCGGTGCCACCCCGGCGCCAAGGATCTGTCCAGGGTTGTTCCTTTCAGACCGCGCGGAGTCTCCGGGTCGGGATGAGCCAATTCGAGGTCTCGTCCGCGTACCCGCTGATCTGAGCCACCTCGTCGGGGGACAGGCCCTGGTTGGCGAGATGAGCTCCCACCTGCTCCATCAGGGCTGGGTGCTCTTCAGGGATCTCGTCGCCGCCGGGCTCCCGGATCCGCCACTGGCGGGCGCTCAGCTGCTTGTAGAGGCTCGTGCGTTTACTCGTGGAGAGCACCTCGAGTGAGTATGCACGCTCAATCAATGCCTGCATGGAGACCCCCCACTCTGCCTTCAGGGAGAGGGCCTTGCCGAGGGTGAGATTCCGCAGCTCGCTCTTGATCATGACCTCCGGCATCAGGAACTCCGCTGCGAATCCGAATGCCTGCTCCTCGACGTCGGGGGGTACATCGAAGGAGTGGAGCGTGAGGTGTCCGAGCTCGTGGGCGAGGGTGAGGCGCTGGCGGTCCGGTGGCGCGGCCCTGTTGACCATGATCACCGGGTTGTCCGACACCCACTGGGACAGACCTTCGACGCGGGAGGTGCCCAGATCTGCCTTGATGATGACGCACCCGGCGGCTTCGACCCATCGGGTGAGGTTTCGAACCGGGCCCGATGGCATCCGCCAGTTCATCCGGACGAGGCGGGCGGCCTCCGAAGGCGTGGTGTCGAACGGGTCAAACCTCGGGACCTCGTAGCTTGCGGTGAGCGAAACATGCTCGCGGAGCTGGTCGGCGTGCATTCTGCCCATGTTGAGCTGAGCCTCGAGCTGCCTCCAGACGGTGGGCTTGGCCGTTGCGCGCCGACGCATGTGGGCATCGACCGCCATGGCAGCGCTGGGAGCGCTGGCCGCAGTCAGGAAGCGGGGAGTCACCCCCAGTGCCTTCGCCAGAGCAGGCAGGATCTCCGGCTCAGGTGCCCGCATGTCCTTCTCATAGCGGGACAGGGCAGCCTGGCTGACGCCCACTTGGTTGGCGAGAGCGCCTTGCGTGAGACCGGCAGCGCGGCGGGCGGTTGCAATCACCTCCCCGAGCGAGCTCATGCTCCGTCCTGCTCCCCGGGGAGTTTGATCGTCGACTCCAGCCCGCCGATCGTAGGAAGGGAGGGCAGGTCGGGCATGTCGCGGGGGGTGTAGATGCTCACTCCCAGCTCGTCGCCCTCGTCGAGGACGATCGACCACCGGACGTCATTCCTGCCATCACGAAGCGTGACGACCGCCTCTTGAATCTGCCCAGCCTCCCTGTCCCAGCGGTACCCGGCGATCAGTCGTACCTCCTGGAGCGCCTCGAGTGACCCCTGGGCAGCAAACTCCTCGAAGGCTGCCGTGGGGTACGAAGACACGCCGTCGTTCGCGTCATGCGCCTTGAACCGGAACCGGAAGACCGAGCCCAGGTAAAGCTCCCGGATCGGCTCCTTGTCCCTGATGGAACGATCGCCGACCTCTTCGAAGGTCGCCACGACGTTCGCGAAGTACTGGTCGTGGATCCAGTTCAGGAGCCCGCGATTGGTGTGGCGTGCCGCGAGGCGCGGCAGTGCCCGGCGATACTCGGCGAGATCATCCCTGGTCGCACGAACTGCTCGGCCCAGCCGGTTGAGGTTTTCCTGGCCGATCGCCGTGAGCACCTCGTGTGAGTTATCGGGGTCAATCATACCGTCAAATATACCAGGGCTTCAACCGGAATCGTTGAACGATGGAAGGCCGAAGCCACCACAGAGCCGGCCCATCTCGGAACCCTCACCCCAATGGAGGGGGATGACTGTCCAGGTTACCGATCGACCCCGGGCCCGCCGGTGCTCCCGGGAGGAGGGGTGAAGGCCTACCTGACATAAGGTGAATTATCGGCGTTATCTGAGACACGCCTAGATCAACTTAGATTCGAGCGGGTGTCCGCCCATGGTCGCGCGCTTGTCGGTGCCGTGGGCGAACGTAGAGCGCATGCGCACGGCCCATCGATCGCCGACCCTGCCGGTGACGACCCTCGCGGCAACGTTCGTCGCCCTCGCTTACCTGGCCAGTTTCGGTCCCGGCGTCTACGTATCAATCGTCGTGCTGCTCAACGATGTGGCTTCCGACGCGGCAAGTTCACCCGTCGACGAACTGATCAGTCGCGTCTTCCTCGTCGGAGTCGGCTTGATCCTCGGCTACGGGGCGACACAGTGCCTGGGGAGGTCATGGACTCGCGAGTGGCTGCGAGGTCGACGTTCGAGCACGCCGGGCAGCGGGATCCTGAGCGCGGGTGCTGCCTTGGGCGCTCTCATGCTGGGGTACTGGGCTATTGGGCCCTTCGTCTCGCCCACCTACACCCACAGCCGCGAGGCTGACGGCTCCATGGCAATCGCAACCGTGAAGGCGTTCATTGGGGCTGGGGTCGCCGAAGAGTTCATCGTCCTTGCCCTGCCGGTGGTCCTGCTACGCGCCGCCGCACCAAACGCACTGCGAGGTCGCTGGCTCGCCCTCACGCTCGGAGTCCTCGTCTGCCTGCGGATGGCTTTCCACCTTTACTACGGCTGGTGGGCGCTGACGCTCCTCCCCTGGGCGGTGGTGGCTGTCGAGAAGCGCTCTAAATTGGAGCAACGCGATTTCTATCTAAGATACGAAGATTCTGGTTGGGCGCACTCCGCCGATGAGGCCGTGCGGCATGATGTCGCGTCCAGCCAAGGTGGTCGGCGCTACTGGCTGTCAAAGGCCGATGGCTCGTTGATATTCAGCCCTGGCGGGTATCTGGCGCGGTCAGGAGTCCTGTGACTGGGCGGTGGCGTTGTGGCGGTAGAACGTGGCGCGGGACCACCCCACGAGTCGGGCTGCGTCTGTGGCGGTGCGTCCTTTGGCGCGTGCATCGTTGACGATCGCGAGCTTCTCGGCGATCACGGCTGGCTCGACGCGGGGTCGCCCGAACTGGGTGCCGGAGGCTTTGGCTGCGGCGATGCCGGCATTGACCCGTTCTGTGATCAGCTCCCGCTCGTATTCAGCCAAGGTGGCGAGCATGTTCAGCATCAGCCGTCCACTGGTGGTGGTTGGGTCGATGCCGTCTTGGATGGAGCGGATGCCGATGCCGGACTCGCGCAGCAGGGTGACCGTGTTCAGCACGTCGATCAGTGAGCGTCCCAGCCGGTCCACTCGCCAGACCACGACCGTGTCTCCGGCGGTGGCGTACTCCAGGAGTCGGCGCATCCCTGGCCGTTGCGCTGCGTTCCTGCTGCCCGAGGTCACATCTGAGAAAACGTCCCGAGCTTCGACCCCGGCCCCGGCCAGCGCGTCCAACTGCAACTGCGCGTCCTGACTGGCCGTGCTGATTCTCGTGTACCCCAGAAGTCTCACCTACCCATACTGCCTCAAAAACCCTTCCGGCGATGTCGTCTGAGACGTTTCTCGTCGAGACACTTTTCCGAGACACTCCTGCAGCCGCAGAACCGTGAGAGCTCGATCCCCGACGGTGACGTCATGTCGTGTCTCATCAACCTGTAGCTTTCTGAGACGCCACGGACTGTGTCGCAAGACGTCCCCGTCCCGGTGACAGGGTCCGGACGGGGTAAACGGCAGAAGCCACCCCGATCGACCCGAGTGGTCACCCATACCGTCTAGAGATGCGAACACTGACACGATCACTACTCTGCGCATGTCTGTGTCGGGTGGCTAGGCTGACTGGTAGGAGGTGTCATGACTGTCGATTACACGGAGCCGCGGTTCGTCGCGCCGATCTGCACCGTTCAGGACGTCGCCGAGATCGTCGGCATGCCCGTGGAGACGGTAAAGACGTGGGCAGGGCAGCGCCGCTCCCGTCGCCAGATGTTCAGCCGCACGCCACAAGGCCACCGCGGGTGGCCTTCCGTGCCGCTAGTTGGGCTCGTTGAGGCCAATACGCTGCGCACGCTACGGGAGATGCTGGCGCCCTCCGAGGTCGAGGATGCCGCCCTATGGATCCGAAACAAGTACGACGCGCCCTACGCGCTGGCCAATAGACGCTTGGTCACTGACGGGGCATACGCCTACGTCCAGGAGAACCCCAGTGAGCTCTACCGCGTCAAAACCAAGCAGCACGCCTTCGTGGAGGTGTTGGAAGCCCACCTACAGCCCCTGATCTTCGAGCATGACGACTATCCAGTCGCATACGAGGTCCGGATTCCCGGCGTCATCATCGACCCACGCTTCAACGCGGGACGGATGGCCTTCGAACGGAACCGAGTCCCCGTATTCGCGGTCCTTGGCAGCTTGCAAGGCGGCGACTCCGTCGACGAGGTCATGCAGCAGTACGGGCTGACCTTGCAGGAGGTGGCTGCAGTCGATGAGCACCGTGGGTGGGCGGCCAAGGCCGCGTAAGGCCGACCAGATCCTGCTGGTCGACCGGTGCCTGGCACCCGAGGTGGCCGATGAGATCAGCAAGATGGACGGGCTCTATGGCATCGCGCTCAAGGAGCACTACGGTGACCAGGCCGCTCAGCAACTTGCAGACGTCACCTTCCTCGCCGAGGCTGGTCAACGAGGGTGGGGAGTATTGACCCAGAATCCCCGTATGTGGCAGGTACCCCAGGAACGAGACTGCATTATCGAGAGTGGCACCCGTGTCTTCTCGCTTGACGATCCCAACGCGAACAAAACGCTTAAGGGTTTGGTACTCGGCAGGCATCTGCTTTCGATCCGGCGAAGACTCAAGCGACAAGATCCCTGCTTCTGGAGACTCCGGCTGCAGAACGTGAGGAAAGACCTCACCTGAACGATCGATCCCGTTCGATGAACCATCCTTCAGCGAGTCCAGTAGGGGATCTCTTTGCGGGACCAAGGGGGCCAGCGGCCGTGGCCCCGCGATGGTCAAGTGGTAGCTCCGCCGCGCCACTCTGCACGACGCCATCCGGAAGGAGTGCCCTGTGAAATGTAGGCGACGTGTCGTGTGCAATCTGCGCTGCTTCTCGACGTCGTGGCCCCTCATCGCTCGTTCTCGGCGGCTCAAAACTTGACGTCACCGAGCCGGGTTCGTCTGTCCAGCCCCCGGTCGCAGCCGTGACGCCCGGCATCACTCCTGGTTGGTGCGTCGCGTACCGCCGGGACGACATGGGCGACGAGAGCGGGCCCCGCGGCAGACCCCCCGGCATTCTCCGGACCCGGCCAGCAGAACCTGACGCCGTCGAGGGAGCATTCAACTCGAACCGGAGTACCGTTCCACCAATGGCTCAGGACGCGACGAACACGCATCTGCTGAACCGTCTCGTAGCGAACCCGGCCCGGACCGTCATGCTGGGCTTCGCCGTGGTGATCGCCGCGGGGACCGCGGCCCTGATGACCCCGCTCGCCGCCGAGCCGGGCGAGTCCACCGACCTGCTCACGGCGCTGTTCACCGCGACCTCCGCCACCTGCGTGACCGGCCTGGTCACGGTCGACACCGCCACCCACTGGTCCACCTTCGGCGAGCTGGTCATCCTCGCAATGATCCAGATCGGCGGTCTCGGGGTCATGTCCACCGCGACCCTGCTCGTCATGGTCATCGGCCGCAGGCTCAGCGCACCCGCCAACGTGCTCACCGGCGCGGAGTCACGCTCGATCGCGCACCGCAATCCCGCCCAGGTCCTCGTCGACGTCCTGAAGTTCACCCTGATCGTCGAGACGGCGACCGCCATCGTCCTGAGCCTTCGCCTGCGTTCGACCTACCAAGCGGAATGGGGCGATGCCCTCTACTCGGGGTTCTTCCACGCCGTCTCCGCCTTCAACAACGCCGGCTTCGGCCTGCACGCCGACAGCGCCGTCACCTGGGTCGACGACCCGTGGATGTGCCTGCCCCTGATGGCCTCGGTGATGATCGGTGGCCTCGGCTTCCCGGTCTGGTGGGAGATGTTCCG